>NZ_JADKYR010000009.1 GCF_015354335.1 Methylophilus sp. 13 | reverse complement strand
TTTATGCGCACCATCATTGCGAAACCATCTACTTTACACAAACATGAAAAACACATTAATGTGTCAACCATGTCCTAATACATGTGTCACCTATGTCTCCGGTCTATACAGTGCAAGCAAAGAAAAGTAACTCGCCTAGAGGCGAAAGAAAAAGGTGGATCTCCGAGGAAATATCTACAAATACTCGCAGCAGGTTCAGTACTCTCTCTTCGATTGTGTCAAGTTTAGTATTAACCTGACCAGGATTCCGGCCTCCGCCGGAATGACAACTTGTTGCAAGATGCACTGGTTCTGCATAATTCAGCTATTACTTAGGCGGAGTATGCTCTGCGAAACCCTGCCTTTCTAGCCAATACAATGCGACAAAATTCTACCCCCTCGGATGATGCGCCTTATGTAACTGCTGCAACCGCTCCCTCGCCACATGCGTATAAATCTGCGTGGTCGAAATATCTGCATGCCCCAATAGCATCTGCACCACGCGTAAATCCGCGCCATGATTGAGCAAATGCGTGGCAAACGCATGGCGTAACACATGCGGGCTGATATGTTGTGAAATCCCCGCCTGCAAGGCATACCGCTGAATAATGTGCCAGAACGCATGCCGCGTCATGGCATCGCCACGTGCGGTGACAAACACCGCATCACTCAGACTGCCTTTTAAAATCTCCGCGCGGGCGCCTGCCAAGTAACGGTCTATCCACTCGGCCGCTTCCTGGCCCATGGGTACCAGGCGGGTTTTGCTGCCTTTACCGGTGACGCGCACCACGCCATCTTGCGTACTCACTTCGCTGATTTTGATATTCACCAGCTCTGAGACACGCAACCCACTGGCATAGAGCAGCTCAAGCATGGCTCGGTCTCGCATACCAAGCGGCACATTCACATCCGGGGCATTGAGCAAATCTTCCACCTGCGATTCACTCAGCGTTTTTGGTAGTGACCTAGGCATTTTGGGCGCTTCGATATGCAAGGTGGGGTCTTGATGAATCAGATTGGCGGCCAGCGCGTACCGGTAAAAACGGCGCAAGGTGGCTATCAGGCGGTTAATACTCCGCACTTTCACTTGCGGGAAACGATGGGCAAGATATGCCTGCACATCATGCGACTGCACCTCCCACAAAGTATGGGTGTGCTGCCTGCACCACTCGGCAAAACCTTTTAAATCATTGCGGTAGCTGGATAAGGTATTGGGCGACAAGCCATCTTCCAGCCAGAGCTGATCGATAAAGGTATCGATTTCAGGAAATGCTGCCGCCTCGGTCAAAGAATGCGCTTTTTGCTGCATCGGCGTTTATTTGTGGCCTTGCTCATGGGCGAGCAGCCAGCGTTTAATCTCCAAACCACCGTCCAAGCCTTGCATAAATCCGCCCAGCCCATGGCTGGCAACCACCCGGTGACAGGGATTAAACAAGGGCAAGGGATTGGCACCGCAGGCATTAGCCACGGCACGTGGGCCAGAGTCAACCGCTGCCGCTAACTGGCTGTAAGTCCAGGTTTCACCGACAGGGATCGCACGCATGGCCTGCCAGACGCGTTGCTGAAAAGCCGTGCCGAGAGTGGATTGAATGGGTTGCCAGACCATATGCGGATTTTCAAGATAAGTGGCGACTTGATCGGCCACGGCTTGCGCACGCGGATTGGGGCTGGCTTTGACGGGCAATGCATGTAGCAAGAATTGCAGCCGCTCACCGGCCTCATCGCTACGCACACCAACAAAGCCAAAGGGCGCAGGTACCAATGCATCGAGTTCATCATCAAGACGGTTCATGCGCCTATTTAACTGTAATCTTGGCCCGGGTGCAACCAACGATCGTTGGAATATGGCAATAAAAAAGCCCTTCAACTGAAGGGCTTTTTGCTGCAACGCTTGAATTAAGAGTTGTCTGCTGCGATGTCTTTTTCGCGCGCAACCAGTTTCTCTTTAATACGTGCAGATTTACCTGAACGCTCACGCAAGTAGTACAGTTTAGCGCGACGCACGTCACCACGGCGTTTCACTTCGATAGAAGCGATCAGTGGGGAGTAAGTCTGGAATGTACGCTCAACGCCTTCACCTGAAGAGATTTTACGCACGATGAAAGAGGAGTTCAGACCTCTGTTACGCTTGGCGATTACAACGCCTTCGTAAGCCTGCACCCGTTTACGGTTACCTTCAACCACGTTTACACCTACAACTACGGTGTCACCTGGCGCGAAGTCAGGGATAGCTTTGTTTAAACGAGCAATTTCTTCTTGCTCTAACATTTTGATAATGTCTGCCATGTCAGTTCCTTTTAATTGTAAAGTGACTCGTTCCTACTCGACGCCTTTTGATGCAACGTCTTTAAGTAGCCTAGCCTCTTCTTTCGTCAACGGCCTTTCAGCCAATAAATCCGGGCGTTTAGCCCTTGTTAGCAGCAGCGATTGTTGTAATCGCCATTGTCTAATCTTTTCATGGTGTCCAGACAGCAATACGTCGGGCACCTTTAATCCTGCAAATTCTTCCGGGCGCGTGTAGTGCGGATAATCGAGCAGGCCATTCACAAATGAATCTTCCTGCGCCGAATCAGCATCGCCAAGTGCCCCAGGCAATTGGCGGATGATGGCATCCAGCAACACCATGGCAGGCAACTCACCGCCACTTAACACATAATCGCCGATGGAGAGTTCTTCATCCACCAAGGTATCCAGCACGCGCTGGTCTACGCCTTCATAGCGGCTGGCTAACAGCACCAGCCCCGGTAATGCTTTGAGCTGCACCACTTTTTCGTGTGTCAGCGGTTTGCCCCGTGGCGATAAGTGGATCACCCTGGGCGTTATTTCTTTCGCACTTAAGCGCGCTTTGGCTTCGCCTATGGCATGTGCAAGCGGCTCCGCCAGCATCACCATGCCTGGTCCACCACCATATGGCCGATCATCAACGGTGTGATGCACATCCTGCGTATATTGGCGCGGATTGGTCAGCGTTAACTGATATAAGCCACGCTGTCTGGCACGACTAGTAATCCCGTATTCCGTCAGTGCTGCAAACATCTCAGGAAACAAACTGATCACTTCAATCTGCATCATGAGCTGCGCTTTCTTTTAAAAATCGGCATCCCACTCCACAAGCACGGTACCCGCCTGGATATCCACCTCTGGCACAGCGTCACTGGTAAACGGGATCAAACGCTCGCGATACTCTTCGCGCAGTTTGCCATCCTTGCCTTTGACCTGTGTCGGCTGCTTTTCACGCACGACCAGCACATCGTTTGCGCCGGTTTCCAGCACTTGCGTAATCTTGCCGAAGTCCACGCCTTCAGTATTGCTGACTTGCAAACCGATCAGATCAGACCAGTAATACTCGCCCTCTTCTGTCTCGGGCAAGGCCTCACGCGGTACAGCAATTTGCTGACCTTTGAGCGCAAAGGCGGCATCTCTATCGCCCACCCCTGACAACTTGATCAGCAACACATCGTTATGGATTTTGGCTTGCTCTACCGTCGTTTCACGCCAATTCGGCGCTTTACCGATCCACCAGGCTTCGTAGTCCAGCAGGCCATCCAGATACTCAGTATCAGGCACGACTTTTACCCAGCCATAAACGCCATATGGGGCGACAATGCGCCCCATCACAACCATGTTCTCAAACGCCATCTGTATTCAGGCGTTGAAACAATTACTCAGCAGCTGGCGCTTCAGCGGCAGCTGCTTGTGCGGCGGCGGCTTCTGCAGCAGCAGCGTCGGCTTCTGCTTTTGCCTTGGCAGCGGCTTCTGCAGCGGCAGCAGCAATGGCTTTCTCTTTGGCAGCTTCAGCTTTAGCAACTTCTTTCGCTTTCGCAGCTGCCATGCCTTCAACGCCTTTAGCGTGGAATTTAACCAGACGTGCTACGGTGTCGGACAGTTGTGCACCGTTCTCAACCCAGTATTGTGTACGTGCTTCATCGATACGCAGGCCTTCAGCGCCAGCGCGTGCAGATGGATTGTAGAAACCAACGCGCTCGATAAAACGACCGTCACGACGGTTGCGGGAATCTGCCACAACAACGCTGTAAAACGGGTTCTTTTTGGAGCCACCACGTGATAAACGAATAACGACCATAATCTTGTTCTCTTAAAAATGAATTTCTTTGCAGAAAGGCGCGGATTATACTTGATTTTTTAAAACAGTGGCAAGTCTTTTTCACTCACCTGACGATGCATTCCTGTACAGCGTCGGATCAGCCACGCCCGCTTGTATAAATCCCGCTTTGCGGAAGCGGCAGGAGTCACACACACCACACGCGGCGCCTTGACCATCGGCCTGATAACAAGAAACGGTTAAGCCATAATCCACGCCCAGCGCATGGCCGGTGCGGATGATGTCAGCCTTGGTCATATCGATCAACGGTGCATGCACGGTAATGGTTTGTCCCTCCACCGCAGCTTTAGTGGCCAGATTGGCCATTTGCTGGAAGGCTTTGACATATTCACCACGGCAATCAGGGTAGCCGGAATAATCCAGCGCATTGACGCCGATAAAAATATCCCGCGCCTGTAACACTTCGGCCCAGGCCAGGGACAAGGATAGCATAATCGTATTGCGTGCCGGCACGTAAGTGACAGGAATGCCCTGCGTCTCTTGCTCAGGGACGGCGATCGCATTGTCAGTGAGTGCCGAACCACCAAACAAGGACAAATCCAGCTGTACGGTTTTATGCTCGGCTGCCCCTAAGGCTGCCGCAACGCGTTGGGCGGCCTGCAGCTCGACATTATGGCGCTGATGATAATCCAGACTCAGGCAATAACAGTCATAGCCTTGCGATTTGGCAATCGCCAATACCGTACTTGAGTCCAGGCCGCCCGATAATAAAATCACCGCCTTAGGGTTTGCTGCTGTCACGCTTATACTCCTTGTTTCTCGCCCCAGAGAATTTTATGTAATTGAAGCTGCATACGCACCTTGAGGTGATCTTGCAAAATCCAGCTGGCCAAAGTTTCGCCACTGACCTCATGAAAGCTGGGCGAAAATAACTGATCGCAATCGGCCGGAAATGCCCGGGTCTGTAACATCAATTTGGCCCAGTCATAATCTTCCCGGCTGCAAATCACCCATTTCACTTCATCACCGGCTTTCAGCAAAGGCAAGTTTTCCCAGCGGTTTTTTTCTACTTCACCCGACCCCGGCGTTTTGATGTCCATAATCACTTTCACGCGTGAATCGACCTCGGCGATATCCATGGCACCACTGGTCTCCAAAGACACCTGATAGCCAGCATCGCCCAGCCTGGTCAGCAATTCAATACAGCCCTTTTGCGCCAGCGGCTCGCCGCCGGTCACGCAGACGTAACGGGTATCGTAGGCTGCAATCTGCTGCATGATGTCATCCAGCATCATATTGCTGCCGCCTTTAAACGCATACTCCGTATCACAATAACCACAACGCAATGGGCAGCCGGTCAGGCGGATAAAAATCGTAGGCAGCCCGACACGTGAGCTCTCGCCCTGCAGGGAGTAAAAAATCTCGAAAATTTTGAGTGTGGTCATGGGGAAACTAAAAGTAAACGGGCAGATATTGCTATCTGCCCGCTATTATCGCTGAAATAAGGTCATTTCAATAACGAAAATCTGCTATTTGATCGTTTCGAGCACTTTCAAGCGTTTTTGTGCGCTAGGCGTCACTTCAGCCGATGGATAGGCCGCAATGAGATCCTTCAAGGTCTTTTTGGCGGCCGGAATCTGCCCCAACTGAATCTGACTATTCGCCAGATTGAGCATGGCATTCGGTGCCAAGGGATGCGTCGCATAACTCTCCAGAAACTTCTGCTGTGTGGCAGCAGAGGATTTGTAGCTCTTCAGTGCAAACTGGGTATATCCCATGCCGTACATGGCATCTGGCACCAGCTTGCTATTAGAGTAAGTCTTCAGGAACGCATCATAGGCATTAAAGGCCTCTTTGTACTTGCCTGCCTGGTTGAGCGACTCTGCCTCGGCAAACGCGCTGGTTTCCTGCTGGGAAACATCAGCTTTTACATCGCCAGTCGTACCACTCGCGCCTGCGACGGGTAAGCCTTGACCATTTGTCACTGATTGTGCCAAGGTTTCCAGCTTGCGCACACGCGTATCCAGATCGGTGTAAGACGCATTCTGCTTGGTACGCATATCCTCAAGCTGATGGGTCACCACTTCAAGATCACCCTTCAGTTGTGCCACATCCTGACGGAGCTGCTCCAGCTGATTCTGCATGTCCAGCAAACCCTTGCCGTTGATCAGCATTTCCAGACTTTGCACGCGTCTGTCCAGCGATTGCTGGGTGCGTGTCAGGTCTGTGATGGCTTTTTGCTGTGCATCATAATCTGCACCCTGCTTGGTTTCGAGCTCAAGAATACGCTTTCTGGCTTCAGTATCATCGAATAAAGCCGCCTGGCTGACGGTAGACACCGTCAAGCCAAGGGCCATCAATACCGCAGCGTATCGCAAATTACTGACCTGCATAAACGATGTCTACGCGGCGGTCTTGCTGGAAGCAACCGTCATCCGCGCAGTTTTGTTTTGCACGCTCTTCACCGTAGCTCACAGTTTCGATCTGGCTATCGCTCACGCCCAATACGTTGAGGGCATTTTTCACAGCCACGGAACGACGCTGACCCAATGCCAGGTTGTACTCGTGTGTGCCACGCTCGTCGGTGTTACCTTGCAGTACCACTTTAGTTTGTGGGTGGGCAATCAGGTATTTGGCGTGGTTAGCGATCAGGCTCTTGTACTCTTCACGAATCGCGTCGCTGTCGTAGTCAAAGAATACCTGACGCTTGGCCAATTCAGCGGCACTCAACTCGTCTTTGCTGGTATCCACATCAACGGTTTTGATATTGATTTTGTCTGTGTTTGCAGAGCCATCATTACCATTGCCGTTTTGTTTTGCCATTGGGCGAGTCACGCTGGAATCTTCAACCTTGGCTGGGTTCATCGGGGTGCTTTTACAAGCAGTTAGCACTAATGCCAGTGCTGCAATTGTCCAAATACTCTTGTTCATACTTTCTCCTTAAAAATGATTGACTGAATAAAATTAACCAAAAAGACGATTATTGTTACGACTACTTGGCTGAAGCTTGTGCAGGACCCCAGGCGGGCTCACGAATATCACCGCCGGCCTCAGACAGACGCTGCCTGACCAGGCCATCCACGGTCACTGTCGCCAAGGTCCCTTTGCCGCCCACCCGGGTGGCATACATGATGGTACGTGCGTTCGGGGCAAAGCTCGGCGACTCATCTTGCGAACCATTGCTCAGCAGTTTGACATTGCCAGACGCCAACTCCTGAACGGCTACTTTAAAAGAACCGCCGTCATTGCGAATGTAGGTTAAATACTTGCCATCGGGGGAAAAGCGCGGGCTCACGTTATAGCCACCCTCAAAAGTCACGCGCGAAGGGGAGCCACCAGAAGCAGGCACCTTGTAAATCTGAGGACGTCCGCCACGGTCTGAGCTGAAGTAAATAAACTGGCCATCAGGCGAGAACGCTGGCTCGGTATCAATCGCACTGCTTTTGGTGATTTGCTGCAAGTTGGAACCATCCGCAGCAATAGTATAAATCTGCGAGTTGGCACCATAGGTCAACACCACCGCCAATTTGCTACCGTCTGGCGACCAGGCCGGGGCACTGTTATTCCCCTTGAAGTTAGCCACCACTTTGCGCTCACCCGTATACAAGGACTGCACAAACACAATCGGTTTCTTTTTCTCAAAAGACACGTAAGCCATCTTGGTGCCATCAGGCGACCAGGCCGGTGAAATAATCGGCTCATTCGAAGACACCAGCGTTTGCGCATTATAGCCATCGTAATCCGCAATTTGCAGCGTAAAGCGCTTACCTGTTTTGGTAACGTAAGCAATGCGCGTGGCAAAGGCGCCGGGCTGACCGGTAAACTTTTCATAAATCTGGTCGGCAATCATGTGCGCGACATGGCGATACTGACTAGCAGAGACGGTATAGGTCAGTTGCAGCAACGCCGTTTGACGCAACACATCCATCACCTGCACCGAGATCTTGAGATTGCCGTTGCCTGTTGACTGCACTTCACCCAGGCTCAAGCCTTGTGCCTTGAGCGCAGTCCAGTCGGTATATTTAATTTGAGAAGCATTGGTCGGCAACGCTGGCATGCCGCTGGTATTGATAATACGGAACATGCCACTGCTACGCAGGTCGTTACTGATGATCTCATGCAAACGGCTTTGTGCTTGCGGATTGTCTGTCTCGGCCATCGGCAGAATCGCGACTGGAATCTGGATGGCACTACCGCCACTGATCTCAAGCTCTAGTGCCGCATGGGCAGGGATAACCGACAGCAGCGCAACGAATCCGGCAAAAATCGCCGTGGCAAATGCGTGCATCAAACCTCGTGTGTGTGTTTTCATGGTGACAATATTATTCATCTGGTTTGCTTATATATCTGAATTATAACGAAAAGCCGCCTCATCGTCATTGCTTGCCTAGCCACGTGGCTTCAACTTCAAGCGAATCTGATCTACCATTTTTCTACGTGCCGCAGGATCATCCGGCAAATCGAAGGGCTTGGCCGCCAAAATGGCACGGATCACTGCATCATCACAAATGGCATCGCCCGACCCTCGCACCAGCTTGGGCATGCCGGAAATATCTCCCGAATTCATCATCTGGATATCTACCAGCAACTCGGGGTTAGAAACAGGGCACAAGCCGGGGTTCACATTGCTACGGATTTTGCGGCTCATCAAGCCCATGTAATAACTGAGCACAGACGGATCAACCGCTGCAGCCGCCGCCGACTGCTGTGCGTCCAACTCTTGCTGGCGCATCGCATCCTGAATTTTTTTCAGCTTTTCTTCTTCCTCTTGTTTACGCAAGGCTTCCTGAATTTTTTTCAGTTTTTCTTCCTGCTTTTTCTGCTCAAGTTCCTTCTTTTTCTCTTCGTCTAGCAGGCGCTTCTTTTCTTCCTCCTGCTTTTTGAGTGCAATTTCCGCCTCTTGTTCCGCTTGCTTGACTTGAGGCGCAGGCTCAGGCTTGGGTTGCGGTTTAGGTTCTGGCTCAGGCGGCTTGGGCGGCGGTGTCGGTTCTGGTTTGGGTTCAGGCGGTGGTGGCGTCGGTTCTACCGGCTTTTCCACTGGCTTGGCAGGCTGTTTACTAGGCAAGCTATCCCACAAGGTCGCCTCCATCACACTGGGGGTCACGTGGACCGCTTTCCAGTCAACCATAAAGATCATGCCCAAGCACAGTAACACGTGCATGAGCACGGATAAGATCGCTGCACGTTTGCGTATCGCCTGATCTTGTGGGGAGTAAGTGACTTTCATGCGCTTTAAGCAACCTGCCCGTTATTTCTCATTCTGAAACAGCAAACCAACTTGATTCACCTGCGCTTGCTTGAGCAAATCCATGACGGACACCACTTCACCATAAGGCGTGTTTTTATCTGCAGACACCACCACCGGCTTTTGTGTCTCAGACAGGCGCTGACGAATCAAAGCCAGCATATCGTCACGCTGCATCTCTTTGCCTTCCATCATCACAGTGCCTTCTTTTTGCACGGTGATCACAATCGGGTCACCACTCTGCTTGAGGGCCTGCCCGACTTTGGGCAACTCCACCATGCCGGGATTGGTCATGGGCGCGGTCACCATAAAAATCACCAGCAACACCAGCGTGACGTCGATATAGGGGACGACGTTAATCTGGTTCATCATGCGACGTTTACGCGTTCTGCTCATCGCGGCTCCTATCAGGCTCTACGTTGCAAAATGTTGGTAAATTCTTCGATAAAGCTCTCGTAACGGACAGAGAGGCGGTCTACGCCCGCGGCAAAGCGGTTATAGGCAATCACGGCTGGGATCGCGGCAAACAACCCGATCGCAGTCGCCACCAGCGCCTCGGCAATGCCAGGGGCAACCTGGCTCAATGTCGCCTGCGCAACGTTAGACAAGCCACGGAAGGCGTTCATGATGCCCCATACGGTGCCGAACAGGCCGATGTAAGGACTGACCGAACCTACGGAAGCCAAGAATGGCAGGTGCGCATCCAGATAATCCAGTTCGCGGTTATATGCTGCACGCATGGCACGACGCGTCGCCTCCATCACATCACTGACTTCGGTATCTTTTTGCTGCTTGTAGCGGATAAATTCTTTTAACCCGGCCTGAAAAATGCTGGCCATGCCTTGAGGTGTTTTGCGACCAGTCGTGATGCGCTCGTACAGCTCGTTCAAATCACCGCCGGACCAGAATTGCGCTTCAAACTGATCCACATTTTCGTTGGCAGCCTTAAGTGAAAAAACCTTAATGAAGATATACCACCAGGAGGCGAGTGAGGTCAGCAGCAGAATCAGCATCACCAGCTGAACTGGCAAACTGGCCCCGCTCACCAGGGTAAAAATCGACATATCGTTCGCTACATTCATGAAGACTCCAGTGCAATTTTGATACGGGCCGGAATACCCGTGGGTTTAAATGAATCCGCATCGACACAGGCGACTTTCACCTGTGCCTCAATTAAAATCGTTTCATCACGCATGATCTGCTGCTGGCAGCTAAAACTGCCACGCCCCATCTCCAGCAACTGCGAAACCACCCGCAACTGGTCATCCAGCCGGGCCGGTTTTTTAAATTGTAGCTGCATGCTGTGGACGACAAACAACACTTGTTCTTGCTGCTTGAGCGCGCTTTGGTCAAAGCCTGCCGCCCGCAACCACTCGGTGCGCGCACGCTCCATAAAATTCAGGTAGCGGCTGTGATAGACCACACCACCGGCATCGGTATCCTCGTAATACACACGTACAGGAAACTCAACCATGTTATTGCCCGGCATCTTGCCATAAATCGGCTGACACCATGCTGACAGGCGCTTTCAAGCCAAAATGCTGGTAAGTCAACTGCGTGGCCACGCGTCCGCGCGGCGTGCGCATCAGATAGCCTTGCTGAATCAGATAGGGCTCCAGCACATCTTCTATGGTGTCACGCTCTTCACCAATGGCCGCGGCAAGATTGTCCAGTCCCACTGGCCCGCCACCAAACTTTTCAACCACCGCCTGCAATAACTTGCGATCCATCACATCCAGCCCTTGCTGATCGACATCCAGCATTTTCAAGGCGGCATCGGCAATCGTATCGGTCACAATGCCATCCGATTTGACTTGCGCATAATCCCTGACCCGGCGTAGCAGACGATTGGCAATCCGCGGTGTGCCGCGTGAACGTCTGGCAATCTCCAGCGCGCCGGCCGCTTGCATTTCAACCTCGAGCAAGTTGGCCGACCGCATGACAATCTTGGAGAGCTCCGCGTGACTGTAAAACTCTAGCCGCGCCACAATGCCAAACCGGTCACGCAAGGGGTTGGTCAACATGCCCGCGCGCGTGGTCGCCCCCACCAGCGTAAAAGGCGGCAAATCCAGTCGCACACTGCGTGCTGCAGGTCCTTCACCGATCATGATATCGAGTCGGTAATCTTCCATGGCCGGATACAAAATCTCCTCAACCACCGGGCTCAGGCGATGAATCTCGTCAATAAATAAGACGTCGTTGGGTTCAAGATTGGTCAGCAATGCAGCCAGATCGCCGGCCCGCTCCAGCACCGGGCCCGAGGTCATGCGCAGATTGACGCCCATCTCTTTAGCCACAATGTGAGCAAGCGTGGTTTTACCCAGACCAGGCGGGCCGAACAGCAGCACATGATCAAGTGCCTCTTGCCGGCCACGGGCCGCATTAATAAAGATTTCGAGTTGACCGCGCGCCTTCTCCTGCCCCACATACTCATCCAGATGCTTGGGGCGCAAGGCACGCTCAAGCGCCTCTTCTTGAGTGCTGGCAGTAGCGGGAGCGACGAGTCTATCGGTTTCTATCATGGGTGATGGGCGATGAAGTGCAATGCAATACTCAACAATGAAGGCCTCATGCCGCGATTGAATCAGTTATTTTTGTCATCATACCATGCAGCGTATGACTATTACAGACTCGCGCTCGGCCTGGCCGGACTACTTGGCCAGATACTTGAGCGCCTGCCGGATACCATCGCTCACACTAATGCCAGGTTCCAGCAACTTCAGGGTCGCAGCTGCCTCACGCTCATGGTAACCAAGCGCCACCAGTGCATTGAGGATATCATCTGTCGCCGCTTTGACGGCCGGTTGCGCCGAGGTGGACCCCGTCACCACAAATTTGTCTTTGAGCTCGAGTAACAAACGCTCGGCTGTTTTTTTGCCGATGCCAGGAATACGCGTCAGCAAGCCGACTTCTTGCTGGCTGACGGCGAGCATCAAATCATTCACGCTGACACCACTCAAAATCGCCAGCGCAGACTTGGCACCAATGCCATTCACCTTCAACAATTGCTTGAAGGTGTTTTTCTCTTGCTCACTGCCAAAGCCATACAGCAGTTGCGCATCCTCGCGCACCACCATATGCGTCAAAATCTGCACAGGTTGACCCAGATCGGGCAAATTATAAAAAGTGCTCATCGGCACCTCTACTTCATAGCCCACGCCATTGCAATCCACCACAATCAAGGGTGGGGACTTTTCCAGCAAGCGGCCATTCAGGCGTGCGATCATATCAATCTTCCATTTCTAACTCTGAAGCCGGTGGTGGCCAAAGCCCCCAGGCCCTGACCGCCATGTGCATGACAAATCGCGCAAGCCAAGGCATCCGCAGAGTCTGGGCTAGGCGTAGCCGGTAATTTAAGCAGGCGCTTGACCATCTCTTGCACCTGCTCTTTTTGCGCATGGCCGTTACCCACGACCGATTGTTTCACTTGCAGCGCCGTATATTCAGCCACCGGCAGTTGACGGATCACCGCCGCAGAAATGGCAGCGCCGCGCGCCTGACCCAACAATAGCGTGGACTGAGGGTTGACATTAACAAACACTTTTTCAATCGCCACTTGCGTGGGCTGATAGGTTGAAATCACCTCAAACAAGCCGTCCAGAATAACCTTTAGGCGCTCGGGCAAGGCCTCTTTTTCTGACTCGCCCTCTGCGGTTTTTTTAGCTGAAGCGGTTTTAATCACGCCACTGGTCACGTAGGACAATTTGCCATCCACGGCTTCTATAACACCGAAACCCGTAATTCTCAGGCCGGGGTCTATGCCCAAAATACGCTGACTACTCACGTCAAGACACCCAGTTCAAGCCGGTTGGCCAGAAAGGCGTGCACCGCCAATCGCGCCATTTAATCTTCTTCAATCACGGCAGAAGTGTAGACCTCTTGCACGTCATCGAGGTCTTCGAGCATGTCGAGAATTTTTTGCATTTTGACCGCATCATCGCCAGTAAACACCACTTCATTCAGCGGCTTCATGGTCACTTGCGCCATCACCGCCTTCAGGCCCGCAGCCTCAAGCGCTTCTTTCACCGTGACAAAATCGCCAGGGGCCGTGATCACTTCTATGCTGCCATCCTCATCGGCAATCACATCTTCCGCACCGGCTTCCAGTGCCGCTTCCATGACGGCGTCTTCCGAGACGCCAGGCTCAAACACCAACTGACCACAGTGCTTGAACATAAAGGCCACGCTACCATCGGTCCCGAGGTTGCCGCCATGCTTGGTTAAGGCATGGCGCACATCCATGACCGCACGCTGACGGTTATCGGTCAGACAATCAATAATGATGGCCGCACCATTGATGCCATAGCCTTCATAACGAATTTCTTCGTAGTTGACACCCTCGAGCTCACCCGTGCCTTTTTTGATGGCACGCGTGATATTGTCTGAAGGCATATTCTCTTCTTTGGCCGCTGCCACGGCCGCACGCAGACGCGGGTTCATGGCTGTATCACCGCCACCCATGCGCGCAGAGACCGTGATCTCTTTAATCAGCTTGGTGAAGATTTTGCCGCGCTTGGCATCCTGGCGACCTTTGCGATGTTGGATATTGGCCCATTTACTATGTCCAGCCATATGACTTCCTTGTATTTTTTAACAACGGGATGAAATGTTTTAACTGGCGGATTTTACCACAGGCGCAAGCAGGCTTGGCGGCGGCTTGATTGAAGGCAGATAGGCAAGACAAATAAGAACAGGGCCTGATTTACGCAAGCCCTGCGCAATGAAAAAACCGGGAGAACAGCGAAAAATGGCGCTAAACGTTGGCACTCGCCGGCGGGATACCGTGATAGGCAGGCCGCATCATCAGAATGGAAATCAGGCTGAGGGAAAACAAAATCAGTGCCATGCCGATCATCTCCATGCCATCCGGCACTTCATGCAACTGTATCCAGGCCGCAATCACCCCAATCACGGGTGCCAGCATGGAGGCCATACTGGCCACCCCGGCGGGCAACCGCTGCAAGGCAAACAGCCAGAGCAACCAGGCCAACGCGCCACATAACATCACATTAAACAATACCGCGCCGATCAGATAACCCGACCATTGCATAGTCGGCGCAGGGACCAGAAAGGCAATCAGCACCATAGGCAGCGAACCCAGCAACATAGGCCAGGCCGTCAGATTGATCAGGTCTAGCGTTGGATGACGTCTGTGCAATTGCTTGGTCATAATCGCAGACACCGCCCACGACACGCCGGACAGCACAGCCAACAGCATGCTGAAGCTGTCTGCACGCAAATGCAAAGGATCAAAAATAAACAGCATGCCCAACACGGCAGAAATCACCGCCAGCCATTGCCAGCCGTGGATACGCTCACCGAGCATGGGCCAGGCAAACAGCAAGGTCCAGAAAGGCATGGTATAAGTCAGCACCGCCGTCTTGCCCGCGCCCCCCTGCACCAGCGCCCACATGAGCACGCCGGTGAACCCTACATTCTGCAAAATGCCCAGCAGCAGCATGGTTGGAAACTCGGTCAAGCCCATTGGCCGCCGCGTCACATACAGCACCAAAAACAACACCAGCGCGCCAAAAAAGGTACGCATGGCGGCAAACTGGAACGGCCCCGCATATTGCAACGCGCTTTTCATCACCACCCAGTTATAGCCCCAGATCAGCGTCAGCACCAGCAGTGCTGTCAGTGCCTGTGAACGCTGTTTAAGCAATTGATCCATGACTTTATCCGCTGATTTAGTTCCAGATATGGGTCACTGCCAGCCACTGCCCATCGGGTTGCTTTTGAAACACCACTTGTACATTGCCGCCAAACTGCTGCTTGACGCCATCCTCAGCCATCATGGCTGCTGCCCAATGTCCGGTTTGAGTGACCAGCGTTTCGCTGACCACCGCCTCGTTCATCGTCAGCGCATGTTCAATGACCCCAGCCTGAATCAGTCCAGCAAAAAAATCCGCAACCGCCTGACGGCCCTTCACGACCTGGCCAGCAGGCGCAGGCATCACGATCGCCTGCTCTGCATACAAGGCCGCAATCGCCTGTGGATTTTTGCTGTTAAAGGCAGCATCAAACTGCTGGTTTAACGCAATGAAGTGATCAACATTAGTCATACAAAACTCCTGAATAAAAGACACATTACTATTTAAAATCCCAGGCTGAGATGCCCTGGTCTATCACCCCTAACAGCGCTTGCAAATCCTTGCGCTGCTGCTCGTTCAATCCTTGCATGCACTGCCGTAGCCGCGTGTAATAGTCCGGCATCACCGCATCCAGCCGGGCTTGCCCGGCTTCAGTCAGACGCACTTTGACACTGCGTCTGTCTTCTGGCACCAAGATACGCTGGACCAGGCCACCTTGCTCCAGGCCATCCAACAACCCAGTCATGGTGGCGCGCGTCACCCCCAGCTTTTCTGCCAACACCGAGGGCGTAGACGTCAGGTCAACTTCGCGCATCAACAAAATCAACACCCACCAGCGCCCCTGTAACAAATCGTGTTTACTCAGGCAGGCATCCAGTGCCACTGACAAATCAGTGGCCACGCGTAACAACATCAAGAAGCTGGCAATAGCCGTGACATCGGCTTCCGGATAGCGCTGGGCAAACCGTTGCAGGACTTCTGGGGTAGGAAGATCTCTAAGCTGTAACATAATTAGCCACATTATAGTTAGCCGGCTAATTATGTCAATAACAATCTGAGGTTTTACTCCACGACACATCGGTGTATATTTAGACGCTCGTGCCCTATGAAAGGAGGAAGTCATGAAGACGCTTCAGCAAGTACTCACTCATAAAACACATCAAGGCATCATTAGTATTGCGCCCAACCGACCGGTGTTTGACGCACTGGTGATTCTGGCGGAATACCAGATTGGTGCACTGGCTGTGATCAAAGACGGCGAACTGGTGGGAATCTTCTCGGAACGCGATTATGCGCGCGAGATTATCCTGAAAGGCCGCTCATCCAAAACCACGCAAGTCAGTGAAGTGATGACGGAAAAAGTCATCACAGGCAAACCGGGTGACCTGGTCGAGTCGGCCATGAACACCATGCTGGAAAAGCGTATCCGCCACTTGCCCGTGGTCGATCATGGCAAACTGCTAGGCATGCTTTCGATCGGGGATATTCTCAAAGAGACGATAGACTACCAGCAATCACTGATCAAGCAACTGGAAAGCTATATTCATAGCTGATGCATTTCAGCAGCCAACAAAAAAGGGGAGCTCACTCCCCTTTTTTGATTGCCCAGATTGACCCGCACTTACAGATATTTGGCAACCATGGCATTATCCAGGGCAGATGCGGCAATCGGCAGTTTGACAAAATGTCCGCTGCCAGCGGCCTGCTGCACGGCTTCGCCCCGCTTATCAAAAAGCTGCTCCACCACAATGTCGCGGTTACCACTGGGGTGTATCAGTTGCAATTTGTCGCCTACGGCAAATTTGTTACGCGCCTGAATGGAAGCCAGTCCCAGCTCTGCATCATAGGCCACCACATCGCCGACATACTGGCTGCGATTGGCACTCGAGTGCCCCTGGACGTAATTTTGGTGCTCGGCGGTATGGTGGCGCTGGTAAAAACCATCGGTGTAGCCCCGGTTGGCCAGGTTCTCCAACTCGCCCAGCAAACGCCAGTCAAACGGACGCCCGGCCACGGCATCATCAATCGCCTGGCGGTAATTCTGGCTGGTACGCGCCACGTAGTAACGCGACTTGGTACGTCCTTCAATCTTGAGCGAATCGACGCCAATGGCAATTAGCTTCTCCACGTGCTCAATCGCCCGCAAGTCCTTGCTGTTCATGATATAGGTGCCGTGTTCGTCTTCCATGATAGGCAAAAGCTCGCCAGGACGGCCTTTTTCCTCGATCAGGTAAACCTGGTCAGCAGCCGGATGGCGGGGTAATGAGCCACAGGAAGACAGATTGGATTGTTCCAGCTCGGCCTGAAAATCAAACTCTTTTAAACGGATCACGCCTGCGGCATCGGGCTGGGCATCATGCACCTTGTAATCCCAGCGGCAACTGTTGGTACAGGTCCCCTGATTGGGATCGCGCGAATTGAAATAGCCAGACAGCAGGCAACGGCCGGAATAAGCGATACACAAGGCACCGTGAATAAACACCTCAAGCTCCATATCCGGGCATTCCTGGCGGATTTCGGCAATCTCGTCCAGCGATAACTCACGTGACAAAATCACCCGTGTCAGGCCCATGCGCTGCCAGAATTTAACCGAAGCGTAATTGACCGCATTGGCCTGCACCGACAGATGGATAGGCATGTCCGGCCATTGCTCGCGCACCATCATGATCAGGCCAGGGTCGGCCATAATCAATGCGTCGGGCTGCATGTCAATCACCGGCGCCATATCGCGCATATAGGTTTTGACTTTGGCGTTATGCGGTGAAATATTGCTGGCGACAAAAAACTTTTTGCCGCGTGCATGCGCCTCCTGAATGCCAATTGCCAAGTTTTGCATTGAAAAATCATTTTCACGCACGCGCAAGCTGTAGCGCGGCTGACCGGCATACACCGCGTCTGCGCCGTAATCAAACGCCGTACGCATGCGATCAAGATCACCGGCGGGCGCTAACAATTCAGGGGATTTCATTTCAATTTAGTCCATTAAAAAAGCTTATAGCTCAATCACTTGCAGCGAATGCCATTTATTCGCCGATAATTTTCACCAGTACACGCTTGTTACGGCGGCCATCAAACTCACCGTAAAAAATCTGTTCCCATGGGCCGAAATCCAGCTTGCCTTCAGTAATCGCCACCACCACTTCGCGGCCCATGATCTGGCGCTTGATATGCGCATCTGCATTATCCTCACCAGTATCGTTATGGCGGTAGCCACTCACCGGCTCGTGCGGCGCCAACTTTTCCAGCCATATTTTGTAATCATGGTGCAGGCCGCGCTCATCGTCGTTGATAAACACGCTGGCAGAAATATGCATGGCGTTAATCAGCACCAGGCCTTCTTGCACGCCACTTTCACGCACACACGCAACCACGTCACTGGTGATATTCTTGAAATCCATGCGTGCCGGAATGTTAAACCACAGCTCTTTACGAAAACTTTTCATGCTTTCCCTTTCCCCAAATAATGTTATTTTAACATTGACGGTCAGCAGGCCAAACGCGCCCACGCAGCGCAAATAAAAAAGGCCTCCTGAGAGACCTTTTTATGCATGCATCACGATTAACTATGGACATCCAGGCTCTGGCTAAACGTCTTGCCTTCATTATCCGTGGCGACCACTTCGAGCTTGCCCGGTGCATCGGGGATAAAACTAAATTTCATGTAAGGATCTTCACTGGTGCCCACACCGACATCGACTGTCATCAACTCCTTGCCGTTGTAGGTAAAGGTGGTTTTGTTGATATAAAATGCAGGCACATAGCCTTGTGAAACCAGATCGCGCTGCAAGCCGGTCCGCATCACATGTTTAATGTTGAACGTGGCCGTGGCGGGCTCGCCAAATTTTGGCGCATCCACACTCATTTTGATCTTGCCCGCCGCCGCCCGCACTTCGGATTCATTATTATCGACGGTACCGCCACAGCCGCCCGCCGCACGAATCTCGCGCTTACCCATATACAGCTTGCCATCTGCAGTTTCGCCAATCAGGCGCACATAAGAATCGGTTTCCTGACGGATACGGGTCGCCATCTGAAAGCCGTTCAAGCTGTCGGTTAAATGATAAGTGGACGCCAATTGTATCGGGTTGGCATCAACGATCACATACAGTTTCTTTAACTGGATGCCGTTGGCCGCCGCCTTGTCGTAAATGAAAGTGACGGGCACCTGTGCGCCGCTCTCGGCGCGGCGTGGCCCCTCCACTTTCAGGAAGTCAACTTCCTGAATCTCCCGCTTGGGGAAAAAAGCCTCTTTCACTACTGACCATAACTTGGGATCCGCCTCTGCATGCACCACACTTGCCGCACAGAAAGCCACCAACCCCACGACCATCATCCATGTTTTTTTCATACGATTCCCCATCTTCCATTTTTTATCTTAGATTGCATGAAAAGGATTTTCTTATGCTTTGACAAATACAATATGTGATACGCATCACATTGACCCTCACATTTTGCCCGGGTCGCCAGATGGCCGCATCACATACGCCGGGTCACGGTACTCTTCAAAATTAAGCTCCACGCCATTACCGGCCGGATCCCGCAAGTTGATCTGGCGAACCCCATTAGCCAGGATACGCGTGGTGTAAGTGATGCCGTGCGCCTGCAAGTGCGCCTCCATGGCAGGCATGTCTGTGCAGGTGAATGAAACATGGTCATAGGTGCCATGCACATGCAACTGCGGCGCTTCTGCCGTTTTGTACTCGGCCAGATGAATCACATCGTTATCACCGATATACAGCCAATAGCCATAGGTGGTACTCGCCACCCGCTTGCCCACCGTCAGCCCAAGCACCTCGCAATAAAAATCGCGCAGTTTGTGCATGGTTTCGCGGTCAGAGCGAAAATTGACATGATTGATTTCGGTCAGTGGCATAGTAATCCTGTGAGGTCCCGTGTGTTAAGTGGCATGCAAGTCGGCCACTATAGTACAAAACTTAATCGCCCTCAAATTGATACAAGGCAAAGCCTTGGACGCCAGCATTGGCTAAATGTTGCATCCCGCCCAAATCGGGCAGATCAATGATAAAAGCAGCCTGCGTTACCAGCCCGCCCAGCTGCCGAATCAACGCGACCGCGGCCAGTGCGGTGCCACCGGTAGCGATCAGATCATCCACCAGCAAAATGCGCTCATTTGCCTGAATCGCATCGGCATGAAGCTCCAGTGTATCGGTGCCATATTCGAGACTGTAAGACTGCTTGATGGTCTGCGCTGGCAATTTGCCCGGTTTGCGCACAGGCACAAAGCCTGCTCCCAGGCGTGCAGCCAATGCTGCGCCAATAATAAAGCCCCGCGCCTCCACGGCGACCACCTTATCTACCGGCATCTGGGAACAATGTGCTGCCAGCGCATCCAGCACCGCTGCAAACCCCTGCTTATCCTGCAACAAAGGCGTGATATCCCGAAACTGAATGCCGGGTTTTGGGTAATCGGGAATCGTGCGTATCAGTGACAACATACTCTAAACATCCAATAAAAAACGCGCCCGTCTGGGCGCGTTGATCACAAAACAGAGACCTGCAACAATCTCGTGGCAAGTCGCCCGCATGTTAGCTGCCAGCAGCGTTTTGCTGACGTACGCGAATATGCAATTCACGCAATTGCTTCTCGTCCACCTCGTTAGGCGCATTGGTCATCAGACATTGTGCGCGCTGGGTTTTCGGGAAGGCAATCACATCACGGATTGATTCGGCGCCAGCCATCAGGGTAACCAAACGATCCAGACCAAATGCCAAGCCGCCATGCGGTGGCGCACCGTATTGCAGTGCATCCAGCAAGAAGCCAAATTTCTCTTGCGCTTCTTCCTTGCTGATCTTCAATGCATCAAACACCTTGGACTGCACCTCTTGCTTGTGGATACGCACGGAACCACCACCCACTTCCCAACCGTTGAGCACCATGTCATACGCTTTAGACAAGCAAGCGCCTGGATTGCTGACCAACAGGTCTTCATGACCATCTTTCGGTGCAGTAAACGGGTGATGCAAGGCGACCCAACGGTCTGCATCTTCGTCGTGCTCAAACATCGGGAAATCCACCACCCACAATGGCGCCCACTGACGACCATCGACATGGCCTTTTTCATGGCCAACCTTGGTGCGTAGTGCGCCCAGGGCTTCATTGACGATCTTGGCTTTATCGGCGCCAAAGAATACGATGTCACCGTTTTGCGCACCCGTGCGCTCAAGCACGGCTTGCAAGGCATTGACGTGAATGTTCTTCACAATCGGGCTTTGCAGACCTTCTTCGTTCAGTTTGGTAATGTCGTTGATCTTGATATAAGCCAGACCTTTGGCGCCATAAATTTTGACGAATTCGGTATAGGCATCAATCTCAGAGCGGCTGATGGCCGCACCGTTAGGCACGCGAATCGCAGCCACGCGGCCACCGGCCATATTGGCAGCACCGGCAAACACTTTAAAATCCACATCCTTCATCACATCGGTGAGCTCAGTGATTTCCAGTGTCACGCGCATATCAGGCTTGTCAGAACCGTATTTGTTCATCGCCTCAGAGAAGGGCATGCGCGGGAATTTGGCGGGCAGGTCGATATCCTGCACCTTTTTCATCATGCGACGAATCATCTCTTCGACGATGTCCATGATGTCGTTTTCTTCCAGGAAAGAAGTTTCAATATCCACCTGGGTAAATTCTGGCTGACGGTCTGCGCGCAGGTCTTCGTCACGGAAACATTTGGTGATCTGGAAGTAACGGTCAAAACCGGACACCATCAGCAATTGTTTGAACAATTGTGGTGACTGTGGCAGTGCAAAAAACATGCCGTGGTGTACGCGTGAAGGCACCAGGTAATCACGTGCGCCTTCTGGCGTCGAACGGGTCAGCATTGGCGTTTCTACTTCGATAAAGCCATTTTCATCGAGGTAGTCACGCAGGTTTTTCGCCACTTTGTAACGCAACATGAGGTTTTTCTGCATGGCCGGGCGGCGCAGATCGATATAGCGATGCTCCAGACGAACGGTCTCGGTCAGATTGTCGTCATCCAGCATGAACGGCGGTGTCAGTGAAGCATTCAGTACTTCGATCTCTGTCGCCAGCATCTCCACTTCGCCGGTTGGCAGGTTGGGATTCACGGTGCCTTCAGGACGGGCACGCACTTTACAGACCACACGCAACACAAATTCATTACGTACGGTTTCTGCGATGGCAAATGCGTCTTTGGTATCCGGGTCAATCACGATTTGCGCCAGACCTTCGCGGTCCCGCAAATCAATAAAAATCACCCCCCCGTGGTCGCGACGACGGTGAGCCCAGCCACACAGGGTCACGGTTTGTCCAATATGTTCGCGGTTCAAGTGACCGCAGTAATGTGTACGCATCATAATAATTTTATAAAGTTTAAAGTGGTGTTGCGGTTAATGTTGTTTAGGCAAGGGCGCCACTGTACCCATGCTGATGATGTATTTCAAGGCCTGATCTACGCTCATATCCAGCTCGATCACATCTGCCTTGGGCAGCATCAAAAAGAATCCTGAGGTCGGATTAGGCGTGGTCGGCACATACACACTGACATATTCTCCCTGCAAGTGCTTGCTCACATCGCCACCCGGCGTGCCGGTTAAAAAAGCGATGGTCCAGACGCCCTGCCGTGGGTACTGAATCAACAACGCCTGGCGGAATGCGTTACCGGAGTCAGAAAACAAAGTGTCTGATACTTGCTTGACGCTGGAATAAATAGACTTGACCACAGGCACGCGGACCAGCAAGCCTTCCCATAACACAATCAGTTGCTGGCCAAAAATGTTGGTCGCTACCAGACCGGTCGCCAAAATAATGCCCACGGTCAGAATCACGCCAAAGCCTGGAATATCTACGCCCAGCCAGGCTTCTGGCCGCCAGGCGACGGGCAACAACAGCAGACTCTGGTCCAGCGTTTGCACTAAAGTTTTTAGCACCCACACCGTAATGAACAATGGAACCAGTACCAACAACCCTGTAATAAAGTATTTTTTCATGCTTGTCTTTTTAGTGGCAGGCGCAACCCGGTGAGCACTTGGCAGCGTCTCCGGCACTGGCAGATTCAGATGAAGAGCTGCTCTTGGCTGACTGGTTATTTTTGAAATCGGTGGCATACCAGCCACTGCCGGTCAGCTGAAAATTGGGCGCCGACACTTGCTTGCTAAAGGTTTGCTGCTGGCATTGCGGACAAGCCTCCACTGCAGGCGCAGAGACCTTACGCATCAACTCTTGCTGGTAACCACAGGCGGTACATTGAAAATCGTAGATAGGCATTTTGAACGTCAACCGGAAAGATAACTTGCTTAAAAACTAAACAAAGACAAATTATACCCGATTCGCGTTACAAATCATAAAAAGCAGCGCGATGTATTTGAATTAAAAAGACTTTAAGGAACCCGCCATGCAATCACTGTCACTTAAAATACCCCTTAGCCTGATCGCACTATTTTTTCTGAGCTTAGCCAGCCGCGATTTGAACATCCATCACACCATGTTATCGCTAGATCAAAAAGCCGACACAGTGAAAGTAGCAGCCCTCACGCCAGCCGAATTGGCAGCCACCAAGCGCCCGCTCAGGATAAAACAGGCGGACTAAGCAACCCCCAGCTAAACCATCAGCCACTAAAGCTGTGATTCATAAGCTGATTGATCAAGCAGCCCTTCTGCACCACTGGCAGTCGCTGCCAGCTTGAACAACCACGTGTCATAAGGATGATCATTAATGCGCTCAGGTGAAGACAATGCCTGTTCATTGACGGCGTCCACGACCCCGGTCAAGGGCGCATAGAGATCAGAACCGGTCTTGACTGACTCAATCAGGCCGCACACCGCCCCTTGCTCAACAGACTGCCCCACTTTGGGCGGGTCCACAAACACCACATCCCCCAGCATATTTTGGGCGTAGTCAGTAATCCCAACCAGCCATAATCCATCTTCGCCTTGCGCTGCCCAGGTGTGGTCTTTGGAAAAGAAGTATTTCAAGCCTGCTGACATAGAATTTAAAAATCAAAAGTTTAGTAGATAATTATTGTGCCATAGTCTGCACAACGCGCCAAAACTTATTCAGACAGGCAAGCAAATTGCTTAACTTTTCACACGAAAAAATTGCGATAAGTGATTGACGCTGAATAATTACTGGGCAATAATGAGGCGGGTTTCAGGAAGGTTGATTATGAGTTTTTACAAGCACTGTTTTAAAGTTTTACTAATGTGTTCAATTGCTTTTGCACCTGCGGGTCAAGCCATTGCCAAATCATCCTCCAAGAAACAAACCGTTTCTGCGAGCAAAAGTAAAAAATACAGCGCGCGCGTTTCTTCACAGTACCGCGTTAACCCTGAAAAAACCAAAGGGATGCGCCCGGTGAAATTACACTCGCATGCCAGAAAAGCGGCGCGACCGACGGTCGATGCCGAGATGTTTGATTCGTTCCAGGGCAAATCGCTCAACAATGGCAATTTGTCCATCGCCTCCACCAAGGCGCTGGTCATGAACCAGAACACGCACGAGATCATTTACTCCAAAAACCTCGATACGCCGACGCCGATTGCCTCCGTCACCAAACTCATGACTGCCATGGTCGTGCTGGATGCAAAACTTAACCTGAATGAAGAAGTATCCATTACTGAAATGGACGTTGACTACCTGAAAGGCACTTCTTCACGCCTGCCAGTCGGCACCACCATGACACGTGCCGACCTGTTGAACCTGGCGTTGATTGCCTCCGAAAACCGTGCAGCTTCTGCGCTGGCAACGCACTATCCAGGTGGTAAGGCCCGTTTTATCCAGGAAATGAACGCCAAAGCAGCCAGCCTGGGCATGATGAATACGCATTTTGAAGACTCCACTGGTCTGACCAGCAACAATGTCTCAACCGCCATGGACTTGGCCAAAATGGTTCACGCAGCGTATCAGTACCCATTAATACGCCAGATTACGACCACATCTGATTACGACTTATACGTGAATAGCAGACGCCAGCCGATACACTTTCACAATACCAATGCCTTGGTGCGTGACAGCTCCAACAGCAGCTGGGAAATTGGCCTCTCCAAAACAGGGTACATCAGTGAAGCAGGCCGCTGCCTGGTGATGCAGGCAACCATTGCGGGTGAACCACTCATCATGGTGTTGCTGGACTCCGTTGGCAAATTGACTCGAATTGGCGATGCCAAACGCATCAAAAAATGGATGGAACACAACTACAGCACCCTGACCTCCCAGAGCGCGGGCTCCGGCATTGTGCTGACCGGCCTGTCGATGAGCAAGTCTTTGAATGAAGAAGCCAACTAATCCTGAACTCTCATAAAAAAGGCCCGCATCCAGCGGGCCTTTTTTATGAGAGAAAGTTTAATGCTCTGCGCCATCAAACTCAGGATCATAACCTTCACTGATCGCCGATTTTTGCTTGTGCTGCTGCCACTGTTTGCGCAAAGCTTCTTTTTTCTCGGGACTCAAGCTTTGAAACTGCTGGTAACGTTTGCGCGCATTCTCGCGCTCGTAGGGCGTCATGCGGCTCCATTTCACCAGTTGATGCTGGATGCGCTGCTGCTTCTGCGCATCCATTTTTGGATACTCCTTGGCAATATCGAGCATTTTCTCACGCTGCCAGGGCCGCAAGCTATCCCACTCACTGGCCAAAGGCGCCAACACGGTTTTCTGCTGTTCCGTCAACTGTGCCCAAGTCACATTGGCCGCAGGATCGGCCGGGGCCAGGTCATTCTTGATCGCCCCGATATCGGCCATCGCCATCACGCGCGAGGCAGCGGCCTCGCCGGGGAACGCTTCTGCAGCCACAAAACTCGGCAACGAAGTGCCGAAACAGAATATCCACCCTATCCACAAAGAATGATTTCGTATCATTTCTCATTATTCCATGAAAGCATTTTGTATCGCCCGGCGCACAACCCTACCCAAAGCGCCATCAAATATCTTCTGAATACTGCCAGGCAGCAAACCCGTTATCGACAAATGCCTCGACAGGCATATCATCGCTGAGCAACAGCGCATCATCATTCTGGCTGTTAGAGATAAACATCAAGCCCACCGCAAAAAAAATAGAGAACGCGGCCATCCCTGCGACACGGGGATGCCCCCATGAAGCCCATGACAACACATCCGACCAACCGGAACGGGCCTGATGCGCAGCTGCATGTTGCGCCAAAGCAGCCTGACGGGCCTTCGCCAACCGGTCTTGCACTGCGGCAGACAGCGGCCGATCATCCTGCTTGAGTGCCTGCACCCCTTCGCGCAGAGGGGTGGGCAAGTCATCATCCACGTGACGTTGTATCCTCATGCCTTACTCCTTGTTTGGCAGTTTCCGGCGACCAATGCCGGCCTGCTCCATTAACATTGATAACGCACTGACTGCTCTGGAGCAGTGCGTTTTAACACTTCCTTCTGAACATCCCATCACCGACGCTGTTTCAGCAACGTCTAATTCCTCCCAATAACGCAGGACGAAGGCTTCCCGTTGACGTGCTGGTAATTTTGCCAGGGCTTTTTCAATCAGGCGCATCACTTGTGACCGCTCGAGTTGCTCGGCAGGATCCCCTTCCTGGGTTTCCACCTCTATCGTTTCAAGTGGGTCATAGTCTTCATCCTCTTGCGAACCGAGTGACGAAAACAGACTGGTCCACAAGTTGCGCACTTTCTGCCGCCGCCAGTAGTCGCGCATGGTATTTTGCAAAATGCGCTGAAACAGCAAAGGATATTCTTCAATCGGCTTGCTGGCATATTTTTCAGCCAGCTTCATCATGGCATCCTGCACGATATCCAGTGCGGCATGATCGTCACGCACCGCATACGCCGTTTGCCTGAAGGCCCGTTTTTCAACCTGGCGTAAAAAATCCGATAGTTCTTGCGCACTCGCCACTACAAATTCCCATTCCCGCGATCGTCAGTTTCTCATGCTGACAAAGGTGCCATTTTTGCGACATTGTTGTGAGTGTTTATCCGTCTAAAACAAATATGCACGGTTTTATCTCCCTCTGACAGGGAGTATATCAGTTTTAAATTTAATTACTGTTAGAATAAGCCTGCGAATTGCCACGTGATAACGGCCACAAGCTCAATAGCAAAAGCACACTATTTATGCTCACAATTAAAAAATAATGTTTATGCCTTGTCCAGTAAATTGCCAAGTAGTGCAAGCCGCCGCTCGGCAACCCTCCGTTTTTTCTGCGTGCGCCTTATGATGATCAGCACGATTGAAAGAACTCCTGATATCCAGCACTTGCGCCTGTATACGCTCTTCAGGCTGGGGGCCTCGGGCATGCTGTTTGGTAGCCAGCTATGGCCATTTTTTCGCAATGCCCCGGCAGAACCCTCGCTCACCTTTTGGGCATTGCTGTTATTCTTTTTATACGCGATTGCTGTCAGTGTCAGCTTTGAGTCCCTGCAATGCAAGCAAGGGCTAGCCGTCAAGATCCAGACCAGCCTCGACATTGTTTTTATCGTGCTCATGCTGCATTTTTTACCTGGCAACCAGAGTGCGATTGGGTTGCTGCTCATCATCAATATCATCTTTGCCGGGCTGATCAGCGATGGCCGCTTTGCCATGTTTTATGCGGCCATTGCCACCATAGGCATTCTGCTCGAGAACACTTTTCAGCTGTTAAACCGCAACGTCCCCATGAACGATTACAGCAATGCAGTGCTGTTGTCATTGAGTTGCTTTGCGACGGCCTGGCTGGCACAAACGCTGACTGCACGCATGCAAAGCAGTGAAAAGCTGGCCAGTCAGCGTGGGCGTGATATTGAACATTTAGCCAAAACTAACGCCCTGATCACGCAAGAAATGCCTAACGGGGTGCTGGTGATAGACCAGCACCAGCAGCTCAAACACTACAACCTGCAAGCCTGCAAGCTGCTGGGGTTGGAAGAATCACAAATGCTGGCAGCGCTGGAACTCTCCACCCCGGTGGAGCAACTGATTCCGGCAATCATGCAATTATTGCGTACGACGCCCTCGGCCAAACTGGCCTCGCCAGATGCCACCAAACTCAGTATCAACAATCGCGACCTCGGTATCCGCTTTCACGCCATCTCAGAAAATGCAGACAATGGTGTGGTGATTTTTATTGAGGACTGGTCACAAATACAAACCCAGGCCCACCAGGTAAAACTGGCGGCACTGGGCAGGCTGACAGCGAATATCGCGCACGAAATCCGCAATCCGCTCAGTGCGATTAGCCATGCGACGCAACTCATGCAAGAAGACTCGCAGCAGCCAGGCACGCAGCGCATGCTGCAAATTATTTCTGACAACGTGCAGCGGCTGGACCAGATTATCAAGGATGTGCTGGAGTTGAACCGGCGCGACCGCACCAATCAGGAAAAATTAAATATCAACAGCTTTGTACTGGAGTTTTATCAACAGTTTTGTGCGGTAGAAAAGATTGCCCTGAGTGATTTCACACTCAGTTTGCCTGCAGCAGAAACCGGCATTATTTTTGATCGTCGGCACATCAACCAGATTTTATGGAATCTGTGTAAAAATGGATGGCGGCACAGTCAGCAACAGGCACAAAGCCTGCAACTGAACGTCGTGAGCGATAAAAGCGGACAGTTTATTCACCTGCTGGTCAGAGACGATGGCCAAGGCGTGGACCCGAAAATTCAACCCCACTTGTTCGAACCGTTCATGACCACGGAGAAAACCGGGACCGGGCTGGGCTTGTTTATCGCAAGAGAGCTGGCTGAGGCCAATGGCGCAAAATTAAGTTATACCACGGGGGCCGGTGGCACCCAATTTTCACTGACAGTTAAAAAGGCAATTGTTTAAATGGCAAACACTTATCGTTGTCTGGTAGTTGATGACGAAACCGATATTCGCGAACTGGTCGTCCTGACACTGGAACGTATGGGCATACAGGCCGAGAGCGCCAGTACCGTCACAGATGCAAAACATATGCTGCAGTCTTTCAGCTATGACTTGTGCCTAACCGATATGCGCCTGCCGGATGGCTTGGGCCTGGAACTTGTACAGCACATCAATGCACAATTTCCGGGGCTGCCCGTCGCGGTAATTACGGCTTATGGCAGTGCAGAAAATGCGGTTTCTGCGCTCAAGGCCGGGGCCTACGACTACATCACCAAACCGATTTCACTCAAACAGTTGCGGCCATTGGTCGAGTCTGCGCTCAAGCTTTCCTCGCAAAAAGAATCTCAAGGAGCCAACACCGTCGATTTGATTGGGGCGTCTCCGGCCATGGGCTATGTCAGGACCATGATTGCCAAGCTGGCACGTAGCCAGGCCCCTGTTTACATCAGCGGTGAATCTGGCAGTGGTAAGGAGCTGGCCGCGCGTCTCATCCACCAGAACAGCGCCCGCAAGGACCAGTCTTTTGTAGCAGTTAACTGTGGCGCCATCCCCGAGAACCTGATGGAAAGCGAATTCTTTGGCTATAAAAAAGGGGCCTTTACCGGCGCCGTTCAGGATACGCAAGGCCTGTTTCAGGCCGCCAGTGGTGGCACCTTGTTTCTGGATGAAGTAGCCGACCTGCCGCTGGCCATGCAGGTGAAACTGCTGCGCGCGATTCAGGAGAAAAAAGTCCGCGTGGTGGGGAGCACCATTGAAGAAGCGGTGGATGTACGCATCATTTCTGCCACGCACAAAAACCTCAATGCCATGATGGAAAAAGGCGAATTCCGGCAGGATTTGTATTACCGGCTCAATGTGATTCAGCTCAAGATGCCGGCCTTGCGTGAACGCCCCGAAGACATTCCGGAGCTGACAGAACGTTTGCTGACCAAGTTGTGCCAGACACAAGGCATAGACATCCCGGTGATTGCCGATGATGCCAAAGTGTTTATTCAGCAACTGCCCTTTCATGGCAATGTCCGTGAACTCGAAAACATGCTGGAACGCGCACTGGCGCTATGCGATGGCCAGACCATTACGGTAGAGGACTTGTCGCTGGAGGACATGCCTGCGCAACTGAGTGATCGCCCGGTGTTGCCCTGGAAGGCCCCTGTATTGGAGCGCGCCAACGAACCCGTGGCGAAAGCGGCTGACGTGGTCCCGCCAGCCAGCACCGCACCCGCGACGGTCCCTGGAACCATGTTGCCGATGGATGTGAGCTTGTCTGATTATCTGGAAGACATTGAAAAGCGCACGATTCTGCAAGCCCTGGAGAAAACTAACAATAATAAAACTGCGGCGGCCAAATTACTGGGCATCAGTTTCCGCACTTTGCGCTACCGTTTATCCAAGCTAGGATTATCGAAAGAGCAAGACGCGGACCTGGACGACGCAGACGGCGACGAAGAGTAAAACAAAAAGGCGACCAGAAGGTCGCCTTTTTTCATCCAGTCAGGGTTAGCTTAATACAATTGCCAGATAGGCCAGGTAGAACAGGCCGTTGACAAGCAGGTGCCATACCAGCAAACCACCTTTGGCAATGCGGTAACGTACCCAGATGGCCGCCAGCAAGGTGATCAGGATGCCGAGCGCGACCTCTTGTCGCGGAGACCAGTCAGTCAACATAATGCCGATTGCCGGCAACAAAGTGCCTTGAAACACCATGGCACCGGTAATATTGCCAAACGCCAGCGTGTCTTTGCCTTTGCGTATCCACAAAATGCTGTTTACTTTTTCGGGCAGCTCGGTGGCAATCGGGATAATCAGCAAAGACAGCAACAAGGCTGACACACCCAAAATGGCAGCCGCGGTTTCCACCTCGTTAATAAAGCCTTTGGCACCGACGATAAGCAAAGCCAAGCCAAGCAACAATTGCAGCAGAATGGTGACCATGTTGGTGGGCAAGCCCAGCCGGGATAACATCATGACATCCTCGGCCTCGGTCGCGTGCCCCTCCTCCACCAGGCCTTTAGACGCCTTGATGGTCATCAACACATACACAAAGTAGATCAGAATCATGAGGATACTGATACCGTAGCGCACCATGGGGACGGTGTGCGGAATAAACATGGCCACCGTGGCAAAGATAAACGCCAGAATAAAGAAATTCAGATCACGGATCAGGCCGGTGCGCTCGGGACGGATATGACCGTGTGCGCCACGACGCTTTAAGACTGAAAAGGCCATCAAACTGATAGATAAGGTTGCCAGCATCAAGGGCGCGCCCAAAATGGCACCCACCCCGATGTCATTGCCGGCATGGCTATCGCCCGTGGAGGACGTATACGAAAAAATCGCCAGCAATGGCACCAGCGTCTCTGGCAACGCAGTCCCCACCGCCGCAAAAATTGAGCCTGTCACGCCTTCAGAAATCCCCAGGCGCTCCCCCAAATGTTCCAGCGCGTTGGTAAACACCTCTGCTGCCACTAAAATCAACACCAGCATCAGCAATAATTGTAAAAAAACCATACCTGTCCCTGTCTGGCGGTCATGAATCCTGCATGCGTCCACCGCCCGATCCGCATGTGCATGCCAAAGGTGTGCACGCGGGCGAAATCATAACGCAATTCGGTCAAATTCACCTACAATGTTTATATGTCACGCTACTTGTCACCCATGATAGAAATTGATCATGCTGGCTTTGCCAGTCATGCGCGCATCATCACCTCGCCCAATCAGGACGACCGGCCTGAGCATGCGGCCATCGACATGATCGTGATCCACAACATCAGCCTGCCACCGCAACAATATGGCGGCGAGGGCATTACACAGTTATTCACCAACCGGCTGAATGCGGACGAACACCCTTACTACGCAGAAATTGCGCAACTCAGAGTATCTTCACATTTTCTGATCCGCCGTACCGGTGAGCTATTGCAGTATGTGAGTTGCGCGCAGCGGGCATGGCATGCCGGCGTTTCACAATGGCAAGGCCGCGAACGATGCAACGACTTTTCAGTTGGCATTGAACTGGAAGGCTGTGATATTGAGGCGTTTGAAGATGCGCAATATGTCACCTTGCAAGCCTTGGTCAAGGCGCTACAGCAACGCTATCCCATCCAGCATATTGTCGGCCACGCTGATATCGCACCGGGGCGTAAAACCGACCCCGGCCCGTTTTTTGACTGGCAGCGCCTCTCTACGAATGCTTAAGCCTTCGTAGCCTTATCCAGGCTCACTGCCATCACCCCGGCCAGCACCAGCAGGGTACCCAGCCCCTGTACCCATGAAAGGTGCTCGCCCAGGAACAGGTAAGCAAGCAAAATGGTAGAGACCGGACCAATCGCACTGATCAGCGAGACTTTGCGGCTCCCCAATTGCTGGATGCCGAGATTCATCAACATCGAAGGTAGAACAGTCGCCACCAGCGCCATCAACAAAGCCAGCATGTATACCGCCTGCGGGAATGAGGCCACCTTTTCATACGAACCATTGCAGGCAAAATGTGTAGCGCTAGCGAGCGCGGCCAGACCCATGGTCAACGCAGTAAAGCGGCTGGCCCCCAACTTGGGAATCAGTTGCCCGCTCACCAGTAAATAACCGGCATAGACAATCGCACTAAGTAACACCAGCCCAGCACCATACAAGGTGTCTGCAGAATCGAATCCCGCTAGCGCCACATCATGCCAGACTACCAGCACGACACCTGCATAGCTGGTCACCATGGCAAACCACTCACGCCGGGTAATCTGGTGTTTAAGAAAAATCGCACTCATCACAACGACCAAGGTTGGGTATAGGAATAAAATGACTCGTTCCAGCCCGGCAGAGACATAACGCAAGCCTTCAAAATTAAGCCACATCGACCCATACCCGCCAGCCATCGCTAACAATGCCAGCTTCCACCAGTCGTGGCGCGCCATACGCACAGGCGTGCCTTGGCGCATAGCCCACCAGCCAAGTGCAGCGAAGAAAGGAATAGCAAACGCCATCCGCAAGGAGATCAAGGTCGCTGCATCTACATGATAGGCATAGGCCAGCTTGACCATAATCGCTTTTGACGAAAAGGCCACGGAGGATAACAGTACCAACATGGCACCGTAATAGGGGTGAGTCGCGTCTTTCATATGTGCCCTAAATAAAAGGGCTCGCCGGGAGGGAGGGACAACAGATCAACCGCGGAGAGCCCGCGGTTGCATGAGATTTACGACAAGCAGCAACCGCGGCACGCTGTGGCGACCAGCCACAATGCCTTTCGGTGCATTGCCAACACAATAGTTGAGAAAAATTGCTTGTTCATAAGGTTGGGCAATTTACGTGGATTGGCAAAAATGGTCAAGCGTCTTGTGATACACCGACGACAATTGCCTGATGTTGGATGATTGCCACGATAGCCTCAACTTAAGCCAAGCGGCTTTTGCAGGGTGATCAGCTGCATGTTTTCGACCTTGGCCTGCCACATCTCTGGCTGGTAGGGAAACGGCCTGACCTCCCCGGTCGGCTGATAACCCAGCCGCTGATAAAACGCGATTAATGCCTGCCGCAGACTGACAACCACCATTTGGCTGGCCCGCACCTGCCAATGCTCCACCGCCCATTGCTCAGCCGCCAGAATCACTGTTTTGCCATACCCGCGGTTCTGCGCAGTCGGCTCTACGGCAATCATGCCCAGATGCACGGTCTGCTGTACAGCATGCCATTCGGCACACAGCGTCACCGTCAATTGTGATGCCACCCAGCCGGTGAGTATCTGAATATCATCCCGAGCGAGCAAACTCAGCACCTCCTCTGGCGTGGTACGCTTGCCATCGAGCAAATCAGCCTCCGTGGTCCATCCTGCCCGGCTGCTCTCGCCGCGATACGCACGATTCACCAGTGCCGCGATGATGTCGGCCTCCTGCGCTTGCGCAGGTCTAATCTCTAACTCAGTCATGACCTTAGTGTGCTAATTTTTCAATGCGATGTTGTACCACCAAACTGCCTATCATATCGCCCTCGACATTGACGGCAGTACGGACGGTATCGAGCAAGCGGTCTATAGGCAACAAAATGGCAATGGCTTCAGCCGGCAATCCCACGCTTTGTAACACCATCACCATGGTCACCATGCCCGCACTGGGAATCCCCGGGGCCCCCATGGCCGCGATCATGGTGGTTAAACACACCACCAACTGCTGCCCCAGCGACAAATCAATCCCGGCCAGTTGTGCCACAAACAAGGCCGCTGCCGCCTCATACAGGGCAGTGCCATCCATATTCATGGTTGCCCCTAGCGGCACCACAAACCCGGCAATTTCAGGCTTCACATGCATGTTTTGCGTCGTACAACGCATCGTCACCGGCATGGTCGCATTGCTAGAACTGGTGGCAAATGCCGTCACCAACGCCTCCCGGGCTTGCCGCAAAAACCACACAGGATGTTTGCCTGTAAACAGAAACAACAAGACCGGTAAAACAATCACGCCATGAAACAAGGTCGTCCCGGTCACCACCAGCATAAACTTGGTCAAAGAGGCAAACAGGCTCATATCCTGCGTTGCGACCAGCTTGAATAACAGTGCAGCAATCCCCCATGGTGCCAGCCGCATGATCCAACCAATCATCTGCATGCTTAGACCCATGCCCTCTTCAAACAACGCCAGCCATTGCGGATAGCGCTCGGACGCCATCACCAGCGCAATGCCCAAACACATGGCATAAGCCACAATCGCCAGAATATTACCCTCGGCCAGCGCCTTGAATGGATCAATGAATATGCCGTGCAAAAACTGTGTGAAAAACTCGGGCAGGCTCATCTGCCTGGATTCAAACTGCTGCATGGCATGCGAAAACATTTCCAGATGCAGCCCTGCCCCCGGTTTAAAAAGATGACTTGCAGTCAACCCAATTACCACCGCGATGATGGTCGTGGTAGCAAAAAACAGCAAAGTCGTTTTCCACACCACATCGATCTGGCGATGCTGGCGCAGATTAGCGATACCAGTCACAATCGCGCAAAACACCAATGGGATCATCACCATTTTCAACAAATCAATGAACAAAGTGCCCACTAAGTTCGCCGCATAAAGCGCCACCCCATGTTCACCGGTATGCGCCAACCAGCCAAAAAAGACACCCCCAATGGCAGCAATGAATATTTGAACGTTGAGGCTGGGGAATTTCATTTTTTTGGCATTTTAAGGGAACAATGGCTTGGAAACATCATACTGCAACTCGGGTGAGTAATCACAGCATTGAAAGGGGAATAGGCTTAATGCATAACCAGCTCTTAAGACAGCCTTATTGCAAGGCCTAAACTTAGCAGACCACTTGGCGTACCGCCAGTAGGTACGCCTTAGCCAATTAAGCAAACTTTTCAAACACCGCCGCAAAAAACCCATCCGTGCCATGCAGGTGAGGCAATAATTTCAGATAGTCACCTGTATCCATCGCAATATTTTGCTGGGCTAAAACTTCATTGGCAGGGATGAGTTTGAAGTCAGGGTGTGCAGCAAGAAAGGCTTCGGCGATGGCTTCATTTTCTTCACGTAACAAGCTACAGGTCGCATACACCACGCGGCCACCGGCTTTGCAGAGCTTGGCGGCGCGGGCGAGGATGTTGGTTTGTTTGATATTCAGTTCAGCCACATCTTCTTCAGCTTGGCGCCATTTTAAATCCGGGTTGCGGCGCAGGGTGCCGAGACCGCTACAAGGGGCGTCGACCAGCACGCGGTCAAACTTGCCGTTGAGGCGTTTGAGTTTGAGGTCGTTTTCGTTGTTAATCAATTGTGCTTGCAGGTTGGATAAGCCACTGCGTTTGAGGCGCTGGCCCAGATTATTCAAGCGTTTTTCCGAGACATCAAAGGCATAGAGGCGACCGGTGTTTTTCATGAGTGCGCCAAGAGCCAGGGTTTTTCCACCTGCCCCTGCGCATAAATCTGCCACCATCTGGCCGCGTTTGGGTGCAACCAGATAGCTGAGCAACTGGCTACCTTCATCTTGCACCTCGATTTTGCCTTCGGTAAACAGGATGTGTTTGCCGATATTGAGGCGCGAACCCATACGGATGCCGACGGGGGAGTATGGCGTAGGCGTGATCACATTATCTTTAACCGTGTTTTCAGCCAGCATTCGAGCCAGCACTTCTTCACGGCTGGCCTTGATGGTGTTGACGCGCAAATCCAGACTGGCTTGCTCAAACATGCTGCGGCAGATGGTCATGGCTTCTGTCTCGCCATATTGTTCAACCAGCTTTTGCCAGAACCAGTCGCGCACATCGGCCAGCACTGCTGGCGCAAAGCCTTCACTGTTTTTGGCTTTGATGGTAACGGCCCATTCTTTTTGACGCTCGTCGAGCATCTCATCCAAGTCACGGATGCTTTTGCCCTCTATTTTAAGCAGCAAGGCGATAATGAGCTTGCGTGTGTCTTCTTGTTCATCGGGCTCGCTGACACTCACTTCACGCAAATAGCGATAGCGGCGCAAGACGCCGTAGGCGGTTTCAGCCACCCAAGCACGGTCTTTGGTGCCCAGCTCGCGATGCTGACGGAAAAATTCGCCGAGCTTGGCATCGGCCGGACTTTCAAATTTCAGCAGGTCGTTTAACAGCATCGCCGTCTGGCGCATCAGGGATTGGTTCATCAGGTTCTTTCAATACTTACGATAGTTGCAATATTTGCGTTATTCGGCGATCAAGCGCGTGGCCACTTGCTCAATCACCATGCCGTTTTTCTCGAGCTTTTTGATTTTAACCGGCACATAGCGATAGCCGCTGGCCAGCCATAATTCCACTTTTTCATCTGTGTCACCACGGGTGTGCGCAATATGCAGGGTAGACACAGACTGCTCGGCAATCTCTAACGTCTCCTCACCTTCAAACACATACTCATATTCGCCCAGCCGGCGGCCATTGGTTAATGTCACGCGCATTTCTTGCAGCGGCGGTACAAACATAAACTGATACATAAAACTCAGGATGTCTTGCGTATTGGCGGGCAACTCGCGCTTTTGCTCACCCTTGCTGGTTTTGAGGGTCAATTCACCGATCGCCCAGTTAAAGGTCGCCTCATAGGTTTTGCTTTCACGGCTACCAAACGCATAACGGTAATAGCTAGGCCTGAGCCCAGCGGGCCCCACTTCACCGCGACTTTGCTGTTCAAGCGAGGGGTACAACAATTTTAGCAGCCCCTTGCCCTCAACCAGCCAGCGTAAGGAATAACTTTCTGCAGTCTCGCGCACATATTCAATGCTGGCACTGCCGGCCGGGCGCGACTCGCCATTCACATACACCGCATACTCGGTCAGCACATGCCGATATGGCGGGGCAGGCCGCTCATCGTCCGTTGCCTCTGGATGATCACTGGCATGCCACTCGGCAATTTGTTCTGCCACCGCCTCAGCCTCAGGCACAGCAGGCGCATCCTGACCTGACTGGCTCACATCTGCTGACGATGACTCGCTTAAAGCATCCGGCGCGACACGATCACCCTGATCAGTCGCCGGTTCTGAAAGTGGCTGCGCGGAAGAGCGCTTTTTCGCCGCAGGCGCAGGGCGAGAGGCCGGCGCCTCAACCTTGGAAGCGACTGGCGCGGACTTGGTTGGCAACACAAGACGTGCTTGCAATCGCGCTGGCTGTTCCGCTTCTGCCGGTAACCAGCTCCGCCAATTGACCTCACTCAACACCAGCACATGCAACAACAAAGAAACACAGAAAGCGAGAAACAACGGCCACGAAAAATGCTGCGTGATCTTTTCTCGTAACCCTGACGCTGGCATGTTTAAGTTCCCAGCATTGACGGCATCACTGGCCGGTGATGCTGGTGATCACCTGCTCCATCTGTTTGCCATCATCTTGCACAATCAGCTTGACTGGCAGATAGCCTTTTTCTTTGGCCAGGTATAACGTTTTCTCACCCTCGGTATCCGCCAGTTTGATCACATTAAACGTCCCTGCCTCGGTGACAAGCGGTGTTTTTTCTTCGGTGATCACAAAGGCGTGGGGCGAGAGTTTTTTACCAGTTGCCACGTCCAGGCTGATTTGTTTACCTTTAGGGGGCTGCCACATCCAGCAATACATCACACTTAGCAAATCCTGTACGTTTTTGGTCAACGGCACGGTTTCCTGCTCGTCTTTGATTTGCATATTGAGGATTTTTTTCGCCCAGTCAAACTCACTGATCAAGGCTTTATTCGGATGTTTGGACTGGCGTGACTCAAAATGTGCCGGACGTAAAGCATTCGAGATAACCTGGCCTTGACTGGAGAGTGTGCGCTCACCCATCAGCTTGTAAATGCCTTTACCTTCCGCCAGGGAATTGATCTCGTAACGCCCTGAGGAGACATTGAGCTGATCTTTGATGGTGCCAATACTGACGCCTTGCTGCAACAAATCATAGGTGACGGTCAGTTGCTTGGGCGCAGCAGACAAGCACGGTGCGGCCAACAAGCCTGCAATCGCCAGACAGAACGCTAGATGGCGGCAAAAACGCTGCATGCCAGCCATTACACCACCACGGTTGGGGCTTCGCCAGCTTGCTGTGCGCGAATCTGACCAATCCGGTAAACCGTCTCCCCTGCTGATGCCAGCACGGCTTGCGCCTGGTCTGCGTGCTCTGCCGCCACAATCACGGCCATGCCAATACCGCAGTTAAACGTGCGGTACATTTCAATCGGTTCGATATTGCCTTGTGCCTGCAACCATTGGAACAAGGGTGGCAACGTCCAGCTGGCTTTCTGGATTTCTGCAGTCAGGCCTTCAGGCAACACGCGCGGGATATTTTCGGTGATACCGCCACCCGTAATATGCGCCATGCCTTTGACTGGCAAAGTTTCCAGCAATTTGAGAATAGACTTCACATACAGCTTGGTCGGTGCCATCACCACATCTTTGAATTTGCGGCCATGGAAATCTGACTCCATATCAATCCCGGATGTTTCGATCAGTTTGCGGATCAAGGAGTAGCCATTAGAGTGCGCGCCACTGGAAGCCAGGCCCAGCACCACATCACCGGCACGAATGGTAGACCCATCAATAATATTGGCTTTATCGACACAGCCAACAGCAAAGCCAGCCAAATCATATTCACCGGCAGGATACATGCCTGGCATTTCAGCGGTTTCACCGCCCACCAGCGCACAACCGGACTCTTCACAGCCTTGCGCAATGCCTTTGATCACCGCAGCCGCAGTGCCGACTTCGAGTTTGCCACAGGCAAAGTAATCGAGGAAAAATAGCGGCTCGGCGCCTTGCACCAATATATCGTTCACACTCATGGCCACCAGGTCTATACCCACAGTGTCATGCTTGTTCAACTGAAATGCCAATTTAAGCTTGGTCCCCACGCCGTCGGTGCCCGAAACCAGCACAGGCTCCTTGAATTTTTTTGGCATGGCAAACAATGACCCAAAGCCACCAATCCCGCCCATGACTTCAGGACGTAGCGTGCGCTTGGCAAAGGGCTTGATTTGTTCGATCAGGGCATCGCCCGCCTCAATGTCTACACCGGCATCGCGGTAGGTAATAGAAGTTTTATCTGAAGAAGTCGTCAAGATACTCTCGTTTCTTTCAATGCGATTAATTGTGTGACGCACTACCGGCAATGTGCAGATGTTTGCAACAAAGCGTAAGACCGCGTCGAAATTCAGTATAATTTTAAAATAATCATTATTTTAACGCATCTTGCCAGTTCGACCTATGCCGGATTCGCGCATGCGCCCTACCCATGTCAGACCAAGATCATCACAAGTCCATTGCTACCCAGTTTGTCAGTGATCATCGCTGGTGGATTGTGATCGGCATTTTCATTTACCTGTTTTACCTGCTAGAGCCCATCCTCACGCCTTTTCTGGCCGCTGCCGTGATTGCCTATATGCTGGACCCGATGGTGGACAAACTGAGCGAAGCCGGCCTGGGCCGCTGGCAGTTTGGCCGTACCGTCGCCACCTTGCTGGTGATGACTGGCGTCATTTTGGCGTTGATTGGTCTGTTGCTGATCTTGATTCCGCTCTTGCAACAGCAGTCGCAGTTAATCGCGCAACGCTTACCGGTCGTGGTCGATCACTTCCATCAGCAGGTAGAGCCCTGGTTACGCGACAAATTTGGCATCCACCTTGATATTGACAGCAACGTTGTCCAAAAACTGATTAGCGAGCACTGGCAAACCGCAGGCAGCATGCTGGGGAGTTTCTTGCTCAGCGCCGGGCAAAAAGGCCTTAACCTGATTGGCATGTTTGCCAACATTTGCCTGTTGCCCGTGGTGTTGTTTTATTTTCTGCGCGACTGGGATCACATGGTGGCTGAAACCGGCAACCTGATCCCGCGCAACTGGATCGCGCGGGTAAAGCATATCTGTAAAGACGTAGACAGCGTGGTCGCAGAGTTCTTGCGTGGCCAGCTTTCCGTCATGCTGTCGCTATGCGTGTTTTACAGCGTCGGCCTGTGGCTGGTGGGGCTGGATATGGCGCTCTCCATCGGCATGATTGCCGGCTTGTTAAGCTTTGTCCCCTACCTGGGTTTTGCCTTGGCCTTTGTGATGGCAGTCTTGCTCGCCTTGTTACAGTTTGCCTCGCTACCAGAAGTTGTCCCGGTCCTGCTGGTATTTGGCGTCGGCCAGTTTGTAGAAAGCTTTCTGCTTACGCCTATTTTGGTGGGCGACCGCATCGGATTGCACCCGGTCATCGTGATTCTCGCATTAATGGCTGGTGGGCAATTATTTGGGTTTGCCGGCGTATTGCTTGCGTTGCCGGTGAGTGCCGCGATTGCCGTAGGCTTGCGCCATACCAAACAAAGTTATTTGCGTAGCGAAACCTATTTGAATAGCGAGCCGAATCTGATCCAAACCCTGGATGAGTGATCCCTCGCGATAAGACTGCCGTGAAACAACTGCTACTGAATATTCAGCCGCCGGCCGCGCCCGGTTTTGACAACTTTATTGTGGGCCAAAACCAAGAGGCGCTGGCCAGTTTACATGCCGTGCTGGCCGCACAAGCCCCCACCCGTTTTCTTTACCTCTGGGGTGAGTCTGGCAGTGGCAAAAGCCATTTGTTGCTGGCTGCACAGGCCCTGGGGGCACATATTGCCGATGATGTGCACCTGCTGGATGAAGAGTCGCAAATCATTTTGTTTGATACTTTTAACCAGATCAAGGCAGAAGGCGGCATACTGGTGAGCGCTGGCAGCCATGCGCCCACCCAGATGGGCTTGCGTGATGACCTCGCGACTAGGCTGGCCTGGGGCTTGGTTTATCAACTACATCCGCTGAGTGACAGTGAAAAAGCGGAGGCCTTGCGTGCTCATGCGCATGAGCGTGGCATGAAATTACCCGAAGAGGTGATTGCTTACTGCTTGCGCTATTTGCGCCGGGATTTGCCGACACTGATGGCCGTGCTGGACGCACTGGATAAATGGTCGTTGACCACCAAAAAGCCCGTCACCGTCGCCATGCTCAAAAAAATGCGTCAGTTGCAGACAACGCGGTAATCAAACACACGACGAGCGCTCCCTCATTCAGCCATCGGCCTACTCGCCAAAACTGAAACGATTCTTGCCATTTTTCTTGGAGTCGTACATGGCTTTATCTGCCACATGCAACAACTGCTTCACGTTTTTGCCATGATGCGGGTATTCGGCAATGCCGATACTCACCCCGATTTCCAACGGAATCCCGCGCACAACCACGGGTTGCGCAAACAAATAAATCAAGCGCTGCGCGAGCTGCGTCAACTCCAGCCGATGTAAGTAGTTGCTCACCACCAATACAAACTCATCTCCGCCCTGACGGGCCAGAAAGTCAGACTGTCTCAGCACTCTTTTAAACATATTTGCCACTTCAATCAGCAAGGCATCGCCCACATCATGCCCATAGGCATCGTTCACCCGTTTAAACCCGTCCAGATCCATAAAAAAGACAGCAAACTGCTTGGAGCCTATCCTGGCCATTTCGTAAGTGCTTTCCAGATAGACATTCACACTGCGGCGGTTTGGCAGGCTGGTGAGCAAATCGTGATCAGCCTGATGGCTAAGCTGCTTAGCTACGGCCTGATTTTCCATGACCTGTTCCAGCAAAAGGGTGGTACTGCGGTAAGAAAAGACCAAGACGCTAATAATGACAATACTCAATAGAATCGCCACCGTGACTGAAGCCAGGATGCGATTGCGGATCGCTTGCTCAAAGCCTTGACGCTGTAATACCAGTTGCTCGTCAATCTGCGCCATATGCCCATCAATCAACTTCATCAATTCACGCCCGCGATCTCTGCTTAATGAAAGATGTGGCGCATATTCACCGGCATGCATCTGTACCTGCACGCTTTTATCCATGACATTAAATTTTTGTTGCACCAACTGTTTGATTTTGTTTAACAAGGGACGCGCAGCACAGTCTATTGCCAAACTATTTTCTAGCTGTGCGATGACTTTAGAGGCTTCATCACGTCCTTGTTCCAGCGCATCCAAAAACAAGGTGTGCCCAGTGAGCAAATAACCGCGCTGCCCACTTTCGGCATTGGTGATCGCCTTGCCCAAGGTCACCACCTGGTAGCGCTGCCTGTCTACCAGATCTTTTTGCTCTGAGTAATCAACGAGCTGATACATGGCAACAAACAACCCCGCCATTGAGATGCATAATAATGCAGCCGCAATGATTAGTGGGATAAGTATTCGTCGCTTGTAGTTAAACATACAAACTTTATATCGTCACAATCTCACATGTTTTTTAGGGAAAATTTCCAACTAAATCATGATAAAGCCTTGTCAAGTATAATAAAATAGCCTTTTGATAGATAACCACTATCCCATTATGCTCAGAATCACAGAAATCAAACTACCGATTGAGCTTGCAGATACGCTCAAACACCAGGATGACCAAATCAAGGCGGCGCTGCTCAGACGTCTTGAAATCCCCGAAAGCGAACTGCTCCGCTTTGAGATCTTTAAGCGCGGCGTGGATGCGCGCAAGTCACATGCCATATTGTATGTGTACAATCTGGATGTCGAGGTCAAAAACGAAGCCAAAATACTGGCACGGTTTAAAAAAGACCCGCACATCAAACCGGCGCCGGATACCAGCTACCACTTTGTCGCACAATCTAATCAGACCAAGACACACAGGCCTGTTGTGGTGGGATTTGGCCCAGCCGGGATTTTTGCCGCGCTGATTCTCGCGCAAGCCGGCTTCAATCCGATTGTGCTCGAACGCGGCAAAGAAGTGCGCAAGCGGACCCAAGACACCTGGGGACTCTGGCGCAAACGCACATTAAACCCTGAATCCAACGTGCAGTTTGGTGAAGGCGGAGCGGGCACGTTCTCGGATGGCAAACTCTACAGCCAGATCAAGGATCCCAAACATTACGGCCGCAAGGTCTTGCAGGAGTTCGTCAAGGCCGGGGCGCCAGAAGAAATTCTTTACGTCAGCCATCCGCACATCGGAACGTTCCGTCTGGTCGGCATGGTTGAAGAAATGCGCAATACCATTATTAGCCTGGGCGGCGAGATCCGCTTTGAAAGCCGAGTGACCGATATTGCGATTGAGAACGAGCAGGTACAGGGCGTCACTCTGCATAGCGGTGAGTTTATCCCGACCAATCATCTAGTGCTCGCCGTCGGTCACAGCGCACGGGATACGTTTGAGATGGTGTATGAGCGAGGCATTTATGTTGAAGCCAAGCCGTTCTCGATTGGCTTCCGCATTGAACATCCACAAAGCCTGATAGATCGCGCACGCTATGGCAAAAGCTATAGCGACGATATCCTTAAAAAACTGGGTGCAGCTGATTACCGGCTGGTGCATCACGCGCAAAATGGCCGTAGTGTGTATAGTTTTTGCATGTGTCCGGGCGGCACGGTCGTTGCCGCCACCTCAGAACCCAACCGCGTGGTGACCAATGGCATGAGCCAATATAGCCGCAACGAGCGTAACGCCAATGCCGGCATTGTGGTTGGCATCACGCCGGAAGTGGATTATCCCGGCCATCCGCTGGCCGGGGTCGAATTCCAGCGCCAGCTTGAAAGCCAGGCCTACGTGCTCGGCGGCAGTAATTACTCAGCCCCCGGCCAACTGATAGGCGACTTTTTAGCTAACCGCCCTTCGACCCAATTTGGTGAAGTGACGCCGTCTTACACGCCCGGTGTGCACTTGACCAACCTGGATACGGCATTGCCTGAATTCGCGATTAGCGCCATGCGTGAAGCGATCCCGGCTTTTGCCAAACAAGTTTCCGGATTTGACCTGGCCGATGGCGTCCTCACTGGCGTGGAAACCCGCACCTCCAGCCCGATCCGCATCAAACGCAACGACGATACCTTGCAAAGCATCAACACCAAAGGCTTGTTTCCCTGTGGTGAAGGCGCAGGCTACGCAGGCGGCATTCTGTCAGCCGCGGTAGATGGGATTAAGGTGGCAGAAGCCGTTTCACTGTCGCTAACTTCCTGATCAGTTTTTCAAAATAGACCACATAAAAAAACCTGCCGAGGCAGGTTTTTTTATTGCCAACACAATTACTGACGAATCAGGTAATCAAATGCCCCCAGTGCCGCATTCGAGCCTTCCCCCATGGCAATGATGATCTGCTTGTAGGGAATCGTTGTGACATCCCCGGCCGCAAACACGCCTGGCAACGAAGTGGCATTGTGGTGGTTAATTTCAATTTCACCATATTTGCTCAGGTCCAGGGTGCCTTTCAGCCAGTCACTGTTGGGAACTAGGCCGATCTGGATAAACACGCCTTCCAGTGCGATATGCTTGCTCTCGCCAGAGACGCGGTCCGTGTATGTCAAGCCATTGACGCGTGTCCCATCCCCCGTGATTTCAGTGGTCTGCGCGCTGGTTAAAATCGTCACGTTTTCAAGTGAGCGCAGTTTGCGTTGCAATACCGCATCTGCCTTCAGCTCAGTATCAAACTGCAGCAAGGTGACATGACCAACCACACCAGCAAGGTCAATTGCGGCTTCCACACCGGAGTTACCACCACCAATCACTGCGACATGCTTGCCTTTAAACAACGGGCCATCGCAGTGTGGGCAGTAGGCCACGCCTTTATTTTTATAGGCTTCTTCGCCAGGCACATTCAGATTTCTCCAGCGTGCACCGGTGGCCAAAATCACGGACTTGCTGCGCAAAATCGCCCCGCTTTCTAGCTTCACTTCAATCAAGCCAGCATGTTTGCTGTCGGTTTTGCTAGGCTCGGCCAATCCAACTGCACGTTGCAATGGCATGATATCCACGTCGTAGGTTTTCACGTGCTCTTCAAGCGCCGCGACCAGTTTAGGGCCCTCGGTCTCTTTGACTGAAATAAAGTTTTCAATCGCCAGGGTGTCGTTAACCTGGCCACCAAAGCGCTCAGCGACGATGCCGGTGCGTATGCCTTTACGGGCTGCATAAATTGCTGCTGAAGCACCCGCCGGGCCACCGCCAACCACCAGGACATCAAACGCTTCTTTAGCGTTGAGCTTTTCGGCCTCTCTGGCAACAACGCCCGTATCCACCTTGGCCAGAATTTCTTCGACCAGCATACGGCCTGAGGCAAACATCTCGCCATTGAGGAAAGTGGCGGGTACCGCCATGATGTTGCGCTCGTTGACTTCGTCCTGAAACAGCGCGCCGTCAATCACGGTGGTCTTGATGCGTGGGTTGAACACAGTCATCAGTGTGGTCGCCTGCACGACATCCGGGCAGTTATGGCAAGACAAGCTCATATAGACTTCAAAATTCAAATCGCTATCCAGCGCCTTAATCTGGTCAAGCACATCCTGCTCCACTTTTGGTGGATGGCCGCCGGTCCACAACAACGCCAGTACCAATGAGGTGAACTCATGGCCTAACGGAATCGCCGCGAAACGCACACCATGGGTTTCGCCTTCTTTGGCAATCACGAATGACGGTTTGCGTGCATCATCGCCAGTCTCGTCCAGGCTGACCTTGTCGGACAGCGCGGCAATTTCTTGCAATAGTTCACGCATTTCTGCCGCACGCTCGCTGCTATCCAGCGAAGCAATCAAACGGATAGGTTGGCGCAACATGCCAAGGTAAGTCTGCAGTTGGGTTTTTAAGGTGTCATCTAACATATTCATTCTCCAAAATCACGGCTGGTGCATTTCTTCAGGCAACAAGAAACCGTGGCCATCATGCATGGCAATCAAAAATGGTTGGGGGAAACTCGCTCAGGAAAAACCACAGTGACAACACATCCACTCAGTGACTTTTCCTGAGCGCCCTGCTGGCGCAGGGCGTTGCTCATACCAATCTCAACGAGATTAGATCTTGCCTACCAAGTCCAAAGATGGCGTCAAGGTTTTTGCACCTTCGTTCCACTTGGCTGGGCACACCTGGCCTGGGTTAGCAGCCGTATATTGTGCAGCCTTCAATTTACGCAAGGTTTCTTTCACATCACGGGCAATTTCGTTGCTGTGTACTTCAACAGTCTTGATCACGCCGTCTGGGTTGATCACGAAGGTACCACGCAATGCCAAACCTTCTTCATCAATATGCACGTCAAATGCACGGGTTAATTGGTGAGTTGGATCGCCAACCAATGGGAATTTCGCCTTGCCTACTGCTGGTGAAGTCTCGTGCCAAACCTTGTGGGAGAAGTGGGTATCGGTGGTCACGATGTACACTTCAGCACCAGCCTTCTGGAATTCCGCATAATTGTCAGCTGCATCTTCAACTTCGGTTGGGCAGTTGAAAGTGAACGCTGCTGGCATGAAAATCAACACAGACCATTTGCCTTTCAAAGACTCGTCAGTCACTTCGATAAATTTACCGTTGTGAAAAGCTTGCGCCTTGAATGGTTGTACTTGTGTGTTAATCAATGACATGTAGTTCTCCTTTATGATTTAGAACGTGGGTTAATTAAACAGACTTCATTAAATATTGCTGCATTTCAACAGCGAATGAGTGCATTGTAGACACACACATTCAATATGTAAAATTGATTATTTTAATTTTATCAATAAATTATTTTTATCAAACTATACAGCCACCGTAACTTGTCCATGCCCTTCAAGGCCACGGTTATCCTGCCAGTTTACCGTAATCACATCGCCGACCTTGGCATCCTGTATATAAAAGGTGAAATAGGGATTGCGTGCAATCGCGGTGCCCGTCTGGGCATCTACAATCACCTGCCCATTCATCACCACTTGCATCAGTTGCATAAAGTGCGCGGGCATTAACTGGCCATCTTCATTTTTGCTACGACCCGTACGCATGGGATGCACAATAATGATTTTAAGTTCAGTGACATGGTTCCCCAGCGGGCTGCTCTCCAGCATGCGGGCTCGCATTTTCATGCTACTGGCAAACGGCTCTTCACGTTCGCTGCTGGCACAACCATCTTCGAGCACGATCACCTGACGCCGCTGCTGCACAAACTGGCCACTCCCCTGTTCTGCCAACGCGATCACCTCCCCCGATTGCGCGAGCTTGACGCGTGTCACCAGCCTCGGCAATACCTGCTTGCCTAACTCAAAACTCGCAATCAAGGGAGTGGGATTGGCATCTGCCAGCAAGCGCAAACTACGCAGTTTGCCCGCCGCCTGCGTGCTGCTCAGCTCAATTTGCACCACGGCGCCGTTTTCAGCTTTTTGCGGTGCGTCAATACTGAGATCACTGGCGACAGGCACCGCGGTGGCTTTGAGCGCAGCCAACACTTGTGCCGTTTGCTTGGCCTCAAAGGCAGAAGCAAACCAGGTGGCCGCTTGCACTTTGCGGGCGATGATCCACAATGGTAGCGCTGCCAGCAGCACACTGTTTTTTAACCAGCGACGTCTGTCCATCCTGCCCTCCTATCCATTTTTGTCATCCCCTTGTTCCAGCTTGAGCTGCACCCTGAGCGCTTTCAATCTGGCCTCGACTTTGGATTGCAGGTAAAAATCGCCATCCTTGGCCTTGCTGGCAATTTCAAACTGCTCAATCGCCCGCGGCAAATCATACTTGCGCACATAAGACTCCCCTAGCGCCTGATGCCGCAACATCTGTTTGTCCTGGCCCTGATATGCGGCAGCCAGCCAGTCATACAGTTTTGGGTCCTCAGGGAAGGCCTCAAGCTGTTTCTGGATAAAACTGACTGCCGGCGCCCACTGATTGCTGCGGATCAATAACTCAGCCTCGCCTTGCGCCAGCGCACGATGTTGCGGATATTGCTGCAAGCCCTGAACAAAACGGTTTTGCGCCTGTGCCACCTGCCCCGACTTGGCCAGGGTCAAGCCTTGCAGGGTCACCAGATAAGGGCTGGAAAGGCCATGCTTAACCAGCCAGTCGACCTCGGCCTGTGCTTTTTGCGGCTGATTGACACGCAGCCAGGCGTAAGCCAGGCCATAGTGTTCAGCCAGCTCATTCTGGTAGCGGCCCTCGTTAATATTGTTCTGAAACTCTTCTACCATTTGCTGGGGCGCGCCTTGAAAAGCCCGGATTTTTGCCCGCATCATAAAAAAGGGCAGACTTTCATTCACCTGCTTATAAGGCAGGTTTTGTACACGGTTGCCTATATCGGCAATCCGCTCGCTGGTCAGCGGGTGGGTACGCAAATAGCTGGGCATATTGCCATCCGAAAAGCGCGTCGCCCGCTGCATGGTGGTAAAAAAGGCCGGCATGGCGCGCACATCAAAGCCTGCATCCTGCAAAATGGTCAAGCCGACCCGATCTGCTTCGCGCTCGTGCTCACGCGTGTAATCCAGCTGCTTTTGTATCCCGGCAGCAGAGGCCGCAGTCATCGCGCCCATGCCCACTTGCGGGTTAGAGCGTGCCACCAGCAATGCCAGGGCCGTCGCAGCGATATTTTTGAACATATCGTACTTTTGAGAGGCAAGCATACGCGCCAGGTGATGCTGCGTGACATGGCCGATTTCGTGCCCCAGCACACTGGCCAACTCAGACTCACTGTTGGCCGCAATGAATAAACCGGTATGGACGCCAATGACCCCGCCCGGCATGGCAAAAGCGTTAATCGACTTGTCCTGTACCACAAAAAAATAAAACTTTTGAGCGCGGTCCGGGCTACTCGCCCCCAGCCGCGTCCCCAGTGCCTGCAGGTAATCCGTTACCTCAGCATCATCGAACACATCTTCATCGGTAGCGACTTGCTTTAAAATCTGGTGCGCAATTTTTTCTTCATCGCGCAATGACAATACGGTTTGTGAGGCGTCACCCAACTCAGGCAGCTGATTAGATGAATCGGCAGGCAGGGTGACATCCAGATCACCTGGCTCATAAGGCTTGCCAGAAAAAATACCAGTCGCGTTATTTGCCAACAAGGACGTCTCGGGCACAATGAACAGTGCGCACAAACACAACCCGCGCAACAGCCGCGCACAACGTGTACGCAGATTGCCAGATTGAAATACCATGTGAAGTGGTTTAAAACGCATGTGCCCTGTGCTAAAGACCCAAACTTGTTATGATAACGACTTCACTGCCCGAGTTCATCCTTTTTCACTCGCACTGATTTCACTCAAACTGAGCTCAAGACCAATTATGTCAACTGCCAACAACGGACTCACTCACTTTAACGCCCAAGGCCATGCCCATATGGTCGATATCGGTGACAAAGCACACACCAAACGCATCGCCATCGCTGAAGGCCAGATTCAAATGCAGGCAGCCACGCTGCAAACCATCCTGCAAGGCACCGCCAAAAAAGGCGACGTCCTCGGCATTGCCCGCATTGCCGCCATCCAGGCCAGCAAAAAAACCAGCGACCTGATTCCGCTCTGCCACCCGCTTAGCCTAAGCCGTGTAGATGTCAGTTTTATGGCGGATGAAGCACAACAAACAATCACCTGCCGCGTGCAATGTGAAACTACCGGGCAAACTGGCGTCGAAATGGAAGCGTTGACCGCGGTGCAGGTTGGCCTGCTGACGATTTACGACATGTGTAAGGCGATTGATAGAGGTATGACAATACAAGGTGTTCGCGTACTGGAAAAACATGGTGGGAAGAGTGGGGACTGGGTGGCAAATGACTAAATTAAATATCGAATTTTAACGGCAGATTTATTTCGCCTTTTGGCGAGTTACTTTCTGCTGCTTGCCCCACAGAAAGTAACCAAAGAAGAGGGCACCCAGCCATCACGGCCTTCGGCTCCCTTGCGTTGCTCAACAAAGTGGGCGGCCATCGAAACTCGCCCTAACGGCTTGCAAAGAACGCAAGCCACCGCGGAACTCAAACAGCCGATGGCCGAACCCTCCCACTTCGTTTCCGCTACTCAGCGTGATGGGATGGGATTTATCTCGCCAAACTCACACTCCTGAAGTTGGACCGTTGAAAAACACTATTCTTTTCTTCAATTCGCAAAAGGTGGCGTTCATTGGTTTTTCGGGCCCCTATCTGCCGCGCCGAGTAGCACAGGCAAAATAAGATCAAGCGAGCGGCTGTCCGAATCCCGCGGTGGCCTGCGGTTTGTGCAGGCCGCCAGGATGAGTTCCGCGAGCGCTTATTTTGATGAGCAACGCAGGGAATAAGCGGAAGCTAGGGTGCACTTTCTTTTGGTTACTTTATCTTTGTGCAAGCTGTATAGACCGGGGACATGGTTGACAGGTGTACGAGGACATAGTTGACACTTTCGCATTGGATAAATGCGGAGAACACTATGCCTTGGAA
>NZ_JADKYR010000008.1 GCF_015354335.1 Methylophilus sp. 13 | reverse complement strand
AAGCACCGGGTTGAAGTGTCTATTAAGATCAACTCAAAATAGACTGCCATGAAAACTTAAGCGCTGCACTGCAGCGTGAAATATAATTGACACCGCTCAAGCGGTTGTTGATCTGTTGCTTCTCCCTCTTTTACACACATCTTAAAAAATACACAGGCGTATGTCATTGACCCGTTCGGGCTACTACAGGCCGTAGACGTCAAACAAAACCCGCCCGACCCTGCCATTGCGCCATCTGTTACTTTGAATTTAAAAGGAATTTTGGTATAATCAAAACGATAGATGGGCGTTACGCCCATTTTTTGTTTTTGGACGTAACGTTTTGAATTAAGGGTGCGTATGCAAAATTTGCATTCGGTAGTTGAAAAGACAGTCACGCAGTTAGGATACGAGCTGGTTGATTTTGAGGCAGCCAATCGTGGCAAGTTATTGCGCGTGTTCATCGACAAGCTGACACCCAAAGACAATAAGGACAGCGTTACGATTGATGATTGTGTTCTGGTGAGCAACCAGCTTGGCAACGTGCTGACGGTAGAACTGGATATTGATTATGACCGCCTGGAAGTCTCTTCTGCCGGTCTGGATCGTGTGTTGCGCAAGGAACGTGATTTTATGCGTTTTACTGGTGAGCGTGCACAAATCAAATTGCGAGTGGGAATTCCGGATGATGGCCCTAAAGCAACTCCAACCACATTGCCCAGAAAGACTTTTTTGGGACAGTTGCAAGGCGTTGACGAGGGGAAAGTGTTGATTGAGTGCGATGGCTGGGTTTATAGATTGTCGCTGGATAATATAGATAAGGCTCGATTGAGCCCAGTTTTTGATTAATTTGTTTTAGCTAATCCGTACGGTGAGTTGGAGATTACGATGAGTCGTGAATTATTGTTGTTGGTTGATGCCCTGGCCCATGAAAAAAACGTGGATAAAGAGGTAATCTTTACTGCCCTGGAACTGGCATTGGCTTCGGCGACGAAAAAGAACCATGAAGAAGGCGCTGATATTCGTGTCGAAATTGACCGTGAAACCGGAGATTACAAAACCTTTAGACGCTGGCAATATGTAGAATATGACCTGCTGGAAAGCTCGGCTTACCAGTTTGATGAAGAAGACGAACGTGCTGCTGGCAGACAAATTGGCGACTATTACGAAGAGCCATTAGAATCGATCTCGTTTGGCCGCATTGGCGCACAGGCAGCCAAACAGGTGATTTTGCAGAAGGTGCGCGAAGCTGAACGTGAGCAAATGATCCAGGACTTTTTGGCGCGTGGCGAAAGCCTGGTCACTGGCGTGATCAAGCGGATGGAAAAAGGCAATGCGATTATTGAAGTGGGCCGTATTGAGTGCCTGCTACCACGTGAAGCCATGATTCAAAAAGAAAACCTGCGCGTGGGTGACCGTGTGCGTGCTTATCTGTCACGCGTGGACCGTGGTGGCCGTGGGCCGCAACTGATCCTGTCGCGTGTCGCTCCCGAGTTCCTCAAGCGTTTGTTTGAGCTGGAAGTGCCTGAAATCGAAGAAGGCCTGCTGGAGATTCGTTCTGCGGCGCGTGATCCTGGCTTGCGTTCCAAAATTGCGGTTAAAACCAATGACCAGCGCCTGGATCCTGTGGGGACTTGCGTGGGCATGCGTGGCTCCCGTGTACAAGCGGTGACTTCTGAGCTCGGTGGCGAGCGCGTGGATATCGTATTGTGGAGCATGGATCCGGCACAGTTTGTCATTAATGCCTTGGCGCCAGCTGAAGTGACGTCGATTGTGGTCGATGAAGATGCACACAGCATGGATGTGGTGGTGAACGAAGAGCAATTGGCGGTAGCGATTGGGCGCAACGGTCAAAACGTGCGTCTGGCGTCGGAACTGACTGGCTGGAACCTGAATATCCTGACCGAAGAAGCGGCTGCGCAGAAGAGTCAGGACGAGTATGCCAAAATCAGCCAATTGTTTATCGAGAAGCTGGATGTGGACGAAGAAGTGGCGGATATCCTGGTGCAGGAAGGCTTTAGCACACTCGAAGAGATTGCCTACGTGCCTTTGGCAGAGATGGCTGAAATCGAGGCCTTTGATGAAGACACGATCAATGAGTTACGTTCACGCGCACGTGCTGCCTTGTTAACCGAGGCGATTGCCAAAGAAGAAAAAGTTGAAGAAGACACCAACGACCTGATGACGCTGGACGGTATGGATGCAGACACTGCCCATAAACTGGCAGCCAGCGAGATTCATACCAGCGAAGATCTGGCCGAACTGGCAGTCGATGAGCTGGTTGAGTTGACCGGAATAGATGAAGAGCGTGCGAAGTCATTGATTATGACGGCGCGAGCACCCTGGTTTAAGTAACCAGGCGTTTTAAATAACCTATGCGTTTAAAACATCATGCATACCTCTTAATTAAAAAATAAAGTAATTGAACTGGAGCAGTACATGGCACTTTCAACCGTCGCACAATTTGCCGCCGAGCTGGGTCTTCCAACGACTCTTCTTATCGAGCAACTGAAAAGCGCAGGCGTTCATAAAACGTCTGTGGATGATTTCCTGGAAGAGGGTGACAAGGCTGCCTTGCTGGATTACTTGCGTAAAGAGCATGGGGCAGGTAACGCGCCTAAAAACAAGATCACACTGACCCGTAAGCAGAACACCGAAATCAAAAAGCTGGATAGCTCAGGTAAAGCCCGTACGATTCAGGTGGAAGTGCGTAAAAAACGCGTGCTGGAGCGCCCTGAGCTGGGCTATGAGCCGCCTGTGGATGCCGCTGCTTATGATGAAGCCGAGCCAGTACCAGCAGAAGTTCTGGAGAGCTTGCCCGTAGAGGTTGAGCCGGTCGTGGTGGAAGAACCTGTGATCGAAGAGATCGTTGAGGTCGTGGCTGAACCTGAGCCAGAGCCAGAACCTGAGCCAGTAGTTGAGGCACCAGCACTTACACCAGTCGTAGAAGCCCCAGCCCCTGTGAAAAAAGGCGTGGTTCTGTCGGCGCAGGAGATTGCCTTACGTGAACAAGAAGCTTCGCGTGCGGCCAAGCTGGCTGCCTTGCAGGCAGAAGATATCAAGCGCAAGCAAGCGTTGACACAACGTCGCGCAGAAGAGGAAGCCAAGCGCCAGGCAGAGGCCGAGGCTGCGAAGAATAAACCCGCAGCCACCAAGTTGTCTGAAGGGACGCTACACAAGCCCGCTGCCAAAGCAACAGACAAGCCAGAAAATAAAGATAAAAAAGCCAAGACCGACAACCGCGACTGGAATGAAAACGAGAACAAAAAACGCGGCATTAAAACCCGTGGTGATGCACCTGCTGGCGGCGCTCAAGGCTGGCGCACCCCTAAGGGCAAGCATCACAAATCCAATAAAGATGATCAGCACGCCTTTAATGCACCAACCGAACCTATCATCAAAGAGGTGATGGTGCCGGAGACCATTTCGGTTGCGGATTTGGCGCACAAAATGTCTGTCAAAGCGGCGGAAGTGATCAAGGCCTTAATGAAAATGGGCATGATGGTGACCATCAACCAGGTGCTGGATCAAGACACTGCGATTATTCTGGTCGAAGAAATGGGTCACAAAGCGCAAGCCGCGGCTGCGAATGATCCTGAAAGCTTCCTGGAGGAAACCGAAGGCGTTGAAGCGATTCTGGAATCACGTCCACCGGTGGTCACGGTCATGGGTCACGTTGACCATGGTAAAACCTCCTTGCTGGACTATATCCGCCGCAGTCGCGTGGCTTCAGGTGAAGCAGGCGGCATTACCCAGCATATCGGTGCTTACCACGTGGAAACGCCACGCGGCATGGTGACCTTCCTGGATACCCCTGGCCACGAGGCTTTTACCGCTATGCGTGCCCGTGGTGCGAAGGCGACCGATATCGTGATTCTGGTGGTATCGGCTGATGATGGCGTGATGCCACAAACGATTGAAGCGATACACCATGCCAAGGCAGGTAATGTGCCTATCGTGGTGGCGATTAACAAGATTGATAAACCGGAAGCCCAGCCAGAGCGCGTGAAAAGCGAGCTGATCTCACATGAGGTGGTGCCAGAAGAGTACGGTGGCGATACCATGTTCCGTGAAGTGTCTGCCAAAACCGGTAAAGGCATTGATGAGTTGTTGGAAGCCGTGTTGCTGCAAGCGGAAGTGCTTGAGTTGAAAGCCCCGCTCAATACGCCAGCCAAAGGCCTGGTCATTGAAGGTCGTCTGGACAAAGGACGTGGTCCGGTGTCTACCGTTCTGGTGCAGTCAGGTATCCTGCGCCGCGGCGATATGCTGCTGGCAGGTACGGCTTATGGCCGTGTGCGTGCCATGCTTGACGAGAATGGCAACGACATTAAAGAAGCCGGCCCGTCTATTCCGGTAGAAGTTCTGGGCTTGTCTGATGTGCCAAGTGCTGGTGAAGAAACCATCGTCTTGAACGACGAGCGCAAGGCGCGTGAAATTGCCTTGTTCCGTCAGGGCAAGTTCCGCGATGTGAAACTGGCCAAGCAGCAGGCGGCCAAACTTGAAAACATGTTTGAGCAGATGGCTGAAGGCGAAGTACAAACCCTGAACCTGATTATCAAATCAGATGTACAGGGCTCTTACGAAGCCTTGACCACCAGCCTGCAAAAACTGTCTACCAGCGAAGTACGTGTGAATATTATTCACACCGGCGTGGGTGCCATCAGTGAGTCTGATGTGAACCTGGCCGCCGCTTCAAGTGCGGTACTGATCGGCTTTAACGTCCGGGCAGATGCCGGCGCACGTAAGCTGGTTGAGAATCTGGATGTCGACCTGCGTTACTACAACATCATTTACGAAGCTGTGGACGAGATCAAAGCGGCGTTGGGTGGCATGCTTGCACCAGAGCAGAAAGAGCAAATGATTGGTACGGTAGAAATCCGCGAGGTATACCGGATCTCCAAAGTGGGTGCAGTGGCCGGTTGTTATGTACAGGATGGCGTGGTTAAACGTAACTCCAAAGTCCGTTTGCTGCGTAACAATGTCATTATCCATACGGGTGAGCTCGACTCCCTCAAGCGCTTCAAAGATGACGTTAAAGAAGTTAAAAATAACTTTGAGTGCGGCTTGTCTCTCAAGAACTACAATGAGATTGAAGTCGGCGATATTCTTGAAGTTTATGAAGTCGTTGAAGTGGCCAGAACACTCTAATGGCTAAAGCATTTTCAAGAAATGACCGCATCTCTGAGCAAATGCGCCGTGAACTGGCGGATTTGCTCATGTTTGAGATCAAGGACCCGCGTGTGCAGATGGTCACCTTGACCGGGGTTGAGGTGGCGGGTGATATGGCACATGCCAAGGTCTTTTACACCGCGCAGAAGAATAGCAAAGGCCTGCAAGCCGGCCTGGAGAAAGCCGCCGGCTTTTTGCGTACGCAGCTGGGCAAGCGCATGATGATCCGTACTGTCCCGCAGTTGCATTTTGTCTATGATGAATCCATAGATCGTGGGATGCACATGGACAAGCTGATCAGCGACGCTTTGTCTGATACCCCTCCGCAAGAATAATTTTCACCTCCTTTCGCGCTATGCAAACCAAACGCATTAAACGTGCCGTCAGTGGCGTGTTGTTGCTGGACAAGCCCTATGGCTTTTCATCCAATCAGGCCCTGCAAAAGGTCAAATGGTTATATCAGGCCCAAAAAGCCGGACATACCGGGACCTTGGATCCTCTTGCAACTGGCGTGTTGCCGATCTGTTTGGGCGAAGCCACCAAATTTGCACAACACCTGACGGATGAAAACAAAACCTATGTGGCGACCGTCAAGTTTGGTGTGACCACCACTACCGGAGACAAAGAAGGAGACGTCGTCAGTGAGGTGGCTTGCCAGGTGTCGCGTGCAGAGATTGAGCGCGTGTTGCCGCAGTTTATGGGGCCAATTACACAAGTGCCTCCCATGTATTCTGCGCTCAAGGTAAACGGTAAGCCTTTGTATGAATACGCGCGTAATGGTGTCGAGCTAGAACGTGCACCGCGTCAGGTAACCATTCATGCATTGCGTGTCTTGGCCTGTGCTGAGAATAGTGCAGAAATCGAAGTCTGTTGTAGCAAAGGCACTTATATCCGTACCTTAGGCGAGGATATTGGTAAAGCACTCAATGTGGGTGCGCACCTCACAGCTTTACGCCGTACGGCAACCGCCACTTATCAAATCGCCGAGACCGTGACGATAGAAGCTCTGGAGCAGATGTCTATTGAGCAGCGCGATGCGTTGCTGCTGCCTGTCGATAGTGCCATTCAAATCCTGCCTAAAGTCGAGCTGCATGAGGATGCCGCCTATTATTTCAAACAAGGCAATCCAGTCTGGCTGGCTGGCGTTATCCCAGCGGGCGATTTGCGTATTTACAGTGCTTCCGGTTTATTTCTTGGGGTCGGCCAGCAGCAGCGCGATGGCCGTATTGCCCCCAAACGCGTCGTTAATCTCTAGTTTTTCACTTGCTCGTCTCGCTAAAACGCATGGCTTTTGCATAAAAATGCAATAGAGTTGCATTCTGTGTGTAGGAATTTATGTTAGTATATTCAACATGTTAAAGCGCTTTTATGTGTATTTTCTATTGGCAGTGTTGTTTGCGATCACGCAGACAGGCCTTGTCACACATGAAATTACCCATCTCAAAGAGCTGACGCAACACTCGCAATCTGACAAACATCAAAGCAAAGACCAATGCAGGCTCTGTGTCGCCTACGCGCATCTCGTCGGGGTGATGACGCAGGCCCAGCAATGGAGCTTGCCAGAGCTTAGCTATCTTGCTGTCATCAGCGCCCTGGCGATTGCCATACAGCGCCCAACGCTCGCGGCCTATGCCGCACGCGCCCCTCCTGCCATTGTTTAACCCTTGACGATACATTCTCCAGGTCGCGCTTGCGGCTGGAGTGAGCTATTTATGCAGTGCGCACAGCACTGCCTGACCTTGTCTGGAAAAAACAATGAAAATGTTACAAAAGAGGATGTCTGCACGTGGGCAGCAAAAATCATTATGGCTGGCATTGATGGCGGCGTTGAGCTCGCCCATGCTGGTCTCGGCAGAAGACGCGAAAACCCTTGATATTGATAATGTGCCTGTCACGGGGAATCCCCTGGGCGTGGCATCTGATGATATGGTGGTGCCGGTCTCGGTATTGGGCGGACGTGAGCTCAGTTTGCGTCGTCAGGGGACTCTGGGCGAAACCCTGAATGGCATTCCGGGCGTGACGGCCACGCAGTTTGGTCCAAATGCTTCGCGTCCGATTATCCGTGGCCTGGACGGCGAGCGTGTGCGTATCATGCAAAACGGTGTCGGCATTCTGGATGCCTCGTCACTGAGTTTTGACCATGCAGTGGGCGTGGATCCATTGATTATTGAGCAAATTGATGTGGTGCGAGGCCCGGCAGCGTTGCTGTATGGCGGCAGTGCCATGGGCGGTGTCGTCAACGCCATTGACCACCGTATCCCTAAAGAATCCCTTAATGGCTATACCGGCCGCGCTGAAACCAGGTTTGGCGGGCCAGACAATACGCGCAATGGCGCTGCGGTGGTCGATGTGGGCAATGGCCTGTTTGCATTGCATGCCGATATCTACAGCCGTGAAACCAGCAATCTTGAGATTCCTGGCTATGCGCTTTCCAAGCGCAAGAGTTTGGCCGATGGTACTGCGCGCGATAGTCGCGGCAAGGACAAGCTCAATAATAGTTCTGCCCTGGCCAATGGCGGCGCATTGGGTGCTTCCTGGACCTTTGATACAGGCTATCTGGGGATTTCCTATGCGGACTCCAACAACCACTATGGCACCGTGGCGGAAGAGGGGGTCAGAATCAATATGGAAAACAAACGTACGGAATTGGCAGGTGAGGTGAGAGAACTCAAGGGGCCTGTGCAAAAAATCAAGGTGAGAATGGCTTATACCAATTATGAGCATGTAGAAGTGGAGAATGGCGACCCGAGCACCACTTTTAAAAACCGTGGTTTGCAGGGTAGCCTCGAAGCCACCCATGTCCCACTGGCAGGCTTGAATGGGGTGGTCGGCTATCAGTTCCAGAACACGCGTTTTCAGGCCTTAGGCGAAGAGGCATTTGTGCCTAGTGTCACCACCGTGGACCAAGGGGCTTATGTCTACGAAGAGTATGCAATCGATAAACACAAAGTCACCTTTGGCGGGCGGTTTGGCGAGACCTCGATAGACTCCCATGTCGATGATAAATTCACCCAGGCGTTTAGCAAACACTTTAACCCCAATAGCTTTGCGCTGGGGGGGCTGTACACCATTGATGAATCCTGGAGTGTGACGACCAACTTGTCGCATAACGAGCGTGCACCTAGCTATTTTGAACTGTATGCGAATGGACCACATATTGCGACTGGGCAGGTGGAGGTCGGTAATACTAACCTCAGCAAAGAGCGCTCCAACGGTATTGATGCGCAGCTCAAATGGAAGTCAGGTGGTCACAGTGTGACGCTAGGCGCGTATGCCACCAAATTTAAAAACTTTATCGGCTTGTTTAATACAGGCATTGAGGTGCCGGTGGATGGCGAGCTGTTGCCTGAAGCACAGTTTAGAGCGGTTCCGGCCTTGTTCAAGGGCTTGGAGTTAGAAGGCAAGTTTGCCTTGAACGACGAGTGGACATTAAAAATGCGCGGTGACTACGTGCATGCCAAAGACACGCGTAATAATCAATACTTGCCAAGGATCTCGCCCTTGCGTTTGGGCGGTGGGCTGGATTATCGCCTGGGTAACTGGAATGCTCGCCTCGATGTGCTGCATGCTTTTAAGCAGAATAACGTGGCCGAAAACGAGCTCAAAACGGATGCCTATACCAATGTCAGTGCATTGGTTGCATACAAGTTGCCGGTGAAGTATAACGTGGAGTTGTTTGCCAAGGCGAATAACCTGCTCAATGAAGAGATCCGTGAGCACGCTTCTTTTCTGAAGGATATTGCCCCGTCAGGCGCGAGGGCGGTATTGGTGGGCGCCCGCGCTGACTTTTAAGCGGTGGAACTAACTGCGCCTCTGGACGCTGCATTACGCGGCGCGCAGGTGCGCGACAGAGCAAAGCACCAGGCTGACTTGGTCAGCCTGGTGTCATTTAATTGAATAAAATCAAGCCCCAGACTACCGTCAAGTTGATCAATGCCAACAACACGGCAGCACTGCCAATATCTTTGGCACGCTTGGCCAGTGCATGCCGTTCAATCGAGACGCGGTCTACCACCGCTTCAACCGCCGAATTCAGCAACTCCACAATCATGACCAGCAACACACTGCCAACCATCAGGATGCGGTGCAGGGCTTCAGACTCCAGGTAAAATGCCAGAGGAATCAGCACCAGCGAGAGCCAGACCTCCTGACGGAAAGCATCTTCATGCTTGTAAGCGGCTTTGAAGCCATCCATGGAGTATCCAAAGGCATTAACCAAGCGCCGGAGGCCGGTTTTGCCTTTGAATGGACTTTCCTGGTGACCTGAAGGGGTGTTGTTTTGCATGGCTTATCTCTAAAATTGCGAACATCAGATTTTAACATGCGCTATGATAGCGCTTTTAGCAGTGTAGTGAGGATCGAACATGGCAAGATTGGTGCAATGTGTGAAACTGGGCAAAGAGCTCGAAGGCATGGATTTTCCGCCTTATCCGGGAGAACTGGGTAAAAAGATTTATATGCATGTGTCTAAAGAAGCTTGGGCAGGCTGGTTAAAACAGCAGACCATGCTGGTCAATGAAAACCGCTTGAGCCTTGCGGACCCGAGTGCACGTAAATATCTATCCGAGCAAACCGAAAAGTACTTTTTTGGCGAAGGCGCAGATGTTGCCACAGGCTATGTGCCTCCTTCTGCCTAGTGAAAATGGTTAATGCGATGAGGCTTTAACCGTATCCCGGCCAACAAAAATAAAAAGCACTCCTCGGAGTGCTTTTTATTTGCAGTCTATTACGACTGCGTCTCGCGCTGAATATCTTCCAGGCTGGTATGACGGATATCTTTGCCTTTGACCATATAGACCACGTACTCCGAGATGTTCTTCGCATGGTCACCAATGCGCTCAATGGCTTTTGCCACAAACAGTACTTCAAGTGACATCGAGATCGTACGCGGATCTTCGAGCATGAATGTGATCAACTGACGCATGGCGGCGCGGAATTGTTCATCCACCTGCTCATCCTGTCTGGCGACTTCCACGGTCTGGCTGACATCCAGGCGTGCAAATGAATCCAGCGCTGTACGCAGCATTTCACGCACAATGCCAACCATGGTTTTGATCTCGTTGAACCGTGGTTTGTACATCCGGTCTTGCTCGTATATACGCTGGGCAGTCCGTGCAATTTTAGTGGCTTCATCACCAATCCGCTCCAGATCCGTGATGGTTTTCACCATCATCATGATCATGCGCAAATCACGTGCTGCAGGTTGTCTGCGCGCAATAATATGACTGCAGTCTTCATCCACCTGAACCTCTAAAGCGTTGACACGCGCATCGCGCTCCATGACGTCTTTGGCTAGATTGACATCCGCGTTGGTCAGCGACTCCAGTGCATTGACGATTTGCTGCTCAACGACCCCGCCCATTTCCAGAACCTTGGCCCGGACGGACTCCAGTTCAACATCATATTGCTTAGAGGTGTGTTCAAATTGCATGACAAATTTTTCCTAATTATTGTGCCGGTGCAGATTACCAGCCCAATATGACAACTGTATGATAATTTTCAGTGTGCAGAAGTTGCAATTACTTGGTCAGAGTTTTGACGCCGTTTGGCGTGGCCAGCAGCAACACATTGGCCGGGCGTGCTGCGAACAAGCCGTTAGTCACCACCCCTACGATCTGGTTGATCTTGGCTTCCATTGCAATCGGGTCGGTAATGCTCAAGCCATGCACATCAAGGATCAAGTTGCCGTTGTCAGTCGTGAAGTCACGCAATTGGGGTTGACCACCCAGTTTTACCAGTTCACGTGCCACATGGCTGCGAGCCATCGGTAATACTTCTACTGGCAGGGGAAACTTGCCCAATACGGGTACAAATTTGCTTTCGTCGCAGATACAGATGAAAGATTTGGCCACAGCTGCCACGATCTTTTCACGGGTCAATGCACCGCCGCCGCCTTTGAGCATATGCATGTGCTCGGTGATTTCATCGGCGCCATCCACATAAATATCCATGCTGTCGACGCTGTTCAAGTCAAAGACCTCGATACCGTGGTTACGCAGGCGTTGCGCGGTGGCTTCGGAGCTGGCGACTGCGCCGGTGATTTTATGTTTGACTTTGGCCAGTTCGTCGATAAAAAAGTTAGCGGTTGAGCCGGTGCCCACACCAATAATCCCATCCTTGACATAATTGACTGCTGCTTTTGCCACTTCGAGTTTCAATGCGTCTTGTTGTGCTTTATCCATCGCCATGTGCTTCAATCCTTGATTAATTCTTTATAATACAAACAATTCTCTATCATACACTGCAACCTTGCGGTTTTAAAATCTCCACGCATTTCATGACCATCAATTACCGCGAAAAAATCGAACACTCCCAAGTCTATGCCGTTGCCAGACATACGCCGCTCGATGAATTGCCCAACTTGTCCTCGCGACTGAATAACCGGGTATTGCTCAAGCGCGAAGATATGCAGCCGGTATTTTCATTCAAACTGCGCGGTGCCTATAACAAAATGGCCAACCTCTCGGCTGAGGCTTTGCAGCGTGGCGTGATTTGCGCCAGTGCCGGAAACCATGCGCAAGGCGTGGCCTTGAGTGCGCAGAAAATGGGCTGCCGTGCCGTCATTGTGATGCCGACCACCACGCCGGCGATCAAGGTCAATGCGGTGCGCGCACGCGGTGCCGAAGTGGTGTTGTTTGGCGACAGTTACTCCGATGCCTACTTGCACGCGCTCGATCTCGAGCAACGGGAAGGGTTGACCTTTGTGCATCCTTACGACGATCCGGATGTCATTGCCGGACAGGGCACGATTGCGCTGGAGTTGGTGCAGGATCATGCGGCGCCGATCGAAGCCGTGTTTTGTTGCGTCGGCGGTGGTGGCTTGCTGGCAGGCATGGCGGCCTATCTGAAAGCGGTCCGCCCCGAAATCAAAGTCATCGGCGTCGAAGCACAAGATGCCGAAGCCATGACCGAATCGCTGAAGCTCGGCCAACGTGTCATGTTGGAACAAGTGGGCCTGTTTGCAGATGGGGCTGCGGTCAAGCAAGTGGGCGAGCATACCTTTGCGCTCGTGCAGCAATATGTCGATGAAATGATCGTGGTTGATAACGATGCGATTTGTGCCGCTATCAAAGACGTGTTTGAGGATACGCGCAGCATTCTTGAGCCGGCCGGGGCGCTGGCCGTGGCTGGCTTGAAGGCCTACAGTCAACGCGAACAGTGTCAAGGTAAAACCCTGGTCGCAGTGGCTTCAGGTGCCAACATGAACTTTGACCGCTTGCGCTTTATTGCCGAGCGCGCGGAGTTGGGGGAACGCCGGGAGGCGGTCTTTGCCGTCACCATTCCTGAGACCCCCGGCGCGTTTAAGCGTTTTTGCCGCCTGTTAGGGCAGCGCAATATTACCGAATTCAATTACCGTTTTGCTGACACCGAGCAGGCGCATATTTTTGTCGGGTTGGCGGTGCATCACCCAACCGAGGCCGATGTTATCGCGAGCAAATTGGCGGCGGCTGGCTTGCCCACCATTAATTTGAGCGACAACGAGATGGCCAAGTTACATTTGCGCCATCTGGTGGGCGGGCATGCGCCACAAGTCCAAAACGAGGTGGTTTACCGTTTCGAGTTTCCTGAAAAACCCGGCGCCTTAATGAACTTTCTCGAATCCATGGGTCACAACTGGAACATCAGTTTGTTTCACTACCGTAATCATGGGGCAGATTTTGGCCGGGTATTGGTGGGCATGCAGGTACCGCCCGAGGATCAGCTAGCCTTTACCCAGTTTTTACAGCAATTGGGTTACCCGTACTGGGATGAGAGCCATAATCCGGCGTATCGTTTATTTTTAGGCTGATAGCAGCCATGATGGTGGTTGTTTGCAGCCAGTGCCGTGGGTGATGTCAGCTGAATGCGAGCCACGGCGCTGATTGGATGGCTGAGAACGATTCTTGCAGGGAATGCCTGCACTTTAGAGCGATGAGACTTAAATAATAATCAGGAGATAAATGCAAATGTTGAATTCATCATTGGCGCGTCGTGCGCGCACCAGCGTGTGGTTGCTGGCCTTGCTCGCTGGCGTTACCGCTTGTAACAAGCAAGAAGAGTCCGCACCAACCCCGGAAACGCCAGCGGCCACGAGCGCTGTTGGCGAAAGTTCTTCTGGTAAGACGATGGCTTATGTGTCCACCCAGGATGCCGGCGTCGACGTGATTGACTTGGCGACCATGCAAGTGACCAGCATGCTGGATGTGAAAGCCAAGGGCCCGCGTGGCCTGGCGCTGACAGACGATGGCAAGCAACTGGTGGTGGCGACGCGTGAAAATGGCAGTGTGTCCGTGATTGATACCGCCACAGGCGAAGTCGTCAAGCAGATTGAGGTCGGCAAAAACCCTGAGTTTGTGCGGGTGAGTGGTAATTATGCTTTTGTTTCGTCCGAGCCTAGCTCTAAAGCTGGTCCGCCACCCAAGCCGGGCAGCAAGCCAGAAGAAGACGATGACGACGATGAAGAAAAAGTCCCAGCCAAGATTGCGATTGTTGATCTGACCAAAGGTGAAAAAGTCCGCGAAATTACTGGCGGGCCAGAAACCGAAGGCCTGGAGTTTTCGGCCGATGGCAAACAGCTGGTGATTACGAACGAAGCTGACAATACCGTCACTGTACACAACATCGAAACTGGCGATCTGGTCAAAACCATTCCCACCCATCAATATGGAGATCGTCCGCGCGGCATCAAAGTCTCTCCGGATGGCAATACCTATCTGGCCACGCTGGAGTTTGGTAACAAGTTTATGGTGATGGACAAAGACTTTAATGTGGTACGCACGGTAGACACGGCTGAAACCCCATACGGCATAGCCTACGACAGCAAGGGTGAGCGGATTTTTGTGGCTACCAACAAGGCAAAACTGTTGCAAGTGTTTGATGCCAAGACCTTTGAAAAAATCAAGGAAGTGCCGACCGGTAACCGGTGCTGGCATTTTAGTTTTACCCCGGACAACAAGCAGGTGCTGTTGGCTTGCGGCAAGTCTGATGCGGTATTCGTGATTGATGCAGATAAGCTTGAAGTCACGAACCAGATTGAAGTCAAAAATATGCCATGGGGCGTGGTGACCTTCCCTAAAGCCATGGGTAGTCTGGAAAACGCCAAATAAATTTATTTCCAATCGCGTTTCAATTGATTGAACAAGCCCGCCCTGATCGGCGGGCTTTTTTATTAAATTTTTTTGAGCGCACCCTAAAGTTTTGCGCAAAGCTGCCGAAATCATCTTTAGATAACAATGATTGCGTCTGGAGTGTGCAGATTGTCGGAAGCCATGCCGGCAAACTGCAAGTCAGGTTGAGTCCCTGAGTCGCCAGTGCGGCAATCGTTGTTTCGGCATGCAGACCACGTTAACCCACGGGTTAACGTCGTTCCTCACAGGGCTTCTTCGGAAGCCCTTTTTTTGCGCTGAAGCGGATGAATGGATGGTGGGTGCGGTTGGTGGCTGAGTGTCAGTCCGCGGGAGAGGGGTTTACTGGCTGCGCTTTCGTAGCCAGAAGGTAAAGACACCTTCTGCCTCTTGCATCTCGATCAGAGTGTGACCGGTTTGGCGGCAAAAGGCATCAAAATCTTTCTTTGAGCCAGGATCCGTGGCCGTGATTTTGAGTACCTGGCTTGCTTGCAGCTCGTTCAGGGCCTTTTTGCAACGCAAAATGGGCAGGGGGCAGTTCAGGTGGCGGGCATCTACTTCTTTGTCGTATTGCATAAACAATCCTGAGTCTCTGAATTAAGCGGGCTCGATGGGCAAGCCGTGTTGAGCCCAAGCCAGAATGCCGCCCGCCAAATGCGAGACATCGTGGCAGCCTTGCGCCAAGGCAAACTCACCTGCAGAAATGGAGCGTACACCGCTACGGCAGTAAAACACGATTTTTTTGTCTTGCGGCAGTTGATCAAACATCGTCGCCAGATGTCCTAATGGCAAATGCATGGCACCAGGCAAGGTACCGGAAACAAGCTCGTGATCATTGCGGATATCAATCAGCAACAATGAGGGATCATTGAGTAATGGCTGTAATTCATCCGGTGTTAAGTGTTTTAATGACATCAACAAACCCAGAAAAAGAAATGTGCCGAAAGGCAGGAGGAGTGGTGGCCAGAGGCAGAATCGAACTGCCGACACGAGGATTTTCAATCCTCTGCTCTACCGACTGAGCTATCTGGCCAACAGCAATTTGGGTGTGTCCCGAATCGCAAGACGCGCATTATAGCAAAGAACGCCAAGAATGCACACAAAAGTTAAAAAAAATCCTGATATGCTTGCGAGGCGGTATTTGAGGCCGCTGTTTTAAAAGGAATGGTTGATGTCTATTGTCGAGACGCCGCCTGAAATGCAGGCGCCTGCGAAGCCTTCTGCACAGGCATTTTGGGCCTACTGGTTGCGCCTGGGCTGTATTAGTGTTGGTGGGCCCGCGGCACAAATTGCCCTGATGCACCAGGCGCTGGTGGTAGAAAAGCGCTGGATTTCAGAGGCCAGATTTTTGCATGCCTTGAACTATTGCATGCTGTTGCCAGGCCCCGAGGCGCAGCAAATGGCGGTCTATATGGGCTGGCTATTGCATGGTGCCTGGGGTGGCATTGTGGCTGGCAGTTTGTTTGTGTTGCCCGCGTTTGGCTTGCTGGTCTCGCTGGCGTGGGGGTATATGCAGTGGGGCAGTCAGCCCGCCGTCGCGGCTTTGTTGTATGGGGTTAAGCCGCTGGTAGTCGCGCTGGTCTGCTGTGCCGCCTGGCGCCTGGCTAAAAAAGTGCTGATCGCCCGCTGGTTGTGGGGCGTGTTTTTGCTGGCCTTGGTCATGCAAACGGCCCATCTGCCATTCCCGGTGATTATTCTGCTGGCCGCGGTGTTGGGCGTTGCTGTGCAACAATATTGGCCGCAGTGGGTCGAAACGTCAGTTGGCCATGCAGCGGCAAGGGCCATGCAGACGGCGCCAAGTGTGATTGATGACAACACGGCGCTGGCCGGGCTGGCTGATTTGCGTCGGTGGACAGCGGCAGTGCTGATCTGGGGCGCGCTATGTGGTTTAGGTGTCGCTGCGGCCTTAGTGCTTTATTATTGGCCGTCACATCTGTTCACCCGCCTGGCAGCTTTTTTTAGCCAGGCTGCGTTTCTCACTTTTGGCGGCGCCTATGCCGTTTTGCCCTATGTGTTTGATGCCAGCGTGCAGCATTACCACTGGTTGACAACAGAGCAGATGCTGGATGGCCTGGCCTTGGGCGAAAGTACGCCGGGCCCGCTGATTATGGTGGTCACCTATATTGGCTTTGTTGCGGCCTGGCAGGCCGGGCTGGCCTTGCCTGATTGGCAGGCGGGGTTGATCGGGGCGACGATTGTGACCTGGTTTACGTTTGTGCCCAGTTTTGTCATGGTGTTTTTGGGGGCGCCCTGGATAGAGCGTACCCGCCAGCAATGGCGTTGGACTGCGCCGCTGCATGCCATCAGTGCAGCGGTGATCGCGGGCATGGTGGCGCTGGCCCTCACGTTGAGCCGGCACGTGGTCTGGCCCGATGCGCCAGATGTCGCTGCTGCCAGCATGGTGGTGCTGTCGCTGTGGTTGTTGGTCGGCAAGCGGATTTCAATTCTTTGGTTGTTGCCAGCGTGTATGGCAATTGGTTGGTTATTAAAGGCAGGATAAACAGATGTCAGATTCGATCATGATTTTGGGTGAGGTGCTGGGGGATGTGTTTCCCGAGCAAACGGTCATCGGCGGCGCACCTTATAATGTTGCCCGCCACTGTCACGCATTTGGCTTGCCCGTGCACTTTCTCACTGCCATCGGCCAGGATGCCCTGGGCGAACGTATTGTGGCCGAAATGCAAGCGACTGGCCTGCCTACCGAAGGGGTGCAGCACTCTGAGCGTTTGCCGACCGGGCAAGTCAAGGTGCATCTGGGCCCCGATGGTCATCGCTTCGAGATTCTGGATCAGCAGGCCTATGATGACCTGCAATGGCCGCCTGTCGAGGCGCTCACCTTGAAACATCCCCCGAGGCTGGTGTATTTCGGGTCACTGGCTTTGCGCCATGCACCCATGCAGGCGCTTGCCGCGCAGTGGTTGGCGCTGTGCCAGCCCGCCACGGTGCTGTGTGACATCAACCTGCGTGCGCCCTGGTATGACGCGGAGAGCGTACGCATGGCCTTGCAGGCCGCCGATATTCTCAAAATCAATCATGAAGAGTTGCCAGAAGTCTGTAATTTGCTTGGACTGCCGGGTGCGGCAGATGTGAATGAGCTGGCCCGGCGCTTGTTGATGGTGTGTGGCTTGACTGAAATGTTTGTCACCTGTGGTGAAGAGGGCAGTTTCTGGCTGGACCGGTTTGGTCAGGGCTTTCGCGTGCCGCCGGTGCGCTTGAGCACGGCATTTGTCGATAGTGTAGGTGCTGGCGATGCTTATACCTCGGTGGTGATTCGCGGCTTGCTGGCGGGCTGGTCACGCCCCACCATCCTGACCCGCGCGGCCAGTTTCGCCGCCTCCATTTGCGGCATTCGCGGGGCGGTACCAGCGACTGCCGATTTTTATGATGACTTTTTATAGAGCCTTCAAAGAGCTGCGATATTTAAATTAATTCATAAAAACAGAAACTTAATGTGATAAAAACCTATGCAAGGCTGGCGCTTGCCGCTATAATGCGCGTTTCGTGTAAATTGAATGTCGGTGCGGTAGGCAAATGGGTTGTCTGGCTGCGACGATATTGACGCTAACTCAAGGAAAATAAAGATGGCGATTACCGCAGAACAATCCGCAAAAATCATTAAAGATTTTCAACGCAGTGCTAACGATACAGCGAGCCCAGAAGTACAAGTGGCTTTGTTGACATACCGTATCAGCTACCTGACCGAGCACTTTAAATCCAACAAAAAAGACAACCACTCCCGTCGTGGTCTGTTGGCTTTGGTCAGCCAGCGTCGTCGTTTGCTGGACTACCTCAAAGGTAAAGACGTTAGCCGCTATCAAACGCTGATCGAGCGCTTGAACCTGCGTAAATAATTTGGCTAAAAGTGACGTTTAATCCAGTTCACTTTTAACGAAATAAAAGCCGATGGCATGGTGACTGCCTCGGCTTTTTTGCTTTAAAAATCCTGAGATTGCTGATATTCGGGATTTTCATATCACCAACTGGGGTGGCTTCTGTGAGTGCGTTTTGTGCAGGGTTTGTACAAAAAGCGTGCTGATGGAAGTCACCGCAAATCGGGAAACCGGGCGTCAGTTGTCGCGCACAATGCTATGCACATGCGTGGAGTGCCGGCACTGTCAGTCTGGTTTTCATTGTTGAGATTGGCTATTAGGTAGTGAATAGCCATGGTAGATAAAGGAAAAACAATGTTTGAAATTACGAGAAAAAGCCTCCAGCTTGGTGCGCATACCCTGACTATTGAAACCGGGGAAGTCGCACGCCAGGCAGATGGCGCCGTCATGGTGAGCTATGGCGATACAGTAGTACTGGTGGCTGCAACTGCAAAAACCGAAGTCAAAGAAGGTCAGGATTTCTTTCCATTGACTGTGGATTATCAGGAAAAAACCTATGCGGCTGGCCGCATTCCAGGCGGCTACTTCAAGCGTGAAGGCCGTCCAAGCGAAAAAGAAACCCTGACGGCACGTTTGATCGACCGTCCTATGCGTCCACTGTTCCCGGATGCGTTTTATAACGAAGTGCAGATTGTGGCGACCGTGTTGTCCCTGGATCCGGAAATTGATGCTGACATTCCGGCCATGATTGGTGCGTCTGCTGCGGTTGCGCTGGCAGGTATCCCGTTCTACGGCCCAATGGGGGCGGTCAAAGTGGGTTATATCAATGGCGAATACGTCTTGAACCCAACGGCGACACAACTGAAAGAGTCCGCGCTGGACTTGGTCGTGGCTGCGACTGAAACCGCTGTGATGATGGTGGAATCCGAAGCCAAAGAATTGCCAGAAGACGTGATGCTGGGTGCGGTTGTGTTCGGTCACGAGCAAATGCAACCTGTGATCAAAATGATCAACGAACTGGCTGCCGAAGCTGGTAAAGATGCCTGGGACTGGACTCCACCAGAGCCAGACACTGCGCTGATTGCAAAAATTGAAGCGATTGCGGCTGAAGACATCAACGCTGCCTTCAAAATCAAATCCAAAGGTGAGCGCTCTGCCAAGCTGGACGAAATCAAGTCCCGCGTCATGAGCACCTTGATCACTGAAGAAACCTCAACATTGGAAGCCAACAAGATTAAAGACGAGTTCTTTAAGCTCGAAGCGAAAACCGTGCGTAGCCAGATTTTGAATGGTGAACCACGGATTGATGGCCGTGACACACGTACCGTGCGCCCGATCACCATCCGTTCCGGCGTATTGCCACGCACCCACGGTTCTGCCCTGTTTACCCGTGGTGAAACACAGGCATTGGTAGTGACCACCTTGGGTACAGGCAAAGATGAGCAAATCATTGACGCGCTGGCTGGCGAATACTACGAAAACTTCATGCTGCACTACAACATGCCTCCGTTCGCCACTGGCGAAACGGGCCGTGTCGGTTCACCAAAACGCCGCGAAATCGGCCACGGTAACCTGGCTAAGCGCGCATTGAAAGCCGTATTGCCTAAGAAAGAAGACTTCGACTACACCCTGCGTGTCGTGTCCGAGATCACTGAGTCTAACGGTTCCAGCTCCATGGCGTCTGTTTGTGGTGGCTGCCTCTCCATGCTGGACGCCGGCGTGCCATTGACTGCTCACGTGGCAGGTGTGGCCATGGGCCTGATCAAGGAAGGCAACCGCGTTGCGGTGCTGACCGACATTCTGGGTGACGAAGATCACCTGGGTGACATGGACTTTAAAGTGGCTGGTACCGACAAAGGCGTGACTGCCCTGCAAATGGACATCAAGATCACTGGTATTACGGCACAGATCATGCAAGTGGCCCTGGCACAAGCCAAAGAAGGCCGCGCGCATATTCTGGGCCTGATGAAACAAGCCGTGTCTGGCGTAAATACCGAAATGTCACAGTTTGCCCCACGTATCATCACCATGAAGATCAATCCGGACAAAATCCGTGATGTGATCGGTAAAGGTGGCGCTGTGATTCAGGCACTGACCAAAGAAACCAACACCAGCATCGACATCGAAGATGACGGTACCGTGAAGATCGCTTGTACCAATGCGGACGAAGGCGCTGAAGCCCAACGCCGTATCGCGCAGATCACCGCTGAAGTCGAAGTCGGCCAGATCTACGAAGGCCCAGTGGTCAAGATTCTGGACTTCGGTGCAGTGGTGACCTTGATGCCAGGTAAAGATGGTCTGGTACACATTTCACAAATTGCTCACGAGCGCGTGAAAGCGGTCAGCGATTACCTCAAAGAGGGTGACATTGTGAAAGTGAAAGTGGTTGAGTTGGACGACAAAGGCAAAGTGCGTTTGAGCATGAAAGCCCTGATCGATCCACCAGCAAGAGAAGAAGCGCCAGCAGCTGAATAAGTTGCCCGCTCTGATCTAAAAAAGCCCGCGCCAGCGGGCTTTTTTATTGGCGTCAGCGCACCGCGTCTTGCGTTAATTTACTTATAGGGTGTCACCTTGCTTTCGCGCATAATGCCGCCGTATGAAAAATAACAAAAAGATCATACGGCTAAGTGTCGGCCTGGTTGCGGTACTGTTATCCCGGTTGACTGTCGCCAGTGAGGCGCTCACGCTCGATGACGTGCCCGTGCGTGCGCATTATGACAACGCGGTCGGTTCGTCTGATGCCGCCAGTGAAGGGCGCGTGAATGCCAGCCTGATTCAAAACCGGCCCATTTCAAGGGTGGGCGAGCTGCTCGAATTTGTCCCCGGCATGATCGTTACCCAGCATAGCGGCAGTGGCAAGGCCAACCAGTATTTTTTGCGCGGCTTTAACCTTGATCACGGCACCGACTTTGCCACCTATGTGGACGAGATGCCAGTCAATATGCGCACCCATGCACATGGCCAAGGCTACACCGATTTGAATTTCCTGATCCCCGAGCTGGTCAGCCATATCCACTATAAAAAAGGCACTTACTCAGCAGAGGAGGGGGATTTTTCCTCTGCCGGTGCTGCGCACTTGCACCTGGTCAATCGACTGCCGCAAGGCATCGCCAGTCTCATGCTGGGCAGTTACGACTATCAACGTATGCTGGTGGCAGATTCGCAGGCCATGCACAACGGCCAGCTCCTCTATGCGCTGGAACTCAATCGCTATGACGGCCCCTGGCAAGTGGCCGAAGGCGTCAAAAAATACAATGGCGTCCTGCGGTTTAGTACAGGGGATGCGCACGACAACATGAGCTTGACCGCCATGGCTTATCACAACCGCTGGAACAGCACCGACCAGATCCCGTTGCGCGCCGTCCGCGCCGGGCAGATCAGCCGTTTTGATGCGATAGACCCGACCGATGGTGGCGATGCATCGCGCTACAGCCTGTCGTTTAGCAAGCAGCACCGTGACGCGCAGGGCGGCTGGCAAATCAACGCCTATGCCGTGCGCTCCGCGCTCGATTTATATAGCAATTTCACCTACTTTCTCAATGATCCGGTCAATGGCGACCAGTTTAACCAAAGTGAAAAACGCACCATGCTGGGGGCTCATCTCAGCAAGACCTGGCTCGGCGAGCTTGCTGGCCTGCCCATCGAAAACAAGCTGGGGCTGCAGACGCGCTACGACAAACTGTCACCGGTTGCGCTATACAACACGGCACAAAAACAGCGCTTGTCGCTGATCCGCTCAGACAAAGTAGAAGAAAGCAGCGCGGGCCTCTATGCCGAAAACACCGTCTGGTGGCACGACAAACTGCGTACCATCGCAGGCCTGCGTTATGACCGTTACCAGTTCGACGTGAACAGCTCACTTCAGGGTAATTCAGGCCGTGTCAGTGATGGCATCGTCTCGCCAAAATTCTCTGTGATTTTCGGGCCGTGGGCCCATACCGAGTTTTTCTATAATCTCGGCAAGGGCTTTCACAGTAACGATGCCCGCGGCACCACACAAACCCGCTTGCCCGATGGCAACCCTGCCTCTCCCGTCACGCCCCTGGTCTGCACCCGTGGCAGTGAAGTAGGCATCCGCAGCGAATGGATGTCCGGCTTGCAAAGCTCGCTGGCGGTGTGGCAACTCGATATTGATTCTGAGCTGGTCTTTGTCGGCGACGCTGGTGAAACCGAACCCAGCCTGGCCAGCCGTCGCTATGGCGTGGAGTGGAACAACCATTATGTGGTCAATGACTGGTTACTGCTGGATATGGATATTGCCCTCTCCAAAGCACGCTTTACCCAACAAGACCCCAGTGACACAGGTCACTTTATTCCCGGATCCATCAATAAAGTGGCCTCGCTAGGCGCCACCGTAACCCAATGGGGCCACTGGTTTGGCGCCGTGCAACTCCGCTACTTTGGCCCACGGCCACTGGTGGCAGATAATACCGTCCAGTCAAACTCAACCTTGCTCACCTATGCCCGCGTCGGTTACCGCTTTAACCCGAAAACCACCATGACGTTAGATATATTTAACCTGTTTAACCGCAAAGCCAGTGATATCGACTACTACTACGAATCACAACTCAAAGGCGAGGCGGCTCCGGTCAGCGATATTCACTTTCACCCCGTAGAGCCAAGGGCTGCACGGCTGACACTCACCTATCAGTTCTAACTGAGGAACATGATCTATGCGACGCATTACAATTTCGGTGGAAGATGACCTGGCCGACGCCTTTGACCAACTGGTCGCCGTTCGAGCCTACGTAAACCGCTCAGAAGCTTTTCGTGACCTCGTCCGTAAAGCACTCGATGAAGCTGTGATTGAAGATGCGGATCACGCGCAGGCCGAGTGCGTTGCCTCGCTCAGTTATGTGTATGACCATCACGAACGCCAGCTCGCCAGCCGGGTAAATCAACTACAACACGACCACCATGACGTGATTATTACTGCCCAGCATGTGCATTTGGATCATGATAACTGCATGGAGACGGTGATTCTGAAAGGGAAGATTGGTGAGGTGGACGCTTGTGTCAATGCGATTTCGTCACAGACAGGCGTGACGCATGCGAAAGTGCACATTATTCCGAGGTGATATTGCGTGGCTCACGTGGACTAACTTTGGTTAAAGGCTCTTCTACACAAACTCGCTGAACATTTCTGTTCGAAATTCTAAACCAAGGCTCTTCAGAAATACGCTGATAAATCGGGTATTGGTTAAAGGAGTATTTCCTCTAGAAATGGAAACTCTAGTACGCAAGTCATATCGATTTTCCTGCGAATTTCTTCCTGAGGGTCAGAGTGTTCGCACAAGCCCAAGTAGTAATTTTTTCCGTCATGAATTGCATAAATAATCCACTCACCAGTGATTTTTCCGGCATCTCTTCTGCGTTGTAAGTTGCCGCTAACAGCATCATTAACAATATGTGGGATATCAGCGATCTGAACGAATCGCTCTTCTCCAGCCGCTTTTGCTTCATCAATCATTTGTTGAAAATAAGGCAACTGATACTTCTTGATAGCATTCGATAGATTATTAGTCAGCATATTTATGCTGCCATCGTAATAATGCTTATGCCAAAGCCCTTTTAAGGGAGGCCTTTTGAATTTTGTAGCCGCTTTGGTTCTTGTCAGAAGCTCTCTACCTTCCAGGAACTTGATCTCATTTAATAAAGCCCAAGGATTTATCTGATTGCTATTAAACTTAAAGAAAAAATCGAGCAAGAAGGTAATGCTATACCGCTCATCTGTAATTTCAGATAATTTAAAAAAATTCTGAAAGTTGATGATTTTGGAATGCATTTCTGGATCTTGTTTTTCAAAACCATTCAAAATTAGACTCTTCAAATCTATTCCTGTCATTCAATCAATCCTTAACAGGCTCGGTGATGTGTAGCTCTAGTTTGTAATCAAAAATAGTATGTTTAGGGCCTTCCCATTGTTTAATAGAGAATTTGTAAAAAATGAATTCATAGCACCCTTCAAAGTCTTCGAACTTACTCAGTCTATCCATGAACTTAATGGGAAGTGCATTTGATGCAAAAGACATTAATCTTGCGCCAACATCAAGAAACTCAACTTCTGAATCCGGAATGTTTTCACATCCCCATATGCTCATTACAAGCTTTAGACTTTTCACCTGAGTCTCTTTACCTTCGATGTAATAATTGAAGCTACTAAACAAAGTCTCGGATTTCAGCTTTTTAAAAGCGGATCCATGCCAATCATTATCAAACGTTTCAGAGTAACTTTTGATTTCTAAATCATCCAGGGCCAAAAACCGCATTGCATTCCTAGGTGCCCATCCTAATGGTGTATTTTCAGTAATGTATTTATCCTTTACCGCCAATAGCTTTACCCAATCCAACTGTTTGACAACTTCGTACCTATCCGACAATGTGCGCGTTGCGATTCGTCTTTTGAATTGATCAATAGCTTTAAAACTCCACTTCAATTTCCACACGGTCATTAGCTTGGTGAATCTAAGTAACTCAGTATTTGCTTTAATATTCCTTTGTAATGCCACGAACAGCAGCTCGTACACCATGACTAATTTCCACAAATAAAGATATGGTAAATACCAAACAGTCAGAATGACAGGCAAGAGAAAGTCTTCAAAATTAGCTAAAGTAAAAAGCCGTTCAGGATTCCGATACATACTATAGCCCCAGAACGAGACATAACTGAATCCAAGTGTGTTCAATAGGTAGGATATGAGTTTATTTGCACTTGCAAAATTGGATTCTCTAGCAGAAATTGCTTGCATCCAAGTGAGAGCAACTGCAATGGGGAAGATTATAAATTCGGCCCATAATGGTAATGTGTATACACTACCAATGAACATCAATATGGCTGCAATTCCGAAACTCTCAACAGTTAATTGCTTACGGTATTTGTAATCAAACTCAATTTTAATTGCCTGAAACATTGAGTAGAAAGCAAAAGTCAAAGTCCAAAGGACAGTTGTTTTTAAATTGCTCCATTCCCAAAATTTGAATCTGTGTAGAATCAAAATGAGTAACGATATCCAGAAAGCGCCGATGATGAGTGGCCCCCATATCGATACAGGCTTGAACGCCTTCAAAATATCTGAAAAACTATCTTTGATATTTCTCTTAGTAAGACAAAAGGCCAAAAAAATAGCCATCCATAGAAGGATAGCCACTTCTCGATTATTAAAGTCCAGAATTCTTTCCATATTATTGGGATTTATCTTTACCCTTTATTATCAATGGTTGTAGGTGGCCTGCTAAGGAATACTGGGATCAGTGTATATTAATTAGTTGTAAATATTTATAGCAGTTTTGTCCCCAGCGGAACCTCATGTTCAGGCACACATAAAGTCACTCTTCCTTCTGCATCATGAAAACCCGTCACCAGACACTCAGACATCAATGGCCCAATCTGTTTGGGCGGAAATTCACCACGGCGACTACGAGTTTGCCAACTAGGCTTTCCGGCGTGTAGTGCGCTGTAATCTGGGCGCTGGATTTACGCATGCCGATCTCGGGGCCAAAGTCGATTTGTAGTTTGTAGGCTGGCTTGCGCGCTTCTGCAAATACCTCCGCAGAAATCACGCGGCCAACGCGTAACTCAACCTTGGTGAAGTCATTCCATTCGATTTGATTCATTAATAACCTCGTTTGCAAATGCTTATTCCCAGGTCAACACATAGTGCGCTGCCCGTTTAGATTCACCCGCTTTGGCCAGCACCCCTATGGAAACCAGTTCGGTAATGTCGCGTAAAGCGGTGTCAGTTGAACATTTGGTCAAAGTTGCCCATTTGCCAGTGGTGAGGTGGCCTTCAAAATTGTGCATGAGCTTATCAAGCATTTTGATTTGCCGCTCATTCAGCGCGCCGTTGGGACTGCGTTGGCTGACTTGTGTTAAATAGACGACACCTTTGAGGTCTTGATTGGCCTGTTGTATAGCACGAAGCAGGCAGCTTAAAAACCAGTGCAGCCAGTTTGTAATGTCCATGGTGCCTTTTTGTGCCATTTCCAGTTGCAAATAATAGTCTTCGCGCTCCAGTTGTATCTGCGTGGATAAACTATAAAAACGTTGCGTTGATTGGTCGGCTTTTGCCAAAGCCATATCGCCTATGGCACGGGCAATGCGGCCATTGCCATCTTCAAATGGATGCAAACTGACAAACCAAAGATGTGCCAGTCCTGCTTTAAGCAATGGATCTGTGTCTGGTGATTGGTTAAACCAGTCTAAAAACAACTGCATTTCGTCAGCGATGATTTTCGCAGGTGGCGCTTCATAATGTACGGTTTCGTGCCCTATACCGCCGGAGACCACCTGCATGGGGCCGTCTGCGTCGGTTCTATAGGCTGCGGTTGTAATTTTATGCATACCGCTATAACCGTTAGGAAAGAGTGCGGCATGCCAGCCAAACAGGCGTGCATGCGTCAGTGGTTGCACGTGATTTTGCGTGGCATCTAGTATCATTTCCACGACACCATCGACTTGTCTAGTCGATGGCAGCAGGCCACCAATATTCAGCCCTAGTTTTCTTGCAAGGGATGATCTCACCACTTCGTTGCTCAGATGTTCGCCTTCGATTTCGCTTGATTTAACCACGTCGTTGGTGAGCGTACGCAAACTGGTTTCTTCGGCGAGTGTAAATCCCAAGGTTTGGATGGCACCCAGTAACTTGCCGCGCGCCAGGTTGGCCTCCGATAACAGCGGCATCAGGGTTGCAGACACAAATGTCCAGTGCGGCCAGTCTGCCGATTGCCAGAGATATTTTTGATGATCACCGCTAGTCATGCGGTGATCATGACATGGGGTGGAGCGAGCGTCAATAATTACCGCATATTTTGCGGTAATTAAGGGCGATGATTACCGCACGAGGGAGTTTTTGCCAATCAATAAAACATGAGTGCGGTGATGTCTTACCGAATCAGTGCCGAGACTGCCTTGAACTGCGCATGCGTCGCGCCTTGCATGGGCTCAAACAGCATGGATTCTGTATTGGTGATGATGCAACCGGCATTACGCATTCTCTCGATGCCATTGTTGCGGTTGGCCTCATTTCGTGAGATGACGGCGTCTTCCACGATAAACACTTGTTTGCCTGCGGCCAGTGCATCTAGGGCGGTTTGTTGCACGCAAATATGGGTCTCCAGGCCGAACAGCACGACTTGCGGGGCGACGCTTACAGAGGATTCCTGAAAGCTGGACTCGTGCCAGGCGGAGAAGGCGAGTTTTGCGGTGCGCGGGGTGTAGTCGGGCAAGAGGGTTTGCAGCGCGGGCAGGGTTGCGCCGAGTTTTTCCGGGTATTGTTCAGTCACCCAGAGCGGGATATTCAGGAGCTGGGCGCCTTGAATCAGGCGCTGAATGTTTTTGATGACGGCGGCCATGGGCTCAGGTTGCATCGCGTCACAGAGCCGGGTTTGTATATCAATCAGCATCCAAACGGCATCTGTGGTGGCAATGACTGGCTTCATGGGCTTATCTCTTGGCTAGTTGTTGGTCGATGTCTTGCAGGTCGGCTTCGGAGACGATGCCGCTGGCGGTTTTGAGGCGAATGATATTCACCAGGTAGTTATAGCGGGCCTGCAATAAATCACGGTTGGCGCTGTAATATTGCTGCTGGGCGTTGAGTACATCTACGCTGGTGCGTATGCCGACTTCGTAACCGAGCTTGGTGGAGTCGAGCTGGCTTTGGCTGCTTTTGAGCGCTTGCTCAAGCGCTTTGACCTGCGCGATGCTGGTGTTCAGGTTGAGGTAGGCACGTTGGGTTTCCAGAGTGGTCTGGCGCATGACGTTTTGTAAGTCATCGAGAGCTTTTTGCCGATTGTAGGCGGCCTGGCGCACGCGTGAATTCACGGCCCCACCTTGATAGAGCGGCACAGAGACTTCCACGCCTATACTGGCACTTTTCAGATCGGCACCAAACCCGTACTGGCCGCCATTGGCGTAGCTGTCCTGATAGTTGGCGACGGCATCTACGGTGGGGTAATGCCCGGCGCGCGCGATTTCAATATCTTTTTCATTCACCTGTACCGTTTCTTGCTGAATCTGGATATTCAGGTTGCTGGCATGGGCGACCGCTTGCCATTCTTGCATGGGCTTGAGGCTGGGGCTGATCTGGATATCTTCGCGCACACTGGCCAGGCGTTCTGGCAATTTGCCAGTGATCGCCTGCAGGCTGCGTTTGGCAATATCAATGTCATTGAGTGCGGCCAGCTCTTGCGCCACGATCAGGTCATAGCGCGCTTGCGCTTCATTGACGTCGGTAATGGTGGTGGTGCCCACCTCAAAATTGGCCTTGGCCTGTTGCAACTGGCGCTGAATGGCTTCTTTTTGCGCGGTGATCAGCATGTTGCGGTCTTGCGCCAGCAGCACCTCAAAATAGGCCTGCGTGGTGCGTAACATGAGGTTTTGTTGTGCCAGGTGATATTGCTTGTCAGCGATGCTCACCTGCACCTTGCTTTGGTCTATGCGCTCCAGGGCCTCTTTGCGGAAAAGCGGTTGTCTGGCTTGTAGCTGTGCCTGATAAGCTTCGTAGTTGTTGCGCCCGCCGGGGAAGGGCGCCTGGCTACCGACGATTTTTAAATCGGTGCGGTTGGCATTCGCGCCCGCCGTGAAATTCACTGAAGGACGGTAGCCAGCTTTGGCCTGTTCTATCACTTCTTGCGCAGCCTGATTGGCACTGCCCGCCGAGGCCAGCACCGGATCACTGGCGAGGGCTTCCTGATACACGTCTACCAGGCTTTGCGCGGCAGCACTGGCGTGTGCCGACCACCACAGGCTGGCAATCAGCATCACTACTCTCAAATAGACAGGGCTAGGCATAGATATTAAACAGACATGAGGTGTTAAAAAGTAAAGGCCAGAGCCTGTGGTGCGTTTTGCATTTCAGTCAGGCTGGTTTCAAACAGTACATCTTGTTTGAAGCTGTGCTCGGCCAGACGTTGTACCAGCGTCGCCTGCATGACCGGGGCTTTGCCCAGCACGATGAGCATACGGCCACCAATGCTCAACTGGTATCGCACGCCTTCGGGCTCCACCGGGCTGGAGGCGGTAAACACGATGGCGTCATAAGGGGCTTTGGCTTCATAGCCATTGTGACCATCGGCCTCAATCAGCTGTACATTCTGGATGCCTTGTTTGGCCAGATTTTTCGCGGTCAGCGCGCACAGTTCGGGGAAGATCTCCAGCGCCGTGACTTGGGCACAGTGTTGCGCCATCAGTGCGGCCAGATGGCCGCTGCCAGCGCCGACCAGTAGCACTTTGTCTTTGGCTTGCAGTTGCAGCGCTTGCAAAAAACGCCCTTCGATTTTTGGGCTCAGCATGTGCTGACCCATGTCCAGCGGGATTTCAATATCGGCAAACGCCAGGCCACGGTAGGCGTCTGGCACAAACGCTTCACGCGGCGTGTTGCTCAGCGTGGCCAATACTTGCGGGTCCAGCACCTCCCAGGTGCGGATTTGTTGCTCAATCATGTTAAAACGTGCGGTTGCCTGGTCTGTCATTTTTGAATCCCACTATCCGGTTAAAGAGAAAAAACATTATAGGGCACTTCTATTCATTCAACTTTCGTTGCGATACTGCGTTGCGCATAAAAAATTGCACCTTACCTATTCAATCTATGCGGCGTCGAAATTTTTTAATCGCGCCTTGTCTGGCTGAGCCATTTGCATGCATAGCAGCGTCCTATCATTGATTGCGCCATGATTGCATGGTTCTGTCGGTCAAACGGGCCCAGAACGCGTATAGTGCCGGCACAAACAAAATGGTCAGCAAGGTGGCGGCGGCCAGCCCGCCCATAATCGCGACTGCCATCGGCCCGAAGAACACGCTACGCGTCAGCGGAATCATGGCCAGAATGGCTGCAGCGGCCGTGAGTACAATCGGCCGGAAGCGGCGCACGGTCGATTGCACTACCGCTTGCTCGAGCGAGGCGCCCTCGGCAATGTCCTGATTGATCTGGTCGACCAGAATGACCGAGTTACGCATGATCATGCCGGAGAGCGCAATGCTGCCCAGCATGGCGACAAAGCCAAACGGCATATTAAAAATCAGCAGGGCAAAGCTAATGCCTATCATGCCCAAGGGCGCGGTCAATACCACCAGAAAGACATTAGCCAAGCTGCGCAGTTGCAGCATCAGCAACGTGAATACAGCGGCTAAAAACAGCGGGACGCCTTTGACCACCGAGCTGGCGCCTTTGGCGGACTCTTCAATCGCGCCACCGGTTTCTACGGTGACGCCTGCCGGCAAGTGCTGCAAAATCGGTGCAATGGCTTGTTGCACCTGGCCGGAGACCACCGGCGCCTGCATTTTGCCGCGCAAATGCGCACGCACCGTGAGCGAAGGCACGCGGTTGCGACGCCAGATCACGCCTTCTTCAAAGCCATATTCAATGGTGGCCACTTGCGCCAGCGGCACGCGCTCGCCATTCTGGCTTAATACCGTTAATTGGCCGATTTGCGACAGTTGCGCATGCTCATCGACCGGACTACGCATGACCAGGTCTATGCGCTCATTCGCCTCCCTGAACTCGCTGACCACCTGTTCGTAATACTGCGTGTTGAGTAACTGCGCGATGTCTGGCGAATGGATGCCGAGCAGGCGCGCCTTGTGCTGGTCCACCTCAATGTGGATCACTTTGCTCGGTTCTTCCCAGCCCAATTGCACATTGATCAGGTGCGGGTTGGCGCGCATCGCGTCTGCAATCTGGTGCGCCACCTCACGGATCGCTTTCAGGTTTTTGCCGTCGACGCGGAACTGCACCGGAAAGCCGACCGGCGGCCCATTTTCCAGCCGCAATACCGAGGCGCGGAGTTGTGGAAAATCGTGTTGAAACAAGTTCAGCAGATCTGTGCGCAAGGCTTCACGCTGTTGCAGGTCTTTAGTCAAAATCACCAGTTGGGCAAAGGCGCGGTGTGGCAATTGCACGTCTAGCGGCAAGTAGTAGCGGGGTGCACCTGAGCCAAGGTAGGACACGACATTCTCCACCTTGCCATGTTTTGCTTGCCAATCGTTGAGCCAGCGCTCGAGTTTGGTCACGGCCGCTTCGGTGGACTGGTCGCTGGCATTCTCGGCCAGACGCAAATCGACCACAATTTCGAGGCGGGTCGAGTCGGGGAAAAACTGTTGCTGTACTTTGCCAAAACTCAGCATGGCAACCACAAACAAGGCGATGGTTGCCAGAATCACCAGGCCCTTGTGCTGGACACACCAGCTGACCGTACCTTGCAGGCGCTGGTAAAACGGCGTGGCATACAGTGTCTCTTCATTGTGAGCGCTCGCTTCTTGATCATCGCTTTTAAAGCCTAATTTATACTTGAGCCGGCGCCAGAGTGAAGGTTGGGCATGTGCGGCGGCATCTGGCAGCAAGTGATAGCCTAAAAAGGGCACGACAATCACCGCGGCAATCCAGGATAGACTCAGTGCAATGGCCGAGACCTGGAAGATGGAGCGGGTATATTCGCCGGTTGAGGAGACAGCGGTGGCAATCGGCAGAAAGCCTGCCACTGTAACCAGCGTGCCGGTCAGCATGGGCATGGCGGTAGAGGTGAAGGCAAACGAAGCGGCTTGCATACGCTCCCAGCCTTGTTCCATTTTGGCCGCCATCATTTCGACCGCAATAATCGCATCATCGACCAGCAAGCCTAGCGCTAAAATCAGAGCGCCCAGCGAAATTTTGTGCAGGCCAATCTGAAACCAGTCCATGAGCAGAAATGTCCCGGCCAGCACAATCGGGATGGCGACGGCGACCACAATGCCGGTCCGCCAGCCCAGGGAGAGCAGGCTCACCGCCAGCACAATCAGCAAGGCTTCAATGAGGGAGCGGACAAAATCATGCACCGAGTGTTGCACGATCTCGGGCTGCGAGGTGACCAGATGCAATTGCACGCCGACCGGTAATTGTGTTTGCACGCTGCGTATGGTGCTTTGCATGGCCTTGCCCAAGGCAATGACGTCCCCGCCGGCCTGCATGCTGACCCCGATCAGCAAGGTGGGCGTGCCGTTGAAGTGAATGCGCTCTGCCGGCGGATTGGCATAGCCGCGTTTAATGGTGGCAATCTCGCCCAGCCTCAGGTTCTGATTCCCTGCCCGAATCGGAAACTGGCGTAAATTCTCCAGTGTTTGCAAGCGACCACTGACATCCAGGCGGATTCTTTCCGGGCCTGCATCAAAGGTCCCAGCACCAACGACACTGTTTTGCTGTTGCAGGATTTGCACCAGTTGTGCCGGCGTGATGCCCAGGGAAGTGAGTTTTTGATTGGAAATTTCGATGATGATTTTTTGTGGTTGCTCACCAAACAAATCAACTTTTTCCACATCGGGTAGTTTGAGCAGACGCGCTCTTACCCATTCGGCTTGTCTTTTCAGTTGTTGCGGGTTGAGGCCGTCGGCGGTGATGGCATACATGCTGCCATAGACGTCGCTGAACTCATCGTTAAAGGTCAGGCTTTGCAGGTCGCGTGGAAAGGTGTGGCGGATGTCGCCAATTTTTTTGCGTACCTGATACCAGAGCTCGGGGATTTTTTCGGAGAAGGTATTATCGCGAATGACAATAAACACCACCGACTCACCCGGGCGTGAATAGCTGCTGGTGTAATCGATGGAGGGGATTTCTTGCAGTTTTTCTTCAATTTTATCTGTGATCTGCTGCTCAACCTCTTGCGCAGAGGCGCCCGGCCAGCTGGCGCGCACCAGCATGACTTTAAAGGTAAAGGGCGGGTCTTCAGATTGCCCGAGGTGGGTATAGGCAAAGCTGCCGGCGAGCAAGGTCAGCAAAATGAAATACAGCACCAGGGCCTGGTTTTTGAGGGCCCAGGTCGAGAGGTTGAAGCGCTGCGACAGCGAGGGGCCGGTGGCTTTATGCGCTGGTGTGGTGTGTTCGCTCATTAGCGCAATACCTCCGGGCCAGGGGTGACGGCCTGCACGCGCATGCCCTCTGTCAGGGTATGCACGCCGATGGTGGCAATGGTCTCGTTGGCTTGCAAGCCTGAGGTGATTTCTACGCCCGCTTCAGTGACGTTGCCGGTGGTCACTGCGCGCCGATGCGCCTGCTGTTGCGCATCGATCACCCAGACGCTGGGGTGGTCGGCAAATTGGGTGACCGCCGTGCTCGGGACCAAGATAGTTTGTCTGGCTGCACCTGATAAAAAGCGCACGTCTGCGGTCATGCCCAGTTTGATTTTGGCATCGGCATCCAGCAACTGGATGCGCAGATCGAAGGCGTGGGTCTGGCTATTGGCTGCTGGCGCAATTTCGCGAATACGGCCCTGATAGGCGTGGGGCAGGCCCTGCAGCGTTACGCTGGCCTGATCACCGGGGTGCAGGGTATCAATCACGGTTTCGGGGACGGCAATCTGGATTTCCAGCGTTTGCAAGTCGTAAATCCGGGCAATGGTTTGTCCGGCGGCCACCACTTGTCCCGGCTCGGCCTGTATCATGCCGATGGCACCGCTACGGTCTGCCAGTAGTTGGGTGTAGCCTGTTTGATGCTGGCTGACTACGGCTTGCGATTTGGCCTGCTCTAGCCGCGCTGCACTGGTTTTCACTTGTGTCTCGTAGCTGTCCAGGGCCGATTTTGAAATGAATTGCTGGCGGTAAAGTTGCTGGCGTCTGGCCAGCTCAGTTTGCGCCAGCGCCAGGTTGGCCTGTGCGGTTTGCACTTCGGCGCTGGCAGATTGGGCATTCAAACGGGTATCGCTTGGATCCAGTTGCGCAATGAGTTGCCCTTTTTTAACCAGCTCACCGACATTGACGGCACGCGTAATGATTTTGCCGCTAATTCTGAAGCCAATATTCGACTCATAGCGCGACTTCACTTCGCCGGTGTAGCGGGCGGTGGTTGCGACTGCGCTGTCTGCGATGGTCATCACCCACACCGGGCGCGGCGCAGCTGGCGCCTCTGTCTCAGGTTGGCAGCCGCTCAATACGGTCATGAGGGCCAGGCTGTATAAATAAAGGCGAGCGTTATTCATGGGTAGGGGCTTTCAAAAAACCATTCGTCCACATCTGTACCATGGCCTGCATGCGCGATTCTAGAGGCCGCCAGTTGACCCAGGTGTCATGGCACATATTGATTTGTAAGGCGCAGAGACCATGCATGGCGGACCATACCGTCTGCGCAATCAGCACAGGGTCAGTCAGTGTCGGCCGGAAGATGCCTGCCTGCCAGGCGCTGGTCACCACTTCAATCAGCTGCGCGTAAGCATCCTGCTCCGGGTTGTGACGCTCGATGCTGGACAGTTCCGGTGCCAAAGGCGGATGAGGCGTCATGAACATCATGCGGTAGTGATTGGGATACTTCAGTGCAAACTCGATGTAGTGTTGGCCAAATTGCAAAAATCGCTGCAAGGGGTCGCTGATTTCAAAGGTGCTTTTGAGTGCCTGCGCCAGTTTGAGGAAGTCGGCATCGACCACCGCCCGGATCAGGGCTTCTTTGTCACTGAAATACAGATAGAGGCTGGTGGCGGTATAGCCTACCCGTTGGGCGACCGCGCGCATGGTGACCGCTTCTATCCCCTGGTGAATAAACAGTTCGCGCGCAGCATCCATGATCAGCATCCTGATCGCTTGCTTCTCGACTTCTGTCTTAACCTTGGGGGGCATGGCTGACCACTGAAATTAAATGTAACAATGTTAAGTTAACACTGTAATTATTTAATGTCAATGGGTGCTGGTAATTCTGTGCTGAATGGTGCAGAGTAACAAATGTGATACACCGGTATTCGGTTTTGAGCTGAGTCGCGGGTTAAGATTGCCGCAATGCACTGGCCGGTGGAATCATGGGGGCGGGCGACGCTTGCGCAATCCAAATAATGACAAGGAGCGATCAAGATGAATGTACGGCAACGTTGGATCAGTTTGTTGGGGCGTGTGTTGTTATCGTTGGTGTTTATTGTGAGTGGCGTGGGCAAGGTGCTGGATCCTGCGGGCACGCTGGCCTATATCGAAAGTGCGCATTTGCCGATGCCGCAGCTGGCTTATGCAGTAGCGCTGGTGGTTGAGCTTGGCTTGGGTCTTGCCTTGCTGCTGGGGTTTCGTGCACAGCTGGCTGCGGCTGGCATTGCGCTGTTTACCTTTGTCACTGCGCTGGTGTTTCACAGCAATATGGCCGACCCGCTGCAAGTCATTATGTTTCTTAAAAACATGACCATCGTCGGTGGTTTGCTGATTGTGATCGCATTTGGTCCAGGCGGCTACAGTGTGGATGGCGGTAAGCGCATTATGTTGCCGCAGTGACCGCTGTTCCCACAGGGGGTGCTTGCAGCCATTGACGCAAATACTCAATCAAGGCCAGCGTGTTGGCTGAGACCTGTTTGTGATAAGGATACATGGCGTAAATACCCCCCTGCGGCCGCCGGTAGTCGGCCAGCACTTCTACCAGGCGACCTGCTTGCAGGTCGGCTGCCACATAAAACGCGGGCAGCCCGGTGATCCCGAGCCCGGCCAGGGCAGCATCACGCAAGACTTCGCCGTGGTTGGACTTGAGCCTGGGCTGGATGGGAATGCGGTGGATCTGGTCATGCTCGACAAACTGCCACTCGCTGGCGCGATGGGTGAGGCAAATATGCTTGGCCAGCGCCTGCGGGGTCGACGGAATGCCATGCTGTGCAATATACGCCGGGCTGCAGCAATAGCACATCGCGGCGTCTTCCAGCTTGCGTGCCACCATGCCTTCCTCTGGCTGGTCAGTCACGCGTATCACCATATCATAGCCTTCGCTGACCATATCCACATGCCGGTTATCGGCATCCAGCCAGATTTCCAGTTGCGGGTGTTGCTGCATGAATGCGGTTAAAGCAGGCGCCAGGCGCAAGCTGGCGTAAGACAGGGGCACGGAAATTTTCAGCAGGCCGCGCAGATCGCCTGAGCGGTTACTGACCTCCAGCTCCGCTTCATGCAGTGCTTGCAGAATTGTTTGCGCCCGCTGAAAAAACACTTTGCCGGTTTCGGTGGCAGACAGTTTGCGGGTGGTGCGTTGCAGCAGTCGCATGCCCAATCTCGCTTCCAGCGCAATAATGCGCCGGCTCACCAGCTGTTTGGAAATCCCCAGCGATTGCGCCGCGGTGGTGAAATTGCCATGCTTCACCACTTCGACAAAGAAATGCAAATCTTCAAAAGAGGTCATCTATTGTCAACTTTAATGAGACAGTTTTACGCATTATAGGGTAATTATCATTTTTATGGCGCGGGCATACAATGCGTTTTGTCAGTGAGCCGGATGAACCCGACTTTTTTAATCAGATGCGTGCTGGCAGATTCCCCTGCTCACGCTTTTAGGAGCCTACCCATGAATGTTTTGCAATCCGCCGCCAGTGTGACCGGCCGTATTTTGTTGTCACATATTTTTATCATCAGTGGCTTGAGCAAAGCTGCTAATCCCGCTGGAACCATCGGCTATATTCAAAGTGTCGGCGCGCCTATGCCTGAAGTGGCTTATGCGATTGCCTTGTTTGTCGAACTGGTACTGGGCATCGCCTTGCTGGTTGGCTATCAAACCCGTCTGGCCTCAGCGGGGATTGCCGTATTTACCGTGGCAACCGCGTTCATGTTTCACAACAATATGGCAGACCAAATCCAGCAGATCATGTTTTTGAAAAATCTGACCATCGTCGGTGGCTTGTTGATGGTTGTTGCATTCGGGCCAGGGGCGTTGAGTGTTGATCATCGTCGCCGCTAGGTTGCAGCCAAAGCTGATATGAGTACTTTGTTTGTTTCGCATGGCGCGCCATCGCTGGCGTTAGCGCCGGGCCTGACCGGGCAAATGCTGGCCGCGCTTGCTGCCAGTTTGCCCCGGCCTGAGGCGATCCTGGTGGTGTCTGCGCATTGGGATACGCGTGTGCCAACTGTGAGCCTGGCTAGCCAGCCAGAGACCATGCATGACTTTGCGGGCTTTCCCCCGGCCATGTATACACAAACCTATCCGGCACCTGGCGCGCCTTGGTTGGCGGAGCAAGTGCTCGCTTTGCTGCAGGCGCATGATTTACCTGTACAAGCGCATCCTGACCGGGGGCTGGATCACGGCGCCTGGGTGCCTTTGATGCTCATGTATCCGCAAGCCGATATTCCGGTGACGCAGCTTTCAATCCAGAGTCGCAGCTCGCCTGCTGCCCAGTTTGCGCTGGGTCAGGCCTTGCAAGCGCTGCATGCGCAAAATATCCTGATCCTCGCCTCCGGCGCCATCACGCATAATTTGTCGGATTTTTTTAGCGCAGATCGCAATGCACTGCCGTTGACTTATGTAGATGCATTTGCCGACTGGATGGCGGCACGCATCGCGCAACAGCAATGGGACTCGCTGTGCAATTACCGCAATGAATGTGCCTGGGCACGGCAAGCGCATGCCACCGAAGATCATTTGATGCCGCTATTCGTCGCCGCAGGCAGTGTGTCAGGCACGGCACTTGGAACGGTGTTTGGCGCCGCGCAACGCTACACGCCCGAAACCACCTATGGCATTCTGGCCATGGATGCCTACTTGTGGACCGCTCAGGGTTGAGGATGGCCGATTAACGCAGGCCGTACTGGTTCAGTTTGTTCCACAGTGAGCGCTCGCTAATCTCTAACTGCTTGGCGGCTTTGGTTTTGTTGCCCTGGCAGGCTTCAAGTGCCTTGAGAATTAAGCGGCGTTCAATGGCTTCCGTGGCACGCGGAATCGAGAGGTCATTTTCTACCGGTGTCGCGGACGTGTCTAGATTGGCGGTGGACGAAGCCGGGCCAAGGCCGGGCGATTGCGCAATGTCCGCCGGTAAGTGCTGGGGCTGGATGGTTTGGCTGCCTGCCAGAATCGCGGCGCGCTCCAGAATATTTTCCAGCTCACGGACATTGCCCGGCCAGCGATATTGATGCAAACACAGGCGTGCGCTTTCGCTGAGTTGGCCGTGGCGTTTAGCCAGAAAATACGCTGCCAGCAAGCCGACATCTTCCCCCCGCTCGCGCAATGGCGGCACTTGCAGTTGAATCACGTTGAGCCGGTAATACAAATCCTCGCGCAGTTTGCCTTCTTTGACGGCTTGCATGGGGTCGCGGTTGGTCGCCGCCACCACGCGCACATCAAGCGCGATTTGGCGGTTGCCGCCCAGTTTTTCCACCACATTCTCCTGCAATACGCGCAGCAGTTTCGACTGCAGTTGAATCGGCATTTCGGTGATCTCATCCAGAAACAGCGTGCCGCCATTGGCCAGCTCAAACTTGCCAACGCGCTCTTTCACCGCCCCGGTAAATGCGCCTTTTTCATGACCAAATAACTCTGACTCAAGAATGTCTGCCGGGATCGCTGCGCAGTTCACTGCAACAAACAATTCGGTTTTTCTGGGCGAAGCATCATGCAGGGCTTTAGCGACCAGTTCTTTGCCGGTACCGGTTTCACCGACAATAAACACGGTGGCTCTTTCCGGCGCCACTTGCTGGATCATTTGTTTGAGCGACTGCATGGGCACGCTATCGCCGATGAGGCCGGTGACCGTGGGTTGTCTGCTCTCCTTGAAAAACGAGTTTTCCAGTTGAATCCGGTTGATTGCCAGTGCCTTCTGAATCGCGATTTCCAATGTTTCGAGCTCAAACGGACGCAAAATATAATCACTGGCGCCCAGCTTCATGGCTTCGACGGCGGTTTTGATTTCGCCCTGGGCGGTGACCATGATGAATGGCAGGTGCTCAAACTGCTTGCGCAAGGCCTCAAGCAACTGCAAGCCGCTCATGCCCGGCATATGCAGGTCGCTCACGACCAAGTCAATCTGCTGTTGCTGGACAAGCTCGAGCGCTTCGCGGCCGTTGCCTGCCGAAAGCGCTTTGTAGCCGGCTTGCCGCAAGCTGATTTCGAGCAGCCTGCGCATATGGGGTTCATCGTCAACGGCTAAAATGGTGTGTTGTGGACTGGACATAATCAGGGGTTTGCGAGTGGCAAGGTCAGGTTAAACTGCGCCCCATGCCAGGGGCTGGTTGAGTATTGGATTGTACCACCGTGGGTCTCCATGATTTGTTTGACCACCGCCAGGCCCAGCCCGACGCCGCCCGCGCGTTGCGTAAAAAAGGCTTCAAACAGATGGGCTTGTTGTGCAGGGGGCACTCCGGGCCCATCATCTGCCACCGAAATATGGGCATGTGTCGCATCTGACCATAAGCTGAGGGCGATGCTGCCCCCCTTGGGCAGAATCTGGATGGCGTTCATGAGCAGGTTGAGCAGGACCTGCGTCATCTGGTCCTGGTCCGCCTCCACCACCACGGCCGCTGAGGCAGAGAGCGACAGGGTCAATTGTTTGGATTGTGCCTGCGCCTGCAGCAGGGCGATCACATGCTGCAAATGTGCTTGCAGGTCGAGCGGGATTTTACTGGGTGCGCGCGGACGGGCCGAGTCTATGAGCGTGCTGACCAGTTTGTTCAGGCGCTCGGTTTCAGAAATAATGAAGCCCAGCACTTCTCGGCCATCTTCTGAAAGATTCGGTTCGCGTAACAAGACATCGGCGGACGAACGCATGATACCCAAGGGGGTGCGGACTTCATGGCTCATGGCCGCTGCCATTTCACCGACCACCGCCAGCTTGGCCGCGCGTGTCAGTTGCTGCTCCGAGGCGGCGAGCTCTGCCACCATGTCGGTAAACGCCTGGTGCAAGGACTGCACCTCGACCGGCCCGCTGGATACCGGTGCAATGGCGTCGAGTTGGCGAAAGCGTTGTACATAACGGGTCAAAGCTTCCAGCGGTCGGCTGATGTTTTGCGCGATCGGGCGCACCAGCAGGATGGAGCAGACCAGCGTCACGCCCAGCACCACAATAAAAATCATGCCCAGCCTATGCACAGGCGCGACGGCTTCATCGTGATCTTTATTCAGATGTACCTGCCAGCCCTGTAACGGCAGACGGCTGATCAGCGGTGCCTGTGCATGCAGGCTATGCTGTTGATCGGACCAGTGGCTGGATTGAGCCAACAGGTTTAATTTTTGATCAAACAAGGCCAGCTCGGTGCTGTGTTGGGCTGCGTGGTCGAGCAGATTTTCAATCACGCGCCAGTTAAAGGTGACGACCAGGGTGCCAAGCGGTTGCAGGGTATTCTGCGACAGGATAGGGGCAGAAATCATGAGCTGCTGATGGTCCAGCCGGTAAAGCGTGATTACCTGGTCATCATCCTGGAACCGCATCCACTCAGGCGGAATTGCCAGGGGCTGGCCAATATGTGCGGGCTCACTGGAAGCCGCGACATGCCCTTTGAGGTTAATGACATCCAGACTGAGGTATTGCTCGGCGTAGCTTTTACGCGTCTCGGCCAAAAACATCGACAAGCGTTTATCAATGTCTTCTATGAGCAAGTCTTGCATGATGCCAAGCTGGCTCCAGCTGCGGACGTTCTGTACACGCTCGTTCAACACCCGGTCGACGTGCTCGGCAACCGCTTTACCGGTGGTTTGCAGGTCGTGCTTGATTTCTACGCGTAGCGCCTGCCTTGCCTGGTAAAAACTGATCAGGCTAACCATGAGTGCCGGCAACAGGCCCGCCAGCAAAAATACAATTAAAAGCATTTTGCGGATGGTGAGTGGCGTTTGCAAGCGCGGCAGATGTGAGAAAATACGCATCAAATGGTTTTAGCCGGGACGATCATCATGGGTCAGATATGTTAAACAGCTTTAGTCGGGTTGTGCTCAGTATTCGAGTCATGCTCAGTGTAATCAGCCTGAGTATGCTATGCAAGCCGGTGGCCGCCGAAGACCTGGATGCATTCTGGAATGCGTTTCATGTGGGGGGCTACACCAGTGCTGACATTCGCGTCCCTCGCACGCAATCCACCCAGTTTACGCTGAATCAAATCAGTATGATCACCACTTGGGACCAAGGGGGCCGCGTCAAGTTTTTTAGCGAGCTGGAGCTGGAAGACCCGCTTTCTTACGACCATCATCAGGGTGTCAATACCAAAAAAAGCTACGTTGACCTCGAGCGTTTTTATTTTGATTACAACCTAAATGACAAAGCCAATGTCAGGCTGGGACGTTTTCTAACCCCTGCCGGACGCTGGAACCAACTGCATGCGCCGCCGCTGGTATGGACCGCCAGCCGGCCCTTGGTCACGCGCCGCATGTTCCCTTATGGTATCAACGGTGCCATGTTGTTTGGCAGTTTGCCGGTCAAGCAAGTGGATCTTGAGTATCAGGTATATGCAGAAGCCCTCAAGGATCAGCATCAGGATGGCGACGAAATCATCTTTCGCGACGTCATGGGAGCCCGCGTCGCCTTCAACAATATTTTAGGCCTGACCGGCGCCAATGCTGGTTTAAATACTTTGGGCCTCAATGTGATGAGCTATCAGAAAAACTATGCGGGCTCACCCACGTATCATGTCTTTGGCCTGGATTTTTTGCTTGAACTCAACCGCTGGGAGTTTAGCGGTGAAGTGTATGAGCGCAGAACCACGGCGGGCGATGACGGTGGCAGCGGCGGCTACGTGCAGAGTGCCTATGCGCTAGGTCAGGAGTGGTACTGGATCACCCGCCTGGAAACGCTGCATGAAGTGGAAAGCAAAAATGCAGACCGCTGGGTATTAGGCATGACCAAGCGCGTCAAACCCAACCAGTTGCTCAAGTTTGAGTTTATTGGGGGCAGCGGGGAGTACAGCGATGTGCCGCGCGGGTTTGTAACCTCTTTTGCGGTGATGTTTTAATGTTGTTACAGCAAAGACATCATCGCCTGCGTAGACTCGTCAGTCTGCTGAGCATGCTGATGCTCATGGCGGCAAGCGTACAGGCGGCAGACGACAACCGGCCTATTGCCGTGATTGTGCCTGCACAAGCAGGGCTGGCCCCCAGCATCCATGCCGATGAGCTGGGCCTGATTTTCTGGCGCAAGAAACTGTATGCCGAGCATGGGCAGGCGCTGCATCCTGTCAATCTGCACAGTGAGCACCCACTGCGGCTCAAGTTTTCACAATGGGTATTGCATAGTACGCCGCGCTCACAAATCAACTACTGGAACGGGCTCTACTTCCACGGGGTGCAGCCGCCATACACGGTGCAATCCGAAGAAGCGATGATTCGTTACGTGGCTGAAACCGATGGCGCCGTCGGCTATATTGATGCCTGCCATGTGGATGAGCGTGTCAAACCCGTGTTGTGGCTGTCCTCCGGTAAAGTGAGCGCCGATGCGCCCACGATCAGGTGTGATACGAATTAGTTTGCCGGGATGGCAGCCTGCCCCGGTTGTGGGATCAGGTGCTTTCTTTGCTCCTCGATCAATTCACGGTTTTGTGCCAACCAGCTAAATTCGGCATGACACACTTCTGATTTCAGCTCGTAGGCGGTGAGCAGTGTGCAGAACACATCGTCGTGGCTGAGCGGATAGTTTTCATAAGGGGTCACTTGCGATAGCTGATAGTCAAAATGCTGCCCCAGCCACAAAATGGCCGGCACATGTGTTTGCTGCTGTGGCGCAATCATGTAGGGCGCCGCATGCAGGTAAATCCCGTGTTCGCCTAATGACTCGCCATGGTCAGAGACATAGAGCATTGCTGTTTCACGCTGGTCGTCGTATTTTTTCAGAAACTGAATTACTTCAGATAAGAAATAATCGGTGTATAAAATGGCATTGTCGTAAGAGTTGTCAATTTCTTCTTGTGTACATTCCGACAGGCGACCGGTTTTACACACGGGCGTAAATCGTTTGAATTCATCGGGATAGCGGCGGTAATATTCCGGCCCATGATTGCCCATCTGATGCAGCACGATCAGAATATCCTTGTCTTTATTTTTTGCGACAAATTTGTCCAGGCCGCTCAGCATGCCGATGTCACGGCACTCGTTATCATTGCAGACCGGATTGTGTATCGGTGATTTGAAATCCTCATACGGTACGCGCAACGCCACCCCTTTTGAATCCGAGTTATTGTCACGCCAAAGTACGCTTACGCCATGCGCTTGCAGGACGTCAAGTGCATTTTCCATATGCAAGGCTTTCTCCTCGTCATATTGCTTGCGCGTCAGCAAAGAAAACATACACGGTACGGAAACCGCGGTGGACGTCCCGCAAGAGGTCACCTGCTTAAAGCTCAGTACGGTTTCCTTGCTCAGTCTGGGATTGGTCAGCCTATGGTAGCCGTTCAATGAAAAGCGATCGAATCTGGCGGTTTCACCGACCACCATAATAATCAGTTCATGGTGACGCGGCTCCCCTACATTGACCGCATCTACCGCGGTTTTCTGCAAGCCGGTAATACTGCGGGTAAACACTTTTTTCGAGGCCCACTTCACCAGCGAGTAATGAAAGAAGGTGGGGTTGGCATACATGCGTACCAGTTTGTGTTCGCGGATAAAGGTCGCGTAATCTGCACTACAGGGGATCACTACCAGGACCATGCCCAACATCAACAGGCCGATCTGTTTGAGGCGAATGCTAAGCGCATCCCGCACAAAAAAACGGGCAGGCACGGCTTTGATCAATACCAGTGCCGGTATCACACCCAGCAACAGCATTTTGATGAAAAAGCCCCACGATAACAGTCCCATGACTTCACGTGCATCTGTTTTGACGGCGTTGTCCAGCATGACATGGTCAATAATCACGCCGAATTCATCCATATAAAACGCGGCCCAGGCGGCAGACAATACAATCACCGCCAACACCCAGCGGGCAGATTTGCCATGGCTCAACAGCATGAGCCACCAGGTAATGCTAAACGTGAAAAACAGGCTCAAGCTGATAATAAAGCCTGCATTTTCTGCATTCCAGGGGTAGAGATTCAGGATGTGGCTAAACAGCGCATGGTTGCTGGTCAGCATCAACCACAGGCTGACGGCCCAAATCAGGCAGATTTGGGGGGTAAACAGTACGTACAAAGCACGCTTGAGGTTTGCAAATAGTTTCATTCAATACGACTCTTGGTATAAGTAAGGACCAGCAATAGCCAACTGCACATCAGCCAAAGCGATGTGAGGGTATGCGATAAAAAGTGGGCACCTCTGACTTGTTGCGCCCAACCCAGCATTAAGCCGACGGCCAGGCCAGACAGCGCCACCAGCAGAGCTTTACGCGGGGCGTGCGGCAGCCACAACAAACAGAGCGCCGACAGCCAGACGCCACTGGTGGTATGTCCGGCTGGAAAGCAGTGTCCCTCTTCAATCCCGGCATGGCTGCTGAATGTAGGCGCCCACTGTAGCTCGCCGCCATAACGCACAACATCCCAGGGGCAAGCATGCGGCATTTGATGTTTGAGGCCAGAGACCAGCAGCGCATTGAGCAAGGCCAAAAAAAGAATCCAGCGTAATTTATAGCGCATGGAGGCTGTCAGCCGCTTGCCGACCCAGCGTTCCGGCACGCTGCTGATCAACAACAGGGTGAGCCAGAGCAAGGTCAGCAGATGCTTGGCATATTCATGCATGATGGTTTCGTAAAAAAAAGCATGCTTTTGGCTAAAGGCCTGTTGAGCAAAGTCAAAGTGCTGGTCGGCCAGATAGAGATCTATGCTTGTGCCATTGGCCAGCCAGACAATCACCATGGCGGAGAGCAGCCACGCTTTCCACAGCATGGCCAAGGTCGGTTCAGGTAACCAGGGTTGCGTTATTGTTTGAGTATTCATCGCTTAGTGTGTATGCCTGTTTTTATCCATCTTCGCACGATGGGCTGGACGTGCGTCTCTTGTTTTCAAAAACGTGGACATGAAATGCAAACCGTGTGCCACATTCCCGTACACGTCGTTAATACTAAGGTAAACGACTGATTTGCATTGGGAAAACACTGTATCCTTGACAGGGCTGCGCCAGCTCATAGACGATCAGCCTCTGCAAAATGTGCAGAAGCTGAATACACAGCCTTTAAAAGGCTGCAAAATATGCAGGGATTTGTGGGGTGGCTTTTGATTAAGATGATGATTTATAAGTATAAATTGATCTGGCATAAGGATTGCAAATGAAAGCCCAAGAGCATTCTTTGCGAGACGGTTGACATGTTACATTCAGAACCAAACACAGCATTTTATCACGCGGCCTCTGCCTATGAGCTGAGAGACTTTGCCCAGGCCAAGCGTTATCAGGTCAATGAAATTACCGGACACCTGGTCGAGCAGGGGGCCCCCTGCCGTCAGGAGGTGGAGGCCTTTATTGCTGCGGTGTTTAAACAGATGTATGGTGCAGAAGTCAGCCAGTTTATGCCGCAATTGGTGGCCTTGCGGGATGCCAGTGGTGTGCTGATGGCCGCCTTTGGTTTGCATCATGCCGCCCATGGCCGTCTGTTTCTCGAGCAGTATATTGATGAGCCGATTGAGCAGTTGATGTCGCGCCAGCTTGGCCGCGACATTGCACGTGAGGAAATCACCTATTTTGGTAACCTGGCGGTGGCCAATCCGCGTAATGCCGGCGTGCTGATTGCGCATGTGATTCAACATAGCCTGAGTATGAATTTACCTTGGGGCGTTGCGACCGCACATCACAGTTTGCAAAATGGCCTGATCAAGGGTGGGCGAGACTTATATCCATTAGCGGCGGCGAATCCTGATCGTCTGGACGCGCAAGAACGTGCAAAATGGGGCAGCTACTACAAACATATCCCGCAAATTGTGGCGATTCGCGGTGTGGCTGATCCTTTATAAGCCCCGATCATGATACTGAACGAAATTCAAGCGCAGGCGGCTCAAGTTCCCGGGCAGATTGCCTTACAGGGCGCACAGACGCAACTGAGCTATGCTGCCCTTGCCAAAGAAATCACGCGCGTGTCTTCGGCGTTGATGACGTTGACACCGCAAGCCAGTGTCGCCTTGGCGCTTGATAATAGCCCGGCCTGGATCGTGCTGGATCTGGCGATACTGGCGGCGGGCTGGACCAATGTACCGGTGGCCGCCTTTTTCTCTGCGACGCAAAAGCAGCATGCCATTCTGGATGCAGGCGTCAGCCTAGTGTTGACCGATGCGCCCGCAGTCTGGCTAGGCCTGTTCCCCGAGGCTGCGCTAGTTGCTGAATGGCAGGTGGCCGACAAGATGGTCACGCTGCTTCGCGTGCAGGCGCATGACAGGGCGGCGCCTGTGGCCAAAATTACTTATACCTCTGGCACGACCGGCGCGCCCAAAGGCGTGTGCCTGAGCGAAGACCACATGTGGCAAGTTGCCAGTTCGATTCGCACACAGGTCAAACCAGGCCACGATGACTGCCATTTTTGCGTGTTGCCACTGGCCACCTTGTTGGAAAATGTCGCCGGCGTTTATGCCAGCCTGATCTCTGGCACCACCGTCGTGGTCTACAGCTGCGAGGCCGTTGGCTTTAGCGGTAGCCAGTTTGATATCTTCAAGCTCTACCGTGGCCTGCAAGCCAGCCAGGCCACCACGGCCATTTTGATTCCAGAGTTGTTGCGTGCGCTGGTGGCTTGCCTGCAAGCCGGTCAGTCGGCCCTGGCTCAGTTGCGCTTTGTCGCAGTGGGGGGCGCCAAGGTGGCGCCAGCGCTGCTGTTACAGGCACATGCACTGGGGTTGCCGGTATACGAAGGCTATGGCTTGTCCGAATGTGCATCGGTGGTCACACTGAATACCCCACTGGCCAATCAGCCCGGCAGTATTGGTCAGCCCTTGCCGCACGTGCAATTGCGCGTGGATAGCCACGGCGAGTTGTGGGTCAAAGGAGCCATTTACGCTGGGTATATGGCGGCAGATGGGACGATCACTGAACCAGCGCTTGATGTGGACGGTTACTTGCCGACCGGCGATTTGGCCTGCCAGGATGCCGAAGGTCACTGGATCCTGTCTGGCCGCAAAAAAAATCTGTTTATTACTTCATTCGGGCGCAACGTGTCGCCAGAGTGGGTCGAAACGACATTGATTCAGCAGGCCGGATTGTTACAGGCTTGTGTGTTTGGAGAAGCGAGGCCGTATAACGTGGCGGTGGTGGTGCTTGCACCACAGGCAAGTCAGGCGCAAGTGGCGCAAGGCATTGCACGGGCGAATCAGGGCTTGCCTGATTATGCGCAAGTGGGCGATGTGATATATGCCAAGCAGCCCTTTACCCCACAAAACGGACAACTGACGGCCAATGGCCGGTTAAAACGCGATGTGATTGCTGCCGCGTATGCCGCAGAAATCAACGCCCTTTATGAAGGAATTTCCGCATGAGTTTTTATCAGCAATTATTGAGCGCCACTGAGCAGGAACGCAACGCCTTAATGACTTTGCCCTTGATCCAACAAGGCGCACAGGGCAACATCACCCTGGAAACCTATCGTGCTTTTCTGACGCAAGCCTATCATCACGTCAAGCACACCACGCCGTTACTGATGGCCTGCGGCGGCCGGTTGAGTGGCGAGTATGAATGGTTGCGGACCGCGATTGGTGAATATATCGAGGAAGAAATGGGGCATCAGGAATGGGTGCTGAATGATATTGAAGCCTGCGGTGGCGACAAGGAGTCGGTGCGTCACAGTGCAACCGAGCAAGATGCCGCTTGCCATGCAACCGAGGTGATGGTGGCTTATGCCTACGACATGATACACCGCGTCAATCCACTGGGCTTTTTTGGCATGGTGTTAGTGCTTGAAGGCACCAGCACAGCGGTGGCCACCCAGGCCGGCGAAAAAATCATGCAGGCCCTGCAGTTGCCCAAAAAAGCCTTTAGCTACCTGTTTTCGCATGGGTCGCTGGATATTAGCCATGTCACTTTCTACGAAAGTCTCATGAATCAAGTGACCAACGTAGAAGACCAGCAAGCGATCATTCATGCGGCCAAACGGTTTTACCGCTTGTATGGCGAGATCTTTAAACATGTCGCGGCACAAGCGGCAATCAATCACACGCTGCACCAGGCAGCTTAGGAGTCATCAGTCATGGAGTTGCGTAATTTACATGTGGTATTGACCGGTGCAACCGGCGGCCTCGGTTCCGTGCTGGCGCTTGCGTTGAGTGCCAGAGGGGCCGTCGTCGGCCTCGTTGGCCGAGATCCGGCCAAGTTGCATGCCTTGCAAAAAAGAATCACCAGCCAGGGCGGCAAGGCGCATATTATGGTTGCCGATCTGGCGCAGCCGAATATGGCCAGTCAACTGCTCACGCAGTCTTTGCGCGAGATGGGGCATGTCGATTTGCTGATGAACAATGCTGGCATCATCGAGTTCACCGAGTTTGCCAAGCAGGCCGAAGTGAACATTGACAACATGATTCATACCAATGTCACGGCGACCTTGGTATTAAGCCGTGAATTTGTCAGCTATTTTAGCCAGCGCGGCCGCGGGCATCTGGCATTTGTCGGCTCTATTTTTGGTTCGCTGGGGTTTCCGCATTTTGCCACCTACTGCGCCAGCAAATTTGCCATCCATGGCTTTAGTCAGGCCTTGCGACGCGAACTCATTGATAGCAACATCGGGGTCACCTATATCGCCCCACGCGCTATCGCCACGCCTATGAATGACGACCGCACCAATGCCATGTGGCAAGCGTCCGGCCAAGCCATTGATGAACCGCAATTTGTTGCGGATAAAATTATCCAGGCGCTGCTCAAAGACCAGCAAGAGCTGTATATCGGGCAACCGCAAAGCTTCTTTGCCTGGCTCAATGGTGTTGCGCCCAGGCTGGTGAATCTGGGCTTGAAGCAACAAGCGAGGCTGGCAAAGCGGTTTTTGTAGCCTGATACATGGCATTTATTTTGATGGGTCCAAGAGTCGGCCAGGATTGAGATAAAACATTTTTTTCCATCCTTGAGTTTCCAGCGTGAAGTCCGCGATATTGGGTTGCAAGCGAAGAATACTGTAGTGCAGGTGAGGTGGTTTGCCAAATGCATTCCCTGTATTTCCAACCGTACCAATCTGATTTTGTTGATCGACGATTGCCAAAGTGTGGGTTGTAAGGGCATTTAAATGGGCGTAATAGTGTATGCGTCCTTTGGGGGAAAGCATCAAAACGACATTGCCGCCTCTATCGATATTCCCTGTGAAAATAACCAGCCCCGTGCAAGATGCATATACCGGGGTACCTTTTCGCGCAAAAATGTCTATCCCTTTATGAACACCAGACTCGCCCCAGGGCGAAAACCAATAACTGTCACGGTTCCAGTCTTTTGAAGTGGCATGTTGAACTGGCATGCCAATATGCTCTGGCATGACTGCGCAAACAATCATGTAACACAGCAATCCAATCCATACTTTTTTCATGTGCGTATCCTTGAGTAGGCGGGCAGCATGACTGCCCGGATGGTTTACTGGTTGTTTGTTAGGGCATACCAGTTTACTTTTCGGGTGAGCACCATGGTGAGTGTGAGCAGGCTGAAAATTAGCAACGCCCCCATCAGTAAGGCATTGTCTTCGGAGATCAAGATGCCATAGAGCGTGGCATAAAGTAGGCCAAGCTTGGCTGAGAATGCGACGCCATAGCGGGTACTTTGCATGACGTTGGTCAGGTAGTAGCCGATTAACCCGATGCACGCAAGACTGGCAATTAAGTAGGCAGGTCCGAATCCTATATGTTCTGCCAGTGAAATTAGCAGTAAATAAAATACTGCCATAGCCAGGCCAACCAAGGTGTATTGTGCCGGGTGAATTCTCAGCTGCTTCATCAGCTCAAAAATAAAGAAACCCGCAAAGGTCAGTCCAATAAATAACAAACCATATTTAGTGGCACGATCTGACATGCTGTAGATGTTGATGGGCTCTATAAAGCCGACTGAGATGGCTTCAAGCGTCAAGTTGCCGGCGTTATGGCTTAATCCTGTGAGCAGTTTTTCCTGAATATTGCTTGCCAGGGAGGAGGTCTCCCATTGTGCTGAAAAGCCTTTGCTATCGATATGCTGGCTTGCAGTATCCGGTAGAAAATTGCCATCGAAATGAGGGTGCTGCCAAGACGAGCGTAAGCGTACGTGATTGTTATCGGCTAACGGAATGAGATTGAATTGCTGCATGCCTCGCAGATGAAGATTCAGTTTAAATTTAATGGTTGACTGCTCGGATTGAATATTGCCCAAATCTGCATGAATCCCCGTATTCAGTAAACTGACCTGGGTGCCTTGTTTCAAAGGCAGTGTCTGACTACCCCAATGCAATACAGGCTGCCCGTCTATTCCACGGGTGTCACTGAGCCCAATGACCAGTTTTGCGTCCCCAAGGCGAATACTGCCATTACGATGCTGGGTCTGTATCTTAATTTTATTTAAATTGAATACGCCTGAAATATCACCATTAAACTGATACATGAGTGCTTTAAATAGCCCCAGTTTTTTATAGTTGTGTGCAAAGTCGCCAGTCACTTCCATAGTGCTAGGTAACAGGTAAAAAAGCCCTTCATCCTGATGCTCTATCACTTTGGCCTCTTTGTCTTTGCCTACTGTTTCCGTGTAATGCTCGGCATAAGGAATGATTAGAATGGGGCCGGTAACTGTTTGCGCTTGGGTGGAGGATTTTGCAATATTGTTTTCAACAGTTGTCTGCCTTTGTTGACGTTCAATAATCAAATCATTCACAAACCCCAAGGTCATCGACATCAGGAGAATGAGCGCCAGGATGCCGATGGATTTGTATAAAAGAGATTTCTGCATTTCAAACTCCTTGATAAAAGAGTTTGCAGCATAAAAGCGCCTGGTGAAGCCTTGTTGTGTTGAATGTGAAGCGAGTGTGAAGTGCTGTGAGTAAGTTAAACACGCCAGGACAGTGTAGCGAGTACCCCCTGTGTCGCAGCATTAATGACGGTGACGTGACCATGATGCAGTGACATGATTTGCTGCACAAAGTTAAGGCCTAATCCTGTGCTTTTCTGACCTGCGCGAGGGGTGTTGGCAGGTCGAGGTAGCGAGTAAAACTTCTCGGTGATCTTGTCCAGTGCATAGTCAGGGATGCCGCTGCCTCTGTCCATAATTTTGAGTTGGACCGTTTGGCCAGACCGGCTCAAATCAATTTGAATATGACTGTTGTCCGGGCTGAAATCCAGAGCGTTCTCTAACAGGTTGCTAATGGCCTGACCGCAGAGAAAAGCGTCTCCTTCAATAGACAGTGATGGATCAAGTGTCGCTAACAGTTTGATATTCCTCTGGTTGGCCCGGTCTTGGATGAGTTGGAGCTGTTGTTCGACCAGATCAGAGAGGTCGATACTTATCGGATGCGTAAGGGCTTGCTGTTGTTCCAGCGCGGCTAAACCAAGAATATTTTGTACCATCTGATGCAGACGATTGGCTTGTATCTTGATACTGTTTAGAAATTTTGCACGATCCTGTTCTGGCATTTCAGGCGTCATCAACTCCATGGCCGCTTGAATGGCTGTCAGGGGGCTTTTTAGTTCATGCGTCAATTGATGAATCGCTTCTTGCACATGCTGGTGTCCATCGAGTTCTTCTCGCATGGTTTTCATGGCTTGCGCCAGTTCTGCCAATTCGTCATTGCTAGAGTTCGGTGCGACGGCCTTCTTACCCTTGCTGACTGCGATGGCATAATCCCTTAATCGATGAATGGCACGCGTGAAGCGCCAAGTGAATAACATCCCCAGGCACAAAGACAATACTAGCAAGAGTAAACCCCAGCGCATGATTTTTGCCTGGGCATGCAGAATAAATGGTTGCATCGTGCCGTTGGATTTGGCGACAGTGAGTACGCCGATCAACTTGCCGTTGTCAGTGATAGGTGCCGCGACATACATCACCGTCTCGCCATCAGGCTTTGCCTGGTCTACAGGTGTCGTCCGTGCCCCATATTTGTGATTCAGTGTCAGATAGACATCATTCCAGCGCGAATAGTCTTGCCCCTCACTCTCGTGCTTGGAGTCAAAGACTACAATACCTTTGTGATCGGTGATGTAAACATGGTAGTCTGCGGTGCGTTTGGGAATGCCCCAAATGCTTGCTACTCCTGGCATCTGTTGATAGTCGGATAGTCCACGTGCAAATATCCCGTGTTGAATATTGCCTTGTTTCAGGTCCTCTTTCGCCAGTTGCGCTAATAAACGAGCGGTGTCTACCAAGGTATCTTCCATGGCTTGCCTTACGCCCGGTTTTACCTCATCGACAAACACTGTCAAGACAAACCAGCCGGATAGACCGACGAGCAAAAAATAGCCAAGAAAAATTTTAAGGCTGATTTTCATGTAGTGGTTATCGCAGCAGGCTGTAACCCATGCCTCTATGCGTCACAATCAGCTCTCTCTCGGGTAGATCGTGCAGCGTTGAAATTTCTCGGAGTTTTTGACGCAAGGTTTTAATGTGGGTATCTACTGTTCGATCCGTTGAGTCTTCAGATGACTGCCAGATACTGTCCATTAATGTGGCGCGTGAGAATACACGGTGGGGCTGCAAAATCATGGATTTCAATAGCAGGTATTCATAACGTGTCAGGTGTAATAGCTGTTGTTGATAATAGATTCTACTACCATGTTCATCCAGTTGAAATCCGTTAGGAGAGTGCTCTGGCAGTGGCTGCAGCCGTCGTTGAATGGCTTTAATGCGCGCCACCACTTCTCTGGGGCTAAACGGCTTTGTTACATAGTCATCTGCGCCAATTTCTAATCCCAAAATCCTGTCCACCTCATGATTACGCGCAGTTAGAAATAAAATGGGTGTATTGCAAAAGTGTCTTAAGCGCTTGCAAACATCGAACCCTGTCATATCTGGGAGTCCGATATCTAGAATAATCATATCAAATGACTGTTTCAGGGTGATGTCCAGCGCTTGTTGACCGAGGCTGACATGTGTTGTTTGAATTTTCTCTGCCTGACAAGCATAGATTAAAGTCTCGGCAATCGAGAGTTCATCTTCAACAATCAGAATGGATAAGGACATCCTCGCATTGTAAAACAGAACGTGTTGTGACATGACAGCAAGAGAGATAGCAGACCATAAGTGTAATGTTTACATCGCTGCGCTTATTCCCATTCCAGTTGCGGGTAAACCACATTGACATTGCGCCGGTTGGCGATGTCGAACAATACCCAGTTGTCATGCTCAGAGGCGGCTGCAGTGTCCATGGTTTGTTCCATGCTGATGCCTTTTTTGATGCTGTTTCTGATATCGCTCAATAACAAGTTGAGATAGCGTAACTCGTTGCCAATGATGGTTTTCTGGTCGCTGCTTTCTAACCCATGGCCGGGGACGATGAGCGAGTATGGTTGCTGGTTGATTTGCTCCAGCACGGCGATCAAGCCTTTGAGGTCGCCTTCTACCACTGGCGTCCGTTGCGCAAACAGCAAGTCGCCCGCAAACAGGGTGTTGGTTTGCGTGTCTAGAATAGTGAGGTCAGTATGGGTGTGGGCCACCTTGCGCGCTTGTAGTTGCAGGATGCGGTGCCCCAGGTCCAGCGACTGCTCAGCATGCACAAGGGTATCCGGGGGGATGGTGGGGCTTGCCGCACCGTCAGCCCCCAGTAGGCGCGCATTCAGTTTTTCATATTGCTCCTTGCGCAGCAGCATGTTAGTGGCCAGTTTTTCGTGACCGACAAAGTGGGTAGTGCCATTTTGAAAAGCGGCGTTGCCATAGGTGTGGTCTGGATGGACATGGGTATTGATGACATATCGGATAGGCAAAGGGCTGATGCGGCGAATGGCGGCGAGTAATTGGTCACCGGTATGTTTGCTGCCGCCACTGTCAATCACGGCAATGGCCTCTTGGCCAATAATGACGCCGAGGTTGCAGATGTCGCCCTGATAGCCATCATCAATATCCAGATGCTTGCCATGGTGCACATAGATGCCGTCCGCCACCTGTTTAAATTCAAAGTCGTCGGCCAAGGCCTGGCTACACAGCGTTACAAATACGTATACAAGACGCACACCAAAGCGGTTGATTTTTGATAACATGACGGCTTACCCATGAATGATTCATGCATCATAAACAATTCACGCATGTAGTCATAGTGACCGCTGTCACAGGCTGGTTACATCCATCAACAAAGGAGATTCAATGAGTTCAACCCAGCGTTATACCAAGGTGGCGATTATTCTGCACTGGCTCATCGCACTGGTCATTATTGGCATGTTTGCCCTGGGCTGGTACATGGGCGAGTTGCCAAAAGACGGGCCAAAACAAACGGCCTTTGATCTGTTCGATCTGGGGATCGTCACCTGGCAGATGGATGAGCCGGCTACAGCCCGGACCCTGTATTTTAATCTGCACAAGTCCATCGGCTTTACCTTGCTCTGGCTGGTGATTTTCCGCGTGTACTGGCGTGTGACACATACCCCGCCTGCCATGCTGGCCAGCTATTCAGCGCTGGAGCGTAAGCTGGCGACAGCCGTGCATCACATGCTGTATTTGCTGATGGTCTTGATCCCACTGAGCGGCGTACTCATGACGCTTTATAGCAAGTTCGGCTTGAAGTGGTTTGGGTTGGAGGTGTTCGGCGGGCTGGATAATGCCGATTTGCGCGATGTGTTCAAAGAGTCTCACGAATTGTTCGCCAACCTGATGCTGGCTGCATTTATCGTGCATGTGCTTGGGGCACTCAAACATCAATGGAAAGATAAAGACGAGACCATGTCGCGCATGTCTCTGAAGTAGAAAGAGGATTGCCTGAAAAAAGCCTGCGATTGCAGGCTTTTTTATTTTCCTTTTTCGGCTGATGGTGCCCAAGCGCACTGCAAAAAGTGCACCCGGCTGATTAAACGCATTTATAGCCCTGCAAAAAATGCACAGAGTAAATTGGTTTTGATTATAGGTGGTTGATTGTAAATGTGATTTTATTTGGCATATGCCTTGCTGGTGAGTGCTGGATGTCAGGAATCAACATGGCGCCTATCAGCGTGTGATGACTCCTGACCCGCCATTCAGTCGTTCATCAATCACAAGCGGATAGGCATGTCGCCAGTACAAATAAAACAAAACAGTCATTTGAGTCACTTTCTGTGGTTAGCGGTCACCCTGCTTTGGTTGAGCATAGCCGCCGTTTGTCGGCCACTTACCCTGCCGGATGAAGGCCGCTATGTCGGCATTGCCTGGGAGATGTTGACCTCTGGAAACTGGACGATCCCTCATTTGGATGGCTTGCCATATTTTCATAAACCGCCTTTGTTTTACTGGATCACGGCGGCCAGTTTCAAACTTTTTGGCCCCTCGCTGCTTGCGAGCAGGCTGGCCTCCTTGCTGGCTGCCTTATTGATGGCGATCGCGCTGTATTGGTTTATAGCCAGGCATCTGGACAAAAAAACTGCGGTACTGGCTTTTGTCGCGCTCGTGACGCAGCCATTCTTTTTTGCCAGTGCCCAGTTTGCCAATCTGGATATGTTGGTTGCCAGCATGATTGCCATGACGATCATGCTGGCGGCAGAGTTTACCTGGAGTATTGAACAAGGCCAGCCGGAGCGGAAATATCTGTATATGGCGATGGTGTTTGCTGCCGGAGGCGTTCTGGCCAAGGGCCTGATTGGCATGGTCTTGCCTGTGCTGGTCGTTGGTGGCTGGCTGCTGGTGAGTCGCCGTCTTGCGTATCTAAAGTGTTTTTTCTGTTGGCCAGCGCTGGTATTGTTTTTTCTGATGGCCAGTCCCTGGTTTTTATGCATGGAATCGCAGTTTAAGGGCTTTCTGGAGTACTTTTTTATTCATCACCATGTGCAGCGCTTCACTGGCACGCACTTTAACAATCAGCAGCCGTTCTGGTTTTATCTGCCCGTGCTATTGGCGCTGACCTTGCCCGCTTCTCTGTGGTTGACCCGCTTGCGCAAGCGCGAAGTCCAGCGCTGGAGTTCACGGCAGCAGGATGTGGCCTGGCTGATGGTATGTTGGCTGGCATTGATCCTGCTATTTTTTTCGATCCCGGTTTCCAAACCACTGGGCTACATCATGCCAGTTTTGCCGGCAATGGCGGTCTTGACAGCCATGGGTATGCGGCAAGCCTGGCAGCACCGCTTCCCCAAGCGGTTGTGGGTCACATTTTTGGCGGCGGCAGTGACCTGTGTGATAGCCATGGGGATGGTGATTCAGCACGCGCAAAAAACAGCTTCTTTCCTGCTGGCAACCAAGGTCCAGCCCTTGGTTAGCAAACAGGATCAATTGATTCTGCTCAATAAATACCAGTTTGACTTGATGTTTTATCTGCGGTTATCGCATCCCGCCTGGATGGTGGCTGATTGGCGCACTGCTGAGTATGAGGTGTTGGACGACAGTTGGGAAAAGGAGCTGATAGAGGCCAAGCATTTTGACCCGCAAACAGCGGCAAACCAGTTGTTAACCGAAAGTATGTTGACACAACACGTTTGCCAGCTAGGGCCGCAGCAGGCCGTTTGGGTGGCGGGCGACCCTGGTAACGCCAACCATTTACCCATACTCGCCGGCATCGCGCCGATCGCCACTGTGCGAGATCACTATTTGTGGCGATTCAGTCCCGCGCAAGTCTCACGTTTTTGCCTCGCCCAAACAAGGCCTCGTGAGAGCATCACCGCCCAGTCTGACCGCAATAAGCTCGCGCGGTGACGACCTTATGAGTGATACTGTGGACTCAGCTTGCGCAGGGTTTCCAGCATGCAGGCCGCATGCTCCGGGGGTGTCCATTGCGTGATGCCATGGCCCAGGTTAAACACATGGCCGTGACCATGGCCGTAGCTGGCCAGAATCTGTGCGACTTCTTTTTCGATAGCGGCAGGAGAGCTCAACAGGATCGCCGGGTCCATATTGCCTTGCAACGCCACTTTGTCCCCCACGCGTGCCCGTGCCTGGCCGAGATCCACGCTCCAGTCTAATCCGAGGGCATCGGCACCGATGGCTGCCTGTGACTCCAGCCACAACCCGCCGCCTTTGGTAAACACGATGCTGGGCACCGGTTTGCCTTCTGCGGTTTTAGTGAGGCCAGCGACAATTTTCTGCATGTATTGCAGTGAAAACTCCTGATAGCCTTGATGCGATAAGGCACCCCCCCAAGAGTCAAAAATCATCACCGCCTGTGCACCGGCCGCAATCTGTGCATTGAGGTATTGCGTCACCGTTTGCGCCGTAATCTCCAGAATGCGGTGCAGTAATTCGGGTCTGGCATAGCCCATTTTTTTGGTATTCAAAAAGTCGGTGCCGCCTTTGCCTTCCACCATGTAGGTGGCCAGTGTCCATGGACTGCCTGAAAAACCGATCAAAGGAACACGGCCATTCAGTGCTTGACGGATGCTGCTGACAGCATCAAATACATATTGCAGTTTGGCCATGTCAGGCACGTCCAGTTTGAGGATGTCTGCCTCTTCTTGTAAAGTCCGCTCAAACTTGGGGCCTTCCCCTTCTTCAAAATACAAACCCAGTCCCATGGCATCAGGGACGGTCAATATGTCGCTGAACAGAATGGCCGCATCCAGTTGGGGATAGCGGTCCAGCGGTTGCAGGGTCACTTCGGTGGCAAAGGCCGGGCTCTGGCACAGTTGCATAAAGCTGCCCGCGGTTTTGCGGCTTTCACGGTATTCAGGCAGGTAGCGGCCTGCCTGGCGCATCATCCACACCGGGGTATATTCAGTAGGCTGGCGCAACAGGGCGCGCAGAAAGGTGTCATTTTGAAGAGTGGTCATTTGCTCTGGTTTCGGTTGCCTGCGCTGGTGTGGTCGTACGCACATCAGCTAAAAGCATGATTATAAAGGCCAAGCCATCGTTTCACCTGAAAGAATGCGGTTTTTTTGCGATATGACAAATAAAAACGCCGATGAAAACCATCGGCGTTTTGCGTCTCACGGCAACCTGGACTAGCGTGGCAGAGTAGAGCTGCCCATCAGGAACGCATCGACTTCGCGTGCGCACTGACGGCCTTCACGAATCGCCCAGACCACCAGGGACTGGCCGCGACGTATGTCACCGGCAGCAAAGACTTTGTCCTTGCTGGTTTTGTAACAGCCTTCGCCATCGGTCGTGGCTTTGGCATTGCCGCGATTGTCTTTTTCCACGCCAAACGCTTCCAGCACTTTTTGTACCGGAGAGACAAAGCCCATGGCCAAAAACACCAGATCAGCAGGAATGGTGAACTCTGAACCTGGAATTTCAGACATTTTGCCGTCTTTCCATTCCACACGTGCACCTTTAAGGGCTTTAACCTTGCCGTTCTCGCCGATCAGCTCTTTGGTTGTGATCGACCAGTCCCGGTTTGCGCCTTCTTCATGCGAGCTGGAGGTGCGCATTTTGAGTGGCCAGTTTGGCCACACCATAAATTTGTCTTCTTTTTCAGGCGGCTGAGGCATCAACTCGAACTGGGTGATGCTGGCTGCCCCATGGCGGTTGGAGGTGCCTACGCAGTCAGAACCGGTATCGCCACCGCCGATAACCACCACATGTTTGCCGGTGGCTTTAATCTGGTTAGGGACGTTGTCGCCGGCCACCATTTTGTTGTTAGGGGTCAGGAAGTCCATGGCGAAATGAACACCATCGAGTTCACGACCTGTCACGGGCAGGTCACGTGGCTGTTCTGCGCCACCTGCCAGGATGACGGCATCAAAGTCACGCTCCAGATCGGCCGCGCTGACGTTTTCACCGACATGCTGATTCACCTTGAAGGTCACGCCTTCGGCTTCCATCTGCGCCATCCGGCGGTCAATGTTTGCTTTATCCAGTTTGAAGTCAGGAATGCCATACCGCAGCAAGCCGCCGATACGGTCATTTTTTTCAAACACGGTCACGGCATGGCCCGCGCGAGCAAGTTGTTGTGCTGCGGCGAGGCCTGCGGGGCCAGACCCCACAATCGCCACTGTTTTGCCAGTTTTGTTCGGGTTGATTTGTGGTGTGACCCAACCGTTTTCCCAAGCTTTGTCGATGATGGCGTGCTCGATGGACTTAATCCCGACGGCGTCGTTATTAATGTTCAAGGTGCAGGCTGCCTCGCAAGGGGCGGGGCAGATACGGCCAGTAAAGTCCGGGAAGTTGTTGGTGGAATGCAACACATCAATCGCGCTGCGCCAGTCCTGATGATAGACCAGGTCATTCCAGTCAGGAATGATGTTATTGATTGGACAGCCGGTGGTGCAAAATGGAATGCCGCAATCCATGCAGCGTGCCCCTTGCTGTTTGGCCTGGTCGTCTGTCAAATGCAGGACGAACTCTTTGTAGTTCTTGACGCGATCCTGAACGGGCAGATTTTCTTCTGCCAGTCGGTCAAATTCCATAAAACCTGTGACTTTACCCATGTGAAATCATCTCTTCCCAGTTGCTCGTGACAGACACAACTTTAAACAGCCCCGCCAATCACGCGGGGCATTCAATTAACAAAAACGATTATGCGGCTTGCTTGGCGGAGGCTGCAGCCATTTCGGTCAGTGCGCGTTTGTATTCGTTCGGGAATACTTTAACAAATTTTGCACGCGCGGCTGACCAGTCGGCCAACAGTTCTTTTGCTCGAGGGCTGCCTGTCAACGCCAGGTGCTGCTCGATCAAGCCTTTAAGAATCACTTCGTCTGGCTGGCCTAGGTGTTGTACTTTGCCAACATCTGCTTCCGCCGCTTCGACTTTTTCCAGTGACACCATGCTCATATTGCAGCGTTTGGCAAACTGGCCGTCAATGTCGTAGACATAGGCAATGCCGCCACTCATCCCGGCTGCAAAGTTCTGGCCGGTCTGACCCAGTACCACCACGGTCCCGCCAGTCATGTATTCGCAACCATGGTTGCCTACGCCTTCAACCACGGCAGTTGCGCCTGAGTTACGTACGCAGAAGCGCTCACCCGCCACACCGCTCAAGAAGCTGCTGCCTGTGGTCGCACCGTACATCACGGTGTTACCAACGATGATGTTTTCATAGGATAAGCCACGGAATGTTGCAGGTGGTTTGATAATGATCTGACCACCACACAGGCCTTTACCCACGTAGTCGTTGCCTTCACCTGTCAGCTCAAAGGTAATGCCCTTGGCCAGGAATGCCGCAAAACTCTGACCGGAGGTGCCAGTGAATTTGACGTGGATGGTACCGTCGGGCAGACCGGCGTTGCCATAACGGCTCGCCACTTCGTGTGACAGCATGGTACCTGCTGTACGGTTAGTGTTCACAATTGGCAACTCAAGCGTAACTTTTTCGCCTTTTTCCAACGCCGGTTTAGCCAATGCGATCAATTTGTTATCCAATGCTTTGGCGATGCCGTGATCTTGCACGTCATTGTTTTTGCGTGCCACACTGGCTGGCATGTCTGGCAAGTGGAATACTTTGCTGAAGTCCAGGCCATTGATCTTCCAGTGCTCGATGCCGGCTTTCATGTCCAGCAAATCGGCACGGCCGATCAAGTCATCAAACTTGGCAATGCCCATGCTGGCCATCAGTTCACGCACTTCTTCAGCGACAAAGAAGAAGTAATTCACGACATGCTCAGGCTGGCCGGTAAACTTCTTACGCAGCTCTGGATCTTGGGTGGCAACACCGACCGGGCACGTGTTCAAGTGACACTTACGCATCATGATACAGCCTTCAACCACCAGCGGTGCGGTGGCAAAGCCAAATTCGTCCGCACCCAGCAGTGCGCCAATCAGCACGTCACGGCCGGTTTTCATCTGGCCATCGACTTGCAGCACGACGCGACCACGTAACTGGTTGAGTACCAGCGTCTGCTGCGTTTCAGCCAGACCAAGCTCCCATGGCGTGCCTGCGTGTTTGATCGAAGAAATTGGTGAGGCACCTGTCCCGCCGTCATGGCCAGCGACCACGATGTGATCAGACTTGGCCTTGGCCACACCCGCTGCCACGGTACCGATGCCGGTTTCTGACACCAGTTTGACCGAAATCGAGGCTTTTGGATTGGCGTTTTTCAGGTCATGAATCAGCTGTGCCAAATCTTCAATCGAGTAAATGTCGTGATGTGGTGGTGGAGAGATCAAGCCGACGCCAGGCACCGAGAAGCGCAATTTCGCAATGTAGGGCGACACTTTATGGCCAGGCAACTGACCGCCTTCCCCAGGCTTGGCACCTTGTGCCATTTTGATCTGGATCTGGTCAGCGCTGCTCAGGTATTCGGCGGTCACGCCAAAGCGGCCAGAGGCCACCTGCTTGATGCGTGAGCGCAAAGAGTCACCCGCTTGCATTGGCACATCGGCTTCAATCAAATCTGTGCCCAATACGGTGGCCAGGCTGGATTCTGTTTGGACCGGAATAAAGCGTTTGACGTCTTCACCGCCTTCGCCAGTATTGGACTTGCCGCCAATCCGGTTCATGGCAATCGCCAAGGTGGCGTGCGCTTCGGTTGAAATGGAGCCCAAAGACATGGCGCCTGTGGCAAAGCGTTTAACAATCTCTTTGGCCGATTCCACCTGATCCAATGGGATCGCTTTACCCGCCGGTTTGATTTCAAACAGTCCGCGCAAGGTCATGTGGCGACGTGTCTGATCGTTGATCAGTGCGGCGTACTCTTTGTAAGTTTCGTATTTGCCAGTCCGGGTCGCGTTCTGCAATTTGCTGATCGACATCGGCGTCCACAAGTGCTCTTCACCGCGCACACGGAAGGCGTATTCACCGCCCGCTTCCAATGCATTGGAGAGCACGGGGTCATTCCCAAATGCTTGCATGTGCATGCGTACAGTTTCTTCGGCAACTTGCTCCAGACCGATGCCTTCAATCTGGCTGACCGTGCCAGTGAAATAGTCATTCACAAACTGGCTATTGAGGCCGATCGCTTCAAAAATCTGTGCGCCGCAGTAAGACTGGTAGGTCGAGATGCCCATTTTGGACATGACTTTGTACAAGCCTTTGCCGATCGCCTTGACGAAGTTTTTGCCGGCTTTTTCAACATCGCCGGTCATGGTCTTGATGGTTTCGTACACCAGCCATGGGCAAACAGCTTCCGCACCATAGCCTGCCAGCAGGGCAAAATGGTGTACTTCACGGGCTGAGCCTGTATCAATTACCAGGCCGGTGCTGGTACGCAAGCCGGCTTTGACCAGAAACTCATGCGTGGCCGAGCAGGCCAGCAGGGCTGGAATGGCAATGCGGTTCGCTGCGACGGCACGGTCCGAGAGGATCAGTACGTTATAGCCGTCATGCACGGCTTTTTCGGCTTGGTCGTGCAAGACGTCCAGGGCCTGTTTCATGCCGGTTTTACCTAAGGCGGCATCATAAGTCAGGTCAAGGACGATGGACTTGAACTGGCCTTTGGTCAAAGACTCAATCTGTTTGAGTTTTTCCAGGCCTTCCAGGCTCAACACTGGCTGGCCGCTTTCCAAACGCAATGGCGGATTGGTCTCATCAATCGCCAACAGATTGGGTTTAGGGCCGATAAATGTCACCAGTGACATCACCAGCTCTTCACGGATTGGGTCAATCGGCGGGTTGGTCACTTGTGCAAACAACTGTTTAAAGTAGTTGTACAGTGTCTTGGCTTTATTGGACAGCACGGGCAAGGCCGCGTCGTTCCCCATGGAGCCTGAGCCCTCTTCGCCGTTGTCTATCATGGGTTGCAAGACAAACTTCAAGTCTTCCTGAGAGTAACCAAAGGCTTGTTGGGTATCCAGCAAATCCGCGTTCAGGCTGGCTTCGCCAGTGCCTACGCCAGGCAAGTCGGTCAAATGGAAGCGGGTTTGTTCAATCCACTGGCGGTAAGGTTTGGCTTGTGCCAGTTCAGTTTTGACTTCTTCGTCGTCGATAATGCGGCCTTGCTCCATGTCGATCAGCAACATTTTGCCTGGCTGCAAACGCCATTTTTTAACGATTTTTTCTTGTGGGAAAGTGATCACACCCATTTCAGACGCCATCATGACGATGTCGTCTTCGGTCACCAGATAGCGGGCTGGGCGCAAGCCATTCCGGTCCAGCGTGGCACCAATCATTTTACCGTCAGTAAACGCGACTGCAGCCGGGCCGTCCCATGGCTCCATCAGTGCCGCGTGGTATTCATAGAACGCACGGCGGTCTTCGTCCATTAATGGGTTGCCTGCCCAGGCTTCCGGGATCAGCATCATCATGGCGTGTGGCAGGCTATAGCCACCAGCCACCAGCAGCTCAAGACAGTTATCAAAGCAGGCGGAGTCGGACTGGCCTTCTGCAATCAGTGGCCACAGTTTTTCCAGGTCTTCACCCAGCACCGCAGATTTCATGGTCTCATGACGGGCGGCCATCCAGTTCACGTTGCCTTGAACGGTATTGATTTCACCGTTGTGTGCAATCATGCGGAAGGGGTGGGCCAGATCCCAGGCTGGAAAGGTGTTGGTAGAGAAACGCTGGTGTACCAGCGCAAGCGCTGAAATCACGCGCTCATCTCTCAAATCTTTGTAGTACACGCCCACTTCATTAGCCAGCAGCATGCCTTTGTAGACGATGGTGCGCGAAGAGAAGGAAGGCATGTAAAACTGTGCCTTGTCTTGTAGGTTCAGTGCGCGAATCGCGTGTTCAATGCGTTTGCGGATCACAAAGCATTTGCGTTCAAAGGTGTTGCTGTCGGTCACGGTGCTGGCAATAAACACCTGGCGCATCACAGGCTCAACCGCGCGGGCGGCGTCGGCAATATTGCTGTTGTCGACCGGCACATCACGCCAGCCCAGCAGGGTTTGATTTTCTTCTGCAATGATTTTGGCAAAGATGGCTTCGCATTGCGCGCGGTTGTCTGCGTTTTGTGGCAGAAATGCCTGACCGACGGCGTATTGTCCGGCTGCTGGCAAGGTCATGCTCAGCTTGGCAGCCTCTTCGCGCATAAAGGTATCTGGCATCTGCATCAGCAAGCCCGCGCCGTCACCCAGTTTAGGGTCGTAACCGGTCGCGCCGCGATGGGTCAGGTTGTCCAGCAGTTGCAGGCCTTTAGCGACAATGTCGTGGCTTTTCTGGCCTTTAATATGGGCGACAAAGCCCACGCCACAGCTATCTTTCTCGTGGCGTCTGTCATATAAACCCTGGGATTGCGGAGCTAAACCGAATTGGTCGTCCCGGGCGGTTGCGGTATCTTGAGAAGCACTCATCAGGTTGTTGTCAGACTGCATGTCCATTGCCAGATTCTTCACTTACAAAACATTTGGAGGAACCTTCAATGATACCGTTAAAGTTTAGCAATTTCAATTGTTTAGCCTGCGTTAAATAACGGATAAAGGCATTTTATTTTTTAGTTGAGAATGGTTTTTATTTACCAATTAATTGCGCTTTAATTTACACAAATACCAGAGAGCTAACAGGGTTTTAAAATGGCGTGGCTCTGTTGAGTCTGTTGCGCTTGTAAGGCTGTTTATCCCTGAGCAGAGCGCCCCAGGCGCGGCCATGGATCAGAGATTGCGATTGGATTGCCTCATCATGGACGGCCTGCCAGAAGGTGTCAGGCCGCTCAGGGGCGTCATCCGGGATGGTCGGTGATGTGGGAATTCGTTTGCGTGGCGAGCCTGAGAGGCAATCGCCACGCAACCGCTTGGCTTACAGGCTGGCAAAGGCTTGTTCGGCCGCCTGTACGGTTTGGGCGATATCGGCATCGGTATGTGCCGCCGAGACAAAGCCCGCCTCAAATGCAGATGGCCCCAGATAAATGCCGCTGTTCAGCATGCTGTGGAAGAAGTGATTAAAGGCATTTTTATCTGCCTGCATCATGTCGGCGTAGCTGGTGGGGTTGCTGGCGCTAAAATAGAGGCCAAACATGCCGCCTACGCTTTGTGCGCTAAATGTGACGCCCGCTTTGTGTGCTGCCTGCTTCATGCCGTCCATTAACTGCGCTGTTTTTGCCGTCAGTGCCTCATAAAAGCCGGGTGCCTGGATCAGTTTGAGGGTGGTCAGCCCGGCGGTCACTGCCACGGGATTGCCTGATAGGGTGCCCGCCTGGTAAACCGGCCCTAGTGGGGCCAGTACGCTCATGATGTCTTTGCGGCCACCAAAGGCGCCTACGGGCAGGCCGCCTCCAATGACTTTGCCCAGGGTCGTCATGTCCGGTCTAATGCCATACAGTGCCTGTGCACCGCCCAGTGCCACGCGGAAGCCGGTCATGACTTCATCAAAAATCAGCACCGTGCCATGCTGAGTGCACAGTTCACGCAAAGTGGTTAAGAACTCGCGGTGAGGCACAATCAGGTTCATATTGCCGACTACTGGCTCCAGAATCACGCAGGCAATCTCGTCCCCCATGCTGGCAAAGGTGTCTTTGAGCATTTGCGAGTTGTTGTAATCGAGCGTCAGGGTGTGCGCAGCGACTTCTGGCGGGACACCGGCGGAGCTGGGTTCGCCAAAGGTGAGCAAGCCGGACCCAGCCTTCACGAGCAAGGCATCGGCATGGCCGTGGTAACAGCCTTCAAATTTGATGATTTTATTGCGTTTGGTAAAGCCACGGGCCACGCGAATGGCACTCATGGTCGCTTCGGTCCCGCTGCTGACCAGGCGTACTTGTTCCATGCTGGGCACAAGTTGATTAATTAATTCAGCCATTTCGAGCTCGAGGCCGGTTGGCGCGCCAAAACTCAGGCTGTTGGCAGCCGCTTGCTGCACGGCCGCAACAACTTCCGGGTGGGCATGTCCCAAAATCATGGGGCCCCAGGAGTTGATGTAGTCAATGTATTCTTTACCATCCGCATCCCAGAGCTTGGAGCCGAGGCCCTTTTTGAAAAAGATGGGCGTGCCACCGACGCTACGAAACGCGCGTACCGGCGAGTTGACGCCGCCTGGAATCAGTTGCTGGGATTTTTCAAACAGTTGCTGGTTGCGAGAGGTCATGACGGAGCAATCGGATAAACATTAAAAACGCTATTCTAGCAGAGCCTCTGGGGTTGAGCATGCGTACGCTTGGCCGGATGGCTTGTGGTTAGCGAGTGTGCCCAAGCTATTGAGTCTGGCTGGCGAGCTGTTGAAGGTGGCGCTCAGCCTCCGCCTGCAAGCTTGGCTGCGCGGATTGTTGAGCGAGCAAGGCCAGTCCTGACCAAGCTTCCAGATAATTCGGCTCCAGCGTGGTGGCCTGTAAATAGGCTTGTTGGGCTGCGGCGAGGTGCCCTTGCCCATGTAGCGCACTGGCTAAATAAAAGTGTGCTTCTGCAGCCTCTGCTTGCTGGCTTAACCAAGTGCGCGCGATCTGCTCTACGGCTGGCCAGTCGCTGTTTTGGTAAGGAATCACCACTTGCATCCAGAACGGGCGCTCATTCAGCGGCAAGTCCCAAAAGGGAGTGGCGTCGGCCTGAATGCTGTTGCTGGCTTGTTTGCCAAGCAGCGTTTGTATCCACTCGACCGGCACACTATAAAAGTAGGCCTGTTTGCCGGGACTTTTAAACGTGCTTAAAGCAACCAGTTCGCCTGTCTGGTTAAAGGTCGGGCTGCCACTGGCGCCCATGATAAACGCGGCATCGGTGCGCACAATCAGGCTGTCATCATAGGGGTACAAGGCTTTCACATGGCCTGCGATGGTTTGTGGCTTGGGCGGACCACCTGGAAAGCCGATGGAAAAGACGGCATCACCATAATGTAAGGCGGCGGTTGTGCCCAGCTTGACTGGCGGCAGTTCCAGATATTGAAATTTCAACAGGCAGATATCGTGTTTCCAGTCCGCGACCATGCCAACCGGGCTGACGCTATCACCGAATTTGGAAACGCTAACGCCGCTGCTGTTCGCCAGCACATGGCAATTGGTAGCCATTGTATCTGGCGCCACAACCACGCCGCTGCCGACGCCGTGACCGCCCGTTTGCGTCATGCTGTGCACTTTTACCACCGAGGCTTTCAGTCGGTAAACCAGCTCATGGTCGAGCTCGGCATGGGCCACCAAAGCGCTCGTGCTGAAGAGTATGAAGCAAACAAGATTGAATGAGGGGCGCATACAAACTCCCATGGTTGGTGATGAAGGCAAGCTACCTCGACTTTGTCAGCCGGAATTGCAAAAAATTCTGCTTGCCCTGACACAATATCTGTGAAAAGCCATGCAAACAGCGCTAGAATAGCCGGTATTTTTTGATTGTTTAAGGATTTATCATGCTGATTACGAGCGAAATCGTTGATTTGGACACCCCGACCGGGGTGATGCGTACTTATGTTCATCGTCCAAAACACGATGGCAAAGTGCCTGCGGTTTTGTTTTACTCTGAAATTTTTCAGCAGACCGGTCCGATTGAGCGCGCAGCGCGCTTTTTAGCAGGGCATGGTTATGCCGTGCTGGTGCCTGAAGTGTTCCATGAGTTGAATCCGATTGGCACGGTATTGGGCTATGACGATGCTGGCCGTGACAAAGGCAATGCGGACAAAATGGCCAAAGATGTGCAGGCCTACGACACGGATAACCGCGCCATGATTGACTATCTGAACAAGCAAGCCTGGTATGACGGCAATTTGGGTGCGGCCGGTTTTTGTATCGGTGGTCACCTGGCTTTCCGTGCAGCTTTGCAACCCGAAGTCAAAGCGACGGCCTGTTTCTATGCCACCGATTTGCACACCAACATTATCCCGAACCAGCCTGGTCAGCACAGCATGGACCGTGTCGGCGAAATCAAGGGCGAGTTGCTTATGATCTGGGGCAAGCAAGACCCTCATATCCCGGGAGATAAGCGTGCAGAGCTGTATAACCGCTTTGCCGCGGTGCCCGGACTGCATTACACCTGGCATGAATTTAATGGACAACATGCCTTCATGCGCGATGAAGGGGAACGTTACGATGCGCAGCTGGTCAACATTGGATATCAATTGACCTTGCAGATGTTCGGTAACGTACTCAAGTAACCGACTGGAACACTTGAGCGAAAGAAAACTAAGGTGCTGAAAATGTTATGCCAGTTGCGATTCTCAAAACAACTTGCATGGGATATTCAATACATACCCTAGTCCAAGCACAGGCCAAAAGCCTGTGCTTTTTTTTCAACTAAATTAACCATTGTTTAGAGAGAATTATGACTATAAAAAATGCGGATATTGGATTGGTAGGATTGGCAGTGATGGGCCAAAACCTGGCGCTTAACATTGCTGATCACGGCTATACCATTGCGGTCTATAACCGTGACCCGAAAAAAATGCTGAACTTCATCGAGGAGTGTAAAAAGAATGAGCCCTCACACGAACGTGTGGTGGGGCATGCTGATTTGGCCTCTTTTGTACTGAGCATCAAGCGTCCACGCAAGATTGTGTTGCTGGTGAAAGCCGGGAGCGCGACCGATGTGACCATTAATGCCCTGTTACCTTTCCTGGAGCAAGGGGACATTATTATTGATGGCGGTAATGCGCTGTGGACGGACACCATCCGTCGCGAAAAAGAGCTTGCTGCCAAAGGCATTGAGTTTATTGGTTCCGGCGTGTCTGGTGGTGAAACCGGTGCCCGCTTTGGTCCATCGCTGATGCCTTCCGGTACACGCAAGGCCTGGGCTAGTCTGGAGCCCATCTGGCGCGATATTGCAGCCAAAGTGGATCCTGTGACCGGTGCCCCGTTAGAAGGTGGCGCACCTGGCAAACCAGTTCAGGGTGGGTTCTCTTGCGCGGAATATATCGGCCCGGACGGTGCAGGTCACTATGTAAAAATGGTGCACAACGGTATCGAGTACATCGATATGCAGTTGATTTGCGAAGCCTACTGGCTGATGAAAAATCTGCTGGGCATGCCGGCCGATGAAATCGGCAAAGTGTTTGCCGAGTGGAACAAAGGTGAGCTGTCCAGCTTCCTGATTGAAATTACGGCCGATATCCTGCAGCAAAAAGATCCGGCTGGCAAAGGCTTCCTGGTTGACCAGATTCTCGATACGGCAGGCCAAAAAGGCACCGGCCAGTGGACGGCGGCCAATGCGCTCGAGTTGGGGGCGCCCGCCAATGCGATTGCAGCTGCCGTCTATGCGCGTGCATTATCCAGCCTGAAAGAGGAGCGTGTTGAAGCCAGCAAGATCCTCAAAGGTCCAGTGATTGTGCAAGAGAAGGACAAAGTTGCCACCATTGAGGCGATCAAGAATGCCTTGTATTGCTCTAAAATCTGCGCCTACGCACAAGGCTTCCAGCTGATTGATAAGGCACAAGTGGCTTACAACTGGAAACTCAACTTCGGTGAAATTGCCCAGATCTGGCGTGGCGGTTGTATCATCCGTGCGCGCTTCCTCCAAAAAATCACCGATGCTTATGCATTGAACTCACGCCTGAAAAACCTGATGCTGGATCCATACTTCACCAATGCGATGAACGAAGGTCAGGCAGGCTGGCGTAAAGTGATTGCGTTGGCTGTGACCAATGGCATTCCTGCACAAGGCTTCGCGGCGGCATTAGCTTACTATGATGGCTACAGAAGTGCTGACTTGCCAGCCAACCTGTTGCAAGGCCAGCGTGACTACTTTGGCGCACATACCTATGAGCGCAAAGATCAGCCACGTGGTCAGTTCTTCCACTTAGATTGGCCAGAAGCTGGTCGTCCACAGCTATCGGTTGAGTAATCTGCAGTTATCGCATGATAGCAGTGACCGCTCTTACAGGTAGTCGCTGCTTTTGAGTCAACCGCTGAAAATAAAAAAGATGGCGATAAAAGCCATCTTTTTTATTTGTCTCATCATTACCTCTACTTTAACGCAGAGACTTCGATATCGCAGTCGTTGCGCAATTTTTGGGTAAAGGGCGCCCGAAGTGAGTTTTCACATATTTCCGGCTAACCCAAGATTGGATTCAAGCATCCAACCTGAAAATCAGTGACCCGTTGCGGGGTCGGTTTGAAACGCCCTGTGTATTAAACGCAGTCGCAACTCGATTCCAAAAAGCGATGAAGCTCGTTGATTGCTTTCAGGTGTTGCTGTTCTTCGGCAAACGCTTTAGCGTTGGGAGCAGCATTGTTGAGGCTAGGGGCGTAAATTTCATCAATCAAGAAATGTTGTGATGAAACGGCTTGGTAGGATTCTACGATTTGCATTTTTACTCTTCCTTTTGGGATTCTCAATATTCATTACACAAAACAACGAATTGTGTTCGCCGTGCTTGTGGCGCCAAAATTAACAAAAAGTTCATTCTGCAGCAATGCGGAATTTGCCGTAGTGACCAAACTTGTCAAATTCTTCAGGCATATTTGTATCGCTACAACATTAAAGCAAACATGGTGCCATGTTCACGCTTAAAATAACGCATACTCCTCCAGGTTGGATGACACGTGTTGAAGATGGCTTGAAACCATGTGACGTAAAAACTGAAAGCCAAATCCGCTGATTTTTCGTAGAATAACGGCTTGTTTAATAAAACCTTTAAAAGCAGCATGCAAATTTTCGTCAATGGTAAAGCCATGCAACTTGCCGCAGAGGCCATGAGTGTGCAAGCGTTGGTCGAGCAGATGCAACTGACAGGCAAGCGCATTGCGATTGAGCGTAATGGCGATATTGTGCCACGTAGTCAGTTTGCCCACGTGCAGTTACACGCGGATGACAAGCTGGAAATCGTCGGTGCGGTCGGTGGCGGTTAAGCCCGATCTCATCAGCGTTATGCAGCTAAGAATGGAATAGAAAGTTTAATGATGAATGATGCTTTAGTGATTGCCGGTCAATCTTATCAATCCAGACTGTTGGTTGGCACCGGCAAATACCAGGACTTTACGCAGACACGCGCTGCGATAGACGCCAGTGGCGCTGAAATTATTACCGTGGCCATCCGCCGGACCAATATCGGTCAACATGCAAGCGAACCTTCTCTGCTGGAGTATTTGCCGCCGAACGAATTTACTTATCTGCCGAATACCGCGGGTTGTTACAGTGCTGAAGAAGCTGTGCGCACCTTGCGTCTGGCACGTGAACTGCTGGATGATCACCGCCTGGTCAAGCTGGAGGTGTTGGGCGATCCGAATACCTTGTATCCGAATGTGACCGAAACCATTGCTGCAGCCAAAACGCTGGTCAAAGAAGGCTTTGAGGTCATGGTGTATACCTCGGATGACCCGATCATCGCCAAGCAGCTGGAGGAAATTGGCTGTGTGGCAGTGATGCCCTTGGCCTCGCTGATTGGTTCCGGCATGGGGATTTTAAATCCATGGAATCTGCAAATTATCATCGAAAATGCCAAGATTCCGGTCTTGGTGGATGCTGGCGTAGGCTGTGCGTCTGATGCGGCGATTGCGATGGAGCTAGGTTGTGCCGGCGTATTGATGAATACTGCGATTGCGGCTGCGCGTGACCCGGTGTTGATGGCAGGCGCCATGAAAAAAGCCATTGAGGCTGGCCGGGAATCCTTTTTAGCCGGACGTATGGCGAAAAAACTGTATTCTGCCAGCCCTAGCTCACCAACCACTGGCATGATAGGATAAATGTGACCGAACGCGCCCTCTATGCCTGTCAGGTGTCTGTCGAGACAGAGTACTTGCCTGATCAGTCTTCGCCGGAAACGGGGCAGTACATCTATGCCTATACGATTACGATCCGCAATATCGGGCAAACGCCTGCGCAGCTGATCAGTCGACACTGGGTGATTACCGATGCCATGCAACAGGTGCGGGAAGTCAAAGGGCTGGGGGTGGTCGGCGAGCAGCCCTTGCTGGCGCCCGATGCAGAATACCGCTATACCAGTAGCGTCATGTTCAGTACACCCAGTGGGGAAATGTATGGCACTTATCAGATGGTGGCCGTCGATGGGCACTGGTTTGAAGTCGATATCCCGACGTTCTGGTTGCATCAGGCAGCCGGGCTGCATTAAACCGCACGCGCAAACATTTGCCTCGTCTGCTGTCTGCTGCATGAGGCCGTAGACCCATCAATGGTCTTTAAGTTGAAGTCACAAACGTGTTAACCATCAAAAACAGTTCTGTCATCCGTCTATGTCTTGTCCTTTCCAGTCTGCTATGGCTGGCAGGATGTCAAACGGTGCCAACGCCGGACACCTCGGGCAGAACATCGCCAGCTCCGAGCAAGCCTGCGGTTGAAACGCCCGGTACGAGTGGCAGTGTCCCGCCTGTTACGCCATCACAAGCCTTTGCCTTGCTCCAGCCCGCGCAGTGGGCCGACCTGCCAGGGTTAGAAAAAGAAGACTGGGTCGCCAGCTGGAAGGCATGGCTACAAGGATGTCAGGGGCTCAAAAACAAAGCGGACTGGAAAGCGGTTTGTGCTGCCGCGCTCTTGGTGCAGTCTGAGGATGTGTCTGCCATTCAGGCCTACTGGCAGCAATATTTTAATGTGTATGCCACGCGGCAGGCAGATGGCACCTCGCAGGGCTTGATCACCGGCTATTATCAGCCTGTGTTGCAAGGGGCTAGGCAAGCAAGTCCGCGTTACCGCGTCCCGCTTTATCAAGTGCCGTCGGATTTGATTACCGTGAATTTGTCGGCATTGTTTCCCGAGCTCAAGTATAAACGCGTGCGTGGCCGCTTGCAGGGTCAAACGCTGATTCCCTATTACACGCGGGCAGAAATTGAGCAGCCGCAATCGCCGTTGAATGGCAGTGAGTTAATCTGGGTCAGCGATCCGGTAGAAGCATTTTTTCTGCAGGTACAGGGGTCGGGCATCATTGCGCTTGAAAACGGCGAGCGTGTTCCCGTAGGTTACGCCGACCAGAATGGGCACCCTTACCAGTCTATTGGCAAGATCCTGGTGGAGCGCGGAGAAATGACTGCCAGCGAGGCCTCCATGCAGGGGATCAAGTCTTGGGCACAGCAGCATCCCGAGCAGTTACGCGGTTTGCTGGATGCGAATCCCAGTTATGTGTTTTTCAAGTTGCTGCCACCGGGGTTGTCCGGTCCACTGGGTGCATTAGGGGTGCCGCTCACAGCTGCGCGTAGTGTTGCCGTCGATCCGTTTTACATTCCCCTGGGCGCCCCGGTCTATCTGGCGACCACTTACCCCAATGATGTGGCACCTTTGCAGCAATTGATGCAAGCCCAGGATACAGGCGGGGCGATCAAGGGTGGGGTGCGTGCCGATGTGTATTGGGGAGAAGGCGAGGCTGCTGGCAAACTGGCGGGGGCCATGCGCCAACAAGGAAAAATATGGGTGTGGTTGCCCAAAACGTTTCCCTTGCCACATTGACCGAGATGCGGCAACTGAAGCAATCTTCTGAGCGGGCCTGGCAACGCGCGGTTGTTGGTCAAACCCCCTTTAGGTCCTGGTTGCAGGAAAGGGGTTCATTAACTGCCCGCCTGAAAAAACACTATCCGGCGTTTTCGGTGGAGCTGTTGGCGCAAGCCTGGCGCAAGCCGCATGTAGACGAACAGGCCATGTTGCGCCTGCATGCGATGTCCCGTGCATGGGTGCGAGAAGTCATGTTGCGCGGAAACGGCCAGCCGCGCGTGTTTGCGCATAGTGTCATCGCGCGTCAGGATTTGCGCGGACCATGGTGCCGATTGCGTGCAATCGGGCGGGTGCCGCTCGGGGCAGCGCTGTTTGCCAATCCTAAAGTCACACGTGGGCCGTTGCAGTTCCGCAAATTGTACGCACAGCATCCCTTGCATCAGGCGGTATGCCGCTATCATCCGCAGTTGCAGCAATATCCCCTTTGGGCAAGGCGCTCCTTGTTCCGTCTGCATCATCACCTTTTGCTGGTGACAGAAGTGTTTTTGCCTGCTTGTGTGGATCATCCCCATGATTAATTTTTTAATCGGAAAGCTTTTGTAATGCAGTCAACCATCAACTGGCATGCGTATTATCGCTTAACCCGTCTGGATAAGCCGGTCGGGATTTGGTTGCTACTCTGGCCCACATTGTGGGGGCTGTTGATTGCAGGCGCAGGGTTCCCTGATCTATGGGTGGCAACCGTGTTTGTGTTGGGTACGATACTGATGCGCTCAGCCGGCTGCGCATTGAATGACATTGCCGACCGGCACTGGGATGGCGCGGTGGCGCGCACTCAACGCCGGCCGTTGGCGACCGGGGAGATTTCTGTCAAAGAGGCTTATGCCGTGGCGGTAGCGCTATCTTTGATAGCGTTTGTGCTGGTGTGTACGCTGGGCATGCAAGTGGTGCTGTGGTCCGTCCCAGCTTTGTTTCTGGCGGTTAGCTACCCGTACACCAAACGCTTTTTTGCCATTCCACAGGCCTATTTGGGCATTGCGTTCGGGTTTGGTATCCCGATGGCATTTGTTGCCTTACAGGGGGCTGTGCCGGCAACTGCCTGGTGGTTGTTGCTGGCGAATGTCTCCTGGTCAGTGGCCTATGATACGGCTTATGCCATGGTGGACCGTGAAGATGACCTTAAGATCGGCATCCGTTCATCCGCGATTACCTTTAGTCACCGTGAGGTATTCGCGATTATGCTGTGCCTGATTGCCACGCTGGTCATGATGGCCTGGGTCGCCATTCAGCTCAGGCTGGGCTGGCCATTCTGGCTGGGTTGGCTGGCCGCTGCCTTGCAGTTATTCAGGCAATATGGGCTGATCCGTACGCGTCAGCGTACGCAGTGTTTCAAGGCATTTTTGGAGAATATCTGGATAGGTGCGGCATTAACCGCAGGCATCGCGGGTGCCTATTGGTTAGGCTGATTTGCGTGCACCAGCGGGCTCACCCAGCTCAAAGGTGAAGTCGGTCCAATACTGGAAGGGCGCTTGTTCTGCCGGAGCGAGGATATAGATGTCTTCAGAGAGTTGCTGCAACTCGCGCAAGTTACCATTGATGGAGGTTTCTTCGTCCGGGGCTTTGGGCGCAGGGGGCATTGCAGGCAGGTTTTGTGTCTGGCAGGCAATTTCTTTCAATAGCATGAGGTCTTCAAAGACGCTACGCTCAAAACCCATACGCGGCACAAGGCGGGTGTTGTAAACCAGGTCGTCAATCAGCGCAATCACCTGCGGCGTGCCCCAGGCCTGCTGCAAGGCTTTCATCACGCGCGGGAAAGATTCGATGCCTTGTTGTTTGAGGTCTGGCGCGTGCTCTACATTCAAGTTGAAGTGCTTGCGGCATTCGCTGGCCATCATGTCAAACTCCTGGTGCTTGCCTTCTTTGGATAATAAATCCAGTAAATACAGCCACATCCAGGGGGAGCATTTCGGGTGTTTGGCCAGGTGTTGTTGCAAGTGCTCAATGGCCTGATTCACTCGACCATGTGTGAAGAGTCTGGAAGCATCTTGCATCACGGACTGCGTGCTTTTTTGTGAGCTGAGTTTTTGTGGAACCGCTTCGAGCCCGAGCACATCATCATTGGCGTGGATAGGAACCGACTTCAAGCGACTTCCGGTTCGTTGGGTATAGGGCGGTTGCGTCGCACCAGAGACTGGTTGTGCAGGACTTGGTGAGCTGGTGAGTGGCGGCAAAGTGGTTGCGAATCGCTGGCTGGTTTGCGGCTGGGTCGCCGGACCGGTGGATTCTTCTGTGGCTGAGGCTGGTTGACGGCCTTTGGCGCGCTTGGGTACTGCCGCATGCCGCCTGAGCCAGTCGGCAAAGAAAAAGCCGCTGGCGATCAAGGCCAGGCCTAGCGTCATCACCAGTGTGCGTAGCAGGTGGTTTTCATTCTGCACATGGACCAATTGCGATTTCAGAGAGGCAAGTAAATTCGTTTGCGCCAGTGAACTGGCATAAAGGGCATCGGATTTGCTTTGCAAGGTGTTAAATGCCTGCTGCAATTCATTGATTTGTCCCTGTAGCTTGTCGTAGGCCTCCAGCGGGATGCCCTCCTGTATCGGTTGAGAGGGTGCCTGCGGGTTCGAGGTGGGTGCCTCTGCAGTAATTGGCTGGGTCGCTGTTTGCTGAGGCGCCTCTACTTCAAACGACACTTTCATGTCCGGGTGCAGGGTAAAGGTCTGCGCGGTGCGTTGGCATGTATCTGTTAGGGTGACTTTGACCGGGCTGCTCATTGCGCGGTCGGACCATAGCATGAGCATGCCTTGATCTGTGCTCAGTGTGGTGTATTCCAGATGCACAAAATCAGCCACAGATTGCTGCAGTTGAAAACAGCTGATGTCCGTACTGGATGTGGCATGCGTGATCGGCACTTGTGCTAGCAGGGGTTGGCCAGGTTCAGACTCAAAGCGGAATGCGGATAAATCCGCGGCTTGCACGAGTGAGGTTGGCGCTAACAAAAGCAACAATGGCAACGCCATGCAGCGCAATGCTGTTGTAATCGTGGACTCTCGCGTCTGTGAATGGCCTGAGCGCATGAAAATATTATTTTTTAATCTCTGCGGTTGAAATGATTCAGTGCATCAAGTCGAAACTTGAGCTAATATAGCATCTGTTTGCAATTATTCCTGATAAAACAAAGATCTTTTGCTTAAAAAGCATACTTTACTTCAACTTATTTGCAAAATTGATGGCAAACAGCCCCAAATCTGCAGCCTGATAAGATCATCAAGGCTCGCGGCATTGGTCAGGGATTATTTTAGAATAATCCGTTGACAAGCTTTCTCAAGCTAGCATATAATCCGCCCTCTTAATTTATACGCTATAACTCGGTAGTTATAAAATGAAAACTTTTTCAGCAAAATCGCATGAAGTACAACGTGACTGGTTCGTGATTGACGCCACTGACTTGGTATTGGGTCGTCTGGCCAGCGCAATCGCTCATCGTCTGCGTGGTAAGCATAAAGCTATTTACACACCGCACGTGGATACAGGCGACTACATCATCGTAGTCAATGCGGACAAAATTAAAGTAACCGGTAACAAGGCTGGTGACAAGCTGTACCACCGTCACTCTGGTTATCCAGGCGGTATTACAACCACTTCATTCTCCAAAATGCAAGACCGTTTCCCAGGCCGTGCATTGGAAAAAGCAGTGAAAGGCATGTTGCCAAAAGGTCCTTTGGGCTATGCCATGATCAAAAAAATGAAAGTGTATGCGGGTGACAAGCACGAGCATACTGCGCAACAACCGCAACCATTAACCATCTAATTCAAGACGATTAGGATAAAACATGATCGGTAAATACAACTACGGCACAGGCCGCCGCAAAAGTTCAGTGGCACGTGTGTTCATCAAGTCCGGTAGCGGCAATATCGTTGTAAACGACAAGCCAGCTGACGTGTACTTCTCACGCGAGACTTCTCGCATGATTTTGCGTCAACCTCTGGAATTGACCAACAACACTGCGAGCTTTGACATTCTGGTCAATGTGCATGGTGGTGGTGAATCCGGTCAAGCTGGTGCAGTTCGTCATGGCATTACCCGTGCATTGATTGACTACGATGCTGCGCTGAAGAGCGCATTGTCCCACGCTGGTTTCGTAACACGTGATGCACGTGAAGTTGAACGTAAGAAAGTCGGTCTGCGTAAAGCACGTCGTCGGAAACAGTTCTCCAAACGTTAATTTTTCAACGTTTGTTACAAACCTGTTGTGCAAAAAGGTCGCATTGGCGGCCTTTTTCATTTATATTAATTAACTTTTTACGCAGTGTGCGTTTTAACTCCTCAACTGGGTAAGGCAGATGGAAAAGATTAAGGTAGGCATCGTTGGCGGCACAGGGTATACCGGTGTAGAGTTATTGCGCTTGCTGGCGCGTCATCCAAATGTGCAATTGCAGGTCATTACTTCACGGGGTGAAGCGGGCCTGCCTGTGGCAGAGATGTTTCCCAGTTTGCGTGGCGTCGTTGAACTTGCCTTTAGTGACCCAGCGACCGTTGATCTGACCCAATGTGATGTGGTGTTCTTTGCAACGCCCCATGGGGTGGCCATGGCACAAGCGCCTGCGCTGGTGGCTGCTGGCGTGAAGGTGATTGATCTGGCAGCAGATTTCCGGTTGCAGGATGCCGCTGTCTTTGAAAAATGGTACAAACTCCCCCATAGCTGTACCGATATTTTGCAAGATGCCGTCTACGGCTTGCCAGAGCTATATGGCGAAGAGGTGCAGCAGGCGCAAGTGATTGGTAATCCAGGGTGTTACCCCACCACCGTGTTGCTGGGGTTGGCGCCCTTACTTGAGCAAGGCTGGATTGATTTCTCGGTGCCAATTATCGCGGATGCGAAGTCGGGTGTCTCCGGCGCCGGCAGAAAAGCAGAAGTGTCTACGCTGTTCTCTGAAGCGAGTGATAACCTCAGAGCCTATGGTGTGGCCGGGCACAGGCATCATCCCGAGATTCTGGCACAACTCAAAAAACTGTCTGGCAATGAAGCTGTCCAGCTTATCTTTGTGCCGCATTTGATCCCGATGATACGCGGCATGCTCAGTACGCTCCATGTCAAACTCAATAGGCAAGCGCAGCGGGCATCCATTCAGCAGGTGTATGAGCAACGCTACCAGGGGTCGACTTTTGTCGATGTGATGCCGGCCGGTGCGCTTCCCGAGACACGCTCGGTCCGTGGATCGAATGTTTTAAGGATGGCGGTGTACCCACAGGCAGATGATTATGTCACAATCATTGTCGTGCAGGACAACCTGGTTAAAGGCGCCTCTGGTCAAGCGGTGCAGAACATGAACCTGATGTTCAATCTGGCCCCTGAGGCTGGTTTGCAAGTGTTGCCATTGTTGCCATAATGATCAGGCCTATCCGCAGAAGACTCAGGAATCACTTTGGCCTGACTGCCAAACAGGTGGCTGTGCGCTCACATCGTCCCTGGTACTTTCAGGGGATATTGGCGGTCTCCTATGTGGTGATTGGGTTTGCATTGGCCTACTGGGTGTTGCATGATGATGATAGTGAAAATATTCGGCATCGCCTGCGCCAGGTCACGACGGAAAATATTGAGTTGCAGAAGAAACTGATCGCTTCCCAGCGTGAGTTACAGGTGGAATTGGCAACGAGCAACAACCTGGCCAAAACACTGACTGCGCAGCAGGACGAAAATATCAAGCTCAAAGAGGAGCTGGTTTTTTACAAGAACATGACCAAGCATTGAGTCTGTGTGAGCAGCGCTGACGCAATCAGGATTGCCATTTAAGTAAATTCGGAACAGGAAGTCGCATGTTTTTCAAGAAAAGTGTTCAAATTGACAGTCACATTGATACCCTGATCGGGCATGAAACGCAGTTAAATGGCAATATGCAGTTTGCAGGTGGCTTAAGAGTAGATGGCTTGATCGTTGGTAATGTGATTGAAAAGCAAACCCATCCCAGTACACTGATTATCAGTGAAAACGGGGCGGTGACCGGCAGTGTAGAGGCTTCCAAAATTGTACTGAACGGCATGATACGCGGGCCGGTGCGGTCTTCCGTCTTTATCGAGTTGCAAAGCAAGGCGCGTATTATCGGCGACCTGTATTACAAATCGCTCGAAATGCACACCGGTGCCGTGATTGAAGGAAAACTGATTTATCTGGGTGAGCAGGCCGAAGCGAGCCCAACAGAAACATCAACGACAGAAGACAGTTAAACGCAGCCACTTGAAATCCGGCGGATTACCGCCATATACTGAATACGAATTTTACAGGAGTCTATGATGACCACAGAAGCCACCCTTGAAATGCCTAGTCCTTTGGTATTTACCGATAATGCTGCCAAAAAGGTCAAAGAGCTGATTGATGAGGAAGGTACGCCAGAGCTGAAACTGCGTGTGTTTGTGAGCGGTGGTGGTTGTTCCGGCTTTCAGTATGGCTTCACCTTTGAAGAAGAAGTTAACGACGACGATACCCAGGTGGACAAGGACGGCGTGACCTTGTTGATTGACCCGATGAGCCTGCAATATCTCATGGGCGCAGAAATCGACTATACCGATAGCCTGCAAGGCTCGCAATTTGTCATTCGTAATCCGAATGCGACCACCACTTGTGGGTGCGGTAGCTCGTTCTCGGTTTAAAACTAGCGTAACTCAAAATAAAAAAACGCCAGATGATATCTGGCGTTTTTTTATTTCTTCACTATTTGCATCGCGAAACTAACGCTGATGCAAAGGAACGAATTCCCGACGTTCAGACCCCACATACAACTGGCGAGGGCGGCCAATTTTCTGTTCGGGGTCGGCGTTCATTTCACACCATTGTGAAATCCAGCCTGCAGTGCGGGCCAGGGCAAAAATCGCCGTAAACATCGAATTGGGGATGCCCATGGCGCGCATGACGATGCCGCTGTAGAAGTCCACGTTTGGATAGAGTTTGCGGGAAACGAAGTATTCGTCCTCAAGCGCAATTTTTTCCAGTTCCATCGCCAGTTTGAACATCGGGTCATCGTGCAGGCCCAGTTCGTTGAGCACTTCATGGCAGGTTTTGCGCATGATAGAAGCGCGGGGGTCCATGTTGCGGTAAACGCGGTGGCCAAAGCCCATCAGGCGGAAGCTGTCGGTTTTGTCTTTGGCGCGTTTGATAAATTCGCCGATGCGGCTGACGTCGCCGATTTCTTCCAGCATGTTAAGTGTGGCTTCGTTGGCGCCACCGTGTGAGGGGCCCCATAGCGAGGCGATGCCGGCTGCGATGCAGGCAAACGGGTTGGCGCCGCTGGAGCCGACCAGACGCACGGTAGAGGTAGAAGCATTTTGCTCGTGATCTGCGTGCAGAATCAGAATCCGCTCAAACGCACGGGCCAGAATCGGGTTGGGCACATAGTCTTCACAGGGCGTGGCGAACATCATGTGCATAAAGTTTTCGGCGTAGCCCAATTTGTTTTTGGGATACATGAATGGCTGGCCAATGTTGTACTTGTAGCTCCAGGCGGCAATGGTGGGGACTTTGGCCAGCAGGCGCATGGCGGCCACTTTGCGTGATTCTGGGTCGGCCACATTGTTGTTGTCTGGATAGAAGGCCGCCATGGCGCCTACGACCGCGATCATGACCGCCATCGGGTGCGCATCGCGGCGGAACCCACGGAATACATTGCTCATCTGGTCGTGCAGCATGGTGTGTTCGCTGATGGTGCTCACGAATTCCTCACGTTGATTGTTATCCGGCAGTTCGCCGTGCAGCAACAGGTGAGAGACCTCGAGAAAATCGCAATTCTCGGCCAGTTGCTCAATCGGATAGCCACGGTAGTAAAGCAGCCCTTTTTCACCATCAATAAAGGTAATGCCAGACGTACACGATGCGGTAGACATGAAGCCAGGATCAAACGTGAAATAACCATGTTTGCCCAGGCTGCGGATATCAATCACATCCGTGCCCAGTGAGCCTTTTAATACTGGTAGCTCAATTGCGCTACTATCGTTGTCAAATGTAATGGTCGCCTTGGTAGCCATAACGTACTCAGTCTTTAATCAAGTTGGTTAAATTATACGCAATCGTTTTGTTTTATCACCGCTTGTGCGGTGACAGTCGCGGAAAAGTTAAAAAAACAATCAAAAGCCTGCACCAGATGTAATCAAGTCACTGGTGCGTTTGCACTGCTTTTGGGAATCATTGCTACGCGTCGTTGCCGGGGGCTTAGTTGGGGTAAACGGCACCCAGAATGCGAGGCCCCGCCGCGCCGGTGACTGCGGCCAAATTGCCCGGCAAATGATCTACACAGCGTTGCGCCAGCCAGGCAAAGGCGACCGCTTCCACCCAGTCCACGCCAACGCCCAATTGATCCGTCAGCTGTATGGACTGACCAGACAGCGCCTGCAGTCTATTCAGCAAGGCCAGATTATGCGCACCACCCCCACAGACGTAGACTTCCTGAGCCCCTGGGCAGAATCGCGTCAGTGCATCGGTGATGCTCACTGCTGTTAACTCAAGCAAGGTACGCGCCACATTTTGTGCACCGTCGGGGTACTGATGCAGCAGTTGCATTAACCAGGTGTCGTTAAACAGGTCGCGTCCCGTACTTTTAGGTGCGGTCAGTGCAAAATAAGGATCGGCCAGCATCGCATTGAGCAAGTCTGGATTAATTTTCCCGCCAGCTGCCCAGTGCCCGCCCGCATCATAGGGTTGGCCTGTGTGTTGCTGCGTCCAGGCATCCATGAGCAGGTTGCCGGGTCCCGAGTCAAAGCCTGTGACTTGTCCGTGTGCTGGCAGATCACTCAAGTTGGCAATGCCGCCGATATTAATGACGACGCGATGCCTGTCTGCACTCGTAAACACCGCTTGGTGGAAGGCCGGCACTAACGGTGCGCCTTGGCCGCCGGCGGCAATATCGCGACTTCTGAAGTCGCCAATGACCGTGATCCCTGTTAATTCTGCCAAGCGGGCATGGTTGCCCAATTGTATGGTGTATGCCATGCCCTCTGCCAGTGTCGGACAGTGCCGGATGGTCTGGCCATGGCAACCGATGGCTGTCACGGCCTCGGCACGGATGTCGGCGAGCTTAAGCAGTTGCTTGACGGCTTGCGCGTAGAGTTCTGCGAGCTGGTTAGCAACCACTGCGGCCTCGTGTAACTCGTTATTGGCGGGCGTGTGCAAGGCCAGTAGACGCTGTTTAAGCGCGTCAGGGTAGGGCAGAAAATAGGTGGCCGTTTGTCTCAGTTGCTCGCCCCATTGCGAGGTGAGCACGGCATCCACCCCGTCCAGGCTGGTGCCAGACATCAGTCCAATAAACAAACGTGGCTGGGAGCGATCGGCAGAAACTTGCATGGGTGTCATTTTAACACTGCTCCAGCCGCGCTTACAGAAATGCATGGGATTACGTTAAAATAGCTGTTTTACTTATTTGAGACGGTGCCATCAGTGCGCATCGTTGTATTTGACGGATACCCGCATGACCGATACCAAACAACCCTCATCTGAAGTGCCAGCATTGAGCCCAGAAATTGCCAAGGCGTTGGCCATTATCAAGCGTGGCGCAGATGAGTTACTGATCGAGCAGGAGCTGGTCGAGAAACTGAAAACAGGCAAGCCGTTACGTGTGAAAGCTGGCTTTGACCCTACCGCGCCCGACTTGCACCTGGGTCATACCGTCCTCATTAATAAATTGCGCCAGTTGCAGGATCTGGGCCATCAGATTTTATTCCTGATCGGTGACTTTACCGGCATGATTGGTGACCCAACGGGCAAAAGCGCCACCCGTCCACCCTTAACCGTGGAGCAGGTCAAGGCCAACGCCGATACCTATGCCGCACAAGTCTTCAAAATACTGGATCCCACCAAAACCGAGATTGTTTTTAACTCCAACTGGTTAAGTGAACTCGGTGCGGCGGGGATGATCAAGCTGGCTGCCAGCCATACCGTGGCCCGCATGCTGGAGCGCGATGACTTCTCCAAACGCTTCAAGGGTAATCAACCGATTGCGATTCACGAGTTTCTGTACCCGTTACTGCAAGGATATGATTCGGTCGCCCTGCAAGCGGATCTTGAGCTCGGTGGTACCGACCAGAAGTTTAACCTGCTCATGGGGCGTGAGTTGCAAAAGCAGGCCGGCCAGTCGCAGCAATGTGTGCTGATGATGCCGTTGCTGGAAGGGTTGGATGGCGTCAATAAAATGTCTAAATCACTCGGTAACTACATTGGCATTAGCGAGGCGCCAGAGACTATTTTTGCCAAGATCATGTCGATTTCAGATGAACTGATGTGGCGCTATATTGATTTGCTCTCTTTTGCGACGCTGGAAACCATTGCCGAATGGAAGGCGCAAGTCGCCAGTGGCGCAAACCCCCGCAATATCAAGGTCGGCTTTGCCCAAGAAATTGTGGCGCGTTTCCATGGTCAAGCCGCGGCTGAAAAAGCCTTGCAGGACTTCCAGACCCGTGCCAAAGGCGGCATCCCGGATGACGTGCCCGAAGTTGAAGTGACCATTGAAGGCGAGAGCATCGGCATTAGCCAATTGTTAAAACAGGCGGGCTTGGTTGAAAGCACCAGTGAAGCCATGCGCGCAGTGCAGCAAGGAGGCGTCAAGCTCGACAGCGTCAAGGTGGATGATAAGAATCTGCCTTTGACTAAAGGTGTGACAGTGATCGCACAGGTGGGTAAACGTAAATTTGCCAAGATCACAATCAGGTGATTTGAGCTGAGAAACAAAAAAGGCCGCATCTGCGGCCTTTTTTGTTTAGAGCGTTTTGCGCAAGTTCGCGGGCGGAATATTCAGGGACTCGCGATATTTGGCTATGGTACGGCGGGCAACGACGATACCTTGTTGTGCCAGTGTGTCGGTGATCTGGTTGTCCGACAAAGGCTTTTTCGGGTTTTCTTCGGCCACCATTTGCTTGATCAAGGCGCGGATAGCGGTGGCAGAGCAGGAGCCGCCTGCATCTGTGGCCACCGAGCTGCCAAAGAAGTATTTGAGTTCATAGACGCCACGCGGTGTGAGCATATACTTATGCGTGGTGACGCGGGAAACTGTGCTTTCATGCAAGTCGAGTTCTTCGGCGATTTCACGCAGCACCAGTGGCCGCATGGCAATTTCACCATGTTCAAAGAAGTTGCGCTGGCGATCTACAATGGCTTGTGACACGCGCAAAATGGTCGAGAAGCGCTGCTGGATATTTTTAATCATCCACTTGGCTTCCTGCATCTGGCTTTGCAGGTATTGGCCTGAACTCTCGCGGTTGCGCTTGAGGATGTCCGCATACATCTGGTTGATGCGCAGTTTGGGGATCACGCCATCATTTAAAGAGGCGACCCAAATGCCCTTGATTTTTTTAACCACCACATCGTGCTGGATAAAGTGATCGTGACTAAAGCTGGAAAACTCGCTGCCGGGTCTGGGGTTTTGCTGGCGGATCAGGTGCTGCGCCGCCTTGAGTACCGCTTCATCGCAACCAAGCACCTTGCGCAGTTTGACAAAGTCTTTGTTGGCAAGCAGCGCCAGGTGGTCTTTGGCAATGGCAATGGCGGTTTGCAAGTGTGGCGTTTCTTGCGGCAAACGCGTCAGTTGCAAGAGCAGGCACTCGCGTAAATCGCGCGCACCTACGCCTACAGGGTCCAGATTCTGGATCAGCTTGAGGGCGGTTTCCAGTTCCAGCAGCTCGACCTCAAGTTCGAGTGGCAAGTGCTCCACAATCTCCTGCAGATCTTGCTCCAGATAGCCATCATCAGTGATGCTATCCAGTAGCAGTTTGACCAGGCTCATGTCACGTTGCGATAAATGTGCCAGTTGTATCTGATCAATCAGATGATCGCGCAAACTGATGCTGGTGGTTTCCTGTCTGGAAAAGTCACTGTCTTCGTCTTCCTGATGATTGCGTCCGGCTTCGTCCCAGTTGCTGGTGCTGCCAAACTCTTCATAATCATCTTCAAACTCTGGCGGCGTGAATTCCTCGTTTAAATTGGGCAGGTCGCTCTCGCTCCCGCCCAGCTCATCGTGCAAGTCTTCACGCAGACTTTCTGCCGGTGCGGTGATCTCTTGCTGCGTTGCCATGTCAAACGAGCTGGCATCTGTCGGCTCAGCTTCTACAGTGGGGGGAGGCGGTGTGTTATCTTCAAACTCGCCTTCTTCACCGTCTGACATTTCCAGTAACGGGTTTTCCTGCAGGATGGTTTCCAGTTCCTGGTTCAGTTCCAGCGTGGAAAGTTGCAGCAAACGGATCGATTGCTGCAGCTGCGGCGTCAGCGCCAGATTTTGCGAAATACGTAATTGCAGGTTCTGTTTCATGACGGATTACAGCCTAAAATTCTTGCCCAGATACACTTCACGCACACCTTCGTTCTGAATGATTTCATCGGGCGTGCCTGCTGCAAACACAGCGCCTTCATTGACAATATAAGCGCGGTCACAGATGTCCAGCGTTTCGCGCACATTGTGGTCGGTGATTAAAATACCAATATTCTGACTGCTCAGGTAGCGGATGATTTTCTGTATTTCGATCACCGCAATCGGATCAATCCCGGCGAACGGTTCATCCAGCAAAATAAATTTAGGGTCTGTGGCCAGGCAGCGCGCAATTTCAACGCGTCGACGTTCGCCGCCAGACAAGCTGACGGCCTGACTGTTGCGGATGTGCTGGATATGCAATTGATCCAGCAAGGACTCAAGCCTCGCCTCACGCTGCTCTTCCGTATAGGGACGGGTTTCAAGAATGGCGAGGATGTTGTCGGTTACGCTGAGCTTGCGGAAAATGGATGCTTCTTGGGGCAGATAAGCCAGGCCCATGCGCGCGCGCTCATGCATGGGCGCGCGGCTCACGTCGGCGCCATTCAGCGTAATGTTGCCTTCATCCAGCGCAACCAACCCGACAATCATGTAAAAGCTGGTGGTTTTGCCTGCCCCGTTGGGACCCAGCAAGCCGATCACTTCGCCACTGCGTAACTCAAGCGTCGTGTTTTTGACCACGGTACGGCCCTGATAGGTTTTTTTCAGGCGGTTAACCTGCAAATGGTTCTGATCTGCTGCCATGGTTTCCATCTTTATGCTTACTCTTTGCCTTGCTCACCAGTGTTTTCGGCAGGGGCAGGTTCGACCTTGAGTTGCAAGGAGCGATTCATCCGTAACCCCTGTTGAGAGGTTGGCTTGTTGTCAATGACAGGTGGTGTGGTTTTATTTTTAGGCTGTATGGTGGCCTTGACGCGGCTGCCAGCCGTCCCGTTCGGGTTGGCTTTGGTGCCGCCAATCACCTCGGCATACTCAGCGTTGGCGTCGTAGCTGATGTAGTCCCCGGTCACGATGTCTTCACCACGTTTAACCCAGGCATTGGTATACAGTTGCACTTTATCCATGCGGGCGTTGTATTCGATACGTTGACCACTGCCTTGCATCCACTCGTCTTTACCGGTACGTTTTTGCTTGAATGTGGTGGGGTTGCCGGTACAGGTGCTATGTTGAAAGCCGTCCTGATCCTCGCGTACGATCATTTTGTCCGCCTTGATTTGCAAAGTGCCCTGATTAAGAATCACGTTGCCCGTGTAGATACTGATTTTTTTAGCATCGTTCACGGTCACGGTATCCGCTTCAAGCTCTATCGGTTGATCTCGGTCAGATTCTTCGGCCAGCACACTCAGCGGCATGGACAATAGCGCCCATACGCTCATGCAGATCGCTAAAAATAAGGGCTTGTGCGTGTTCAACTCATTTCTCCATAATCAACGGTCATTGGCGTTCTGTGTTTGACGCCTGGGCCGGGCTTGCCAAATTGCTGGCGACGGGTGGACGCTCATAATGCACATGCACCCGGTTAAACAATTGCATGGTATCAGCCCGGTTATCAAAACGCATGCCCGTGCCTGTAATCACTGTCGCCGGTTTTTGGCGGATGACCACCGGCTGGTCTGTGTGTGCCACCTCGGTGTCCGGCTCCAGCCAAAGCCGCTCGGTTTGCATTTGTGTTTCTGGCTTGGTGGCAGAGGCTTGGCGGATCACCTTGACCTGTTTGCTAAACTCCACCAGTTTACCATTGGCGGAAACACGTCCTTGCTGACCATAAATTTGCGTGTAAGGCTTGTTCAGGCCAAACTGGGTAAAGCGTGGCCGCTGCAATTCTGTATAGTCATTGGCAGGAAAGTGGCGCATTTTTGCGGCCGCCAGCACATATTTGGTATTACCGGACGCATCCGTGCGGGTACTCACAAAGTTGTACAACATGTAGTCCGGCGCTTGGCGATTAAGTATGTTCATTTTGAGTGCTTGCTCTTGTACATTCTGGTTAATCCAGAATGTCAGCAGCGCCAGCAACAGCATTAACGCAATCGGCAACAAAATGGGGTGTTTAAGCATGCCTGAATTCTAATGCCTGTTTAAGCTAAACGACTTTGGCTTTCAATAAGTCATGCATATTGAATGCCCCTACCAACTGCCCTTGGGCATCTACTGCCAAAAAGCCATTTATTTTGTGCTGCTCCATCATGTTAACTGCTTCAACCGCCATCTGATTCGTCTCCAGCAAATACGGCTGTTTGTTCATCACGGTATCAATGGATGCCTGTGGATTGTTCTTGCCCTGCATAAACAAGCGGCGCAAATCGCCATCGGTAAAAATGCCTATTGGGCGTTGCGCGTGGTCCACAATAGCCGTGAAGCCCATGCCCTTGAGTGAAATTTGCGTGATGGCTTCCTGAATGGAGGCGTGTTGATCAATTTGGGGCACGGCCTCGCCGGTGCGCATGACATCCCTGATGCGCACCAGTAGCCGTCTGCCCAAGCTGCCACCGGGATGCGAACGGGCGAAGTCTTCGGCAGTGAACTCACGCAAATCCAGCACGCAGAGTGCTAAAGCATCGCCAAGGGCCAAGGCCGCTGTCGTGCTGGCTGTGGGAGCCAAGCCGAGTGGGCAAGCCTCATGGCTCACGGCAGCACTCAAATGCACTTCCGACTCACGTGACAAGGTGGAGTCTTCGCTGCCCGTGATGCTCAACACCCGAGCACCGATGCGGCGGATCGCCGGTAAAATATTAATAATTTCATCACTCTCGCCAGAATTGGACAGCGCGATCACCACATCTTCTGCCGTAATCATGCCCAAGTCGCCGTGGCTGGCCTCGGCCGGGTGCATGAAAAACGCCGGTGTGCCGGTACTGGCCAAGGTGGCCGCAATTTTGCCGCCGATATGGCCAGATTTGCCCATGCCCGTGACCACCACCCGGCCCTTGCAGGCCAGAAGCATATGCACGGCGGCCTCAAAAGCCGAGCCAATGCGGTCTGCCAGATGCCTGATCTCATCGGCTTCGTGCAACAACACCCCTCGTGCGCGCGACACGATATCGGGTGTTTTAACAAGATGGATGCCGGAATTTGCTGTCATCATGGCGGGTTAGTATAACAAGCGAGTTGCCTGACAATAAAGTAAAACACCCTTTTTTTACGGTTTTTTTATTCTCAGGCACATTTTTTGCATAAAACAAAGTTTTGTGGCACGATGCATCATCCTGAAACAATTGCGTTTCATAATAGACCTTGACCCTTCAGCGCTGGCTGATGGCGATCAAACCCCTGTTTGACCGGCTTGGTATAAATGCGTTAGAGCTTTGCATGTTTGATTCCCTGATACATCTTTTATTACTGCTGACCAGCTCGGTCTTCGCCGTGGGCTTGTTCCGCATCCTCGGCTTGCCTGCCATGCTGGCCTATTTTGTCATCGGCATCGTGCTGGGCCCGCACGCCCTGGGCTTGCTGGAGGACGAAGAGTCCGGTCGCCAGGTGGCCGAGTTTGGTATCGTGTTTTTGATGTTTAGCATCGGTCTCGAGTTTAGTCTGCCTAAGCTGTATGCCATGCGAAAAACGCTGTTCGGGCTAGGGGGCGGACAGGTCGTGCTGACCTTGCTGGCCAGTCTGGTGCTGGGCAAAGTGGCCGGGCTCAGCCTGACTTCTGCTTTTATCATTGGTGCGGCCATCACCATGTCCTCGACCGCGATTGTGTCCAAAATTCTGATGGAGCGTGTAGACCTGAACTCCAGACATGGTCGTCTCAGTATCGGCGTGCTGCTATTCCAGGATCTGGCCGTGATTCCGATTCTGGTGTTGATCCAGACGCTAGGCTCGCATAGCGACAATTGGCTGGATGTGTTGGGGCTGACGCTGTTCAAGTCGTCTGTACTGCTGTTTTTACTGTTCAAGTTCGGGAAAAACATCCTTAACTTCTGGTTTGAGCTGGTGGCCAAACAGCGCTCACGCGAGTTGTTTGTGCTCAATGTGCTGATGGTGACCCTGCTGATGGCGGCAGCCACCAACTATGTCGGCTTGTCCTTTGCGCTGGGGGCCTTTGTCGCCGGGATGCTGATTTCCGAGACCAAATACCGTTATCAGGTTGAATCAGATATTGCGCCTTTCCGCGATATCTTGCTGGGTCTGTTTTTTATCAGCGTCGGCATGCTGCTCGACGTTTCCGTATTGATCAATCATATTGTATTGATTGTTTTCCTGTTAGCCCTGTTCCTGGTGTTCAAGATTGGCCTGATTGCCTTTTTAACCAAGTTGTATGGCTTTGAGATGGGCGTGGGTGTCCGTACCGGCATTATTCTTGGCCAGGCGGGGGAGTTCAGTTTTGTGGTGCTGGCCCTGGGCTTGCAAACGCATTTGATCGACGGCGAGTCCCTACAGCTGGTGCTGTCCGTGGCCGTGCTTTCTATGCTGGTGGCGCCGTTCATTATTCAATATAACGGCAGGATTGCGCGCAAACTGGTCAAGAGTTATACGCGTAATAGCTACAAGGTGGTGGAGACTATTCAGGAGCACAGCCTCGATTTGCGCGACCATGTCATCATCTGCGGCTATGGCCGCAGTGGTCAGTATCTGGGCCGCTTTTTGCGCGAAGAAAATATCCCCTATGTGGCCCTGGATATGGATGCCAGCCGCGTTCAGGAAGCCGCCGCCGCCGGTGAAAATGTGATTTACGGCGATGCAGGCCGCCGCTCTGTGCTTGAGGCGGCCGGGCTGGCCAGGGCCAAAGCGGTGATTGTCAGCTATGCCGAAACGCGTGGCACCATGAAGGTTCTGCATGTGATCCAGGAGAAATATCCAACCCTGCCCGTGATTGTGCGCACCCATGATGACAGTGAAATGGATTTGCTGCGAGATGCCGGGGCGGCAGAAGTGGTGCCGGAAATTCTGGAGGGTAGCCTCATGCTGGCCTCGCATGCACTGGTCACGCTGGGGATTCCGCTTAACCGCGTGGTCAAACGTATCCGTCTGTTCCGCGAAGAGCGTTACAAAATGTTCAAAGGTTACTTCCGCGGCGTGAGTGATGCGGATACGACCACCGCCGCTCTGCCACAACTGCATTCGGTCGAGATGTATAAAAACTTTTATGCGCATGGTTTGCGCCTAGACCATATCCCGTTTGAGGATTTTGCAGTCGAGGTCAAACAGCTCCGGCGCACCAATATGCCAGAACCGATTGCACCCAGACCGGATATTATTCTCAACGAAGGCGATATTCTGGTCCTGCTCGGTAGCAATGCCGCCCTCATCGCCATGGAAGTCTATTTGATTTCTGGCCGTAAACCGTAAGACAATAGAGGCCTGAGGCCCTGACTGTTGCAGCTCGGGGCCTCAGGCTTTTTCATTTTAAATACCGGGTCTTATGGCAAACACTTCAGTGGTCGTGGTCGGCGGTGGCATCGTAGGCTGCCTCACTGCCATGCAGTTAAAGAAACAAGGGCACACCGTCACGCTGGTTGAGCGCAATATCGTCGCTGCGCAAACGTCAGGGGAGTCTTCGTGGGCTGGGGCGGGCATCGCTTTTCCGCTGTTGCCCTGGTTTTATCAGGAAGTTGTCAACGAGCTGGCGCTGGCTGGTGCGCGCGCCTATCCAGCCGTCAGTGCAGAGCTCTTTGCCGAAACCGGTATAGACCCTGAATGCACGCGTAGCGGCATGCTGATCCAGCCGCCGTTTGACCAGCAAGCAGCCCTGAACTGGTGCCAGCGCTATGGACTGCAGGCCGAGTTGCAAGGAGATAACCTGCTGATTCCAGAAGTGGTGCAAATCCGTAACCCGCGCCTGCTACAATCGCTCAAAGCGTGGTTGATCAAGCATGGCGTCACTCTGCGCGAACAAACACAACTCATGCCTTTGCAAGAAGGTGCTTCCAGCATCCACACCTGGCAAACCACAACGGGCGACACCTTGTCGGCCGACCATTTTGTCGTCACCTCCGGCGCCTGGAGTTTTGAGCTACTCAAACAAACCGCTCTAAGTCTGGAGATCAAACCCATGCGCGGGCAAATGCTGTTGTATCAGATGTCCCCTGGCCTGCTACCGCATATTCTTTACCGTGAAGGTTTTTACATGCTGCAACGCCGCGATGGGCACTTGCTAGCCGGCAGTAGTCTGGAAGATGTCGGTTTTGATACCGGGGTGACTGAAAGCATGCGTCAGGAAATGCTGCAAAAAGCCGAGGCGATTCTGCCAGCCTTGCGAGGGCAATCAGTGATCAAACACTGGAGTGGCTTGCGCCCCGGCACGCCGCACAATATCCCGACGATAGGCCGTCATCCAAACATTGAAAATCTGTATTTGAATACCGGTCATTTTCGCTATGGCGTCACCATGGCGCCAGAATGTGCGCGGCGGATTGCGGCATTGTTGGCTTAAGTAAAGAAGGTAATTCTTTAACTTTTTGGTAACAGTGGGTCTGCTTCGGCATACTAACCAACTTTCCTTTTCGCCTTTAGGCGAGTTACTTTTCTTTGCTTGCACTGTATAGACCGGAGACATAGGTGACACATGTATTAGGACATGGTTGACACATTAATGTGTTTTTCATGTTTGTGTAAAGTAGATGGTTTCGCAATGATGGTGCGCATAAA
>NZ_JADKYR010000007.1 GCF_015354335.1 Methylophilus sp. 13 | reverse complement strand
TAGGCATACGTATTAGCCATAGCCGTCCCTATCACCCACAGACCAATGGTAAAGATGAACGGTTCCACCGTACGCTCGGCGAAAAAGAACATTTCAAACGATAAGCAACCTACCAATAAATCACTTTCATTTATTCAATAATCGCCAAACTAGATTCCGGCAAGGTAAAAAGAACAACTTTCCTAAATTAATCCGCATAATCCACAATCAACGGCGCATGATCACTAAAACGCTCTGCCTTATACACGCTCGCGGCCGTCACCTTCGCACCCAATGCTGGCGTTGCCAGCTGATAATCAATCCGCCAGCCCACATTCTTCGCCCAGGCCTGACCACGATTACTCCACCACGTGTAACAGTCATCTGTAGTATCCGGGTATAAGCCTCGATAAGTATCCACCCAGCCTACACGCCCAAGCACATCCGTCATCCAGGCGCGCTCTTCTGGCAAAAAGCCGGAGTTCTTTTTATTGCCTTTCCAGTTTTTGAGGTCGATTTCCTGATGGGCAATATTCCAGTCGCCGCAAATTACGACCTCGCGGCCACAGGCAATCAACTGCTCCAGATGCGGCAAAAATTTTGCCATCACGGCAAATTTGAATTGCTGCCGCTCTTCGCCGCTAGAGCCGCTCGGCAGGTATAAAGACACCACGCTTAGATTGCCGTACTGACATTCCAGATAGCGCCCTTCAGCGTCTATTTCGGCATGGCCCAAGCCAATAATCACCTTGTCTGCAGGCTGCTTGCTGTAAATCCCCACACCGCTATAGCCCTTTTTCTCAGCATAGTGAAAATAGCCGTGGTAACCAGGCGGCTGCAGCATGTCAGGCTGCATGTCACCGGCTTGGGCTTTGAGCTCCTGTAAACACACAATCTCGCCGCCACTATTCGCCAGCCAGGGCAAAAAGCCTTTGTTGCAGGCTGACCGTATGCCATTGAGGTTCAAGGTTATAATACGCATTGTTTAAATACTTTCTGCTTTTTTAAAATGACTGCCAACACACTCAGTGCCGATTTTATTGCTTTTTCCATCCACAAACAGGTATTGCGCTTTGGTGAATTTAAAACCAAAGCCGGCCGCTTGAGCCCATATTTTTTTAATGCTGGCCTGTTTGATGACGGCGAGAGCATGCTCAAACTGGGTGAGTTTTATGCAAACAGCATTCTACAGTCTGGCTTGCAATTCGACATGCTGTTTGGGCCAGCTTATAAAGGCATTCCGCTGGTGACCGCGATCAGTATTGCATTTGCACGTCTGGGCCATAATTATCCGTATGCGTATAACCGCAAAGAAGCCAAGGACCATGGCGAAGGCGGGACGTTGGTCGGGGCTGCATTGAACGGCCGTGTGCTGATTATTGATGACGTGATTTCTGCGGGCACTTCTATCCGGGAGTCTGTTGAACTCATCCGCAAAGCAGGAGCCACGCCTTGCGCGGTCAGCATCGCCCTGGATCGCCAGGAAAAGGGGCTAGGGGAGTTGTCTGCCGTGCAGGAGGTTGAACAAACCAACCAGATGCCGGTGGTCAGTATTGCCAAACTGGCTGACCTGTTTGCCTATTTGCAAGGCAACGAAAAACTGGCGCAGTATTTCCCGGCCATCGAAGCGTACCGCGCACAATATTGCGTACGCTAAGCCGGCGGATCCCACTAAAAAGCGAGCATCGGCTCGCTTTTTTTATTTCAGCATGCCCATCAAGCGCGACATGATAAGTGCCGGATTATTCTCCACCACACCATTCGGCGTTAATTGATTCACCACATCGGGTAAATGTTCGGCAATTTTGCTGCTCAGCTCATCGGTCGTCATATTCAACTTACCGGCGATCCCGCTCAATACTGCAGTCCCCAAGGCAGCCCCGACTTGCTGGGCGCTCACATTCAAATTCGCCCCTGTGCCTACCCACGAATCAACCTGCTCGCTCAAGCCGCCGTTTTTCAGCGTTTGCAAAATGCCAGGCAAGCCACCGTATTGTTGAAATAGCTCCATCGCCAGTTTTGCCAATGGACCTTTATCACCCATGACCTTGTTCATCATGGCACCAGCGACGCTATCGAATAATCCCATTCTGGGCTGCTCCTAGTTTATTGTCCAAATAGTTCTTCTTTTATTGCACCTAGGCAACGATTACCCCGGCCTGGATCCGCCCTAGGCCGGAATGACAGATCCCAAGAACCAATCAATCTACTTTAATAACTATCTTAGAAGTAGATTGTTTACCGATTCAGAAAAGACCAATCAAAAACGCTCATGCTCACCCAAATACCGCCATTGTCCCGGCGGTAACTTACCCAAGTTGATACTGCCTATGCGAATCCGTTTTAAGCCGACGACGTGCAATCCCACCAATTCACACATGCGACGAATCTGGCGCTTACGCCCCTCTCGTAACACAAATCGCAGTTGATCTTCATTTTGCCAGGAAACTTTGGCAGGTTTTAACTGCACCCCATCCAGACTCAGGCCATGATTCAACAAAGCCAGGCCATTGGCACTGAGCTGACCTTCAACCCGCACCAAGTATTCTTTTTCAACGCTGGAGTCATCCCCGATCAGCTTGCGCGCAACGCGGCCATCTTGTGTGAGTACGAGCAGTCCGGTTGAATCAATATCCAGCCGCCCGGCGGGGGCCAAGCCACGCAAATGGCCTCGCTTGAAGTGGATACCGCTGCTATCTTCGGGCCATTGATTGTCTGGATTGACCAGTACTACTGCTGGTTCATAGCCATCTTCAGCCTGGCCGCTAACGTAACCCACGGGTTTGTGTAGCAGAATGGTGACGGTTTCGGCCTGATGCTCTTTGGCATAGGCACTGATAATAATCTCGGCCGCTGGGTCAATGCGGGTGCCCAAGGTTTCAATGATTTCACCATTGACCTTGACCCAACCGTTCACGATCCAGTCGTCGGCTTCGCGACGTGAGCACAAGCCGCGGTCGGCCATGACTTTGGACAAGCGAGGCTGCTGGTCAATGGCAGCGGGCGCAGGGGCTGACGGGCGAGGGGGGCGGTCATCGGTTTTTGCCATGCGTGGACGCGGCTGGTCGCGGTTGTATTGTCGACGGCCATCGTTGGCGGTGGGTGAGCGTCTCTCTTTTTGTTCGGGTTTGCCATCAAATGCACGTGGCTTTTTATCACGCACGGCTTTTTCTTTGCGTGCGGGTTGCGCTTGTGCGTCGCGCGCTTGCGGCTCGGCTGCAGCACGTTCTTTTTTGACAGGGGGCGCTTTGCTGCGGTCACGCAGCTCGGGTGAAAGTGGCCGCACCGGCTTTTCTCGTTTTTGTTCTGTGGCCGCGGGAGATTTATTGAGTTTGAGCGTAGACAAAGTAGTCGTCTCACCATAGAAAATGAATAAGACGCTATTGTAATTTATTTGACTGGCAGCGGACGAAAATTCAGGGTGCCAGGCTGTTTGCGGGCACTTTCCGGCATATAGTGCAAAATACTTTCAGCACGCGACAATACGGGGTTTCTGGCAATAAACTGTTGTTTCCAGGCACGGTGCGGGTTGCGGATGATGCCCGCCAGCCAGGCGGCCTGAATCGGATTCATCTTGGCAGGCTCCAGGCCAAAATAATAGTTGGCCGCTGCGTGTGCACCACACAGCCCCGGGCCCCAATCCACCGTATTCAGATACAAATTAAGAATTTGTGTTTTATTTAAAGTGTGTTCGAGCTGCACCGCGTAGAGCAATTCTTCAATTTTACGCTTCCAGGTCCGTTCACCATTGGTGAACATGTATTTCACGACCTGCTGGGTGATGGTGCTGCCGCCTACCGCTTTATCCGTGCTTTCTTTGCCTAATAGCTGCCGCATTTGCGTGAGCACATAGCCGGGATGGTGCCTGAACTCGGCATCCTCGGCGATGATCACCGCCATCGGCAGCCAATGCCCCATGTTTTCATAACTGAGCCAGTGGACTTTTTCAGGATGTTTTTGCTCATCAAGCAAGGGGCAATCATACTGCACCGTCGACGCTGTGACCTTGCTGAGATCAAGCCCTGTGACTTGCAGCTGTTCAAGCTGAGGTTGTGCACTCCAGCTCTGCTTGGGCCAGCGCAGGGTGCCGCTGGCGCTAAGAATGCCTGAGACATGCGCCTGCGAGATGCTGGAGGAATGACTGGCCAAAGGTGCCAGCAAGCTCGCTAAGGGGGTAGCAGGCAGCGTCCAGTTAAGCTTTAAGGCGTGCATGGTGACTTTGCCTTCAAAGTTAATTTTGAAGGCGGGCGGGGGCACTGCGGAAGGAGCATTGGGGAGCGCTGAGGACTGTGCAACCAGGTGTCCGTGAAGTTGCTGGCCATTCAGCTTTAGCCATAACTCGACACTTTCCAGCATCAGGGGCTTATCACTCACCGATTTAGCGATTAACCAGCATTGCTGGCAGTGGACACGCAAGCCGTCTGCATCATACAAGCGGATCTGGCCATGGTGCAGGCTAAATGCCTTGTGGTCCAGCCACCAGCGGCCAACTGGCGAGGTCGCCAGCATGAACAGCGGCAACACACGGACCTGAACGCCACTGCCTATCGGCAGCTTTATTCGCCAGGCAGTTTTATCATAGGGCTGCCAAATCCAGGCAGTGACGGCGAGCGTTGTCAGCAGGACAGCTGCCAAGAGCGTGAGTAACAGGCGTTTGCACCAGAGTCTGACCATGTTGAGCAATGCTTAGACCACCAGGCGCTCCACAACCTTGCCTTGCTGCAGATGACTTTCGATGATGTCGTCAATATCGCTTTCATCGACAAAGGTATACCAGACCGCATCTGGATAGACGACCATGACCGGGCCAACGCCACAACGGTCCAGGCAACCGGCACGGTTAATCCGCACTTTGCCAGCCCCAGCCAAGCCTTGCTGTTTGACCTGCTTTTTCATGTAATCAAAAGCCGCTTCGGCACCTTTGTTCATACAACAGTCTTCACCGTTTTCACGCTGGTTCAGGCAGAAAAAGACATGGTATTGAAAGTGGCTTGGAGTCATCTAAATTGCCTCAGTAAATAGGGACTGCACATTACTCAGTCGAAAGTTGGTCATCCCTGGTAAAGTTCCAGGTACGGGTAATACTCAGCACATCGGTATCCTGACGAATATCTTCGGTGAATACCGGAAAGGGCGCGGCCAATTGCACAATGCGCCGTGCGGACTCATCGAGCAACCTGTGCCCGGAGCTGCGATGAATACGAATACCTTCTATCGACCCATCGGCCTTGATCGACACCGTCATCTGCAATTGACCATATAACTTTTGTGTTCGAGCCGCCTGCGGATAATTCAGGTTTCCCACACGCTCAATTTTTTGCCGCCATTGCTCCACATAATTCGCAAAGCGATATTCGCGTGTGCGGGCACCGATAAACTGTCGCTTGGGCCGGTTCTCATAGGCCTCCTGCTGCTTGGCAATCAATGCTTCCAGCTTGGCCATTTCTTGCATGGCAGCCAGTTGCGGCTGTGATTGCTCTGGCAGCAATTTTGCCGGCGTTTGCTCTTTGCTGGATGGATGCGGCAATGTGGACGGCGCCTGCAGACTAGTGACCGATGTACTGGCTTTTAGTTGCGTCAGTAGTGCCTGTGCTTCTTGCTCCAGTTGGGTCACCCGCTGCTTTTCTCGAACCAGCTCAGACTCTTGCGGGGCCGCAGCAGGCGTTGCTGAGGCGGTGTTTGCCTGTGGCGTAGCGGGCAAGGCTGCTTGTAATTGCTGCACGCTGGGCAGCGGACTTTTCATCTGCCGCTTTTCATCGGTATTGCCGCCGCGATCGAGGTTGGCTTGTGCCAGCGCATCAGCTTTTTCTGGCGCACTGCGGGTTTTACTGTTGACCAGCATCACCTGCAAGGAGGGAATCTGGTCTTTAAACGCCTTGAGTTCGGGCTGAAAATGGAGCGTCAGCAATACGGCGTGCACCAGTAAAGAAGCCCACAAGGCCCATACCAGTGGTGACTGTTTGCTGAAACCTTTCACGAGGCCCATGCGGCGTCTGCCTGTTTATCCCTGCAAAGCCTGCAATAATTTCTGGTGCACGCCGCCGAACCCGCCATTGCTCATCACCAGCACATGGTCGCCAGGTTTGGCCATGGCGCTGACAGCGGCCACTAACTGTGTCAGGTCATCAAAGGTTTGGGCTTTGTGCTGAATCGGCGCCAGCGCCGCTGCAGCATCCCAGCCCAGGTTGCTGGCGTAGCAAAATACGGCATCGGCATCGCGCAGGCTATCGGGCAGGGCCTCTTTCATTACACCTAGTTTCATGGTGTTAGAGCGTGGCTCGAGGACGGCCAGAATGCGAGCTGCGCCCACTTTGGCACGCAAGCCTGCAACCGTGGTGGCAATCGCGGTAGGATGGTGGGCAAAATCGTCATACACCGTGATATCGTTAACCACGCCTTTGACTTCCATGCGGCGTTTGACGTTTTTGAATTCGCTCAAGGCCTCAATCGCTATGCAAGGTGCAACACCGACATGGCGGGCGGCGGCAATCACAGCCAGCGCATTATTACGGTTATGTTCGCCGAGCAGATTCCAGCTCACATTGCCCTGGCGCTCACCGTTAAAAAACACATCAAAACGACCTTGGGCGTCCACATGTTGCACTTGCCAGCCACTCGCGCTGTCTATGCGCTCCACAGCACTCCAACACCCGCGTGCAAGTACCCGGTCCAGGCTTTCTTGTTGGTTCGCAACCACAAGACCTTGCTGAGGCACGGTGCGCACCAGGTGATGGAACTGCTTTTCAATAGCGGCAAGGTCGTCAAAGATATCTGCATGATCGAATTCCAGATTATTCAGTACGGCTGTACGCGGACGGTAATGCACGAACTTTGAGCGCTTGTCGAAGAAAGCGGTGTCATATTCATCGGCCTCAATCACAAAGAAAGGGGAGACCGATTGCGGATCTTGCCTGGGTGTTTGTGGCAACCGCGCAGAAACACCAAAGTTTTCAGGCACGCCGCCAATCAAAAAGCCCGGCGCCAACCCGGCGTACTCCAGCACCCAGGTCAGCATCGAAGACGTGGTGGTTTTGCCGTGTGTCCCGGCCACGGCCAGTACCCATTTACCTTGCAGCACATTCTCTGCCAGCCACTGTGGTCCAGAAATATAAGGCAATCCCTGATTGAGGATTTCCTCCATCAGCGGATTGCCGCGCGTCACCACGTTGCCAATCACGTAAATATCAGGCTGCAAGCCCGTTTGCGAGGGATCAAAGCCCTGGATCAACTCAATGCCCTGAGCCTCGAGTTGGGTGCTCATAGGCGGGTACACATTGGCATCACAGCCAGTGACCCGATGCCCGGCCGCCTTGGCCAGCACGGCGATGCCGCCCATAAACGTGCCACAAATGCCAAGGATGTGAATATGCATAGAATTTACCAGAACAGATTAACGCATGCATTTTACCAAACAACGTCTGGCAAAACGGTAGTGATGTGATTCAATTTGACGCAAATAAAGACTGATATGCCCGGCAGTGGGCAGTGATATCGTCCGCCTGGAAAATATCGCTAATCACGGCCAGTGCATCCGCGCCAGCCGTGATCAATGGACGGGCATTCTCCAACGTTATCCCCCCAATGCCAACCACCGGCACAGACAACTGTTGCCTGCCTTGCGCAAACAACGCAGTCTCGGCACGCGGCGCATTCGGCTTGGTAGAAGAAGGATAACAGGCGCCAAAAGCCACGTAATCCGCCCCCGCAGTTTGCGCGTGTTCCGCCAGCGAAAACTGGTTATAGCAAGAAGCGCCAATGATTTTTTGTTTACCAAGCAGGGCGCGTGCCTGCGTGATGGCACGGTCATGCTGACCCACATGCACGCCATCTGCATCCAGATGAGCGGCCAGATCAACATGGTCATTAATCAAAAAGGGAATCTGCGCGCCACGGCATAATGCCAACAAGGCTGCCGCTTGCTCCAGACGCAAGGCCTCGGTGGCCGTTTTATGACGGTATTGCACAATGGCAACGCCTCCACGCAAGGCCTGCATCACCTGTTCGCACAACAGTGCAGTGTCATCACAATCTGGCGTGACCAGATACAAACCTTTAATGCTGAAGCTCACTCGCCTTTTCCTGTACCTCGGACTCACGTGCCCAGAAGAAACGGTCGGGAATAAACTGCCCCATGCCCGGCCTAAAAGCGTGACGCAGGGTTTGCCAGGTGAATTCCTGTGCTTCATGCACGGCTTCTTCCATACTCAAGCCATGTGCCAAACATGCGGTGATGGCACTGGTGAGCGTGCAGCCAGAGCCATGATAACTGCCAGGCAAACGCTCCCAGTGATAATCCTTGATCAGGCCAGGCGCCCCATTTTGTAAACCATACAAACTGTTAACGACGTCATTTGAACGCTCGTGCGTGCCCGTGATCATCACATATTCAGCCCCCATGCCCAGCAGGCGTAGCGCACATTCTTCAAGCGAGCTATGCTTCACCTCGTCGCTTTCATCGTAATAGGCCAGGCGACGCGCCTCCAGGCTATTAGGCGTAATCAGAGTGGCTTGCGGGAACAAGAGCTCGCACATCGCGGCCTGCATTTCTTCATTCGACAACTCATCGCCGCGGCCGGATGCAAGAATCGGATCGATGATAAGCGGCACATCCGGGTAATCAGCCACTATCTCGGCAATCACTGCCACATTTTCAACGCTCCCCAGCAAACCCAATTTAAACGCGCTGACGGAGACATCTTCCAGAATGGTGCGTGCCTGATCATTGATCAGGTCTGCATCCAGCGGCATCACGCTCTCTACCCCCACCGTATCTTGCGCGGTAATGCCAGTAATCACTGACAACGGGTAGCACCCGATGCTGGAGAGCGCCAGAATATCGGCCTGCACACCTGCACCACTGCTGGGATCTGTGGCCGCAAACGTTAAAACGGTGGGAGGGGTATTTGCCATGAAAAATCCTTTGGAGCGGCTGACGGGAATCGAACCCGCGTATCAAGCTTGGGAAGCTGGCGTTCTACCATTGAACTACAGCCGCAGATGAACGGGCTCTATTTTACTTGGTGTTAGCATGAATACAAAACATTATTCAGCATAAAAATAAAGCCGGACAATTGCCCGGCTTTATTAACACTCAACACATTAAATACAATTCGAGTTCACACCATCCGGCAATTTAACGCCAGAACTAAGGATAGGCGTACTACCCAGATGATCTTCATTCACTGGACAAGCCACTGCATCCGGATCTTCATCATCCCCCGCAGCAGGGTTCAGTGAAACGATGGTCATCGTATTCAAAGCAGGGTTAGTTCCGACTAGGCCACCTAAACCAGCGTTGTCACGTGGTGAGATATTCAACGTTGTAGTCGTTGGGGTCGTAGGGGGCGTTGGAACAGCCAAAATACTAGCTGTAGTCGTTGCGGTATTATTAACCAGTGTATAGTTACCTGCATCTACACCACCTAAGGTTATGCCACTGATATTAACAGTTTTACCAGCACCTACGCCACTATCAATAAACTGCCCATCAGCTGTCGCCACTGTCAGCTGATCATTACCCAACCGTCCATTAAATATGGCAGCACCCGTATTGAGCGTAGCGAGTGTATTACCATCAAAGACTTTGTCATTGGCTGTGATACCTGCCACCGTGGAGACTGTAGCAGGCGTAACTTTGCCTACAGCACCAGTCGCAGCTACTGAAGTCTGATTATTAGTTAATGTATAACCATATACTTGCCGCACGACACTCGCACCATTCCGAAACCCTGTGTTAGTGACACTTACAATAGAGACAGGATTCGTGGTTACAACTTTGTTATCACCTACATTTTTGTTGTCATAAGTCGCCGAAACCAATTTACTGTAATTAATCACATCGTTATCACGCCCTTCTTTCACCAAGTCCAGACCAGCGATGCTTGCATCCGTAGTCGTGTCATAAACCTTGGTTGCAGTCCCACTTACTTTTGGATCAATTACAATTGTTTCAGAATAAATCAACCCATTGCCTTTGGCTGCGGCATTTATCTGCTGCGAGCCACTTTTTACGGCATCATAGCGGGTACCGTATTGTTTAAAGTCGTATCCATTCAGAATTTTTGAGCCACGTTGACCAACATCCGGTGATTGGGAGTAAATCAACCAACGCCCATTAGAACCAGTTGAAATGTCAAAGTTATTTGTATTTTTGTATCCTACAGCAGCGACCATAGTTACTGCGTCAGCGGAATTGCTTGTAGTAACAATGTTCCCTTTTTGAATGATATCTTTACCAGCACGGACAAAAATATTTGCAGAGTTACCATTCACACCAGTACCAGTTTTAGCACCCGCATTATTGGTGATACCACCAAAAGTGACATCGCCAGTGGTTGCTACCAAATTAACGGCACCCGCAACGCCACCAGACTTATTCGTACCATTACCGTCTGCACCAGATGCAGTTACCTTTCCAACTGTGAGGCTAGTGCCCGCGGTAATATTTATATCCCTCGCGCTCTTACCATCAGTATCACTTCGCCCCACACCAGCACTGGTATTGATATCACCCGTTTTAATTTCTCCTGCTGCATTCATGGTGACTTTAGCACCGAGATTATTAATTCCACCATTGGCGTTAACATTGCCCGTAGTTATGTTGCCTGCTGAGCTAGCCAAGGTTACATCTCCAGATAGCGTTGAACTCGCCGATGTTGAGCCAGCATCTCCAGCACTGGTAGTAATACTGCCAACAGTAATATTATTTACTGTATTGATAGTAACCACTCCACCTTGTCCACCACTGCCTAATGTCTGATTAGAAACTGACCCACTCGTATTGATATTACCCGTCATGGTCAGACTGTTGGCCTTAATCTCTACATTGCCACCATTGGCACCAGTACCAGGACCAACTGCTACACCAGCAGCATTAATATTGGCATTGCCAAGGTTTATGTCCCCTCCTTTAGCCTCCATTTTTACACTCCCAGCAATACCATTGAATATATTGCCTGTCGTGTTGATATTCCCTGTGGTCTGCGTTATGTTCGCGGCGGAAAGGAATATCCCTTCACTCCCACTCGTGATATTTGCGTTGATATTGATATCGCCGCCATTTTTACCATCTTTATCTGCTATCAAACTAATCGAGCCAATTGGCCCTGATTGAATATTTGCATTTACATTAATATTGTTATTTGCTTCCATTCGGATACTGCCATTAGGCAAGTTCATTGAAACCGGACTTTTGACTGTAATGTCATTGTTAGCTTGTAAAAATAACTCGGTAAATCCCTGAACATTCGATATATTGATTACGGTATTTACACCAGAATTATCGGCAAAGGCCACATCAGGCGTCCCTGTTGCTTGATCCGTCAACGGTGTAGGCGCCGTATTATCCAAAGTAATATTCTCTGGATCAAACAAAATACTACCGCCTATGCCATTGGCTGCACCAACATTGACATCACCGAGCATGGCCAAGTGCTGCTTACCAGAGACCTCAACAAACCCACCGTTTCCACTCTTGGCGCCGCCTTGAGCAGAAATCTCGCCATAGTAACGGGTTAAATCATCTGCCCAGACCACCACTTTGCCGCCATTGCCTTCTTGAATGGCATCCGCTTTGATCGTTGCACCGCTGGCTACATAAGTGGTTCTAGCGTTGTAAACCGCGTCATTTTTACCTTGATAATCACCACCGATCAATACTTTGCCACCGCCTTTATCGCCAGAAGCATCAAGCAAAGCGCCGTTCATCAAAGCCACTTGCTCACCTGTGACCTCAATGCTGCCGCCAGTAGTGTTCAGACCTTTCGCAATCAGCTGACCTGAGACTTGAACCTTGGCATTATCGCCACCCTCCAGACGGATGACGCCATTACGTTCGACCAATTGGTTAGCTTCAACAATCCCGGAGATGTTGATTGCAGAAGCACGGGCATTGGTAGCCATTTGTACAAAGCCGCCATCGGCATAAATGGAACCACTGTTCTTAATGGTGGCCTCGAGTGCACCACCAGACAATTTGGTTTTAACCAGTCCATTGCCAAAAAAGTCCAGTGTCGCTTGTTGGGCAGAGCCCAATACAACACTGCCATTGCTCGCTACCAAGGTGCCACTGTTATCAACGGTTTTACCTAAGAGAACAATGTAGCCTTCATTTTTGGCTTTGATAACGCCATAGTTTTCAACGTTACCAACCATGGCACCCGCGGCAAAACTATAATTACCCTTAAGGAAATTATCATTAGTGATATTCAAGCTGGAGGCAACGATGTTGCCAACGTTAACCTCGGAACCATTACCAAACAAAACGCCGTTTTGGTTAATCAAGAAAAGGCTGCCATTAGAATTGAGCGTTCCCATGATTTCTGAACGACTATCACCAATCACGCGATAAAGCGCGCGACCAGCATCAGGCATCACAACATCAAGCTGATGGCCTTTCTCTACACCAAATTTGTAAAAATCAACAATATTGACGTTTGCAGTATGGGTATATTGGGTATGTGTGCTGCTCAAATCTTTGACCGTAAGATCACCCGCAACCACCCCGGCAACCACATTGGTATCAGCAAAAGAAGTCAATGGAGCGAGGACCGCAGCAAATGCACTGGCGACAAGCATGCCACGCTTGGCAGAAGAGGTGATAGCACCAATATGTCGCTTGCCTACATAGCCAGAAGCCGGTTCAGGCATTTTTCCACTGACACTGGACTTACCTTGCGCGCGCGCGGTCTCCGCAACGGCAACCCAAGCTTGCTGAAGCCGACTCCACACAAGACGGTAGATATGGTTTAAGGATGCTGCTTTCATGACACTTCTCCTTGTTAATAATAAACGCCACCGATCTCATGACCAGTGGGTTACCATTACTTCTCTCATATTCCTGATATGAATGTAATTTTGGTTCAGGAATTTTTTTTTGTATGTAGCCCAGTATGACTAATGCCTATTCATCCGAGCTACTTATTTTGTTTTTGCCAGGCCGAGGCCTGTTGGTTTACTACTAGAAATTTTTTCTCAACTGACCCCAGAGCTGATACTCAGTATTACTTGACGAACCATCCAGATCGCGCTTTTGCTGGGAGTAGGTGGTCGTTAATACCCACTGCCCTGGAATCTGGATATCAGTACCGACACCCACATGCTGGGAGCGGACATAGTTGCTGCTGCCAATCGGGTCATGATTTAACTTGCCACGACCAGCATCGTAAAAAACAAACGGCGTCACAGCTTGGATGTAGGGAGTCACGTCAGCGCCCGTGGTCGCAAAAGTACGGCGTAAATCAGTTCCTGCCATCCAGCCTTGGTCTGCCTGGCTGGGGATATCAGAGAATTGACGCCAGCGGTTAATGGCGCCAATACCAAAGCGCTCTGCGATATCAAGGTTACTATTTGTGCCTTGGTAATCTGCCCGCACAATCCAGTTAACGCCATTGTCGAATACCTGCGTACGGCTGGAATTCCAGTTCCATTTGGTAAAACTGCCTTGAACATCCAGTTGAGCCTTGTCATTTGCTTTGGCTGCGTTGTCCTTAATTGAAACATTCCCCTGTGTCAGCACCAAACTCCACTGATAAGCAACATCACCTGCTTCATTGATCCAATCACCTAGCACACCTAATTCCACGCTACTGATATTTCGACGGTTATCAATAGAAAATGCTTTTACTTCGTCATCGAGAATTTTGTAGTTGCTACCCACTTTGAATGAAATGCTTTTTTTGGTTTCACGTAACCAGGGATGTTCTAAAGACGCATAAAAATAATGCGCATCGCCCGACGCATCAAACTGTTTGAAATCGCGACCAAGCTCATAATCTACATAGCTGTAAGCCAGATTTAAAATATTACCTGCACTGCCAACAGGGGTCAGATACAATCCACTCAATGAGCGCTGACCTTCATCTCTGGAAACTTTACCCACCACCGCCAATTGATCTCCACGACCGTTCAGGTTGTTGACGGCACCGCCAAAACCTAATGTTTCTCGACCGGTGTAACGGTTGCCGTAAGTGTTTGCCGCAACATACCCACTGTAACGCGCTCTGGGTTCAACAGACACAGCCACATCTGAACTGCCCACGGCCTCACCGGGGTTGAGCTGAGAGGTGACCTGAATGCCCGGCAAGCCGTTCATCACCATGATATTGCGCACGAGGTTGCGCTCATTGAGCACATCCCCCTTGTTCAAGCCGTACTCGGAAACAGACTGGAAATAAGATTGATCCAGCCCTTCACCAGTTTCGGCTTTCACCTCGCCCAAAGTACCTTCCAGAATCGCCAACTCAACCACAGCTTCTGCTTCAGTAGTTTTTTGCAAATCTTGCGTAGGCAAATAGACTTGTGTCAGCAAGTAGCCACGTTGGCGGTAATAGTTCCGAATGGTACCCACCGCTTCATTCAGCTCGCGCATACCCACTTCATGGCCAGTCAGCGAGGCGACTTGTGCGGCAAGCACCTCATCTGAAAACTGTTTGTTGCCAGAAAATTTGAACGCCTTTACCACAATCTTGAGACTGGATTTCTTTTGTTTTTTTTCTGGCTGTGGCGTTTCTTGTGGTACCTGAATAATGGGCCGTGGCTCTGGAATAATCGGTCTAGGAATATTGGGCTGCAAGGGCTCCGGGAACGAAACGCCCCCTGCCAAAACCTGCGAGCAATATCCCATGACCAGCCAAGGAATCAGGCGCATACCTGTCGTGTGTTTTTTCAAGATGACTCCCCAAAACTTTTATTAAAATCAATATGCTACAAATAATATCGCAACCCTTAAATTTACCTTAAAAAACAATCAAACACTAACCCTTTTTTACAAAACACCCTGTCATTGAAGACCACTTTTGCAAATTTGCTAGTATTCCAGGGCATCGACATCCAGCACCCAGCGAATTTTCGCCTGTAATGGATGTGCTCTTACCCAGGCGACGGCGACTTGCAGTAGCTGCTGCAAGGCGTTGCGATGTGCAGATTGCATCATCACATAACCCCGCTCCATACGGTTCAGGCGTGCAAGCCCTGGTCTGACAGGATCATAAATTAGCGGCTGATCAGGCAAAGTTGCAGCATGCTGATCGACATAGGCTCTGGCCGCCAGACTAAACTCCGTCAGAAACTGGTTTACCAGGGCATACTCAGTGGCTTCTGCTTTCATCACGGCAATATAGGTAGCAGGCGGGAACTGCATCGCCATACGCTCTTGCAACAAAGCCTGTGCAAACTCGGCGTAATTCTGCTCGCGCAAGGCGGCAAATAAAGGGTGCTGCGGGAAGGCCGTTTGTATTAACACCTCACCCGGTTTTTCACCACGGCCGGCACGACCGGCCACCTGCATTAATTGAGCAAACAAGCGCTCGCTGGCGCGGTAATCCGGGCTATACAATGCACTGTCGGTATCGAGCACACCCACCAAGGTCAGATTAGCAAAATCATGGCCTTTGGCCAGCATTTGGGTGCCCACCAAAATATCGATTTCACCGGCATGCACCTCGGAAAGCAAGGTAGTTAAAGCATCTTTGGCCTGAATGGTATCTCTGTCCACGCGCGCGACACGCGCCTGCGGAAACACCTGCTGCAGCGTTTCCTCGATGCGTTGCGTCGCCTGACCAACCGGGCGCAAATCCGGATTGCCGCAACTTGGGCATTGCAGCGGAATAGGCTGCTCATCGCCACAGTGGTGACAACGTAGCACACGCTGCCGCAAGTGCAGCACCGCTTTGGCAGAGCACCTGCGGCAATCGGCCAGCCACTGGCAGGCCGAGCAATGCAGCACCGGGGCATAGCCACGGCGATTAATAAACAACAAGCTTTGTTCGCCACGCTGCAAACGCTGCTCTATCGCCTGCTTTAACAAGGGCGTCAATCCGGCTTCTGGCGGCGGATGCGCAGTATCTATACAAAAAATACGCGGCAATGTGGCTTGTGACACCGCCCGCTTGTTTAATGTGAGCAAGCGATAAATCGGCTTTCTGCCGCCTGCGTGCTCCTGATCGCCCGTTGCGTTGTACCAGCTTTCCAGCGAAGGCGTGGCACTGCCAAGCACCACGGGCACACCATGCTGCTTCGCACGCACCAGCGCAACGTCGCGGGCATGATAGCGCATGCCATCTTGTTGCTTGTAAGAGCTGTCATGCTCTTCGTCCAGAATCATCAGCTTGAGGTGAGGCATGGGCGTAAACACACTCAAGCGCGTCCCGATCACAATGCGTGCGGCGCCAGACTGGGCCGCTTGCCAGTTTTGCAAGCGCTCACTCTCACTCAAATGACTATGCAAGGTAACCAATGCGTACTCACTGAGCCGGCTACGAAAACGGCTCTCCAGCTGCGGTGTCAGGTTGATTTCGGGCACCATAATCAGCACTTGCGACTGTGGATCAGCCAACACTTTTTCCAGTAAGCGAATATACACCTCGGTTTTACCCGAGCCCGTGATCCCAAACAGTAGCCAGGGCTGAAAACCATGCAGGCGGCCCAGAATCGCCTCAACGGCCGCGGCCTGCTCGTCATTGAGTTCGGGGATCTGCGCGGAGGCAGGCATGGAGGGCCGCGTCGCGATGACTTCTCGCCTGTTTACATAGCCGCCATCCAGCAAGGGCTGTAACGCTTTGCGCCAAGTGGCAGAAACCGCAGCGAGCATGGCCTCACTGCATTCGGCGTGCTGCTGTAGCAAGGCCAGCAACCTCGCTAAGACTTGTTGCCGCTTGCCGATCAACGCATCTGGCACCGCTTGTGCCAGATGATAGAGCCACATTTTGCGCGACACCGCCGGCTTGATTTGCCGCAAGCGCAATGGCAGGCTGGATAATACGGTTTGCCCAAACGGATAGTGATAATAGTCTGCACAAAAGCGCAACAATTTGAAGCTGGCAGTATCCAGCGGCACGTCGTCAAACACTTGCAATACCGCTTTGAGCTTGTGCAAGGGGATATCGGTCTCATTGACCAGAGCCATCACGATCCCCACCAGTTGCCGTCCAGCAAATGGCACCACCACGCGGTTACCCACTTTGATCACCAGGCCAGGATTCAGGTAATCAAACTCACGGTCCAGCGGCACATCAAGCACGACGCGCACAATGCTGGCGGACGTGGTGACCTGAGGAGCGGCGGATGTTGAACACATGGGTGAAAAGGCTTAATTAGGTTAAAATGGCGGTTTGACGATAACGCATCATTTTAACCTTGAAACAAACGATCACAGAACTGATTCTGCAAGCGGTGACGCCGCTGGTGGCAGACACCTCCAGTCTCCATATCATCCTTGAGCGGCCAAAATCTGCCGAGCATGGGGATTTCGCGACCAATATCGCCATGCAACTGGCTAAACCGCTCAAGCAAAATCCGCGCATGATTGCCCAGCAGATTATCGACGGCTTGCCCGCCAACCAGGTGATCAGCAAGGTGGAGATTGCGGGTGCAGGCTTTATCAATTTCTTTTTGTCGGCAGATAGCAAACAGGCCATCGTGCACGATATTTTGAAACAAACCGACCAGTTTGGCCGCAACCCGGCAGGGCAAGGCGAAAAAGTTCAGGTGGAGTTTGTCTCTGCCAACCCCACTGGCCCGTTACATGTGGGCCATGGCCGCGGTGCTGCGGTCGGCGACTGTTTATGCCGATTACTGGCCGCCAATGGCTGGGAGGTGACGCGTGAGTTTTATTACAATGATGCAGGCGCACAAATCGATAACCTGACCAAATCGGTGCTGGCGCGCGCGCAAGGGATAACGCCAGACGATGCAAGCTTCCCTGAAGATGGTTACCGTGGGGACTATATCCTCGAAATTGCAGAGGCCTTTTTAGCCAAAGCGACGGTGACTGCTGACGACATGCAGGTGACTGCCAGCGGTGATGTCAATGATACGGAATCCATACGCAAGTTTGCGGTGGCTTATTTGCGCCATGAGCAAGATTTGGACTTGCAGGCATTCCAGATCAAATTTGATGTGTTCTCACTCGAAAGCGCGCTATACACCGAAGGCAAGGTAGACAACACCGTGCAATCGCTGCTCGCCAGTGGTCACACCTATGAACAAGACGACGCCTTATGGCTGCGCACAACGGATTTTGGTGATGACAAAGACCGCGTCATGCGCAAAAAAGAAGGTGGCTACACCTATTTTGTGCCGGATGTCGCTTACCATCGTGAAAAGTGGCAGCGCGGTTTCAAACGTGTGATCAACGAGCAGGGCGCAGACCACCACAGCACCATTACGCGCGTGCGCGCCGGGCTACAAGCCCTCAATGTTGGCATTCCGCAAGGCTGGCCCGAATACGTTCTGCACCAAATGGTCACGGTGATGCGCGGCGGTGAAGAGGTCAAGCTCTCCAAACGTGCAGGGAGCTATGTGACTTTGCGCGACCTGATTGAAGAAGTTGGCTGTGATGCCACCCGTTACTTTTTGGCGGCGCGTAGCCCGGATTCGCAATTGGTGTTCGACATCGATCTGGCACGTGCGCAAACCAATGACAACCCGGTTTACTATATCCAGTACGCGCATGCGCGCATTTGCAGCGTATTGAATCAATGGGGCGGCGATGTTGGCAGCCTCACCACCACCGACCTGTCACCACTCAACAGCGCCGCAGAAACAACCCTGATGCAAGCCTTGGGGCAATACCCTGAAGTGGTCAGCAGCGCCTGCCAGGCACTGGCACCGCACATGGTAGCCAACTATCTCAAGGAGCTAGCCAGTGCCCTGCATAGTTATTACAATGACACCAAATTTTTGGTGGATGATGCACAAGTCAAACTGGCACGCCTGTCGCTGATTACCGCAACCCGCGTTGTCCTTCGCAATGGCTTGTCTTTGCTGGGGGTAAGCGCCCCGGATAAAATGTAAGCACCTGAAAAGTGCCCGAATTGATTGGTTCAAATTATCTATGAGTCGCGACTACAAACCCTCACAAGCCAAAGCAAAAAGCAAGAGCAGCGGCAGCACCTTCTTTAACGGCCTGCTGGTCGGCCTGTTTTTGGGCGTCGCCTTGACGGTCGCGCTCATCATTTATATCAAAGGTGACCACAGCCCGTTCACCAGCGCCTTCAAGAATGACAGCGGCTCGCAAGAGCTGCCGATCAAAAGCACCGTCACCGAAGAAGAAGTCAAACCTGGGAGCACCTCGATTGAGGACCCTAACAAATTTGACTTCTACACCATTTTGCCGGATACCGAGAGCAAAATCAGTGAAGAGCAAGTGAAAAAGAACCCGACCATCAAACAAGAAAGCTACTTTATTCAGGTGGGCGCGTTTGCCAAAGAGGATGATGCCAACAATCTCAAAACCCGACTGGCACTGGTAGGCTTTGAGGCCGTTGTACAAACGGCAGAAATTCCGAACAAGGGCACCATGCACCGTGTACGCATTGGACCGCTCAACGATCTGGCAAAAATTACAAAAATCAGCCATGACTTGGAAACCAATGGCTTTCAGCCTAATCTGATCAAGGTCAATATCGAATCTTCAGCATCGCATTAATGCTGTCATCGTATCGCCAACTGTCACGTTAAACCATTACTTTCCACACATAAGGAAACGAATATCATGAAAAAAATGTTGTTAAGTTTGATGCTCTGGGCAGGCTTCACCGCCACTGCTGCCTTGGCTGAGCCGCAAATGGGTGAGCAATTTGATCAGGTTGCACAGCAAATAACGACCGATCAACCTGCCAAAATCGAAGTGATGGAGTTATTCTGGTACGGCTGTCCGCACTGCTATCACATGGAGCATCCGCTGGAAGCCTGGGTGAAAAAATTACCTGCGGATGTGTATTTCAAACGCATGCCAGCCTTACCCAATGCCAGCTGGGCGCCCATGGCCAAAACCTATTTTGCCATGCAAGAACTGGGCGTACTGGATAAACTGCATACCCCATTGTTTGACGCCATTCATAAAACAAAAAGCTTGAACCCGGCGGACGAAGCTGCAGCCATTGACTGGGTGACCAAACAAGGTGGCCTGGACAAGATTAAAGTTGAAAAAGCTTTTAAGTCGTTTGCGCTGAACATGCAAATGAACAAAGCCATGCAGGTGTTCCGCGCTTCCGGCGCTACAGGCGTACCTGCCTTGATTGTTGATGGCAAATACATCACCGGCAGCTCCATGGCCGGAGGCAATGAAGCTGCCTTGCAAACCGCGGACTTTATTATCCAGAACGTGCGCAAGGACCGCGCAGCGGGTAAAAAATAAGCACCAATGACAATAAATAACCCTGCTTAGGCAGGGTTATTTATTGTTTCAGCCAGCGACCAATCCAGCTTTCAGGCATCTCATTCCCTGTCACCAGATAATGCAAGGTTTTCAGGTCGTGCAGCAGATAGCGCTGGATCGATTTGGCCTGATCCAGACCACAGAATAAAATTTTATCGCCCATCTCCAGCGGCGTCGCCAGGTCCGGTAATAACATTTTTTCACCCGCGCGCAGCAACATTAACGGCACCACCGGCATTTCATGCCGCTGTTGACCGGCAGGATTCATGAGTAAATGCTTGAGCGCTGGTCCCAAGCCTTGCTGCATGAGGCCACACACCGCCACGGCCATGTCATCCGCAATCGTAATATCCCAGGTATCTGGCACTTGCTCACCGAGCTTGGAAACCAGTTGCGCAATCACGGCATTGGCCCAGGCATTGCCCTGATGCCGCGCCGTGGCAAGAAACTCGGCCAACATGGGTGAAACCATATAAGACAAACAGGTGTGTGCAATCACATCACTGGGCTGCATGGTGATGTCGGCATCAAAATGTTGAAACAGCGGCTCGTTATGGCGCTTGTTCTTGCGGATGATCACAAACAGATTAGGGTTGAGTTCCAATGCCGTCATGACGATAGACAAGTTATTAATGTCATTGTCGGTGCCCGCTACAATACCCACCGCCTGCTCAATCCCGGCCTGTTTCAAGATGTGCGACTCCACACCGCTGCCGATAATGCATTGCTCACATTGCGTGCCTGCCGGATCTGCCTCGATGATCGTGACATGCATGGCCTCATTTTGCAGGCTTTTGACGACGGACTTGCCAAAGCGACCAAAGCCACAAGCAATCCAGTGGCCTTGCGGAATGGCGGCCGGGGTTTCAATCGCATCGCCCGGTGCACGCGTCAACCACTCATGCAGCAGGTAAGTGCCCAATGCGTTGAGCCGCATGGCCAAGTGTTCCCCAAAAATATGGTAAGGATTAATAATGCGGTCTGTGCCAAACGAGGCCATATTGGCGGCGATGACATCATCCTGTACACGCGCCAGCACCGGCAATCCAGGCTTGATCAGCTTCACCGCCACCGAGATTGCCAGGTTGGCATGGTCATCATCGGTCAGCGCCGCCACCCCGCGGCACATGGGATTTTTAATGCCGGCGTAGAGCAACACCTCGGATAACTTTGCATCTGCGCATAAGTGCGGAATATGAAACTGGTAATTCGTCAGCTCAAGTTCATTCACGCGTTCTGGCGAGCGTTCAAGCACCACCACCCGCAACTCGTTTCTATCCAGCGCCCTGACCAGCTCGCCGCCGGTTTCCCCATAGCCACAAATCAGGTAAAACGGCTCCATCAGGTTTTTGACATCGCGCTGGAAAATCGCAGTTTTAAACGCCTGCTTGAGTGCGCCCTCCTGAAACAACCCGATAATCGCCCCGATGGCGTAAAACCAGGAGATCACCGTCACATAAATCGAAAAAGTCATCCACAGACGCTGTGGCGTGGTAAACGGGTAGGGGAGTTCACCAAAACCGATGGTGGTCGCGGTATAACTCAGAATATAAAAGGCATCGAAGAAATTCAGATGATAGGCTTGGCCGCGGTCATTTACCCCGGGGATCAACACAAAGCCAATCATCGCAATGGCATAGCTGACAATCAACATCAGCAGCGGCGCACGCATGCGCCGCAAAATCCAGAACACAATTTGATTGAGCGTCATGCTGACTACGTGCTTAGCGACGCAGGGTCACGGTTTCATAAATCAGCAAAATGACCGACGTGATATTGGCGAGAAATGCACCACCAGACAAAGAAACCACCCCGACAATCACCTCAGTATCCGCGCCGTTGCTACCAGCAACGGTCCAGATAATTGCTGCGCCAATCAACTGTAAATCGGCGACCAGGCTGGTAGCGAGGTGGATCGCACCAATCTGCGTCCGGTCACCAAATTTAAGTACGGTGGCGATCAAATTCACCACAATGGCGACATACAACTCGTAATGCAAGTGATGTTGCGGGTTATCAATATCACCAACAAAAAATCCAAAGTTAAGCGTCATGGCTAGAATAATAAAAAAGCCAAAAATCACTTTTTCCAAATTCATCTACGTTTCCCCGACCAGTGTTTTATGGCATTCTACCCGATTAAAATTTGTTTACTGCAATGTATTTTATGGCGAAAACCAATTCTGACTGCCTGCATATTGTGATTACCGGTGCCTCCAGTGGCCTAGGCGCCGCCATGGCCACGGCCTATGCCCAACATTATCGGCAACAATTGCAACTAAGTCTGTGCGGTCGCAATACGGGCGCCCTGCAAGCGCTTGCCAGTCAGCTGAGCAGCCAATATCAGGTTGCCTGTACAACTTACAGCGTCGATGTAAGGCAGGCAGACCAGATGCAAGCCATGGCGCAAGCCGCCATCCAGCAATATGGCACCCCGCATATCGTCATCGGCAATGCCGGCGTCAGCCGTGGCACCCTCACCGAATACCAGGACGACATCCCCGCCTTTCAAGCCGTGTTTGATACCAACGTCATGGGGCTGGTGCACACCTTTCAACCGTTTATCGAGGCCATGAAACAGGCAACGGAGCAGGGCAAGATGGCGCAACTAGTTGGCATCGCCAGTGTGGCCGGGATTCGCGGCTTGCCTGGCGCCGGCGCTTACAGCGCGAGTAAAGCAGCGGCCATTACCTACCTCGAAAGCCTGCGCGTCGAAATGCAGCAATATGCTATTACCGTCACCACCATCGCCCCCGGCTACATCCGCACGCCCATGACCGACATCAACACCTACCCGATGCCCTTTCTGATGGATGCCGATGTCTTCGCCCGCAAAGCCATGCGCGTGATTGCCCAACAACGCCGCTTTAGTGTCATCCCCTGGCAAATGGGTATCGTCGCACGCCTGCTCCGCCTGATCCCGCCCGGCCTGTGGGACTGGATCATGAAAAAAGCGCCGCATAAAGCCAGGCTACCCGATTAAATTTAGCCGCCATCAAGGTTGATTAGCCCGAACAGGCTATTGAGTAGATATTTCAGTTGGAGATAATCAAACAAACCCACCTTGTTTTAAGAGAAGTATGGACAACACCCAACCCCGCCAACGCCCTCTACAGCCACAAGCACACGAGGTCTGGCAAGACCAATGCCGCATCTGCCTGATTAACGGCAAGCTGGTTGCCTTGCCTTATATTGAAGCGTCACGCTTTGACGATTACGAATTCGGTGCCACGCTGGCAGCCATTAATGCCAACCGGCTGATACGCAAACTGGTGAACAAAGAGCAATCCTCTCCACGCTAGTCAAACCAGCCTCTGCGACGTCCTGCCAGGTCAGGATGCATGGAGCAAAGGTTTTTACGTCGACAACCCAAAGAGGGTTTTAAGCGTATCGCTACGCTCACTCTTCGGTATGATCCTTTTTGTCACCACGCCATCGGTGATGGTTTTCAAGGTGTCGCCGAATAAAATCATCCTGCCTGCCGGCTGATGTAATACAACCAGCAATCTCTGCACAAAAATCGCCTCAGGGTGAGTGGAGTTCATAAAATTTGCCGGATAAAAATCAATCCACTCCCAGGGATGCAGGTCAAACGCAAATTGGTTTTGCCAGCCCTCATCGACGCGTGCCTGTACTAAAAACTCGCGCTCGCCCTGGGTACGCAACATAAAGCAATCATGGTCCTGCATGGTTTCCGTATCCAGCCTATTTAAGGCCAGTGGTGCGCGGATACCATAGCTGCCAAAACCCAAATCACATAACCAGGCTTGTTGCTCGAGATGTACCACAATTGCCATATGCGTTTTGGGTCTGCGCACCGGATAAAACATTGGTCGCGCCGCGACCAGTTGAAAGCGAAAGCCCAGCGCCTGTAATGCCATGGCAAAGACCCCATTCACTTCGTAGCAATATCCCCCGCGTTGCCGATAAATAACTTTCTCGACTATCTCCTCTGGCACCATGGAAACCACCTTGCCAGCCTGTACATCCAGATTTTCAAACGGCACACTGAATAGCTGACAGCGCATGAGTGCACGCAAGGTCTCGATATTGGTGTCAGGCTGTCCCACATAGCCTATGCGGTTGAAATAATCCTGCAGTTTGAAATTGGTTGCTTGCATGTGAATAGGATCCTGTGAACAAGTTGCTCTGAAGTGCGCTCCACAGTAACACGATCACCATAAAAAAGCCCACCTTGCGGGTGGGCTGTCTTTTATCGCGTAATCGGTTTATAGCGGATACGTTTGGGTTTGGCACCTTCTTCACCCAGGCGTTTTTTCTTGTCAGCTTCGTATTCCTGATAGTTGCCGTTGAAAAACGTCCATTGCGAGTCGCCTTCGGCGGCCAGAATGTGTGTGGCAATTCGGTCCAGGAACCAGCGGTCGTGCGAGGTGACCAGTACGCAACCTGAAAACTCAAGCAAGGCATCTTCGAGCGCTCGCAGGGTTTCCACATCAAGGTCATTCGAGGGTTCATCCAGCAGCAAGACATTAGCCCCGGAAATCAGGGTCTTGGCCAAATGCAAGCGACCACGTTCACCACCCGAGAGTTGACCAACGATTTTTTGCTGGTCGCCACCTTTGAAGTTGAAGCGGCCAATATAAGCCCGGCTAGGCATTTCAAATTTACCAACGCTGAGCACATCCAGCCCGCCAGAAATCGCTTCGAATACGGTTTTATCGTTGTCCAGGCCATCACGGGTCTGGTCGACTGCAGCCAGTTTAACCGTTGGGCCGGTGATGATTTCACCACTATCAGGCTGCTCCTTGCCTTGCAGCATGCGGAACAGCGTGGACTTACCGGCACCGTTGGGGCCGATCACGCCAACAATCGCGCCAGGCGGAATGGTGAATGAGAGGTTATCAATCAACAAGCGATCCCCAAAGCCTTTGGAGACGTTGCTAAACTCAATCACCTGGTTGCCAAGACGGTCACCGGGCGGGATAAAGATTTCCTGCGTCTCGTTGCGGCGCTGGTATTCGACGCTGGACATTTCTTCATAACGTGCCAAGCGCGCCTTGCTCTTGCTCTGACGCGCTTTTGCCCCTTGGCGCACCCATTCCAGCTCTTGCTTCATGGCTTTGCGGTGGGCGTCTTCCTGTTTTTGCTCCAGCGCTAAGCGGTCTTCTTTTTGTTCCAGCCAGCTGGAGTAGTTGCCTTTCCATGGAATACCCTCACCGCGGTCCAGTTCCAGAATCCATTCAGCAGCATTATCCAAGAAGTAGCGGTCGTGGGTGACAGCCACCACGGTGCCGGGGAAGCGCACCAGAAACTGTTCCAGCCACTCGACGGATTCCGCATCCAAATGGTTGGTCGGCTCGTCCAGCAACAGCATGTCAGGTTTTGACAGTAACAATTTGCACAAGGCCACGCGGCGTTTTTCACCGCCTGACAACGGGCCGATTTTTGCGTCCCAGGGTGGCAAGCGCAGTGCATCGGCGGCAATCTCTAATTGCTGCTCGACATCACTTCCGCTGGCGGCCAGGATATTTTCGTACTTGGCCTGCTCTTCGGCCAGTTTGTCAAAATCGGCATCAGGTTCAGCATAGGCGGCATAAATTTCTTCCAGCTTTTGCTTGGCTTCCATGATAGCGCCCAAGCCGGCTTCGACCTCCTGACGCACGGTTTTATCAGCATCCAGCTGTGGCTCTTGTGGCAGATAGCCAATCGAAATATTCGGCTGCCATTGCACTTCGCCTTCAAACTCTTTATCCGCGCCCGCCATGATGCGCAGCACGGTCGACTTGCCTGAGCCGTTTAAGCCCAGCAAGCCAATTTTTGCGCCCGGGAAAAATGAAAGGGAAATATTTTTGATGATTTGCCGTTTGGGCGGCACGATTTTGCTCACGCGGAGCATGGACATCACATATTGCGCCATTTGTATTACATCCAGAGTATGGTTGGAAGCGGCTATTTTAACGCAGAGCGAGGATAAACAAGGAATTCTTTAGCGTTAGATAACCGCGGATGAGCGTGGCTGGCGGACAGTGACATGCGCATGCAAGGCGGTTGACTGGATGCCTTTGCTCAGCAACTAAACAGATTTCTATTCTGCAGCTAAATATGAAAAAAAGGGCCAACTGGCCCTTTTTTATACCCTCAGCTTAAGCTGCTTTTTGCTCGATCAAGGTAGCGCTTGCATTTGGGACTGCGGTGCCAATTTCAATTTTGCGTGGCTTGAGTGCCTCAGGAATCTCACGCACCAAAGCAATCGTTAACAAGCCATTTTCGAGCTGTGCCCCGGTGACTTTCACATGATCGGCCAACTGGAATTTGTGCTCAAAGTCCCGCGTGGCAATACCACGGTGCAAATAGGTGGTTTCCTGTTCTTTTTTGGCTTTGCGGCCAGTCACGCGCAAAGCCTGGTGTTCAGTTTCAATCTCCAGCTCATCTTGCTGGAAGCCAGCCACTGCCATCACGATTTTGTAGGCGTTTTCGTCTACCAGTTCGATGTTGTAAGGTGGATAGCTGATTTCGTTTTCACTGCGCTGGCTTTCGTTGAGCATTTTAGCCAAACGGTCAAAGCCAATTGCGGTTCTGTAGAAGGGGGTTAAGTCATAACTACGCATACGTTGATCCTTTCAAAAATAAGCGATTAACATGATTCACAGACCTCAAACTGCAAGCATCTGTATCGTGTAAATGGGTATGCGCTTTATCTTTTCAAGAGGGTCAGGTATTGATTTATATTCCCAGAGCCTCGGTCCAGGCCAGGGCCTCCATATGGCACTGATTTACTTTTTCCGGCTTGAGTTGCAGCATGGCAGCCATCTCTAAAATTTCTTCATTGTTGGCATCTTCGCAAGCTTCGGTGAGCTTGAGGAAAGGGCCAAAAATACCCTGGCGCTCAACCAGTGCATCGACGATCGTCTCAGGTAATTGTAGTTTTTCGAGGATATTTTCCATCGGCACTTTAAGCATCACATCCAGCAGCGAAAATACGCCCACCACAAACAGATTGTCACGGTCGCGCTTTTCAAAAAACGGTTCGCCCAATAACTCGGTCAAGCGGCCACGTGTAATTGAGGTTTTCATCAGGGCAGGGGAGCTGCTGTTGTTTCCCGCCGTGACCATAAGTAAAGTCAGCCAGCGATAAAGCTGGTTGCGACCCAAGATGGTCAAAGCATGACCGATGGATTGCACTTCGCATGACAAGCCAAAGCCCACAGAGTTGATATAGCGCAGCAGTTTATAACTCAGCGTGGTATCACGTTTAAACCCATTTTCGATGTCTTTGTTTTCTGCCTCCTGGCTGACCAGGTTCAACAAATGCAACACGCCATCAAAGCTTGGATTAATGACCTTGCTGCTGATATTTTCTGGCTTGGCATAAAAATAGCCTTGGAACTGGTGGTAACCCGCATCCAGCAGGTCCTGAAACTGGTTATTTTCCTCCACCTTTTCTGCAATGAGGGAACATTGATCGTGCTGGTATTTTTTTAACCATTGTTTAGCTTGTGCAATGCCCACATTGCGCATATCGATCTTGATAAAGTCGGCATAAGGCAACAAGGCTTCCAAATGCGGATAGTGTTGCGGATTATCCAATGCGATACGGAATTTGAGTTGTTTCAACTCCTGGCAACGCGCCAGGATTTCTGGGGTGACCTGAAGGTGATGCACCACTTCGAGCACGGTTTTTTCTGCCGGCATCAATTCGAGAAACACGCTATTGAGCATGACATGATCGACGTTGATGAATGCCAGCTGCTGGCCGAGTAACCAGCTCTCATGCATTTCGTCCATAGTGGTATTCAGGATACGCGCGCAGGTTTGAATATCTTCCTCAAAGGGCGTGTTGCTGCCATCCGTCTCATTACGGAAGAAAAACTCGTAGCCTATGATTTGTTGTTGATCATTAACAACCGGCTGGCGACCGATAATACTGTGTTGTGACGTGGTCATGACTGCATTCCTGATTAGCACCGATTACCAGTTTATGGCAGTCATCGCCATTTTGTATTGAAAAAAAAGCCCCGAATGTCGGGGCTTTTCTGGGGTTTATGACTATTCGACGGTCACACTCTTGGCCAGGTTACGTGGTTTGTCTACATCGGTGCCTTTAAACAAGGCGGCGTGATAAGCCAGCAGCTGCACCGGAATCACATGCAATACCGGGGAGAGCGCGCCGACATGGCGCGGCGTGCGGATGACCTGTACGCCTTCAGACGCATGAAAGTGACTGTCTGCATCCGCAAACACAAACAACTCGCCACCGCGTGCCCGGACTTCCTGCATGTTGGACTTGACCTTTTCAAGCAAGGCATCGTTGGGGGCAATCACCACTACGGGCATATTGCTATCAACCAGCGCCAAGGGGCCATGTTTTAACTCACCGGCAGGATAGGCTTCGGCATGGATATAGGAAATCTCTTTAAGCTTGAGCGCGCCTTCCATCGCAATCGGGAAGTGGATGCCACGGCCGAGGAACAAGGCATGTTCCTTATCGCCAAAGCGATGTGCCCATTCGCGAATCTGCGGCTCCAGATTCAGCGCAATTTGCACGCTGCCGGTCAGTTGGCGCAGCTCGGCCAGGTATTGTTGCTCTTGCGCATCGGTCAAGAGACCGCGCACTTTGCTCAAGGTAACGGACAGGACAAACAATGCAATCAATTGCGTGGTAAACGCCTTGGTACTGGCCACACCGATTTCTGCACCAGCACGTGTGTAGTAAATCAGGGATGATGCCCGTGGGATGGCGCTTTCTTGCACGTTGCAGATGGCAAGACTGAAAGGATGCCCCAGTTTTTGGGCATGTTTGAGCGCTTCCATCGTATCCAACGTTTCTCCTGATTGCGAAATGGTGACGATCAGCTGCTTGGGATTAGGCACCGAATCACGATACCGGTATTCGCTGGCGATTTCGACTGAGGTTGGAATTTTTGCAATGCTTTCCAGCCAGTATTTGGCGGTCATGCCCGCGTAATAGCTGGTCCCCGCCGCTAAAATCAATACGCTATCAATCTGTTTGAAAATGTCAGCTGCTGTCGCACCAAACAATTCACACCTGAAAGCGCCATCATCAATAAGCGCCTCAATGGTATCGCTAATCGCGCGTGGTTGCTCATGAATCTCTTTTTGCATGAAATGGCTATATGGGCCCAATTCCAATGAGGCCAGAGAGACATCACTCATGTGCACTGTGCGCTGCACGGTTTCACCTTGCTTATCGATAATCGTCACGCGATCGGTTTGCAAGGTGGCGACATCGCCATCTTCCAGATAAACCACTTTACGCGTGGCTGACAGCACCGCAGACACATCGGAAGCAACGAAATTTTCGCCTTCTCCATAGCCAATCAACAGTGGGCAGCCCAAGCGGGCAACAATCATGGTTTGTGGCTGGGCCAGGGCGATCACACTGATCGCATACGCCCCGGTCAGCTCACTGATCGCTTGTCTGACAGCCACCAGCAGGTCTTTGCTCTGCTGGTAATAATAATGCACCAGATGGGCAATCACTTCGGTATCAGTTTGTGAAGTAAAGTGATAACCCAAGGCTTGTAAACGGTCACGCTGTTCATCGTGGTTTTCGATAATGCCGTTATGTACCACGGCGATTTCAGCCTGGTCTTGCGTAGGCGAAACATGCGGGTGTGCATTTTGTTCGGTGACGCCACCGTGCGTTGCCCAACGCGTGTGGCCTATGCCGATCTGGCTGGTTAAGCCCTGAGCTTTGCGCTCTAATTCAGAGACGCGGCCGACCGCACGCACACGTACGATGGACTGGTTGAGTACAGCAATCCCCGCTGAGTCATAGCCGCGATATTCCAGCCGGCTAAGGCCTTCAATCAACAAGGGAACAATATTACGGTTTGAAACTGCACCGACAATGCCACACATATGTTTATTTTTTCACCTTTTGTGGACGTTTCCATCCTTGAATTGAACGTTGCTCACGTGCACGACAGAGCGTTAATGTCTCTGCCGGCACATCTTTAGTGATGGTGGAGCCTGCGGCAATCGTCGCCCCTTTGCCTATGGTCACAGGAGCGACCAATTGACTGTCAGAACCCACAAACACATCATCTTCTATCACAGTCTGATGTTTATTGGCCCCATCATAATTGCAAGTAATCGTTCCCGCACCAATATTGACGTTTGCCCCGACTGTGGCGTCCCCCACATAACTCAAGTGATTGACCTTGCTACCCAGGCCGACGCTGGCATTTTTAAGTTCGACGAAGTTACCCACATGGGTCTCGGCAGCCAGGTGCGTGCCTGGCCGCAAACGCGCAAATGGGCCAACTTTACTATCCTGTCCGACCCTGGCCTCTTCTATATGGGTAAATGCAGCTAATGTGGTATTGCGTGCAATCACAGCATTTTTGATCACACAATTTGGACCGACATCAACACCATCTTCCAAGGTGACTTCCCCTTCAAAGACACAGTTCACATCAATACGCACATCACAGCCGCAGTTCAGGTGACCTCGAATATCAATTCGCTGTGCATCCATGAGGGTGACGCCTTGCGTCATCAAGTTGAGCGCCTGTCTGTGTTGATATTCACGCTCCATCTGTTGTAAATCCAGCTTGGAATTGATGCCGGTAACAGACCAGGCATCGGCGACCACATGTGGTAGTACCGCCCGTCCTTCGTTCACAGACATTGCAATGATATCTGTCAGATAATACTCTTGCTGCGCATTGTTGTTTTGCAGTTGAGCCAGCCAATGCTTCAGCGCTGCATTAGGCATGGCCATAATGCCGGTATTCACTTCCTGAAGGGCTCGTTGTGCTTCACTGGCATCCTTATGCTCAACAATGGCCACAACCTGATTTTGTGCATTGCGCACGATACGGCCATAACCGGTCGGATCATCCTTGATAAACGTTTGTACAACCAGATGTGCATCTGCCTGTGACAGCATGTCGCGACAGGCTTCAACATCGACCAGCGGCACATCACCCAGCAGAATCAGTGTCTTTCCTTGTGCAGGCAGATGGGGGAGGGCTTGCTGCACGGCATGTCCGGTCCCCAGTTGCTCGGCTTGTAAAACCCACACCAAATCCTCGCCCGGGGTTTGTTGCTGGACCTGTTCCCCACCAAAACCATAGACCACAATGATTTTTTGAGGATTGAGTTTGCGTGCGGCGTTGATCACATGATGCAGTATCGGTGTGCCGCCAATGGCGTGCAGTACCTTAGGCAGGTCTGAGCGCATACGGGTGCCTTTGCCTGCCGCCAGAATTACAATATTCAAATCAGTCATGCGATTATTTTATCTCAGAAACAAAAAAGGCGGCTTGAAAGCCGCCTCATTTGTCATTGTCTGCATTAAATTTAATGTTAAACGCTAATGCAACAACTAGTGGACTGATTTACGCAATTTCTGAATTGCCTGGATTTGTGCAACAGCCTCTGCCAACTCAGCTTGCGCTGCGGCATAGTCAATCTCCGAAGAACGGTTTTTCAATGCTTCTTCGGCCGCTTCCTTAGCTGCAATAGCCTTGGCTTCGTCCAGATCCTGCCCGCGAATGGCTGTATCCGCCAGTACGGTAATCATGCCTGGTTGCACTTCCAGCATGCCACCAGAAATAAAGATCAGGGTTTCTTCCTGTTCTGCAGATTGCTTGATACGCAATGCACCGGGCTTGATCGTGGTAATCATTGGTGCGTGATTTGGGTAAATACCCACTTCACCTGCACCTGCGGGGGCCACGACAAATTCGGCTTCACCGGAGAAGATAGACTCTTCGGCACTCACCACATCGACATGCACTGTATTTGCCATAATGTTCTCTTTTCTATATCACTGAAATAAACAGGCAGATGGCACCCATCTGCCTGTAGTCATATCTATTAGTTCAGTGTTTTAGCCTTTTCAACAGCCTCTTCAATGCCACCTACCATGTAGAAGGCTTGTTCTGGCAAGTGGTCATACTCACCATTTACAATCGCTTTAAAGCCTTTAATGGTTTCTTTCAGTGGTACATATTTACCCGGCGCACCGGTAAACACTTCTGCCACGTGGAAAGGCTGTGACAAGAAACGTTGGATCTTACGTGCACGGCCAACCACCAGTTTATCTTCAGGTGACAGCTCGTCCATGCCCAGAATCGCAATAATGTCGCGCAGCTCTTTATAACGTTGCAGTGTAGACTGCACCGCACGTGCAACAGAGTAGTGCTCTTCACCCACAATTTGTGGATCCAGCTGACGTGAAGTTGAATCCAGTGGGTCAACCGCTGGGTAAATACCCAATGAAGCGATGTCACGTGACAGAACCACGGTGGAGTCCAAATGCTGGAATGTGGTTGCAGGGGATGGGTCAGTCAAGTCATCCGCAGGTACGTAAACGGCCTGGATAGATGTAATAGAACCGACTTTGGTTGAAGTAATACGCTCTTGCAGACGGCCCATTTCATCAGCCAGGGTAGGTTGGTAACCTACGGCAGATGGCATACGGCCCAGCAACGCAGATACTTCAGTACCGGCCAGTGTGTAACGGTAAATGTTATCTACGAAGAACAACACGTCACGGCCTTCGTCACGGAATTTTTCAGCCATGGTCAACCCGGACAACGCGACGCGCAGACGGTTACCAGGAGGCTCGTTCATCTGACCGAACACCATCGCCACTTTGGACTCTTTCATGTTGTCCAGCTTGATCACGCCAGCTTCTGCCATTTCGTGGTAGAAGTCGTTACCTTCACGGGTACGTTCACCTACACCGGCAAATACGGACAAACCGGAGTGCTGTTTAGCAATGTTGTTAATCAGTTCCAGCATGTTCACGGTTTTACCTACACCCGCACCACCGAACAGACCCACTTTACCGCCTTTAGCAAACGGGCAAACCAGGTCAATCACCTTGATGCCTGTTTCCAGCAGGTCAACCGAAGGAGACAGCTCTTCAAACGCTGGCGCTTTCTGGTGGATAGAACGGAATTCTTGTGAGTCGATAGGACCGACTTCGTCGATTGGGCGGCCCAATACGTCCATGATACGGCCCAATGTGCCTTCACCGACTGGGACAGAGATCGCTGCACCTGTGTTTTTGAACGCAGTGCCACGTGCCAAACCATCGGAGGAACCCATGGCGATGGTACGTACAATACCGTCGCCCAATTGCTGTTGCACTTCCAAAGTCAAGCCAGTCTCAGCTTTGGAATCTTTGTCATCAATAATCAATGCATCGAATACTTTAGGCATCTGATCGCGTGGAAACTCCACGTCAACCACAGCGCCGATACACTGCACTACTTTACCTGTTACTGCTTGATTTGCCTTTGCCATTTTCTTTTCCTAACTGTATGAGTCAGATCTAATTGAATTCTTAAACTTGCTGCCTTAAAACGCACCCTTAGGACGAAACCGCAGCTGCACCGCCGACGATTTCAGAAATCTCTTTGGTAATAGCAGCCTGACGCGCCTTGTTGTAGACCAGTTTCAGTTCACCAATCACGCTCTTAGCGTTATCCGAGGCTGATTTCATCGCTACCATACGGGCAGATTGCTCAGAGGCCATGTTTTCAGCCACTGCGTTATAAATCAATGACTCAATGTAACGCATCATCAATTCATCTACGACCGGTTTTGCTTCTGGCTCATAGATGTAATCCCAATGACCATTAGGACTGCCCAGTTGCTCGCCAGTCAAAGGCAACAATTGTTGCATGGTTGGCACTTGCTTCATGGTATTGATGAATTTGGTATAGCAGATGTAAAGCTGATCAATTTCACCGGCAATGTACGCATCGAGCATCACCTTGATGGTGCCGATGAGTTTTTCCAGATGCGGAGTATCGCCCAAACCGGTAATATGGGATTTCACTTGTGCGCCCACCCGGTTCATGAAGCCATAGCCTTTGTTACCAATGGCGCTGACGCTGATACCTTTGCCTTCGCTTTCCCAGGTTTTCATCTGGTTCATCGACATGCGCAGTACGTTGGTATTCAAGCCACCGCACAACCCTTTGTCCGAGCTGACGACAATCAGACCCACGTTTTTCACCACGTCACGTTTAATCAAAAACGGATGGCGATACTCTGATTGTGCAAAGGAAAGGTGAGCCGCCACGTTGCGGATTTTTTCCGCATAAGGGCGGGAGGCACGCATTCTATCTTGCGCCTTGCGCATTTTAGAGGCGGCCACCATCTCCATCGCCTTGGTGATCTTGCGTGTATTTTCTACACTCTTGATCTTGGTTCTAATCTCTTTACTTCCTGCCATATGCGTTTCCTAAGTCGAAGTGTCAGAGATTAATAAGCGTTGGTCGCTTTGAAGTCCTGAATTGCTGCTTCCAGTGCTTTTTCGTTATCACCGCTCAAATCCTTGCTGGATTCGATCGTATCAACGATATTTTTGTACTTGGAGCTCAGGAAACCGTGCAATGCGTTTTCAAAGGCCAAGACTTTGTTGGTTGGCACATCATCAAAGTAACCTTTGTTAGCAGCAAACAGGCTGATACCCATATTCGCCACACTCAAAGGTGCGTATTGAGCTTGCTTCATCAACTCAGTAAACATACGACCGCGGTCCAGCTGTTTGCGGGTCGCTTCGTCCAAGTCGGAAGCAAACTGCGCAAACGCAGCCAATTCACGATACTGCGCCAAAGCCAGACGGACACCACCGCCCAGTTTTTTGATCACTTTAGTTTGCGCTGCACCACCCACGCGAGACACGGAAATACCGGCGTTGATCGCAGGACGGACACCAGCGTTAAACAGGTCACTTTCCAGGAAGATCTGACCATCGGTAATCGAAATCACGTTGGTTGGAACGAATGCAGACACGTCACCAGCTTGTGTTTCAATCACTGGCAAGGCAGTCAATGAACCTGTTTTGCCTTTAACTTCACCGTTGGTGAATTTTTCAACATATTCTTCATTGACGCGCGCAGCACGCTCCAGCAGACGGGAGTGGATGTAGAACACGTCACCTGGGTAAGCTTCACGGCCTGGTGGACGACGCAGCAACAGGGAAATCTGACGGTAAGCCACGGCTTGTTTGGACAAGTCATCGTAGACAATCAATGCATCTTCACCACGGTCACGGAAGTATTCACCCATGGTACAACCGGCATAGGGTGCCAGGAATTGCAGGGCAGCCGAGTCAGAAGCAGTTGCCGCCACCACGATGGTATAGGCCATCGCGCCGTGCTCTTCAAGTTTGCGTACCACGTTAGCAATGGTAGAAGCTTTCTGACCAATCGCAACGTAGATACAGGTCATGTTCTGACCTTTTTGGTTAATGATCGCATCGACAGCAACCGCTGTTTTACCTGTCTGACGGTCACCAATGATCAATTCACGCTGACCACGACCCACTGGCACCATGGAGTCAATAGACTTCAAACCAGTTTGTACAGGCTGTGACACGGATTTACGTGCAATCACGCCTGGGGCGATTTTTTCAATTTTGTCTGTCAGCTTGGTGTTGACTGGACCCTTGCCATCAATCGGCTGACCCAACGCGTTCACCACACGGCCAATCAGCTCGGGGCCCACTGGCACTTCCAGAATACGGCCTGTGCATTTACAGACGTCGCCTTCAGTGATGTGTTCATACTCACCCAGCACCACGGCACCCACGGAGTCACGCTCCAGGTTCAATGCCAGACCGAATGTGTTGCCTGGAAACTCGATCATCTCACCAGCCATGACGTTAGACAGGCCGTGAATGCGCACAATGCCGTCTGTCACAGAAATCACAGTACCCTGGGTACGTGCTTCTGCGGCGGTAGAGAAGTTTTCCAAACGGCTCTTAATGAGCTCGCTAATCTCTGATGTAGATAACTGCATTTAATTCTCCTATGCCTTATGCTGTGAGCGTATAGGCTAAATTTTGTAACTGACCTTGGACAGACGCGTCGATAACGGTGTCGCCAACAATAATTTTGATGCCGCCGATGATTTCCGGATCAACGGAAACGCTTGCTTCAATTTTCTTGCCGAACTTGGCTTCCAGACGCTTGACCAAATCTTTGGTTTGCGTTGCCGTGATTTTGGCAGCGGCAATGATTTGTGCGTCCAAGGTGCCTTCATCTTGCGCTTTTAAAGCCTCAAAGGCTTCAGCAATGGCAGGCAATAAGGATAAACGGCCATATTCAACCAAAGTCTTGATCAAATTTTGACCATGCTCGTTAAGATTGTCGCCACAGACTTTGAGGAATGCGCCTTCAACATCTGCCGCATTCAGTTTGGGGTTATCAATCAGGGTTTTCATTTGGTCATTAGAAGCCACTCCGGCTGCCAATGCCAACATATCAGACCATGTTGCCAATGCATTTTTCTCTTTGCCCAACTTGTAGGCAGCGACAGCATAAGGCCTTGCAATGGTTGAGAGTTCAGCCATGTTTTATCCCTTTAACCTTATAGTTCCGCAGCGAGTTTAGACAACATTTCGCTATGTGCTTTGGCATCAATCTCTTTGCGCAGGATTTTTTCTGCACCAGCCACAGCCAGTGTTGAAACCTGTGCACGCAGACCCTCTTTGGCACGGTTCACTTCCTGATCGATTTCAGCTTTGGCACCGGCAATAATGCGATCACCTTCAGCCTTGGCATTTGCTTTGGCTTCATCAATGATTTGAGCGGCGCGTTTTTCGGCTTGCCCAATAATCTCACTTGCTTTTTGTTTGGCCTCGTTCAATGTTGCTTCAGATTTTTTGGCAGCCACTTCCAGGGCGCTCTTGCCCTCTTGGGCAGCAGCCAAACCATCTGCGATTTCCTTTTGGCGTGTTTCGATCGCCTTTAACAGCGGCGGCCAAACGAATTTCACTGTGAACCAGATCAACACTGCAAATGCGATAGCTTGCGCGATGAGTGTGAAATTAATATTCATGTTGGATCCATCATACTGATTGGTTGAAAGGTTTAAGTCACTACTTAAACCCTACCGGGCGGTGATTACCGAGTAAAAATTACTTGGCAACAACGCTCAACAATGGGTTTGCGAATGCAAACATCATTGCCAGACCAACACCGATAATGAAAGAAGCGTCAATCAAACCCAACAGCAGGAATACTTTACCTTGCAGGGCAGGGATCATTTCTGGTTGACGAGCAGCGCCTTCCAGGAAACTTGCACACATGATACCAATACCGATACAAGCGCCAGCGGCACCCAAACCAATGATCAAACCAATACCAACGCCTGTGTAGGCTTGAATCAATGCTAATGCTTCCATTTAATACCCTCTCTTATAAAGAATTAAAAACAACTACAAAGTTAAAACTAGTGTGATTCATGCGCCATGGCCAGGTAGACCACAGTCAACATCATGAAAATAAACGCTTGCAAGGCCACAATCAGGATGTGGAAGATAGACCATCCAGCACCCAGTACAGCACCGGCAACGGTACCAGTCAGGCCAGTGGCAGCCCACATACCCAACAGCAAGAAGATGATTTCACCAGCGTACATGTTACCGAACAGACGCAATGAGTGAGAAAGTGGTTTTGAAACGTATTCAATCAGGTTAAACAAGAAGTTGGCAGGCCATACCAAAGGATTGCTACCAAATGGTGCACAGAACAATTCGTGAATCCAGCCACCCAGGCCTTTGGCTTTGATAGAGAAGAAAATCATCAGGAACCACACCGCCAATGCCAAAGCAAACGTGGTGTTAATGTCAGAAGTAGGGACGATACGCCATTTGGTATGCTCGCCACCAATTGCTGATGCCACATTTGCTACGTGGTCTACCGGCAGGAAGTCCATCGCGTTCATGACCAGCACCCAAACAAACACGGTCAGTGCAGCCGGCGCAATAAAGGAATGACGGTTACCGTGAAAAATGTTTTTAACCTGGTCATCGACAAAACCGAATAACAACTCAACAAACGCCTGACGCTTAGTCGGTATGCCAGCGGTCGCTCCACGTGCCACCCACCAGATCAGCCCCATCACCAGCAAACCCAGCACGACTGAAGTCAGCAGGGTGTCATAGTGCAATACCCAAAAGCCTTCAGAGGTGGCATTGCCATTCACACCTTGCGCATTAAAGCTAAGGTGGTGCGCGATATATTCAGAAGGAGTCAGTTCTGCGTGTTGTGCGTGTTCGGTTGTCATATGTTCAAACTATTTTTAAGTTAACTGGTCTACACATTTGCTTGTGATTTTGCGAGCGCGGCGCCAGAAAAAAGCGCAGCGGCTGCCAAGCCTGCAATCAATGCAAAAGGCACCAATGCATGAAACAACTTGAAAACCACAAACAGGATAATCGCGATGATTAATATTTTTACTGCTTCTGCCTTGAGTAAATTGAGTAATACCGCCGTGGGATCTGTTTTCAGCTGACCTTTGGCTGCAATTCTTGCAGCAAACCAGGCACCGATCACAACGGAAATGCCGCCCATCAAGGCTGATAATGCTGCATTGATCCCTGCCAATGCAAATGCTGCTATGGTCACTGCCGCTGTCGCCATGAGTTGCCAGCGCAGCATGTTACGGTAAAGCGACATGCCAGCCGCTTGGGTTTCGAGACCACTCATGGGGTTAGCCCGCAAAAATTCAAGACAAAATACTACAAAGACGCGAGATTTTGAATTATTCACCCGACGAAGTCAAGCACCAAACTAGCCATAACTGCCTGAATGAGCTGGAAAAATCGAGGCCTGCAGGTTGGCTACGTCATTTTGCTTACGATTTTAGGTGATTGTCGGTCAGTTTCGCTATCCAATCATCAAGCTGATCCAGATTTGCAAAACTCAGTTTCAAGACACCCGCGCCGTTCGCCTTACTGCTAATACTGACCTCAGCCCCCAACTGCTCACTGAGTTGGTTTTGCAGAGTCGCCACATCTGGATGCACGGCAGGCTTGGCTTTTTTGCCGCTCGCCGGCTCGGATTGAATCATGCGCTCTACTTCACGCACAGATAAGCCATCCTGAACCACCTTGTTTGCCAACAAGATTTGCTGGGCCGGCTCTATCCCCACCAACGCACGGGCATGGCCCATGTCAATCTGGTTATCCAGCAACATATCCTGCACCATAGGGGTCAGGGTCAGCAGGCGCAACAAGTTGGACACCGCCACTCTCGAGCGACCCACGGCTTGTGCCGCTTTTTCGTGCGTCATCTCAAATTCGTCAATCAGGCGCTTAATGCCCATGGCCTCTTCGAGTGGATTCAGGTTTTCACGCTGAATATTTTCAATCAGCGCCATCGCCAGTGCGGCTTCGTCGGCAATTTCCCGCACCAGCACGGGCACTTCGGTCAGGCCCGCCTTTTGCGAAGCACGCCAGCGACGTTCACCGGCAATAATCTCAAATTTTTCCGGGGCAATTTCACGTACCAGAATCGGCTGCATAATGCCTTGTGCCGCGATTGAGTCAGCCAATGTTTGCAGGGCTTCCTCGTTCATATAGGAACGCGGCTGATATTTGCCTGGCTGCAACTGCCCTACAGGCAATGTGCGCAACATGTCTGACTGGGCAATTGTTTCCGCATCCCCTGATAACAATGCGTCGAGTCCGCGACCGAGTCCCTTGGGCTTCACCATGCTGCTACTTCCTTATAAATGTATGTCTGAAATGAAATGGATGAATAATTAATTTTTTTGAATGATTTCTTGCGCCAACTCAAGATAAGCCTGTGCACCCTTGGAAGAACGGTCATATAACAGAACAGGCATGCCGTAACTGGGCGCCTCAGCCAGTCTGACATTGCGCGGAATAATGGTTTGATACACCTTTTTGCCAAAGTGATTCACCAGCTGGGCTGACACTTGCTGTGCCAGCATATTGCGGTTATCAAACATGGTACGCAGCAAACCCTCTATCTCCAGAACAGGATTTAAGTGAGCGCGCACTTTCTTGACAGTATTGACCAGATCAGACAAGCCTTCCAGTGCATAATACTCACATTGCATCGGGATCATGACTGAGTGTGCTGCAGTTAATGCGTTAACGGTCACCAGATTTAATGAAGGCGGACAGTCCAGCAAGACAAAATCGTAGCGATCATCACCCAACTTGAGAATTGCATTTTTCAACCGCGTTTCACGCGCCATTTCATTGACCAACTCTACTTCGGCCCCAGCAAGGTCGCGATTAGAAGCCGCCACATCATACTTAGCAGCTTCAGCATGTATCACCACCTCCTGCAGTGTCTTGTTACCAATCAACACCTGATAAATACTGTCTTTTAAATGTGATTTATCAATGCCACTGCCAGTACTGGCATTACCCTGCGGATCCAGATCGACTAACAAGACTTTTTTTCCGTGCTCGGCCAAACTGGCAGCCAGATTGACGCAAGTGGTGGTTTTACCGACGCCCCCTTTTTGGTTGGTGATGGCAATTATTTTCATTATGTATTCTCAAACACGATTAAATGTCTTTCGGCCTGCAAGTAGGGCACATAAAGACGGATCACTTCTTTAGGGATGACCTTTGCCTGCGCCAACTCATCGCTTGGCGCCACTCCCTTCATGGCCAACCATCGCCCCTGTGGCGCAATTAGATGTGCAGTCAACTGCTTGAACAAAGCAATATCGGAAAAGGCTCTCGAGATCACTTGTGAAAAGCGAGTAGGGGGCGCATACGCTTCAACCCGGCCATGCACCACTTGCGCGTTGAACAATCCAAGCTCAGCCTTGACCTGCCGCATAAAGATAGCTTTTTTTTGTACAGTATCAATCGTGGTGACTTCGACCTCGGGACGCGTAATTGCGATTATCAACCCCGGCAAGCCTCCACCACTGCCTACGTCCAGCACATTACCGGCCTCTACAAAAGGCAGAACGCTCAAACTATCCAGCACATGTAGCACCAGCATCTCTTCTGAATCACGGACCGCAGTCAGGTTATAGACCTTGTTCCACTTTTGCATAAGCGCCATATAAGCGAGACACTTCTGCTGCATTTCAGGCGTAACCATCGCCTGCAAACCGAGCACCTCGACACCGGCCGCTAACTTTGAAGCCAATTCCATCATGCTGCTGCAATATCGCCAGACTGGCTCTGCTTTTTCTGTTTACGCTTGAGATAAACCATCAACAAAGAAATCGTGGCAGGGGTAATCCCCTGGATGCGACTGGCTTGGCCAATTGTTTCCGGTTTCTGTGCTAGCAGTTTTTGCCGCGCTTCAATACTCAAGCCATGCACATCATTATAATCGATAGCATCGCCCAACTTGACGTGCTCACTATTTTTTTGGCGTGAAATTTCCTCATTTTGACGATCAATATAGCCTTGATACTTGGCAGCAATTTCTACTTGCTCCATCACATCTTCGGCCAACACTTCAGAGGAGGGAACAATTTCCAGCAATGATTGATAACTCACTTCTGGACGCCGTAATAATTCAAACAACGAATACTCATGCTCCAAAGCTTTACCAAAAACCAACGTTTGTGTTTCACGTGAAACAATTTTATTTTGGCTATTGCCCAGGGATTGACCTTGGTCAGGCTGTAAAAACGTGCGCTTCAATCTTGCTTGCTCACGCGTGATCGCTTCCTGTTTTTTACAGAAGGCCGCCCAGCGCACATCATCAACCAACCCCAGTTGACGACCGACTTCAGTCAAGCGCATATCTGCATTATCTTCACGCAACTGCAATCGGTACTCTGCACGGCTAGTAAACATCCGGTATGGCTCATTCACACCCGTTGTAATCAAATCATCCACCAACACACCCAAATAGGCTTGTTCACGGGAGGGGCACCAACCGTCTTTATCTTGCGCATAAAGTGCGGCATTTGCACCTGCTAACAACCCTTGTGCTGCCGCCTCTTCATAACCGGTTGTCCCATTGATCTGTCCGGCAAAAAACAAGCCTTGCACAGCCTTGGTTTCGAGAGTCGACTTTAATCCTCTTGGATCGTAATAGTCGTATTCAATGGCGTATCCGGGGCGCAAGATATGCGCCTGCTCCAGCCCGCGAATCGAACGCACCAACGATAACTGAATGTCAAATGGCAAACTGGTGGAAATGCCGTTCGGATAGATCTCATGGGTCGTCAACCCCTCAGGCTCAAGAAATACCTGATGAGACTCTTTGTCGGCAAAGCGATGAATTTTGTCTTCAACAGAGGGGCAATAACGCGGGCCCACACCTTCAATCACACCCGTGTACATCGGCGAACGATCCAATCCACTGCGAATAATGTCATGCGTCTGCTGATTGGTATGCGTAATCCAGCAAGGTAACTGTTGCGGATGCTGGCCTGCATTACCCAAAAAGGAGAACACCGGCACTGGTGTATCACCAGGCTGCTCAGTCATCACACTGTAATCAATGGTTCTACCATCAATACGTGGTGGTGTTCCAGTTTTTAGCCGGCCAGCCGGGAGACCAATTTCTCTTAGCCTAGCCGCCAGGGAGATTGCGGGCGGGTCTCCGGCGCGCCCGGCGCTATAACTTTGCAAACCCACATGCACCAAGCCACCCAAAAATGTCCCTGCAGTGAGCACCACCGACTTTGCATAGAAACGCAAACCAATCTGCGTTACCACTCCCGCAGCGCGATGATTCTCAAGAATGATATCGTCTACCGCCTGCTGAAACAGCCACAAATTTTGCTGGTTCTCCAGACGGCGTCGAATGGCCGCCTTGTACAAAATGCGATCGGCTTGCGCACGCGTGGCACGCACAGCCGGGCCTTTACTAGAATTCAAGATACGAAACTGGATACCTCCCTCATCAGTGGCGGCCGCCATGGCGCCACCGAGGGCATCAACCTCTTTGACCAGGTGACCCTTGCCTATGCCACCAATAGAAGGGTTACAGGACATTTGCCCCAGAGTTTCAATGTTGTGGCTCAACAAGAGGGTTTTTTGACCCATACGGGCAGCCGCCAGCGCAGCCTCGGTGCCGGCATGCCCACCACCCACCACAATGACATCGAATCGATCAGGAAAGTCCATCATAAAGAATCTTGAACTGTTTGATTTAAAAAGATTTATGATTTTAGCTTAAACTTACTAAATGGTCATTTAAATCACTGCATTGTTACACCTAAACTATGATTTAATACAATGTATTTACGGTTTAATACAAATCAATAACAAGCAGGCCATATTTGCTTAACATAACAAGAATAGAATTTTTCCTAAAACAACCAAGGAGCTATTACCATGAAAATCAAAACAATCATTGCTGTATTCGGGGTTCTTTTTTCTGCGCACGCATTGGCTGATGTCACCAATGCTGAAAAACTGGTATACAAATATACCAACATTGCACACTCTGCAAACTCCATGTACGAAGCCCCCTCCATTACTGATGGTAAAATTTTCTTTAACCGCAAATTCAAAACACCAAGTGGTAAAGAAGCGGCATGTGCCTCTTGCCACACTAACAACCCTGCTAACGTTGGCAAGAACATCGTCACTGGCAAGGAAATCCCTCCACTGGCACCACGCGTGAATACCAAGCGCTTTACCGATATTGATAAAGTAGAAGAAGAGTTCACCAAACACTGCAATGATATTTTGGGTGCAGACTGCTCACCTTCAGAAAAGGCAAACTTTATCGCTTATCTGTTAACCGAAACAAAACCTAGCAAATAATTCAATGCTACGTTACGTATGGGATCCGTTTATACGGATCTTCCATTGGTCACTGGTCGCGGCGTTTGCTTATGCCTTTTATACGCACGACTCGATGTGGGATCGGCTACATCATGCTTATGCGGGTTATGTGGCCGGCACTCTGATCGTGGCGCGCATTATTTGGGGCATTATTTCCACAGGTTATGCAAACTTTCATAGCTTCCCGCTGAACCCTGTGTGGGCGCTGAAACATCTCTACAAGCTTATCCATGGAACAGCCAAGCACTATATCGGCCACAACCCCACAGGTGCGATAGCAATTTATGCGATGCTGGGCCTAGGCATCCTGACGGTAGGTTCCGGCTGCATTGTTTATAACAATGGCTGGGACTTTATTGATGATGAAATGGCCAAAACCTTACATCACTATGTGACCTGGACATGGCTGGGTGTGGTGGTGGTCCATGTCTTCGGTGTGATTTTTGAAAGCATCATCAATCGTGATAACCTGATCTGGGCGATGATTACAGGGTGTAAACGCGTATGCAGTATTGAAGAACGGTTTGACCAAAAAAACACACCGTTCCCCCGAAAAAAAACCCGCTGATGCGGGTTTTTATTTACCTATACAAAAACGACTGAATATTTCCCCAAGCAAATCATCCGGCGTAAACTCGCCAGTGATACTACCCAACGCCTCTTGTGCGCAACGCAACTCTTCTGCAATGAGCTCCGCAGCATTCATTTGACTCACCGCATGACTTAAGTGCTCTGATACGGCTTGCAAAGCCTGCAAGTGTCGAGCCCTTGCCATAAACACACCTTCTCCGCCAGGTTGATAACCAATCATCTCCAGCAAGGTTTTTTGCAACAAGGGAATACCTAGACCTGTCTTGGCTGATAAAAATACGTGCTGCTCATGATCAATAACATCAGTGCGCGATGTTTCACGTGAAACATCTATCTTATTGTGCACCCAAACTTTTTTGACCTGACTCGGTAACTTTTCAAGAATGGACTTTTCAAATGCACCAATGCCATGCTGACTATCTACAAGTAACAAAGCCACATGCGCACTTGCAATCGCTTTCCAGGTCCGGGCTATGCCAAATTGCTCCACGGTATCTTCGGTCTCACGCAAACCTGCAGTATCAATGATATGCAAAGGCACACCCTGGATTTGAATGACGTTTTTGATGGTATCACGTGTCGTACCAGCTATCGGTGTCACAATCGCCACCTCTTCACCAGATAAGGCATTTAATAAACTGGATTTGCCAACATTGGGCTGTCCAATCAACACCACATTCATGCCTTCGCGCAGCAAAGCACCCTGTTTTGCCTGGTGGAAAATTCTTTGCAAGGTGACCTGATTTTGTTGAAGCTTTTCCAACACTCGCCCTTGCGTGATGAAATCAATCTCTTCCTCAGGAAAATCCAGGCAAGCCTCGACATACATGCGCAAATCAATCAATTGATGCAACAAGTCCTGTACCGCATTAGAAAACTCGCCAGACAACGATCGAACTGCACTGCGGGCCGCTTCCTCAGTAGAGGCATTAATCAGATCTGCCACTGCTTCAGCTTGGGCGAGATCCAGTTTGTCATTCAAATATGCGCGTTGTGTGAACTCGCCGGCCATCGCATGGCGTGCGCCGCATTCGATGCAACGCGCAAGCAATATTTGCATCAACGCAGTCCCGCCATGCGCCTGTAGCTCAAGCACATCTTCACCTGTATAGGAATGAGGATTGGGGAAAAAAATAGCAATGCCACGATCTATTAATACACCGTCGGCTTGTAGAAAAGAAAGATACGCTGCGTGACGCGGGGGAGGGCAGTGCCCGAGAATTTGAGCAGCAATACTGGCTGCTAGCGGGCCGGAGACCCTGACGACACCAATGCCGCCTGCACCGGGGGCGGTTGCAATCGCGGCAATGGTATCGTTGGCAATCGGAAGATTATTTGCCATGTCCTTTTTTCGCCAGCGCTTCGGCGTGGATCATGCGATTAATCGCCCATTGTTGCCAGATAGACAGGATATTGTTGACCAGCCAGTACAATACCAAGCCGGCAGGAAAGAAGAAAAAGAATACACTGAACAATACAGGCATGATCTTCATCACTTTTGCTTGAATCGGATCAGTAGGTGGTGGATTCAAGAAGGTTTGAATAATCATGGTGGCACCCATCAATATGGGCAACACAAAATAGGGATCGGTCGCAGACAAATCCTGTATCCAGCCAAAAAATGGGGCATGCCGTAATTCTACAGAGCCCAACAATACCCAATACAAGGAAATAAACACTGGGATTTGTACCAGTATGGGCAAGCAACCACCCATCGGGTTAATTTTTTCGGTGCGGTACATTTCCATCATGGCTTGCTGCAGCTTTTGCTTGTCGTCGCCAAACTTGTCTTTCAGTGCTTGCATGCGTGGGGCAATTTCACGCAAATGCGCCATATTGCGGTAGCCAGATGCAGACAACTTGAAGAAAGCTGCCTTGATGAGGATGGTCAGCACAATAATCGACACACCCCAGTTTTTCACCAGATCGTGGATATGACTCAACAACCACATTAACGGTTTGGCAATCACGGTCAAAATGCCGTAATCGACCACATATTCCAAGCCAGGCGCCGTCGCTTCCAAGGCTTGCTGAACTTGCGGTCCACTGAATAATTTTGCGTCTACTGTTTTAATTGTCCCTGGTGCAATTTCGCCTACAGGCAAAATGGTACCAATTGAGAAGTCATGCTCACTGAGTTTTGTCGTGTAAAACTTGCGTTCAGATTTTGATTGTGGAATCCAGGCGCTGACAAAGTAATGTTGTACCAAGCCAATCCAACCATCTTTAGCATTGATAGAAACGTCCTTTTTGGCCATTTCATCAAATTTCACCTTGTTGTACTTGTCTGCTTGGGTGAAATAAGCGCCCCCAGTAAAGGTCGGCATCATTTTAGAACCCTGATTGGATTCATTATCGTGAATGATTTGGTAATACACCGAAGGCGAAATGGCTTTTTCGCTGTTATTCTTGATTTCATACAACACATCAATGACATATTCACCACGATGAAAGCGGTAAATCTTGTCTACTGCAATACCATTCTTCTCCGGGGCAGTTAAACGGATATCCAACGTTTGTTGATCCGCTTGCATTTGGTAGGTGCTAGCCTCAGCGGTAAAGCTTTCATAATGCGTAGGCAAGCCTTCACCCTTGAGGCCGGTTTGCGCAACATATAATTTGTCTTTACTGCTATCACTCATCAACTCATAAGGGCCAGCGCCATTATCTGCTTTATGTTCTAACAAGGATAATTGACGTAAATCACCGCCGGCAGTGTCAATAACCGCCGAATAACGATCAGTTGTGATGGCGATACGTGTGCCTTTGTTTAAATGAAAGCCATCTACCTGCGGTTTATCAGCAGTTTCAGGCAGCGCTTGTGCCACTTGCTCGGCAGTTGGTTGTGGTGAATGGTCTTGTTGCCAGGCATCCCACAGCAACATGATGGAAAAAGAAAAAATCACGAACAGAATTAGACGGCGAGTATCCATAAGATTTCGTTTAAAAGTCAGGGTAGGGGGTCTACACCACCTGGATGCCAGGGATGACAACGACCGATGCGGCGTAAGGCTAACACACTCCCACGCCACGCACCATAGCGTTGCAAGGCCTCAATGGCATAGTGTGAACAGGTAGGGTGAAAACGACATTGTCTTCCCAACCAGGGACTGAGTCCCCATTGGTAACACTTGATCAAGAATATCAACAACGTCTTCATCGGCAAAGATTCATCAGGAAGCATGCACGGATTTGCTTAAACGGCATAGCAAAGTCTCTACATCTTGACGCACTTGAGCAAATTCACCTTGTTTGAACGGCTTACGCACTTGTACCACCACATCGAAACAAACAGGCGACATTGCTGGGTGAGCACGCAGGACTTCTCGCAACACCCGTTTCATGTAATTGCGTCTGACCGCCAGTTTGGACACTTTTTTTGAAACAACCAGACCGTAGCGGTGATGTGAAAGCTGATTTGGTTTGATATTGGCAATTAACCATTCACCATAAAACCGCTTCCTGAAACTAAAAACGGATGAAAATTCATCCGTTTTTTTTAGCTTATACAATGTCATGCATTGAGTATCCGCAATGCATTGTCAGGGATTACAGACCCAAACGTTTACGACCTTTAGCGCGACGAGCAGCAATCACTGCGCGGCCACCTTTGGTTTTCATACGTACCAGAAAGCCATGGGTACGTGCACGACGGGTTTTAGATGGTTGATAGGTACGTTTCATTATTAAACTCCGGCCAAAAATGGCAATTAAACTCTAATCCGGCAAGCTTGATTATTACGCTCAATATTTGCCGATTTCAAAAACCCTTAATTAAACATCAAATTCAGAGTTTATGTCAATGATTTTTTTTAATTTTTTATGATGGCGGGCTGTGGATAACTCGCCTTAAAACGTTTAGAATACTCAACAGATGGTCATGACAACAACCAAGACAAGACCACTTCTTCTGCCACTCTTTCCTGGCAATTATAACGAATAAATATTCAACACGCTGATCCGTATTCGCGATCAATGTGTTGCAATTACTTTTAAAAAAAGCACTGGAGCAATGGAAAATTTTTGGGCCTATTGTTTGTTAAAGTTCGAGCAAGAGCTGTCAGCACAACAATACAACACCTGGATCAAACCCCTGAAAGCACGCATCAATGGGGAATCCGTGCAAATTGTTGCGCCCAACAAATTTGTCATGCAATGGGTCAAAAGCAAGTTTTTTTCACGCATAGAGACGATCGCGACAGAACTCTCTCCAACAGCGATTCTTGAACTGATTGTCGACAGTAGTGAATCCTTGGCACCGGCAGCACCCGTGGTTAACAAGGCAGCCAGTGTGAGCGAAAATCCAGTTGAAGCCGCCATTGCAAAAGCACCGACAAAAACCGTTAGCAAACCAAATCGGCCCCCCATTCCACGATCAAGCGCAAAACCGGTTAAAAATGAGAAGAGTAGTGGGCTCAATGACAGTTTCTTGTTTGATAACTATGTCACTGGCCGTGCAAACCAGCTAGCACGCGCAGCGGCAATACAGGTGGCAGGCAATCCTGGTCAGGCATATAACCCACTGTTTATTTATGGCGGCGTCGGCTTGGGCAAAACACATTTGCTACAAGCCATCGGCAACGAATTAAAGAAAATTAAGCCAGAAGCGAATATCCGTTACCTGCACGCAGAACGTTATGTCTCCGATGTAGTAAAGGCTTATGAAAACAAGGCGTTTGATGAATTCAAACAACTTTATCATTCGCTGGATCTATTGCTAATTGATGATATTCAGTTTTTCGCCAAAAAAACACGCACCCAGGAAGAGTTCTTCTACGCATTTAACACGCTGATTGAAGAAAAAAAACAAATAGTCATCACTTGCGATACCTATCCTAAAGAAATCGCAGACATGGATGAACGGCTACGTACTCGCTTCAGCTGGGGGCTTACCGTCGCGGTGGAGCCACCAGAGCTGGAAATGCGGGTAGCCATTCTGCGCAAAAAGGCTGAAAACCTGAATATAGATCTGCATGAAGATGTGGCCTTTTTTGTTGCCAAACAGATACGCTCTAGCGTGCGAGAACTTGAAGGCGCCTTGAATCGTATTATTGCCATGGCTAACTTTACCGGTCATGCCATTGATGTGCATCTGGCCAAAGACGCACTACGAGACCTGATTGCCGTGCGCGGCCGCCAGATCACCATCGAAAACATTCAAAAGACAGTGGCTGACTATTACAAAATCAAAGTCAGCGATATGTTTAGCAAAAAACGCTCACGCAATGTCGCCAGACCGCGCCAGGTGGCCATGTCTTTGGCGCGTGAGCTTACCAATCATAGCTTTCCAGAGATTGGGGAAGCTTTTGGCGGACGTCACCACACAACCGTGATGCACGCCTGCGAAGAAATTGAACAATTACGCTTGAATGACCAGACGCTGGCACGTGATATTGGTTTACTCACACAAGTGATCAGGGATTAAAACAAGCAAGTCATGCTGTGGATAAGTTGAGAATGACGTGTGCTTAAATATTGCGTATAGACTGAATAAAATCAGTTTACAATATCAGCCACAAACGATGCAGGTTTAAACCGCAATTTATGCACAAGGCAATATTCGGATAAGTCTTTGAATTATTTATATTTTTAGACTTACCCACAAAAAAACGTAACATTACTATTATTCTTATCTTTTATATATTGAAATAAAGTTATTAATTAGGTCAGGCCATGCAAATCAAAATTAACCGTGAGGTTTTGCTTAAACCACTCAATAGTGTGACTGGCATCGTAGAGCGTCGGCATACATTACCTATCCTTTCTAACCTGTTAGTTAACATCAAACAGGATGAAATGCATTTGACCGCTACCGACCTCGAAATGCAGATTTCTCTGAAAGTACATGGCGGCATTGAAGGCGAATTAAGTACAACGATTTCAGCAAAAAAACTGCTGGATATCTGCCGTTCATTGCCTGACAGCACCACGATAGAAATGAATAATCAGGATAATCGCATTACACTGAAAGCAGGCAAGAGCCGCTTTAACCTGCAAACACTGCCTGCAGCAGATTATCCTTTGATGAGCAAAGCCAGTGGCCAAAACATCAGTTTCAGTCTGGCGCAATCAGAGTTCAAACGCTTGCTCAAGCAAGTAGAATTTGCCATGGCGCAACAAGATATCCGCTATTACTTGAATGGCTTATTGCTGGAAGTAAACGGCAACCAGTTGCACGTGGTGGGCACAGATGGACACCGTTTAAGCTATACCAATACCACCCTGGCGCAAAGCTTTGAAAAAACAGAAGTGATCTTGCCGCGTAAAACAGTGCTGGAATTGACGAAGTTGCTGGATGAGCAGTCAGATTCGCCTGTCGTGATTGAAGTCTTGAACGGACAGGTCAGCTTTGAATTTGGTGATATCCAACTGATCAGCAAAGTGATTGATGGCAAGTTTCCGGATTACAACCGTGTGATTCCCAATGGTCATCAAAATACTTTTCTGGTCAATCGCACACAAATCCTGAGCGCCTTGCAACGTGCGTCTATTCTGTCGAATGAAAAATATCGCAGTATCCGCATGGTCATCACCAATAATCAGCTCAAACTGATTAGCACCAACACCGAGCAAGAAGAAGCAGAAGAAGAACTCGATATCGACTACAGCAATGCCGCACTGGATATTGGTTTTAATGTCACTTACCTGATTGATGTGCTTAATAATCTGAGTGATGAACAAATTCAATTTGCGTTCGCAGACGCCAACAGCAGTTGCCTGATCACCGCAAGCAGCGATGCCAACTATAAATATGTTGTGATGCCAATGCGCATATAATGCTGGTAGCCGTGTTTCACGTGAAACACGGCCAATGTTAGGGTGATGGTCTTTTAACTCTCAATTAAAGAAACTTTTGTTATGGCACAGCCACAAGAATATAACTCAGACAGTATCAAGATTTTGGAAGGTTTGGACGCTGTACGTAAGCGTCCTGGCATGTACATCGGTGACACGTCAGACGGTTCTGGTTTGCACCACATGGTATTCGAAGTGCTGGATAACGCCATTGACGAAGCACTAGCCGGGCATTGTGACGATATTAAAGTGATTATCCACCCGGATAATTCCATCAGTATTTCTGATAACGGTCGCGGCATTCCGACCGATGTCAAAGATGACGATAAACATGAGCCCAAACGCTCCGCGGCTGAAATCGTGATGACCGAGTTACATGCCGGCGGCAAGTTTGACCAGAACTCTTACAAGGTGTCTGGCGGTCTGCACGGTGTGGGTGTGTCTGTCGTTAATGCGCTGTCAGACTGGTTAAAACTCAAGATTTACCGTAAAGGTAAGGTACATCAGATGGAATTCCATCGTGGCGTACCGCAAGCGCCATTGGCCGTGACTGGTACTACTGATAAAACCGGGACAGAAGTACATTTTCTGGCTTCTGTCGACACGTTTGTGCTGGTTGAATACCACTTTGAAATCCTCGCCAAGCGTATTCGCGAATTGTCCTTCTTGAACAACGGCGTCAAGATTGAATTAATTGATCAACGTACCGGCAAGTCAGAAAACTTTGCTTTCAGTGGTGGTGTAAAAGGGTTTGTGGAGTACATGAACCGCAGCAAAACGGTTTTGCACCCTAAAGTGTTTTATGCCATTGGTGAAAAAGACAACATCACGATAGAAGTAGCCATGCAGTGGAATGACAGCTACTCAGAAACCGTGCAATGTTTCACCAACAATATTCCGCAACGTGATGGTGGCACCCATTTAACCGGTTTGCGCACCGCCATGACACGGACGCTGAACCAGTATATCGAGCAAAACGAGTTTGCTAAAAAAGCCAAGGTCGAAACCACCGGTGACGATATGCGTGAAGGCATTACTTGTGTGCTTTCGGTCAAAGTGCCAGATCCAAAGTTCAGTTCACAAACCAAAGACAAACTGGTGTCCAGTGAAGTACAACCAGTGGTCTCCGAAATTGTGTCCGCTAAACTGGCTGAGTTTTTAGAAGAAAACCCGATTGATGCCAAAATCGTATGTGGCAAGATTGTCGAAGCTGCGCGCGCGCGCGAAGCAGCCCGTAAAGCCCGTGAAATCACCCGCCGTAAAGGCGTGATGGACACCATGGGCCTGCCAGGTAAACTGGCTGATTGCCAGGAAAAAAATCCGGCGCTCTGCGAACTCTATCTGGTCGAGGGGGACTCTGCGGGTGGTTCTGCCAAACAAGGCCGTGACCGTAAATTCCAAGCCATTTTGCCACTCAAGGGTAAGATTTTAAACGTGGAAAAAGCACGTTTTGACAAGTTGCTGGGCTCTGCCGAAATTGCCACACTGATTACGGCCATGGGCACCGGCATTGGTAAAGATGACTTTAACCTGGAAAAATTGCGCTATCACCGCATCATCATCATGACCGATGCGGACGTTGATGGTGCGCACATCCGTACCTTGTTACTGACATTCTTCTATCGCCAGATGCCAGAGCTGGTTGAAAATGGCCATATCTACATCGCACAGCCACCGCTATACAAAGTCAAACAAGGCCGTGATGAGCGTTACCTCAAAGATGAGCATGAGCTCGATGAATACCTGCTTAATTCAGCCTTGCGCGATGCCATACTGGTGACCAAAGAGGGCGGCGAGATTCTGAAAGATGAAGCCTTGACCAGCATCGCCAAACAAATGGTGCTGACCGAAGCCGTAATCCGCCGCATTGCTAATCTGTATGACGAAAGCGTTTTGCGCGCCATTCAGGATGTGGGCGAGGTTGACCTGAGCACGGAGGCCGCCGCTAACAATGTGGCAGAAAAACTGCGTCCTATCCTCGGTGCAGTCGGCTCAGAAGTGATTGTGTCACAAGATACAGAGACCAGCGCCTATCGTCTGGAAGTGAACAAATACGTGCACGGTAACCTGCAAAGTTGCGTCATTGATGCCGAGTTTGTAGGCAGCGGCGATTACCGCCAGATCAACCGCACTTCACAAATGGTGAATAACCTGCTGGGTGAAGGCGCCATGATCAAGCGCGGTGAAAAAGAGCAAAAAGTCAGCACCTTTAAACAGGCGTTAGACTGGTTGCTAGGCGAAGCCAAACATAACCTGAATATTCAGCGGTATAAAGGTCTGGGCGAAATGAACCCGGAACAACTGTGGGAAACAACCATGGATCCGACCGTACGTCGCTTGCTCAAAGTACAGATTGAAGATGCCATCGGTGCCGATGAAATCTTCACTACCTTGATGGGTGATAACGTGGAACCGCGCCGCGCCTTTATCGAAAGCAACGCCTTAAGTGTCAGTTCACTGGATATTTAAGCGCATCAGTGTTTCACTAAAAAGGCTCCTGAGGGAGCCTTTTTTATTTGTCATAGATTTATGAAACGCAGCAGTAAAGCCGCCAGTTTAAAGCTTAGGTTTTATCTAACAGACTGCTTTCTGATTCAAGCAGGGCTTTAAGATCCTCACGCCCTTGCGCCATAACGGTCGACAAGGCTTTTCTGTCATGGCGGATTTTGAGCGTGGTTTCCAGTTGTTCCACATCATGCTTTTCAAATTGCTGAATGATGTGATTCGCCGCTGTGGCTGTTTCACCAATGACCAATAAGGCTTGTCTGGCGGCTTCGAGTGAGGAGTAAAACGTCTCGCGGATGGGTTGCAAATCCAGCTCGCGCAAATCAAACGCATCGGTCCGGCTTCTGGCCCTGACCACAATGTTAACCTGTGGCCAGCGCTCCTTGACCAGACGGGCCATTTCTAGTGTGGCATGGGTGTCATTCAAAGCAATGACTAGCAATTTGGCCGAGCCTATGCCAGCTTCTTCAAGCACATCCAGTCGTGACGCATCACCGTAGTAGCATCGCCAGCCAAACTGGCGGGTTAAATCAACCTGGTTGGGGTCGTTATCAATCAGGGTGGCGCTGATGCCTTTGGCTAACAGTACACGGCCAACAATCTGGCCAAAGCGGCCAAAACCGGCAATGATCACGTTATTATTTTCATGGATGGCATCGGGTGCACGTTCTCCGCATTGCAGGGTTAAAAAGCGGTCATACAATAACAGCAGCAGCGGGGTGATGAGCATAGACACGGCGACGATGGCATTGAGGGTGTTATAGCTGTTGCGAGACAAGGATTCCTGGCTTAACGCCAAGCCAAAAATCACAAACGCAAACTCGCCAATTTGCGAAATAGACAGGCCCAATAACAGTTTGTCGCGTAACGAGTACTTGAAAACCTGGCCCAGGCCCATCAATAAGACCATTTTGATCGCCACAATGAGCAGGGCAAAGCCAAAAATCAATCCAGGCTGTTGTGTGACCAGTGAGATATCTACGGTCATGCCGACCGAAATGAAAAACAGCCCTAACAGCAGACCTTTGACTGGCTCAATGTCCAGCCTGAGTTCATAGCGGTACTCAGAGCCTGCGAGCAACACGCCCGCCAGAAAGGTACCGAGGGCCATCGACAAGCCGACCGATTGCATGGCCAGGGAGACCCCGATCACCAGTAACAATGAAAAAGCGACAAACATTTCGCGCAAGCCGGTTTGGGCAATCACGCGCATGACCGGGGGCAACAGCGTGCGGCTGGCAAAAATAATGGCAACAATCACGGCAATGGCCTTGCCCACGGCCATCACATCAAACCCGGTGCTGGCGTGATGCGGGGCAATCAAGGCCAGGATCATAAACAGCGGGATCACTGATAAATCCTGAAACAGCAGGGTGGCAAAGGCCGCTTGTCCGCCCGGCGTGTGTAACTGCTTTTTCTCAATCAGTGCTGTCAGTCCAATGGCGGTCGATGACATCGCCACGCCCATGCCGATAATCAGCGCCTCCTGCCATGAAAAGTGCATTAAGTAGGCGATGCTGCCAACCACGGTGATGGTCAGTGTTACCTGCAAGCCTCCCAGGCCAAACAACAGCTTGCGCAACTCCCATACTTTTTGCGATTCCAGCTCCAGACCAATTAAAAACAACATCAATACCACGCCAAACTCGGCAAAGTGCAGCACTTGCTCCGGGTCGGCAATCAACTTCAAGGCATAAGGGCCCAGCAAAATCCCGGCAATCAGATAACCCAGCACCGAACCCAGGCCGAGCCGCTTGAACAATGGCACCAGAATAATGGCGAAAGACAGGTAAATGGCCGCTTGCACCAGAAAGTCAGAAGTGGAATGCATGATGCCCTTAAGAGAAATAAAGATTGAAATAACGGCTGCTAAAAATACTTTGCCAGATAAATCTGACATAACTATCAGATTGCTACCAATATATTACTGACAAACGCTTGTTTAAAGTGTCTATCAGCCATTCATAAACGCCATTTTAAAGAATTAACCGCTATGCAGACGCCTAAAGAATTTGCTGATCAGATTTTTGATGTATTAAGTTTTTCGATTGACTTAGCCTGCCATGAAAAAGAATGGTTTAATGTCAGCCGCGATGCCCTCGCGTTTGGCTTTAACCAAACCGATGTCTCCAGTGATTTTGCCTACGCCCAGCGCTTTGACCTTGAAGTCTCCCCCGACATTTTCATCAGCCTGCATTACCGCTCGTTTGACCCCTCCGGCCCTTTCCGCCGCCTGCCTGGTGTCAGCAAGTTTGAGCTCACCCTGTCTGTTCAAGACAAAATGCAGCGCTTTCATCAAAACAGTTTTGATGAACCGCTCACGGCCAACGACCCCTCGGCTTGGGATGAGCTCTCCTACGCATAACGCCGTTTAAGACGGCCTTTGCCTTTTAGAGAGTCATCCACTGCCGGATCAGCGGCGCATGTTGCGCCCAACTTTTCTCGCTAACACACCAGTGTTGTACTTGCCCGCCCGCCAATAATAATTTTTTCGCATAGGCTGCTGCTTCATCCACAAGCGGATGGCCTTGTTCGCTAATGATGAGCGCATTAACCAGCCCCGCCAGTCGGCACGACTGGACAGGCGAAACATAAGGATGCCAAGCCAAACTGGGGCAGGGCGCATAGTCAGCCCATGCCGCCCGGCAGGGACTCTCGGTCAGACTAGCGAGCGAAGGCGAGGTTTGCAAGGCATCCAGCATGGGGTTAACCAAGACTTGCCCTTGCAGTTGGGCAGGTGCACGCAGCCCGCGGTCTCTGTAAAGCAGGGCGGTGACGGCAGCCAGATTGCCGCCAGCGCGCTCGCCACCTACAAATAGCAGCTTCGCATTTGCCCCTAATAATTTTGCATGTTCACTGAGCCACTGCAAGGCCTGGTAGGCGACTTCTATACTGTGTGGAAACTGCACACCCGGCGCCAGCGGATAATCTACACATACCACGACACAGCTGTCTGAGATGGCTTCAGCCAGTGCATGCGCGCTCTCAATCTGGCCCTGATTAAACAGGCCATCATGAAAATACAGCAGTGCTGGCCCTCGCTTTTGGCGGTGGTGGCGGCCAAACACCTGCAGCTTGATACTGTGGCCGGTGGCGGCATATTCAAAGGTAGTGGTCCACATGGTGTAGGGTTGATGCAAACGCTAATGCAGGCACTGCGCTGCGTGCCTGCATTTGGGCATCCACTAGCGCAAACCGCCCCCCACCAGCAATTGCTCACCAGTCAGCCAATAAGCATCTTCAGAGGCCAGAAACACTGCGACAGAGGCAATATCATTCGGTTGCCCACTGCGCCCCAGTGGCGTCTGTGCCACATAAGCGGACTCCATTTCTGAACCGATCACCCCGGCGGTATGCGTGCCTTCTGTTTCCACCAGGCCAGGGTTCAAGGCGTTGACGCGAATCTTGCGTGGGCCCAACTCTCTGGCCAGCACGCCGGTGATGGCATCCACTGCGCCCTTGGTGCCGGTATACACGGCACTCGCAGGGGGGGTTAAACGGCTCACTACCGAACCAATATTGATAATGCTGCCGCCCTCAGGCAAGTGTTTGACCGCGGCTTGCGAGGTCAGCAACAGGCCCAGCACATTAATGTTGAATTGCTTGTGAAAATGGTCAGGCGTGATTTCTTCTAGGGTGGCAAATTCATACACCCCGGAGTTATTGACCAAAATATCCAGCTTACCAAAGTGAGTGATCGCTGCGTCTACCAGCGCGTGTGCATCAGCCACCTCACTGACATTGCCGCCCACCGCCACCGCCTTGCCATCCGCTTGTGTAATCTCGGCCACTACTTTGTCAGCCCCAGCCTTGCTCGATAAATAATTCACCACCACCGCTGCACCCTCGCGGGCAAAGCGTTTGGCAATTTCTGCCCCTATGCCTTTAGAGGCCCCAGTGACTACAGCGACCTTTCCTTCCAGTTTCTTGCTCATCTTGATACTCCTCAATTAATAAAGTGGTTTAAAACTGGTGACCACTATAAATAAATAAAAACCCCAGATAAATCACCTAAAAATGCAATCACTGTGCTAATTTATTGGACAATCAAGTCAAACAAGGACGGATATGGACCGTTTTGACACCATGTTGGCCTTTACTAGGGTGGTCGAGCTCGAGAGCTTCACCAAAGCCGCCATGTCGCTCAACCTACCCAAAACTACTGTCTCGGCCCAGGTACTGGCGCTGGAAAAGCGCTTGCGCGTCAAACTGCTGCACCGGACTACCAGACGCATCAGCGTGACTACGGATGGCGCTGCCTATTATGAGCGCGCTATCCGGTTATTAAACGAGCTCGAAGAAACCGAAGCCGCACTCACGCAGTCCACCGCCAGCGCAAAAGGGCGCTTGCGCGTAGACGTGCCCACGCCTTTAGGCCGGTTAGTGATTATTCCTGCCCTGGCCGAGTTTTTTAAACGCTATCCCGAGATCCAGCTTGAGATCGGCTGTGACGACAGGCCAATTGATTTACTGGAGGAGGGCGTCGATTGCGTGATCCGCGTCGGCAATCCTCAAGACGCCAGCCTGGTTGCCAGGCGCGTAGGCACCATGCAGTTTTTACTGGTCGCCGCCCCGCAATATCTCAACACTCATGGCAGGCCTATGTACCCTGAGGCGTTGCAACACCACCAGGGCGTACACTTTTTTTCCTCCAAAACCGGAAAAATCCGCCCCTTTATGCTCACGCATGCAGGCACCGAGCAAGAAATCCCCGCCATACGTAAACTCGCCATCAACAATGGTGATGCTATCGTCGCCGCTGCGCTGGCAGGGCTAGGCATCAGTCAGCTGCCCGCATTCATGGTGCAAGGGTATTTAACTGAGGGTAAATTAGAAAAGGTCTTGGCCGATTTTCCGGCCGGGAGTTTGCCGATTAACGCACTCTATCCACAAAATCGTCACCTCTCATCCAAAGTGCGGGCATTTATCGAGTGGGTGGCAGAGTTGTTTGAAGGGTGTCGTTTACTGCAAAAAACCAGTTAACTAAAATCGCCTTATGCATAGGAAGCAAAATGAGCCAACGCGAACAAAATTTTGAAGAAACCTTGTTTCAACGCATCCCCCAAACTAAAAACCTGGGGATACACATTGCTAGGATGGATGAACACCAACTCACCGCCTACGGCGATTTTTTGCCCAACAAAAACCACCTCGATATCGTGTTTGGTGGCAGCATCGCCGCTATTTCGATTACCACGGCCTGGTCACTGGCGCAGTCCAAAATTGAACAAGCCGGGCTTAAAGGCAGCCTGGTCATCAAGCGGCAAGAGATTGATTATCTATTGCCAGTGAAAACAGATTTTGAATGTGTGGCGAGCTTTCAATCAGCTGATGATTGGGAGCAGTTTAAAGGCATGTATCAGCAAAACGGCAGGGCGAAAATTATAGTCATGGCTAAAGTGATCAGCGAAGCCAAAGTCACCTCAAGATTTCAGGGAGTGTTTGTTTTGTATCAATGATGCTTAATGCCCATGATGCACTTACGAGGATGATTAAATGGAAAATACAGAACCTACCCGCAAAGAGATCAATGCCCTCATAGGTGCCACGCTGCTAGAGTTTGGCGCCAGCTGGTGCGGCTACTGCAAGGCAGCGCAACCTACAATCAGCGCTGAACTCACCCAGTTTCCATCTATCCGCCGCATCAAGATTGAGGATGGGAAAGGCCGCCGGTTGGGGCGATCGTTTCACGTGAAACTGTGGCCGACGCTCATTTTTATGAAAGATGGCGTGGAGCTGAAACGCTTGGTGAGGGAGGTTGACGCGGGAGAGTTGAAATCAGCTTTAGCGTTGATTACTACCGATCAGGCGACTGCGGAATAATGGTTAAACTGCACTTTTCCAACAAGCGTGCATATCAGTTTCATCAAAGGGTTTGGGTTTGCTAAAAAATAGCCTTCAGCATTTTTAATCGGCATAGTGGCTGCACTGGATGCCACCCGCACCATGTTGGCATAGGCAATATTTGCCACGGAGATGCAGCTGTCCTCGTCCTTGAGCCAGACCATGAAAGGAAAGGTATCAAGCAGGGTCTGTATATATTGATCGCTCTCAATATTCTAAATATTGATTTATTCCCATCTTCAGCGCTGGGTAAAGCAGGCTTTTAACCCCAGAACGCCTTTCTCCAGTTCTGCCGTGGTCAGGCTGCCAAATCCTAGCCGGATGGCATGCACACTTTGCTGTGATTCTGAAAAGAGTGTGCCGGGCAAAATGCGCACTTTGTGGACTAATGCCTGGGCCGCCACCGTTTCAACCTCGTAACCCTCCTTCAAACGTAACCAGATGGCGAGCCCACCATCGGGGGCGTCGAAAGTAACGTATTCTTTGAGCTCCTTTTTAATCAACGCAATCAACAGGTTTCGGCGTTCGTTGTATACCTTAAAGGTTTTGCGGATATGGCGTTTGATTTCGCCGGCGTTCATAAGCTCGGCGACGGCAAGCTCGGTGATGGAGTTACCTTGCCGGTCTATGAGCATCACCTCCTGTGCACAGCGGTCTATCAGGCTGGGTGTGGCAACCAGGTAACCGACACGCAATCCGGGGGCGAGCACTTTGGAGAGCGAGCCGACATAGATGACACGGCCACCGTGATTGGTGCTCGCCAGGGGGAATACCGGGTGATAAGAAAAATGAAATTCGTGGTCGTAGTCGTCTTCTACAATGGTGAAGTCGTATTGCTCAGCCAGCATCAACAGTTTTAAGCGCCGCTCGGCGGTCATGATCACGGTGGTGGGGAACTGGTGGTGCGGGGTGACATAAATGGCGCGGATCGGGTGTTGTTTGCACAGTTTTTCCAGTGCAGTGACATCGATACCGTGTTTGTCTTGCCCCACGGTGAGGATGTTGGCACCGCAGGAGCGGAAGGCTTCTTTGGCAGCGGGGTAGCTCAGTTGTTCCACCACCACATTGTCATTGGGCCGGGTGAGGATACGCGCGGCCAGGAAGATGCCCATCTGGCTACCGCGTGCGATGCAGATTTGGTCAATGTCCACACTCAGGCCTCTTTCCATATTGAGCATGGTGGCAATCGATTGCCGTAATGCAAACGTGCCACGCGGATCACCATAGCCAAGGTTGTTACCTTTGCTGGAGCCGATTAACGCATGGCGGAATGCACGCGACAAAATGTTGAACGGGATCAGCCGTGAATCAGGAATGCCATCATTGAAATCAATCACACCATTGAGGGGTGACTGGTAGTTGAGGAGTGGATGCGTGGAGCCCTCCACCACATTGGCGGGCTGATGACCGGTTTTGCTTGCTTGCGGTTGTGTAGTGAAATTGGGCAGATTGGCCGAAACAAATGAGCCACGTCTTTGCTCGGTGACCAGCCAGCCCTGGGCGATCAGTTCATCATAGGCGAGGATGACAGTTTTGCGGTTGACCTTAAGTTGTTCCGCCAGCTCGCGTGTACCCGGCATAGCGGTAGATGGGGCCAATCTGCCTTTCTGGATTTCTTCCATGATTTGCTGGGCGATTTGCAGGTAGACCGGCAAGCCCGAGGTCTCGGCAATGGTTAATTGCAGGCTCCAAGAACGTAGCATTTTCCTCTCCTTTGTTTGTGGCAGCCAATGCAGCAACGGGAAGAATTCCCTTTATTTTGTTGGCAATCTGGATTAGCAAACAATCACTATATCGCATAAATGGCTGGACCAGTAAGGTTCTCTAAACTGGAGGATTGTGGACCTTTAACACTCTGTTACATTTTTGAAACATTTAATTAAAGGAAAGATTCATGTCCACTACCTCTGATATTCGATTGGCATTAGATACCCAACTGACAGACTGGCGTCAGCATGCTTTGAACCTTGAAAAACAAGTGAATCAAGTGATTGTGGGACAAAGCAAAGCCGTCAGATTAATGAATATTGCGATTTTTGCCCGCGGCCATGTGTTGCTGGATGGTGGTGTGGGGGTAGGTAAAACAACCTTGCTGCAATCCATTGCCCGTGGCATAGGTGGGGCTTATGAGCGGATTGAGGGCACGGTGGACTTGATGCCGAATGACCTGATTTACCACACGTTTCTGGGACCGGATGGCAGGCCGCAAATTGATGAAGGGCCATTGTTGCGGGCGGGTGAAAATTTATCAGTCTTCTTTTTTAATGAAATCAACCGCGCCAGGCCGCAGGTACATGCACTCATGTTGCGTGTGATGGCGGAGCGTCATATCAGCGCATTTAAAAAAGAATACCGCATGCCGCACATGATTGTGTTTGCTGACCGCAACCAGGTGGAGAAAAACGAAACCTTTGAGATTCCTTCTGCGGCGCGAGACCGTTTCATGATGGAAATTCCAATTGAGATTCCTTCAGATCGCGAGCTGAAAAAGTCTCTGGTGTTCAATACCAAATTCCAGCACGCGGAAAAACTCACGCAGCAGGTGGAAAGCAATATTCTGCAATTTGACCAGTTGAATGCGTTTTCCGACCTTTTGCAAAATCATATCCAGTCCAGCGACGTGCTTGAAGAGTACACCATGGATTTGTGGGACGCGACCCAGCATCCGGAGAAGTTTGGCGTGACCATGGACAGTGTGGATGTCAGCCGTGTGATCCAGACCGGCGCCAGTCCGCGCGGCATGGGCATGCTGATGAAAGCCGCACGTGTGAATGCCTGGTTGAATGGCCGCGACAGTTTGTATCCCGAGGACATTCATGCCGTGTTTCATGAGGTGATTTCACATCGCCTGGTATTTAACGCAGCTTACGAAAATCGCCGCACGGCGCTGGCCAGGGAGTTGACCAACAACATTATCCGCACGGTGGCCGTGCCTAGCTTGTCGTTTAGCAAAGCAGCTTAAAAGCAGGCCATCATGCGATCAACACTCAAACATGCTTGGAAAAAAGCCGGGAAGAAAATGCCGGTGCATCACGATGAGGGTGAATATGCGCGCCCCTTCGAATATGTCATTGGCTGGAAATCTGACAGCATCCAGCTCGGTGATCATCCTGGCACACAGCGCGGTATCGGCTCCGATTACCGTGGCACCATCAACCTGGTGGATTACCCGGATGCAAGGCGTATGGATTTACGGCAGACGATACGTGACCCGTTTGAACAGGTGCAGGTGCGGCAGTTTAACCAGGACAGCACGACGCCGATTTATGCCGTGTGTGATTTATCTGGCTCTATGCAATTCACGGGGCAGCAGCGCAAGCTGGATACGGCAATAGAAATTGCCACGGCGGTGGCGAACTCGGCTTACCAGGCCGGAGATCTGTTCGGCTTTATTGGCTATCACCAGCAGGTGATTGAAGATTTTACCTTGCCTCTCAGCCGCAGTTTTCACCAGAGCAAACAGACTATCGCCTTGCTGCATACCTATCAATCGCAGCGCATGGGCATGGACGGCGTCACCGACATGCCTAATTTCCTGGGACAGACGCGCGCGCTGGTGTTCTGGATTTCGGATTTTCATATGCCATTGCCTGTGATTGAGAAAACACTGCTGGCCATGTCTGCACACAAAGTGGTGCCTATCGTGCTGTGGGACGATGAGGAATATAAAAAGCTGCCCAAGTTCGGCTTTGGCACCATGATAGACCTGGAAACCGGGCGTAACCGGACAATGTTTTTCCGTGGTGAAGTAAAAGCCAAATTCCTGGCGGCATTTAATGCGCGCAGAGAGGCATTGGAAGCGTTGTTTTTGCGTTTTGATAGTCCGGCGTTGTTTATGCATGGCGATTACCAGCCCGAGCTGATGACGCATTATTTTGAACAAACGATGTGAGTGAAGTTTACCTAAGCGAGAGTGACAAGCATGCGTAATCAAATTTCAAACAATCCCCTGGTCAAGGCCATGCAAGGCCTGCTATGGGGGGCAGCCATGGTGTTGACGGTGAATGCTGCAATGGCGGCAACGCCAGTGAGCCAGGCAACTGTAACCCCAATCATTAAGGTCATAAATCCTGCCTTAAATAATCATGTGCATATCGGCGATGTATTGCAGCGGACTGTCGTGTTACAGGTGCCAGCGGCATATCAGTTTTCAGACCAAGCGTTGCCCAAAAAAGGGAGCAAGCATGACGGGATAGAGTTGGTGAATGTTGCGGTGCAATCCGAAGCGGAATCTGACCATACACAATACACCCTGCAACTCAGTTACCAGGTGTTTGCGGCAAGCATGACACCGACCGTGATGCAGTTACCCACTGAAAAACTCGTATTCACCAGTAAAACTCCGCCGGTTTCAACCAGTGTAGAAGTGCCTGCCTGGGGTTTCTGGTTTTCACCACTGGTGACTGGCGGTAGCGTGACAGCCAAGAAAAATATGTTGCCGGAAGTGGCTACCCCGCTGATTGATCATCGGGCACATCAACAACGGCTGGTCGTGTTTCTCGCTTTGCTGGTCGGCAGTTTATTGGCGCTTTTATACATCAATGCAGATGGCCACTGGTTGCCGTTTATGGGCGGTGCCTTTGCCCGTGCGCACCGACAGCTCAAACGGCTGGCGAGATCATCCACACCAAAAACTGCTGTTGAGGAGAAAAAGGCGTTGGTGTATCTGCATCAAGCATTTAACCAGCATTACGGTGCCAATATTTTTGCGAGGGATGTGCAAGCATTTGTCACATTGCGCCCGGGCTTTAAAAGCCTGCAACAGGAAATCAGCCAGTTTTTTGAAGCTTCCAATCAATCGTTGTATGACGTGAAGACACGCGATAGCCGCCAGGTGATTGCGCAATTGGTACAGCTTAGCAAGCGTCTGCGTGATTGTGAGCGGGGCGTGTCATGAGTATTTTACATCCATGGGCATTTGCCCTATTGCCCATCGCGTTGCTGCCTTTCTGGTTAAAAGGACATCAGGGTCAGCATTACAGCTGGCTGGAGCTGATGCCGGAGGACCTGTTTTCGGACCGGCTCAACCTGGCAGTTAAAGGGGTGATGTCGTTGTTACTGCTGAGTATCGTGATTGCATTGGCCGCACCCAGGGGGGCGGATGAGCAAATCCCGCGTGTGGGCAAGGGTGCGCAAACCGTGATGGTGATAGACCGTAGCGTGAGTATGGATCACCCGTTTGCGGGCGATGCTTCCGGCCATGTGGCGGAAATCAAGTCTGCCGCGGCACGCCGCATTATTACGCAGTTTATTGATTCGCGTCCGAACGACATGATGGGGGTGGTGGGATTTACCAACTCGGCGTTGTATGGCATCAAAATCACGACCAACCGTGATGCCATCCATGCCGCGATTTTGGCCGCCACCAGCCCCTCGCTCAACCAGACCAATATCGGTGCAGGTCTCACGGAGGCGGTCGGCCTGTTCGATAACATCGAAAACTCCGGCTCACGCGCGCTAATCCTGCTGTCTGACGGTGCGGGCAAATTAAGCCCGCGCGTGAAGTATTTGCTGAGCGAGCGCCTGAAAAGCCGCAAGCTGAGTATTTACTGGATCATGTTACGCGAACCTGGCGAGCCGAGTATTTTTTCCAAAGCCGAATATGGCGAGGACCGTACGCCTAACTCCATCGTGTTGCATAAGTATTTCCAGTCATTGGGCCTGAAGTATAAAGCGTATGAAGCGGATGATCCGGAAACCTTGCAGTCGGCCATTAATGACATCGATTCGCGGGAAAAAAAGGCCATTAAATATCGCGAGACGATTGCCGGCTATGACTATTCCAAGGTGTTTATGGTGTCTGCGCTGGTGTTGGTGTTGTTGATGTTGGTGATTAAAAATCTGAGGGTGTATGAATGAAAAACCATTTAACGCGCAAAAACCAGGTGTTGGGGTTGATGCTGATTGTCGGCGTGCTCGGCAGTGTCTATGAGGGTTACCAGGTCAGTCATATTGCGACGGCCAACCGTATGTTGCAGGCTGGCGAAGTATTAGAAGGCGACCCGTTTCCTTTTCACCAGAAATTTGCCGATGCTTACCAGCAAGTTAAAACAGGCAACTACAAACATGCCATCCAGAATTTTGGCCAATTGCTCGAAGCTCCCAAGCAGCAGGATTCGGCGCTCTTTGACCCGGACCAGGCATTGAAGTCGCAGATCCATTTTAATATCGGCAATCAGTTGTTCCGTTCCGGTTTGCAGCGCCTGGTGGAAGCCGATGGCGCCATCCAGGAGCAGGCCAAATTTGATTACTTGCAGGCACGGGCGGCCTATGAACAATCACTCAAGCTGGATCCACACAACCAGGCGGCCAAGTTTAATTTGAGCTTACTGCATGGGGTGATTCCCAAACATATCAAAACTGTGCCGCAAGATCCTTCCGGCATGGAAATCAGCAATTTGCCACAGGGGTTGCCATGAAACGCTTTTTTAACCTGCTGAAAGCGCATTATGAGACCAGCTTGTTGCTGGCTGCAGCGGTCTTTTTGTTGTTGGCCTTAGTGAAGCCTGAGATTCAGCTCAAGCAAGAGGTACACAACTATTTATTACTGGCCGATATTTCGCAAAGCATGAATGCCGAGGATATGCACATTGCGGATAAACCCGTGACCCGCCTGGCCTACACACAGCATTTGATGCGGCAAGTTGTCAAAACATCGCCCTGCGGTACTTATGTCAGTGTGGGCGTATTTGCGGCGGAAAATGTTGCTCTGCTGTTTATGCCACTGGAAGTGTGCGCTAACTTTGACATTATTAACGACAGTATTAACCACCTCGAATGGCGCATGGCCTGGAGTGGTAACAGCCGCATGACGTTTGGCGTTAAAGCTGCCGAGGCGACGTTTGATTACCTGAATATTCCGGCACAAATGCTGTTTTTTACGGATGGTGACGAAGCGCCCAAAGCCAATGGCATTAATAAACTGGACATCAGTGATGTACGTATAGGCAAAAAAGTCATATTTGTGGGCGTGGGCGGCAAAGAGCCTGCACCGATCAAACGCTTTAATGCCAACAATCATTTTGTCGGCTATTGGGGGACGGATGCGGCAGCAGAAAGTGCGGGCGGCGGCGTTAATTACAGTGATGCCAGCAAGGATGATCCTGATCCACCGGTGGCTTATGCCGAGTTTGACCGCTATTTATCCAGCCAGGATGTGGAGCATCTAAAAGAGATGGCCACGGAAATCAAAGGCCAGTATATCGAAGGCATAGATCAACCATCATTTTATGCATTTGTGCAATCGCAAACGCCCGCTGCCAAGTTTGTCACCAGCTATTCAGTAAAGTGGATATTCCTGAGCCTGGCGGCATTGATGGTCATTGCGACTTACCTGCCGGATCTATGGGGATACATGCATCAGCGCCGCGTCATATGAGAATGCGGAGCGATGATTTGCGGCTTAACACAAATCATCCAGGCTGGTGGGTTCGCAGATGCGTGCATCTTCTTTTTCTGCCCGCATTTTTTTAGCCATCTCATAGCTCATTTTCCTGAGCCGCATCACGGATCCCAGTGGCCGGTGAGAAGTAATGCCATGCCAGGGCGAGAACAGCATGCCTTCATCCACCACATGCGAACGGTATGGACTCCAGGCAATTTGGGGTTTGGCGGTGATGCGGGCGACTGGGATATAAGGGGAATGCTCCTCTGGCCAGATGATGGTGGCGTCTTCGATGGGCATGGTTTGGAGATCGGTGCAGAGTTGTACGCGTAGCTCCCAAACGGCGGTGCGCTTGATAAAAAAATCGACGATGGATTTTCTGAGGCCGTCGGAGGCGAACAGGTCTATGGGTTTGTTGCTGAGGGCGATGAGGTCGGGGGCGATGGGAACAACCGCGATTTTAGCCATGTAGTCACCGTACATGATCGGGTCCTGGCTGATGTAGGTTTCACCGAGCAAGTTAGTTTCTTGCGACTGGTAGAGGTGGTTAAGCTGCGATTGCTGGCCATATTTGAGCGACTCGACCAAATGTGCGGTAGAACGGAACAATTGCGCGAGGAAATGCCGGAATTCTGAACTGGTGTTGGGCGAACACGCTAAGTGTTTGAGGTTGTTTAAAAACACCTGCACGCTGGAGGATAAAAAACTGGCGCCGTTTACAAATAAAAAATTTTGCGTGATGGCGTCTTCACTGCCTGGCAGGCGCTCGCCTTCTACACCTACCACCTTCAGCGCGAGGCTGCGGGGCGTACCGGGTTTGTCGTGCAGGATGTCACCAGGGACAGTGGAAAAGCGCATAATCAGCGGCAGGGTTTGCGGGCGTGCAAACAGGCCTTGTGCATAGGCAGGCGGCAGTTGGTCATAGATTTGCATTTCGGCTGTGAGCAGGCCGTGGCTTTTCAGGTGCACACTGCGTGCAGCATGGGTGGCGGCCTGGCTGCTGATTTCTGAGAGCTTGTGCAGAGTTTGCTGCAGGTGCTGCTGGCGGGTGCGTTCGGTGGTGGCTACCACCTCGTAATCGGGCTGGTAACTTAGGGGCGAGACTACAAATTGATCTGTTTGCTGCATCACAACCCCCTTTTGCAATTGGGTTTATCGGATCAGTGCCAAGCACATTGATTTCTAGAGGGCGGGGTACCGCCCACTCTGGTATTACTCTTTGGTCTCACCGGCTTCTTTGCGTTGTTTACCCACAATACGTGCAGCGACTTCCTCTTCGCGCCCAGGATAACGGTGATCCTTTTTAAATTCCTCTTCGAGTTTTTCATATTCACGTTCCCGTTTCGGGCTGGAACCTCTGGGCATGTCACACCTCCTTTTGCGTGAGTGCAAACGGCAGCCGTTATGGCTGCCGTGTTGTCTTGTTATCAAACTGAAGTGGAAAATTCATTCAACCTTCATTTTCAAACGCGACAATTGCAGATTACGCGGGTAACTGGCGGTAGGGCATCCGGTTCAGGCTTAAGCGACTGTAGGAAGCCCTTTATGCCACGTGTTGCCACTCATAAACTTTTGAACGTATTTAGGCTAAAAAAATCCTTTAACCGGGATTCTTTACGCTTGCAAAGCCTTAAGGGTTGGCGGCAGACAAAGCATGGTAAGACGTCATCAAGTTGCGGTAATCTGGAATATGGTTGGCACAAAGGGCACCCAGGCCTTCAATATCGTGGCGCCAGTCGCGCTGAAGTTCACAGGCCACGCCAAACCAGGTCATCATGTGTACCCCGGCGGCTTGCATGCGTAGCCAGGCGGCATCGCGGGTGAGGGCGTTAAAAGTGCCTGAGGCGTCGGCGACCACAAATACTTCAAAACCGGCTTCAATGGCTGAGAGTGCGACAAAAGCGACACAAACCTCTGTGACGACGCCAGCAATAATGAGCTGCTTTTTACTTGTCGCCTTGATGGCCTGTACAAAGTCCGGGTTATCCCAGGCATTAATCTGGCCGGGGCGAGCGATGTAGGGCGCATCTGGGAACAGTGCCTTGAGCTATGGCATAAGCGGGCCGTTGGGGCCGGTTTCAAAGCTGGTGGTTAGGATGGTGGGCAGGTTAAAAAATTTGGCGGCATCGGCCAATGCAAGCACATTGTTTTTAAAGCGGTCTGGCTCGATATCGCGTACCAGTGATAATAAGCCAGCTTGGTGGTCTACCAACAATACGGCAGCGTTGTCACGGTCCAGACGGGTGTAGGGTGTATTTTTCATAATGTAATCCTCTCGAGATGTGGTTGGCTGGGTCACCGCCGTCAGTACTGCTGGTTGACGGCGGTGCCTGCTGTTTTATGTGATCAAGATGCCTGGCCCTTAAGCGGTGGCAAAGCGGCCCTGGTTGTAGTCATTAATGGCCTGGTCGATTTCCTCCCAGCTATTCATGACAAAAGGACCATGCCCGATCACCGGCTCATTGAGCGGTTCACCATTGAGCAATAGCAACGTGGTGTCTTGCTGGGCCTGCAATACCAGTTCAGTCCCTTCACGCTGCATCACGGCCAGTTCACTAGGGCGGATGGTATGCACTTCACCGGTTTTCACTGCGCCATGCAATACAAAAATGGCGGTGGTGTGGCCTTCTGGCAAGGTGAAGGTGGTGCGCGTGCCTGCATTGAGGCGTACATCCCACACATTCATTGCCGTGAAGGTCTTTGCCGGGCCTGGGTTGCCGTCATATGCACCGGCAATGACACGTACCTTGCCTGCCTCTTGCGGCAGAGTGACCTCAGGAATCTGGGCATGGGTAATGCCTTGATAGCCTGGCGCGGTCATTTTGTCCTTGGCAGGCAGGTTGACCCATAACTGGATCATTTCAAACGGACCGCCTGTGCGTGCATAGTCATCGCCGTGATACTCCTCGTGAATAATGCCTGAGCCCGCGGTCATCCACTGGACTTCACCTGGGCCAATGGTGCCGCCCGCGTTGGTGGAGTCATGGTGCGAGACTTGGCCATCGTAGACGATGGTGACCGTCTCAAAGCCACGGTGCGGGTGTTGGCCGACGCCGCGTCTATGTGCTGTTGGCTCAAAGCTAGTGGGGCCTGCATAGTCCATCAGCAAAAAGGGTGAAATATCACTGGCGATATCGCGGTAAGAAAAAATGCTTTGTACCGGAAAGCCGTCACCGACCCAGTGGTTGCCGTTACTGCGTTTGATAAATGCCAGTTTTTTCATGGTTTGCTCCTTGTTCAGGGGTGTGCGTGATTGCATGGATCACACTATAGACAGATGACAATCAGGTGACTAGATGGTTAAATGTGAAATTACTTTTCATTTAATTGAATAATCATGGACTTTAACGAAGCGGCGGTGTTTGTCAGGGTGGTGCAGGCAGGAAGCTTTAGCGCGGCCGCCCGTCAACTGGGATTACCGACGTCGACAGTGAGCACGCGGGTGGCAAGACTGGAGCGGCGGCTGGGTGTGACCTTGCTGCAACGCACCACGCGCCGTTTGCACCTGACCGAAGCAGGCAGCCTGTATTTTGAACATGCTTCGACCGGGCTGGGGTATTTAATGGAGGCAGAGGCCGCACTTGATGAGGCCAGGCAACAGCCGCAAGGGACATTGAAAATGACGGCTCCGGCGGATTTGGGCGATGCGCTGTTGGGACATTTGCTAGCCGAAACGCAGGCGCGGTATCCGGCATTGTCACTGGAGCTGTGGTTGACCGAGCGGTATGTCGATTTGGTCGCAGAAGGCGTGGACGTAGCGATCCGCATGGGGGAGTTACGCGACTCCAGCCTGATTGCCAAATCGCTGGGGACCATACAATGGGCGTTATTTGCCAGCCCGGCTTATTTGCAGCAGGCCGCGCCTATCAACTCTCCGGTCGAGCTGGCACAGCATCCCTGTGTGCAGTTTACGCCCATGGGGCGGCATCATTGGGAGTTGCAGCGGGGCACCAATGAGATCCGGGTGCCGTTGCCGGGTCAGGTGTTGGTCAATAATATCGGTGTTGTCAAAACCATGGCCGAGAGCGGGCAGGGGGTGGCTTTATTGCCAACCTTTATTTGTCAGGCGGCAGTGCGGCAGGCTGGCTTGCAACGTCTGTTGCCAGAGTGGCGTGGCCAAGCTGATGCGGTGCACCTGGTGTACCCTAAGCAGCGCTTTATGCCACCCAAGCTACGCGGGTTTATTGACCTGGCAGTGACGGCCCTTAAGCCACTGTTTGTGGCTTAGCCGGACACGAATTCTAAAGACTGCCTCCCGCAATCCCTTGAGGGGCATCGCTTTCTTTCTACAGGCTCTGTAGATGTCCCCGAGACCCGGGGCGACAGAAGTTACGCTAGCATCACTGACATTTCTTAGTATTTTTTTGCCATTCTTCAGCTAAAAATCGTGGCTTGGCTGCTGTCATTTTGCGTTTTTTGGCGCATGATACCAAGATAAGCAATTAAAGTATCAGCCGCTTTTAACCGTTGTTAAGACATTAACAATTATAGGCAGGGGGATGCGTGCGTTGAACAACACCACGGCAGAATCATCAGCGCTACACATTGAAATTGTGGATATGCTGTATGGCAATAACCGCAGGTCATTACTGGCTGCGTTTATTGTCATGGCTGCGTTGCTGCTCGTGCAACGGCATTTGATCGCCTCACCGATTCTGCTGATTTGGAGCGTACTTTTTCTGCTGGCCTATGGCGCACGTGCCTTTTTAACCTACCAATACGCCAAAGACCCGGTGCGTGAGGCACACACCCGGCAATGGTTGCAGTGGTTTCGCGCCACCTCTCTGTTTTGCGGCATCGCCTGGGGTCTTGCGGGGATCCTGCTGTTTCCCGAGAGCGATACCGAACATCAGGCCTTTTTAATCTTTGCGCTGGTGGGGGTCTGCGGGGCAGGCATCGTCATTTATTCGGTGGATACCACGACGAGTAATCTGTTCACGGGTGGGATTTTGTTGTTCATGATTCCACGCTTTGTGCTACATGGCACACAGTTGTCGCTGGCGCTGGCGGTGCTATTTATAGTCTATGTGATTTATGTGACGGTGGCTGGCCGCAGCCTGGCCAGCAGTTTGCGTGACAATATCATGCTGCGCATCGCCTCTAACCTGGACAATAAAAAAGTCCACCAATTGGCCTATTATGATTTTTTAACCGGGCTGCCTAACCGCCGTTTGTTAACGGATAGGCTCAACCAGTCATTTGCACGCTGTGCACGGCACAAAAGTTATGGTGCGGTCATCTGCCTGGACCTGAATAATTTTAAGGGCCTCAATGACAGCAAAGGCCATCAGGCTGGCGATGAATTGCTACAGCAGGTGGCGGCGCGTTTATCCTTGAGCTTGCGCAAACGCGATACGATTGCACGCATGGGCGGCGACGAATTTATTGCCGTGCTGGATGACCTCTCTAAAGATAAGGCTGAGGCGGTGGTTGCCGCGCATCGGGCGGCTGAAAATATGATGGCGGTATTTTCTGCGCCGTTTGAGCTGCAAGACAGTTTGTACCGCACCTCGCCCAGTATCGGTATTTGCCTGTTTATGGGGGATCACTTCGACGAAGCCGAGGTGTTGCGTCGCTCAGATATTGCCATGTATCAGGCCAAAAAATCGGACAAGCTCAACAGTATCCAGATGTATGACGAGACGCTCCATCCCGCCATTGAGCAACGTGCGTCGCTTGAGAATGAGCTGGCATTTGCCTTGCAGGCCAATCAACTGTTGTTGTATTACCAGGTGCAGGTGAATGCGGATCAGCAACCCATTGGTGCCGAAGTCTTGTTACGCTGGCAACATCCGACACTGGGCATGATTCCGCCCGACCAGTTTATCCCGATTGCAGAGGAGACGGGCGACATTGTGCCCATCGGGCATTGGGTGCTGGCCCAGGCCTGCCAGCAACTCAAGCATTGGGCAGATTCTGCACACACGGCTGGACTTAAACTATCCGTCAATGTCAGTGCCAAGCAGTTTAGTCAGCCCGACTTTGTGCGGCAGGTGACAGAGATTGTGCTGGCCAGTGGCTGTGATGCGCGCCACCTGTGCCTGGAGTTGACCGAGAGTCTGATTGTGAAAAACATTGATGAGGTGATTGGCAAGATCAAGGCGCTCAAAGCGCTGGGCATCACCTTCTCGCTGGATGATTTTGGCATAGGCCAGTCTTCATTGTCGGTATTAAGACGTTTGCCGCTGGATGAACTCAAGATCGACCGCAGTTTTATTAAAGATATTGCACATAACAACTACGATTCATTCATTGTGCAAACCATCATCAATATGGGCAAAAATCTGAGTCACTCTGTGATTGCCGAAGGCGTGGAATTACAGCAGCAGATGACCATGTTGCAGCATATGGGCTGCCAGCGTTTTCAGGGCTATTTGTTTAGCAAACCGGTGCCACTTGCTGAGTTTGAAGCCTGCTTGCAGGCGATTCTGACGCAGCCTGAGGCTTTGGCCAGATTGCAGACTCGCCTCTATTAAACCTTGATCCACTCTTCCGCCTGACTTAACCAGCGTTGCAAATGTGCGCTCACCGCTGCAGGGTCTGTCTGCAGCAGTTTTTCGGCCACGGGCTTCGCTGCGTCAAGCAGGTGCTCGTCCCGTTCCAGGTCGGCAATTTTGAGCATGGGCACGCCGCTCTGACGCGTGCCTAGCAGCTCGCCCGGGCCGCGAATATGCAAGTCGGCTTGCGCAATGGCAAAGCCATCATTGCTCTCATAAATCACTTTCAGCCGTTGGCGGCCAATTTGTGAGCATTGCTGTTTACTATATAGCAGGATGCAGGTACTTTTTGCAGCGCCGCGGCCGACGCGTCCACGTAACTGGTGCAACTGGCTCAGGCCCATGCGTTCGGCGTGTTCAATCACCATTAAACTCGCATTCGGTACATCCACGCCGACCTCAATCACGGTGGTGGCTACCAGCAACTGAATCTCATTGTCCGCAAATGCTTGCATGACGGCCTGCTTCTCTGCCGGTTTCATGCGGCCATGCACCAGCCCGACCTTAAGCGTTGGAAACACCTTTTGCATATAGGCAAACGTGTCATTGGCGGTTTGTAATTGCAAGGCTTCAGACTCTTCAATTAGCGGACACACCCAGTAAGCTTGATGCCCTTGCGTGCATGCCTCATAGACGCGCTGCAAAATCTCTTCACGTCTGTCATCCGCCACCAGTTTGGTGACGATAGGGGTCCGGCCCGGCGGTAGTTCGTCTATCACCGACACATCGAGGTCGGCGTAGTAGCTCATGGACAAGGTGCGTGGAATCGGCGTGGCCGACATCATGAGCTGGTGCGGTTCCAGCGCCGTGGCTTGTCCGCTGGTCGCGCCTTTTTTTCTAAGGGCCAGCCGCTGGCCGACACCAAAGCGGTGCTGCTCATCCACAATCGCCAACCCCAGTTGCTTGAACTGCACTTCGTCCTGAAACAGCGCATGTGTACCTACGGCTAACATGGCTTCACCATTGGCAATCATTGACAGTGACTGCTCACGTTCCCTTTTCGGCTGGCTACCTGTCAGCCAGGCCAGTGTGATGCCCAAGGGCTGTAACCAGCTACTGAGTTTCTTGTAATGTTGTTCGGCCAGGATTTCCGTGGGCGCCATCATCGCCACTTGCCAGCCGTGTTCGATCAGTTGTAGCGCGGCCAGGCAAGCGACGATAGTTTTGCCACTGCCAACATCGCCTTGCAGCAAGCGCTGCATGGGGTAGGGTTGGCCCAGGTCCTGGCGGATTTCTTGCACCACTTTTTGCTGCGCTGCGGTGAGTTCAAACGGCAGCATGGCGAGCAGGCGGTCAGCCAGCGCATGGGTGTCTGCAATCGCGGGGGCCGTGGCGCGTTTGCGCCGGGCATAATGCTGGCGCATGGATAACTGTTGGGCCAGCAACTCATCGTAAGCCAGGCGTTGCCAGGCCGGATGGCTGCGGTCTTCCAGGCTGGAAAGCGGGCTGTCTGGCGAGGGTTGGTGCAGCAAGTGCACGCTGCTGGCAAAGTCTGGCAGGGCCAGGGAGGCATATACCCAGGCGGGCAGGGTTTCGGTTAACAATGCAGGCTGCAATACCAGATTGACTGCTTTGCGCAGACTATTCTGGCTCAAACCTGCGGTGGTGGGGTAGACGGGCGTCAGTGCCTGATTGACGGGCGTTTCTTCACTGACTTTGCGTTGGGTGGGGTGCACCATTTCATAGCCAAAAAAGCCGCCACGCACTTCACCAAACACGCGCAAGCGCTGGCCTGGTTGCATGAGGGCGATCTGGCTGGGATAAAAATGTAAAAAGCGCAAATGCAGGATGCCAGTGTCATCTTGCAGGCTGACATTGAGGGCTTTGCGCGGTTTGTAGCTGACCTCCTGATGCACCACCACACCTTCAACCTGCGTTTGTTCACCAAGACGCAAATCGCGGATGGCGGTAATGCGTGTTTCATCCAGATAACGCAAGGGCAAGTGCAGCAGTAAGGCTTCGGCCGAGGTAATCCCCAGTTTACCCAACTGGCTGCGCAGGGCAGGCGACAGACCTTTGATTTCGCTCAAGGGACGCATGCGGTCGAGTCAGGCTTACTGGATGCGCTGCTCCACCTGGTTGCCTTTGACGCGGTTGATACGCACGATCTGCTGGATCTTGCGCAGGTTGCGGATCAAGGTGGCCAGATGCACGCGGTTGTGGACCTGCAAGGTAAAGTTGACGTTGGAGTACTGGCTGCCGTCGCTGGTCTCCACACTCACATTGTCAATGTTGGCTTCTGCATTGGAAATGGTGGCCGCAATCTTGGCCAGCATGCCGCGCTCATCCACCACCGTGATGCGCAAGTTGACGCTGAACAGTTTTTTCGGATCCGCATCCCATTCCACATCCAGCCATTTTTCCGGATCCAGCCGGAATTTGCGGATGGCGGGGCAATCATGCGTGTGAATGACCAGGCCTTTATCTTTATTGATAAAGCCCAGAATCGGGTCGCCAGGAATCGGGCGGCAGCAGGGCGCAAACTGAACCGCCATCCCCTCGGAGCCACGGATGGTAATCGTATCGAGTACCTTGCCGGTTTTATCTTCGGTTTCGGCTGGATGGGCCAGCAGCTGGTGCGCTACCATCAGGCTGTTACGTTTGCCGAGGCCGATATCGGTCAGAATGGCCTGGCGCGTTTTGCTGCCATAGTCATTCATGACTTTTTGCCATTGTTTGTCGCTAATGTCGCCAGGCTCGATATGCATGGCGCGTAACGCCACATTAAGCATACGCTCGCCCAGTTGTGCCGACTCTTCCACCTTGACCGTTTTCAGGTAATGGCGGATATGCGAGCGCGCCTTGCCGGTCACCACATAATTGAGCCAGGCCGGATTGGGTTTGGCCAGCGGGGCAGTAATGATTTCCACATGGTCGCCATTGCGCATTTCACTGCGTAGCGGTGCCAGCTCATTATTGATCTTGACCGCGACACAGCTATTGCCCACATCCGAGTGGACGGCATAGGCAAAATCCACCGCCGTCGAGCCACGTGGCAAGGCCATGATGTTGCCTTTGGGCGTAAACACATAGACCTCGTCCGGGAACAGGTCGACCTTGAAGTTCTCCAGAAATTCGTGGCTATCGTCGCTTTCGGTCTGGATTTCTACCAAGCGTTGCAGCCACTGGTGGGTTTGTTGTTGCAGCTTGGTCAGGTGGGCATCGGTGGTTTTATACAGCCAGTGCGCGGCCACCCCGGCATCGGCAATGTTGTGCATCTCCTGGCTGCGGATTTGTACCTCAATCGGCGTGCCAAACGGACCAAACAGGGTGGTATGCAACGATTGATAACCGTTGGCCTTGGGGATGGCAATATAGTCCTTGAAGCGGCCGGGAATAGGTTTGTAAAGCGCATGCAGCGCCCCTAACGCCAGATAGCAGGCGGCGTTGTCCTTGACGATGACGCGAAAACCGTAAATGTCGTTAATTTGCGACAATTTCATCGACTTTTCGCTCATCTTTTTGTAAATACTGAACAGATGCTTTTCGCGGCCCTGTACATCGTACTCAATGCCGTATTGCAATAGCTGGTTCTGGATGGCCTCCAGGATCTTGCTGATCACTTCTTTACGGTTACCGCGTGCCAGCCGGATCGCTTTGTCGATCACGTGGTAGCGGTTGGGGTATAAATACTTGAGGCTCAGGTCTTCCAGCTCATGGTAAATCGGGTTCAGGCCCAGCCGGTTGGCAATTGGCGCATAAATATCCAGCGTTTCACGGGCGATGCGCTTTTGCTTTTCTGGCCGCATGGCGTCCAGTGTTTGCATGTTATGCAGCCGGTCGGCCAGCTTGACCAGGATCACGCGGACATCCTGGCTCATGGCCAGCAGCATTTTGCGGAAGTTTTCCGCTTGTGCCTGCATGGCAGTTTGCAACTCGACCTTATCCAGCTTGGTCAGGCCGTCTACCAGGTCAGCGACCTGTTTGCCAAAGCGCTCGGCAATGGCGGCACTGTCGACTTCGGTATCCTCGACCACATCATGCAGCAATGCGGCCAGCAGGGTAGGCAGATCCAGGTGCAGTTTAGCCAGAATACAGGTCACCGCCACCGGGTGCGAGATATACGGTTCACCGGTTTTGCGGGTTTGTCCCGCATGCGCCTGGTCGGCATAGCGATACGCTTGCCAGACCAGTTGCACTTCTTCTTCGTTGAGATATTTGCGGATCAGCTGGGTAAGGGGGGAATCCTCACGGTCAGCGGGGAGCAAGTCCGCTTCGCTCAGCGGCGGTTTGGACTTGCGATGGGCATGGTCGCCTTGGGTGTGGGGCATGGCTGCTTAAGCGTGGCCCTTTTTCTCTAAGATCTCTACACCGATTTTACCGGCAGCAATTTCACGCAAGGCAATCACGGTCGGTTTGTCTTTTTGTGAATAACCACTGACGAGTGGATCGGAACCATTGGCCAATTGTCTGGCGCGATAAGCCGCGACCAGCGTCAGTTGAAAACGGTTAGGGATGTTGTCCAAGCAATCATCGACAGTAATACGTGCCATAAAAACCTCTATCTGTGTGAACCTGAAGTGCGGCGTGCGCCGGCTTAGGTAAGGGATTGAATCAATGACGCGTGGCAGGCTACCTGGCGGTTTAACTGCAAGCGCTGGGCGCGAACAATCGCCATCAGATCCTGCAAGGCCACGTCAAAATTATCATTAATTGTAACATAATCAAACTCATGCACGTGACGCATCTCCTCACGCGCGGCGGACAGCCGTTGTGCAATCACGGCTTCACTGTCCTGGCCGCGGCTGTTGAGGCGGTGCGCCAGCGCTTCGATGGAAGGCGGCAGAATAAAAATAGAGGTCGCGTCAGGGAATAAGGTTCTGATCTGCTGTGCGCCTTGCCAGTCGATTTCGAGGATCACATCGCGGCCGGCAGCCAGGGCGCCTTCGACTTCGCTTTGCGCGGTGCCATAGCGGGCGCTGTGCACATGCGCGCTTTCCAGAAAACCGCCGGCGTCTAGAATCTCCAGAAACGCGGGCTCTGAAACAAAATGATAGTGGATGCCGTCTTCTTCACCCGGACGCGGTGCACGCGTGGTGTGCGAAACAGACAGTTTCAGGATTGGGTCTTGCGCCAGCATGGCGCGCACCAGGCTGGTTTTACCGGCGCCAGAGGCGGCAGAGATAATAAATAAATGGCCGTGACTCATCATGCACACCATTCAGGGTCAGGCAAGGAAGAGAACACGGCTTTCAGGCCCTCGCTCCAGCCTTTACGGATGCTGGCATAACAAGGGTCATCTTCTGTCAGGCGTTGCCGTTTGCCGGCGCTTAAAGTATCAGTTCGGTATATCATCAAATCAATCGGTAAGGCCACAGAAATATTGCTGCGGATGGTGGAGTCAAAAGAAATCAGCACGCATTTTACCGCATCTGTGACATTGGTTTGATGTTTGATCACGCGATCAATGATCGGCTTGCCGTATTTGGTTTCACCAATTTGCAGGTAAGGCGTATCCGGGGTCGCTTCGATAAAATTACCGGCGGCATACACATTAAACAGGCGTGGCTTTTCGCCCTTGATTTGCCCTGCGACCAGCACGCTGGCACTAAAGTCTATGCCGTGCTCCTTCAGTGCTTTGCCGTCACGCTGATGCACGCTGCGCATGGCCGCGCCCACCACGCTGGCGGCTTCAAACATCGAGTGCACATTGTGCAGATTGGCATGGCCTTCTGCCGACTTGAGTTGTTCGCGGCACAGGTTGACCACGGATTGCGTGATCGCCAGATTGCCTGCGGTCAGCAGCACAATCATACGTTCGCCCGGCACCTCAAACACGTGCATCTTGGGTGCAATCGCCACTTGGTCCACCCCGGCATTGGTGCGCGTGTCTGAGGCCAATACCAGACCTTGTTCAAGCAGGATTCCTACACAGTAAGTCATCTCAAGTCAGTCATTTATCAAGTTAACAAATATCATAGCATGCGAGTACTTGCTATTGCTGGGCGGCTTGTGCCTGCTCACGTAATTGCTGTAAGTGTGCCTGCCGTTGCGCTTCGCTCAGCGCTGTCTGGCGGTTGACGCTCACCATGCTGGCCATGCCTTCCTGGCCGCCACCCATACGTGAGCCAGTCACCGGACTGGCACTGCGGTAGTCGAGACCGCCCGCCAATTTGACATGGGTTTCATCCACCGGAATACCATTGGAGACATCCAGCCCCAGCCATGTCTCTTGTTGCCAAACTTCTACCCAGGCATGGGTTTGCATCAGGCTGCCATCCTCGGTAAACAGGTAACCACTCACATAACGGGCGGGCCAGCCCAGGCTGCGGCAGCAGGCGATAAAAGCATGCGCATGGTCCTGGCAGACGCCCTTGCCCAGCTTAAAGGCGAGTGCGGCGGGGGTGTTCACCTCGGTGGCGCCCTTGCTGTATTGCATGCGGTCGCGCAAGGCCTGCATCAGCGCTTGCGCGGGCGCATGGGCAAAGTCTTTGGCAAAGGCCATGATGGCATCATCGGGCTGGGTGAGTGGCGTGTCTCGCAAAAAAACAGTCACTGGCAAGCTTGCCGTGGCTGCGCTGGTCGCGGCGCCGGTTTCGACCTCACCGCTCACCGTGATCAATAAAGCCTGGTGCGGCTGGTCGACGACCAGTGTGTGTGCCAGGTTGCCAAACGCATCTGCAAACGGGGTCAGCTGCCCGGCTACCTTGATCTCCCAATGTCTGACTTGCTGGCGCGGGTCGGTGCGGGGTGTCAGGCGCAGTTGCTGTATGGTGTATGGCACCATTTCGCTGTACACATATTGGGTTTGATGTTCGATGGTTAACCGCATGTCGCTTCCCAAATAAAAAAGCGCAGTGCTGTCTTAGAGCAATCTGCGCATGAGGGGTTCATGGCAATCGTGTGTCAGGCGTCAGGCCGTGGCGCTTAAAAAATTACGTTGTATTTCCTCGCCCAGTTTGCGGTTTGCCAGAATAAATTCATCCAGAAAATGGTGTACGCCATCTTTTAAAATATCCAGCATGCGGCCGTAATGCAGTCTGGCATGCATCTGGCCAGCCAGCCGCTCGGCTTCGGTGTGGCGGCTGCCGGCGACCTGGCGCAAAATCGGCATGATCTCGGCGTAACAGGCATGCAGAGACCGCGGCATGTCTTCACGCAGAATCAATAATTCAGACACCTTGGTCGGTTCAATGGCATCGCGGTAGACTTTTTGGTAAGCCTGAAACGCCGAGACCGAGCGCAACACCGCACTCCATTCGTAGTAATCCACCGCGCCGTCATTGGCTTCTTGCATGGGCATCAGGTACTCATACTTCACATCCAGCAGGCGGGCAGTATTGTCTGCGCGTTCCATAAAGGTGCCCAGGCGCACAAAGCTAAAGGCCTCGTCACGCAACATGGTGCCAAAACAAACGCCACGGAACAGGTGCGAACGGCTTTTTACCCATTCGCAAAATTCGCTCAAGCCGGATTGGGTCAGGTCCTGTTTGATATATTGCCCAAACTCAATCCACAGTGTGTTCATGTTTTCCCAGGTCTCGGTGGTCATGGCCACACGCACGGCACGGGCATTTTCACGCGCACTGCGTAATGAGCTGTAAATGCTGGACGGGTTCTGGCTATCCATGACCAGATGCTTGATGACATTGGTGGCCGACAGCTCTTTGTAGTTGCTGTCATAAATGTCGCGGATTCCGGCAATTTCAAGCACGGCATCCCAAAGTTCGGCTTCGTTACTGCTGTCTGAAGGCAACAGGGACATGTTATAAGTCACGTCCAGCACACGGGCCACGTTTTCAGCACGCTCGATATAGCGTGCCATCCAATATAAATGATCTGCGGTACGGCTTAACATATAACGGCCTCTTGCGTTGCTTGTTGGGCAGCCATTTGCGACTGCACGGTTTCTGCACTGACATCGTCCCGCTCCAGCACCCAGGTATCCTTGGTGCCGCCCCCTTGCGAGGAGTTCACCACCAGTGACCCTTCTTTGAGCGCTACGCGCGACAGGCCACCCGGCACCACGCTGACCGTTTTGCCAGACAGCACAAATGGCCGTAAATCCACATGACGCGGTGCAATGCCCTGGTCGACCAGCGTTGGGCAGGTTGACAGTGCCAGCGTCGGCTGCGCGATGTAGTTAGCGGGTTTGGAGACGATGCGTAAACGGAATTCTTCAATTTCCTGTTTGCTGGCTGTGGGGCCTACCAGCATGCCGTAGCCGCCAGAGCCCTGCACTTCCTTGACGACCAGCTCGGGCAGATGATCCAGCACATAGGCCAGATCATCTTCCTTGCTGAGTTGATACGTAGGCACGTTCTGCAAGATGGGGGATTCACCCAAGTAGAACTTGATCATCTCCGGCACGTAAATATACGTCGCCTTGTCATCGGCCACGCCGGTGCCTACAGCGTTGGCCAATGTGACGCCACCATTGCGGTAAACGGAGAGCAGACCTGGCACGCCCAACAGGGAATCGGGCTTGAACACCAGAGGGTCGAGGAAGTCGTCGTCAATGCGGCGGTAGATCACGTCCACCCTTTGCGGGCCTTGCGTGGTGCGCATATAGACGGCGTTATTACGGACAAACAAATCCTGGCCTTCCACCAGTTCTATGCCCATTTGCTGGGCGAGGAAGGCATGTTCAAAGTAAGCGCTGTTGTAAGCGCCGGGTGAGAGCAATACCACGGTCGGGTCAGTGACGCCGGTCTGGGCGACCGAGCGCAGGTTGTTCAGCAGTACACTGGGGTAATGCTCTACCGGGGCAATCGGGTATTTTTTAAACAAATCCGGGAACAGCCGCATCATCATCTTGCGGTCTTCGAGCATATAAGACACGCCGGAAGGGGTACGCAGGTTGTCCTCCAGTACGTAAAACTGCGACTCGCTGGTGCGGACCAGGTCTATCCCTGCCACATGCGCATACACCTGGTTAGGCACAGTCACACCCACCATTTCCGGGCGGTATTGGGAATTGGTCAGGATGCTGTGCGGGACAATGCCGGCCTTGATGATTTCCTGATCATGATAAATATCATGCAGAAACATATTGAGGGCGCGTACGCGCTGGACGGCACCTTTGGACAAATGCGCCCATTCACTGGCCGAAATCATGCGCGGAATCACATCAAACGGAATCAGGCGCTCGGCACCATCTTCTTCACCATACACGTTAAACGTGATGCCGACGCGGCGGAACAGGACTTCTGCTTCTGCGCGTTTGGCCGCCAGTTGCTGGGTAGGCACATTCGCCAACCAGCGGTTATAGGCCTGGTAAATCGCCCTTACATTGCCCCCATAGCCCTGCATTTCATCAAAAAACTGTTTGGCCGTTTGCGTCATCGTGCTGGACCTTTGCCTTACTTGTAAAATTCATTTAAACAAGAGCAAGCCGTGTGCCAGCCTGTAAAACCCATTTAAATCATGAGTTTATGTTTTATATGAGCGGGTTTCAGAAAGAAAGCGCACCTAAATGGTGCACTCTCGAATCACGGTTTTGGTGCAAACCGAGTGTTAAATAGGGTTTATTCAATATTCTGAATCTGTTCACGCATCTGTTCGATCAACACTTTCAGTTGCATGGACACTTGTGTCGTTTCAATCGCCACCGATTTGGAGCCTAGTGTGTTGGCTTCCCGGTTCATTTCCTGCATCAAAAAGTCCAGCTTTTTGCCCATGGTGCCGCCAGCCGTGAGGATGCGGTCCATTTCAACAATGTGGGCATTGAGCCGCGCCAACTCTTCATCGACATCAATCCGTTGGGCGTAGAGCACGATTTCCTGACGTACGCGGTCATCCTCTGCCTGCATGGCTTCACGCAGTTTGGTGGTCAGTTTATCCTGATATTGGCTGATCAGGGCAGGTAACAGCGGTTTGACGATGCTGATCTGCTCACGGACACCTTGCAGACGGTCGAGCAGCACTTGCTTGAGTTTTTCACCTTCACGCTGGCGGGCGGCAATCAGTTCATCAATGGCCTGCGACAAGCCATTGAGCAGGCTCTGCGCCATGGCCTCGGTATCGATGCTCTCCGTTTGGCAAACACCTGGCAGCTTGAGCACTTCAACCAGATTGACGGGTTGCGCCTGCGGAAAATGTTGCTGTAACGCGGCCAGGGTTTGCGCGATCTGCCCGACCATCTCAGGATTGAGCGTCAGGTTAGCCACCGCGGCATCGCTTTTGAGATTGATGCGGCATTCCACCTTGCCACGTCCCAGGCGGGACTGCAGCAATTCACGTACTTGCGCCTCAAACTGGCGCAAGTTGTCATCGATTTTGACATTGAGCTCGAGATAACGGTGGTTGACTGCACGCAGCTCAATTAGCAGCAGCCCGCCAGTAAAGCGGCTTTCGGTGGCCGCAAAGCCGGTCATGCTCAACATCGGTTGGCTAGCGGGGGAATTTTTTATCGTCATCATCTGGCTCCTGGCAAACTCACTGATTGTATCAAATGCGGTATCGTTATGCGAAAATGGTACAAACAAGGCGGCGCGCAGAACAAATCACAGCCTCTGCTGATGCCATGCCCTTAATAAAAGCCATGATTGTGACGTTAAAGCGCTAGTGAAGCTCGCTCATAAATACGATTTTGCCTTGCCGGTAGGCACTGTGCTGCATGACTACACCATTACCAAGGTGCTGAGTCTGGGCGGGTTCAGCTTCGTCTATCTGGCGCAAGATGCGCAGAAAACCACGGTTGCTATCAAGGAATACATGCCGGTGACCTTGGCCGAGCGCGAGGGCGATACGCATATCCGCTCTAATGGCAAAAATGAAGCTGCCTACAAACATGGCATGAAGTGCTTTTTTGAAGAAGGTCTGGCGCTGGCCAATATCGAGCACAAAAATATCGTGCGCGTGAAAAACTTCTTCCGCGCCAACAGCACCGTTTATATGGTCATGAAATATGAGCGCGGCAAATCGCTGCAAGACTACATCATGGCGTTAGCGCAGCCTGTGCCCGAGAATTTTCTGATCCGCATGTTCGTTGAGTTGCTCAATGGATTGCGTGAGGTGCACTCACGCAAATTGCTGCACCTTGATATCAAACCGGCCAATATCTATATCCGCCTGGATGGCTCGCCAGTGCTGCTGGACTTCGGTTCGGCGCGCCAGGCTTTGTCCGAGGTGACGCTGGCGCCCACTTACACGCCGGGCTATGCCCCGCCTGAGCAATATATAGACCGCAAACATCTGGGCCCCTGGAGCGATATTTACAGCATAGGCGCCAGCATGTATGCCTGTCTGCACCGGGCCTCGCCGATCGCGGCCAACCAGCGCCTCAAGCACGATACGCTGGTGCCGGCCGTGGAGCTTGGCAAACAGATATACTCTGAAAAATTGCTGGCGATTATTGATGAGTGCATGCAGCTGGACTACATGCTCAGACCGCAAAGTGTGTTTTCATTGCAGAAAAAAATGATCGGCATCCATGTGGCTGAAGATCCGCGTGGCTCGCTGGTGGATAAAATTATTAAAGTGTTGACCAAGCCACTATGAAATTCATCCTATGAAATTCACCATTGCACAAGGCAGTCGCCAGGGGCCGCGACCCTATAATCAGGACCGGCTGGCTTACTCTTACCATCGGCATGCCATTTTCATGGTGTTGGCAGACGGCATGGGCGGGCACCAGCATGGCGATGTGGCGGCCGAAATCGCGGTCAAAACCATGATCGATGCCTTTCAGCGCGAATCAAAGCCCATGATTGCGCAACCCGCGCAATTTTTGCGCGAGCAGATTGCACAGGTGCATGAGGTGATTGAAAACGTCCGCCTGCAAAAGCGTTTGCAAGAGTCGCCGCGTACCACCATCGTCGTGGCTTTGATTCAACACAATAAACTGTTTTGCGCCCATGTCGGCGATTCCCGCGCCTACCTCTACCGCAACGGCCTGGTCGAGTTTCAAACAGAAGATCATTCTGTGGTGCAATCCTTGTTGCGCGAGGGTAAAATCCGCGCTGACGAGGTCAACCATCACCCGCACCGCAATAAAATTTATAATTGCGTCGGCGGGGATCGTGAACCGCAGGTCGAACTGACTGCGCCGATTCCGTTGCGGGAGGGCGATGTGGTGTTGCTGTGCTCGGATGGCGTCTGGAACGTGGTGTCCGAGATCAGTATGGCGCAACACATGCTGGCGGCGGATATCCATGATGGTGTCACGCGCTTGCTCGACGATGCCGATGCCGCCAGTATTACCGTTGGTGATAACATGAGCGCCATTGCGCTGCAGTGGGGCGAACGCATTGTCACCCCGCTGACGATTTCAACGCTGGATTTACCGCTAGACGTCACCACCACCATGATGAATGAAAGCCCGGCCACGCCCAGTCCGTATGCGTTAGACCTGACTGACGAAGAAATCGAAAAGGCGATTGCCGAGATACAAGAAGCGCTGGGCAGAACCCGGCAATTGATTAAATAAGAGAAAGTAACCATGACCAGACCCAGCCAGCGCGCCAACGACCAGTTGCGTGCCATCGAAATCATTCGCCATTACACCAAGCATGCAGAAGGCTCAGTACTGGTTAAATTTGGCGATACCCAGGTGATTTGTACTGCCAGCGTAGAAGAAAAAGTCCCAGGCTTTTTAAAAGGTAAAGGCCAGGGTTGGGTGACGGCAGAATACGGCATGCTGCCACGGTCTACCGGTTCCCGCATGGACCGTGAGGCCGCGCGCGGCAAGCAAACTGGCCGTACGCAAGAGATTCAGCGCCTGATCGGCCGCAGTCTGCGCGCCATCATTGACCTTGAAAAACTCGGTGAACGCACCATCCACTTTGACTGTGACGTGATTCAGGCCGATGGCGGCACCCGCACCGCCAGCATCACCGGCGCCTATGTCGCCATGGTCGATGCCGTGTCCACCTTGCTGCAAAAAGGCCTGTTGGCCGAGAGCCCGATCAAAGACTCTGTGGCCGCCATTTCCGTCGGCGTTTATCAAGGCACACCCGTGCTGGATTTGGACTATATCGAAGACTCTGACTGCGATACAGACATGAACGTGGTCATGACCGGCAACGGTGGCTTTGTCGAGATTCAGGGCACCGCCGAAGGCGAGCCCTTTGCCCGCGAAACCATGAACCAGATGCTGGATCTTGCCGCCAAGGGCATCAGCGAAATTGCCGTGATTCAGCAAACCGCACTGGCTGCTTAATATGGCCTTGCCGTTTGAAAAACTGGTGATTGCCTCTGGCAACAAAGGCAAACTCCGTGAAATCACCCATTTGCTGGCGCCGCTCAATCTCGCAGTGCTGCCGCAGTCCGAGTTTAATGTCCCAGAATGCCCCGAGCCGTATGGCACTTTTATTGAAAACGCCCTGGCCAAGGCGCGCCATGCCAGCGAGCATACCGGCTTGCCCGCGCTGGCCGATGATTCCGGCCTGTGTGTCGATGCCTTGCAAGGCGCACCTGGCGTGATTTCTGCACGCTATGCCGGGCCACAGCCAGCCAAAAGCCTGCTCACGCAAGACGAGCGCAATAACGATAAATTGCTCACAGCCATGGAACGCATTGCCGACCGCCGTGCCTATTTTTACAGCGTGGTTGTGCTGGTGCGCCATCCGCAAGATCCGCAACCGATCATTGCCGATGGCCTATGGCGCGGTGAAATCCTGCGTGAGTTCCGCGGTACCGAAGGCTTTGGCTACGACCCACTGTTTCTTGATACGCAGACTGGCAAAACCGTGGCAGAATTACCGCTTGAGATCAAAAGTCAGTTGAGTCACCGCGGTCAAGCGATGGCCAAACTGCTGCAACAACTGAAAACACTCAGTCATTAAACAAACAAGATGAGTAAACAAGACCATGAGTAATGAATGGCCAAAATGGGTACGCGATGACGGTTCGGTGGTGTCCTGCACCGAAAAGGTCAAAGTCATGGCCGAAAATTTTGATGAACTGAAACAGATTGCACAAGATGCGCTGGAAGATGGCTTGCTGATGGAAGTCAGTGAAGAGCAAATGCGTAAAGCGTTACACGAGCTTGTCGATACCTTAATCAATCCTTATAACAAGATTTAGGGAAGTGCTGAATAATTGAGCGAGCGGGATAAAGTGCAAGGCGCACGGAGCACAGGAACCGAGACAGTACGTGGTGTACGGCTCGGCTGCGAGCACCGCGCAACGCAGCAATTTGCCCGCGCAGTCAATTATTCAGTGCTTCCTTAGGCTTGCCAAATGGCAACCCTCTCACCCCAACACATCCTCCAAACCGTTTTCGGTTACAACCAGTTCCGCCATCAGCAACAAGCCATCGTCGAGCATGTGATCGCCGGGCAAGATGCGCTGGTGCTCATGCCCACCGGCGGCGGAAAATCCCTTTGCTACCAGATTCCCGCCTTGGCCCGCGAAGGTTTGGCGATTGTGGTTTCGCCCCTGATTGCCCTCATGCAAGACCAGGTTGAGGCCTTGCAGCAATTAGGCGTGAATGCTGCCTTTTTAAATTCCAGTTTAAGTGCTGAAGAGAATAACCGTATCACCCGCCAGGTGGTGAGTGGAGAAATCAAATTACTCTACGTTGCCCCCGAGCGCCTGATGGTTGGCAGCTTTTTGAGCCTGCTCGACGAAGTGCAGCTGCACACCGGCCTTGCCCTGTTTGCGATTGATGAAGCGCATTGCGTGTCGCAATGGGGGCATGATTTCCGGCCGGAATATCGCCAGCTCACGGTGTTACACAACCGTTTCCCAGATGTGCCACGCATTGCGCTCACTGCCACGGCAGATGCACCGACGCGTGCCGAAATTATCAGCCAGCTCAATCTGGAAAACGCACGCCAGTTTGTCTCCAGTTTTGACCGACCGAATATCCGCTACCACGTCGGCATTAAAAATAATGCCCGCCAGCAATTACAGGCATTTCTGGAGCGTGAACACCCTAACGATGCAGGCATTATTTATTGCCTGTCCCGCCGAAAAGTCGAAGAAACCGCTGCCTGGCTGGTTGAAAAAGGCTGGTCTGCCTTGCCATACCACGCCGGTTTGCCCGCGCAATTACGTGAACATCACCAGCGCCGCTTCCTGCGTGAAGAAGGCATCATCATGGTGGCGACCATCGCATTTGGCATGGGCATCGATAAACCCAACGTGCGCTTTGTCGCGCATTTAGACCTGCCAAAAAGTATGGAAGGCTATTACCAGGAAACCGGCCGCGCTGGGCGCGATGGCCTAGCCGCCAACGCGTGGATGGTCTACGGCATGGGCGATGTCGTCTCCATGCGGCAAATGCTCGATAGCGGCGAAGCCTCCGAAGAACGCAAACGGCTGGAACGCCTGAAGCTGGACGCCTTGCTCGGCTACTGCGAATCCACCGCCTGCCGCCACCAGACCATTTTGCGCTACTTTGGCGAAAGCCATCCCGGCGCCTGCGAGCAATGCGATAACTGCCTGCACCCGGTCGAAACCTGGCAAGCCACCCAAGTCGCGCAAATGGCACTTTCCTGTGTTTATCGCACCGGGCAAAGATTCGGCGTCGGCCATTTGATCGATGTGCTCACCGGCAAAGTCACACCGCAAGTCGAGCGCTTCGGTCACGATAAAGTCAGCACTTTCGGCATAGGTAAAACCCTCAATCAAAACCAGTGGAGCGGTGTTTACCGACAATTGATCGCGGCGGGATTGCTGGAAACTGATCTGTCAGGTTATGGTGGTTTGCATCTCACTGAAACGGCACGTCCAGTGCTCAAAGGCGAGCAGGAAGTGTGGCTACGCCGCGATGCCGAACCCGAAAAGCGCATGAGCAAAGCTGAACGCAGCGCCCGCGCCAAAGAAGCATTTGAAGGGGCTAACGATGATCCGCTCTGGCAAGCACTTAAAGCCAAACGGCTGGAACTGGCAAGAGAACAGGGCGTGCCACCATATGTGATTTTTCACGATAGTACCTTGCTGGAGATTCATAACCGCAAACCTCAGACTTTGGATGAAATGGGACAGATTAGCGGTATAGGGCAGGCGAAATTGCAGAAATATGGGGAGGCGTTTTTGCGGGTATATGTGAGTTAAATTGAGGCTTTTTATGAAAGAATGAGCTATATTTAGATACTAAAAATCTTTAATGATTTCATGGAAAAATAAATAAATGAATGTCTTCATAACTTTAAATAATTATAAAAAGGACTATTTACCTTTCAAATTCAAAGGTTTTTGGCAAGAAGGCAATTGTTTTCTGCGAGTCGTTAGCAAAGATAGAAAAATTGTTTTTTTATGCTGTCAATTACCAAACTATCACGGTACCTCTATTACAAATGCTGTTGAAAGTATTAGATCAAGAGCTGTTGAAGTACTTTTGACCGAAGTTAACTCAAACGATAAGCCCGTTATAGATGTTTCTTTAGAACTTAGTTTGGCTGAAAGGCTAATCAATTCCTCTGTAGATATTGAAAGGGATAAAAAGCATAAAATTTTTGATTTCATCCGTAAAAACTCAATTTGGATTGAGCATTATCCGGCGGGTCATAGTATTGATGCAAATGGATCCTACGCTATAGTCAGGTTTTCTCAGTCTGGAGAGCCTAGTTGGAATTATGTTTCAATCGACTCCTTATTTAATTTAGTTCCTGGATTCGATTTCAATGTAAGTAATGAAATGCTCTACAAATGGAAATAATAAAGACTTCTAATTTTGTCTCCGAAGAGCACTCATTTTATTCAAATGAAGGAATATACTCATACGTAAATATTGCTCAGTTACTTTTAGAACTTAACAGTATTGTCAAATCAATGTCTGCGGGACAAGAAATAGCTAATTTTTATACTGCAGAACGCTCTCTTTATGAACCGTTGAAAAAAATACTAGAGGGTCATTTACCTATTCCCAACTTAGTAAATATAGAAAACGTTCTTTATAAAATGAATAATAAAAGAACGGATGTTTCAATTCGTCATATAACCAATGTAAGTAAGGGAAGGCTGGAGAAGGATTTAAGTTGTACGCATTTTATTGAAATTAAATCTCTTTTTAAGGGAGAGAAGCTAAGTGCTAGCGATATCCTAGATGATCTTCGCAAATTAATAGAATGTGAAGCTGAATATAGGTCGGTTGGATTTTTTGTGCTGGTGGGGTTAAATGAAGACTTGAAGCGTAATAATCAAAACTTAACAAAACTAGGCTCTCTTGGTCAGAATACAGAGCCATTCGAAGTTAGCTTAGATGATACTCTATCAATATGGTTAAGGCCTGCTGGATCATATGTGTCTCAAGATCCTTTTGTTTTTGTTTGGGAAGTATCAGTTAACAATAGATTCAGTCAGAATAGATCTGGATGCACTTTTTCTGTGTTTCAAAAGGATATTTTCTAATCAGTCATCCTTGATGGGCGTATTAACTTTAGTAGTCCTTGGTAACAGGGGTTTCAAAGTCGGCCAAACATTTTCCAATATCTTTCTCTGCGCATTCACATTCGGGTGCAGCCCATCTTCCAGCACCAGATCACTGTGACCACTGACACCATCCAGGAAAAACGGGATAAACGGTGTTTTGTATTTCTCCGATAAATCCAGGTAAACCGCTTTAAAACCATTGGTGTATTTAGGGCCGTAATTCGGTGGAATAAACATGCCTAATAAAACCACCTGCGCATTGATCTGCTTGCTGGCCTGAATCATCTTTTCCAAATTATTCTTCATCGCATCCAGCGGTAAGCCGCGCAGGCCGTCATTTGCGCCTAGTTCTATCACCACAATACTGGGTTTAAACTGCTGAAGTGCGGTAGGCAAACGGCTGAGGCCGCCCGCAGTGGTTTCACCACTGACGCTGGCGTTGGCAACTTCGTAGGGTAATTGCTTGTCTTTTATTCTTTGCGCCAATAAATTCACCCAACCTTTTTCTTTGGGGATGCCGTAGGCGGCGGATAAACTGTCTCCAAACACCAGAATCACCGGTTTGGATGTTGTTTCAGCCAGGGCGGCATCGGCAAAAAATAGAGTAGTGCAAACGCTTAATATCTTGAGAAATCGGAACATCATTAATGCAAGCCCCTTATGCTGTTGAAGCAGTGTCTTTAAGTAAAACGGTTGTTTCGAATGATACAACAATCCCCATTTTGACTAATTTGAATCTTGCCGTACCCAAGGGTGAGAGGCTTGCGATCATCGGGAGTTCAGGTTCTGGTAAATCTACCTTGCTGGGTCTGCTGGCGGGGCTGGATATTGCCAGCAGTGGCAAGGTGTTGATTGATGGTAGCGATATTGGCCCGTTGGATGAAGATGGCCGCGCCGCCATTCGGGCCAAGCATATGGGCTTTGTGTTTCAGTCGTTTCAATTATTGGGTTCACTGACCGCTTTGGAAAACGTGATGCTGCCTTTGCAGCTGGCGGGCCAGCGGGATGCGCAGGCAATTGCCATCGCGGCGCTCGACAGTGTCGGCCTGGCAGCGCGTGCCACGCATTACCCAAAACAATTGTCGGGCGGCGAGCAGCAGCGGGTGGCGATCGCCAGGGCATTTGCGGCCAAGCCTTCGATTTTATTTGCCGATGAGCCGACTGGTAATCTGGATGCTGCGACTGGTGAATCTATCATTGAGTTGTTGTTTGACCTGAATGTGAAGAGCGGCACGACGTTGGTGTTGGTCACGCATGATATGAATCTGGCGCGGCGTTGCCAGCGCGTGTTGAATTTGCAGAATGGCCAATTGAGTGAAATCAATATTGCAGACAACAAAGCAGGGGGGCATTAATGCTGGCGCTTTCTATTGCCTGGCGTCAGTGCCGCAGCCTGTGGTCTTCGGGTGAAATCCGCGTATTGCTGTTTGCGCTAATCCTTGCGGTCACGGCAACCACCTCAGTCAGCTTTTTCACTGACCGCATCAAAGCCAGCATGCAAACCCAGGGCAATGTGTTGCTTGGGGCGGATCTGGTGGTGAATTCAGACCATGTTCTCCCGGAAAAATACCTTGCTGAGGCACAGCGGCGCCAATACCAGACCACGCAGGCGCTGGAGTTTTCCAGCATGGTGGTCAAAGGGGAAAGTAGCGAGCTGGCCGAAATCAAGGCGGTGGAAGCGGGGTTTCCGCTACGTGGTCATTTGACCATCAGCAAGCAGTCAACGACCACAGCGAACGCTGAACCATCTTCTGCAACTATCCCAGCACGCGGAACAGTATGGATGGAGCCACGACTGGCGCAAAAGCTTGCGTTGAAGATTGGCGATGAAATTAGCGTCGGTGACAGCCAGTTTATGGTCGCGGCCTTTGTATTGCAGGAACCGTCGCGGGGCGGAGATATGTTCAGCATTGCGCCGCGCCTGTTTATGAATAGCGCCGATGTGCCTGCGACTGGCCTGGTCCAGTTTGGCAGCCGGGTGAAATACCAGTTGCTGGTGGCTGCCAATACCGATGGCGCAGCGGTGAATCAGGCCATGGAAGACTACGCCGAATGGCTGAAACCGCAATTAGCCCGCGGTGAACGGGTAGACGATATCCGCAGTGCCCGCCCGGAAATGCGCAGTGCGCTCAACAAGGCGCAACAGTTTCTCGGCATTGCCTCCATGGTCGGCGTGATTCTGGCGATGGTGGCCATGTTGCTGGCGAGTATCCCCTATGTGCAAAAGAGCCTGGATGCCTATGCGTTGATGCGCTGTTTTGGCGCGACCAAAAAGCTGATTACACAGATTCTGCTCTACCAGACCTTGCTGTTGGCATTGGTGGGTAGCGTGATCGGGTGTGTGCTGGGCTTTGCCGCGCAATATGGCTTGGCGATACTTGCTGGCCGCCTGTTTCTCGAAACGTTGCCAGCCCCGGGCTGGATGCCGGTCTTGTTGGGTTTCGCCACTGGCTTTGCTACTTTGCTGACGGCGGTGTGGCCGCAATTGCAGCGTTTACGGGCGGTGCCTGCACTGCGCATTTTGAGGCAGGATTTAGAAGGCAACGTACGCAGCCATGGTCTGATGTTTTTACCCGCATTGCTGGTATTGGCCGGGCTGGTGTTCTGGCATGCGGGGGATATCAAACTGGCCGGGATTGTATTTGCTGCGCTATTTGGATTGGTCGTGGTGGCTGGTTTGCTGGCTTATCTGGGCATGCGTTTCGTGCAGTCGTTCAGTGTCCAGAACTTCGGCATCATCAAGCTTGGCTTGATGGGCTTACGGCGCCGCCCGATGTTGACCATCGCGCAGGTGGTTGGCTTAAGCATGGGTTTGATGGCGATCTTGTTGCTGGCATTTGTGCGTAATGATTTGCTGGAAAACTGGCAGACCTCGTTACCCGCAGATGCGCCTAACCGCTTTGTGATTAATATCCAAGCAGACCAAATCCCGGGGATTAATCAGTTACTGACATCGCATGCTATCCAGCATGCGGATATTTTGCCCATGGTCAGGGCGCGGCTGATCTCCGTGAATGGCAAACCCATCAAGATTGAGGATTATAAAGATGACCGCGCCAAGCGCTTGGCCGAGCGTGAATTCAATTTATCGTGGGCTGCGCAAATGCAGGCCGATAACGAACTAGTGGCAGGGCAGTGGTGGCGTGCTGAGGATGCTGGTAAACCGCTGTTGTCGTTAGAGCAAGGGTTGGCTGAAACACTCAATTTAAAACTGGGCGATAAATTGTCTTACGATGTGGCCGGCACCCAGCTTGAGCTCACCATCACCAGTTTGCGCAAGGTGGAGTGGAACAGCATGCATGTGAATTTCTTCGCGGTGACGCCACCGAAAGTGCTGGATCACTATGCCGCCAATTACCTCACCAGCTTTCACTTGCCAGCGGGCAAAGAAGACGCCCTGAATCAGCTGGTCAAAACATTCCCCAATTTAACCATCATCAATGTGGCAGCGGTGCTGGAGCAGATTCAAAGCCTGATCAGCAAAATGAGCTATGCGATTGAATTCGTGTTTGGTTTTAGCCTGTTGGCGGGCCTGGCCGTGTTGTATGCCGCGCTGATGGCAACCCGCGAAGAGCGCGTGCGCGAAAGCACCTTGATGCGGGTGCTGGGCGCTTCCAGAAAGCAGGTGGTGCTGGCGATGCTGGTGGAGTTTTTATGCATAGGCCTATCGGCCAGTATCGTTGCCAATATTTTTACCAATATTGCCGCTTATGCCCTGACGACGCGGGTGCTGGAGATGGACTATCAATTCAACGCCTGGCTGACCATGCAGGCCTTGCTGGCGGCGATGGTGCTGGTGCCCTTGTCGGCCTGGCTGGTGGCGCGCAACCAGTTTAACCAGCCGCCCAGAGCTTTGTTGCAAAGTGTTTAAGTCCCTGTGCCTGGATGGATACAGGTTAAAATACGCGCATGATTCCGATTTATCCTGCCAATAGCCTGAAAGATGCGCCGCTACAAGGCGACATCACGCTGAGCGGCCTCACCAATCCGCCGCCACTTTCGTTGTATATCCATATCCCGTGGTGCGTGCGCAAATGCCCGTATTGCGATTTTAATTCGCACGAAGCACGGCAGGAGATCCCGGAAGCCGCTTATGTGGATGCCTTGATTGCCGACCTTGAACAAGCGACGCCGCTGGTGTGGGGCCGCAAAATCCGCAGCGTGTTTTTTGGCGGCGGCACGCCCAGCATTTTTTCTGCCGAGTCGATTGATAAGATTTTGAGCCATGTGCGTATGCTGACACCGCTGGAATATGGCGCCGAAGTCACGCTTGAAGCCAACCCGGGCACAGTGGATATCGCCAACTTCAAGGGTTACCGCGAGGCGGGGGTAAATCGTGTGTCACTCGGTATTCAGAGTTTTCAGCCGCAATATCTCAAAGCGCTTGGTCGCATTCATGACCGCGACCAAGCTTTGGCCGCCGCCGAGTTGGCGCTGAATACCTTTGAAAAGGTTAATCTGGATGTGATGTATGCACTACCAGAACAAAGCCTTGAAGATGCATTGCTAGATGCCGAAACCGCCTGCCAGATCAAACCCGCGCACCTCTCGTTTTATCACCTGACGCTGGAACCCAACACACCGTTTCACCGCACGCCACCGAGCTTGCCCGACGACGATACCAGCGCCACCATGCAGGAAGAAATCGAGAAAATACTTGCTGGGAGTGGTTACCAGCATTACGAAACTTCCGCCTTTGCCCAGCCTGGCCAGCAGTGCCAGCACAACCTCAATTACTGGACGTTTGGCGATTACCTGGGCATAGGCGCAGGCGCGCACTCCAAACTCAGTTTTCATGACAAGATCATTCGCCAAAGTCGGCATAAGCATCCGAAAAAGTATCTCGAGTCTATCGCCACTGGCCAGATGGTGGATAGTGAATGGCAGATTGGGCGTGAGGACTTGGCGTTTGAATTTATGATGAATGCGTTAAGGCTGGTGGATGGGGTGGAGGCTAGTTTGTTTCAGCAACGGACGGGATTGCCATTAAGGACTATTCAGTCGACCTTGCTGGCGGCGCAGCAACAAGGGTTGTTGGCGGAGCAGAGTGGGGTAATTGCACCGACATTGAAAGGGCAGCGGTTTTTGAATGAGTTATTGGGGATGTTTTTACCGTAACACCTGACGCAAGCAGGAGTTTGAAAGTGGTAGGGTGGGCATATATGCCCACGCGTGTGATCGGTGATTGGTTGTCACGCTCTCTGTCGCCCCTCGGCGAGTCACTTTTCTTTGCTTGCACTGTATAGACCGGGGACATGGTTGACAGGTGTACGAGGACATAGTTGACACTTTCGCATTGGATAAATGCGGAGAACACTATGCCTTGGGA
>NZ_JADKYR010000006.1 GCF_015354335.1 Methylophilus sp. 13 | reverse complement strand
TCCCAAGGCATAGTGTTCTCCGCATTTATCCAATGCGAAAGTGTCAACTATGTCCTCGTACACCTGTCAACCATGTCTCCGGTCTATACAGGACAAGCATAAGAAAGAATGGTCGCCTAAAGGCGAAATAGACCCTTTCAAAATCCCAAAGCGCACTCAAAAGTAAATCACAGCCTGTGCAAGCAAAGAAAAGTAACTCGTCAAGAGTCGAAAAGAAACATATTTGTCTGCGAGAAACCTATTTTTCCCGCCAAGGTGCTACCTTAAACAACAGCAACATCCCCGGGATTGCCAGCAAAGTGCATACGTAAAAAAACTGCTGCCATCCCAGTGCCTCCACCATGCCACCAGTCAGAGCATTAAAAACCGAGCGCGGTACGGCGGATAGGCTGGTAAACAAGGCGAGCTGGGTTGCGGTATAGGCGGGGTTGGTTTCGCGTGCCATGTAGGCCACATAAGCCGCGGTGCCCAAGCCAACGCCAAAGGCTTCAACGCCGATCACAATCGCAAGCATGCTGCGTTCAGGGGCACCGATCTCGGTAAAGGGGCCGCTGCCCGCGAGCCAGGCGAACCCCAGGATGGAGAGTGCCTGCACGACTCCAAAGGTCCATAAACCGCGGTTAATACCCAATTTCAGCATCCAGATGCCGCCAACGAAGGCACCGGCGATTTGCATGACTAGGCCGCTGCCTTTGGCAATGGCGCCGATATCGGTTTTGCTGAAGCCCATGTCAATATAAAACGGCGTAGCGAGTGCGGTGGCCATGCTGTCGCCCAGCTTGTAGAGCAAGATAAACAGCAGCACCCACAGTGCATGCTGCCAGCCGCTGCGATTAATAAATTCCTTGAAAGGTTCGATCACGGAGGCGAGCAAGGTTTTGGGCGCGCTGGCCATCACGGGTTCTTGCGCCCACAGTGTAAATCCGATACCGGGCAGCATAAACAGGCCAACGACCAAAAATACTTGCGACCAGGCCAGATGGTCTGCCAGAATCAGGGCCAGCGAGCCAGGGACCAAGCCAGCAATCCGATAGGCGTTGACATACAGGCTGTTGCCCAACCCGAGCTCTTCATCGCTCAGTGTTTCGCGGCGGTAGGCATCAATGACGATATCCTGACTGGCCGAAAATAGCGCTACCAGTGTGGCAAGCAGGGCGACCATGCTGATTTCTTGCTGCGGCTGGAACATGCCCAAGCCCACAATACTGGCCAGCAGCGCGAATTGAGTGCCCAGTATCCAGCTGCGGCGGCGGCCCAGTGCTTGTAACAAGCTGTAGCGGTCCATCAAGGGCGACCACAAAAACTTCCAGGTATAGGGCAGTTGCATAAAGGCAAAGGCGGCGATGGTTTTGAGATTGAGGCCTTCGCTACGTAACCAGGCAGGCAACAGTTGCAGCAAAAGATACAGGGGGAGGCCAGAACTGAAGCCTAGGGCGACACACATCAGCATGCGGCGTGTAAACAGGGTTTGCGAGATCGTCATGCCCGCATTGTAAACGCTTTTAAGGCTTGGCTAATTTTGGGGCAAAAAAAAGCCAACCCTTGCGGGTTGGCACACTCGGAGATCAATGGTAAAACGGTTGGAAACAGGACGTCAGTGGGCAAGTGAATCATCCATATTGCACAGGCCACCGACGCCTTATTTCGCAGGGGAACTACAAACTCAACACCCACTGGACGATGGTCTTGATATCTTCGTCCTTCACTTGTGGGCTGTTCGGTGGCATAGGCATTTCACCCCATACCCCGCTGCCACCGGCTTTCACCTTCTGGATCAGCTTGGCTTCAGCGGTTTTATCACCTTTGTATTTGGCGGCGACTTCTTTGTAAGCAGGGCCAACGACTTTTTTGTCGATGCCATGGCAAAGCAAGCAGCCGCTTTTTTGAGCCAAGGCCTCGGCGCCACTCCCTGCAATGGCAGAGGCTGTGGCAGCCAGCAAGGCCGTGGCGAGCAAGGTTTGGTTAAACAATTGCATGCGACTTCCTCTCTTATAAGCTGAATACATTCATGGCGCCACCACCAGGTGCGGCGTTGTATTTAGTCAGTTCCTTGTAACCACCGGCAGCACCCAAGCCATCGGTATCATTGGTCAAGCCCAGGTTCATCGCCACGGCCGCCCAACCACCAATGCCAGACAGTACGCCGACGTATTGTTTGCCTTTGTGACCGTAGGTGATCATGTTGCCGACCACGCCGGAACCTACCTGGAATTTCCACAGTTCTTTACCGGTTTTGGCATCCAGTGCTTTCACCCAACGGTCCAGCGTACCGTAGAAGACCAGATCAGACGCGGTGACCAGTGCGCCACCCCAAGCAGAGAATTTCTCCTTGTTGTACCACTGAGCTTTGCCTTTGAGGCCATCCCAAGCCATAAAGCCACCCATCACGCCGTCTGGACCGGCAAACATGGTCAATGTCGCCCCTACCCAAGGTTGACCGGCCACATATTTCGATTCAACTGGCTCATAGGTCATGCACACGTGGTTAAGCGGGACATAGAACGTTTTGGTTTTCGGTGAAAACGCGGACGGTTGTTCGTCTTTAACACCCAGTGCAGAAGGGCAAACGCCTTTTGCGTTGTAATCCTGGTGCGTAGAGTATTTTGGATCCTTGACCGGAATACCGGTTTTCAGATCAATCTTGGTTGCCCAGTTGACGAACGGGTGCATTTTTTCAGCGACCAGCAGCGTGCCGTTGGTGCGGTCAAAGGTATAGCCAAAACCGTTACGGTCAAAGTGGGTGGCCAATTGCTTGCCGTTTGCTTCCCACAACACGATTTCGTTCATGCCGTCATAATCCCACTCGTCGTGTGGCGTCATCTGGTAGCCCCAGCGTGCCAAGCCGGTATCGAGGTCACGGGCAAAAATCGTCATCGACCATTTGTTGTCGCCTGGACGTACGTCTGGGTTCCAGGTACCTGGGTTACCGCTGCCGTAGTACATCAGGTTCAATTTTGGATCGTAAGAATACCAACCCCATGTTGGGCCGCCGCCATTTTGCCAGCCATCTTTCTGCTGTTGTGGTTTGAGCCAGGTGCGTACACCCAGGTTGGCTTCTGGAAATTTCAGTTGTGCTTTGTCCAGATTCTTGAAGGAACCACCCATTTTGTTACCGCCATTCACGTCTTCGTAGAGAGACAGTGCGCTGTAGTGTGGGTTTTCCTTGTTGAAGTCTGGTCCAATCATCACTTCGCTGTCTGGACCGGTGCTGTAGGCTTTCCAGATCAGGCTGCCATCTTTGATGTTGTAAGCACTGATATGGCAACGTACACCGAATTCACCGCCTGAACAGCCAGTGATTACTTTATCTTTAAACACGTGTGGAGCGTTGGTGTTGGCCGCGCCTGTTCTTGGGTCGTTGACAGTTACTTCCCAAACCTTGGCCCCTGTTTTTGCATCCAGCGCGACCAGTACGCCATTATTCTGTTGCAGCAGAATCTTGCCGTCACCGTAGCCCAAGCCTTTGTTCACGTTGTCGCAACACATGACGGATTGCACATCCGGGCTTTGTTTAGGGAAATAAGACCACAGAATTTTCTGGTCATCGTTCAAGTCCAGCGCATACACGTTGTTAGGGAATGCGGTGTGGATAAACATGGTATTGCCGATGACCAGCGGTGCACCTTCGTGACCGCGGTTCACACCAGTGGCAAACGACCAGGCCATTTTCAATTGTTTGACATTACCTTTGTTGATTTGTGACAAGCGGCTATAGCCCTGATTCGCGTAGTCTTTACGCTGCATGGCCCACTGATTGTCATCTTTCATTAAAGTGTCCAGTTCAGCATCTGCCCATACGCTGGTGCTGATGCTGCCTAACAGTAATGCGCTGATGGCAAGCTTGATACGTTGTTGCATAAATAACCTCCAAAATGGTTGCTTTGAAGCTGGATGAGTTGTGTTGACACGCCGTTAACAAATGCTTCTTTTGTGACGGCTTGATCACTCATTGCAATGCGTGTGCCAACCGCAATCATCTTTTGGAAATTTTTAAAAAATATATTAAAATCAGTAGGTTATAAAAGTATGATCAATGCTCGAGATTCTGTGCAAGATAGCCTGTACTGTTCACGACTGTGTCATACTGGTACAGTTGTTCAATCCGACGTGACAGGTGTTCAGTTTTCCATGCCCAACAAGTATTCCCCCTCCTCCACTCCCCTGCCGCAAGTTGGCTTGCGTGATGATCAGCGCGCCATTGCCGAAGCGATTGCCCGCTCCTGGCGACGTTGCATGGTCAAGGGCGTGGATGAGCAAGCCCCGGCAGAAGACCAGATTATTACTGCCCAGGAATTGGCGCAGCGGCTGGAGAAAAACCGCCTGTTATTGGCGCAAGCTGAACCGGAAATGATCACCTTGAGTGAGCAAATTGCCCATACGCGTAGCCTGGTGATTTTGACCGATAACGAAGGGGTGATTTTGCGCACCATGGGTGAAGGCGTGGATGAAAATCAGATCCGCGCCTCGTTATTGCCTGGCGCGTCGTGGAGCGAAGAGCACCGGGGCACCAATGCCATAGGCACCGCGCTGGTAGAGCGCCTGGCCATCAGTGTGCAGGGGGCTGAGCACTTCATGGCCTATCATCATTCACTCAGTTGTTCCGCCGTGCCGATCTTTGCTGCCAATAACCATTTGGTTGCGACGCTGGACGTATCCAACGACCTTAATGCGCCGCAGCAGCACACGCTGGCCCTGGTCAAAATGGCGGCACAAATGGTCGAAAACCGGCTGTTTCATGCCACCGCAGAGGGTGAAATCGCCGTGCATTTTCATGTGCGGCCAGAATTTATTGGTACCTTGTGGGAAGGGGTGGCTTTGTTTGATGCGGCTGGTCAGCTACAGACGATCAACCGTAGTGGTCAGTTTCAGTTTGGTTTGCCGCTGGATCAGGATAGCCTGTCTGCGCGGCGCATTGCATTTGAAGATATTTTTGACGAGTCGTGGATCGCGTTCAAGCAACGCGGTTTAAATGCCGATGTCCTGTTTCCACTGCATCTGCGTAATGGCGCACGGTTATATGCCCGCGCCTCGGTGAGCCAGGCGCCTTCCGCTCCGAAAAAAATGCCGCCGCTGGCGCCGCGAGAATCTGCCGCCAGTCTGGAGTTGCTGGACAGTGGCGACCCGCAATTCAAGCTGGCCATCACTCAGGTCAAGCAGGTGCTGGATAAGGACATTCCTGTACTGATCCTCGGCGAGACCGGGGCCGGTAAAGAATTATTTTCACGCGCGATTCACGATGCCAGTGCGCGCCGCCACAAGCCGTTTATTGCCGTCAACTGTGCGGCCTTGCCAGAAGGGCTGATTGAAGCCGAACTGTTTGGCTACGAAGAAGGCGCTTATACAGGGGCCAAGCGTAAAGGCAATCTTGGCAAAATCCAGCAAGCGGATGGCGGCACCTTGTTTCTGGATGAGATTGGCGATATGCCATTGTCACTGCAAGCGCGCTTGTTGCGCGTCTTGCAAGAGCGCAGTGTGACGCCGTTGGGCGGCAGCAAGTCTATCCCGGTCAACTTTATGCTGCTCAGCGCGACCAATCAGAAGTTGAAAGATAAAGTGGCTGCAGGCGAGTTTCGCAGTGATTTGTATTACCGCATCAATGGCCTCAGTGTGCAATTGCCTGCGCTGCGGGAGCGGCTGGATATGGCAAGGTTGATTCAGGTCATTCTGCAAATTGAACAGGCGCCGCAAGCCACCTTGAGTGAAGAAATGATGGCGCTGTTTAATGAGCATCCCTGGCCGGGCAATGTACGCCAGTTGCATAATGTACTGCGCACGGCCGTGGCATTGGCGGATGGCGGCGTGATTGGCCGCCAGCATTTGATGCAGGATTTTCTGGATGAAATGCATGCGAAAAAAGCAGATGCTGAGCCGTCTGCGGTCGGCATGACCGCGTTGCCAGCAGCTAGCCTGAAAGTGCAAAATGATGAAGCGATCCGGCAAGCCATGTTGCAACATGGCGGCAATATTTCAGCGGTGTCCCGTCAGCTGGGGTTAAGCAGAAATACGCTTTACCGGCGCTTAAAAGCGCTCAATCTTTCTTGAAATAGCTGGCTTGATGTTGTCAGGCTGCGCGTTTTAAGCGGTACATGGCCAGGTTGCCCAGCAGATTGGGCAAGACGTGGATATCCTGGCCGTCGGTAATTACCTTGCGCTCAATCACTTGAATGTCGTGCTGGCGGCAAAAGTGGTCAAAATCGTGGATGGTGCATAGGTGCACGTTGGGTGTGTCGTACCATTGATAGGGCAGGCTTTTGGAGACCGGCATGTTGCCCAGCGTGATTTGCAGGCGGTTGCGCCAATAGCCAAAATTGGGGAAGGTGACGATGATTTCGCGCCCTACCCGCAGCATTTCATGCACGATGCTTTCAGTATTGTGCATGGCCTGCAAGGTTTGCGACAAAATGACTGTATCAAACGACTGGTCTTCAAAGCCGGACAGGCCTTCTTCGAGGTTCATTTGAATCACATCCACGCCATTTTTTAATGCCGCCAACCAATTGGCATCGTCTTTTTCAATGCCGTAGCCTGTAATGCCAAGCGTTTGATGCAAGTGCGTGAGCAGCGTGCCATCTGCGCAACCCAAATCCAGCACTTTGGCTTTCATTTGCACCCATTTTGTAATTAATGCAAAGTCTGGGCGAACATTGGTAATATTTACATTCGTCATACTTTGATTTGCTCCAGATAGGCGCGCATGATGGCATGGTAATGCGGATCAGGCATCAAGAAGGCATCATGCCCATGGGCCGAGGTGACCTCGGCATACTTCACGGGCAAGGCGTTATCCAGCAAGGCCTGGACGATCTCGCGCGAACGTGCAGGCGAAAAACGCCAGTCGGTGGTAAACGAGATGACGACAAACTTGGCTTTGGCGCGGCTGAGCGCCTTGCTCAAATTGCCTTCAAAATCCAGCGCTGGGTCAAAATAATCCAGCGCGCGTGTCATGCGTAAATAGGTGTTGGCATCAAATTCGCCGGCAAACTTGTCGCCTTGATAGCGCAAGTAAGACTCCATTTCAAACTCGACATCAAAGCTGTACTTCACATCGCCATGACGCAGTTTGCGGCCAAATTTTTCACCCATGGCATCGTCTGACAGATAGGTGATATGACCCAGCATGCGGGCAATGCGCAAGCCACGGCGAGGCACGGTGCCATGGTTGTAATAATCGCCGTCAAAAAACTCGGGGTCAGTGATAATCGCCTGGCGTGCCACTTCGTTAAACGCCATGTTCTGTGCGGTCAGGTTGGGTGCAGAGGCGATCACAAAAGCATGCCGCACACGCTCGGGATATACAATGTTCCAGTGCAGCGCTTGCATGCCCCCCAGACTGCCTCCAATCACCGCCGCCAGTTGGTCAATACCGAGGTAATCTAACAGTCGCGCTTGCGACTCTACCCAGTCTTCTACGGTCACGACCGGAAAACTAGCGCTATAAGGCTTGTCTGTCAGCGGATCCACGCTGGATGGGCCGCTACTGCCATGACAGCCGCCCAGGTTATTCAACCCGATCACAAAAAACTTGTTGGTATCCAGCGGTTTGCCCGGACCCACCAGGTTATCCCACCAGCCAGGATATTTATCTTCTGGCGTATAACGGCCAGCCACATGATGGTTGCCAGACAGGGCGTGGCAAATCAACACGGCATTGCTTTTGGCCGCGTTAAGTTCACCATAGGTTTCATAAGCAAGATGGTATTGTGGCAACACGGCGCCGCTTTTAAGCGTGAGCGGCCGGGTGAAATGCGCAACTTGCGCTTTAACGATACCAACAGAATTCGATTCAAACATGCCGCAATTATACTATGCGGCATGCCGAAACGGCGAGACCGGGCTGACCCGGTCAGGAGGAATGGGCGGAGGCAGAAAAGCAGCCTAGCAATGCCGGTAAATCTGCCACTGAAGCAATCATCGCATCCGGCTCCACGGCGGATAAGCGCGTATAGGTTTCGCGATATTTTCCAGTTTTGACCAGAATGCCATGCAAGCCCGCATCTTGTGCACCGCCAATATCCGCATCAATATCATCGCCTATCATTAGCACTTCCGAAGGTTTCAGCCGTAAGGCATCGATGGCCATATGAAAGAAATGCTGCGAAGGCTTGCCCATTAGCATGGCTTTGGTATTGCTGGCGTACTCCAGCCCGGTGACAAACGCGCCAATATCCATTTGCAAGCCAGTCTCGGTTTGCCAGAAGCGGTTTTTATGGATGGCAATTAACTGCGCGCCATTCACCAGGCAGGTAAACACTTCATTGAGTAGTTGGTAAGACCAGCGGTCGCCTATATCGCCGATCACCACATAATTGGCCGCGGTTTCCGATTGATCAAAACAGGCAAAATCTTTTTTCACATCGTCTGCCAGCAACAATTTACAGACCGGGTTCGGCTGCTTTTTGAGGTACTGGATGGTCGCTTGTGGTGCACTCATGATTTCTTCGGGCACTACATTGAAGCCCAACGCATTCAGCTTGGATTGCAAGGACGCTAAAGATAGCGTGCTAGTGTTGGTGACAAAGCGGACCGCAATGCCCGCTTCGCGCAGTTGTTTCACGGCCGCGATCGCGCCATTGATGACTTGATTGCCGATATACAACACGCCATCCAGGTCAAATAGCACGGCTTTAATATTAGGGATAGGCTGCATCACAACTCCTTAGATAAAGGTTTTGTTTTCAATCTAGCAAAAATCATACTGGTTTTGCTAGTGGCCATTTTCCTGACGTGACTCGGGGCTGATTACCCAGATCATGCATCGTTGCAATCTCTGCAAACCCTTGTGCTTTTAAGAGTGATTGCACGGCGTCCGCCTGGTTGTAACCGTGCTCCAGCATGAGCCATCCATTTTCAGTCAAATAGCCAGGCGCCTGGGCAATAATCTGCCGGATCGCTTGCAAACCATCTGCCCCTGAAGCCAGCGCCGATAAGGGTTCAAAACGCAAATCGCCTTGTTGCAGATGCGGGTCGTCCGCTTCGATATAGGGCGGATTACTCACGATTACATGGTAAGGTTTGGGAGCCAGTGCTGAAAACCAGTCGCTTAACACAAACTGCGTATTCTCAATGCCCAGCGCATAAGCGTTGTCTTTTGCGACGGCCAAGGCTGCTTCAGAGGCATCCACCGCAGTCACCTGGCAGTCTGGTCCATGTTTGGCCAGCGCGAGTGCGATAGCCCCGGTTCCTGTGCCCAGGTCCAACACTTCAAGCGGTTTGCCGCGCGCATGCTGGTTGATTTTTTCCAAGGCAGCCTCTACCAGAGTTTCAGTATCTGGTCGCGGGATTAAGGTGTCAGGCGTCACTCTGAGCGCGAGCCCGAAAAATTCCCGATAGCCCAAAATATGCGCGATGGGCTCCCCTTTTAGGCGGCGGTCAATTAAGACCTTAAAGTCCGCTTGTTTTTGCGTATCCAGCAAATCCAGTGCATGACCGAGTAGCCAGGCATGGTTCACCTTGAGCACCTCCATTAATAACATGCGGGCTTCTATGCTGGCCTCGTCAGCCGGGATGGTTTGCATCAATTGGATTTTTGCAGCATCCAGGCAGGCGCGTATGGTGGGCAGCATTTATTTTCCTCCTGCCGCCAGCCGGATAGCACGCGCATGCGCGTTGCCTTGCTTGGCAGGATGGCGCACCGCATGGCGGATCACCCATTTCAAGTCTTTATCCGCATTAGTCAGCCAGCGCTCACATACTTCAAATGCCAATGCTGGATGGTCTTTGGCGATATCGCCCAGATGATTGGCAACACTGCGGCGTACATACAGGCTGGGGTCATTTTTCAGGGCTTCCAGAATAGGCAGTGTCGGCCTGGGGTCTTTAATCAACTGGGGAATACGCGCGCCCCAAGGTAAGCGGGGACGACAGCCTTCAGAGCATAAGCGGCGTACATGCGGATCCGCGTCATTCAGCCACAAGGTCAGTTGATTCAAGGTGCGCTCAAAATCATGCATTAAAAACGGACGGATCGAAAACTCGGCAGTAAAGCGGCGCGTCAATTCATATTGAGCACGCATGGCCGTGTCAAAAGGATCTTCACCACCATTGTGTTGGGGGTCACGCCCATAGTCCGAGACAAAGCGGGTATGGGGTAAATAAAAAAACACACTCAGCCCGAGGCGTTCGGTTAATACATTGGGCGGTGTGAGTGTGCTGAGCAGAATGTCGGTGGCTTCAGAAAACTTTGCGGGTAAGGTCGCTTTTAATGCCGCAGCAATATGAGCTGAGCGGTCCATAATCCCCAGTGCTGCAATGTTGGTGAGCGCCAAGCTTTTGAACGCGTGTCCATCAAAAGCCGAATGCACTAATCCGATATTATGTGCCAAGCAGTCGACGGCTTCAGTATCCAGCAAGAACTTGATTGGATTATCTTTCTGGATACTACGCGGCGCAACAGGGATGCGAAATGGGGTCATGTGCGGGGACGATTCAGTCACGGGCGCTCGACATATTGGGGCGCATCATCGTGAATCTCATGCCAGTCTGCTTTTGAGCCAACAAAGATATGGGCTGATACCTGAGTGGGGAGCGGCGTATCTAGGGTCCCGATTCGAAGTCGCAAGATATCGGGTGCACTCTCGCGGTAAGCCATGATGGGCGAGCCACAATGACTGCAAAATACACGACAAACCCCTGCTTCACTGCGGTAAGTTTTAAGTGCCGTCTCGCCCTGCGTTATTGTGAAGTTGGCCTTGGGCACAGGGGCAACTGCAATAAAGGCTGAGCCGGTCGCTTTGCGGCAACGCTGGCAGTGGCAATATACCAGTTCTCCCAGTGCGCCTCTGACTTCATAGTGCACCGTTTCACATAGGCAACTGCCTCGATGGTGGAGATGAGTTTCTGTCACCATATTTTTCGATTAGGCGTCTTCGCCCAAACTCGCCAACAAATCCGCCTGATATTCAGTCGCCAGCGCATTAATCAACTCATCCATATCGCCCTCGGTAATCGCATCAATTTTATACAGTGTCAGGTTGATGCGGTGGTCGGTAATGCGGCCTTGCGGGTAATTGTAAGTGCGAATACGTTCTGAGCGGTCACCCGAACCGATCAGGTTGCGCCGCTCAGAGGCGATTTTGCTTTGTTGCTCATCGACTTGTTTGGCTTTAATGCGCGCGGCCAGCACTTGCATGGCTTGCGCCTTGTTGGCGTGCTGGCTGCGGCCGTCTTGGCATTCGACCACAATGCCGGTGGGCGCGTGCGTAATACGCACGGCAGAGTCAGTTTTGTTAATGTGCTGACCACCTGCACCACTGGCGCGGAAGGTGTCGATACGAATGTCCGCCGGGTTGATTTCTACATCGCCCACCTCTTCAACCTCGGGCAAAATCGCGACTGTACAGGCTGAAGTGTGAATCCGGCCTTGTGTTTCGGTATCGGGCACGCGCTGTACGCGGTGGCCACCGGACTCAAATTTGAGTTTTGAATATGCCCCGTAGCCGATAATTTTGGCAATAATTTCTTTGTAGCCGCCGACCTCGCCTTCGTTGGCAGAGACCACTTCTACCTTCCAGCCCTGCCGGTCGGCATAGCGCGAATACATACGGAACAGGTCACCGGCAAACAGGCCAGACTCATCGCCGCCGGTGCCGGCACGGATTTCGAGGAAAATATTTTTGTCATCGTTGGGGTCTTTAGGCAGCAGCAGTTTTTGCAGGGTGAGCGCCACTTCTTCCAGACGTTTTTTGCCAGTCTCGATTTCTTCCTGGGCAAACTCTTTCATCTCAGGGTCAGACAGCATGGCATGTGCCTCTTTGATGTCAGACTCGGTTTGCGCGTAGACGTGATACTGCTCGACAATCGGAGTGATTTCCGTGTGTTCCTGCATGATTTTACGGTAGTTATCCATATTGTCAGTCACGCCCTCGCTGCTGAGTAGGCGGTTGAGTTCTTCGAGACGCTCGCTTAGGTTGGCGAGCTTTTGCAACATGCTTGGTTTCATTGTGGGACCCTAAAATTCAAAGCGTCAGCGGAGGCCTAAGTCTTGAAAAAATTATTCTTTTAACTGAAAAAGTTGTTTGACCAGATGCTCCATGTGCGCATGGGCATCGCCTTCGGTGTTGTTGAGCGCGTGGCTGGGGCCATGCAAAAACTTGTTGGTCAGTGCATTGCTGAGATGTTCGAGTACTTTTTCGGGCGGCTCGCCTTTTTGCAGCAATTTGAGCGATTTTTCCACCTCAGCCTTGCGTAGGCTGTCTACCTGATCACGCAGGGCCTTGATGGTGGGCACCGCTTCGCGCTGCTTGAGCCACTGCATAAAATGTTCAACGCGCGCGTTGACGATCATTTCTGCATCTATCGCGGCTTCTTTGCGATTGCCCAGGCCTTCGGAAACCACTTGCGCCAAATCGTCTACGGTGTACAAAAATACGTCATCCAGTGCCGAAACTTCAGGTTCGATATCCCGCGGCACGGCCAGGTCTACCATAAACATCGGTCTGTGTTTACGCGCTTTAATGGCGCGCTCGACCATGCCCAAGCCAACAATGGGCAGCTGACTGGCGGTGCTGGTGATGACGATGTCGAATTCCTGAAAACGCTCTGGCAGGTCGTTGAGTAAAATGGCCTGCACATTGAGGCCCTGGCCGCGAATCTTGTCTGCCAGTTGTTCGCCGCGCTCCAGTGTACGGTTTGCCACAGTGATTTTTTTCGGTTTTTGCGCGGCAAAATGGTCAGCACAGAGCTCTATCATTTCACCTGCGCCAATAAACAGCACCCGTTGCGCACTCAAATCACCAAAAATACGTTGTGCCAGTTTCACCGCTGCAGCAGCCATCGAAATCGAGCTGCCACCGATATCGGTATTGGTGCGCACTTCTTTGGCCACTTCAAACGTGCGTTGAAACAGTTTGTGCAAGAGGGTGCCCAAGGTGCCTGCGTCCTGGGCAATTTTTACCGATTGCTTGAATTGGCCCAGAATCTGTGCCTCGCCCAACACCATACTATCCAGCCCGCTGGCCACGCGGAACGCATGTTTGACGGCTTCGTGGCTACTCAGTGTGTAGGTGTAAGGCAGTAACTTGTCTGCTTCGAGGCGGTGATAGGCCGCTAACCAATCAATCACGACTTCCGGCCGGATCGATTGCACGTAAATTTCGGTGCGGTTGCAGGTGGACAGGATCGCCACCTCTGCCACATTGTGTCGTGCCAGATCAGCCAGTGCTTGCGGCAAGGTTTCGTTGTTAAACGCAACGTTCTCGCGGATGGCAATGGGGGCGGTGGTGTGGTTGACACCAATGGTATACAGTTGCATGGCGCTATTTTACCTGCGGGACAGGGTCAAAAGTGAAACACGTGGGCGCTTGCAGGTGGTTCATGGCGAATTGGAGAGGCATCCATGTCAAAAGTGCCGACATTTTCTTATATTCGGCGGCGGCAAGCAAGAATCCTGTCAATTTGTCACAAAATGGCGTTAAAATATTGGTTTTGCTAACTTTTATTAGATTCAATTACGGAACATCAAGCGCATGGACAAAACTTTCCGCATTGCCCCCAGTATTCTATCTGCCAACTTTGCCAAGTTGGGCCAGGAAATCGAAAACGTGATCAAATCCGGCACCGATATCGTGCACTTTGACGTGATGGACAACCATTACGTGCCTAACCTGACCATTGGTCCATTGGTATGTGACGCGATTCGTGACCTGTCACACAATGTTGGCGCACTCATCGACGTGCACCTGATGGTGAAACCAGTCGACCGCATTATTCCTGACTTTGCCAAAGCAGGTGCGGATATCATCACTTTCCATCCGGAAGCGTCTGACCATATTGACCGCAGCCTGGCATTGATTCGCGACAGCGGCTGTAAGTCTGGCTTGGTATTTAACCCAGCGACACCATTGCATTACCTGGATTACGTGATGGATAAAGTGGACATGATTTTGCTGATGTCGGTGAACCCAGGCTTTGGTGGCCAAAAATTCATTCCAGCCACCTTAGACAAACTGAAACAAGCGCGTGCCCGTATTGATGCCTACTACGAAAAAACTGGCCGTCAAATCTGGCTCGAAGTGGACGGTGGAGTGAACGCCAACAACATCGCAGAGATCGCTAAAGCCGGTGCGGATACCTTCGTTGCAGGCAGCGCGATTTTCGGCGCACCTAAAGACACCGACCCTAACCGTTACGACACGGTTGTCGCTGCGATGCGCGCTTCTTTAGCCACTGTTTAATTTAAAAAGCCTGTTGTGATGCGGTTTCAAGTCAAGTTGGTGATGTTCGATCTGGACGGCACCCTGCTGGATACCGCGCCGCAAATTGCCGAAGCTGCCAACCGTATGTTGGTGGCTTTGGGCAAACCCATGTTGCCGCAAGCACAAATCGCCACTTATATTGGCGAAGGTGTGCAAAACCTGATCAAGCGCTGTCTCACAGGGAGCGTGCAGGTGGAGCCGGAGGCCGATTTGTTTGCGCAGGCGCAGCCGCTGTATCATGACTTTTATACCGCCAACGCCACGCAAAGCCAGCCATTCGCAGGGGTTGTCCCTGCTTTGCAGCAGCTGAAGAAACAAGGCTACCGCCTGGCGTGTGTGACCAATAAACCCGAAAAATTCACCTTACCTTTGCTGCAACAAGCAGGGTTGGCTGATTTTTTTGAGGTCATTATTTCTGGCGATAGCTTGCCCAAAAAGAAACCTGACCCCTTGCCTTTGTTGCATATTTGCCAAAAGCTAGGTGTGCTGCCTGCTGAAGCGGTGCTGGTAGGGGACTCGGAGACGGATATTCAGGCCGCGCATGCTGCCGGATGCTTTGTCGTCACCGTGCCTTATGGGTATAATCAAGGCCGCGAAATTGATGTCGCGACGGTAGATGCTACCGTGCAGCAGTTCACCGAGGTGGTGAACTTGCTAGAGTTACCTGCCCTCTTAAAGCAGGGATCATAAAAAACAGACCTTAATTACCATGATGTTTTGTGCTCATCATTCTTCCAGTTGGCCAGTATTAAGCTGGCGTCGTTCGTGGCGGGGCTAGTCCTGCCCCACGCGCAGGTGCGCGCCATTTGCACCCACCTGCTGTGATTGTTTGCACGGCACTCTACGAATCAAACTGGAAAAAAGCATCATGTTAAGCACATTAAGCAAGACCGAATTCGACGCGCTGGCGGCGCAAGGCTACAACCGTATTCCGCTGGTGCTAGAAACCTTTGCCGATCTGGATACGCCCTTATCACTGTATCTTAAACTGGCCAATCAACCTTATTCCTATCTGCTTGAAAGCGTACAAGGCGGTGAGCGCTTTGGCCGTTATTCGATCATAGGCCTGCCTGCCACCACGCGAATTGTGGTGCGTGAACAGCATTTGCAGGTGATTCAGGATCATCAAGTCATTGAATCGCATAGCGATCAAAATCCGCTGGACTTTATCAAGGCCTATCAGGCGCGCTTTAAAACGCCGCCTTACGATGGTTTGCCGCGCTTTACCGGTGGCCTGGCTGGCTATTTTGGCTATGAGACTATTCAATACATTGAAAAACGTCTGGGTAAGCAGAAAAAGCCAGATGTGATTGGTACGCCAGATATATTGTTGATGGTGTCAGAAGAAATTGCCGTGGTGGATAACCTCTCCGGCAAACTGTATTTCATCGTGTATGCTGACCCGGCTAAAGCCAATGCCTATGAAACTGCATGCGCACGCATGCACACCTTGGTCGGGAAGTTACGGTGTAGCGTAGAGATTCCTGCTGCATTGCCCAGCGCTAAAACAGCGGCTATTTCTGAGTTTGGTGAAGACAACTTCAAAGCGGCAGTCAAAAAAGCACAGCAATATATTTTAGAAGGTGACATCATGCAGGTGGTATTGAGCCAGCGGATGTCGCAAGACTTTGACGCGTCACCATTGAGCTTGTACCGCGCTTTGCGTAGCCTCAATCCCTCCCCATATATGTTCTATTATGATATGGATGATCACCATGTGGTCGGTGCTTCACCAGAAATCCTGGTGCGTCTGGAAGAGACCACCGTGACTTCACGGCCGATTGCCGGGACACGCCCACGCGGTAAAAACCGTGATCATGACCTGGCCCTAGAAGCCGAGCTGCTGGCTGACCCTAAAGAGCGTGCCGAGCATGTGCAGTTGATGGATCTGGGCCGCAATGATGTGGGTCGCGTCGCGCTCACGGGTACTGTGAAAGTCACCGACAACATGACGATAGAGCGTTATTCACACGTCATGCATATCGTCAGCAATGTTGAAGGTCAGCTCAAGCCAGGCTTGGATGCGATTGACGTGCTTAAAGCGACTTTCCCTGCCGGGACCGTGTCTGGTGCCCCTAAAGTGCGCGCCATGGAAATCATTGAAGAACTGGAGCCTTCCAAACGTGGTATTTATGCCGGGGCCGTCGGCTATTTAGGCTTTAATGGCGACATGGATGTCGCGATTGCGATCCGTACTGCCGTGATCAAAAACAAAAAACTCTATGTGCAGGCGGGCGCCGGCATTGTGGCCGACTCGGTGCCGCAAAGCGAATGGGAAGAAACCCAAAACAAGGCCAAAGCCGTCATCCGCGCCGCCGAACTGGTGCAGGCAGGCTTGGATAGCCAGGCCGCCAATGTTCAAACCCATGCAGGAAAAGGAGCCTGATATGTTGTTGATGATTGATAACTACGACTCTTTTACCTATAACCTCGTGCAGTATTTTGGCGAGCTGGGGCAAGATGTGCATGTGCACCGCAATGACGAAATCACACTGGCGCAAATCAAAGCCATGCAGCCAGAAAAAATCGTGATTTCCCCAGGGCCTTGTACGCCCAATGAAGCCGGGATTTCTGTGCCACTGATTCATGAGTTTGCCGGCAAGATTCCTTTGCTGGGCGTCTGTTTGGGTCACCAGAGCATAGGCCAGGCGTTTGGCGGCAACATCATCAAGGCGAAAACCCTGATGCACGGCAAAACCTCATTGATCCACCATACTAATACCGGTGTGTTCAGAAACCTGCCTAATCCCTATACCGCGACGCGTTACCATTCGCTGGTCATCGAGCGCGAAACTATTCCGGATTGCCTGGAGATTACGGCCTGGACCGAAGATGGCGAGATCATGGGCGTCAAGCATAAAACACTGGCCGTGGAAGGCGTGCAATTTCACCCCGAGTCTATTCTGACCGAATACGGACATGAGTTGCTGGATAACTTCCTGAAAGGCTATTGATGGCCATCACACCTAAAATCGCCTTACAGCGCCTGATTGACCATACAGATTTCACACATGAAGAAATGCTGGAAATCATGCAGCAGATCATGAGCGGCGAGTTTACCCAAATCCAGATTGCCGGCTTTTTGTCGGCCCTGCGCGTCAAGGGTGAAACCGTCACCGAAATCGCCGCTGCTGCACAGGTGATGCGCGACCTGTCCAGCAAGGTAGAAATTACCGATTCTACGCATTTAATTGACACCTGCGGCACCGGCGGCGCGCCCAACAAAGCCTTTAATGTGTCTACCGCATCCGCGTTTGTGGCGGCCGGCGCCGGCGCCAAAATCGCCAAGCATGGTGGCCGGGCCGCTTCGTCCAAGAGCGGTTCTGCCGATGTGCTGGAAGCACTGGGCGTCAACATTGGCTTAACGGCTGAGCAAGTGGCGCGCTGCGTGAACGAGGCCGGAATCGGCTTTATGTTTGCGCCTAACCACCATGCGGCCATGAAATACGCCGCACCGGTGCGCCGTGAGCTGGGCGTGCGCACCATGTTCAACCTGTTAGGCCCCATGACCAATCCGGCCGGCGCCAAGCGTCAGGTGATGGGGGTTTTTCACCGTGACCTGGTGCCTTTGCTGGCGCAAACCTTGCAAAAGCTCGGCAGCGAGCATGTCATGGTGGTGCACAGTGCGGATGAAATGGATGAAATTTCTTTTTCAGCGGATACTTATGTGGCCGAGCTCAAGCATGGCCAGGTGAGTCAATACACTTTAAACCCTACCCAGTTTGGCATGCCCGTGCATGATGTGAACAGCATCCATGTGGAAAGTGCGCAGCATTCGAGTGACATTATCTTAGGCCTGCTCTCTGGCGAAAAAGGCCCTGCCCGCGATATCGTCTTGCTCAATGCCGGGGCGGCGATTTATGTGTCTGGCCTAGCAAGCGGGTTGCCATCAGGCATTGCGCAAGCCGCGCAATCGATTGATTCAGGCGCAGCGTTGCGTAAACTGCAACAATTGAAGGCCTTGAGTCAGGCAGCATGAAACAAGGGGCGCTGATTGCAATATTCTGCCTGCTGGCCGCCTGCCAGCAAGCAGAGCAATCCAATCCGCTGAATCAGCCACAGTCTGCGCTAGAGGTGAAATCGCAGGTGCAGTCTGTACACCTGCAACCGCTCTCGGCAGGACTCGTCACTGAAGAGAATGCGGCGCTTAAGCAGGCATTTGCCCAAAAGCAAAGTCATGTCTGGCTCGAAGGCAGCGGCACGGTGAAGAAGCTGTTGCCCGATGACACTCAAGGTGCCAGGCACCAGCGGTTTCTGGTGAGCGTGCCGCCAGAGCAAACATTATTATTTGCGCATAATATTGACCTCGCGCCCAGGGTAGAAAGCCTGAACATAGGGGATCAGATCAGTTTTAAAGGCGAATATATTTATAACCCCAAAGGCGGCATTATGCACTGGACGCATCATGATCCGCAGGGCCACCAGCATGGCTGGATTAAACATCAAAATCACACTTACGAATAAGGCATGCGAGCAGATTATGTCGGATATTTTAAATAAAATTTTAGCGACCAAACGTGAAGAAATCAGCAAAGCGCAAGCCAGCAAGTCATTGGATGCGATGCGTGAGGAAGCGCTGAGTCAGCCGGATTGCCGTGACTTTATCGGCAATATTGTTAAAAAGGTGGATGCAGATAAACCGGCCGTGATTGCTGAAATTAAAAAAGCCAGCCCGTCCAAAGGCATTATCCGTGCTGACTTTAATCCGGCCGCCATTGCTAAAAGCTATGAAAAAGGCGGCGCGGCCTGTTTGTCGGTACTGACTGACGAGCAATATTTTCAGGGATCTGCTGCCTACCTTCAGCAAGCGCGCGCTGCCTGCAAATTGCCCGTGTTGCGCAAGGATTTCATGATAGATCCTTATCAGATTTACGAAGCCCGAGCCATGGGCGCTGACTGCGTGTTGCTCATCGTGGCAGCTCTCGAACTGTCACAAATGCAGGAACTGGAGCTGACGGCCCACAATCTGGGCATGGCGGTACTCGTCGAAGTCCATGACGCGGATGAGCTTGAACTCGCGCTGCAACTGGAAACGCCGCTACTGGGAATCAACAACCGCAATTTGCGCACGTTCGATGTCACCTTGCAAACCACGCTCGACCTGCTCGAGAACATGCCGGAAGACCGTTTCGTCGTCACAGAGTCTGGCATCTTCACACCAGAGGATGTGGCTTTGATGCGCAGCCATCATGTGAATGGCTTTTTGGTCGGCGAAGCATTTATGCGGCAAGAGGATCCAGGTGCAGAACTCGCCAGGGTCTTTGGTTAGGAGAAGTTTTAAATAGCGTGAGTGCAAAGGTATGCCCTGCATGAGCGTATCCAAATCAGGCGCAATGATTGAAAGCACAAGCAATTTGACCAGATGCTGTGGTCAAAAAAGGAATCGATATGAGTAATCAATTTTTAGCCATCCGTCCACGCCGTATGCGCAAAGACGAATTTTCACGTCGCTTGATGCGTGAAAACGTTCTCACCACCAATGACTTGATTTACCCGGTGTTTGTGCTTGAGGGTGAAGGCGCGATTGAAGAAGTCAAATCGATGCCTGGCGTACAGCGTCAAAGCCTGGATGTGCTGCTCAAGACCGCTGAAGAGTGCGTAAAACTAGGTATTCCAGCGCTGGCTTTATTTCCGGTGGTGCCACAACAATACAAAAGCCTGGATGCCAAAGAGGCCTATAACCCTGAAGGCTTGGTGCCACGGACTGTGCGTGCACTGAAAAAGGCTTTCCCGGACTTGGGCGTGATCACTGACGTGGCTTTAGACCCGTACACCACTCACGGCCAGGATGGCCTGATCGACGATACCGGCTATGTACTGAATGACGAAACGGTTGAAGTGCTGGTCAAGCAGGCGTTATGTCACGCAGAAGCGGGTGCAGATGTAGTTGCGCCCTCTGACATGATGGATGGCCGTATCGGCGCCATTCGTGATGCGCTTGAAGAGCAAGGCTACATCTACACGCGAATTCTTGCTTACTCTGCCAAATACGCCTCAGCGTTTTACGGTCCTTTCCGCGATGCGGTCGGTTCAGCGGCCAATCTGGGCAAAAGCAACAAATACAACTACCAGATGGACCCAGCCAATTCTGATGAAGCATTAAAAGAAGTCGCACTGGATTTGGAAGAGGGCGCGGATATGGTCATGGTTAAACCAGGCATGCCCTATCTGGATATCGTACGCCGTGTCAAAGACGAGTTTGGCGTACCGACTTATGCATATCATGTTAGCGGTGAATACGCCATGCTCAAAGCCGCTGCACAAAATGGCTGGCTGGATGAAAAAGCCTGTGTGCTGGAAGCGATGCTTGGTTTTAAACGCGCCGGAGCGGACGGCGTACTGACTTATTATGCGATGGATATCGCAAGATGGTTAAAAGCATAACGATGAGTGCGATTTTTGCTCAAATTCTGGATTACTAAGAAAAAAGAGCGAGAAGCTGAGTGGCGTAAAGAAAAACTAGCTTATTACAAAGCATTTGTGGATAGTTTGATTGGGGTGGTTAATGGCGAGCATACACATTAAAACCAGAAAAAGTTTTCGAAGGCGGTGAATAATTTAATGTTATTTGCTCCTCAATTGGTGCTTAATGAACTCTATAAATTTGTTGAAGCCATTACATTAAGTAAGGACTTACCGTTAGATGAACATGATAAATTGCTAAGTGATTTGCTTTATCAAGTCCGAAAAAATGTGGGAATTTACCCGCCAGATGATGTGGAAACATTTATCGTACATTTGCGATCTTCCGGCAACCATCAGCAGTAGGTTTCGCTTACCGGCGAAATAAACCTTAGATAATTGATGCAAGTATTCTTCTCGATGAAGTGCGCTTTACTAATCGCCGTTGCCGCAAACGAATAAAAAACTATAGAGATTGCTTATTTAGGCGCAAACGTAAACGCATCACTATAAAACTCTTCCTCTGGTAACCCTTGCTTTACAAAAGTTTCTTTCGCAATATCCACCATGCCAGGTGCGCCGCAAGCGTAGACTTCGAATCCACTTAAGTCTGCGTGATCTTCCAATACGGCTTGATGCACCAGGCCACGGCGGCCTTGCCAGCCATCGTCGTCGTGACCGTCAGAAATGACGGGGATATACTGAATGTTAGGCATAAACTGTGTCCAGCGCTGGCAGAGGTCATCCATATATAAGTCGCCGGTTCGTCTCGCGCCGCGGTAGAGGTAAACGGGGCGCTGGATCTGATTGAAAATCATGTGTTCTATCATGCCTTTGACCGGTGCAAACCCCGTACCACCCGCCACCATAATGATGGGTTTTTGGTTTTGCTCTCGCAGGAAAAAACTGCCGAGAGGCGCTTCCATACGCAATATGGTTTTAAGCGGCATGTCATTGAACACTTGCTCGGTAAAATACCCGCCAGCAATTTTACGGATATGCAATTCAATAAACCCTTTTTCATGTGGCGCATTGGCGATGGAGAAAGCCCGGCGGCGGCCATCCTTGAGTAAAAATTCGATGTATTGTCCAGCCATAAAGGTCAGTTGTTCAGTGGCAGGTAATTGCAGGTGCAAGACCATTACATCGTCGCCGAACTGCTGTTTGTGTTGAATGCGTACCGGCAAAATACGCGGTTTGATGCCTTGCACCATATCGATCTGGCGACATTCAATGACCAGGTCTTCAAGGGGTCTGGCACAGCAAAACAAAGCCATGCCAGCTGCAAGCTCGGCATCGGTCAAGGCGTTGCCTTGGTAATCATCATGCATGACTTTGCCGGTCAGCACCTTGCCTTTGCAGGCGCCGCAAGCGCCATTACGGCAGCCATAGGGTAAGTTGATACCCGCTTCTATGGCGGCTTCGAGCACGGTTTGGCTGGGGCGGACATCAAAGGTATGGCCACTGTTTTCAATCAGGACACGGTTCATAAGACGATATTTTCCAAGCGTTAATCTTTGCGCGGGAGATGCACGACATTATCTACCGGTTTGCTGTCAGGGACTTCGGTAAATTCCCCCTCAATCACCTCGTCATTCGCGCTGTGACGGTAGCGTGCATGGGGTTGTTGATGCTGCCCGCTGACGTTTGGGTTGTTGGTTGGAATCAGTAACAGAATCACGGCAATGACATCGCTAATGACGCCCGGAATCAGGAGTAATACTCCGGCCAGCAAGTTTCTGGCAGTGGAAAAGATGGCGGCTACCGGGTTGCCACCGGCCGTCATTTGCTGAAACAAGCGTGACGCGATCAGGTCTTTTTCACCACGAATCAGCTTGAGGCCCAGGTAGCCGATCATGATCAAGTAGACCAAGACCCACCAGCCATAGCGCTGACTGAGTTCGATCAGGACCGCTATCTCCAGAAACGGAAAAGCCAGTAGAATAGCAAGGATGAGAAAACGCATGTCAGAATCCTGTCTGTGAGTCAGCGCGCGATGACGCCAAAAGAGGAAATTATAATCGTGTTTACGCATGTGCCGAACAAGGCATGTGCCGAGCATATCGCGCAGACGTTGCTTACAGACAAGTTGGCGGCATGCGTCAATATTTCAAGTCCGGTTACCTCTATTTATCGCTGGCAAGGGCAGATTGAGCAAGCGGAAGAAATCGCCCTGAGCATTAAAACCACGCGGCAGGGGTATGCCGCCTGTGCGGCCAGGCTTAGAATGCTGCATCCTTATGAACTTCCAGAGATTGTAGGCATCCATGTGAGCGAGGGTTTGCCGGAATATTTGGCATGGGTGGCGGCCGAGACAGGGATGCAGGAGTGAAGCGTTGATCAAAAATGGGTTTAAAGTAGCATGGGTGCTGGTCATGTTATGCGTGATGGTGTTGCCTGTGCACGCGGCGTCACAATTCTCAAAACTATTCACTGAAGATAGCAGCGAAGATTTTTTGCCTGTCGATCAGGCATTCAAGGTCGATGCGGCATTGACGGATGCCACGCATGCCCAGATCCGGTTTACTGTAGCACCAGGCCACTATTTATATAGAGACCGCATACAACTCTTACCGGCCAGCGACACGACACAGCTCAGCTTGCCATCCGGTGAAACCAAGCATGATCCCAATTTTGGCGAACAGCAGGTGTTTCACCACGACACCGTGGCCGAGGTAACGTTTGCAGGGGCCACCCCTCAGGTGTTGCAGGTACGCTATCAAGGCTGTAGTGAAAAAGGCCTGTGTTATCCGCCACAAACCAAATCACTTGCATTGGACGCGGTTGCCTCGGCGGATAATATTCGCAGTGCACAGCCCGTCAACGCGGAGAGTGAGGACGAGTTTTCTGGCAAGCTTTTGGCCTCTGGCCACTGGTGGCAGATTGTGGCTGGCTTTTTTGGTGCAGGCCTGTTGCTGGCATTCACCCCTTGCGTGTTCCCGATGATTCCTATTTTGTCTGGGATTATTGTGGGCAAAAATGCCCATGTGTCGCGTGGCAAGGCGTTTACCTTGTCATTGGCATACACGCTGGGCATGTGCCTCACTTATACCCTGGCTGGCGTCGCCGCCGGGCTCTCTGGGCAGCTCTTGAGCAGCGCGCTGCAAACGCCTGCCGCCCTGATCATCGGTGCCCTGATTTTTGTGGTGCTCTCATTCTCCATGTTCGGCTTTTACGAGCTCAAACTGCCGTCAGCGGTTGAAAATTACTTTTTTAACTGGAGCAGTCGTTTCAAGGGTGGCCATCTGGCCAGCGATTTCTTGATGGGGGCCATATCTGCCTTGATCATCAGCCCTTGTGTCGCCGCGCCGCTGGCGGGTGCGCTGCTTTATATCAGCCAGACGCATGATGTGGTGCTGGGCGCGGTGGCATTGTTTTCATTGTCGCTGGGCATGGGTGTACCGTTATTGCTGATTGGCGCATCAGCGGGTACGGTTTTGCCCAAGGCGGGCGAATGGATGAATGTCGTTCGTCGCTTGTTTGGGGTGTTGATGTTGGCTGTCTCGGTCTGGATCGTTAGCCCGTTGCTGCCTGTGTCAGCGCAACTGGTTTTATGGGCGGCCTTGTGTATTGTCCCGGCCATTTATCTGCGCGCAATAGACCCTTTGCCTGCGGATGCGGGGAGCACCGCGCGTCTTTGCAAGGGATTTGCGGTCATGTTGCTGCTTTATGGCGCCGCGCTGCTGGTGGGTGCCTGGTCGGGCGCACGCTCACCGCTACAACCTTTGCAAGGGGTCATGTCTGCTTCGGCGAAGGATGTGCAAGCACTGCCATTCAAACGCGTGCAAAGTGTACAAGCGCTCGAAAATGCGCTTGCGGCCGCGCAGGGCAAACCCGTGATGCTGGATTTTTACGCAGACTGGTGTGTCTCGTGCAAAGAATATGAGCAGTTTGTCTTTAGCCAGCCAGAAGTGCGGGCTGCGCTCAAAGATGTGGTGCTGTTGCAGGCAGATGTGACCGAAAACCGGGCGGAAGATGCCGCATTGCTCAAGCGCTTTGAATTGTTCGGGCCGCCAGGGATCGTGTTTTTTGATGCGCAGGGACGGCCGTTACAACCTGTGATCAAAGGCTATCAGGACGCCACACAATTTCTTGACCGTTTGCGCAAATTGCCTTTAAGCGCCATGGAGAAGTCTGCACATGCATAATATTGCGCGTTTGGTCATGACGATATTACTGATCGTTGTTCTCGGTAGCGGATTCCGTTGGCTTTACCTTCACCGTGATCAATGGATGACGTCTGCCCCTACTCAAACGGCGATGATGGTACCTGACGCGGTATGGAGCGTCGGTTTGCAGGATGCTGGTGGCAGGGAGTATGCGCTTTCAAGCTTTAAAGGCAAGCCTGTGATCATGAATTTTTGGGCGACATGGTGTGAGCCTTGCCGTGAAGAAATGCCCGAAATCTCAGCGCTGGCGGCCGAACACCCCGAAATTGCAGTATTAGGCCTGGCTATTGACGAGGCAGCCGCTGTGCATGAGTTCGCGGAGAGTACGCCCGTCAGTTATCCTTTGTTAATTGCCGAGAACGAAGGCATGCCTTTGGCCGAGCAACTGGGCAACACCAAAGGCGTATTACCTTACACCGTGGTGATTTCTGCCAACGGCCAAGTGACACACACCTTCTTCGGCAGAGTCAATCGCCAAATGCTGCAAAAAGCACTCAACTTGCCTTAAATGCCTGCCCAGTTCTGTGCGCAAACAGGCCGCTTATGGCTTAGGTTTGTCGCCTGATCTGTACCAGTTGCTGCCGTTTTGGCGACTTTCCATTTGTTCCAAATTGCGAATTTTACTGGACAAAATGCAATAACTTCGGCAAACTTCGACGCCATGAAGGTTGTATTTTTCTCTTTGAGAGGCATCTGAAATGGGCGCCAAATCCATCCTGGTGATACATGGACCCAACTTGAATATGCTGGGGACACGTGAGCCACAGCACTACGGTAGCCAAACGCTTGCAGATATCAACCAGCATCTGCTGGAATTGGCGCGGGCCGATCAGGTACGTCTTGAATCCTTTCAGAGCAACTCTGAGGCGGAGATCATAGAGAAAATTCATGCATTGTCTGTGAACCGGGTGGATTACATCATTATCAATCCTGCCGCCTTCACACATACTTCTATTGCCATCAGGGATGCCCTTTCGGCAGTGAACATTCCATTCATTGAAGTGCATCTCTCCAATGTGCATGCCCGTGAGTCATTCCGGCATCATTCTTATTTCAGCGATCTGGCAACCGCCGTCATCTGCGGTTTGGGCGCAGAGGGATACTACGCCGCCTATCGCTACATCCAACAACGCTAATAACATTTAAAACATTTACATTCGAGGCTAATATGGATTTACGCAAACTCAAAAAACTGATTGATCTGGTCGAGGAATCGGGAATTTCCGAGCTGGAACTGACTGAGGGTGAAGAGAAGGTACGTATCAGTCGCGCCATGGCACCGGGTGCTGCACCAGTGACTCAATATGTCGCTGCACCTGTTTCCGCGCCTGCAGCGGCACCCGCAGCAGCCGCTGCTCCCGCCGTTGCAGCGGCAGAAGTGCTAGAAGGCACGGTGGTTAAATCACCGATGGTCGGTACGTTCTATCGCGCGTCTTCTCCAGATGCAAAAGCGTTCGTCGATGTTGGTAGCACTGTCAATACAGGGGACACCCTGTGCATTATTGAAGCCATGAAGCTGCTCAACGAAATTGAGAGTGAATATGCGGGCACGATTAAAAAGATTTTCGTTGAAAACGGTCAGCCTGTGGAATACGGCGAGCCTCTGTTCCTGATTGGTTAATCGTGATGGTTGAAAAAGTACTGATTGCCCGTGGCGGCGACCAGCAGCCCTCTGCGGGTTTCGCAGCAACGAAGTTTAATTGTCTAGCGGCTATTGAGACGCGGAGTAAATAATGTTCGAGAAAATCCTGATTGCCAACCGCGGCGAAATTGCCTTGCGCGTGCAACGTGCTTGTCGTGAGTTGGGGATTAAAACGGTGGCTGTGCACTCTGAGGCTGACCGTGATGCCAAATATGTCAAGCTGGCCGATGAGTCTGTCTGTATTGGCCCAGCACCTTCTGCAAAAAGCTACCTGAATATTCCTGCCGTGATCAGTGCGGCTGAAGTGACGGATGCGCAAGCGATTCACCCCGGGTATGGCTTTTTATCCGAGAATGCCGACTTTGCCGAGCGGGTTGAACAAAGCGGTTTTGTCTTTATCGGCCCCCGCGCAGAGACCATTCGCCTGATGGGTGACAAGGTGTCTGCCAAGGACTCCATGAAAGCGGCGGGTGTGCCATGTGTGCCTGGCTCAGATGGTGCGCTGAATGATGATCCGGCTGAAATCATTAAAACGGCCAAACGCGTAGGCTACCCGGTGATTATTAAAGCAGCGGGCGGTGGCGGTGGTCGTGGCATGCGCGTGGTGCATACCGAAGCCGCCTTGCTCAATGCGGTCAATATGACCAAAGCCGAGGCACAGGCTGCCTTTGGCAACCCGATGGTTTACATGGAAAAATTCCTTGAAAACCCGCGTCATATCGAGATCCAGATTCTGGCTGACCAGCATGGCAACGCCGTGTTCTTGGGTGACCGCGATTGCTCCATGCAGCGCCGCCATCAAAAAATTATTGAAGAAGCACCATCGCCCTTGTTGCCAGAAAGACTGCGCGACAAAATTGGTGAGCGTTGTGCCGAGGCCTGCCGCAAGATTGGTTACCGTGGCGCCGGCACCTTCGAGTTCCTGTATGAAAATGGCGAGTTCTACTTTATTGAGATGAACACCCGCTTGCAGGTGGAGCATACCGTCACTGAAATGATCACGGGTATCGACCTGGTTCAGCAGCAGATCTTCATCGCTGCTGGTGAGAAGCTGCCGTTCCGTCAGCGCGATATCGTGCTCAATGGCCATGCCATCGAATGCCGGATTAACGCCGAGGATCCTTATACCTTTGTGCCTTCACCAGGCTTTATCAATCGCTTTCATATGCCCGGCGGCCCTGGCGTACGCATGGATACGCATGTGTATGGCGGCTATACCGTGCCACCGCATTATGACTCGATGATAGGCAAGCTGATTACACACGGTGCGACACGCGAACAGGCGATTGCCAGAATGCGCGTGGCCTTGTCCGAGATGTATGTCGAAGGCATTAAAACCAATACTGCGCTGCATTCTGATCTGATGGCCGACTTGGCTTTCCAGCAGGGCGGCACCAGCATTCACTATCTGGAGCAGAAGCTGGGTATCAGCTCGAAATAATTTTGCATTGGCTGTTACTTAAAATTCAATCAACCGAGCCGCAGGCCGAGGCACTCAGCGATGTGCTGATGGAGCAGGGTGCGTTGTCCGTCAGCATTGAAGATGCGCACGCTGACACCTTGGCCGAGCAGGCAATTTTTGGCGAGCCGGGGGATCCCCCGCCCGGCATCTGGCAGCAAAACATTGTCACGGCCATGCTGGATGCAGAAGCCGATGTCCAGGGTCTACTGGCCCGTGTACAAGCCGAGCTGCAACTGGATGGTCTCAAATATCAGTTAGAGCAGATCGAGGAGCAGGATTGGGTGCGGGCCACGCAAGCGCAGTTTGACCCTATCCGCGTGACCGATAGATTGTGGATCGTGCCTTCCTGGCATGAAGCGCCGAATGCGGAGGCGATCAATATCGTGCTGGATCCGGGCCTGGCATTTGGCACCGGCAGCCATCCGACCACGCATTTGTGTTTGAGCTGGTTGGCGCAATTACCTGAAACACTGTTGCGCAGTGCCAATGTCCTTGATTACGGATGTGGCTCAGGCATTTTGGCCATTGCCGCCAAAAAACTGGGCGCCAACACCGCCACAGGCGTTGATATTGACCCGCAGGCAGTGATTGCCAGTCGTGATAACGCGCTCAATAACCAGGTCGAGGCCATTTTTTATGACTCTGCCGAATACCTGCATGAGCCGTTTGATCTGGTCGTGGCTAATATTCTCTCCAGCGCCTTGATGGTGCTGGCCCCAGTCATTGCCAAATCTTGCAAAACTGGCGGTAAAGTTGCATTATCCGGCATATTGGAGAGCCAGCAGCAGATGTTGCTGGCGCATTATGCCGAGTGGTTTGAAATGGATGCCCCCATCCAGCAAGATGGATGGGTCTTGCTGACGGGAACCAGAAAATGTCCTTGATTACGGCCTGCCCGGCCTGCCAAACACAATTTGAAGTCACTGACGAGCAATTGCAGGCCTATGCTGGCAAGGTGCGCTGCGGTGAATGTGATCATGTGTTTGATGCGCGCTCGCATTTGCTGTCGTCATCTGCTGCCACTGCTGCAAGCGAGGCGGTATATCCCCAGCCTGCCAGCGATGCCGCGATTTACTTTCAGGTCAGTGCCGAGGCCGCACAGGCGCATCCGGTGCCTGACGAGCCGTTTGAAGCAGTCATGCCGGAGCTGTCTATTCGGCCTGACGAGGCGATTGAGCCTGAAATCCCAGCTTTTCTGCGTGACGTTTCACTCGAGGATGAGCGCCCGCAATCCCGGGTGACGCCCGCCACCCCTTGGGCATATAGCCTGCTTTCTGTCCTGCTGCTGGTGACTTTTTTTCTGCAAACACTGTATTTCTCTCGCACCACGCTTGCCGCCAGTTACCCGCACACCAAACCATGGCTGCAAACGCTATGCAAGCCACTGCATTGTGAAGTGGGTTTGCCTAGGGATATTGCGCAATTGACGATAGATGATGCGGATATTCAAGAGCACAAGACACGCGCCGGCGTGCTGGTGTTTTCCAGTGTGCTCATGAATCACGGTGAGGTGAGACAGGCCTATCCGATGATAGAGCTGACTTTGACCAATACGGCAGATGAACCGGTATTGCGCAAAACGCTCAAGCCGGAAGACTATCTGCCTAAGACTGTCGATGCCAGCAATGGCTTGGCGGCCTTGCAAGAGCAGTCCGCAAAAGTGTTGTTAGGCGTAGACGAAAAACTGGTAACGGGTTTTCGCGTCGCCATCGCCTACTAGTTTTTGTTCATCTAAACCGGGTCAATCTGTTGTTGCGCAGCGCCCACGTCAGCCATCACTTTTCCTAATATTTCAATCGCTTCTTTGCGCACAAAACTTTTGCGCCAGGCCAGCGCAATACGTCGACTAGGGGCAGGGCGGGTAAACGGGATCACGCGAATCAGCGCGTTCTGATAGCGCGCCGCAGTTGCCATGGCTGGCAGCACCGTGATACCCAAGTTCGAAGCCACCATATTTCTGATTGTTTCCAGCGAATTGCCCTGTAACACTTCGCCTTTACGGCTGAGCTCGGGGCAAGCCTGGGTTACCTGATTGCTGAAGCAATGCCCGGTGTTGAGCAATAACACTTTCTCCTGGCTCAATTCATCTGCCTCGACCGATGTGCGCTTGGCCCAGGCGTGACTCACGGGTACTACGACATTAAAGTCCTCGTCATACAGTGGCAAGGTTTCAATGCCCGGCACATCAAACGGTAAGGCGACTACAGCCGCATCGATGAGCCCGTTCTTCAGCTGCTGCTCCAGGGTCGCCGTGATGTTTTCCTCAACCTCCAGCGGCATCTGCGGCGCCACCTGGATGAGTGGCGGAATGATTTCGGGTAACAGATAAGGCCCGACCGAGTGAATCATGCCCAGCTTGAACAGGCCGTTGAGCGGATCGTTACCGTGTTTCGCCATCTCTTTAATCTTGGCTGCTTGCTCCAGCACGATATTGGCTTGTGCAATAATCTGCTCACCAATTTCGGTGGGGGTCACCTCGTTGCGGTTACGTTCAAACAGAGAGACACCCAGCTCTTCTTCCAGTTTTTTGATGCCCAGACTGAGCGCCGGCTGGGTCACAAAACATTTTTCTGCTGCGCGCCTGAAGTTTCTCTCTTGCGCCACCGCCAATACAAACTTTAATTCAATCAAGGTCATTTGCTTGTCTCGCTGTTTTCACCATCACTAGTCTATATTCATTAGTTTTATTAATCAATAATATCAAAACATACAATTATACAAATTAAATGGTGCGCTCTAGAATGCGATGCATGGATGACAACATAAGGAGACAAGATGTGGACCTGGCTTAATCAGGAATCAGCCGTGTGGCAGGAAGCGTTAGCCGCTTACGCGGCCAGTTTTTAACTCTGTAGTTTATTTTATATCAAATTATTATCGTAACAATCAAGGCGTAGTATATTTGAGTCTTGATGAATTTTTTGCCGCACTCATCAATTAACAACAAGGAGCTAACACATGCAGAATCAAAACACGGGCGCCAAGTGCCCATTCGCGCATGGCGCAATCACGACAACCGCACAAACCAATACGAATTGGTGGCCGAACGCCCTCAATCTGGATATCTTGCATCAACATGACCGTAAAACCAATCCGCTTGGTGAGTCATTTGACTATAGACAGGAAGTATCCACGCTGGATGTAGATGCGCTTAAAAAGGACATGCATGCCTTGATGACGGACAGCCAGGCATGGTGGCCTGCAGATTGGGGTCATTATGGTGGCTTGATGATTCGCATGGCCTGGCACGCCGCCGGGACTTATCGCGTGGCAGATGGCCGTGGTGGCGCGGGTACAGGTAACCAGCGCTTTGCACCACTCAACAGCTGGCCTGATAACGTCAACCTAGATAAAGCGCGCCGCCTGCTGTGGCCGATCAAGAAAAAATATGGCAACAAGATCTCTTGGGCGGACCTGATTGTACTTGCGGGCACCATTGCCTATGAGTCCATGGGTCTCAAGACTTTCGGATTCGCTTTTGGCCGTGAGGATATCTGGCACCCGGAAAAAGATATCTACTGGGGCAATGAAAAAGAGTGGCTGGCAAAAACCGGTAGCGAAGGTAGCCGCTATTCTGGTCAGCGTGACCTCGAAAACCCGCTGGCTGCCGTGATGATGGGCCTGATTTATGTGAACCCGGAAGGCGTGGATGGCAACCCTGATCCGCTGAAAACCGCGCAGGATATCCGCGTTACCTTTGCCCGCATGGCGATGAACGACGAGGAAACGGTAGCGTTGACGGCAGGCGGCCACACGGTGGGCAAAGCACACGGGAACGGTCAGGCCAGCAACCTTGGTGTCGACCCGGAAGCCGCCGACGTACATGAGCAGGGGATGGGCTGGAACAACCACACCAGACGCGGAGTGGGCCGGGATACGGTGACCAGCGGCATTGAAGGTGCCTGGACTACACACCCGACCCAATGGGATAACGGTTACTTTGCCATGCTGTTTAACCATGACTGGGAACTTAAAAAGAGCCCGGCCGGTGCGTGGCAATGGGAACCCGTGAACATCAAGGAAGAAGACAAGCCAGTCGATGTCGAGGATCCTAGCATTCGTTATAACCCCATCATGACAGATGCGGATATGGCCATGATCAAGGACCCGATTTACCGCAAAATCTCGGAGCGATTCCGTGACGACCAGGCGTATTTCTCTGAAGTGTTTGCCCGTGCCTGGTTCAAGCTGACACACCGTGACATGGGTCCCAAAGCCCGTTACATCGGCCCGGATGTGCCACAAGAGGACCTGATCTGGCAAGATCCGGTGCCTGCAGGTTCAGCCATCAGCGAGACAGACATTGCTGCACTCAAGGCACACATTCTGGCGAGCGGCTTAAGCACCGCAGAACTGGTCGCGACCGCTTGGGATAGCGCACGTACTTTCCGTGCCTCAGACTACCGCGGGGGCGCAAATGGTGCACGTATTCGTCTGGCGCCACAAAAAGACTGGGTAGGCAACGAGCCCGTCAGACTGCAAAAAGTGCTGACCGTGCTCGAAGGCATACAGCAGGGCTTTGGCAAACCTGTCAGCATCGCTGACCTGATTGTCCTCGGTGGTTCTGCTGCCGTTGAGCAAGCCGCCCAAGCCGCCGGAGTGAACATCACAGTACCGTTTGTTGCAGGCCGTGGTGATGCGACGGCAGAGCAGACAGACATTGAGTCTTTTGAGGTGCTGGAACCTGTGCATGATGGTTACCGCAACTGGCTCAAGGCCGACTACGTACCCTCGGCAGAAGAAATGCTGCTGGACCGTACCCAGCTGATGGGTCTGACTGCACCAGAAATGACCGTCCTTGTGGGTGGGATGCGTGTGCTGGATACCAATCACGGTGGGAGCAAGCACGGTGTATTTACCGATCAGCCTGGTGTGCTCAGCAATGACTTTTTTGTCAACCTGACCGATATGCGCTACACCTGGGTGCCTGCTGGCAACAACCTGTATGAAGTCCGTGAGCGCAACACAGGTGCAGTTAAATGGACGGCTACCCGTGTGGATCTGGTGTTTGGCTCCAACTCCATCCTGCGTTCTTATGCCGAGGTGTATGCACAAGATGATGCCAAGCAGAAGTTTGTGCACGACTTTGTCGCCGCCTGGAGCAAGGTCATGCATGCGGATCGTTTTGATCTTAAATAATTAAAAATTTCTGTGACTCGGTCGTCATGCCAAGCGCCTTGAGGGATCAAGGCGCTTTTTTATTGATGGATTAGTATGTATGCAGACATTGGTCATGATGTGTATCACTGACATTTGCCAGGCGTAAGCAACGTGCGCCCATGCATTTTCAATCGTGAAATTTCTATGGCCACGGCAAGTCTGCAAAACTGTCTGTTAGAATAACTGTATGGATATCTATTTGATGCTGAAGGCCGTGATCATGGGCCTGGTCGAAGGCGCGACCGAGTTTATTCCTGTGAGTAGTACAGGGCATCTGATCATTACCGGGGAGTGGCTGGACTTTCTCTCTAAAGATAAACGTGATGTGTTTGAGATCATCATTCAGCTGGGCGCGATTCTGGCGGTCTGTGTCGAATACCGGCAACGGCTCTGGCATACCGTGCAGCGCATTCAAACGGATACCAACGCCCAGCACTTTGTGCGCAACCTCATCATTGCTTTTTTACCTGCCGCGTTGATTGGCCTGGCATTTCATCACCAGATTAAAGAATATTTATTTTCCTCCTTCACCGTTGGCATCGCACTGGTCGTGGGGGGGGTATTAATTTTGCTGATTGAAAAGTTTGTGCCAGCAGGCAATACGCGTGATATCGACCAGATTTCAGCCAAGCAAGCCTTGCAGATTGGCTTTGCGCAATCGCTGGCATTGTTTCCGGGCATGTCACGTTCAGGCGCGACCATTCTGGGCGGCATGTTTTTTGGCCTGAGCCGTCAGACGGCGACTGAGTTTTCATTCTTTTTAGCCTTGCCCATCATGTTCGCAGCCACCGGGCTCGACCTCTATCAAGCCCGTGACTTACTGTCTGTGGACGATGCATTGATCTTTTTGATCGGTTTTGTGGTCTCATTTTTGTCAGCCTTGGTGGTGATTCGCGCCCTGATCCGATTTGTCGCCCAGCATTCGTTTGCCGTGTTTGCCTGGTACCGTATCGTGTTTGGCATTCTGGTGCTGGTTTTCTTTGCACATTAATTTGTTTTAAGGTGTATGCATGAACCGTGCGCTGTTTAAAAAGATAGCTTATGTGCTTGCCGCCATCCTGGCGGTGTTGCTGTTGCTGGTGGTTTATCTGGCTGCGACGTTTAATCCCAACGATTACAAGTCGACTATCATTCAACTGGTCAAAGACAAGAAACAGCGTACGCTAGACATCAAAGGTGACATCAAGCTGAGTTTCTGGCCAAAAATCGGCGCCGATTTAGGTGCAATCAGCTTGTCCGAGCATCAGTCAGAACAACAGTTTGCCGCGATTAAAAGCGCAAAAGTGGCATTGGCCGTGCTGCCCTTGCTCAAAAAAGAAATTGTGGTGGATACGGTTTATCTCGACGGCGCGCAAGTGAACGTCATCCAGCATGCCGATGGCAGTTTCAACTTTGATGATCTGCTGAGTAAAGAGGAAGAAGAGTCCCAGCAGATCAACTTTGATGTGCAAGGCATTAAAATCACCAATACTGAGGCCAGTTTTACGAACGAGAAAAGCGGTGCCAAGTATTCAGTTGACCAGCTAAACCTCACCACCGGCCAGGTGGCACTGAAAAAGCCGTTTGATATTGCGACCGATTTTCATCTGACGGCAAACCAGCCCGTCGTGGATGCCAAGGCGTTGATTAAAGCCAATGTCATGGCCGATCCGGAAGCCAAGCACTTTGCGATCAAGGGTCTGGATGCGCAGCTCAAAGGCGCCTTGCTAGATGGCCAGGCGGTGACGGTTACGGCGCAAGGGGGCATTGATGTGGATGCCGCTAACACTGCCCTGGATGTTTCTGATCTCAAGTTGGCGATGCAAGGTACTTTTAAAGGTGCCGAGCGCGCAGTCAGCCTGCAGGCGCCTGCGCTTGCCGTCAATCCGCAACTCATCAGCAGTGACAAGGTTACCTTGTCACTCAAGCAAAAAGATGGCAACGGCGATCTCGATCTGGCCGTGGTCTTGGCCGAATTAAAAGGCAACCAGCAAACCGTCGAAAGCAAAGGGTTGACCGCGGATGTTAGTCTGAATGCCGGTGCACGCAAGGTTGAAGGGCATTTTGCTTCGCCTGTGACCGCCAATCTGGCCGACTTGATGTTTGAAGTGCCTGCGCTGGCAGGCAAATTTGATATTAAAGACCCCGCCTTGCCGAATGGAGACATGCAAGGGCAGTTCAAGTTGGCCCTCAACGCCAACGTAAAGCAAGAGCAAGTTAACTCCACCTTTGATTTGAGCCTGGCGGAAACCAAGCTCAATGGCGATGTGCGCGTGGCAGGGTTTGCGACGCCGCATATCGGTTTTAAAGTGCACGCCGACACCTTGAACCTGAATGCGTTGCTGGGCAAGGCCAAGCCTAAAAAAGAAACCGTTGCCAGCCCCAATGCCAATCGCGCACAAGCAGACAAGCCTGCCGATTTGAGCGCTTTAAAAATCTTATTCCTTGATGGCAGTATCAATATTGGCAAGATTTTATACAGCCCCTATACCCTGACTGGCTTGAACGTGGGCATTAAAGCCGATGGCCAGAAACTGGCCTTACAGGGCCTGGATGTCAAATTGGACGACAGCCGTATCCAGGGCAATGTTGGCATTAGCCAGTTTAGCAAGCCGCTATATACCTTTGATATCAACATCGACAAGCTGGATTTGAACCGTTATCTGCCTGCTGCAGAAGCCAAGGCGAGCGAAGCGACGGCCAAGCCTGCCGAGAAAACCGCGCAAGCGGAGCAGCCGCTGGATTTGTCTGCCTTGAAGGCGCTCAATGCGCAGGGCAACATCCGCATTGGCTGGTTGAAATATGGCAAAACCGAAGCCAAAAACCTCAATATTGGACTGAAAGCGCAGGAGGGCTTGGCTAGCCTGAATCCACTCAATGCCGATGTCTATCAAGGCACGGTGCGCGGTGCCGTCAAGCTGGATGCACGTGCCACGCCTGCAGTCACCATACAGCAAAGCCTGCAAAACATCGCTGTCGGTCCGTTGTTAGTCGATACCATCAACAATGACATGCTATCTGGTAACGGCAATTTGAATGTGAACGTGACCGCGCAAGGAAATACGGTGACTGCACTAAAAAAGTCACTGGGCGGCTCGGTTGAATTACGCATGGCCGATGGCGCCGTTAAAGGGTTTGATCTGGCCGGGACTATCCGCGAGGCGAAAAGCAAGCTCAACTTGCTCAAGGGTCAATCCAGCGCAGACGCAGATAAAAGTAAAAAAACTGACTTTAGTGAGCTGACCGCCAGTTTTAATATCAAGAATGGCGTGGCTCACAATGATGATCTGGCCATGAAGGCACCGGTTTTTCGGTTGACTAAAGGCGAAAGCAAAGGCGATATTGATATAGGCAAAGAACAGATCAACTATCTCGCCAAGCCTACTTTGGTGAATTCGCTCAAGGGGCAGGGCGGTAAAGAGGCTGAGCAATTAGGCAGTCTTGGCATTCCGGTGAAGGTCACCGGTAGTTTTAGTGCGCCAAAATTCGGTGTTGATATGGCGGCTTTAGGTCAGGCACTGGCCAAATCGGTGGCTATGGACGCCTTGACTGAGAAAATCGGCGGAGACAAGGCCGAAGCTCTTAAAGGGTTGCTGAATGGAAAAACGCCGGGGAATAGCGGTAGCGAGGCTGCCAATCCTGAAGGTGGTAATAGCACTGAGCCTGCCAAGCCCGTGGACCAGCTCAAACAAAAAGCACTCAAAAAGCTGCTGAATTTTTAGGGCCAGCAGACAAGCTTTTAAGTGTGAGTGATTTTGCAGAAAAACTGATCGCCTGGCAGCAGGCGCATGGCCGCCATGATTTGCCATGGCAGCAGACGCGTGACCCTTACGCTATTTGGGTCTCAGAAATCATGTTGCAGCAAACGCAGGTGTCGGCGGTCATTGCTTATTATGATCGGTTCATGCAGCGCTTTCCTACCATTGCCAGCCTAGCCGAAGCCGAACAAGATGAAGTCATGCGCTATTGGAGCGGGCTTGGCTACTATTCACGCGCGCGCAACCTGCATCATGCCGCCCAAACCATTATGCGTGAGCATTGTGGTATTTTTCCAACAGATTTCGAGACCATCCAAACTTTAAAAGGCATCGGGCGCTCTACCGCCGCAGCGATCAGCGTGTTTGCATTTAACCAGCGGCAAACGATTCTTGATGGTAATGTGAAACGTGTATTGGCAAGGCTGTATGCTATTGAGGGTTGGCCAGGGTTACCAGAAGTAGAGAAGAAATTGTGGCAAATCGCCGAAAGTGTGTTGCCTAGCCAAGGCTTGCCCGCCTATGTGCAAGGGTTGATGGACTTTGGTGCGACCTTGTGTACGCGTAGCAAACCAAATTGTCATCGTTGCCCGATGCAGGCGAGTTGTCTGGCGTATCAGCAACAAATGGTCTATGTGCTGCCTGCCCCCAAGCCTCGTAAAGCCTTGCCAGAAAAACAGACCACGGTATTGATGATTTTAGATGCCGGGGAGATTTTGCTGGAGCGACGGCCGAACCATGGTATATGGGGCGGTTTGTGGAGTTTGCCTGAGTTGTCCCCCAGTGCGCTTGCCGTCCCCCATGTAAAAACTACCTTCGACATGGATGTGGAGCCACTGGAAACATTGCCCGTGCTCTGGCATACCTTTACACATTTCAAGCTTGAAATAACACCACAGCCACTGCTATTACAGGGGAAACGCCCGCCACCAGCGCCCAATCAGCAATGGCTCGCCTTGGCGGATGCTGTTGCCGCAGCCTTGCCAACGCCAATACGCACGCTGATCAAAGGGCTTCAACAATTACGCTTTTAAATGCGTAGGCCTGCAGCTTAGAGATTGGCTAGACGGAAAACATGGCTGGCCAATTCCCGCTGATTGTTTTTGAGATGTTGTAACAAGGCGTGCCCTCTGTCAGGCTTAACCAACGCTTTTTGGTAAATCAGCGGCAATTCAAAAATAGCGATTTCACGCTCTACGATGTTCAATGTTTGATGCTTGGAGCTTTCAAGCACATCAAGCAGTTTTTCATACACGTCATCTTGCACACGCGTATAAGGAAACAAAATCCAGAAGTCTGTCCCTTCCCGGCCTACCAGGTCAGATCTTCTAAAAGAGTTTTGCAGATCATGGGTTAATGATGAGAGTTGACGCAAGGCCTCAGGCGCGCCGTAGGCCTCACCCAAGCTATTGTCATCGCCATAAGCAATTTTAACCAGGGCAATATTGAAATCCTCAGAATGCCTGATCAGCACTTGGCATATCCAGTCCAAGGTCTCTACAAAGCGACTACATAACTGAATGTCCGAAATCATTCTCTTCCCCTGCGGATGCGCTTCACTTAAATAAAGGCGCACGTGTAAATTTAAATAAGCTGCAAATTGTTCCTATGCTAGCAGAAAGATATATTGATGTTGATGGGAAATCACCTAAAAAACGGTAGCAATTCAAAAAAACACCCTAGTCCGGCAGGTGTTAGATTGTTGCAAATCTGCAACAACGTTAACTAGGACTAAGCAATTTGACGTATTCACTTGCGCCACCTAGGCCGCTTTTGCAAAAATTGCTCTGACCTTGCAGGAAATGCTTTAAGTGATTCCGCAGGAGTTATTAGAAAGAGCATTCAATGGCTCTTTACTGGAAAGCAATATCCTTACACAAGTTGTGAAAACAACATTTTTGGAGATTCGTATGAATACAAAATTGAACGTTGCAGTTGCAGCAGCTCTGTTCGCTGCCGCTACTGGCGCACAAGCTGGCATCACTATCCCAGCTGGTGACTGGACTCTGGACATCGGTGGCGTTGTTAACGCTTACTACACACACACTAGCTTCAGCGGTGATGATTCTGCTGCTGGTGAATATCAGAATGGCGATAGCGTAGCAAACATTACTACAGGTTTGCTGCCAAACTATCTGAGCGTTTCTGGTAAAACACGTCAGAACGATCTGGATGTTGGTTTCACAATCAGCATTAACCCAGGTGCTTCTACAACAGCTGCTGGTAAACAATCTTCCCAACAAGAAAACCGTCAAGCATTCTTGACATTCGGTGATGCTTCATGGGGTTCTATCAAGCTGGGTAAAGATCTGGGCATCTACGCTTCAGACGCTATCTTGAATGACCAAACACTGCTGGGCGTTGGCTCTGCTGCTGGTTCTTTGGCTGGCAATACAACTACTTTGGGTCGTATTGGTCGTGGTTACATGTATGCTGACTGGAAAGCACAAGTTGCTTACACATCACCAAACTGGAACGGTTTCCAATTTACTGCAGGTTTGACACAAGGCTGGAATGCTTTGGCAGGTACAGGTACCAACAGCGTTGGTTCAACTGACCGTGCTGGTTCACAAACTGCGTACGAAGGTAAAGCTTCTTACGAGTGGACAGGTGACGTAGCTGGTAAAGTTTGGGTTTCTGCAATCAGCCAAAAAGTTGACGGCTTAGGCACTGCTGCAGTTGCTGCAACTGTATCTAACGTTAACGGTGTTGTTACTGCTGTTCCAGCTGTTGCTGCACAAAACTTTGGTAACGAGCGCGCTTACGCATGGGACTTGGGTACAAGCCTGAAAATTGCTGATTTCGGCTTAGTTGGTTACTACGGTCAAGGTAAGGGTATCGGTCAGACAGTTCAATTCTTGAACGGTTTCGATCGTAACGGTAAACGTCGTGATTCCGATCAGTGGTATGTTCAAGGTTCTTACACTATTCCAGGTGTAGGTACTAAATTGGCTGCCTCTTACGGTGAGTCCACATTGGATGGCAACGGTGTTGATTCATTCAGCGACATCAAAGCTAATATGTGGGTAGTTGGTGCTTACCACCCATTGACAAAACACCTGAACTTGGTAGCAGAGTACTCTCAAGCTAAAGATGAAGTTAACAACCGCACAGCGGCTGACACTGACTTGAAAGCAAAAACCGTTTCTTTGGGTGCTATCCTGTTCTTCTAATTTAATTGCAGTTTAACTGCTTAAATTAGAGTCAGAAAAAACGGCAACTTCGGTTGCCGTTTTTTTATCTATAAACTTTGCTGATTAGACTTGTTGGTGAATTATGAATTTGTACCCTGTAACAATCGTTGAAAATTTCTACGAAGATCCGGATGCAGTGCGCACTTTTGCACTTAATCAGAAATATCAATTTCGACATCAGTTAAAGGATGTGCCATATGTATTTCCTGGCGCAAGAACCAAAGACTTATCTGTGATCAATAAGCCATTATTTGAGAAGGTAAGCACTAAGATTATCTCGTTATTCCATAACTCGGAATATGAGCATATGCGTTGGGCCATTTCGACCAACTTTCAGAGTGTCAGTGAAGAATACGGCCGTGGTGTAATTCACACGGATGGGAATGCTGTTTTTGCAGCGGTGTTATATTTAAGTCCTGATGCGCCTTTGGATTCCGGGACTTCTTTATTTAGGCCTAATAAAAGCTTTGATCAGGCTTTATACGAAAAAGCACTTAAGGTGAATGATAAGCGCTTTGCAGATGGTACTGTAAAGATGGATACCGCTTATCACAGCATGTTTGATGAGATTGTGAGAATCAATAACGTTTATAACACCTTGATACTCTATGAAGGCAGACATTTTCATGCCGCAAATAACTTTTTTGGGAAGACATTAAAAGACTCACGACTGGCGCAAGTCTTTTTTGTCAGTAGTATTGATGCACAACGGCACAGCTCGTTCCCGCTTTGGCGCAGTCAGCAAGTACACATTTAATTTGCTAATCATCAATCCCCAACTCCTGTATCTTGCGAGTAAGTGTATTTCTCCCCATGCCCAACTGATTGGCGGCTTCAATCCGGCGGCCATCGGTGTGGGCGAGGGCACGGGTGATCAGGATGCGCTCAAACTCTTTGGTTTTGGCATCCAGGATATTGGTTTCTCCGCGATTAAGCGCGTCGGTGACTTCTTGGGCTAGCGCTTCTTGCCAGGAGCCTCCGCTACTATGTTTGCCAGTATCTTCTTTAAGCTCTGGGGGTAAGTCATTAACATCCACGTTTTGACCTGGCGCCATGACGGTGAGCCAGTGGCAGACGTTCTCAAGCTGGCGAACGTTACCGCTCCAGTTAACTGACATGAGATATTTAATGGCTGCTTGTGATAACTGTTTAGGTTCAACCCCTAATTGCTGTGCGCTGTGGGCGAGAAAATGTTTGGTCAGCAAGGGTATGTCTTCCCTGCGCTCACGCAAGGGCGGCAAGCGCAGACGAATGACGTTCAGGCGGTGAAACAAGTCTTCACGGAACAGACCTTGTTTGACGCGCTCTTCGAGGTCCTGGTGAGTGGCGGCAATCACGCGTACATTGACTTTGATTGGTTGATGTCCGCCCACGCGATAAAACTGGCCGTCGGACAAGACGCGCAACAATCTGGTTTGCAAGTCAGCAGGCATGTCGCCGATTTCATCCAGAAACAAAGTGCCGTTATCTGCTTGTTCAAAGCGGCCCCGTCTGGCGGCGGCGGCCCCTGTAAACGCTCCGCGTTCATGACCAAACAATTCGGATTCTAATAAGTCTTTGGGAATGGCTGCGGTATTAATGGCGATAAATGGCTTGTCAGCCCGTGGACTGTGTCTATGTAGGGCGCTCGCGACCAGTTCTTTACCGCTGCCGGATTCGCCGTTAATGAGCACGGTGGAGTGCGAGCGGCTCAGGCGGCCAATGGCACGGAAAACCTCTTGCATGGCGGGGGCCTGGCCGATAATTTCTGGCGAGGGGCCGGTGTCTTCTACAGCCTCGACAGATTGACGCATGCTTTCTTCAACGGCACGTTTGATAATTTCGATGGCTTGGTCTACATCAAACGGTTTGGCCAGATACTCAAACGCGCCACCCTGAAAGGCGGCGACAGCACTTTCGAGGTCTGAGTAGGCGGTCATGATAATGACGGGAATCTCGGGAAAGCGCTGCTTTACCTCGGATAAAAAGTCCAGGCCCGAGCCATTCGGCATGCGGATGTCACTGACAATGACTTGGGGTTGTTCACGATTTAAAGCGTTGAGGGCTTCTGCCGGGGATGAAAATGTTTTGAAATCAAAGTCCGTGCGGGCGAGTGCTTTTTCAAACACCCAGCGGATGGATTTGTCGTCGTCTAGGATCCAGATTGGCTTCATAGCTGTTTCTCGTGAATTATTGTACTGATGATTTTAATTGCGTACTTTCAATAGGTAGCAATATATGGAAGATGGTTTTACCCGGCTGTGAATCACAGTCGATCATGCCATGGTGTTGGGTGATAAAGGTTTGCGCCAGCGCAAGGCCCAAGCCTGTGCCGCCTTCGCGACCAGATACCAGCGGGTAGAAAATGCGTTCTTTGATGCCGGCAGGGATGCCTGGGCCGTTATCAATAATCTCTAAATGAATCCCGACACGGTAACGTTTTCTGGCTAGCGTAATTTGGCGCTCAGCACGCGTGCGGAAAGTAATGCTCGCGCCTTCGGTCTGATGCTGTTGCATCGCTTGTGCCGCATTACGCGCAATATTGAGCACGGCTTGGATCAGTTTCTCGCGATCGCCAATGAGCTCCGGCAAGCTGGTATCGTAGTCGCGGATCACGCGGATATGGTTAGGCGATTCTGCCAGTAACAGGCTGCGTACGCGCTCCAGCACTTCATGAATATTGGTGGGCTCATATTTTGGCACGCGGTGAGGTGCCAGCAGTCTGTCCATGAGGCTATGTAGTCTGTCAGCCTCTTTGATAATCACCTGGGTATATTCTTTTAGGCTGGGTTGCGGCAACTCAAACTCAAGCAATTGTGCCGCACCACGCAAGCCGCCTAGCGGGTTGCGGATTTCATGTGCCAGATTTCGCAGCAGTTCAGAATTGGCTTGCTGCTGTATCAGCATGCGCTCTTCACGCGCAATACGCAATTGCTGATCCATTTGCACAAACTCCAGAATCAGCATGTCTTCCGGCGTTTGGTTGAACGCGGCTGAAATAGGGGTGGCTGTGCAGGTCACGGCCGTTGTATGGCCGCGTTGGGTGGTCAGTGCAAACTCATGCTCACGATATGGGCTCTGTGTTTCAATGGCGTTGGTCACGGCCATTTGCAAAATTTCGCAATTCACAAACACGTCATGGATATGCGCCCCTTGAATCTGGTTGGCACTAAATGCAAACAGAATCTCGGCGCTGGAGTTGGCGTAAGTAACTTCTAGTTGGTTATTAAGCAAAATGACTGCCGTGGCAATATGCTCTAAACCACTAAAGCCGTTGGGAGATTTCTGTACCATGTCCTGAGCTTGTTAAAAAGAGTGAATCACGCCCTGTTTTAAAGCAAAACCCAAGCCAATTCTTGTGCACAACGCAAAAATGATTGAGAAAACTCCCAAAATGGTGCATTTAAAGATTGAGCTCTTTATTTAACAGCTCGATATTACGCTCATGCGCCTGAATTTCGGCCTCAATGACGCGCAGCTTTTCCTCATATTTGGCGACGTTTCTAAACGTTTTTCCATTCGCGCCTCTGTAGACTTCTGGCGTGTTCTGGGCTTCTTCATATAACAGGCGAGCATTCTCAAGTGCTTGTTTTTCTTGAGAAAGCTCGTTCATTAATAGCTCTCGCCGCTTTTGGTCGCGTTGATTTTGTGTCTGATTATCGACTTTGGGAAAATCGGCCGGAGAGGGTGTTTTGACATTGGCTTTTTTCTCTCTGGCAGGGGGTGGAGGCTCTGCGGTTCTGGGCCCACTAATAATGAGCTCTGCCTTGCTTTTGCCTTCGGGTTTGATATTGGTATAGGTGGTGACGCCGTTACTGTCGGTATATTTGTAAATATCTGCCCAGCTTTGGTTGCACATGAGCGCGAAGGTGCAAATGTAAAAAAGTCTTTTCATGGCAATAGTTTAGAGTAGATCGTTGAGGGTATCAACGTCTGCTCGCCTAAAAACGTTGACGGAACAGCGCGCACATAAAAAAACAGGGCAGCCTGGGCTGCCCTGTTTTAGTGCGTGCTCTTGTGATTAGCAAGAGTAGTACAGACCAAATTCCACTGGGTGTGGTGTTTGGCGCAGTTTAGTGACTTCTTCCATTTTCAATGCAATGTATGCATCAATCCAGTCGTCTGAGAAAACGCCGCCGCGTGTTAAGAACTCGCGGTCTTTATCCAGATACTCCAATGCTTGTTCCAGAGATGAACATACCGTTGGGATCAATGCATCTTCTTCTGGTGGCAGATGGTACAAGTCTTTAGTCGCTGGTTCACCTGGGTGAATCTTGTTCTGAACGCCATCCAGACCAGCCATTAACAGGGCTGAGAAAGCCAAGTATGGGTTAGCAATCGGGTCTGGGAAGCGCGCTTCAACACGACGGGCTTTATCAGAATGCACGAACGGAATACGAATCGCAGCAGAACGGTTTTTAGCGGAGTAAGCCAGTTTGACTGGTGCTTCGTAATGCGGTACCAAGCGCTTGTAGGAGTTAGTACCTGGGTTGGTAATCGCATTCAGTGCGCGCGCATGCTTGATGATGCCGCCGATGTAGTACAGAGCGAAATCGCTCAGGCCAGCATAACCATTGCCTGCAAACAGGTTTTTACCATCTTTCCAAACGGATTGGTGAACGTGCATACCAGAGCCGTTATCGCCAAACATTGGTTTTGGCATAAATGTGGCTGTTTTACCATAAGCATGGGCTGTGTTAGTCACTACGTATTTCAGGATTTGTGTCCAGTCAGCACGTTGTACCAAGGTCGCAAACTTAGTACCGATTTCACATTGACCGGCTGTTGCCACTTCGTGGTGGTGCACTTCAACAGGCACACCCAGTTCTTCCAAAGTCATGACCATGGCAGAGCGGATGTCGTGCAATGAATCGACAGGAGGCACTGGGAAGTAGCCGCCTTTAACGCCTGGACGGTGGCCAGTGTTGCCGCCCTCGAATTTTTCACCTGAGGACCAAGCGGCCTCTTCGGAGTTGATTTTCACAAAGCTACCACCCATGGTGGCATCCCATTGTACGCTGTCAAAAATGAAGAACTCTGGCTCTGGACCAAAATAAGCAGTGTCACCCAGGCCGCTGGATTTCAGGTAGGCTTCAGCGCGTTTTGCCAGGGAGCGTGGGTCACGGTCATAGCCTTTACCATCAGTAGGGTCTACTACGTCGCAGGTCAGAACCAAGGTTGGTTCGTCAAAAAATGGATCGATGAATGCGGTGCTTGCATCAGGCATCAATTGCATGTCAGAGGCTTGAATGCCTTTCCAGCCAGCAATGGAAGAACCATCAAAGGCGTGACCTTCGGTAAATTTATCTTCGTCGAAGGCAGACACTGGCACGGTCACGTGCTGCTCTTTACCTCTGGTGTCGGTAAAACGGAAATCAACAAATTTGATGTCGTTTTCCGCAACCAGTTTCATTACGTTTGCAACGGACATTACATTCTCCTCAGTGATCAAGATCTAAAATGATTCAACTTGCGCACGCAAAAAAGGGACATGTTGCGGATGTCCCGGAACGTGAGCAAATATAAAAACACAAACTAGCAAAACAAATAGATATGTGGAATTTTTGGTTTACGAATTCCATTGAATCTTAGGATGTAATAGTAGCAGGAAGCATGCCACCCAAAAACAGGCATTTTGCATGGATATGAGATATCTGACATAAAAAAGCAAAATCAATGCGCACCAAAAATGTGCTCAACAACAAATTGAGCACAAAAATGGTGCTTCATGCGCTTGCGTGACTTTCACAGGTATACTCGCGGTTTGACTAGCTTATTAAAAGAACGAAGGTGTCCTTTGGAAAGTGTTGAGAAAATCTTGCAACAAGCCGCTCAGCGTGCTCAGCAAAATGGTTTGCCGTATGCCGGCGCGATGACGCCCCAGGAGGCGTATGCGCTGATTAGCCAATATCAAAATGCGGTGTTGGTGGATGTGCGCTCACGTGCCGAGTTGGAGTTGGTTGGGCGCGTGCCGATGGCAGCCCATCTGGAATGGGCGTTTTATCCAGGCATGATTGCCAATCCTGAGTTTGCCGATCAGCTACAGGCGCTGGTTGATCCTGCGCGCACCGTTGTATTTATGTGCCGCACGGGTGGCCGCAGCCATAATGCTGCCTTGCTGGCGCAAAAACTCGGATATCCCAACGCTTACAATATGCTCGAAGGCTTTGAAGGCGAAGCGAATGAGGCCAAGCAAAGAACCCTGATCAATGGCTGGAAACATGCAGGCTTGCCCTGGTCCAACTAGGTGATCTTGCTATGTCGGTTGAAAAATACGCAGTCATTGGACACCCGATTGCGCACAGCAAATCGCCGTTGATTCACCAGGCATTTGCGCAGCAATTTGGCAAGACGATTGTTTACGAAAAGGTGTTGGCACCTCTGGATGGCTTTGCGTCCACGGTGCAGCAATTGCAGCAACAAGGGTATGTGGGTGCAAATGTCACGGTACCATTCAAATTTGAAGCCTATGACTTAAGCCAGACTTTATCTGAACGCGCGCAGGCGGCTGGGGCAGTGAACACCCTCAGTTTTGGCCAAACGCAGATTCAGGGCGACAATACTGATGGCTGTGGGCTGGTCAATGACATTCTCAAACATCACCAGACGGCTCTGGCCGCAAAAAAAATCTTGTTGCTGGGCGCAGGCGGCGCTGCGCAAGGTGTGATGCTGCCGTTGATTGCACAAGGCCCGGCGCAATTGACCATTGCTAACCGCACACAGGACAAGGCGCAAGCCATGCTGGATAAGTTTGCGGACGCGGGGGGGCAATGTGGCGTCTTGCTGGCCGTGACCACGTTTGCAGCACTCACCGAGACCTATGATGTGGTCATTAATGCCACTTCTGCGGGATTGTCTGAGACACCGTTACAGCTTCCATCGGATGTCTTTGGCACGCATACCCTGGCTTACGACATGATGTACGGCCGGGAGACGCCGTTTATGCAGCAGGCGCGTACCGCAGGTGCACAGGTGGCAGATGGCTTGGGTATGCTCATCGAGCAGGCGGCAGAAGCGTTTTTTATCTGGCATGGATTGCGTCCTGACACGGCCCCAGTGATTCAGACATTCCGCTAATCTTCTTTCAGTCATGAAACAAAGCATCAAGCTGTTTTTTGCCCTGTTTTTACTCTGGGCCTTGTTATATCAGGTTTGGATACTCGGCCATATTTTGTGGTGGGTAGATCACAATCCGGACGCCACTGCCTTCATGCAGGCGCGGCTGGAACTGATGCAAGAAAGCCATCCCGAAGCCACCATACAGCAGCAGTGGGTGCCTTACGCCAAGATTAGCAACCATTTAAAACGCGCAGTGATTGCGGCGGAGGATAGCAAATTCGTTGACCATGAAGGCTTTGACTGGGTCGGGATCGAAACCGCTTTTGAGAAAAACCTCAAGAAGGGCAAAATCGTCGCTGGCGGCTCCACCATTAGCCAGCAACTGGCCAAGAATTTGTTTTTATCCGGGCATCGCACGCCCTGGCGCAAAGCACAAGAAGCGGTGATTACCTTTATGCTGGAAAAGCTCATGACCAAGCGCCGGATTCTGGAAATCTACCTGAACGTGATTGAGTGGGGCGAGGGCGTGTTCGGTGCACAAGCGGCGGCCAAGCATTACTTTCACGCTTCGGCCGCCAGTCTGGCACCCGCCCAAGCGGCGCGCTTGGCGGCCATGATTCCTAACCCGCGTTTTTATGATCTGCACCGCAGTACCCGCTATTTAAATCGCCACACCGCTACCATTCAGGCGCGCATGCGATTGGTCAAAATACCCTGATTTTACGGGCCTGATTTAGGCATGAACGTGAAACACGCCTGCATACAATGTTTGCTATCAATGGATTTGATACATCATTTCCATCGGCGGTGTATGCAGATGCACCGTCAGGCAGGTTGCATGTTGACCTTAGCCTTTGACAGCGAGATGTTTTACAAGGGTGTGAGGTAACGGCCAGGTAACTGGCCGTATTTTTTTGAACGCATCCACGCTTACCTCACCAAACTTCAGTAGGTGGCCGGTATTAACTGGACCCGATATCAAACATGGCGTCCAGATCCTGTTTGCGGTACGTGCGCAGTGATAGCATGGTTTCGGTTCTCACAATGCCGTTGATGGCAGCCAGTTGGTGGTTCACCAGTGCCGAGAGTGCCTCGGGCCCGGTGACTTGTATGACGGCCACCAGGTCATATTGACCACTCACTGAATAGACTTCTGTCACTTGCGCTAATGATGCCAGGGTTTCCGCCACCGTGGCCATTTGTTGGCGCTCAGCGTTCACCAGCATAATACACGTCATCATAAGACACTCCTTTTCAAGACCTCCGCCTGTGCGCGGCGGAGGCTACGCCCTTCAAACGGTTTTGGTCTGTACCGGCATCTTCTGTGCAGCATGAGGCTGATGGCGTTGCAGCAGGGCCTTGTGCAAATACTGAAAATCCGCCGGATCAATCGGTAAAAACCACTGCTTGAAGCGGGTCGCGACGCCCAGCGGCAGGCGCATGTCCGATAACAACTCGTCAATATGATGCAGTGAGAACGGAATGATATTGGTGCCTTTAGAGTGTTTGCCTTCTGTACGCGCTTCCATCCATGCCAGACGTTCCTTGATTGTGCTGCGTTGTGCTTCTGCGGTCGGCAACTTCATCTTTCCACCAATCCAGTCGGCCAGCCAGTAAGCGCCTACTTCGGCATTGAGCTGGCTAAAGAATGAAGAGTTATAACCATTAAACGCCAGACCTGGCATGCCAACCGGTGCCATCGACCGGTACAGCACAAAATTACCTTCTGCATCGGTCACATGTTTCATCACGTCATCGTTCAAAAAAGGCACACGCTGATGCCAGCCTGTCCCGCAAATCACAATGTCGGCTGGCAAACGGCGGCCATCGGTTAAATGTGCATAACGCACGCCATGCTCAATGCTAAATCCTGTGATGCTGTTTTGTTTGGCAACGTCAATATGACCCGCTTCCACGCTTTCAAAGAAACCTTCGGTGACCAGGCTGACGGTACTGCGCGCAATCGATTCTAGTGGTTGGTCAGGCTTGAGGCCCAGTTTTTCGAGGCGGCATTGGCGGTTGATGACCCACTGCACCTGATTCAGCATGCTGTTACGGATCGGTTTGCCGATGCCGTGCAAAAAGCGCTCTATGCCTTTAAGGCGGATATATTTAAACAAGCCTTCGCCCATGCGCGTCAAAAACAGGTATTTGTAATTGAGCACATTCATGAGTCGTTTGGGCACTTTCCAGATCAAATGTCTGGCCACCACCGTAGTACTCGCCGCTTGCTGGCAAACCGCTTGTGCCACATCGGTAGAAGATTTTCCGTAGCCGACAATCAGCACATGTTTGCCTTTGGCATCTGCAAGCTCCTTGAACTCGCTGGTGTGGCAAATACGGCCACCTGCGGCGGTAAATACGGCTGCACCCGGATAGTCCGGGATCATGGGCTGCGAAAAAATTCCGTTACAGACAATTAAAAAATCAAAATGTCGCGTTTCCTCTGCTTTGCCTTCGGTCTTGACGGTGAGTTGCCAGCCTTGACCAATCGGTGTGGCCAATTTCACTTCGGTATTCAAGCTGATCAGGTGTGCAAAATTGAACTGCTTGGTATAGGCATCCAGATAGTGCTGCACCTGCTCGCCACTCGGCCACTCAGGGTAATGCTTGGGATAGGGGAAATCTGAAAAGGCATAAGTGGACTTCACATTTTGTGTGGTCAGGTTAGGGTAGCGTCTGGAGGCACTCCACACCCCGCCGACATCAGCCTCCTTCTCAAACACCGTGACCTGGTGACCAAATGCAGTCAGCACTTTTGCTGTACTCAAACCGGCAAACCCGGCACCCACAATCGCAATATTCATACGGTTTCCTTTGCGCTGAAAAAATCATACAGGGCCTATCCCTGTATCGTCGGGTGCAGTATTGAGCGAGCAAAGTTTGCCGACTATCCAGAAACTGCCTGCACTATCCGCGTTCGGCAACAACCTGCATGCGCACTGCATTTGGCTGCGCAATGCGGATAGTGGCTGCACGGAGCGGATAGCCCCGCCGTCTGCGCTGCGAGAAAGTAGCAACCACAACGAAGGTGATCACTTGCCTTCCCACCCTTCAACCGAGCAAGCGAGACGAAAAATGGGACAAATGATAGAAATCAGCGCGCAATTCCCGGCCTTTAAAGGCTATCTGGCCCTGCCAGCCACCGGCAGCGGGCCGGGCCTGGTGTTGTGCCAGGAAATTTTTGGCGTGAATGCCAATATGCAGGCCATTGCCGACCTGTATGCCGAAGAGGGTTATATGGTGCTGGTGCCAGATTTGTACTGGCGCCTGCAGCCTGGCATTACCCTGACCGATGCAGCCGAGGATATGCCGGCCGCGTTGGGCTATTACCAGCAGTTTGATGAAGCGACCGGCATGCAGGATGTCCAATTGGCCATCAGCTGTCTGCGTGGCATGGCAGGGGCCAATGGCAAGGTGGGTGTGCTGGGCTATTGCCTGGGAGGCAAGCTGGCTTATCTGGCGGCCAGTCAGACCGATGCCGATGTGGCGGTGGGCTACTACGGGGTAGGCATAGAGCAGGCCTTGCCACAGATGGCTGCGCTACGTTGCCCGTTAACCCTGCATATCGCCGAGCAGGATGCTTTCTGCCCACCTGCGGCCCAAGCCGAGATTCTGTCTGCAGCCAGCACACAGCCGCTGGCGAAGACCTATGTGTATGCCGGCGTAGATCATGCGTTTGCCCGCCTGGGTGGTGCGCATTACCACGCCCCCTCGGCACAAATGGCATATAGCCGCACCCTGGGCGCCTTGCGTAAAGCCATGGGGCCGGATTATGACCTAAGTGCGATTGCAGATCATCACTTTGCGCTCGAATTTGCCACCCGCGATGCCGATGCCACCATGACCACCATGGTCGCCCAGCCGTATGTGAATCATGTGCCCACCATGACGGGCGGGGTCGGCTACACCATGCTGCGTCGCTTTTATCAGCATCACTTTATTCACAATAACCCGGCAGACATGCAAATGACGCCAATTTCACGCGTGGTCGGTGCAGACCGCATGGTGGATGAGTTTGTGCTCAGTTTTACGCACGACTGCGAGATTGACTGGTTGCTGCCGAATGTACCGCCGACCGGGCGTCGGATTGAAATCCCCATGCTGGTGGTGGTGACTTTCCGTGGTGACAAGCTGTTTAACGAACATATTTACTGGGATCAGGCCAGCGTGCTGGTGCAAGCGGGACTACTTGATCCCGCCCTGATTCCAGCCATCTGCGGGGTCGAGCAAGCACGCAAACTGCTGGACCCCAACCTTCCTTCCAACACGCTGATGGCCAACTGGTCACTCAGCGCCAATGCATGAGGTGTGCCATGAAAGGGATCGCAAACAAAGTCGTCATCGTCACCGGCAGTGCCACGCTGATCGGTGCGGCCGTGGTCGAAGCCTTCCACGCCGCGGGCGCAAAAGTGGTGGCGGTGGATATTGATGCACGTGGGGCGGCGGTGGCGGCTGGCATCAGCCCGGACATTGTGTTTTTACAAACAGACATTACCGATGATGCCGCCTTGCAACAGCTGGTGGCGACCACGCAACACACCTTTGGCGGTGTAGATTTTCTGGTCAACCTGGCCTGTAGCTATGTGGACAACGGCTTTGCTGCCAGCCGCGAGGATTGGTTGCTCAGTTACAACGTCAACCTGGTGAGCAGTGTCATGCTGGCCAAGGCTTGCTATGCGGCCATGTGTCAGCGTGGCGGTGGTGCCATCGTGCATTTTTCCAGCATCTCAGCCAGCGCTGCGCAAACCGGCCGCTGGCTATATCCGGCCAGCAAAGCTGCAACCGAACAACTGACGCGCAGTATGGCGATTGATCTGGCCAGTGACCATATCCGGGTCAATGCAGTGGCCCCCGGCTGGATCTGGTCACGCGTCATGGACGAGCTGACGGGCGGCAACCGCGCCAAAACCGATGCCGTAGCAGCGCCTTTCCATGCCCTGAAACGCGTAGGTGACCCGCAGGAAGTCGCCGATGTGGTGCTGTTTTTATGTTCTGACCATGCTTCGTTTGTCACGGGCGCCGTGTATGCCGTCGATGGCGGCTACAGCGCGATGGGTCCCGAGCAGGCAGAGCCCGCCATTCCCAAGCTGGCGGATTGATATTTATACCCAGATTTTTTAAACGATTGAATCTCACTCTGAAAGGAACCCCTCGATGAACCTCCTCTCCTCTGGCAGTAAACCCCTTGCCACACTGGGGCTGGCACTGGCCACCACCAGCTTACCCATGCTTGCCCACGCCTACGATTTGCCCCCAATCAACCTTGGGTTCACCAGCTTTCTGGATGGTGCCCCGCCCGCAGGCAATGGCTGGTATTTCAGCCAATACGTGCAGCAATACCATGCCGACAAGTTCAAGGATAACGCGGGCAATAGTCTAGGCTTGCCTAACCCCAAAGTGGATGTCACCGTCAGTCTGTCGCAAGTACTGTATATCTCGGATATCGAAGTCGCCGGGGCTAATCTGGGCATGGATGTGATTGTGCCCGTGGTCAGTCCGCATACCAGTTATGGCGCCGCCTCCAATGCGTTCCCCAAAGCGGGTGACAGTGGCGTAGGCGATTTACTGGTCGGCCCCTTCCTGCAGTGGCCTATTGTCATGGGCGAAAAAGGGCCCAAATTCATGCAGCGCGTTGAATTACAGTTTATTTTGCCCACGGGCGAATACAGTGCTAACCGCGAAATCAACCCGGGCAGCAATGCCTGGTCGTTCAACCCTTACTGGTCAGGCACTTATTTTTTCACGCCAGAATGGACCGCCTCTGTGCGTGCCCACTATTTGTGGAACGGCAAAAATGATGATCCCAACCGAGGGTTTCAGGCACTGGGCGCCAGCAGCACGCGTGCAGGGCAGGCGTTTCATACCAACTTTGCCATGGAGTATGCCTTTACGCCGCAATTGCGCTTGGGCGTTAACGGTTACTACCTCAAGCAAACGACCGATACTCAAATGAACGGTCATGACGTGTCTGGGCGTCGCGAGCAGGTATTGGCACTGGGCGTGGGGGGCATGTACAGCTTTTCCAAGCAGGATCATCTGATGTTTAACTTCTACGATGAAATGGCGGTGAAAAACCGTACCGAAGGTGAACGTTACAACCTGCGTTTTGTGCATCACTTTTAAGGATTCGAGGTCAATATGAACGCTATTCAAGCACAAGCCGTCCAGTTCCATGCTGGCAAGTCCCAGTCTGGTGAGCCCTTGCTCAAGTTTCCCACCGATGACGGTTCACGTATTCCCTACGCCGTGTTCAGCTCGCAAGCAGTGTATGAGCTGGAGCAAGAACGCATCTTTCGCGGGCCGACCTGGAGTTTTCTCGGGCTGGAAGCCGAAATCCCCAACCCCGGCGACTTTAAAAGCACGTTTGTTGGGGATACGCCGGTGGTGATGACCCGCACCAAAGAAGGCGGACTGGCCGCCTGGGTGAACCGCTGTGCGCACCGCGGCGCACAAGTCTGCCGTCAGGCGCGCGGCAATGCCAGTGAGCATACCTGTGTGTATCACCAGTGGAGTTTTGACTGTGAGGGCAATTTGCAGGGTGTGCCGTTTCGCCGTGGGCAAAAAGGCATGTCTGGCATGCCCAAAGACTTTAACCCGAAAGAGCACGGTCTCAAGCAGCTGCGGGTAGACAGCTATAAAGGCCTGGTGTTTGCCACCTTTAGCGACACGGTGGTGCCTTTGCCTGACTATATTGGTCCTGAAATGCTGCCGTGGATAGACCGTATTTTCCACAAGCCGATCGAGTATCTGGGCTGCACCCGCCAATACTCCAAATCTAACTGGAAACTGTATCTGGAAAACGTCAAAGATCCTTATCACGCCAGTTTGCTGCACCTGTTTCATACCACCTTCAATATTTTCCGTGTCGGCATGAAGGCGCGTTCGATCCCGGATGCCACCCATGGCTTGCATAGCATCATCACCGCAACCAAAAACGAGGTGCAAACCGCCGAGGCGTATAAAGCGCAGGCCATCCGTTCGTTTGATGAAGGCTTTCAGCTCAAGGATGACAGCCTGCTCGGACAGATACAGGAGTATGAAGAGCTGACCACCAACCATATCCAGCCGATTTTCCCGCAATTGGTCGTACAGCAAATCCACAATACGCTGGTGGCGCGGCAGTTGCTGGCCAAAGGCCCCAACAATTTCGAGCTGATTTTCCACTTTTTTGGCTATGTGGATGACACGCCGGAATTGCGCGCCATGCGGCTCAAACAGGCCAATCTGGTTGGCCCGGCAGGGTATATCTCGATGGAAGACACCGAGGCGACCGAGCTGGTGCAACGTGGCACCGTGCGTGATGGCGATGCCTGCTCGGTGATTGAAATGAGCAAAGACCAGCCAGACCAGCAAGACACGCTGATCACCGAAAGCCTGATCAGACGCTTCTGGGTCGGCTATCAGCAGCTCATGGGTTTTTAAGGAGGACAGCATGCAAGAATTACAAACCTGGTTTGAAGTGCAACAGTTACAGCAGGCCTATATTGCGGCGCTGGATAACGATCAGCTGGAGCGCTGGCCACAGTTTTTTACCGAAGACTGCCACTACAGCATTGTGCCCAAAGAAAATTTTGATGCGGGCTTGCCCATAGGCATGATTTATTTTGATAACCGCAATATGCTCGAAGACCGCGTCACCTCATTGCGCCATGCCAATATTTTTGAGAGCCATACTTACCGCCACATGACCTCTGGCCTGGTGTTGCAAGCCAGCAGTGCCGATGAGGTACAGGCAGAATCCAGCTATGTGGTGGTGCAAACGCTGCAAAATGGCGAATCGCATGTCTACCAGACGGGTCGCTACATCGACCAGATTGTGCGCACCGACCAGGGCTGGCGCTTCAAGCGGCGGCAGGTGGTGTATGACACCTCACGTGTACAAACCTTGCTGGCGACGCCGATATGAGTACCGTTCATTTACACCGCTGGACAGACATTGGCGCCGTCGAAGACTTTAGCGATGATGAACCAGTTGCCGTGGAGGCAGGTGGCATGCAGCTTGCCATTTTCCGGCTTGAGGATCAGTTATTCGCTTTGCATGATTTGTGTACCCATGGTGTGGCGCGGCTATCTGAAGGCTATGTGGAAGGTGGCTGTGTCGAGTGTCCTTTGCATCAGGGCTTGTTTGATATCCGTACCGGGGCCGCCAAATGCGCGCCAGTAACCGAGGCGGTGCGCAGCTTCCCACTTAGGATACATGAGGGCAGGGTGCAGGTGGCTGTAGAGGCGGATGCCGCGCCAGCCACTGCCAAACCTACGGCGGTGGAGGTGGTGTTGACCAGCCTGGACAAGGTGGCGCCGGATGTGGCGCTGGTGCGGATGCAACTGCCAGCTGCGCACCGTTTTGCTTACCAGCCCGGTCAATATATCGATATCCTGCTCGGCGACCAGCGCCGCAGTTATTCTTTGGCCCAAGTCACGGCCAATGCGCTGGAGTTGCATATCCGTCATCTGCCTGGTGGCTTGTTTACCGATCAGCTGTTTCATCAACTCGCACCGGGCACGCCGCTGTCGATTGATGGTCCGCATGGGCAATTCACGCTGCAGGCAACACAGAAGCCAAAAATCATGGTCGCGACCGGCACCGGCTTTGCCCCGGTCAAGGCCATGCTGGAGGCGCTGATTGCTGCAGGCAACGGGGTCCCCGTCACCTTGTATTGGGGCGGCCGCACCTTGCCGGACTTGTACCAGCATAGCCAATGCCTGGATCTGGCCACCCGCTACCCCTGGTTTCATTACGTGCCGGTATTATCGGCAGCCACCGCGACGTCCTGGCAGGGGCGGCAAGGCTATGTCACGGATGCGGTATTGCAAGACTGGCCAGACTTACAGCCATTTGAGGTCTATGCCTGCGGCTCGCCAGCGATGGTGGCCACTGCCAACCAGCGCTTTGTCGCACAAGGCCTGGCACCTACGGCATTTTTTGCCGATGCCTTCTATTCGCAGGCCGACCGTCGACAGGCCGCATAACCACGTGTGTCGCGCTGGTTAACCAGCCATTACGCTGGCAAAAAGCGCGACACACGGTGCCATCCGCAAGGCTTCAACACATTATGCTGTGATGCGCCATCGTATGACTTAAGCCATCCGTTGAGCCATCGTTGGACTTAGGGCTAGCCATAAGGTCTGATGATGGCTACTGCTCACTGAGCATCAATGCCCCTGCCCAAACCGGCGGCTGGCAGAAGGCGATTCGCCAAAGCGTTTTTTATAATCAATCGCAAACCTGCCCATGTGGTTAAAGCCCCATTGCATGGCGATTTCAGTCACTGACAGGTGTGCCGTTTTTTCCGATAACAGCATCTCGCGCACGCGGTCCAGCCGCACTTGCCGCAGGTAATCCATCGGGCTCAAGCCACGATAACGCTGAAAGCCCGCGAACAAGGTGCGGGCGCTGACCCCGGCAATCGCCGCCAGGGATTCTATGGTCATGCTGTCGGCAGTATGGGCATGAATATAGTCTTCAACCCGCTTGATGTAGAACGGCGCAATATTGGTAATTGGGGCTTTCATACACAGATTGTGGGGTTGGCCATACAGCAGGGCATTAAACAGGGTGGATTCGAACTGCTCAAATACGATGGGTTCATTTAACTGCGGATACGGGCTCTGCATGTTGTCGGCCAGCATGCTCACCAGCCTTAAAAAATATTGTCCGGCTGGCGTTTGCAGTTGCAAGTCAGGATGAAACTCCAGCGGTTTTTCCAGCTGCGGCATGCCCAGATGCTGCGCACAGTGCTTGTCAAGGCGGGCGCGTTCAATGCGCAAAATGATGTCTGCACTGCCGGCTTCCCATTCAATTTCGAGCGGCAAGGTCGGTGACACCAGCGAGGCATTCTCGGGGGTAGACACAAAGCGGTGATTGCCACAGCGGATGGTGGAACTGCCATTCATCGGGATATGCACTAGAAAAAAATCATTGAGGCGGTCAGGGTCTATCACCACTTCATGCTGGTACTGCAAGCGGTTTAACGACAAGGCGCCCTGACGCACATGATGCATGCTGGCAATGCCATGCTCACGGCGGTCGCGGATTTTCAGGCGGTGAGGCTTGAAAATATCGCCTACGGTCTGTTGTACTTCGTCCATGTCCGACGAACAAAACAGCCGATTATCGTCATTAAATAATGTCGTTTCCAGCTGAGCAATCAGGGACGACACACGGTGGTCCGTCCGGCTGGATTGATCCAGTCTGCTTTGCTCCAATATAGTGCTGCCTAACACAGTCATGGTGCGCCTCTCTCTTCCCTCTGGCCTGAGGATCTGCAGTATCCGGATAGTGGCTGCACTTTTTGGATAACCTCAGCTATCTATCTGGATTAAAAAGAATTTTTTACTGTTATGTGTCTTAAAGATAGCAAGATGCATACCACCCCAAAGACGCCGAGGCATAGAAAAAAGCCAGGCGTGCAATTGCAGGCCTGGCTGGTTAAGCACGAGGATAAAATCAGGGTTTCAGCTGTTTTAACAGCGGAATCAGGTAGCGGCCCGTGTAGCTGGCGCTGTTTTCTGCCAGTGTTTCCGGCGTACCGACACCGACCACCACGCCCCCGCCATCACCGCCTTCAGGGCCCATGTCGATCAGCCAGTCGGCGGTTTTGATCACGTCCAGATTGTGTTCAATGATGACCACGGTATTGCCCGCGTCACGCAAACGGTGAATCACGTCCAGCAATAACTGGATATCCGCAAAGTGCAAACCGGTGGTGGGTTCATCGAGGATATACAGCGTGCGGCCGGTGTCGCGTTTGCTGAGTTCCAGCGCCAGTTTGACCCGTTGTGCTTCACCGCCAGACAGCGTGGTGGCTGATTGCCCCAGCGTGATATAGCCCAGGCCCACGTCCAGCAAGGTTTTCAGTTTGCGTTCAATCACCGGCTGTGCATTAAAGAACTGGTGCGCTTGTTCCACCGTCATGGCCAGCACTTCGTGGATGTTTTTGCCCTTGAACTGGATTTCCAGCGTTTCGCGGTTATAGCGCTGGCCTTTGCAGACGTCGCAAGGCACATACACATCTGGCAAAAAGTGCATTTCCACACGGATCACGCCATCGCCCTGGCAGGCTTCGCAACGGCCGCCCTTGACGTTAAACGAGTAGCGGCCCGGACCATAGCCGCGCGCGCGGCTTTCCGGCACGCTGGCAAACAAGTCACGGATTGGCGTAAACAAGCCGGTATACGTCGCCGGGTTGGAGCGCGGTGTGCGGCCAATCGGGCTTTGGTCAACATCGACCACCTTGTCAAAAAACTCCAGGCCTTCAATGCTCTGGTGCGCGGCAGGTTCGGTGCTGCTGCCGTACAGGTGCGCGGCGACCACGCGGTAAAGCGTGTCGTTGATCAGCGTCGATTTGCCGCTGCCGGAAACGCCCGTGACGCAAGTCAGCAGGCCGACCGGAATCTCAATACTGACGTCTTTGAGGTTGTTCCCGCTGGCGCCATTGAGTTTGATCATGCGCTTGGGGTCTGGCTGTGTGCGCGGCAGCTTGAAGGTAATCTGTTTTTTGCCGCTGATGTATTGCCCGGTCAATGAGTTGGGGTCGGCTTCAATCTGGGCCGGGGTGCCAAACGACACAATATTGCCGCCATGCTCGCCCGCACCGGGGCCAATGTCGACAATAAAATCTGCCAGTTGGATGGCATCCTGGTCATGTTCGACCACAATCACGCTATTGCCAATGTCGCGCAGGCGCTTGAGGGTTTCCAGCAGGCGGTCATTGTCGCGCTGGTGCAAGCCGATGGAAGGCTCATCCAGCACATACATGACGCCAGTCAGGCCGCTGCCGATTTGCGAGGCCAGGCGGATACGCTGCGCTTCGCCGCCAGACAGGGTTTCTGCCGAGCGCGACAGCGACAAGTAGTCCAGACCGACATTGGTTAAAAACTTGAGGCGGCTTTCGATCTCCTTGACGATCTTGTCGGCAATGGCCAGCTTTTGCCCGCTCAGTTGCAGTGTTTCAAAGAAATTGAGCGCCTGTTTGAGCGGCACTTCGCAAATCTGGTGAATGTTTCTTTCGCCGACCTTGACGTGGCGAGCCTCTTTGCGCAAACGCGTGCCGCCACAATCCGGGCAGGCAGTGGCATTGATATATTTTGCCAGCTCATCGCGCACCGCAGTCGAGTCACTCTCGCGATAACGGCGTTGCAGGTTATTGATAATGCCCTCAAAGGTATGCGACTTGCTAAAGAAGGTGCCACGCTCATTGAGGTATTTAAAGGCGATTTGTTCGCGGCCAGAACCATACAGCAGAATTTGCTGGGTCTCTTCCGGCAGCGTCTCAAACGGTGCTTCCAGGTCAAAGTCATAATGCTGGCTCAGGCTGGCCAGCATCTGAAAGTAAAACTGGTTGCGCTTGTCCCAGCCTTTAATCGCACCACTGGCCAGTGATAAATGCGGAAAAGCCACCACGCGCTTGGGATCAAAAAACGTGACCTGACCCAGGCCATCGCATTTTGGGCAAGCGCCCATCGGGTTGTTAAAGCTGAATAAACGCGGCTCGAGTTCGGCCAGTGAGTAGTCACACACCGGGCAGGAGAACTTGGCAGAGAACAGGTGTTCTTTTTCGCTATCCATCTCCAGCGCGACCGCTTTGCCATCTGCCAGTCGCAATGCGGTTTCAAAGGATTCAGCAATCCGTTGCTTCATGTCTTCGCGCACTTTAAGGCGGTCGACGACCACGTCTACACTATGCTTGGTGGTTTTCGCCAGTTGCGGCAGGCTATCCATTTCGTAGATCTTGCCATCAATGCGCAAGCGCACAAAACCTTGGGCCTTGAGCGTGTCAAACAAATCCAGCTGCTCGCCTTTACGGTTAGAGACGACCGGCGCCAAAATCATCAGTTTGGTGTCTTCCGGCAACTTGAGCACACTGTCCACCATCTGGCTCACGGTTTGTGCCTCAAGCTTGATGCCATGCTCTGGGCACTCCGGGTCCCCGGCACGTGCATACAGCAAACGCAGATAGTCGTGGATTTCAGTGACGGTGCCGACGGTGGAACGCGGGTTGTGTGAGGTCGATTTTTGTTCGATGGAGATGGCCGGTGACAAGCCTTCAATCAGGTCCACATCCGGTTTGTCCATGCGCGCCAAAAACTGGCGGGCATACGCAGATAAACTTTCGACGTAGCGGCGCTGTCCTTCTGCATACAAGGTATCAAAAGCAAGCGAAGACTTTCCTGAGCCTGACAGGCCGGTGACCACAACCAGTTGGTTGCGCGGAATATCCAGATTGATGTTCTTGAGGTTATGGGTGCGCGCCCCGCGAATTTTGATAAATTCCATGATACTTTCACGAACAGACAGCCAACCTGATAATATACGCAATTATTTGAAATTAAGCCAAGTTTTCTTAAAGGATTCATGCAGTTCTCCGAAAAAATGACCCAGCTGGAAACCCGTGCCACTGCGGCATTGGCCTCCATCTACGGGCTACGAATGTTGGGCATGTTTTTAATTCTGCCTATTTTTGCCATTTATGCCGAAACCCTGCGCGGCGGCAATAACCATACCCTGATTGGTCTCGCCCTGGGCGCCTATGGCTTCATGCAAGTCATTTTCCAGTTGCCGTTTGGCATGGCGTCTGACCGTTTCGGCCGTAAAAAGCTGATTTATCTTGGTTTGGTCATGTTTGCGCTGGGCAGTGTCTGCGCCGCGATGGCGCAGGATATTTACATGGTGATTGTCGGGCGGGCGATTCAGGGGGCGGGTGCCATTTCTGCCGTGGTCACTGCGCTGGTGGCCGATTCCACCCGCGAAGAGCACCGTACCCAAGCCATGGCCATGATAGGCGCGACGATAGGCGTGACCTTTGCCGTGTCACTGGTGGCGGGCCCCATCCTCAACCAATGGATAGGCGTGCCAGGCATTTTCTGGCTCACCGCCGTGCTGGCCATTCTCGCCATCGGCGTGGTTAAGTTTGCCGTGCCAGAGCCCTTGCATGCGCACTTTCACTCCGATGCCCAGGCGGTGCCCGCCAAAATCGGCGAGGTATTACGCGATAAGCAATTGCTGCGCTTGAACTTTGGCACGTTTTGCTTACATGGGGCGCAAATGGCCATGTTCATGGTGGTGCCGTTTGCCATCAAGCACAGCACCGGCATGAACGAAAATACCCACTGGAAAATTTATTTACCAGTGCTGCTGATTTCATTCGTCTTAATGGTGCCCGCCATTATTTATGCCGAGAAAAAAGCCAAGCTTAAACCGGTGTTTATCAGCGCTGTCGGCCTCATGCTGTTCACGCAAATCGCCTTCATGTTCAGCCTCAACAGCCTGTGGGGCATTGTCGCCACCCTGTTCTCCTATTTTGTAGCGTTTAATATCCTTGAGGCCTCGCTGCCTTCACTCATCTCAAAAATGGCGCCGGTTGCCGCCAAAGGTACCGCCATGGGCGTGCACAACACCGCGCAGTCCTTTGGCATGTTTTTAGGCGCCGCCCTCGGTGGCTGGCTCTCGCACGCCTATGGCAGCAGCACGGTGTTTGTCTTCTGCGCTGTCCTCATGCTGATCTGGTTTGGGCTCGCACTCGGCATGCAGGCACCGCCCAGCGTCAAAACCAAAATGTTCCATTTGCAAGCAGGGTATAATGACGCCCAGGCCGCCAAACTGGTGCAAGATATCCGCGCGATGGAAGGCGTCTATGAAGTCGTCGCCATTCCCTCAGAAACCATGCTCATGGTAAAGTTGGAAAATCAGCGCAGCAAAGCATTTCAGGCGGCATTGTCGCAAGCAATCATGAATCGAATAGGGGAGTCGTAACACCATGGCATCAGTCAACAAAGTGATTTTGATGGGCAATCTCGGGCGCGATCCTGAAGTGCGCTACATGCCAAACGGTGAGGCAGTGGCTAACTTCAGTATTGCCACCACCGAAAACTGGAAAGACAAATCCGGCGTACGCCAGGAAAAAACCGAATGGCACAACATCGTCATGTACCGCCGTTTGGCCGAAATCGCCGGCGAGTACCTGAAAAAAGGCCGTCCGGTATATATTGAGGGCCGCCTGCAAACCCGTAAATGGGAAAAAGATGGCGTCACCCGCTACAGCACCGAAATCGTCGCCGACCAGATGCAAATGTTAGGCACTGGCCGTGAAGGCGGCAGCGCCTCCTATGACGGCGGTGAGATGGATCAAGGCGGCGGCATGGACGACTACAACCAGGCCCCACCACGCCAACAGCAACCTGCTATGGGCGGTAACGCCGCTGGCGGCGCAAACCGCAATGCCTTCCAGCCTGCTAGCAAACCTGCTGGCAATTTTGACGATTTTGATGACGATATTCCGTTTTAGAGTCGACTAAAAGCTATTATGTAAATAAGGATATGGAGCCAATTGAATTGGCTCCATTTTTTTATAACAAATATAAAAAGTACAAACTGGATGGCTAGAATAGGATTTAGGGTGTTGGCAAAGTATGAGAGTCTTATTGAATAGCAATCTATTTTGGCAAAGTCTGAATTTTAGAGTGTGTTGATTGCAAGGGCATCAACGTATATTAGAGAGTCACCAACAATTGGTTTAAGGTTCGCGATTATGATTTTTGGGATTGATTTAGGTACTACTAACAGCCTCATTTGTTACTTGAAAGATGGAAAGCCAGAAGCGATTCCTAATGCTATGGGAAAAGTTTTAACACCTTCAGTTGTAGGCGTCGATGATACTGGGACTGTTTTTATTGGTGCCGCTGCTCGTGAGAGACTATATAAATTTCCCAATTTGACTGCACATTCATTTAAACGCCTCATGGGAACCAAACAATCAATAAAATTGGGTGCAAGGGAATACAAGCCAGAAGACTTATCCGCGCTGGTCTTACGTGCCTTAAAATCAGATGCTGAAGCTTATCTTGGAGTGGAAGTTAAAGATGTAGTAATTTCAGTACCAGCTTATTTTAATGATAACCAGCGAAAAGCAACAAAGCTAGCAGGGCAATTGGCAGGTTTAAATGTACTTCGACTTATCAATGAGCCTACTGCTGCTGCGCTTTTTCATGGCATTCAGGATTATGAGGCTGCAGCCAAGTTTTTAATTTTTGATTTGGGAGGAGGTACTTTTGACGTCTCAATTCTCGAAAAATTTGATGGAATTATGGAGGTTCGAGCTACCGGAGGAGATAGCTTTTTAGGCGGAGATGATTTTACTCAAGTTCTAGTGAGCTTATTTGCTGAAAAAGCCTCTCTGAGTTATGCACAAAAACAAAATCCATCCACTCTATCCGCCATACGATTTGTTGCAGAAAATGCTAAACGTAGTTTTAGTGAACAGCCACAGATTACTTTGGACGTGATTATAGACGGTGTGCAGAAGTCAGCATTGATACATTTGGATGAGTACGAGGCAGCATGCAAAGGGTTATTAGATCGATTGAGAACTCCGATTGAGAGAGCTCTGCGTGATGCAAGGTTGCGCGTGAGTGATTTGGATGAGTTGGTGATGGTAGGTGGTGCAACGCGAATGGCGATCATTCGAAAGTTGGTGACTCAATTGTTTGGACGCCTGCCTGCGAGGTATATTGATCCTGACCAAACGATAGCTTTAGGGGCTGCAGTCTGTGCCGGACTGATTGACCGGAATATTGTATTTGATGAAGTTGTTTTGACTGATGTTTGCCCTCACACTTTAGGGACGGAAGTCATTGATTATGACTATCAGAACAATCCGGTGGGGTTAACGTTTTTACCCATTATTGAACGTAATATTGTCGTACCGGCCAGTCGCGTTCAATCTGTCCTTACTGCGCATGACGGGCAGACTCAGCTAAGTATTCGTGTTTTTCAAGGGGAGTCTCGTGACTGTAGCAAAAACGTCTTACTTGACACTATTGAAATAGATATTCCATCCAAGCCTAAAGGTGAGATTTCGGCTGACATAAGATTTACATATGATATCAATGGAATGCTTGAGGTGGATGTTGATGTTGAGAAAGCGAACATTCACAAAAGTCTCATCATTAGCAAATTGGGCGCTCATGTTGATCCAGAAGAGCTTGAGGAGCGTCGTAAAGTGTTGGCTGCTTTGAAAATTCACCCCAGAGATCAAGAAGAAAATCGCTACCTTGTAGAACGAGCGGAGCGACTGTATGAGCAGTCCCTTGGTGAGCGCCGTAACACTGTTCGTTTGGTGCTGACTCAATTTATTTCAGTGCTGGAAAAGCAAGATCTCTTGGAAATAAAAAAAGCAAGAGATGCTTTTAATATGGCTTTGAACTCATTGGAAAGTGAAGGAATTTGGTAGGACCATCATGAATATTTACCAAATATTAGGAATAGAGAGTGATGCTGATATCAGGCAGATTAAGCAAGCTTACGCCAAGCAGATTAAGCATTTTCGTCCCGATACGCATCCTGTCGAATTCGGCAATATAAGACAGGCGTACGAAATTGCTCTCGCCCAATATGAGACTTTTCGTTTGAACCATGAGCAAAAAAATGTCCATCCGTTAGAGGCCGATCAATTTACCAATCAGACACTAAACAATGAAGATTCACTATTGTCGCATCCTGATGATGCGCCAGATAAAGCGCATTCACATGAAGAAAAGTTACCGGTTTTTAAGTATTTGATTAAATTGACTGATTTGGCTGGAAGAGGTGATGAGCAGGCAGCAAAGCAATTGACTCAGAGGTTTCTAGATCAGTTACAGTTTCACTCTTTAGATGAATCCTCTGCAATCGAACTTGAGATATTAAACTGGATTTTCACTTTTAATCATCCACTGCTATTAACATTTATTACATTAGATAATTATTACTCTTGGACAACCAGCCGTGCATTCTCGTTGCGGGAGTTTCAAGAGAATGAGATAGTCTGGTTGGAAGGATTCAGAAAGCTTGCTGACGACTATCAAGCCGCAATCACTCAGAAAAACATAAATCTTGCGCAAACAAAGACTCGATTACCTGTTTTCTTATTGTCGAAGTCGGATCTGCTTGCGCGAAAAAGATGGCAAATAACTTGTGATGAGCTCAATGTTCCTTTGCTAAAAAGTTACTATAAGTCACCATCAGAATCAAAGTTTCCTATTACCAGAGAGGATATGATTTTCTCGTCTCTTGCTGCTGGTTTTCTATTGCTAATAAGTTCTGCTGTTAAGGTAGATGCTATTTCATTTGTATTAGCCGGCGGGGCGTTTTTCGCTACTCTTGCCTTCCGCACGTTTGTTTGGCCTCTTTTAAATCTGCTTACCAAACAAAATAAATTTATCTATCAGTTCAGATACTTTATTTATACCTTTTTAGTGGTCATGTTTTTCCAGGGAGCAGGTTACATTTCACATGAATTATCTGAACGAGCCAATATGCAAAAGGAGGTTGTTTTAAGCGAGATGCCAGTAATTTGCAATGGAACAGACAAGAGGGAAAATCCTGTTTACCCTAAGGAATCTCGCGAGCTCGGAGAAGAGGGGCGAGCGGAAGTAAAGTTTTTAGTGGGTACCAATGGTGCAGTTGTCAGTGCAGAAATTCAAAAGACTAGCGGATTTGAACGGTTAGATAATGAGTCTTTGAGAATCGTGAAGAGATGGTGCTTCAGTCCTCCTGAACAAGAGGCTTATGGGGTTGTGCCGATTGATTATCGGTTGGACAGTCAGCTTAATAGAATGGGGTTGTGATCTACATGCCTCTCTTATTTCTATCTATTCACTAAAAAATTCCAGGATAACGTCTCTCTGTTATTTGGTGATCAAGATGTATTAGAAAGATTCTTCAAACTTTAGTGGAAAGCCTGCTGCCATGACTTTTAATAGGTATGGCAAATGGGGTGCAAGTCAGAAGCACGGCGGCATATCAGCCACTATCTGATGCACCGGTATAACTGGATACGGCCACATCAGTTTAATGAGAGATTGGCACCAGCCGTCACCGAAGAAAAACTTAACGTGGTGTCCGGGATGGGTTGACCACTACAGCGGGGATCGAACCCGGCTCAAGGCATGCGACTATGGGCAGTATTGCCAACATCGATTTTAAGCCAACCAGATGAAAACGCTAATACCGTCTTTATTAGGCTTGAGCCAAACTTACTATTTGCATTACAAAAATCGTCTAATGAAAAAGATGAATTAAGAGGTTGGGACGAAAAAATAGGAGTGCCATCAACAACACTCCGTAATGGCGCTTTACAAGCAAAAGGTAAAATTGTTTTAGGCAAGAATTTCATAAATTTATACTTGATTCGGGGTTTAAATTAATTCACTCTTGAGTTATTCGTGAATTAATTTATTTCAATGAATAATCGTATTTCATAATAAAAATCACAAGTATTCGTACGTTTTCAAGGAAGGAGCCATAGATGGCAACCCTGAATATTAATGGCACCACCCACCAAGTGGATGCACCCGCTGATATGCCTCTTCTTTGGGTGATCAGAGACATCATCGGCTTGACCGGAACCAAGTTCGGATGTGGCATCGCGCAGTGCGGCGCGTGTACAGTTCATGTGGATGGTCAGGCAACGCGTTCCTGCGTATTGCCCATTTCGGCTGTTGGCGGCAAGAAGATTACGACCATAGAAGCGATTGGGGAAACCTCCGCAGGTCAGGCTGTGCAAAAGGCCTGGCTAGATCTGGAGGTGATGCAGTGTGGTTATTGTCAGTCGGGCCAGATCATGTCTGCCTGTGCGCTGCTTGACCAGCACCCTCACCCGAATGACGCGCAAATTGATGCCGCCATGGCCGGTAATATTTGCCGCTGCGGCACTTATCCACGTATACGCGCCGCTATCAAGGTGGCTGCTAAGGAAGGGGTCTAGTTATGTCACAAGGGCTTATCCAGGGCTTGGCCGACAAATATACGGTTTCCAATCCTCCGCGACGTGATTTTCTTAAAATTGCCGCGACGGTAAGTGCGACCACTGCTGGCGGGATGCTGCTGAGTATCAGTTTGCCTGCATTGGGTCAAAGCAAGCAAACCCAACCTTATAGCGAGCTGGAAACCGGTAAGGATGTGCTCGCCCCGAATGGATTCATCAAGATTGATACTAAGGGCGAGGTCACCATGATCATGCCCAAGGTGGAAATGGGGCAGGGGGTTTATACGTCTATTCCCATGTTGTTAGCAGAAGAGTTGGAGGTTGATCTCCCATCTGTGAAACTGGAACATGCCCCCCCGAATGAAAAGCTGTATGCAGATGCGTTGCTCGGAGCGCAGGTGACGGGCGGTTCAACTTCCATCCGTGCCTTGTGGGAGCCCATGCGCCAGGCCGGTGCTGTGTGCCGGTCATTGCTGATTGCCGCGGCTGCACAGCAATGGAAAGTAGCCGAATCTTCCTGTTATGCAAAATCTGGCGTGGTTTACCACGATGCCTCTGGACGAGAACTGGGTTACGGGGAGTTGGTCAAAGTGGCCAGCACCCTGCCCGTGCCCAAGCAAGTCGCTCTCAAAGACCCTAAAGACTTCAAACTCATTGGCACCGCTGCCAAGCGATTAGATACGCCCGATAAAGTAAATGGCCTGGCGAAGTTTGGCATTGATGCCCACCCTGACAATGTGAAGTTTGCTGTGATCGCTACCAGCCCTGTGTTCGGCGGGACGCTGGCAAGTGTAGATGATAGCCGCGCCTTGAAAATGCCCGGTGTGCTGCAAGTGGTCAAGGTAGATAATGCGGTTGCCGTGATAGCCAGGAATACTTGGGCCGCCAAGCGCGGCTTGGGCGCACTGGATATTCAATGGAATGAAGGTAACAGCACTGCGGTAAAAACCAGTGATTTGGTGAATGATCTGCGTGAGGCGTCCAAGAAACCGGGGGCTGTGGCTAAAAAGCAAGGCAATGCCACCAGTGCCTACAAAAAAGCGGATAAAACGCTGAGTGTGGAGTATGAGCAACCCTTTTTAGCACATGCGACGATGGAGCCCATGAATTGCACTGTGGAGGTGAGCGCTTCTGGCTGCGATCTCTGGGTAGGGACGCAAATTCCGACGTTTGCCCAAGGCATGGCCGCCAAAACGCTCAACATTCCGGTTGAAAAGGTCAGGTTGCATAACTTCCTCATCGGCGGTGGTTTCGGCAGACGACTAGAGTTTGATGGGGTCGTGCAGGCGGTCAAAATTGCCAAGCTGGTAAAGGGCCCGGTCAAGGTCATTTGGACGCGGGAAGAAGATATTCAACATGACATGTTCCGCCCCTATTACTTTGACCGTATCTCAGCTGGATTGGATGCTAACGGCAAGCCGGTCGCTTGGTCACACCGTATTGTTGGCTCCTCCATCATGGCCCGCTTTGCGCCCCCATTAGTCAAAAACGGGGTAGACCCGGATGCAGTGGAAGTGTCGGCAGAGCCGCCATATGATTTGCCGAATCTGTATGTGGATTACGTTAGGGTAGAGCCGCGGGATGTACCCACCGCGTTTTGGCGGGGGGTTGGTCCCACACGCGGTACTTTTGTCGTCGAGAGTTTTATCGATGAACTGGCGCATTTGGCGAAAGTGGATCCGGTGAAATACCGTTTGGATCTGCTCGGTAAAACGCCTAGATTGAAAAATGCCTTGCAACTTGCGGTGAGCAAGAGTGATTGGGGCAAGCCATTAGCAAAAGGCCAAGGGCGCGGCGTCTCTGTGATGCATGCTTTTGGCAGTTTCTTGGCCATGGTGGTCGATGTCACCGTGAATGATCAGGGAGAGGTTAAAGTCGACCGCGTCGTGTCTGCTGTCGATTGTGGCATGACCGTGAATCCAGATACCGTGATTGCGCAAATTCAAGGGGGCGTTATTTTTGGCCTGACGGCCGTGCTATACAACGAAATTACCATTGAGCATGGTCGTGTACAGCAAACTAACTTTAATGATTACCGTATGCTGCGTATTAATGAAGCACCGGCTATTGACGTCCACCTGATTAAAAGCGCTGAGGCGCCGGGGGGGATTGGTGAACCTGGTACTGCAGCGATTGGCGCTGCGTTGGCAAATGCCGTGTTCTCAGCGACTGGCAAACGTATTCGCAAGCTACCTATCGGACATCAACTAAAAGCATAAGGAGTCACCATGAACATGGCCTCAGGTTTGATGAAAATAGGTTTCGCAGCCTTTACCTTTACATTTTCGTTGAGTGTGTTTGCCGTCAATCCGGCAGAGATCAAAAAAGGGGAGTATCTTGCGCGAGTAGGCGATTGCATCTCTTGTCACACCGCGCCCCATGGCAAAGCCTTTGCCGGCGGGCTGCCCATGCTGACGCCAGTGGGCGCGATTTATACGACGAACATTACGCCTGATGCTGAGACAGGCATCGGCAAATATACCGAGTCCGACTTTGCCAAAGCACTACGGCGAGGGGTGGCAAAAGATGGTCATCATCTTTATCCGGCCATGCCATATCCTTCTTATGCCAAAGTCAGTGATGCCGACATTCACACCCTCTATGTATATTTCATGCACGGCGTGAAACCGGTGCGCCAAGCAAACCGGGCGAATGAGATTCCTTGGCCACTGAATTACAGGTTCCCTTTGGCCATCTGGAATAGCCTGTTTTTAGATAAGCATGGTTACCAAGCGGATGCATCAAAAGATGCCAGCTGGAATCGTGGCGCTTATTTGGTTCAGGGGCTTGGGCATTGTGGTGCTTGCCACACGCCACGCGGATTTGCCTATCAGGAAAAAGGGCTGACGCATGCATCGGATCAATTTTTAAGCGGAGAAACCCTGGAAGGATGGTCTGCCACCAACTTGCGTGGGGACCATAATACCGGGTTAGGCAGATGGTCTGAGGCGGATATTCTTGTGTATCTGAAATCAGGCGCCAATCAGCATAGCTCCGCTTTTGGCACCATGACTACGGTCATTAATAACAGTACTGAAGGCATGACTATCCAGGATTTAACGGGCATCGCTAGCTACTTGAAAACAATCAAAGGGACAAACGATAAAGGTCAAACGACGTATAAATACAATTCTGGTGCGACATTGGCTCAGTTCAAATCATTGACAACCTATCCTGGCGCCCGGCTTTATCAGCAATATTGTGCAGCTTGTCATGGACAAGAGGGTAAAGGGGTTGCCCCTTATTTATCACCGCTTGCGGGCAACCCGGCTGTGATGGATCCAGATCCGTCCTCGCTCATTAATGTCATTTTGAATGGCTCGCCTCAACTCAAACCGCAAGGGGTGGCGGCACCCTTCAATATGCCAAAGTTCAGACATACCTTGAATGATACTGAGGTGGCGCAGTTAGTCAGTTTTATGCAGTCCGCCTGGAATCATAATCTTAAACCGACGAGTGCGAAGGCCGTTGCAGACATTCGAAAACTGCCCGCTTCGGCATATGAGTGACAGTGAAATCTATCCATCAGTGGATTGCCAATAGCGCCTTTTGCCAGAGATAAAAGGCAGGATTGTTGCTGAGAAAAATGTGTGTGCGGTTTTTTAATGACAAACATACAGTATTGAATGTCGAGAGGATTGACAACCGTTACAAAGTTTGATGAACTTGTCACCTATTGTTAAGTACCATTATAAAAGGCAAACCTGCTGAAAAGCAGGGACGCAAAGCTTCCGGTCTAAAAGCAGTTGCTGATGACAGCGGGGCTACCATTTACCGCAAGGGTTAATGTATCAAGTTCTTTCAAGTAGTGTGTTGTGTGGGCTGGGCTTATGCCGTCTCGGCAAAGCCTGAGTGCTGTTTCGCCCATTGAGGGTATCCGCCGCTGAGGGCTTTATGATCGACCACTTACTAAAGAGAAATGACTTGCTTGCACTGCGCTGTCGCAGTCGTTTGTGGTGGATTGGCAATGGTCAATTGGATGACAGGCGCGCCTAATGCCACACTTTAAAAACACTCCTCTACAACTGAGACTGGTTGCCAAACTTTTTAAAGGCGAGCTTTTTCAGTTTGCCCAAGACCCGCATCAATTGCGGGTGAAACTGTTACTGGCGATTGCTGCCTGTGCCTCAATTATTCTGGGCGGTGCTTGGAGTATTTACTATTTATGGCAGGCCAAATGGCTGTTAATGGCCTTTAACTTTTCCCTGGTGATATTGAGCATGCTTGTGGTGACCATGATCAATGCGGGCCGGGATCGCCTGGCAGCCATTTTTATGGCGCATGGCTTGGCGCTGATTATTTCTGCGATTTCTGTGTTTGATGTGCCGTTGCCCGGGGTGGTCCGCTCGGTGCATATGTACTATCTGCCGATTGCCGCAGGATCATCGCTGGTGTTCCGTAAAGAGGGCATTTATCTGCGCGTGATTTTTCCGTTGCTCATGCTGTTGGGGTGTTTGATTTTTGGTTCGTCTGACATTGGCATTACCCAGGCATCTTTGATTGCGAATCCTGAAATTCGGGCGGTTGGGGCATGGATGAATAATCTGGCCGCCTTAGGTGTTTTGGGGATTGCCTTGATTGTGATGCAGTCTGATATTACCTTGCGTAGCGGGCTTTACGCGGATATGCGCGAAGCGCTCGCCAAAGGGCATTTCTGTTTGCATTACCAGCCGCAGGTCGATGCCCAGGGTCATATTTTTGGCGCTGAAGCGTTGCTACGCTGGCAGCATCCTGAACGGGGCTTGATCCCGCCTGGTGTTTTCATCACTGCCGCGGAAGAAACCGGCCTGATTTTGCCGATTGGTAATTGGGTATTAAAAGAAGCCTGTGCGCAGTTGGTGAAATGGTCTGATCATCCGCATTTGTCCCACTTGAGTGTTGCGGTGAATGTGAGCACTTCGCAGCTGCGCCAGCCCGATTTTGTGCAAGAGGTGCAGGAGATTGTCACGCGCAGCGGCGCCAATCCCGGCCAGATTAAACTGGAGCTCACAGAGAGCATGCTGGCAAACGAAGTAGACGATACGATCCAGAAAATGCGCGCATTGCAGGCATTTGGCATGAGTTGGTCGCTGGATGATTTTGGCACCGGATACTCTTCATTAAACTACTTGAAGCACCTGCCATTTGAGCAATTAAAAATTGATCAATCCTTTGTGCGCGACTTGCTGAATAATGAAAGTGACCAGGCGATTGTCGATACGCTGGTGAATCTGGGTAAGCATCTCAAAATGACCCTGATTGCTGAGGGGGTGGAAACGATAGAGCAGCTCGAATACCTGCATAGCAAGGGCTGTATGAAATACCAGGGATATTTTTTTAGCAAACCTTTAACTGTACAGGCCTTTGAACAATTGCCTTCGCCGCTGCTTTCGCCAGTTGCGCATTCAACCTCGGGCCTGTTCTGACGAGCATATTCCCAACCCTAGCCTGGCGGTGACTGTAAAAAGGAAAATCTCCCAAGACCCACGCAACTGCGGCTGATTACACTGTGACCTTTGATTGACGGTGAAAGGGCGTGCATGTTGGTGAATTCTGCAGTCTTCAGGGGGTGTGCTTGTTTCAGGGTTTGCGTATGGGTGATCGGCCTGTGGGCAATGCTGTCTCTGCCACAGGCGGAAGCGCGCACCGCAAAAAAGGTGGCGCCCTCTTCGGCGCAGCGCGCAGAGCTCAGCCCCAAGCAAGCCATGAGTGAGCATACCGATGACTTGCGGGCATTGATGTTGCAGCTCTATACCGAACATCCAGAGGAATTGGCGAAAAGCACGCAGGTCGGGCCGCGCGAAATGACGGAATGGGTATTTGATGGCAAGGCCAACTGGAAGTTTGAGGCGATCCGCCGTTTGCAGGGCATGACCGCGATAGACCTGGCATTCGACGAAGCGTTTGGTGGTGACCGTATTCTGGCTTTGGTGGTGGGGATAGAAACCTTGCTGTTTGAAGGCTATGGCAGCCAAAATGAGTTTGAAATCCCGCCACAACGCGATCGCCAAAAACTGCAGCAGTTGCAGCAACAGCTTAAGGATTTGCAGGCACGCCTGCAGCGGGCACCGCTGCCGTCTTTGCTAGAACAACCCGCCGTGCGCCAGCCCATCGAGGCCACACTCAAGCAGCTGTTGCAACGCTTGAGCGTCTAGCCTAAGGCACCAAACTCAGGTGATGCCCCAGTCTGTGCTTTTTGGTCGCCAGATAGTCGGCATTGGCTGGATTACTTGCGATCTCTAACGGCGTCACGGCCTCCACCATGATGCCCAGCCGGGTGAGGGCGCGCGACTTATCCGGGTTGTTACTCAGTAACTCAATCGACTTCACCTCAAAATGCTGCAACATACTGGCGGCATCATCATATGCTCGCTGGTCTACAGGCAGGCCCAGGGCGAGGTTTGCCGCCACCGTATCCAAGCCGGTGTCTTGCAAATCATAGGCCTGCACCTTGTTGCTGATGCCGATGCCGCGCCCTTCATGTCCGCGCAGATACAGAATAATGCCATTGCCACGCGCCTGAATCAGTTGCTGCGAGCGTTTGAACTGTTCGCCGCAATCGCAGCGCTGTGAGCCAAATACATCCCCGGTCAGGCATTCAGAGTGCACGCGGGTCAGCACTCTGGCTTGACCGCTGACCTTTCCGAGCACCAGTGCGATCTGCTCCTGCCCGCTGTGCATATCAACAAACGCGTGTAAACGGTACTGCCCATATTCTGTCGGTAAGTGAGCACTGGCTTTCCAGCGCAGGCTGCCGCTTTCGATGGCCGCTGTTTGCAAAGAGGCAAGCTTATTTAAGCGCATTGATCGCTCCCATTTTAATCAGCTTGGCGCGCAACACATTGCGGCTCAAGCCCAGCAGCTTGGCGGTTTGCACCTGATTATGGTGGCAATGCTGATAGGCGGCACGTACCAGCGTGTCTTCCACATAGTCATAAAGCTGCGCTTTGCCCGTTTCAAACAACTGCTGCAGCGACGCCTCCAGCGAGTCAGTATCTGCTTCGCTGGGCAAGGCCTGCAGTGTCGCTTTGGGTCGGTGTAGCGAGATCGAGGACAAATGTAAATCCTCACTGCGCACCACATTGTTGCGGCAAATCAGCAAGGAGTGATGAATTACATTTTCGAGTTCGCGGATATTCCCTGGCCAACTATGCTGCAGTAATTTTTGCTTGGCCGAGTCATCGAGGCGGATGGTGGCGTAGCCCAACCGCCGTGTATATTCGCCAACAAAATAATCTGCCAGTGGCAAAATATCGCCGGGCCGGTTGCGCAGGGTTGGCAGCTCCAGGTGCGCAACGCGTAAACGGTAGAATAAATCCTCCCTGAAGTTACCAGCCAGCACGGCCTCTTCCAGGCGTACATTGGTCGCTGCAATCAGCCGCACATCAATCGGGGTTGGTTTGCGCGCGCCTAGCCGTACCACTTCCCGCTCTTGTAGTACACGTAACAGCTTCACCTGGAGACTCAGCGGCAAATCACCAATCTCATCCAGAAACAGCGTGCCGCCATTGGCCTCTTCAAACCAGCCGGCTTTGGCAGTGACCGCCCCGGTAAACGCGCCTTTTTCATGGCCGAACAATTCACTTTCGACCAGGGTTTCCGAGAACGCCCCGCAATTCACCGCGACAAATGGTTTAGATTTACGGTAGCTCAAGGCATGCACATGGCGGGCAATCAGCTCCTTGCCCGTGCCAGTTTCGCCGATGATCAAGACATTGGCGTCACTGGGGGCAATTTGCTTGATGCGATTAAGCAAGGCGATCGACTTCGGATCTTCAAACACCTGCGCGGTCGCTCGAATCGATGTCGACATGGCCCGCGAGTTCGGCATGGTTAACAGACGCTGTTGCTCAAACTGCGTGTCGTGTTCAGTCGTATAAAAATCGTTTGCTAATAGATTTGCCATCGTGAGGATCTCACTGTCTTTCCATAGAGTTAAGCCCAGATACAGTAATCCAGGCTGCAATTTCGTGCCAATAAGTAATGGCGCTATTCATATTCTTTAAAGTTATAAATAAATCTCTAATTAGAAATAATGATTTAATTACCCGTCTGAATTAGCAGAATGCATGCCAATCAGGCCGAGGTCGTGCTACCGCAGGCATGAGATGACGGGTTAAAACAATAAATGCCATCAAATCATGGGGTTAAGAAAAGGAGGACTTGTGGTTGCTTATTGCTGCGTGAGGTATGCAAATGGCACTGCTCTACATCCGCCTGCTGAAATCGATGCAGGGTGCTGCAAACGCAGCAGCACTGCTGAACAAGTTGCTGATTTTGCAGCAATCAAAAAAATAATTTTTTTAAGTGATTGAATTAAAAGTCTTTTATTTGTGGCATGGACTTTGCACTTTTCAAGCTGTTATTTCTTTTGAATGGGTTGTAAAGGGTAGTCGATGCAAATATTCTGGTTTTTACCCACGCATGGCGATCAACGGTATCTTGGCAGCAGCCAGGGCGCCAGACCGGCCACGTTTTCTTATCTGAAACAGATTGCCCAGGCGGCTGACCGGCTGGGCTATGGCGGTGTGCTGGTGCCGTCTGGCCGCTCTTGCGAAGATGCCTGGGTCATTTCTTCGGCACTGATCAATGAAACCAGCCAGCTCAAGTTTTTAGTCGCCACACGGCCTGGGTTTATTTCACCGGTGGTGTCAGCGCGCATGGCCTCGACGCTGGACCGTATCTCGGGCGGGCGGCTGCTGATTAATGTGGTGGCGGGCGGTGATCCGGCCGAACAGCAAGCCGAGGGTAGCTTTCTCGATCATGATGCGCGGTATGCGGAGGCTGAGGAGTTCTTGTCTATCTGGCGCTCGGTACTGAGCGAGCAGCGCGTGGATTTTGAAGGCGATTATTTACGCGTCAAAGGCGCCAGCCTGCCAACCGGTAGCTTGCAGAAACCTTATCCGCCACTGTTTATCGGCGGCGCTTCCGAGGCCGCCATCAAACTCAGCAGTGAGCATATTGATGTGCATTTAACCTGGGGTGAACCGCCCGCAGCGGTGGCCGAAAAAATCAAGGTGATCCGCGCGGCGGCGGCAGCCAAAGGCCGCCATATCCGGTTTGGTATCCGCTTGCATGTGATTGTGCGTGAGACCAGCGAGCAAGCCTGGCAGGCCGCCGACACGCTGATTTCGCAGGTCACCGATGACACGATCGCAGCAGCACAGGCCGCAGTGGCCAATTTTGATTCTGTGGCACAAAAACGCATGACGGCTTTGCATCATGGCCGTCGTGACCAGCTCGAAGTCTCGCCTAATCTGTGGGCTGGAGTCGGCCTGGTGCGCGGTGGTGCCGGCACTGCGCTGGTGGGCAATCCGCAAGAAGTGGCTGACCGCATTAAAGAGTATCAGGCGCTGGGCATTGATTATTTTATTTTCTCAGGCTACCCACATCTGGAGGAGGCTTACCGTGTCGCTGAATTATTGTTCCCGCTTTTGCCGCTCCAGCAACAGGCCCCACATGAGGTTAGCATTACGACCAATCTCACCGGCCCGTTTGGCGCAGCCCAATCTGTTAAGCATGCTGCGTAGGGGGGAAGATGACATTGGCTCTGAATTTACGCCCGCCCGCCGCTGAAGCGGAGCATGGCATTTTGTTTCACGGCACACCGCAACAGCGCGCCGATCAACTTTGCGACTATCTGGCACTCACCGCGGTTGAACGCGATGTCGCAGGAGGGACGCCCTATCCGCAGCGGCAGGCGGTAAGGGACAGCGGCTTGCTCAGTTTGTGGCTACCGCAACAGGCCGGGGGCTTGGGCGCCAGCTGGGCGCAGACCTACCGCATCATCCGCCAGATTGCCCGCGTCGACAGTTCGATTGCACAGGTGTTTGCGTTCCAGTTTTTGATGCTGGCGTCTATCCGTTTATATGGCAGCGAGACGCAGTGGCAGCATTATTTCAAGCTCACTGCGCACCAGAACCTGTGGTGGGGCAATGCCCTCAATCCGCTAGACCAGCGTACGGTGGCACGTAAGGTAGACGGTGGCTATGTGTTTCACGGGCAAAAAAGTTTTTGCTCCGGCTCCATGGATTCTGACTTCCTGATCGTGTCTGCCATAGAAGAAGGCAGCGGCAAATTTCTGGTGGCTGCGGTGCCGACCAGTCGCGCAGGGATTACGCTCAAGGGCGACTGGGACAACATCGGCCAGCGCCAGACCGACAGTGGCAGTGCAGAATTTAACCAGCTCAAGGTGGAAGATCATGAGTTACTCATGCAGCCTGGCCCGCTCAGTTCGTCGTTTGCCAGTCTGCGTTCGTTGGTGGCCCAGCTGATCTTTACCAATATCTACCTGGGTATTGCCGAAGGGGCGCTGGCCGAGGGTGCCAAATATACCCGTGGCAGCAGCCGGGTCTGGTCTGCTTCGTTGGCAAACAGCGTGTATGAGGATCCTTATACCTTGCTGCATTACGGCGAGTTTTGGGCAGGATTACATGCATCATCGGTGCTGGCCGACCATGCTGCCGAATTGCTCGATGCGGCCTGGCAGCAAGGACTGTCACTCGATGACGCACAACGCGGAGAAGTGGCGCTGGCGGTGTTTTCGGCCAAAGTGCAGGCGACCCGTGCCGGGCTGGATGTGACCACGCGTATTTTTGAGGTGGCAGGCGCCCGTGCGACCACAGCCAAGCTGCGCATGGACCGTTTCTGGCGGAATTTGCGTGTGTATACCTTGCATGACCCGGTGGATTACAAATTCAAGGAGTTAGGCGAGTGGGCGCTGAATGGGCAGTATCCTACCCCTAGCTTTTACTCATAGAAAACACATGATCAATGGCTGCGCGGGCGAATAATTGCGTTGCGCGGCACTCAAAATCCTCATGTACGCCTTGTACATTCCGGTTTTTGCGTGCCGTGCGCCTTGTTCTTCATCCCGCTCGCGCATCGCTTAAGTGTTTCCATCACTAAAGAATAGATATGAAACAAAAAATTATTGATTTACGTAACCGTCCTGCATTTTTGCATGACTTTTTTGGCGCCACGCCCAACACGCCTGCCTATGAGGCGGCCAAATGGCTTAATCAGCGCGTGGGTTCGCTGGAGACCGAGCATTTTCGACGTTCGTACACCGTTGAGGGCTATTTGCAAGAAATTGACGACGCCGGTATTGATATTGCAGTAGTGGTCGGCCGTGAAACGCCAGACCTAACCATTGATGATCAGCGAATTGCCGACCTGGTCAAACACAGCGCCAAGCTGGTTGGGCTGGGCTCGGTGGATATTGAAAGTCGCGGCGTGGACAGCACCTTGGCCGCGATTGAAAAAGCCATACACCATTATGGCTTTAAAGCCATCAATATCGAGCCGGGGTTTGGCAAGCCTGCGCGGCAGGTGGATGATCCGCTGTTTGATCCGGTGTATGACGCGTGCCAGCAGTATGGCGTGCCGGTGTGCGTGATGTCGGGCCCGACCACACCGGATCTCGACTATGCGCACCCGAATGCGGTGGCACGGCTGGCGCGTAAATATCCCCAATTAAACATTATTTGTTTTCACGGCTATTACCCGTTTGTTAACGAGATTGTCGGCGCCGCCTTCCGCTACCCCAATCTGTACCTGGTGCCGGATATGTACATTTTCCAGCCCGGCGCCGAGCTGTATGTGCAGGCCGCCAACCAGTTTCTGGGCGACCAGTTACTGTTTGGCACCTCTTATCCGTTCCGCCCCATGAAACAAACCATCGCTGATTTTGCGGCACTGGGCTTCAAGGATGCCGTGCTCGAAAAGGTGTTTTATCAAAATGCGGCCAGGGTACTGAATCTCAGCCTGGCCGCGTGAGTAAAAGGACTGTGTATGTTAGAAAAAAACCAACCATTTGATTCGGTCGCTAGCGCCATTCAAGCCATCGCCAACGGCGAATTCGTGATTGTGGTCGATGATACCGACCGCGAAAACGAAGGTGACCTGATTATCGCCGCCGAAAAAATCACCACCGAAAAAATGGCCTTCCTGGTCAAACACAGCAGTGGTCTGGTCTGCGTCGGTATGCCCGCACAACGTTTGCAAGCACTGGACTTGCCACAAATGGTGACACACAACGCCGACCCGTTCCGTACTGCGTTTACGGTCAGCGTCGATTACAAATATGGCACGACCAGCGGCATCTCGGCGGCAGATCGTGCCCTAACCCTGCGCAAGCTGGCGGATCCCACCACTCAGGCCGATGATTTTCACCGCCCCGGCCATATCTTCCCGCTACGCGCCCGCCGTGGTGGCGTGCTCGAGCGACCCGGCCATACCGAAGCCGCGCATGACCTCGCCGCCATGGCTGGCCTGCAGCCAGTCGGCGTGTTATGCGAAATCGTCAATGACGATGGCAGCATGGCAAGACGCCCTGATTTATTCAAGTTTTCCCAAGCCCACGGGCTCAAAATCATTACCATTGCCGATATGAAAGCCTATCGTGCGCGCGACCTCAACTACGCGTGGCCGGGCTTGCAGTCGATTCCACGCCAGCAAAGCCGATTGCTGGATGCGGCCATGGTCTACAGCGGTTAACTGCGGATACCGGCTAGCCTTGCGCCCAACCTTGTGTTGGGCTTTTTCATGGCCTGGCCGGGGGTATGGCTTGACCGGAGATCAGGTGGCCGCATTGTTTGTGAGCGCCGCAGACGCGTTTTAGGCTTGTCGATTGTCTGGCTTAATATTAAAATGAGAATTATTATCATTTATGTATTAAGCAGTCATGGCAGACTCTTCGCATTTACCGGTCACGCATTGGTATCAGGCGCATCATCATTGGTTGTGTTGCTGGCTGAACAAAAAAGTCGGTTGTACACACCACGCTGCAGACCTGGCCCAGGATACCTTTGTCAAACTGTTGCTAAAACAGGAGGCGTTACAGCATGTCTATACGCCACGTATCTATCTGTTGCAGATTGCCAAAGGCTTGATGATAGACCAATGGCGACGTCAGGCCCTGGAGCAAAGTTACCTCAATGCGCTGAGTCAGGAGGAGCCTGCCTGCATCTCCCAGGAACAGCAGGCCATGATTACCGAAGCCCTGCTGGAAGTGGATGCGATGCTGAGCCGGTTAAACCCCAAGGCCAAAGCCGCATTTTTGCTGGCGCAGATCCACGGCTTTCAATATCAGGAAATTGCAGACAGGCTGGCGGTCTCTGAGCGCATGGTCAAAAAATATATGGCAACCGCCATGATGCATTGCTTGTTGTTGCGCCGGCAATGGCAAGATGAAAGATAGACCTCATGAAGTCATCAGCCGTTAAGGTGGCGATGTCGCCGGTAGAACAGTTGGCGCTGCAGCAAGCGGCAGAATGGTTTGCCGTACTCAGTGATGACGCCCCCGAGGCGTCTGAGCGGCAGGCCTGGCAAGCGTGGCTAACTGCACACCCAGCCCACCAACGGGCCTGGGCCGAGGTGGAGGCGATTAATGCCGCCTTCTCCAATCTCAATGCTGTGGCAAGCAAGTCGGCCTCGCATCAGGCCTTGTTGCATTCTAGTGGGCGCAGGCAGGCGTTAAAAATGCTCGGCCTGGCGGGCGTCACTTACTTGGGCGTGAGCCTGTTGCATCGCTACAGCCCCTGGCAAGATTGGCTGACGACGCTCACTGCCAGCGCCATCACCTACCGTACGCCAGCCGGCAGAACGCATCGCGTGCTATTGGCGGACCAAGGCAAACTCTGGCTCAATACCGACACCCAGGTGCGCGTCGCCTTTGGCTGGATGTTGCGGCGCATCACGCTGGAATACGGCGAGATACTGCTGCAATCTGGCCATGACCCGCAAGCGCGGCCCTTGGTCGTTGATACGCAGCATGGGCGCTTGACTGCCCTGGGGACGCGTTTTACCGTCTGCCAGGAGGACACGCGTAGCTTGCTCGCCGTGTATGAGGGGCGGGTGGCGATTACGCCATCACAAGGCACCGCCATCACGTTGAGTGCCGGTCAGCAGGCCTACTTTGACCAGTATAGCGTCGGTGCAATACAGGCCGCGCTTCCTGCCCGTGAAGCCTGGACCCGTGGCATCCTGATTGCGGACAATCAATCGCTCAAAGACTTTATTGCCGAGCTGGCACGCTATCATTCAACCAGGCTATCGGTGGCCCCCGATATTGCCCATTTACGCTTGATGGGCGCATACCCGTTTGCCAACGTGCCGCTGGTGCTGCAGGAAATTACCCATAGTTTGGGCATTCGCCAGCACACCGACGCGCAAGGCAATATTCAATTGCTCCCTGCTTCTTGAGCGCCTGTGATTGTGCTTGATATCAGGCGCGAGTGAAGGTCTTGTATTTTTTTGCGCTGGAGGTTCCCTTTTTAACGGGCTGTTTCGGTTTAGAGATAACAACACGTTATTTTTAACCTAACAGGGAGCTTGAATGAAATCGCATCACACTTTGCCGCTTGCGCGGCATGTCCGGGCGGCGTTACTGACACTGATGATCAGCAGCCTCACACCCATACCGGTATTGCATGCTGCTGAAAAAGAGGCGGTGGCACAGGAATACCAGATTCCTGCCGGACCATTGAGTCAGGTATTAAGCCGATTTGCCGCTGAAGCCGGCATTCTGCTGTCAGCCAATGCTGCGCTGGCAGATGGTAAAACTAGCACAGGGTTGCATGGCAAGTTTACTGTGCAGCAGGCGCTGGACACCTTGCTCAAAGGCTCGGGTCTGGAAGTTGAGCATCGCGGGGATCACCGTTATGCCATTCTCCCGCAGTCGGCCAAGGCGAGTACTTTGCCCGAGGTGCAAGTGACAGCCGCGGCCAATAAGGAAACGGCCTGGAGCCCAATTAAAGGCTATATTGCCGAGCAATCAGCCACGGGGACCAAAACCGATACGTCGGTGATGGAAACGCCGCAGTCGGTCTCGGTGGTGACGAAAGATTTTATTCAGGCCATTGGCGCACAAAGCCTGCGTGAAGGCATGGCCTATACACCGGGTGTGAATGTGGCGCCTTACGGCCCGGATTCCCGCTATGACTGGATTGCCTTGCGTGGCATTGATGCGTATTCACCCGGTTTTTATCAAGATGGCTTGCCGTGGCGCAATGCCGGCACGTTTGCGACCGGCAGAATTGAAAATTATGGCATTGAGCGTCTCGAAATCCTGCGCGGGCCAGCCTCGGTGCTGTATGGACAAAGTACTGCAGGCGGCTTGATCAATGTGGTTAGCAAACGTCCAACAGCAACCCCGCTTAAAGAAATCCAGATGCAATTGGGGAATTACTCGCGTGAGCAGCTCGCCGGTGATTTTTCGGGGCCGCTCAATGAAGACGGCACCGTGTTGTACCGCATTACCGGCCTGGTGCGTGACGCCGATTTGCCGCGTCAAGGCATGAAGGATGACCGGGTGTTTATTGCGCCGTCAATCACTTTTCTGCCTTCTGACAAAACCAGTTTGACGGTCATGTCGCAGTATATGAACTCGGATGCCGGGATCGTGGCTGGTGCCTTGCCTGAGCAAGGCACCTTGCTGCGCACGCCATCGGGAGAAAAATTGCCTTACAAGACCTTTGTCGGCGATAGAAAGTTTAACCGGTTTGAGCAAAAGCAATGGTATGTCGGCTATCTGTTTGAGCATAGCTTCAACGACCAGTGGACCTTCAGGCAGAATGCACGCTACAGCGAGGTAGATTTGGCTTACTGGCAGGTGTTCGGCAAGAGGTACACGAAGGTCAACCTGGCTAATCCTGAGGATCCTAGCAACTTCCGCTATATCACCCGCGATATGAACGGTAGCCCGGATCACATCAAAGCGTTCACCATCGATAATCAGCTGCAATGGCGGATTCAGGCGGGGGATTGGCAACATACCTTGCTGGCGGGTCTGGATTACCAAAAGGTCAGGGACCGCAATCAATTCTATTCTGGCAGTGCGCCAGATCTGGATTTGTTGGCCCCGGATACGGCACAAACCATAGTGAGGGGTGACCCTGTGCAGGATAGCAGCATCAAACTGGCGCAAACAGGTTTTTATCTGCAAGACCAGATCAAATGGGGTTCGCATTGGATTGCGACCCTCGGTGGCCGCTACGACGATGCCACCACCCAGAACGCGGAGCGTGTGGCAGGCACCAATGATCGCTTTAATGACCACAAGTTTACCAGCCGTGCAGGCTTGCTCTATTTGGCAGACAATGGCATTGCCCCTTATTTCAGCTACTCAGAGTCTTTTATACCGACGGTCACGGTCAACACGCAAACAGGCAAAGGCTTTAAACCCGAAACCGGCAAGCAGTATGAGTTTGGCGTACGCTATCAGCCGCCAGGTAGCAAGAACCGTTACACCGCTGCCTGGTTTAATCTGGAGCGTAACAACTTTATCAGTTATGACCCCAACAGCGGCAGTCCGAGCCAGACCGGGCAGATTCAGGTGCGTGGCCTGGAGATCGAAATACAAGCGCAGCCAATAGAAAATATGAATCTGATTACGGCCTATACGTATACGCCCAAGGTTGAAGTCACTGCCAGCAGCAATCCTGCGTTGATTGGTACGCCTTTGCTGGCCACGCCGGAAAACTCGCTCGCCGTGTGGAGTGATTACCGCTTTAACAATGGGTTCAAGGTGGGCTTGGGTGCGCGCTATAACGGCTCGACCCGTGGCAATTTTGATTCTGCATCCGAGCGGATTCCGGCATTTACCTTATGGGATGCCTTGGTCGGGTATGACCTGCCGCACTGGACGCTGGCATTGAATGCACGCAACCTGACCAACAAAGAATATGTCGCCAATTGCGCCTCTGGCAGTTGCTACTATGGGGAACCACGGCGTGCCATGCTAACGGCGACTTACCGCTGGTAAACCTGTCGCCTTCGGCGCGGTTAACGGCCTGAGCCAATGCAAACAGCCCGACATCATGTCAGGCTGTTTTTTTTCAATCAATGCTGCATGACTTGCAGAAAGCGCCATCGCTTATGGCGCCTTCATGGCCTTGCCATTTAAATCCAAGGATGGCGCGGCGGTTTGACCTTGTTCAGGCTGTAGTTGCCGACGGCATGGTATTTCCAGCGCACCGGATCGTGCAGCGTATGGGTACGCGCATTGCGCCAGTGGCGGTCCAGGTTGTATTCGCCCAGGGTTGAGCGTGTGCCGGCCAGTTCAAACAACTTGCTACCCGCCAGCAAGGCGGTTTCGGTACTCAGCACTTTGGCTTCAGCCACCGCAATTGAGGCTTCTGCCACGGTGTCCTCATTCGGGTTACGCTGCGCTTCGTCTATGTATTCACCTGCGCGTGCCAACAAGGCCTCGGTGGCGTGCAGGCGAATCTGCAAGTCACCGATATCCTTGATGGTATGTGGGTCTTCATAGCCGTGTTCCAGATCGGTGTCTATCCATGGCCGTGTGTAGTTGCGTACAAAGTGCAGGGTATCTTTAAACGCTGCGCGGGCGATGCCGGTATCCACCGCCGCCTGGATAATCTGCGCAATCGGCCCCATGGTGGTCGGGCGGTCAAACGCCAGATGGTGCGGCAATACGTATTCGCTAGGCACAAAAATATTTTCCAGGATGGTCGTCCCGCTGGCCGTGGTGCGCTGGCCAAAGCTGGACCAGTCATCAATAATGGTCAGGCCTTCTGCACCAGCGGGTACAAATGCCACCACGGTATTATCGTGCTCATCCTTGGCCACTACAGGCACCCAGTCCGCCAGCAAAGCGCCAGACGAATAGAATTTTTTGCCGTTTAAAAAGTAGCCGCTATTGGTGGGCGTGAGCTTGGTTTTCACGTCATTGACGCTCTTGGTGCCAATCTCGGAGAACGCATTGCCAAACCGCACCCCTTGCAGCACCAGCTCAAAAAAGTATTTTTTCTGAAAGTCTGAGCCATCCAGGCGCAAGCCTTCCACCATATATAAATGATTCTGTGGAATCTGCCCGACACTGGGGTCCGCCTCGGCCACGGTGGCTACCACTTCTGCCAGGGTTTTGTTGGAGACGAAGGCACCACCGTATTCTTTCGGCACGGTAATGCCCCACAGTCCGCTGCTTGAAAACAGGTCTAGCTCTTTACGTGGCAATCGGCGTTCCTGGTCGCGCAGGGCGGCTTCTTTGGCAATTTCGCTGGCCACTTGTTTGGCGACGGTCAGGGCTTCTGCGTCACTTTTAATCAAATGTGCCGCTTGTCGCGGCAGGTTTACAGGCAAATGCGCAATTTTATTTGCTTGTGCAGTCATAGTCAGTCCTTATTCAAAAAGAGATCAATAAAGGCATGGCGAGCAGGCACCATGCGTCTGCAGTCACTGTTGCATTTAGTGTGCCAATCAATAAAGCATTGAATTTAAAAGAAAATGTAAAAATCCATCTCTGCTGCCGCCTCTATAGAAACAGTTTGCTGCTGAATGACTGCTTTAAAAGCAGCAGCCACTGGAGGGTGGGGTGGGAGCGAACTGCAGCGTGATCGCGCAAAACTGCTGCTTTTGCAGCAGTTGATCAGCAACTAGCGCTGGAATCTAACACCATTTAAAAAGCAGGTTTTATATTAAGTTATTGAAAAGTATAAATATTATTGCCTGGCATGGATGCTGCTAATACTACTGGCAAGCAAGGTCGTCTGCGAAGCATCGTAAGCAACGACCTCCGTCATTGTTATTTCAGGAGTCATGATGAGCCGTCCATTAAAAGTCACTGCCGTTTCCGGCAGCTATAAATTACCTTCCAGAACCGCTGCACTGGTGCAGGCGATCACACAGAAGTTGGGACAGCAAATCCCTATTGATCTGCACGTGGTGGAATTAAGCGAAATTGCGGGCAGCTTGGTCGCTTCCTACGATCCCAAAGCCTTACCAGTCAACGTACAGCAAGATATCCAGGCGATTGAAACCGCCGATTTACTGGTGGTGGCTACGCCTGTGTATCGCGCCTCTTATGGAGGGTTGTTCAAGCATTTGTTTGATCTGGTCAATCTCGAAGCATTGATTGATGTGCCCGTGCTGCTGGCAGCAACCGGCGGGACTGAGCGCCATGCCTTGATCATTGATCATGAGCTGCGCCCATTATTCAGCTTCTTCCAGGCAGTCACTTTACCGATCGGCGTATATGCGGTTGAAGCGGATTTTGAAAACTATCAAATCAAGAGTGAGGCGGTGAAAGCGCGCATTGATCTAGCGGTAGAGCGTGCCCTGCCTTTGCTCAAACATCGCGAACTTCTGAGCCAGGAAAAGTTATTAGCCATTTAAATTCAGTGATTTTTGGAGAGATTAAAGATGAGTACAGAAAACATTAAATTTGCCTATTGGGTGCCTAACGTCAGTGGTGGCCTGGTGGTCAGTAACATTGAGCAGCGCACCAGTTGGGATATCGATTACAACCGCAAGCTGGCACAAATTGCAGAAAAAGCCGGATTTGAATATGCATTGAGCCAAATCCGTTTTACAGCGGGGTATGGGGCCGAGTTCCAGCATGAGTCGGTGTCTTTTTCACATGCTTTGCTGGCGGCGACCACCAAACTCAAAGTGATTGCGGCCATTTTGCCTGGCCCCTGGAATCCGGTGCTGGCTGCCAAACAATTGGCGACCATTGATATTCTCACCCAGGGACGGATTGCGGTGAATATCGTCTCCGGCTGGTTCCGCGGGGAGTTTACGGCGATTGGCGAGCATTGGCTGGATCACGACGAGCGCTACCGCCGTTCGCGCGAGTTTATTGAAGCGCTCAAGGGCATCTGGACCCAGGATAACTTTACCTACCGCGGGGATTTTTACCGCTTTAGTAACTACTCACTCAAGCCTAAACCCTTGCAGCAGCCACATCCTGAAATTTTTCAGGGCGGCAGCTCTCGTGCTGCACGTGATAATGCGGCCGCGGTCTCAGACTGGTACTTCACCAACGGTAATACCGTGGAAGGGATCAAGGCACAGGTGGACGATATTCGCGCCAAGGCGGCGGCCAATAAGCATCAGGTCAAGATTGGGGTCAATGCCTTTGTGATTGCCCGCGATACCGAAGAAGAAGCCAAAGCGGTATTGAAGGAAATCATTGATAAAGCCAACCCTGAGGCGGTAAATGCCTTTGGCCATGAAGTGAAAAATGCCGGCGCTGCCAGCCCGGAGCGTGAAGGTAACTGGGCGAAATCGAGCTTTGAAGACCTGGTGCAATATAACGATGGCTTTAAAACCAATCTGATTGGTACACCACAGCAAATTGCCGAGCGCATTGTGGCTTTGAAGGCGGTGGGCGTAGATTTAGTGTTAGCGGGCTTTTTGCACTTTCAGGAAGAGGTCGCTTATTTTGGTGAAAAAGTACTGCCACTGGTGCGTGAGCTGGAAGCTAAAACCTTGGCCAAAGCGGCTTAATTCAACCCGGCAGGAAATTGGCAATGGCAGAGACTTTACCTCACTTGCTCGCTTTGCAGGCCTTGGAGCGCCCGCATCGTGTTGCAATTCGGCATAAACAGCTGGGCCTCTGGCAGCAGGCCTCCTGGCTTGCGGTGCAAGAGGACGTCACCCGCACAGCGCACTATTTGCAGCAACACGGCTTTCGCCAGGGCGATACCTTGTTCTTGCTCAGTGAACCACGGCCAGAAGCCTTGCTGTTGTCGCTAGCTGCCCATTGGCTGGGCGGCGTGGCGGCGCCACTGGATCCGGCCTTTGCGCAGCCGCAGTTACTGGATTTATTGCATACCTTGCGGCCAAAATTTGTGTTTGCCGAGGCGCAGGCGCAGGTGGATCAAGTCCTGGCAGCGAAGCTTGATAGCACACTGGTGATTTATGCCGATGCGCGCGGGCTAGCGGGCTATCAGCATCCTGCGCTGGTTGCTTATGCGCAGATTGTGGACACGCCTGAGACCCAGAACATTTCACCGGTGGCTGAGACTGCGGAAATCGCCTTTCGCTTTTACCGCTTAAGTGACGCCTATGCGCTGGAGTACAGCGAATTAAGCCATGCCGAGCTGCTTAGAAATGGCCGCCAATTGATCAGCCAAGAGGCGCTCACTGCGCATGAAGAGGCATTGGCGGCGCGTGCATTTGCCGCCAGCGGTCATGCGAAATACCTGCTTTCGCCGTGGCTATTGGCAGGCTTTACGCTGAATTTTCCAGAAAATCTGGCGACTCGGGATACCGACAGGCGCGAACTCGGCCCCACGCTGGTCGCTGGCACGGCAACCACTTATCAGCGCCTGTATGCGCTGACACAATCCCGTTGGCCCTTACCCGGCAGTTGGCAGCATAGGCTGGTGGGTTGGGCACTGCGTGCAGCCCGTGCCCGGTTGCCGCTGGTCGCAACGCTGGCGCGCTGGCTGGTGATTTTGCCCTTGCAGGATGTGCTGGGTCTGCGGCGTACGCGCGTGCCATTACTGGTAGGCGAGCCCTTGTCGCCCGAGGCCACACAGTTTTTCAGTGACATTGGCATTGATGTGCGTGCCTGGCCAGAAGCTTCTGCCTGGCAGACCAGCCAGCTGCAAGTGATTCCACATCAGTCCAATGACTTGCACAGTTATTTGGGATTAGCGACATGGAAGGCCGCGATATGAGTACCACCCTTGCTGCACCTCAGCCATTACTGGCATTAGACGGGATTTCATTGTCGTTTAAGGGCGTGAAAGCCATTACCAATATCAGTTTTGCCGTCAATGAGGGCGAAATTTGTGCCTTGATCGGCCCCAATGGCGCCGGCAAAAGCTCATTGCTTAACGTGATTAATGGCGTCTACAAGCCTGATGAAGGCAGTATCCGCTACCAGGATGTGGTGCGTCGCGCCATGCATCCGCAATGGGCTGCCAGACGCGGCGTGGCGCGCACGTTTCAGAATATAGCCCTGTTTAAAGGCATGTCGGTGCTCGACAACGTACTGACCGGCACCAACCTCAAGGTGAAAAGCAGTTGGCTGGAGCAGGTATTTAATGTGGGCCGCGCGCCTGCGGATGCCTTGGCGCAACGGCAGAAAGCAGAGCGTGTGATTGCCTTTCTCAAGCTGCAACCCTGGCGTAACAGCATTGTGGGCAGTTTGCCCTATGGCTTGCAAAAGCGCGTCGAGCTTGCCCGTGCGCTGGCCGCCGAGCCTCATCTGCTGCTGCTAGATGAACCGATGGCGGGCATGAACGCCGATGAAAAGGCAGAGATGAGCCGGTTTATCCGTGAAACCAATCGCGAGTTTGGCACCACGATTGTGCTGATTGAGCATGATATTGGCGTGGTGATGACGCTGTCAGACCATGTAGTGGTGCTGGATTATGGCAAGAAAATCGGCGATGGCACGCCGGATGAAGTGCGCGCCAACGCGGAGGTGATTGCCGCCTATCTGGGCACCAAACACTGAGGCAATACAAGGATCAATTGAGATGAGTTTCTTTTTCGAAGTCCTGACCGGTGGCTTGCTGGCGGGTGTCATGTATTCGCTGGTCGCGATCGGCTTTGTGCTGATCTATAAGGCCTCTGGCGTGTTTAATTTTGCCCAGGGGTCTATGGTGCTATTCGCGGCATTGACCTTTGTCAGCCTGGTCGAACGCGGCGTACCTTTCTGGGGCGCCTTTGTGCTGACCTTGCTGACCATGGCGGTGCTCGCCTGGCTGATTGAATGGCTGGTGTTGCGGCCGCTGGTGAACCGTTCACCGATTACCTTGTTCATGGCGACCCTGGGCCTGAGTTATATCGTCGAAGGGCTGGCGCAAGCGGTGTGGGGCGCACAAGTGCATGCGCTGGAGATTGGCATCAATGATGAGCCGTATGAGGTGTTCGGTATTTTGCTGTCGCAATTTGATTTGTTTGCGGCGGCCATTGCCGGTGGCCTGGTCGCGCTGCTCGGTGTCCTCTTCAATAAAACCCGCATTGGCATTGCCTTACGCGCCGTGGCAGACGACCAGCTGGCGGCGCTGGCGGTTGGGATTAATCTGCAACGCTTGTGGCTCATCGTTTGGGCGGTAGCCGGCTTTGTCGGACTGGTTGCCGGCATGTTGTGGGGTGCACGCGTCGGCGTGCAGTTCTCGCTGTCGCTGATTGTGCTCAAGGCGTTGCCGGTGCTGATTATTGGCGGCTTTACCTCGATTGAAGGTGCGATTGTTGGCGGCTTGATCGTCGGCGCCACCGAAAAACTGGCGGAGGTCTTCATTGGCCCCTTGATAGGCGGTGGCATTGAAAACTGGTTCCCTTATGTGTTGGCGATGTTGTTTCTGCTGGTCCGGCCCTATGGATTATTTGGCGACAAAGCGATTGAGCGTGTTTAGAAAATAGAGAGCAGGCGGGCTTAGCATGTGGTATCAAGAAACAGGACAATTTATTACCGAGTATAGGCTGGATAAACGGTTTTTCCGGCTCAAGCAGGAGCGCTGGGCGTTTGCGGCCTTACTGGCATTTGCCTTTCTGGTGGTCCCCGCCATTGGCAATGATTACTGGTTTAGCGCCATCCTCATCCCGGTGCTAGTGCTGTCGCTAGCCGGGCTGGGCTTGAATTTGCTCACCGGGTATGCGGGCCAGCTCTCCTTGGGCTCTGCGGCCTTTATGGCGGTAGGCGCGTTTGCCACCTACAACTTTCACCTGAGGATAGAGGGCTTGCCATTGATTGCCAGCCTGATATTGGGCGGGTTGACGGCAGGTGGCGTCGGCCTGGTGTTTGGGCTGCCGAGTTTGCGCATCAAGGGCTTTTACCTGATTGTGGCAACACTGGCTGCACAGTTTTTTGTGCAATGGGTGTTCACCACATTCTCCTGGTTTTCCAACAACTCCTCTTCTGGCGTCATTACAGCGCCGCCCTTGCAGATATTAGGCACGGATTTGAGTACACCGGCGGGCCGCTACCTGCTGACCTTAACCGTCGTCGTGGCGCTGGGGTGGCTGGCAAAAACCATTGTCAGTGGTGAGCTCGGACGCAAGTGGATGGCGGTACGCGACATGGATACCGCTGCCGCCGTGATCGGGATCTCTGTGCCAAAAACCAAATTACTGGCCTTTGCCATCAGCTCGTTTTACCTGGGGATTGCCGGTGCGCTGTGGGCATTCACTTACCTGGGCACCGTCGAACCACATGGCTTTGATTTGTCACGCTCCTTCCAGATTCTGTTCATTATTATCATCGGCGGTATGGGTAGTATCCTCGGCAACTTTCTGGGCGCGGCTTTTATTGTGCTGTTCCCCATTTTGCTTTCCAACCTGACCAGCAGCCTGTTGGCCGGAGCGATTGATCCTGGCCAGCTGGAGAATTTTCAGAAAATGATTTTTGGCGCCTTGATCATCTTTTTCCTGATCAAAGAGCCCCATGGCTTGGCCAAGGTCTGGCAAACCCTCAAGCAACGGCTGCGGGTCTGGCCGCTACGTTTCTAGGCCGTTCCATACGAATTGATTGAAGGAGACTTCCATGTGTTAAACAGCCTCACACGGTCTTTTATATAACCAAGAACGATTAAGAGAGATTTCTATATTTTTATAAGGAGTATTTAAGTGAACTTTTTAAGTAAACATCGCTGGCTGTGGCTGGCATTGGGCTTGGGGGTTGCCAGCTTGTCTACGCAAGTGCAAGCCGCCAATGAGCAGTATTTCCCGCTGCAGAGTTACCGGATTGGCCCTTATGCGGCAGGCGGCTCCGGCTTTTTTGGTGGCTTTATCGACTATTTGCAATACATCAATGCCAAAGAGGGCGGCGTCAATGGCGTCAAGCTGACCTGGAGTGAGTGCGAAACCGAATACGTGGTGGAGAAGGGCGTAGAGTGCTACGAGCGCCTGAAAAAAGGCCTGAACGGCGCGCCTGCTGCGGCGACCAATCCGCTGTCCGTGGGTATTGCCTACGCGACCCTGGAGCGCTCGACCACAGACAAATTGCCGCTGATCACGATTAACCACGGCCGCACCGATTCGACCGATGGTAGCGTGTTCCCATATGCCTTCCCCTTGCAGTTGAACCCGTACAGCGAAGTGTCTGCGATTGTGAACTATATCGCCCAGCAATCTGGCGGACTGGACAAGCTCAAAGGCAAAAAAATTGTCACCTTGTATCACGGTTCGCCTTACGGCAAGGAAACCAGCCCGATTCTGGAACTGCTGGCTAAGAAATACGGCTTTGAACTGACCTTGCTCGAAGTGCCGCATCCTGGCAACGAGCAACAGTCACAATGGCTGACAATACGCCGCATCAAGCCGGACTGGGTGATTTTACGTGGTTGGGGCGTGATGAACCCGGTGGCCTTAAAAACCGCTCAAAAAACCGGTTTTCCGGCCGACCATATCATCGGCAATATCTGGAGCAACTCTGAAGATGATGCGGCGCCTGCGGGCAACGCAGCCAAGGGTTTTATCTCAATCACTACCCATCCCTCCGGCACCAGCTTCCCGGTATTGCAAGGCATAGACAAATATGTGATCAAGGCTGGTAAAGGCAACCTGCAAGACGCTAAACGCTTTGGCAATGTGTATTACAACCTGGGTGTGGTCAATGGCATCCTCAACGTGGAAGCCGTGCGTGTGGCGCAAGCCAAATTCGGCAAACGTCCATTGACCGGCGAAGAAGTACGCTGGGGCTTTGAGAACCTCAAACTGGATGATGCGCGCCTTAAAGAGTTGGGCGCTCTGGGTCTGGTACAGCCGCTCAAACTGAGTTGCGCTGACCATGAGGGCGGCGGTGCCGTCCGCTTCCAGCAGTGGGATGGCAGCAAATGGAAAGTGATTTCTGACTGGGTGCAGGCAGACCGCCAGTTGTTGCGTCCGATTATTGAAAAATCTTCCCATGAGTATGCCAAGGAAAAAGGCATCACGCCACGGGATTGCAGTAAAGAAGTTGTTGCTGCCAACTAAAAACTCGTTGCACAACGATACACAGGGCACACCGCATGGCGGTGTGCCTTTACAGTTTGCTGCCGTGGGCAAGGCCCTGCACCTTGCCGACGACAGTCAATTGAGGAGTCAAACATGACACAAGCACAGTTAAATACGATCCCAGTGCAAGCGCTCACTGCGGCTGAGCCCTTGTTGCAGCTGGACAATGTTGAGGTGATCTATGAAAAGGTCATTTTTGCTATCAAGCATATTTCTTTAGAGGTTAAACCACAGTCTATTGTGGCTTTGCTCGGTGCGAATGGCGCGGGCAAAAGTACCATCCTGAAAGCGATTTCTGGCCTGGCCCCGGCACAACGCGGTGAGATTGTACAAGGTCGGATTGTCTATGCCGGTAAAGACGTGACCAAGGCCACACCGGGCCAACTGGTGGCACAGGGTCTGGTTCAGGTGCTTGAAGGTCGGCATTGCTTTGGCCATTTAACGGTTGAGGAAAACCTCCTGACCGGGGCCTTTATTCGCAGACCGTCGAGCAAAGGGCTGGCGCAAGACCTGGAAAAGGTCTATGCCTTTTTCCCACGCCTGAAGTTATTGCGTAAAAACTATGCCGGGTATACCTCCGGGGGCGAGCAGCAAATGGTGGCGATCGGCCGTGCGTTGATGGCGAATCCCCAACTGATTCTGCTCGACGAGCCTTCCATGGGGCTGGCGCCGCAAATTGTGGAAGAGATTTTTGAAATCGTGCACCAGTTACAGCAAACGCAAGGCTTGAGCTTTTTGCTGGCGGAGCAGAACGCCACCGTGGCCTTGCGTTACGCCAACCATGCTTATGTACTCGAAAGTGGCCATATCAAGCAACAAGGCGATGCACAGACCATTGCCAATAGCCAGGCCTTGAGTGACTCTTATCTGGGGAGCCGCTAATTAAAATGGCGGCTAATAAAAAACGGCCATCATGGCCGTTTTTTATTACAGGATACTTTTAGAAAAAGTGTGCCACATGGAAAATGGCTTTAATGCCATCAATATCAGGTAGCGTATTACGGGTTTCTCTAAAGTAAAACACATCAATTCGCTTGTTGCTGTCACCGTCAATTAAATACCCTACACCAATGTCTACGCGCTTGCGGTCCAAGCCGGTGGTGTCATTGTTAAATTCCTGGTAAATCACTTTGGGCTGGAATTTGCCTATGCCCACTTTTTCGGCAAAGGTATAGCTGCCATTCACAAAAAAGCCTTTGGCTTCTGGCAAGACGGTATCGCCGGTATTGTCATTGTCATAGTTGTAATAGGAGGCTTCTGCCCCCAGCACGGCGCCATCACTCAATGGTTTTTCCAGGCGTGCATCCAGGTTCCAGTATTTGGAATCGCCTTTATTCAGGATCGTCCCTGCGCCATCTTTTTGATAACGGTAAGAGCCGCCCACAGACAAAATCGATTTCTTGCCATCATAGCTGGCCAGGTTATAAAAGCCTGGCTCGGTATCCCAGAAGTTATATTGCAGACGGGTGGCATAAGACAAGTTATCAGCCTGATTGGAGCCGCCCTGGCGACCGTTAGTGGCTGAAACGTAGTATTTGAAGGCCTCGCTCTTGTCTGTACCGAAGAAGACTGCACCATTATCCCGACCAGCAAACTGGTAAGAGCCTAACTCGGCAATCGGGAAGTCAAACGTGGTGGAATACATCGGTGCAGCAGCGGAGGCGCGGCTCGCTGCCGGTAAGAAGCGACCCACCCAAACATGCGCGTAGTTGTTAAACTCCAAGCCCAGATGACCATCCAGCAACTCAACTCTGTTGTCTGCTGAATTGCGTGCGAAGTTGAACTCAAAGGAGACGTTCTCATGCACCTTACCGTTGGTATATAAACGTGCCTCTTCAACCTCAAAGTCATTCGAGCGGTCTTTGCCATTCGGCGCGGCATCTTTAATCGAGCTAAAGCTGACGCGAGAGGCAATGCCGATATTGATAAATTGGTTTTCGTTGCGTTGCAGCGTGGCCTCGGCAAAAGCTTGTGTACTCAGCAGGGCCAAGCTGGTGTAGAGAGAAATTTGTCGTAGTTTAGGATTAATGGTTTGTATATTCATGTGTTCACTCTGTGATAATCAGTTATCAATAAATGGAGATCAGGCAACCGGATGACGATGAAATGGTTGCTTTCCAGAGTGAGCTTTTGCAGAATCTGTGCCAGAAAATTATTTTATAAAAATCAATGGCTTATGTTTTATTTAACTGGGTGTGCTTGCTGGCGATGGCGCAAGCTGCTGTTCGCCTGTCTTTTAATCAGCAAAGGGTGAACGCAGCATGTGATTGGGTGGAATGACGTACGATGACAAAACACGCGCGGCATGCGCAGAAGCGGGTGCGATACCCAATGGACTCGGCAAACAGGGGACATGACCACCGTAAACAGTGGCCATGGATAGATGAGAATCAGTGTTTATTTGGACGTATCGGCGGTCTTGCAACCTTTGAGGTGCAAGTGGTCACTGTCATCCAGCGTGGTTTGGTCGCCATTCAGGCGCAAATCCATGGTGCCATAATGGTAGTGTTGCTTATCGTCGGCATCACGTAACAGCCCCACCTCATGGTCAGGCAGCATGACCCATGCTTCATCGCCAGTGGCAGAGAGTTTGAGGCCAAACGACTGATAATTTTCGCATTGGTAATGCAAAGCTTCTTTGCCATAGCGTGGAACTTCCTTGGTCCCTTTGTCGAACACGCTCGGCAGTTCAACGCTTTTGCAGCCAAACAATAGACTGCTGGCGCCAACCAATAGGATGAAGGAGTGGATGTTTTTCATGATTTAAATCTGGGCTTTATTTAAGATAAGGGAATCGACGATGCACGCTATTGTGCCAGCCATGCTTGCCAGACTCAATCGTTTTGGCGCTTGGGTTGGTAGGCTGCCCGTTGCAGCCGGTCTCGCACGGCGTCCCAGGCCGCGGTGTTAGGCGGCGATTCTATTAAGATCACGTCAGCATGTGCGGCATCCAATATGTGCAGCGCCGCATAGAGTTGCTCGGCGGCTTGTGCAGGCGTGGCTGGCAAATGTGTATCTTTGGCCGTGACCGCCGCCCCGGCGCCAAACAGCAAGGCGACAGCATGAGGGTGCTGCTGTGCATAGTCTGTCATCGCTTGCCTGGAAGAAAACAGCAGGCAGGGTGTTCGTGGCGAATAATGCAGCAAATGCTGCCCGGGGGCCTTGGGAATCTGCGCCGATGCATCTACAGACGCCGGCGTGCCTGCGACGGCTGCAATCGCCGCCTCATCTATCATGCCGGGTCTGAGCAATCGCCAGCCATCTTCATGCACGCTGACAATGGTCGACTCTATGCCTATCTGGCAATCGCCACCATCCAGCACCGGAATGTTTGCCCCCAGCCCTGCTTCCACATGGTCTGCCGTGGTGGGGCTCAGTTGCGTATACTTATTCGCTGAAGGGGCTGCCAGGCCCAGGCCACTTTCGTTGAGCAGCGCCAGCGCCACGGGGTGTGCCGGCACGCGTAAAGCCACCGTTGGCTCGCCAGCCCTCACCGCCGCTGAGACCTCCGCGCGCGCAGGCAATACCAATGTCAGCGGACCCGGCCAGAAGGCCGCGGCCAGCCTTTGTGCCAATGGCGGAAAGCTGCTGGCCCAGTCGGCCACTTGTTCTGTGCGTCCAATATGGACGATCAATGGGTTATTGGCAGGTCGCTGTTTGGTGGCGTAGATGTTGGCAACAGCTAAGTCATTGCGTGCATCTGCCGCCAGGCCATAGACGGTCTCGGTCGGGATGGCGACCACCTCACCACGTTGCAATCGTTCTATCGCCTCTGCCTGGTTGATCCGCATTGCGCACTCTATATATAAATCATCAAAAAATGTATTTTACTCTGTAAAACCCTGACGGCTAAAGCGGGCTTGCTATAAAATGCCCGCTTTGATTCAAGGAGCGACACATGCAAATTCAAGTTCAGCACAATCCTGCCGAAACACAACTAAAGGACTTGGGTGTGTCCAAGTGGCCTACATGGAAAAAAGAAGTATCAACCTTTGATTGGATTTTTCACGAACAAGAGCAGGCTTATATACTAGAAGGTCAATGTGTAGTGACGCCTGTGGGTGGTGCGCCAGTCAGCTTTGGTAAAGGAGACTTTGTGGTCTTTCCTGCCGGCCTCAAGGTGAGTTGGGAAGTCAAACAACCTTTGCACAAGCATTATCAGCTGGATGGCAATGTCTTGACGCAAACCTGGTTGCGCATTAAGGCCGCTTTCAAGAAATAATCATCAATTTGTAACAAAATTGTAAGAATGGCAAATAAGGGTTGACCGCAACGCTTATCGCTGTAAAATGCGCGGCTCTCTTCAACGAAACGGTTGTTTAGTTGGGTGAGAAGAAATAATAAGCGCAGTATGTTTGAGCGTTAAGTTGGCAGCGGAATAAAAGTTGTTGACGAAGTAAAAAACCTCTGTATAATGCGCGCTTCGCTTGAAACGTTGGAAGTTAAAACGGAAGAGCGAAAAGCCTTCGAGGCACT
>NZ_JADKYR010000005.1 GCF_015354335.1 Methylophilus sp. 13 | reverse complement strand
AGTGCCTCGAAGGCTTTTCGCTCTTCCGTTTTAACTTCCAACGTTTCAAGCGAAGCGCGCATTATACAGAGGTTTTTCGTTCGGTCAAGCATCAAATTCATTTAATTTTAAAACGTATTTTTGCTTGGTTGCGGGAACAGGATTTGAACCTGTGACCTTCGGGTTATGAGCCCGACGAGCTGCCAGACTGCTCCATCCCGCGTCCGAATCGACTTGTAAAACATGTGTTGCGTCGAGAGGTGAGACTATAGCAAACTTTCAAAAACAGTGTCAACTGTTATTTGCTTTTTCCATAGAGATGGTAGAGCGTGGCATATTTGCCGCCGGCCTGCATGAGTTGCTCGTGCACACCTTCTTCAACGATACGACCACCATCCATGACGATAATGCGACTGGCATGCTGAATGGTGGAGAGGCGGTGCGCAATCATGATGGTGGTTCGGCCCTGCATGAGCTGGGTCAGTGCGGCCTGCACGTTATGTTCGGATTCATTATCGAGTGCGGACGTCGCTTCATCCAAAATTAATATGGGGGCATTTTTAAGCATGGCGCGCGCAATGGACAGTCTTTGACGTTGGCCGCCGGAGAGCCGCAAGCCCCTGTCACCAATATGCGTGTCCAGTTGTTGTGGCAGTTTTTCGATGAACTCCCAGGCATGTGCCGCCTTTGCTGCTGCAATCACCGCCTCTTTAGAGGCCCCACGTAAACTGCCGTAGGCAATGTTGTGGTAAATGCTGTCATTGAACAAGACGGTTTCCTGAGTGACGAATGCAAACTGCTGGCGCAGCTCAGCCAGCGCCAGTTGCTGGATAGGGAGATCATTGATCAGTAACTGCCCTTGTTGCACCTCATGAAAACGGGGCAACAAATGCGCCAGTGTAGACTTGCCGCCCCCTGACATGCCAACCAAGGCCACCGTTTCACCAGCATGGATGGTCAGGTTGAGCTCTTTTAGCGCCGGACTGTTCGCGTGCGGATACTGAAAAGTGACCTGCTCAAAGCGAATTTGGCGGATGGGCTCAGCCAAAACCACCTGCCCCTGATTGTTTTCGGCAGGCGTATCCAGCACGGCAAACACACTTTGGCAGGCGGCAATCGCAATTTGCACATCTTCATTCACAGAAGTAATCGCTTTCACCGGACCAATCAGCATGAGCAAGGCGCCAATAAAAGCCGCAAACTCACCGGCGGTAAACTGGCCAGCGGAGTAATAGATCACCATGGCTAATGCAACGGCCGCTAACATCTCGACAAACATACTGTTTAAACCAGAGATGCGCCCTAACCTGACCATCATTTGCCGGTTAGTGGCAACGATATGGCTAAAGCGTTCATACTCATACTGCTCGCCACTGAACACCTTGACCACGCGCTGTCCACTGGCGGCCTCTTCAATCACCTGCGTCATGTCTGACATGCTGGCTTGCACCTGTCGGCCCGAGTTACGCAATTTTGGCGTCATTTTTTTCAGATATCTGGCAATCAGCGGCGACAGCAGCAAAAACACCAGCGTCAGTTTCCAGTCCAGATAAAGCATATAAGAGACGATGCCAATAATGGTCAAGCTATCGCGAATGGAGGAGATGATGACTTTGGTGACCGCACTATATAACTGCTCGCAATCAAACGTCATTTTGGTGGTGATATTGGCAATGGCGTGCTGATCAAAAAAACTGGCAGGCAACTTAAGCATGTGTGCAAAAACCTGATTGCGTACATCCTCGATAACGCGGCGGCCGACAATCCTGATCAGGTAATTGGAACCAAAGCCTGCCAATGCACGCACCAGCAACAAGCCACCCAGCATCGCCGCCAGCGTCAAGCGCGCATAGGTCTGTGTCTGCGTGGTGAAGCCTTCATCCGTCACATGCTTGATGGTACTGAGAAAACCGGTATTACTGGCTGACAAGATCACCAGACAAACCAGCGCCAGACAAAAAGTGGCCCAATAAGGTTTGAGATAGGCCATGAGCCTGGTCAGTTGCGCATACGCGCTGGGAGTGTGATTGATCATGGTAAAGACTAATGGTTTTTATGAGCGCTGGGCGACCTTGAATGAGAGGAGCCGGTATGGGATTCGACTTGGGCATCGACAGTCATCTCGGCCAACAAGCCCTGCAGACGAGCCACCACGGCTTCTACACCAATCCCGAGAATATCCTGTTGTGCATCTTGAATAAAGTGCGCTTGTGGAGACCAGGGCAAATAACGGACCGGCGAACCCGGGCCAAACAAGGTCAGGCTCGTCAAACCCGCCGCGGCGGCCATATGCCCGAGCCCGGAGTCATTGCCAAGATAGCCATCACACTTTTGCAGCAAGGCATAAGACTGCGGCAAGCTTAATCGTCCGCACGCCACCTGCACAGGCAGCTGAGCCAGTGCAACAAAGCGTTGTGCGAGGGCGGCATCCGCCTGCGAACCCAGCAACACCACGCCAGAGACTGCATTTGCAAGCGCATTGGCCACCGCCGCATAACGCTCGACAGGCCAGATTTTACCGGCAAAATTTGCGCCCAGCCCGATCGCCAGCCAGCGCCCTTGCCCCAGCATGGGAAATAGGTCTGCGACCAAGGCATGATCTTGCTCGCTGGCCCACAAGGTTGCGTTGGGCCGCAGATCGCCGACTAACGTCTGCACGGCCGCCAAATGTTTTTCTGCTGAGTGCAGGTGCATGGTGCTGGCATTGGAACGTTTTTTAAACACTTGCTTTGCCCGCAGCAGATAAGGCAAAAAATCCGTGCGCAGATCAACCAGAACGTCATACCGGGTTTTTCTCAACAAGCGAATCAACTGCATATAGCCCGCCCAGCCTGAACGTTTGTCGCGCACGAAAATACGGTCAATATAAGGACAGGGGTCAAACAAGGCTGAAGAACGGACATCACTCACGAGGTCTATGCGCGCTTCTGGCAGGTGCGCATGCAGGGCTGCCAGTACCGGTGTCGTCAGGATGGCGTCTCCAATGTTGGACAGCGTAATCATGAGGATACGGGGTTGAGCGCTGGTCATCGGGTTGGTCTACCTGCACTCAAAGGACAAGCCGAGTCTGACCAGCGCCTCTTTGAGTTGCTGTTCTAACTGCGCAGGCGAAAAGTATTGCGTATATAAAGTACGTGCTGCCAATTTTTTGTCCTGCTGACTATTCACGCATTGTATGACCGCATCGGCCAGGGCGGCAGGATTGGCTGCCTCGATCTGCCATAAACCGCTCAATGGTCCGTTGGGCATCGCCGCCGGATAAGCGTCACTGTTGCGCGTAATGACGGGACGGCCACAGGCTAGGCCCTGAAACACTTTATTAGGAATGACCTGCGCGGCCTTTTGCGAGCCGCCAAACACGCCCAGCACGATATCCGCTTTGGCGATCCGGCCTGGCAAATTGGGATAGGCCAAACTGTCTTCAAAATGCACATTAGCCAAGCCCGCCGCTTGCTGCCGTGCCGCCGCCTTGGTCGGGCCATCGCCCAACAACACCCAACGCAGATGCGGTTGAGCCGCCGTCAGTCTGGCGGCTTCAATCACCGTTTCTATCCCATGTAGCGCAATAAAGCTGCCATAAAACAAGACTTCTGTGCTCAGGGGTCGGGGCTTAACCAGCGACACCGGCGAAAACAGTGGCTGCTCCGCGCCTACATAGACCACCGCGGTTTTTTCTGCTGACAATCCAAAACGTTCAATAAACATCTGCTGTTGCAGCGCCGTATCCAGCAACACCATATCCGCCAACTGCAAGCACTTTGTCTCGGTGCTGAGCAAGCGCTGTGCTTGCGGGCTCTGCTCAGCAAACTTGTTCCGTTCATACACCTGCTTTTGCCAGGCACTGATCAAGGGGTCAAATACGAGCGGCACACCGCGTCTGCGCGCCCAGCGGCTGGCGGCTTCAACATCTCGGTGCCTGAAACAGGGCACCCACACCAGGTCGGGCGTAGGCAGGCCTTTTAACTGCGCTTCAACATCCCCCCAGCCACTCAGATGTGGCCTGAAGTCGATGAGCTGGCAGCCCAAGGCCTGCAGCAATTGCCGACTGATACGGTTGCGGGAATAATTGAGGTCTGAACGCCCCCACCAAATCACTTTAGGCATGATGGCGCTTCACTTCCGGCAAATAAGGGAATACTTGCGCGGGCGTCAACTGTCGCATGCAAGAGTGGTGGCTGCATTGCTTGGCATAGCAGTTTTTACAAGGCAAATCGAGTTGCAGGGCGACAACTTGCGCACCTACCGGTTTGACCCGCAGTGGATTGGTTGGCCCACAAAGCACCACTATGGGCGTGTTGGTGGTTGCCGCCAAATGCGCAGTTCCGGTATCGTTAGCAACAATATATTGCGCCCGCGCACAAATAGCGGGCACGGCCAGCAAGCTGGTTTGCCCGCATAAATTCACCACCTGCGCAGGATGACGGCTGGCAATCTGCTGACACGTCTCGGCCTCATCTTGCCCGCCCAGCAATACCACACGCTCCCCACGCGCAATACAATGTGCCACCAGCGCAGCATAGTGTTCGGCGCCCCAGCGCTTGGTCGCCATCCCGGCGTGGCTACCACATAAAAACACCGCAAAAGGCTGAGATGCCAGCCCATGCTGGCTTAACAACTGCTGGGCAGCCGTTTGCGCAGCAGCACTCACAGCCAATGTTGGTCCGGTGGTCAGGGCGGGGATGCCTGCTGTGATTAAGGTCTGCTGCAAGATTTGAAAACTATGCGCTTGCGGCAATGCATGAATTTGACGGACCGTGTAGGGAAAGCGCGCATGATTGCCCAACAGCCACTTGGGCGCGCGACCACTCAATCGCAACAGGCTCAGTAACAGCCGGCTTTTATCATTGGTTTGCAAATCAATAATCAAGTCATACTGCATGGCTGCCACTTCAGCCAGCCACTGCCGGTAAATACGCCAGCGCCCTGATTTTTGCTGCAGATTCAAACACCAGATGCGCTCAAAGCGATGATCATCTGCAAACAGGGACTGCCAGGCTGGCAAGGTATTTAAATGCAAGACAGCCTGTGGAAACGCCTGGTGAATATCTTCGATGGCGGCTGTGCTCATGACAATATCGCCCATGCCGCCCCACTTGATGATCAGGATGCGTTTGATCTCCTGCCGGGCGGGCAAATCGCAGACCACGGTCTGATCGAGTGACTCCGACAGGCAGTCAGCATCCAAATATGTGTTCAGCCTAGCTTGCTTGTGCATCCTGATCCCTTTGCAGACTTGCAATCATGAGGCAGGCCAATAGCATGAGCACCGGAAACCACCAAGGCACCAGCATGGGTTGCGTGGTGTTGAGTGGAAAATAAATCACCATCAGCGTTAAGGCATAAGGCCAGGCTTGCTGCTGTAGCGGACGCGCCGCTTGCCTGAACCAGGCCACACATAACCCCATGATCGCGATCAGGCCGATGCCACCCATCAGGCCGGTTTCGGCCACCCACTCAACATAAATATTATGCGTATGGGTAGGGTGAGCCACAAAAGGGTCATCACTGCGCGTGGCATACTCGGCATAAACACGCTTGAAGTGATTGCTGCCGACACCGGTCAGCGGGTGCGCCTGCCACATGTGTAGCCCGGTTTCCCACAAATTGAGACGGTAGCTTAACGCATGATTCACGCGGTCAAACGTCGACTGCTGCGTATCCGCAATCGCCTGCGTATGCTGCAGTTTATATTTGGCCAGTTGCGGACTGAGCGCACCAGCCAATGCCACGGCCAGCAAGGGCATACAAAGTACCGCGGCCCACACTTTCCAGCTTGCACGCTGCTGCGACAAGGCCAGTAACAACATCAGCAAAAATATATACAAGTATCCTCTGGCACCAGAGAGCGTCACCACCACGCCAACGCCTAGCACCAGTGCCCACGCCAACCGGGGGCGCTTGGGCAGCCAGTGATAAAACAGCAGCGGCAACATGGGCAACATCAGAATCCCTTGGTGCAAGTCATGAAACATGCCGGTAATGCGGCCTTCCGGTGTTTTGGCAATGCCAAGCAGATCGACGCCGAAAAGATATTGAATACTGCTATCCAGCATCCACAACAGCATGATGCCCGTCACCCATTGCGCAAACAGCTGGCGATAGCGGGTCACCTGGAATGTCAGCAATAATGGGAGCGCTGCAAAATACAGCAGGCTAAACCAGGCAATCGCCACCAAACTGGCTTGGGGATGTTCGGCCTGCAGGCATGACAGCCACATCGGCAACCACAACAGCATGAAGACCGCACTCCAGCGACGCACTACAGACTGCCTGAATATTGCCACTCCCGACCTAAAGCATAAAAACACGCCTACCATGGCCAGCACAGCGGTGGGCAAACGGGCCCCGCCAGAAAACGGACTCCAGGCGATCATCATCACCGCCAGCAAGGTACAAGCCCAAGCCAAGCCCGACGGCATCCGCACCGCAGTGCTGTCTGCCCATCCTGAAGGCCTGGCTTTAAACATTGTCCGGGTAAACATCATGAGTTCACATCCAAAGGCTGAGACATGACGTGCTGGTAAACGTCCAGCGTTTTCTGTTGCATCTCGGATAAGGTAAACAGGGTGTTCGGGCGCACCGCAGGCCGCTCTTCCAGCCAATTCAGGGTCAGAATCGCCGCTTCAGCAATATTGCCCACTTGCACAGCCCCTTCCGGTAAGAAGGCAGCCATTTGCTCCGCCACGCCGCCATGATCATACGCAATCACCGGCACACCCAGACTCAATGCCTCCAGCGTGGTCCGTCCAAACGCCTCAGGCGCCAAAGACAGTGAATAAACGATCTCGGAAATCGCCATGATATTTTTCACGTCTTTGCGATAACCCGTCATCGTCACGCAATCGCTCAGGCCGGCCAGCGCAATCTGATGTTGCAAAGTCGCTGCGAATGCCTGCTTGCCAGTATCGACCTCCCCCACCAGCAAAGCATGAATATCTTTATGTTGACGACAAACCACCCCCACCAGCTCGACAAAATCCTCCGCGCCTTTCCAGCGCGAAATTCTGGCCGGGAGTAATAGCAGGCGTTTGCCCTGGGTCTGCGGATATTGGGCAAACCATTGCTGCTTCCAGTCCGCCTCTGGCTGGTAGCCCGGGAAATACTGAGTGGTATCCACCCCGCGGTAGATCAGCGTCATTTTATGGTTTTCAAGCTGGTAGTGCGTTTGCGCATAGGCTTGTATGGTTTTTGAGATCACTATCACTTGCTCGCCCGCGGTCATGATCCGGCTATAGCGGCCAGGCCGATAATAGCCATGCACTGTCGTCACCAAGCGCGGACGCTGTGCACGTGGCATGGTTTTCCAGGCCCAATAGACCACCCAGGCTGGAAAGCGCGAACGGACATGCACAATATCCACCTGCATTTGCCGCCAAATGCGTTGTAATTTGGGAATCCATAACAAGGTCAGTAATGATTTACGCCCGACCGGACAGGTCAGGTGCGTACTGCCAGCCGCTTCCAGCTCGGCCACCATGCGCCCGCCCGCAGACATCACCAGCGAGCGGTGCCCTTGTGCCACCAGTGCTGCGGCCACCTCGAGGGTGCCGCGCTCCACACCGCCAGATTGCAAGGCGGGCAGCACTTGTAAAACCGTGAGTTTTCGCAAAAGCAGACTTCAACAACTAGATTAATCGTGAGACCAGACGGCTGGATGCAGGACGGTTGAAATGGGCCAGTAACAAATCGCAGCAACGGCTGGCTTCATTAAACCCCAGCACCGGACGCATAAATTGGCGATACAAGCCATAAGGGTCATAACGCGTGACCAATTGGCGGTCTATGAGTTTTTCGATGCCGCGGCTCACCCGGCTGGCACGTTTGGCGGTCAGATTAATGATGCCGACGGCAACCAGTGCCGTCAGCGCCTCATACACCATGGAAACAGAATCCTCGGTCACCCAGGCCGCAGAAACCGTTGCCAACTTGGCGGGCAACCAACCTGGCCCGGTGTCTGTGATCGCCACAATTTCGAGATTGGCAAGGCGGACACGCTGCATGGCCGAAATAAAACTGGCCGGCGTGCGTCTGGAGGTTGTCAATACGTAATGCTGATCAGGATGCTTGCGTACCAGGTCGTAGACTTGCGCCACCACGCCCAGCTCATCCCATTCAAAATGCTTGCTAGGCCCGCCGACCATGATCAGAACCTGCTCGGTTTGCTGCACTTTTCTAGCAGGCTGGATATGGTTGATCACCCCACGGGTCTCAATAAAGCTGGCAAATCCGCGATATTGGTCATGCTCGGGGATCAGACACACATCAAACAATTCGGCTGGCAGGCTAGGCTGCATCATGCAAACAGTTTTGCCACCATAGGCCCGCTTGGCAGCCAGCATATGGGCATGGGTCGCATGACCGGCGCCGATAATAATATCCGGTGCTGGCAAGCCCTCGCCTGCCGGCCATTGCCCCAGCAACCACGACAACCAGCCGTGACCCGCGTCCTTGATCTGGAGATCAAAGACCTGCAGCGCCAATCTGGCCTGCAAGGCCTGAACCAGTCCTTGCGACTGATGCTGATGTCCTGGTTTGCCATCCAGCAAACGCCAAACCACGAATGTTTGAGTTGAATGAGTTTCTCTGATCATATGCATCACCTGCGACTAATACGCAGGATAGATGCAGATCATGACGACTTGATTAAGCCAAGATGAACAAATTGTGTCAGCCCAGCCCCATAACCGCTAGGCCGGACCAAACAGAGTTATTGCGCGACCGCGCCAAAGACCTTTTTCAGCAGATTGCTGGCTTGACCCACCGGATCCTGACGGATCGCAGCCTCTTCTTTGGCAATCATCAGGTAGACGCCGTCCAGTGCCTTTTGTGTCACATACTGGTTGATATTGGCATCTTCTTTTTTGATCAGGCCAAACTGGCTGCCCATTTCAGCATACTTGTTATAAGTATCTGCCAGCTTCACGTTGGCAGTGGCTTTTTGCACGATGGGCAAAAACTTGGCCGCCATATCAGTCGCGGTGGTTTTCTTGAAATATTGCGTGGCAGCATCTTGCGGACCAGTCAAAATCCCCTTGGCATCAGCCAGTGACATTTGCTTGACCGAATTTAGCAACAAGGCCTTTGCCTCGGGCACTGCTTGTTCGGCGGCGCGGTTCATTTTAAGCACCAACTCATCCGCCTGTTTGCCCATGCCTACCATGCGCATGCCTTTTTCGATTTTCTTTAACGAATCCGGCAGCGGAATTTTGACCTCCTGGTTACCCATAAAGCCATCCGTCGCCCCCAGCATGCTCACCGCCTTGCTGGCGCCCTGACTCAGCGCCAGTTTCAAGCCATCACTGGTTTCCTTTTCGCTGAGCTGGCTCACCGCCCCGCTCTCGCTACGGCCACTGGCAGCACTATTGACCTCTTTTTCCACCATGTCGCCCAGCGCCTTCAGGTCCAATGCCTGCGCCTGCATCCCGATTGCATTGCTCAGGAGCAGTGCAGTCAATATCACCTTGGCTTTCATTTTCATGCTGTTCGTTCTCTCATCAAGTTGAGCGCAGTGTACCCAGAAAACACAAAGCAAGTCCAGCGGACTTGCTTTGTGTGGGCTTGCGCAAAAGCCGGGCGCTTAGGCTTTGAACGGTTTCACATTCCAGATACGTTCGGCATATTCACCGATGGTGCGGTCACTGGAGAATTTAGCCATCCGCGCCACATTCAAAATCGCCATACGCGACCAGGCTTCCTGATCTTGATACAGGGCAGCCACTTTCTCCTGCGCGGTAACATACGCGGCATAATCGGCCAGTAACAAATATTGATCGCCTTTGTGCAACAGGGTATCAATAATCGCTTGGTAGCGTGATGGCTCCTCTACCGAAAAATAGCCATTGGCGATCATATCAATCACCTGCTTGAGTTCGGCATTGCCGTGGTAATAATCCCACGGGTTGTAGCCGCTGGCTTTCAGCTGCGCCACTTCTGGTGTGGTCAGGCCAAAAATAAAGATATTTTCACTGCCGACCTCTTCCATGATCTCCACATTGGCGCCATCCAGCGTACCTATGGTCAATGCCCCATTGAGCGCCATTTTCATATTGCCGGTGCCACTGGCCTCGGTGCCTGCGGTCGAAATCTGCTCGGATAAGTCGGCGCCCGGGAACAGGATTTCTGCCGCACTGACCTCGTAGTTAGGATAAAACACCACTTTTAACTGGTCTTTGACCGCCGGGTCGTTATTGATCATCACCGCCACATCGTTGATCAGGCGGATGATCTGCTTGGCCAACCAGTAGCCCGGTGCTGCCTTGCCCGCAAAAATGATCACACGCGGTGTGTGATGGCTGGCATGACCGCTACGAATCCGGTTATACAGCGTGATCACGTGCAGCACATTGAGCAACTGGCGCTTGTACTCATGAATACGCTTGATTTGCACGTCAAACAAGGCATCCGCGCTGACTGCAATACCCGTCTTCTGCAAAATCTTGTCGGCCAGGCGCTGCTTGTTGGCTTTTTTCACTTCGCGGAACGCTTTTCTAAACGCCGCATTCTCGGCAAACGGCTCAATCTGCTTGATCAGGCTCAGGTCCTTCTGAAAGCCGGTGCCGATTTGCTTGGTCAGCAATTCTGTCAGCAAAGGGTTGGCCTGGTTCAACCAGCGGCGTGGCGTGATGCCATTGGTCACATTGGTGAACTTGCCAGGATAAATTTTGTTGAAGTCAGCAAACAGCGTGGTTTTCAACAACTCGCTGTGCAGCTCGGCCACGCCGTTCACGGTATGGCTACCAACAATCGCCAGATGCGCCATGCGCACACGACGGCCGTGAGTTTCATCGATGATGGACACACGCTGCAACAAGCCGGTATCGCCAGGGAAGTGCTGATTCACCATTTGCAGGAACTGGTGATTGATCTCGTAAATGATTTCAAGATGGCGTGGCAACAATTGTCCAAACATGTCCACCGACCAGGTTTCCAGGGCTTCTGGCATCAAAGTGTGGTTGGTGTAGGCAAACATTTTGGTGACCAGCGTCCAGGCACGGTCCCAAGGCAAGTGATAATGATCCACCAATTGATGCATCATTTCGGCCACTGCAATCGCTGGGTGGGTATCATTCAACTGAATGGAGACCTTTTCAGGCAAGGTGTTCCAATCCGAGTTGTAATTGGTAAAGCGATGCAAAATATCCTGTGTAGAGGCCGAAACAAAGAAGTATTGCTGCTTGAGGCGCAACACCTTGCCCGACTCGGAGGTGTCATTTGGATAGAGCACTTGCGAGATGGTTTCGGCACCGTGACGGCCTTCTACCGATTTTTCGTAGTTACCTTCGTTAAACGATTTCAAGTCAAACTCATTGGTAGCCTTGGCAGACCATAAGCGCAGATTATTCACAGTCTGCGTGCCATAGCCAGGCACAGGCACATCATAAGGCATGGCCACCACCGTTTCATGATCAACCCAGTGATGTTCCACGCCACGCTCGGTGTGTACATGCAACACGCGGCCATAAAACTTCACCTCGCAAGTATGCTCGGGGCGCTGAATCTCCCAGATATTCTGATAACGCAACCAGTTATCAGGATTTTCTTTTTGCTGGCCTTTCTCGATGGTTTGCCTAAACATGCCGTAGTCGTAACGGATGCCATAGCCGGTAGCGGGAATATCCATGGTCGCCATCGAGTCGACAAAACAGGCAGCCAAGCGGCCCAGGCCGCCATTACCCAACGCCGCATCGGGCTCCATCTCGGCCACGCCTTCCAGCTTTTGGCCAATCTCCTGCAAGCCGCCGCTTAGATCGGGTGCAATGCCCAAATTCAGTGCGGCGTTTGACAGCATGCGGCCAATCAAAAACTCCAGAGATAAATAATAAACGCGCTTGGTATTGGCGTCGCGATAAGCATCACGTGTATTCACCCAGCGGCTCATCAAGTGGTCGCGCACGGTAAAAGCGGCGGTCTGATACCAGTCCCGTGCCGTGGCCCAAGAGTTTGATTTACCAATAGAAAAAGTCAGGTGGTTACGCAACGCCTGGGGGATGGGCAATTGCTCTAACAAAAACTCTTCAACCGGTTGCGCAGTCTCTACGGGTGTCTTGGATTTAGGTGTTTTTTTCACATTGGCAGTCATGCATCTTCCCCTTGAGTTTGATTCATCGAATTGCTTTCAGTTAGCAAAAGCAAAAAGCAAGCCTACAGCAAGAATGTGTCAGACATAAAAAAAGCCACAAAATTCTCATTGTGGCTTTGAATTATACTGCCGACCCCGGCAGAGAGAAGCACGAAAACTAAAGTTTCCAGGTATAAGCAACGCCTAGTGCATCCTGATACATGCGCACATTGGCGTCCCCTCCACCAAATCCAGCAGGAATCGAGTTTTGACCACGCACCGTATTTTCAAAGGCATGCGTGTAAGCAAACGACACTTCCGACGCAGGACTCAACACCCAAGTCGCCCCAATCGACACATGATCTTTCACCACGCCCGGCGCCAGGATATTAAACAGCGTATCGCCTGCTCGAATCGGCTGATCGACATGGTTATAGCCTGCACGCAAAATCAACGCCGGGCTATATTGATACAACGCACCGATCTTATACACCTTGGCATCCTGCCAGTTAAACCCGGCGCCATTATCGTTACCCAAGCCATTGCTCAAGTTAGATAAAGAGGCGTTACCCACCGCATCGACCTCACTGTAATTGATGCGCTGAAAATCCGCGGCCAGCGTCAATGCCGGCGTGACTTTGACCGCCACACCTACGCCATAGGTGGAGGGAATATCAAAATCCCCCTGCTCGGCAAACAAGCCCTTGTACTTGTCAAACCGGCTCATGTAAGTACGGCTCTGATAAGTGGCCCCCAGCGTCACGGCATCCGTGATCTCACCCAGCCAGCCAATATGCACACCCGCCCCATAAGAATCATCATGACCATTGTTGGTCAGATTAGCAGCTGAACTACTGGCATTGCTAAAGTTTTGCAGTCCCTTGGCTTCAAACCGCTGATAAGCCAGATTCAGGGAAACTCCTAGGGTGTGATGCTCTTGCACCTTCCAGGTGACGGTCGGCGCCACAAACACCTGCGCCAAATCCACCCCCGTGCGTCGACCATTACTGTTAAACAGCGGAATACCTTTTTTGTAATCGGTATTCATGCCGCCATTACCGTAAACACTCACGCCCAGCGTTACGTCCTCAGAGTATTGCGTGTTGTAGCCGAACTCTGGAATAAAGAAATTCTGGCTATCATTGCCTTTATAAGTCCCATTGGCTCCTGGCGCACCACTGCCTTCAATCTCCGATTCACGCACCGGCCTAAACCAAGTCACGCCCGCATCCACACGGCTCCCGACTTTACCCATCCCAGCCGGGTTGGCCGCTGCCGCCAGCGCATCTTGTGGCAAAGCGATGCCCACGCCACCAACGCCTTGAGAGCGAACACTATAGCCATGCGAAAAATAACCATCCGTCGCCCAAGCATTACCAAACGAAAAAGCGACCGCTACCGGAATAATTTTTGACCACTGATACATCTCAATCCTTCAATAACCTTGTTGGATTGCAATATATCAAGCGATTAAAATTCCAATAAATAATATATATAAATATATTTATAACTTAAAAATATAAAAGCCCGAGAGACGGGCCTTTATAAATGACAATTTACCTAATGGAACATTGCCTCTTTTTGAGACTGGATTTAACGCGTGGGCAACAAGTTGCCCACCCTACTCGGCTCAAAGCAAACAAGCCTTTCGATAAAGAAATGTATCAAAAAACTTGTTCTTTATAACGGTATCTACTTGGCTTGCGCGCTGGTAAAAGGATAAGTCGCACGAACTTTCTGAGTGACATGCAGCAGGACAAGGCGCACATCATCGTCACATAAAAATTGTCGCCTGCGATAGATGACTAGTATAAAAAGTAGTTAACTCTGGTAGTGTTTACCCGACGATGGCGAGAGATGAATCCATTTTGCGCGGTATTGACCGCAGCTGCCCACGCTACTTGTCTTTTTAAGCAAGAAGAGCTAACAATGGATTGCCCAGATTGCTGATAGATAATATAGCCCCAACTGCAGAAATTACAGGCTCAAGAACATCAATCCAAGGTTGAATTTTGTCCTTGCTTGTTGCCCATTCTTCAGTAACTGCCGTTGACACTAGTTCGATCTCTTTAGCAAGTTCTGCATCGGATTTGTCTCCAGCAACAATCAATGCGTTTGTTAAATCATGGTAAAGAAGACGCATTTCACCGAATCCTGGAGCAGTTCTAGGTGTCGCTATGAGTTTTTCTCGAAGGACATTCAGTGCCATAGATAAAGATTTGACTTCCTCATTCATTTTGACTCTCCTTTGGCCAGATCTTTATCAACTATATCAATCATGTTTTGAACAAGAGCTTTCTTGTTCACTTCTGTGGCAATAATTTGCTTTACTAGTTTTAGATTGGTAACAGATTCCGAAAATATTCGTTTACTTTCTTCAGGAACTTTGGAATATGAAGCATTCTTTCCAAGAGAAGTCTCTAGCTGCGTCAATGTGCCAATTGCTTTAGACATAGCTTTCTTGTTATCGTCAGAAAGTGTTGAAATATCAATATTTTTTAGCAATTTCAGCACATCTTCAACATCACCTTTAGCAAAGGTAGATTCATCAAGCACAGTTCGAAGCGTTTGACTAATTACTTCACTTCTAGTCTCGATGCGCTCGGATGTTTTGTCAAGCAAAACAGCAGTGTTTGCAGGAATGGATGAACACGCACTGAGCCCTGCTGTTAATAATAATACAAAGGCTTGTCTCATCTGAGATACGCATTTCATACAACTCTCCTTTAAGCTAATTGGCAAGTCTAACGTAATAGTTCAGCGGGCGACAAAAGCGAAGCTTTTGGCTGTCCGATGGAAAGCATTGTTGGGCATATGACTAAATACAATCTCAAGCCCCCTCTCCAGGATTGATGCCACTCTTGTCTAGCGGGTTAATGTTTGCCATTGACCGTAGAATCAAAGGCGCAGAAACACCTATGTTGATGGCCACAAGGGGCTTCAGTACGTCTGATGGGAAGACGTAAGCAAGTGCAAGCCCCGCTCCAAGAAGTGGCGCAACAATAAACGGCAACCAATAAAATAAATCCTTGAAATCTGGGCGCTGAGTTTTTGGAATATTTCTAATTTCCATCAGACTAAGAAGCTGCATTGCAAATGCACCAAAAAAAGCAAAAAGAACTGAAGGGTGCACCAATAGCTCCATGCTCATCTGACTCTCCCCTTGAATGCACCTAAAATCTTGTCAAAAGGGCTGCTCATTTTGTGAAAGTGCTCTCTTGTCGTGAATAAAGGAGAACCCTCAGTTGAGTGTACGCTCGACTGCACAACCTTATCACTGTTTTTTGCAATAACCTGAAAGACATCATTCTCAGTGACACCAATTTGGGAAGCCACACCATGGGGTGTGCGCCACTTATATCTGTTGTCCGCAAGTGCATTCAAGATCAATTTCTCGATATCTGGTTTGCTCATATTGTGACTCCTCGATTGAACATTAGGTGCGCCTAAAATATTAAGTCGCGGTTCAAATTACGGTATGTAACAAAGCATTGATTTTTTCATTTACATTTAAATACAATCAATTGATTTAGGAATAGAGGACGTATTAAAGAGACTTATAGCCAAATTCCAACATTTGCTTAACTTCTAACAAAAGATAATGCCACAGCCGTTAAAAATCTGCAAAAATTCGTTTTCCGACAGGATATTTCTCAGTGTAAAACAAAAAAGCCACCTTTAAAGGTGGCTTTTCAGATGACACAAATTCCCGAAGTTATAAAATCAAACTATTCATACGCTTCACAAAGCTAGCAGGATCTTCCAATTGGCCGCCTTCTGCCAACAGCGCTTGGTCAAACAGCACATGCGCATAATCAGCAAATTTGGCATCGTCGCTTTCAGCTTTCAGCTTTTCAACCAAACGGTGGGTCGGGTTAATCTCTAAAATCGGTTTGCTGTCAGGCGCTTTTTGACCAGCCGCTTTGAGGATACGCGCCAGGTTGCCGGACAAGTCATGCTCGCCAGCCACCAAACACGCGGGGGAGTCAGTCAGGCGATGCGTGACCTTCACTTCTTTCACGCTCTCGCCCAGCGCGGTTTTAATGCGCTCGACCAGGTCTTTGGCTTGCTCTTCAACCTGTTTTTGCGCTTCTTTGTCGGCTTCGTCTTCCAGCTTGCCGAGGTCTAAGTCACCCTTGGCAATCGACTGCAGTTTTTTGCCTTCAAACTCAGTCAGGCTGCCCAGCAACCATTCATCTACCTTGTCAGACATCAACAACACTTCAATGCCTTTTTTGCGGAAGATTTCCAGGTGTGGCGAGTTCTTCGCAGCAGCAAAGGTATCGGCCGTGATGTAGTAAATCGCTTCTTGCTCGGGCTTCATGCGTTCGATGTAAGCTTTGAGCGATACGTTTTGGGTTTCGCTGTCAGTGTGCGTAGAGGCAAAACGCAACAGGCTGGCGATCTTGTCTTTGTTGGCAAAGTCTTCGCCGGGGCCTTCTTTAAGCACGCGACCAAACTGTTCCCAGAACTTGGCGTAGTCTTCGGGTTTGTTTTCAGCCAAGTCTTCGAGCAGGCCCAGCACTTTTTTAACAGAGCCGTTTTTAATCGCTTCTACGTCGCGGCTGTCTTGCAGAATCTCGCGCGAGACGTTGAGTGGCAGGTCAGCGGAGTCAATCACGCCGCGCACAAAGCGCAGGTATTGTGGCATGAGTTTTTCGGCGTCTTCCATGATAAACACACGTTTCACATACAGTTTGATGCCCTGGCGGCGATCTCGGTCGTATAAATCAAACGGCGCTTTGGCTGGCACGTAGAGCAGCGAGATGTATTCTTGCTTGCCTTCTACGCGACTGTGGGTATAGGCCAGCGGATTTTCAAAGTCGTGCGAAACGTGTTTGTAAAACTCGTTGTACTCTTCTTCGCTAATATCGTTTTTGCTGCGCGCCCACAAGGCAGAAGCTTTGTTGACGGTTTCGTCCTCATCGGTGGGGACTTGTTCGCCGTCTTTCCATTCCGATTTTTTCATCACAATCGGCAGGGTGATGTGGTCAGAGTATTTGCGGACGATGGTTTTCAGTTTCCAGTCGTTTAAAAACTCGTCTTCACCTTCGCGCAGATGCAAAATCACATCGGTGCCGCGGCCTGCTTTTTCAGTCGCTTCAATGGTGAAATCGCCTTCACCGTGCGACTCCCACTTGACGGCTTCAGTCTCGCCTGCGCGGCGGGTAATCAGGGTGACTTTATCGGCAATGATAAAGCTGGAGTAAAAACCCACACCAAACTGGCCAATCAGGTTGGCATCTTTGGCTTGGTCACCGGTCAGGTTCTGGAAGAATTCCTTGGTGCCAGATTTGGCAATCGTACCAATGTTGTTGATCACTTCTTCACGGCGCATGCCGATACCATTATCAGAAATGGTCAGCGTGCGGGCAGCTTTATCAAATGAAACTCGAATATTTAACTCGCTGTCATTTTCATACAAAGCAGCATTTGAGATGGCTTCAAAACGCAACTTGTCAGCCGCGTCAGAAGCGTTGGAAATCAATTCGCGCAACACAATTTCTTTATTGCTGTAGAGCGAATGAATCATCAATTGCAGTAATTGTTTGACCTCGGCCTGAAAGCCCATGGTCTGCTTGGATTGCGATTCTGCTGTCGCAGTTGTCATGACAGATCCTCCAAAAAACAGGGTTAAACACAAAATTTAACCCTAGATGGGGAAGCAAAAACCGTTTTTCAAGAGGGGAGATTGTGAAACAGGCGGGGATCTATGACAAACCATCATTTAAAACCATGACTGGCAAGCGGATTGCGGCGTTGAGGCCAATAAACAAGGCGTTATTCAGCCAATTAAAACTGATTTATTTGCATAGTTTTTGCTAGTTATTTTGTAACGCAGCATTCTTTGTTCTGATGTCAGGTAAGGAGCGTAGTGTATGAATTTATTTCACACGTTAATCGAGCAAATGCAGGTCATGAAACTGCCGCTATATGCAGTCACCTTGACCGCCGTCCCGCGGGCAGATACCCCGGTGTTGCTCATGTTGCATTGGCATGGCTTTCGCAAACAGCCGACGCCCGCCCTCCCCATGCTTAAACCGACGCTGCAGCCAGTGCCTGGCTCGGCCTTGCAAATCAATGACCGCTGGCGGCAACCGGAAGTGGTCGATGAAGCCGTGCTGGACGCGGCCTGGCAACTGGGCGCCTGGGACGTGCAACGTGAAGAGCACCGCGCTTGCACCTGGGTCGGCGCCAGCGAGCAGGAAGCGCTGGCATGCAAACAGGCGTTTGGTAAATATGATGAAGTGCTGGAAGACGAACTACTGGTCAGCGATGCCCCAGACCGTGACGAAATGTTGCATCTCGGTGCCAAAGTTGGGTATATTCGCTGGCAATTCCGGCCCGTCAATGGCGGTGTCTGGCAATCTACGGCTGAGGACGACACCTTGCTCGAAGATGGACGGCGTATCCCGCCCTGCCCGATTCGGCCCCTTGCACTGAAAGGGGGCAAATTGAGCAAAACCGCGTATCGATTGGGGCAGATCAACCGTATCATTTTGTTGAAATAAGCAAAGGCGAGCGCCTTCGCCGCTTGCCTGCAAGATTAAAGTGCTCCAAAGCATGGCAGGCGGTGAGTGTGCATTGCCGCTGGCGGCCCTTAATCACTACCACCCACCCCGTTTATTGCTGTGTGCTATGGCATGGACGTAGGGGAGTGCAGCAGAAAAAATACAAAAATACCCAGGATCGCGATTAAATTTTTATTCTTTTAGAATGCGAACCACCGTCATGACCGGGCAGAGCCTTGTATTTGCTCGCCTTTACGAAAGGCGCACGCCAGCGCGCTGGTCATCGCTGATTTTTTCATATTACTTTCACTGGCCTCTGCCAACATAACAATTTATACTGTTTGAACGATGTGTCTGGGGAGGCAATGATGGCAACAATTGAGGTGACTGAGACCAGTCCCAATTCATTTTCTGTCACGGTGCATGGGACACAAACCACCTCACATCAAGTGAATGTCAAGCCAGATTATGCCCAACCATTGCTTGATGCCAGCCAAACGGTGGCAGAACTGGTCAGTGCCTCGTTTCAGTTTTTGCTTGACCGGGAATCAAACACCAGCATTTTGAGAAGCTTTGATTTAAGCGTGATTGAGCGCTATTTTCCAGAGTACCCACAGGCCATACAACGCTATCTTAAGTAATCACCTCCGTATTAACGCATGCTAAATATTAATCATGACACCCAGCTCGCCGCTGTAGATTTGGGCTCCAACAGTTTTCGTCTCGAGATCGGGCGCGTGGTCGATGGCCAGATTCTGCGCGTGGATTATTTGAAAGAGGCGGTCCGCCAGGGCGGGGACCTGGACGAAGACCGAAATCTGAAACCGCAGGCGTTTGAGCGCGGCCTGAAATGCCTGGCCCGCTTTGGCGAGCGTCTGAAAGATTTCCCGGTAGAACATGTGCGCGCTGTCGCGACCCAAACCCTGCGTGAGGCAACCAATAGCGAAGATTTTATCCGCCAGGCACAAAAAGTCCTGGGCTATCCGATTGAGATTATTTCTGGCGTCGAAGAGGCCAGGCTGATTTATCAGGGCGTCAGCCGCATGTTGCCGCAATCGGACGAAAAGCGTCTGGTGGTGGATATTGGCGGACGCTCTACCGAGTTTATTTTGGGTCAACACTTCCGCGCCACGGTAACGGAATCCTTGCGCCTGGGCTCGGTGGGCTGGTCACAAAAATATTTTGCCGATGGCCAGTTTAGCGAACGTAATTTTGAACGCGCCGAAATTGCCGCCGAGTCGATTATCGACATGATTGCCAACCGCTATGTCGGAAAAGCAGAAGTGGCCTATGGTGCCTCGGGCACGGTGGGCGCGGTCGCCGATGTGTTGGCAGGCGCAGGCTTCGCGGCTGACCGCATTGAACGCGCGCAGCTGGAGTGGCTAAAGCAGACACTGATCAAAGCCAAATCTCCAGACCGGCTGAACATGGAAGGCCTCAAGGATGACCGGCGTGCAGTGATTGGCGGTGGCCTGGCCGTACTGACCGCAGTATTTGATACCTTGAAAATTGACACGCTGATGGTGGCTAACGGCGCGTTAAGGCATGGCGTGCTTTATGACATGCTAAACCCGGAAGATGTCACCGAAGATTTGCGTACCGCGTCGATTGCCAGATTGTGCAAGCAATTTGGTGTTGAAATGGAACATGCCAACAACGTCAGCAAAATGGCGCTGTATTTTTACGACGCCATGCTGGCCTGTGATACGCAGAAGCCGCTGCTGCATTGGGCGGCGCTATGCCATGAAATTGGCTGGGCGATTTCACATACCGATTGCAACAAGCATGGTGCCTATATTCTGGATAACACCGAATTGATGGGCTTTGCGCAAAGTGAACTGCATACCATCAGCCTGCTGGTGCTCGGCCATCAAGGCAAGTTACGCAAACTGGATGCAGACTTTGATAATCAGGATTTGGTTTGCCAGCTCATGGCATTGCGTCTGGCCGTAATCTTTTGCCATTCCCGCCGCATGCCCTCGCTCAAGCACCTGCAGCTGGAGCGCCATAAACAGCAGTTTATCCTGGCGCTGTCTACGCAATGGGCGAACCAGCATCCGCAGACCCATTACCTGCTGGAGGAAGAGTGCCTGCTGTGGCAAAAACTGGGCTGGCAATTAGAGATTCGACACACGTAAAAAAACGGGCACCAGGCCCGTTTTTTTTGATCACAACTTAATCTTTTTTCTTTTTCTCTTTCTTCTCGTCTTCTTCCTTGAGCTTGGCCATTTTTTCGCGCCACTCTTGCAATTGCTCGTCTTCAATTTCAAGCTGCAAGGCCAGGGCTTCTTCCTGGCTCAGTTTTTCCTTGATGAAGCGTTTGGGTAATTTACCTCCCATGCGGGACAGAATACGCTCAGCCTCATCGGCAGGTAATTGTTTGACTTTGTCCAGATACACTGGATTGACCTTGTCTTTCATAGGACTCCCTTTGATTGTCTACTATCCGGCTGTTTAAACAGACCGGATTTAGCTGTTTTGCAGAATCCAGTCGGTGACCGGATTCCACTGTGCAATGTCGACCTCTTTCAAGGTATTCGACAATTCAAAAATACTGAGGCCTTCTTCGGCGGCAGTGACATAAATCTGCGAAGAACGCAGCATGGACAGCACAGAAAAGCCTGACTCATCCATAAAGGTCAACAGACGCTCTGCGGAGCGCGTACGCGGCATCACCCGCATGCCAACCAGACCCACAAATGTTTTATGTTTACGGACGGCTTTTTCTTCTGCCAGCAATTGCAAAAAGTCTTGCGTCGCGCCGATATCAAATGCAGAAGGCGCCACGGGTACCAGTACCAGGTCGGCTTCAGTCACTGCATCAGAAATTTTTTTGTCCCGCAAACCACCAGGGGAATCGGTAATTACCCAGTCGGCCTTTTGCAGGGCGGACTTGCCAAGATCATCGGCATTGTAAACAGTGGCGACATGTGCGGGCCGACGCGCAAGCCAATCTGTGGTTGATTGCTGCCGGTCTATGTCTTCGAGCACAATCTTATGGCCCAGCTGCGCCAGATAGCCCGCAAGATTCGTGGCTAAAGTGGTTTTACCGCTGCCGCCTTTGGTATTTGCCACCAATACCCTGCGCATGCTTCGCTCCCCGTTTCAAGGTGTTGAATTCTGTCATGAAAACCAGCTGATATCACACCATATCAATATGAAATTTTTATGACAATTGATTTTGAATAAAAACAGTATAAACTGTTTTCACTGAACCCAACCAGGAGAATCTCATGGCCAGCAAACCAAATAACAAACCCTTGATCCAGAACAAACCGGCCACGACGCCAGCGAAACCGGCTACCACCGCCAAGGCGCCTGTTGCCAATAAAACGGCTGCAAAACCCGTGGCACCCGTAGCAGCCAAGCCAGCCGCCAAACCGGTATTAAAAACGGCTGCAGCGCCTAAAAAAGCGAGCGGCACACCAGCGATCAAGGTCGTGAACAAAGTCGCCACGGCACCTGCAAAAGACAAGGCCGACAAGGACAAACCAAAAACCAACAAGGTCAAAATGGAACGTGACAGCTTTACCATGCCCAAAGAAGAGTACGCACAAATCGCGACTTTGAAAAAACGCCTTGAAGCGCTGGATAAACCTGTCAAGAAAAGCGAATTGTTACGCGCTGGCCTGAAACTGCTGTCCGCCATGGATGATGCAGCATTGAAAGCGACACTGGCCAGCATTCCAGTGATTAAAACCGGCAGACCAAAAAAATAAGTTAGTTCACACGCGGCGCCTGCAGTGGCGGCAAGCCACTACGCGCTTACTTGATCAGCTCGGGGCTTTGCACGCTATATAATTTGTAGGGCGGCCCCGATTTGGGCAAGCGCAGCCACCAGACCGCGCCCTTCTTGATGCTGACCTGCCCCTCTGGCAAGCCCAAGGCATGCGCAACCAATTCGCCTATCCAGGGCTGATGACCGACCAGCATCATCGATTCAAACGGGCTTTGCGCCAGGATTTGCAGTAGCGGCTCTAGCGGCCTTTCCGGCGCCAGACGCGTATCTTCCTGCCAGTCCTCTCCCCAGTAATCCACGGTTTCACGCGTACGCACGGCAGGACTCACCAGCACATACGTTTGTTTGGGCAAGTATTTTTTGAGCCAGGCGGACATTTGCTTGGCTTGTTTGTGTCCCTTGGCGGTCAACGGCCGCTCGAGGTCAGAGGCCCCATGCATGAGCACCTCTGCTTCTGCATGTCGCCATAAAATCAGGTTTTTAACGGGCATCACACACTTTTATAAAGAATGATACTGGCGTAGTAACAGGTGCTGGCAAGACAAGGGCTCGGCAGCATCAGTCCGCGCGGCCTGTTGATATTGCCCATTCTCACTCAGTTGCCAGGCATCCAGATTATCTTGCAGGTAAAGCTGCAGACTTTCGCGATAAATGCGTTGCTGCATGGCGGGGTCTTTGATTGGCCAGGCCAATTCTACGCGACGGATCATGTTGCGGCTCATCCAGTCTGCGCTCGACAGCCACATCTGCACCTGACCATCCAGCTCAAAGTAAAACACGCGTGAATGCTCGAGCAGTCGACCGACAATGGATCTGACCCGAATGCGGCCTTTAACCGACGGCGCATCCACCGGCAAGATGCAGGCACCCCGCACAATCAAATCAATCTCAACGCCGGCACTGGCGGCCTTCATGAGTGCATTGACCAACGGGACATCAGTCAGCGCATTCATTTTGGCAATCACCTTGGCGGGCTTGCCCAGTCTGGCCAGACGCTGCGCCTTTTCCAGCTGCCGGATCATGCTGTTTTGCAGGGTAAACGGCGCCACCAGCAGATGACGCATGGTTGGGATCGGTAGCTCACTGGTCAAGTGACGGAAGACAGCTTCCATTTCCTTGGTCAGATTGGCATCCGCGGTGAGCATACTCCAGTCGGTATACAAACGCGTGGTTTTCGGGTTGTAGTTGCCGGTGGAAAGATGCCCGTAGCGGTGTATCACCTTGCCCTCGCGGCGCATAATCAACAGCATCTTGGCGTGTGTTTTGAGGCCGACCACGCCATACACCACCTGCGCGCCCACCGACTCCAATGCTTCTGCCCAGTTGATGTTGGCTTCTTCGTCAAAACGGGCCTTGAGTTCAACCACCACCAGCACTTCCTTGCCACGGCGCACCGCCTCTTGCAGCAAGCGCAACATGCGTGGATCCGCCCCAGTCCGGTAAATGGTCATGCGAATGGCTAGTACATGCTCATCCTTGACCGCTTCTTCCAGTAGCTGGATCACCACTTCAAAACTCTCGTAAGGCTGGTGGATCAGCAAATCTTTTTCGCGCATTTGCGTCAGCAGCGAAACATTCTTTTTGATGTGCTGCGGCCAGTGCGGCTGGAATGGCACAAACTTGAGATGATCCCCTTTGGCCATGTCTGGCAGCTGAATCAGGCGGCCCAGATTCACCGGACCGTTCACGCGGTATAACGCCAGTGGCGGGAGGTTAAATTGCTTGAGTAAAAACTCAGCCAGCGTGTCGTCGCATTCTTGTGTCACCTCAAGCCGCACCGCTTCACCATACTGCCGATGCGCCAGCTCTTCACGTAACGCTGTGCGCAAGTTGATCACATCATCTTCATCCACCTCAAGGTCACTGTTACGGGTGACGCGGAACTGGGAAAAATGCAGGATGCTAGCGCCTTCAAACAACACTTCCAGATTGGCGCGGATAATGCTGGTCAATGAGACAAAGCACTGTTCACCCTTGCTGATAGACGGTGGCAATTGCACCAGGCGCGGAACCACACGCGGCGCACGTACGATGGCGATTTTCTCTTCACCATCGACGGCAATGCGCACAATAAAGTTGAGCGATTTATTGGCCACTTGCGGAAAAGGATGCGAAGGGTCCAGCGACACTGGCATCAAGAACGGCAACACTTCACGCTTGAAGTAATTGGACACCCAGGTGGTTTGCTCTGGGGTCCTGACCCCACCCGAGACCAGATGTACGTGCTCTTTTGCCAGCGCCGGCATCAGCGCATCGTTAAATAGCTGGTATTGCTGGGCCACCAGCGCATGCGCCATGGTCGCTACTTGCTCGCAGGTCGACGCAGTGACCGGGCCACTGGTCACGCCTTGCTGATATGCCTCCATCTGCAAAGGCATGCGGACTTCGAAAAACTCGTCAAGGTTATTGGTGACGATACACAAAAAGCGTAAACGCTCCAGCAAGGGATAGTCCTCTCGCTGAGCCAGAGACAACACTCGGGCATTAAAACTGAGGATACTTTGGTCTCTGTCTAGCAGGGCGGGCGTGTTATTTTTCATGGCGGATATTGTATCGGCTGCAATGCTTTCAATTGTGACAGTTTTATGAAATTACATCTTTCTTAATTCACGCCAGCCGCTTATAGCTGCGCGATGTGTTGCAATCGCAACCGGGCAGCCGTGGTGATCTCGTTCTTTTCTGCCGCGGAAAGTTTTGCCACATGTTTCACCATCAAACTGGTCCGCGGATTGCGTGCAAACAATGCCTCATGCTTGATTAAAAATGCCCAATACAAGGTGGTGAACGGGCAAGCCTGCGCCCCCGTTTTTTGTTTAGGGTCATATTTGCAGTGCTGGCAATAATTGCTCATGCGCTGGATGTATGCACCACTGGCCACATACGGCTTGCTGGTAAAGCGGCCGCCGTTGGCAAACAGGGCCATACCCGCGACATTGGGTAACTCCACCCACGCCACTGCATCAACATACACCGCCAAAAACCAGTCCGAAACCTGTTGCGGGGACAATTCTGCCAGCGTGGCAAACAAGCCGAGCACCATAAGACGCTGAATATGATGCGCGTAACCATGCTGCAAAGTTTGCCCGATGCACTGCGCTAAACAATGCATGCCAGTTTGCCCCGTCCAGAACCAGGCGGGCAGCGCCCCTTGATGGTTAAAATAATTGGCCTTTTCCAGCGCGGGCATTTCCAGCCAATATACGCCACGGATAAACTCGCGCCAGCCCAAAATCTGCCGGATAAATCCCTCCACACTGGCCAATGGCGCTTGCCCCTGCCGATACGCCTGCTCAGCGGCAGCAATCACTTCGCGCGGATTGAGCAATTTGAGGTTTAAGGCCGAGGCCAGCAGTGAATGCCACAAGTATGGCTCTGCTTGCCACATCGCATCTTGATATGGGCCAAACCGCGCCAGCTTTTCTGCAACAAAATGTGCCAGCAAGGTGAGTGCTTGCTCACGGGTGACCGGCCATTGAAAGTCATCCAAGGCTCCCGGATGATCATGAAAGGTCTGATTGACCAGGGTCATCACGGCCTGGGTCACAGCATCGGGTGCAAAAGTGGGTGGCGGCCGCAGGTCTTGTGGCCCCTGCTTGCCCAAAGACTGACGATTGTCCTGGTCATAGTTCCAGTCGCCGCCCTCGGGCGCATCCCCCGCCATCAGAATCTGGTATTTTTTACGCATGCTGCGGTAAAAAAACTCCATGCGCAAAGAAGTATTTTTTTCACCGTAGTGATCCGCCCAGCGCTTGAACTGGTCGATGCTGCACATAAAGTGGGTGTCTTGCAGCACCTGCAGTGGCGTGGCAGATTGATCAGCCACGGCCTGTAATTGCTGCCAGATGCGCCAGTCACCGGGCTCGCATACTTTGAGGGCGAGTGGCCGATGCTGTTGCACCATCGCTTGCCAAACGGCTGGCAAATCGTGATGGGCCTGATCATCCAGCGCAAAATAGGTCAGCGGAAAGGATTGCGCACGCAAGCACTCGGCAAAATGCCGCATGGCAGAAAGAAACAGGGTAATGCGCTGACGGTGTGACCAAACATGGGTAGACTCTTGTCTGACCTCGGCCATTACAATATGGTCTTGTGCAGGATCAAAATCCAGCAGGGCCGGGTTATCCAGTGTCAGCTGGTCACCCAAAATAATCACCAGATGCCTCATGACGGTGTTGTGCGAGGCTGGCGGCGACAACGTTCAGAACAATATTTGACCTGTTCCCAATTTTTAGCCCAGGCCTTACGCCAGGTCATGGGCTTGCCACATTGCTGGCAAAGCTTGCTTGGTAGCTGTGTCTTGTTGCCTTTGAAGTCTGAAATCATGCCTCAAAGACTGGAATGGCGTCCGATGGTTCCTTAAATACCTTTTTTTGCTGATAGCAGCGGCTAGCAATCTTGCAGATTTCGATAAAGTCTTCCGCCACCAGCGCCGCACGCCCGAGCAAGCCGCCATCAATATCGGGCATGCTCAACAGGCTGTGGGCATTTTGCGGGGTCATGCTGCCGCCATACACAATGCGGATTTGGTCGGCAAATTCGCGATCCCGCTCGGCAATCATCATGCGGATAAATGCATGCATCCGCTGCGCCTGATCCGGGCTGGCGTGCTCGCCGGTGCCGATCGCCCACACCGGTTCATAGGCGATCACCATGTTGAATTTTTTGGCCAGCGCAAATGCTTCGTCATCCAGGCCATACACCACATTCAGCATCTGGTTACGCACAATCAATTCGGCCATATCGCCATCGCGCTCATCCAGGGTTTCACCCACACAAAAAATCGGCGTCAGCCCGGCATGCAGGGCATTGAGCATGCGCTTGGTGGCAACCTGGTTGCTTTCCAGCTTGAGCGCACGGCGCTCGGAATGCCCGATAATGGTGTAGCTGCACCCAAATTCGGCGACCATTTTGGCCGAAATACAGGAGGTAAATGCGCCCTCTGTATACTGGCTGACATTTTGCGCGCCCCAGGCAATGGCCGAATCCTGCAACAGGGCTTGCGCCTGAAACAGGTAGACATAGGGCAGGCAGACCGCCGCATCCATGCCCTGCAGATCGTGCAGTTCTTGCTTGAGTCGGTTGAGCAAGCCCTGGTTTTCGAGCAACCCACCGTGTAGCTTCCAGTTACCAACCACTAATTTTTGTCGCATGATGTTTCCTTTATTCATGCCCCCTCGTGCGGATTGTTGATGTGCTCAACTTATGTTTTTACTTGTCTTTTTACTGACCTTGTTGCTTGCGTTAATAATGCGTTCAACCCGGTGTCACCGGCGGTTAATAAATAGCCGCCATTTTTTCCAGTGAAATCACCTTGATTTTGCTGGCCTGACCGGCACTGCCAAAAGCCTCAAACCGCTCTTTGCACAAATGCTGCGCCGCGGTAATCGCTTCCTTGAAGTATTTGCGCGGATCGAACTCTTCAGGATGTTCGGCCATATGTGCACGGATCGCCGCAGTCATTGCCAGACGAATATCGGTATCAATATTGACCTTGCGCACCCCGTTTTTAATGCCCTCGACAATTTGAGACACCGGCACACCATAGGTTTCCTTGATGTTGCCACCATATTGCCGGATCTGCTCCAGTAAAGACTGTGGCACGCTGGAGGAACCATGCATCACCAGATGCGTATTGGGGATTTTGGCGTGAATCTCGCGAATGCGTTTAATCGACAAGGTTTCGGCTGAAGGCGGCCGTGTAAATTTATAGGCGCCATGGCTGGTCCCAATAGCAATCGCCAGCGCATCGACCTTGGTGGCCGCGACAAAGGCAGCCGCTTCATCGGGGTCCGTCAGCAGCTGTGACTCGTCCAGCTTGCCTTCCGCGCCGACGCCATCTTCCTCGCCAGCCATGCCGGTTTCAAGCGAGCCCAACACCCCCAGCTCACCTTCCACCGAGACACCCACCGCATGCGCAAATTCGACCACGCGCCGGGTCATCTCGACATTGTATTCATAACTGGCTGGCGTTTTGCCGTCCTCTTTGAGCGAACCATCCATCATCACGCTGGAAAAACCACTACGGATCGCCATCTGGCAGACCTTGGGCGAAGCGCCATGGTCCTGGTGCATACACACCGGAATATGCGGATACTGCTCAATCGCTGCTTCCACCATTTTGCGCAGAAAAGACTCGCCCGCATAACCGCGCGCACCGGCAGAGGCCTGTAAAATCACCGGGCTATCCACTTCATCTGCCGCCTTCATGATGGAGAGAATCTGCTCCATATTGTTGATATTGAATGCGGGCAGTCCATAACTGTGTTCGGCCGCGTGGTCCAATAATTGTCTGAGCGAAATTAATGCCATATGTCACACTCCTTTTAATCAGTGGCTTGCGGATGATCACTGTCTTGCCAATGATACTCTCGCAAGCGCTGTATTTCCTGTTTGGCGCCTAACAACACCGGCACGCGTTGATGACAACTATCCGGCTGGATAGCCAGAATCGGCTGCTTGCCGTCTATGCTCTCGCCCCCGGCCTGACTTACCAGCAAGCTCATCGGGTTTGCTTCATAAAGTAATCTTAACCGCCCGGCCCTGACAGGTTGCTTACGGTCGTGCGGATAAAGAAACACGCCACCCCGGGTTAAAATCCGGTGCACATCCATGACCATGCTGGCGCACCAGCGCATATTGAAGTCGCGACCGCGCGGACCATCGGCGCCTTGCAGGCATTCATTGATATAACGCTGCATGGCAGGCGCCCAGTAGCGCTGGTTACTGGCATTGATGGCAAATTCCGAGGTCTCCTCGGCGATTTGTACCGTTTGCTGGGTCAACATAAAGGTATTGCTGTCATGATCCAGCGTAAACACATGGGTGCCTTGCCCCAGCGTCAGAACCATCAACGTTGCCGGCCCATACATGAGATAGGCTGCAGCACGCTGGTCCTGGCCCGGTTGTAAAAAGGCCTGCTCACCGAGGGTAGAGACCCCAATATTCGGCAGCACCGAAAAAATACTGCCGACCACGCCGTTAATCGCCAGATTAGAAGAGCCATCCAGCGGATCCATACTGACCAAAAATGGTGCATCCAGCGTTTCAAACAGCACCGGATGATCTTCTTCTTCAGACAGCACCCCAGCCACCACCGCAGAAGCGCGCAGTTGCGCCACCGCCAGTTCATGGCTGCGGATATCCAGCTTCATCTGGGTTTCGCCCTGCACATTGGTGCTGGTCATTTTTTCGGTCACGCCCTGCAGCGCCCCTTGCCGGATCAGCGCCGCAATCTCAATGCCCGCCTGGGCCAAATGAGAGACCAGCACATTCAGGCGGTGATTTACTGAGACTTTTTCTAAGAACACCTCTAATTGCATGGCAATCACCTTCAGGTTGAATATTGTTAGGCCATGTCACACTGTAACATTGATAGCCGTCATTAAAAGAGCGATGACGCACTGAAATCCAGTGCAGTTATTCCGCAAAGGCTATAAAGAATTGCATGCAATGTTTATGCCTGCTATCTGGTAGACGCCCTCACACTGACAATGTTCAACCCAATTGATGACAGCCATGCTGTCGCAGCGGCGAATAGTTAAGTTGGCAGAGTGGAAGCTACTGCAGAAAGTAGCTGTTGAATCGCCTGCTGCGCGGCAATAAAGCCCGCACTCGCCGTCACGCAGATACTGGAACCATAGCCCGCACAATGCAGGCCAGTCAGGCCCGCTTGAGGCGTCTCGCAAGCCTCTTGCGGGCGCTCCACGGGCTCATCTGAATACACGGCCATGAGGCCAAACTTGCTTGATTTTTTGTGATCCGAGGCTTTGGGAAAGCCATGGTCACGGCGCAATTGGTTACGCACTTTTGACAGCATGCGGTCGCCCTGCACATGTGCGAGGTCCGCCAGGCGCAACCGCGTCGCATCAAGCTTGCCCCCGGCGCTGCCCACCATCACCAGCGGTAAGCTGTGCTGTTTGCAATAAGCCGCCAGCGCAATTTTGGCTTTGGTGTCATCCATGCAGTCCACCACAATATCCGGCAAGCCTGCCAGCACTTGTGGCAAATTATCCGGCGTGACGAAGTCTTCGACTTCAATCACCTCACACTCTGGATTAATTGCTGCAATCCGCTCACGCATGGCGGTTACTTTGGCCTTGCCCAGGTTTTCTTCAAGCGCATGAATCTGGCGGTTCATGTTCGACTCGGCAATATTATCCAGATCCACCAGCGTTAACTTGCCGACGGCATTGCGTGCCAAAGCTTCTACTGCCCACGAGCCGACGCCACCAATCCCTATCACCATTACGTGAGCCTGATGCAAACAGGCCAGACTCTGCTCGCCGTATAAGCGACGCACGCCGGAAAAGCGTCTTCTATTGTCTAAATCAAGAGTCATGATGAGAAACGCATTGAATTGGCAGGGATCTGTGAACTAATTAAAAGATAAAGGAATCGCCAGGGTAAAAAGCATCCCCCCCGCTTGCTGTTGCCATTTTACCTGAGCTTGCAGCAGTTCTGCACGCATCTGGATATTACCGATGCCACGTCCTTGTTTTATTTGAGTGATATCAAAACCCACACCATTGTCATGAATCGAAAAAAATAAATGTGCGTCAATCACCCCACACGAACACGTCACCCTCGTCGCTGAAGCATGTTTGAGTATATTCACAAACACCTCTTGCAAAATACGAAGAACATTCAGGATATGAGTAGGGGTGATCCATGATATGACTGGAATGGCATCTATTTCCCGATGGAAGCTGATACCGGCCTGCGAGAACTTTTGATGAATGCGGTAGGCATAATTCAAAAGCGCTGCTTCCAGTGTATTTTCATCAGGCTCTATAGAATCAATCACCAATCTCAAGTCACTGATGCACTCTTCCAGGTAATCCTGCACTTGCTTGGGCGTAATTTGGCCACTTTTTAAAAGAATAAGTGTGGTTGACAGCGTGGATCCAAACCCATCGTGCATATCTTTCATCAAACGCTCTCGCTCCTGTAAAAGAAGCCTCTGCTTCTCTTGCAATTTTTTGCTCTCATACACTTGATGTAATTCTTGTTCGCGTTGAGTGAGTTTTGACTCCAGATGTTGATTAGCAAGCTGAATATCTGTCATAGCTTGCAAGTATCGTGATCGCACAATTAATAGCAGTATAACCAGTGAGCCGATTGAAGTATAAGGCAGCAAGTACAAACTTTCGATACTCAACTGATAGTTTTGTAACATCAGATCGTGGATACCAAAGGGAATATTTAAAATGAATACCCCTGTTAACCCCCCCCCTTCCTTAGATCTGCTTTTCCATGCAACCACCACCATCATGCATATGTACATGAGCAGGACGATAAAAATCACCAAGCTAGCCATAGACCATACCTGACCAAAATCAGCCGACCAAGGCAATATTGGCAACGTAAGCAAACTGATCAATAGCATCAATGCGCCTAAACAACATTGCAACTTCTTCAGTTTTAATTGATACAAATAGGAGCAAACGGCGTAGGTAAACACAATAGTCCAGCCAGAGGCATTGACCACCATCCAACTGAACCAGTCTTCAGTAATAAGGAGAGGATGCTCGCCAACGAAATACTGTAAACAGCGCAAATGTGAAAATACTGAGACTGCAAAAAAAAGCAGATATACCCATTCATCGCGTTTTCTCATCCATATGGTGAACGCGAATAAACCAGACAACAACAAGGCACTGCTGATGGTCTCTGGTAATCGGGTTTGCAAACTCGCCCGAACAAGATAATCAGGATATAGCTTGCGCTCCTCGTCAAAGTAAACACGCGAAATAGCCATACCCGCCTGATGGCTGGCGTCTACGCGAATCAGCAATTGCTTGGGGACGGCCTTTGATTCAAAGGTTAACCAGATTGGATGATTGTAACCATTCCAGACCGCTCCGGTTTTAGAGACATATACCAACTGATTGTCTGCATAGACTTTTATCAAGCCTATTGTTTGCCAACGGGGAATATATAGCGCATAGCTGTGATTAGAACCTGCTTGGGCAATGGCAGGGTTCACTCTAAAAAAATAGCTGACTCGCTCATTAGCATGAGGGTTTGCTGCAATATTTCGTGGCTGATAAAAGGGCAGTTTGACTGTTTGCCACCGTAATGGCAATGACGACACAGCAAGATCATTGACAGAATCCGCACCGACGCTTTTGGCTTTTGCCAACTCAACATGATCAGGCAGTAATGCAGCATGCGCATTTACTCCCCCAAGCCATGTCAACCAAAACCAGAAAAGAAAAAGTAATATTCGCCACTTTTTTCTTCCCTGGCTATCGGCCATATTAATGAGCTGGTTGTTCATCAAATCACGTGATTAACTAAAATATCTAGTGCCTAACAGATACATGCAACATTAAATCCAAAAATTATTTTTCGCCTTTTCAATCGCATGCAACTTTGAGTTGACTTCTAATTTTTCATAAACACGTCGGAGGTAAGTTTTCACCGTATGATGCGATAGCTCCATCATTACCGAAATTTCTGACAAGCTCCTGCCCTGACTGACATGCTTTAATACTTGCGTTTCCCTGGCAGATAACAAGCCTTTAGGGGCATCCACTGGCGCAAATGGATCCGACATACTCGAAAAAAAAGCCAGCATCCGTTTTGCAATGGCCGGGCTTACCGTGGCCCCTTCTTGAACATTTAATAGCGTTGTCAGCAGGTCATGATGCGTATCCTGCTTCTCAATATAACCATGCGCCCCAGCCTGCAATGCCCTAAACAAACGGGCATCGTCCTCAAAAACACTATACACGATGATTTTGCAGGCTGGCTGACAGGACCGTGCCTGATAGATGGCACTGACACCATCACCGTCAGGGAGACCAATATCTACTATCAAAAAGTCTAACGGCTCAGACTCTATCAACCCCAGACCGCTAGCCAGTGCATGCGTTGAAAAAACGGAATGTACACGTTCATCGCTTTCCAAAAGCACTTTGAGCGCTTGAGCGAGCAATGCGTCGTCTTCAATGATGCCTATTTTGTATTTGGTCATTAGAGTGATTGCTTTATTTTTATCGGTGGCATCTTACCCTAAAAAAATTTAGCCCATGTCGCACGATTGGGTGACATACAAACAATTATCGTATGTTTATGATTCGAGTAACACCAATAAGACCTAACATCAATCATGTTCACCCCTAAATTAAAAAAAGTTTACGCATTCGTATCGCTGTGCTACGCATACACGCTCATCGCAGGCCCAACAGATGGTCAGGTCATTTCTGGTTCGGCGATCATTCAACAACAAGGTGCACTCACCCATATTGAGCAATCCAGCCAAAAAGCCATCATCCAATGGCTAGAGTTTTCAATCGCCCCGGGTGAAACAACGCAGTTTCAAATGCCGAGTGCGTCATCAGCCGTGTTAAACCGCGTGGTTGGCGGCAACCCGTCTGAAATTTATGGCAAGCTCAGCTCTAATGGTCAAGTGTATCTCATCAAGCCGAACGGGACTTTGGTGGGCAACGGCGCCACCATCAACTCAGCCGCCTTTATCGCCAGTACCCGAGACATTAAAGACAGCGAATTTTCACTGGGCGGCACCTTAAACTTTTTTGGTAACTCGCTCGCCAGCATCACCAATCTTGGTTCCATCAACGCCAGTAGCGGCAATGTGTTTTTAATTGCAAACAATGTGAGCAACCAGGGCAACATTAAAGCTGATACGGGCACAGTCGGCATGGTAAGCGCCACCGGCTTGATGTTGATGCCCTCTAGCAACGAAAAAAATCTCATCAAACCCACAGTCCTTAAAGATATGAGCAGTGTAGAACATCAAAGGCTAATTGCTGCCGCTCAAGTCGAACTCAAAGCCGCAGGCGGTAACCCTTATGCTTTAGCTGTAAACACGGGTGGCAATCTCAGTGCCATCAGCATCGATAACGTAGGCGACAAAATCATTATCAATGCCAAGTCAGGCACTGCAAGCGTGGGTGGCACACTCACAGCCAAACAAGGTGATAAAGGGGGTGAGATTCAGGTCACAGGCCAGCATGTTGCGCTCACTGAGCAAGCCAAGCTAGATGCCAGTGGCAAAAGCGGGGGCGGCAATATTTATTTGTGGTCAGATAAAAACACGCTTTGAATAAGAATTTTTAATCATTGATTTATCTTTAAGGAAGCACTATGCCTAACCCTCAAATTGCAAAAACGGCTAAATTGATCATGTTAGCCACTACACTCAGCCTCAGCGCGTTTAGCCTCAACGCGCAAGCCAAGCTTACCTCCATCACTACCAGTGATGGCACAGAACTGGTGTATAGCTCAGTGAGCGATGTGACTTGGACAAAAGATGGCAACTTGCTTGGTACTTTGTTTGCAACTAAAGGCTTCAACAATGTAGTGAATGCCATCATTGCTGCCAGCCCCACCATCAGCAATACGCCAAACTTTTATAGTCCAACGAGCAACTACTTCCTCAAGGCCAGCGATTTCTCTAGCAATGGACAAACCACATGGTTTGGTGCAATAGCCTATATCAACTATTTAAACAAAATTAACTACGGTGGTAGCAATCAATGGTATCTACCAAGTGTGGCTAACACATCGTCTGGATTCAACACTCGGACAAACGGCAAAATAAAGGGGGATGAGCTAGCAGAGCTTTACTACATCGAACTGCGGAGTACAGGGTATTTAAATCCTAGCGGCTACATTCAACCTGATTTTGGCATTGTAGACCGCGACAACAGCTTCAAAAATGAGCAATTGGATATTTATTGGTCAAGCACGGAGTACGCACCGAATCCAGATGGTGCATGGCTCTTTTTCAATAACTTTGGCCGCCAATTCTTCAACATAAAGAAACTCGGATTCTATGCTTGGGCTGTGACCCCCGGACAAGTCGCGGCGGTGCCTGAACCTGAAAACGTTGCATTGCTACTGGCCGGTTTAGGCTTGATGGCTGGGGTGGTTCGTCGCAAGCAAAAACTCGTACCTCAAGCATGAGCAACCGTTAAAAGAGTACCACCGTAATTCGGTGTTAAAGCAATCGCTATGATCTCGTAAACAGTTAGTTTTTTTCATGTTAATTTCAGAAAGGACTTTTTATGTTGCAAACTTCTCTTTTCAAATCCGCATTACTAGGTACCGCTATTACATTAGCGAGTTTTAACTTAACCGCTCATGCGGCATTAACAAGCTACACTGCCAATGGTAAAGAGGTGGTCTTTAGCTCAGAGAGTGGCGTCACCTGGACCAAAGACGCCAATCTGTTGGGTAGCCTTTTTGCAAACCAAGGGTTTAGTACAGTAGTGAATGCCATTATTAACGCCAACGCAGGCATCACACATGGGACTAGCGCATACACCCTCACCGCAAACGATTTTGCTAATAATGGTAGCGCGAGCTGGTTTGGCGCAGTGTCTTTTGTGCATTACCTCAACAGCATTAACTATGCAGGCAGCAATCAATGGCGTTTGCCCACTTTTACCAGAACAGTGTCTGGCTTTAACACACCAAGCAATGGCACAACAGCCGGAAATGAATTGCCGGAGTTGTTTTACCAAGAGTTAAATGGGACGGCTGGCAGCCCTATGCCAAACAGAGCCATTTTCGATAACGAGCAATTTGCAGGATACTGGTCTGCCACAGAGCGGGATTCAAATAATAATATCGCTTGGGGCTTTGAGACTTTCAATGGCAACCAAGGCCTGGCTTGGAAGAGTGTCAGATACTATACATGGGCGATTACACCAGGCCAAATCGCGGCAGTGCCTGAGCCTGATAGCGTAGCAATGTTGCTGGCGGGCAGTGGGTTGTTGGGTGTGATGGGCTTGCGTCGTCGTAAACAAGCGGATTAAGTGTTAAACGCTAAGCGCCATCTTTGAAATCTTTTTTAACTTTACTGAAAGACGATGGATATGAAGTTAGCACTTCCTGCAATTAAATCTACGCTAATTGCCATCACGCTTGCGCTGAATGCCTTTAGCCTCAACGCCCAAGCCGCGCTCACCAGCTACACCAATGCGGGTGCAGATTTAGTCTATAGCTCAGTGAGTAATGTCACTTGGACGAAAGACGCTAACCTGTTAGGCAGTTTGTTTGCCAGCCAAGGTTTTAACACCGTAGTCAACAACATTATTGCTGCCAGCCCCACCATCACCAACACCCCTAACTTTTTTAGCCCCACAGGCAGTTACAGGATTACAGCCAGTGACTTTAGTAGCAATGGACAAACTTCATGGTTTGGCGCCATGGCCTATGTCAACTACTTAAATAGCATCAACTACGCTGGCAGCAACCAATGGCGTTTGCCCACCGTGACTGATACAGGCACAGCAGGCTGTAATTATTCAAACAACGGCACAGACTGCGGATATAACTCCGCCACCAACGGCACGGCCAAGAGTGATGAGCTGGCAGAGCTGTATTATCAAGAGCTGGGCAGCAAAGCCATTTATGATGCCAACGGCGATTATCAACCTGACTATGGCATTCAAGACCCCGATAACAAGTTTATTAACGATAAATCTTCTGTTTACTGGTCTGGCACGGAGTACGCGCCGGATCCTGTTGTCGCGTGGGGCTTCGGTAGCAGCTCTGGCTTCCAGTATCGCGGCGGTAAGGGCTACCATTTCTCTGCGTGGGCTGTAAGCCCCGGACAAATCGCAGCGGTGCCTGAACCTGAAAACGTTGCATTGCTGCTGGCCGGTTTAGGCTTGATGGCAGGGGTGGTGCGCCGTAAGCAAAAATCATTTGCAAAAAAATAAACACTTGTTGCTATGAAGCAGACGACTGTCAGGGATGCCAGTTGGCGATGGATATTCTGAAAAAATCTATTTGGAAAATTTTATTATGTGCTTAAAAAATAGAAGCAAACTTCTATCAACTCTGGCATTACTTTTTGTGGGATTAAGTTCACCTAATGCTGGTGCCTATGTTGTTGATGGTAGTTTAGACGCAGTACAACAAGCGAATGCGCAAGTTTCGCGATTAGTTTTTTTAGCGGACCCTGCACCAGCTGTCACTAGTAGCCTACCACCTATCGAGACTTTTGGCTTTAATAGTACTGGTAGCCAAGTCATTCGTGATAATTACTACGTTGGTGGTGCAGGCGTTTCCAGAGAGACGAAATCGTCTGGGCAGATTATATTTTCAGATAATATCGCACGTACATATGAAGCCAGTGCATTCTCAGTGGCGAGTGCGCGGTCTGGGCAAATAATAACAAAAACGAGTGGGACCAACATTTTTAGAATGACTCCAGGTGCTGTATGGCAAGTTGATAGTGCAGGGGCAATTGGTTATGCATCTGCTGAATTAAAGAACGAGTGGAGCTTCATTCTAGACCCATCTAGCCGGAGCACAGCGGAACTGACAACACATCCATTAGACTTTCAACTTACCTTGGATGTGAATTCCAGATTTTTACCTGGTCCCAATCATGATAATGCTTTTCTGCCAGCGTCAACTGGTAGCAGTGTTCTGATAGTTGAATTTATTTTATCCAATCTTGCTTGGCAACCAGCCAATATTTCGACGACAAGCGATGGCAGGCCAGCCGTAAAAACAATGACTTATACTTACAATATCGACGGCAACTCTCCCAATCAGCAGACTTTCACCATAAATGAAAGTATTGATAAGTTAATGGAGTATTGGACTATTGGTGGTAGTGCAGGTGGTGGCATTGTCTACCCAGTTGACGGAGATAATAGTGCGAAGTCTCGCAGTTGTTTAGATGCTGCAGGAGGTTTATTGTCACAGATGTGTAATATTAGTCTCTCAACCAACATTAAGCTTGAAACACGTGGTGATTTTTCAGAAGTCACTTTGAACGCAAATTGGGATGCGAGCATTAACGGAAAGAAAGATGGTATTTTAGCGGTGAATACCTCCGCAGCGCACTGGGGTGAGCCTCTTGATCCCTCACTGTTGATTCCTCCATCACAAATATCAGCAGTACCTGAGCCTGGCAGCTTCATACTGCTGTTTGCAGGTTTAGGCTTGATGACAGGCGTGGTGCGTCGCAAGCAAAACACCTAAAGCAGAAGCCAGCTCTTTCAAAGATAGGTTACCGGTTCTTCTTATTTGCAGTGATTGTGCAGTGACTTTGTATTAAGGAGCCAGGCGGCCCCTATATTATATCGGTGGCTAGAAAAACCAGCCCAACCGAAATACCAGATCAGAATTGATTTTCAGGTCGTTATCCACCCGACTATCTTGAGAATAGCGTAATGAGAAAAAAGTGAGGGGGGTAAGCATTTTACGCGCCGCAAGAAAATAGCGTTGCTGATTGGTTGGGTTGTCCAGATCAAACTCATCGACACGTTGTGCCCCTCCCCTGTTTAATTGCATGCCACTACTGAATTCCCAGCCCGCAATGGGTTGCCAGCGCAAGTAGGTGGTGAGAGAGTAAACGTCTGATTGCCTGAGTCTGTAGTTGGCAACATAATCTGTGTTGGTTGAAAATCGCTTCCATTCAGGCGTGAAGTCCCAGTAAAGGGACTCTGATAGCTTTTCTACCCACCCCAGCTGCATTGAAAGTATCCAGCGATTATCACCTGCATTAAGGGCCTGATCATGATCATAACGGCCAGTAGGTGGTGTCACATTTGTTGAAACCGCCAAGGAATAGCCTTTATCAGGCGAGTAAATTGGCCAGAAGTTGTATGTAACGCGAAGGTCACTCAAGCCTACTGCGCTTTCGCCAAATCCGGGAGGCAAAGCACCCGCTGTCTGTTCTGCCTTGATGTAAGGCAAGGTGATTGACCAAGAGTTGGGATGGCCTAATATTTCCCCGTATTGGGTATAGGCAAAGACCAGAGCCTGCCCTCTCAGCTGACCATCATAGGCTCGTTTGCCTCCCACATAGTAGTCTGAAAACTCACGGTGAAAATAAAATGCAGAGATTAATCGCGTCCCCGCAGGCAGCACGATGTATTCCGCAGGAAAGATTTCTGTCCCAGCAAAAGAAAATGTTGCGATGAAAATATTGATTACGCTAATTAAAAATCCGACAATTAATCTGTTACCAACCACCATAAACTATCACTCGGCTATCATTTCAAGGGTAACAAAAGCAAGTGCCAGGTTTTTTTCGTCGCTAATACTGATATGGGACTGATGAATATGATGTTGCTTAAGAAAGCCTTGCAAGGTGGCAGATAATTGCAATAAAGGCCGCCCCAGAGCGTCATGCGTGACGGCGATATTGTGGAAACTCACATCGCCACGGATACCGGTGCCGATGGCTTTGGCAAAGGCCTCCTTGGCCGCGAAACGCTTGGCCAGGAACCGTGCCTTCAGTTGGCTGGCCTGGTAATCGGCCCATTCTGAATCAGCGAGAATGCGTTTGGCAAAGGCATCACCGAACTGGTCAAGCGAAGACTGGATCCGCTCGACCTCAACAATGTCTGTGCCTATGCCAAATATCATTTTTTAATTTCCTATGTATTTACTTGCTCTTGAGTATTTACATAATCACAACGTGTACATGATTCAACATGGAACCTGCGTTTGCTGACCCCTCTTGCAAAAATCAGGCCGACCAAACCAACAGCCGCTAATATGATGTAGAAAGTTAGCTTTCCATATTGATAACCATTCTTTGACTCAAAAAAAAGCTTAAGAGAATAAAATATGGCTGCTGTTGGTATTAATGCTAGCACTACCTGAAACCAGTTAAAGGTCATTGTTTTTGTAAGGAATAAAGTATTGCCACATTGAGGGCAATTTTTTCCTGTGTTCATCTTGGTGAAAACTCCTTCATAAGCGCTTTCATCTCACGCACTGCACTATCCCAGCCCACAAACAAGGCATGCGCCACAATGGCATGGCCGATATTGAGCTCCTCAAAGCCAGGCAAACGCGCAATATGATGCACATTGTGGTAATGCAAACCATGTCCTGCATTCACCACTAATCCAGCAGATTTCGCATGTTGCAACGCCGTTTGAATTTTTTCCAGCTCGTCTTGCTGTGTTTTTTCTGTTTCTGCATCAGCAAACGTACCCGTGTGAATTTCAATCACAGGTGCACCCATCTTAGCAGCAGCATCAATCTGTGCCAGGTCGGGCGCAATAAACAGCGAGACGCGGACACCCTGATCAGACAGCTTCTTCACCGCATGCTCAACCTTGCTAAAGTGCGTTAACACATCCAGCCCGCCCTCTGTCGTGCGTTCTTCACGGCGCTCTGGTACCAGGCACACATCCTGTGGATTGACCTGGATGGCGATATCGATCATCTCACTCGTTACCGCACACTCCAGGTTCATTTTGGTTTGCAGTAACGGCCGCAAGGCAAAAATATCCGCATCCTGCATGTGGCGCCTATCCTCGCGCAAATGTAGCGTGATGCTGTCAGCGCCGGATTGTTCTGCACGCAATGCAGCCTGCACCACGCTGGGGTATTTGGTGCCACGCGCCTGACGGATGGTGGCCACGTGATCGATATTGACGCCTAGTTTTAACATAGTTAACTGATAAGAGAACGGACAAAGCCCTATTTTACCTGCTGACAGTGTAAAACCATACCATTAAGCGCTGCCATCAACCATCAATCTGCGGAGCAGTCTGTGTAGATCACCAGCAAATGGGACCACAGTGCATGCCTAGGCCGCTGTCACGCGAATATATCTCGGCCGTCATCAAAGATTAACCCGCGTCCGCCATCATGCCCGCGTAGTAAACACTTTCAACACTACCATGCCCCTGCCAGGGGATGTTAATCAAGCGGGATAATTGTGAATAAATCAAAAGTATTTAAATCAACGGCCATGGTGGCCGCTGTCGCGGGCCTGTCATTCGGTGCCGTGTCGTTAGTCTCTGGCCTGGAAGTCAAGCCTATGCCCGCCCCTACCGAAGGTAAAGGTTCCTGGATGGCTGGTGATCTGCATACCCATACCGTGGAGTCTGATGACTCTCGTACGACGCAGACGCTGGACTTTTTGCTGGACAAGGCGCTGGGCACTTACAAACTGGACTGGATGATTCTGAGCAATCATTTGCGCTCTTCCAAATATGATCAGAACGGCAATTTGCTGGCCAAACCCGTGCCATTTGCCTATGCGATGGAGTCGATTGAGATTCCGCACGTGAAAGACATGCAGGCAGGCGGCACTTACGCAGACAAGATGATACTTTCGGCGGCAGAATGGGATATGCCTACCCACGACCATGCCAACGTGGTCATGTTCCAGAATGAATCGACGCTGGAGACGTCTACCGATGGCGCCAAAGAATTCCAGTACCTGTTTACCACCCTGTCTGAATCGTTGTTTAACCCGCAGGATGTCGCGGCCTGGAAAAACAGGAACGGTTCGGTGCGCCCGAACCAAACCGGGGCAGACGCATTATCAGCAATCGCCTGGTTAAAAGCCCATTATCCGACCACCAGCTTTGCCACCATCAACCACCCGTCTCGCAATCCAAACAAGTATACGATCAAGGACTTTCGTCAAATGAATGACTTGGCCCCGGATATCGTGTTTATGATTGAAGGCATGGTCGGTAACCAGATGGAGCCTGACCGTGGCGGCTATACCTCTGCCTATATTGACGCGAACCTGCCTAACCGCACCTATGGCGGCGTGGACGCCGTTGTTGCCAAAGTGGGCGGCGTATGGGATGCGCTTTTAGGCGAAGGTCGCCACGTTTGGAACATCGCAGACTCCGATTCACACTTCAAGATTGATGCGGCCAGCAATAGCAGCGGCTACTATCCAGGCGAATATGCCAAGAACTACGTGTGGATGCCAGAAAGCGGCAAAGGTACAGCCACCGGCTTGATCGCCAGTCTGCGTGAAGGCCGCATGTTTGGCGTGTTTGGTGACTTGATCAATGCCCTGGACTTCCGCGTCGTCGGTTCGTCTGGCACCGCATTTATGGGCCAGGAAATCAAGGTTGGTGCGGGTGAAAAAATCAAATTGACCATCCGCTTCAAGAGCCCGGATCTTAACAATTACCTGAAGCCGGTTGATGGTAACACCCTCGCCAACATGAAGCCTGTGGTCAACCATGTGGACTTAATTGTCGGTGATGTCACGCCCAAAGCCAGCCCGGACTCTGCGGCTTACAACGTTGCCACCAACCCGTCTACACGCGTGCTGAAGCGATTCACCGCAGCCGACTGGAAAGTAGGCAAAGATGGGTTTGCCTCGGTGACTGTGCAGCTGGTCGCCAACAAAAACCAGTACTTCAGATTGCGCGGCACCAATCTGGCGGTGGATGCGCCTGGATTCAGCTACAACGGCGAACCGCTGGCAGACCAGAAAACCTGGGTACTGAACAATCAGGGCGGCGTGGATAACAATGGTCGTGTCAACGCGATTAACGACCGCAACTACAGCAGCCTCTGGTTTTACTCCAACCCGGTGTTCGTTTCCGTTCGTTAAGATGAAAGAGGAGGCGCAAGACGCGCCTCTTCATCGACACATGACGGGCGTTTGATTGATTTAACTTTTTTAGGATTTGTGATGCAATTGATTAAATATTTAGTAGTGTTTCTGGCGCTCACCTTTGCTGGTAGCGGTGTAGCACTGGCCGATTATCGTTACAACATTGTGGCGGTCGATGATGTGAATGGCGACCCAACCTTCTCTGGCAGCATGACCACCAGCGCGCCATTTTCATTAAACTATCATTTCAGCGTGCTGGACTTTGTCCTGAATGACCCCTTGGACAACGTCAGCTATCGCTCTAGCGATTCCAGCATTAGCATAGACAAACAGGGGTTTACGTTTGCAGCCAATAACGGCGCGTCGACGTTTATCCTGACGTTGTATCCTGATAATAGCTATTTCTCTGAGTTCACCGCACAGGGACTATCCACGGTCAGCAATTCGGGCTATTTCAGTTTTGTTCAGCAAGCAACTGCCGTTCCTGAGCCAGAAACCAACGCCATGCTCCTGGCTGGCTTGGCTGTGTTTGGCTTGCTGGCACGTCGCCAACAGAAAGCCGCCTAAATTCAGGCCGGCTTTGTGAGACGTATTAAGCAAGGCCGAATCTAGCGCTGCCGGTCAGCTTATGACTGGACACCAAGCCAAGGTGAGTGCTGATCTGTCACTCACCTTGCACCCCCCGAGATCATTCCCAGTCGAACGCGAGATCGCGCCAATGACGGACTCAGAACCCTTGTAAATCCACCAGCAATTGCCGGGTATGCAAGGGCTTTTCACCCAGATAATGCTGTAATAAATAACGCATCAACTGCTTGCTTTGCGCTTGAGTGGTGCTATCGCTGTAGTCGCCACGCGCCATTTGTAGCAGCGTATTGCCCAGAATCAGCAGGCCGTTTTTAGTGGCAGACGGATCACAGGCGCCATAATCTGCCTCAAAACGGTAGGTGCTATCGGCATGGATGATTTCACCATGTTCATCATGGGTGAGCGGAACGGCGTAGCCGAGTTCTTGCAACATTTTGAGTTCAAACTTGCGCATGACCATGGCCAGTTGCGTGCCATCTACCGGCATCGGCAGGGCCGACAGTGTCTGTACGGTTTGTGCGTAATATTCAAATAGCTGCACATGGGCATCGTCGCGCGGCAGCAGCCGCAGCAACAGCTCGTTCATGTAAAAGCCGCACATCAGCGCATCGCCCCTGAGCAAGGTGAGGCCGGTCATCCACTCCAAGTCATGCAGGGTTTTGAGTTCATTTTTACCCGACCAGGTGCCAGCCAGTTGCTGAAAAGATTGCAGCATGCCACGCATGGCTGAAAGCGGGCGGCGCGCGCCTTTAGCCACGGCGGCAATGCGGCCCAGGTCGCGACTGAACATTTCGACGACCAGGCTGGTTTCTTTAAAGGGATAGGTATGAAGAATGAAAACCGGTTGCAGGCTTTGTTTGTGGCTGCCTGAATCAGAAGGTTTTACTGCCATGTGGATGCCAGTAGATAAGAACCTGCCAGGCTAGAAACCCAGGCTTTTTAGCGCGCGCGCATCGTCTGCCCAACCACCTTTTACCTTGACCCAGGTTTCAAGATAGACTTTGGAGCCAAACAGCTTTTCCATGTCCTGGCGCGCTTCGGTTGAAATCTGTTTTAATTTTTCGCCACCCTTGCCAATGATCATGGGCTTCTGGCTTTCTTTATCGACAATGATCGCGGCAAAAATGCGGCGCAGGTTTTTCACCGTTTCAAACTTTTCAATTTCTACCGTCACCGAGTAAGGCACTTCATCACCCAACAGGCGGAACACCTTTTCGCGGACCAGTTCGGCGGCCAGAAAGCGCTCGTTTTTATCCGTCAGTTCATCTTCGGCATACATGGCAGCTTGCTCGGGCAGATGCTCGCGAATCGCGGCTAACAGCTCATCCAGATAAAGATTCTTTTTAGCACTAACCGGGATAATGCCCGCAAAGTCAAACAGCAAGTCAAAGTCCTGAATCAGGGGCAGCAAGTTGCCTTTGTCGCCCATGAGGTCGGCTTTATTCACCACTAGCAATACCGGTTTGTTTTTAGGCAACAGTTTAAGCACCAGCTCATCGGCCTCGCCCAGTTTCATCGGCTCGATCACAAACAGTACCACATCGACCTCGGTTAATACCTGGGTGACGGTCTTGTTAAGCGACTTATTGAGCGCGTTAATATGCTTTTGCTGAAAACCCGGGGTATCGACAAACAGAAACTGCGTGTCTTCAGTGGTATGAATTCCGAGCAGGCGGTGACGGGTGGTCTGCGCCTTGCGCGAAGTAATCGCCAGCTTCATGCCCAGAATATGGTTGAGCAAGGTCGATTTGCCCACATTGGGTCTGCCCACGATGGCAATGGTGCCACAACGGAAATGGTCTGAGGCTGTTGTCTGTTCTGTCATGATTGTATCTTGTCCATGGCCAATTTGGCCGCTTGTTGCTCAGCCACGCGGCGGCTGGTGCCCACACCTGTGGTCGTCAACTTGAGTTTTTTAATTTCACATTGCACGGTAAACGTTTGTGCATGTGCTTCGCCTTCGATAGACACCACCTGATATTCAGGCAAATCCATTTTTTTGCTTTGCAGATATTCTTGCAACTGCGATTTGGCATCCTTGTCGATCGATGTTGGATCTATGGTCTGCAGCTTGTCGCGATACAACAACGCCACCACCTGCTGCGCAGCGTCAAACCCGCCATCCAGATAGACAGCACCGACAATCGCCTCCAGCGCATCGGCCAGAATAGACGGGCGACGCCAACCAGCACTTTTCAACTCTCCCTCGCCCAACTTGAGCGCATCGCCCAAATGCAGGCTGATGGCAATCTCGGCCAGGCTGGATTCTTTGACCAGCTTGGCACGCAGTCGGCTTAAATCGCCTTCGGGGATATCAGGAAACAAATTGAACAGCTGGTGCGCAATAATAAAGTTTAAAACGCTATCGCCTAAAAACTCCAGCCGCTCATTATTGGTGGCCGAAAAGCTGCGGTGCGTGAGCGCCTGCTGCAGCAAGTCAGGTTGCAAAAATTGGTAACCAATTCTGGTTTGTAAGACAGGCAGTACGCTCATTGAATGACGATCCCTTTTGCCACTAGGGTTTGCTGGCAGCATCAAAATCAATCAACAGAGACATGGTCTCAGTGAGCGGGATCTTTTTCTGGTAGCGCATGGCCACCGCCCCTGCACTGATTTCGAGCTCACGGCTGGAAACGTCTTTAATACTATCGACCTGCATCTGACGATCAAACGCCGTACGCATGTCCTGCTCGCTTTGCAACAGCGGGTCATGCGCAATCCGGTTAATGGTGGATTGAATCGAGAAATACTCCATATAGGCAGGCAAGGCTTTCAAGGCGACTAGGCCCAAAATGCCAAATGCCGTCAGTACCAGTAAAAAACCGATAAAGCCGATCCCGTGTTGATCAGAAATCTTTGAGTATTTCATAGATGCTTTCCTCAAAAAGAGACGTCTCGCCACGGCTGACCGCAGCATTAGCCGATGCGTTGCCCGATACGGCGCCACTGGTCAAAATTGAACCAGATAAAGAAGGCTTTACCCACCAGATGTTTTTCGGCGACAAAGCCCCAGACACGGCTGTCAGAACTATTGTCACGGTTATCGCCCATGGCAAAGTATTCGCCTTCAGGCACGGTAATGGTTTCGCCCTGCATGAAGCGGTCACCCAGACTACCTGGGCCATATTGGTTCATGATGTCATGAATCAGTACATCATGCTTGACGTCGCCCAGTTGCTCGCTCAGGCGTGAGGCGGTGACATCCACCGCACGGGCGTTGCCGCTTTCGTCGTTAACGCTCAAGGCATATTGGTAAGGCGCGATAAAATCCAGGCTAATCACCTTGCCGTTAATAGTCAGCTGTTTGTCACGGTACTGAATCTTGTCGCCGGGCAGACCAACCACACGCTTGATATAGTCGATTGATGGGTCTGGCGGATAATGAAACACAAATACGTCACCACGCTGCGGCTTACCCATGGGGTAAAACACATTATTGAGGATGGGTACACGCAGGCCATAGGTGAATTTATTGACCAGAATATAGTCACCCGCCAACAGCGTCGGCATCATCGAGCCGGAAGGAATCTTGAATGGCTCGACGATAAATGAGCGGACGGTAAATACCAGCAGAATGACCGGGAAAAAGCTTTTACTGTATTCCACATACCATGGATCAGGCACCTCTCCGAGCGCACCGGCTTGGCGCTGCTTGCGCAGCACCAGGATATCCAGCAGCCAGATCACCCCTGACACCAGCAAAATCACCAACATAAAAATTGCAAAATACATGCTTGTTTCCTGAGTAAGCACCATCACGCGCGGTGATGATGAATCGTGATTATTTATCTTCTACACGCAAGATCGCCAGGAAGGCTTCTTGTGGAATTTCCACATTGCCCACCTGCTTCATACGCTTTTTACCTTCTTTTTGTTTTTCCAGCAACTTGCGCTTACGCGTAATATCGCCGCCGTAACATTTAGCCAGCACGTTTTTACGCATCGCCTTCACAGTTTCACGCGCAATAATATTGGCGCCGATAGAGGCCTGGATGGCAATATCAAACATTTGCCGTGGAATCAGCTCGCGCATTTTAGAAACCAGTTCGCGGCCACGGTAAATGCTGTTGGCGCGGTGCACAATCAGGCTCAATGCATCCACACGCTCACCGTTCACCATGATATCCAGCTTGACCAGATCGGCCGCACGGAACTCGAGAAACTCGTAATCCATCGAGGCATAGCCACGCGAAACCGACTTCAGTTTATCAAAGAAATCGAGCACCACCTCATTCAGCGGCATTTCATAACTCAACATCACCTGGCGGCCCATATACTGCATATTACGCTGGACACCGCGCTTGTTATTACACAAGGTCATCACCGGCCCGACATAGTCTTGCGGCATGAGCAGATTGACTACAATCATGGGCTCACGAATTTCTTCAATGCGTGAAGGCTCAGGCAGACGTGACGGGTTTTCGATTTGTATGACCTCGCCACTTTTGAGCAATAGCTCATAAATCACGGTGGGCGCGGTCGTAATCAGGTCCATATCGTACTCACGCTCCAGGCGCTCTTGTACGATTTCCATATGCAACAAACCGAGGAATCCGCAGCGGAAACCAAACCCCAGTGCTGTGGAATTTTCTGGCTCAAACTGCAAGCTGGAGTCATTCAGGCTCAATTTTTCCAGCGCAGTACGCAATGACTCAAATTGATTGGATTCGACCGGGTACAGCCCCGCAAACACTTGTGGCTTCACTTCTTTAAAGCCTGGCAGTGGTTCAGTGGCAGATTTCCCGGCCCCGGCAAGCGTCACCGTATCACCGACTTTGGCCGCCGCCAGCTCTTTAATCCCGGCAATGATAAAGCCTACCTCACCCGCACTCAGTTGCTGGCGCTGCAGAGACTTGGGCGTAAACACCCCCACCTGCTCACACAGGTATTCCGCACCGGTGGCCATCAGGCGGATTTTTTCCTTGGCGCGCAACACACCATCCACCACGCGCACCAGCATGACCACACCCACATAGTTATCAAACCAGGCATCGATCACCAGCGCTTTCAAGGGTGCAGAAACATCGCCTCTAGGGGGTGGCACTTTGGCGACCACTTCTTCCAGCACATCGCGCACACCCTCGCCGGTTTTGGCTGAGCAACGCACCGCATCAGTGGCATCCACCCCAATCACATCTTCAATTTCCTGTGACACGCGCGCAGGGTCTGCCGATGGCAAGTCGATCTTGTTCAGGACGGGCGTCACTTCCACGCCGAGATCAATCGCGGTATAGCAGTTAGCCACACTTTGCGCTTCCACGCCTTGCGAAGCATCCACCACCAGCAATGCACCTTCACAGGCCGATAAGGAGCGGCTGACTTCATAGCTGAAGTCAACGTGTCCAGGGGTATCAATCAGGTTGAGGAAATAGGTTTCGCCATTATTGGCTTTGTATTGCAACGCCGCTGTTTGTGCCTTGATCGTAATGCCGCGTTCACGCTCGATATCCATGCTATCAAGCACTTGCGCTTCCATCTCGCGTGCTTCCAGGCCACCGCACAACTGGATAATGCGGTCAGCCAAGGTGGATTTGCCGTGGTCAATGTGGGCAATGATCGAAAAATTACGAATATTTTTCATGTTCTGTTATGCGTTATTTACAAGCAAGAAAGGCGCTTGAAGCGCCTTTCAAATCGTGCGTATTTTACAGCAAATGCATGAATATCAGTGATTTATTTTGTTTGCGGCAAGTGCGGGCGGCCCTGTAAAGCGCACAGCCAAACCCAGGAAAATTTCCCAATTAATCGCTTTTTAATGCGAACAGCATGCTCGCCTGACCGTTCTGCATTAAAGTTTGCAAACGTCCACGCTTATGGGGACGCTGCATTCACTAAAAACATATTTCAGGGAGTTAATCTTATGTACAAAGTCGTGCTTGTACTCACTTCAGCACTCTTGGCTGGTTGTGCCTCACCCGCCGCCATTGACAAAATGACAGTCAAACCGGCTAATAACAGCTCTTTGCCTAATGCTCAACTTAAAGAAAACGTCACCATTCAATCAGTTTCTGGCGGAAAATCGACCAATCCCCTGTGGGTTTCCAAGGTGGGCAATGATGGATTCAAGCAGGCACTTGAGGAGTCTTTGCGTAATGCACTGTTACTGAGCAACTCAGGACAAAGCAGCAAATACACACTGGACGCCAAATTACTAAGCCTGGATCAACCGGTTGCCGGGCTGGACATGACAGTGACAGCTGCCGTGGAGTACACCCTGACAGAACGCGCAACCCAAAAAGTCCTTTACTCAAAAATCATTTCTACGCCCTACACTGCGACGTTTAGCGACTCAGCGATTGGCTTTATTCGCATCAAAATTGCTAACGAGGGTGCCATCCATGAAAATATTCGCAGTGTGATTGAAGCGCTGAATCAATTAAAACTCAGCAGTGACAATATTTCCATGCTCGCCTACTAACCCCCGCCTCAAAAACAAAAAAAGACAGGGCGACCTGTCTTTTTTTGTTCACTGCAAGCAGCCGTACCTTATTTTACTTTAATCGGTACATACAGCGTGCTATCTCCACGCTGCACCAGCACAGCAATCGTTTTGCCACTGGCAACCGCATTGATCTGCTTGTTAAAGGCATCCACGCTCTGGCTTTCATTGTTATTCAGACCGAGAATGACATCACCGCGACGGATCCCGGCCTGTGCAGCCGCACCCACACTTTCAATCACAAGCAGGCCATTCTTGCCGTTGAGCTTTTTCTTTTGCTGTGGCGTCAATTCACGCAAGGTCAAGCCTATCTTGTTGGACTCTGCCTTAGTGGGTTCTTTGCTGGTTGCGGCAGCTTCAGGTTGCTCGCTCGGCATTTCACCAACGCCCAGCTGCAAGGTTTTACTGGCGCCTTTACGCAGGATTTCTACCGGCACCACTTTACCCGGTTTGGTGGCTGCCACCACACGAGGCAAATCACTCGATGTCGTAATCGGCTTGCCGTCAAACTTGAGAATAATGTCACCGGCTTCCAGCCCGCCTTTGTCGGCCGGGCTGTTTTTCTCGACGCCGGCAATCAAGGCACCGCTGGTTTGCTTGAGGCCAAAGGACTCAGCCAGGTCCTTGGTCACTTCCTGAATACCAATCCCGAGCCAGCCGCGTGAAATGCGGCCATTGGCCTTGAGCTGGTTGGAAATATCAATGGCAACATCAATCGGAATACTGAATGACAAGCCCATGGAACCGCCATTCTTGCTGTAGATTTGCGAGTTGATGCCGACCACTTCACCGCGCAAGTTAAATAATGGCCCCCCCGAGTTACCCGGGTTAATGGCGACATCGGTTTGAATAAACGGGACATAGTTTTCTTGCGGTAAGGCGCGACCCTTGGCACTGACAATACCGGCCGTCATCGTGTTTTCGAGACCAAATGGCGAACCAATCGCTGCCACCCATTCCCCGACTTTCAACGCATTCGGGTCACCTACAGTCACCTTGGGCAAGCCGGTCGCCTCGATCTTAATCAAGGCCACATCGGTGCGCTTGTCAGCACCAATAATCTTGGCTTTGAATTCACGCTTGTCATACAGCTTCACCAGCACTTCATCGGCCTCGTTCACCACATGCGCGTTGGTTAAAATATAGCCATCGCTACTCAGGATGAAGCCCGAGCCCAGTGACTGGGTTTTATAATCCTGCCCACCTTCCTGACCTGGCATCCCGGGCATGCCTGGAATGCCGAAGCGGCGCAAAAATTCTTGCAAGTTCTCATCGTTGGGCATGCCTGGAAAACCGATGGTACCGCCGCCGTGCACCACCGAAGTAATGCTGATATTCACGACTGCCGGACCTTGTTTTTCTGCAAGTTCGGTAAAATCAGGCAAGTCCTTAGCATGGGCATGCAAGATTGGTTGGGTCAATGTGATGGCACACGCGAACATGAGGCCAGACATCCATCGTCTCATCATGATTATTCCTATCATTTAATGATTATTAAAAATTAAGTTGTTGATTGTACACGCCGAACATCCCTGACCAGCATGCGTTTGCTATTGCATGTAAATGGTGCCATTGCTGATAAATACAAGCGCCAACTCACACGCGCCAAAGCACACCATAACAGCGAATGAAAGAGGATAGCAACGAAATATTGCGGCATGATTTCAAGGAGGCGGGACCAAGGCAGGCACAAACAGACAGGCAGCCATTACTTTTTGAAGGTCACTTGCTGCGCAATCTGTTCCACGGTTTGCGCCGGAACTTCCCCCACCACCACCAGCTGGTAGCCATTGAGGACATGGGCGTACACATTGGTAGAGCCCATATTTTTCTTACCGACGCGGGGCTGCATGCCTTTTACCATCGGCTCGACAAACAGTGACACCGAAGCCAATCCATCAGAAAAAATCCATTGCTGCACGGGGGCAGTCCTGCCGGGCACTTTTAAACTGATCTGGTCAATTTTTTTATAGCCCGTCGGTAAATTCGGCACCACCACGTTATCTTCTACGTGCGTAAGCTCGGTGGTGTCATCCATCACATAAGGCTTGGTCGCATCAATCTTGGGCTGAAACCAATCCAGATCTTTGGTATGCAGCATAGACACCTGGTTAAACCCAATTTGCTCCAAGGTATGCCCTTGCATATCCATCATGCTCATTTTGAGCAACAAGCCATATTCAGTATCCGACCAAATGCGGTACTGGTAACGCAAATTGTCATTCGGCACCATGTCGATGACCTGTGCCAGACGCCCGGCAATGCGTTCCTGTCCGACAAACTTGAGCTTGTAATTTTGCTTGAGGGGATACAGCTGTGTGGGCAGCATGGCCGGGAACAGGTTTTGGCCACGGCGTTTCTCGATCACGACCTTGTCATTTTTGGCATTAAAAATGACGATATCATCGCCTTCACTGAATACTTCACGCGGGCGGCCATCCAGCACCACATTACGTGTGAATTCGCGGCCACCTTCATAAATGTGGGTGATTTGAACCGAACGGATCATGGAGCCATTGTGATAGACAAACAGCCCCTGATAATTGAGCTCTCTGGCAGCAGAGGCGGTTTTCTGCATGGTTGACCATAAATCTTCTTCAGCAAAGGCTGCCTGCTGCACCATGAACAGGCATGAAATCGAAGCAACAATCCGCCAAAACATAGCAGTAGCAACAACCAAATGATGAGTGAAAGAAATTTTATTCGCCAGCCGTATAGGCAACATTATGCGTGTAATAAGTCACACTACTCGGCGCATAATTATGATGAGCCAATACATATTGCTCGGTATCATTGTCGGCAATCTGCGCAGGGGCAGGCGCCTCAGGTTGATTAAGCACAAACATGCCAACAAAAAAGGCAGCAGCCACAGACGCGGCAATAGACCAGGTGTACTTGTCAAAACGCGGGCGGATACGCGTCACTTTGTCGGCATTGGCGATGGCTTGCGGCGCCAATAGTGTCGGTTCATCTTCAAGTGCGGTCATAATGCGGCTGGTCATGTCTGACTGCATCCACAGCTCATCGCGCATGACGTCACGGATCACGTGATACTCGCGCCAGGCTTGTGCAACCTCGCCAGTAGATTTGGCCGCCAAGAATATATGTTCACAGCGTTCAACATCGACCTCACCGTCGACCAAGGCAGATAATTGCTGCTTCATAATAACCCCAAATCAATCAATGTTTTTATGTTAGCATTTAACAAAAAATTTGTCATAACACCTACACACCCAATCAAATTTTTATAACAAATCATGCCACTACCAGCGTTTATTGTGTGGCGTATCCAACAACGGCCTCAATTTCGCGGCAATGGTCTCACGGGCACGGAAAATACGGGATCGCACCGTGCCAATCGGGCACTGCATGACACTGGCAATGTCCTCATAACTCAAACCCTCTAGCTCACGCAAGGTGATCGCAGTGCGCAACTCATCTGGCAACGCAGCAATCGCATCATTCACGGTTTGCGCAATCTCCTTGGTCATCAGGGATGTTTCAGGCGTCTCCATCGTACGCATGTCTTCACCTTCATCAAAATTCTCGACATCCTCAATTTCGACATCCTGCATCACCTGCGGCTTGCGCCCCATGGACACCAGATAATTCTTGGCCGTGTTAATGCCAATCCGGTACAGCCAGGTATAAAACGCACTGTCCCCACGGAAGCTGTGCAGCGCACGATAAGCCTTGATAAAAGACTCCTGCACCACATCTTCCACTTCTGCCTGATCGCGGATCATACGCGACAGCAAGCGGCCCAACTTGCGATGGTATTTTTCCACCAGCAATCCAAAGGCGCGTTTATCGCCTTGTTGAGCGCGTTCAACCAGCATCTGGTCAAACTCTTTATTCTCTTGCTGTTTGGCGCTCGCCGCCTGAACAGTCATATCGCGATGACTCCCTTGGGTAATTTTATGATTGGGAGTAGTATACGCTTTTGTGTTATTTTCGACGAACCCAGTGCGCGTTAACGCCTCTAAATTTGCTGTGTGTAACATCGTCTCATCCCTTAGTATTGTTTGCAGTTGCAACACGCAATGCGAACACTAGTACGACTGACCGCCCTCTTCAAAAGTTCCGTTGACCACGCCCGTTTATGAATAAAGTGTTTGATGTCTTGATTATTGGTAGTGGCCTGGCTGGCCAATCGCTGGCCTTACGACTGGCCGATCAATACCGGGTATGTATCTTGAGCAAACGCGAACTGACCATGAGTGCCAGCAACTGGGCACAGGGCGGCATAGCGGCGGTACTCAATAGCGAAGATTCGGTAGAGGCGCATATCAAAGACACGCTGGACGCTGGCGCGGGCCTGTGCGACAGCGAAGTCACCCGCATGGTGGTGACCAGTGGCCGCGACAGCATAGACTGGTTATTGCAGCAAGGCGTGAATTTTACGCGTGAAGCTCAAGATGACCGCCTGCATCTCACCCGCGAGGGGGGGCACAGCCACCGGCGCGTCGTCCACGTGGCCGATGCCACGGGCCAGGCGGTGCAAACTACGCTGACCGATCGCGTACGTGCCCACCCCAACATTACCATTCTGGAACACCATATTGCGGTGGACCTGATCACCACACACAAACTGTTCAAGCAAACCGAGAATGATGGCCCCAACCGTTGCCTGGGGGCCTATGTGCTGAACAACCAGACCGGCAAAGTAATCACACTGTCTGCCCAATACACAGTGACGGCCACAGGGGGCGCGGGTAAAGTCTATTTGTATACCACCAACCCTGACATCAGCACCGGCGACGGTATTGCCATGGCCTGGCGTGCGGGTTGCCGCGTGGCTAACCTGGAGTTTGTGCAGTTTCACCCTACTTGCCTCTATCACCCGCACGCCAAATCATTTTTGATTTCAGAAGTGCTGCGTGGCGAAGGCGGCTTGCTATTATTGCCTGATGGCACCCGCTTTATGCCTTGGCATGACGAGCGTGCGGAACTGGCCCCGCGCGATGTAGTTGCGCGCGCCATCGACTTCGAGATGAAAAAGCGCGGACTGGATTGCGTTTACCTGGACATCAGCCATAAACCACTGGATTTCATCCAGTCCCACTTCCCGAATATTTACCAGCGCTGCCTGCAATTGGGCATTGATATCAGCAAGCAACCGATTCCCGTGGTGCCTGCAGCGCATTACACCTGTGGCGGCGTCATGACCGACATCCATGGCCGCACCGATATTGACTGCCTGTATGCCATTGGCGAGACCGCCTGCACCGGCCTGCACGGCGCCAACCGCCTGGCCAGCAACTCCTTGCTGGAGTGTCTGGCCTTCAGTCGCAGCTGCGCCGAAGATATCCGGTCACAGGGTCAGCAACCGACCATTTCCTTGCCGGACTGGGACGAAAGCCGCGTTACCGACGCCGATGAAGAAGTACTGATCACCCACACCTGGGACGAGTTGCGCCGGTTCATGTGGAACTACGTAGGGATTGTGCGGACCACCAAACGCCTGAGCCGCGCACTGCATCGCATCCATATGCTGCGCGATGAAGTACATGAGTTTTACAGTAACTTTAAAGTCAGTCACGACCTCATCGAACTACGTAACCTGTTACAGGTGGCGGAATTGATTGTCCGCAGCGCCATCGAACGCCATGAAAGCCGTGGCTTGCATTACAGCAAAGACTACCCAGACCTGTTGCCCGAAGCCATTCCTACCGTCCTCACCCCGGACAACTATACCAGCTTGCTTGATTAGCGTATGGCCACTCGCGTTCGTGTGTTGTGCAGATGGCTGGCCCCCTGCCTGTGGCTCATGCTCTGCAATAGCAGTATTGCCGCCCCAGAACTTGAAAAAATCATTGATGGCGACACGGTATTGATACAGGCGCAAGGCAGCCATTATCGCTTGCGTTTGCTGGACATTGATGCGCCTGAGCTGCACCAAGCATTTGGCAAGCAATCCCGCCGCAGCCTGAGTCAACTGTGTACCGGCGCAAAGATTACGGTCAACACCCAAGACCAAGATCAATACGGCAGGCAACTGGGCCACCTCTACTGCGATGGCACGGAAGCCAGCCAGTTTCAGGTGGCGCAAGGGATGGCCTGGTTTAATGCGCGCTACTCCAAACGCACCGACTTGCAGGCCCTGCAACAGCAGGCACAACAACAAGGCTTGGGGTTGTGGCAATCAAGCGAGGCGATGCCACCCTGGCAATGGCGAAAATTATACGGTCAACATTATCGTCACCAAGACTGACACTGTCGCCACAATATCCTTTAGAATATTGTTTTAACAGCGAACTTTAGGATTCAACACATGCAAGTAGCAATGAACACCGTGGTCTCCATGACCTATAAACTGCAAAATAGCGATGGCGACATTCTGGAAGAAAGCCAGGAGCCGGTGGCCTACCTGCACGGCGGTTATGACAACATTTTCCCCAAAGTAGAAGAAGCCATGCATGGCAAAAATGTCGGTGACAAGGTAGAAGTGAGCCTGGACCCTGAAGACGCCTTTGGTGAGTACGACGACAATCTGGTGCAAATTGAACCGGCCAGCGCCTTTCCGAGCAAAGACCTTAAAGTCGGTATGCAGTTTGAAGGCGAAGACGAAACCGGCGACGTGATCCTTTACACCATCACCGATATTGCAGATGGTAAAGTCGTGGTCGATGGCAACCATCCCTGGGCCGGCCAGCGCCTGCTGTTCACGGCAACGATTGCCAGCGTACGCTCAGCCAATCAAGAAGAAATCGAGCACCAGCATGTGCATGGTGCCGGTGGTCATCACCACTAATCAACCCGCCAGCGCAAGCTGGCCTATCGCTTCTGGCTGGCGCAACTGCCCCTGCGCCAGCACATCATCGGCAATCTCTGCTAATTCAGCCCAGGCGATTTTTAAGCTTATCCCACCAGCCCAGGCTGGTCAGCGACTGTTTGACATAAATTCCAACCGGAACGGGCAGGATACCGCGCGAGTGCCAGCTGTTTGACCAAAGTCCCGACCCCTCTATATCGTCATAACTCGCATACCTATTTACTGGCTATATTGTCTAAAAACTGGTTCATGCATCCGTCAGGCTGGCTGCCATGAATATCATGCGTTTTTTCTTCAGCCCTGCTGAGCAATACATGTGTCATCAAGCGGATGAGGCCGGCGACCAGCCATAGCACTTTATTCCTGTAGAGTGTGCCGCATCCCAGATATTAATCATGCGCGCCTGATTGATGGCAGGCGATAAAGCAAGGCTGTGATGCTGTCATCGTTATATTCAAATGAATGTTACGAAACTTGAAAAATACGGTTTTTTTGAAAAAATCAGTTTTTTTGCAGGTGCTGGGTGATAAAGCCAAGCTCATCCGCCGCCGCTTGCGCAGACTTTTGCAGGATGTGCTCATAGGCCTGGATCAGCGCCAAGCCGAAGGCCGTGACCTGTGCGCCGCCGCCGTGCGCGCCTCCAGCGGCACTGATGACGACCGCCTCGTCAAAACAATGATTCATCAAATCAACAAGCTCCCATGCCCGGCGATAAGACATGCGCATTTGCTTGGCAGCGGCCGAAATGGAACCGTATTGCACAATGTGCCGCAACAACTCGATTTTGCCTGGACCGAGCGCGATGTGGCCTTGATGGCTGATCCTGATTTTAAGCAGTGAGGCGGACATAGGTAAACTACTCTGACTGAATATCTGTTTGCACAAAGGTTTCAAAAGGCGGCAACTCGGCCAGCGAACGCAAGTTCAAATCATCGAGAAAATGTTTGGTCGTGGCATACAGTGACGGGCGTCCGGGGACTTCACGCTGGCCGACCACATCTATCCAGTCACGCTCCTGCAATTGCCGAATCACATTCGGATTCACCGCCACGCCGCGGATCTGCTCGATATCGCCCCGCGTCACCGGTTGACGATAGGCAATAATCGCCAGTGTTTCCATCACTGCGCGTGAGTATTTTGGCTGCCGCTCAGGATTCAGACGCGCCAGGTATTCGCTGTATTGAGCTTTGGCCTGAAAGCGGTAGCCGCTGGCCACTTGTACCAGATCCAGCGTTTTATCCGACCAGTCGGCCTTGAGTTCATCGAGCAACATGCGCAATGTCGCACGCTCCATGCGTCCGGCAAACAATTTGAGCAAATCGTCCAGAGACAGCGGCTGCGGCGAGGTGAGCAAGGCAGCCTCCAGCACTTGTTTCATCTCGGTAATGTTTTCCGGAGTATGCACGTCAAGTCTCCCGGCCAGTGGTATTGGCTTGCAGGTAAATGGTACCAAAAGCCTCCTGCTGCGTGATCAGAATCAAGCCTTCTTTGGCCAGCTCCAGCATGGCCAGGAAATTCACCACCAGCTTGGGCACGCCCTCAGTCCCCACATCGAACAGCTCGTCAAACCGCAATACCGGCGTTGCCGACAAGCGCCGCAACAACAGACTCATATGCTCGCGTACAGAGAGTTCCGCCCGCCCCAGTTTATGGTGCTGATTGAGCCTGGCACGCTTGAGCACATTGCGCCACGCCTCTACCAGATCGTCCAGACTGACTTCAGGCGGCTTGACCAGTGACAGCCGCTCGTAATACGCCGCAGCCACCTCAATGTCTACGCCGACTTTGGGCAAGGCATCCAGCCGCTGTGCAGCTTGCTTGATCGCCTCATACTCCATCAGCCGTTTGACCAACTCAGCGCGCGGGTCGTCTTCCTCCTCCAGCTCTTGCGGCTTGGGCAACAGCATGCGTGACTTAATCTCAATCAGCATGGCTGACATGAGCAAATAGTCGGCAGCCAACTCCAGATTCACCGCTTTCATTTTTTCCACATAGCCCATGTACTGCGTGGTCAGCTCAGCCATGGGGATGTCGAGAATATCCAGATTGTGCTTGCGGATCAGGTACAGCAGCAAATCCAGTGGCCCTTCAAAGGTCTCCAGATACACTTCCAGCGCATCCGGCGGAATATACAAATCTTGCGGCAAAGCCGAGAGCGGCTCGCCATTGATTCTGATCTGGGTGCTGTTGACGGAAAGCTCCATGCACGGATTGTAGCGACTTGTCGCCGGCGCTTAAAGCTTATTCTGCATAAGGGTTGGGGAAGCCCAGCTTTTGCAGGATGCCGATCTCCAGCGCCTCCATCAGCGCCGCCTGCGCCTCAACCTCATGGTCGTAGCCATGCATGTGCAGGACGCCATGCACCGTCATGTGCGCATAATGCGCCAGCACGGACTTGCCCTGCTCAGCAGCCTCTCTGCTAATCACCGGCGCGCAGATCACAATGTCGCCCATCAGGCAGGGCTCCTCCGCCAACGGGAAGGTGAGCACATTGGTCGCATAATCCTTGCCGCGGTAACTCGCATTCAGTTGCTGGCCTTCTTCAGCATCGACAATACGGATCGTCAGGCTGGTATCTACGCGCAAGCTGGCGCGGATCCAGCGCTTGAATTGCGACGCGCTGGGCACATCTTCCGCAGGTGTCGCCACTTGTAATGAAAAATCGAGTTGAGGCATAGCATCAAGTTTTATGTACAATATCCGACATTATAGAAAGAAAACCCTCAAAGGAAATGGTGTGATGACAAATCGCCCCAAGCTGGTGGTTGCCAACCGCAAAATGAACGGCAACCTGCCAGACAATGCCCGCTTTATGCAAAGTGTGTTGCAAGAGACGCGCCATCACCGGGCGCGCTATGCGGTGTGCCCGCCACATCCCTATTTGCAGCAGGCGCAACAATTACTGCAACACAGCCATGTGGCCTGGGGCGGACAAAACATGAGCCGCTTTGAGCGTGGTGCCTACACAGGTTCCGTGTCGCCGCTCATGCTCAAAGAGTTTGGCTGCACCTACGTCATTATCGGCCACTCTGAACGCCGCTTACGTGGGCACGAAAGCGATGAAAGCTGCGGAGAGCGTTTTGAAGCAGCCCTCAAGGCTGGGCTGACGCCCATCCTTTGTATAGGCGAAACCTTGGAAGAATACGAACTGGGCGAAACCGATCTCGTGGTAGTGAGGCAGTTGAACCCCGTCATTTCACATGTAGGCATCCAAGCGCTCGCCAAAGGCGTCATTGCCTATGAGCCGATATGGGCCATCGGCACGGGTAAAGCCGCCAGTCCGCAACATGCCCAAGCAATTTTGTCTTTCATCCGCGGCCACATTGGGCTACTGGATGAACAGGTTGCAGAACAGATAACCTTGCTCTATGGTGGCAGCGTCAATCCCGGTAATGCTGCGCAATTAATGAGCATGCCAGATGTCGATGGCGGGCTGATCGGCGGTGCATCGCTGATCGTCGAAGACTTTATTCAAATCTGCCAGATTGCCAACGAGTTATCCTCCCTCAAGTCAGCTGCCTGAAAACACGTACCGTCCCGCCCCTGAGTGGTTGAGGTGCTCAGCGCGCAGCCAATAAAAAAGCCGACTTTCGTCGGCTTTTCTACATCCAAGTAAAACCAGATTACGGATGTCTGGATTACTTAGCTTCTTCAGCAGGAGCAGCTTCAGCAGGTGCAGCTTCAGCAGGTGCAGCTTCAGCAGGAGCAGCTTCAGCAGCAGGAGCTTCAGCAGCAGGAGCTTCAGCAGCTGGGGCTTCAGCAGCAGGCGCTTCAGCAGCAGGTGCTTCTTCAGCTGGTTTTTCACCACAAGCAGTCAAAGCCAAAGCCAACAATGCAGCCAACAATGCAGAACGTGTCATCTTTATTTCCTTAGTATGTATGAGCAAAAAATTATGTACGGGTAACGCTGCGGGTGCAGAATCAACCGAGTGAAAAAATTGTATCAGCAATTGATTAAAAAAAGAACGAAAAACCAGTGAAAAAGAAAGGATTTTTTTGTGTCAGAACAACAACTCTGTGTTTTTTTCACAAAAAATCCGCCAAATCCTTTGCAATCAATGCAAAATTAACCGGCTCAATCAGAAAAATGCACGTATCCAGACAGGTAAATCCCCTGTAACCAGGGCAACAAGGGATGAATGGCTGCTGTTTGGCAGTCTGCGGCCGTCAACAGCCGCTGGTTAGCCAATGTATTGAGCAAAGGCCCCGCCTCCGCTGACACACTCACGCGCTCGCCATTGATAAAGTACTGGCCTTGCCAATGCAACATCTGTGTCTGCAAGTCCATCACCAGTCCAGATTGCTGGGCGCGTTGCAAAAACTTCTCTGCACTCAGTTTGCGGTTGGGCGAAAACACAACATAAGCTTTGGGCTCTGAAAAATATTTTGCCAGAAACGGTCCCAGTTGCTCAGCCTCCCAGGGCAAGCGGCGCAACATGCCAGCCACTTGACTGACCATCTGCGGGTTAATCGCTGCGGCATCTTGAACGGGTTGCAACTCGGGGTCGCGATACAGTTCGTCAGGCAGCATCTCCTGGCGGCAGGCCTCAAGAAACTCAATGGCCAGTTCACGCGCGGCGGGCGCCCGGAAGCCGATGGAGTAGGTCATGCAATCATCATCTTCTGCAATGCCCCAATGCGCGACATTGGGCGGCAGATAGAGCATGTCGCCCGGCGCCAGCACCCACTCCTGCTCGCATTCAAAGTGCGACAAAATGCGCAAGGGTGCATCGGCAATCAATCTTAAATCCGTTTGCTGGCTGATACGCCAGCGGCGGTGCCCCGCGCCCTGCAGCAAGAAGACATCATAGCTGTCGATATGTGGCCCGACGCCACCACCAGTCGGCGCATAACTGACCATGACATCATCGAGTCTGGCGTTGGGGACAAAGCTAAACTGCGACAGCAAGGCTTGCGCCTCTGGCAGCACATGGTTCACCCCCTGCACCAGCAGGGTCCAGTCGCGTGCAGGCAAACTGGTAAAGTCTTCATCATCAAAAGGGCCTTGCCTGACCTGCCAGCCATCTCCCTGGTTCATGCGCTCAGAATCAAACTGTATCAATCTGGCCGGCACCTCAGCCTCACAGGCCAGCCCCGCCAGCTCGCTTGGCGTCAGCAATCCCTCAAAACCAGGGATAGCACCCCGGATTAATAATGGTTTCTTTTGCCAGTAGTCTGCCATGAATTGCGCAGGGCTTAATCCGTTCAGTAGGGTCAGGGCTTGATGCATGATGATGAAGATTATCTAAAAGGAAGAAAAGGGGCGGTCGTGATGCTTTGTGTCAGCCGCGAGATCAAGCGCTGCGACTTCTCGGCCAAGGTCAAGGCCAGCAAATCTGTGCGGGCAACCAGCTTGCTAAACTCGCGCTCAAAGCTCAGATTCTGTACTTCACCTGTCAGGCTATTGGTCAGCAACAACAGTTCGCCCTGGGCATTTTTGGCATTCGCCAGTTTCCACATGGCGATTTCAATATTTCTGGCGGCATTGTATAGGTTTTGCGGATCTATGCTATCCAGCAAGAAAAAAGACGCCTTGCTGCCATGCGCGCGGTAAAGCATGGACTGGATACCCACCACCAGTGCCAGTACGCGATCGCCACCAAATTGCGGGTTTAATGCCAGCTTGATCGCAGCGGTGTCTTGCGCATGCCCAAGCGCCTCCAGTTGCCAGCCATGCACGTGAGCCTGCTCAAACACATAGGTGGCGATCTGTTCGGGCCCGCCCAAGCCAGATTTCTGCGCTTCAGCCGGGTTGCGTTTATACAGTTTGAGCATCAGCAAGCGCAAGGTGCTGACGTTTTCGGCATATTCAATATCCGCCAGGCGATCCAGATCGGTTTTCACCAGTTGATGCAAGGCATTCCGGTCTTGCCGCACTGGCACCGGACGTCCATTCGGCGAATCGACATAACCTGAATGAGGGGAGGTCGTACAGGCGACCAGCAGCAATAGCAACATCAGGCCACTGCAGCCGATGCAACTCATGCAGGCAAGATCCTTTGCGCAGGAAACACAATACGGAAACAGCTCCCCAGCCCAGGCTCACTCTCCACCTGCAAGCTGGCCTGATGATGATGCAGAATATGTTTGACGATAGACAAGCCCAAACCTGTGCCGCCTGTGTCGCGGCTCCGGCCACTGTCCACACGGTAAAAACGCTCGGTCAGTCTGGGTAAATGGTGAGCTTCAATACCGATGCCATTATCTTGGACGCTGAACACCACGTCCTCCCCCCGCATTTGCCAATAAATATCAATCTTGCCTTGTGGCGGGGTATAGCGTACAGCATTGGTGGTCAGGTTGCTCATGGCACTCATGAGTTCATTATAACTGCCCGTCAGGTTAACGTTCGCCTCCATATGCAAGGTGACCTGATGCTGCCCCTGGCTCAATGCCTGGGCATCGCGATGCAACTGCTGCAGCATGGCCTTCATGTCAATCTCGGTTTCATCCTTGAGCGTGACATTATTCTCCAGGCGTGACAAGGTCAGCAAGTCCTCGATAATGCGGCGCATGCGCGTCGTTTGCGCCTGCATCATGTCAAAATAAGGCTGGATATCGGGAGAAATCTCCCCCTGCATGTCACTGATGGTTTCCAGAAAGCCACCAATCACGGTGAGCGGTGTACGCAACTCATGTGACACGTTGGCGATGAAATCGCGGCGCATGACTTCGGTTTTCTCAATGGCGGATACATCTCGGCAAATCAGCAGTCGCTGCTTGCTGGCAAACGGAATAATCTGCAACTCCAGCGTGATATCGGGACTGCGCCAGGATTTAAGCTTGAGTGGTTCGCTGTACTCTTCGGCTTGCAGGTATTCCACGAACTCGGCCTGGCGTAATAAATAATAAATCGGCTGACTTTCGTCATGGTGGCGCTTGAGACCCAGGCGTTGTACGGCAGGCTCATTAAACCATTCGATTTCATTACGATTATTGAGCACGACCACGCCATCCGGCAAAGCACTGGTAGCATGACGCAAGCGCTCCAAGGTACTGCTTAACTGGCTCTGGCTACGCGAATGGCGGCGCATTTCATGATAGAGATTGGCAAAAATGTCTTCCCAGATACCTTTGCCGTTGGGGATGAAATTCAGGCTGGGCTTAAGGGCCCACTGGTACAGACGGTGTATCCAGTATAAATGTCCGGCCAGATAGGCCAGCACACCACATAAATAAGTCAACCACGCCAGATGCGCATTTGTGAACCAGCCAAGGAGCAGGCAACCAAATGCCCACAGAAACAAAGTCCAAAACGCTTTTAAACGAATATCTTGCACAAGCCAATCTCACCGGATAGATGGCAGCGATTATACGACACAACGATGCAGGCACAATGACAGGAAAATGACGTAAGCGCAGGTGCAATGACCATCGCTCACTCATCCACCACCTGGACGCTTTTGGCGTAGGGTTTGGCCAGCGGCTCGCCAATAAACACGCCCTGCATCGGCCATTTCACGCTTTTCCAGTAGGCCTCAATCAGGGTTTCACCGGCCAGATAATGGCCAATTAACACCTGCGGGTTGGGGAATTTTTGCCAATAATTACAAGGCTCAGACACAGTGCCATAACTGCCGGTAACCCCCGCATCCAGCCAACGCGAGGCGGGCATTTGCGGATTGTAATTAGACAAAATGCCTCCGGTCGAGGTCAAATGATCGGCAATGGCGCCGGGCAAATAATTGTTGGTAAGCAGATAATCGACCGATTTTTGCCCGGTGAAATAAAACATGACTGAGGGCTGTTTTTCTATCGTCTCCTGACTCAAGGTATGCAAGGTCAGTTTTTTGGATTTGACCGTCATGCCCTCTTGCGGGAAAAAAGGTTCACGTGGCTTGGAGCGTGCCGCATCCTGGGTTTTTAGAAAAAACCCATTCGCGTCATTTAAACTGAATTCACTCATGACGCCACGGTCTATGAGTGCCTTGGCCGCAGCGACACTGGTGATGGGCAACAACATGGACAAACGCAAATGGTGATCCGTCCATGGCCGCAATGAGGGGCTGTTAAAGTAAGGGCTGTCGCGGCCAGGGTCACAGGTCTTGCGGCATTGATTGAGATCCAGCCCGAGCGTCAGCGCACTGGTAAGGCTGTTACATTGCACGGCAAACGGGGTGCGCCAGACCAGCAAGACCACTTGCTGCGTGGTCAACTTGGCGTCCAACTGGGCTTTGAGTGACTCAAACTCGGGAACCGTCAGCGCATCTTTAAAATGGCGGGGCAATTCCACCCCGATCAGATTTTCCGCAGGGACTTGCCTAGCTTGCAGGTAGTAACGGGCGACCTCTTCGCTTTGCGCGTCATTGAGGTTATACACCACTGCCACATCTTCCGGCTTTAATAATGAGGGCCGCAACGGGATTTGCTTGCTGAGGTCTACCGCGCCAGCAACACTGCTCACCATAAAAAGCAGGCAGATACCCACTGCCCCCCACTGACTGATCAGCCACTGCTTTACTGCCTTCAACTCAACACTCCATTGCGATTGCAAAGATACTACGCCTGTCATTTCAACCCGCGTAGAATGACATCATAACTTAAATTAAACCACTGCAAGAAGGCGAGGTTCACAGCATGAATACACAAACCATCTTAATCACTGGCGGCAATCGCGGCCTCGGCCTCGAATATGCCAGGCAATATGCCGAAAGCGGCCAGCAGGTCTACGTCACGGTACGCGATCCCGCCCAGGCTCCCGCGTTACAACAACTGGCCAGTCAACATAGCAACCTGCAGCTGCTTGCGCTGGATGTGGCCGATGTCGATTCAATCCGGGCGCTGGCAAGCCAGCTGTCAGCACTGCCGCTGGACATTCTGATCAGCAATGCGGGCACCTATCCTGAGAGCAGCTTTGGCCAGACCGACGTGCAAGCCTGGTTACAGGCTTTTCAGGTCAACACGCTGAGCACTTACTATCTTGCAGAGGCTTTCTTGCCGCAGCTGCGACGTGCCCCGCAGGCAAAGCTGATCGCCATGACCAGCAAAATGGGCAGCATAGAAGACAATGGCAGTGGCGGTGAATATATCTATCGCAGCAGCAAAACTGCGCTGAATATGGTTGTCAAAAGCCTGTCTATCGATTTGCGCGGCTTTAACATTGTAGTTGCTGCACTGCATCCGGGCTGGGTGCGCACAGACATGGGCGGTCCAAACGGCCTGATTGATACCGAAACCAGCGTGCAAGGCCTGCGCCAGGTGATTGCCAGTTTAACCCCTGCACAATCGGGCCAGTTTATCGCCTATGATGGCAAACCGATTCCCTGGTAACGCAATCACGTCGATAAAGGGATATGCGGCAGGCCAGTGTCATTGATATCCGGCATGTTTTTGTATGGACTGCGCTCCTCTAGCTCATTGACATATTGCTGCATGCCCTCTGCCTCGCGGCGCAGAAAGCGCGCCACACTCTGGTGAAAATCGGGATGGCTGAGCCAGTGGTAAGAACAGGTGGGGTAAGCGACAAAGCCTCGGGCAAGCTTATGCTCGCCTTGTGCACCGCCTTCAAAATAGCGGATCTGCTCGCGGATACAGAATTGCTGCGGCTGGTAATAGCACAACTCGAAATGCAGACAAGAAATATCGCGCAAACTCCCCCAGTAACGGCCATATAGCGTCGCTTCACCCAGCACACACAGACTGGCCGCCACATCCTCGCCATGCTGCGAAGCAATAAATAACTGCAAATGCCCGGGCAGGTAGCGCTGCAAATGCTCGAAAAATGCCAGGGTCAGATAAGGTGAACTATGGTGGCGGAGATACGTCTGGCAATAGCATTGATAAAACAAGGCCAAATCTTGCGCAGTCATGTCATGACCACTCACCACGCGGCAGGTCACGCCCTGTTGCGCAACTTTTTGGCGTTCTTGCCGGATTTTTTTGCGCTTGTCCCGGCTCAATACGGCCATAAAAGCGTCCCAGTCGGCATATCCCGCATTTTCCCAGCGGAACTGCACGCCCTCACGCCTCAACCACCCCTGCTGTTCACAAAAGTCAGCCGACATCGCATCGGGAAACAACAGATGCGCGCCGGACAGGGCATGTTCCTGACAAAAAGCCTGCAGCTGCTTGAGCATGGCCTCGGCGATTGCTTCAGGTACGTCACAGGCCGGGTCTATCAGCAGGCGTGGGCCAGTGACGGGTGAGAAAGGAATGGCGGAGATCAGCTTGGGGTAATACTGCCCACCCGCTTGCTCATAGGCCTCGGCCCATGACCAGTCAAAGACATATTCGCCGTAAGAGTGCGTTTTGAGATAACAAGGCATGGCTGCCACCAACAGCCCCTGGTCAAACGCAGTTAAATGATAGGGCATCCAGCCCGTCTGCGCACCGACACAAGCGGTGGCCTCAAACGCCAGCAAAAACTGGTAGTCGAGCATGGGATGCATGCCCGCCAGGCGCTGCCAGTCGGCAGGGTCTATCTCCTGCAAGCCACGGGACCAGACAAAGGATAATTGCGAGAGCAGCATCAAGCGGGTCCAGAGTCAGCGACAAAGCCACTAAACAGCAAAAATAATGAAGGCAATCTGCTGGTTTGACACGCCGAAACGCTGAATGGCATGTGCATGTTGAGACAAAGGAAATTAACTGGGACGTTTGCGTATGACCGAAACGTCTTTACCGCTTGAATTGACAGGGCTATTGGCAGGAATCACTGCCGAGCTTGCTTTGGATTTGTTTCTGGACTTGGCATCAGGCTCTGAGTCGCTGACGATATTTTGCTGGTTTTCGATTTTTGCTTCGGTTCTGGCTTCGGCTTCACGTTGACGCTCGACCATTTTGGCATAGGCGGTTTCAAGTTCGTCTAGCGTAATCACGCCATTGCCATCAAGATCAACGTAGGAAAAATGGCGGGCTACCTGTGGCAAACACAGCGTCGCCTCTTCGCGGTCTAGCGAGTCGTCATTGTCGCGGTTACACTCATTGAACCGCTGCGCGATGCTGTCATGCATGGCCTTGCGCTTTTGCAACATCAACTGGTGGTCGGGATCGGTGTTACGGGCGTAATCAGAAAGGGCCTTGCGCAAACGTGCACGGTCTTCAGGGCTAAAATTGTGCTCTAGCGTTTTGGAAAGGCCGGCATCATCATTGTCAGCCAGACGGATCTCTGTCAATCGGACTGGCAATTTAAGATCAGCCAAAGCAGGGAATGCCAGCAACATGGAGGTTGTCAGCAATACAATTCGTTTCAAATGTTTAATCGCTCTACACATCCAAACGCAATACCTTTATTCCTGTTCCATCGAAAGCACTTGTGTTTAAGCTATTATTGGGTGCTCTCAAGCATGAATCTCATGGCAAACGAGGGACCGATTTTAAAATCAGGTCGATCACATTAACGCAATTGCAACTTTAGCGGCAACAAATTTAACAAAAAATAGCGTTTTCGGATGCCCCTGCCGATAGCAGAAGGCAATCATGCATCAGGATTGTAACTGCAATATTTCATCCCCAACGCTATTTGTAACGAAGTTGTAACTGGCACACTTCATGCGCTCCAATGCTTGGAGTATAATTATCAAGGATAAGTTTTTGGCCTTGCCGTATTTATCTTCCTGCGGTCATCCTGATCGCAATAAAATGCGTTAAGCAAACACTTGCTTCAAATAACAAAGGTCCGTATGTCAGAACAGTTAAAAAAAATCTTGATGGTCGATGATGATTTACGTATGCGCGAGCTGTTACAGCGCTACCTGACTGAACAAGGTTTTAATATCAAGTCCGTATCAGATGGCAAGGAGATGGACAAAACGCTGGCCAATGAACATTTCGACCTGCTGATTCTGGACCTGATGCTGCCGGGCGAAGATGGCCTCGCCATTTGCCGCCGACTGCGTGGAGCCAACCACATAACCCCCATCATTATGCTGACAGCGCGCGGCGATGAAGTGGACCGCATTGTCGGCCTGGAAATGGGAGCAGATGACTACTTGCCTAAACCTTTCAACCCACGTGAACTGCTGGCCAGAATCAATGCGGTCCTTCGCCGTCACGAGATTTCGCCCAAACAGGCAGTTGAAGAAAAATCCGCTGCGTTCCAATTTGGCGAGTTTGTGTTCGACACCAGTACCCGCAGCCTAAGTAAAAACGGCGTACCCATTACGATTACCAGTGGTGAATTCACCTTGCTGAAAGTCTTCACCGAACACCCACGCCAACCGCTGTCACGTGACCGACTCATGCAACTGGCGCGTGGCCGTGAGCTGGATGTATTTGATCGCAGCATAGACGTGCAGGTCTCTCGCCTGCGCCGCATTATCGAGCCTGATCCGGCACATCCTCGCTACCTGCAAACCATGTGGGGCTTTGGTTATGTCTTTATTCCAGATGGTGAAGCACCACAATAATCCGGCCAAGCTTTAATCCCCGTGCGCTTACTGCCCCGCCGACTGCTGTCCCGCATCATGTTGCTGATCGCCATCTTACTGGCGGTCAGTATCTATGCATCGCTCAAAATCTTTGATTATTTTGACCGCGAACCACGCGCAACCGCCGCTGCCCTGCAAGCCGTCACCATCGTCAATTACACCCGCGCCTCACTGATCGCCTCGCACGAAAACCGCCGCCTGGCCTTGTTGTCCGAGTTATCGGGCCGTGAAGGCGTGCGAGTCTATGCCGCCGACTTTCTTGAAGACATCGAGCCCTTACCCGCAGACCCTTTTATTAATCTGGTCGCACTCAAAATCCGCGAACGGCTGGGCGAAGAAACCATTATCACGGTCAATCATTATGATATCCCTGGCTTGTGGATCAGCTTTAATGTCGGCCAGGATGACTTCTGGGTTGTGATCCCCAAAATTCAGGTAGACCGCCCTTTCCCCTGGCACTGGCTGGGCTGGGCGGCCGTAGTCGGCTTGCTCTCACTCGTGGGTGGCTATTTACTGACGGCCCGCATCAACCGGCCGCTGACCATGCTGGTGCATGCCGCAGAACGGCTGCGTAATGGCGAGCCCGCGCCTAAACTGCCGGTGGACAGCGTCGAAGAGTTACGCGAAGTGACGCAGACCTTTAACGAGATGGCGGAATCCCTGGCCCGCCTCGATGCGGAACGCACGCTGCTGCTGGCAGGGGTCTCACATGACATCCGCACGCCGCTGGCGCGGTTGCGGCTAGCGGTAGAAATGCTGCCGCAAGAAGCCGATTATATGAAACAGGGCATGATTGAAGACATCTCCGATATGGACAATATCATTCACCAGTTTCTGGACTTTGTGCGCGGCGTAGAGGGCGAGCCCACGCGCATGATGGATATTAACGATTTGCTCAATGCACTGGCAGAACGTCAGCGTCGCGCGGGCCGCGAGCTCAAAATTTCGCTGGGGCCCAAATACTTTATTCCCATCCGTCCGCTAGCCATGCAACGCCTGCTCGACAACCTGGTTGGCAATGCTTACAACTATGGCAAAGGCAAGGTCGAGGTGCGCAGTCAGGTCATGGCCGACAAGATCGTCATCAGTGTGCTGGATAACGGCCCAGGCATCCCGCCTGAACATGCAGACCGCTTGCTGCGACCTTTTGAGCGCATGGACAGCGCACGCAACAAATACGAAGGCGGCAGCGGCCTGGGGCTGGCGATTTGCAACCGCATTGCCGCTTTACATAGCGGCCAACTGGCCTTGCTCAACCGCCCGGAAGGCGGGCTGGAAGCCAGGCTTTCACTGCCTATCCTACCTAACACTTAATCTGGCCCAACACTTAAGCTGGTTGAGCGCAGCGATTAATCCGCCGACGGCGTAAACCAGTTCAGTCGCTCGCGCAATTTCACCACTTCGCCAATAATCGTCAAACTGGGCGGCTTCAAGCCCGCGGCCGCCACCTCTGCTGCCAGATGCTGCAAGGTTGATTCCACCACGCGTTGCTTCTGCGTTGTCCCCTGCTGGATCACTGCCGCCGGCATGTCCGGCGACACGCCTTGTGCCATCAGCTTGCTGCAAATCTGCTCCAGCCCTACCAGGCCCATATAAATCACCACCGTCTGCTTGGGTCTGGCCATGGCCTGCCAGTCCAGATCAATGGTGCCATCTTTAAGGTGGCCGGTAATAAATAAACAGGCCTGGGCGTAATCCCTGTGCGTGAGCGGAATCCCGGCATAGCTAGAGACACCGTTGGCCGCGGTAATGCCGGGCACCACTTGAAATGGCACCCCATGCTGCATCAGGGTTTCGATCTCTTCGCCGCCACGCCCAAAGATAAACGGGTCGCCGCCTTTAAGCCGTAATACGCGCTTGCCTTCCAGCGCCAGCCTGGCCAGCAAGGCATTGATTTCTTCTTGCGGCAAGGTGTGCTGGTCACGTGATTTACCCACGTAAATCAGCTCGGCATCGCGACGCACCAACTCCATCACCTCTTTGCTCACCAGCTTGTCATAGACACAGACATCGCATTGCTGCATCAGTCGCAATGCCCTGAATGTCAGTAGATCCGGGTCACCCGGCCCACCGCCCACCAGATAAACCTCGCCACGCGTAGGCGCATCTTCACGCTGATTGAGCAACTCGGCCAGCAAGGTCCGCGCTGCCTGTTCCTGCCCGGACAACACGCGCTCCACCAGCGGACCATTCAACACATCCTCCCAGAATCGGCGCCGCGCGGGCAGATTGGAAAATTTGGCTTTCACCTGGTCACGAAACTCACCCGCAATGGCGGCAATTCGGCCATAAGCCGCGGGCAGCATGGTTTCGATTTTGCTACGGATATGCCTTGCCAGCACCGGCGCATTGCCTTCACTCGAAATCGCAATCACCACCGGACTACGGTCGATCACCGAGCCCATGGTAAACGTGCACAGCGCAGGCGCATCGACGACGTTGACCGGAATATTCAGCCGCTTTGCCGCCACCGACACCGCTTCATTCACCGCTTCATCATCCGTGGCTGCAATCACCAGGCAAGCACTGGTCAATTGTTCGGCCTGAAACTCGGCAGCCACATAGTCAATCTCGCCCTGCGCATGCATCTCGCGTAACTCATCGCACAACTCGGGCGAGATCACGGTGACCTGCCCTTGCGCCTTGCGTAGCATGATCACCTTGCGCGTCGCGACATCGCCACCGCCGATGACGATACAAGGGCGTTGTGCAATATTGAAAAAAATCGGTAAAGCTTGCATGCAAAGAAGGCTTCGACAAGAAAAGTGTATTTTACCGCAGTCCCCAGTGTTAGCTGGGGTTTCCCTTGCAAATACGCTAAAATACTGTTTTTGTGAGAAATTTAGCGTTCGATGAAGCACGAAAGCGGAAAAAAGATATTCATTAAATCGTTTGGTTGCCAAATGAACGAATACGATGCATCACGCATGATAGACCTGATGCGCGAGCATGAAGGCATGACGCAAACCGAGAACATGGAAGAAGCAGATGTGATCTTGCTCAACACCTGTTCAGTCCGTGAAAAAGCCGAAGAAAAAGTCTTTAGCCACCTGGGCCGCATGATTCCGCTCAAAGAAAAAAATCCCAACCTGGTGATTGGGGTTGGCGGTTGCGTGGCCAGCCAGGAAGGCGAAGCCATCATTCAGCGCGCGCCCTATGTCGATGTCGTGTTTGGTCCGCAAACCCTGCACCGCCTGCCCGAGCTGATCAAAGCAAAACAGGCTGCCGACAAGCCACAGGTAGACATTGCCTTCCCCGAGATTGAAAAGTTTGACCATTTGCCGCCGCCCCGCGTCGAAGGGGCGACTGCATTTTTGAGCATTATGGAAGGCTGCAGCAAATATTGTAGCTTTTGCGTAGTGCCTTACACCCGCGGTGAAGAGTTCTCGCGCCCGTTTGAAGACATCATCACCGAGGCGGTCCAGTTGGCTGAGCAAGGCGTCAAAGAGATCACGCTGCTCGGCCAGAACGTGAACGCCTACCGCGTGCCTTATCAAGGCATCGAAGCCGATTTGCCACTGTTGATTGAAACCATCGCAGAAATCCCGCAAATCGAGCGTATCCGCTACACCACCAGCCACCCCAACGAAATGAGTGAGCGCCTGATTGCGTGCCATGCAACGGTGCCCAAGCTGGCCAACCAATTGCACCTGCCAGTGCAGGCAGGCAGTGACCGTATCTTGATGGCAATGAAGCGCAACTACACCGCGCTGCAATACAAAGGCCTGATCCGCAAACTGAAAGCTGCCAATCCGGCCCTGACCATCACCAGCGACATCATTGTCGGCTTCCCCGGTGAAACCGAAAAAGACTTTCAGGCCACGCTCAAACTCATGCGCGATGTCGGTTTTGATTACAGTTTCAGCTTTTTATACAGCCCGCGCCCCGGCACACCGGCCAGCTACCTGCCCGACGAAACCCCGCAAGCCGACAAAGCGGCCTGGCTCAAGCAACTGCAAACCGAGAACGAAACCAATGGTGACGCCATCAGCCGCGCCATGCTGGGGACCGTGCAACGCGTGCTGATCGATGGCCCGTCGTGGAAAGACCCCAATTTGTTGGCAGGCAAAACCGATAACGGCCGCGTGGTGGATATCGCTGCCGATGCCCGCTATATCCACCAGATGGTACAAGTCAAAATCACCGACGTCTACAACCCAAAACGCCTGGTTGGCGAAATTGTGAATTAAGCATGGAAATTACCCTCAGCCCCGAAGACAACCTGATGCTGGCCAACCTGTGCGGCCCGCTTGATGAAAATATCCGCCAACTGGCGAATGGTCTCGATATCGACATCAACCGCCGCGGCAGCACGTTTTACTTGAGCGGCAACCAAACCAATATGCGGCTGGGCGCGCAAATGCTGGAAAACTTCTACGCCCGCTCAAAAAAGCCAATTGAGCTCGAAGATATTCAACTCGGCCTGGTAGAAATCGACAAACTCAAACCCGAAGAAGTCAGCAGCAGTGCCATGCCTGTACTGATGACGCGCCGCGGCGACCTGCATGGTCGCACCCCGCGTCAGGTCAGCTACTTGCAACAGATACAAGACCATGACATCACCTTTGGCATCGGCCCAGCGGGTACAGGTAAAACCTATCTGGCTGTCGCCAGTGCAGTGGATGCCATGACACGTGACCGCGTGAAAAGAATCGTGTTAGTTCGCCCGGCCGTAGAAGCAGGCGAACGCTTGGGCTTTTTGCCCGGCGACCTCAACCAGAAAGTCGACCCCTACCTGCGCCCGCTTTATGACGCACTTTATGACTTGGCCGGTTACGACACCGTGAACAAAATGTTCGAACGCGGCGCAATTGAAGTCGCCCCGCTCGCCTATATGCGCGGCCGCACGCTCAACCAGAGTTTTATTATTCTGGACGAAGCGCAAAACACCACGCCCGAGCAAATGAAAATGTTCTTAACCCGCATTGGTTTTGGCACTAAAGCCGTGATTACCGGCGACGTGACACAGATTGACCTGCAACGTCACCAGAAAAGTGGCTTGGTAGAAGCGCAGAAAATTCTCAAAGACGTCAAAGGCATCGCTTTTACTCAGTTTATGTCCCAAGACGTGGTAAGACATCCGTTGGTGCAGAAGATTATTAATGCGTATGAAAGGTTTGAGCAGAATACGCAAAAAAGTGACTAATCATTCTGAATTTAGCAGTTTATTTGCCAAGTTGAGACAGTCCAAAAAAGTAGAAAAAGTTATTCTTTAATGATTTATTGACTACTTTTTTGCGTTAATTTGACGGCATCTTTCGCCTCTAGGCGAGTTACTTTCTGGTGCTTGTCCCCCAGAAAGTAACCAAAGAGGACGACACCCAGCCATCAAGGCCTTCGGCTCCCTTGCGTTGCTCGACAAAATAAGCCGGTCACGAAACTCATCCTAGCAGCTCACACACTACGTGAGCTGCTGCGGGATTCGGACAGTCGCTCCCTCTACTCTTATTTTGTCTCCGCTACTCAGCGTGATGGAATGGGATTTATCTCGCCAAAGTTGCATCGTTAAAATTTGGACGGTTTGAAAATCCAATTCTTTTGTTGAAACAAATTACGGTTGCGCTCGCATGGTGTTCGGGGTCCCCATCTGCCGCGCCGAGCAACGCAGGGTTGACGGGAGCACTCGGCCATCGGCTGTTCGAGTTCCGCAGTGGCTTGCGTCTTATGCAAGCCGCCAGGGCGAGTTTCGATGGCCGCCCGGCAAGCCGAGTAGCACAGGAAACAAGCGGAAGCTGGGGTGCACTTTCTTTTGGTTACTTTATCTTTGTGCAAGCAAAGAAAAGTACCTCGCCTAGGGCGAAAAAGAATGTTCGAGTTCAAAAAACATTTCCAAGTACTTGCAGCAAATGTGGCTGTGGCGCTCGATTGTAACCAAGCCAAGTATTAACCTCGTCTAGATACCCGCCACCGCCGGAATGGCTCAGAGATAAAGAATGACCTTGAAAGCTGCATTAAAATGTAGCCTCCCTGACAAATGCTATCCAATATAAGTTGGAAACTTTTGCATCACTTCTGCAAATAGCGCGCTTTCCAACCACCCCTCTAACCATATGCGCAGTTTCGGATAAGGACTGCTGGCAAACCACTCCGCATCGACCGCTGCAAACTGCCGGATAAACGGAAAAATCGCTACATCGGCCATGCTGGCAGAATCGCCAAGCAAATAGTCATGCTGCTCTAATGCAGCTTCTAACCTCTGCAAAAACTGCTCACCTTGTTCGCGATAAACCAGTTGTGCTTGCTCGGGGTAACGGTCGGGATATTTATAGCGGTCCAGCGCTTTTTTAAAGTCACCGTCGTTGATCGTAATCAGCGCGTTGACTGCTTCAGGGTCTGCATTCAGCCAACCTTGCGGATCGCTCTGGACAAGTGCCCACTGCATAATATCCAGGCTTTGCTCTAGCACGGTGCCATCTGGCAGTTGTAATACCGGCACGGTGCCTTTGGGGGAAATCTGTAGCAAATGCGCAGGTTTCTCTCGCAGGGAAATCTCTCGCACTTCTACCTGAATATTTGCCGCCCAGATCGCCATACGGGCGCGCATGGCGTACGGGCAGCGGCGGTAGGAGTAGAGGATGGGCAATGCCATTAGAGCAAGGCTTTGCGGCAGTCTTTAATCAGTTGCGGGCCTTTATAGATGAGTCCGCTGTAGAGTTGAACCAGGCTGGCACCGGCCGCCATTTTCTCTTTGGCATCGTCGCCATTCAGAATACCACCGACGCCGATAATCGGCAGGCTGCCTTGCAAGCTGGCCGCCAGTGTTTGAATCACGCGTGTAGAACCCGCTTTTACCGGTGCGCCTGACAGCCCACCCGCCTCTTCCGAGTTTGGCAAGCCGGCCACAGCATCGCGCGACAAGGTAGTGTTGGTGGCAATCACGCCGTCCATTTGGTGCTGCATAAGCAGTTCAGCGATTTCTTGTGCTTGTTCGGTGGTTAAGTCGGGGGCGATTTTGAGCACAACGGGGACATATTTGCCATGCAGTTGCGAGAGGATTTTTTGCTCAGCTTTGAGCGTCGCGAGCAGTTGGCCCAGCGCCTCTTTTTCTTGCAGGGCGCGCAGGTTTTTGGTGTTGGGTGAGGAAATATTTACCGTGATATAGCTGGCATAGTTATACACCTTCCGCATGCAGCTCAGGTAGTCTTCAGCGGCACGGTCGTTCGGCGTATCGAAATTTTTGCCGATATTGATGCCCAGGATGCCTTTGAATTTGGACGCCTTCACATTCTGGATCAGTTGATCGACACCGAGGTTGTTAAAGCCAAAGCGGTTAATAATGGCCTCGGCTTGTGGCAAACGGAACAAGCGTGGTTTGGGGTTGCCAGGCTGCGGGCGTGGCGTGACGGTGCCCACCTCAATAAAGCCAAAGCCTAGCGCGGCCATGCCGTCAATCACAGCGGCATTTTTATCCAGCCCGGCCGCCAGGCCGACCGGGTTGGGAAACGTGAGGCCCATGACCTGCGTCGGTTGTGCAGGTAAACGGCAGGCGGCGAGCGTGAGCAGGCCGAGCTTTTCTGCACGTTTGAGCGATTGCAAAGTAATATCGTGTGCTTGCTCTGCATCCAGTTGAAACAGCAGAGGTTTAAGCATCGAGTAAACATTCATCCGTTTGATTCCTGAACTTTTAATTTTCCAACTCTATCGTTGCATTTTGCCAGCAGTGACTACTGGACAATACAGTCACCAGGTGTCGCTGACATGACTTTTGCGTTACATCAAAAACCATGATGTCATAAGGGTTCAAAATCCTCTACAGATTCATTGCGTGCAACATGATTCGCTTACTGGAGGAAACCCATGAAAATTTTGATTGATTTGTTATCGACTGACTACGGTTTAATGAGTTTTATCGTGATTGCTGTGATTTTAGTGGTCATGATTTGGGCGGGGATTTATGTCTATGTCAAAGCGCGACAATCATAAATTCTCTGCACTGACACGATACGCCGCCACTTGAACAAACCCCGCTTGCGCGGGGTTTGCGGGTTTACAGCAATACTTTCTCAATGCCACCGTTATTGGCCTTCTGGATGTAATTTTCCATCCAGTTCTCACCCAGCACGTGCTTGGCCATTTCCACCACAATATAGTCAGCTTCAATGCCAGTGTCATCACCATAGCGTGACAGACCTTGCAGGCAGCTTGGGCAAGACGTCAGGATTTTGACTGGCTGCTCGGGGGCGCCCACGGTCAAGCCCATTTTCTCCATGCCTTTTTCCAGCTCTTCCTGTTTGCGGAATTTGACCTGGGTGGCAATGTCAGGACGCGCCGCAGCAAAAGTGCCTGACTCACCGCAGCAACGGTCATTCAACGCCACCTCGGTGCCCATCAGCTTGTTGGTGACTTCCAATGGCTTGTACGTCTTCATCGGCGAGTGGCATGGGTCATGATACATATAACGCGTACCGGTCACGCTTTGCAGGCGCATGTCTTTTTCCATCAGGTACTCGTGGATGTCGAGCAGACGGCAGCCCGGGAAAATTTTCTCGAACTCGTATTTCTGCAACTGATCCATACAGGTGCCGCAAGACACGATCACGGTCTTGATATCCAGGTAGTTCAAGGTATTGGCGACACGGTGGAACAGCACGCGGTTGTCCGCCGTGATTTCCTGGCCCTTGTCGTGGTTGCCTGAGGCTGTTTGCGGGTAACCGCAGCACAGGTAGCCTGGCGGCAAGACCGTAATCGCGCCCACCTCGTACAACATGGCTTGAGTCGCCAGGCCAACGTTGGAGAACAGGCGCTCGGAGCCGCAGCCCGGGAAGTAGAACACGGCTTCGGAATCCTCGTTCACCTTTTGCGGGTTGCGGATGACCGGAATCATGGTGTCATCTTCCACGCCCAGCATGGCGCGTGAGGTCTTGGACTGCATTTTCTTCGGCATCGGCCGGTTGATGAAGTGAATCACCTGCGCCTTGATCTCTGGCTTGCCCACCGTCGCCGGTGGTGCTTTTTTGTCCTTGAGCAGGCCAAATTTCTTGGCCAGGCTGTTAGCAAGATTAATCGCCTTATAGCCCATGCCTATCATGGTTGCACGCAAGAACTTGATGGTGGCCGGATCTTTGGCATTCAGATACAGCATACCCGCAGCCGTGCCAGGGTTGAATTTCTTCTTGCCTTGCTCGCGCAGGAAGTTACGCATCTTGACGGACACATCACCAAAGTCAATATTGACCGGGCAAGGTTTTTCACAACGGTGGCAGACCGTGCAGTGGTCAGCCACATCGTTGAACTCGTCAAAGTGCTTGAGCGAAATGCCACGACGGGTTTGCTCTTCGTACAAGAAGGCCTCGATCAGCAAGGAGGTGCCGAGAATCTTGTTACGTGGGGAATACAGCAAATTGGCGCGTGGCACGTGGGTAGAACACACGGGCTTACACTTGCCGCAACGCAAGCAGTCAGAAATATCATCGGCAATCTCGCCTATGGCAGACTGCTCCATGATGATGGACTCTTGCTCGAGCAGACCAAAGCTGGGGGTATAGGCGTTTTCCAGCCCGGAACCCATCATCAGTTTGCCTTTGTTGAAACGGCCTTCGGGGTCTACCTTGGCTTTGTAAGCGGCAAAGGTATCAATGGTGGCCTGATCCAGGAACTCCATCTTGGTGATACCGATCCCATGCTCGCCAGAAATCACGCCATTGAGGCTACGTGCCAGGGCCATCACACGAGCCACAGCGGCGTGGGCGTCTTGCATCATGCCGTAGTCGTCAGAGTTAACCGGGATATTGGTATGCACGTTACCGTCACCGGCGTGCATGTGCAGCGCGATAAACACGCGGCTCTTCAACACGGTTTTCTGAATCTCATCCAGCTTGTCCAGAATCTTCTGGTATTCACGGCCAGCAAAAATATCCGCCATTGGCCGCTTGAGCTCGCGCTTCCAGGAAACGCGCAAATCGTAAGACTGCACGGCGCGGAACACATTTTCATATTGGGCATAGGCCTTGCCCATCTCGCCCAGCACGGTGACAGGCTCGTCCAGGGTATTCAAAATCAGACGCCATTTGGCACGCACATCACGCAACAACTGCAAGGCAATGTTTTGTTTGGATTTGACACCTTCGGGGTCGGAGTTGCCGTCTTCATCCGGCTGCAAAGGCAGGTCGCCAGCGACAAAGGCTTCCAGCGCATCCACCAGACGCAGCTTGTTATTGATAGACAGCTCGATATTAATCCGCTCAATGCCGTCGGAGTATTCGCCCAGGCGCGGCAATGGAATCACCACGTCTTCGTTAATCTTGAAGGCGTTGGTATGGCGGGCAATTGCCGCCGTGCGTGAACGGTCCAGCCAGAATTTTTTACGGGCCTCGGCCGAGACGGCAATAAAGCCTTCGCCGTTACGTGCATTACACATGCGCACCACGGCAGAAGCCACTTCACCGACGGCGTTTTCATCATCAGACGCGATATCGCACAACAACACCATTTTTGGCCGTTGCTGACGTGCGGCCTTGGTCGCATAGCCGACGGCTTTCACATAGCGCTCATCCATGTGCTCCAGACCGGCCATGATCACCGACGGGTCTTGCTTGGCAGTAGCGTCCAGATAATCCTTGATCTCGACAATCGCGGGCACGGCATGCGACACATTGCCAAAAAACTCCAGCGCAATGGTGCGTACATGTTTGGGCATGCGGTGCAAAATAAAGGTCGCAGAGGTAATCAGGCCGTCACAGCCCTCTTTTTGCACACCAGGCAAGCCAGACAGGAACTTGTCGGTCACGTCTTTACCCAGGCCAACCTTACGGAAGCTCGGCCCCGGAATTTCAAGAATCTCAGGCTCTGACAGCAGGTTTTTATGGTCGATGTCGTAGCGGCTGATTTTAAAGCGCGCCATGTCAATATCGTGAATTTTGCCCAGGTTGTGATCCAGACGCTCCACTTCCAGCCAGGTCGCATCTGGCGTCACCATGCGCCATGAGGCGAGGTTATCCAGCGCAGTCCCCCACAGCACGGCTTTTTTACCACCGGCGTTCATGGCGACGTTACCGCCAATGCAACAGGCATCGGCAGAGGTCGGGTCGCAGGCGAATTCCAGGCCGGCAGCCGTGGCCGCATCCATGGCGCGACGGGTCACCACACCCGCGCCGCACTCAATCGTAGCCACCTGACGGGAGACGCCGGGCAAGGTGCGCATTTGCACACCTGTGTGTTGGTCCAGTTTTTCGGTGTTGATGACTGCAGACAATGGCGTCAAAGGTACCGCGCCGCCCGTGTAACCCGTTCCGCCCCCACGTGGAATAATGGTTAGACCCAATTCGATACAGGCGCGCACCAGATAAGAGATCTCGGCTTCAGTATCCGGGTTGATCACCACAAATGGATATTCGACGCGCCAGTCGGTGGCGTCTGTCACATGTGAGACACGTGCCAAGCCATCAAACTGCACATTGTCTTTGCGAGTGTACTTGGTCAGTTTGGCCAGGGCTTTTTTGCGTAAGTCGGCCGTTTGCTTGAAATCATCGGCAAACTTCTCTACCGCTTTGGTCGCAGCAGAGACCAGTTTTTGTACTTTTTCATTGCCACCGCTACGTTCTTGAATGGCAGAAATACGATGATATAGCGCCTCGATCAAGGCCTTGCGACGCTTGGGGTTTTCCAGCAGGTCATCTTGCAGATAAGGGTTGCGTGACACCACCCACAAATCGCCCAACACCTCAAACAGCATGCGCGCACTGCGGCCTGTTTTACGCTCGGCGCGCAGCACATTGAGGATCTCCCAGATTTCTTCGCCGAGAAACCGGATGACGATTTCGCGGTCAGAGAAGGAGGTATAGTTGTACGGAATTTCGCGTAATCGTGCGAGAGGGGTAGAATTGCGCTTTAACAAATCTGCGTTGACAGGTGCGTTCATTGATAATTTATCAAAAACAAAAGTCAATTATACCATGTCGTATACAGCACAAACACGTTACACGGCCTATGGTTTTTAGCGTGCATTTTTGAGTCATCCGTTTTTTAAGAGGCTAAGTTGAAATCAATATTCAGAACATGGGGCGTAGCAATAGTTGCATTGGCGCTCATCGCAGGCCTGGTATTTGCTGTCATGCAAAAACCGCAGGCTCCAGAAGTCACCTTCACCACGCTGGATGGCCAGAAAATCAGCATGCAAAGCCTGCGCGGTAAAACGGTGCTGGTCAACTTCTGGGCAACAGACTGCTCTGGCTGCATCAAGGAGATGCCTGACCTCATCCACACTTACCAGCAGTACAAAGACAAAAACCTGGTGGTGATTGCCGTGGCGATGCCGTATGACCCGCCTGCGCAAGTGCTCAATTACACCAAGGAAAAAGCGCTGCCGTTTGCCGTCATGCATGATGGTTACGGCGAAATGGTCAAGGCGTTTGGTAATGTCAACCTGACCCCGACCACCTTTATCTTTGACGGCAACGGCAACCGCATCCAGAAAACCATAGGCGAACTTAACTTTGCCGAATTACGCAAACTCCTGAATCAGAAAGCCAGCTAAATGTTGTGGGTCAAAGCGCTACATATTATTTTTGTCACCAGTTGGTTCGCCGGCCTGTTTTACCTGCCCCGTATCTACGTCAACCTGGCGATGGAAACAGAAACTCACGCCTATGCGCGCTTGCTGCTCATGGCGCAAAAACTTTACCGTTTCATGCAGCCCCTCATGCTGCTGGCGCTCGCATTTGGCTTATGGTTATGGCTGGGTTACGGCATCACCGGCGGCTGGATGCATGCCAAACTGACCCTGGTCATCCTGCTGATTGGCTACCATCACTATTGCGGCAAACTGCTTAAACAATTTCTTGCGCAGCAAAACAAGCGTAGTCATGTCTGGTTTCGCTGGTTTAATGAAGTCCCGGTGCTGATCCTGTTCGCCGTGGTGATTCTGGTGGTCGTCAAGCCATTTTAAGCAGGTATGTTGCACGCATTATTACAATCAGATTGGCTGATAACCATGCTGGACAAGTCCGGCAAGCAGGCCGCGCACAAGCTGCTAGGCTTATTCAATATTCTGGATGACTTGCTCTCCAGCCCGCTCGCAGAGGCGCAAACCACGCCCGCGACAACATCGACCCAGCCTGGACGACTGCAGGCATACCTGAGCACACAGGCACAACTGGCAGGCGCGCGCCTGCCTGACATGCTCGCTAACCAGTTATATTTCATGGCACTCAGCGCCTGTCAGGAAAAGCTGGCACACAGACAATCCAGCGCCCTGCAACATGCAAAACAGGCAGCAAAAGCACTTATCGACGAGCAAACCAAACTGCAAATCAACTGGCTGGCCATCCGCAACTATGGCGTGGTGGCGGTGACCTTGGTCTGTGGCGTCTTGGGTGGTTATTACTGGCATATGCAGCTCGAATCAGCGTCCAGCCTCCAGACCGCAGCGGTGCATCAGCCTCCGCCCCACCCCTTATCATTCGAGGCCAGTCCCACCGAAACCGCAGCCATTTACAGCCGCCTCGAAACCATGAAACATGGCGATTGCCGACTGATCGAAGCGATTCAACTGCCAGAACGCTTGAAAAGCGTTTACATCGAAAACATCATCAATGGTCACGTCACAACCAACCGTGACGAGCAAGTACTGGTCAACCAGCTGCTTGATCAGGTGCAGTGCAATTACACGCCCAAACTGATGGCCAACTCCAGACAGTAGACTGCCTGACAATAAAACAGGCCGTCGTTGCATAACAAAAAAGCCGCCACTGCTCGTGACGGCTTTTTTACAGCAAACGCTGATTTATTGGAACAGGGTTTTAAGCTGATTCAAACCACCATCGTAAACGCCTTTAATCGCGTCAGAGGCTGCTTTTTCATCTGCAGGCGCTTTTGGCAAGAAATGGCTTTCCCACACCACCACAGACTTGCCATCCCCATTGCTATGCACACTCACGGTGGATGCGTAGTCATTCACAGGCAACACGCCATCAGTGATTTTGTAGCCATAGCTTTTCTGTTTTGGATTGTAAGCAGTCAGTGTTTCATTCACTTTGCCGCCATCCTTGAGCGTCAACACGCGCTTGGCGCCCACGCTGTTATTTTTACCCGAAACGATCTCGGTTTTCGCTACAGCGGGATGCCAGGCACCCAAATCGCCAAAGTCAGAGACTTTTTTCCAGACCACGTCTACCGGCTGATTCAGCTCCACAGATTTAACGACATACAGTGGCTCGGCCGCAAATGCCGTGCTTGAGAGGGCGAACAGGCTAGCTAATAATAATTGACGCATGATTTTCTCCTTGTTGTAGATGAAGTACATTGTAAATAAATTGACCATAAATGTATACTATACGGTATAGTATATTTAACACGACAAGCAAAGTCAAACAATAGGATTTGTTCCCTGGCTGAAAGTTCTGGGGGTATACAAACTTGTATAGGGTGTTATAATTTTAGGCATGAATGCGCTTAAGCAAAAAATTTTGCAGGTATCGACGGATCTGTTCCAGACGCGTGGCATTAATTCCACGGGGGTAGACACGATTGTGGCTGTCGCAGGCACCACCAAAATGACGCTTTATAAGTATTTTGAAAACAAGGAAGAACTGATCCTGGCCGTGTTGCAACAGAGCCATCAGGACTTTCAGGACTGGATGAATGAAAAACTGGGCGGCCTTGGTGGCAGCCCAAATGAAAAAATCCAGAAACTGTTTGAGTTTATTGAAGAGTGGGTGACTTCCCCCTCGTTCACCGGGATCGCTTTTATCAAGGCTTCCGCCGAGTTCCCCAATGAAGAAAACCGGATTCATCAGCTGTCTTCGCAACAGTCCCGTGAATTCAGGCAATTTATTACCAAGCTGGCACAAGAAGCCAATATCAAAGATGCCGAAGGCCTGGCGCTGCAACTCTCCATTCTGTTTGAAGGTGCCGTACAGGCCGAGCAAATCAAACGCGGCTCAGGCGCCATCAAGTCTGCCAAAAAGGCCGCCAAAACGCTGATTGATCTGGCCATCAAGCAGTCGTGACCACTCTTCGCCGCTCGTAACACTTGCCACACTGCTGGCGCACAGCAATAATAGCCCTACTTTTATCCAACCCCGTGTTCACTTAATGAAAATTCTTATTTGCGGCTCACTCGCCTACGACACCATCATGGTGTTCCCTGACCAGTTTAAAAATCATATTCTGGCAGACAAAATCCATAAACTGAGCGTGGCATTTCTGGTCCCTGAAATGCGCCGCGAATTTGGCGGCACCGCGGGCAATATTGCCTACAACCTGCAATTGCTCGAAGGCCAGCCGCAGATCATGGCGACAACCGGGGATGACTTTGCCCCCTATGAGGCATGGCTGAACCAACATCATATTGATACGCAGCACATCAAGGCGATTGCCGGCACCTACACTGCTCAAGCATTTATCACCACCGACATGGATGATAACCAGATTACCGCGTTTCACCCCGGGGCCATGCAATATGCGCATACCAACAGCGTGAACGACGCCAAAGATATTGCCTTGGCTATCATTGCCCCGGATGGTCGCGATGCCATGTTCCAGCACGCAAAAGAGTGCCATGAGGCCGGGATTCCCTTCATGTTTGATCCGGGCCAGGGCTTGCCGATGTTTAATGGCGAAGAGCTCATGCACTTTATTGAAATGGCTGACTATCTGGCAGTGAACGATTACGAGTCTCAAGTCATCCAAGACAAAACAGGGCTCAGTCTGGAACAACTGGCGGCCAAGGTCAAAGCCTTGATTGTGACCCTGGGTAGCGAGGGCTCGCATATTTATGCTGATGGTCAACGCCATGACATTCCGTGCGTTAGAGCAGATAAGGTTGTAGACCCAACAGGATGTGGCGATGCTTACCGTGCTGGCCTGCTGTATGGCATTGTGCGTGGCTGGGACTGGAAAGCCTGTGGCCGGCTGGCGTCTACCATGGGCGCGATCAAGATTGCGAGCCGTGGCGGGCAAAATCATCAGCCGAGCCGGGCCGAGATTGAAAACATTTACAGTCACGCCCTGGTACAGGATGCCTTGAAAGAGGATCCTAGTCTGGGCCAGGCTACCCATTAAAAGAAGCTTGTTCAATATTGGAGAAAAAAATGAAAACACGTGTATTGCAATGGCTTGCTGTCGTATTGGTCACCGGCATTCTGGCCGCGTGCGCGAGCTCTAACTCTGGTAGTGTGTATTCGCGTGATGAAGCACGCAGAGCACAAACGGTGAAAACCGGGGTAGTGGAAAGCGTGCGTGCCGTCAAACTTGAAGGCACCAAGTCCCCTGTCGGCACGATTGCAGGGGGGGCAATTGGTGGGATTGCTGGCAGCTCAGTGGGCGGTGGTCGCGGCAGCGCGATTGCAGCTGTCATTGGTGCCGTCGCCGGTGGCCTGGCTGGTTCAGCCGCCGAAGAAGCCGTTACCCGCAAAAACGCACTGGAAATCACCGTCAAACTGGATGGCGGCGGCCTGGTGGCCATCGTGCAGGAAGCGGACGAACAGTTTAATGCGGGCGACCGTGTACGCATCGTTGAAAACGGCGGCACCTCACGCGTTTCCCACTAACAGAAGCTGGCGTTAAGCGCCGCATGGCAACCATCCCCTTCTGGGGTGTGGTCCTTAAAAAGAGCAGCCTAGGCTGCTCTTTTTATTAGTGCATGGGGCATGTCCGCCACCATAGTCAACGTCACAGAATTGTCATGTGAACGTCACCAATCATTCATGTGACACTTCTAATATCACCCTAAACCTCAACCAAGGAGTCGCGTGATGTTAGAACGCAATTTGCAGGAACATGGCCTATATCAAGCCGAAATTCAGCCAACGACCGAGAACAACCGTAAAGTCAACTCAACGCTGAGTGTTGCTCTGGCAACAACCGCAGAAGAAATCATGGAAGCGCAACGCCTGCGCTATCAGGTGTTTGCTGAAGAAATGGGCGCGCAGATCAAGAGCCAGAATGGTCTTGATGTAGACGGCTTCGATGCCTTTTGCGATCACTTGCTGGTCCGCGATGATGCCACGCAGCAAGTGGTGGGCACTTACCGCATCCTGAACCCGATGCAGGCCATGCTGGCAGGCGGTTACTACTCTGCCGGAGAGTTTGATTTGAGTCGTCTGGCCCCCTTGTCTGACCGGATGGTAGAAGTGGGCCGCGCCTGTGTGCATGCCGATTACCGCACCGGTGGCACCATCACCATGTTGTGGGCAGGCCTGGCCAAATACATGATGGCCCGTCAGTATGAATACATGATTGGTTGCGCCAGTATTTCCATGCACGATGGTGGCCACACCGCTGCCTCGCTGTTCAACAGCCTGCGCGAAGACTATCTGTCTCCCGCGGAATATCGTGTGTTTCCGCACCATCCATTGCCGATCGAGGCCCTGGATCAGTCACTCGAAGTGACCTGCCCACCATTGGTGAAAGGCTATTTGCGCCTGGGGGCTTATATTTGTGGCGAACCTGCCTGGGATCCGGCTTTTAATACGGCCGATATGCTGGTATTGTTACCTTTATCCAGAATCAATCCCAGATATGCTGCGCATTTCTTGAAATAACTTGCCAAAAACAAATTTTCTTACCTTCTGCTGGCGCACCGCCCGCATTTTTCTCCACACACTCACCGGACTCACATTGGCAACGCTCGTGTTGCCTGTGTGTGGCCGTCGTGGCCGCGAGCAGCTGATTCGCTGGTGGTGTGCCAAACTATTGCGCTGTTTTAACCTGCAGTTATCGGTGAGCGGCGTACGCCCGGCGCCGCAGTCCAAGCATGTGCTGTTTGTTGCCAACCATATTTCCTGGTCAGATATCCATGCCTTGAACAGCCTGATTCCAGTGCGTTTTGTCGCAAAAGTTGAAATTAAGGATTGGCCAGTGTTTGGCTATCTGGTCAAAAAGTCTGGCACCATTTTTATTAACCGGACACGCCAACGTGATGCGGCACGCGTGCTGAAAGTAGTCACGCAGGCGATGAAACTGGGGGACAATCTGTGCGTGTTTCCCGAAGGCACCACCACCGATGGACAGCAAGTATTACCGTTTAAAAGTAGCCTGATTCAGGCCGCGATTGATGCAGAGGCGACGGTGATCCCGATTGCGATCCACTATCCCATGCCTGACGGCAGCCCTAACCTGGCGGCAGCGTATGCCGGCGAAACCAGCATGATCGAATCCATGCTGTCTTTTCTGAACATGCAGTCACCCAAAGTGCATTTGCATTTTTGTACGCCGATAGAGGCGCGCCTGCTGGACCGGCAAACGCTGGCCAGCCAGGCAAGAAATGAAATCATGGCGCGCTTACCCTGGGCGACCGTGCCTGAAACCGTCAGCGAACCAGCGGTGCAAAAGCAAGCCTGACTGTGATGGCTCAGCCCATCGTTAGACATATGCCTGCCAGGCCGTTTTAAGCAGCAAAAGCGTCACAACTGCCACAAACACCCGGCGCACCAGCGTGGTTCCATGCTTTAGCGCCAGTGCACTGCCTAACAGGCTGCCCGCGATATTGGCGGCCGCCATGGCCAAGCCCAGTTGCCACCAGACTGCACCGCTCCAGCCCAGCACCGCTAACGTTGCCAGATTCGTACTGGCGTTTAACACTTTAGCAGAGGCAGAAGCATGCAAAAAATCCTGGCCGAGAAAACGCACCAGCATAAAAATAAAAAAGCTGCCGGTGCCTGGTCCAAAGAAACCGTCATACCAGCCGATGCTGACCCCAATGGCCAACGCAATCATCCATCGCTGCCGCACACTGTGGCCCCGGGCACCCTGTTCGACCCCAAACTGCGGAGACTTGAGCGTATACACCAACACCAGCAACAACACCGCTGGCAATAGCTTGCGCAAAAAATCTGGCGCGACCCAGGTCAAGGTCCATGCCCCCAGGCAAGCGCCTAAAAATGCAGCCAGCGTTGCAGGGACTAACCAGGCCCAATCCAGACGCACATGCCGACTATAGCGCCAGGCGGCAACACTGGTGCCAAACACGCTGGAACATTTATTGGTGCCAAGCAACAGCACGGGCGCGGTATTCGGAAAGCTGGTTAGCAAAGCGGGGACGGTCACCAGTCCACCGCCGCCCACCATGGCATCCACCACGCCCGCCCCAAAAGCGGCCAGGATCACCCACCAGAGCTCCACCCCCGTCTCCGGACTAATCGCCACCCAGGCCGGGCGGCTGATCACGCGGATCCAGCGCCACCTGCGTCGCCTCGCCAGTGTCCAGGGCGTATGCCGTCAGTTCTCGCCCCCATAAACAACCGGTGTCCAGCGCGATCACGCCATGCGCTTGATACAGGCCCAACGCCGACCAGTGCCCACACAGGATGGGCTGCTTGGCCTGGGCGGACTGGCGACCGGCCGCCTGAAACCAGGGCAGATACCCGGCCGGTAGCTCAGACAGTTCGCCTTTAAACGCAAACTCCATCGCGCCAGCCGCATCCACCACACGCATGCGGGTCAGCGCATTGGTAATCGCCCGCAAGCGGTCCATGCCGGTCAAGTCCGCGTGCCAGGCGGCAGGCTGATTACCGTACATCTGTTGCAAAAAGCCCAGATAGTCGGGCGATTGCAACACCGCCTCAACCTCGGCAGCCAGCGCCTTGGCTTGCAGCAACGACCACTGCGGATACAAGCCGGCATGTATCATGGCATAGTCATCTTCCAGCACCATCAATGGTTGATGCCGCAACCAGTGCAATAACGCTTCGCCATCCTCGGCTGCCAATAAAGGCGCTAAAGTGTCAAAGCGATGCGGTGGCCGCACGGCGTGTGCGACGGCAATGGCATGCAAATCATGGTTACCCAGCACCACCTTGATATGCTCGCGATGCGCATATAACCAGCGCAATACCGGTAGTGATCCCGTGCCGCGGTTGATCAAATCGCCAACCAGCCACAACTGGTCGCGCCCAGGCGCAAAGTTTAGCTTTGCCAGCAACTGCATAAAAGAATGATAGCAACCTTGCAGGTCGCCAATTGCGTATCTCGCCATGGCTATGCACCTATCTGAAATCGATTTACGGGCACTGCTACACACACAACTTCCGTCGCAATACGGCGTTGCTCATCAAGAAATTTCTCCTGCCATATCAACTATATGCAGCATCAAATTTTTTCATGCGCGCCTTGTCTGGCTTAGCGATTTGAAGGTGTAGAAGCGCCCTGACCAATAAAAAAGCCGCTTGAGATTCAAGCGGCTTATCGCAATATTGCTGTTTATTTTTTCAAGCTGGCAGGATCAAATTTGGCCCCTGCCTGATTCGCCATATAGGCCACCGCATCCGCGACTTCGTGGTCAGTCAACTCTGCGTTACCGCCGCGCGCTGGCATGCTACGAATCCCTTCGATGGCATGTTTTACCAAGGTTTCATAGCCTTGTGCAATACGTGGACCCCAGTCACCGGCATTACCGATTTTTGGCGCACCCAAGGCACCCACACCGTGGCAAGCGATACACACGCCTTTAACAATCTCTTCACCGCTCTTTTCAACGTGCGCGCCACCTGCTTCAGCCACGGCCACTGTCGCAACCGGGGCAATATTGGCCAGCACTTTTTGCTCTGCTGCTTCAGCCGCTTCTTTGCTTGGGGCCGCTTTTTCGGCACCAAACACGCCAAAAAGATATGCCAGCAGCGAAACCAGCAATGTGAAAGCAATAATGGCGCCTGGAATGGCAATAATTAACTCTTTAATGCTTGAACTCTGATTGTAACCCGACATATCTGCATCCCGTTGCGTTAGAAAAATTTTCCACGTGATTATAGCGCAGAACCGCCAGACAGGAAACGCGCACCGGTATTTACTGCCATGCAAAACAAACAGCCGGGCTGATTCCCAGACCCGGCTGACATTCGCACAGATAAAACCGTACTACTTTTGTCGACGACGCAACATCGCCAATGAGAGCAAGCCCATCCCCAGCATCGCTGCGGAGCCGGGTTCAGGGACAGCACTGACCTTGAACAAGGAAGTGGTGTTGGAGCTTTCATTCGAGAACGCCAGGAAAATCTGTCCGGCTTTTTCAAACGCAACCAAGCCTTCTGGCGCTTTGTCGCCGTCTGAGACAATCATATCAATAAAGCTGACTTTGGTAGGATCAGTGATATCAAACAGCGCTACGGCCCCTTTTAGAGTTCGCTCCAAACCGATAGCAGCGATGGTACGGCCACCCAGGGTAAACAAGTCCACACCTTCTGGCTCAACCCCTTTGTCGCGGCTACGGGCGTCATCATAAATCCCACGTGCAAAAGCTTCTTTATCAAGGATATCGCCACTGTCGTAAACCAGACTACCATCGGCATTACGGATGCTGAAAGAACGCGCGCCCGCGGCGTACAGATCGCCTGCAGATGAATCGGTGTTTGATACGCGGATATTGGCCAAATCCCCAGTCGCGCCTAATGAACTGGCATTAGAACGATCGCCATCATCCTCACGGAAATCACCTTCGTTCGCAGTCACCAAGTAGTCCTTGCCAGCGACGTTGTAAGTCGCGATCCCGTCAGGCATGTACAACCCTTTTACGTTGGCACTAATAAAATTAACGCTACCATTGTTAAGCGGGTCTATGCTGTTGCCTGGCAGGCTGAAGTCTTTGGCACCCAAGCCAACCACCTGGGTAAACGAATTGGTGTGCATATCCAAAATGCCGATGGCATTCGCCTCTTGAAGGGTCACGTAAGCCTTGCTGCCATCTGCACTGACGGCAATATACTCAGGCTCATAATCCATGCCAGTATTATTGCGAATATGGCTACCAGAAGTAGGCACTCCAGACAACGTGGCAGTGGCCGCCACGCTACGCTTGGCTACATCAATAATAGTCACGCTACCGACTGGATCATTGGCTGCCGGATTGAATACGCGTGGCACCGTGCTGCCTTTACGTGTGCCATACACATCTGGGGTTCCTTCATTGGCAACCAAAATCTTGCTGCCATCCGGCGTAAAAGTCAGCATATCTGGCAATGCACCGACCGTAAATGTGTTAGTCCCAGACGCAAGGCTTCTGGTTGTGGTGTTATATAACTGCACGATCCCCGGTTGAGTACGTGCACTGTTTTCGATGGCAAATGCCGCCATGCCATTGCTGATGCTGACGCTATTGATGTTACCGAAGCTACTGGTGTCAATATGCTGCACCAGGCTGCCAGTAGCCGCATTCAAAACATCTACGCCTTTGACGCCTGCGACCCATAAAGTATTGGTCATGGCATCAAATGCCGGAATTTCAGACAAATAACCACTCCCACTATGGCTAAAGGTCCATTCTTTGCTAATCTGGTAACTGGTTGCAGCCTCAGCCACGCCCATGCTGCCCACTAGCAAGCCAATCATTAAAGTCATTTTTTTCATGTGTATACTCTCCTCATAAAGTGAGAAAAGCATAGGCATCATGCATGACAAATCCTTGACAGTTAAATGTCAATCAAATGAAAACGGACTAGTCATTTAAAATCAAACCGCGCTGAAATTACAACCTCGCATAAGCGTAGTTTTGCGGATACACCACTTTTTCCCGTGCATCAGTCCAGATAATGTCGCAGCTATCATCATCCATATGCACCATGCGGCCATTACGGTCTACGCAATACTCGCCACAGACGATGCGCTCAACAATTTCATAGCCCTGCGCAATACGGGTGTAATCAAACAAAATGGAGCGGATCACGGTACTGTCGCGCTGGATATGGCAACCCGAGTTAATCCAGGTTGGGCCAACAATGCGGGTATTTTTATCAATCCGGCTACCAGAACCAATGTATACCGGCCCCTCAATCTGCGTGTGCTCCCAGTCAATATGCACATTGAGGCCCACCCACACACCCGGTTTCACCTGCGTGCCCGGAATCGGCATCGACGGGAAGAAGCCTTGCATCATTTGCTGCATCACCAGCCAGTAATCGGTCACCACGCCAATATCAATCCAGTTAAACGGATGCTGGATCGCATAAAACGGCAAGCCTTTTTGCACCAATAATGGAAACAAATCCGAGCCAATATCAAACTCGCTGCCAGAAGGGATCAAGTCCAGCACCTCCGGCTCAAAAATATAAATGCCAGTGCTCGCCCAGTTAGAGCGCGCCTCCAGCTGGCTAGGCTTCTCCTGAAACGAAATAATGCGCCCTTCATTGTTGGTCACCACCACGCCATAGCCAGACACCTTGTCCATAGACACCTGCATGGTCACCAGGCTCGCCAGTGCGCCTTTTTCCTTGTGCTCTTTCACCGCACGCGTAATGTCCAGGTCAATAATCGCATCCCCGCACAACACGATCGTCGTTTCATCAAAAAAACCGCTAAAGTCCTGAATCTTGCGCATGCCACCGGCTGAGCCCACTGCATGCGGCACCACCTGGCCATCCACAATATCCCCCTCAAACGAGTAGCCGATATTCACGCCAAAACGATGACCATCCTCAAAGTAATCCTGAATCTTTTTGTGCAGATAACTGACATTGACCATAATATCCGCCACCCCATGCAATGCCAGGTGCTCCACCAGATAAGCCATCACCGGCTTGCCCAGCACCGGAATCATCGGCTTGGGTAAATCATAAGTCAGTGGCCGAACGCGAGTGCCCTTCCCCGCTGCTAAAATCATGGCTTTCATCGTGCTATATCCTCATATGTTTAGATTTATCAGCCAAGCATAGTCACGCTCTATGACACGATTATTGCAACCTTTAGTACGCTCCCCGGGTCAAGGCAAGGTGAGCGCTACCCCCCTGCCCGCCAAACGACTGCCGCTTTTTTAGTGATGCTTACTAAAAGCCCAGGCATTTGGGCTATGATTTAAGCGTTTCAAATGCAACCACAAACATAACGCCTGCCCTGCCCCACATGATTTATTTAAATGTTTTCCTCATTGCCTTCATCGCATTTGCAATCAGTATGGTTTGCGGCGGCGGAGCAGGCCTGCTACTGATCCCCATTCTGGGCCACGTGCTCCCGGCGTCTCAGGTGCCAGCGGCGCTATCGGTAGGCACCTCAGTGAGTTCACTGACCAAGCTCTATTTGTTCTTCCAGCACATTAACTGGCGCATCGTCAGGCACTTTCTGCCCCTCGCCTTACTGGGGGTGATCGTCGGCGCCTGGCTACTCAGCTACCTGGCGCCGATGTACATCGAGCTGTGCATGGCCATTTTTCTGGTCTGCAACCTGCCCTACCTCTTCAAAAAAACCGCCGCCCCCAGTGCAGACAAACCCGCGCTATCCAACCACTTTCTTAAATTCATCGGTTTTCTCGCAGGCTTTATCTCCGCCCTCACCGGCGCAGTCGGCGTCTTGTTCAATGGTGTTTACCTCAGATACGGGCTCAGCAAAGAAGAAATCATCGCCACCCGCGCAGCCAATGAGATTTTTCTGCACATCGTCAAACTGGGCCTATATGCCTATTTCGGATTATTTACGCTAAAAGCACTAACCATCGGCTTGCTTGTTGCCATTGCCGCCGTCGCAGCCACCTACCTGATGAAATACGTGCTGCCTAAAATCTCCATCAGCCTCTTCAGCAAAGTTGGCTACGGTGCCATGGTCTTGTCAGGCGTCGTCTTGCTCAACAGTGCCATCATCCGCATTCAAGAAGCACATGACCCCAACGTACATATCGTCCGCGTCTCCAAGGGCTATGACGCCACGCTAAACTGGGATGATTTAATCTACACCATCGAGTTCAAATACGGCGAAGGCTTTGAATTTGAAAGGATTATTCCATTCACAGCGCTGGACGCGCCAAGACAAGCCCATGTAAACGCGCAGAATATAGGCGCTGACAAGATTGTCATTGAAAAAGTCTACTCTCTGAAGAAAATCTCATACGAAGCCTATTACTACAGAGGCGAAACTAACTTGATCAAAAAGATCAAGTTTAAGTAACAGCGAGAAACGCTTTGAATCAAACACACCTAAAAATTGAGCGGCGACAAGCGAAGCCAGCCGCACTTAATTTGATATAATGGCAGGATTGCGCCCGTAGCTCAGCTGGATAGAGTATTGGTTTCCGAAGCCAAGGGTCGTGGGTTCGACTCCCGCCGGGCGCACCACATAATCATTTAAAATCAATGAGTTAAAATATAAATTAATTGCACTTCATTGCACACTATTGCACAGTTAAGCACACTTATTGTGCCAGATTTGTGCCATAACAATGCTAGACATTGGTATGTTTTTCAAGTACATTAACCCTAATGCACTGGGGAAACGTAAGAAGATCTTCGTAAAAAAACAAAGTTTAAAATTTGATCGCAAACAAATTTTATTCAACATAACGAAGGCGCGCGCTGTCCAGTATTCACTTATTCTATAAGCGAGCATAGTTAGGTGAAAAGAAAGGATGCTGCAAAGCAATCGCCTAATGTTTTTACAACCAGTCAGAATGAGGCTGGAGTATAAAGTGTACAAAATATTAGGAGAGCAGGGCGAATAGGGGCACAACCCCGTCATGCGATAGTTCTCACCACTTGGCGGAGCTGGTGGAAGTTTAAACAATAACATTGCATGGCTGCCGCGGACTCATTCGAACCGTATCAAACCTGATGCGGAACGAAAGACTTCGCCCATGAAAAGCCTGATCACAATTGAGGAATTATCTCTACTCATTAATAAATCTGTAACAAGCATTCGCAGCGACAGAACGCGTAACCCCAAGGCTCTACCTCCAATCTGCAAATTACCTGGCACTAAGAGGTTGCTTTGGCGTGAAGAGGATGTTGAATCGTGGATTCGAAAATACATAAATTTGGAGCCAGATTTATCGACTAACAACCAAACACCCAGTGATATTAAGTCTAGGCCAGGGCGACCAACTAAAGCAGATCAAATAGCTCGAAGAAATCGCATCCCGAATTTGAAGGATGCCAAATGAATAATCGACTCCCTTCAACTAGATATTACATAGATATATTTAGTGGGCGCTCAACTCACTCCACAAAAAATCAGACTTTAGAGCCAATTCCCCATAAAAATAAGTTAATTCCTTTTTGGAGGGATAACTTTCGCTGCATTCCAAATGAAATCGCCCAATCTTCACTTTTCTCAGCAAAGAATCGAAATCAACCCCGTGCTTATTTAAGACAAGCTGAAATTGGGTTAATTGGTGCGGGAAGTATTTCATTTACTGGCGAAGAGTTAAGGCAAGATGATCAAACAGTTTGGTTGCAACTACTACACTTAGCCCGCGAGTATCCGATAGGGAGCATTGTCAAATTCACACCCTATTGGTTCTGCAAAAATCTTGGATGGTCTGTCAATGGAAAGAGCTACATCAGACTTAGATTATGTCTCAACCGTATGCAAGCAACCTCGTTATCAATTACGTCAACACGGCTCAAAAAAGGTGTAAGCCTATCAATGCTTCCGTTTTTTAGATGGAGTGATGAAGCTGGTAATACGCTTTGTCAGTATGAAGTTAGAATTGCGCCAGAATTAGTTAATCTATTTGGAGAAGTTTATTACACACGGATTGAGTGGGCTCAACGGTTGGCATTGCCAGAAGGTTTATCAACATGGCTACATTGTTATTATGCAAGCCATAATAAACCATTTCCAGTAAAAATCTGTACATTAAAAAGAGGCGCAGGCCTGACAACTCAGAGCAAATCATCTTTGAGACAAAATCTTGAAATTGCACTAAATCTACTTGTAAAAGTCGATTTCTTAGAGTCATGGAAAATTAATGGTGAGCTTGTTCATGTGAAACGAAAATAAAGTGGTCTATTGTGTTTTGAAATACAGTTAGGTTAATTTTTGTCTCTATAATTATTTTCAGCCATCTATGAGTCAATCTGCACCACCCATTCCAGAGTCGCATGCTCTGCCGAAACGGCTCTCCCATCCGTGCTTTCCTCAGCCGCGAGATGCGAACGTCAAGGTCTGGCGCTATATGGATCTTGCCAAGCTCATCTCTCTCATTCAATCGCGAAAGCTATACTTAGCGCGACTTGATCAGTTAGCAGATCCGTACGAAGGATCTACTACTCAACTCACAGCAACTGGAATCGACAGATTTCTCAAGAATGTCGGCTCAGAGAATGGCTACAAGGACCTCAAAGGCTTCTATCGAAAGTCGCGGCAGTCAACCTTCGTATCGTGTTGGCATGCGAACGAGCACGAGTCCGAGGCAATGTGGCGACTCTATGGTGGGCTAAGCGGCGGGGTGGCAATACAAACGACCTACGCAAAGTTGGTCCAGTCAATTGAACAAGTGGGCGAAGTCTATATCGGTCTTGTTCGCTACATTGACTACTCCACTGCCTGGTTTCCTGACGCGAATGCCTTCTATCCGGTCATGCACAAAAGAGCTTCGTTCGCTCACGAGCGAGAAGTGAGACTGGTTTGGTACTGGGGGTCGCCGCCAGAGCCCGATAGCCCTCCATCCAGCCTATCGATACCATGGGACATCGAAGCTTTCGCCGAGCAGATATTCGTTGATCCATACGCTCCCGGCTACTACTTCGAAGCAGTGAAAGCTGTTCTCTCATCAATGGCCCCCAATCTAGTCTCCCGTCTAGCATGGTCGCAAATGAAAGTGGCCCCAGTCTTCTAGGATGCAGATGGCAAAGATCATGCGCTATATGAGAGCCTATTTCGACTTGTCCTTTGTGTAGTGGTACCTAAATTAGCGTAAGTTAATCGATACCGTATCATGGATTGCCCAATGCGATCTGATTGATGTCGGATTGCAATTAACCTATTTATTAACTTAGATCTCAAATTTAGTAAAAAGCCCCTTTTATGAATTGGTTAGGATAAGAGCTTCATTAACTATATGATTTAATTTAAATAACACTCTCGACTTGAATTACAAAAATCTCAAGTTGAATTACAAACGACAACTGCATTATTAAATATATGATTTTATTGAAACGACACTCTCAACTTGAATTGCAAAAAATCTCTAGTTGAATTACCAACGACAACACTTAAATCCGCAGATGTTTGTAGTAAATTTCATACGCCCTTAAGAAAAATGGGTATTGTGTTTTGAAATATAAATCTAATTGGCAGTTAACGAGTTTTGAAATATTGACTATTGTGTTTTGAAATACAAATCATAGTGCTATGACATAACATGACAAGTAAAATAAAGCATAAATATCAATGGGTTAAATTAAAGAAATGATGCCCTAACTAGTTTTAACCCATATTTTAACCAAAGTAATTCTGGATAACATTACTCCAACAAAAGTAGCTCCTAGAGCCGGAGGACAAAATTTAAGCGGAAGAGCTATTAAACGACGGCTCATTTGAAGTAAACGCGCTCGACTTGTAGGTCGCGTCGAAGACTGTTTCAGTCAGCCAGCGCTTAAAATTGGGGTTATCACTGAACTGCTTGAAGAGTTCGGTGTGGTCAGACAGTAACTCCAACACCACGCGGTTTAGGGCCTTATCGTGCTCCAGTTTTGCGTTTTGCTTGTCGGAGTTCGCCTGCGCGTTTTGGTACGCCTTATCCTGCGCAACTCGCGACGGTATATCCACGGCGATGACTTTGCGGATCTTGTCCTCGTCCTTCCACTCGATGTTGCCGAAGAGGTCGTTGAAGGTCTTGATGATCGCAGAGAGCCTGTCGATCTCGGCTTCGCCTTTGCCGCCAGCGCTGGCAGGCGGTATTGGCTCAACTGTGGCATCGGAATCTGCCATAGCCATCTTCAGCGCTGCTTTGGCCTCCACCCGGTAGCTGTCCATGTCGATGGTTTCCAGCACCCCTTTGGAGAGGTCTTCCTCCTTGGGCGCGGGCAACTTGGGAATGAGAAAGTTCAGGAAGATCGACAGCTTCTCCCACGTCGGGTGACCGTAACTCAGGATCGCTGCGAGGAAACCGTAGCTGCGCACGAAGGCCTTGGCTTTGCCCTTGAACTTGACCTGATCGTCCTCGCCGAGCTTGTCTGTGTATTCGGCCACGCACGCATCGAGGATGGGGTCGAGCTTGTCCCGGTCTGCGCCGCTCAAGTAAAGCGTAACCAAGTCTTCAACCTGTTGCCAGCTGTACACCTGCTGCCCGTCTAGTTCAGCCTTCAGGTCGTGCAGCTTGTTGGCGTCGGTTTCGCCGGTCTGTATGGTGGCGCGGTAGTAGTCCTGGAAGGCCGCCTTCACCGCCTCGGCGTTGTCGGCGAAGTCGAGCACGAAGGTGTCGTGCTTCTGTGGATGAGCCCGGTTCAGGCGTGACAGGGTCTGCACCGCCAGCACGCCCGCTAGCGGCTTGTCCACGTACATCGTGTGCAGCAAAGGTTCGTCAAAGCCGGTGACGAACTTGTTGGCAACGATCAGGAATCGATACGGGTCTTGCTTGAGATTGGGCGGGATGTCCTTGCTCGGAAACCCATTGAGATCGGCCTCGGTCTTCTTCTGCCCGCCAATCTCGAAGTCGCCCGAGTACGCCACGATGGCCTTGTATGGGCTCTTGATCTGGGTGAGGTAGTCCGACACCTCGCGCCAGTAGTCGATGGCCCGCGCGATTCCGTTGCACACGATCATCGCCCGCGCCTTGCCTCCGATCTTCTGCTTGCCCGCCACCTGCGCGATGAAGTGATCGACCATAATCTCGGCCTTGCGGCGGATGGCCTTGTCGTGCGATTCGACGTAGTGGCGAATCTTCTTCAGCGCCTTCACCTTGTCGAATTCCGGATCGTCCGCCACCGTCTTGGCCACTTGGTAGAAGCTGTCGTAGGTGGTGTAGTTCTCCACTACGTCGAGGATGAACTTCTCCTGGATGGCCTGCTTAGTGGTGTAGGTCAGTTCTTCGGGCGAGCAGAACTGCACCTTGTCGCCGACCAGGGTCTTCTCGCCGAACAACTCCAGCGTCTTGTTCTTGGGTGTGGCCGTGAATGCGAAGTAGCTGGCGTTGGCCAGCAGCTTGCGCGAGGCGATACGCTTCTCAATTTCCGCGTTCACCGCATCCTGCGTGCTGTCCTCTTCGAACTCCTCCTCGGCCACCTTGCCGCCGAGAGCTTCGTGCATCCGCGCCGTGGTCTTGCCGCCTTGGCTGGAATGCGCTTCGTCGATCAACAGCGCGAACTTCCGGTCGCTCAAGTCGCCCAGCTCATCGAGAATAAACGGGAACTTCTGCACCGTGGTAACGATGATCTTCTTGCCACGGCGCAGGTACTCACGCAGCTCCTGCGCGTTGTCGGAGTGGCCAAAGATAGCCGCCACATGGTCGTAACCCTTGATGGTGCGGGCAATCTGTGTGTCCAGCGCGCGCCGGTCGGTGATGACGATGACGGAATCGAACTGCGCCGTCATCGGGTCGTCTTTGCGGCGTAGCTCCACCAGTTGGTGCGCCAGCCAGGCAATGGTGTTGCTCTTGCCGCTGCCTGCCGAATGCTGGATCAGATAACGCTTACCCACCCCGTCGGTATGGGAGCGTCGAAGCAGGGCGCGCACCGTGCGCAGCTGATGGAAGCGCGGGAAAATCTGCTTACGCTTTTTCTTCTTTTTGCCGCTGGCGTCTGCTTCTTCTTCCTCCACCACCTGCGCGTAACTTTCGATGATGTTGGCCAGCGACTCGCGGGTCAGCACCTGCTTCCACAGGTAATCGGACTTCAGACCATCCGGGTTGGGCGGGTTGCCTGCGCCGCTGTTCCAGCCCTGGTTGAACGGCAGAAACCAAGAGGCTTTGCCCTTCAACTCAGTGCAGAACGCGGCCTCCGCGTCATCGACTGCGATGTGCGCCACGCAACGCCCCAACTGGAACAGCAGCTCCTGTTGGCTGCGCGTGGTTTGGTACTGGACGATGGCGTCGGCCAGAGTCTGTTTGGTCAGCGAATTCTTCAACTCGAACGTCAGTACCGGCAGACCGTTGATGAAGATAGCCAAGTCCAGCTCATTGCCGGAATCGTTGCTGTAGCGCACCTGCCGGGTGACGCTGAAGATGTTCTTGCCGAAGGCATCCGCTGCGGCGGCATTGCCCGGCGTGGGCAGCAGCTTGTAGAGATCGACGTGTACCGGCCCGTGGCTGACGCCCTTGCGCAGCACGTCCACGACCCCGCGCTTGGTGATCTCGCCCTGCAGCCGATGTAGGAACTGGGTGCGCTTGATGCCCTCCGCCGCAAGTTCCAGCGTGTCCACCGCCTTAGGCTGGGTGGCCTGCAAGAAGGCGAGCAACTGCGCCACATCCAGCGCCACGTCGCGGTTGTAGTCTGTGGGTTTGCCCTGCACGTAGCCGTTATGGGTGGCGGCGAAGTCCATGGGAGCTAGCGCATGGCTGTACTCGGGCTGCGGCACACCGGTCAAGCCGCGCACCACGCGCGCCTCGAACCAGCGCTCGCTGGTGTCAGTCTTCGCCATCGCCATCCTCCTCTTCGGTCACATCTTCGTTTTCATCGCCCAGCGCGGCCAGTGCCGCGTCGTCCACCACGTCGTCCGGGCCGGGCTGCCAGCCGCGCACGTCCACTTGACCGGTGACCACATCGGCAATCAGGCGGTCGCGGTATTCACGAGCAAGCTGAATTTGCTTCTGCTCTCGTTCTATTGCAGCGTCAATCGGGTGTAACTCGTTCTCTAACAGGTCGATCAATTGATCCTGAACTTCTTGAGGTGGAAGAGCGAACCAGACGTTGCCAATAACCTCTCGAGTAAGATTTCCCAGCCCGGTAGTGCTATTCGAACCGAACGCCATCTGATCGCGTCCAATTCGACTATTCAATAGATACCAAACCCACTTTGAGGACACTGAAGGTTTGGGGCGTAAGCGTTGCATGAAATTAGAGAAACAGCAGCCAAGCTCTTCGACCTCTTTCGTGACCAAGCTGGTTTTTCCAATATGTTTCTCACTGCCGCTAGATTTTGTAATTACAAGATCGCCAACTCGAAGTTTTTTCGAGCGTATTTCATCCCCAGACAATTGCCTCAATGCCGGTGAATCAATCCGCCAGCTGCCATCTACCGCTTGTTCCGTCGAACGCAATACGGGAGTGCCGCCGCTGCCGACCGGGTCATCACCCCAGCAGCCGCCATCATTAGCCGCGAGTTGGGTCTTCAACCGACAAACGGTCCAATCAAGCGGCACCTTTTCCAACCATTCGACTCCAGATGGTTTTAGAGGGGCAGATGAATCAAAACCGCGAGTGATTGCTTGGTCGATGATGCGCAGCTTCTGTTCGGTGAGCAGCTTGATCAGATCACGCTTGGTCTTGATGAAGCGGGCAATGTGCGCGTCCTGCGCGCGCAGGTAGGCGACGATCTGGTCTTGCTCGGGGCGCGGGGGCTGGATCAGCGCAATGTCGAGGAACTGGTTGGGGTACAGGCGCAGGCGCGAGGATCGGATGCCAGTCGAACGCCCGATGTATTCGGCGACGTAGGCGCGGGTGCGCAACAGGTAATCGAGATAGGCCGGGTTGAAGCTGTCGGCGTGGTGCGGGCGGTAGACGCCATAGGCCGGACTGACGATGCCCACGTGCCTGCTCGCACCAAGCGCCGCCATCCACGCCCACAGCGTGTTGATCACGATGTCACCGGGACGGCACAGTTTGGAGCCAACGTAGCTCGCAGCCTTGAACATCGTGACCTTCTTTTGACTGCGCGGGGTAACGCCAGTGAGGTGAGACACCGACAGCAGTTCTTCCTGTCCGGTCTTCGAGCGCTCATCCACCTCGCGGAAAAAGGTCTTGGCGCGTTGCTCGTTCCAGTGTTCCGGCACAGCGGGCAACCAGCGCATCTTCGGTTGCCGGTAGTTCGGGTACGCGCTCGCCACCGTCATTACGCACCCCACACGATCTTGTGCAGCAACCCTTCGCTCTGGCGCTCCAGCGCGAGGATATCGGCGCGGATTTCTGCCAGCGTGCGCAGCGGCACGGGCTTGTAGAAATAGCGGGCGAAGGAAATCTCGTAGCCGATCTGAGTCTTGTCGGTGGCAATCCAGGCATCCGGCGCATGCGGCAGCACTTCGCGTGCAAAGAAGGCGTCGATGCCGCCCGGTTCCTTCAACGGCACCTGCTCGGTATCGCGCAGCTCGCTGTCGGGTTCGTACTCGACCATGAATCGATCCTTGCCCATGGTTTCCAGGTACGCGCCGTCGAAGCCGGGCTCGAAGTGTTCCCCTGCCTTGAGCTTGCTGCGCTTGGCGACGACCGGCGGTGCGGTTTCGACGCGCCAGCTCACCGCCTTATAGATGGCCTTCTTCTCCGGCGCGCCGAGCTTGTCGCCCTGCGCCTTCAGCGCCGCATCGAAGCGGGAGCGGAATTCGTTGTGGTCGTCGAACACGGCGCTGCCCAGTGCCTTCTGCGCCCGTTGCGCCACCTCCATCAGCCCCTTGTCACGCTGCCAGGTCGATGCATCGAGCAACTTCTTGCGGCGCTTGGCGGGCACGGCCTTACGGGCGGCGGGGGCTTCACCGTCATCGCCGCTGTCTTCGCCGTCGTCGTCTTCGTTTTCGTCCTCGCCTTTCAGCCACGCCTCGATGGCCGGTTTGCGCTTGGCGAACTCGCTGTAGAGCGCCTCGCCGTGGGTGGCGTAGATCTCGGCGCGCAGCGCTTCGTCGCCGGTGGCAAACCGCAGGGGCTCGATGCGTTCGTCAGAGAGCTGACTTTTCAGGCGTAACGGGCGCTCGACGGTGATCTTCCAGTAGCCGAAGTCCTGGGTGTCGAACCATTTGGACTGCGCGGTTTCCTGCGCATCGCCGAGGTAGAGATCGAGGATTCGCTGGATGTCTCCATCCGAGAGTTCGCAGTTCTTCTTGCCGAGGTTGCGGCGCAGCGGCTGGAACCACTGCGATGCATCGATCAACTGCACTTTGCCACGCCGCGCTTCGGCCTTCTTGTTGGCCAGTACCCAGATGTAGGTGGCGATGCCGGTGTTGTAGAAGATGTTGAGCGGCAGGGCGATGATGGCTTCGAGCCAGTCGTTCTCCAGCACCCAGCGGCGGATATTGCTCTCGCCCTGGCCTGCGTCGCCGGTGAACAGCGCCGAGCCGTTATGCACCAACGCAATGCGGCTGCCCAGCGGCGTGTTGTGCTTCATCTTTTGCAGCTTGTTCACCTGGAACATGAGCTGCCCGTCGCTGGAGCGGGTGATGAGCTTGAACTCGGCATTGCCCGCGTGGCTGACGATGAAGCGCGAATCGTTGAATTCCTTCTTGCCGCCCATGCGATCCAGATCGGTCTTCCAACTCTTGCCGTAGGGCGGGTTGGAGATCATGAAATCGAATTCGCGGCTGCGGAATTGGTCGGCGGACAGGGTGGATTTGTCTGCGCCGCCGACAATGTTCTCAGCCTCCGCGCCTTCACCCTTCAAGAGCAGGTCGGCCTTGCAGATGGCGTAGGTTTCGTCGCTGATCTCCTGCCCGAACAGGTGGATCGACACCTCCTTGCCGTGCTGCTCAGCCAGTTCGTGTAGCGCTTCCTCGGCCACGGTGAGCATCCCGCCGGTGCCGCAGGAGCCGTCGTAGAGCGAATAGGTGCTGGACTCGATCCGGTCGGCCACCGGCAGAAACAGCAGCTTGGCCATGAGGCTGACCACGTCGCGCGGGGTAAAGTGCTCGCCCGCTTCTTCGTTGTTTTCCTCGTTGAAGCGGCGGATCAGCTCCTCGAACACAGTACCCATGCCGTGGTTATCCAGCGCAGGCAGCTTGATGCGGCCGTCGGCATCCTTTACGGGCAGCGGCGCGAGATTGACCTCGGGGTCGAGAAAGTCGTCGATCAGGTAGCCGAGAACGTGGGAATCCACCAGTTTCTGGATCTGGTTGCGAAAGTTGAACTTGGTGAGGATTTCCTGCACGTTCGGCGAGAAGCCGTCCAGGTACGCAATGAAGTCATCGCGAAGGCGCTGGCCTGCCGCGCTGGCCTTCAGCTTGGCTAGGGTGAATTCCGAGACATTGTAGAAGGCTTGGCCAGCCGCCATCCGCAGCGCGCCATCCTGCTCGGCCACGTTGTGGGTGTCTAGGAACTTCTTGCGCTCCAACACTGCGTCTTTCGTCGCTTCGAGCACGGCATCAAGCCGCCTCAACACGGTAAAGGGCAGTATGACGTCACGGTACTTGCCGCGCACGTAAACGTCGCGCAGGCGGTCGTCAGCGATGTTCCAGATGAAGTCAGAAATCCACTTGATCTGGCTTTGGTCTTGTTGTTTTTGTTGCATCAATACTTCCCTCAGCTCTTCGCAGTCAGACTTTCATATTGCGAGATGCGAGATTCCAATGATTAGATAGATAAATCCGTGTTTATTATTGCGTCAACCAAACCTGATGCCAAACAAGCCTCCGTCTTCAGTGGCATCAGTCAGGCGTTTAGTTAACACAAATTGGTTCAAATCAAAACCATCAATGGTCTCTTTGAAGGCATCATCTTCATTCATCGTAACGATGTACTGAAAACCAAGCTCCTGTGCGATCTCCGAGCCTAGGCGCAACGCGCTAATTACCTGGCGCCCATCGACGCCATCAAATAGATGGCTGTCATGAATCAAGAATCCGGGCCCCATTTGCCGCTTGGCGCACAAGCGCATCAGCATCATGTCGAAGCAGAAAATCTGCATATTCTTGATGCCCTTGCTACGTTGCCCCTGCATCGGAAACTTGAACATTGGGCCGTTGGATGTTTCGTCCACCGTCATGCTGCCGGCGGATTCGTAAAGCCGCTGCGAAGTCTCTTCAAAAGCAACGATGGCTTCCGCTAGTCGATCCTTCTGCTCTGCAAAGTCGCGCCGCAAGCGTATGGTGAGGCGGTTACGCTCAATCTCCAATTCGTTCTTGATGCCTTCAAGCTGTTCTGCTGCTTCGAAGCGTTGCCGCAACGATTCCACTTCTGACTCCAGGCGACCCAGCTCTCCCTGCAACTTGAGGAATTGTTCTAGCGCGCCATGGCTCTTCAGGATGCCCAGCACCTCGCTACGGCGATGGTCGAGCTGCGCCTTTTTGCCGTCGCGCAGTTCGACCCGCAGCTTTGCAGCCTCCAGTTCGCTGGATAGGTAGTCCTTGCGGTTGCGCACCACCGATTCATGAAAACTCTTCACGTCCTCATAGCGGCGCTTCACCAAGCCGGGAAGCACTACGCCCGCTTCTTGGTAGACGGCCTGCAGATCTTCAAGGTCAGGGGGAACCTCGGACGCGAGCGCGCCTTCCAGATCCCGTATCGCTGAAAAGTCGATGGTGTTGGCGTTGGCCAATTCACTGAGCTGGCGCGTAAGCGCGGCACTTTCAACTTCCAGCTCACGGTATTCAGGCAGGACGTGGAAAGTCTCGACTTCAGCATAGAGCTTCTTGAGGCGGGCCTCCTGCAGCGTCAGCTCAGTGCGCAAGTCGGCCGCCTTGCCGATGATCGAGCCGAACGCGCCATTCCCTGCCGCCTTCTTAAGCTCTTCCAGCGTTTTCTCTCGATCACGAACAGCTTGCCAATCACGGGCGATCTGCCAGTCCAATCCGAGCAGGAACATGAGTGCCATTTGCATATCGCCGGTGCCCTGCATTGTGGCCTGCTTTTCCGGCGTCATGAAGGCTCCACTCGCTTGCCGGCGCACGAAGTAGGCGAACAGCGACCGGAACGATGGCGGCTTACTACCGGCGGCCTCTAAGCTGCTTAAACCAAACATCTGCTCGCCGAGGAATGCGCACCACTCGGTAGCCGAAAACTTGACCTTCGCCGCAGGCGGGGCAGTCACAAAAATTTTGGCTTTGGTGCCGCCGCTGCGATCAACGACGGTGCGCTCCGACTTCAAGTCGAAGTCCATTCCAAAGGATTGATCAACCAGTTCCTTGGTGCGAAAAATTGATTCAGGACCAGCGTCGGCACCGAGCAGGAAATGCACCAACTCTACGAAGCTGGTTTTTCCTGCCCGATTGCGCGTCTGCTTGCTGCTTGCACCCTCGGTTTTCTGAGCAAGCAAGACATTCAGACCAGGTTTCAGGTCTTCAAGGCTCTTAAAGCTGGGCAGCGTGCTGAAAATGTGATGAATCAAGGCGCCCTCCGTGCCACGAGGCCGCTTTCGAGTTCAATGGTCCCCATGGCATAAAGAAGGTCGAGCGCGAGCAAGAACCAGTCGTAGGTTATTTTCCGAGGCATTGTGGCTACGCTTGCGTCATGCTTGTTCAGTTCCTCCCACAATGCAGAGACGGTCTTCGGCCGCACAAGGTAGGTCAATACATGGGCGCCGACGGTCAACAGCGCGCGATCCTGTTGAAGATGTTTGGAGGGCAGGATCATGCAGCCCCCACCGCTTGAGCGTCTTCAAAAATCTCGCATTTATCGAAAAGATATGCCATGACGGCCAGCACTGCCGCCTTATGTGTCGGCGTGGTGTTGGCCGTGCCCCCGGCCCACGTTTCGAGCCGGCCGAATATCTCATCGGGGTGCAGTGCGGGAACTTGGTCTCGCAGCGTCACGTATTCACTTTTGAACGCCTGCGCGATCTGCTCGCCATAGGTCGGGTTCCTCCAGTTATTGAAGAACTGCGCCACGAGCGTTGACTTCTGCATACCGATCTTCAGAAATTCGGCGACGGCCAGAGACAGCAGGTTTGCCTCGATCTTGCCGCGCGACACATCCTTCACTTCGCTGGCCGTGGGCACGGGCGTGATGCTGATGTGGGTGAGGACGGCCACCAAGTCGCCAAATCCCAAATTGACATTCGCTTCCATCGTCAGCGACGGGCCGAACCAAGATTCGAGATCCAGCAAGCTCAACTTGCGAAACTTCGCCAGCATTTCCTCATACCCGCAGTGGCCGATTTTGATTTTTGGGTTTTCTTGTCCGAGTCTCGCCAATGCTTTGATGATGTGAGGACCCAAGCGGCCATCGGGCGCATTGTGGACAAAGGTCCACTCGTCGAAATACTTTTCCCAGTGCTCTTTAGCGCCGTCGAAATCCTCGTTGATTTTCTTGACCGCTTCGGCGGCAGTCAATTCATTGGGGGCATAGCTTTGGTACAGGATGCGCGCCGAGGGCAGGTATCCATCATTCTTCCGGTCTCCAACATTTCCCCATGGGCGGCACGCCATGAAGTCATTGGGATGCGCTTTCGACATCAGTTTCTCGAACAGACGTTGAAAACTATCTCCCTTAGACTCTAAAAAGGCAATCCGAAAGTCTTTTTCGAAGTTGAGTTGCTGTATGCGATCCATGGATTCTGGCCCAATATTTATTTTTTAGTTATTTTCAGGTTATACCTTATGGCTTATTAGGTATCAAAATGATGTTGTGCATGATTTACATCAATTGTAAGAGCCCTATCGATCGCTACTCTCGTCAGCAACATCCGGATCACATCTGACATGCACCAATCCATCCCAGACAGTACGTTGATAGTTTCCTCTTTGTTTTTCCAGTAAATCTGAGCACTAAAGACAGCACTTGTTACCATAAAAATCTCTAAGTGTTTAGTAGCCACATTGTAGCTTCATTTATCCTTCAAAGTCATTTCTGGTCAATTCAAACAAGCAATATCATGATCTAGATGCCATTTTCGTTATCCAGCATAAAGTTTAAATTTTGTAGGCTCCATTACCTTTGATTATCCTTTGGCTTGTTTCCCTTAAACCTTTAAACCCTTTTTATGCTCTCACGTAATTTTTAGTGAGAGCGCCCTTTGGGTAAGCCCATTAGCCATTAAAGGTCCTTCACGGACCTTTTGATGGCTTGAAATACATGGCTGATTAATTTGAAAGTTCATTATTTGAGCAGCCTGCCAAAATGCTTTACATTCAAGTAGTTATTTATTTTACCAAGACCTCATCCACGACCTTATCCACAGATCTTGTGGAAACAAGCTCGCATTCAATTCTTTTACAAAAAATACAACCTTATTTCTGTAACAATAATAATTTGATTGTTGTTACAATAATCAGATAGCGATTAAAGTTGAGGCATGATTTTTCATGATTAACCAGCCTGTTCCAATTAGCCAAAACCCGTCTATCGTCCGAATCCCTTTTTATGAGGGTAAAGTGCGTGCTGGGCAGTCACGTTTTGCGTCTGCCGCGCAGGATTATGAAATGAAAGAGCTCGATTTGAACGAGCTTTTAGTCACGGACCCACCCGCCACGTTTATTGTACAAGTGGATCACGACTGCGACTCCATGATCGATGCTGGCATTCTTCCTGGTTCTAAACTCGTGGTGAACCGGGCGCTGGGACCTAAAGCCAAATCATCGAATATTGTTATTGCCATTGTTGATGGCGAGTTCGTCGTAAAGCGGCTATACAAACGCTTTAAAATTGTCCGCCTCCTGTCTGAGAACAAGGCTAAGGCGTACCCACCTATTGAGTTTACTGAAGGGCAAGAGCTGGTTATCTGGGGTGTAGTGCAACATGTCATCAATTCATTCACGTAAACGCGTTTTTGCGCTCGCTGACGTGAATTCCATGTATGCCTCCTGCGAGGAGGTGTTCCGTCCTGATATCCAGGGAAAACCTGTAGTTGTCCTATCCAATAATGATGGATGCGTAATCGCACAAAATAAGCTCGCCAAAGAAACTCTGGATATTTATATGGCGCGCCCCTGGTTTGAGATTAAGGAAGTGGCGGAAAAGCTGGGTACAGTCGTGTTTTCGTCCAATTATGAACTCTATGCCAATATGAGCAATCGCTTTACGGCAGTGCTATCAAGATATTCACCTCGCATGGAGAAATATTCCATTGATGAGGTATTCTTGGAAATGACCGGCATCAAAGCCAACTACACTGACTATGGTCAGGAAATTAGGCGAGATGTCCGTGATTCGACCGGCTTACCCATTTGCGTAGGCTTTGGCCATAGTAAAACCCTGGCAAAACTCGCCAATCATTGCGCCAAAAAGCAGCCCCAGTGGAACGGAGTATGCGATTTCACCTCCCTGTCAGAATCTGAAGTGGATGGCATCCTTGCTGATTTGCCTGTGTCTAAAGTCTGGGGCGTGGGTAGACGGCTTGAGGCAAAATTAAATGAGGTAGGTGTCTTTACCGCACTACGGTTAAAGAAAGCCGACCACAAGCGAATCCGCGACAAGTTTGGGGTGCTACTGGAGCGTACTGCGCGAGAACTGAGTGGTGAAGTTTGGATAGAAATGGAAGACGAGCTACCCGAGGCCAAACAGGTGATGAGTTCACGCTCGTTTGGCGTGCGAGCCTCTACTCTCGAAGATCTCAGTCAGGCAGTAGCTTTTCATGCGGGCATTGCAGCAGAACGCATGCGCAGTAAAGGGTTGCATGCGAATGGTGTATACGTATTCATCATGAATAGCCCGCACGACCAAGCACCTTATTACGCGAATAGCCTCTCAATTGGCTTTCCTGCACCGACCAACTCTACGCCCAAGATCACTAAAGCCGCCTTGTGGATTTTGAAGAAAATATACCGGCCTGGGATTTATTATCAGAAATGCGGCGTGATGATGCTTGAGACTGTCTCAAGTAAGGGATTGCAGAATGATATGTTTGGCTTTTCCAGTGACGACCCGAAATCTCAAGCACTGATGACCGTCATGGACCAAATTAATAAAAAATATTCTAAAGGGACCGTTAAAACTGCTGCTGAAGGAGAGGTGCAATCATGGAAGATGCAGCGTAACTATCTCAGCCCGAATTACACTGGAAATTGGAATGACCTGTTAAGAGTCAAATGAATGATGAATAGCTCAGATTTATAGAGTCATTTTGTAAGCAGGGCCTTCGTATTGCCCTCTCAGCAATACACCTCTCACTTCCAAAAGCTCGCAAACCTCTTTTAAATTATCCAATAGCGATTTTATCGACTCGCCTTCAGCTAGTTATATCACCTTAGGTATTCATTGAATTACTGAAGGCAGCTGCATTATGTTCCTTCTTTTGCTAAGAGCTGCATATTAAGCGAGGTCGTTGTCAATCCAGCCCGATCAAAGCGATATCGCATGTAAGCTGAAATATCTTCTTCGTGGGACGATACAATTAGTTGGCAATGCTTTAGTTCACAGCGGAGTAAGTCTGTAAGAGAGGCAATATTTACATCGTCTAGAGACTGAGATGGATCATCAATAAGGATTAGAGGAACGTCCGCATAAACTTTATTTAATGATAGGAAAAAGGCAAGACTGAGGGCTGACACTTGGCCAGAACTCATTGACATCACTGCATCGTGGTCAGACTTTTCTGCTGTCAGGAACCGTAATTGCTTGCCGTCACGGCTCTCAATAAATAATCCGAGGCCACGTTGGTAGTTTTGGATGAGCCGACCACTGTAGATATGAAAAATAAGCTCAATTTCTGAGATAGTTTGATCGGCATACTTTTGTTCAGCCTTCTCTAAAGTTGTACGGAGCTTAGTCAACTTATCTTTTGCTTTGTTGGCCGCCTCATTTTCGCGTCGAATTTTCTGTAACTCAACCAAACATTTCTGAAGCTTGGTGCTTTGGGCTTCATTAGCTTTAATGTTTATATAAAGTTCTTTGTCTTTGAGATCTTGAGGATCAAGAATGTAAAAGCTCTCCAAATCCCTGAAGGCTGCTCCAATGATTTGGTGCCAATCATCTGGGAGATCTACGGTTTCGCTCGTTTTTTTGGCTTGCATCGAACTACGTAGAAATTCAATGCGAGCCGCAATGACTGTTTGGTCGTCGCTGAATATGAAGTTTGTCTCGATGCCTTCAGACTTGAGACGTTCACCCATTTGCTGAATTGTAGATAGACGGCTTCTAACTTCTATAAGCGCTTTATGCAGCGCATCGTTATACCCAACGTTGAATTCGGCCTCGCGCTCATGGATATACGCTTCTATCACGGAGAGTTCTGAGGACAACGACGTAGTCAGAGCTACTAAGTCTCGACCATCCTTGCTCAATGCCTCACCAATCTTATGCGCTCTGACTTCAACAGCTTCGAGTAGGGATGCATGAGAATTCCAATCAGTACCGCAAAGGGGGCAAAACTCATCATCAGGATAAATTCTGGAATGCTCTTCCAAAAGCTGTTGTTTCAATCGAGCAAGTTCGGCTGCCGCGCTCTCATTGGCAGTGTTTTGTGTCTGAAGTTTATTCCGCGCCGTAATCTGCTCTTCAAACCACTTCAGCCGTTCACTCCCCAATCCTGGTAGCGTGTGAAGTTGCTCAATTGTAATGGCCAAAGCACCCTTTTTAATGACGGACAAGGCTTTGCCCAGTTGGTCAATTTCTTTTTTGGCTTGATCCAAATCATCTAAGTCACTTATATTCGACCCCAACTTAGCCAGAGCGGCAATTGACTCTGCATGAATCCTGATTTCAGCTTCGATAGCTTCATTGCCGGCTCTGGTGCGTATCGCTGCTTTTAGTGGAAGTATTTCATTCAGTTTACGAATTGACTCAATATATTGGGCATACAAACCTGCATCGTAAGTGGGAAATGGATTTTCCTTGTCCCAACTTGGCTCAAGTTCAACATTAGTTATTTTTTTATATTCAACATTTGAGAGGTCAGCCTGAACCATTTCACGCAAAGCAACGCACTCGTCTTCTAATGAGGTCGCTATTGCTACACGAGTGTCATCACGTATGTACTTGGTAAGTCTTGCCTCTAACGAGCGACAATTTTCAATTTCTGCGGCAACATCACTAATGTTAAATAGGTTTCCGAGGGCATCCTTCCGCTCATCTACTCTAGTGTGGAGCAATTTGTTTTGCCCTTGTTCGAGGTAATTTAAGAATGAGAAATTCTCTCTAAAATTCTTTCCAAAGGTTTTATCCAGAAACTCATTATCTCTTTTATTGGAGGAGGTATAGTCCTCAGATTCAAAGTTGGGCAGCTCGTGTAGCGAGAAATGCTGGAATTTGTCTGCTCGGTTATTCGCTTTCGTTTCGAGTGTACTGACTGGCGCATACCTGGCTAGAACTAGCCTACGGTCGCCACTTACAAACTCGATTTTGATTGAAAGGTCTTTTTTTCCGGAACGTGTATTCCACAGCAAATTGTCATCATAATTTTTTTTGTTCGCTGTCATCAGCGTTGAGAAAAGATTATGAACTCTTTTGATTTGTCCGGTCAGCAGCAACTCTAATGCATCAAAGATACTTGTCTTTCCATATCCATTTGGACCATCAAGGGTCAAAAGAGAGGCTGTGCCTAAATCCAAATTTATATATTTGAAAGCTTTGAAGCTAGAAACTTCAATTCGCGTTATTTTCCAGCTCATTGCCGATTAGCTCCTTCATAAGTTCATCTATATTTTTCGGGGTCAGCCTTTGAATAGTTGAGTATGTCGTATCGAGACCTGCTTCAGCTACTGCTTCATTTGCTTGAAGACGTAATGAAACTAGATCACTTCGCTTAAAGGGAAGCTCAAGGAAGGGAAGCTTAATGTAGATCTTTGCTGCCACGCTATATTGTGTTGCAGCAAGTGGATCATTCTTGTAGCTGTTGAATTGGCTTTTATCCGAGATAGTTGCTTTTAGATCATCATAGGTATAAGTCTTAATAGCCTCTTCTTCGGTATCGCTGTAATACAAAATGTACTTTTTAAAGAAGTGAGGATCTTCTTCGATCGCAAAAATTTGCTCTTCGTAATTTTTAAACTCTGCCAGCTTGTTCAGTCGATGGATACAAATTAAGTCACAATTTTTCTTGAATGCGGGGTGACCAAGAAATGCAGAGGGCGCCGATTTGTTGATAGCAGTATTAAGTTCAGCTGGTGTGAGAAGTGTGGAAAGTTGATGCAGAATCGCAAATCTAATCTCAGAACCTGATTCACGTATGTAGAAGCTTGTGACCTCGTTCACATTTTCTTTTTTAAAGCCATGGGCTATCAGAGCCTCATCAATTATCTTATTTATCATTAAGTTTAGCCTCTGCATCCGCCTTAGTCATTATGCTAAGGCAGAGTGATTTGGTAATTTTACTATCAATGCGATCTACTAGATCTGGATTGGTTAGGTCGTCAGGACGTGTATATTTAGTATTGACAACGAAAGTCTGTATAGATCTGCTCGCGATAAGATGATTGTATTCATAGAGAAGATTGAGAAGATCTCCATTACTTTGCATTTCACCCAATAGATCTGCAGTGCACCCTTCCTCGTCTGCTAGTTCTGGTAGATCAAGAGCAGTGGGCAAGTAGAATTTATTATCGGAATCTAGATAGTGAGGAAATTGTATCAATATAGGCTCTATATTCATGGAATCAATCAGGCCTGAATAACGCCTTATATCTGCCTTCTGAATGCTTGAAAATCGCTCGGACGGTTTAATTAGCTGACATAACGTTTTCAGTTCGCTGGCTTTTTTTTCACGGATATAGTCAAAAAGACGTCGGGATCGGGCGTACAATTCATCATTCAAGCTTGGTAAAGCCTGATCAAGCCTGTCTTCTAAATGGCTGCACAACTTGGATTTTAGATCAGCAGCATAGTACTCCACATCTTCGTGAGGATTCTGAGCCAAAATGTCATCAATTATGCTCTGTGCTGTAATTCGGCTCTGGTAAGCAGCTTGGTTAGCCTGCACGCGATCTTCTTGTACTAAGCGATGTATTTCTAAAGCCTTTGTGCTTATTTTCTCAGACAGAAGGCAATAATTGTAATCTAGGAGGTTTGCACTTAGTAGAATCGACTTGCTCCTACAGATCTGTTCAATAATTTCTTTTGTCAGGACTTCTATTTCTCCCAGACCGCAGAATTTATTGCTGCCGTATTCATAAAATTTGACAAGCTCACCATTCCCGCCCGAGTAGTCGCTAGTGTCGTCCAGTTGAATGGATACATGGAAAAAACGAGAAACGCCCTTGATTCTATCAAACTCTATAAGGGACGATTTCTCTAAAGCGGCGACGTAACCGCTTCGGTACCTTCCTATCTTTGCCTTTACCTGGTGAGCGCTTACCAATGCACTATTTTTATAAATTGCGAAGTCGTCACTGCTATCTAATTGAAGTTCGAAATCCGTATCACCTTTATTGATTAGGCATAAGCAGTGATATAGCGCAACTTTTCCTTGATAGACGAAGCCGCTCCATGAGGATACTGCACTATCTGGATAGCTTTCTTCCGTTACACTACTCACCTTGCCCCCTTGAATTGTTATTTTTATTCACTTTTCACAGTGACAGCTTTTATTTAGTTATCTGTATGCAACTAAGACTTCGTTGTAATCATGCTGCAATAACTCCCGAGATTTATACTAAATTCGAAATTAAGTATAGCTCTTCTATAAAGTAAAAAGTTGTGCACGATCATGTTACATGATTGATAGTCTTGTAAAAGTAGTTTGGATAATTAGTCAAATGAATGATGAATAGCTCAGATTCATAGAGCCACTCTGTAAGCAGCGCCTTCGTATTGCCCTGTCAGCAATACGCCTTTCACTTCCAAAAGCTCGCAAACCTCTTTCAAATTATCCAATAGTGATTTTATCGACTCGCCTTGAGTATGCGCCCCAGAAATACCTGGAATGATGCCGACGTACTGGTTGGTGTCCCTGCATTTTTCAATCGTAAATTCAACAGTTTTCATTACGAATCCCCAATATCAAATTAAAGCTTATGCTAAAACAAGCTTGCCGGTGCATTAGAAAAATCTGCCTCCAGATACCCATCCCGACTAAGCATCAGCAAACCTTTGGCTTGCTCGTTTGTAGCATGTAGCCAGTTCATGAAGTGATTATTTTCTACCACCACGACAGAGCGTTTTTCATCCTCGGGTTTATGAAAACGCTTCATGAAACTGTGCGCGTCTGCATTCACTGTCAGCATCGAGAATGACATGAGGACTTCACCAGTCTCACGGTCAATAATCCGCTCCCAAATGGAGGCGATGGCTGTGGGCTGCCCATCTGATCGATAGATGCCAGTTCTGACAGCTCTACCGGACTCGTAGCAGGGTTCATAGAAGCGTTCAGTTAAGATAAGACCAAATCTCCGCTCACGCCAGGCCATGCGATACGATGGCTTTTCACTCACAGTCTCTGACCGCGCATTATACGTTTTGAGACCAAATTTTTTCTTGTCTTGAGCCCAGTGTGGCACTAAACCAAATTGTGCCAGTTCGCATTTTAGTTTTCCTTGATCAACATATACGAATGGAGCAGCATACGTTGGATATGTCTCTGCTGGCCAATCAGCCGCAGGCAACTGACAGTCAAAGTGATGTTTAACCCATGCTACTTGAGTATGTTTAATCGGTTCAAAATTGCTACACATAAGAGAAAGTATATTTGGCCATTATTTCTTTCAAATATAAATTGATCGTAAGATGTATTCAAATACACTAAATTAGCGTGATTACTGAGATAACTATTATTCTGGGTAACACTTATTGGCTAAATCTTTTAAGGATTGCCATACAATTTTCCGAATATGACTCCATATTCTAAGGTCATAAATGTAAGTTTTTTGAGCAAAAGTCCTCAGTAGTCAAACTTCGTATCCATTCAATAACCTTCAAAATTTCCAGCCGATCCGAAACTAGCTCTCTGCT
>NZ_JADKYR010000004.1 GCF_015354335.1 Methylophilus sp. 13 | reverse complement strand
ATGCTATCCCAAGTGGCGCTGGTAAACGTATCATCCATTGAGTTTGTGCCAAACATGTTCCCATGAATATCAGTTGAACTGTCCATCATTGGGAGTCCATTGGCCGGATTGCTTCCATAGTTATCAAAATCATCATAATGACTAAAATCTTGAGCGTGAAAATGATGCCAATCATCTGTGGTGTCTGTTATGGGACTGGAAATGTCATGCGCATAATTGGTGTTTTCGCTTTCCCAAGCGTCCCATGCAGCAGACCTTTGCGAGTAAGAGTGGCTATTGTCAGACAGCTCAATATCAGTAATTGGATTGTCATGCAAATGTTGATGCAATTTGCTGGCGATCATTGCCCCACCCAATATACCCTCATGATTGAATCGCGGCGCTCTTCTTACTTGTTGAGAATGATGCCGGGGTGAATGTATTTGATTTGACTGCCCCACCTCATAGCGATCAAGCACATAAGCCAACACGGGTGGAACCACATACACCAGGATACCTATCCAGACCGCGCCTGCAACAAACCCATTCATCCACAGGTTGCTGATAGGAATCAGCATAAACAGCATGACGTATTTAAAATTACCCAGCTCGTTAAGCAGCATGATTCCTCCCGCATATTTTTTGTTACTGTCACATTATTTAGTATTCACCCGGTTAACAAGCTCAGTACAGACTGTTTCAACCGCTATTTTCCATTTTCCAGCCATCAATTTTGGTAGTAACGAGATCAGGTTGGACGTACTCATGTCTTTGATCAACTGTCTGGACTTGATTAAATCAGACTCCATGAGGAAAGCACTATGCGCTTTACCCCGCGTCAGCCGCTGGCGGGCTGCACTATCTAATTGCACATCTTTTCTAGGTCTTCCACGTGATTTTGTGACTGCCTTAATTTCCAGATCATCCATAAGGTGCTCCATATTTAAGTTACAGTAACATTATATATAAAAAATATGAAAATCTCCACATATTTGTTACTGTAACTTTAATATGGGTAAATGATAGTGACCCAAAAATTATTGAGTGTGCTTTTTGCTATTTTCTTTGGTACGCCGTAAATGGATCATCCTCGCCATATTTGATGCTGCAATGTTGTAGCAAATTGATTGAAAGCGAGTTGATAAAAATTAATTTTCCCACTTTCAGTTCCATATCATCAAATTGGCAAGTGCTCCGAACCCGTTTACCTGTGGGGTTAAATTCAGCCTCAATTGAGTATGCGATGCCAACCTTGTGCTTGCCAGGCGTGGTTTGTATTACCGATGCTTTATGATTTTTTGGTAAATCAATCCCATCAAATGCAATTATGGTGGCACTCCACCATGGGTATAAAGGATTTCTGGGATCTTTCTTGTAGGTCTGAATTTGAATTCTTGCCACATCCTCAACCTTACCCAGCGGTAGACCATCCACCCTAATATCTTCAACGTTCGAGTTTCTAATGGTCGTGCATGATGATAAGCACATTATTAACCCGAACAATAATCCTCTTTGATACTTCATCACATCTCCCTTAAAACACCCCATTCTTTGAATTCAAAATAGATAAGCGCATGCGCTTATTTACCTGGATTAATTTATTGACCGATAAATTATCCTATTTTGGGATTATCCTTAAATGGGATTATTTATTCAAGCCTGATTGTTTTTTTAACAGTGACGGCGATGACGAAATCCACCTATACCGACAACTATGCAAAACTCATCAAGCAGCTTGTGGATTGTCGCAAAAAGCAAAAGATGACCCAGACAGAGCTCTCTGCATGTATGGGTAAGCCACAGTCATTTATTGCCAAAATTGAAAATAAAGAACGTAGGTTGGATGTGATTGAGTTCCTGGAGCTTTGCAAGCATATGCAAATTAACCCTATTCCGATTGTCGCATCACTTATCGACAATTAACGCTGTCGCAAATCAATCAGGATGGTTGATTCTTTTATTCTGCGTATGTAATATAAAAAACGATTGTTTGAAGAGCGCAATATTCGCAAATTAAACAATCAAGTTGTTCAGTCTTTTTTTTCAAAAAGAGCTTCACCCCATTTTTTTATTGACCCGTTCCTGACTGAACCTAATTAACTAAAAGCAAAATTGCTTAGGCAATGTTGTCGCCTTTGTATGTGCTTTTAATTTACAGTCGATCATCCTTCAAGTGAATATTGGCCTGTGTCATGTGTGGCGTTGCCTTGCCTAACGGTATTGGTATTGTCTTCTATGGCACCGTGTTTGGATGATATTGCATGGTGAATAATGAATGAGTGAAGCACAAAGATTTGCATCCAGAAATTGCCCCCAAGGTAGCCTTGCCCATCACCCAAAGTTTGGGTTGGTTGAGGTCATTGGCGTCAACGGTCTGGAACGTGAAATTAAGTGCGAGACGGTGGATGATGACTTTCATCCGCAAACCATTTATGCCTTGATTCATGTCTCCAGTCTGCGCGCAGTCGATTATCTGCGTGATTTTGGACTGACTGATCAACCGCTCAAATCACCTCCATGCAAAGTCATTCCTTTCTCATTGGCCCAATACGACTCTCTTGATGATGATTCCTCACCCGAATGTTGATTCAACATTCATCAAAATTAAAGGAATTCACAATGAGTATGATAAACGGAATGTATATCGCATTTTCGATGCTGTTGGCTTTTGCCGTGTTTATGGCCTGGTGGTCAGTTAGACAAAAGCTACAGGAAGAAAGTCAAAAGGAGCAGCTGGAAAGTAAAACCACCGCAGCCGGTGAAAAGGGAGAACAATCATGAGAGGATTGATCCCAATTTTAACGTTGATGATGGTGTCGCATCAGGCTTATTCCGAGGTGCAAATTCAAGCGCAGAGTGAAAACGCTAATACAGGATTAACAATTCAAGAGTCAGGCCAGATAGATGCATCGGTTAAAGGCAAGAACTTATCCCTTGCGTTTTATGATGGCAGGGAGATTGGTGTGGATACAACTAAGCTCATCAGAAAAACACTTTCTGAAAAAGGGATTCAATCCAATGGAGGTTGGTTGCCAAAATCGTTGCGGATTAGTGCCTATACACGCACCTATGCCAGTGACAAAGCTGCATTTGATAGCGGCGCGATCATGATTAAAGATATCAAACCGGAAGGATTGGTGATGTCAAAATTGCATGCTTCAGAATACATACTCAGAGCCCACCAAAGTCACGACATCACCAAATTGGATGCGGGTATGTTGCATGAGGGAACCAAGCTTACTCAGGCGATGGGCTCTTCTGCTGGGGTTTGGGGTGGTGTTGCAATCAATGTCGTTGCTAACCTGACCAGAAAAATCTTCTCATCAACTCCAGGCACTGAACCAATTGATGGAGGGCATTTGCAAAATGATGCCAGCCGCTGTGGCGATGCATGCAACAAGACGCATCATGTGGTGGTGTTCACTGTGTTATACGATGCGGAACCGAGCCACTATTATTCGTTATCCCTTGAAAAGGTGGATACCAAAGTGGATGAGGCCAATTTGACGGAGATCGCCAACCAGGGATTGCGAATGGTCACAGAGAAAATTGCTGAAGCAGTCATCGCAAACTAAGAAAATCGCGCTTTAGGCAAGGAGGAATTTGAGATGTTGAAAACAGTACCTAACAATCAAATCAATACTGACGTGTCTGAAGCGCTAGTTCGGTTTGAGAACCCGACGAACGGACTGGCGGTTGAGCGACTGGCAAAAATTAGCAGGGATAAATCCTTGGTGGAAATTGATCTGGCTACATGTCAACAATTAGGTTTTGATTTGGACGACTGCCAGTACAAACAAATCACACGAAACGGTGTAGATGAAATTAACCCGATTGTTGGCCCATTGAGGGTTTACTTAAACAACCGATTTTGCGATTGCTGCGCCCTTGTCACGGGCATTCGAGTCGAAATTGGAAACACTGCGTTACAAATGCTGTAAAGAGTGACTGTTCACAATGTGAACACTTTACCCAACCTCAAATTCGAGGTAATAGATGACGCATCAGTTTGAAGAAATGAGTATCGAGTCCGCGTTGAATACATTGAGAAATGCCATTAAAAGCATCAATCATGACTCACAAAAATGCGCAGCTTTATCAGCTTTGGAAATGTAGAGGCTCGATTAAGCATAACCAGCGACGCGCCATTGTACGAAGTGGACGATGGCGAGATCAGTGAAGAGTGTCGGCAGGCATAGAGGTTTTTGTTGAGCGGAACTATCCGATTAAAGGCAAATTAAGGCTAGTGGGGTCGTTGTAATGCATGATTTATAAGGTGTTCACAGTGTGAACAGTTTGAAAACGCTAAAAAAGTGGTTGACCTGCTAAAACGAATGGAATGTTATGAACCCAACTCAGTATCTTCAAGATGATGACCCAATTTCAAATGAATATATTTTTTTCTAACGCAGTACGCTAAAAGCCTACTGCCAAAGGGGAAAATATAACGAGCGAGTCGTTTTTCGAAGATTCACCGGTCAGCGCATCTGAAAATAGCGATTAACTGCCGGTACTGCTCTGCTTCTTTGGTTGGTGGGGTGGTCGAGAAACTGTTAACAATGTTAACAGTCAATGTTGGCGTTTTAAATTTCTGGGGAATCAGAAGGGCTTCTCAAATTATCAAATTTTGGAGGGGTTGTAACCGATTCAACAGCAGGCTTTTTTATCAATTCCAATTCAGGGTTCCCTGGGTAGAGTTTATTGAGCAAAGCCTTGTATCTAGGCGTTGCATCTGCCCAGAGCGCACGCAGTAGCTCAGACTCAGCATTTTGGCGATTGCCATTGATCAGTCTCATGAAAATCTCATCAAAACTATTGTTAACAATATTAACACTCTAAATCTGTTTTCAGATCAGAGCACTCTCTGATAAACGAATAAAATTACCCAGCCTAGCTAGGTGACTCAATACTTATGCAGGAAAATGATATCAAGTTGGAAATTTCTTATTGAACAATCATTGCAGCAACTGTTCACATTGTGAACACTAAGCTAATCTACGAGAAGCGCCCCCTTACCCTTAAACCCTTTAGCAACCCAAATTGTTGACAAACTAATTTTCAATCTCAAAAAAATGAAAGTTGAATTTGCTGACAACTGTCTTTCGACGAGTGTTATCATTGTTAACACTCAAATTTTGGTATATTTTAAAACTCCTTTCTACTGTTCACAATGTGAACAGTAGAAAGGAGATGCACCCGACATCTTTAGCCTAGCTTTTTAGCCAAATCCTCAGCTTTAGGATGGTAGTACCTTTTTAGCATTTGCAAATCCTTATGGCCGGTAATACTAGCCAGTTCGATAATATTAGATACCTTCTCAGCTATTCGACTTGTTGCCTCATGCCTTAAGTCATGGAAATGGATATCTATTAACCAATTTTTAGAAGGCAAAATCCCATCCTCCTTACACTTTTCTTCATAACCCTTTCTTGCCCTTATTACTGCCCGATCGAAAGCCTGGCTAATTGAATCAGGTTGCAGCCCAAAAACTTTACCATCTATTCTAGCGGGAATACTCATCAATAGTTCTTTTGCTTTAGAACTCAGCGGAACTTTACGGTCATCGCCATTTTTAGTTTTAGTCAGTCGAATTATGGAGCGATTTATCTCAACAGCATCACGTTCCAAGGAAGCAATCTCCGACCTTCGCATGGCGGTCTCAATTGCAATTCCTATAATGGTACCCAACTCCTGTGATTCACTCACTTTGATTATTTCGTCAATTTCACCTTGCTCTACTCTTCGGTCTCTGCCATTTGGTTTCGTTGGTTTACGAACTTGAGGGATACCACCAGGAAGAGCAATCCCCCAATCAAGAACGCAAGCTTTTAAAACTCTGGTCACCAAGCCTAACTCATGTATGACCGATTGGTTACTGACAATACCTAATCTAGCATCTCGAAACTTGGCTAATACAGTTGAATTAATTGCCGTTAAAGGCAACTTACCAAGTTCAAGCTTGATAGTCTTGAGTCTTGATGCATCGGCAGCTTTACCCTTTAGTTTTGGCAGAATTTCTCGGTGATATCTATCGCAGGCCTCAGATAACATCGTTGATTCAGCCTCAACTCTTGAAACATATACCCCACGATCAATTTCACTCTCAATTTCTCGTGCCCACTCCTCAGCTTGCGCCTTTGTTGCAAAGGTCTGAGTAGCTTTTACCTCACCAAGTCCACGTTTCTTACGTCGGATCTGCACATGCCATTGATAATCACCTTTTTTTCTAATTGTTGCCATAAGACTTATATCCAATTGTGCCAATAATGTGCCAATAATTTACAATATAATGTAATAGTAATTAAATATCAACATGTTAACTTAGACTAAATTTAGCTTCCGAAGCCAAGGGTCGTGAGTTCGAATCTCGCCGGGCGCACCAGAAATAAAAGCAAAGCCAAGATAGTTGTCGCTAGCACCATAAATTGGCCGCAACGGCCACTTTATGCTTCCGTGTACTAGCTAAAAAAGCCTGCTAAACTTTTCTTCCTCACTCAATCCAGAAATGGGGTAAATAAACCGACTTTTCTTGGTAGTCATAAACTAAGAAGAATATGGACCAAATATAAAAGAAGTGTCGCACAAGGTGACAAGCCTTGTGCGACACTAAAGTTATATCCCAAATGGACTTTCGATTTTTAGTTGTTTAAGAGTTAAGCTCCACAACTGTTCCTGCAAACTAATATCGCGACTGGCTTTTGACGACTTTCCTATCTTGGATTTAGCGAAATATTTTCCGGAGACTGCGTCGAGCTCAAGAGCCGTTGCGACATGAATAGAGGTTGGATTTCTCCATTGATAGAAAGTAGGAAGCCGGACCTTTTACCTTTGTTTCGTCTGCAATTGAAACCCGATTGTGTGACTTTTATGTATTTTTTAATGCTCCAGATGCATGAACGGAGTAAAGGAAGTCATCTGTCACTGAAAACTGCACGATATATTCCTCAGAGTGTGGTAAGCCAAAATATTCTCCACCCACTGCCAGATCACGATAATTTCTTGGCCCTTTGTAATCATGGACTTTAGCCAAAAATACCTCGTTGTGTGCATCTTCCATATCGATATGATATTGAACCTTCATCGTTGCCTCATCATTTTTAATCAGCCATGGAAAAATACTTCCCAAGTCAGACCCCACGTGAGCAGCGATTCTCCCGGTTTCCAATAAACATAATGCAGTTGGAAACGCCTTGTAGACATTATCATAGGCACGGATTCTAAGATCACTACCGCAAACAATGGCACGACCCTGAGCAATCAGTTCCCATAATGGTTCATGGTCTGGGTGTGCCTCGCCCGACCAATATCTAGGTATCCACGATGGATCAGTGATGTACCCATTTTTATCAAGCGGGGCATATGTAATCCAGTTTGAGTCAACCTTAGTAATGCTTGAAGATGGATGTAAGGCTAACTCAGCCAAATACTCTGGTGTGAAGTGATACCCCCAGTTTTTTAAACGTTGGGCAGAAGCCATGTCTTCAAAAAAATACATGCCAGTGAGTCTGGAATTGCATGTTGGAAAGTGTTGCTGACGCCAGGTTTCAATCAACATCTCATTGCGAAACCTTACATTGTTTTGGGCAGCAATCATGCCCGCAAACATCATGGAAATGGGGCATTGAGGAGGTTGATACTTAGCATGTGCCGAAACCAATACTCCACGATAACTCGCCCAAGCGACAAATGGTTGGTCAATATCCAGATATGCAAACACCTGCATAGGTGTGCCCTCATACGGTAGTGGCTCTGTGATTGGCTCCCCTGGGCCAACACGAGGAATTTCTTTTTGGTTTGCTTGTGTATTCATAGTAGTAATCCTAAAAATCAGATTGATGCTGAGTGTGTAAATGCATCATCTGTTATATCTATTTTAAGTTCCGATTTTCGGTTTTCTGGAAAAACTGACGATTTATTCAAACAATTTTTTCCCACTAATAAAGCTTACCTAACAGTCAATAGCTGGAATTTAGTTCAAAAATATAAGAACTAAATTTAATAAAGATTATCTGACACGAACACAACATATTGTGTATTGACATCATCTTACACCCAAGATATATTTAGCACTCCTACAAGGCGAGTGCTATTTCATAGCACTTCCCGTTATGATGAAAGGCTCCTAATCGTGGCAGACGTACATCAAATAAAGTTCTATCCAGTCGGCAATGGCGACACAACACAAATCATCACGGCCAAAGGCAAAAGAATCCTTTTCGATTTTTGTCATAGGGCAAATGCTGAAGATGAGGAGAATCCAGCAATTGATCTTAAAGCGGCCTTAAAAGCAGAGCTAGACGCGGCCGAAAGAGATTATTTCGATGTCGTGGCGTTTACTCACGCTGACTTGGACCATATTCGAGGTAGTACCGAGTTTTTTTGGCTTGAGCAGTCCAAAACATATCATGCAGACGAGAGAATCAAAATAAGAGAACTTTGGGTTCCCGCAGCAATGGTTGTTGAAGAAGTCGAAATGGATCAGAAGTCAGAGGAGTTTGCGATCCTGCGACAAGAAGCTCGCCATAGAATCCTCGAAGGCACAGGTATTCGTGTTTTTTCCAAGCCACAAAAGTTATTGGATTGGCTAGTACCTAGGCTTGAGGCGCGTGGTGAAAAACCTGATGCAAGAGACTATTTATTTGTTGATGCCGGGGAAATGGTTCCTGGCTTTGATATCGATCTAGACCAGATTGAATTCTTTTGCCATTCACCATTTATCAAGCATTGTGACGAAGGTGATGTTGTTCGAAATAGTGCCGCTTTGGTATTCAATGTAAGACTCCGTGCAGATGGATACGACTATGACTACCTGGAAGTGGGCGATGCTGAATGGTGTGATATTGAGGATATAGTTAATACAACGCGATACCACAACAACGATGATCGTCTGAAATGGGATCTGTTTAATATTCCCCATCACTGTAGCTACAAAGCACTTAGTGCCGAAAAAGGCCAATATGAAACGATACCTAAAGATCTCGTAAAAGAGCTGCTGCTTGAAGGTAAGGAAGGGGCCTACATCGTCAGTTGCAGTAAGCCAATTCCGGATACTAAAGAGGCTTATGATGAAGTACAGCCGCCGCATATCCAGGCGCGCAAGGCATATGAGCGCTACCTGAAACAGGTGCAGGGAAGGAAGTTTCTTGTAACCATGGAGGAGCCGAATGCCAACCAGCCAAAGCCTATCGTATTTGAAATAACAGCAGGTGGCATCTCATGGATTAAGTCGGTCGTTTCTGGTGCACCCGCTATAATTTCATCTACGCCACCAAGAGCTGGCTAATGACTGATAATTTTTACGAATATGCAATGGCAGAGGCCATTGATGAAGGCGGTTTAGAGATAAGCCGCGCAAAAGCTTTACTGGAGGCTATAAAACAGCATCGCGACTTTACACTTGTCTCTGTATCTAGATTCCAGCTTCAAGAGTTTGGGCGGATTGAGATGTTAATCATAGACCTTGAGTTAGACGAGGTGCCACCAAAAAATCAGTTTGGCATCAAGTACAGGGAAAGATTAGCATTATTAATTCCGACTGATGTGAATCAATTAGTCGAGGTGTCGGCGCTCAGAAAAGACTTCCCTAAACTGATGCATTTAAATCAGACGTCAGATGAGACACCAGCTAACCTCTGCCTTTATTTTGATCCACCTGCCGATGTCCTTAGAACATGGACACCGCAAAATTTTCTTAAGCGGATAATTTGGTGGCTAGTTGCATCTTCCCGTGGTCAACTACACCCCGCTGATCAACCTGTTGAACAGCCGTTTTTCTATACAAAGTACGAGCTTGTTCTGCCATGGAATATCGAAGAGTTGCAGAAAAGCGGTGCGCATTTAACTGTGTATAGAGCTCTGGAACGTCCAGATGGCGGGATAACCTGTTTACTTCTACCACTAACAGGTAAGAATCAAAATCATGAAGTAGATTTCATTGAGCTTTCATTGCCTTCAATTACACACAGTGCTACCCAAAGTAATCCAACCAACTTGGGGAGTCTGGTTGAGTTGCTGGCAGCTAAAGGGGTTAATCTACTCGAGCAGTTAAAAGCTGAAATTGAACAAAGCTTGCCCAGTGAAGGCATACCCAAAGCATCAACTGGCACTAAGACTGTGCTGTTATTGAACATCCCAATTCAACGAGACGCGGGTAGTTCACCTGAGCGCATTTTCCGCAGGGCTTTTATTTTACGTAAGGGTAAGTACGAGCTTGGCAATGATTTAGACATTTGCTCACTTTCAGGAAATACCTATTTCTATACTCCAATTGTTGGTGTTTCACAAAAGACTGAGTGGAGAAATAACGATGTTTATGCGATGCAAGTCAGTCGCGAAAACGATAAAGCTGCCTCAAGAGCGCAATCAGGTATTTCTGATGAGGGGCCATCAGCGGTAATTGTCGGGGTTGGTTCGCTAGGTAGCACCATGCTGAATTTATGGATGCGAAGTGGTTGGGGTGCTTGGACAGTCATAGACAATGACTATATCAGACCACACAATCTATCACGACATCCTGCTGGATTAGCGCACATTGGATTGATGAAGGTATTAGCTGTTCAAGATATTCAAGCTGAGGCTTTAGGCAATTCAAATGTGATCACGCCGATCCCGCAAGATGCTTGTAACTTTGAAAATAAAGCTGTCCTGGGTGCATTGCAAAATGCAGAGCTCATTGTCGATGTATCTACCACATTGCAATACCCAAGGCTTGCAAGCACTATTGAAGGAGTTGCGCGGCACGCGTCAGTGTTCGTTACTCCAAATGGAAAATCAGGAGTATTACTATTAGAGGATGATAAGCGAGAAATAAGGCTACGCAGCTTAGAAGCACAATATTATCGTGCACTCATTAGGAAAGATTGGGGTGCAAGTCATTTGAGTGGGAACGGTGCTACGTTTTGGAGTGGTTCAAGTTGTAGAGATATTTCAGTAGTCATGCCATATTCTGAAATCATGCTGCACGGCAGCACTTTAGCCGAGCAAATAAGAAGAGCGATTGTCAGCCCAAATTCTGCGGTCAAAATATGGGAGCATGATCCAGAAACTGGTTCTGTAACTTATTACTCGGTTGAGACATTTGCTGAAAAGGTCATTGATCTTGGTGCCTTCAAAGTCTACTACGACCAAGAGGTACAAAACACAATGCATGCTATTAGAGCTGAGCGATTACCAAATGAAACCGGTGGAGTATTGGTTGGATTCTATGATCTTAGTCTCAATACAGTGGTTATTGTGGATGCATTACCTCCGCCACCAGACAGTAAATCAACGCCGCATTCTTTTGAGCGTGGAACTGAGAAATTAGCTGAAAAAATAAAAGATATATCAATGCGCACAGCAGGTGTAGTTGGTTATGTAGGAGAGTGGCATAGTCATCCTGATAATTATCCTGCAGTCCCGAGCACAGATGATTTAATTCAGTTGAGTTATCTTGCACTGGGGATGGCCGGGGACGGTTTGCCGGCGCTTCAAGTAATCGTGAATGAGACCAACATGTCAATTTCACAAGGGTTGGTTCAGTGATGACTGATAAAAGCATTGCATTGGCTCTTTCAGGTGGTGGCGTGAGAGCAATGGTTTTCCATATGGGCGTATTAAAAGCATTGGCAGAACGAAACTTGTTAGAGAAGGTTAGCAGGATTTCTACTGTGTCCGGGGGAAGTCTATTGCTAGGGTTAATCCTGCAAGAGAATCAACTCAGGTGGCCCACTTCTACAGAGTATTTAGACGTCGTTTATCCTAGCCTGCGCGAAAAGTTCTGCACTAGGAGCATCATGGTGGGCGCGCTTAAACAATTACTTTACCCATGGAACTGGAAGTATCTTTTATCACGTGCAAATGCAGTTGCTAAAACGTTGGAAAAGGATTGGGGTGTAACTGCTCGCTTGAGTGATTTACCCATTGAGCCAGAGGTCTCGATTAATGGTACTCCTGCCGAAAACGGAGTGAGGTTTCGCTTTAAAAAAGACAGTATTGGCGATTACACAATCGGCTATGCATCGGCAGGAAACCTTAAGCTCGCAAATGCAATGGCAGTGTCTGCTGGATTTCCTGGTGGTATTGGACCACTAGTGTTGGATACCACTAAGTACGAGTGGAGAACTTGGACACCTAACGGCCTTGGAGAAATAAGAAATCCGCCTTTCTCCAAACTGCATTTGTATGATGGCGGTGTCTATGACAACTTAGGCTTGGAACCATATTTCAATAGTGGAATCCTCAAGGCAAAGGTCCAAAATATCTACATTATTACTTCAGATGCGGGGGCTCCGTTAAAAACGGGTTTTAAACGATGGGCGCTCAGTCCATTTAGACTGATGCGCGTACTGGATATTATTTCTAACCAAGCACGGGCTTTGAGAGTGAGAACTTTCAGTACCTATATACAAGCTGATAAAAGCAACGGAGCATATATTTATATTAATACTCCCCTAGTTGATGGAAGTAAGTGCGAAGATGCTCGATTTGCTTCAAGTTACCCTACTGATCTGAACAAAATATCTGAAGTAAATTTCGATCAAATTGCGGGATATGGATATCAGGTATCGAAAAAAGTCGAAAGTGAGTATGGACTGTATCCTGAAGGCAAAATTCATTAAATGCTAATCAATGAATTTATGCGTCAATAAATGACGGAACACAATGGTTAGCCTAAATTAGATACTTCCTCTCTATTTCCCTCTTGAAATCGCAAAAACCCTCCCCACTGTAGGGATTATGCTCTTTAACAACTAAAAGGATAGTGGTATGTCAGGAGAGGTTCCCTACGAAATTGATTTCCTTCCAGTCGGCTCTGGAGACAAAAGTGGTGATGCTATTGCGTGCCGCTGGAAAGAGGGTGACTCATACAAGGTGTTGGTCTACGACGGGGGTACCAAGGAGTCTGGGCAAGCTCTTGTAGATTTAATCGTAAAGCACTATGACACTAGAAAAGTGGATTATGTGGTTAATTCTCATCCTGATGGCGACCATGCAAGTGGGCTTCAAGTCGTTCTGGAACAATTGCAAGTAGGTGAGTTATGGATGCATCGGCCTTGGGTATATTCTGCCACTATCCGTGAATACTTTAGGGATGGTCGTATTACTGACAATAGCCTTGCAGAACGGTTACAAGAAAAAATGGCAGCCGCTTATAAACTTGAAACAATTGCCTCAGAAAAGAAAATCCCTTTATCTGAGCCATTTCAAGGCAGTAAAATCGGCCCTTTCACTGTGTTGTCCCCGGAAAAAGAATGGTACGTGCATGAGCTTATACCAGCCTTTGCCAAATCTCCAGATCTGAAACCATTAAGTGCCACATTAGATATCGCAATTGAACAATTGAAGGAAGCTGAGAAAAAGTTGTTAAATCGAGTCAATGAAAACTGGGCTACCGACTCTTTAAGAGAAAACGTTTCAACTTCTGCTGAGAATGAAAGCAGTGCGATTCTGCTTGGAAATTTTGATAATTATGGTGTATTGCTCACTGGCGATTCAGGTATTAAAGCGCTTTTGAGGGCTTCAAAGGAAGCAATATTTCTTGGGTATGAATTACCCAAGATATTAAAATTTATACAAGTACCCCATCATGGAAGTCGAAATAATGTTTCCCCAACGGTGCTTGACTTAATTGTAGGTCCTAAGAAAACAATTCAGGATGAAAATTACACTAAAACCGCATTTGTATCTGCGGGTAAAGATTCATCAACCCATCCACGCTTAATGGTCGTTAATGCTTTGCTTCGTCGAGGAGCGAAAGTAATTAGCACCAAGGGTCGCGCACAACGACATTCCCATAAAACTCCTGCAAGAGAGGGTTATTCACCATCTGACCCTATGAAATTCTCTAATGAGGTTGAATCATGGGACTAAATGAAATCGTTGGTAAATTTCTAGATCCCTATGATCGTCCGGCAAGACTATATCCAGGTCTTATAGTGCTTACTCCGTTGGCAGTGCTATTGGTTTGTTTATATGGTACAAAATATATAGTCGCTTCTAGTGTTCTTTCAATCTTAGGATTTAGCGGTATAGCCTATATGTTAGGTAGTGCAGCGAGAGATGCGGGCAAGAAACTAGAAGATAAATTATTTGCAAAATGGGGCGGCAAACCTACTACCCTCATGCTGAGACACAGTGACAACCGGATTGATGGAGTTACCAAAAATCGAATTCACCAAACCTTATCGAAAGGAATTATGACTGCCTTTCCTAGCTCGGCTGAAGAATTAGCTAATCCTCATCAAGCTGATGAAATCTACCGTGCGGGCACGGTTTGGTTAATAAGCAATACGCGAGATACAAAAAAATTTCCTCTTGTATTCAAAGAGAATATTGCATACGGATTCAGGCGAAACATGTTAGGTTTGAAGCGAATTGGGGTAGTAGTAGCCTTAGCTTCGGTTATCTGGACCTTGTTTCATGCAAAAGTGATATCTATCTTCGAACCATATTGGTCAATTGATAAATTCATTGCTTTGGCACCATCATCAATCACTTCGCTTGTTGTCTCGACCACCATATTATTAGCATGGATTTTTTTTATTACTGAGTCTTCATTGCTACGAGTAGCTACCGCTTATTCAGAACGGCTATTTCATAGCTGCGACAACTTAAAAACAACTAGGTCTCGGACTAAGGCAGCACCTTAAGTGTCACTATGTCCAATCACGAATTCGACACTATTGATTTACTTTTGAGTTCTGATGCACCAACAAGAGCGGTAGACGCATTTGCCTTGGCAGTAATAAAAATTGAACGTCAATTACGGAAAATCTTTACCAATTTGGTTTACCAAGCAGAATGCTATGGTAGCGAGGATGTCCCAAAACTACGTGATGCTCTTTCCTCAAACACCAAAATCTACTTCAGCCAAATCGAAGCCTGTTTTAATGCACTTTCCTCAATTTCCACTAAGGAAATCATTGGTAAAGATTACGAACGTTTAACTGCTAGGCTCCAAGAGGCTATCGGATATCGAAATAAGATATTCCATGGACAACTAACTCAGAAAAATCTCAGTGCTAGTGACTTGGAGCAATTAATAGCTGATTTACGCCTATGGTCAGAACTGCTCGGCAACGGTGCTGAGCAGTATTTTGGTTATGATGGGATAAAGCGGAATTCATTTCAAAAATCAGCATTACCGGATATTCATAAGGTCATAAAAATTAAATTAACCAGCATTCAAGATTATGTTGATTTACTTAAAGCGCATCAGCGATAGCCTCATGAATGTTTGTTTCTAAGCGATTTGAACGTGCGATAAAGTACAGGCTTAGCAGTATCTCACCCTGCTGTAGTAGTCGGTCGTTTACCTTACGATTGCTGACTGAATCGCCACTAATTTTGTAGTCACTGTTCAGCCAATTGATTGAACAGCTTTTAAGCGCGAGTGGCGATCCAAGTATTGAAATCCGATCGATCATACTAAATCCCCTTGCTGCTTTTACAAATTATCTGTTCAAACAAGCTCAACCTCAACCAGATTATCGCTAAACGTATTTGAGTGGCCCATGTCACCATACTCGGCTGAGCTGATACAGTTCACCGTCCCCTTGTTGAGTTGCCGCCAATAGCCCAGAGTAGCGACGACGATGCCAGGGTTTACGTCTGTGGTGACACGGGCGACCGCTTCAAAAGCGCCTCTTTCGTTATAGGTTTTGACCATCATGCCATCCTGCACATCGCGTGCGAGTGCATCTACCGGGTTGATCATCAGGTATTGCTCGCCTTGCACACGGAGTTTGGATTCCATATTCGCGTATGAAGAATTAATAAAGCCATGGCTTTTGGGGGAGATGATGTTTAGAGGAAACCTGGCCGCCAGCGCTGCGTTGGTATCAGGAGCTTCCCGACTGGGCACATAGGCCGGCAATGGGTCTAAATCTTCGCCTGGCTGAAAACCGTCATACATCTGCCTGAAAGGGCCTGCGACAAAATTCTTGGCGCCTTCAACCATGAACATGCATTTACCGGTTGGGGTGGGGAAATTGCCCTCGCGATGCGGCGCGCGGTCGTCTTTGGTGCCTACATTCAGTCTTGCAAACCCGTGCTCACGCATGTAGTTGAGGTCTATGCCTTGGCAGGCGGGCGAATTCCAATCTACATAGTTTTCAAGACATTCGCTGTCGCTCCATTTGAAATTGTCTTCTTCGAATCCTAACCGTTTTGCCAAGCGCCGGAATATTTCATTGTTGGGTAAGGCTTCGCCAGGAGGCTCTATGCATTTGGTGTTATAGGTAAGGTATAAATGGCCCCAGGATAAGATCATGTCTTCCTGCTCTGCACCCATGGCGGCGGGCAAGACAATATCTGCATAAGAGGCGGTATCAGAGATGAAATGATCAGCCACAATCGTAAACAGGTCTTCGCGCTTGAGCCCTTCGATGACCTTGTCAGTTTCGGGCGATTGGGTGACCGGATTGGTATTCCACACCATGATAGATTTAATCGGCACCTCTAGCGGCGTTTCGCCAAGCAGCGCCCGGCCTAATTGCAGGATATTCACCACTGGCGTATCTTCAGGGATCAAGTCCGGCCTGCAAATCACGTCAAACTTGTAAGGATGCTCCCAGACCGGGAATTGCAGCGCACCGCCGCCAACGTGTCGCCAGGCTCCAATCAGGGCGGGCAATGAGGTGACAGCGCGTATCGCCTGACTGCCGCCATAACTACGCTCCAGTGCGACGCCAATGCGGATGGCGGCTGGCGGCGTGGTCGCATATTCGCGGGCAAACAGGCGAATCTGGTCGGCGGGGATGCCTGTGATGTCAGCTGCCCATTCCGGCGTGCAGGGTTTAGCTCTTTCCGCCAGCTCGGCATAACCGACGGTATACTTTTCAACATAGTCATGGTCGACCAAGTCGTCTGCAATAATCACGTGCATCATCGCCATCGCCAGCGCGCCATCAGTCCCTGGTTTGGGGGCGATATGCCAATCGGCTTCTTTTGCGGTTTTGGAGGCGAACGAATCTACCACAACGACTTTGGCCCCTCTTTTTTGGGCGTCTTTAATAATGTGCCAGTGATGCAGATTGGTGGAGACAGAGTTACACGCCCAGATGACGATGAAATTGGCATGGATGAAGCTTTCGGGGTCCACGCCGGCGGTCGGCCCGACCGTGAGTAACCAGGCAGTGCAAGAGCCTTCACCACAAAAGGTTCTTTCACAAACGGTGGCGCCCAGCCGGTTGAAAAAGGCATCCCCACCATTGAGTCCATGTACCAGCCCCTGATTACCCAGATAACTGACTGGCAATATCGCACGGGGGCCTTCATGATTGATCAATGCCTGCCATCGATCCACAATGGTATCCAGGGCCTCATCCCAGGTGATGCGCTCAAACTGATTCGTGCCTTTGGGCCCGACCCGCTTCATGGGATAGAGTAGGCGGTTGGGGTGATAATGCCGCTTTTCGTAATCTTTTAATTTGACGCATAACCCGCCTCGCGTCATCGGATGATCAGGGTTACCTGAAACTGAAATCAGCTCGCCGTTTTTGACATGAAACTGCATCGCGCAAGTATCAGGACAATCATGCGGACAACCACCATGAAAGGTTTGGACTACATCTGCAACATCATTCATATGACACTCCAAGCGCACTGTTATATGCCGTCATGTTTTAAAAAGAATCAATGCAAGACAGGTCTGTCTATTCCAAATACTATACCCCTTAGCATGGAAATACAATGCTGCTGGATATTGATACTTTTTGTTCTTAAAGCGGATCATCGCCTGCAGATAAAAAGTTTGAACATGGGTTGCATGAATCGCTATTCAAACTCGATATAATCGTTCTAGGCGATACGCAAACAAAATCAATTGTGTTTTCCCAGCGCCCCAATTTATGAATCGCCGCTTATTTTTAAGACTCAATTAATGCAAACCGCCACCCTGCGTGACTTAACCCAGCACTTTAGCCAACACGGGCGACTGGAAACCATTTACCTTCGTCCAGATCGCGGTCAGCCTTGTTTGTCACCCAATCAAGCCTTAGCGATAGCAAACCGTGGATTGCAAGGGGATAGAGCCAGCTTGCGCGCGTCATCACAAGCGAATGGCAGCAAACGGCAAGTAACCTTGCTGCAAGCCGAGCATTTACCAGTGATTGCGGCACTCACGGGTCTGGCGCAGGTGGATCCGGCGGTGCTCAGGCGCAACCTGATTGTCTCCGGACTCAATCTGCTGGCGGCTAAATCGCTGTTTAAAGATCAGCCCTTGCATCTATTGATCGGTGAAGTGGTGCTGGAGGTGACTGGCCCTTGTGAGCCATGCTCACGTATGGAGCAGGTGCTGGGGACAGGCGGTTACAACGCCATGCGTGGTCATGGCGGGGTCACGGCTCGGGTTTTAAAAAGTGGGATACTGCAGCGAGGAGACCCGGTGCGGGTGATGGTCGCTGAGTCTGCAACAGATGCGCCGTTGCAATCGTCTTTGAGCTTCTAGCAGAAGCAGCCCGCAAAATTACTTTTTCCTGACTTGTCTTCGCCGCCTACCCCTGACTAAGCCCGCTTCAATCCCCGGCGTTGAATCAGGGGTTGATACATTTCGTGACAAAATCTTTTGCACAATAATCGCACCAATTGTTAGATTAGCTGCCTAGCAAATGCAGCACTCAATGCGGTGATGCAAGGTTACGCCCTGTAAACAGATATCACAGTGAGTCCCACCCCAATTACAAACAACTCCCGTTTGCGATTTGGAATTTTCTTTTTCTGGAAAACCAGAATCGGGGGATGGTCGCGATAAAATGCAAGTCGCGGGGGTGAATGATTGACCGCATGAAGAGATGTTTGTATTTTCAACGTTGAGCAAGCATATTGAGTCGGCTATGTCTAATAAAAAAGCGCTATTGAACACTGCAATAGGACTGATTGCCCTGGGATTGGCGATCTGGTTCTGGAAACATTCGCGTACCGATCAAGGGGCTGAGGTGCCCCAGGCCGAGGCGCAAGCTGGGCAAGGGCATGGTCGCGGACACGGCGGCCATCATGGCCCGGGGGGAGACAAGCCCACGCCAGTGACAGCGGCCACGGTGACGATTGCCGATATTCCGGTGACACATACGGCGCTGGGGACGGCGATTCCATCAGCGGTGGTGACGGTGACCAGCCGCGTGGCCGGGCAATTGATTCAAGTGGCTTTTCAGGAAGGTCAGCTGGTCAAGCAAGGGCAGTTATTGGCGAAGATTGATCCGCGTCCGTTTGAAACGGCGCTGGGGCAGATTCAGGGGCAGGCAGTGCGCAACCAGGCCTTGCTCAAAAACAGCCAGATTGATTTGGAGCGCTATAAAACCCTGCAAGCGCAAGACTCGATTGCCTCGCAGCAAGTAGACTCACAAGCCTCGCTGGTGCAGCAATATCAGGGCACGGTGCAGGCCGACAAAGCCTCGGTGGAAAACGCCAGGTTACAGCTCAGTTTTACCAACATCACCGCGCCGATCAGCGGCCGCATTGGCTTGCGCCAGGTCGATAGCGGCAACAATATCGACACCACCAGCCCGATTGCGGTGATCAATGCGATTCATCCTATCCATGTGGTGTTTACGCTGCCGGAAGACCGCATCACGCGCCTGGTGGCACAAAGCCAGTCAAGCGCTGGCTTGCACAAACTCAAGGTAGAAGCGTGGGACAAAGGCAATACGCGGCGGTTGGCCAGCGGGGTGCTGGAGAGTATTGATAACCAGATTGATACGACTTCGGGCACACTTAAGCTCAAGGCGGCCTTTGCCAACGAGGACGACCACCTGTTTCCTAACCAGTTTGTGAATGTGAAACTGTTTAGCGAGACGATTCCGCATGCCAGCGTGATCCCAATCAATGCCTTGCAGCAAGGGCCAGACGGCGCTTTTGTGTATAAAATTGTGCCCGATACCAACGGCGAAAAAGTGGTGTTGCAAGCGGTAACCGTGGGGCACACTGATGCAGAAATCGCGGCCATTACCAAGGGCTTGCAGCCGGGTGACCGGGTGGTGAGCAGCGGCATTGATAAACTCAAGCAAGACGCCAAAGTGCGGGTCAAGGACCCGAATCACGCGCTGGATCCGGCTGAGCAGGCGGACCCAGCGCCGGCCAGTGCTAGCGCTGACGGACAAGCATCCAAGCATAGACGCCGCGCGGCAGCCGGGGCATAAGCGGCAACGCCTGACGATGATGAACCCTTCACGGCTGTTTATTTTAAGACCGGTGGCGACCTCGTTATTGATGGTCGCCATTCTGCTGGCGGGCCTGCTGGCGTATACCTTGTTGCCAAAAGCTGCCTTGCCGCAGGTTGATTACCCGGTGATTCAGGTGGTCACGCTCTACCCCGGCGCCAGTGCCGAGGTGATGGCGATGAATGTGACCTCACCGCTGGAGCGTCAATTTGGCGCTATGGCTGGCCTGGCACATATGTCCTCTGCCAGCTCTGGCGGCGTTTCAGTCATTACCTTGCAGTTCAGCCTGAAAAACAGCCTCGATGTTGCCGTCCAGTCAGTTCAGGCGGCCATGAACGCGGCCAGTACCTTTTTGCCTGCGGATTTACCCTCCCCACCCATCTATAACAAGGTGAACCCGGCCGATGCCCCGGTGCTGACGTTGGCCGTGACTTCACAGAGCCTGCCATTGCCAAAGTTACGCGACCTGGTGGATACGCGCATGGCACAAAAAATTGCGCAGGTGAGTGGCGTGGGCCTGGTCAGTGTGGATGGCGGGCAAAAACCGGCGATCCGCATTCAGGTGAATCAGCCCGTGCTGGCGGCCTACGGGCTGGGCATGAATACGCTGCGCACCATCATAGACAGCGCCAACTCCAACCAGGCCAAAGGCAATATTGATGGCCCCTTGCTGGCCTATGAACTCGATGCCAACAGCCAACTGCGGTCCGCAGAGGAATACCGTAACCTGATTATTGCCAACACCGGTGACCGGCCCGTGCGCCTGCGGGATGTGGCTGAGGTGAAAGAGGCACAAGAAGACTTGTATATCTCTGCCTGGGCCAACCAAACGCCCGCCATTCTGGTCAATATCCGCCGCCAGCCCGGCGCCAATGTGATTGAGGTGGTCGAGCAGATTCGCGAGCGCCTGCCCGGCCTGACCGCGGGCTTGCCGGCCGATGTCAGCGTCAGCGAACTCACTAACCGCACGCATACCATCCGCAGTGCGCTTGAAGATGTGCAGTTTGAGCTCATGCTGGCCATTGCCCTGGTGGTGATGGTGATCTTCCTGTTTTTGCGCACGGCGGCGGGCACCGTCATCCCCAGTTTGACTGTACCGCTGTCGCTGGTGGGCACGTTTAGCATCATGTATGCGGCGGGCTTTAGCATCAACAACCTCACCCTGATGGCGCTGACCATTGCCACCGGCTTTGTGGTCGATGATGCCATTGTCATGATTGAGAATATCGCGCGCCATATTGAAGAAGGCGAGACGCCGATGAATGCCGCCATCAAGGGCGCCCGCCAGATCGGTTTTACCATCATATCGCTGACCTTTTCACTGATTGCGGTGCTGATCCCCTTGCTGTTTATGGGCGATGTGATTGGCCGCTTGTTCCGCGAGTTTGCCGTCACACTGGCCGTTGCCATCCTGATTTCGGCGGTAGTCTCGCTCACCCTGACGCCCATGCTGTGCGCGCGCTTGCTCAAACCGGCCAAAGCCCCTGTCGCAAACCAGACAAACCTCATAGACCGCATCATTGCCTATTACGGCAGAGGACTGCAGGTTGCCTTGCGGCACCAGCCGCTGGTATTGCTGCTTGCGGCCGCATCGCTGGTGCTGACGGTCACGCTGGTGATCAGCATCCCCAAAGGCCTGTTCCCGACCCAGGATACCGGCTTTATCCAGGTGATGACTGAGGCCAACGGTTCGGATGCCTTCAGCGTGATCAGCCACAAGCAGCAAGCCGTGGTAGAAGCCATTTTGCAGGATGCCGATGTAGAAAGTATTTCTTCAGTGGTAGGCGTGGATGGGGTCAACACCACGCATAACAGTGGCCGTATGCTGATCAATCTCAAGCCCTACCCGCAACGCCAGGCCAGCGCCAGCGAGGTCATTTCCCGCTTGCAATCTCGCCTGGAGGCCACCGCCCCGCTCAAGCTGTTTATGCAACCGGTGCAAGACCTGACGTTGTCAGACCGTGTCAGCCAGACCCAGTATCAATACCTGCTGACCAGCACCGATCCGCAAGCCTTGCAAAGCGCACTCCCCGGCTTTATGCAAGCACTGCGCAAGCTGCCGCAACTGACCACCGTCACACATAACTTGCACAGCGACGGCCTGCGCGCCGCCGTGACCGTGGACCGCGACAGTGCCGGGCGGCTGGGCATTACCATGGCGGATGTGGACAATGCGCTCTATAGCGCCTTTGGCCAGCGCATGATCAGTACCATTTTCACCCAGGCCAATCAGTACCGCGTGATTCTTGAGTCGCAACCATCCTCGGCCTCAGGCTTGCAGGCGCTGGATCAGGTTTATGTCACCAGCAATACCGGGCGCCAGGTGCCGCTGGCGAGTATCGCACGCATCAGCGAGCAACCGGCGGCGCTGGTGGTGAACCGGGAAGACCAGTTACCCTCAGTCACCATTGGCTTTAACCTTGCCGAGGGCTATGCCCTGGGGGATGCCGTGGCAGCAATTGATGCAGTCAAACAGCGCATGCAATTCCCGGCCACCATGATTAGCCGCTTTCAGGGCGCAGCTGCCGCCTTTAATGCCGCACTCGGCAACGAATTATTTTTAATGCTGGCCGCCATCCTCACCATGTATATCGTGCTGGGTATTTTGTATGAAAGCTATATCCACCCGCTGACCATCCTCTCCACCTTGCCTTCTGCGGGCGTCGGCGCCTTGCTGGCGCTCATGCTGACCGGGCATCCGCTCAGCGTGATTGCTATCATCGGCATTATCCTGCTGATCGGCATTGTGCAAAAAAATGCCATCATGATGATTGATTTTGCACTGGAGGCCGAGCGCCATCATGGCAAGTCGCCTGAAGAAGCCATTTATGAAGCCTGCCTGCTCAGGTTCCGGCCTATCCTGATGACCACACTGGCGGCGCTGTTAAGTGCCGTGCCGCTGGTCACCGGCGATGGCCCCGGCTCAGAATTGCGTGCGCCGCTCGGCATTGCCATGATAGGCGGCCTGTTAGTGAGCCAGTTGCTCACCTTGTTTACTACGCCAGTCATCTACCTGATGTTTGACCGCCTGGCCCAGCCTGGTCAGCACAAAGCAGTCGCACACAGCGAGGCGAACCCATGAGTGGGCTCACGCTGTTTTTGCGCCGCCCCGTGGCCACCACCTTGCTGGCACTGGCGATTGCCTTGCCTGGCATTGCGGCTTATGTGGCACTGCCGATTGCCTCGCTGCCGCAAGTGGAAATGCCCAGCATCGATGTGTTTGCGCGCCTGCCCGGCGCCAGCGCCGAAACCATGGCTTCCGCCGTTGCCTCGCCGCTGGAGCGCTCGCTGGGTAATATTGCCGGCCTCAACGAGATGACCTCCAGCAGCACCAAAGGCCAGACCCGGGTCAGTTTGCAGTTTGATCTGGACCGCAATGCAGACAGTGCCGCACGCGATGTGCAAGCGGCCATCAATACCGCCATCCCCTTGCTGCCAGCCGGCATGCAAAGCAACCCAACCTGGCGCAAGAGTGGCCCGACCATGATCATGCATATCGCGCTGACCTCGGACCGCTACAGCCAGTCCGAGCTGTACGATGTGGCCTACAGCCTGGTCGGGCAGCGCATCTCGCAAGTGGATGGCGTGGGCCAGGTCAACGTCAATGGCAGCGCCTTGCGGGCGGTCAGGGTAGAAGTGAATCCGCTCACTGCCAATCAATATTGCATCAGCCTGGACCAGATCCGCACGGCCATCGCCAATGCCAACGCCCATTTACCCAAAGGCTTTATCGAGAGTGCCAGCAAACGCTGGCAGCTGGAAGTGAATGACAGTAACCGCCAGGCGGCCGATTTTCGTGATTTGATTGTGGCCTGGCGCAATGCCGCCCCGGTCAGGCTGCGCGACATTGCCGAGGTGAAAGACTCGGTGCAGGAGCTGCGCAGCGCCGGCAGCGTCAAGCAAAAGCCCGGCGTGGTCATCGCGGTGAATAATATCCCGGGCGCCAACATTGTCGCCACGGTTGATGGCATCAAAGCCTTGCTGCCTAGGCTGCAGCCCTTGTTGCCGCCTGGCATTGCCATGGAAGTGCTCATAGACCGCAGCACCATCGTCCGCAAATCGTTAGAAGAAGTCGAACACAGCCTGCTGATCTCGATTGGATTGGTGATCGTGGTGACCTTTTTGTTTTTAAAAAGCGGGCGCGCGGCGCTGATTCCCAGCATCGCCATTCCGGTGTCCTTGCTGGGGACGCTGGCCGTGATTTACCTGTGCGGTTTCAGCCTCAATAACCTGACCCTGATGGCGCTCATTATTGCCACCGGCTTTGTGGTGGATGATGCGATTGTGGTGGTAGAAAATACGGCCCGGCACATTGAACATGGCCTCAGCCCCTTGCAGGCGGCACTGCGGGCAGTGCACGAGGTGTCATTTACCATTATCGCCATGAGTCTGGCGCTGATTGCGGCATTTATTCCGCTGCTGTTCATGGACGGTGTGGTCGGGCGCATGTTCCGCGAGTTTTCAATCACGCTGGCCAGTGCGGTCATCATTTCATTGCTGGTGTCGCTGACACTGACACCCGTCCTCTCCTCCAAACTACTGCGGCCGCAAGCAGCAAAGCATGGCGCAAAGGCTGGTGGCGCTGACCATACGAGTCCCGCTCCCGCCACGCAGGACCAACCCTGGCCAGCCTCAGTGTATCAGCGTGTGCTGCGCTGGAGCCTGCACCACAGGCGCCTGATTCTGCTGCTCTTTGCCGTGGCTATCGGCAGCAACCTTTATCTATATACCCTGGTGCCCAAGGGCTTTTTTCCGCTACAAGATACTGGCCGCTTGCAAGGCAACTTCGAGGGCGACCAGAATCTGTCGTTTTGGGCCATGCGTGAAAAAGTGGCCCAATTCATGCAGATCATCGCCCGCGACCCCGATATCGATACCTATTATGAATACACGGGTGGCTTTGGCGGCGGGCAATCCAATACCGGCATGCTCAATGCGCGGCTGAAACCCCGTGCAGAGCGCCAGGCCTCCGCGCAAGAAGTGGTGGATCGCTTGCGCCCGCAATTGGACCGCGTGGCCGGAGCATCGTTACGCTTGCGACCACAACAGGAATTCAATATCGGCTTGCGTCCGGGCTCGGCGGAATACCAATACACCTTGCTCTCCAGCAGCGTAGACGATTTGCGCCAGTTTGCCCCTAAACTCAAAGATGCCATGGCCAAGCTGCCGCAACTGACTGACGTCTCCAGTGATGCACAAGACAAGGGCTTGCAGATTAATCTGGTGGTGGACCGCGATGCGGCCACGCGCCTGGGCATTACCCAGCAGCAGATTGACAGTGCCTTGAATGATGCCTTTGGCCAGCGGCTAGTCTCAACCATTTACGAGCCGCTCAATCAATACTATGTGGTGATGACGGTGGCGGCCCGCTTTGCGCAGGGACCGGAATCCTTGCAGAATATCTACCTGACCAGCCTGAAAAACCAGCGCATTCCGCTGGCCAGTTTTGCCCACTGGCAACCGGTGAATACGCCCCTGGCGGTCAACCACCAGGGGCAGTTTGCCGCCGCCACGGTCTCGTTTAACCTGGCTCAAGGCTATGCGCTGGATGCCGCCAGCCAGGCCATCGAATCGACCTTTGCCGCGCTGGTGCCGCCAGAGAGCATCCATGGCACCTTTGCCGGTAAAGCCAAAGCGTTTCAGGATTCCATGGATAGCCAGCCGTGGCTGATCCTGACCGCCGTGATCGCGATCTACATCGTGCTGGGCATGCTGTACGAAAGCCTGATCCATCCGCTGACCATCCTCTCTACCCTGCCCTCGGCGGGCATAGGCGCCTTGCTGGCCCTGTTATGGTTTGACAGCGAGTTGACCATTATCGCCATGATAGGCATTGTGCTCCTGGTGGGCATTGTCATGAAAAACGCCATTATCATGATTGATGCGGCGATTCATTTGCGGCGTGAACACGCGCTCTCTGCCGAAGCCGCCGTCACCCAGGCCTGCCTGCAACGCTTGCGGCCCATTTTAATGACCACGCTGGCGGCGGTGCTGGGAGCGGTGCCCTTGTTGCTGGGCGTCGGCGATGGTGCTGAAATCCGTCAGCCGCTGGGCATCTCCATCGTCGGTGGCCTGCTGGTAGGGCAAGTGCTGACGCTGGTCACCACGCCCGTGGTTTATCTGTATCTGGATGATGCGGGGCGTTGGCTCAGCCAGCGTTTCGGCCTCTCGTTAAACTCAAATTCTTTGAAGAATCAAACGGTATGAACATAGTCAAAATGTGGGTGCTGGCCATGGCGGGCCTGATGATACAAGGATGCAGCGTCTGGCAAGACTATGTACGCCCGCGCGTCGAGATACCGGCACAATACAAAGAACCGCCGCCTGCAGGCTGGAAAGTGGCCGAGCCCGGTTCACCAGAACTGTCTCCGGCCTGGTGGGAACGCTACAACGATCCCCAACTGACCGCCTTACTCACCCAGGCCAATCAAGCCAACTATACCATCCTGATTGCGGAGGCCAATTATCGGCAAGGGCTGGCACTGGCGCGGGCGAGCCACTCGCCGCAATTGCCCGCACTCAACGGGCAGGCAGGCGCCACCCGCGGAGAGACCACCAATACCACTGGCGTGCGCAGTGATTACAGCATTGGCCTCAATGCCAGTTGGGAGATGGACTTGTGGGGCAGGATACGTAACAGCGTGATTGCCGGCGAAACCAATGCCGAAGCCACGGCCGCCGACCTGGCAGCGGCCAAGCTCTCGGTCCAGTCTACGCTGGCACAAACCTATTTTCAGCTCAGGATTCTGGACTCGCAAAAGCTGCTGCTGGATAACACGGCCAAAAGCTTTGATCGCTCACTCAAGCTGACCACCAACCGCTATAACGTGGGCTTGGCCTCGCGCACGGAAATCGCCCAGGCCGAAACGCAATTGCGCAACACCTTGGCGCAGTCGATTGATATCAGCGCCTCGCGCGCGCAACTGGAGCATGCGATTGCAGTACTGATCGGCAAGCCGCCAGCAGAGCTGTCTATCCCCGAACAACCATACAAGGACGTGGCCAACTTGTCTCTGCCCGCCGCGAATACAGGCTTGCCTGCCAGCCTGCTGGAACGCAGACCAGACATTGCCGGGGCTGAGCGCAGGGTCGCCTCCGCCAATGCACAGATCGGCGTTGCGCGAGCGGCACTCTTCCCCACGCTGACGCTGGGCGCGACCTTTGGCTATAGCGACAACAGCCTGAGCAATCTGCTTTCGCTGCCTAACCGCCTCTGGTCACTGGGCCCCGCGCTGGCCGGGCCGATTTTTGATAATCAGTTGCGTAGATCGAACACCAATGCGGCGATTGCCCGCTACGATGCCAGTGTCGCCACCTATAAACAAACCGTGATCAATGGCTTGCGCGAAGTTGAGGATAATCTGGCCTTGCTGCGTATTCTGGAGGCGGAGGCAAAAGAACAGGAAACCGCCGTCAAATTTGCACGCGAAGCCGTCACCCAAACCGAAAACCGCTACCGTGCCGGCATCAGTGAATACCAATACGTGGTCAACGTGCAATCCACCCTGTTGACCGCCGAGCGCAACCTGCTCTCCATCACCGGGCGCAGGCTCAATGCTTCAGTGGCTTTGATGGTGGCACTGGGTGGCGCTTACGTGCTGCCCCAGTCTAACTATTAAGTCTGAACAGGCCACTGGATAGGTGCCACCCCATTGAGCATGGGCTTGGCAAATAAAAACCCTTGAAACAAATCGACGCCGGCAGATTGTAACCAGCACCATTCTTCCACGGTCTCTACCCCTTCGGCCACAATCGTAATGCCCAGCGCATGGGCACACTCAATCAGCGCCCGCACAATCGCCTGCTTGGGGCCATCCTTGTGAATATTTTCAACAATCAGTCTATCCACCTTAAGCTTCTCAGGCTGAAATTTGGACAGCAAGGTCAGCCCGGCAAAGCCGGCACCAAAATCATCAATCGACACACTAATGCCTGCCAGACGTAACTCCCTGATAGCGCGCTGAAAGTCATCAAAGTTGGCAATAGACTCTTGCTCGGTGATTTCAACGATGATTTGCTGCGGCTTGAAATCAAATTGTGCGATATAACTGAGCAGCTTTTCCACCGCATTGGGCACCCGCACCAAAGACATCGGCAACAGATTGATGGATAACTTGATCGGCCCGAGTTGCATCTGCGATGCCAGGGCCAACGCGTGCTGTTTGGATTCCAGATCGAATACATATAACTCCTCGGCTGACAATCCCTCAAAACACTGCTGCGGGGAGCCGCCAGACGGGCTGCGGATCAGCGCTTCAATCGAAGAGATCAGTCCGGTCAGTGGAGAAACAATCGGTTGAAATGCAAACTGGCAAGCCGCCTGCTGAATGCGGGCAGGATTCACGACATCAAAAGGGGATGGTTGGGGCTGAAACTGCCAGTCTTCCGCGTGCAGTGTCCGCTCGCCATCGCTCCAGCGGGAGGTGGCAAAGGCCGTGATCAGTTTAACAACACGGTCATGATCGGGGAGCGACTCGCCGCTATTGAAGGTAGCCCCCTCTGACAACAGGGCATAAATGTCTTCACCATACACCTTTTGCACATCAATGCAGTACATGGACCAGCCGCCAAATCGCCGCGCAGGAGAAAAGTCCTCCATCAGCTTGACCACATTACGATGCCTGTCATCCAAGGTAATCAGATGATAAAGCAGCTTGATGGCAATATCCGGACCTTCCAGATATTGCAGAAAATAGTCGCCATCGTATAAGAGCACGCCTGAAATGGCATTCTTTTGATTCTTTTCAGCAGCAGCGTCAACCAATGCAGCAAGTTCATCCCCCACCAGCTGCTTCACTGAGCGACTTTTATACACCAATACCGTAAACATATTTATCACAAAAACAAATTTATATTAATAAATTATACAAACAAAAATTAATCTAAAACATAAAAATATTATCTAAAACGGCCAAAAAGTTAGATGTTTTAACGGAAAACCGTCAACACTGTAGTGGGGAGATGTGACACTTTTATTTTTAAACCCTGTCACCCGCACATTCAGGTGTGACATCGCATGCTGGACGCGTGAATGGAGGCTGGCATTGCGCTAATCGCCCGCTGCTAGCTGAGACTGGAAATCGTCGCCCCCAGGGTGATCAGGCCAATGCCCATGATTTGTGCCGGGCTTAGATGCTCGGCAAACAAATAAACCGAGACCAGTGGCACGGTGGCATAGGCAATGCCAGAGATCAAATGTGCCTTGGAGAGGTCGGTGCGAGACATCAGCAGCATCCAGCAACAAAACGCCACCAGTAGCAGCATCACCCCTCCCACCAGCGCAGGCTGCAGCAACAGTGAGCCGGCAAAGGCAAAAAAACTCTGCCAGCTTTCCAATGAGGCCGCGCCAACCTCCAGCGAGGCCATCTTGAATAACACCTGACTAAACGTATCGCAGAAAATCAGCAGTGAAAATAACCAGACGACACTGGCGTTAGATGTTCTGGTCAAAGTTTTCATAAGCAAGCAATTTGGCCAGACAAGCCAGCGGTTGATTCAGGAAGCGGTTGGTATGTTTAAAAAGCAAATAGGTGTCTTCAAGCTCGGCACCCAGTCTTTTCTTCACCTCGTAGGAGGCCTGCCCGCTTTGAAACTGCGTGATGCCATCGCGCAGGCACATCTCGATGTTATAGATCCAGCTTAAGAAGTAAATGTTGTGCTCCGCCGCGACAGGCTGGTGCATGCCAATGTATTTATCCATCAGGGTATGGCCGTTGTGCAGCAGCATGTTAAACGCAATCAGTTTGCCTTCGAGGTAATACAGCACAAAGCGGGTATTTTCTGGCATCAGGCCCGCCACAAACTCAAAAAAGCTGCTGGTCAGTTTTTCAAACTTCAATTCGCTGCGCTCATAGGTTTCGAGATACAGCTGGTAGATTTCGTCCAGATTGGACGGCATGCCCTGCACTTCGCGGATTTCAATTTGCGAGCGTTTTTTGAGCTTTCTGCGCAGGTCTTTGCGCGTGGCATAACTCAGGCTGGCGAAGTAGGCCTCCATCGAGTCAAATGCGATCTGATTGACGGCGACCGGCATGTTTCTGAGCGTGCTGTAGCCCAACGCATTGAGCGGGGCACCCACTTTTTGCAGGTCACGTGCCAGCACATCTTTAAAGGCAATCACCGAGGCGCCAGCTTTGGCGGCAATTTTTTGCAACTGCGCATTGAGGGCCTGCATCATGGCCGGATCAAACGGATAGTCAGGATGCAAGGTCATTTTGCAGGCATCGGTGATCGGCGAACCGACGCAAAGTAATTTGACCCGCATGAGGAAAGGAATACGCTCGCGGACTTTTTGCAGCAAGGGTTTCAGGCGCCCTTGCACCGTGGTATCCAGGTTGTAATCGGTGATAAAAAACGGCGCCAGGCAAACAATGACCTGATTTTTCTTGACCGCCAGGTAACCGGTTTTAAAGCCCTGCACATTGGCGGAGTCAAACGCCAGATGCAAGCGGTAGCCTTCGAGATCATCCTTTAACAGTGTTTTCCAGGTTTCCTCGGGAAACTTGGCGGCACTGTAGCCCACTTCCACATCAAACACAGGCGTTTCGGCACTGAGGTTGGAATCCATATATAAGGCAGTTTGCATGATTAGATCTTTCTCAAAATAAGGACACCGCTGGTGCCACCAAAGGCAAATGAGTTACTCATGACATACTCGAGATGCTGAACGGGTTGCGCCTGGTTGGCCACGTAATTCAAATCACATTCCGGGTCCGGGGTGTGCAAATGCATGGTGGGCGGCAAGGTGTTTTGCTGCAAGGCGACAATGCAGGCGACCAACTCGACCGCGGCCGCAGCGCCCATCAAGTGACCATGCATGGATTTGGTGGAACTGACCGGAATCTGCGCCGCCGCCTCACCAAACACTTGCTTGATCGCACGGGTCTCGGTTACATCGTTGAGCTGGGTGCCGGTGCCGTGAGCATTGATATAGCTGATCTGCTCAGGGTTGAGGCCGGCATCTTGCAAGGCTTTTTGCATGGCCAGGGCCTGACCTTCGACCGAAGGCTGGGTCATATGGCTAAAGTCATTTGACGTGCCAAAACCGACGATTTCCGCCAGAATATGCGCGCCGCGCGCACTGGCATGCTCGTAGGTTTCGAGCACGAACACAGCCGCACCTTCACCGAGTACCAGGCCCGTTCTATCGGCAGAAAACGGTTTGCAGGAGGCTGCAGCGGCTTGCGGGTCTTCTTTGGCGAGGGTACGCAATGCCTCCCAGGCCTTGATGGTGCCAAAGGTGAGCAAGGCTTCACTGCCGCCGGCCAGCGCCGCTTCACAGCGGCCGAAGGCAATCTGTTTGGCGGCTTCGCCTATGGCAATCGCGGCAGAAGAACATGCGGTGGAAATGGTTTGATTCGGGCCTGCGAACTGGTATTTGGTCGCAATTTGCGAAGCAGCCGCACTGTTCATCGCCATGAGTACTGTAAACGGTTTGAGCCGGTTCAGGCCCTGCTTGAACAAGCGCGCATAGCCTTCTTCTGTGGCGGCGGCGCCGCCCATGCCGGTGCCGATAAAGCAACCAAGCGCGTCTGGACTGAAGGCAGCCAAATCGATACCAGACTGCTGCAAGGCTTGCTCGGCACTGTGCAAAGCAAACTGGCTGACGCGGTCGAGCAAGGCTAGCTCCTGGCGGCTGAAATGCTGCTCTGGCTCAAACTGGCACTGGGCAGCAATCCGCGTTTCGAGTTGCTCGGCAAACTCGGCCTTGAGCGCACCAATGCCTGACACCCCATTCAACAGGTTTTGTTGAAAGGTCGTCACATCGTTGCCTAGCGGCGAAACGATGCCCGCCCCCGTGATCACCACCCGGCGCGGCATGCTCATTATGCGCTGGCCTCGGTCTTGAGCAAGTCGTCCAGCATGCACACCACATCTTCTACGGTGGCAATCTCTTCTGAAGGGTTAGGCACCTTGATGCCATACTGATCTTCAGCCTGGAAGATAATGTCAAAAATATCCAGCGAGTCCAGGCCAAGGTCGACCAGCTTGCTTTGCGGTGTAATCGTCTTCTGGTCTATCTCCAGCTTGCTGGCGATCAGGCCGCTGACGACTTCAAATGTATTCTGTGTATTCTGCATAAGCACTCCTTACTTATCTCACTTCTAGTGATCAGGCGTTAATCACGGACAAACAAAATTCTGCACTGCGTCTGGCGATATCATCCTTGCGCTTGTCCAGTGTCACCACGTGGTAGGTATCGCCGATATAAAAGGTTTCCACATGCTTGCTGGCAATTTCTTTTTCTACCAGATAGGCATTTTTAAGGCTGGCCATATCATCCTCGGTCGAATGCACAATCAATACCGGGCAAGTGACTTGTGGCAACTGCTTGCGCGCTGCGCGGATCAATTTGACACTCTGGTAGATGACCGTGGCCGGGGTCTTGAAATAGCCGATTTTTTCCGAGGTACGGGCATCTTTGTTTTCAAGCACGGCTGCCACCATGGCGCGCGTACGTTCGCACTTGATGCCATAAGGCGCGGTTTCTTCCCACTGCATGACATAGCGCAAGGGCGAATACAGCACCAAGGGCAACAAAAAGCGTTGCTTGAACAGGGGGATATTCCAGCCGTCATAGACAAAGGTCGCCGACAACAGCACCACGCCAGCCACTTCTTTGCCGTGTTTGGCAGCCACCAGCAAGGCAATCAGGGCGCCCATAGACAGGCCTGAAACAAACACACTTTTATAATGTTTGCGCATCTCGAGAAAGACGGTTTCAATCGAGGTAAACCACGCTTGCCAGCGGGTGCGGCTCAGCTCCTGCACCGAGGCACAATGCCCGGCCAGCACCGGGCACACCACAGACAGGCCTTTGCGGGCGATTTGCTTGCCGTAATGTTTCATTTCTGCAGGCGTGCCGGTCAAACCGTGGACCAGTAATACGGCGTGTTCTGACTGTTGCAGCCAGAAGCCGTTTTCGCCTATCAGTTGTTGCAATGTGTTCATGTGTTGCTCCCTAACAACCCAACGCCGGCCACAATGAGCAAGGCCCCCAGCCAGCGCTTCATGCCAATCTGTTCATTTAACGCCAGTCGTGACACCAGCATGATCAATACAATAGTGATGCTATACATCGGAAAAGCCTGGCTCAGCGAAGAAGCGGATAAATAGGTAATCCAGATCACGTATTCCACCACGTAGACCAGCAAGCCGGCCGGCACATGCCAGCGGGTCAGGCAAGACCGCAACAGCGCCATCGGCGAAGTTTCTACCGTGGTCGCCGGTTGCATGGCACCCAGCTTAAACAAGGTGGTGCCCAGCGTATCCAGCAGGACGGCTGCAACAAATAATGCGCCGGTATGTATCATCATGCGCCCCCCTTCAGGGCATGCAACAAGCGCAGGTTGGCAGCGGCATTGACCTGGGCGGCAACCTGCACAGCCTCACGCGGATGCACTTTGCGGTCTAAATAAGAGGCGATCCATTTGAGTGGTGAACGGAACCGCACCGGCGAAAAGTCGCCCACCGTATCCGCACCTATGAGCTGTTTATGCTGGCTGAGCGACTGAATGACGGCGGTGACGGTGGCCAGAGGCAGACTCCCCTGCTCCCAGTTGGTCTTGGCGTCTGCCGCTTGCAGGCAGTCTTTATCAATGCTGATATAGACCTGCTCAGTGTCTATGTACGACAGCACCTCTTGAATCCCTGTCGTCAGGTCTTGCGCCAGCTTGCTGTGCAAAAACAGGGGCTGCGGCGCATTCACCTGCACCTTGCGATAAGGCAACAAAATGATTTTTTGCTGCAAAAAGCTTTCTACATCGCCTTTTTTAAACTGATCATGATCAATATCGCCACTTTCGAGGCCGACGATGATCACGCGCTTGACCTGTGGCAAACGGGCCAGTTGATAGACCCAGGTGCCACAATGATACTGATGCGGTGGCTGCATCCAGTCAGGATGATTGTCAAACAGCACCACCGTCAACGGCGTTTCAAAACGCGCAATCAAGGCCAGTGAGATATGGTGGTAGTCGCCGGAACCGATCAGCGAAAATTGCGGCAGGCTTGTGCGCGGCCGCAACTGGCTGGCCATGGCGGCAAACGCCTTGGCCGACGCCCAGAGGCGCGTCGCCGTTTCATGCTGGCGCATGGCATGCAGCACCGGCTGCACCCCTTGCGCGTTCAGCATGGCCAGCTGCGCCTGAATGCTGCCATCAAAATCGTAAGCGACCACTTCCATCTCAAGCAAGTTACTCTGCTCCGCAACGCTTGAGCAGCATTTCAAACAGCTGGATACCCAGGTCGATTTCTTCCTCGGTAATCATCAGCGAAGGCGCCAGCGTAATCACGTTTTTCTCGTAGCCACCGATATCCAGCACCAAGCCATACTGCTTGTCACCGATCAGCAAATCGCCTTTCAGGCCTTCGTTAAACATGCGGTCAGCCAGGGCACGACTCGCGGTGAAACCGTCGCTCTCGCACAACTCGATTCTGAGCGCCAGGCCCAGACCGCTGACATCGCCCACGCATTTCCAGCGCGACTTCAGCTCATGCAAACGTTTGAGGAAATGCGCACCACGTTGACGCACATGCGGCTCAAAATCAGACTCTTGCGTCATCTTCAACACTTCGAGCGCCACGGCAGTGCCGAGCGGATTCGAGGCAAAAGTAGAGTGGGTTGAGCCTGGTGGGAATTTTTCAGGCGAGATCAATTCTTCACGCGCCCAGATGCCGGACAGCGGATTCAGGCCGTTGGTGATCGCCTTACCAAACACAAAAATATCCGGCACGATGCCAAAGTTTTCCCAGGACCACAATTTACCGGTACGGTAAACGCCCATCTGAATTTCGTCGGCCACCAGCAACACATTGCGTTTTTTCAGTGAAGCTTGCAGCTTTTGCATATATCCTTCAGGCGGAATAATGTAGCCGCCGGTCCCCTGCATAGGCTCAATATAAAACGCGCCAAATTCACACTGTTTGGATTTTTCATCCCAGAAAGACTGGTATTCGGTTTCAAACAGTTTTTCAAACTCTTTGTGGCAATAGGTATCGCAAGTTTCCACTTTCATGTCATACGGACAACGGAAGCAGTATGGATACGGCACAAAGTGCGCGCGGTCAGCAAAGTTGCCAAACCGGCGGCGGTAACGGTAGCTGGAAGTAATCGCAGAGGCGCCCAGTGTACGGCCGTGGTAACCGCCCATAAATGCAAACTGATGTGTTTTACCGGTATGGTTACGCACCACTTTCAAGGAGTCTTCAACCGCTTGTGCCCCGCCGACGTTGAAGTGAACGCGACCTTTGACCCCATACTTTTCTTCCATGTAGCGGCAGATGATTTCTGCCAGCTCGACTTTTTCCTTGTGCAGGTATTGGCTGGCCAGTTGAGGCAAGGTATCAATCTGCTTCTTCAGTACATTGGCAATGCGCTCATTTTTGTAGCCGAAATTGACAGCGGAATACCACATTTGCCAATCGAGGTATTTCACCCCTTTTTCGTCATACAAAAAGCTGCCATCACAGCCCTCAAACACTTTCGGGGGATCGGCATAGTTCACCGTGTCACCATGTGAACAGTACTGATTGTTCTTATCAAGAATTTCTATAATTTTTTGGTCCATAATGAAATCGCCTCACTAGGCTGTTTGGTGGGTAAGGGTGGTTGAAATCTGACATTCGGGCCAGTCTTGCAAGACGGCCACGACATCGTCAAAGGTAGAAAACGGAATAAAAGGAATCTGGTTTTTTTCGCAATGCTTGACCAGTGAGCCTTTGGCAAATACCACATCAGCGCGTTTGGCCAGACAGGCGTCTGACTTGCCATCGCCGATCAACACCACTTTTTCGCCAGGATAGGCGCGCTGGGCCGTGGCAATCGCACATTTGCAATTGCCGTTGCCGCCCGCACAATCAGGCTGACGGTTAGGGAAAGTCATGCGGATGCCTTTGGGTTCAAAGTTCAGGCGATTGGCAAACACCGGCAGCTCAGGAAAGGCGGAATGTTGCATGGAAACCTTGATCGCATGATCCAGGCCATCGCTGGCAATCACCACACGCGCAAACTGGCGGGCAAAGCTATGAAACTGGCAAAAGCTACGGTCTAGCTCTATGGTGCGGAAAAAACTTTCGAGGGCAATGTGATCGGCCTCAACCAGCGCCAACTGGTTGCTCATGCAGGTGACGGCATCGATCTCGCCCGCCAGCCACGACTGCTCATACTGCTGCCAACGGTCATCGGCAAACTTCTCCAGCAAGGCATCAATCGTGTCCGACTTTGAAATGGTGCCATCAAAATCCACAATAAATAACATCACCCTCTCCTTATTTTTCGACAACAGCAATCTGGTCCGAACAGCAGGCCTCTCCTGTTGCGCCTACCAGTCAATCTTGGTTACGGCGTCATCATGCAGTCAAATTCTTACGAAACACTTACAGTCATTCAGTGGCCAAATTGATGTAAGCAAGCTGTAAGTAGGCATGAGGCAAGCTAGCAGTAATCTTGAAGCAGGACTCAGATGAATGCGTATTTTGTTGGTTGAGGATGATGTGGTACTCGGTGATGCCGTCGTGCAATCGCTAGTCAATGCAACCTATGCGGTTGACTGGTTCAGAAATGGCAAGGACGGTGTACTGGCGGCACAAGCACAAACCTATGATCTGGTGTTACTGGATTTGGGGTTGCCGTTTTTAACCGGCTTTGAAGTCATTCAGCGCTTGCGCAACAGCAAACAATCCGTCCCTATCATCGTGCTAACAGCGAATGACAACCCGGATGATATCGTCAACGCCTTTGACATGGGCGCGGATGATTACCTGATCAAACCATTCAGACTGCCCGAGCTGGCTGCCAGAATCCGTGCCCAGATCCGGCGCGTGAATGCGCACTACTCCTCCAAGATTACGATAGGTCCACTGGAACTGGACACCAAGGAGCATAGCGTTCACCTCAAGGGCGAGAAACTCAGTGTGTCGCCACGCGAGTTTTCCTTACTGGAAACCCTGGCCAATAAATGCGGCAAGCTGGTGACCAAAGAGGCGCTGATTGAAAGCCTGTGCAACTGGGAACAGGATATCGGCCAGAATGCGATTGAGGTCTATGTGCACCGCTTGCGCAAAAAACTGGGCGACGGCGAGGTCTGCATTTCCAACGTACGCGGTCTGGGCTATATCATGGAACAAAAAAATCCATGAATCGACTGTTCAAATTGAGCCAGGGCCGCACCCTGCGCAAACAGTTATTCTTGTGGGTGACCATCCCCATGTTCATCCTGGTGCCGCTGGACACCACCATTTTGTACAAGGTAGGAAGCCACTTTATTGAGCAATCGTTTGATGAGATGCTGGAGGATATTGCCAATGACGTGATCGCCATGATCAGCGAATCCGGCAAGACCCCGGAAAATTTCAGAATGAGCACGGAATCACAAACAGTGCTTTTTTCAGACAAGGATGATAAAACCTATTTTGCGATTTACGACGCGCAAGGCCATTATTTAAGTGGCGACCCGACACTGCCCTTTAAACACAAGGACAGCTTGAATCATCGTCATTTACGCTATGCCAGAGCGCATGGCGAGGTCGTGCGATTGCTTAATCAGAAAAGCACGATCGTCGATCGTCAGAACCAGCCGCTCATGTACTCTGTGTTGATTGCCGAAACCGTGCACAAACGTAATGACTTGCGCAGCCGGATTCTATTTGCCATCGTCCTGCCACAGTTGCTCCTGCTGCTGGTCTGCAGTGTCATGCTGTTAGCCGGGGTGACCAAGGGTCTACGGCCACTGCACGAGCTCAACGAAGAGATCGCCAAACGCTCCAGCACGCAACTGGACCCGGTCATGCTCAACAACGTGCCCGAAGAGGCCATGGTGTTGATCAACTCGATCAATCTGCTCATGGGCAGGCTCAATAACGCCATCCTGGCGCAGAACCAGTTTATTGCCGATGCCGCCCATCAATTGCGTACCCCATTGGCGGGCATACAGGCGCAACTGGAGCTGGCATTGCGCCATGAGAAGGCCAAGGACCAGTCTCAACACCAGCTGGGCATGATCAGCGAAAGCGTGAGCAAGCTCACACATATCGTCAACCAGTTGTTGCGGCTGTCAAATAACCAGCCTGAAGCCGCTAACGTGATTGCGCTCAAACCTGTCAATCTGCTGGCCCTGGCCCAAGATGCCTGCGTGGAAGTGATTCATTTTGCACTGAAAAAAAATATAGATCTGGGACTGGAATCCAGTGGTGCCGGGCCTTTGCCAGACTTCACCATCCATGCCGACAAGCAACGCCTGAAGATTCTGCTGGTCAACCTGCTGGACAATGCGGTGCGCTATACACCGGAAGGGGGCAAGGTGACGCTGTCTGTGATTGCCCAGGAAAAATGGACGGAAATCCAGGTGGAAGACAACGGTATCGGCATCCCGGAAGAAGAGCATGCCATGGTGTTTGAACGCTTTCACCGCGTGCTCAACCATTCACAGGAAGGCAGTGGCTTGGGCTTGTCCATCGTCAAGGAGATTGTGGCGCTGCATAGTGCCAGCATCACCGTTAGCGCTGGCGCACAGGGCATAGGCACGTTGATGAGGGTGCGGTTTCAACGGCCAGACGCTGGCGGCCCGGCCAAGCTGAGCTAAGGTGTGATGCACTTCGCTAGGTCTGATGCACTATGCTGGGAACAGTATGGGCTGAAAGCGAGCGGTTGCTGGCCATCCAACCCACCCTGGCATCATGCTCCATCTTGATAGGGAGAACGATCTTACGATTTGATTTTACGTGCTGGCCGACTCGGCGGATTCAGCGTGGCATATAAATTAATCAGGCTGCGTTGCTGACCATCAGAACACAGCTGAAAATGAATCAGGTACTGCTTGCCGACGCGGATAAACTGGTGGGCGGCCTGAATCTCTTCTAGCGTCAATATCGGGTTTTCGCCGACATTAGTGGCCACGTCCAGCGCATTGCCTTGCCAGTCAAACTTGATTTTCTCAGGCGTCATGCCACTTTCACTATAGGCCACGGTTTTGATTCTGGCCATGGTGACTTGCTGCTGGCAGTCAGGCGACACCTCATCCAGATTCACCAGCGCAATGACGGCAGGCTTGCTTGTGGATTTGCTACCGTGCTTATCCTCAGTCACCGTCATGGCACTGATCACTTTGGCACTATCGCTGGAAGCCAGTGCAAAAGAGACCGGCCACCAAAGACTAAACAGGCAACTTCCTGTGACCAGCCAGGCTGCTCGACACTGTTTGATCCCGCCCATGACTGCGCCCTCCTGCAGGTTAACTCATTTGCACTCTGCCATTCACACTGGCGGACTTGCCTATTTTTGATTTGAAATAATATACGCGCATTTTGACGCTCGCCAAGCACTTTTATACTTGTCAATCACGCATGATCCGACTGCGCGCTGCGTCAGCCTTTTCTGACTGGCAGTCACGACAGAGGCTGATAGTGCGCATGCCAGGCTTTTTTTATCATGAGCATGTATTTAACCAATTGGGAAAGGTCGAACATGCTTTATTACGCACTCTTGTTTCTGGTCATTTCATTTATCGCCGGGCTCTTGGGGTTTAGAGGCGTTGAGTCGGGCGCGGCCACCATCTCCAAGGTATTTTTCTTTATTTTCCTGCTGCTGGCCATCGGCATTGCGCTGGCAACGGTGCTTGGCATCAGTATGATCGCTTAATATCCATTCAACCCTGGCAGCGGACACCACCTTCCGCTGCGGGTACACGTCCTGATCCATACGTCAGGACGTGTTTTATCTTTACGCTGCCTGGGGATAGCGGCGATAATAGGGCATGGTTTCTGGTCACCGCTCTACTCACACGCCCACTGTACTTGATCCACAGGCACTCAGTTTGTGGATGGATTCCTTAGCGCAACGGTTTACGGCTGATGAATTGACACAAATACGGCAGGCGGCTGAGCTGGCAGCGTCTCTGTATGCGCAACACCATGCCATCAACCGTTATCCCCTATTGCAACATGCCTTAGAAACGGCCTCTACCCTCTCGGATATCCACATGGATGCAGACAGCCTGACTGCCTGCATTCTGTATGCCGCGCCAGACTTTCTTGATGACTGGTCCGTCCACTTATCTACCCGCTTCAATCCGTGCGTTGTCAGTCTGATAGAGGGTATTTCGCGCATGTCACAGATCCATGCCTTGAGTGAAATGGATGGCTTGCACCATGCGGACGCCAAAGCGGACCACAAACAGAATGACCGCGCGCAACAATTGGAAGCGCTGCGCAAAATGCTATTGGCCATGGTGCAAGATATCCGGGTCGTGTTGATCAAGCTGGCAGAGCGTACCCAGTTATTACGGCATTTGTCTGGCGCCAGCCCTGAGCAACAAGTGCAGATTGCCCGCGAGAACCAGAGTATCTTTGCCCCGCTGGCCAACCGCCTGGGCGTGTGGCAACTCAAATGGGAACTCGAAGACTTATCCTTACGCTACCTCGAACCGCAGCTGTATAAAGAAGTGGCGAAAATGCTGGACGAACGGCGTGTGGATCGTGAACAGTATATTGCAGAGGTCGTGCAGCAGCTGCAGCATGAACTGACCCAAGCGGGCATTCAGGGGGAAGTGAGCGGGCGGCCAAAACACATCTACAGCATCGTGAAAAAAATGCGTAGCAAGCATCTGCAATTTAACCAGCTGTATGATGTGCGTGCGGTACGCATCATGGTGCAAGATGTGAAGGACTGCTATACCGCACTTGGCCTGGTGCATCACTTGTGGCAACCGATTCCCGGTGAGTTTGATGACTATATTGCCCGCCCCAAAAGCAACAACTACCGGTCACTGCACACCGCTGTCAGCGGCCCTCGTGGCCTTGCAGTGGAGGTGCAGATCCGCACGTTTGAAATGCACCAGCATTCCGAGCTGGGCGTTGCCGCACATTGGCGCTATAAGGAAGGTGGAAAATCCGACGCGAAATTCGACGAAAAAATTGCCTGGTTGCGCCAGATCCTGTCCTGGAAGGATGAGGTCGCTGATCACGGTGATTTGCTGGAGCAATTCAACAATGCGTTATTGCAGGACAAAGTATATGTGCTGACACCACAAGGCAAAGTCATGGACTTGCCTAAAGGTGCCACCCCCATAGACTTTGCTTACGCTTTACACACAGACCTGGGTCATCGTAGCCGCGGCGCGAAAATCGACGGACAGATCGTCCCCTTGCATACCAAGCTGGAAAACGGCCAGCGGGTGGAAATCCTGACCGCCAAACATGGCGCCCCCAGCCGAGACTGGCTGAACCCTGCGCTCGGCTTTTTGCAAAGTGCCAGTGCGCGCGCCAAGGTTCGCCACTGGTTTAAATACCAGCATTTTGAAGAAAACGTCGCCCAGGGCCGGGCTAAATTGGACAAAGAGTTACACCGGGCCGGAGCCAGCAGCCTGCCGCTTGAAAAAGTAGCACAAAAACTGCAGTTCCAGAAACTGGAAGATTGCCTGGCAGCGATTGGCCGCGGCGATATCAGCGAACACCAGATTGCCATCACCATTCAGGGGGAATTGACACCGGTTGCGCAAGGCAATGCGCCAGCCATCATCAAGCGCCCCAGCGCCTCTCAGGTGAACCATGCGGGCATTATGATTGAAGGCATAGGCAATGTACAAACCACCATGGCCAAATGCTGCAAGCCGGTGTCGCCAGAACCGATAGTCGCGTATCTGACGCGCAACCACAGTGTGACCATCCACCGCCAGGCGTGCTCGTTTATTACGCGGCTCGACCAGACACGCCACAACCGTCTGCTCAATGCGCAATGGGGCAATAAACAATCTGGCGTATACGAAGTGGATATTGTGCTGGAAGCGAATGACCGTCAGGGATTGTTGCGTGACATCAGCGAGCTGTTTGCGCGTGAAAAAATCAATACCACAAAAGCGAACACGCTCAGCCGCAACCATGTGGCGCTCATGCACTTTACGGTGGAACTGGTTGACCTCGACCAGCTAGAGCACTTGCTGGCAAGGCTCAAGCAAGTGCCAGGCGTGATCATGGCCCAGCGACAGACCTAAGCCACGTTGAATGATGACATCATGAAACAGGAGAATCCAGCACATGTCTTACCTCGATGACCCACGGGTTTATTTTGCGGCAGAACGGACATTGCTGGCCTGGCAACGTTCAGCCATTGCCCTGATGGGGCTGGGCTTTGTGATTGAGCGTTTTGGCTTGTTTATGCAGCTCATGGCACAGGGGCAGCCAGTGTCGCCCTCCCAAAGCATGTTATCGCTCTATCTCGGGGTTGGATTTATTCTGCTGGGGGCCTGTACGGCAATCTTGTCTGCCATCCAATTTCTGCTGTTTTACCAATCGCTCAGCACACAGGAAAAACCACGTGGTCACGTTTACTGGCTGCCACCGGCAGTCAACTTGTTCCTGGCGGTCTCTGCTGCGGCATTAAGCGGCTGGTTAGTGTTTACTCGCTAGCCTTTCCAGGCTCAGATAAACTGGATTGGGAGATTTACGCCATCATCATTTTTCTGCTGCGGCCCTCATGGCAATATTGACCTGATCCCCATCGTTGAGACCATCTGGCGGGTTTTCTACCACCATATCCGTGCTTGTCAGTCCAGACTGCACTTCCAGTTGCTTACCCAGGTCACGCGCAATGGTAATCGTTTTTAAAGTCACCTTGCGATCTTTACCAACGGTAGCCACCTTGAGGCCATTCTGGTCAAAAATCAGTGCACTGGCAGGAATGCTCAGGCGCGCGACGGCATCATTGAATAGCAGATTGACATTGGCAAAGCCCCCAGGCAAAAAACGGCCCGCCGCATTATCCACCAGTAACTGTACCAGCGTTGTACCAGAGGACGCATTGATCGCACCTGAAGTTGATTGTATCGTGGCCTCGAACGCTTCACCCGCGGCTTCCGGTACGGTAAACCTGGCTTTGTCACCGGTCCGGATCTGACCGACATAATTTTGTGGCACATTGATATAGAGGCGCAACTTGCGTGTGTTGGACACTTCAAAGAGCGGCAACACCGTCGCACTGCTACTGCCCGCATTAATCAGCGCGCCAGTGTCGGTATTGCGCGCTGTCACTGAGCCGTCAAACGGCGCCACGATACGGGCAAAACTTTTGAGGGCGAGCAACCGGTTGACATTGGCTTCGGCCGCCTTCACGATCGCCTGCTTGCTTTGCAAGTCTCCCACTTTTTCATCCACCGCCTGACGGGCAATCGACTGCGTTTTTAGCATCTCCTGCCAGCGCTTGGCCGTGGTTTCTGCCAGTGCCACATTGGCTTGCGCACTGGCGAGATCGGCTTTGGCTTGCAACAATTCCTGATCCAGATCCGGCGTCTCGATCTCGGCCAGCAATTGCCCACTTTTCACCCGCGTGCCGATATCGGCTTTCCAGGATTTGAGATAGCCACTGACGCGCGCATAGATCGGTGCTCGTGCGTAGGCCTCAAATCGCCCTGGCAAGATCAGGCTGCCCCCTTGGTCAGACTGTGCAGGCGTGTGGATACTGACCGTCGGAATCGACTGCTGGTCGGTCCAGGCCTTGACGCTGGCGTCATGGCTGTGACGGCTGCTGATGCCCGCAATCACAATGCCACTGGCGATCAGGGCCAAGATCAGGCCTGCCAGCTTGAGGCCCCGGCTGGCCGTGGGTGGATTACTCATGGATAGGGTCTCCTGAATCACTGACTGGCCCTGAAACACTTGCCTCAGGGGAAGCCTGTCGTTTTTGATGAATCGCACTAAAGACAACGGGCACAAACAGCAGGGTGGCGACGGTGGCAAACAGCAGGCCACCGATCACAGCCCGGCCCAACGGCGCATTCTGCTCGCCGCCCTCGCCCAGGCCCAAAGCCATGGGGGTCATGCCGATGACCATGGCCAGCGCGGTCATGAGTACCGGCCTAAAGCGGACGAACCCCGCCTCCAGCGCCGCAGCAGTCGCATCTTGCAAGACGGCCAGCCGTTCGCGGGCAAAACTGATCACCAGCACACTATTGGCCGTCGCCACCCCCATACACATGATGGCGCCGGTCAGGGCGGGCACCGACAAAGGAGTGAAAGTCACAAACAACATCCAGACGATACCGGCCAGCGCCGCTGGTAAAGCTGAAATAATCACAAACGGGTCACTCCAGGATTGCAGATTAACCACAATCAGCAGGTAAATCAGCACAATGGCGCCCAGCAGCCCAAAGAACAGGCCGGTAAATGCGCTTTGCATGGTCTGCACCTGGCCCAGCATCACCACGCTGGCTGCTTTAGGCACTTGCGCTTGCGTGTCCTCCAGAATCTTGCGGATATCGGCGGCCACCGCCCCCAGGTCGCGGTCCTGCGTGCTGGCATGAATCTGCACCATGGGCTGGATATCATATTGGCTGATGACAGCATTGCCGACACTGCGTTTAAATGTTGCCAACCCACCCAATGTCTGCAGCGGCGCATCCGCGCCACCTATCGGCAGGTTGGCCAGCGTGTTGAGGCTATCGAGCTGGTATTGCGGGGTTTGCAGCACAATCGGGTAAGTGACGCCATTAGCAGAGTTCAACCAATAGGTCGGGGAGACTTGCGAACTGCCCGCCAGGTTCACCACCAGGCTATTGGTGACGTCGCGCGTACTGATGCCCAGCTCCTGCGCACGGGTTTTATCGACGGTAATGTCAAAACCGGGACGCCGACGCGACTGCTGGATACGCGCATCGACCACACCCGGCACTGCGCGGATGCGCGCCAGCAACTGGTTGGCATAGACAAAATCTTCGGCCAGCTTGCCGCCGCGAATCTGGATGTCAATCGGCGCCGGTGAGCCAAAGTTAAGGATCTGGCTGACGATATCCGCCGGTGGAAACGAAAAAGTGGTATCCGGAAACTGCTTGGGCAAGACTTCACGCAAGGTGCGGACATATTCAGCCGTCGGCGCATGCTCCGGCTTAAGCGCAATCTGGATATCGCCATCATGCGCGCCAGTGAGGCCGGTGTTGTTATAAGTCATATTGATACTGCTGATCGGCATGCCGATATTATCAACAATGGTGAGGATTTCCTCGGGCGGGATCACCTGTTTGATGGCTGCCTGTATCCGGGCAAAACGGTTGGCGGTGTCTTCAATACGGGTGCCCACCGGTACGCGGGCATGCATGAGGATTTGGCCGCTATCCACCGCCGGAAAAAAGTTACGCCCCAGCCCGGGCAATAATAAAAATGACAGCATGACCAGCAACATAAAGCCGATCATAAACAGTCGGCGGTGGGCAATCGCCAGGCTCAGCAAGCCATGATAGCCCTGCCGGAGCTGCTCAAAGTGGGTTTCAAAGTGTTGCTGGAACCTGACCAGCGGATTGCGGCTGGCTGGGCGGTGTTCACCTGCGACATGTGGTTTGAGCAAGTAATTGGCCATGGTCGGGACCAGGGTCCGTGACAAAATAAACGAGCTGACCATGGCAAACATGACGGCTTCGGCCATGGGCACGAATAAAAAGCGCGACACGCCCTCGAGAAAAAACATGGGCACAAACACGATACAAATACACAGCAGCGACACAAACGCAGGCGTCACAATCTGTGCGGCACCATCGAGGATGGACTGCTCGACCGGCTTGCCTTGCTCCAGGTGCCAGTTAATATTTTCAATGGTCACGGTGGCCTCATCGACCAGCAAACCTACCGCCAGGGCGAGGCCGCCCAGGGTCATGATATTGAGCGTCTCGCCTATGGCCGACAGTCCCATCACCGCCCCCAGGATAGACAAGGGGATGGAGGTGGCAATGATCAGCGACGAGCGCCAGCTGCCCAAAAATAGCAGGATCATGAGGCTGGTGAGCACCGCCGCCAGCACGCCTTCAAACACCACGCCTTCAATCGCCGCACGCACAAACAGCGACTGATCGTTGATCGGCGTTGCCACCAGCGTCTCAGGCAGGGCAGGCTTGATTTCTTCCAGTTTGGCCTTGATGCCATCGACAATATCCAGCGTTGAGATGGCACCGTTTTTGAGGATGGTCATTAGCACCGAACGGTTGCCATCCACATGCACGATATTGGTTTGTGGCGGGTTGCCATCACGAACCTGGCCGATATCACGCATATAGACGGTGGCGCCATTGACCACCTTGACCGGGATATTGGACAGCTCGTCAATTTGAGTGACGGCATTATTCAGGTTCAGCGTGTATTCAATGCTGCCAATTTTTTGTGTCCCCACCGGTACGATCATATTGTGCGCAGCCAGCGCATTGGCAATATCCTGTGCCGACAAGCCACGGGCCTGCAACGCGGCCGGATTCAGGTCAATCTGGATCTGCCGGCTTTTGCCGCCATAGGGAAATGGCACGCCCGCACCGGGCACCGTGACCAACCGGATACGCACGGCATTCAGGCCCAGGTCTGCCAGGTTCTGCTCGGTCAGCCCTTTACCAGACAAGGCAATCTGCAAGATGGGCACCGTGGAGGCGTTATAGTTAAGAATCAGCGGCGGCGTGGTGCCGGCGGGCATCTGCCGCGTCACTGTTTGCGAAATCGCCGCCACCTGCGCATTGGCGGTGGCGATATTGACGCCCATATGGAAAAAGATTTTGACGATGGCAAACCCATTGTATGAATTGGCCTCGATATGCTCAATATCGTTGACGGTGGTGGTCAGGCTGCGCTGATATAGCGTACTGATGCGGCCCGCCATGTCATCTGGCGGCAAGCCATTGTATTGCCAGGCCACCGCTACCACCGGGATACGGATATCCGGAAAAATATCCACCGGGCTGCGCAGGGCAGACAAAGTACCAAAAATCAGAATCAGCAGCGCCATCACCACAAAGGTGTAAGGCCGTTTGAGGGCAATGCCAACCACATTAAACATGCGCGTCCTTTGCTGCGGTGATGGCAAAACCGGCATCCCGCCAGGCATCAATGCCGCCGCTTAACGGGCGGATATTGCGATAGCCACGCCGAATCAGTTTTTTTGCCACTTTGGCTGCGGTGACCTCATTCGGGCATGAGCAGTACAAAATAACGGGCGCATCTTCATCAATATCCAGCGTCAATTGGTCCACATCTTCCAGCGTGACAAACTGCGCCCCCGGAATCCAGCCGTCTTCTATCAAGTGCGGGGCACGCGTATCCAGAATCACCGGCGCCGCATCACTGGCGATCAGTGTATGCAATTCTTCGACACTGATCCGCGCCATGCGCAGGCTTTTGAGAAAGCGTTGCCGGTCCCACCATTTGACCGCGATAAACGCGGTCAACAGCAGTAAAACCAGCCCGGTGCCCCATTTACCCATTTCGACCAGCGTCAGCATCAGCTCGTCAATGGCAGAACTGAACAGATTGCCCAACCACAATGCGGAGCCCGACCATAGCAGCGCGCCCAGGCCATCCATAAGCGCAAACAGCCAATAAGGCGTGCCGGATGATCCGGCCAGCGCACTCGAAATTGAGGCAAAGCCCGGGATAAATTTGCAGACCAGCAACGCGGGCGGGCCGAATTTCAGATAAAGCGCCTCGGTTTGTCGCACACAGGTGTCTGGCGACAAGGAGATTTTGCATAACTTGCCCATGACGCGCTTGCCATATTTGCGCCCGGCGCGGTACCAGATGGAGTCTGCCAGCAAGGCTGCCACCAGCGCCACCAGCAACATGGCCGCCCAGGAATACTGGCCATTGCCGATCAAGACACCGGCCAGCAGCAAGGTGGGATAGGCCGGTAAAGGCAAGCCCATCTGCTCCAGAAATACACTGGCAAACACAATCAGCAAGCCATATTGCTGAATCAGCTCAAGCACGACATTCATAACAGTTCTTTTTTAACGGGAAATCACACACAGACCATCACATGCCCATCATCACAAGTCAATCATCACATGCCTAGGGATGCCAGCATGGCAAACGCCATAAACAAGACAAAATGCGTCATGCCTTCAATCGCATTGGTTTCACCATCATGCAGATTAATGGTGGCCACAATCAAAGTCAAAAACGTCATCACCATCTGCGTGGGCGACAAGCCGACAATGAGCTGCCTGTCCTCAATCAGCGCAATCGCTTCAATCACCGGCACCGTCAAAATCACGGTAGACAAGGTAGCCCCGAGCGCAATATTGACCACGGTTTGCATGCGGTCATTGACAGCGGCTTTTAAGGCGGTGAGCACTTCCGGGCTGGCCGCAATAATCGCAACCACAATCGCCGCCACAATCGGCGGTACGCCGCTGCCAGTCAGGCCCGCATCCATATGCAGGCTCATTTCTTCAGACAGAAAGCCGATGGTAACGATGCCGGCCAGGATGTAAAGAATAGAAAATTTGACATTGGTACTGATCACCGGCACAGGCTGGCCCTGTTCCAGCATGGCCTGGTGCTGATCACGGTAGCTGAAGTAATTGCGGTGCCGCCCGGTTTGCATTTTGAGAAACAGGGCATAAAACACACTCATGGTCACGATGGTGAACATGGAATACACGCGCCAGTGCTCTGGCGGCAAAAAAGCGGGCAAGGCCATTGAGATGCCCAGCGCGGTCATGATCATGACGATATAGGTATTGCCCGAGTTGACGTTGTACTCGACCTCGCCGTACTTGATGCCGCCGACAATGGCACACAAGCCGAGAATGCCGTTGATATCCAGCATCACCGCGGAGTAAATCGCATCTCTGGCCAAGGTGGTCGAGGAGGTATGGCTGAGCATCATGACGATAATCACCACTTCGATGATGACAGCGCTGATGGTAAGAATCATGGTGCCATAAGGCTCTTTGAGCCGTTCGGCGACATATTCCACCTGAAACGATAACTGAAAAGCCAGGTTGATAATCAGCAAGACAAACAGGACCGCAATGATGAGCGACTCAGGCTGCCCGAGCGTGATGACTTTGTCGGCTTGCGCCAGCGCCAGATAAGCGAGAATGGAAATGAGCAGGGACCACAGTCCCTGAGGCGGTTTTTCTTTAAGCATGCGCTTAGATTGTCATCAATGAGTTCTCATCTTAACAGAGCCGCGCCCTTCTGTTGCATGTTGCGCAATGTACTAGGGGTTGATGACCACCGAACACGTCATGCCTGCGACCAGCGTCAGGCCTGCCGGAATCTGGTCCAGCCGGATACGCACCGGGATGCGTTGTGCCAGCCGCACCCAGTTAAAGGTCGGGTTGACATTGGCCAGCAGTCGCACGTCGGTAGGGTTGTCGCGGTCGGTAATGCCGTGGGCAATGCTTTCCACGTGCCCCTTAAGCGTGGTGTGGCTACCCAGCAACTGCACGTCGGCTGCGTCACCTGGCTTGATCATGCTCAGCTTGTGTTCCTCAAAATATCCATAGACCCAGAACGAGTGCTGGTCGATGACTGCCAGCTTGGCCGCCCCGACCTGGGCAAAATCGCCGGGCCGAACCAGCAGGTTCGACACCCAGCCATCCACGGGGGAGCGCACCACGGTACGTTCCAGGTCCAGCTTGATTTTCTCGACCTGGGCGAGCGCGGCCTCATATTCTGCTTTGGCCGCCAACGCCCCCAAATCGGTATCTTCACGGTTCTCGCGAGAAATGACTTCATCATCCAGATGGGCCCGGCGTAAGGCTTGTTGCTGCTTCATCTCCCATAGCGATTTGCGCTGCTGGGCCACGGCCTTGGCTTCGGCCAGGGCATGCGCATAATGCAGGGGGTCTATGCGGAATAGCACATCGCCTTGATGCACATACTGGTTATCGTGCACTGGCACCGTCGTCACCAGCCCGGCCACATCCGGGGCAATATTCACCACATCGGCGCGCACGCGGCCATCCCGTGTCCATGGGTAGTCGGTATAGCGCACCCACAACGTGTAAGCCAACCAGCCAGCTGCCACGGCAATGCCTAGCGTGATCCCTACGCGCAGTACACCTGTGGTGACCTTCATCCAGATACGTTGCGTTTGCATGTGTCTCCCTTTCAATACACCATCAAGCCAAACAGCGAAAACAAGCCAAAAAACAGCGCCACCCGAAACAGCGCCGGGTACCAGAGCCGCTCGTAAATCACCCATGCCGCCAGCCATTGATCTAGCTGCCAGACCACCACGGCGGCGAGCAAAAAGGCGACGAACAGCGTCGGCACATGTGCATCCAGAAATGTCAGTTCACGCGGAATCCATGCATGCCACATGTGTCGTCTCCTTCATAAGGACCTAGGGCTGAGCGCAGGCATTTCGGTGTCGATCACCAGCCGGACAAAATGTAACTGCGTTACCAGCTTTTGCACTTGCGTCGGCGACAAGCTCTGCGCATATTCACCGCCTTGCAACCAGACCAAAAAGTGATCCAGCCACTGCAAGACCTGTTGCTGATGTTTGCGGCTGGGCTGTTTGTAGTCGTGTGCGACCAGCAACAGTGTATGTTGTACTAATCGCTGCGGCTGCGCCGGCAACGCCACCGCTGCCGTGCGCAAGGCCAGTACGGCATGGCCCATCTCCAGCGCCGCACACAATGCCTCTGCGACGTGGATGCTGTCTGCCGCTTGTGGTCTATGCAGGTCGCCTGAGCGCTGGATCAGGTCGCGTGCCCGCATTTCAAACGCCGCCGCGGTGATGGTGGTATTCAGGCAAGCCTCCACCACTAGCCCGCGCAATTGCGCCAGCAAGCGGCGCCTGGCCCAGGGGCTGGCGGCATAGTCAGTCAGGCTGAACAGGATGGCGGACACCGCCAGCGCAATCATGAGCGCAATCGAATCATTGAAATATTTGACCGGCAGATCACCCAGCGCTAGGTTAAAGCCAACCATTAAAAAGTAGGCAATGCCCAGCCCAGCCCCGACAAGTGCGGTGGCAGGCCGGGCACTGAGCCAGGCCGTCAGCAAAATGGCCGGGGCAATCACGATGCACAACATGACGTAGTCGTGTGCCGCCGTCAGCCAGAACACATTGCTCAGGTAAACCAGCACAATGCCCAGTACCACGCCAAGCGTAAACTGGCGCAAGGTAGCCATCGGCGTCGGGCTGCCCGCAAACAAGGTGCTGGTAATCACCCCCAGGGTCATGGCCAGGATGCCGGAAGGCCAGTCTATGGTCATCCAGAGCACGGCCAGTACCAGCAAGGTGAGTGCGCCACGTGTCGCGGCAATTGCCACCGGCAACCAGTCAATATGCCTCTGCAACTGCGCGGCTGCAAACTCGCGGCTGGCCACTTGCCGCTTGCGCGGATTGGCCACCAGCAACACATAGGTGTCCAGATAAGCGGCCAATTCGGCGGCCAGACGTTGCAACAACGCTGCCCCACTCTCGAATGTCAGCAGCTGTACCTCAGGCAGAACCGACAAGGCCTGCCTCTGCCGCTGAAACGCGGTAGCAAACGCTTGCTGATACGCGGCAACCGCCTGTTGCAATTGCGTCAGCTCTGGCGCACTTGTGGCGGGTTGTCCTTTACTCAACACCGCCGTCGCCAGGGGTTGCATCAACGCCTGCAAAGCCTCGGCTTCATGCTTGCATCCACTGCGCTGCAGCCGCTGTTGCAGGCGCTGAAAGACGATGTAGGTGGTTGAAACCGCCATAAACTGCAGATTAAGCTGGTTAATCGTGGTGCTATGCACGCGCGCATCATCGGTTTCAAATTGCGCCGAAGCCCGGAAAGACTCCAGTTGATACAGGTCTTGCATAAACTTGAGCACAGGTTGATTCAGGCCAACAGCATCGCGCTGCCCAAGCAACAGACTGAAATCACGGAACTTGCCACGCACCACGGCCTGAATGGTTTCCCACAGGCGCTGCGGCAGCACCAGCTCGCTCACCAGGCTGGCACTGAGCAAGCCCACCCCGATTTCTGACATGCGCGTTGAAGCAATTTGAAAGGTGTGCAAGGGCGTAAGCGTGGCTGGCAAGCCGACAATACACAGTGTGTAACCGGCCAGCACAAAGCCATACGATTGAAAGTTGCGGTAAACCAGCGATCCCGCCGTGCACAAGCCTATCCAAAGCGCAGCCGCGATAAAAAACGGGAACCGGTCCTGCGCAAAACTGGCTACCAGTAGCAATGAAAACAGGATACCAATGCCCGTGCCGATCAGGCGGTAGTAACTCTTGGTGATCACCATGCCCGAGCGGAAATGCATGACGATCACCACCGTCAACAGCGCCGTCGCCGGCTGGTCCATTTCCATTTTCAAGGCCAGCCATAAGGCCAGCCACGAGGCGAGCAAATACTTGAACAAATAACCGATGAGCGGGAAATCCTGCCGGTACCAGTCCAGTCCGGCCTGTTGCGCACAGATGGCCAGCCACCGCCCCCCCTGGCCAAGTATTGCAATGCCAGCCGCCAGCGCGTGCCAACCTTGCCTAAGGGCGTGCCTGCGTGGCATGTGCCTCCTCCATCACGCCGCCGCCCAAGGCCAGCATCAGTGCCGCATACGCCTCCAGGCGCGCGGCCTCCTGTTCGACCAGCACGTTTTTTTGCTGCAAGACCAACAGATTGGTTTGCAGGCTCTCGACCCGGTTACTGAGTCCAGCGCGGTAGTTTTTCAGCGCCAGCCGATGGGTCTGCTCGCTCTTGTCCAGGGCTTGCCGGGTATTTGTCATTTCAGCCTCTACCGTTTGCATGACCGACAACTGGCTGGAGATGCGCTCAAGTGCCTTCAGCAGCGTGGCGTTGTAGTCCTCCACTGCCATGTCATATAAGGCCGTTTCGGCGGATAGATTGGCGCGTCGACGGCCGCCATCAAACAGCGGCAATGTCATGGCTGGGCCCAGATTACCCACCAGACCGGCACTGGAAAACAGACTCGCAAACGCCAGTCCCTGAAAACCGACATAGCCCAGCAAATTGATATTCGGGTAAAACGCGGCTTTGGCACTTTGTATATGCTTCTGTGCCGCCTCCACCCGCCATCTGGCCGCCACCATATCCGGGCGACGGCCAACCAGATTTGCGGGCAAGCGGTCAGGCAGGCCAACGCTGGCGGACAAATGCAAGGTCGGGCGGGTAATGCTTTCGCCCGCGCCAGGCCCCTCGCCGCTTAGTGCCGCCATCTGGTTTTTGAGCAAGGTCAGGTGCAAATCTATCAATACCAGTTTGTTCTGCGCCGCTGGTAGCCTCGCCTCCAGACGACTCAGGGCGAGTTGGGTATTGAGTCCGGCCGCCAGGGCTTTTTGGGCAATGGCAATCTCGTGACGCAAATCGTCCAGCTCGTCTTGTGCCAGGTCGCGCCATTGATATTCGGCCGCAAGCTGGATCTCATTTTTGACTATCGCCGCCGTGAGCTCAATCTTGACCTGCTGCATTTCAGCATCCGCCACCCGCGCTTCATCCAGTGCCGCCAGCCACGCCGATTTCTGCTGTTTCCACAGGTCCAGGTTGTAGGACATGTCTACGGTCGCCTGGTTGTTCCAGTTAAAGCGACCTGCCCACGGCTTGGGGATAAAGCTCAACGCGGTAAACCGCTCGCGTGAAGAGCTGACTTTGCCACCGATATTGGGCAAGGTAGCCGCATGCGACTGCTCCGCCATGGCAGTGGCTAAAGCAATGCGGGCAGTCGCTTTTTTCAGGTCAGGATGGTCATGCAGACTTTTCTCAATCAGACGGTTGAGCTGTGCATCCCCATAGACCTGCCACCAGTGCTCGGTCGGCCACGCCATGACAGGCGCCTCCGAAATGGTTTTACCCAGCGCTAACTGATCCTGTAGCAGTGGCTGCGACACGGGCGCAATGCCTTGACTGTTGAGACACCCATTGAGCAACAGCGCCAAGAGCCAGACCGCACTGCGCGCAACCTGCCTGGGCTGACGCAGCGACAAAACAGTCAGTGTTGAGGTGAAAGGCAGAGACATAAAGTATGGTTATTAATAGTACGGTATCAAACTAAATAATTAAAAAAATGATGCCGCCGTTTATTTAATCAAATCGACGCGGCTGGCCAATGTCGCCAAATCCGCAATCAGGGTGTCTCTTTGTGCCTTGGCCAGGACGTTCATAAACTGGGTGACGCATTGTACATAGTCCGGCATGACTTCATCGAGTTTTTGCTGCCCGGCCACCGACAACCGGATGAGGAATTTGCGCCTGTCACTGGTATCCATAAAGCGCGACACCAGGCCCTCACGCTCCAGCCCGTCAATGAAACCCGTCATGGTGGCCTTGGTCACGCCAGCTTTGTCGGCCAGTTCTGAAGGCGAAGAAGTCAGGTCATCCTGCCGCATCAGCAACACCAGTACCCACCAGCGTCCTTGCAGCAAGCCATGCCTGGCCAATAACGCATCCAGCGCCGTCGAAATATCCGACGCGGCGCGCAAAATACTGACAAAGTCAGAAATCGCCGTAATGTCTGCGCCAGGATAGCGGGTCACAAACTTTTCCAGGCTTTTGGAGGTGGGTAACTCTTTGAGCAGCAACATAGTACGGATCAGTATAGTATGGTATCAAACAAATTGCAAGCTCGTCTATTCCAGGTGAATGCAGCTCAACAATAAAAGTGTGATTGCGCAGATTTTGAGGTCCCCGCCTCAAGTCTGCCCTGCTGCTGTCGTAATTCAATTGTAGACAATACTTTTATGAGCATGCCATGTCCATTTCTATTTCGATGTCCGCTGTGAGCACTCAAATGACCAGTACAGCCAGCACGAGCGGCAGCAGCCAGTCGGCCATAGAAGCACTGCAGAAAAAGCTGACCTCCCTGCAAAAAGACCTGAAGGAAGCGATTAATACGCAATCGAAAGAAGGGCAGGCCAAAGCCAAGCTCATCCAATTGCAAATCGAGGCAACGCAAGCACAACTGGACCAACTTATCCGGCAAAAACAGGAAACGGCAGAAAAGCAGAAGCAGACAGAAGGCTCTTCAACGCTCAACCAGAACAACCAGGCGCCTGCCAAGCAGAAACTCTCAATGATAGACGAATATGTTTAAACTGTTTTCGGCCCTCAGCTTTGGTGGTCGGGCCTGGCATTACCTATAAAAAAGCCCTGTTCATTTAAACAGGGCTTTTTTATCGCCAGACGGCAAGTACTCTCCGCTTAAGCTTTCATGGAATTGATATCAATCACAAAACGATATTTCACATCACTCTTGAGCATGCGCTCGTAAGCATCATTGATATAGTTGGCATCGATCATCTCGACATCACTGACGATATTATGTTTGCCACAGAAATCCAGCATTTCCTGGGTTTCCGCAATGCCGCCTATCAGTGACCCGGCGACATGACGGCGTTGCGTGATCAGGTTGGCGCCATGGACGTCAACCGGGTCCAGCGGACCGACCAGCACGATAGTTTTATCCCGCTTGAGCAGGCCAATATAAGGGTTCAGGTCATGGGCAACCGGCACCGTGTCAATAATCAAATCAAAACTGGAAGCATGCTTGGCCAGGTCTTCGGCTTGTGTGGAGATCAGCACCTCATGCGCGCCCAGCTTGGTCGCATCAGCCGCCTTGCTGGCCGAAGTGGTAATCATCACCACATGCGCGCCCATCGCAGCCGCCAATTTAACCCCCATGTGCCCCAAGCCGCCCAGGCCGATAATGCCGACTTTCTGGCCGGGCTGCACCTGCCAGTGTTTCAATGGCGAATACAAGGTAATGCCGGCACAGAGCAAGGGAGCCACGGCTTTGGTATCCAGGTTTTCCGGCACGCTGACCACAAAGTGTTCATCAACGGTAATCCGCTCGGCATAGCCACCAAAGGTCAGGCCGCCATGCTTGGGATCTTTGGCGTTGTAAGTGAATACCGTGTGGTCACAGTATTGCTCTTCGCCTTCATCGCAGGCCTCACAGTGACGGCACGAATCCACCATGCAACCGACCCCCACCAATTGCCCAGGCTTGAACTTGCTCACTTGCGGGCCGACCTGCCGTACGCGGCCGACAATTTCATGTCCTGGCACCATGGGATACAGTGAACCGCCACCCCATTCATTGCGCGCCTGGTGAATATCCGAATGGCAAATCCCGCAGTACTCGATGTCGATGAGCACATCGTTAGGACCGGGTTCCCGGCGATCTATACTCATAGGGGCAACGGGCGAGGTTGCATTTTGTACGCCGTAGGCTGCAGTTTTCATCGCATCTCCATGTCTTTTTGTTCAACTAAATGTTCCGCGGCCAAAGTCGTCCGCAGTCTGATCAACAGTCTAAACAAGCGTACGCCATCCGGCTTGCCTGCTCTTCTCAAATCGTTGCCTATTCCTCTTGGATGTTTTGACAGGCCACAGACGCGCTATTGCTGAACGGTCACATAAGCATAGTCCCGTTGATTGCCAATAAATTCCCCTGGTGAAGTGATCAAGGCACTACGGACTGCACTCACCTCTTCCATCGGGCTGCGGCCAAACATGCGCTTGAATTCACGGCTAAACTGCGAAGCGCTCTCATAACCCACCTTGGTCGCCGCCAGCGTGGCATTCATACCGTCTTGCACCATCAACAACCTGGCTTTGTGCAGCCGTGTTTTTTTCAAATACTGGATAGGTGAAGTGGCCGTGACATCGCGAAAGGCGGCATGAAACGACGGCACACTCATGGCAGAGACCGCTGCCAGAGTGTCCACATTGAGGGCGTTGGCATATTCGGCATGAATCAGGCGCAAGGCTTTGCTGATGCGGCCCAAATTACTGTGCGTGCTATGCGCGGCCAGGATGGCAGAAGATTGCGCCGAGGTGAGCAGCCGGTAATGAATCTCGCGGATAATCGCCTGGCCAAGCACGGCAGCCTCCGTTTTGGATTGCAGGCACTCCAGCAATCGCACCACTGCATTGGAGAGTTGTTTGTCCAGCGCGGTAGAAATAATGCCGCTTTTGCCATTCACCTGCATCGGCGTTGTGTGCTCCAGGCTCATTAACAACTCTGAGATCACCGATAAGTTGATACGGATAGAAATGGCCAGTAGTGGCTCGTCTGGGGAGGCGATGGTTTCGCTTTCAAACGGCAACGGCACTGACAGAATCAGAAACTGCTGTGGGTTATACTGGTAGACCTCACCGCCTAGGTAACCCACTTTTCTGCCCTGACAGACAAACACAATACTAGGTTCGTAAAACACCGGGCTGCGTGCAATCGACCGGTTCCAGCGCATGAGTTTGACGCCATCGAGTGCGGTCAGGGTAAATCCCTCTTTGGGCGTCAGTGCCGAGAGCAGAGAAATAGTTCGTTCCTTGTCGTGCGCATGCCAGCATTCATTATTCATAATATCCCCGGTTCATTGAATAATCAGGCATTGATATTACTACCAAATAGCAATAAGCAGCATATCCAAAATAGGAATAGGCAATCATTTCATATTTTTAAACTTTGCAGGGCTTGCGCAAGTGCTTACACTGGCTGTGCTAAGTATATTGGTTTAAATATTTGTAGAGAAGAGGATATCCGTGATGAAAAAAAGATTAATCACCTGCCTGCTGGGCGCTGTGCTTGCGACAGCGGCGAATGCATCCTGGGCAGATATCAATGATGTACGTGCCAATTTAAACAAACTGCATCTGCCGGATGGCTTTCAGATTGATGTGTATGCCGAGGTGCCGGGGGCCCGCCAGATGGCGCTGGGCACCAATGGCAATGTGTATGTCGGTACGCGTGGCAACCATGTGTATGCCGTCGTCGATAAAAACAAGGATCACAAGGCTGACCAGGTGGTCAGCATTCTGGACGATCTCAAGGTTGGCAATGGCGTCGCCATGGTGGATGGCCATTTATATGTGGCCGAGCAGCATCGCATCACACGCTATGCCGCCCCAGACTTTGACCTCACGCTGCCGTTTAAGGCCATGCGTGAAGTCGTGTATGAACAACTGCCGGACAAGGCGCATCACGGTTGGCGCTATCTGGCGGTAGGGCCGGACAACAAGCTATATGTGACCATAGGCGCGCCATGCAATATCTGCGACCCGACAGGTCACGAGGCCTCAATTATCCGCATGAATGCCGATGGCAGTCATGTGGAAACGTTTGCCAAAGGCGTGCGTAACTCGGTCGGCATGGATTTTCAGCCAGACACCCAAACCCTGTTTTTCACTGACAATGGCGTCGATCTGCTCGGACCAGACATCCCGCATGACGAACTTAACGCAGCACCTAAAGCCGGGCTGCACTTTGGCTTTCCCTATTATGCAGGTGGCGATACACGCGATCCCAACTGGAAAAACAAAACGCCGCCTGCCGAGGTGGCTAAGCCTGTTGCAGAATTCCAGGCGCACAGCGCCAATCTTGGCTTCAAGTTTTACACAGGCAAGCAGTTCCCTGCCGAGTATCAGGGCAATGCGGTGATTACCCAGCATGGCTCGTGGAACCGCAAGGTGCCGGTTGGCTACCAGTTGGTGCGCGTGACTTTTGATGCTCAGCACCAGGTCAAGGAAACCAAGCCATTTATTGATGGCTGGCTCACCGCGGATGGCGAAGTCTGGGGCCGCCCGACGGATGTGTTACAGCTTGCGGATGGTTCGTTACTGGTCTCGGACGATTACAATGGCGTGATTTACCGGGTGAGCTACACAGGCAAAGCAGGTGCGTCAGGCGTGAACGCCAACACCGCCAACACACTGAGCGGATTCGCCATGCCTGAATCCGTTTTTGCCAGCCCGGACGGCACCCTGTATGTGTCTGAAATCGGTGAATTTGGTAAAGCGGGCGATGGCAAAATCACGCGCATTGCGGCCGACGGCACCCGTACCACACTGGCAGAAGGCCTGAATGACCCCAAAGGGCTGGATCTGTTTAATGGCCAACTGTATTTGGCGGATAATGATCGCGTGGTGCGGATTGACACCAGCAACGGCAAGCAGACCGTAGTCGCTGCACCCAGTGCCTTCCCACAAAAACCAGTGTTCCTGAACGATATCGAGATTGACGGCCTAGGCAATGTCTACGTCTCTGACAGTGGCGATGACAACGGCAAGGGCGCGGGGATTTTCAAACTCACGCCTGAGGGTAAGGTCACGCAAGTGCTCAAAGCCAATGCCGGGATCAAACGCCCCAATGGTTTGCTCATGGATGGTCCTAACCGTTTGCTGGTCGCAGACTTTGGCACAGGCAAATTGTTCAGTGTTCAACTGGGTGGCAGCAAGCCGGTAGTGACGCTACTGAACCAGGGCTTTGGCGGCGCAGATGGCCTGATCCGCGACGCCTACGGCATGCTGTATGTCAGTGACTGGGCGGGCGGCAACGTCTGGCAACTCAGTGACCCCAAAGCGACGCCGCAACGCATCATCCAGGGCTATCAGTCAGCAGCCGATATCAGCCTCTCCGCGGATGGCAAATCACTACTGATCCCCGACATGAAAGCCGGCTTGCTCTATCGTATGCCCATTCATTAAATAGACGTCTCAGCGTCAGGCATAAAAGCCCGGGATCTCCCGGGCTTTTTTTATTCCCCAAGCCATGCGCTCTATGTCAAAATGCAACACACAGGCCGCCGCTGGCAGCCTCAAACTCGAAAAATTTATTTTGTTTGGAGACGTCGATGAATAAACTGGTGATTGCTATGTTGCTGTCCTGTGTCTGTTTTTCTGTTCAGGCTGGCACGCAACAAGAAAAAATGAAAACCTGTAACGCCGATGCAAAAGCCAAGGCCTTGGCCGGCGATGAACGCAAAGCATTCATGAAACAATGCCTGTCCGCAGAGGGCGCCAGCTCAGGGTTGACCGCGCAACAGGAAAAAATGAAAACCTGTAACGCTGACGCTAAAACCAAAGCGCTCAAAGGCGATGAGCGTAAAGCATTTATGAAATCCTGCCTGTCCGCCAGTTAAGCGGCCACTTGCAAAAAAAGCCTGTGTTTTACACAGGCTTTTTTGTTGCTTCTGCGATGCGCTAAACGTCGGCACATGCCCCTGTTTGGCAAAATTCTGCCGCTGTAAGGCTTAAGTAAGTGATCCGCTGCATGATACGAGATTATTTTATCCGTGGATCATTGCTGAGGTTTGGCCCGTGCGCGTCAAAAAATCTCCTTACCTGTTCGCTTATAGTGCCTGGGATATCATCCCTGTCCTTGCCGGTTGCCTGCATTTTTTGTTTTTTGCATGGATGATTTCCAGCTTTCATAGTCTGGCGCTGTGGCAAAAATGTGTGGTGGGACTGATCTATGCCTTTAGTATTTCGTGGAATGTGAATAGTGTTTCCCATAATTTTATTCACAACGCCTACTTCAAATCTGCCCTGCTCAACCGACTGTTCAGCCTGATGGAATCAGTCACCATGGGCTTCTCGCAAACCATGTATGACTATGTCCACCGGCAACATCACATCGGCAACAATGACCGCAAAGGTGCCGATGGCGAGACCATAGACTGGATCTCCATTTATCGGCATGGCGCGCATGGTCAAGCCGAGCATCCACTCAAATACTCGCTGCTGAGTTATTTCCGTGATGATCCCAAACGCATCTACGGTTTGATTAAAAAACATAGCCAGGCATTGGCCTATTTCGCGGTGTTTGAAGTCGTCGTGGTCACCTTGATGATCGTGGGCTTTTTGCTGTGGGATTGGCTATTCGGGCTGTTCTTCGTGTTCTTTTATTACCTGGGCCATTCGCTGACGGCCATGAATGGCTACTATGAGCACGCTGGCGCCAACCCGGACTTGCCAATTGCCTGGGGCGTCAGCTGCTACAACAAACTCTATAACTGGTTGTGGTTAAACAATGGCTATCACGCCGAACATCACTATCGGCCCAAGCATCACTGGACACAGATGCATGCCTTGCACACAGAAATTGCCGAGAAACAAAAACAAGCCGGGGTCAAGGTGATCCCTTGGCCACACCCGATTGGATTTATGATGGAATGGATGAAGGAACAATAAATGGCCGCCAAAAACAAGCCAGGCTTTCTATTTGCCTACTCTTACTGGGATGTGATCCCCGTTGTGTTCGGGATACTGCATTTTGCCTATTTGATTGGCATGTTTCTATGGTTTGACCGCCTGCCCTGGTACGCCAATGTACTACTGGGGCTGGTCTACGCCGTCAGCATTTCATGGAATATCAATGGCATCTCGCATAACTTCATCCACAACCCCTACTTCAAGTCTGAGTTCCTGAACCGGATATTCAGCCTGCTGGAGTCTGTGACCATGGTCTTCTCGCAAACCTTTTATGATGCCGTGCATAAACGCCATCATATCGGTAACAGCGACCGGCCGGATGCCAATGGCAACACCATAGACTGGCTCTCAATTTACCGCTATGGCAGCAACGGTGAGCCTGAGAATGTCTGGGCGTATACCTTCAAAAGTTATTTCAGGGACGACCCGGCGGAAATCTACCGGGAAATTAAAAAACGTAATCCTGGCCTGGCTCGCTTTGGTGTGTTTGAAATCCTCTGCGCCATCCTGCTGGTGCTGGTCGGCTTTGTGCTGAACTGGAAATTCATGCTGTTTATGGTGCCGTTTTATTACCTTGGCCACTGCCTGTCTTCGCTCAACGGCTGGTATGAGCACTGGCGCGGCAATCCTGAGCTGCCGATTGCCTGGGGGGTCAGCAGCTACAGCAAGCTTTACAACCTGATCTGGTTTAACAATGGCTATCATGCCGAGCACCATTACCGTCCCAAGCACCACTGGACCAAAATGCATGAACTGCATTTGCAAATTGCTGACAAACAGAAAGAGGCCGGCGTGCATGTGATTACCTGGTCGCATGGCCTGGGCTTCTTGCAACCCAAGTAGTCGGATCACCCAGGCATCGTGGCATGGTGCCAGTCATCGTCATGGAAACTTTTAAAGCCTGGTGCCTGCTTTAAGGGTCTATGCCCGACTTTGCGACACCTGCCCTCGCCTGATGACAGTAATCTCTCGCTCAATGATTCATACCAAGGAGTATTTCATGCAAACCCTATCCCGCTTGCTGCTCAGCCTCTCGCCTTTTTTATTGGCCTCCTGCAGTCAAATACCTTTCATGCAGCAGACTTCTGCGCACGCCACGCTGGAAGCCAAATCCGACTCAAAGGTCACCGGCGATGTAGACCTGATTCAACAGGGCACGAAAGTACTGTTGATTGCCCGTGTGGCTGGCTTGACGCCCAACTCCATACACGGCTTTCATATTCATGAGAAAGGCGATTGCTCTGCGGCGGATGCTTCGAGTGCAGGCGGGCACTTCAATCCCGATGCACATCCACATGCCTCGCAAGCAACGCCTAGCCATCATTTTGGCGACCTTCCTAACCTGAAAGCAGACAACACGGGCCATGCCATTTACCGCGCAACGCTGGAGAATGCCAGCCTGGCTGAAGGGGCACATGCACTGATTGGACATGCGATGATTCTTCATCGCGATGCTGACGATTATGTGACTCAGCCAGCGGGCAATGCGGGGCCAAGAATCGCGTGTGGCGTGATTAAATAACGGGCTAAAAGCACAGTGCCGATACGGGAGCTATCCGCATCGGCACTGTGGCTTTGATTTTAAACGCTGTTGTTTTTTAAATGAGGTAATGATCCAGTAACAGCGCCGCAAAAATCAGGCTCAAGTAGAGGATGGAATACTTGAAGGTGGTTTTAGCCAGCGCATCTGAATACTGTCGGTAGAGGCTGACCACATAATACATAAACACTGCATTGAGCAGCACGGCGGACAACAGGTAGAGCCAGCCACTCATGCCGAGGCCGTAAGGCATCAGCGACACCACCACCAGAATCACGGTATACAAGACAATATGCAACAGTGTGAACCGCTCACCATGGGTGACCGGTAACATGGGCATGCCGACTTTGGCGTATTCTTCGCGGCGATACAAAGCCAGCGCCCAAAAGTGCGGAGGCGTCCAGGCAAAAATAATCAAAAACATCACCAGCGACTCTGGCGAGACGGTATTGTTGACTGCTGCCCAACCCAGAATCGGCGGCATGGCGCCAGAAGCGCCGCCAATCACAATATTCATCGGGGTAGCGGGTTTGAGAAACACCGTGTAAATCACCGCATAGCCGACAAATGTAGCTAAGGTCAGCCACATGGTGAGCGGGTTTACCCAGTAATAGAGGATGCTCAACCCTACCCCGCCCAGCACGCTGGCAAACAGCAAGGTCTCCATTTGCGATAACTGGCCGGTAGGCAATGGGCGTGCGCGCGTACGCGCCATCATGGCATCAATCTTATACTCGATCAGGCAATTGAATGCCGCGGCAGCCCCAGATGCGAAAGCAATGCCCACCGTGGCGGCCACCAGCACAGTGACCGGCACCATACCCGGCGTGGCCATAAACATGCCTATCATGGCGGTAAAGACGATCAGCGCAGTGACGCGCGGTTTACATAAGGCATAAAAGTGCCGCAAGCCCATTTTTGCAGCGGCCATGTGTGTGATCCATGCTGTTTGCATCGCATACTCCCCCTTGTTTTAATCTAATGAATGTTTCAATCTGGCATTAATGGCGACCAGACATATTCCGAGCAGCGCAGCCCCGGCGTTATGCATGACCGCCAGCACTAACGGTAACTGCAAAATCAGGTTGGCAATCCCCAATGCAATCTGACCCAACACGAGCATCAGCAAGCAGGCAGGCAACCAACGCGGCATGGCTGATTGCCACAACAGCTTGACGCTGACCATGAGCCATACAAACACCAGCAGTGCCCCTAACCGATGCACCCATTGGATGGCCGTTAATGCATTCAGGTGCAGCTGTCCGCCCTCCCGGCTTTCACCCAAGGCCCGAGTCAAATGAAACGCCTCGCCCACATCCATGTCTGGCCACCAGGCACCATGGCAAGTGGGAAAGTCCGTACAGGCCAGGGCCGCATAATTACTGCTGGTCCAGCCCCCCAGTAACACCTGCAGTATCCAGACCAGCAAAGCCAGTTGCAACCAGCGCAATTGCCACGGCCTGATCACGATACGTTGGCTGGCAACATGTCGGCAGGCGATCCAGCTTAAGACAGCCAAGGTCGTCATGCCGCCCAGCAAATGTAAAGTCACTATCATGGGTTTCAGCAACAAAGTCACCGTCCACATACCCAGCAGCGCTTGTACCACAATCAAGCCGATCAATCCTACCGAGAGCTGCCACGGGGTGTGCAACAATTGCCTTTGCCTGTAAGCCAATACGCCAAGCAGCAATACCAACAGGCCCAAGCTACCAGCCAGATAGCGATGTGCCATTTCCTTCCAGGCTTTGGCATGTTGTAGTGGTTTATCCGGATAGGCCTGTTGCGCAGACGCGATCGCCGCCTCACTTTGCGGCACGGTGAGCGCACCATAACAACCCGGCCAGTCTGGGCAGCCCAAGCCGGCATCAGAGAGCCGGACATAAGCCCCTAGCACCACCACACAAAAGGCCACCATCGCCGCCAGCACACTTAAGCGTTTAAACATCGACTATCCAGCCCAAGAAGCTTTTAACAATTTGACCAAGTCCTTGCGTATCCACTTGGCTTCCATCTCTGGCCCGTACTGCATCATGATATTGCCGAGCGGGTCAATAAAATACACGCGGTGGGCATCCAGCGTATTCTGTCCACCACCGCTTAATAGCCCACCCAATTCTGCAACTTGCTGCGTATCTCCATTAATAATCAGCAAATCAGGATAACGTGCACGGATCGCTGTGGTATCGGCCTGTTGCGTGATGAGCACCCGTTGCACGCGGATCATGTCTTTATACAAGGAGACATAAATCTGCCTGAGGTCGTACAGCCGCTGCATACAAGCGCTGTCGCACTCCCGTGCGATAAACACCATATTCCATTTGTCTTGCCAGAAGGTGGGCAGCGCTTGCTGCCTGTCGCTGACCCAGTGCGTCGCATGCGCAATCGAGACCGGCGGATGAATGAGCTGACCATGACTTTTACCGCTGGGTCGCCAATCAAACTTGAACATCGCGACCACGACGAGCAGCGGCACTGTAAAAAATACCGCCAGCAGAAAAAATACCCTGCGGCCTTTGCGCTGCTGGACCGGGTCCAAAACCACCTCTGTCAACTGTTCCTGCATGATCAAGACCGCTTTTCTATCATTTGATAAAGACCAATCATAAAACTCGCCAAGGCAAACCCAAACCACTGATAGGCATAACTCATATGCTTTTCAATTTGCCCACCTGGCACTTCCCATACTCTAACGAATCCGGCAGGCATTGCTGGATCTAGTTTGAGGATGACATTTGCAAACGAAAAAGGCACATGCTGCCGTAAGTAGGAAAAATCGATTACAGGTTGCACCGGCTGCCAGCTTGAGCCCGCTTTATCCAACCGGAATCCGGTTTTGCTTTGTCGCCAGAACATCCCCCGGATAACTTGCTCTGCTTCAGGGGTCTGAATCTCGGGGATTTTTTGATGGTCTGCAAAACCGGGCACCCAACCACGATTCACCCAAATAAGATGCTTCTGGTCATGCAGCAAAAAAGGTGTGATGACAGCAAATCCGGCCTGCCCTTGAACCACCTGGTTATCCAGAAAAAAACTGTATTGTGGTAGATAGCGGCCGCCGATCATCACTGTCTGCAAGTGCAGGGCCTCAACATGACTGGGAATATCCAGCGCTTGTGCGCGCAGCTCCACGGCATCGCCATGCGGTTTCAATGCCAGCATAATCGCCTGTTTTTGCTCAGCCTTATGCCACTGCCACAGGCCCAAGCGCAGACAACTCCAGATTGCCACCACCATCACAGCCACCACCATCCAGCGCAGACGAAAAACATAATTTCCCAAGGGTATTTGCATTTTTTTGCTTACAGCCCATAATGTCATCACGTTACCGAGAGATCACATCATGTTAATTAAAATTGCCACCATTTTGATACTGATCGTCATTATTGGCAGCCTGTTTTCTGCCCTGCTTTTTTTACTCAAAGACAAACGCGGATCAGACCGTACGGTTAAAGCACTTACCCTGCGTATTGGTCTGTCTATCTTCCTATTTCTGGCATTGGTCATCGCCGCACATTTTGGCTACGTGGGCCATACGCTTTAATCCAGAACGATGGAATCACCAGACTAAAAAGGGCGCTGTTTGCGCCCTTTTTAACCGTCAGAGCATGTAAACAAAGATATACAAACCGAGCCAAACCACATCCACAAAGTGCCAATACCAGGCCACGCCTTCAAACCCGAAGTGGTGCTCGGGAGTAAAGTGACCGCGAATGCTGCGCAACCAGATCACAATCAGCATGAGGGTGCCAATGGTAACGTGAAAGCCATGGAAACCGGTTAACATGAAGAAGGTCGCACCATAGGCGCCAGACTTCAGCGTCAGCCCCATTTCTGTATAAGCGTGGTGATACTCGGCTGCCTGGCAGCACAAGAAGGTCACCCCCAGTGCAATCGTCAGGAACAGCCCTACAATCAGTTGTTTGCGGTTATTTTTGATCAAGCCCCAGTGTGCCCAGGTAATGGTCGCACCAGAACTCAACAACAACAAGGTATTGATCAGTGGCAGGCCACTCCAAGTCATGGGGTGAAAGGCGGTGCTTGGTTGATAGGTCTCCCCCAGAACCGTTCCGCCAGGCCCCTGTGATGGCCAAGTACTTAAAAAGTCCTTGTAAGGCGTAATGTCTGGCGCGTAAGAAGCCAGATCAGGCACCGACAACACGCGCATATAAAACAATGCCCCGAAGAACGCCGCAAAAAAAGCCACCTCAGAGCAAATGAACACGATCATGCCAATACGGAAAGATTTGTCTTCCCATTTTTTATACTGGCCGGTGACACTTTCAGTGACAACTGTACTTAACCACTTGAACATCATGGCCAGCACAATCGCTAGGCCCAGATACATCATGTACTTGCCCGGGGTAGCGAGGTAGGACAAGGCCGGATTTTTCATAGACCCATCTAGCCGCGTGTCCGAGCCGGTAACATTAAAGACAAAGCCACTCGCCATCGACAGCAACCCGACTGAAATCAATGCCGGGTAGATACTGCCGTGCGGGACAAAATAGTGATTTTCTGAATGACTAGCCATGCATTAACTCCCTATCCTTTGATCGTGTTACTCATATTATTTATTGCTGACTTGCCGGAAAAAACGAATACGACAAGGTCATTTCTTGTACATCTTTGGGCAATTCGGCACTGACGAAGAATCGCAGTGGCAATGCCTTCACCTCACCCGGTTTTAACGATTGCCTGACAAAGCAGAAACACTCTATTTTTTTCAAGTGGGCCGATGCTTTGCCTGGGGTCACACTGGGAATGGCCTGACCGACCACCTCCTCATTGGTAATGTTTTTTGCCTCAAACATGACCGTAGTGACTTGGCCAGGATGCACCACCACACTGTTTTGCTTAGGATAAAAATTCCACCCCAAGCCTGGCATCACCGAGGACACAAACTGCACGGTGACTTCCCGCTTTAAATCTACAACTGCTTTTGTGGCTGTTTCCGCCGTATTTTTGGTTTTGCCATTGAGCCCGGTCACAGAACAAATGACGTCATACAATGGCACCAAGGCAAAGGCAAACAACAGCGCACCGACGATGATCCACACCAATTTAAAAGCCAATTTTCGATTGGCTTCTACCTGATCTTGTTTTAATGCCATAACTGTTTCAGCAACTGGTTTACTTCCAGATCGTAAACATCGAAATCAGGTACCAGAGAATTGCTACCGCAGCGAGCAGCCATGCAATTTTCCTGTTATTAGACTGCTTGGGATCACTCAAAATACGTCAACCTTAAAACAAAGCCAATCAACCAAAAAAACTGGATTGACTGGCTTTTTTAGCATTTATTTAACCACCGGCTGTTCAGTAAAGCTGTGATATGGCGGAGGAGATGGCAACGTCCACTCCAGGCCTTGCGCCCCTTCCCAGACTCGGTCTGATGCCTTTTTGCCACCTTTGACACAGCTGATAATGATGTAGACAAACAGCAACTGTGACAGACCCAAGGCAAATGCACCGATACTCGAAATCATATTGAATTCGGCAAACTGCAAGGCATAGTCTGGAATCCGGCGCGGCATCCCGGCCAAGCCGACAAAGAACTGTGGAATAAAGGTCACATTGAATGAAATGGCTGTTAACCAGAAATGCAATTTACCCAGTTTCTCGTTATACATATGGCCTGTCATTTTTGGCAGCCAGTAGTACACGCCCGCCATAATCCCCATGATGCCACCCGCAAACAGGGTGTAATGGAAATGTGCGACCACAAAGTAACTATTGTGATATTGCGCATCGGCAGCCACGTCTGCGAGCACCAGACCAGTCAGACCACCCACGCCAAACAGAATAATCCAACCAACCGTGAACAGCATTGGGGTTTCAAAGCTCATGGAGCCTTTCCACATGGTGCGGATCCAGCAATAGAACAGTACCGCCAACGGTAAGGAAATTGCCATGGTGCTATACATAAAGTACAGCAATGCAGGCACAGGCATACCGGCTGTAAAGAAGTGGTGCGCCCAAACAACGACCGCCAAAGCGCCAATCGCCCACAATGAATACACTTGCGCTTTATAGCCATACATAGGCTTGCGGCTGAAGGTTTGCAGAATCTGGGGGATAAAGCCCCAGACGGGCAATAGCAGAATGTAGACTTCCGGGTGACCAAAGAACCAGAACAAATGCTGGAACATAATCGGGTCACCGCCACCGGCCGCGTCAAAGAAGTGTGTACCAAAGTGACGGTCCGTCAGCAACATGGTCACTGCGCCGGCTAACACAGGAATGGTGGCAATCAGCAAGAAGGCGGTGATCAGCCAACCCCAGGCAAACATCGGCATTTTCATCAAGGTCATGCCAGGCGCACGCATGTTGTAAATCGTCACAATAATATTGATTGAACCCAACACAGAAGAAATACCCAGCAAGTGCACCGCAAAAATGGCAAAGTCCACACCAATGCCGCCTTGCACAGACAGCGGCGGGTAAAAGGTCCAACCGGTGGCCAGCGCGCCATCACCCACGCCAAACAATGCCAGAGTGAATGGCAACGTCAGCAAGATGGCTGAAGGGGGCAAAATCCAGAAGCCCCAGTTATTCAAGCGTGGCAAAGCCATGTCTGGCGCACCGATCTGCAACGGCAACATCCAGTTGGCAAATCCGGTTGCAGCCGGCATCAACGCTGCAAAAATCATGATCAGCGCATGCACACCAATTAACTGATTAAAGAACTCGGGGTTCATCAATTGCAGTCCGGGCTTGAACAACTCGGCACGGATACCAAGAATCATGCTGCCACCGACCAGAAACATAATCAGTGAAAACGTCAGGTACATGGTCCCGATATCTTTGTGGTTTGTCGTCGTCAGCCAACGCATGATCCCGGTTGGGTGATCCTGATGCTCGTCATGATGTGCTACTGAAGTAGTACTCATAGTGCTCTCCTAAATCAATCGCTTAAATATTTATTCACGGGCTGCTTTAACTTGCGCCGGCTGCAACACGGCATCCACTGCCGCCGCGTTACCCAAGGCATTACGCTCATAGGTGATCACCGCTGCAATTTCCGTATCGTTCAAAGTTGCCTTCCAGGCGGGCATCACACCCTTGCCATTCAGCACGCGGTCAAGATGGCTATCTTTCTGATATTTGCCATCAGAGCCAAAAATAGCGCCCGTCGCAATTTTGCTGCCGGTCAAGGCCGGGAATGCAGGCGGCAAGCCAGCCCCGGTCACCTGATGGCAGACGGCACAGTTTTTCTCGTATACCACTTTACCCTGCGCCACCAACTCATCCTTGGTCATTTCTTTCACATCATTCGCGGCTTTTTGCTCATCCTGTTTTTTGTTTGCCCACTGCGCAAACTCTTCTTTGGAAACCGCATTCACAACCACCGGCATATAGCCATGCCCCTTGCCACAGAGTTCTTTGCATTGACCGCGGTAGACGCCTGGCTTCTCGACTTGCACCCAGGTTTCACGGATAAACCCAGGCACGGCCACACGTGACGAGCCAAACTGTGGCACCCACCAGTTATGCAACACATCAGAGGCCGTCATCAAAATGCGCACCTTCTCGCCGACAGGCAACACCAGCGGATTATCGACTTCAAGCAAGTAGTGCTCGCCTTTATCTTCCTCGTTATGCATTTGGCCGTTAGTCGTCGCCAGGTTGCTGACGAACTTGATGCCCTTGGCATCGCCATCAAGATACTCATATTGCCAGCGCCACTGTGACCCGGTAATTTTGATCACCATGGTCGATTGGTCTCGCGTGTCTTCCATCATCACCACGCTGTGATAGGCCGGGATACCCATGATGACAAAGTCAATCAACAGCAGGATCGCAAACGGGATCAAGGTCCAGAAAATTTCTACGGCAGTAGAGGGAGGGTTATCGGCGACAGGTTTGTAGCCTTTGCTGTGCCGGTGGGTCACAATCGAGTAAATCATGATTGCCAGCACCACCACAAAAATCACGGCAGTAATCAGCATGAATTTATTATGTACGTGGAGGGTATCCAAAGCCATTGGCGTGACTGGCTCCGGAAAATTCCAGGTGTAGTCAGCATGCGCACTTAAAGACAAAAACCATGCAACCGCACCAACCCCGAGTTTCTTCATCCCTTGCATCTAATCGCTCCAAAATCCAGTTATCTAGTTTTTAGAAGTATTCGTTTGAGATGAGAGGCCAGGGCTTCGCGTTGCGCATCATCCATGGTATCTCGACCAAACTCGACTTCTTGATTATGGGACCCTATCCACAGTGACGTCTTGCCGTTCTCACCTTCCCTGAGCGTTATACGGGTCCAGTAGCGCTGAAACCGAACGTGTTTTATTTTCCCCAACACACTTTGTTCGATTTCAATATGATCCTCAACGAAAGTGATTTTTTCGTAGTCACCGCTATGACGCAGCACCACCACAAACGCCAGAACCACCAACACCAATTCCAAGCCAGCAAATGGCAACACCATCCAGGCACCGATATGCAAAAAAGCCATGGCAATCAGCCCCGAAAACACGCCCAAACTCAGCAACAACTTCAACACACTTTCCGATGAAGCCGAGGCATTTGGCCTGGTAACGCATTGTGTTTCGCAAATAGATAACATGTTTGCCAACCCAGAATTCAGCTTGTATCAACCAAATTACGTTTAGTTACAAATTTGTTACATGTTGTAAATTAGCACAAGATAATCGCAGTGACAAGACAAAAAATGCCCGGCGCCAATGTCATCAATGTAAATTTATGAATAGCCACGCTTAACAAAAAAACACTCTCACTCTACCAATCTCACAATTGCAATCCCCCTCACAGCCCCTTAAAAACGCGGCAAAGCAATTCAAAACCTTGATTCGGCCATCTAGATAGTTGTGCTCACCCGCAGCGCAAAATGTCACTTAAAAGCACAATCAAGAAAATATTCCGGTGGGTGTTGTCACATTTTTGTTGTTGCTTAAGCCACCATTCATGATTAAGCTAAACAACTCTCGGAACAGAAATGCGCTCCGGGTAACGTGCGCAAAGCCTCAAAACTTGGCGCATTCAAAGCAGTTTTTTGTGTTGATTGATTAGAAATGCCAGTAGCGGGACCGCCGTCCACGAAAGTGTATTTTTAGTTTTAAGACCGGCCCCACTGCCAGCAGCAATGAATGATAGCCATCATTTTTGACGGGGGCCAAACACATGGGCATACAGCATATTTCAGCCAACAAAATACACGCTGACGATGAATTTTTAATTCGAAAAGTCCCCATCCACATCATTCCAGACTGGCTACACTCCGGCGTAACTGACATTCATCTCGGTGGCCGTGCCAGCCTGTTTTATGGCATTTTTTTTGCGGCAACAGGCATCCTGTTACACACCATCTTCGCTGAAAATTACTGGCTGCTCGCCGGGCTCACTACCGGGTTTTTCCTGCTAGGGCCATTCCTGGCCATGGGGCTATACGATCTGAGCAGACGCATGGAAGCTGGTGAGCCACCCGCCCTCGCCCCCACGCTCATGGCCTGGCTACCCAACCTCATCAACATCACTCTGTTTACCGTGCTGCTGGTGTGTTTGTTTTTAAGCTGGGTGCGGCTCTCCATGACCATTTTCTCGCATTACTTTCACGGTGCGCTGCCCACCTTTACCGATGTCGTCATCAATGTATTCACATTCAAACAACCGGTTTTCCTGTTAGTTTACTTTGGCACTGGCGCCTTGTTTGCCGCTGCCATTTTCAGCATCAGCGTCATTGCCATGCCCCTCATGCTAGATAGAAACACCAGCGCCTGGACCGCCGCCATTACCAGCCTGCGCACCTGCGCCCGCAACCCTATCCCCATGCTGCTCTGGGCTTTTTGTATTGTCGTGCTCATTGGATTTGGCCTGGCGACCAACTTTTTAGGTTTAATGCTGACCATGCCCGTGGTTGGGCACGCAAGTTGGCATGTCTATCGGGATTTGATTGAGGTAAAAAATTAATCCGCTCGTTTAAAGTCCATATCCTGCGATATAGTCTCTCGTAAAGCAAAAAGGCTTAGATTTTCATCTAAGCCTTTGAAATTCATACTATTTTGAGTCTTTTTGGTACTACTTGAGAGTACTTCTTGGTGCCGGGAGCCGGAATCGAACCGGCACGCCTTGCGGCGCTGGATTTTGAGTCCAGTGCGTCTACCAGTTCCGCCATCCCGGCATGGGATATAATGTAGGACATCAAAGACGGCTATTATAACCATAATTTTCATTTATGAGAACTCTAGATTTCGATTTTTATCTTCCACCCCACCTGATTGCCCAATATCCGTTACCCAATCGTTCAGAAAGCCGCTTGCTGGAGGTCAATGCGCAAGACGGTTCCATCAAGGATAAATTGTTCCGGCAGATTGGCGAGCAGTTTGCCGCAGGCGATGTGCTGGTCCTGAACGATACCAAAGTCATCAAGGCCAGATTGTTTGGCCAGAAAGCCACTGGCGGACAGATTGAGGTGATGATAGACCGCGTGCTGTCGCCGCAAGAAGCTTATGCGCAAATCAAATCATCCCGCTCCCCAAAGGCAGGGAGTATGCTGCACCTGGCTGGCGAGATGCAGGCTGAGGTGCTCGGCAGGGTGCAGGATATGTTCCATATTCGCTTACTTGGCGAACAGTCGTGGTATGACTTTTTGGAACAGTATGGCCAATTACCTTTGCCGCCGTATATTGAGCACGCGGCAGATGCGACCGACGATAGCCGCTACCAGACGGTGTTTGCCAAGCATGCGGGTGCAGTGGCCGCGCCAACTGCGGGGTTGCATTTTGACGAGGTGCTGTTGCAATCGCTAATGGATAAAGGCGTCCATGTGCGTTATGTGACGCTGCATGTGGGCGCGGGGACGTTTCAGCCAGTGAAGGTAGACAATATCGCCGAGCACCATATGCATAGCGAGGTTTACCATTTGCCGGAAGAGACCATCTCTACCATCCTCGCAGCACGTGCTGAAGGCAAACGGGTCACAGCCGTGGGCACCACTTCATTGCGGACGCTGGAAAGCGCAGCTCATGCCGGCAAGTTGTTTGCGCACCATGGCGACACGGATATTTTTATTACGCCAGGATTTGAGTTTAAACTGGTAGACCGTTTGATCACCAACTTTCACCTGCCGAAGAGCACTTTGATGATGCTAGTCTCGGCATTTGGCGGTTACGATTTGATGCGTGAAGCCTATGCGCACGCGATTGCCCAGTCTTACCGCTTTTTTAGTTATGGCGATGCCATGCTGATCACGCGCAAGTAATCCGCCCAGCATTAAACTTGCAGACTAAAATAACGTCTATTAAACACTGATAAAAACTAGGATACGGAGATATGCAATTCATCCCAAAAACTTTGAGCGGCCTGGCACTGCTATGCCTGACGCTCACCACCCAGGCCGAGATTTTGCCTGAGGCAGAAATCGGCATCAAAATCCCGCTGGCCAAGAAACCAACCACACGCCCAATGGGCGTGGCCTACTTGCCAACCAACCAGCATTACTACATTGCCGATGGCGGCCTGGCGCCCATGGGCAGCGAGTTTGAAGCGCCCATCTCTAAATCTGAAGTGCATACGTTTACCGGCGACGGCAAGTATGTGCAGTCAGCCAAACCGGGCTTTGATAACCGCTCGCTCTATTTCAACCCCAATAGTGGCAAGCTGGAGATCATTACTTACAACATTTCTAGCGCAGTCGGCTTTTTGCCTAACACTGGGATTTTCAGCCTGGAAGTAGCCGAGACTGGCGAGCTGCTGGGCACTTCGGGCGAAATTTCACAATTCAACCCAGCCTTTGGCGATGCGGCCACCATGCCCAGTTATGACCCGGTGAGCAAACACTATTTCGCCAAGCAAGAGCGGGGCAATCTGGTGTTTGTTGTGGATACCAAGCAGCGCGAAAAATTGCAAGAGATCAAGCTGGACTTTGCCAAAGCCAAAGTGGCACACGATGATGTCAGCGACCACTTTGTTGCCTTCACCGGCGTGGCAGGTAATGAATTGGCCTTGCTCGACGTAGACCATAAAGCCGTATTGATTTTTGATTTAAACGGGCAATATGTGGGCAAAAGCGCCTTACCCGCTACCATGAAACTGCGCTCACAAAATCACTTTAATGGGCTGGGATACACCAACGGCATGCTATTCGTTTATCACGAATCGGAAGGCGAGTTTGGCACCTATTACGGATTCAAGGTGGTCAAGTAACCCATAAAAAAGCCGCGCTGATTCAAGCGCGGTTTTTTGATTGCTGGCAGGCACACGTTACCTGTAAAGTACTTTTTACTGGCTGCTGGTCATATTCACTTTGATCACTTGCGCCGATGGCGTGTAATGCCAATGATTGCGCCAAGCCCCCACCACTAAATTCGGATAGTCCGGCTTGCCCAGACTGCCGTTGTAGCGGCCCAAGGCCCGGTAATAATCGCCGCGCTCAATATCCAGATAATGGCGCAATATCGTGCAGCCATAACGCAGATTCAGGCGCATATCAAACAGATTGTGTTCAGGCGTACCAATAGACTGCACCCAGAAAGGCATCACCTGCATATAGCCTCTCGCGCCCACGCTAGAGACTGCATACTTTTTAAACCCGCTTTCAACATGAATCAGACCTAGCACCAACTGCGGATCCAGCCCGGCGCGTGTGGCCTCATAATGCACGGACTTGAGAAAATCTTCACGGTAGTGCGCGTCTGGCATGCGCTTGGCCAAGCGGGCTGACATTTCTTGCAACCAGACTTGTGCTGCCTGCTCGGAATCAAAAATCAGACGCGGCGCGGCCAGGTCACTGACGGATTTTTGCATCACAGCTTTAACGCTATTGGCCAGCGGCTCTTCTTTTTGATTGCCCGCCATAGAAGGCGCCGCCCACAGACAAAGGCCGGTGACCAACAAGGCAAACACATAAAAAAACACTTTTTTCATGTTGCCTATTGTAATCACAAGCGGCGTGCCGTGGACGGGCAAAAAGAGGGATTAAATCCCGCTAATTACTCAGCAAGCTTGCGCTGCAAAAAGGCCAAGCAATCAGCCACTTGCAGGTTTTGTGCTTCAGCATCGGTGCGGCCTTTGTATTCCACCTTGCCTTCAGCCAGGCCACGGTCACCAATCACCACGCGGTGCGGAATGCCCATAAGGTCACTTTCTGCAAACATGACCCCCGGACGCTCGCCACGGTCATCGAGCAAGACATCTACACCCGCCTGTTGCAGTTGCGCATAGAGCTCAAACGCGGCCTGTTTGACTGCGTCGCTCTTATCGAGGCCGATCGGGCAAATCACCACCGCAAACGGTGCCATGCTCAAGGGGAAAATAATGCCTTTGTCATCATTGCCCTGCTCAATCGCTGCCCCCACAATCCGTGACACGCCAATGCCATAACAGCCCATTTCCATCACTTGTGATTGGCCGTTTTCGTCCAGATAAGTCGCCTGCATGGCTTCTGAATACTTGGTGCGCAACTGGAAAATATGGCCGACTTCAATGCCGCGGCACAAACTCAGGGTGCCTTTGCCATCCGGGCTCGCATCGCCTTCTATCACGTTGCGGATATCGGCCACGATGGCTGGCTCAGGCAAATCGCGGCCAAAGTTAACCCCTGCCAAGTGAAACTTAGGTTTATTGGCGCCACAGACAAAGTCACTCATCAGGGCCACGGTTCTATCGGCCACCACGCGTACATTGGCATTCACGCCCACCGGGCCAATAAAGCCAGGTGGGCAGTTCAGGTTGGCGCGGATTTCTTCTTCTGTTGCCAGTCGAAACTCTTTCACGCCCTCTACCTTGCCGAATTTCACTTCATTGAGTTGATGATCACCGCGCAACAAGGCCAGCGTAAACACACCATCCACTACCAAGGCCACCGACTTCACGGTTTTGCTCACTGGCACTTCCAGCAACTTGGCCACATCTTCACACGTGGTCTGCTTGGGTGTATCCACTTCACGCATGGCTTCTGTGGCTGCAGCACGGCTGCCAGTCGCCACGGCTTCGGCCAGTTCTACGTTAGCCGCGTAATCAGATTGCTCGCAATAGGCCAGTGCATCTTCACCGCTGTCTGCCAGTACGTGAAACTCTTGCGAGCCATCGCCACCAATGGCGCCTGAGTCGGCTTTCACGGCGCGGAACTTGAGGCCCAGGCGAGTGAACACATTGCTATAAGCCGTGTGCATGGTGTTGTAGGTATTCACCAGGCAATCGACGCTGGTATGGAAAGAGTAGGCATCTTTCATCAAAAATTCGCGGGCACGCATCACGCCAAAACGCGGGCGAATCTCATCACGAAACTTGGTCTGAATCTGGTAAAAATTTAGCGGCAACTGTTTGTAGCTGCTGATTTCCTTACGCGCGATGTCAGTAATCACTTCTTCATGCGTGGGGCCAAAGCAGAAGTCACGCTCGTGCCTGTCCTGAATCTTGAGCATTTGTGGGCCAAACACCGCCCAGCGGCCGGTTTCCTCCCACAACTCTTTAGGCTGCACGGCGGGCATCAACAGCTCCAGTGCCCCCGCCTTGTTCATCTCGTCGCGCACAATGTTTTCTACCTTGCGCAGCACGCGCAAGCCCAGCGGCATCCAGCTATACAACCCGCTGCCCAGCCTTTTGATCAAGCCGGCACGCACCATCAGTTTGTGGCTGATGAGTTCAGCGTCTGAAGGGGCTTCTTTTTGGGTAGCAATGAAAAATTGTGAGGCGCGCATAAGAATAACTTTAATTAAAATCCGAAAGCGCGATTTTAGCCTTATTCGCTGGCGGCGTCATCCGCGCCTACTCGGCAGTCGCCTCTTTTTGCTGTGGCCGTTGCAAGATCGGACTATCGGTAGGAATGTATCCGTCTTTCCAGGTCGCCATCGGGATGATGGTGGCCGGATAGCCGTTATCGTAGAACCAGCTATCAACCGCATATTCAGCTTGATTGGCCTGCTCACGGATGACGGCGGCCGTATGTGGCCAGCCGGTTAGAAAAAACTTGCGGGTGCGGGTATCAAGAATGTCATGGTAACGGATCAGGCCAGCTTGCTGCATCAGTCGCAGATAGGTCGTACTGTTGATCGCTTCGTCGTTGCAGTCTTGTTGATGCAGGTATTCACTGTTGTTAAACGTCCCGGCACGGTCTGCTGCAGTACCAATTTTGGTACCGACCATGTCCTCCAGCAGGCCGATGGCTTTTGCAATGGCCTCGCGCTCGGCCTCTGCATTCGATGGTAGCGGCGTAAATAGTTGCTCGACGTTATCCCATTCGGCAGAGCTCAGGCTCAGCACGTCTGACTGGACACAGCCCCCGCCCTGACAAATCTCAAAAGCTTGCAGGGTGGGAGGACTGTGATAAATACGATAGATGTCTTTGAGATCGGCCTGTGCTGGCATCGCGCCCGATAAGCAGGCCAATACAAAACCAGAGAACAGGTGTGCGCTAGAGAATAAGGACGCGGTTAGACAACTCGTTACGCGGCACAGCTTCGGGCGGAAAATGCGCTGCCAAATGTTGGCCAATGGCCTGAATACCGTAAAGCACACCTGCTTCAAACTGCCCACTTCTGAACATCCCTTCCATCTGCTGGCAAATCTGCTGCCAGCCTGATTGCCCCACCTGCCGATGAATACCGCGGTCGGCGACAATTTCTACATCCTGATCGGCCAGGCACAGGTAAATCAGTACGCCATTGTTCTGCTCGGTATCCCAGATATTCAAATGACCAAACAAGTGAATGGCGCGTTGCCGTGGGGTGAGCCCTCTCAGGATAGCATAGGCAGGCAAGCCAGACTCAATCACCACGCGTATTTCACCGGCATGATGGTGTTCATTTTGTGAGATAGCATTTTCAATATTGGCCAGCGCCTGTGCAGAAAACAGAACCTTGACCTGGCGAGGATGGCTCCAGGCATGCTTAAACCAGCGTTTGAGAGGATGAATGGGTTTCATGTGTTTAGTTTACCAATCGCCGGAAGCCCCGCCGCCGCCAAAATCACCGCCACCGCCACTGAAAATATCTGGCCCACGGCTGCCGCCTGAGTAGCCGCCAAAGCCGCCCGCAGAATACGGCATACCACTGCCACCGCGCCCGCCCATGGCCAGTGTAAAGACAAATGCCGCCAGGCCGACCAAGCCCATGACCAGCAAAGTGGCCCCCATGAATCCGGCCAGTACACCCAACGCACCGCCAGTCACCAGGCTGCCCGGAAAATCCCCTAACATGCTCTTGAAAATCGCCCCGGCGATAATGGCGGCAAACATCAATATCGGCAGCATGGTCATCCAGCCATCCGCATTTGAGTGATGCGAGGATGATTTATCCGCTGCGGGCAGTTGCTCGCCTTGTATCAGCTTGATCAAGGTATCCGTGGCCAGATTCAGGCCGTTGTAAAACTGGCCCTGCTTGAAGGCCGGCGCCATTTGCTCGGCAATAATGCGCTTGGCAATCGCGTCAGGAATCGCCCCTTCCAGCCCATAGCCGACTTCAATGCGCATTTTTTTGTCGTTTTTGGCGACGATCACAATCACGCCATCATCCTGCTTATCGCGGCCAATTTTCCAGGCTTCGGCCAGGCGAATGCCAAATTGCGCGATGTCTTCTGGCTGCGTGCTGGGCAAGATCAGTACCGCGACCTGCGAGCCAGCTTGCTGTGCAAACTGGCTCAGCTTCTGGTTCAGGGCCGCTTGCTCTTCAGGACGCAAGGTCTGCGTCAAATCGGTAACCGCAGCCTGTAAAGCAGGGATAGCAACCAGATCGTCTGCATGGCTGACCAGCGCCATGCAGAACAGGCACCAGGTAAGAAATAATGCTCTTAAGCGCAAAGCCACCCGCCGTTACTTGCTGTCACCAAAATCGACTTTAGGCGCGCTAGAAATGGCTTTTTCGTTTTCTACCGTAAACGTGGGCTTGGGCTGATAACCAAACATCATGGCGGTCAGGTTGTTTGGAAAGCTGCGTACGGCGACGTTGTATTGCTTCACGGATTCGATGTAACGGTTACGCGCCACGGTGACACGGTTCTCTGTGCCTTCCAACTGCGCCTGCAAGTCCCTGAAACTGGCATCTGCCTTCAGGTTAGGGTAGTTTTCTGACACCACCATCAAGCGTGACAAGGCACTGGTCAATTGACCTTGCGCCGCCTGAAACTTGGCAAACGCCTCAGGATCATTCAGCAGCTCTGGCGTCACTTGCATGCTGCCAACTTTGGCGCGCGCCTCGGTCACCTCAGTCAGTACTTTTTCTTCGTGGCTGGCATAGCCTTTGACTGTCGAAACCAGATTAGGCACCAGATCGGCCCGGCGCTGGTACTGGTTGAGCACTTCAGACCAATTGGCTTTGGTTTCTTCATCCAGGCTTTGGAACTGGTTATAGCCACACCCAGACAGGCTAAGTGTCGCAGTCAGCAACAACAGAGTGAATAAACGGCGCATATTTGAGACTCCAGTCTTCAATCACTTAAAAATATTTGGTGGTGACGGGCTTGCCACGATTGGTTAGCCACATTCAAACACTCCACAACACTGCAATAGATGCGGCCAAAGAAGTGTTTATTCAAGCCATCAGTTCGCTTTTCTTTGCCAGTAACAGGCACAAGTCCTGCCATACCTCACGCTTGAGCGCAGGTGTTTGCAACATCGCAGCCAAGTCATGCGTCACCACACACCACAAGTCACCCACTGCATGCAACTGACCACGCACGGCTGCGATCTCGGTATGTTGGACATTTAAAAACTGATTGGCGGCCGCCAGGCCAAACAGCACACAAAAGCGGCTGCTGACCTGTGCGCGTTGCAACGGTTCATGAGTCACGGTCACCTCATCAGCAGGTAACTGCATGGCTTGCATGATGTTTTGCAGCAATTGCTGGCTGGGGGCGTCAACGGGGCGGGTCGAATAGATCAGCCAGGGAGACTGAATCAGCGTTGCAACGCTCTCGGCTGGTGTCTCAGCGGCGATATCCTCTACAGGGTGATCCACCTCAAGCGCCAGCACTGGCGCGTCAAGCGACACGCTGTGCATGGGGGCCTCTTCAGCAACGTTGGGCTGCCAGTTGGGCAGGGAAACATTTTCTGGCTCACCAGCAGCAGCCACTGGCATCAAGGTTGGCGACTCAATGACAGGTAACTCGGGAGCGGTCTCTGTCACATCTGGAGGGGCCGCTTTTTCTGCGACCAGGCTCACTTGCTCGCCCACAGACACAGGCGCTGTTTGCGGCATGGCAGCAGCCATCTCCAGCACTGGCGGCATGCGCACATGCCATGCTGGCAACAACTCCAGTTCACGCAGCATATCGTCACGGGTCAAGCTCATCATGCCCTCCTGCTCATAAGGCCAAGCCCATCAGCACCGCATCCTCGCGGCCGCTCTTGGTCGGATAATAATTACGGCGTATACCCATTTCACAAAACCCCACCGCCTCATACAAGGCAATCGCGGACGTATTGCTGACCCGCACCTCAAGAAACATATTGGCCGCCTGATAGCGGCGAGAGATGGCAATCATCTGCGCCAGCAACGCACGCCCCAAACCCTGCCCCTGAAACGGTTTTGCCACACTGATGTTGAGCAAGTGGGCTTCATCCAGCACCATCATCACCAGCGCATAGCCGACCAACTCGCCCGCCAACTCCATGACCCAGGCGCTATGGCCGGCATTGAGGGAGTCCTTGAAATTGCCCAGGGTCCACGGATGACTGTAAATGGTGGGTTCGATACGCATCACGGCAGACAGATCCTGCTCTGTCATCGGCCTGAAACTGGGTTGGGAATGTGGTAATGCGCTCATATGGCCCTTACAAGGTCTGGCCTTGCGCACGCTCAGCGGCGGTCAACGCCACCCGGTTGCGCACATACAAAGGGGCCGCCTCATGGGCCGCCTGCCCTTGCCCAGCCACAAACAATGGCTGCGCCAAGGCGAGCATGGCACTGGCTTTAGGCAAACATTCAGGGCCAAATTCACTCACCTGCCCTGCATATTGCGCGGACAAGCCCTCGGCAAACACCCGCCACCCCGAGCCCGCCCCCAACCAACCGTCGCCCGCTATTGCAGGCACCTCATGTGGCTTGCACACCACCGGCGGACTCACCGCCAGCCACTGATCCGCCTCGCGGATAAACGCAGCATGATAGACCTCGCCCATACGTGCATCCAGGCACACCAGCACCTTCTCGGACTGCGTTTGCTGCCATGCCGTCTCTGCCACGGCCAACACCGAACTGACACCAATCACTGGCAGGTTGGCGCCAAAGGCCAAGCCTTGCGTCACCCCGACTGCCACACGCACCCCCGTAAACGCGCCCGGGCCCGTGCCATAGACAATCCCATGCAGCTGGGACAACTTGACCCCGGCCTGGGTCAGCAAGTGTTGTATTTCTGGCAAGATGCGCTGAGAAGCCGCTGGACCGGTCACTTCATCAAACGTCAACATACCGGCCTCGGTTTGCAGGGCCAGTGACAGGGTTTCGGTGGAGGATTCGATGGAAAGTAATTTCATGGTACGCAGATTAATAACGATGCTTTTCCTCAGGAAAACACCCGGTCTTTACGGCGTGCACATAACGCTCCACCGCGCCCTGCACACTGCCGCCCTGTTGCAAAAAGTTTTGCACAAACCTGGGCGCTTTGTAGTCTTGCGGCGCTTTGTCGGCGGGGCCAGTATAAATGCCCAACAAATCTTGTAATACCAGCACCTGGCCGCTACAGCCTGCCCCGGCGCCTATGCCTATGGTAGGCACCTGAATCGTTTGCGTAATCTGCGTCGCCAGAGCGGCGGGCACCATTTCAAACAGCACCATACTGACGCCGACGGCGGCCATCGCTTGCGCATCGGCCAGCATGGCGCGGGCGCTTTCTTCTGTCTTGCCCTGGATTTTATAGCCGCCCAGCTTTTCAACGGATTGCGGGGTAAAGCCAAGGTGCGCACAGACCGGCACACCGTTTTCAATCAGATAGCGCGCGGTTTCGACCATGTCTCCACCGCCTTCGATTTTGACAATATGCGCGCCTGCCGCGAGTAGGGTTTGTGCGTTGGTGAGCGCAGTTTCTCTATCATGCTCATAGCTGCAAGCAGGCATGTCACTCATGATGACCGTATGCGGCGCGCCTCTGGCGACCATACGGGTATGGTAAATCATGTCTTGCATGGTGACGGCGAGCGTATTGCTGCCACCCTGTATCACCATACCTAGTGAATCCCCGACCAGCAATACATCCACCCCCGCCAATGCCAGCAACTTGGCAAAGGTGGCGTCATAGCAGGTCAGCATGGCAATCTTCTCGCCCGATCTGGCCCTGGTGATCAGAGTATTCAGCATGTCGTTATGTCGTCTTAAAAGGCTGCCCGCAAAAAGCACATGCGTCGTAGCAGACCCGCATCAGAAATTAGGATTAAAGTACTCGCGACTGCTCTTGATCTGGCCTATGCGTTCGATCAGCAAATCAAAGGCTTCCGGGTCTTTAATGATATTGAGCTTTTCGTTGTTGACGATCAGCAAAGGTGAAGCATCATAAGCATGAAAGAATTCACTGTAAGCCTCAGCCAGACGCGCAATATACTCGCGCGGCATGTCTTGCTCATAGCTGATATTGCGCTCTTCAATACGATCCATCAAGGCATCGACCGGGGTTTGCAGATAGACCACCAGGTCAGGCTTGGGTGCCTTGAGCTGCAGATGTTGGTAAATCTGATGGTAAAGCGAATACTCTTCGTCATCGAGATTCAGGCGCGCAAACAGCGGGTCTTTTTCGAGAAAAAAGTCAGACACCGTAGGCTGGCCAAACATGTCACGCTGCGCCATGTCCTCAATCTGCCGTGAACGCTGAAACAGGAAAAATAGCTGCGTAGGCAAGGCGTAGCGTTGCGCATCCTGATAAAAGCGGGTCAAAAAAGGATTGGCTTCGGCTTTTTCGGAGAGTAACTCTACCGAAAACTTGTCTGCCAGCATGCGGGCCAGCGTGGTTTTGCCACTGCCAATAGGACCTTCAATGACAACATAAGGAAAGCGGGTAAACATGGAGATTGCTCGTCTAGCGGATTGAATTCGGATCCAGTTTGCGCACGTCGTCGTGCTTGTTTGTTGTCAACCATTCTACAACACTCTGCCCGGATGGCAGCACAAAGTCCGGCACAATTTCAGCCAGCGGCACCACCACAAAGCCGCGCATATGCATGCGTGGATGCGGCAGGGTGAGCAGCGGGGTATCCAACTGCATGCCGTCATAATCGAGCAGATCCAGGTCCAGAATACGTGGCGCATTGGGAAAAGGGCGCTCGCGGCCAAACTGCTGTTCTATCTCCAACAGCAATTGCATGAGGTGTGGCGCCTCGATCTCGGTCGCCATTTGCACCACGGCATTGATAAAGTCTGGCTGGTTATCATACCCCACAGGGGCGGTGGCATAGAGGCTAGAAGCTTGCAGCAGCGCCAAGCCTGGCGTATGCGCCAACACCTCAATGGCTTTGCTAACCTGCCGCTCCGGCTGCTGCAAATTGCCGCCCAGGGCAATCAAGGCAATCGCCATCAGGCCAGGTCTCCACCCGCCGGTTTTTTCTTGCGTGGCTTGCGTCTACGTTTTTTCGGTCCGCTTTCCGGTAGCAGCATAGCGGTACGCTCTTCTGTCCCGGCATCGGCAAAACGCGTCCACCAGTCACCGAGTTCTTGCGGCAGCTCGCCAGAGGCACAGCGCAATAGCAGAAAATCATAGCCGGCGCGATAACGCGGATGCGTGAGCAAGGCATATGGCCGCTTGCCCGAGCGCTGTTCAAAGCGCGGCTGCATGGCCCAGATCTCTTTCATGGTGGTCGTATAGCGATTATGAATCGCCATCTTCTCGGCTTGCTTGTCGATGACTTCGTTCATCGCCTCATGCAGCGCAGGAATCATATGTTCGCCACGCTTCTGGTTTTCTTGCCAGGCAAGCAAGACTTCATGCCACAACAAGGTTGCAAACAAAAAGCTGGGGTTGGATGACTTGCCGGACGAAATGCGCTCGTCGGTATTCTTAAGCGCCAGCATGACAAACTTCTCGCCCATGGGCTGCTCAAGTATCACATCCAGCAACGGCAACAAGCCGTGATGTAACTGCTGCGCACGCAAAGCATTGATGCTTTCAATGGCATGCCCGGACAAGAACAGCTTAAGCATTTCATCAAACAAGCGGCTAGGCGGCACGTCTTCAAGTAAATCGGCCAGCTTGCGAATCGGGGTCTCGGTATCTCGCTCCAACTTCAAGCCCAGTTTGGCTGACAAGCGCACGGCGCGCAACATACGCACCGGGTCCTCCTGATAACGCTTGATCGGGTCGCCGATGATACGCAAGGTTTTGGCACGAATATCGGCCACCCCATTATGAAAATCGAGCACTTCCTGCCGCTTGGGGTCGTAATATAAAGCATTGGCGGTGAAGTCGCGGCGCACCGCATCCTCTTCTATGCTGCCAAACACGTTATCGCGAATGATACGGCCACTGTCATTGGTTTCAGCATCGCCCTCACTCAGGTGATGCCCGCGAAAGGTAGACACCTCTATAGTCTCATGCCCCCATAACACATGCACCAGCCGGAAACGGCGGCCAATAATACGCGAACGGCGGAAAACCTTATGCACCTGCTCAGGGGTGGCATTGGTTGCCACATCAAAGTCTTTGGGCGGATGATCTAGCAGCAAATCGCGCACTGCGCCGCCGACGATATAAGCCTGAAACCCGGCCTTTTGCAGCTGGTCGCAAGTTTTGAGGGCCGCCTGACTAATATGCTTCTGGTTGATTTTGTGCTTGCCCGCCTGGATGATTTGCGCCGCTGGCAATTGAGTGTGTGTATTCGCGCTGGCACGCCGACGGAATACTTTCTGCAGTAATTGTTTAATCATTATTTTGCAATTCGAGCGTCAGCCTGCGCCGCGCTACAGTTTATGTTGGTTATTCCACAAGACATCCGGCACACCCGCATGCCGGTTTAAGGTACGACAGAGGACAAACAGCAAATCGGACAAACGGTTCAGGTATTGCAAGGCCACGGGCGTCACCGGTGCTTGCGCATGCAAGGCATGCAACACCCGCTCGGCACGCCGACACACCGTGCGTGCCAAATGACACACCGCGGCTGCCCGACTGCCGCCAGGTAATATAAACTCTTTTAACGGCGTCAATGCTTCGTTCCAGGTATCCAGCGTCATTTCCAAAAACGCGACACGGCCAGCCTGCATAAACGTATGCCCTGGCATACACAATTCACCGCCCAGATCGAACAAGTCATGCTGTATCGCCAGCAGACTGTCACGCACATCCTCAGGCAAGGTTTCAACCAGCAACATGCCTAACACCGCATTCAGCTCATCCACGTCACCCATGGCTTCCACGCGCAGATCAGACTTTGCGACGCGCGTGCCGTCGCCCAGCCCGGTCGTACCGCTATCGCCGGTACGCGTGTAAATCTTGCTCAGCCGGTTGGCCATCCCTGTCACCCGTATAAAATCCGATATAATCCAGCCATTATAAATCATACCGTGCCATTTCGATGTGCTCAGCGATTGCAGTCAACGCCCCAATCGGGGTCATGGATTCCGGGGTCGGCGGCCTCACCGTCCTCAAACACTTAACCCGCCAACTGCCACACGAGCATTTCTACTACTTTGCTGACAGCGCGCATGCGCCTTATGGCAACAAAACGACGACAGAAATTCAGCAGCGCTGCTTTACCATCGCCGACACCCTCATCGACCAAGGTGCAAAAGCACTGGTCGTCGCCTGTAACACCGCCACTGCCGCGGCCATCAGCGCCATGCGCGAGCGTTACACTCTACCCATTATCGGCATGGAACCCGCCGTCAAACCCGCGGCAGCGGCCAGCAAAAACGGCATCATCGGCGTGCTCGCCACCACTGGCACGCTTAAAAGCGCACAATTCGCCGCCCTGCTCGAGCATTACGGTCAAGGCGTGCAAGTCGTGACACAAGCCTGCGTGGGACTGGTAGAGTGCATAGAACAAGGTCAGCTAGATACCCCGCAAACCCTGGCACTTCTGCAACAGTACTGCCGACCGCTCATAGTTGCAGGCGCAGACACCATAGTGCTGGGCTGCACACACTACCCGTTTGTTAGAAAGCAGATTCAAGAGATTGTGGGGCCCGAAGTCACCTTGATTGATACCGGGGCAGCTGTTGCCAAGCGTCTACATCAGGTGCTGGAGCAAAAGCAGATACTTAATGCAGCTATGGAAGCTGGGGATTTTGTGTTTTTGACCAGTGGAACAGAAGAAACTCAGCAAGTAATGCAAGCCTTGTGGAGCAACTCGGTTTAGCTGATTACGAATAGGGACATCCTAAAAAAGTAATTTTTTATTTATCACTTAAAAGACTCTTCAACTCGTCGCATTCACAGACTACTCTTTCGCCTCTCGTCGAGTCACTTTCTGGTGCTGGTCCCCCAGAAAGTAACCAAAGAGGACGACACCCAGCCATCACTGCCTTGCGGCTCCCTTGCGTTGTTGGCTACGGCCGCTGCGCTTAACATCGCTACGCGAGTTAGCCTACGCCGTAACAGACTGCTTCACAGTCTTAGTTATCAACAAAGTAAGCAGTCACGAAACTCGTCCTAGCAGCCTGCACACCCTGCAAGCTGCCGCGGAGCTCAGACAGTCGCTCCCTTGTTTCTTACTTTGTCTCCGCTACTCAGCGTGATGGAATGGGATTTATCTCGCCAAAGTTGCATCGTTGAAGTTTGGACAGTTTTAATCTCCAATTCTTTTGTTGAAACAAATGACGGTTGCGCTCGCATGGTGTTCGGGGTCCCCATCTGCCGCGCCGAGTAGCGCAGACAAAATAAGATTAAGCGAGCGGCTGTTCGAATCCCGCGGTGGCCTGCGTTTTGTGCAGGCCGCTAGGATGAGTTCTGCGAGCGCTTATGCCTAAGTCCGGCAAAGCAACGGACGAAAGTCCTAAACCGAGCAACACAGGAAACAAGCGGAAGCTGGGGTGCACTTTCTTTTGGTTACTTTATCTTTGGGCAAGCAAAGAAAAGTAACTCGCCTACAGGCGAAATAGAAGTATGACTATCCAAAGAAATATCCATTTGTACTTCCAACATATGCAACGTTTGCTCTTTTATTACAGCCAAACCAACCCTTCGCCTCGCCTGGATTCCAGCCTCCGCGGAATGTCGCAGAAATACCAAATGACTTTCCTAAAACTTCTAAACTACGCAACAACCCCACCAACAAAAAACCCACGCGATGCGTGGGTTTTGACTTAATGGTGATGCACCTGTGTGCCGGGTTTCAATCGGTATTTCGTCCCGCAGTACGGGCAAGACACCTGCCCCGTTTTCGCCACATCCAGAAACACTCTTGGATGTGATGCCCACAAAGCAACTTCTTTGGTTGGGCAATGCAATGGCAAGTCTTTGCCGTCTACTTCAAACTCTTTGACATCAGACATTCAAACTCTCCAGCAAACAGGCAACAATTCATTAAACCAGGGTCAGCCAGTGAGCGTACTTGGCGTTTTTCCCTTTAACCACATCGAAATACATACTTTGCAGTTTCTCGGTGATCGGGCCACGGATGCCTTCGCCAATGGCGCGGTTATCCAGTTCACGAATAGGCGTCACTTCAGCAGCGGTGCCAGTGAAGAAGGCTTCGTCAGCGCTGTAGACTTCGTCACGCGTAATGCGTTTTTCAATCACTTCCAGGCCCAGCTCTTCTTTGGCCAGGTGAATGATGGTGTCACGGGTAATGCCTTCCAGCGCAGAGGTCAGGTCTGGCGTGTACAGCTTGCCGTTACGGATGATGAAAATGTTTTCACCGGAACCTTCAGCCACGAAACCGTCCACATCCAGCAACAGCGCTTCCTGGTAACCATCCTGCGCCGCTTCCTGGTGTGCCAGAATGCTGTTCATATAGTTGCCGTTGGCTTTGGCTTTACACATGGTGATGTTGACGTGGTGACGCGCAAAAGAAGACGTTTTTACGCGAATGCCTTTGGTAATCGCCTCTTCGCCCATGTAAGCACCCCAGCTCCAGGCGGCAACAATGACGTGGGTAGATAAGGTTTTAGCAGAAATGCCCATGGCCTCTGCACCATAAAACGCCATTGGGCGCAGATAGCCAGAGTCGAGATTATTCTCACGCACGGCAGCTCTTTGCGCTTCGGAGATGGTCGCTTTATCAAACGGCATTTTCATGCCGAGGATATGCGCACTGCGGAACAAACGGTCAGTATGCTCTTTCAGGCGGAAAATCGCGGTCCCCTTGTCAGTCTTGTAGGCACGCACCCCTTCAAACACGCCCATACCGTAGTGCAGGGTGTGGGTTAATACATGGGTGGTGGCGTCACGCCAGTTGACCATTTTGCCGTCGTACCAGATAACGCCGTCACGGTCTGCCATCGAACTCGGTATTGCCATTTAAACTCGCCTTTAATCCGTCAGTCATCAAAAACCAGTATTGTAAACTAATCTGCGCCCTTTTCGCCTATGCTAGAATCCATTTCAATGATGATTTACAAGGATTTTTTGCATGCCTGTGCGATTTAAGTGGCTTTATCTGGTGTTCTCGCTATTGAGCATGCTGCTGGTGGCTTGCCAGCAAGGGCCCTCTGCCCGCTTTATTGGCACCGACCTGACTGGTACCCAGTTTGGGCAGCCGCTGTCTCTCACCGATCACACGGGCAAATTGCGTCATATGAGCGACTTTAAAGGCAAGGTCGTGGTGATGTTTTTTGGTTACACGCATTGCCCGGATGTTTGCCCCACTACCATGACCGACCTGAAAAAGACGATGCAATTACTGGGTGAAAAATCCAACGATGTACAGGTGCTGTTTGTGACGGTGGACCCGGAGCGCGACACGCAAGCGGTATTGGCGCAGTTTGTCCCCGGCTTTGATGCGCGCTTTATTGGCTTGCGCGGCACCCCGGCTGAAGTGGCGGCCAATTTGAGCGAATATAAGGTGTATGCCGCCAAAGTCAGCGAGCCGGGCAAATCGGGATACACTATGGACCACAGCGCAGGCTTGTATGTGTTTGATAAGACTGGCGCACCGCGTATTTACGAGGGCTATGGCGAGAAGCCAGAGAATATTGCGCATGACCTCTCGTTGCTGTTATAGCCTCGCTGACTGGAATGATTCACCCCAAGCGCATCAAGAACGATTGTCATTTATGTTTCTATTTAAAATATCATTTAAAATCAAATAGTTACATAAAAATTTCAATTGCATCAATTTATTTTTACTGTATGATGGCTAGCATCTGAAACGTGCAAGGAGCCGTCATGAAGGGCGACAAAAAAATCATAGAGATACTGAACGACTTGCTGGCAGGCGAGTTGTCCGCCACCGATCAATACCTGATTCACGGTGAAATGTATGCCGATATGGGCCTGGGCAGCCTGGCAGAGCATAGCCTGCATGAATCGCTGCACGAACGCGAACATGCACGTGCCTTGATACAGCGCATTCTGTTCCTCGAAGGCAAACCCAATCTGGCCAAGCGTGAATCACTGAATATTGGCAAGGATGTGAAATCCATGCTGGAGTCTGACCTGGCGTTGGAATACACCGTGGTCAAACACCTGAAAAAGGCCATGGAAGCCTGTGAACAAGCGCAAGATTACGTCACCCGCGAAATGTTGCTGGTGCAACTCGAAGATACCGAAATGGACCACGCCTACTGGCTGGAAAAACAGCTAAATCTGATCAAACTGGTGGGTATCGAAAACTACTGCCAGAGCCAAATGGGCAGCAGCCCTTCTGCCGCATAAGGAGTATCACGCATGCAAGGCGATAAACAAATCATTACCACCTTGAACAAGGTGCTTAAAAACCAACTGACGTCGATCAACCAATATTTTTTGCATGCGCGCATGTTCAAAAAATGGGGGCTCGAGCGACTGAATGACTACCAGTACAAACAATCCATCCGCGTCATGAAAGAAGCGGACGAGGTGATTGAACGCATTCTTTTTCTGGATGGCCTGCCTAACCTGCAAAATCTGGGCAAGTTACTCATAGGCGAAGAGGTGGTGGAATGTCTGCAGGGCGACCTGAGCTTTGAAAAAGAAGTGCAGCGCCCGCAACTGGTAGAGGCGATTGCCGAAGCCGAGAAACTGCAAGATTACGTCACACGCGACTTGTTGACCGAGTTGCTTGAAGCGTGTGAAGAAGCCATAGACTGGCTGGAAACCCAGCAAAGCCTGATCGAAGACGTGACCCTGCCGAACTACCTGCAATCACAGATTGAGTCTGATTAGCTGGATACATGCCAGTGAATCATTGAATTAAGCCGCGAAAGCGGCTTTTTTTATGGCTGCAAGGAACCATATGCCGCTTGACAAAGTCACATTAAATGATAATAATTATCATTAGTGAACTTAATTAGAGGCAATATGTACGTTTGCGTGTGTAATGCAGTGACAGAGCGACAGATTCATCAAGCAGTGAAGAATGGCGCAAAAACCGTCAAGCATTTGAAAGATCAACTGGGCGTAGGGGCAGAATGCGGCAAATGTGCCAGCTGTGCCAAAGCCTGCCTGAAAGAGGCGCATGCAGAACAGCATCCGGGCCTGGTTAAAAAACTGATCCAGTTAACACCTGTACAATTAGGCGCCGCCTGATTACATACAGTTTCAAAAAAAGGGGCTATCAGCCCCTTTTTTATTGCCCGCTTTTGGCAAACATCACTCTTGCCAATCACGATCTTCTCCGCGCGCGCAAGTGAGCCAAAAGCAACTCTCAGCGCTTGTCTAATCTCTAAAAACACAGTTACTTTTAACCATCCTACTTGTTAGCTGGCATTTAACTCGTGCTCCAGAACATACCGAATCGTCCTGCCTAACATCGGGATAGTACGTTTCAGTGAAAGGTCAGGATTCCTGATTAACCGGATAGTAAAGCCTTCAAACAAAGAAGCTATCAAATTACAAGCGGTATCTAGCGCCTCTTCTGAGATGTTCATTTGCCGTTGCATCATTCCTTTACGAAAATAACTTTTGATACTTTCCATGGCCGTGGCTTCTGCGCGGCGGATGATATTGGCAATTTTGGGATTGCGTGCGGCCTCGGCAATCACCTCCAGCAATAAGGGCGCATCTGGATCATAGAAAGTATCCATCGCAGTCGTTTCAACGTCAGCAATCAGGGCATCAAAGATATCACCGTCGCCCCGGTTTTGCTCAACGCGGTTAGCAACATTGAGTATTTTGAGCAAATCTTTTTCCACGATCGCCTCAATAATGGCCTCTTTATTCTCAAAGTAATGATAGATGTGCCCAACACTCATGCCCGAGGCTTTGGATATCTGGGACATGCTGGTGCCATGAAAGCCCTGGTTTCTAAAGCACTCAGTCGCGGCCGTCAGCACCTGGTTGCGCCGGAGGTCCGCACGGCTGTTCTGTATGTTCGAGAGGGACATGACTTCTCCTGTCATCATTAAAAATAAAAGTTGCTTTTTTAGTATTCTATATTAGAATGATCATTCAATCTAGAATGAATACTCAATCTAATTTAAGGCAACCTGAAAAAAACCAATTTTCATGGCGGTACTTAAAAGGAGAATCCTATGAAACCAACATTACAGACCATGCGTTTGGCGACGGCATTTCCGGTATTGCTCGCTTTATGTGAATTACTTACCAGTTGCCATCAGGGCGCTGCCCCTGCACCGGCAGCCCCTCCGCCAGCAGAAGTGGAAGTCATCAACCTCCAGCCACAATCGGTTAACCTGAAAACCGAGTTACCTGGGCGCACTTCCCCCTTTCTGGTTTCGGAGATCCGGCCGCAGGTCAGTGGTATTTTGCAAAAACGCCTGTTCACCGAAGGGACAGATGTCAAGGCGGGCCAACAGCTGTACCAAATTGACCCTTCCACATACAAGGCTTCATTAGACAGTGCGCAGGCAAGCCTGAATAAAGCCCAGGCGAATCTTGTGGCTGCAAAAAGCAAGGCTGAGCGTTATCACGAGCTGGCGAGCATACAAGCCGTGAGCAAGCAGGATTTAGAGGATGCGCAATCAGCGCTGGATCAGGCGCAGGCAGAGGTAGATTTGGCGAAGGCCGCATTGCAAATAGCAAAAATCAACCTGGCATATACCAGCGTGCTGGCGCCGATTTCTGGACGGGTGGCGAAATCGAACATTACACCGGGCGCCCTGGTGATTGCGAACCAGGAAACCATGCTGACCAATATCCAGCAGCTTGATCCCATTTATGTCGATGTGACCCAGTCTAGCGCTGATCTGTTGCGGCTGCGCCATGACTGGGAGAGTGGCCGCCTCAAGAAGGCAGGAGAAAACCAGGCCGAAGTGAAACTCGTCCTTGAGGATGGCAGTACCTATGCACTGACTGGCAAGCTGGCATTTGCAGACATTACCGTGAGCCAGTCGACAGGCACCGTGTCGCTGCGGGCCATATTCCCCAACCCCAAAGGCGTACTCTTACCGGGCATGTATGTGCGCGCAGTCCTGGAACAAGGCGTTGCAGAAACCGCCATCCTGGTGCCACAACGTAGCGTGAGTCGCGACGCCAAAGGGGACCCTGTCGTGTATGTGCTGGACAAGGATAGCAAGGTGCAACTCAGGAATATTCAGGCGGACAAGACGCTGGATGGCCAATGGGTGGTACGCCAGGGCCTGAATGCAGGCGACAGGCTGGTAGTGAATGGGCTGCAAAAAATACGGCCTGGAATGCCGGTAAAAATTGTGTCGACCGACAAAAGCCGCACAACCAAGCCAATATAGGGAGTCATCATGTCTAAATTTTTTATTGACCGCCCTATTTTTGCCTGGGTGATTGCGATCGTGATCATGCTGGCAGGCATACTCGCGATCCGGTCATTACCGATTGCGCAATACCCGATGATTGCACCGCCTGCGATCTCCATCACGACCACTTACCCGGGCGCCTCGGCCAAAGCGGTGGAAGACAGCGTCACGCAGGTGATCGAGCAAAAAATGAAAGGGATAGACCACCTGACCTATATGTCGTCGACCAGCGACGCTTCAGGCAGCGTCACCATTACACTGACCTTTGACGCGGGAACCGACCCGGATATTGCACAGGTACAGGTCCAGAACAAGCTCGCGCTGGCTACCCCGCTGCTGCCGCAGGATGTGCAAAAACAAGGCGTGCAGGTCGCCAAAGCTTCCAATAACTTCCTCATGGTGGCTGCGTTTATCTCAGAAGACAACAGCATGTCGAGCATCGATCTGGGGGACTATGTCGGGTCGAATGTCCAGGACATTATCAGCCGGGTGAATGGCGTAGGCGATACGCAGGTTTTTGGGACCAAATATGCCATGCGCATATGGCTGGATCCGGCCAAGCTGCACAATTTTGGGCTGACGCCTGCCGAAATCAGCGCGGCGATCACAGCACAGAACGCCCAGGTGTCAGCAGGACAAATCGGTGGCATGCCTGCCAAAAAGGGGCAAGAATTAAATGCCACGGTGACGGCGCAAAGTCGTTTGCAAACACCCGAGCAGTTTGGGCAGATTTTATTAAAAAGCACCGCCAATGGGGCTGCGGTCAGATTGCAGGATGTCGCCCAGATCGAACTCGGTGGCGAAAGCTATGAGGTTGTCGCTCAATATAACGGCAAACCGGCAACAGGGCTGGCAATCAAGCTGGCAACCGGCGCCAATGCGCTGGAAACGGCTCAAGCCGTCAAGGCTAAACTGCTTGAGCTGGAACAGTTTTTCCCGGCGGGCATGAAGGCGGTGATGCCGTATGACACGACCCCCTTTGTCAAAGTCTCCATCGAGGAAGTCATCAAAACGCTGGTAGAAGCCATCATCTTGGTATTTCTGGTGATGTATCTTTTCCTGCAAAATATCCGTGCCACACTCATCCCGACCATTGCCGTGCCTGTGGTCCTGCTGGGGACATTTGCCGTGTTGTCCGCCACCGGATACTCGATCAATACGCTGACCATGTTTGCCATGGTACTGGCGATTGGCCTGCTGGTAGACGATGCCATTGTGGTGGTAGAGAACGTCGAACGGGTGATGCACGAAGAGGGACTGTCTGCCAAGGAAGCCACCAGTCGTTCCATGACGCAAATTAGTGGAGCCTTGATCGGCATCGCCCTTGTGCTCTCGGCGGTATTCGTCCCCATGGCATTTTTCGGCGGCTCTACCGGCGTCATTTACCGGCAATTCTCGATCACAATCGTATCGGCCATGGTGCTCTCAGTGCTGGTAGCCCTGATTCTGACGCCTGCCCTATGCGCCACCTTACTGAAACCACACACCAAGACACACAACCCGTTGACGGGTGCTTTTAAGGTATTTAATCGAGGGGTGGAACGTACCACCCAGGGCAGTCAATCCGTGGTTGCCCGTATGTTGCATCGTCTTGGCCGCTACGGACTGATTTATGCACTGATTGTTGTCGTGATGGCGCTATTATTTGTCCGTTTGCCACAGGCTTTCTTGCCTGATGAAGACCAGGGTATCCTGTTTACGCAAGTGATCTTGCCTGCCGGGGCAACAACAGAGCGCACCCGGGCAGTCCTAAACAAGGTAGAGCATCATTTCCTGGCCGAACAAAAAGAGGCCGTTGCATCCGTGTTCACGGTGTCTGGCTTCAGCTTTGCGGGGAGTGGCCAGAACAATGGGCTCGCCTTTGTCAGCTTGAAAGACTGGTCAGAACGTAAACGACCTGACCTGAAAATATCAGCGGTGATCGGAAAAGCCATGGGTAAATTCTCAACCATTAACGAAGCCATGGTCTTTGCATTCGGCCCGCCAGCCGTGGTCGAGTTAGGGAATGCCTCGGGCTTTGACCTCCAGTTGCAAGACCGGGCAGGCCTTGGGCATGAGGCCCTCATGCAGGCACGCAACCAGCTGCTGGGGATGGCCTCGGCGAATCGGTCATTGGTCGGGGTGCGGCCAAACGGGCAGGAAGACTCACCAGAATACAAGCTGGATATTGATCAAGCCAAAGCCAGTGCCCTGGGCATTTCCCTCGCGGATATCAACTCAGTGCTTTCCACCGCCTGGGGGAGCACTTACGTCAATGACTTTATGGACCGCGGCCGGGTCAAGCGCGTGTACCTGCAAGGGGCCACTTCAGCACGGATGGAACCCAAGGATTTTGATCAGTGGTATGTGAAAAATGCCAGCGGTGAAATGGTGCCATTTTCTTCATTCGCCAGCGCACACTGGGCTTATGGGTCACCCAAGCTGGAACGCTATAACGGTCAATCCTCGGTAGAAATTCTGGGCGCCCCGGCACCCGGGCATAGTACCGGCGAGGCGATGGCCATCATGGAGTCATTGGCGGCAACCCTGCCTCCCGGCATCAGCTACGAGTGGACAGGATTGTCATACCAGGAGCGCATGACGGGTTCACAAGCCCCCGCGCTGTATGCTTTATCCCTGCTGATTGTGTTTTTATGCCTCGCCGCATTGTATGAGAGTTGGTCCATTCCATTTGCAGTCATGCTGGTGGTGCCGCTGGGGGTCGTCGGCGCCTTGATTGCAGCGTCCATGCGCGGACTCTCAAACGATGTGTATTTCCAGGTTGGCTTGCTGTTGACCATAGGCCTGTCTGCCAAGAATGCCATCCTGATTGTAGAGTTTGCGAAGGAAAAAATGGAGCAAGGCAAAGAGATGACAGAGGCCACATTAGAGGCGTTAAGGTTGCGCTTCCGGCCAATTATCATGACATCGCTGGCCTTCATCCTTGGCGTGCTGCCGCTTGCCATTTCGACTGGCGCAGGCTCTGGCGCCCAAAATGCGCTGGGCACAGGCGTGATTGGCGGCATGCTCACAGCCACCGTACTCGCCATCCTGTTTGTACCGCTGTTTTTCGTGGCGGTACGCAGGGTATTCAAAGGCTAAGGTCGCTCATTAAAAGGAATAACCAACATGAATAAATCACGCTATCCCATTGTGATTGCCAGCTTGATGCTGGCAGGCTGCATCAACATGCAACCCAACTATGAAAGGCCTACCGCACCGATTCCTGCACAATGGCAGCCATCGTCAGGCCAAGCAAAACTGACGGGAGACACACTCTCGGCTGAATTGGGCTGGGAGCAGTTTTTTACCGACAACGAATTGAAAAAGTTAATCCGGCAGGCGCTGGAAAACAACCGTGACTTAAGGGTCGCCTCGCTCAATATCGAAAAGGCACGTGCCCAATATCAGATCCAGCGGGCGGCCCTGTTTCCCAAGGTAAATGGCACGGTCAGCGGGACCAATCAACGGATGATGCTGAACTTGCCGACCGGACCCATGACATTTAACAGCCACCAGTACTCGGCAAACCTGGGATTCTCTTCCTATGAGATGGACTTTTTCGGGCGCATCAGCAGCCTGCGCGATCAGGCCGTGTATCAATACCTGTCAACAGAAGAGGCCAAGAGAAGCGCCCAGATCAGCCTGGTGTCTGAGGTGGCGAACGCCTACCTGACATTGGCCGCAGATAGTGAAAGCCTGGCGCTGGCACGGGAAACCTTGCGCACCCAACAGGCGACTTTCGACTTGAGTAAACGGCAACTGGCCTTGGGCAGTATCAATGAGCTGACGCTGCGGCAAGTGGAAACCAGCGTGGAGACTGCCCGAGTCAATGTCGCCAAATATATGACCCAGGTAGACCAGGATAGAAACGCGCTGGCACTACTGGTGGGTGAGCCTCCGAATATCAATCTTGAACAGGTGAACAACTTGCAGGCCGTCTCGCAAACCGCCAGCCTGCCTGATGGCCTTCCCTCTACGGTCTTGCAGAACAGGCCGGACGTGCTGGAAGCAGAGCGCACGCTGCAGGCCAATAACGCCAATATTGGTGCGGCCAGAGCAGCCTTCTTTCCGACCATTTCATTGACGGCATCCGCCGGTTTGGCCAGCCCGGAGTTGGGGAGCCTGTTTAGCGGCAATAACCATGTCTGGAGTTTTGCACCGCAAATCGTGCTGCCCATCTTCAATGGTGGGTTAAACAAGGCCAACCTGAAGGTTGCCGAAGTCAGCCGGGAGATTAGCGTGGCGCAATATGAAAAAGCGATTCAAACCGCGTTCAAAGAGGTCTCTGACGCGCTGGCATTACGTGCCACGCTGGAAGAACAATTGTCGGCGCAAACGGCGCAGGTGAATGCCACGCAAAGAAGCTTTGTACTATCTCGCGCCAGATTCGAGAAAGGCCTGGATAGTTACCTGACAGTACTGGATGCACAACGTAGCTACTACGCTGCGCAACAGACGCTTATCAGCGTCAGGCTGTCGGAAGTCTCCAATCAGGTGACCTTATATAAAGTCCTGGGGGGCGGCGCATTCTGACATTCGGAGCACAAAGGAAACGCTGGCGATCAACCCCTGACCCGCCAGCGGCCTGATCACTCGCCTCACGGACCCTTTTAGTCACTCAGGCACACAATCATCCAACATTGCCCCTAGCCAGAGAGGCTGGGGCAGCATACCATGTCAGCAAACAGGTAATCATCGTATGCAATCCCCAGATGACAGACACATCGCACGCCACTCTTACCCCGTATACACTGGGGCTGTTACTTCTCCCGCCCCTGCTTTGGGCAGGTAACTTTATCGCAGGCCGCGCCGTCAGCCATGAGGTGCCGCCCGTTGCTTTATCCCTGATCCGCTGGGGCCTGGCGTTTTTATGCTTGCTCCCTTTTGCGATCAAACCGTTTTTGCGTGACCGCGTCCACTACCTAAATTACCGCTGGCATGTGCTAGGGACCGCAATGACGGGCGTACTTGCATTTAATCTGCTGGTGTACTGGGGCTTGCATGGCACCAGCGCAACCAACGGCATTATCCTGAATTCGTTTATTCCCTTTCTAGTCGCAATCTTTGGCGGGTTGTTTTATCAGCAACGCTTATCGACCCGTCAATTGCTCGGGCTGCTGATTTCATTGATCGGCGTCCTGACGGTCGTCTCGCATGGCGATATACAAGTGCTGCGATCGCTGGCATTTGCTCCTGGCGATATGATTATTTTTGTCGCCATGATCTGCTGGGCGTTGTTTACCTTGTGGCTGAAACAGATTCCAGCGTTTATTGACCGCACCGGACTCATGTTATGCCAGGTTCTGATTGCGCTGATTTTATTGTTACCGCTCTATATTTGGGAGAAGCAGACCGCCGTGACAACGATAGACCATGTACAAACAGTCTGGTCACTGCTTTATATTGGGATTTTTCCTTCGGTGATTGCTTTCCTGGCTTATGCCAAGGCTGTCACATTGGTCGGCTCGGTGCGCGCCAGCGTGTTTATTCATGCCATGCCGATTTTTGGCTCCTTACTCTCCAGCGCATTATTGAGCGAACCCTTTCATGGCTACCAACTGGCAGGCATGCTGACAATTTTTTGTGGTATTGGGCTGGCGAACACCGGCAAGGTGCATTAAAAATCAAGCCATGCGATGCAAGATAGGAGATAGGGCCTTTAACGCTTTCTCGGCATGTTCGTATTGCGGAAACAAACTGGCCTGCACCGCATAAAACCTGGCTGAATGATTCATTTCTTTCAGATGCGCCATTTCATGGCAAACCACATATTGAATGATATGTGGCGGCGCCTGGATCAAGCGCCAGTTCAGGCGAATCTGCTTGCGACTATTGCAACTACCCCAGCGTGACTTGGCATTGGAAAGTCCGACACCGCTCACCTGCTCGCCCATCTGGGCGGCAATTAAGGCCACGCGGCGTTTAAAATCAGGCAAAGCCTGCTGCGCATACCATTGCAGCACTTTGCGCGCGACCCAATCGGGATTGTTGATATAAGGTGAACGGACCAGCAGCTTGTCCCCCTCTAGCGTGACTGCCTTACTGGTGGGATGCGCAATCAGGGTCAGCACAATATCCTGGCCCATAAACAACAGTGGCTCACCATCCAGCCATTGCATGGGGGCCACCTGATTAGCCTCACGCAGGGCCAGCTTTTGCTGTATCCAGCTAGATTTTTCCTGCAAAACTTGCTGCAATTGCGAGGCAGAAATGCGCTTGGGCGCATGGACCACCAAGCCCTCGGCCGTGATTTTAAGGCCTATGGTTCTACGTGCCCGCAGATCCAGCTGGTAAGCAATCGTTTGCCCATTTGGCAGTTGCAACTGCTGCGTGATCACAACTGCTGCATCTCCGTTTCAATCCATGTTTCGACTTGCTGATTCAGTGCATCCGGCTTGAGGCCGTTGGTGGCGATGACTGGGCCGATCACCACCTGAATCACGCCTGGATATTTAAGGATGGAGTTTTTACGCCAGTAGCGGCCTGCATTGTGCGCCACCGGCAACACTGCGGTTTGCGTATGACTCGCCAACCAGGCGCCACCAATATGATACTTGGCGCGGGCACCGGGGGCGGTGCGTGTGCCTTCCGGAAAAATCACCACCCACAAGCCACGCTTGAGCCGGTCTTTGCCGTGATTCACTAATTTCTTCAGCGCTTCGCGGCCACTGCTGCGGTCAATCGGAATCGAGCCCACCGCCCACAAACCCCAGCCAAAAAACGGGATCATCAGCAACTCTCTTTTGAGCACCCACACTTGCGGCGGCAAAATGGTTTGCAGGGCAATGGTCTCCCAGGCAGATTGATGTTTTGCCAGAATAATACTGGGCGTGGCCGGGATATGCTCGCGGCCACTGACTTCATAACGCAGATTGCAGGTGACCTTCAGCCACCACATCACCGCATGCGCCCAACCACTGACCCAGCGTGACCGCGTCACCGCGGGCAGCGGAATCAGCAGGATTGCCAACAATGAAAATGGAATGGTCAGCACAAACAGGCCAAGATAAAACAGCCAGGCCCGCACATACAGCAGCACGGTTTGCATTACTTATCCCCAGCAATGATGTGCTGTACCGCAGCGGCCAAATCAGCCACCACAATCGTGTTCGCAGGCACCTCGGACAAGTTATAGGTTTCCTCGCCCTTGCCGGTGCGCACCAGGTAAGGCTGGCAACCGGCTTTGGCGAAGGCCTGCAAATCTCGCAAGGCATCGCCCACGCCTGGCACTTTGGTCAGCTCAACATTAAAACGGCGGCTGATTTCTTCCAGCATGCCGGTCTTGGGCTTGCGGCAGTCACAATGTGCATCGGCCGCATGTGGGCAATAAAAGACGGCGTCAATACGGCCACCAACTTGCGCCAAGGCTTTGTGCATTTTGTCGTGAATGGCATTGAGCGTGGCCATATCAAAATAGCCGCGCGCGATGCCCGACTGATTCGTCGCCACCGCCACCCGGTAGCCATGCTGGTTGAGCAGCGCAATCGCCTCCAGGCTCCCCGGAATCGGAATCCATTCGTTAGGATTTTTGATAAAGGTCGCGCTGTCGCGGTTAATCACGCCGTCACGATCAAGAATGACGAGTTTCATGGCTACACTCCTGACGGCTGTTTAGCTGGCCAACTTGGACAAATCAGCCACACGGTTCATGGCCTGATGCAAGGTCGCCAGCAGTCCCAGACGATTGGCTTTCAAAGCAGGGTCCTCGGCATTCACCATGACCTCATCAAAGAAGGTATCCACCGGAGCCTTAAGCACGGCCAGTGCCTGTAACGAAGCGGTGTAATCGCCTGCTTCAAACAGCTGATCTGCTTTAGGCTTGGTGTCAGCCAGGGCCTGATACAAGGCTTTTTCAGCCGCCTCTTGCAACAAACTGTCGTTCACTTCGGCCTTAACGTCCCCTTCAACTTTCTTAAGGATATTCGACACACGCTTATTGGCAGCCGCCAGCGCAGGCGCTTCTGCCAAATTGGCAAATGCTTGCACGGCACTTAACCGGCGCGGCACTTCTGCCAACTGGTTAGGTGACAAGGACAATACCGCATCCACCTCTTGCGCAGTCGCACCCTGGTCACGCAGGTTTACCGCCAGACGATCAAAGCAGAAAGCCTGGATGGCTTCTGCCACCTCGGCATCCCCATGAAAGACGCTCAGCGTTTGTGCGATTAACTGATCAAAGGCCAACGGCAAATCGGTTTCCATCAGCATACGCAAAATGCCCAGGGCCTGACGGCGCAAAGCAAACGGGTCTTTATCGCCAGTGGGCTTCTCACCAATGCTGAATAGCCCAACCAGGGTTTCCAGCTTATCGGCCAAGGCCACCACCACACCTACCTGGCTGCGTGGTAACTCATCACCGGCAAAGCGTGGGCGGTAGTGGTCTTCTATCGCATACGCCACGTCATCGGCCAAGCCTTCATGCTGGGCGTAGTAGCGGCCCATAATGCCTTGCAATTCAGGGAACTCGCCGACCATATCGGTCAGCAGGTCAGCCTTGGACAAGCGCGCGGCTTGTGCCACTTTGGCGACAAAGCCGTCACCGCCGATGTGTTGCGCAATGGCGGTGGCAATCGCCACCACGCGCTCATTGCGCTCGCCTTGCGAGCCGAGCTTGTTGTGGTAAACCACTCTCGCCAAGCCCGCCAGACGGCTTTCCAGCGTCTTTTTGCGGTCCTGGTCAAAGAAGAACTTGGCATCGGCCAGACGCGGACGCACCACGCGCTCATTACCGCCAATCACCTTGCTTGGATCGGCCGGGTTAATATTGGACACAATTAAAAATTTATTTGTCAGCTTGCCATTGGCATCCAGCAGCGGGAAGTATTTCTGGTTGGCCTTCATGGTCAGGATCAGGCACTCTTGCGGCACCGCCAAAAACGCTTCTTCAAACTGGCCCAGCAATACATTCGGACGCTCCACCAGGGCAGTGACCTCATCCAGCAGGTCGTCATCGTCAATCGGCGTCAAGCCTTGCTTTTGAGCAGCGGCTTGCAATTGCTGCACAATCTCTGCACGGCGCGCATCAAAACTCGCAATCACCGCCCCTTCATCCGCCAGTTGTTGCGCATAGGTGTCGGCAGACGTGAGCGTCACCACCGGATTTTTCGCTTCAAAGCGGTGCCCTTGCGTGGTGTTGCCTGCCGTCAACCCCAAGGTGGAAACAGGCACGATTTCGCTGCCATGCAATGCCACCAACCCATGCGCTGGGCGCACAAAATTGACGCTTTCCCAGCCATCGTTGATCTGGTATGTCATGACTTTGGGGATAGGCAAACGCCTCAATGATTCATGTATTGCGGAATCAAGCGCACTTTGCAAAGGACTTCCTGCGGCAATCTGCGAGTGAAAAAGCACATCATTTTTGCCATCATTTTCTGTTGTGATGCGTTCGCTCAGTATTTGCTCGAAATCTGTATCCTGCGTGTATCCACATGTAGATATGAGCTTTTTAATCAAAGCTTGAGTAGGCTTACCATTACTGTCTAAACCTACAGAAGCTGGAACCAGCTTATCCTTTTGCATTTTCTCAGGAGAGATACTTAAAACATTTGTGATATGTGCAGCTAGTCTTCTTGGAGAAGCATAAACAGTCAATATAGAATCTGCATCTACTAAAAAATCTGCTTTTTGCAGATACTCAAAGATTTCCTTGCCAAAGGATTCGCCCAGTTTTCTAAGCGCTTTCGGCGGCAGCTCTTCTACAAATAATTCAACTAACAGATTGCGGGTACTCATGCGGCGGCTTTCTTGTTTTGTTCGGCTTGTTCACTGGCCAGTTTGGCAATCACTTCATCTGCCCAGGCTTTAGGCGCCATGGGGAAGCCCAGACGGGCGCGACTATCGAGATAGCTGGCGGCCACGGCACGCGCCAGGTTGCGGATACGGCCAATATAAGCCGCGCGCTCGGTGACGGAAATGGCACCGCGGGCATCCAGCAGGTTAAAAGTATGTGCGGCTTTGAGCACCTGTTCATAGGCAGGCAAGGCGAGTTTGACTTCCATCAGGTGCTTGGCCTGCTTCTCATGCGCATTAAAAGCGGTGAACAGGAAATCAGCATCGGAATGCTCAAAGTTATAGGTCGATTGCTCCACTTCATTCTGGTGGAACACATCACCGTATTTCACCCCAGGTGAGTATTCCAGGTCATAGACGTTTTCAACGCCTTGCAGGTACATGGCCAAACGCTCCAGCCCGTAAGTAATTTCACCGGTGATCGGTTTGCAGTTAATACCGCCTACTTGCTGAAAATAGGTGAATTGCGTCACTTCCATGCCGTTGAGCCAGACTTCCCAGCCCAGACCCCAGGCGCCCAGCGTCGGGTTTTCCCAGTCATCTTCGACAAAACGGATATCGTTTTCTTTCAGATTAAACCCCAGTGCCTCAAGTGAGCCGAGGTAGAGCTCCAGGATATTGGCAGGGGCGGGCTTCAGTACCACCTGAAATTGGTAGTAATGCTGCAAACGATTTGGGTTTTCGCCATAGCGACCATCTTTGGGGCGGCGGCTAGGCTGCACATAGGCGGCTTTCCAGGGCTCAGGGCCCAGGGCGCGCAAAAAAGTTGCGGTGTGGCTGGTACCAGCGCCCACTTCCATATCGTAAGGTTGCAACAAAGTGCAGCCTTGTTTGTCCCAGTATTCCTGAAGCTTTAAAATAATTTGTTGAAAGGTCAGTACCATGACGCCTGATCCAGATAAATGTAAAACCAATATTTTACCTGATTCAGCCCGGGTAAAGAAATTGCATTCAGGCCATGTCCAGCTACCTGGCAGCCCCATTTGAAGAGTTGAATGCTTTTTTTACGGCTTTTTGCGATTGTGGCATTCACTGAATTTTGTTAGATTGAGAAGATGAGCACTTATCGCACATGGGTATTGTTGTTGACGTTATGGTTTGCCTTGCTGCAAACCGTCGCGCCACTCATGCACGCCCATGCTGCTGGCGATACCGCGGCGGATGACGGTCCGCACATGCACATGGTGGATATCCCCGCCCTGCATACTCAGGCCGAAGCTTCCAAGCACCCTTTTCACTGGCATGTACACTCCAACAAATCGCACGGTCAAATCATCGGCTTAGGCCAAGCCATCAGCGAAAGCAATCCGCTGTCATCACTGATAGATGCCTATGCCAGCTTTTGGCTGCCCGCCGCCATTTTGCCCGCACTACTGTTGCTGGCAATCGCGCTGCAACGATCTGAAAAACCTTTTGAGCGACACCGTCAGGAACGCGCTCCGTCCAATCTCACTCTCGCCTGCCACGCCCCACGCGCACCGCCTTACGCCTGAATAAATACGCGTAGCACCGGTTGGCATTAGCCATCCGTTTGCCTGTTTTATTCAGGAGTCTCTATGTTTCATTTAGTTAGGGGAGTCAACCGCTCCCTGCTGATCGCCTGGCTTGCCGCCTGCGGCGTCTGGCTTGCGCAACCAGCGCTGGCCGAGAAATTGCCCGCCAGTGTCGCCCAGCATCCTACCGAGCACGAAGATACCGTGGCGCTCAATGCACGCCTGTCACTGCACGAGGTTTTGCAGCAGGTGGTGGCCACTCACCCGCAACAAGCCTTGCTGGCCGCGCATCAGCAAATGGTCAACGCACGCAAAATCATGGCAAAAAGCTGGTTGCCCCTGGCACCTAGCGTGGGTTTCTCTCATCAAAACGATGCCTGGCTGAGTGATCGCGATGAGCGCGAATGGCAAGCACAAATGCAAATTCCGATCTGGCTACCGGGGCAACGCGAAGCGCGTAGCCAGGTGGCCAGTTTGGCTGATAACAGCCTGTCACAGGACCAGGCCAGCCTGCAACAGCTGGCGGCAGACTTGTTGCGCAATGCGGTTTGGGAGATTGCCATGCGCCGTAATGAGTTGCGTCTGGCAGAAAGCAGACGCGACACCTTGCGCAGCATTGCCGAGGATGTGCAAAAACGCTTTCGGGCGGGAGAAGTGGCCAGACTCGAGGTGATGCAAACCAGCCAGGAAACCTTGCAGGCTGAGCGCTTGTGGATCACGGCACAGGCAGAACTCATGCATGCGCAATTCCGCTACCAGCAGTTGACCGGCCTGAATGAAATGCCAGCCCGTCTCGAAGAATCCCTCTCCAGCCGTGAAGGCTATACAGAATCCCCGTTTTGGCTGGCAGCCCAGGCAAAAGTCAAGCTGGCAGAAGGGCAGCGTGACCTGACCATGATAGAGCAGCGACAAAACCCGACGCTCACGGTGAACACGCGCACTATGCAAGGAGGGTTTGATAGCAAGTTCAATAGCAGCATGGGGCTTTACGTCAACATCCCGCTGCAAAGCGAAGTGCAGCGTGCGCCCCTGATTGCCAATGCAGAACAAAATATAGGCGATGCCCGCATGCAACTGGAAACCCTGCGCCGCCAGCTCGAAAACAGCCTGCACGAGGCTGAGCACAACCTGCATGTCAGCCGCCAGGAGCTCGCCGTCATCGAGCAACAACAAGCCATCGCCAGTGAAAATTTTGCGCTGGCACGCAAAGCTTATCGGCTGGGCGAGCTTGACCTCAACCAATTATTACGCCTGCAACTGCTGGCTTTTGAAGCTGAACGCAGTTTGAGCAGCCAGCAACTTCAAGTGCAATGGAATATCGCCAAATACAATCAGGCCGTAGGAGTCCTCCCATGAAAAAAATACTGTTATTCACGCTCGCGGCTTGCCTGTCCTTGAACACGCTGGCGGCCACACGCTTGCCACTGACCGCCTCACAACTGCAGCAAATGCAGGTGCAATGGGGGCCGTTGAAAGCCCAGCAAACCGGTCTTTCTGCCAGCTATCCCGCAGAAGTCGTCTTGCCGCCCACGCAAACACGCGTGGTCACCGCGCCACAAGCCGGCCTGATTACCAAACTGAATGTCAGTGTCGGCGATAGTGTGAAACAAGGCCAGGTCATCGGCCAGCTCAGCAGCCCGGACCTGATCGCCTTGCAAAGCAATTATCTGCAAGCAGAAACCCAGGCCAGACTGCATGAGCAAGCTCTCAAACGTGACCAGGAATTGTTCAAGGACGGCATTATTGCCCAGCGCCGGATGCAGGAAACCCAAAGCGCCTATGAAACCAGCCAGGCGCTCATGCATGAGCGGCAACAAACCCTCAAGCTGTCTGGCCTGAGCGAAACGCAAATCCATCAGCTGGCGCAAAAACGCAGCATGCAAAACGGCATGGTCATTATTGCGCCTATCAGCGGCCAAATCATGGATCAGCAACAATCCGTAGGCGCTCGCGTGGACATGGCCATGCCGATTTTCACGATCATGAATCCCAAGCCGTTATGGCTGATGATGCAGCTGCCGATGACTCAGGCCAGCACACTGACGCCTGGCACAGCCGTCAAATTGCCCAAGTTGGGGCTGAGCGCCAAAGTTGAAACCGTGTTGCGCAAGCTCAACAAAAACAACCAAACCACGCAAGTCCGTGCCGTGATTAGCGAAGGCGCCGAGCAACTGTCTATCGGGCAAATCGTAGATGTGGCGCTGGTTGAGCATACGACACAACACAGTTTTGCCGTCCCGAGAACGGCGGTGGCCCGCCAGGGCGAACAGGCGCTGATTTTTGTGCAACAAGCCAACGGCGTGACCGTCATGCCCGTCAACATTCTGCTGGAAGAAGACCAACAGCTCATTATCAAAGCCGATTTATCCGGCAATGAGCGTATCGCCACGCATGGCGTAGCCGCCTTAAAAGGTTATTGGCTGGGCATGGGGGGAGAATAAGCATGTTGAACTGGCTTATTGAAACCTCGCTCAAGCAGCGGCTACTGGTATGCGTGTTTGCGATCGGCCTGCTGTTCGCAGGCTGGACCGCTTATCAGACCATTGCCATTGACGCCTTCCCGGACGTCTCTTCGACGCAAGTCAAAATTATCATCAAATCACCGGGCATGACGCCGGAAGAAGTTGAGACGCGGATTACCGCACCGATTGAAGTCGAGATGCTGGGCATCCCCAAACAAACCAGTTTACGCGCGGTGGCGAAATATGCCCTGACCGACATCACCATAGACTTTGAAGACGGCACCGATATCTACTGGGCGCGCCAGCAGGTCACTGAGCGGCTCAACAATGCCTGGCCCAACTTGCCCGCCGAGATTTCTGGCGGTATCGCCCCCATGACCACTCCGCTCGGCGAAATGTTCATGTTCACCATAGAGTCGGACACGCTCAGCCTGCAGGAAAAGCGCTCGCTCCTGGACTGGGTGATTCGTCCACGTTTGCGCACCGTGCCTGGCGTGGCCGACGTCAATGCCCTGGGTGGACTGGTGCGCAGCTTTGAAATCGTGCCGGATAACACCAAGCTGCAGGCACGTGGCGTCGCCTTGAGCGAGCTGCAACAAGCCATCAGCGAAAACAACCGCAATGATGGTGCAGGCCGCCTCAAGGATGGCGAAGAATCTTTACTGGTACGTGCTGAAGGCGCTTTTAAGACGCTGGATGATGTGCGCCATACCGTGCTCAAAGGTCACCAGGGCAGCCCCATACGCATCGCGGATGTTGCCGAAGTCCGCATCGGGGAATTGACACGTTACGGTGCCGTCAGCCGTAATGGTAAAGGTGAAGCGGTGGAAGGCCTGGTGTTGGGCTTAAGGGGCGCGAACGCCAGACAAGTGGTGGAAGGCGTTCGTGCCAAACTGGATGAAATCGCCCCCACCCTCCCCAAGGGCGTCACCATTCATGTGTTTTATGACCGTGGCAATCTGGTCGAACACGCAGTGCACACAGTGAACAAGGCGCTGATGGAAGCGGTAGTGCTGGTCTTGATTTTGCTGGTACTGTTTTTAGGCAACCTGCGTGCAGCGCTCACGGTCGCCTGCGCCTTGCCACTGGCCATGCTCGCCACCTTTTGGCTCATGCAGCAATATGGCATGTCAGCCAATCTCATGTCATTGGGGGGCCTTGCCATCGCCATTGGCATGTTGGTCGACTCTGCCGTGGTGGTGGTCGAAAACATCGTCGAACATCTGGCGCACAACCAAGCCTCACCCACCACAGATAAACTCGGCATCATTCTCGCGGCCATGCGCGAGGTCAGTGTGCCTGTCAGTGCCGGTATGATCATCATCATGACCGTATTTCTCCCCTTGCTCAGTCTGCAAGGGCTGGAAGGCAAGCTGTTTGCGCCGGTGGCGCTGAGCATTATTTTCGCTCTCGGTTCATCGTTGTTGCTATCGCTCACCATTATTCCAGTACTGGCCTCGTTCCTCATCCGCGACCAGACCAGCGAAAACCCGTGGTTGATCCGGCACCTCAATCACTGGTATGCCAGCGCATTGAACACGGCCATGCAACATAAGCGCCCTGTACTTTTAGCCGCGGTTGTCCTGCTGGTGCTCACAGCCATCGTCTATCCACGGATCGGCAAAACCTTTATGCCCACCATGGATGAAGGCGACATCATCATCGGCACCGAAAAACTGCCTTCTATTTCCCTGCAACAAAGCATCGTAACAGATAACCATCTGCAACAAACGCTGCTACAACAGGTGCCAGAACTCGAAGGCGTTTACTCCAGGGCGGGCGCTGATGAACTGGGCCTGGACCCGATGGGCGTGAATCAGACCGATAATTTTCTGGTGCTCAAACCGCGTGACCAATGGCAAGTGCCAGACAAAGCCACGCTGATCGAAAAGCTGCGCCAGGTCATGCACAGCATTCCTGGCCTGGATTACAACTTCACGCAACCGATCGAAATGCGCGTAAACGAAATGATCCTCGGTGTGCGTGGTGATTTGGCGCTCAAAATCTTTGGGACAGACCTCAACGTACTCGACCAGAAAGCGCAGCAAATCATCAAAGTGCTTGAATCCATCCCGGGCAATCAAGATGTCTATACCCCGCAAAATAGTGGCGTGCAATATTTGCAAATCAAGATAGACCGCGTCGCCGCCGGCCGACTCGGCCTCAGCGTGGCGGACATCAACACCCTGCTGCAAAGCCAGCTCGAAGGCAAATTGCTGGGCATCGTGCTGGAAGGCAACCGCCGCACCCCAATCTTGCTACGCGGCAGCCAGATCGTGCGCGAATCCGCCGCCGACTTCAGCCAGCTGATGCTGGCGCTGCCACAAGGCGATACCGTCCCCCTTTCCAGTGTCGCCCACGTCGTGCGCGAAGAAGGCCCGGTCAAGATAGACCGCGAACGCGGCAACCGCATGGTCGTCGTCACCGCCAATGTCAAAGGGCGCGATCTGGTCAGTTTTGTAGAAGAAGCCAAGCAAAAAGTGGCTCAGCAAGTAGCGCTACCCGAAGGCTACTGGCTGAAATGGGGCGGCCAGTTCGAAAACCAGCAACGTGCCGCCGCACGCCTCAGCATCGTCATCCCGATTGCGGTCACACTGATTGCCCTGCTGCTGTTCATGACCTTCGGCTCCCTGCCCAAAGCCCTGCTCATACTCGCCAACATCCCATTCGCCATGATCGGTGGCGTATTCGCACTGTGGCTATCAGGTGAATACCTGTCTGTCCCAGCCTCGGTAGGCTTTATCGCGCTGCTAGGGATCGCCGTACTAAATGGCGTCGTGATGGTCAGTCACTTCCAACACCTGGCCGAACAAGGGATGGCCGCCAGCCTCATCGCCTACGAAGGCGCCAAACGCCGCCTGCGGCCAGTACTCATGACCGCCAGCATCACCGCCTTTGGCTTGATTCCCTTATTGTTTGCCACCGGACCAGGCGCTGAGATTCAACGGCCATTAGCCATTGTGGTGATTGGTGGCCTCATCACAGCGACCTTTTTAACATTGTTTGTCTTGCCGATTTTGTATCAGCACTTTTTTGGTAGGGAAAAGAGGGGTTAAATGAGCAAGCAACTCTTCTTAGCATTGATGTTTGGCTGACTAGTCAGGCAATCTTTTCGCCTTTAGACCAGTGACTTACCTCCAGAAAGTCACCTCGTCCAGCACAGTGTTGCGGCATAGGCTGAGCTTCAGGTGAAGCCGTATTGGCAGTTCTAGCCAAGATGAGTTTCGCGAGCGCTTAGCCTAAGTCCGGCAAAGCAATGGACGAAATCCCTAAGCCGAGCACCGCAGGGAATCAGCGGAAACTCGGGTGCACTTTCTTTTGCTGACTTGTTCTTTGAGCAAGCAAAGAAAAATCACTCGCCGAGTGGCGAAATAGAACATCACAGATTACAAGCAACTATCCGCGTGGGCATCCATGCCCACCCTACTACTCTATCAATCAACCTTGATGTGGACCAAGAATGTCGTAAGAATCGCCTCTTAAACCCACGCAGAAGTGACTGCGCTAGCGACAAGACTGGTCTACTTCAATCCGCAAACGCAAGCAGCAAGAATTACCTTCTTACCCTAATCCAGATCAATCCTGCCACACTCAAGACCAAAAACGCCCAATTCCCCCACCAAACATAAGGCGTCTGTCCTTGGTAGCTGTGCGCTTCGCCCGTCAAAATCACCGCCTCATCATGCGGTGCATGCTGCAATACCTGGCCATTTTTATCGATGATGGCGGTCGCGCCCGTATTGGTGCTACGCAACACCATCCGCCCGGTTTCAATGGCGCGCACCTGGCTGAATTGCATATGCTGGTCGGCCGCAAACGATTGTCCGTACCAGGCATCGTTGCTGATATTGACCAAGAGCTCGGCTTGCGGCAGTTGCTGGGCAATTTCTTCCCCAAACACGTCTTCATAGCAAATATTGACACCGACTTTTTGCCCGGCAATCAGCAATGGCTGTTTCGATGTGCCGCGGGATAAATCGCTGAGCGGCATATGCAGCCAGTCTCGGTATATCCAGCCGAACAGGCTTTTAAGCGGAATAAATTCGCCAAAAGGCACCAGGTGGCTTTTGGAGTAAGACTGTGTGGGAGAGCTGCCCAGGCTGATGGCGCTATTAAAGTACTGGTCTTGTTTGGACTCAACAACGCCCACCAAGAGGTCGCCTTTTTGCTGTACTGCGTGCTGTTTGAGAGCATCGAGATAGCTGGGCGCAAGTTGGTCAAGCAACACCGGCAAAGCGGTTTCGGGCAGCACAATCAATTGGGCCTGGGTTTGCTGCACCATGTCGAAATACTGACGCAGGGTCTGTTCCGCGTGCTCAGGCGACCATTTGATGGTTTGGCTAATATTGCCTTGCAGCAAGGCGACCGAGAGAGGTTTTCCCGTAGGCTGCGTCCACGGCACCAGTGTCAGCAGGCTGCCGCCTAGCCACAATAGCGCGAGCATGATGAAGGCCGGTTTACGCTGCGGCATGATCAGCAGGCAAGCAAGACTGGCGGCCCCTAGCATGAGCAAGGCAGAGACACCATAGACGCCAACAACAGGCAGAAAGCCGGTGAGTGGACTGTCTGGGGCCTGACTGTAGCCCAGTGTCAACCAGGGGAACCCGGTAAAAATCCAGCTACGCACCCAGTCGGACAAGGCCCATAGCAGTGGCGCAGACCATAGCAGATGACCGACTTTTTTTGCCAGATAACCCGCGAGGGCCGGGAAAAGCGCCATGAAGGCGCACAGGCAAAAGGTACAAAAACCGGCAAACCACCAGGGCATGCCGCCAAAGGTATGCAGGCTGATATAAATCCAGTAGATACCAACACCGTATAAGCCCAAGCCAAACGCCAGGCCCAGCCTGAACACTTGCGCGGGTGTGGCCGCCTGCTGCCAAATTACCAGCAACGCTGCCAGCGTCAGCCAAGGTAGCCAAAACAGGTTAAACGGCGCAAAACCAAACACCGTTAACGCGCCTAACAGGCACGAGAGAAAGGCTTGTTGTATCCACGAGGCCTGGCTGAGCCAGGCGGTGATTACGCGCATGGCAGGCCTTTCGGGTGGCCTTTGACCGGCTGCAGGTCCGCCATCTTAAGCCAGGCTGAAAAATCAGCGGACTGCATGACTTGCCACTCGATCATGCGCGCAATGGCGATGGAGTCTAAGGGATCCACCGTCTGTGTTGGCCGGGCAGGATGGCACATGAGGACGGGTGGCAATTCGTTTTGCGTGGCAGGCCTCAGATGCTTAAGTTGTCTGGCCCATTCTATCCAATGTGCCTGATAGGCAGCAGCATCACCCTGAAAATCATAGACGCCTAATAATACTGGGGAGACCCGGAAACCAGCCGCACTTGCCTGTCGCTGCAAGGCTTGTGCGCCTAGCCAATGAATAATGCGCCCCTTGAGACCGGTTGCTGCTGGCGGGCTGGAAATACGCAGCCAGGGACGTTGATCCACGGGCAGATGGCCATAGCGTTGTTGCATGACAGCGATCAACGATTCGCGGATCATTGGCAACTGGTGCACATGCAAATGCCCATCGATATAATCAGGCAGCGTGTGCAAAGCCGCTTCAAAGGCATCCAGTTGCTGTGTGATATTCGCCGTCACATCTGCAGGGTTGAGCATGCCGCAGAGGCTGCGCATGATCAGGACGGGATGTGAAAAGCGTGAGGTGTGCGCGTACTGCGTGAAATCAAGATGCAAGCCGATGTCTGCCAAATTGCGGATGGCTGGCGTGACATGCCGGGCAGTCTCTTGCCATCGCGGACTCAGGGTCATGCAAGAGGTGGCAGTCAATACGCCGCGCTCGATCAAGGCCAGGATGGCGTCATCAATCTCGGCGGACTGCGCATAATCATCTGCACAAATAATCAGCTGCGTCATGCTTGGCCCTCATGATGTTGAAACGCCCAAAAGCGGCTGAGCAGCCAGGTGCTTGCCGCGACCATCACCATCACGCAGCCGAGCACCAGCCAGAAAGGCAGCGGCGTATAGTTCAGCCCCAGCCATAACAGGGCCTGATTGCCAAAGAACCCCAATAAGGCCACCGCAAAAAACTTGCAGAATGCCGCCAGATGATTGGCTTGTGTGCCGCGAAAAGACCATAGCCGATGACCGAGGTAACTGACCGGAAATGCGCATAAAAAGCCGATCCAATTCGCCTGTGCTGGTGACAGGCCCCAGGCATGTGCCAGTAGCGCCATGACATAATGGACGGCGGCCGCCAAGGCACCAACACTGACAAACCCGAGTACCGAGGCACGCATGGGACGCTTAGCGGGAACCCGCTGACGGCGCAGGCGTGACGACTTCTGCCACAATGTAGGGTGGCCGCCCTTTGACCTCATCATAAACACGCGCCAGATATTCGCCAAGCACGCCGATAAACAACAACTGCACACCAGACAGGAACATCATGCTGGCAACGACCGTGGGCCATCCAGGAACAGACTCATGAAAAAATAGCGCATCAATGACCACCAGCAGACCATAGGCAAAAGCCAGAATAGCCAGGGTGGCACCAGTCAGGCTGGCCAGACGCAAAGGCAACACCGAGAAACTGGTAATGCCAGTCCAGGCCAAGGCAATCAGCTTGAGTTTTGAATAAGCACTTTCACCATGCAACCGCGGCAATGGGGTGTACGGAATGCCGATCGACTTGTAGCCAACCCAGGCATAGATACCTTTCATGAAGCGGTTGCGTTCTGGCAGTGCACACAGCGCATCGACCACTTTACGGTCCATCAGGCGGAAGTCACCGGCGTCGCGTGGGATTTCCACATGGGTGCTGCTACTCATCATGCGATAAAACAGCCTAGACCCCCAGAGTTTGAAGGGCGATTCCTGCTCGCGGTCCTGACGCACGGCATAGACCATGTCATATCCCTCCCGCCACTTTTCCAGCATGGTGTACATCAGATCTGAAGCGTGCTGACCATCAGCATCCATACAAATAACGATCTCACCCTTGGCATAAGTCAGGCCAGCGCTGATGGCGTTTTCCTTGCCAAAGTTGCGGGAGAACTTGACCAGGGTCACACGACACTCTTCCACCAGCGACTGCACCACAAGAGAGGTCTGATCACGGCTACCGTCATCTACCACGACAATGTCCCAATTGGGCGACATTTGCTGCAAATCGTGCCGGATATTTTGCAAGGTTTTTGCAATATTTTTTTCTTCGTTGTAGGCAGGCACCATCACCGTCATATGCGGCTGGGCAGATTGGCGATGGCTAACAGCAGTGGTCATGGCGTCATACTCAAAAATAACTGGGACTATTGTAGCGGATTGCGGTTAGTTTTTGGCTGGCGTCGCTTTGCGATCCGCCCCTTGCAAGTGACGACGGTCTTTGACTACTGCCAGCCACATGCCTTCGCGCTGGACGCCACTGATGAGTTTGCCTTGCATGACCTCGTGGCAATGCATATTGGTGGTGGAGAGGAAAAAATCTGCTTCCTCCCAACGGCGGGTGACACTAAAGCGACCATCCAGATAGGGCTCAATTTGTGGCGTATCCACACAGGCAGCCACCCAATAAGGCTGGGTGCGCGCGGGCAAATGCAGGGCCGTGAGTTGGGCCGCAGCCGCCCGCAGGGCGCTGGACCAGTAATCGCCCTCCCATTTGAACTGTGCTTGTGCCTGATCGCCAACCAGACGATTTAACCTGACGTATTGATACGGATGCATTTGCACAATATCCACCAGCGTCACCAGCATGAGCCCGGCGATAACACCCGCCCACAGCGCCTGGGCGTGATAACGCAAGGACGATGTGCACTGCACGCAGGCCTGCCAAACCGCGAGCACAGACCAGGCAGACAAGATGGCCAGCAAGGGCAAGATAAAGGTAAAGTGTCGGACGCCATTGTACAAAGCTGGACGGTCATCCATGACAAAGACCAGCGGAAACAGGATGCCCATCAACAGCGTATACATAGCCATGCGTATTGCGTTGTCAGCCAGGCGCAGTGACCGTCTATTCAGCAGCCACAGCACGGCGACCCCGGCAAACGCTAGTAGCGCCGCCTCGGGCAACTTCACTGCCAGATACTGGAACAAATAGCTGCGTGGAACTTCGCTGATGTTATACACCACCCCGTTGGCGATGGTTTGCATATTAAAGTCAAAGTGGGAGAACGACTTGGCCGCCTCCAGCATGTTGTCGGCCTCGATCACGCTCCACGGCCAGCACATGGCCATAAACACAAACGCCAGCACTGCCGCAGGCAGCAACACCCACACCATACGCAACAGGCGCGAAAATATCGGCGTGTGCAGTTGCCTATGATCGAGCCAGGCCCGCAGCATGACCAGCAAAACCAGATAAATCACGGCAAAGGCCCCGCCCACACGCAAGCCAAGCGCACCGCCGACTGCAAAGCCGAGCAGGACAATGACTCTGCCACTCACCAGCTCCATGTCGCGCACCACCAATGCGGTGGCATACAGCGCCCACAGCATGCAGGTCGCAAACGGAACATCTTTGGTATGGGTAAACATGGTGCCTGACCACGACACCGTCAAAAACAACATGGTCATTGCCAACAGTGCCAGACGGGGGCCGCCTAGCAATCGGCCAAATTGAGAAACGCCATAAAAACCAAGCAAGCCAAACAAGGCAGAGAGCAGATGCCGGATATCCCAGATCATGACCGGGATGTAGGGGTCGAGTGCGGCCGCGATAATATCGAACAGGCCGCCATAGAGATATAGATTACGGTAATGAAAAGCGTCCTGGTCCTTGAATCCCGACTGATACCAGTCGAGCAGCATTTGGCCATAGGTATGCTGCACATACTCATCATTGCTGATGCCATGCTGACGGAAGGTCAACGCCACCCATGCGACCAGTACAAGCCAAAACAGCCGGATCAACCAGCGGTAAAGTGACTCATTCGAGGAAGCATTTGCAGCAGCGTTCATGGGCCTTGCCATTAAAAAAATGAAACAGGCGCAAGCGTATCACGACACCCTGCCGGATGGTAGAGCAAGACCCATGGTCTTGCTCGTATTTTGTCAAATTAATGAAGAATGCTTATTGCGTACCAGGATCGGTATGCACGGAGAAACGGTAGCCTGAACCGCGGACAGTCTGAATCATTTCCTGATGATTGGAGGCCACCAGTGCGTTGCGTAAACGACGGATATGCACATCCACGGTACGGTCTTCAACAAAGACACGGTCACCCCACACCTTGTCCAGCAGTTGCGTGCGGCTATGCACACGCTCAGGATTGGTCATGAAGAAATGCAGCAGCTTGAATTCGGTAGGGCCCAATGGAATATGGACATTATGACCGGTCACACGATGGGTAGTCGGGTCCAGATGCAAGCCGGCAATTTCAATCGGATCATCTGTCATCTGCGGCGCACGTCTGCGCAACACTGCCTTGATGCGTGCATTTAATTCACGCGGACTGAATGGCTTGGTCACATAATCATCCGCACCCACTTCTAGACCACGCACCTTGTCAAACTCATCGCCGCGGGCAGTGAGCATGATAATCGGCACTTCCTTGGTCATGCTGTCAGATTTAAGCCTGCGCGCAAACTCGATTCCGCTCATGCCAGGTAACATCCAGTCCAGCAAAATCAGGTCTGGCATCGTTTCGCGTAACAACATTTGTGCATGTTCAACGCTGGTGGCACGGATAGCATGATGCCCCGCCTGTTTGATATTCAACGCCAGCAATTCCTGGATCGCCGGTTCGTCTTCTACCACCAAAATATTCGCTGCAGCCATGACACTCCCTTCGAGCAATATTGAGATCAAACTACTTAATTGAATGCTCGCCAGTTTATGAATGAATTATGACATTTTAATGACAACATCACATAAATTTAATCAAGACTGTTATTGCCTTTTGGGGTAAATTGTAACAATATGTAACAGACGTAAATGAGGGGCTTTATCTTGATTAATCTTTCCAAAGAACACATTACAGCCGGCAATCAGTTTAATCGCTGGCTGGTACCGCCAGCGGCATTGGCAGTACATCTTTCAATAGGCATGGCCTATGGCTTCAGCGTGTTCTGGAAACCGTTGGGCAATGCATTGACCGGAGCAGATGGCAAACCTGTTGACGCCTGTGCTGCAGGCGCATCCACTTTCGCCGACAAACTGGCCGGCACCGCAAAAGCATTGACTGCCACCGATTGTAACTGGACCCAGTTTGATCTGGGCTGGATGTATACCTTATTTTTTGTCTTGCTTGGCTGCTCGGCCGCCGTTTGGGGCGGCTGGCTAGAACGGGCAGGACCGCGTAAAGCCGGGCTGGTAGCCATGCTTTGCTGGTGTGGGGGGTTACTGATTTCGGCGCTGGGCATACACCAGCATCAACTCTGGATGATGTGGCTGGGTAGCGGCGTCATCGGCGGCATCGGCTTGGGGCTAGGCTACATCTCACCAGTTTCCACCCTGATTAAATGGTTCCCAGATCGGCGCGGCATGGCGACCGGCCTGGCGATTATGGGCTTTGGCGGGGGCGCCATGATAGGCTCACCTCTGGCGACTAAGCTGATGGCGATGTTTGCCACACCGACAGACCCTGGTGTCTGGCAAACGTTTGTGGTGCTGGCGCTGATTTACGCGGTATTCATGACTTGTGGTTCGCTGGGTTACCGTGTCCCCGCCGCCAACTGGAAACCTGCTGGCTGGACGCCACCCGATGTACAACACAACCGACTGGTAGCCACCCGGCATGTACACTTGAAAAATGCCCATAAAACGCCACAGTTTTGGCTGTTATGGCTGATTTTGTGCATGAATGTGTCCGCAGCCATCGGTATTATTGGCGCAGCAGCGCCGATGTTACAAGAGACCTTTGGTGGCGTATTGATAGGCCAGCCACAACTGGGCTTTGCCGAGATCAAGGCAGACGAAGCATTAACCGCCACAGCAGCCGCGGTTGGCGCAGGCTTTGTCGGTCTCATTTCGCTGTTCAATATTTTTGGCCGTATCGGCTGGGCCACCTCTTCCGATAAATTGGGGCGCAGAACCACTTACTTTATCTTTTTTGTGCTGGGTATCATGATGTATGTCTGCGGCACCTACGCCGCCAACCATCATCAGCTAGCCTTGTTCCTACTGGTGTTTTGTGTGATCGCCTCCATGTACGGCGGCGGCTTCGCGACCATTCCCGCCTACCTGGCAGACCTGTTTGGCACGCAGTTTGTCGGTGCGATTCATGGCCGCCTGTTAACCGCCTGGTCGACCGCAGGGATTTTGGGGCCCGTCATCGTCAACTACATGCACGATGTAAGGCTGGAGGCTCATGTTCCGTATGCAGACATTTATGCGCCGATATTCATGACGCTGGCGGCTTTGCTTGGGGTGGGCTTCACGGCCAATTTGCTGGTCCGGCCAGTGGCAGACAAATACTTCATGTCCGACAGCGAACTGGCGGCTGAACAGCAAAGCGGCAAAAAACCGGCAGACAACGCAGTCAGTCTGGCTAAAACAGATACGCCAACACCTGCCATACTGGTAAAACTGGCCTGGCTGGCGGTACTGATCCCCATCAGTTACGGCATCTGGATGACCGTACAAAAAGCCTGGTCATTGTTCGCATAATCCGTAAAGCAGCCGTTTGGGTTAAAATAGCACTTTTATGTGTTAACCCACGGACTCAAAGTGAACAAAATTGCCCAAAATCTGGACGGTACCGGTAAAAAAATCGGTATCGTTCTTTCCCGTTTTAACGACAATATCGGTGCAGGTTTGCTTAACGCCTGCGAACAAGAACTGCTCAAACTGGGCGTCGCTGCTGAAGATATTACGCTTGCCAGTGTCCCTGGTGCGCTCGAAACGCCCCTGATTCTGCAGCACATGGCGCTGTCAGAAAACTTCGATGCCCTGATTGCCCTGGGCGCGATTATCCGCGGCGAGACCTACCACTTTGAAGTGGTGTCCAACGAGTCCGCGCGCGGCATTTCCGAAGTACAGCGTGACACTGGCGTGCCCGTCGCCAACGCCATCCTGACCACCGAAAACGACGAACAAGCCGAAGCACGCATGGCCATCAAAGGCGCTGAAGCTGCACAAGTGGCGATTGAAATGGCCAATCTGGTGAATGCACTATGAGTGCTGATCAGGCAGCACCCAGCAAAAGCAAAGGCAGTAAAAACCGCCGCAAATCGCGTGAGCTGGCGCTCAAGGCCCTGTATCGAAACCGTATGAATGCGGGCGACGTCAAACAACTGCGCCTGGACAGTTTGGATGACCCAGACTATTTCAAAGCGGATGAAGCGTATTTCAAGCAACTGCTGACCGGGGTACTCGAGCAGACCGAGCAAATCGACGCCATGATCGGCCAGTTTATTGACCGTCAACTCGAAGAACTGAGTCCAATCGAACATGCCATTTTGCGTATTTCAGGTTATGAACTGATGTTTGATGTCAGCATCCCGTACCGGGTCGCGATCAATGAAGGCGTGGAGCTCGCCAAAGCTTATGGTGGCATAGACGGCCATAAATACATCAATGGCGTCTTGGATAAAGTCGCCGCGCAAGTCCGTCCGCATGAATTTGGTCAACAAGTCAAAAAGTAATTCTTTGACGGTTTGAACCTGGATCTGACATAAAAAAGACAGCGCTTAAAAGCGCTGTCTTTTTTATGTGCGGAGTGAGTAAGTCACAAAAAATAGCAATTACGCATCAAGTGATAACGTCACCAACCGCATTTCAGCAGCATCTAAACGTGCCACCACTGCGGTATAGTGCCAATCCCCCAACACCCAACGCTCACAGGCATGCTGATCGACCAGCAAAGGATGTATCGCTGGCCGGTGTGTATGGCCATGCAGCAACACATCCGGATAGTGATTATCGCGGATCAACTGGTTGACCGCCTCACCATTCACATCCATGATCTGCATGCTTTGGCTGGCTTTGTTTTGCGCACTCTGGCTACGCGCTTGTTGGGCAAAGGCAATGCGTGCTGCCAACGGCTGCGACAGAAAAGCGTCTTGCCAGGCCTGACTGCGCACCTGCTGACGAAATTGCTGATAAGCCACATCGTCCGTGCATAGCGAATCCCCATGACTCAACAGAATACTTTTGCCTGCCATCTGCAAGCGTGCAGGGTCTTGGAGTAAAGTGAGGCCACAGGCTTGAGCAAAGGCATCCCCGATTAAGAAGTCGCGGTTGCCATGCATGAAATAAAGCTGAATCCCTTGTGCCGACAAAGCCCTAAGCGCCTGGACGACTGGCAAAAATGCTCGGCCATACTCGGCGTCTTGCAGCAGATCGTCACCCACCCAGACCTCAAAAAAATCACCCAGAATATACAATGCGTTGGCCTGACTAACCACGGTGTCTAGCCAATGCAAAAAAGCCTGCGTTACCGCAGGCCTTTGCGCACTCAAGTGCAGATCAGAAATGATCCAGGTGGTCATGCCCTAGGCAACCACAACTGCTTTTTCAATCACCACAGATTCAACGGGCACATCCTGATGACCAGCGCGGCTAGCTGTTTTGACTGCTGTGATTTTATCCACGACGTCCATGCCTTCGACTACTTTACCAAACACGCAGTAACCCCAACCTTGAGTGGTGGGTGCGCTAAAGTTGAGGAAGTCGTTATCTTTCACGTTGATGAAAAACTGGGCAGACGCTGAGTCTGGCACCATGGTACGTGCCATGGCAATGGTATATTTGTCATTGCTGAGGCCATTATCGGCTTCATTTTTGATCGGCGCGTCAGTTGGTTTTTGCTTCATGTCGACATCAAAGCCACCGCCTTGAATCATGAAGTCTTTGATCACGCGATGAAAAATCACGCCATCATAAAAGCCTTTTTCTACATAGCTTAAAAAATTAGCGACCGTGATCGGTGCTTTTTCTGCGTTGAGTTCTAGCGTGATATCGCCAAAGTTAGTCGTCAGTTTGACCAAAATATTCTCCGTTGATTAAAGGTTGCGACAATCAATAAGCTCAATTAATTGACTATCGTTGCACGTTTGATGATGACCGTACGATAGGGCACATCCGAAAAACCGCGCTGGTTACCTGTCGGTAAGTTGCTGATTTTGAATACCACATCCATGCCAGACACCACTTTGCCAAAGACACAGTAGCCGATACGGTCCGGTTCCGGGCTGGTGTAATCCAAAAACTGGTTATCTGCAACATTGATGAAAAACTGGGCGGTGGCCGAGTTAGGGTCTGGTGTACGAGCCATGGCAATCGTGCCAGTCTGGTTGATCAACCCATTGGCCGCCTCATTGACGACGGGCGCGCGGGTCGGTTTTTCGTTGAGGTCACTGTCAAAGCCTCCGCCCTGAATCATGAAACGGCCAATCACACGATGAAAAATGGTATTGCTGTAAAAACCGTCTTTCACATACTGCAAAAAGTTATCCACGGTTTTAGGTGCTTTGTCACGATAGACCTCTACCGTAAAATTACCCTGATTGGTTTCAAACATGACCTGCGTTGCTGCAATCGCCAGATTCACAGCCAACATCAAGCACACACCTACTAATTTTGACCACACACGCATTAAGCTGATCCTTCGTAAAGAATTTTCCATTCACCGTTTTCCTGCACCCAGTACTGCCGTTTCTTCATGACATTCCTGAGCGCAGCGCTAATATATTCCTGCTCAAAATCTACGACCACCATATTGCGCTTGGCGTTCGGATAGGTGAACATGCTGACATCAGACAAATTGATATTGACCTTGGGCTTGGCCGCTTGAATCTGGCGTTTGTAACTGGCCCATTTAGACAAATCACCATCAGAGTAAAAGAAGTCAGGCGTGTAGTGCGACAGATAAGCCTCTGTATTTTGCGCCATCCAGTCTTTACGCCAGCGCTCGATCGCCTGTTTGAGATCAGCCTTGGCACGATCTTGCTGACGGGCGGACTCGGGTGTCACCCATTGAAAATCCACCCCGATTACCACGGGCGTATTGCCAGCTTGCAAAATACCTTGCAACGCTTGCATGTCAGGATTGGACAACACAACACAGCCATCACTGGCCCTTGGCGGACGGCTGTAGGTATCGCGTGGGGTGCCATGAATCCAGATCCCCGAGCCTGTTTTACGCTCGTAGCTATCTATTTCGTTCGGGTAGTTGAGCGGATAAGCCGCATCGCCATACAAATCTGGTAAGGGACGGTTCAGTTTGCGCGAAGCAAAATACACACCGATAGGCGTACGTTTGTCGCCCTGGTCTTTTTTGCCGATGCCATTTTTTCCTATCGTGACATAATAGTCAGCAATGTATTTGAGCTCATTGTCATTGCCTTTTTCGTAGACATAGACACGGGAGCGTGCGGTATCGACAAACAGGACATGGCTTTGTTTTTCGGACAACTCAACCAGCAGATTCGGTTGGGTCAAGCCACGATTGCGGTCAAAGTAATTACGAATCCGAATCTCAGCTTCTTCTTTGAAGTCCTGGATACGGCTGACATCGGCGACATGCGCATCGCCAAAGCCATGCAGGATTCTGGCTTTGGCGGATAAGAGATCGCCATGAATCAAGTGCGCCAGTGCAAAATTGGGAGAGATGGCGAGTAACTGATCGACATAATCCAGCGCCTGTTGCAAATGGCCTTCTTTAATAGACTGCAAAGTCTGCACCAACATGCGCTCTACCGCATTGGTGTTTTTGCTTTGCATGAACAACCTGGCGGTTAACGCCTCATGGTTAACCGCAGTTGCATTCCAGGGCAAAAGCGCAGCGCTGACAAACGCAATACAACAGTACTTTCTCAACCGACTCATACCATGATTATACAATTGTTTCAGTAAAAACCCGTGTGCTCAGGCCCCAGGCGCCGCAGTGCGGCTTTGGTGTGACCCGCCTCAAGAACACCAGCATGCATCATGCAAGAGGCCCCCAGAGGCAAGTGCGCCAATTTAAAACTTGCCTACACGCTCTTGCTGAATCAACCAGCGACCACCTTCTTTGACCATATTGAGTGTTTTGTTTGAGTTTGCATCCAGGCCGGTTGCTTTATAGGCCTGACGGAAGGTGACTTTTGCCTTGCTGTCGCCCTCCATCCTGACATCGATATTGCTCAACTTGACAGAAATTTTACTTGGCCGGCTCACGCGATCACGACGCGTGGATTCCCACTGTTTGCGCGGCTCACCTGCGGGTGTTTTAAAATCTTTGGCATAGCTGTTCAGATAGCGCTCTACATTTTGTGCCTCCCAAGCATCCGCCCAGGCGTTTACCGCATCCAACACTGCGCGCTCGAGTTGTGCAGATGATTTACTGTCGGCAGATTTAGACTCTGTTGGCTTGGACTCAGCGACCTTGGACTCTACTGGTTTTGGCTCAGCCGTCTTGATCTCCTGCGGTTTTACTTCAGTGACGACCGGTTTTTTAGTCTCTGTCACGGGAGAATTATTGGTCACAGGGGCGGTCGCAGCCGGTGGCGTCACCGCTGCCGGTGGATTCACAGCCGCATTATTGGTGGGCGGCGTAGGCGATACGCTCGCGGCAGGTGGTACAGCTGTTGCTGGACGCGCTTGCGCACGTTTCCCGCCGAACAGATCCGTAATCATGGCCAGCTTATTCTGCGCGCGGCTATTTGAAGTATCCAGCTTGAGCGCCTTGTCATAAGCTTCAGAGGCCAGACGTGCATAAATATCGCCCAGATTCTCATGGGCCGTGGCATAACTTGGGTGCGTTTTGATGGCAGACTCCAGCGCTTTTCTCGCTTTGTCATATTGCCCCTGATCCGCATACAGCACGGCCAGGTTGTTATAAGGCTCAGGCAGGCTAGGATATTTGTCAGTCAATTCGGTAAAAGCCTTGATCGCTTCGTCCCGCTTGCCCAGCTCGACCAGAATCACGCCACGCATAAACATGGCTTCGGCATTTTTCGGGTTGGCTGCCAGATAATTGTTCACCCGATCCAGCGCTGCTGCCTGATTCCCCTGCTCAGAGAGCTGGTTGATTTCGCGCAACTCGACATTTGTTTGACCGGCCAGCACGGTATCGGAGAAGGCCGCCTGGCTTAAAAAGACGCCAAGCACGAGTAAATATTTTTTTAATGTTGCGTTCATGAGCTATTACCTGGGTAATCGTTGATTTTTATCAGTATGTTATACTCGGATTGTACTAGAGACAGTGCAAAATTAGGTGAATATGCAGACGAATTACACATCATTTTGTGTTTGGCGTCGCCTCAACCACAACAAGCTGATCAAGCAAGGGATTGTTTGTAGACTGTTTTAGGCAAAACATACAGCCTGCCTGCTTAACACCAATTAAACACCAGACTATTTCTGCTAATTTTATCACGCATCCATCCTTCTTCAATTTCATTCGCATGCTAAAACTTTACAACACCCTTACACGCAGCAAGCAAGATTTCAAGCCGATTCAGCCCAACCAGGTAAAGATGTACGTCTGCGGCATGACCGTGTATGACTTTTGCCACTTGGGACATGCCCGCGTCATGGTGGTGTTTGACATGGTGGCGCGTTGGCTGCGTGCCACTGGCTATCAAGTGACATATGTACGCAATATCACCGATATTGACGACAAAATCATCAAGCGTGCCAACGAAAACAATGAAACCATCCAAAGTCTAACGCAGCGTTTTATTACCGCCATGGACGAGGACTCGGCCAAGCTTGGCATTTTGCGCCCTGACCTTGAACCACGCGCAACCGAACATGTGCAGGGCATGCTGGACATGATCAGCAAACTCATAGACAAAGGCTTTGCTTACCAGGCACAAAATGGTGATGTATTTTACAAAGTGCGCAGATTTAATGATTACGGCAAGCTCTCCGGCAAAAGCCTGGAAGACCTGCGTGCGGGTGAACGCGTTGAAGTCGATAGCTTTAAACAAGACCCGCTAGACTTTGTGTTGTGGAAGTCCGTCAAACCTGGCGAACCCTACTGGGAATCCCCCTGGGGCAATGGCCGTCCCGGCTGGCATATTGAATGCTCGGTCATGAGTGCCGCCCATCTCGGCCAGCACTTTGATATTCATGGTGGCGGGCAGGATCTGCAGTTCCCGCACCATGAAAATGAAATTGCCCAATCCGAAGCCACCCACGACTGCACCATGGCCAACTACTGGATGCACAATGGCTTTGTGCGGGTCGATGACGAAAAAATGTCCAAATCGCTGGGCAACTTTTTCACCATCCGTGAAGTGCTGGAAAAATATGATCCAGAGGTCGTACGTTTCTTTATTCTGCGCGCCCATTACCGCAGCCCGCTTAATTACTCTGACAAGCACTTGGATGATGCCAAAGCCTCGTTGACCCGCCTGTACACGGCCTTGCGCGGGATTAAGGTCGATGCATGTGAGATCGACTGGCAACAACCGCAAGCGGCCAAATTCCAGGCAGCCATGAATGACGACTTCAACACCCCAGAGGCGATTGCCGCCTTGTTTGAACTTGCCAACGATCTCAATAAAGATAAATCTGCGACCACCGCCGCATTACTGAAACAATTGGCTGCGATTATCGGCTTGCTACAACGTGACCCGGAAAGCTTTATGCAAGGCGACACCGGTAGCACTAGCCTGGATATTGAAGGCATGATCAGTGCACGCATCGCCGCCAAAACAGCCAAGAACTATGCCGAGGCCGACCGGATTCGCAAAGCCCTGTCTGAAGCAGGCGTGATTCTGGAAGATACGCCTCAAGGCACCACCTGGCGTCGTGCCTGATTAAAAACAACTCATTAGCAATCACGAAGGAACTTGGATGCCCGTTAAACTGACTGCTCCCGCTGCCGGGACCCTACTGCCTGTCAAAGGCGTCAAACTTGGCTTTGCTCAGGCACATATCCGCAAGCCCAACCGTAAAGACATTCTGGTAATGACCCTGCCTGAAGGCAGCAGCGTCTCAGGGGTGTTTACCCTGAACCGGTTTTGTGCGGCGCCAGTGACGGTGTGTAAAACGCATCTGACACTCAACAAAGGCATTCGCGCCCTGTTGGTGAATACCGGCTGTGCCAATGCAGGCACAGGCCAGCAAGGGCTGGATGATGCACTCGCCAGCTGCATCGGTGTGGCGCAGGCGCTCAATATCAGCCCGGAACAAGTGCTGCCGTTTTCGACTGGCGTGATTCTGGAGACGCTGCCGTTGGACCGCTTGTTAGGTGGCATCCCGAATGCAGTCGCCAACTTGCAGGAAGATAACTGGTTAAATGCCGCCGAAGCGATCATGACCACCGACATTGTGGCCAAGGGTACTTCCCGCCAACTGACCATAGACGGCAAGCCGATCACCATCACTGGCATCAGCAAGGGCTCTGGCATGATCCACCCCAACATGGCAACCATGCTCGGTTATATCGCGACCGATGCGGCCATCGCACAATCAGCCCTTGACAGCATCATTCAACATGCTGTGAACAAATCATTTAACTGCATCACCGTCGATGGCGATACCAGCACCAACGACAGCCTGATTCTGATGGCTACCGGCGAGGCTGGCAATGCCATGATCACAGAACAAAGCCCTGAGTTTGCGGCTTTGCAAACCGCCCTGACCGACGTTGCGATTGAACTGGCACAAGCGATTGTGCGTGATGGCGAAGGCGCCACCAAATTCATGACGATTCAGGTTGAAGCAGGCAAAGATGAAGCGGAATGCCGTAAAGTGGCTTATGCGATTGCCCACTCCCCGTTGATCAAAACAGCCTTCTTTGCCTCAGACCCTAATCTGGGCCGGATTCTGGCCGCCATCGGCTACGCGGGCATTGAAGACCTTGATGTCAACACCATGCAACTTTATCTGGGCGATGTTTTGGTTGCCGAAAAAGGCGGCCGTGCAGCCAGCTATGTCGAAGAACAAGGCGCGGCAGTCATGAAAGAAAGTGACATCCTGGTGCGTGTGGTATTGAATCGCGGCGCGGCGAATGCGACTGTATGGACCTGCGACTTTTCTTATGACTATGTAAAGATCAATGCCGACTATAGATCCTGATAGTTAGCTGACTGCCTCATCGGTAATGAGGCAGTCACAATAAAAAAGCCATCACACGCCTTCCCATGCGTTGTGATGGCTTTTTTATTTTGCGCACGCAAAAAACGCTTTCAACCCATACAGCGGCCAAGCAAAGGCATGTCTTGCTTATGCCTCATCCAGCACCTTGCCCCTGCCCTGTTTAACGACCCCACGTAACAACTTCCCGGTCACCCGTCTTTTTTTCGAAGCCAGTGTTGGCCGGGTCGCATGGCGTACCGCGTTCACATGACTCGCCGCTTCGACAATCGCATGCAACCGGGCAATCGCATCGCGTTTATTTGCTTCTTGCGTGCGGTATTGTTGCGCCTTGATTACCAGCACACCTTCTGCACTGATGCGCTGGTCTTTGCGACTGAGCAAGCGGGCTTTCACGGCCTCACTGAGGCTGGAGGCTTGGATATCAAACCGCAAATGGATGGCAGACGAAACTTTATTGACGTTTTGACCGCCTGCGCCTTGGGCGCGAATAGCAGTGAGGGTATATTCGTGAGCGGCAATCTCAAGCATGGCGCACAATCCTCACAAATCAAGAAACCCCATTGATCACTGCAAAGAAGTCTTCCACCTCTTGTTGCACACGCGTGCGTTTGAATGGAGGCAGACTTTGCCAGATACGGCGTCCATAAGGTTTATCCACCAAGCGCGGATCGCAAATCATCAATACGCCGACATCCTGCTCATCCCGAATCAAACGCCCGGCGCCCTGCTTGAGGGTAATCACAGCATAGGGCAACTGGTACTCCATAAAGGCATTCTTGCCTTCGGCGTTCATTTTGTCGATGCGGGCGGCCAGGACCGGATCATCGGGCGGCGCAAACGGTAGCTTGTCGATAATGACGCAGGACAATGCCTCGCCGCGCACATCCACGCCCTCCCAAAAGCTTTGCGAGCCGACGAGGACGGCATTGCCATGACTGCGGAAACGGTCCAGCAATTCGGTGCGATTGCTCTCGCCTTGCATCAGCAGGGGGTAATTGAGGCCAAGTTCTTCAAACGCATTTTTGAGCAACGCATGCACTTCGCGCATGGCCTTAAGTGAAGTACACAGCACAAACGCGCGGCCACGGCTGGCTTGCAGCACAGGCAAACTGACAGCGGCGACGGCAGCGGCATAAGCACTGCTATTCGGTTCAGGCATACCCGTAGGCACATATAGCAACGCTTGCTGACCGTAATCAAACGGACTTTGCCAATGCCGGGTTTGCGCTGCCAGCAAGCCCATCTGGCTCTGATAATGGCTAAAATCACTTTTGACGGCCAACGTGGCAGAGGTAAAAATCCAGGCACGCGGCTGCGCATTGAGTTGCTTGCCAAAGCCATCCGCCACACTGAGGGGGGTCGCATGTAACTGCACACTTTGGCTAAACACCTCGACCCAGCGCACAAGATTGGCGTGATTGCCTTTTAACCAGGCTTGCAGCAGAGCCAGCAATGCTTCACCGCGTTGCCAGCACTTTTCCAGTTGCGGATCACGACCGGCTTGGGTTTCTAGTACCGCGGTCAGGGCGGCGAGCGTTTCCAGCATCCGCTGAAAAGCCTCATCAAAATTTTTCATGGTTTGCGCCTTTTGTGCTGGCATACGCGAACCTTCAAACTGGAACACCAGCCTGAAATCACGGCATGCCTTTTCCAACGGCGGCACCGCTTCACTCAGCGCAACACAATCCTTGGCCAGGCTCAAGTAAGCCATCTGACTATCCCGCGCCAGATCCATCAACTGTGAGGTGGAGATATCCTCGCCAAAAAAGAGCCCAGCCACCTCAGGCAATTGATGCGCCTCGTCAAACACCACGGTATTGGCGCTGGGTAACAACTCGGCCACACCCTCATCGCGCAACATGACATCAGCAAAAAACAAATGATGGTTGACCACGACCACATCGGCTGCCAATGCCTGCTTGCGTGCTTCCATGACAAAACATTGCTTGTAAAACTGGCAATCCTGGCCGACACAGTTGTCGCGGGTGGAGGTCACTTGTTGCCAAACGGTCGCTTGTTCCGGTACTTCGACCAATTCTGCTTTATCGCCAGTCTGGCTATGTTCAGCAAAGCTTTGCAGGATAGGAATATATTGTGCGTCCTCGCGCGACTGAAAGCGCCCTTCTTGGCTGGCACGTTGTAAGTGATAATGGCAGAGATAGTTGGCGCGCCCTTTGAGCATGGCAACAGATACAGGCACTTTGAGCGCTTCGCGTACCGCTGGCAAATCCCGCTGAAAGAGCTGATCTTGCAGGGTTTTGGTGCCGGTAGAAATAATGACCTTGCCCCCCGACAACAGCGCAGGCACCAGATAAGCATAGGTTTTACCGGTGCCGGTGCCCGCCTCGGCGACCAACTGCTGTTGCTGCTCAATCGCTTCGGCGATGGCCAGCGCCATTTCCTGTTGCTGCGGGCGGCTGCGGAAATCGGGCATGGCTTGTGCCAAAGACCCGTTTTCTGAAAATGCCGAACTGACTTGCTGCGCTAAAGACATGCGTAATTATCCCATGAGCATCGCCAAAACAGACAGCACTTTTGCGACTTTCACTCAGTCAAGCAACGTACAAAAGGCGCCAAATACTTGCATATCAATATAAAATGTGGCATGGTTTAGCCTGTAAAACTTTTTAAACCGCTTCAAATTCAATATAACAAGCCCTTGATTGTGATGAATAAATCCATTTTCCGGCTGGCAGCCTTACTCGTGAGTGTACTGCTCTGCCAGTGCAAAAGCGTTGCTGCGCCCGGGGATGACAAGCGCTGGCAAAACGCCTACAGCTACTCTCAAGCGCAGGTGATGGAGAGTCAGTCCGGCGTCTCTGGCAGCTGGTCTGAAAAGGTCGAGGAAATCATGATCCGCGCCTTAAGTCTGACCGGGGTCAATTACAAATATGGTGGACGCAGCCCTGAAACCGGCTTTGACTGCAGCGGTTTTGTACAGTATGTGTTCATGAACGCTGCACAGATTGCGCTCCCCCCTTCAGCCCGTACCATTAGCGAAATGGGCAACACCGTCAAACGTGAGGAATTGCAACCCGGCGACCTGGTCTTTTTCAACACCCTTAAATCTGCGTTTTCGCATGTAGGCATTTATGTCGGCAATAACCAGTTTATTCACGCGCCACGCGCGGGGGCAAAGGTACGCATTGAAAACATGGATGAGCGCTACTGGAAATCGCGCTATAACGGTGCCAAGCGACTTGAGGTAGAAGCGTCTCAATAACCGTCGTCAATTATATAGACGGCTTGTATCCCCTCCTAGCCCGCTTAAGGACTGACTGGCGTGTCGCTGTGCCCGAGCGACCGCTCGGGATCAATCACATCACGGATCAGCTGTTTCAACTCCTTGGCTTCTGGAAAGCGTCCCGCGGCTTTGCGTGAAAAAATCACCATACCATCACAGCGCACCTCCAAAATACCGCCCGTTCCAGGGACGAGATTGACTGACTTCAAATCGCCGTCAAACGTGGTTAACAGCTCCTGCGCCAGCCAGGCAGCCCGCAACAACCATCGGCACTGTGTACAAAACTCGATTTCTACGATAGGCTTTTGCATGTTTTTCTCTAAACAATTATTTGCTAGAAGAGTATAGTCAATTTTATTGAAATAGCGGAAAATGAACTTAACAGCGTTCTATCTACTCTCTGCAACAGGCTGACATCAACTGATGCATCCTGATTCTGAATGAAGTAATATTCTTCGCTTATTTGATCACACAAGGCATGGTATGCGTTCCAAATTAGAAAAGTTCGGCTTGCTGGGTGCAGGCGTATTTGTAGGGATTCTGGTCAGTATCAATATTTCTGCATGGGCAGACCGGACCTCAGTCTCTCAATTACCCATTGATGAATTACGCGTCTTCGCCGAAGTCTTTGCCAAAGTAAAATCTGATTACGTTGAGCCTGTAGAGGATAAGAAGCTGATCAACGAAGCTTTGTCCGGCATGCTGCAAGGCCTGGACCCTCACTCAACCTTTATGGATGCCGATGCTTATAAAGAGCTGCAAGCAGGTACGCAAGGTGAGTTTGGCGGACTAGGAATTGAAGTCGCCATGGAAGACGGCTTGGTCAAAGTAGTTACGCCAATTGAAGATAGCCCGGCTTATAAAGCAGGTCTCAAGTCTGGTGACCTGATCATGAAACTGGATGATGCCCAAGTACGTGGCATGACGCTGAATGATGCGGTTAAACGCATGCGTGGCGTTCCAGACACAAAAATCACATTGACCGTGATTCGTAAAGGCGAGGACAAACCGCTGACCTTCACCCTGACACGCGCCATTATCAAGTCACAAAGCGTGAAGAACAAATGGATTGAACAAGGTTACGGCTATGTTCGCATCACCCAGTTCCAGGAACGCACTGGTGAAGATTTGGCCAGAGCGCTCAAAAACTTGCGTGCAGAAAATAAAGGTCCGCTCAAAGGCTTGGTGCTCGACCTGCGTAACAACCCAGGCGGTTTGCTGGATGCGGCCGTAGGCGTCTCTGCCGCGTTCCTGCCCAAGGATGACTTGGTTGTGTACACCGAAGGTCGTGTTGCTGATTCCAAGATGCGCCTGAATGCAACCCCTCTGGATTATGCGCGTCGCGGCAAGTCTGATTACCTTAAAGATTTGCCAGAAGAGTTTAAATCGGTGCCTATCGTCGTGCTGATCAATGCCGGCTCAGCCTCTGCTTCAGAGATTGTGGCTGGGGCGTTGCAAGACCACAAACGCGCAACCATTATGGGCATCCAAAGCTTTGGCAAGGGCTCTGTGCAAACCATATTGCCAATGAACAATGGCAGCGCAATCAAACTGACCACAGCGCGCTATTTCACGCCAAATGGCCGTTCGATTCAAGCCAAGGGCATTGTGCCGGACGTGACGGTGGATGATGGTTCCGATCCTAGCCTGAGCCTGCATGAAGCAGACTTGAAGCGCCACTTGTCCAACCCGACCGACGGCAAGAATGCGACTGACAGCAAATCCGTTGACGAGGCGAAATCACGCGCCGCTGCTGAAAAACTCAAGGAAGAAAAACATGCTGAAACACGTGGCCCGATTGAGCCAGCCACTCAGGATGACTTCCAGTTTGTTCAGGCTATGAACTTACTCAAAGGCTTGCCTGTTCAAAAAGCGCCAGAACCTGCTAAAGTAAGCGCAACCAAACCATAATGTTCTGCCTGTTTGCACCCGCAGGTGTAAACAGGCCTTACTTGAGACACCACTATGCTGAACTTGCCGCCGCTGACACTAGACAAAGCCATCGCCGTCATGGATATGGGTTTGCGTACGGTGTTCAGCCCGGCAGTCTCCAGCCGCCCTTACCCACCCGCGGAAACCACCCCCGACACGTTAAGTGACCGTGAACGCAGACATGCTGCGGCACTCATGCGCATCAATCATGTCGGCGAAGTCTGCGCACAAGCCTTGTACAGTGGCCAAGCCCTGGTTTCACGTGATCCGGCCAATGTAGAGGCGCTTAAACAAGCGTCTCGTGAAGAGGTGGATCATCTTGCCTGGTGCGAACAACGGATTCAAGAGTTGGGGGGGCGCAAGAGTCTGCTCAATCCACTCTGGTACGGTGCCAGTTTTGGCATGGGTATCACAGCCGGCCTGCTTGGCGACAAGTGGAATCTGGGCTTTCTGGCGGAAACAGAACATCAAGTCTCTGCGCATTTGCAAAGTCACCTGCAACAGCTCCCGGCTCACGATACCGCATCCAAAGCGATTGTGGCGCAAATGAAAGAAGACGAAGAGCACCACGCCCATACCGCAGAGCAACTGGGCGGCGCCAGGTTGCCAGCGCCAGTCAAACTGGCCATGCGGCTGGCTTCAAAAGTGATGACGCGCACCGCGTATCACTTGTAATGATTTGTAGTAACCTAGAGTCAACCATGCAAAAATTTAGTGACAATCTTCTGATGCTGGACAGTGCGGATCACGTTAAACGCATTGAACTGTATGATGAAAGCAATCAGCCTGCCGGGATCATCGAGAACAAACCTGGCACCCAAGGCTCCATCAAGATTTACCATCATCTGTTCAAAGTCTTTGGTGAAATTAACACCGATGCAGCGGTAGAGGGATTGGCCTTATACGCCGAACATACCGAGGATGCGGAAGATCATCCAGGCAAGCATCCCAATATTGACCGCTTGCTCAATGTGTTAGATAAAGAGCTAACGCTCAATATCAAGCTCATTACCGAGTAGCGCCAAACAAAAAAGCCTCTAACACTAGAGGCTTTTTTAATGTCCAGTCACGCAATCGCCGAGAGATGCCGGACGATAGGCGGGTGATAGATAAACTCGAGCAAATGGCCGACGCTGTCGAGGCAATAAAAGCCACGTGAGCCGTCCCGATGGCTTTTTGGTGCTTCTGTAATGCGCACATCATGCGCCACCATATGCGCATACCAGTCATCCACCGCCTGCGCATCTGTCAGCACAAAGCCAATATGATCCAGCCGTTGCATCGGGTCCGGTGTATAACTGACGCGGTGCAAGGCAAACACATCGCCATGATTGGTCAAATACACATTGTCAGGGTCGGGCTGCCACTCGATTTGCATGCCCACCACCCGCGTGTAAAAATCCACGGCTGACTCCAGCTCCTTGATAAACAGCGCGACGTGACGAATGCCTATCATGCCTTTTGGAATACTCATGCCACGCTCCGTTGATTGATCATGCCAGCCAGTGTCATCATGCGTAGATTAGTCAAAGGTCGGCGCCTTGATTTCGAACCCGTGTGTGATCTCGCAGGCTTTTTGCAGCATGATGCTGGCCGAGCAATATTTTTCGGCAGACAGTTTTACCGCACGCTCCACTTGGGACGCATTCAGGCCTTCACCCGTCACCACAAAATGCACATGAATTTTGGTAAACACCTTGGGCACCGTATCAGCGCGCTCGGCCTGAATCTGCGCGACACAATCCACAATGGGCTGACGGGCTTTCTTCAGGATCGTCACCACGTCAAATGAAGTGCATGCGCCCATCCCGATCAGCAGCATCTCCATGGGACGCATGCCAATATTACGGCCACCATTTTCTGGCGCACCATCGAGTACCACGGCATGGCCTGTTTCAGACTCACCGACAAAACTGACCCCATCTATCCACTTCACCTGGACTTGCATCTAAACTCTCATTTCACAAGGATAAAAACGTATGACACCGACCCGGGTATTATTTATTTCACGCCCAGCAACTCAACATCAAACACCAACGGCGCATTCGGCGGAATCACACCACCTGCACCACGGGCACCGTAGCCCATCTCAGAAGGGATAATCAAGGTGCGCTTGCCGCCCACTTTCATGCCCTGCACCCCCGTATCCCAACCTTCAATCACTTGGCCACCACCAAGAAAAAAGTTAAACGGCGAATTGCGATCCAGGCTACTATCGAACTTCTGGCCTTTATGATCGGCTTTGTTGGCGTCATAAAGCCAACCGGTGTAATGCACAGTGACATTAAAACCAACTTCAGCCTCGCGACCAGTGCCTACCACCGTATCAATTTTTTGTAATTCAGTCACCTTGGCAGACATTTGCGTAGCTTCCTTTGTATTCGCAGAGTTAGATTGCGCCTGGCAACCCGTCATGGTCAACAGCATCAACAAGCTGCAACCGATTAATTTCATTCCAGATTTCATGTATTTTCTCCCAGAAAACGTCCATCATTTTACGCGCTTTTGCCCACAAATTCTTTAGCGTGTTGCTCAACCCAGATTTTCTATTAGGACTTGAAATGACAACGAAGGACAGTTTGATGGATTTTTTACGGAAATTTGAGGGTAATAGTCATTCTATTGGCCGAAAATTTACGCAAAAAAGACGCAAAATGGACAAGTTGGCATTCAAGTAGATTGAAAATCGCCTAATGGAAAATCTGGGTTCAATAACCTTCTATCAGTTGTTTTAATAACAGATCCTGCACCGCACGCACGGCCGATGCCCGCGCATGGTTAGCGACGATCACCAGCACATAGCGCTTGCCCGCCTGATCCTGCACATAGCCAGCCAGACTGCTCACGCCTTCAAGCGAGCCAGTTTTGAGATAAGCCATGCCTTTGCTCGTGCTATCGGCCAGTCGCTTTTTGGTGGTGCCATCCATGCCTAAGATAGGCAAAGAAGCCATAAACACCGGCATCACCGGACGCTGATAGGCTGTGACGAGCAACTGCGCCAAATGTTCCGCACTGATACGCTCATTGCGCGATAACCCAGACCCATTTTCAAGCACCAGTTCAGAAAACACCAACCCACGCTGACGCAAAACTTGCTTGAGTACCAAGGCAGCTCCGGCTTCATCCGCGGGCGTAAACCCGGCATCTTGCGCAATCGTCAGCATCACCTGGCGCGCCATGACATTGTTGCTCCACTTATTGATGTCGCGCACCACCGAATCCAGCGGTGGCGATGACCAGGTCGTGAGCGGGATCGCCGCATCCGTGACCGGAGCCAGTGCCAATTGTCCGTTAAACTGCCCGCCCAATTGCGCCCACAGTTTTTTAAACGTGGCATACACATAGTGCGTATCAGACAGCACGCTCAACTCAAGGTAGCGCTCATCACATTGCTCGGGCAGTGTGCCACTAAAGGCCACGGTGACCCCATCCGTCTGCGGGGTGACGCTGTAATGCAAGTCACTGCGCCAGTCATTGCACGCCCCTTTGCGCACTTGCATGGTGTTGATGATATGAATATTCGGCAACTCAAATTCTTGCGCGATGAGCACGGCGGGTTTATTCGCCTGACTGCTGACCGAAAAACGGAAGCTGGTATTACGGCCATTGAGCAATAGCGCACTGGGGTTGGCGTTGTAGGCGCGCCAAGGTTCATCATCCAGCACGGGCCGTTGGCTGACTTCAGGCGCATACAGGGTTAAATCGAGTAGCAGATTGCCTTTGATCTGGCGCACGCCTTGTTGCTGTATTTGTTGCAACAAGCGCCAGAACTCTGCAACATTGAGTGCCGGGTCACCTGCGCCTTTGATGATCAAATCACCCTCGAGCACGCCTTGATTGAGCGGCCCATTGCGATAGACCTCGGTTTTCCAGCGATAGGCAGGCGTCAGCGCCTCTAGCGCAGCATAGGTGGTGACCAGCTTCATGACACTGGCGGGGTTCATGGCTTTGGACGCATGATGGCTGATCAAAGGCGGCCCGCCTTCCACCGGCTGTACAACAATTGCTACACTCTCAAGCGGCAGCTGCGCTTTGGCGAGTGCGTCTTGCAAACTGGCGGGCAAGGCCGCCTGCGCCAGCGCCGGCCACAGACTGGCAAACAGTAGCCACCAGCGCATTACATGCTCTCCATCACCGCTGCCCGTGTAGCTTCCACCAGATGCTGCTGATCTGATTGCGTCAGGCAATAGGGTGGCATCCAGTACACGGTATTGCCGATTGGCCGCAACAGCAGGCCATGCTTCAAGGCCGCGGCATAACAATCCCGCGCGAACTGCGGGTTTTGCGTCACGACCTCAAAAGCCGTAATCATGCCGCGCTGGCGCACATGTTGCATGGCAAAATCATAGCGCTCAACGGCGCTCAGCAAAGTCTGCGCTGTCTCACGGTTTTGCCCCAGCACATCCGAAGCTTCAAACAGCGCCAATGTGGCCAACGCGGCACTACAAGCCAGCGGATTACCGGTATAACTATGGCTATGTAAAAAGCCTTTGACGGTCTGGTCATGATAGAACGCCCCATACACATCATCGGTGGTCAACACCACGGACAAAGGTAAGTAACCGCCGGTGATGCCTTTAGACAGGCAAATAAAATCAGCAATCTCACTCACTTTTTCACCCGCCTGTTCGCAGGCAAACAGCGTACCAGTGCGGCCAAAACCGACAGCAATTTCATCGGCAATTAAATGCACCTGATAACGACTACAAATTTCACGCGCCCGCTGCAAATATACCGGGTGATACATCGCCATACCTGCTGCGCCTTGCACCAAGGGCTCGATAATAAACGCGGCCAGTACGGCATGATGCTCGGCCACATAAGCTTCCAGCGCCTCAGCACAACGCAAGGCATATGCCTCTTCCGTTTCACCAGGCTCCGCCAGTCGGCTATCCGGACTAGGCATTTGAGCTGACTGCAAAATCAGGGGTGCATACGTGTCTTTAAAAATGGCGACATCGGTCACGCTGAGTGCACCCAGCGTCTCGCCGTGATAGCTGTTTTGCAAGCTAATGAATTTGTTTTTTTCCGGTTGTCCGATATTGCGCCAATAATGAAAACTCATCTTCAGTGCAATCTCCGTCGCACTGGCACCATCCGAGCCATAAAAAGCGTGACCCAAGCCAGTTAGTGCCGACAGCTGTTCTGAAAGCGTCACCACGGGTTCGTGCGTAAATCCGGCCAGCATCACATGCTCTAACTGATCAAGCTGGGATTTAATCGCCTCTTTGATGACGGGCTGGTTATGCCCGAATAAATTGACCCACCAACTGCTGACGGCGTCGAGGTAACCCTTGCCTTCACTATCAAACAACCAGGCCCCTTCGCCACGTGCAATCGGCACCAGAGGATAACGCTCATGATGCTTCATTTGCGTGCAAGGGTGCCAGACGGCACGCAGGGAGCGTTGTAATAACTCAGGGTTGTTCAATGGTAATCCACTTCTCTTTGGTGTTTAATCGCTAGCACCAGCACTAAATTTGCGAGCTCATCATATTGATAGCGCGCCAAATAGCCTGTGCTGCCATGCGAAATCACTAACTCTCTTAAACCGTTTGGTAGCTGCCTGCCAACTAAAGGATGCTTTTTTAACAAATCAATCCCATCACTGATCACAAACAAAATGTGATTCGCCAACTCGAGATGATCTTGATGCAACATGCTGAGCCGAATCAAATCTTCTCGCGCATCAAGCGCATATTCCACTCGGCAGAGTTGCTGGCTCATTTTTTATCTTTTACTGGAATCAAGTCGGGCAGAGGCTGGCCATTCAACTTTGCTCGTACATACGCGTGCACGTCCTCAGCCGCATAAGAAATACCAGTTTCACGATAATGCTGTAAAGATGCCTCAGCCCGTGCCATAAATGCGCGTTCTTGTTCTTCACGTGCGGCCTTTTCTGCAATGGCTTCTACCATAAATGCGTGAGCAGTTTTGTCTGTGTTTGACACTAAGTTACTCACTCTATCTTTTAAACTATCGGGTAACTTTAAGCTGGTGGTTGCCATGATTTTCCCCTCAAACCGAAAAAGTGTTACCAAAGTAACACCACAACCTTTACCTGTCAAATGCTGCTTTGTGCTATAGTGCGCATCTTATTGATTTATATGCATAATCCATGCAAAAAACCCGCAAACACCTTGAACTGCTGGCCCCGGCCAAAAATGCTGATTTTGGCATCGAAGCCATCAACCATGGCGCCGATGCCGTCTATATTGGTGGCCCGGCGTTTGGTGCCCGCGCCAAAGCCCCAAATACGGTGGCAGACATTGCTCGACTGGTGCAGCATGCACATCGCTTTCATGCCGAGGTGTTTGTCGCGCTCAATACGATTTTTCATGACAACGAGCTTGAAGGCGTGCGCCAGCTGGTGCATCAATTGTATGACTGCGGCGTCGATGCGCTGATCGTGCAGGACATGGGCTTGCTGGAGATGGACTTGCCGCCTATTCAGCTGCATGCCAGTACGCAAACCGATATCCGTACCGTCGAAAAAGCACAATTTTTAGACCAGGTCGGCTTTAGCCAACTGGTGCTGGCGCGCGAACTGGATATTGCAACGGTAAAGAAAATTGCCGATGCCACCACCGCCAACCTGGAGTACTTTATCCACGGCGCCTTGTGCGTGGCATTTAGTGGCCAGTGTTTTATCAGCCATGCGCATACTGGCCGCAGCGCCAACCGGGGTGAGTGCTCGCAAGAGTGCCGCCTGCCCTACACGCTGGAGGACCAGAAAGGCCGCATTATCGGCAAAGATAAACATTATTTGTCGATGAAAGACAACGACCAGAGCGCTAACCTGCGCGCCTTGATTGCAGCAGGCGTCAGCAGCTTTAAAATCGAGGGCCGCTACAAAGACCTGCCTTATGTGAAAAACGCCACCGCGCATTATCGGCAATTGCTGGACGAGATTCTGGAAGAGATGCCGGAATACAGCAAATCTTCGGCCGGACATGCGACGTACACCTTCACCCCGCAACCGGAAAAAACCTTTAACCGCAGCGCCACCGATTATTTTGCCAATGGCAGACAGGCCGATATTGGCGCGTTTGATACGCCCAAATTTGCCGGGGAAGAACTGGGCAAAGTGCGTAAAGTGGGCAAAGACTTTATTGATGTGGCGACCGACATCGCGCTACACAACGGTGACGGCGTGTGCTTTTTTGACGTGCATAAAGAGCTCGTCGGCCTGCGCGTTAATACTGTGCAAAGCCTGGACAAATACACACAACGGTTATTCCCCAATGAAATGCCAGCGGATATCCGCAACAACACGCAGCTATACCGCAACCGCGACCATGCGTTTATGCGACTGCTGGAAAAAGAATCGGCAACACGCAAAATCGCCCTCGATGCTGTGCTGTATGAAACCCGTGACGGTTTTGCACTGACCCTCACCGATGAACAAGGCTTTAGCGCCACTGCGCAATGTGCCGCCGAAAAACAGCCTGCCAACGATGCAGAAAAAGCCGCCGCCTCCCTGCGTGAAAACCTTTCCAAACTGGGCAATACCGACTTCGTCGCCAATGACATTGGCCTGGAATTGACCCAACTCTGGTTTCTGCCCGCCTCAGTCGTCAACCAATTACGCCGTGAAGCCATCGACCAATTACAAGCCGTCCGCACCTTGGGCTATGAGCGCCCGGCATTAAGAGCAGCCGCGGAACCGCCTGCACTTTATCCGCAAGACAGTCTGAGTTATCTGGCTAACGTCTATAACCAGAAAGCACGCGAGTTTTACCACAAGCACGGCGTCAAACTCATCGCCAGTGCGTATGAAGCGAATGAAACGCTAGACGAAGTGCCGGTGATGATCACCAAGCACTGCCTGCGCTTTAGCCATGGCCTGTGCCCCAAAGAAGCCAAAGGTGTCATCGGTGTACAAGGCACGGTGACGGCTGAGCCAATGACACTGATTAGCGGTAACGACAGGTATACACTCAAATTCGACTGCAAACCGTGCGAAATGCATGTGATGGGCAAAGTGCGAAAACATATTTTGCAAATCCCGCCGCCGCAGCCGATCACATTTTTCGATAAACGTCCGGCATAAGCCCCTGCTCAACGCCACCAGCCGCACTTGGGAGTCTGAAAAAGCATGACCGATTACGCATACCTGATTAAAGTGGCCATCGCCCTCATCGCCATCGTCAACCCCATCGGTTGCCTGCCGATTTTCATCAGCGCCACCAGTGGCTGGAGCAAAGCGGAGCGCTCACGCACCGCCCGCACTGTCGCCATCACCGTCATGATTGTGCTGGGTGTCTCAGCCTTTTTTGGTGACCTGATTCTGGACTTTTTTGGCATTACCATCCCCTCCTTTCAGGTCGGTGGCGGTATTTTGCTGTTACTGATCTCCATCTCCATGATGCACGGCAAACAAAGCGCCACACGCCAAACCCCTGAAGAAGCGCAAGACTTAAGCGAACGTGAAGTCATCGCCATCGTCCCACTCAGCATCCCGCTATTGGCTGGCCCCGGCGCCATTTCCAGCATGATTCTCACCGCACAGCAACATCCCGGCTTTTGGGGGCACCTGAGCCTGATGTTACCAATTGCCTTGATCTCATTATTTATCTGGGGATTGTTACAACTGGCTGATGGCATTACCCACTACCTGGGCAAGATCGGGATTAATATCGTCACCCGCTTAATGGGCTTGATTTTGGCGGCGATGTCGGTGGAGTTTATTGCGCATGGGCTGGAGGGGTTGTTTCCTAAATTATTCGGATAAAACGGCAGTGCATAGCCGACTATCCACCCCAACCTAACTTCTATTAAGTTGCACTATTTCAAACGCTTGATTTTCCCATTTGCCTATTGCATCTTTTAAAACAACCAGCGCATCAAACTCTTTTCCTTGGTTAGTCCGGACGGTGGCTAGGATTTGTATTAATTTATTCTCCTCCACATGAAGAACCACTTCTGGACCAGCACAAGAAATTCGAGCGATTGACTCCTTTGGAATATTGAAACCAAAACCTACTAGCTCCGCGAACTCTCCCGAACGACTTTCGCGCAAAGTACCATGCTTTGCACGATTCGCGATATCAGCCACGTATTGCAACGATTTAGATTTATTCGCAACATCCTCGATCTTTTGCATCGATAGCCCTTTTACTTTGCAGTACTCCTTTATGTAGTCCTTTAAACTCCAAGTCCAAACAAAGAGATTAAGAAAGTCATCCTGAAGTTGCTCAGGTGCTTTCACACCAATCACACGGAAGTGAGTCAAGAAGTCAGCTCCTGTGGCCTTATATGAAGTTTCGTAGCTATCGCCTGCCGCATGTTGCACAGCTTGTAATAAGCGGCCGATTCGGTTGCGAACTTCATCTAGGTCAGCTGGGCTCATTGTTTAAACAACCTTAAGCAAATTGTCATTGTCAGGAGCCCTCGCAGATGCTTACTCGTTTATAGCTTATAAGGCGCACCGTAAAGAGATGCCCTACACTCGCTAACCTCCACAAAACCGTTACGGACTCAGGCATAGCTTCAATCGCGCTCAGCATAGCCAGCCTCATTTTGGCTCCTGATGGCTAAAATAAAAACGGTATCAATCTCTGAAATATAGCGATAAAGTGCGACGTATCCATGTGAACGCCGTCCTATGATCAGCTCACGAAGTCCAGAATCGGCAGGACGACCGATCAGTGGGCTGTGGGTGAGGATGTCGATCGCATGGATGATTTGCTGAATGCGTTGCTGTGGTTTTTCAACCTGAAACGCACTCAAGTGTTCCAGTATCCGCTGAAAGTCCTCGCCCACTTCGGGCGCGAGTTCTATCGTTGCCATGACTAGCGCACAAGCTTGCGGCTTTTGGGTAAAGGAGTTTCCTGGTTGGCAATGTTGGCTTTGAGATAGTTTTTCATGTCATCCCAAGCGATGGACTCCCCTGATGCAATCACTTTCGCATAACGCGCTTCAGCTTCTGCTCTAAAGTCTGCACGTCTTTCATCAAGGGCGGTCTTTTCAGCAATCGCTTCTAGAATAAACCCGTGTGTCGTTGTCCCCGCGCGTTTCGCTGCTTCTGACACGCGTGCTTTCAGCTCATCAGGTAATCGAATAGTGGTGGTTGTCATGATGCACCCCAAATATAAAACCAAACCCAAATGTAGCACATTTGTGCTACAAAATAAAACAATCCATTAGTTTGGTGAATGAGGGCTACGCGGGCTGGCGGCCATGGCAGTGGAATTTATTGCACATGGCTTAGAAGGCTTATTCCCACAATTAGCAGGATAAGTAGTATAGAATTTCAAAACTTAGAGCATTAATCACACCAACCAATCAAGTTTGAGAAGACTTAAAAATTTATGATTCATTTAGCACTTTGGATTGTTAGCTTCTTAATTGTTTGCGCGGTGATTAGTGCAATATTCAGTGGATTATCTGAGGCTATATCGCTACCCTTTGTATACATATACAATTCAATCCCTCAGAAATATCGAAAATTTCTTGAAGCATATAGGTATATAATCGCTCTAGCTTTATTGACTACTCTTCTTTTATTTTTTGTCTTGAAGGACCTCCTTACAGAAAAAAAAGAAGTAAAAACATCGTCCAAAACTCAGATTGAATCTGAATATGGAAATCCATGGATAGTTTCAACCATCAAAACCTCTGATACAAAATTACTACTGATTGTAAATTTGGAATCTGATCAGCAGAATACCAACTTATTAGCGAATTCAGATAGTTTGAGTGCCATCAAACCATTCCTTTGTAACGGAGCACTTAAAAATATAGATTTAGAAAAAGTCGAAGTGTCTATTTCACTATATACATCCACAAAGAAAAATAAAAAAATCACTCTTACTCAAGATTTTTGCAGCTAACTACTGCAAAGCAGAACTCATGCTAAAGATAATTAGTCATCACTGCACAAGTCAGATTAATCTTATGATAGCTTCCAAGTCTGAATTAACCCTCCCCCAATCAATCACTTAGCGGTAAAATAGCGTTTTTAACGAAACCCGCCAATCTTGAATTCTTCTGTTCTGCAACCCTCCAAATCGTCGCATCAGTGGAAGCCTAACGTCACCGTTGCGGCCATCATCGAGCAAAATGGCAAGTTTCTGTTAGTGGAAGAAACCACGGACAGAGGCAATCGCTTTAACCAGCCCGCCGGGCATCTGGAAGAAAACGAGACCATTATTGCTGCGGCGGTTCGGGAGACGCTGGAAGAGACGGCTTACGATTTCACGCCAGAAGCGATTGTGGGCATTTATCACTGGCAGCATCCGCTTAATGGCATAACCTATTTGCGTTTTGCCTTTACTGGCAAATTGGGTGCGCATTATCCAGAGCAGGCTTTGGATGATGGTATTCTCCGCACAGTGTGGAAAACCGAAGCCGAGATTGCGGCCGAAGGCGAGTTGATGCGCAGTCCGCAAGTATTGCTGTGTGTGCAAGACTACCTCGCAGGTAAACGTTATTCTTTAGACATTTTGAAGCATTTGGGCCAAGCATTATGAGTAAGCCACATGTGATCGTCGGGTTGTCCGGCGGTGTTGATTCTTCCGTGACCGCTTTGTTGTTAAAACAGCAAGGTTATCAGGTCACCGGTTTATTCATGAAGAACTGGGAAGACGATGATACGGATGAGTATTGCTCTTCTCGCCAGGACCTGATTGATGCGGTTTCTGCGGCCGATAGAATTGGCATTGACATTGAAACCGTGAATTTTAGCGCCGAGTATAAAGAGCGAGTGTTCGCTAACTTTTTACAGGAATACCAAGCTGGCCGTACCCCGAACCCGGATATTCTGTGTAACGCCGAGATCAAGTTCAAGGCGTTTTTGGACCATGCTATGGGTATGGGCGCAGACTTAATCGCCACGGGGCATTATGCTCAAGTGCGTGAAAACCCGATTCAGCCGGGCAATTTTCAACTGCTTAAAGCCGATGATGGCAGCAAAGACCAGAGTTACTTTTTGTCACGCCTGAATCAGGCGCAGTTGTCAAAAACGCTGTTTCCGTTAGGCAAATATCTCAAGCGCGAAGTACGCGAAATCGCGCGTGAATATGGCTTGGCCAATGCCGAGAAAAAGGATTCAACTGGTATCTGCTTTATTGGCGAGCGGCCGTTTCAGGAGTTTTTACAGCGCTACCTGCCGCGTCATCCTGGCGTGATGCGTACGCCCGAAGGCAAAGTGGTGGGCGAGCATGAAGGCTTGATGTATTACACCATTGGTCAGCGCCAGGGGCTCAAGATAGGCGGTAGCCGTGAAAGCAATGGCGAGCCGTGGTTTGTCGCCGCCAAGCATATGGCCGATAACGAGCTGATTGTGGTACAAGGCCATGATCACCCGCTTCTGAAATCCGACGGGCTGAAAGCGGGACAACTGCACTGGATTAGTGGCGAAGAGCCGCGTACCAACTGGGTATATGCGGCCAAAACCCGTTATCGTCAGCCGGATGCGCCTTGCGAGGTCGATGCGGTGAATGCAGAAGAAGCGACAATTCGCTTTGGTCAGCATCAATGGGCCATCACACCGGGGCAAAGTGTGGTCGTTTACGAAAGCAACGTCTGTCTGGGCGGCGGCATCATCACGGGTGCGCTTTAACCCGGGTTGAGATCGCAAGCGCGAGGCATGGTTATTGCTTTTGTTTACACCATTTAATCAAAATACACTGCCAAGTGACAAGGAATGACACCTGATGGCCTACGTCTTAAAAAATAACCAAGGTGCGATTATTGCGGCCAGCCCAGATACGCAAGTGGCTGCGGACTGGGTGGAAATAGATAATACCGACACAGAGTATTTGTGTTTTCTGGATGACGAACTCAAAAGGCACCACACCTTCCGTGAGAGTGACATTCAGCTCGCGCGCGTGCTTGAAGACCTGATTGGCATTTTGATTGAGCGTAACCTGATCAGCTTTACCGACTTCCCGAGCCCCGCACAAAAACGCTTGAACGAGCGTCAAACCTTGCGTCACAAAAACAAGCTGCATTTGCTGGGCGATGACGATTTGGGCCCACTCTAGCAGCAGTCGTCAACCGCCAATGCCCCATCTTGGCTAGTAGGTCAGTTCAACCTGAAATTTCACATTCCGGCCCGGGCCGTACATACCCAGGCCGCCCATGGTGCCATCCAGGCGATACAGCGTATTTTTGAGATTTTCACCGATCAGTCGTAACGTCACATGTTTACTCGCCTGCCAACGGGCACCTGCATTCCAAAGCGCATAGCCGTCCTGTGTCCCAAACCGGTAAGGGCTGGCGGTGGTGCCATCCCCACTTAACAGGATATCCCGGTCAGAAACCTTGCGGTAACTGAGGTTCAGATCGACTGCCTCTGAGAGCACGGCGCCCAGCTGCACATTGAAGGCATTGCCTGGCGCGGTATACAACGGCGCACTGACCAGCCCGGTATTAATCCCACCATTGATTCTGGAATACGCACTACGCAGATACCACCCACGATATTGCAAAAAGCTTTCAACCTCAACCCCGTTTCTGCGCTCCCAACCATCTTGCGCAAGATTGCCATTGGCATCTTCACGCAATGAGGTCAGCAAATGCGAGGTATAGGTGTGATAAAAATTCAGCTTGCCTGAAAACCAGATAGTGCTATTGAACAAGTGCGGTGTTTGATAACTCACCCCGGCCTCGGTGGTTTCAGAGCGCTGCGGCACATACAAATCCCCACAAATCTGCGACTTCGGCCCCTTGGTTGTCATGACTTGCGCACGACAACGGCTGAACGGCCCCTGCGTAAAATATTCATCAATCAGGGGCGGCCTGAAGCCTTGCCCGTAATTGCTGTAAAAGGTTAGTTTGTCGGGGTTTTGTTTGGCGAAGGCATCATAGGCAAGGCCCAGACTCCAGGTCTCTTGTTTGAATTTGATGGTGCTTGCCTGGCCATACGGGGCGAGCAAGGCCAAAGTCCCTCCATCAGTCTCTACTTGATAACGGTCCTGGCGATAGCCCGGGATCACTGAAAATGCGCCGAACTCAAACTTTGGTTGCACATAAACGGCATGAAATGACTTGCGCCCTGGCGGCGCTGAGGCATTAAAGCCATCGGGATAAAGCGCTTGTAACGCGGTCTTCCGATTGTCGAAGAAGCGGGTAATTTCACGTTCGCTGGCGTTGTATTGGTAGCCCGTCAGTAACGAAACAGACCATAGATCTTTCTCAGCAAAGATTGCCCGGTTGCTCAGGTCTACGGTGTTTGTTTTATATTCGTACGTATCCGTCAAATTGCCGCGGCAAGTCGTGGTATCCGCGGGATTTGTCGTATTGATGACACCCTGACACTGCCTTTGCAAGGCATTAAACGTGGAATTGAACGGCGCACCCTGACCAATCACATCTTGCAAATGCGTATGCCCGGCGCCGATAGTGCCCTTAAAGTTGATCCACGGGTGTTGAGGATCGTAGTTCACTGTCTCTGACCAGGTGAGATCATCCACCGAACGCACCACATTGCCAAAGAAACCGGGTTGTCCGCCTGTCGCATCATAGGGTTGTAGCCCGGTATCCTCAAACTTCACCACCGAGGTCACCAACTGCAAGTCTTCGGTTGGAAACACACTGACCTTGAGCAACTGTGAAATAGATTCAATCGCAGAACTTTGTAGCTTGGAGCCATCGCCCAAGGTCAAATTATTGGCCTGCCGATTGGAATAGTTATACAAAATATCCACGCGTTCATCGGGGCGCGCATACAGCAGATAGGAGCGTGAATATTCATCGCTGTTATTGCCATAGCCAAACTTGGCCTTGCCACCATACTTCTGACCGGGCTTTAAAAAGTCTTCGGCATTTTTTGTCGTCGCATTGACAGTGCCTCCCAATGAACCTGAGCCACTCGCAATCTGCGGCCCACGTTGTACTTCTATGCTTTTCAATAACTCAGGCTCGATAAACGTGCCGCCCATGCGGTATTTCTCAAATCCTTTGGGCACGCCATCCACTTTCACCAGCACGTCTTCATTGTCCACGTAGCCGCGAATCCCAAACGTCATGCCACTCGGCCGTGGTCCGCCAGAGATAGACACCCCTGGCACGGCTCTGACCGCATCAAAAATATTGCTGGGCTGGGCACGTTGCAATTGTTCGCTGGTAATGGTGGTAACCGGCAAGGTTGGATTGATCCCAGTCTCGGGCGCTTTTTGTTTTTTTTCCTGGATGGTGACCTCAGGCAGCGTATCCACCTCCTCGGCCCCTGGCTGTTTTATCGTGGGTGCTGGAGACGCAGGGGGCGTTTGCACGTCAGTTGCCTCCACGTCTGGTATGGTCTGCTCAGCCCAGGCGGCGTGAGGCCAAAAAAAACAGGCGAGCCAACACAGCCCCACAAACAAGGTTAACCTTGTGCGAATGAAGCTTTTTTCAGGCAGGCAACTGGAGAGGATCGCAAGAGAGCGAGCCCGCTTTAAACCGGTGATGTTCATTTAAAGAAAATAAGTAGGCGCGCAAGAAAGGGGCTAAACAGCCCCTTTGCCATGGTCAGCCGAATGGGAATCAGGCTTGTTTTTTTGCGTTGCGGCGCGCGACAAATGCCATCAAACCCAGTCCCAAGCCCATCAGACTAAAGGCCTCAGGTTCAGGCACCGGTGTCACAGTAGGCACGGACACGGCGGCCAATGCCAATTGATCCAAACTCATACTGGATGAATTGGCATTGAATTTAAAGGTATACAGGCTGGAAGCGGCGACATTGCTCCATTTCCAATACAACTCTTGTTCAGCAGTTGCCCCTCCCATCACGGTGCCTTGATCTTCGTTAAACTGCAACACGGAAGTCGCTGTAACGCCATTCAAGGTTGCTGAACTGTTGGCCAGGGTGCCCAAGGTTGCAATACGCAGATAGACATCAAACAGGCCTGTGCTGGCACCGCTCAAGGTCGCGGTGAAGGCCGTAGCACCAGAGAAACTATAAATATTGCCCCCGCCAGTGATAAAAGCACCGCCTGTAGTTTCTTGCACAGAAGCGGTGATCCCGGCAGTCACAGCGACATCTGGTGTATTGTCATTGGTGCTGTTAAAGACGTTCCACTCAGCATAACTCGCTGGTGTCAGACTCCCCCAGGGATTGGCGGTGTCCCATACTGCCTGGGTCGCAAACGCGGAACTATTGAACAGCATGCCTAAGGTGAATGCCAAAGCTGAAAATTTCATGATTTATTTCTCCTCAACGAGCGCTTGTGCCCCTTCCTCTCGAAGGCCATCGCGCCATTTTTTTAAAATGAAGTCTCACGGACCCACACCGTTGAGTATTTCAATCGCCACGCTTTGCGCATGGCAATAAAATTGAAATTAAAAAATAAAAGTGATGTTGTTTTAATCACGCATGGTCAGGCGCCTTGCTTCTCCTGCCTGGACTCAAAATCAACCACATAGCGGTACTGCTTGCCGCAATCAATAATAACTTCTTTCTGTCCCCGCTTGAGCAGGCGTATATCCACTTTGATGCTACCAAAGCCATCATGAGCGATGAGCTCATCCAGCAGTTCTAGCAATCTTTTTTTGACGGGTGCATTCATTGCCTGCATAGCATGTATTGATCATGTTTTTGAGTATTCTTAAATGATAACAATTATCATTTAGTTTTGCAACGTAAAAATATGATCTCTGATTAAGCGTAAGTAGATAGATGCAGTGAGGCCAAAAGGCAGAATGAAAGAGAAGGTAGACAAGGGGAAAGCGCCGCATCACAAGGTGAACGGCTGAAGATCAACTGGAGAAAATCAAGACAGCATCCCGACAGCTTAGGACGGAATGCTGAGATAAGGTGCCTTAAGGCTGTGGTATGGTTTGCTTGAAGCTGGGACGCTTTACCAGCACCCCGTAATGTTTGGCCAGATTAGGAAACTTCTCTTGCCAGTATTTGCCTTCCCATTGCACATTTTTAAAACGCAAGTCTATGTAGCCCAGCGCGGTGCCCAGGGCAATGTCTGCCAGACTGAACGTTTCGTTGACACACCACTTTTTCTTTAGCAAGTCATTATCAAGCACGGTCAGGCCAGCCGTCACCTTGGCAAATTGCTTTTCTATCCATGGCGCAGACTGCTGCACCTCTGGCTTGCGTTGTTCCAAGATCACCGCCACGGCAGCATCGCACACACCATCGGCAAGTGACTCCCAGCGACGGACCTTGATTTTGGCTGAGTGGTCTTGCGGAATCAGGTGGGCCACCGGCGTACGATGATCCAGATACTCGACAATCACGCGTGAATCATACAAGGCGTCGCCATCATCCAGCACCAGCACCGGAACCTTACCCAACGGGTTGTGCTGGCTCACGGGACAATCCGGCGCAGACAGCACGACCTCCGTCAAAGTCAGGTCAATATGTTTCTCAATGGCGACGATACGCACTTTACGTGCATAGGGACTGTTAACCGTATATAAAAGCTGCATAGTGTGATGTGAGCCGGATTGAAGAGTACTTTTACCGAAAAAATACCCCATGACGCAATACGATGGTACAAAACTCGCTGGTCTTGGGGTGCTTTTATTATAATAGCTTTTGCCATGGGCTTAGAACGCTCATCTGCATAAATTTTAAATTGACTGAGCTGCTCATGACTACTGCATCACTTTACCAACACTTGCCCGACTACTTAAATGCCGATCTGATAGCGGCGCAAGTGCAATCGGCCCTGGCAGAAGACCTGGGCAAAGGCGACCTGACCGCTGCACTGATCCCTGCCGGCACCCAGGCCAGCGCGACCATCATCAGCCGTGAGGCTGCCATTCTCTGCGGCTGTGCCTGGGCGCAACAGTGCTTTGCGCAGTTGGATCGCAGCATCCAGCTCGAATGGCTGGTAAAAGACGGTGACCGCGTCGTCCCCAATCAAGCGCTGGTCCATATTCATGGCGACGCTCGCGCCATGCTCAGTGCCGAACGCCCGGCCCTCAACTTTTTGCAAACGCTTTCTGCAGTAGCCACTCACACCCGCCGCTATGTGGACGCCATTGTCGGTTTGCCAGCGCAAATTCTCGATACGCGCAAGACCCTGCCTGGCCTGCGCCTGGCACAAAAATATGCCGTGCTCGCTGGCGGTGGCGCCAACCAACGGCTGGCCTTGTACGACGGTATCCTGATCAAGGAAAACCATATCGCCGCCGCAGGCTCGATTGCCGCCGTGCTTGAAGCCGCCTTTGCCATGCGCAGCACGGATAATATTCAGATCGAAGTGGAAACACTGGATGAATTGCAGCAAGCGCTAGATGCCGGCGCCACCAGTATCTTGCTCGATAATTTCACGCTGGAAGACCTGCGTAAAGCTGTCGCAATCAATCAAAAGCAAGCATTACTGGAAGCATCGGGCAATGTGGATTTAACGACGGTGCGGGCGATTGCGGAAACAGGCGTAGACCGGATTTCGATTGGCGCGCTGACTAAAAATATACAGGCGTTGGATTTGAGTATGCGAATTGAAATGCCATTTCAAAAACTTAATAAGACTTAATACTTCACTAAGCAAGCCCTTTTCACCTCCCACAAAATTCGGACAAATCCATCCAGCATTTAAGGCGGCGGGTACATTTTCCGCACGCATGACCCCGAGTGCAACAAAGGATGCATGCGCCCCCTTACGGTGCAATGCATCTGCTTTATGGCATGCGCCATTACTCCTAAGAACCTTCGGAATAATAAAGGAATTCAATAGCGCAATTAACAGGAAACTATTTATGAAACTGCTTAGGCTTTACAACGCAGGTGTTATTCAGCAAGCTCGCTTGAACGTCTCTCTAAAAATAACGATAACGGCTATATTAGCGATGTAAAAAAAATGGTAAAAATGGAATGTTTTTTGCTTGCTCACAAAAGTAAGACTTTAATTCATTTTAAATATAGTCATTAATCACATGCTGTCAGAAACGCAAAAGTTTGATGATATCGTTTTTCACGCAGCAGCCTTAAATGGCTGGTCCCAGCACTACGACCAATTAACGCCAGGTGAATTTAGAGGCTTTTTGCAAGACGTACAATTACCGAGTATGCGAATTTTTCGTGAGTATATGAACTGCAGCGTTGTTCAACATACCATGGCCCCCAAAAATACATTCAATCTTATTATTCCTATTCGTGGCACGCAAGATACTAAGCTTAGCAATCATACATTACGACCCGACTGCTTTACATTAATCCCCTCAAGTGCAGAGTTCTTTCTCTGTACACAAGGAGAAACTGACTATGTAGTTATTTCTCTAGATGAGTCTTTTTTAGAGAAAATGCTTGTCCCAGAAGACTTTGATACCTTTTTGAAATATCCAAAAGGATACTCCCTAAGATGCGATGAATCCGCTTTATGTGCCCTGCAATCATTGTGCAAACATGTTTTAGACGATAGAACGCCTGATCTAGCCGGCAATTTAAAAGGGCGTGTGCAAGCGCTTTTTAGAGATGAAGTGATTAATTACCTTTTACAAGGAATGGATGTAGCAGGTCAACGATCAAGGATCAGAAATTTGGAATCCAACCATCACTATCTTGTCCGATACTGCCATGACAGAATTTTAAATGAGAAAGGTCAAATCAGCATACTGACACTTTGTAATGAATTGCGGATACCAAGACGCACTCTGGCTTATGCATTTGAGAGGGTGACCGGTGTATCACCGAACAACTACCTAAGAGCAGTCAGGCTGAATGCTGCAGATAGAGGCCTTAGAGACTCCCCCGATTGGGCATTAACCGACATCGCACACCATTATGGTTTTACTCATTCCAGCCACTTCGGGCGAGAGTATAGAAAACTATTTGGAAAAAGGCCTTCCGACCATCGTAAATGGTGACGGTTGAGTTAATTTGCAATTCGTCACCTCCTTCAATCCACAAATACCTTGCAATAAAAAACGGGCACCAGAAGACCTGGCACCCGAAAAAATAAACACCTTTAAATTTTAGGGATTGTAAGCACGCTCATTGTGTTGAGAAATATCCAAACCTTGCTCTTCAACTTCATCAGAATCCCTTAGACCTACAGTTAAATCAATCAATTTAAGAATGATCCAGGTAATGATGACGCTATAAAAAATAGTAAACAACACACTTGCAGACTGCGCTAAAAACTGATGGGTAATGTTCATATTCACAATATGCCCTCCCAACTTGTCCGAGGCTAGAATCCCAGTCATCAACGCCCCAACAATCCCCCCCAAACCATGAATTCCAAACACATCCAGCGTATCATCATATCCAAATTTTTGTTTAATCGAAGTCACCCCAATAAAACATACCACCCCTGCAGACATTCCAATCAGTATTGCTCCAAATGTACCAACAAATGCACAGCCAGGAGTAATCCCGACCAAGCCTGCAATTGCCCCTGATATCACCCCTAAAGCACTCACATGTCCAAGTTTGACTCGTTCAATTATTGCCCATGCAATCACCCCTCCGCATGCACCTAATTGCGTATTTAGTAAGGTCGTGCCTACTTTTGCATCCACAGCCATACCTGACCCGACATTGAAAGCAAACCAGCCCACCCAGAGCAGACCACCTCCCACCAATGTCATCACGAGGTTATGGGGCGGCATGGCAGCCTTAAGATAGTATTTACGTTTGCCGACCATGATTGCAGCCACCAATGCAGCCACACCTGTATTGATATGGACGGCAGTACCTCCAGCAAAATCCAACGCGCCCCAATCGGCCAACAATGCACCAGGTCCGGCCCAAACCATGTGAGCCATTGGCAAATAGGCAAATGTGAACCATAAAATGAGGAATAATATTGCTGAAGAAAATTTGATGCGCTCAGCAAAACCCCCAACTACCACAGCGGGAGAAATAATAGCGAACATCATTAAAAACATAATCATTACGCCTTCAGGAATGGCTCCAGCACCAGTATCAATGCCAGCAAGAAATGCTTTATCCAGCCCGCCGATAAAGCTCCTAATCGTAATGTGCCCAGGGCTTGCTCCAGTCATATCAAGCATCAGGCTATATCCATACACGACAAACAATACGCCAATAATGCCAGCAGACAGAATTAACTGCGTGAAGATAGAAAGTACGTTTTTTGAGCGTACCATCCCGCCATAAAACATTGCTAACCCGGGTAAATACATCATAGCAAGTAGCGTGGATGCAGTAAGCATCCACGCAGTTGCTCCAGTATCAATTACCGTAGAGGTATCCGCCAACACCGTTAAAGGGAATTCAAGGGCTATTATCAAAAATGCCCAGAGAAGAGTATGTATTTTTAAATTCATAATAGTAAACTTTCATGATCAATCATCTATGGACAGGATTCGCTGATACACGTAAAAAGTCACAGAATCTGTTTGATAGTACAAAAAAAAGTGTTGCGGAAATTAACAATAAAGCTCCTCCCAATGCTTGGTCAGCCCTAGGGTCCAGAGATTGACCTAACTTAATTAATACGCCAACCAATCCATTCGTCTTTGATAAACACTGCGGCATTGGGTATAGAGGAGCGGCCATCATTAACAATATGCCGACCAAGACCTGAGGCACCGTAATTGCCAAATGAAATACCCAAAATCTAAGCGAGGATATGAAACCCTGCTGATAAAGAATCGCTGCTGCATAACACAACAAAACACCGCTGATCGCCATTGCCCATTTCATTGCTCTGTACAAACTTCCATCATGCATTAACTGGATATGTAGTTCTGGCCAGACCCACATCACACTCATGGCTAAAAAGGAAAGCATGATCAGGGAGCTTGCTAATGGAGACGCTAAAATCTGAGCAAAGGGCTTGTTAAGTTTTGATGGTAACTTTAACTCTGCCATGAGTAGTAGCATCGGCGCTACATGATGAATGAGCGCACTCTGCAAGCAATGAAGCCATACGGAATGTCTAGCCAGAATATCTAATTGAGGCATTAATCCTATAACCATCGTTGTAATGGCCGTAATCATTAAGCCTGGAGAGGCTCTACACGCTTTTCGATTATTAATTAACAATAACGCAAAAACTGCAATTGCCATTAACTCCCAGCTAATCTGATGATTCATCATGATTTGATCACGCATATACGATCCCTGCCCGCTCATGCACTACATGAGCGGATCACAAAACGAGTGGTTAGAGAGGATTATGTTGACAGCATGGCGCCGAATGACCCTCCCCATCAGCAACACTTGCTGTGTCTGCCCCTGCTGGTAAATCCATTGCCGGATTTAGCTCAAAGAAGTTATTTGGCTGTAGTTTGAATCCCACATACATCGTTGGCATAACTGGAAAATCTTCTGGCTTGCAAACATGCGTGTGCCCAAACGTATGCCAGACAACAATGTCGCTGTTGGAAATCGGGCGATTCTGTTTAACCCATACAGGTAAGCCATCGCCATAGTGCTGATTGGGATACTCGCCTGACCCATATCGCTCATCTGGGGAATATGGAGTCACCCATAGATGATTACGCGCAAATCCAGCGCGACGTCCGGTTTGGCTCTCTGGCTGGGCAAGAATGACTGGATTATGCTCTGCGACAAGCTTGTAGCCAGGATGATTGCCGACTGAGTTTTTAATATTTGGATTGATTACCTTCCAAAATCTACCACTTTGCCCATTGGCTTCACGGCAGGCATCTAATTCATTGGCGAAGGTAATCGTCTCGGTATTAAATACATTGCCATATTGATTTCCCTCTCCAATCGGGCGCGGATAAAAATTGGTTTCGGTGACTGAGTTACGCTCCCCATCAACCATCATATGCAACCTCGCACTAAAGAAGTGCTGATGCGTTGGCCCATACAACTCAGGAGTCACCATGCCTCCTGACGGCTTTTCTCCAGGCTTAACAGCACCAGTTTGAATGATGCCAGTTAACTTGGCTTCTAGCTGAATAGTGCCATCCTGATACAAATACCAATAGAATCCATAGTCATAATTCGCCACAGTACAGAAGAAGCTAATAACCAACCTTCTCGAACGACGGATTTCATAAACACCTGAGCGGAATTCATAGTGTTTCCAAAGTGTTCCGTAGTCCTCCTCATGCATACAAATTGCATTCTTCATGACGATGGGTTCGCCCAAGTCATTCACTGTGGGTATATCAAAATAGCGAATGGCGCCTAAGCAGTCACACCCTAGTTCAAGTTGATTTGCCAGACGACCCAAGCCATACTCTCCACCATCAAATGCACATTTCCAATAATGATTTAACGCTTCATCAGAGTAAGGAACCCCCATGTCTGTAATACTGGCTCTGTAGATGATAGGGCGCACTTTACCTTTATCGGCGTATCCTAATTGGTGAAGCACCAACCCCTCACGCGGTGTAAAGCCGACTCTAAACTCCCAGTTTTGCCAAGAGACTTTCCAATCATCATCAACAGTAAAACTAACCCCTTCAGGCTGAATAATATGCAGCGGCTTTAACCCTTCTCTCGGTTTGCCAAGGGATGGCGTGTCGTAGTTGATTACTCTTTGAGGTACCGGAATATCCACACCATCATCAAGCAACTCAATCACTCGACCTTCGTTGAGGTCAATAATTGCAACCAGGCCCTCTATCGGACGCGCATAGCCATTGTCAGTTAACTTGTCTCTCACAAAAGCAACGCCACGCATTAGCCGGCGATGCTTATAGTCTGGTTTATTCTCAAAGAAGTGGCCATAAGACCAAGGATCAATCTGAATATTTTCGATATCCGCATCATTCAGTCCGCGTGCTTTTAGTGCCGCTCGCCAGTCAGGATCATTCTGTACAATTTCTACACAGGTATCGAACTCCTCAAGAATAATAGGTGCATGCCCGCGTGTTTCAATGTCCAATTTTTCCCATGAAATAATCTCTTGAGAACGTAAATCCACCACGGCTTCAAAAGTGTCTCCCGTTGCCTTATCCAAGATTAAAGAAAAGGCTCGACGAGTCATTGGTTGCCCTGGAATGTAATCAATCACTTCGTCTTTACTTGGCTCTTGCAAGTACAAATAGGGAAAGCGACATTGACTCCCTAGACCTTTACTCTGACGAAGGATTTGGCTAGCTAGCGCTATCTCCTTAGTTGATAAAGGATCCAAAGGATGTAACGCTTGGACAGTGTCATTTGATTTCATGATAGTACCTTTGTGAATAATCAATAATGAATCACCTGCCACTCGACAATTCGAAATCGAGAAATTTCTAGAGCAACAGAGTTACACGTAGTTTCTCGCTATCACCCACAAACAACTATCACATTTTTGCAAGTTCTATTTTATGCAGTATTAAGCCTCTCTTTGGCAACCATCCTCTTTATCGATTTTCCTTAAAATATGCAGTAAAAATATCTTGCGGAAAATCAGCGGAAGATCGCTCTATCAATGAGTGGGGAAAATTATTAGGGACAAGTGCTAACAGAATGACTCGTAAATTTAAGTCAGAGGTTGGCTTAAACAACAGGCAACGGAAAAGAAAATTTAAGGCATTTTTCACATTGGGCAAGTTATCAACGAATTACTGTACTACAGAGATATCAATGACTTAGGCTACGCATCTGTTTCAGCTTTTACATGTATGTTCATGGAGGAAATCGGATGTAGCCCATCAGAATGGAGCAATAAAACTTCAAATCAATTTTGCCTGAAAACTTGAGACATATACCTGATCGTCTTGCACTGCAACTTTGGAACCGCGCAGCAAGAAATCTGTTCTTGGATAAAGTTAACACGCTCGTAAAACACTACTGTGTTCGAAATAAATGGCTTTCAGGGAAAGAATGATATTGAGCTAACTCATAATGAAAAAAGGTTATAGGCGTTACCACTGATCATCTTCACCTTTTGCCAATTTGTGATAGCTGACCCTGATGCAAGACCGCAAAATAAATCTACGTTTTTTATAGAAACGATCATCTTTTATGCTCACATCCACTATGCTTGCTTTAGCTGCAAGCAACGCAAGGAAGCCGTAAGGGCGTGATGGCTGAGTATCCTCCTCTTAGATTGCTTTCTGGTAGAAAAGCACCAGAAAGCAACTCGCCTAGAGGCAAAAAATATCTCTTTAAGAAACATCCATCAAGATTTTCCCCAAATCAAAACTTAATAACGCTCAACAATAAGTGACAGATTCAAATTAAAAACCTTTAGACACCCCGGGCTAAACACATTTCAAATCTAACCAATATGACCATTTCTGCCACCTCCTGATGGCATGACTCTTGCATCATTTGCAGCTAGTCTAGCCAGCATGTGACATGAATAGTCCAATCCCTGTTTCCTTACCCAAAACCATAGAGAGCCTGCGGCTCTCGGATTTGTTACGCATGCTGGTTGCTCATGGGCATGCAGATAAAGTCCAGGCTGAAAAGCTTTATAAAGATCGCAAGCGGGACAGCTCCAAAATTCACCCGGTTGTGATTGTGGCCGAGCAAAAATGGCCGGATTTACAAAACCCCAATCAATTATTGACTGTAGAGGCCCTGAGCCGCTTTGTGGCAGAGCAGGCTGCAGTGCCTTATTATCAAATCGACCCCCTAAAACTGGACTTTAGTGCCGCGGCGCAAATTGTGTCGCAAGCCTATGCCGAGCGCCTGCGCATCATGCCGATTACGGTCAAGAATGGGGTGGCCACAATTGCGACGGCCGATCCGTTCCACCAGACCTGGCTGCATGATCTGGAGCGTATGCTGAAGTTGCGCATTGAAGTGGTCATGGTGAATCCGCTGGACTTGCAGCGTTATTTGCCCGAGGTGTATCAGCTTTCTGCAGCGATTCAATCTGCCAATGCCGCCAAGGCCGGGCAAATTGTCGGCGTACAAAACTTTGAACAGTTGATTGAGCTGGGCAAAGACCGCCAACTGGATGCGAATGAACAGCACGTGGTGAGCATTGTCGACTGGTTGTTTAAATATGCGTTTGAACAGCGCGCCAGTGATATCCACCTGGAACCGCGCCGCAATCTGGGCTTGATGCGTTTTCGTATCGACGGCGTCTTGCATCAGGTGTATCAGCTGCCGAGCAATATCATGAATGCGATTACCAGCCGCATCAAGCTACTGGGGCGGATGGACATGGTGGAGAAACGCCGCCCGCAGGATGGTCGTGTCAAAACCGTAGACACTGATGGCAAGGAGGTTGAATTACGCTTATCGACCATGCCGACCGCGTTTGGCGAAAAACTGGTGATGCGGATTTTCAAGCCAGACGTGCTGGTACAGGATTTTCAGTTACTCGGTTTTTCCAAGCGTCAGGGCGAGCAATGGGCGCAGTGGACTCACCAGCCCAACGGCATCATTCTGGTCACCGGGCCAACCGGCTCGGGCAAAACCACCACGCTGTATACCACACTCAAGCAATTGGCGACCGATGAAGTCAATGTATGTACGGTAGAAGACCCGATTGAGATGATAGAGCCGGCCTTTAACCAGATGCAGGTGACACAGAATATCGGCTTGGGTTTTGCCGAAGGCATACGCACGCTGATGCGCCAGGACCCGGACATTATCATGGTCGGCGAGATCCGCGATCAGGAAACTGCCGATATGGCGATTCAGGCCGCACTGACCGGCCACCTGGTACTATCCACGCTGCACACCAACGATGCGCCATCGGCTGTCACACGCTTGCTGGATTTAGGCGTGCCAGCCTACCTGATACATTCCAGCCTGCTGGGGATTATGGCGCAGCGGCTGGTGCGCACCTTGTGCCCGCATTGCAAAACAGAAGCCACCATTTCTGAGGCAGAATGGGCCAGCGTTACGCGCCCGTTCAAGGCCGCCATACCGGCAAAAATCATGAAAGCCGTGGGCTGCAAGGAGTGCCGCAACACGGGTTACCGTGGTCGCACCGGCATTTATGAGATGCTGACACTCACACCGACCTTACGCAAACTGATCACGCCTGAAACCGATTTGATCCAGCTCAGACAAGCCGCCACGCAAGCGGGGATGCAACCTTTGATGTTAAACGGTGCTGAGAAAATTGCGGCAGGCCTGACAACCGTAGACGAAGTGCTCAAGGTTGCCCCACCGATTGAAGTAGATTAAAGGCGCAAGGCCCGCTTATTTGCGTAAGTGAATGCGGCCATGCCACATTTGCCGCACTAAATGCTGCTTGGACAAGCGTCCAATCCAGATCACCGCAACAATATGCAATGCAATCTCGGCCATCAGTAACCAACTCAACAGCGCATGAATCACAACCGGCCCCTCTTCGCCCCAAAAGGCATCGGTGCGGCTTAACCAGCCAGTCAGCGCCAGCAAGGCAATCAGCATCCAGATGACATACACGGCCCATTGGCCTAGCGGATTGTGCCCGGCATGCACAGGCAGGGTTGCTTGACGCACATCTGCAATGTGCAAGCGGATGTCACGCAGGCCGGGCAGATGAAAGCGCGCACTTGGGTATGCGCTAAAACACCCGGCCATGATGCGGATCATAATGATTGCCAGCACAGTGTAGCCAACCATGCGATGCAGCGCATCCGTTTCATACCAGACATGGCTCATCAGCCACAATGCCATCACCCCGGCTGCCACCAGCCAGTGACTCAGACGCACCCACCAGGGCCAAAGCATTGCGGATGGCTGCAACATCTCGCCACTTAGTCTTTCAAGCCGATGGCTTTGACGATCGCCAGGGTTTTCATGTCGAAGTAAATCTCAACCTTCTTACCCTCTTTGTTACGGCCATAAATTTCGTAGCAATTACCGTCTAGTTTAAATTTTTTGATGGTATAGCCTTCTGCTTCCAGTGCTTCTTTAAGGGTATCTTCTGAAGCCCACTCCTCTTTTGGATAGGATTTGCAATCCGCCGCGGCCAACGCAGCTTGTGCATGCAACAGGCCAATTGCCAACAAGAGTGAAAAACCAATTTTTTTCATCAAAACGTCCTTTTCATGATTCAAACAATTCTACCTGGCGCAGCTCTGCCAAATTCGAAACGCCAGTCAACGCCATGGTCATTTCCAGCTCATCGCGCAAAGTGCGGATCACTTTTGCCACGCCCATGGCGCCTTCTGCAGCCAGGCCCCAGATGTAAGGGCGACCAATACAAACGGCATCGGCGCCCATCGCCAGCGCTTTAAACACATCTTGCCCGGAGCGGACACCACTATCCACCAGGATTTTACATTGACTACCCACGGCAGCCACGATCGTTGGCAGCACTGCCGCCACAGACGGAGTGCTATCAAGCACGCGGCCACCGTGATTGGAAATGACCACGCCGTCACAGCCGCATTCCACCGCCCGTTGGGCATCCTCTACATGCATCAGGCCTTTCAGTAACAGGGGGAGTTTCACTTGCTGCCTGAGCCAGGCCACATCGTCCCAGGTCGGCGCCTGCGTCATCCAGCCATCGAACACCGCGCTTTGGCCTGTTTGCAAGGGTCGCATCGCCAATGGCTGCGCCAGGTTGACCGCGGAAATGCCCTCGGGTAAATCGATCAAAGCTTGCTTGACTGGCGCATCGACAGTGAACACGGCTGCGCTAATGCCAGCTGCCACGGCTTTATGCAATAACGCTTGGGTACGTTCACGATCACCTTGCCAATAGAGCTGAAACCAGAGCGGTTGTTGCGCCTGCATCACAATCTCGCTCACGGGTTGACTGGCCAGACTGCTCACCATCATCTGCCCCTGCTGGGCATTGCAAGCGACAGCGGTGCCAATCTCGCCATCGGCATGAAACAAGCGCTGATAAGCCACTGGCGCCAGCAGGATGGGATGCGCCCATTGCTCGCCAAAAATGCTACAACTTGTGTTGGGCTGATGGAGGGGCTGGAGTGGACGTGGGCAAACTTTCTTGCTTTGCCAACCAGCTTCGTTGACCTGCAATTGCAACCCGTTCCCGGCATCTGACTGCAAATAATGCCAGACATCAGCTGGCAATTTGGCTTGCGCTTGCTGTGCAAAATAGGAGAGCAAAGGTAAGGACTGCATTCGCTTAGAGCGCCCACTGGCGCAACAGATTATGGTAAATGCCGGTTAACTGCACCACTTCTGGCGTTTCACCTTGTTGCTGGCGCAAGCGAACCAAGGCCATATCCATATCAAACAGCATGCGCCGTTGCGCGGCGTCGCGCACCATGCTCTGAATAAACATAAAGCTGGCCAAGCGCTCACCACGCGTGACCGGCGTCACCGCATGCACCGAGCTGGAAGGATAAATGACGATAGCACCCGCTTTGAGCTTGATGCGCTGGTCACCAAACACATCCTGCACCACCAGCTCACCGCCTTCATATTCATCCGGGTCGTTAAAAAACAAGGTAGCCGAAACATCTGCCCGTACCCGCGCACTGCCATCCGGCATATGACGCATGGCACTATCGACGTGAAATCCATAGGCATTGGTCTCACCCGCATAACGATTCACAAAAGGCGGCAAGATTTTGTCTGGCAAAGCGGCCGAAAAAAATAAAGGATCGCGCTGCAATGCCTGCAAAACGATCCTGCGGATTTGTGCCAGCAACGGGTCGTCTTCGGCCAGTTGCTGGTTGTTTTTAACGCTGGCTGCCTGAATACCGGCGGTTGTGCGGCCATCCACCCATTGCGCCTGCTTCAGCAAGGAACGGATAGTATGCAGCTCTTCTTCAAGCAAAACCCCCGGTAAACTTAACAGCAAATTAACTCCTAAAACTTGTACTCAGTAGTGACGATAGCCTGACGACGGTTGCCTGGAACCACTAAACCACCGTTATCATAGACTGCATCGTAATATACCTTATCAAGCAGGTTTTTGACATTTAGCCTGACCGCCCATTTTGGTTGTTCATACGTTGCCATAAAATCCACTCTTGCATAGCCAGGGGCAGCGTTTGGTTTAAACACACCATTGACAAAGTTTGTACCCGCATCAGTAGCAGAAGGAACATATGCATAACGCTCACCCTTGGCTTCAACTCCACCACCAATCTTCCAGGCATCGGTCAGCGCATAGGTAGTCCACAAATTAAATGTGCCTATAGGAGTGTTTCTTGCACGTTCTCCAGCAAAGCGCGGATCAGCAACATTAACCTGCCCAACTGTCGAACACCCATTAGCAATTTGCGCACAAATATTAACTGCCGGGTTAATGATCTTGGCATCCAGCAGGGCAATCCCGGCGAAAACATCCCAACGATCGGTCACTTTGCCTGTCACTTCAAACTCAAAACCATTGGTACGGCGACGCTTGGTCAGAATTGGATTATTCACTGCTGTTAACAAATCCGTATTACGTTCCCAATCTTTGGTTGTCGTAAACAACGCAGTTCTAACGGCCAGATCCCCATCCATAAACAACCATTTAGAGCCAAGCTCTAGAGTCCTGGCCCGCTCAGCAGGCTGCCTTACCGTCGTAAACTGATATAGGTCCGCTGTTGGACTAAATGAATCACTAAAAGTGAGGTAGTAATGCCTATCGGTATTTGGCTGCCACGACAAGCCCGTCCGGTAACTGTTCTCGCCAAAATCTAGTTTGGGTGATGTCGCAGCAGAGTAGTTGGCCTTCATTTCATCGCGACGAATACCAGCCAATGCTGTCCAGTTTGGAATAAACTCAACACTATCTTGAAGATAGACAGCATAGTTGTCAGCGTCAAATTTCGTTGGGTTGCTTTTATCATAAGCATGACGGCGATAATAAAACCCTGAAGAGCTATCCAGATCCACCAAGTTCGCACGATAAGAGTTTTCATGCAAATACTCAACGCCAGACAAGAGACTGTGTTTCATGCCCCCTAGCTCAAATTTAGTACTGAAATCCGATTGCAAATTAACTGTTTCATAATTTAAATAGCGCGCTTGATTAGACCCTACGCTACTATTTTCAGTTGGAAAGGCTGGAGTTGCTGTGTTATTAGGAGGTAATTTAGCCCAGTATGCACGCTGGTAACTTGCATGGCGAAGTTGTGTTCTTAGTTGCGTATCATCATCAAACTTGTGAGTAAAAATACCCGTCGTAATGCGTGTATCACTATCATCAAAGTTGTTTTTGGCACCCCAGAATGTTTTATCACTCGCACCATTTGAGGCATCACTTTGAGGACGCTTATTAAAAAAGCGGATACCGAAGTCTGGAACATCTCTTGTTTGTGTGTAGACGTGATTTAAGAAAAACTCATTTTCCGTGCCTATGCCCGCTCCAAAGCTAATTGCAATCCCCTGACGGTCAAATGATGGGCGGTCACCTGTCGTTGGATTCTTACGATACGTTTCTTCGTAACGATCCATCACATTCACGCGAATCGCGGCAGTGTCTGTCAGCTTCTTGTTGAAGTCGCCTGTCGCCTGATGGTAATCATAATTGCCCAAGCTACCTGTCACGGTATTTTTGTCATTTAACTCAGCCATCTTGGTGACCTGGTTAATCACACCACCCGCCTGACCACGCCCAAACAACATCGCCGCAGAACCACGCAGTACATCCACCTGCTCCAGGTTAAATGTCTCGCGGTTGTACTGTGCGGTGTCACGCATGTTATCCAGGTAAATATCGCCAAAGGTATAAAAACCGCGCAGGTTAAAGTTATCGCCAGCACGGCCCCCTTCAGCCGCATTGACTGATAAGCCAACCACATTCCGCAAGGCTTCACGTAGTGAGCCCACTTGCTGATCATGCAGCAATTCTCTGGTTAGCGTAGTGACTGCCTGCGGCACATCTTGCGGATCCTGATAGGTTTTACCGACGCGGGTCTTGGTCGCTTGATAGCCTTTATTAGGCGCATCTTGAATTCGTTGCGTTTTGACCTTCACCTCGGTCATGGTCTGAGTCGCGTCTGCAGTTTTTTTCTCTTCATCTGCCGCGATCGCAATTGCTGGAAGCGCCATCATCAGCGCTATCGTCATTGTTTTTTTATTAAAGCCGGATGGCATAAATAGTTCCCGTCATTGATTGAATGAGTTAATTGCTGGCTACTGGAAACAATGCTCGTTGGCTTGCAAATTGAATAAGCACGAATGATAACAATTCTCATTTTTACAAGCAATGAAAGGTTGTGCGAACATTTATTTGTGCAAATGTAAATACGGGTGGCAACCCAAGCGTCATATTTGCAAACATAATTGAGCGGTGACGTTTAAATGTAATTAGGTGCGGCCTGTGCTCTGGGTACAGACCACATCAGGGCAACCAGCCTGATTCAAATATCAAAGTAGCTGCGTGTGACAGGGGCCAGTTAAAAATCCAGGCGCAGATTGGCCTGCAAGGTTCTTGGTCGGCCGACGCCTAACAGGCTGTTCCCTGCGGTACTCCAGTAGTCTTTATCCGTGACATTGTCGACCACGACCTGAAAAGTGGCTTTTTGCTTGCCCAGCAGGGTCTTGTATCTGGCCCCTACCGACCCAATCGTGTAGCCATCTATGCTAGCTTGATTAAATGCATTCACCTGTTGCTTGCCGCTATAAAACAAGCCCGCGCTCAAAAACAGGCCTGGGACCTGCGCAATCTGGTATTCGCCAAACAGACTGGCAGTTTTCTCTGGCGTATTCTCTGGCATATTGCCATTGCTGGCCGCGTCAGGTGTTTTCAAGGTCGCATCCATCAGCAGGAAAGAGGCGGCAACAGACAGCCTCTCCGTCAACTCGCCAGTAGCAGCAAATTCCAAGCCTTGATAATTTGCGTCACCGTTAATCTTATAGATATTAGTACTCGGATAACCAAATGCGGCGGCACGCTCAATATCAAAATAGGCCAATTGCAGCAAAAAACGATCAAACACTTGCGCCTTTGCACCAATTTCTTTTTGTCTTGATTTCGCAGGATTGAGTAACTCGCCAGCATTTGACCATCTAGTCGGAACTTGCCCACTGTCCTCAAAACCTTCAATGTAGCTGGCGTAGAGAGAAATATTTGGCTGAACTTTGTACATCAGCGCCACGGAGGGAATGACTTTTTTGGCGTTGAAGCGCGTAGTCGTTGCCGTGCCTGCATTGGTGGCAATGGTCTCAGTGTCATAACGACTTTGCCGCGCACCTGCCATGAGGGTCCATTGGTCTGTCAACGCCATTTGATCAAATACATACAGGCCTCGATCCAGAATTGTCTGGTCAGATAAACGGTTATTGGAAACCGCCGCAAGCACAGGAACGACTCTGGGATTAAAATAGTTTTGAGTCAATGTACGAGTTGCAAACATAGGTGTCACGCCCTCACGCTGATTGCTGGTGTATCCCAAGGTGAGCTGATGCTTGATCGGGCCTGTCTCCAGCAAACCAAGCAACTCGGTTCTAAAGTTGGTGTTGGTAAACACTTGATTCCGTGTAAATGAAATTTGCAACTCTCCTTCACCCGTAAGCGGGTTAAAGTTCTGAAACTGTGAAAAGTTACGGTCGCGCTCCGTCTTAGCTCGTCCAGCTTCAAACAACCAACTCCAGTCATCACTCAAGGCATAATCGGTCCTGAACAGAATATTGGTTGCCTCAGCATCATAGTGCTGCCATTTGCCCGCCAGGTTTTGTGTCGCTGCTGGCACAGGCGGCAGCGTGATCTTACCGTTGACAGCATTAGGCACTACAATCGCAGCCTGCTCTGAAACATCTTTGCGGTAATGCTCAAGGTCAAGCTTGAAAGACAATTTATCGTTTGCACGCCAATCCAATGCGGCTGAGACCAGACCACGGCTGCCGTCATAATGGTCAATGCCAATATCTTCACTGCCAGTGACCACGTTAAAGCGTGCACCAAACTGCTGATCAGCGCCAAAGCGCTTGCCATAGTCCACATGGGCGCTACGCGTGCCAAATTCATTGGTAGACAGCGTCAGGCTTTTGTTTTCAACCTGACCAGCCCGCTTGGTCACCAGGTTGATAATGCCAGAGGGCGGCACCAAGCCGTAATACAGAGACGAAGCCCCTTTGAGCACTTCTACCCGCTCTTTGTTTTCTAGCGGCGTATCAATCAGGTTAATAATCGGCAACGAACCATTGAGCCGGTAGTTTCCGCGGTTCTCGACCAGAATGCCGCGGATCGCAATATTGTCATAGGTCGAGCCACTCAATTGCGAGCGCGAAACCCCCGCGGTGTTCCGCAATGCGCCAAACAATGAGTTGGTCGCTTGCGCATCCAACACCTCACGCGTCACCGTGTTCACGGTCAAGGGCACGTCCAGCGGATTCATGTCTCTGAAAGTCCCGACCTGTACCGTGTTTGAGTGAAAACTCTGGCGACGGCTGGTCGATACCTCAACTTCCCCCAGAGTTTGCTGATCGTCATCAGTGTTTGTTGCAGCTGGCGCAGAAGCAGTCTTCTCAGCCTCCCCCTGCGCCCAAACAGCCGACATCGGCAAGGCTAACAACAACGACAAATAAACTGTTTTTAATCGAATCACGGTCACACAACACTCCCATTAAATAAAGCTGGCTACTGGAGTGCGTAACTCGATGGCTGGCAAACAACAAGATCAATCTGATTTTTATTTTCAACACCCTCAGCACCCCTCCCTGCCAGGGGCCAGTAAACATACCGGATTGCTAAGAGGTTGGCGTTTTAATAACGCCACGTAAGTGTGGCTAAAGCGCTCATGAACGATGCGTACGCAACGAATTCATGCGCAGCATTCCCTCAGAAATGCTTCGTGCCTTGCGCTTTTTCCACCATAAATACACGCCCGTTGCAGAAAGCGTGGCCACCACCATTCCCATGACAGAAATCATAATCCTGCCGGGCAGGCCCAAGATACGGCCAGAATGCAGGGGGAATTGGGCTTGCACAATCACATCACCTGCTGTGCCTTCCCAAGGAATACGTTTGCCAACATAATGTGCATCCAAGCTATCGTAATACAAACGTTTATGGCCGGCACCTGCCACACCATGATCGGCATCAGGATAATAAAAATCCACATTAAACAACTGGTATGCCGCGCTATAAGATATGCGTCCTGCTGGCTCATGCCAGCCTTGCCTACGCGCCTCCTTGATCGCCATCGCCAGCACTTTTCCATAATCTACCTGCGGTGGTAATTGTTGTGAGACCGGTAAGCGCGGACGTATATCTGAAGGAGTGGGCGTCAGTGTGAACGCAGACTTCATGACTGGCATAAAGACTTCACGGCGTAAATTAAGGGCAAAGGCAGAAAATGCCAGAATCATCAGCAATATCCATGTCCATAAGCCAAAAGCACGATGCATATCAAAGTAACGTTTGTGCGTACTGCTGTTCCAGCGCATTTTCCATGCAGGCCACCAGCGCTTCCAGAACGAGGCTTGGGTGTTCTGTTGTACTTTGTGCAATTTGGTTTTTGGGGTGTTGGCAAACTTGGGCAAGGTAAGATAAAAACCAACAAAACTATCAATCAGCCAAATCAGCGCAACGCCGCCTAACAACCATAGTCCCCAGCGGTCGATTCCCCACATTTCGGGCAGGTGCAAACTGTAATGCAACTTATACAAAAAAGAGACGACATTGGTCCGATCTACCGGCCACACGGCGCCCCACTCCCGCTTGCCTAGCTCCTGGCCGGTGACGGGGTCAATAAACACCTGGTTAAATTTAACAGGCACCATGCCATCCGGTGGATTAGATAATGGCCTGACGCCAATGGTCAGCGTATGCCCCTCTTCAACACTCAGCGGAATCGAACTGACCTGAACTTGTGGATAGCGCTCTGACACCTGTTTTGCAAGCACTAATGTCGACTGATGCGCACCTTGTGACTTGCTATGCATCCACGCTGGATTCAGTAACGTATCAATCTCGTGATCCCATGAAATAATGGCACCAGTGAGCCCGGTGATCATTAGAAACAAAGCACTAGCCATGCCTAACCACCGATGTACCAATAATAAAGACGAACGCAAAACAAATTACCTCGTATTTAAAAATCAAGCTGGGCGCTGACGGTGATAGTCCGTGGCGCACCCAACACCAGATAGCCGGAATTAGAGGTTAGCCCTGCATAACCACCTGCAGAGGCCCAATAATCACGATCTGTGATGTTATCAATACGGCCACGAACGGTTAATAAATGCCCTTCAATCTCAGTCGCATATCTTGCGCCGATATCTAAACGGGTCCAACCTGGCAGTCTTTGAGTGTTTGTGCCATTACCATACACATGGCCAGTAGTAATCACACGCGCATCAAATGTTAAACCAGGCACCATAAATGCATCCCACTCTAGACCCAGGTTAGCTTGTTGATCTGGAATACCAATCGTTTGCTTATCTTCCGTCGAGGCATTGCCCGTATTCTTCTGTTTGGCATCCAACCAGGTAATCCCCCCCAACACCCGCAAACTGGGCGAAATCTGACCATAAGTCATCAGTTCAACCCCTTGGTGTTCTTCTTTCCCTTGCGAAGTAAATACATTCGCCGCATTGATAAAACCGCGTGGTTTCTCAGTGGTAAAGTAAGCAGTAGTCACCCGAACCTTACCAAAATCAAACTTGGCTCCCACTTCTTTCTGTTTTGAGACATAGGGGGCAAGCGTCTCACCTCGATTAGCGGTGGTTCCTGGAGCTGTTGCCCCTTGTGACAAGCCTTCAATGTAATTAGCATAGAGAGAGATGCCGTCCCAGGGTTTTACTACCGCACCCAACACAGGGCTCAGCTTCGTCTTGTCGTACGCACTACTAAACACGCCATTGTAATCATAGGTTGTCGCAGCTATTTGCTGACTTCTCACCCCTAGCGTCAACAACAACTGATTATCTAACATGGCCAGTGTGTCACCTATGGCAAGGCTACGTAAAATCGTTCTACCTGTCGTATTCGGATTATCCAACACACCACCTGAACCTGCGCCTGCAGTAAATGCAGGCAGGGCATAATAAGTTGGGGCATATAAGTTGGTATTGAGCTGATTACCAGAATCAAACGTATACGCTGCTTTTTTCTCAAAATGATATAAGTTTGCATTTAATACAACGTCATGGCTGATAGAACCCGTTTCAAACTTACCTTTTAGGCCAACTTCACCGGTTCTTACCGAGTCTTCTCTGGTATTGTCAAAACGATAGAAAGTACCCGTGCCAGTCGCAGAGTTGTTGACTGTCAAATTTGCTAACGAGTTAGCTTCATGTGACTCACGGAAGCCTCCGGCAAAGTAAGCTGTCACTTTGTCAGTTAAATCGTATTCACCACGCAAAGTCCCGAAGGTGTCCCGCTCATTAGAGTAAGACCATGGCTGCGCCCAGTTTGAATCACTACTAGGCGCTCGCGGTACACCTGTCGACGCAGCAAGCGTGACGTTTGTGCGCGTTTGCTTCAGATGATTATCCTGATACCCGATATCCCCAGACAACCGCAAATTCTCGCCGCGCCAATCTAATGCCAGCGAAATCAGATCAACTTCAGCATGTTCTTTATCAACTGCAGTACCGCCATCACGCCTAGACACATTCAACCGAATACCGGCACTGTCATCCGGGCCAAAACGTCTTGCCACATCTGCAGAAATAAGTTGTTGGTTACCAGAACTCCAGCCAGCATTTACTACGCTCAATGGCTCATTTGGTGCTCGCTTTGGCAGTAAAGAAATCGAGCCTCCAATGGCATCCCCATTCGGGCTTGTCCCATTTAAGAATGCGGAGGCACCACGCAGAACCTCAACACGCTCAAAGAGCTCGGCCGCAATATACTGTCTTGGAAGTATTCCATACAACCCGTTATATGCAACACTATCGGAATACAGTTGAAAACCACGAATAAAATATGACTCCTGAAAGTTGCCAAAGCCACGGGCAACGCGTACGGAAGGATCATTTAGTAACACATCCCCTACACTTTTTGCCTGTTGGTTCTGGATCAACTCATTGGTATATGCGTTGATTGAAAATGGGGTATCCATGGCATCTTTATTGCCAAGCACGCCAACCCGCCCGCCTTTCGCAACCTGTCCGCCAGCATAAGGCTTCATCAGGCCTTTAGCATTCGCATCAGCAGAAGCTTTCACTTTCACCTCGCCCAAAGTGTCTAATTCAGACTCTTCAGCGGAAGCATCCATAAAAACCGTTGCATACATGACTGCAATCAGGACTTTTTTATAAGCGTTCATGTTTGATAACCTCAAAAAGTTAAAAACCAAGCACGTAAGCGGTGCTTGGTTGTATATATAAAAGTTGGTGTTAAAAGGTATAGTTTGCAGAGAGGACAGCATTCTGGCGTTCGCCATATCCACAATCTTGACCATTGCCGCGACACCAGGAAATAAACTCCTTATCAGCGATATTTCTAATCGTGGCGCGCAAGTCCCATTTCCCATAGTTAAATCCAACCATGGCATCGAACAAGGTAACTGATGGCACTGTGGGCAAACCACCAAACCCGACGTTGTCACCTAAATAACGCACCCCCACCCCAGCGCGCCAATTTGAGTTGATTTTGTATTGTGCCCAGGCTGAACCCAATTTTTCTGCGACATATGGCAACCTAATTTTGGTGGTGTCGTTAAACGCATTCATGCGACTGTAGTTGCCAAGCAGCTCCCAATCACCCATTCGATGCTTGGCCTCGACCTCCCAACCTCTGGTTAATGCACCGGTTTGTTGCAAACCACCCGGGGTGTTCCCTTGAATAACTCTATTGAGTTGCTCAATCTCAAACCAAGCAAACGCTGCTGATGTGTTGCCATCTGGAGAGTAATATTTCATCCCAGCTTCGCGTTGTTCTCCTTCAGTAGGTTTTAGCACACCATTATTCCCATCAGTACCCAAATTCGGCACAAATGCTTCAGAGTAGTTAACATAAGGTGAGACTCCACTCTCGAACCGATACATCAGACCCAAGCGTCCCGTGGTTACTGAATTACGCGCATCAACATCTGGCGTAGCACCAACCTTGAGCAAGGTATTTGTCGCATGATCTCGACGCAGAGCTCCAGAAACAACCCAGGGGCCCCATTCCATATGTTCGGTCAAGTAAAAGCCCGTCTGCACGATTTTGTTATTGTCCCGTTCAGCGCCGACTAATGCACCATAATCGACATTGCCATATACCGGGTTATAAACATTGATGCCAAATGCAGAGGTTGTAGAGGTGTAATTACGCTCTGTCCATAATGCATCTTGGTAATCCATTCCTAAAGACACCAAATGCTTGGTCGGTCCTAACGCAAAATTGCCCTGCAAGCGTGTATCGCTTGAAAATACATTGGTACTGCGGTCAGCAGCGTGAATGGTACGCTGTATATTGCCTGTGCTATCAGGGTTAGCTCCAACTCGAGTCCAGTGTTCCCGTGTGATCGTATCTGAGTTAACTTTTCTCAAATTTGCCACAAGTTTAATTTGGTCAGTAATCGCCTGATCTACGAACAATGACACTTCGTCTTTTTTGGTGTCGTAGCGATCCCAGCCAGGCTCCCCGACAAAGGTCCGGCTGGATATTCGACCTAATGGTCCTGGAAGGATCGTTCCTCGAGAAGGCAAAAACTGTGCTGAAACCGTACTATCAGTTTCCTGATGCACATACTGCATAGTGATACTGGTTTTATCACTTGGCTGCCAAGTCACCGAGGGCATAAACACCACGGCATCATCTTTCACATAATCAACCTGTGTACCACTGTCTCGCTTTAAAGCCACCAGTCGATAAAGCCATTCGCCATCCTCACTCAGAGGACCTGTAAAGTCGATACCCAGTTGCTTACGGTCATACATACCATATTGCAGATTCACTTCACGTGCGGCTACTTTTTTGGGGCGTTTGGAAACGCTATTCACAATCCCACCCAAATCTGACTGCCCGAACACAGATGAAGAAGGCCCCTTCAAGACTTCTATGCGTTCAAGCATATAGATATCCGTTCTGGTGTTATTGTAGGAGCCATACAAATTACGCAAACCATCTTGGAACATAGATGGGGTTAAGCCGCGAACTGAGGCAGAGTCTATTCTGGTATCAAATCCAAAGTTACCAGCATAGACGCCAGCACTGTAAGTCAGAGCATCCTGAATATTCAAAGCCCCCATTTCTCGTGCCTGCTCGACATCCACAACAGTGACGGACTGAGGCATATCTTGCACTGAAACGGGGCTTTTACCCACTGAAGTCGCACGGTCTTGGGTAATGAATTTATCTCTTTTACTACTTTTTTTCGCGCTCACAGACACCTCAGATAAGGTATCGGTTTCAACTTTGGGTGCTACTTCCTCACTGGAAGCTATTGCTGGGAGAGCAATCACAAATACGAGCGGGATTGCAGGGATACGAAACGAGTACATACAAAAACTCCAGTAAACAATCGCTGGCTACAGGAGATAAAGGACTCGTTGGCTTGCATTAATACATTGAATGATAACAATTATCATTCATAAAATCAACAGAAGTGACTAGGGCCGCCTCGGGAGCAACCAGCATTTGCCCTTGCTCAGTGACCGCACTGACCAAATGGACATCGTACAAAGCAGCCAACGTCGACAGGGCAATTTGCCTGCGCGGATAATCACCCATGAGACGCCCATCTTTAATCAGCACGAGCCGGTCGAATCCCTGCAAGGCCTGATTGATATCATGCAAGATGGCGAAAATCGCATGCCCACGCTGGCGGGCAAACTGATCCATGGCGGCCATCAGTTGCCACTGCAAGCCCGGGTCGAGCGCCGCCATCGGCTCATCCACCAGCAACAGGCCTTGCTCGATATCCCACAATTGCGCAAAGACTCTGGCGAGATGGACGCGCGCCTTTTCGCCACCGGACAGGGTATCGAACCGGCGCGGCAGCAAGTGCCGGGCACACGCCAGTTCTGCCGCCTGACGCACTATCACATTTAAATCAGGATCGACCATTCTGGCGACCCGGCCAAGACCAATCACCAGTTCAACGGGCAACCCAAAGGCGACCTCATGCGACTGTGGCAAGATGGCGCGTTGGCGGCTTAAGTCGACCAGTGACCACGTTGTCAAACAGCGCTCACGCAGCGTGACTTGGCCACTGCTGGGCAAATACTCGCGCGCGAGCAACTTGAGCAAGGTGGATTTACCGGCGCCACTGGGTCCGAGCACCGCAATCCGTTCACCTGGCTGCACGGTCATCGAAAACGGACCAAAAACATGGCCGCCTAATTTGAGCGTCACGGCTTGCAGCTCGAGCAAATGTGCAGTGCGATAGCTCATAGATGACCGCCTTTTCTGAAGCTCCCGAGCAATAGCAAGAAGAACGGCGCACCCAGCAATGCCGTAAAAATCCCAACTGGAATTTCTGCGGGAATCGCCAGCGTACGGGCCGCGGTATCAGCCAATAGCAACAGGATGGCGCCAACCAGCATGGCAAGGGGAGATAGACGACGCTGATCAGGCCCGATCAATAAACGCACAATATGTGGGGCGACCAAGCCGATAAAACCGATCATGCCGCACCAGGCGACGGCAAATCCGCTTAATAGCGCCACCAGCACAATGACACGGCGGCGTAATTGACGCACGTGAATGCCGACATGCGCGGCGGCCGCCTCGCCGAGCGCCAGTGCATTCATGGCATTCACCAGCCGTTGCATATAGGCCAACGCGGCGATCAACAACAGTGACAACACCACCACCAGCCGCCAACTGGCACTCGCCAGCGACCCTAACGTCCAGAATGTGAGGCTACGCAGCTGTTCATCCGTCGCCAGATAGGTGCATAAGCCTATGACGGCGGTAGCCAGCGCATTGAGTGCAATCCCAGTCAATAGCAATCCGGCAATCGAATCAGCCGTGAGCCAGCGCGCCACGCCATCCAGCAAAAAGCAGACACTTACCGCACCGACAAAAGCCATCAGTGGTAACAGCCAATAGCGTAAAGTGATGGGAATCTCTATTCCCGAGCCAGCCAGCAGCACAATCGTTAACGCCGCCGCGCAGGCGGCACCACTACTCACCCCCAGCAACCCCGGGTCGGCCAGCGGGTTACGAAACAGGCCTTGCGTGAGCGCGCCCGACAATCCCAAGGCAGCCCCAACCAGTGCCGCAAACAGAATGCGCGGCAATCGCAGATTCCACAGCACATAAGCACCGCCTGTGAGCGGATGAGCGGAGTCATTCAACCAGCCGATGCGCCAGTCAGCCAACGTCACGGGGACGGCCCCCGCCCAGGCCGACAATGCGAGCAGGATGAGCAAGACAAGACCCAAACCCCAGGAAGGATATGTTGCAAAACGGGTGGTTAGGCGCTCGCAGAAGACCGGCCAGCCGGTTGCGCTAATCATAGGGTCATGGCCTTGCCGAGCAATTGATCAAGTGCGGCGACGGCCTGCGGCAATCGTGGACCAAAACCTAGCATGAACATGGCTTCCAGCGCCACAATCCGGCGATGCTCCCCGGCAGGCGTCTGCGCCAGGCCAGGCAGCCGCAGTGCGCCTTCGACTCCACCCACCACCGCCAGCCCTTGCTCTGTGAACAAAACGATCTCTGGCTGTGCCGCAATCACGGCCTCGGGGGTCAACGGTTTAAAGCCCTGAAACCCCTGTACCGCATTGCGTGCGCCCACATAATGCAACATGGCCTCGGCACTGCTCCCCTGCCCTCCCACCATGACCTGGCCGGGGGCGTGTGACAACACAAACAGCACACGTGAGCCCTGCCCTTTACGTGCCAGAATCGGCGCACGCACACGTTGCCAGTCGGCTTTGAGTTTGTCTACGTACTGCGTCGCCGCTGGCGTACGATCAAGCAAACGCCCAAGCTGTTGCATGCGATCTACCACGCCTTCAAAGCGGTCATGCGCCGCCAGAATACTTAGCGGCACACCTGCAGCCTGAACTTGCCTTAGTACGGCCGGGGGCCCGGCATCCTCAGTGGCGACCACCAGCGTCGGCGCCAATGCCAGAATCCCTTCGCTGGACAAGGTGCGTGCATAGCCAACACTGGGTAACCTGGTGGCAGCCGCCGGAAAAAGCGAAGTGGTATCTACACCGACCAAGGTCTGGCTGGCACCGAGTGCATATATCATTTCTGTCAGAGCACCGCCGATACTGACGATGCGCTGGCTCGCGGGCCCGGTGTCTGCGGCCCACACCAAAGACTGGGGCAATAGGGCTGTGATTCCCAATGCACCCGCTTGCTGTAAAAATTGCCGTCTGGCCGCCACTGAAGCGTTCATGGCATGAATACGTGTTTTCTGCTTATCCATGCCATCAAACCAACGCATCCAGATCCGCCTGACTGGCGCTATCTGGCGCACGATGGCCTTGTTCGTTACGGTGCGCCACCTCAGATAAATCCTGGCCGGTCAGGCGATAGGCTTTGGCAAAACCAGCCACATAGCTGCCCTCTAACGGTGTTAAGGCATACAGGTGAAAGTCCGTCAGTTTGGCGATCACTTCCATAAATTTGCCAAATTTGGCATGAAACTGATCCATCACCAATACAAACGTAGCTTCATCCCTAGGCACTTCTTGCGCCTGGCATTGCAGCACAAGACGCTTTCTGGCAAATGGATGGCTGGCCGCCTGCTCGCTTTCGATAAACATCACCGAGCAACGACCGTGATGTTGCAAATTGGCGCAATGGGCGGCCAACTCACTCACATAAATATAAAACCGCTGCTCGTGCTCGACAAAAGTGGCATAGCTGGCTTCAGGCCATCCCTGATCACTGGTGGTCGCTAACTGCAGGGATTGAAACTGCCGGTGGAACGCATTGGCTTCAGTGCCAACGGCCTGTAATTTTTGTGTGTCTTGCATCGTGTTCTCCTCAAACGCACTCATCATGTTTTAGCCGCGGTAACGCTTTGCTTTTACTGCCAGTAAGAAACGAAGTGATCACCCGCAACTGGGCCCTGTGCCCATTTGAACCCACCGGTGCAGGCAGGTTCTGCAAGGACTAGATCAGCTTGAGCGTGCCTTTCATCATCGAGGCATGGCCGGGGAATGAGCAAAAGAAGACATAACTGGCGGAGGCATCCAGCTGCTTGGGCGTCAGGCTGATCTCCGCACTCTCACCACCGCCAATCACCTGGGTGGCGGCGAGCACGCGACTGTCCTGCGGTTTGACAAAAGACTTGGCGATGCCTGCCTTCATGCCATCCTGCAATACGCCCTGTTCATCTGCCTGTTTGCTGATTATCAGGTTATGGCCCATGATGTTTTTAGCCATGGTGCCGGTATGCTTCAAGCGAATGGCAAAAGAGGCGCAGGCTTTGGGCACAGCAATTTCCTTGACGTTATAGGTCATGGCATCCGTGGCTTCTACCGTGACTTCACAATGATCTGCGGCCTGCGCAGAGGCTTGTAGCAATAAAGTGCTGGCAACCACGGCCAGCGGCGCGGCTTTTAACAATAAGCGCGCTGAAAAAGAAGGCAGGCTCGCGGAAAGGCGGGGGTTAAAAGTGAGTTTCATCTATGCTCCAATCATCCAATTTAAAAACTGGCTGGCTACTGGAGTGACGACTCGGTGGCTGGCTAAACTAAAGACGGCCCGGCAGCTTGCCGGGGCAATCAAAAAAAGACTTACTTGCGGGCGCGCCCAGGCTGGCCGGGCAAAAAACGGGCAGACAAGCGCGGCTTGCAAAGATAGTAATAAAGGCTGATCACAATCGGCAGCGCCACCGCTGCATCCGACAACAATTCGCGGGCATCATCTACCAGCAAGGCGGTGACCAGGCCCAGCACTGTGATGAGGCCAATGACCAGCGGCCATAAAAAGATTTGTGACAGTGATTTATTTTGCATAAACAGATGTGTAACCATGATTCATATTCGCCTATTGAGACATCGCCGTTGAAACCCCAGAGATTTAAATTCACAAACAGTGTCGATATTCACAAAAAACGCTATTCATCAAACCGGATGCTCAGCTCGCCTCACTCAGTATGATGCGCGTTTGAATATCCGGCACATATTGGTGGCGCTTTTTCCACCAGAGCTTGAGCCCGGTCCACAACACCACAATACTCAATACATCCAGCACCGCCCAAATCCACTTCAAAGTCATGCCACCATAATCGCCAAAATGCAACGGCTGCGACACCAGCAAGCCCACCAGATACCAGGGCAGCGGTCGACTATCGGTCAGCTGTGCGGTCTGTGCATCGACCAGCACGGGCTTGAACAGGCGCTTGGTCAGCGGGCTATCGCCACGCATGAAAATGCCATAATGATGCCGGCTGGTATAAGGCGTGCCTGGAAAGGCGATAAAGCCTAATTGCATCTCGGGTTCGGCACGCTGCGCCACTTGCAAAGACTGCTGCAGTGAGGCAAACGCTGTCGGTGGAGGCAGGTTTTTATAGGGCGCGACCATTTGCGCCATTTGGTCAAATTGCCAGTATTTAATCAGCAAATCCGACCAGGCATTGATCACGCCGGTCGCCCCCACCACCAGCAACCAGCAGAGCGTGACGATGCCCAGAAAGTTATGGATATCAAGGCGCTTGAGCTTGTCGCCACGCTGGTGACGGATCTCGCCAAACGGCAGTTTGCGCATGAAAGGCGCGTACAGCACCACGCCGGAAATAAGGGCAATCAACAGCAAAAAGCCCATCAAACCCAGGAACAACATGCCAGGCAAGCCCGCGAATAAATCAACATGCAGCTTGAACATCACATATAAAAAGCCTTCGTCATCCTTGGGCTCACCCAGCACCTGTGCCGTACGCGCATCGAGTACCACGTTGTGGGTATTCGTGATGTCAGTCGGCGTCGTACCCAAGCGGACCACCCACTGCAATGGCTCGTCGTCTTCGCGGTACATATATTGCGGCACCAGCTTGGGGTAACGGGCTTTGGCCGCCGCCATCAGGCTATCCATGCTGGCATTGGGCCCGGCATGGCTGATCACAGGCGTTTCAATCTGGTCACCCAGCAGATGATGCAGCTCATGCATAAAAATCAGGGGCAGGCCGGTCAGGCATAACAGCAACATGAATGCTGTACAGACCAGACTGCTCCATTTATGGATCCATGCCCAGCGGCGGATGGTTTGCTGTTTCATATGCGATGGTTAACTCAGATGAATTTGAATCAAGGTTGCGGCTGGCTGACAAAGCCAATTTTTTTCATGCCCGCTGTTTGCGCCTTGGCCAACACCTCGGCCAGCACCTGATAGCGGGTGTTTTTATCGGCGCGAATCTGCAACTCGGACTGTTGCTGCCTGCCTGCTTCTTCCTGCAACTTGGCAGCCAACTCTGGCGCCTGGATTTCGCTATCGTTCCAGAACAGCTTACCGTCTGCATCCACCGCCAGGTCAATCACTTCCGGCTTTTCCTCCAGTGGCTGCGAGGTGGCCTGAGGCAAATCAATCTTGACCGCATGCGTCAGCAAGGGCGCAGTAATGATAAAAATCACCAGCAAGACCAGCATCACATCCACCAGTGGCGTGGTGTTGATTTCACTCATGGGCTGGGTGTGTTCACCCGCGCTAAAAGGATTTTGCCCCATCATAGGTTGCCACCTTTGCTTGCGACTTTAGCGTGCAGCTCAGTCACATTGGCAGGTTTCTGACCTTGCTTGATCATCAATGGCGCACCCGTGGTCAGCAAGGTATGCAAGTCTTGCGCAAAATTCTCGAGCTCGGCCATGACACTGCGATTCGCCTTGATAAAGGCGTTATAGGCCAACACAGCCGGGATCGCCACCGCCAGACCAATCGCCGTCATAATCAAAGCCTCACCAACCGGGCCGGCCACCTTGTCGATGGTCGCCACGCCGGATTGGCCAATCGCGGTCAGCGCGTGGTAAATCCCCCACACCGTGCCGAACAAACCAACAAATGGAGCCACGCTGCCCACAGAAGCAAGGACAGACAACCCGCTCTCCATGCCTGCCTGCTCTTGCGACAAGGTACGGCGCAACTGGCGTGCAACAAACTCATCCTGGCTGCAAGCCGCGCCCAGAGACTGGCTGGCATGTTGCTGATGGTGCTGGGTAGATTCCACAGCAGTCAGCGCCAGGCGGAACGCTGGTGATTGCATCTGCGTATCCTGCAAGGCCTCTTGCAAAGTCGCTTTGCGCCAGAACTGCTTTACATAAGCCGTGACTTCGCGCTTGTGCTTGAAGACTTGCCAAGCCTTGACCACAATAAAATACCAGCTCATGACCGACATGGTCAGCAGCACCAGCGCCACGATGACCGAGACAACCCCACCCTCGGTAATAAATGCCAAACCACTAGTTGATTGCATCAAACGTTCCTTTCAATAAAAACTGATTTAATTTTGTGTGAGTGAGAAAGACAATGGCACATTGACGAAAGCACTGAGCGCCTTGCCGCCTTTGCGGGCTGGCTCAAACCGCCATTGCTTGACGGCATTGAGTGCCGCCTTGTCCAGCCGCTCATAGCCACTGCTTTTAAAAATCTCTACCGACTCCGGGTGACCTTCTGCCGACACCAGCACCCTGAGCAACACGCGCCCCTCTTCACCGGCGCGCTGTGACAACCGCGGGTATTCCGGCGCCGGGTTGTTCAGGTAAGCCACACCAAACTTTGGCGGCTCCTCTTTTTCTTCCACCTCGTGCTTGGGTGGCGCAGCAGGTGCAGGTGCGGGCTTGCTAGGGGCAGCCGCTTGCGGCGCTTCCAGCGGCGGCGCGGCGGGCTGGGTGCTGGCTTCAAACTTGGGCTGATCTGGCGTGGTTTCCGTGATCCGTTCCACCACTGGTGCCGGGCGCTCTATGGGCTTGACTGGCGTTTCCTTTGGTTTGATCACCGGTTTCACCACCGGCTGCTGCTTGATGATGGGCACCACCTCTGGCGCAGGCGCCTCCTCTTTTTTTGCAGGCAAGGTAATCAACGATACCGTTATCGGCTCTGGCTTGGGCAACTCAATGAGTTCCTCTTCAAACAGCAGAAAACTGGCGATCACCAGCGCATGCAGCGCGACCACCAGCAGCATGCCCACTGCGTGCCAACCCTGGCGGCGGTCACGCATGAGCAACTGCTCAGTCGCCAGTACTGACCAGCGGAACACCCCCGCCAGCTCGCCCAACTGCCGCTTATGCAAACTCAACTCAGGCAGGCTGGTAGCCGACATCCGGGTGGGCTTCAACGACAACCCACGCAAAGACTCACGTTGCGCCATTAGCGTCCATCTCCTACAAAAAGACTGTTTATTAAAGTGCTGAAGGCAACCTGCTGGTTGCCTGCTTCACATTGATATTTCACCACACCCAACGCGCTCTTAATCATGAAGAGACGCCATGCCCTATATTGTCCTGACACTTGGTCAGCAGCAATTTATTTTGCCTGGTCCGGGTGAGTCGGTACTCATCACGACCATGCATAATGGCTACCACGCCGCGCTTCCCCAGCAATTCATTGGCATCCACCACAGGCACGCCGGTCTGAGTCGCGTTGGCGGCATTTTGCCCTTGATTCAACTCAGGCTGCAAGCGATTCGTCATCTACAATCCAGTCCAAAAAAAAGCCGACTTACATGCTTGCGCACTGCGGCATCAGATTTCAAGGAACACCCTTACCAGGGGTAATTTGGCGCATTAAAAACACGCCTATTTGAGCAGTGACATGTTGGGGTTAGGAGCACCACTCAAATTCATTGGCCTGCAGGCTTGCACCTGCACGCGAAATTAAACGCGGTTAGCGTAGTATTCAACCACTTGCTGCACTTCAATCGGGAACGGCACATCCTCAATGGATGGCAAGTGACCAATTTTTGCCGAGGCGGTCGTCGTATCCACAGATAACCACTCGGGGATGGTCAGACTGGGCGTCGCCATCGACTCGGCCACCATCGGAATTTTGCGACTTTTCTCTTTGAGCGTGACCACATCGCCCACTTTCAAACGCACGGAAGCAATATTGACAGGCTTGCCGTTTAACAACACATGCCCGTGATTGACCAACTGGCGCGCAGCAATGCCCGTCGGCGCAAAACCGGCCCTGAACACCACGTTATCCAGACGGCGCTCAAGCAAAGACATCAATTTGTCACCGGTAGGCTCCGAACCTTTACGCGCTTCCAGCATCAGCTTGCGCATTTGCTTCTCGCTCACACCATAGTTAAAACGAATCTTCTGCTTCTCCACCAACTTCACGGCAAAATCCGAGCGACGACGACGCGAAGCCTGCTGACCATGCTGGCCAGGCGGATTGGGTCTATCTTCAATCGACTTGCGTGACAACCCTGGCAACTCCACGCCCAGGGCGCGCATAATCTTGAGTCGAGGTCCGGTGGTTCTTGCCATTTCAATACTGCCTTTCTTAATCTTTTGTTTTTTGTATGCGATGTACTCTACTTAATGCAACGAGCGCCTGCGCCCTTGCGCCTATCACTGCATGGTGGCCGACGGCGTCACAAATTCAGACACTGCCTGCTGCATGGCAAAGGTTTGATGCGCTTGCAACAACTCCTGCCATTCACGCAACAATTGCCTGGCCGCCGAGGTAATCAAACCACTCTCTGCATACTCAGGCGCATTTAAGGTCTGGGCCAGACTGCAACCCAACAAGGCCAGATCCTCAGAAGGATTCATGGCATAGCGCGTTGCCACACAACTCAGCGAAACCAGCACCGCACTTGCGGTCGGCAAGTCAGGATCGAACAACTGACTGGGTGATGCGCCTTGTAAACTTTGCATGGCGTGTATGCCTCTCGTTAACTGTTATGCAAATGATAATGTTTCTCATTTATAAAGTCAACTATTGATTGCAGGGATTGCAATATTGAACCCGGCATCACTGAAAGTCGGGTACGGTCAGCGCGAAATCTTGACCAAATTAGTAAAGCAAGTTAATGTATAGGGTTCAACATTTATTAGCCGAAAAATCAAGGTTTTATGGACGCCTCAGCCCACTCTGCGACAGACACCCACGCCAAATCCATGACAGGTGCGGACATTGTTGTCTCCTGCCTGAATGAAGAAAAAGTCAAATTCGTCTTTGGCTATCCAGGTGGTGCGGTCTTGCATATCTATGATGCTTTATATAAACAGAATGGCTTCAAGCACATTCTGGTGCGTCACGAGCAAGCGGCTGTGCATGCGGCAGATGCCTATTCACGTGCAACGGGTGATGTCGGTGTTGCCTTGGTCACCAGCGGTCCAGGTGCGACCAATGCGGTAACCGGCATTGCCACGGCCTATATGGATTCAATCCCACTGGTGGTGATCAGTGGTCAGGTCCCGGTGCCAGCGATTGGCATGGACGCCTTCCAGGAAGTCGACATGGTCGGCGTGACCCGCCCCTGTGTAAAGCACAACTTCCTGGTCAAGCACGTGAAGGATATTGCGCCTACGATAAAGAAAGCTTTCTTTATCGCCAAAACCGGCCGTCCAGGTCCAGTGGTCGTGGATATCCCTAAAGATATCACGGCGCACGTTGCTGACTTTATCTACCCAAAAACGGTAGAGATGCGTTCTTACAACCCGATTTTGAAAGGCCATAGCGGCCAGATCAAAAAAGCGGTCAAGCTGCTGCTGGGTGCAAAACGTCCGATGATTTACACCGGCGGCGGCCTGGTATTGGGTAATGGTGCGGCTGAGCTGGTCAAGTTGGCCAAAGCGTTGAATTTCCCGGTCACCAACACCCTGATGGGGTTGGGCGGCTACCCTGCCACTGACAAACAGTTTGTCGGCATGCTGGGCATGCACGGGTCTTATGAGGCCAATATGGCCATGCAGCACTGTGACGTGTTACTGGCGGTTGGCGCGCGCTTTGACGACCGCGTGATTGGCAATCCCAAGCACTTTAGCAGCCACAAACGCACCATCATTCATATTGATGTCGACCCGTCCAGCATCTCCAAACGCGTCAAGGTTGACGTGCCGATTGTTGGCGACGTGCAATCCGTGCTGTCTGACATGAACGAGATTCTGGCGCAAGAAGAAAACCAGAGCACAGACACCGCCGACTGGTGGTCACAAATCAATGAATGGCGCGGCATCCAGTCGATGGATTACGCCTATTCAGACACCGTGATCAAGCCACAGTACGTGATCCAGAAATTATGGGAGGTCACCAAAGGCGAAGCCTATGTGACTTCTGACGTGGGCCAGCACCAGATGTGGGCGGCGCAATACTACAAGTTCGACAAGCCACGTCGCTGGATCAACTCCGGCGGCTTGGGCACCATGGGCGTGGGCTTGCCATACGCCATGGGCTGTCAGTTTGCCGACAAAAATGCACAAGTCGCCTGCGTGACCGGCGAAGGCAGTATCCAGATGAACATCCAGGAGCTGTCCACCTGTGCGCAATACGGCCTGCCGATCAAGGTCATTCTGTTGAATAACCGTTATTTGGGCATGGTGCGTCAGTGGCAGGAGTTCTTCTACGAGAACCGCTACTCAGAATCCTACATGGATAGCCTGCCTGACTTCGTCAAACTGGCAGAGTCTTATGGCCACGTTGGCATGCGCATCACCGATCCGGCGGATGTAGAAGGCGCCCTCAAAGAAGCGTTTGATAGAAAAGACAAATTTGTATTTATGGACTTTTTAACCGACCAAACAGAAAACGTCTTCCCGATGGTTGAAAACGGCAAGGGCTTGTCAGAAATGGTATTGAGCCCACGCACGGCCAGCCGCCTGAAAGGGGAAGAATAATGCGTCACATTATTTCACTGCTGATGGAAAACGAAGCAGGCGCCCTGTCACGCGTGGCCGGCCTGTTTTCTGCACGCGGTTACAACATTGAATCACTCACGGTGGCGGTCACCGAAGACCCTACCCTGTCTCGCATGACGATTGTGACCACAGGCTCCGATGATGTGATTGAACAAATTATCAAGCAACTCAACAAGTTGATTGACGTGGTCAAAGTGCTGGATCTCAACGATGGCAAGCACATTGAGCGCGAACTGATGCTGGTCAAGGTCAAAGCCACCGGCGTCCATAAAGACGAAATGAAGCGCATGTGCGACATTTTCCGCGGCCGTATTATCGATGTGGCCGACAATAGCTACACCATTGAGCTTACCGGCTCTTGCAGCAAACTGGATGCGTTTATTGAAGCCATAGACCGCAGCGCGATTCTTGAAACCGTGCGTACGGGTGCTTCCGGCATTGGTCGTGGCGACCGCATCCTCAAGGTTTAACCGGAATTATTTTTTACAGACAAAGCATTTGTATTGAAAGGCAAAAGCAGAGATGAACGTTTATTACGACAAGGACGCCGACTTAAGCATTATCAAAGGCAAAAAAGTGACGATTGTGGGCTACGGCTCTCAAGGTCATGCACACGCAGCCAACCTGCGCGACAGCGGCGTGAATGTCACCATTGGTTTGCGTAAAGGCGGCGGCTCCTGGGCCAAAGCCGAAGGCGCTGGTCACACCACTTTAGAGATCGCAGCAGCAGTTAAAGACGCTGACGTGGTCATGGTATTGCTGCCAGACGAAACCATGGCAGAAATCTTCAATGCCGAAATCGCGCCTAACCTGAAAAAAGGCGCAGCACTGGCATTCGCACACGGCTTCAACATTCACTACAACCAGATCGTGCCACGCGCAGACCTGGACGTGATCATGATCGCCCCTAAAGGCCCAGGCCACACCGTGCGTTCCGAATACCTCAAAGGTGGCGGCGTACCTTCATTGATCGCGGTTTACCAAAACACCTCAGGCAAAGCCAAAGAAATCGCTTTATCTTACGCAGCAGCCAACGGCGGCACCAAAGGTGGCGTGATTGAAACTGACTTCCGCGAAGAAACAGAAACTGACCTGTTCGGCGAACAAGCCGTACTGTGTGGTGGCGCGGTTGAACTGGTGAAAGCCGGTTTTGAAACGCTTGTTGAAGCTGGCTATGCGCCAGAAATGGCCTACTTCGAGTGCTTGCACGAGTTGAAACTGATCGTTGACCTGATGTACGAAGGCGGTATCGCCAACATGAACTACTCCATCTCCAACAACGCGGAGTATGGTGAGTACGTGACAGGCCCACAAGTGATCAACAGCCAGTCCAAAGAAGCTATGCGTCAATGCCTGAAAAACATCCAGAATGGTAACTACGCTAAACAGTTCATCCTGGAAGGCCGCACTAACTACCCAGAAATGACTGCCCGCCGTCGTTTGAACGCTGCTCACCCAATCGAGCAAGTGGGTAACAAACTGCGCGCCATGATGCCTTGGATTGCGAAAAACAAACTGGTTGATCAGTCTAAGAACTAATTCTAGACCTTGAATCAGTACCTAAGGTTGGGTTGATGACAAATTAATCCGGCCATAGGTAAAAAGCACAGGCCGATGTATCGCCTGTGCTTTTTTATTTGTAAAATCATGAATATAGACATGATAAAAACAAGTGCTTGCAACAACCAAGCGCTACTCAATAAGGGAAAGAAGTGAAACTCGCCATTCTGCTGCAATACATTGCCCCCAAACAACTCCTCACCGCCGCCGCCGGCAAACTGGCGCACTGGCAGGCGGGTGGCCTGACCACGGCGTTTATCGGCTGGTTTGTGCGCAAATACCATGTGAATATGGAAGAAGCACTCAACGGCGATATCAGCAGCTACAAAACGTTTAACCTGTTCTTCACGCGCCCACTCAAACCGGATGCCCGGCCCTTGGCAAATAATGCCTTTGTATGCCCGGTGGATGGCGCCATCAGCCAGTTTGGCAAAGTTGAAAACGGCCAGATTTTTCAGGCTAAAGGCCATCATTACACAGCGCAGGCATTGGTCGGTGGCGACGCTGCTTTAGCTGCAAACTTTGACAGTGGTCGTTTTGCCTGCCTGTATCTAAGCCCCAAAGATTATCACCGCATCCATATGCCATGCGCTGGAAAACTGCTGAGCATGACCTATGTGCCTGGCGATTTATTCTCAGTGAATCCACTCACAGCCGCCAATGTGCCCGGCCTGTTTGCGCGTAACGAGCGCGTAGTCTGTACGTTTGAATCCGCCCAGCATGGCAAGTTTGTGCTGGTTTTGGTCGGTGCGACGATTGTCGGCAGCATGGCGACCGTTTGGCACGATGCCAAAGACCACATTATCAACCCGCCACGTCCGGGCAAAGTCATCCATTGGGATTACAGCAACCAACACATCATCTTGAAACAAGGCGAAGAAATGGGTCGTTTTCTGTTGGGTTCTACCGTGGTGATGTTATTTGAAAAAGACGTACTGGAGTTTAATGCCAGCTGGCACCCAGGCAAACCGATACGCCTGGGCGAGGCCATGGGGAAATAGTGCGAACAGACCATTAAAAAAAGCGGAGTTTAAGCTCCGCTTTTTTATTAGCCATCCAAGCTCTTACTCACCACTTCAAACACATCACCCGACAAATTAGGCGTATCCAGCACCGCTTGTAGCGCCGCTTTCATCTGCGCCTGCAAGGCAGGTGTGTAGCGCTTCCACTCACGCAACGGCGTCACAAGGCGCGCGGCAATTTGCGGGTTGATGCTATTGAGCTCGATAATTGCATCACGTAAAAAGGCATACCCTTTGCCGCTAGGATCATGGAACTTGACCGGATTGTTAATGGCAAACGCGCTATACAGTGAACGCACGCGGTTAGGATTTTTGATGTTGAAATCGGGGTGCGCGCGCAATAAGGCGAGGTCATCAAAAATTTGCTCGCGGTTGGCAATCGCTTGCAATGAGAACCACTTGTCGACCACCAGCGGATACTTTTCAAAGCGGGTATAAAAGTCTGCAAACACCTCGGCCCGTTGCGGCTGTGTACTGTCAGACAGGCACGACAATGCAGTCACCCGATCCGTCATATTATCTGCTGCGTCATAATGCGCTTTGGCGCGTGCGGCACAACCAGTGCCATTGGTGGTGGTCAGAATCTCTAACACGGCGGCCTGTAAAGCACGGCGGCCCATGGCTTGCGGGGTAATGATGAACTCGCCCGGATTGGCGTTGGCCTCATACAGCGCAGCCAAAGCGTCTTTATGCGCACGCTTGATCTGGGTAAGTATGCTGCTACGCGCCGCATCAATGGCTGCCGGGTCTATCACCGGCAGATATTGGCCAATCACACCTATCATGGGCAAACTCAAGGCGCGCGCCAGCAAGGCTTTGTCACCCTGTCCGCTCAAGCCTTGCGCAATCAAGGTGCCCACATCGACAATAAACTGGCTGATATCCGCCTGCGGATCTGCCATCACACGCTGTATGGTGCGCAGCGCCAGCGTCTGCCCGGCCTCCCATTTGTTAAAGCCATCGGTGTCATGCACCTGCAACAGGCGCAAGTCATCGTCACTTAAATCGGTTTCCAGTTTGACCGGTGCTGAGAAGCCACGCAGGATCGAAGGCACTGGTTTGGCGGCAATGCCATCGAAAGTGAATGATTGCTCACGGGCAGTCATTTCCAGCACTTGCGTAGGCACAATCTCACTGCCGTCCGCGGCCAGTAAACCCACCGCAATCGGGATATGCAAGGGCTGCTTGTCGGTCTGACCCGGCGTCTCCGGCTGCGATTGTTTAAAGCTTAGCGTATAACGCTGCTGGGCCGCATCGTAATGGCTGCTGGCGACCAAGGTCGGCGTGCCTGCCTGTTTATACCACCTGAAAAACTGCGTCATGTCACGGCCAGAAGCGTCAGCCATGCACTGCACAAAATCATCACAGGTCACCGCCTGACCGTCAAAACGGTCAAAATACAAATCGGTGGCCTTGCGGAAAGTCTGTGGCCCAAGCAAGGTATGCTGCATGCGAATCAGCTCAGCGCCTTTGTCGTAGATAGTTTTGGTGTAAAAGTTGCTGATCTCGATAAACTGGTCCGGCTGCACCGAATGCGCCAGCGGGCTGCCATCTTCAGGAAACTGCAAACGGCGCAAGCCATTCACATCGTCAATCCGCTGCACGGCGCGCGAGTTCAAGTCTGCACTAAACTCCTGGTCGCGGAACACAGTAAACCCTTCTTTCAAGGACAATTGAAACCAGTCGCGGCAAGTCACGCGGTTACCCGTCCAGTTGTGGAAGTATTCGTGACCAATCACGCCTTCCACGCTCATAAAATCGCTATCGGTCGCGGTCTCTTGATGTGCCAGCACCAACGCGGTGTTAAACACATTGAGCGAGGTGTTTTCCATCGCGCCCATATTAAAGTCGCTCACCGCCACAATATTAAACAGGTCGAGCTGATACTCGCGGCCATACACCTCTTCGTCCCACTTCATGGATTTTTTCAGTGACTCCATGGCATGACTGCACTGCCCTTCGTCGCCCGCACGCACGTAAATATGCAAATCTACGGTGCGGCCCGTCATAGTGGTAAACGTATCCGCCACCCGCACCAAGTCGCCCGCCACCAGCGCAAACAAATAACAAGGCTTGGGGAATGGGTCATGCCAGACACGGTAATGCCTGCCATCCGGCAAGCCGCCCTCTTCCTGCAAATTACCATTCGACAACATCACCGGATACGCCTTGGCATCCGCCTCAATACGCACCGTAAACACACTCAACACATCCGGCCTGTCCTGATAATACGTAATGCGTCTAAAGCCTTCTGCCTCACACTGTGTGCAATAAGTGCCTTGTGATTGATACAACCCCTCCAGCGCCGTATTGGCCTCGGGGTTAATCTCGCTCACGATGGTGAGCGTGAATTCATCCCCCGGACTCGCAATCGTCATCTGCCCATCGGCCACCGTATAGTCGCTCAATGGCACACCATTTTTTGCCACTGAAACAATCGTCTGCTCTTCACCGTCCAGCACCAAGTCGCTCGATAACCCGGCCGGGTTTTTCACATACTTCACTTCAGACGTGACGATGGTTTTGCCCGGCAACAGGTTAAAACTCAAATTCACCTGCTTCGCCAGATATGGCGCGGGCGTGTAGTCTTTAAGATAGATGGTTTTTGGTGCAACAGCGTTTTCGGTTCGCATGGATTTACCTGAGAGTTTTTAGAGTTAAGTAAGGATTATATTTGAGAGTAGCCATCTTTGAATTGGTTTAATCCAATTGGCTACGGTTTTCCATGAAATCTTCGCCAAATAGACTGCGTGTTCTTGATTAAACAATCCCAAGCCATAACGAGGTAAAGCGCGTGGAATTAAAAGCAATTCTTTTTTTCAGTCACCTGCTTTAAACTGCAGCTATGTTTTATTTAGACCTGTTTGCAGCGCTGAAAAAATTTGATGTCGATTACCTGTTAATCGGCGGATTGGCTGTTTCTTTACATGGCGTTGAGCGAGCAACCATGGATGTGGATATCACAGTCGCCATGCAGCCAGAAAACCTTGAAGGCATGTTGCAATGTGCAAAAGCGTTGCAGTTGACGCCCGTTGCGCCTGTGCCGCTGGAAAGCCTGACCAATCTCGCGTTATTGCGTCAATGGCACACTGAAAAAAACATGCTGGCATTTGCATTACGCACACAAGCCCTGGCTGGCGTGACGATTGATATTCTGTTGTTCCCACCTTTAGATTTTAACGAGATGCATACACGCGCTGTGCAATTTAACTTGGGTGACGTCTCAGTAGCAGTGGCTTGCGTGGATGATTTGATCGCGATGAAACGTGCTGCTGGTCGCCCGATAGACCTGAGCGACATTGAGCATTTAGAGAAAATAAAATCACTATGAACAGGCCTTTTAATCCAGCCGACCGAACTTACCATGTGAGTGAAGAACGCTTACGGGCCTTTATGGCTTTAACCCCATTGCAACGGTTGCAGTGGGTCGAGCAGGTAGCTTATTTTTTGCGCTTGGCTAAGTCCTCAAAAGAAAGTCAGTAGCAGCTTATACATTGACAGCTAGGGCTGGCCCACTTGCTATCCATGATTAGAATGGATGAGTCATTATGACCTCAATTGTTTGAAAAATTTTGTTGTTTTGCAAGACCTGACTCCGGCGACCTCTGACCCCGATGACTCTGTTTGGTGAAAAAATTTAAGGCGACTGGTTCAGGCTGGCAGACTCGGATTAATGAAGCCTTAAAGAAAGTGAATCAAGTTTAATTTTACTCTGACCCCAATTTTCGAAATCCCCACTATAGCTCCGATAGAAGCCTATTTGAATTTTTTGAAATTTGCTTTACTTTACGACTATGGCTAGTAAAAGAATTAAAACTTAAATCAATCGCTCTATAGACAAAAACTAGGTCAAACTAAGAATAGGAATCTCAATTTCCGAACGAAGGGGATGGAATGAAACTAGAAAAAATCATTCTTAAAAATTTTCGTGGCTATCGTGATGAAACGGAAATTTCATTTGAAAGATTAACTGCCTTTATTGGTCGCAACGATGCAGGGAAATCCACAGTTCTAGAGGCTTTAGAAATATTTTTCAACAATGAGCAAGTTGTTTGCGAAAAAGATGATTTATCAATTAATTCAACTAATAATTTAATTGAGATCGGTTGTATATTTTCAGGGGCACCAAATGAGGTTGTAATTGATACAGCCAATCCAACCAGCCTTGCTGCAGAATATCTTTTAAATGATCAGCAATTGCTACACATTAAGAAAGTATTTCCGGCAACGGCAGCAAAACCAAAAGAGAAAGTATATTTTGTTTGCCAACACCCCGCGGCACAAAATGCAAATGACTTACTAGATCTTAAAAGAGCTGAGCTTCGGCAAAGAGCAATAAATATGGGCATTCCAGCGGCGAACTACAATGCAAATGTAAATGCCTCAATACGAGCCGCAATTCGCAATCATATTGCAGACTTACAAATCAGTGGTACCGAACTCTTGGTAGACAAAGAAGATACAAAAAAAGTCTACGAAGCTATTAGTAATTACTTACCCATATTTGCCCTTTTTCAATCCGACAGACAAAGCCGTGATGATGATAAAGAGGTTGTAGACCCGATGAAAATAGCCATTCAACAGGCGCTACAAGAACTTGAAGCTCAATTAGAAGAGATAAAAGTTCAAGTCAGAGAAAAAGCCATTGAAACAGCAAACAGAACTTTAGCGAAACTTCAAGAAATGGCCCCTGAGCTTGCACGTGAGTTAACTCCAGAGTTCAGGTCAGAACCTAATTTCGCATCGCAATTTAAACTATCCATCAAAGCAGAAGATAACATTCCTATTAATAAGCGAGGCAGCGGAGTAAGGCGGTTAGTTTTATTAAGTTTCTTCCGTGCCGAAGCCGAAAGAAGAAGAGCGGGGAATATTGGCAATAATGTAATTTATGCATTTGAGGAACCGGAAACTTCTCAGCATCCAGATCATCAAGAAATTCTCATACAAGCGTTTTTGCAATTATCTGAGTCGCCTTCTAGTCAAATCGTCCTCACAACACATACTCCAGCATTGGCTGGGCTTCTTCCACTGAACAGCTTGAGATTTATCGAAAGAGGGCAGCATTCTCGTATTGTCAGCTCAGGAACAGAAGAGGTATTCCAAAAGGTCGTCGAGACATTGGGGGTACTTCCTCACCCTATACCAAACAATGCAAATGCGGTAATTCTTGTTGAAGGTAAAGGAGATTTGACTTTCATTTCACACGCTGCAGAGAAACTAAGAGAAGGAGGATATATCCCAGCCACTTTCCAAGAATGCCGTATTGCTCTTGTTCCAATTGGAGGTTGTGGAAATATCAAACATTGGCAAACAAAGAAAATCATAACTCAATTTGGCATTCCTTACGGCGTGCTACTGGACTCTGACTTAGGTACTCCAGAAGCATCAAAAAATGCAGATGCGATCGCAGAGCTGAGAGCAGATAACATCAAGGCCTATGTCACTAGAAAACGTGAGCCTGAAAACTATATTGACGTGTCTTGCTTAAACTTACCAGCAGGTACAGTATTTTCAATTACAGACACTGATGATGCAAAGGTTAAAATTGGGGATATAAAAGGAACTCGTCGTACAACAGTCATAGAGGATTATTGGGTTCGCATGTCATGTGAGCAAATTCGTCTAGCGGAAAAGTATGTCGAAAATGGAACTGATCGATTCGAGTTTACGGAAATGTTTACAGATTTTTTATCCCTTGCAAACTTATAAACATAACTCAAATATCGCATACCTCGGGGTCAGGTCTAGAAAAGTAGCTTGCTCAAGCTCGTACTACTTAAACATTCAATAGTTACCGTTCTTAAAATCGTTTAGGCTTAGGCAGCGCGGCTTTGGCTTCTGCCAGCCGCATTTGCTTTTTGGCTTCATCCTCACGCACGGCGTCTATCACACGCACCACGCTTTTTAAATCTACCGGTTTACTGTCTTGTTTGAATTGTCCAGTCAGCACCGTTTCTGGCGTGAGTGCGCCTTTTGCGTAGAGCGCCCAGATTTCTTTGCCATATTGCGTGATTAGCAGTTCAGGCGCAAATTGGCCGAAAAAATCAGCCAAATTACCGACATCGCGTTCTAACATGCTCATGGCGTGGTTGTTGCCTGCGGCATCGACGGCTTGGGGTAAGTCGATGATGATGGGGCCATCGCTACTCAGCAGGATATTAAATTCGGAAAGGTCGCCGTGGACGATTCCAGCGCATAGCATGCGCACGACTTCTTTGAGCAGCGATTGGTGATGCTGGCGGGCTTGTTCGGCGGTGAATACCACGTCGTTGAGCCTTGGCGCGGCATTGCCTTGGGCGTCGGTGACTAAATCCATGATCAACACCCCTTCGTAAAATTGATAGGGGGTGGGCACGCTGACACCTGCGGCAGCAAGCCGGTACAGCGCATCGACTTCTGCACTTTGCCAGGCTTCTTCTTGTGCCTGTTTGCCGTATTTTGAGCCTTTGGCCATGGCCCGCGCCTGACGGCTGCTTTTAACTTTGCGGCCTTCGGTGTAAACGACACTTTGGCGGAAACTGCGTTTGTTGGCTTCTTTATACACCTTGGCACAGCGTGTTTCTTCACCGCAGCGCACCACGTACACCGTGGCTTCTTTACCGCTCATCAACTGGCGCATCACTTCATCTATCACGCCATCTTCAAGCAGCGGCTCTAATCTTTTTGGGGTTTTCATCTTACGGGCTAATAATAATTTTGGTCAGACTACCATTAAACCGGAGGATAGAGGCGTGATTGCAGTGTGCGTGACGTGTTTATCTGCCAATTACCATAAAAAACACCGCCCTGTGGGAGGCGGTGTTTATCGGTCAAGCTGTTTTAAATGACAGAACAAGAGTCATTGGGCTCAGCGTCATCTTCATTTATAGACCAGCTTTGATGACCTCCTCTAATGCCGTAGTTGGGCGACCAATGAGCTGGCTTAATTGCTTGCCATCATCAAACAACTGACCGTTTGATACGCCAGTATCCGAGTCAGACAACAACTCGGCAATGGGCTCAGGCAAGCCGGCATTGAGTAATGCTTTTTTATACTCGGCTTGGGGTAGATTGACGTAGGGGATCGCTTTACCGGTTTGACGTGAGAGTTCGGCGGCAAACTCTTCCAGCGTAAATGCCGTGTCCCCTGCCAGCTCATACACTTTGCCTGTGTGGTGATCCGTGGTCAGTACCACAGTGGCCGCTTCTGCATAGTCAGCGCGTGCTGCAGCTGAGATCTTGCCTTTTCCAGCCGCACCATACACTGCGCCCAATGCTAATGCCGCTGGAATCCCCGCGGCATAGTTTTCTGTGTACCAACCATTTCGCAATATGACAAACGGCAAGCCCGCTTTTTGTATCGCAGCTTCGGTCGCCTTATGTTCGACAGCTAGGCCCAGTAACGAAGTATCCGCGCGTAACAGGCTGGTGTAAGCCAATAAGCGCACATTTGCTCGCTTGGCGGCATCAATCACGGCTTGATGCTGCTTCACGCGCAAGCCGATTTCGCTCGATGAGATCAGTAAGACTTTTTCTGCGCCAGACAATGCAGCATCCCAGCTTTCAGGTTGGTTGTAATCGGCAAAGCGTACCTGCACGCCCAACGCCGCAATGTCTTGCGCTTTTTCAGCATTACGCACAGCAGCCACAATACTGCTTGCAGGCACTTTTTTGAGTAAATGTTCAATGACTAAACGACCCAACTGGCCCGTAGCGCCGGTAACAACAATCATAATATTCCCTTTCAACACATGAAATAAATTGAGAACGCGCAGGTTATCACCTATACTTACTAAAAGTAAGTACGCACAAAAAGGTAAGTATGAAAATAGATCAGAAGACAGGTGTATTGGCCAATGCCATGCGACGCGGAGAAGTGCTCTCGCCTGATTGCCCGTCACGAGAAATATTGAAGCACGTGACCAGCCAATGGGGGGTATTGGTATTGGTGGCGTTGTTGGGCGGGACGCTCCGCTTCAGTGAGCTGCGGCGAAGAGTGGGGGTGATCAGTGAAAAAATGCTCACACAAACGCTGCAACAATTAGAGCAGGATGGCTTTGTACAACGCGTGTCTTACCCGGTTGTACCGCCGCATGTGGAATACTCGCTGACACCGCTAGGCGAAGGCATCAGCCTGAAAGTGGAGGCGCTGACAGATTGGATAGAAGTCAATCTGTCAGACATCCTTGAGAACCAACAATTGGGACTAAAAAAGAAATAAGTATCGTATTGAAATATGCTCGCTATACAGCTAGATCGAGCGGCTTTAAGAGCCGGCCAATAAAACCAACTAAGCCTTTTTCACAAACTCCGACTTCAGCTTCATCGCGCCAAAGCCATCAATCTTGCAGTCGATATCATGGTCGCCATCGACTAGGCGGATGTTTTTCACTTTAGTGCCGACCTTAACGACGGATGAAGAACCTTTGACTTTCAGGTCTTTGATCACGGTGATGGTATCGCCATCTTGCAGCACGTTGCCGTTGGCATCGCGCACGACTTTGAGTTCTTCTGATTCGGCAGTGGCCACTTTGCTCCACTCATGCGCGCACTCTGGGCAGACGTAGTTATCACCGTCTTCGTAGGTGTATTCGGATTGGCATTTTGGGCAGGCTGGTAATGACATAAAAAACTTTCTGGCTAAAACTGTAAAACCATAAATTTTACAGGGTTATTATTGATATGTCTTAGTTATTCATTCACTTTTGCACATATGTCTTGAAAGCAGGCTAGAATGGGTTGGCTTGCATCACTTAAGGATTGCACATGTGGTTACGTACTGAATGTGATATCAGCTTTGTTGTCAGTATTCCCACACCGTTTATTTTGATGCTGAGGCCGCGCAGTGGGGTGCATCAGTGGGTGGCTCGGCAGTCTTATACGCTTAAGCCCAGTGTGCCGGTGGAAGAATATACCGACACTTATGGCAATCTTTGCCAGCGCCTGATTGCGCCTGTGGATGAGTTTTATATCAGCACATCGGCGGATATTTTGACCGCTGACAAGCTTGAGACTGCGCCCGGCGGGCGGTTTGAAGAGGTTCAGCATTTGCCTAACCATGTGCTGACTTATTTACTGCCGTCACGCTATTGTGAGTCAGATAAATTCATTGATCTGGGCCAGCAAATTGTCGCCAACGTGTTGCCTGGATACGACCAGGTAAAGGCCATCGAGCAATGGATACGCCAGAATATTCGTTTCAATCCGGATTCTCCACATTTTCAGCTGTCTGCGGTTGAGGTGAATCAGCAGCGCGAAGGCGTTTGCCGTGAGCTGGCGCATTTGGGCATCGCCTTGTGCCGAGGGTTGTGCATCCCGGCACGCATGGTGGTGGGGTATTTGCACGGGCTACAACCGATGGACTTTCATGCCTGGTTTGAAGCGTATGTGAATGGGGGATGGTACACGTTTGACCCGAGCCAGTCAGAATCAATGGGCGGACGCATTACTGTGGCCTATGGGCGCGATGCGGCCGATGTTGCCATTTTTAACCAGTTTGGCCCGGCCTTGTACCCGGCGCTGATGCAGGTGCGTGTCACGCAATTGGCCGCCGCACCGATTTAAGCGGTGCGAGAAACACACCATGAAACGATTAAGAATCAAACATCTGACTGAATATCTCTTCTCGGGCACAGTCACACTGCAGCAGCATTATTTATTGCTGCGGCCGCGTGAGGGGCACGATTTGCGTATCGAGTCTTCCATCCTTAACATTACGCCTGCCTATCAGATCAAATGGTATCGCGATGTGTTTGATAACTCGCTGGCGGCTGTCACGTTTTTGCAAGCGAGCGACAGACTCACCATTGCAAGTGAAGTGGTGATTCAACACTATGAAGAGGCCCCACTGGATTTTTGGATTGAACCCTATGCAGTGAATTATCCGTTTGCCTATGCGCAGGCTGACTGGGAAGACCTGGCGGCTTTTCAGCGCCCCACATTTGTGGATGATCAAGATGCGGTGAGCCAGTGGCTGCTACAACTGGGGCTGAGAAACGGCAGTATCAATACATTTGAACTGCTGACCCGCCTGAATCAGGCGATTTATACCCAGTTTCGCTACCAGATTCGCGAAGAACCTGGCGTGCAGACCCCGGCCACCACCTTGAATAAGCTGAGTGGCTCTTGCCGTGACTATGCCACCTTGTTTATTGAAGCTTGCCGCCTCTTGGGACTGGCCAGCCGGTTTGTCAGTGGCTATTTGCATGCCCCGGCGACTGAGGCCGGTAACGCCACCACGCATGCCTGGGCTGAGGTATATTTGCCAGGCACCGGCTGGAAAGGCTTTGACCCCACCGCAGGCAAGGTGACCGGCACACAACATATTGCCGTGGCGGTTTCCCGTAACCCGGAAACGATCCCGCCAGTGGCTGGCAGCTTTATCGGCCCCAATATTCAGCCTAAGTTGATTGTGAATGTACAAGTGAATTTGCTCACAAGCTAAGCAAGAGTAACCTTGCCGTGGATGGGTTGTTTCACGGCATATAGGCGAAAAAAAACCGCTTCACGAGGAAGCGGTTTTTTATGCAGCAATCTGGTCTAAATTACAAAACAGATTTCACTGTGTTCACAACATTCTCTACGGTGAAACCGAAGTGTTTGAACAGTGCGCCGCCTGGTGCGGATTCGCCGAAGGTATCGATACCAACAACGGCACCTTCAATACCTACATACTTACGCCAGAAGTCTGGGTGAGCAGCTTCAACAGCCACGCGTTTAACGCCTGGAGTCAATACGCTGTCTTTGTAAGCTTGGTCTTGACGGTCGAATACGTTGGTGGATGGCATGGAAACCACACGCACTTTAGTACCCGCAGCGTTCAATTCAGCAGCCGCTTGAATCGCCAGATCCAACTCGGAACCGTTAGCAATGATGATCACATCCGCTTTACCTGCAGCGTCAGAGAACACATAGCCACCCTTGCGGATCAGTTCAAAGTCTTTAGCATCGTGCTTGATGCCTGGCACAGCTTGACGGCTCAATACCAAGCTGGTTGGGCCTTCAGTACGCTCAACAGCAGCAACCCATGCAACGGTTGTTTCTGTAGAGTCAGCTGGACGCCATACATCCATACGAGGAATCATACGCAGACCAGAAGTGTTTTCTACTGGTTGGTGGGTAGGACCGTCTTCACCTTGACCGATAGAGTCATGGGTCAGCACGTAGATCACACGTTGATGCATCAACGCAGACATACGCATGCCGTTTTTCATGTAGTCAGAGAACATGTGGAAAGTACCGCCGTATGGCAACAAGCCACCGTGCAATGCCATACCGTTCATGATCGCAGCCATACCGAACTCACGTACACCGTAAGAGATGTAGTTGCCTGGCTCTTTGCCGCTTACGTGTTTGAAGTCTTTAGAAGCTGTCAGGTTAGAACCTGTCAAGTCGGCGGAACCGCCCAGGAATTCTGGCAAGATTGGCGCCAACGCAGTAATGGCTTTTTGTGAAGCTTGACGAGTGGCCAATTTCTCAGCTTTTTCGTTTGTTTCAGCGATGATTGCGTCAGTCAGTGCTTTCCAGTTCGCTGGCAATTCACCGGCCATACGGCGTTTGAATTCTGCAGCTTCTGCTGGGTAAGCTTTAGCGTAAGCGTCGAACTTAGCGTTCCAGTCAGCTTCACGTTTTGCGCCTTTGTCTTTTTGGTTCCAGCCTTCGTATACGTCAGCAGGAATTTCGAATGGTGCGTGTGGCCAGCCGATAGCTTCACGGGTAGCAGCAACTTCAGCTTCGCCTAATGCAGAACCGTGGCAGTCGTGTGAACCGCACTTGTTAGGAGAACCTTTACCGATGATGGTTTTGCAGCAGATCAGTGATGGTTTGTCAGTCACTGATTTAGCTTCGTCGATGGCTTTTTGAATCGCAGCCTGGTCGTGACCATCTACTGAAACAACGTGCCAGCCGTAAGCTTTGAAGCGGCCTGCAGTGTCGTCTGTGTACCAGCCTTCGATGTGGCCGTCGATAGAAATACCGTTGTCATCCCAGAAAGCGATCAGTTTGCCCAGGCCCCATGTACCAGCCAGTGCACAAGCTTCGTGAGAAACGCCTTCCATCATACAGCCGTCGCCCAGGAACACGTATGTGTAGTGGTCAACGATGTCGTGGCCTGGCTTGTTGAACTGGCTAGCCAGCAGTTTTTCTGCCATGGCAAAACCAACACCGTTCGCAATACCCTGGCCCAATGGACCGGTGGTTGTTTCAACGCCTGGTGCGTAGCCGTACTCTGGGTGACCAGCGCAACGGGAGTGCAGTTGACGGAATGACTTGATGTCGTCCATGGTCACATCGTAACCAGTCAGGTGCAACAAGGAGTAGATCAACATAGAGCCATGGCCGTTGGACAATACGAAACGGTCACGGTTAGCCCATTGTGGGTTGTTTGGGTTGTGGCTCAGATTGTGGTTCCACAATACTTCAGCAATTTCAGCCATGCCCATAGGTGCGCCTGGGTGGCCGGAGTTTGCTTTTTGTACAGCGTCCATGCTCAGAGCACGGATGGCGTTGCACAAGTCGACACGAGTTGCCATTGTTTTCTCCCTAGAGTGAAAGTGAACGGTCTTACACAAAAAGCTGCAAAACCTTGATTGAATTCTTTAAAAAAGCCAGAAAACCAGCCTTTTACGGAAAGGCTAGATTATTCCCTAGAACCTGCTTTTCTTCAAGCGTTAATGGTTATTAAATTCATGCATGCGCTTGGTGCCTCAAGCGGTAAAACCGCGATACCGAGCGCATGCAACTAGCCATGGTGGGAGAATTCCCCTACCATGTTGCAATACATTGATAGCAAAGGAGCTCCAAAGATGTCTGATGATCGAATTATTATGCGTGTGGGTGAAGCACTGGTGGCAGGCGGCCCACCCGGCACGGCCGCTGAACCCGAGGTGGCGATTGGTGAAATGAATGGCCCGATGGGCACGGCATTTGCCAACCTGCTGGGCGACCAGGTCAAAGGCCATACCCGCGTACTGGCGATTATGAACACCGACATTATGGTGCGCCCAGCGACGCTGATGGTGAGCAAAGTGACCGTGAAAGACCCGCGTTATACCAATATTTTAATGGGCACAGTGCAAGGCGCCATTGCCAACGGCGTACTCGATGCCGTACGTAGTGGCGATATCCCCAAAGAAAAAGCCAATGATTTGGGGATTATCGTTTCCGTATGGTTAAGCCCGGCCATTCTGGAACAAGAGAAAATCGACCACAAGGCGCTGTTTGATATTCACCGTGAGGCAACCTTCAAGGCGATTCAAAAAGCCTTGCGCAATGAGCCTAGCATAGACTGGTTGTTAGAAAACCAGGAGAAGATTGTGCATAAGTATTACCAGATGGGCCTAGATAATAAGATTTAGAGCCTAATAAGATTTAGAGCATGGCAAGTTTTAAAACACCAACTCAGCAATAAAAAAAGGATGCCAAGGCATCCTTTTTTTATTGTGCAAAGCCTTAACGTTTCAACGCCGCAATCACCGCTTCAATTGCTTTGCAATTACCACGCGCATCATCAAAAGTGAGCAAAGGCGCTTTGCCATTGAGCACACAATCACCAAAGTGCTCGATCTCAAGGTTAAAGTGGTTAGCCTTGGGCAGCACAATCGTTTCTGACTTGCCGCCCGCTTCCCAGCTAATGACCGGGTCATCGCCGGGATAAGACCACATATTGTGGCATTTGATCCAGCCCTTATCGCCAATCAGCTCATACTCGGCTTTGCGGCCACGCTCAAAACTCACATCAAAGTGGCCGAAACGCGCACGTCCCTGTGCATCATGGCCAAAATCGAGCACACCACTGGCAACCACATCGGCGCCATGCTCGTTGAGTTTGCCATAGGCCAATACATCTTTAGGTTCGGCAGGGACGCCGTTTTGCGCAAAACACCAGCGCAAGGCATGGATGGCGTAAGGCCCAATATCCCACATGGCACCACCACCGTTGGCCATATCACGGGTAATGCGGTACATACGTGCAGGCGCCATCAGGAAAGAAAAACTGGCACGGCATGACAGCACATCGCCGATCAGCCCGCTGTCGATTAATTCTTTAACCTTGGCATGCTGCGGATGAAAGCGGTACATAAAGCCTTCCATCACTGTCACCCCTCTGGCTTTGGCGGCAGATTCAATCGCATCAATATCTGCCAACTTGGTCGTCATCGGCTTTTCAATCAGCACGTGCTTGCCCGCCGCAATCGCCTTGAGCGCCCATTCGGCATGCTCTTCGTTGGCCATGGGGCAATAGACAGCTTCAACATTGCTGTCTGTGAGCAGGCTCTCCATATCGTCATAACAACTAACACCACCCGCATTGGGTGCGTATTTATCCAGCGTGGCCTTGGCGGCGCCCGGGCGGCGGCTGGCGATGGCGACCAGTTGTGAGTTGCTGGCCTCTACAATCGCAGGTAGCAGGCGCTCATTCACACGCGCAGCACCGAGAATGCCCCATTTTAGTTTTGTCGTCATGATGCTCTTCCCATGTTTTAATTTGGCTGATTATACCTTGCAGAAAATGGCGGGGTCATGCGCCTTTGCATTAAGAAAGACAGGGCAAGGGCTTTGTAAGTGCCCTGAAAGATTAAATCAGCCCCATGCGTTGTGCCGTGATGGCGGCTTCAGCCCGCGAAGAAACATTTAATTTGCGGTAGATTTCCTTGACGTACCCCGCCACCGTATTGCGCTTGAGACCCAGGATATTGGCGGTTTCTGCCATGGTCATGCCTTTGGCAATAATCGACAACACTTCTTTTTCACGCTCGGTGAGAACGCCTTGCGCAGTCGCCTCGACATAGGGCTCGTGAAAATGCCGCAATAACTTGCGCGCAATCGCGGGTGACAGTGGCGGCTGCCCCGTCACAATGCCATTCAGCGCCTGCACGATAGCGGTTTGCGGCTGGTCTTTCAGTAAATAACCATGCGCCCCTGCGCGCAATGCCGGGAAAATGTGGCTATCATCATCAAATATGCTGGCTACCACACAAATTGTTTGCGGTGAATGACGATTTAACCATTCAATCACCGCAACCCCGCTACCATCTGGTAGACTCAAATCAATGAGCGCGATATCGATTGCTGATAGATGGTTCAACGCAGTGAGTGCCTGCGCGATGTGATTGGCTGCGTGTATCTGGATATCTGGAAAACTCTGTTGCAGGACCTCAGACAGCCACAATTGTGACTCGGGAGTATCCTCAAGAATAAAAGCAGTTTTCATCATAGGGCAGTGGCTAGGACAGCAATAGCGTTGGGATAAAAACTATATACCAAATTCAACGTATAACACCCCCGCAAACAGGGGGCTCCGATCAAAAAATAATTCGAATACACTCATGACCAAGACTCTTTTGTGTTTGCCTGTTTTGTTGCCGAATCGAATGCGCCCCCTATTACGCCTGAACTTGATCAGTTTATTGATGGGCGGGCTATTGCTGGGTAACTTTCTAACCCAACAGGCATTCGCCATGGATGAATTACCCATACCCACGGCATTTGGCCTCAACACCATGGCGCCTGAAAGTAGCTGGGGCATCCGCTTTGAGCAACGCAACAACGACTACCACCAGACCTATGATCAACATGGCAACTTGCAGGGACTAGGCGCCAGCTTTGACGGCATTCAATTAAATAGCAGCATTTTCCCTTCACTCGCACTATTAGGTCCCGGTGCCTCGCTGGGAACGACGCGCTTCAAGAGTGAGGTGCGTAACCAGATCAGCACATTGACCATCGGCTATGGCATCACGCCGGATATCACCATAGGCGCGATTATCCCTTATGTAAAATCACACACCCGTGTCAGTTTTGACGTCAGCGGGGCGACCGTTGGTGCCAATCCGGGATTCGATGCGAGCCAACCGATTAGCGCAGGCAACTTTCCGTTTGCGCCTGCGGGTGGCGCGGTGGCTCCCATGGATACGGCTGGCGTGCAAAATATCCTGACGAACCCGGCGTATGGTTATCAATACAAGCGGATTGCTTCTCAACAGTCAGAGGGATTTAGCGACCCGACCATAGGCGTGCTCTGGCGGGCTTATAAGGCGGCAGACCAGAGCCTGATTGTGGGCATCGGCTGGCGAGTGGGTCTGGCCAGAAAAGACGACCCGGATAACTTGCTGGATACGCCGCCCGGCGACGGTAGCGACGACCTGCGCACCCGCATAGAATATTTCAAGAATATAGGCAGCCACCTCGACTTGCGCTTGCTGGCCGATTACAACTGGCAAACCCGCGACAAAGCCAGCATGCGCATCCCCTCATCAGGCCAGTTACTGGCCCTCGCCAGTAGCAAACAAAGATTACAGCGCGACCTGGGGGACTTTTATGAAACCGATATTGAGTTGGGATATCGCTGGTCCAACTGGCGCTGGGCGGCTACCTGGCACCGTTATGAAAAGCAGTCTGACACTTACCGCTCTAACCTTGGCACCGATACCAGCAGCCTGGAAACGAACACCTACACCCGCGCAGACCAATACCGGCTCAGTGCGACCTGGAGTGGCATCCAGGCCTGGCAACAAGGCAAATTACCGCTGCCGCTCATCGTCAGGCTCGAAATGCAGGATACGTTTTCCGGGCGCAACTTTGTCGATGTGCGCGATATTTACCTGCAAGTGACGGCCTTGTTTAAATGAGCTTTTCCGTGCATGCCCTGTTAAAACCATTGCGCGATAGCTGCATTTTTTTGTGGCTGTTGTTCGCCTCCCTAAGCACATTTGCAACCCCTGAGGTGACCAGCAACGCTCTAGTCAGCATGAAACAAGGAGAGTTTGTCCAGAGTGCCGCTCCCCAGCCCCCAGGTGACCATGCAGACTGGCAAACTGCCAGCCTGCCGGACATCTGGAAGATCACTCATCCGACGGCAGAGGGCATAGGCTGGTATCGCTTTCAGTTTGATTACCCGACACTCAGCCAGAAGGCTTTGTATGGACTCTACCTTTCCAGGCTCAGCCTGAATGCGGAAGCGTTTCTCAATGGTGAGAAGATAGGCTCTGGCGGTGCGTTTGAAGAGCCCGTCGCCAGGCACTGGAACCGCCCCTTGTTATTTGCCATCCCGCCCCACCTGCTCAAGCCCCGCGACAATCTGTTACTCGTAAGAGTCATTGCCCCCGCACACTCTCAAGGCATGCTCGCTCCGCCGCAAATAGATACATTAGAGCATCTGCAACCGCGCTTTGAAGAAGCCAGATTTATCCGTATCACACTGAACCAGACGTCAAGCTTGCTGATCGTGGGGATTGGGCTGCTGATGCTGAGCCTGTGGTGGCGCAGAAAGCAGGATACCGCCTACGGCCTGTTTGGACTGGCAGCCTTTGTCTGGGCACTGCAATCCCTCAATTTTTACATCATCACAGCGCCGTTGCCGACCCCGCAATGGGAGTTGTTTGTGAATGCGAGTTTTCAGGCGATTGCCACCTTGTGGCTCATCTCACTGCTTGATTTTGTCGGCATCCGACTCAAGCGTTTCAATCAGTTACTGTGGGCGATCCTCATCATGTCGCCGCTGACTTTGCTGTGCACTCCCGACGCCTACTTTACTGACGTCACCGATGTATGGCACCTGGTGACCATGGGTGTGGTGGTGTTCGGCCTCTGCTTGCTGGCAAAAGAAGGCATTTTGCACCGCAATAAGGACGCCAACTTACTGTTGCTAACCTTGAGTTTGATCCTGCTATTTGCATTTCATGACTGGCTGATCCACACCAATATTGCTGCACTCAACCACTGGGTGAGCAATGAGGAATATCTGATGCAATTCTCGGCCCCCGTGCTGTTTTTGATTGTCGGGCTCATGATGACTTCAAGGTATGTGGGGGCCCTCAATGATTACGAGCAACTGAATCAGCAACTCGAACAACGCGTGGTTTCCAAGCATGAAGAGCTGAATCAAAACTTTCAGCAATTGCAGTCCATTCTCAAAGAGCAGGCCTCACTGGAGGAGCGCGAGCGGATTTACCAGGACCTGCATGACGACTTGGGAGCCAAACTGCTGACTCTGGTATACCGCGCCCAAGACAGCAACAATGCCGAACTTGCCAGGTCTGCCCTGCAAGACCTGCGCGATGTGGTTTCACGGGCCGGGACAGAACATATCCCATTGACGGATGCCATGGCCGACTACCGTATCGAGTGCGAAAAACGCTTGAGTGATGTCCATATCCAGCTGGTTTGGCAGATTGAGATGAAGGAAGACCACCTGCTCCTGACGCAACCGCAAGTCCTCAACCTGGGCCGCATTATCCGCGAGGCGGTTTCAAATGTGATCCGCCACGCCCAGGCAAGCCAGGTCACAGTCAACCTGCGTTGTAGCGACAGGCAGCTGTTACTGACGGTGAGTGACAATGGCATCGGGCTGCCCGCCGAGTCGGCCAGAAACAAAGGCCGCGGTTTGAACAATATTCAGAAACGCGCGACGCTGCTGGGCGGTGAAGTGCACTTTGAAGCCTTGTCCGCAGGCGGGCTCAAGCTCTGTCTGCAACTGCCGTTGCAAGCATTCGCGCAAGCTCCCCATTAACACCCCCTATCCAGGGGGTGCAAGCAAAATGGCAAAGTCTCTAAGATGAGCACTCCAATCATCAGGAGGAGAGAGACATGCACAGATTAACAATAGTGACCGCACTCACTGGCTGTTTATTTGCCAGTGCCAATATGGCACATGCCATGAGTAGTACCGCGATCTTCTGGGGACCCACGCCCTACCTATCCTCGAGTGACATCCCGGCTGGCTTTTACCTGGGAGACAATCCTGTCTTACTAGATAATCTGGAAGATGGATCGCTGGATGCGTCTATCAGTGCCAGTAACGGTTCAGTGTATGGACCCACTGGCATTGCCGACTCGGTGGATGCCGATGATGGCAACATTGATGGCTTTGGCACCGCAGGACGTAGCTGGTTTTCAGGCAATGTGACCTTCACTTACACGGGTAGCGGACCTCTGCCAACAGCCTTTGGTGTGGTCTGGACGGATGGCTCTGGCACCATTACGTTCAGCGCAACAGATGCACTGGGGCAATCACTGGGTTCACAGTCGTATACGGGCATTCCTGATGGCACGTTTGGCGGCACCACCGGCGATGACCGTTTCTTTGGTGTGCAGTTTGCCGGTGGCATAAAATCAATCACCATAGGCACCGGGGGCGGCATTGAAGTCGATCATATCCAGTATGGGCAAATGGTGAGCAGTGTGCCAGAGCCCACCTCGGCGCTCATGCTCAGTCTGGGCTTGCTGGGCGTGGTTGGATACAGGCGCACGCGCAAATCGACTACAGAATAAAGGCGCTGTCACGCGCCAAAATCCTAGTAAAAATAAAATGACTGTTTCACCCTTTGAGTAACTGTGATGGCACCCCCTGAACTGGGGGTGCCTTTTTTCGGATGATTGCACTAGTCTAGGGACATTCTTAATATCGTGCCCAACCAGGGCAAAGGGTTTGTCATGTTGACCTTGCAGCGCTACGCTAAACCATCTGCCGCCATCATTGTGTTGGCTGCTTGCCTGCCTTTCCAGGCCCTCGCCACAGAAATCGCAACTAACATGCGGCTAAACTTTAACGAGATTGCCATCATGAACAGAACCACCTCGGTGTCTGTCGATGGCGTGGATATCACCACTTACAGCAACCAGATTGACAAGCTGTTGACCTTGGACCCAAGTATTGCCAATGCGCGGTTTTTGAGCACCCGACTTGGAACGTTCAGTAGCGGCAGCATGACGATTGAACTAAGAGGAAATCAATTTATTTCACTAAATGACCCTGGGGTTTCAGTATTGCCAGATAGCCAACGCACACTGACGCGGATAGAAGCCGGCGCCACATTAAGCGGCGGCCTACTGACCACCACCGAGTCACTCAACCTCGATGCCACCTGGTTTTGCCGTGCAACCGCGCTTTCCTGTACCCGCGACGAAGTCTATAGCACGTTAAAATTTCTCTCTCCGCTCTCAAACTCAACCACCAGTGCAGCGGCACTGGTGCAACCCATACGCTTGCAAGCCAGTGGCGCACCCACGTTTACCGCGGATGGGGTGAGCATCAATTATGCCGGGCTCTCTTTATCCGGCACAGTCAATGTGAATGCCACCTTTACCGCCAAAACACGTAGCCAATATGTGGCAGATGCCCTCGCCGCCACCCCAGGGGCAGGTGGCGGAGTCGCAGCCGCTCGCTGGGATGCTGCCGCAACCGATATTCAATCCCTGCGCAATAGCGTACTGACGGATGTCGCAGTCGAAAATACCCTGAAAATCGCCCGCACGCCCGAGCTAAAAGATGCACAAACACTGCTCGCAGCCGCCAGAGACAGTGCAACCTTGCTTAATGCAGGCGCGACAGCCCCTACCACGTTCAACTCACCCTTCGATCTCATGCGCCAGCTATGGAACGTCACCGCAACCGTGAACCCCTCTCTGGGACGCTCAACGGCTGGCTTTAGCAGCGAAGACCTGACCAGTGATAATGCAGCCCTGTCGCTGGCGGCATTATCACTGATTGCCAGCGGCAGCAATGAGCATGATTTTGCTTCGCAACTGGATCAAGCGCTGGGCATGCCGCTCACGACAAGTGCCGCCCCTCAATTGACGCTGGATGGGGCATTACTTGGGTTGACTGACGCCATGCTCTCCATCTATTACTTAGGCAATAGCAGCAGCGGCTTGGTAGAACTCAACCTGCCAGATGCTGCTCGCTATGCTCTGTTACGGAATGGATTATATGATCGCATCAGTTTGCTGGAGGGAAATGGCCTGACGGTGATTGGTAACAGCGATTATGCCGGTTCGGCAGTGTTGCAAGGTGAAGGTGAAGTCTATATCGGCGAAATCTCAAGTGGTTTGCTAGAACTCAGCGGACAGAGCACGGCCTCGCGCTTGCAACTCAACAATATATACAGCAACCAGTTTTTGGTCGTCGCCAGCTGGGCAGTGACCCCAGTGCCAGAGCCAAGCCAGGCCTGGCTGCTCATGATGGGCTTGCCGCTGTTGTTATGGCGTCGTCAAAGCGCTTGAGAAAATACAGGCATATTTTGCCAGGTCGCTTTAACACACATACAAGCATTCTCATCCCATCATTTATTTAAAAGGAGCATGTGATGTCATCCCCAGTGATTAATCCAGCTTGGTTTATCAAACTCGTTACGCTTTTTACTATTGGCCTGACTAGCATGCCCACGATGGCAGCCTTCACGGTATACACGGATAAAGCCAGCTTTTTGACTGCAGCGGGTACGGTGTCTAGCGAAACCTTTGACGCAGTGACGGCAGACCTCGATCCCAGCAGCACCGGCATCCACCTAAATGACTTCACATTGAGCGGCAGTGTCAGTGTCGATGCACCTTCTTCAGCGATAGATATTAATGGCACAACCAACCTCTATTTCAACAGCTCATACGGCGGCTGGGCGGATCTGATATTTAGTCAGCCAATCACTGCCTTTGGGCTCACCATGAACAATAGTCGGCTACAATTGCTCTCCATCAGCTTGGCCCGTATCGGCCCAGCCTATGGTGAATACCATCATATTGCCACCTATGCCGCGCCAGACCCTTACGTCAGCAATCAAACTCTAAATGGCTTTATTGGGTTCACCTCCGATGTGGCGTTTAATCGCATCGTCTTTGCTGGCACCGGTTGCTGCTCCAGTACGTTTGCCGTAGACGATGTCACCTATGCGACGACGCTGGCGACGCCAGTGCCCGAGCCGTTATCCGCCAGCCTGCTTGGCCTGGGGGTCGCAGGCTTGTGCCTGTTTAGAAAACAACCGCTGCGTGTATAACTCACCGACACCTTGGCCATCAGGCCTGATGTTGATTTAACCCCGTTCAGCGCGGGGTTTTTAATTGGCATTTTTGCATGCATCATGTTTGCGTCAGCGCAATATGCGGGCACCTCAGCGCCTTATTATTCGCTATACGCTTTTGAGGAGGCCTGCATGCAACCACTCACCATTTCACCTCCCAGCCGCAAGGTACCGGCTAAGCAGTTTGCCCTGTTCAACCTGGGCTTCAGGCCTTTTTTCTTGTTAGCTGCCGGTTTTGCGGTGCTCTCGATTGGCCTCTGGGTGTGGAAATATGCAACGCTTTCGGCGCCAGTGTTGAACACCGTGACCGCATCACAGTGGCATGCACACGAAATGCTATATGGTTTTGCCTTTGCCGTGATTGCCGGATTTTTACTGACCGCGGTCAAAAACTGGACCGGTCTGCAGACCTTGCATGGTCGCCCGCTCATGGGCTTGGTCACCTGCTGGGCATTGGCCCGCACCGTCATGCTGATGGCACCCTCCCTGATCGCATTGGCAGCTGCGTTTGACGGCCTATTCAACCTGTGGCTGCTCATCGCGATTGCCAGACCGATTATTCAGGTGAAGCAATGGCGCCAGCTGGGCGTACTGTCAAAAGTACTGTTGCTGTCGGTTGGCAACCTGGCCTTTTATTCGCAAGCGCTGGGCTGGACAAACCAAGGCGCATCTGCCGCGCTATGGATGGGTTTACTGCTCAATGTCAGCCTGATCATGGTGATGAGCCGCCGCATTTTGCCCATGTTTATTGAGCGCGGCGTGAAAGAACAGGTGACGCTCAAAAATTCAGTTTGGATAGACCGTCTGTTGATGGTCTGCCTGGCCGCACTGTTGATCAATATATTAACCGCCAATGCTGAAATACTGAATATAGTGTTAGGACTTACTATCAGCATCAGCGCAAGCTTTAGGTTATGGCGCTGGCATACCCCCGGCATTTGGCAGCTGCCGCTACTGTGGAGTTTTTATCTGGGGCTGTGGCTCATCAACCTGGGCTTTTTGCTATATGCCTTGAGTTTTTTGCTACCAAGCATTTCGGTGATTCTGGCCATCCATTGCTGGGCGATTGGTGGTATCGGCGTGATTACGCTGGCGATGATGGCTAGGGTCTCTTTAGGGCACACAGGCCGCAATATTCACAACCCACCGCGTAGCTTGGTATGGATATTTAGCCTGGTCATTTTTGCTACCCTGAGTCGGGTGTTATTGCCTATCGTGCTACCAGACTTTTACCGTTTGTCAGTGATGCTGGCGGCCAGCACCTGGATCGCCGCATTCACATTATTTACGCTTGTCTATTGGCCGATCCTCAGTCAACCACGCATTGACGGCACGCCCGGTTAACGCTCATTCTTTCCACTTGATAGAACAACCAATACTGGCGATTTGCTCTTTTGGCCCCTGCCCAGTTTCGGCCACCTGCTTCATGGCTTTGAACAATTCACGGTTACTCTCAGGAGCGGTTTCCTTGCGGCTCTCGTCAAACCGACCCCGGTATTGCAATTCAAAGTCTTTGTTAAATCCAAAAAAATCCGGCGTACACACGGCATCATAAAGTTTGGCAATTTGCTGAGTTTCGTCCAACAGATAAGGAAACGGAAACGCCATCTCGGTGGCAATTTTGCGCATGTTTTCAGGGCTGTCTTCCGGATAATCGGAAGGGTCATTCGACATAATCGCCACCGTATTCACGCCCAGCGTCTGTAGTTCTTTTACGTCAGCGATCAGGCGAGGCAAGATGGCTTTCACGTAAGGGCAATGGTTACAGATAAACATCACCAGCAGACCATTTGGACCCATGCTGGTTTCAAGATTGACGAGCTTGCCATCTACATTAGGCAAATTGAATGCCGGTGCTTTCCAGCCAAAATCACATACGGGGGGGCTAATACTTGCCATCAGCGTTGCTCCTGCCATTAGATCAAACCATTATGGTACGTGATTAAGACGTCAAGGTGAATCTTGTCACCACCGTGCCCGCACAGAGGCATTTTGGTTACAATGCCAGTCATGAGTAATTTACGCTTTCATAGCCCGGCTGCATTGACTGTGGGCCAATCAGTCCCACTCAGTGATAACGCCATGGCGCATGCAGTCAGAGTCATGCGGCTCAAAGTAGGCGACACGTTGATGTTGTTTTGTGGGGATGGTTTTGACTATCTCTGCGCGCTGACGCAGGTCGAGAAAAAATCCGCTACCGTTGAAGTCCTCAGCCGCACACAGGTCAGCAATGAATCGCCACTGAATATCCGCCTGCTACAAGGTATTTCCAGCGGCGACCGCATGGATTACACCATCCAGAAAGCGGTGGAACTGGGTGTGCGCGAAATTTTCCCGTTAAGCACCGAGCGCTGCGTGACCAAGCTCAGTGGCGACCGCGCCGAAAAACGCGTCGAACACTGGCAAGGCGTGGTGATTGCCGCCTGCGAGCAAAGTGGCCGTGCCATAATTCCGTTAGTACACGCGCCTCTCACGCTTGCACAATGGCTGAGCCAGCACGCGACCGCTGACAGCCTTAACCTGTTATTGAATCCTGTCGGTGCACAAAGGCTGGCATCACTAAACCCGCAAAAAAACGCCATTCATTTATTAATTGGCCCGGAAGGCGGCTTGAGCGCGGCAGAAATTGCGCTCGCCTCGCAACATCACTTCCAGTCTATCGTGCTTGGCCCACGGATTTTACGCACCGAAACTGCTGCATTGACTGCCATGAGCGTGATGCAGTCACTGTGGGGAGACTTTTAAGCAGGTCTGACACTGCACACTTAGCAACCCAAGGAGCCTCTATGGAACCCCGCCCACCCTTACCGCCCTTTACCCTGGAAACTGCCATGCAAAAAGTACGCATGGCCGAAGATGCCTGGAACAGCCGCGACCCGGATCGCGTGATTCAGGTTTACACGGAAGATACAGTTTGGCGTAACCGTGCCGAGTTTCCGGTGGGGCGTACAGAGGTACATCAGTTTTTAACGCGCAAATGGGCGCGCGAACTGGATTACCGTTTGATCAAGGAAATCTGGGCGTTTCTGGATAACAAGATTGCTGTGCGCTTTGCCTACGAGTGGCACGACGACGCGGGCAATTGGTATCGCAGCTACGGTAATGAAAACTGGATGTTTAACGACGCCGGGCTGATGATGCAGCGCCACGCCAGTATTAACGACCTGCCGATTAAAGAAGCAGACCGCAAATTCTTCTGGCCCTTGGGCAGACGCCCGGATGAGCACCCCGGACTGACCGCGCTCGGTTTATAAGGCGGCACATGTTTCAAGTCATGCTGCAAATGGCCTTGCTGATTATGGCAGGCATGCTCTGGCAACGGTGGGCGCCCTCACATATCACCGCCCTGTCGCACCGACGTGCGCTGACAGATCTGGTGTTTTATGTGCTATTGCCAGCCTTGGTGCTCAATATTTTATGGCAGGCGCCGTTTGATTTGAGTGCAGTCAAGATTGCGCTGACCGCCGTGTGCCGGCTGACGGTCGCGGCCTCGTGCATGTGGCTGGTACTGCAATTATTGCAGCGCCTGACGACCGTGAACCGTGCCCAGCAAGGCGCACTGATGCTGGCGGCCACTTTCCCGAACGCAACCTACCTTGGACTACCGGTGACCAGCGAGGTTTTGGGTGACTGGACGCATGAGATCGTGCTCAAGTTTGACCTGTTTGCCTGCACGCCGATCTTGCTCAGCCTGGGCATGCTCATGGCGCAACATTTTGGCCATGCAGAACAACGCTCGCACCCGCTCAAGGAACTCATGCGCGTGCCACCGTTATGGGCCTTGCTCTTGGCGGCCATCCTCAATCTGTGTCACATTCCGCAACCGGTCATGGTTGCACATGCCTTGCATACCCTGGCGGGGGGCGTGGTGCCCTTAATGTTGATTGCACTGGGCATGAGCATCCGCTGGGATACTTTTAAACTGAAATTCATGCCCTTGTTATTGCCCGTGTGTGCCATTGGCCTGTGCGTCGCACCGCTGGTGACCTGGTGCTTTGCACAATGGCTGGGCATCTCGGGTGACACCCTGACCGCCTGCATTTTGCTGGCTGCCATGCCGACCATGGTATTTGGCATTATCATCTGCGAGCGCTATCACCTGGATGGCGCACTGTATGCCGCGGCCGTGTTTTTGAGTACCCTGCTCAGCATCGCCAGCCTGTCAGTATGGTTTGCAGCATTGCAGCCCTGACAGCAACCGCTTTAGCTCGTTAAAACCATCCTGCCCGACGGAATCTTTGCCATCAAATCTGTCATACGTCATATGACGAGTTGTCTGCAAGCGCAACTGTTTTTATGATGCAATCCATCAGTCATGCCTACGTGAAGTGTTATTAGGGATTATCAAACGATCATGCCGAAAACCACGACCAACCATTACCTCAGTGCGCATCCCGCGCCACCGGATACGCTGGCCAGTTTGCTGGCGGGCGCTGGGATCACGATTAACGGCAACGCGCCCTGGGATATCCAGGTGTATGAAGAAAGCGTCTACCGCGATGTGTTGACCAAAGGCTCGCTCGGACTGGGACAGGCGTTTATCGAGGGCCGCTGGGGCTGCAACCGACTGGACGAGTTTTTCCATCGCGTCATGCGGGCGGACCTGGATGAAAAAATGGGCGGGACGGCCAGACTCAAATTATTGGCTGAGATCATTCGTCATACCCTGTTTAACCTGCAAGCGCCGCACCGGGCTTATCAGGTGGCGCAGCAACATTACGATATTGGCAATGATGTGTTTGAAGCCATGCTGGATTCGAGCATGAGTTACTCTTGCGGCTACTGGCAACATGCGCAAACGCTGGAAGAAGCCCAGCGTCACAAGCTGGATATGATTTGCCAAAAGCTGGATTTACAACCCGGCGACCGCGTGCTGGAAATCGGCTGTGGCTGGGGTGGGCTGGCCAAGCATATGACACAACATTATGGGGTGCAGGTGCTCGGCATCACGGTGTCAGTTGAGCAACAGGCCTTAGCCAGAGAACGTTGTGCAGGATTGCCGGTGGATATCCAGCTCAAGGACTACCGCGAGTTGCATGGTCAATTCGACAAAATTGTCTCGGTCGGCATGTTTGAGCATGTGGGCCAAAAGAACTACGAAACGTATTTTGCCACCGCACAGCGTTTGCTTAAGGATAACGGGCTGTTTTTGTTGCATACCATAGGCAATCATAAAACCGCCCTGCATACCGACGCCTGGATAGACCGCTATATTTTTCCGAATGGCAAATTGCCCTCGGCCAGCGAAATCACTGGGGCGATTGAAGAAAAGTTTTTAATTGAAGACTGGCATAACTTCGGACCGGATTATGACCGCACCCTGATGGCCTGGTGGGACAAATTCAACCGTGCCTGGCCTGAATTGCAGTTTAAGTATGATGAAAGTTTTTACCGGATGTGGAAATACTACCTGATGTGTTGTGCAGGCTATTTCCGCGCCCGGCAAGGGCAACTCTGGCAGCTGGTATTGAGCAAACGGCAGAGCAACCGTGTCTATCGCTCAATCCGCCCGCAGCCAGTCAGTTGATGTTGACGTAGTCTCTCTGTGTTCTTGACCTTAATATGACGGCCTTGGCCGTCATTTTTTTATGTGCCGTTACCCTTGAAAATCTACAACCACAAAAATTTTTAAGCGCCGATACACGCCGATGAGCGCGGACTGCCCTGCTAACATTCTGCTGCGCTTGAAACTGCGCGCGCTTTGCTTACGCTAAAAACTCACACCGGGTCTCGCCTGATCGACGTTTATCTGCTTTCATCGGTGAAAAATCAACACCCCAATATTTGCAATAAAAACCATTTTTATTTATTATTTTGCAAATTAACCTTAAATTAAACGCAAAATGCTCGGCTCAAACATCAGGGAATTGCGTAAATCGCAAAATTTAACCTTGCAGCAACTGGCTGCCCGCATGGGCACAGATGCCAGCAATTTATCGCGCATTGAACGCGGTGAGATTGGCATCTCTGAAGCCCTGCTACGCGCCGCCGCACAGGCGCTGCATACCACGCCTGGCCGGCTCTATGATGCCAACCTAACCCCCGTCTCACTGACCAACACGCCACCCGCCATCCTCTCTAGCACGAATAGCAAAGAGTTTGTGCATTGGTTTCGCTCTGCGGCGCCTTATATCCACGCCTTTGGCGGCAGCACCTTTGTCATTGCATTTGGCGGAGAAGTCGTCAGTGAACAACAGTTTGTGGCGCTTTCGCACGACCTCAACCTGCTAGCCAGCCTCGAAGTCAGACTGGTATTAGTCCATGGTGCCCGGCCGCAAATTGAGCAACGCCTGAAACGTGATCACCTCACCCCCAAACTGCATAACGGCTTGCGGATTACCGATGATGCCGCCATGGAGGCGGTAAAAGAGGCCAATGGCGCCATCCGGGTAGAGATTGAATCGCTGTTATCCATGGGCATTGCCAACTCGCCGATGGCAGGCAGCGACATCCGTGTTGCCAGTGGTAATTTTGTCACTGCCAAACCCTTGGGCGTACGCGACGGTGTGGATCTGCAACATACCGGCGAAGTGCGCAAGATTGATGCGGTCGGCATCCAGAAACGGCTGGACGATGGCGAGATGGTGTTGTTGTCGCCCATGGGTTACTCGCCCACCGGCGAGACCTTTAACCTGACCCTGGAAGATGTCGCCGTGAGTGCCGCGATTGCGCTGGATGCAGAAAAACTGATTTTCCTGATGGACTCAGAAGGCATCCAGAATCTGCGCGGCGAATTGTTGCGCGAAATGACCTCGGCCAAGGCGCGCAACCTGCTACGTAACGTGCAGGAAAGTGATGAGCCGATTTTCTATTCCGAGGACGTCAATTATTACCTGCCCGCCGCCGTGCGAGCCTGCGAGCATGGCGTGGCCAGAACCCACCTGATCTCGCGCCACATTGATGGCGCCATTATTCAGGAGCTGTTTACGCGCCAGGGCATAGGCACCATGATCACTGAACTGTCACTGGAAACCATGCGTCAGGCCAATATCGAAGATGTAGGCGGTATTTTGCGGTTGATTGAACCCCTGGAGAATGAGGGCATTCTGGTGCGGCGCGGCCGCGAACGCATCGAGATGGAGATCAACTATTTTTATGTGATGGAACACGATAACCGCGTCATCGGTTGCGCGGCTTTATATCCGTTTCACGAGGAAAAAATGGTAGAGTTCGCCTGCCTGGCGATAGATCCCGCTTACCGTGGCGGTGGCCGCGGTGACAAGCTGTTTAACTTTTGCCAGCAACAAGCCAGTCAAAAAGGCTTTAAACAGCTGTTTTGCCTGACCACCCGCACCGAGCACTGGTTTCTGGAGCGCGGCTTTAGCGAACAAAGTGTGGAGCAACTGCCGCAAGAGAAACTCAAGTTCTATAATTTCCAGCGCAAGTCCAAGGTGTTTGTGAAACCTTTGTAAGGACGCAGCCAAAAGGCTGACCCTTTTATTGCCCCTACAAAAACAAACAATGGCCTTAGCTTCTTGAAATGCAACCATTTCATGCCCACTTACGTTACATTGGATATCCGATTGCCGTGCAAGCGCTCTGCCAATCAAGCATTTATTTAAAACACAGAAACAAAAGGAAAACATGAAACAGTTTTGGAAGCTATTGATGGTGTTGATGGTCTGCATGAGTTTGTTCTCTGGTGTGGCAGAAGCCAAGCGATTGGGCGGTGGCGGCAGTTTTGGTAAAAATCGGCCTGCGCCTGCCAAACAAATGCAACGTGCGCCTGAAGCGACGCCACAACCAGCCCCTGCGGCTGCACCACGCAACGGGATGAGCAAATGGATGGGGCCATTGGCCGGTCTTGCCATTGGTGCCGGCTTGGCAACCCTGTTTTCACACGGCGGATTAGGCGATTTTGCCAATAATTTCAGCACATTATTGATGGTGGTTGCAGGCTTTGCCTTGCTGATGTTTTTAGTGCGTCGCTACAAAAATGTGCAAGCCTCGCCGCCGCAATACGCCGGCGCAGGCGCACCGTACGCCCCCGCCGGATTTCAATCTGAATCCGCATACAACGCCAGCGCTGCATCCACAATAAAAGCTGATATTCCTGCCGATTTTCCGGTGGATAGTTTTTTACGTGGTGCCAAAGCTTCATTTATTCGTCTGCAAGCCGCCAACGACCGCAAAGACATCCAAGACATTCGTGAATACACCACCCCTGAGGTCTATGCTGAAATCAGCCTGCAATTGCAAGAACGCGGCGATGCCCCACAAATAACCGAGGTATTGAATATTGATGCCGAGCTGATTGAGGTGGTCAATGAAGGCGCTTACACCATTGCCAGTGTGCGTTACTCGGGTCAGTTGCGCGAAAACAATGGTGCGATTGAACACATCAATGAAATCTGGCACTTGCAAAAAGCGCTACAGCCAAGCAATGCGCCATGGTTATTGGCAGGGATTCAGCAAGCCTAATCTGGATGATGCATCCAGATTAAGCCACTGGCTACCCTAAATTCGCATGATGTGAAGCGCTGTTTTTTAATCAGCGCTTCACATTTCTGCGGTAAAATTCACGCTGTTTTGAACTCAATACGGACCTCCGATGATGCAACATGCCACTGCCTCGCAAAAGGCAAAAACCCTGTCCGAAGCGCTGCCCTACATCAAACGCTTTTTTGATAAAACCATCGTGATCAAATATGGCGGCAACGCCATGACGGACGACCGCCTCAAAGAATGTTTTGCGCAGGATGTGGTGCTGTTAAAACTGGTGGGCATGAACCCGGTGGTGGTGCATGGCGGCGGCCCGCAAATCAATGAAATGCTGGACAAGCTGGGCAAAAAAGGCGAATTCATTCAGGGCATGCGTGTCACCGACGAAGAAACCATGGACGTGGTGGAAATGGTGTTGGGGGGGCAGGTGAACAAGGAAATCGTGAACCTGATTAACCGTCACGGCGGTAAAGCGGTGGGGTTAACTGGGCAGGATGGTAACTTTATCCATGCGCACAAACTGCTGATGGAAGACCTCAAAGACCCGAGCAAAATGATTGATGTCGGCCAGGTGGGCGAGATTTCCGGCATAGACCCCAGCATCATTACGTTTCTCGATAGCGGTGACTTTATCCCGGTCGTCGCGCCGATTGGCGTAGGCAAGGATGGCGAAACTTATAACATCAATGCCGATGTGGTGGCGGGCAAACTGGCTGAAATCCTTAATGCAGAAAAACTCATTTTGCTGACCAATACGCCAGGCGTGCTGGATAAAAATGGCCAGCTGCTGACCGGCCTGACACCCAAGCAAATCGATGACCTGGTAGAAGATGGCACCCTGAGTGGCGGCATGTTGCCAAAAATCGGTTCTGCGCTAGATGCGGCGCGCAGTGGCGTCAAGTCTGTGCACATCATTGATGGCCGCGTGGAGCATGCCTTGCTGCTGGAAGTGTTGACCGACGAAGGCGTGGGCACGCTGATCAAGGCGAAATAGCCATTCAGCCACGCTCATCAGCAGTGCCCAACCATGGCTGAGATTATTTTATACAGCAACAAACTGTCGCGTGGCCGTGCCGTGCACTGGCTGCTCGAAGAGTTGGGCATTGCGTATCAGGCGGTGTGGCTGGACTTTGGTCCGGCCATGAAAAAAGCAGACTACCTGGCCATCAACCCCATGGGCAAAGTACCTGCCCTCCAGCATGGCGGGGCCGTGGTCACCGAGACGGCTGCGATCCTGACCTATCTGGCAGACACGTTTGCCGACAAGGGCTTGATTCCAGCCGCAGGCACCCCGGAAAGGGCCGCTTTTTACCGCTGGATGTTTTTTATCGCCGGTCCGTTGGAAGCGGCAACCACGGCTGAGTTTCTGGGCTGGCAAGCGCCGGAAAAAACACCTTTGGGTACGCCTTGTCAGGCTTTTCTGGGCTTTGGCTCACTGACACTGACGCTAGATACCCTGGAATCGCATTTACGCCAGCATGCCTATGTGTGTGGCGACGAGTTCACCGCCGCCGATGTCTATCTGGCGACCCATCTTGCGTTTGGCATGCGTTACACCAAAGCCTATCCGCCGCGTGCCGTCTTTGACGACTACTTAAACCGCCTGCTGCACCGCCCGGCCAAATTGCGGGCAGATGCTCTTTAATCTGGCACGGCAGTGATGACGCGCAGGGTGTGGATTTTTGACCTGGACGACACCCTGCACAACGCCTCGTCGCATATCTTCCCGGTGATGAACCGGGCCATGACCCAATATATCCAGGATCACTTGCAACTGGATGAACCAGCCGCCTGCGCCTTGCGCCAGCATTACTGGCAGGTCTATGGCGCCACCCTCAAAGGGCTGATGCGCCACCACGGGGTCAACCCGCATCATTTTCTTGCAGAAACCCATGCCTTTCTGACGGACGAGATGGTGCATACCACCAAACAGCTCAGGCAATTATTGCAGCAACTGCCGGGACGTAAATGCGTCTTCACCAACGCACCGCGTCACTATGCGTTGCGCGTGCTGCAAGTGCTGGGCATTGAGGATTGCTTTTCACTGGTCTTCAGTGTGGAATCCAGTGGCTTTCACGCCAAGCCCAGCGTGCGCGGGTTTCAATTGCTACTACGCCAGCTTAAATGCCGTGCGGCAGATTGCACCTTGTTTGAAGACAGCCTGCCCGCACTGATGACGGCCAAACGGCTGGGGATGCGCACGGTGTGGATCAGCAGCAAGTTACGCAAACCAAACTTTGTGCAATATAGGTTAGCGCATATGTTGGCGCTCACTCACAGTGGCCTGAAAAAAGGGCCGCTTTACATTCCCGCCGCCGGTGAATAAGGTTAAAATACGGGTCAAAATAACCACCTAACGATCAGGCTCAGGCTCCCACATCATTATGGCTACCATCAATAAAGAAGCACGCGCAAACCGTAAACAGCAAATTCTGGAAACCCTGGCAGGCATGCTGCAAACACCACGTGGCGAAAAAGTCACCACGGCAGCCCTGGCTGCCAAACTCGATGTTTCCGAGGCGGCACTTTACCGCCACTTTGCCAACAAGGCCAAAATGTTTGAGGGCCTGATCGAGTTTATTGAAAGCGCGTTGTTTGGTGTCATGAACAAAATCACCACCGACGAAACCGATGGCCTCAAGCAAGTACAGCTGATGCTGCAAACCATGCTCAAGTTTGCCGAGCGCAATCCCGGCATGTCACGGGTGTTGATTGGCGATGCCCTGGTCAATGAAGATGACGCCTTGCAATTACGTATCAACCAATTGCTGGACAGGTTAGAAGCCAGCCTCAAGCAATCGTTGCGCATTGCCGAAGCTCAGGGTCACAAAATCAATGATGCCGGCACGGCGGCCAATACCATGATCAGTTTTGTGCTGGGCCGCTGGCATACTTTTGCCAAAAGCGGATTCAAACGCAAACCGAGCGACAATCTTGAGCAACACTTGGCCCAGCTGATTACGGGCTGCCTGCAATAAGTTTCAACAGAAAGTATCACGGATGGAAACCACTATTTTTGGCATGAATGAAGCCCAACTCACCGAGTTTGGCATGTCCTGGGGCCTCGCGTTCCTCATGCTGTTTATTGTCTTTATTGTGGGCAACCTGGCCTGGAAATCCAAAGCGGGCAAAACCGGCACTTTTGCCTTATTTCTGGCCCTGACGCTGGGGCTGGTCGGATTCCTGGCCAAATTTGCCATTCAGCACTATCTGAATATTCACTAGCTGAATATTCACCTGTTTTATCAAAACCAGCGTCTGCTTTATACTGCATGCTCCCTTGGTGAGGTGAAGCAATGCAGCACATCCTGGTTTACTCAGACTCGTTAAGCTGGGGCATCATCCCCAATACCCGTCAGCGCCTGCCGTTTGAGCAGCGCTGGCCTGGGGTCCTCGAAATCAGCCTGAGTCAAATGCAGCAACGCGTGCGCGTGATTGAAGATTGCCTGAATGGCAGGCGCACGGTGTTCGAAGACCCGTTCAAACCCGGACGCAACGGCCAGCAAGGGTTGGCGCAGCGTATCGAAATCCATTCGCCGCTGGCGCTGGTCATCCTCATGCTGGGCACCAATGACTTTCAGTCCATGCATCCGCACACCGCCTGGCACGCCGCGCAAGGCATGGCCAGCCTGGTCACCACCATACGGCAAGCCCCGATAGAATCAGGCATGCCTGTCCCACAAGTCATGATCGTGGCACCACCACTCATCACTCAACCACAAGGACCGATTGCAGAAAAGTTTGCTGGCGCCGCACAAAAATGCCAGGGACTGGCCACGGCTTACCGCGCAGTCAGCCAGGCGATGGATTGCCTGTTTGTCGATGCAGGGCGCATCGTCACCGCCAGTGAAATAGATGGCGTGCATCTGGATGTAACACAACATCTGCAATTAGGGCAAGCCCTGGCCCATGAAGTGAACGCGTTTCTTGGGCAGCAAGCCTGAATTGGCTATTGCGATCCTGCTGTCCGTCCGCTACCCTTAATCAATTTATCACACCACCGTTTTCGCCATGGATCACGTACTGCCCCCTCAAGATAACGATACTTATAAAACATTGCTGGAATCCACCAAAGCCATTCCATGGAAATTAGACTGGGCCTCCAAACGGTTCACTTATATTGGCCCACAAATTGAGTCCTTACTCGGCTGGACACAGGACAGCTGGCAATCCGCAGGGGACTGGGCCGCACGCATGCACGAGGAAGACCGCGATCGGGTATTCAATTTTTGTATCTCGCAATCACTGCAAGGCCTGGATCATGAAGCCGACTACCGCGCACTGACGGCTGACGGTGGCTTTGTCTGGATACGCGATGTGGTACATGTGATCCGTGCTGCGAACGGCGAGCCCGAGGCACTGATTGGCTTTATGTTTGATATCAGCGAACGCAAACAAACAGAACAACAATTACTGGATTTGCAAAAACAACTTGAAGTGCTGTCCTATCAGGATAGCCTGACTGGCGTCGCCAACCGCCGCATGTTTGACAGCGTGCTGGAAAAAGAATGGCTGGAAGCCAGCCGACATCAGCAGCCCTTGGCACTGATCATGATAGATATCGACTATTTCAAGCAATTCAATGATGCTTACGGGCATCTGAAAGGTGATGAGATACTCAAGCAAGTCTCCAGCCTCTTGTCTCATGCCGGCGTGCGTGCAAATGATTTTTTTGCCAGATTTGGCGGCGAAGAGTTTGCCTGGATCTTACCGGAGACCGATCTTGTTTCCGCAGGCAAGATTGCTGAGCGTTGCCGCCATCTGATTTTCAAGGCACAGATTCCGCATGCCCACTCAGCCGTCAGTCAGCTGCTCACCATCAGTGTGGGGGTGGGCAGTATCATCCCCTCAGCAACAGACCAGATGAATGATTTTTTGGCGGATGTAGACAGACTGATGTATCACGCCAAGCATCAAGGCAGAAACCGGATAGTCTTGCAGGAAGAGGTTTAGACCCTAAACGGTCGCGGACTGGTTAATGCAGATGCATGGCCTGCTGGATGGCCTGTGTTCTGGCTTCCGCCACCGCTTGTTTGATCTGCACAGGTGACTGGCATTGTTTGGCAATCGCACCTGCGTCTACGGTCAAGGCCGCCTGCAATGCGCGGCTCAGGTGCTCGGCATCCTCCAGTGGGCATCGCTCTAATCCCAGCCGGCCTCGGCTGTCACATTCACAGGCCTTGAGAAAATCCTCAAAACGGCTGCGCTGTCTGAATGCGTCCAGCTCCTCTAGAAAATGCAGCAGCGTACTTGCCTTCATTTGCCGCGCCGCATGCAATTTGCCGTGATATTTCGCCACCACCAATGACAGATCCTTGCAATCATTGGGCACTTTCAGGCGGGCCACGACATCCCTAATCAGATCAACGCTGCGCAACTCATGGCCAAGATGGCGCGGCAGCACTTCAGCAGGCGTAGTGCCCTTGCCCAGATCATGGGTCAGTGCCGCAAAGCGTACAGGCAGGCTAAAGGCTTGCGTCGCAGCGTAATCAATCACCATCATGATATGGATGCCGGTATCCACTTCAGGATGATAAGTGGCGGTTTGCGGTACACCCCACAATCGGTCCAGCTCTGGGAAGATGATTTTCAACGCGCCGCAAGCACGCAGCATCTCAAACATGCGGCTCGGTTGGGACTCCATGAGGCCTTTGGCGATCTCTTGCCAGACGCGCTCGGGCACCAGGGCATCCACCTCGCCTGCAGCGACCATCTCGCGCATCAGCACCATGGTTTCAGGTGCCACAGTAAAATCGGTAAATCTGGCTAAAAAACGGGCAGCACGCAGGATTCTGACCGGATCTTCACTAAACGCGGCTGTCACATGCCGCAAGATTCTTTTTTCAATATCTGCCTGGCCACCGAACGGATCAATCAGTTGACCCTCCGCGGTCTGGGCAATGGCATTCATGGTGAAGTCACGGCGAGCGAGATCTTCCTCCAAGGTCACGTCTGGATCGGCGTGAACACTAAAGCCCTTGTAGCCTTTGGCGGTTTTGCGCTCGGTACGCGCCAGCGCGTACTCTTGCTGGGTCTGGGGATGTAAAAAAACCGGGAAATCCTTGCCGACTGCGCGGTAGCCTGCGGCCAGCATTTGTTCGGGGCTGGCACCCACCACCACATAGTCACGGTCTTTGACGGGCAGGCCGAGCAGGCTGTCCCGCACGGCGCCCCCTACCTGGTAAATCTGCATGACAGGCAGCCCTGTACGCAATCAACGTCTGGCGTTGATGACACGCCCAGCGGCCGCGCGGAACTGATCATAAGCCCCCCGCGGATTGTTTTTGACCAGATACCCGGAAATCACGGCGAACATATCCGTCGGGACCACACACAGTTCGTTGGCCATCGGTTGCTGGCACACATTATCGACCTGCATGGATTTGACGTTATCGCGTGAGATCAGCTTGATGGGCAACAGCTGCATAAAGCTGCCTTGCAGCAGGGACATGCGCAGGCTCAAGCCCAGGATGGGGCGCTGCACATGGATGGTTTTCATGACCGCCTCAATGATTTGCTGCAAGGTCATGATGGCGGGGCCACCCAGCTCATAAGTCTTGCCATAGGTCGCAGGCTCATCGACAGCATTCACCATGGCGGCAGCGACGTCTTCCACCCAAATCGGCTGGAACTTGGCATTGGGCATGGCCAGTGCCAGCACGGGAATCCATTGGATCAGCTTGGCAAACAGGTTGATAAAACGGTCACGCGTGCCAAAAATGACTGAAGGCCGGAAGATGGTCACATGCAGTTTTTTGCTGAACGCCATGACGGCACTGTCCCCCGCGGCCTTGCTGCGCAAATATTCACTGGGGGCACTGGCAGAAGCCTGCAGGGCGCTCATATGCAGCAAACGCGGAATCCCCAACGCTTCGCACAATTGCGCGACCTGGCGTGGAAACTGGTGATGCATTTTTTCAAAGGCGTTATCACGGGTTTGATGCAAGATGCCAATCAGGTTGATCACCACATCACTGCCCTGCAATTGCGCCTTGAGGGCGGCGTGATCATGAATATCACACTCAACCACCTGCACATTAGGCAGCAAAATCAAGTGCTTGGCCTGCTCGCGACGCCGCGTCAGCACTTTGACTTGGTAACCGGCCTGATCTAGCCTGGCGACCACACTGCTACCAACAAAACCGCTACCACCCAACACTGTGACTGTCTTCATTTGCTTGTTCCTGATGCGTCTTGCGTTAACTGAGTTCGTATTTGCTTATTGTACCGAAAAACCGCCGCTTACTCTTGCTCTGAAATCGTGATCGTGGTGGTGACCGTGTCAGCCTCTGCCACACTGCGTGCGGGGATCGTCCCCAGACGTTTTTTGAGTGTCACCACCGGCAAGCCCAGACGCGCAGCGTACATATGCGCATTGGCCAGTACTTTTTTCACGTAATTGCGCGTCTCGCTAAACGGGATAGTTTCAGCATAAATTGCGCCTTCGAGCGGCGTAGTGGCCGCCCAGCGCCGTGCACGGCTCGGGCCGGCATTGTAGGCGGCGGTGGCCATCACCTCCTGGCCATTAAACGTATCCAGCGTGTAGCGCATGTAATAAGTGCCCAGATTCACATTGGTTTCGATGTCATGCAGCATGCCATCATGGTAGCTATTCAAGCCGAGTTTTTTGGCGATCCATTTGGCGGTAGCAGGCATCACCTGCATTAAACCACCTGCGCCCACCGATGACTTGGCGTAGTGCATAAACCGACTCTCCTGCCGGATAATGCCATAGACCCAGGCTTCATCAATCTCCCGGCTGCGAGAGGCTTTTTGCAGATAATCGCGGTAGGGCGTGGGGTAACGCAACTCAAAATTATGGGTACGGCTGGTTTTGTCTGCCGCCAGCACCGCCAGGTCAAACCAGCCTTTCAGCATGGCATATTGTGCGGCGACAATGCGTCCGGGATCATCCAGCGCTTCCAGCAGGTACATCCACTCCAGCCTGGCCTCGTAGCGTGCCTCGACGTCAAACAAGGCTTCCATGCGTTTGACTGCCGGCTGCCGTGCAAACTGCCGGACTTCGTCGTCAGCGGGTTGATAAGTGGCCGTCGGTTCACCCAGCATTGGCCCCAACTCTTCAGCGGCCAGCCAGCCATAAAAATGCCGCTCCTGCGAGAGTTTAGCCAACAAGGCATTGGCTTCTGCGGGCGTTCCCTTCATCAGCAGCGCACGTGCTTTCCAGTACCGCCAGGCGGCCTCTTCGGCCAAGACCGGCGGCATGTCAGAGATCACTTTCAGCAGCTGGTTCCAGTCCTGCTGACGCAAAGCGGCCCGTGCATACCATTCCCACTGCTCGTTATTGAGCACAGAGGCAGTCACTTTGTTAAAACTTTGCAAGGCTTCCGGCGCGTGTTTACGTGCCGCCTCCAGTGCGATATAAGCCTGAACCAGTTGCTTTTCTTCAGCATCCAGCAAGCCGTTATATTTTTGATAACTGGCCCGCGCGACCTCGATCTCAGCCTTGGCCTGTCTATGGATGATATACATGTATAACGCCCGGCCATAAGCGCTGCGGTCCTGAATCGTGCCTTTTTTCAGCGCCAACGCCGGGTTTTGCGTGACTTCGTCCAGTTGTTTAAACAGCGCAGCATCTGTTTTGCTGCTGCGTTTGGCCATTGTTTTGGCCAAGCCGGGCTTGTTGGCAAACAGCGCGTCCCGATACAGTGTCAGTAACAACTTCTCGTCGAGTACGCCCACTTGCTGCAAGGCTTCCAGCATGCCCTGACAATCGGGCGGCAGGTCTTTGCCCGCCAGCAACAGTTTCTTGCCGTCCTCGTAGGCATTCGGATCATCCATGGCGATCCCGGCCTGAATCTGGTAACACTGGTTACCCACATCGTTGAGGCTGTAATACATGGGCATTTGCGCACGCATTTCAATAAACTGGTCCCAGAACTGCAAGCGGCCCAGTCGTTTCAACCACAGCTCACGCACACGCTGCGACAGCAAGGATTCATTGTTTTCCTGCAAAAACGCCTGGACCTGGTTGTAAGAGAGTTGATCCAGTGTGAGGATCATCTGCCAGTATTGCAGATAAGGCAGCAACGGCGAGCGCTTTTGCCTGAGCGTATCAGTAGCTTCGGATAATTGGGCGAGGTTTCTGGTTTGATAGGCCTGTTTGGCCTGTGCATAGACCTCGGCGTCGCCAGCGAATGCAGCAGTCGCGAAAATGAACAGCGCGGCAGCCAGTGCCACGAAAATGGGGAATCTAGTCTTCATGCATTAACGATCACGTGATGGCGTGATCAATTTCAAATTCTGGCCAATCGACTGAGGAAAAAGAACAGCAACAACAACAGGATGACCACAAACCCACCGCGCCAGACTGCCTTGAGCCAGCGCCAGTAGCGTGGCTGCCCGGTCTGCCAGCTCAGCAAGCCCAGGATCAGGGTGCTCAACACCAGCACGGCAAACAAGATTCGTATCCACCACATTGTGATCTGCCTGGACGCGGTTTACGCCGGTAACAGCGGCGCCGGACTAAAATAGTCGCGTTGTTTGACAAAGCCAACCGGGGCATGGGCGTCGTTATCAAACGTACAGTATTCCCAGGCGCTTTCATCGGCCAGCAGGGCGCGCAGTAACTGGTTATTCAAGGCGTGGCCCGATTTGAACGCAGTAAACTGTCCGACAATCGGATAGCCCAGAATATACAAGTCGCCAATCGCATCGAGGACTTTGTGTTTGGCGAATTCGTCTTCATAACGCAAGCCACCGCCGTTGAGGACTTTGTATTCATCGAGCACAATCGCGTTGTCAAGGCTGCCGCCTTTGGCGAGCCCATTGGCCCGCAGGTATTCGACCTCATGCATAAACCCGAATGTGCGTGCACGGCTGATCTCGTCCACATAGCTCTGGCTGTCGTAATCAATGGTGACTGTTTTACCAGAAAACTCGAACACGGGATGTGCAAAATCAATGGTAAATTCGGCTTTAAAGCCATGGTGCGGCGTAAATTTTGCCCATTTATCGCCTTCGCTTACTTCTACCGGCTTGAGGATACGCACGAATTTTTTCGGTGCCTCCAACTCAGCCAGTCCGGCCGTTTGCAACAGATAGATAAACGGTCCCGAGCTGCCATCCATGATGGGCACCTCGGCAGCCGTCAGTTCTATCAATACATTGTCTACCCCCAAACCGGCGAGGGCAGACATTAAATGCTCCACGGTAGCCACGCGCGCACCTGAAAACTCTAGGGCGGAGCTCAGGCGAGTGTCATTCACTGCCGTCGGGGCAACCCGCATGGCAGGCGCATCGGGCAAATCGATGCGCTGGAACACCACTCCGTGATCAGCGGGCGCAGGCTTGAGCGTCAGCGTGACTTTTTCACCGCTGTGCAGCCCAACGCCAGTGGCGCTGATCGATTGTTTAAGCGTGCGTTGCTTTAACATGGTTTTCTCTACTGTTAATGATTGGCGACATTATAAGCCAATCGCTGTACTCACTCATGATTCATCTGGCCTTCCCTGTGTTGCACCCGGTTCCGCCAGGGGCATCATTAGTCAGCCTGCTTGCGCAAAAATGCCGGAATATCGTATTCCTCAATCCCGGAGTTCTTCATGGCTTCGACCTGCGCACGACGGCTGTTGCTGGTGAATACGGCTGGCTCGTCTTCTTCAACCGTGTTGAAGATCGGCTGGTTAGTCGTACCATCACGCAGGGTCGTCATCACCTTGAGCTCAGGTTTGGCCTGGCGTTTGCCCACGGAACCATTCAAGCCGGTGGCCACCATGGTCACACGCAGGTTATCGCCCATGCTTTCATCCATCACGTTACCGACGATCACGGTCGCATCTTCTGCGGTGAACTCCTTGATCGTGTTCATCACGTCATAGTATTCACGCATCTTGAAGCTGCCGCTGGCACTGATGTTCACCAGTACGCCACGCGCATTGGCCAGATTCACGTCTTCCAGCAATGGGCTGGCAACCGCTTGTTCTGCGGCAATCCGTGCACGGTTCGGACCGCTGGCTTCTGCAGAGCCCATCATTGCCATGCCCATTTCGGACATCACGGTGCGTACGTCAGCAAAGTCCACGTTCACCAGGCCTGGGCAGTTGATGATTTCAGCGATGCCAGACACGGCATTGTGCAAAACGTCATTGGCTGCACGGTAAGCTTCTACCACGGTCACGTCTTCACCCAGCACGTCCATCAGCTTTTCGTTAGGGATAACGATAAGAGAGTCTACATATTGGGAAAGTTCTTCCAGACCTTCCTGTGCAACTTTGGCACGTTTGCCTTCAAACGCAAAAGGCTTGGTCACCACGGCCACGGTCAGGATGCCCATTTCACGCGCCACTTCTGCAATGATAGGTGCAGCCCCAGTACCAGTCCCGCCACCCATGCCTGCGGTAATAAACAGCATGTCTGCACCATCAATGGTTTCAGCGATACTGTCGCGGTCTTCCAGCGCGGCTTCGCGACCGATTTCCGGTTTGGCACCAGCGCCCAGACCTTTGGTAATGTCAGAACCAATTTGCAGCACGACTTTGGCATGGCTCTTTTTCAAGGCCTGCATATCCGTGTTGGCGCAAATAAACTCAACGCCAGTCACGCTCTTGGTCATCATGTGCTCTACGGCGTTTCCACCGCAACCACCGACCCCAATCACCTTGATCACGGCGCCATCATTCTCTTTGTCAAAAATCTCAATCATACTCACCCTCCATTGCCTATTATTTGAGTGCTTGGTTTGCCCCGCACACTCGCCCTAAAACACATTAAAAAAACAATAAAAACCTAAAAATTGCCGGTAAACCAGCGCTTCATTCGTTCAAACAATCTGCCAAATGACCCGGATTGCAGATCGCCTACCATTTGTTTCTCCACCTGCTGTTTGGCCATCAGCAACAAGCCGATGCCGGTGGCATAGCGTGGATTGCCCACCACTTCTGACAAGCCCTCCACATAGCGCGGCACACCCAGACGCACCGGGGTATGGAAAATCTCTTCGCCCAGCTCGACCATGCCGCGCATTTGTGCCGCGCCGCCAGTAATGACGATGCCGGAAGCAATCATGGATTCCATGCCACTGCGGCGCAGCTCTTGCTGCACAAACTCGTAAATCTCTTCGACGCGGTCCTCAATCACCTCGGTCAATGCCTGACAGGACAACTGGCGTGGCTCACGGCCATCCACCGCAGGTACTTCCACCACTTCGCGTGGGTCGGCCAACTGACGCAAGGCACAGCCATGCTTGACCTTGATCTCTTCTGCCGACTGCGTCGGCGTGCGCAAGGCCACCGCGATATCATTGGTAATCTGGTCACCGGCAATCGGGATCACTGCGGTATGGCGGATCGCGCCATTCTTGAACACCGCCAGGTCTGTGGTACCGCCACCGATATCCACCAGACATACGCCTAGCTCTTTTTCATCATCAGTGAGCACTGACTCACTGGAAGCCAGTGGCTGCAAAATCAGGTCGCTGACTTCCAGGCCGCAGCGCTTGATGCATTTGACGATGTTTTGTGCCGCGGCAATGGCGCCGGTCACAATATGTACCCGCACTTCGAGGCGGATGCCGCTCATGCCCAGCGGTTCGCGCACATCTTCCTGACCGTCGATAATGAATTCCTGGGTCAGGATATGCAGAATCTGCTGGTCTGCCGGCAAGGCAATCGCACGGGCGGTTTCTACTACGCGGTCGATGTCCATCTGCGAGACTTCGCTCTCTTTGATTTTCACCATGCCGTGCGAATTGAGGCTTTTCACGTGGCTGCCCGCAATGCCGGAGTACACGGTATTGATCTTGCAATCCGCCATCAACTCCACTTCTTCAATCGCGCGCTGAATCGCCTGCATGGTGGAGTCAATATTCACCACCACGCCTTTTTTCAAGCCACGGGAAGCATGCTGCCCGACCCCGATCACTTTCAGGGTGCCTTCCGGCAAAATCTCTGCCGCAATCGCAACAATCTTCGAGGTGCCGATATCCAGCCCCACGATCAAATTTTTATCTTCTCTGACTCTACTCATGTGTTTTCCTTGACCTTCTTTCTGGCAATGTGCCGCCTACGCCCCAGGCCGTGGCATGCGCAAGGCAAAGCCATTCGGGTAGCGTAAATCGGCATAACGCCAGTCGCTCTCTGCAATACTTGCTTGCTGACGGTAAGCCGTCACAAACTGTTGCAATCTTTGTTTCGCGGCTTCACGCCCCAGCATCATCTGGCGGCCATCCGCTGTTTTAATTTCCCAGGCACGGCGCGAGGACAGGCTCAGTTGCTGTATCTGTAGCGGTGTGCCTGACAGCATCTGTGCAAAACTGGCATAGCCTTGCGCCACTTCTTTCACGGCATCGCCCGGCCCATAAAAGGTGGGCAATTGCTCATCTGAGGCGGCCTGAAACAGTTCGCCATGCTTGTTAACCAATGCCACACCACCCCAACGACCCAGGGCCTGATGCTCTTCAATCTGTACCACAATAGTGTCTGGCCACTGGCGACGGACGGCCACCTTGCGCGCCCAGGGCAGTTTTTCAAAAGCGGTACGCGTGCGTTGCAAATCCAGCGTATAAAAATTGCCCTTCAGGTATTTGCGCACGATGAGCTGGATCTGCTCATGGTTCACATGATCGAGGTTGCCCTCCACCTGTACCTGCTTGACCGGGAAGATGGGCAAATGCAACACCACAAACAACAAGGCGTACAACAACATCACCACTGCCAGTGAAAACAGCAGGTTGGCGATCCAGTTCAGCAATGTTGGTCTATCCCACATCGTCTCAGTCGTCCTCGTTACGCGTCACGCAAGGTTTGTTGCAAAATACGGATCACCAAGGCATCAAAGTCCATGCCGGCCGCTTTTGCTGCCATCGGCACCAGGCTGTGATCGGTCATGCCCGGGCTGGTATTCACCTCCAGAAAATAGTGTTTACCGGCCTCATCCATCAAAAAGTCCACCCGTCCCCAGCCTTTGCAGCCCAGCACCTTGAACGCCTGCACGGCTTCGGCCTGGATCTGTTGCTCCTGCTCGGCAGACAAGCCACAAGGGCAGCGGTACTCGGTGTCGTCGCGCAAATACTTGGCCTCGTAATCGTAATATTCGTTTTTGGGCACAATGCGCACGACAGGCAGTGCGGTCTCGCCCAGAATACCGACGGTATATTCACCGCCACCGACAAACTGCTCGGCAATCACCAGCGGGTCTGACTGTTTGGCCAATGCATAGGCTGCCTGCAAATCCCCCGCCTGCTTGACCTTGCTGACACCGATGCTGGAACCTTCATTGGCCGGTTTCACAAACAGCGGCAAACCCAGTGCCGTGACGACATTTTCAACATGGGTACTGTCATCCATGAGCACATAGTTAGGCGTGGTCACACCCGCAGCCGTCCACAACAACTTGGTGCGCCACTTATCCATGCCCAGTGCCGACGCCATGACGCCGCTGCCGGTATAAGGGATGCCCATTAACTCAAGCGCCCCCTGTATGGTGCCGTCTTCACCAAAGCGGCCATGCAAGGCAATAAAGGCACGGTCAAACTGCTTGAGCGCCGACAAGTCCTGGCTGGCCGGATCAAAGGCATGCGCATCCACGCCCTGGCGCTGCAAGGCCGCCAGCACAGCCGAGCCACTTTTGAGCGACACTTCACGCTCGCCGGAACGACCGCCGAACAACACGGCCACTTTGCCAAATTGAGACTGACTTGTACTCATGCTTGTAAAACACCTTCCCCAATTACTTTTACTTCTTGCATCAATGCCACGCCCTGTTTGGCGCGCACGGTGGTTTTCACGTGCTCAATCAGGGCTTCAATATCCGCCGCGCTGGCCTGCCCCAGATTCACAATAAAGTTGGCATGCTTTTCAGAGACCTGCGCGCCACCGATGGTGGCCCCCTTCAACCCTGAAGCTTCAATCAGCCGCGCAGCAAAATCGCCTTCAGGATTTCTAAAGGTAGACCCTGCACTCGGCATATTCAGTGGCTGGCTGGCCAAGCGCTTGGCCAGCAACTGCTTAATCTGCTCGGCTGAGGCCTTGCCATCCCCCGCAGGCACTGCAAACCAGCCGCCCAAAAACCACTCATCTGCCGCCGGATGCGCCACATGACGATAGCTGGGCTGGTATTCAACTTTTGCACGGGTTTGCACGATGCCGGCACGGTTAATCGTTTTTACCTGATCCACCCATTGCCAGGTTTCTCCTCCGTAACAACCGGCATTCATCGCCAGTGCACCGCCGACGGTGCCCGGAATGCCAGCCATAAACTCGGCCCCAACGCGGTCCTGGCTGGCAGCAAAGCGCGCCAGTTTGGCGCAGGTCACGCCAGCATCCGCATAAATACGCTCACCGTGCATCTCCAGCGCTTGCAGCGCCTGATGCATGACCACCACTGTGCCGCGCACTCCGCCATCCCTTACCAGCAGATTGCTACCCAGGCCAATAAAAGTCAGCGGCTCGCTGGCCGATAATTGCTGCAAAAACTGCTGCAAGGCTTCTACGCTGTCAGCCAGCACCAGGCGATCCGCCGGGCCGCCGACACGCCAGCTGGTATAGCGGGCCAAAGGCTCGTTCTTGAGCACTTGCAAGCCTGAGGTTTTCACACGGGTGGCACTCATACGCTAGCCATTTCCCGTGTTTTGGCCGCCACGCTACCGATATTGCCAGCGCCCATCACTACCACCACATCGCCAGGCAACACACTCTCAAGAATGGCTGCAGGCAGCTCTTCGGTGGTTTCCACAAAGCGAGGCTCCACCTTGCCGTTGACGCGGATGGCGCGGATCAGGCTGCGCGTATCCGCCGCCACAATCGGTGATTCGCCCGCCGAATACACTTCGGTCAACAGCAAGGCATCCACGGTCGACAGTACTTTTACAAAATCTTCAAAACAGTCGCGGGTGCGGGTATAACGGTGCGGCTGGAAGGCCAGCACCAGACGGCGACCCGGGAAGGCGCCGCGCGCGGCTGCAATCACCGCCTGCATTTCAATCGGGTGATGCCCGTAGTCATCCACCAGCGTGAAGTGTCCACCGGCAGGCCCGCCTTGACTGATCGGGATTTCACCATAACGCTCAAAGCGACGGCCCACCCCGCGGAACTCAGCCAGCGCCTTGAGGATGGCGGCATCCGGTACATTCAACTCAGTAGCAATCGCAATTGCCGCCAGCGCATTCAGCACATAGTGGTGGCCGGGCAGGTTCAAAGTCACTTCATTACGCACGGTCACGCCGTTTTTGCGCACCAGGGTGAAATGCATCTTGCCGTTGTCGGCAACAATATTTTCCGCGCGAATCACGGCCTCTTCGTGCGTGCCATAGGTGGTCACCGGCCGGGTGACGCGCGGCAGGATTTCACGCACATTGGCGTCATCGATGCACAACACAGCCATGCCCCAGAAAGGAATCTGCTGCAAGAACTCGACAAACGCGGTTTTGAGTTTGTCAAAACTGTGCTCGTAAGTGTCCATGTGGTCCTGGTCGATATTGGTCACCACTGCCATGATCGGGGTCAGGTGCAAGAACGACGCATCAGACTCATCCGCCTCTACCACGATCAATTCACCGGTACCCAAGCGCGCATTGGCGCTGGCCGCTTCAAGCTTGCCGCCAATCACAAAGGTCGGGTCCATGTCGGCCTCTGCCAGAATGCTGGCAATCAGGCTGGTAGTGGTGGTTTTGCCATGCGTGCCTGCCACGGCGATGCCTTGCTTGAAGCGCATGAGTTCGGCCAGCATGACCGCACGCGGAATCACGGGCACTTTGCGCGCACGCGCGGCGATGATTTCCGGGTTTTCTTCATTGATCGCACTGGATACCACCACCACATCTGCATTGCCAAGATGCTCGGTGGCATGGCCCTGAAACACGGTGGCGCCAAACCCTTGCAAGCGTCTGGTGGTGGCATTGCTGGCCAGGTCTGACCCGCTGACTTCAAAGCCCAGGTTCAGCAGCACTTCGGCAATGCCGCTCATGCCCGAGCCGCCGATGCCGATAAAATGAATTTTTTTGACTTTATGTTTCATAGTGCTTTAAGTTTTCCGTTGTTCTCGGCCAGTTGCTGGCAAATCGCTGCCACCTGGCGCGTGGCCTGTGGCCTGGCCAATGCGCGCGCTTTTTGCGCCATCGCCAGGCAAGTGGCTCTATCCAGTGTTTGCAACAAGGCGGCCAATGAGCCAATGTCCAGGTCACGCTGTTGAATCAGCTGCGCCGCGCCTGCTTGTGCCAAATACGCGGCATTGGTGGTCTGGTGATCATCCACCGCAAACGGGAAGGGCACCAGAATGCTGGCAGCGCCCACATTGGCCAACTCCGCCACGGTCAGGGCTCCAGCCCGGCAAATCACCAGATCTGCCCAGGCATACACTTCTGCCATGTCATGAATAAAGGCGCGGCAATCAGCCGCCACACCTGCCTCGGCATAGGCTTTTTTCAAAGCCTCAATCTGTTTTTCACCAGACTGATGAATGATCTGTGGCCGCGCATTGGTCGGCAACTGCGCAAAAGCCTGTGGCAACAAGGTGTTCAATGCCACCGCGCCCAAACTGCCGCCAACCACCAGGACCCGCAACACGCCGTGATGCTCGGCAAAACGCTGTTCGGGTGTAGGCAAGGTGGTAATGCCTTCACGTACCGGATTACCGACCATTTCCCCTTTAGGTCCCAACGCATTGGGGAAGCCGGTCAATACCCGATTTGCCAGCTTGGCCAGCACTTTATTGGTCAACCCCGCCACCGAGTTTTGCTCATGAATCACCAGCGGTACGCCAGCCAGCTTGGCCATGACGCCGCCTGGAAACGCGGCAAAGCCGCCCATGCCCAACACAACATCGGGCTGATGTTGCGCAATCGCTTGCCTGGCTTGGGCAAATGCACGCAGCAGCTTGACTGGCAAGGTCAACCAGCCCATCACTCCTTTACCGCGCACGCCTTGCATGGTCATCATGGCTTTTTCATAGGGTTTGTCTGCAATCAGGCGGTTTTCCATGCCCCCCTCGGTGGCCAGCCAGACAATCTGCCAGCCTTGTGCATGCAAGGCATCGGCCACGGCCATCGCAGGATAGACATGGCCGCCAGTGCCGCCCGCCATCACCAGTAATGTGTATGCTCGGGTCATGACTGCAAGCCTTTCTGCAGACGACGGTTTTCAAAATCGATTCGCAGCAGCACGGATAAAGCGATGCAGTTAGCCAATATGCCGCTACCACCGTAAGACAACAGTGGCAAAGTCAGGCCTTTGGTGGGCAACAGGCCCATATTCACGCCCATATTGATAAAACCCTGCACACCCATCCAGACGCCGATGCCTTGTGCCAGCAAGGCCGAGTAATAACGTTCATTGGCAACGGCTTCTTTGGCAATGCTAAAGGCGCGGATCACCAGCCAGGCAAACAGCAAGACCACGACCAGCACACCCACATAGCCCAGCTCTTCCGCCACCACGGCCAGTAAAAAGTCGGTATGTGCCTCTGGCAGGTAGAGCAGTTTTTCCACACTGCCGCCCAGACCCACACCCCAAAACTCACCACGACCAAACGCGATCAGGGCATGCGATAACTGATAACCGGTATCAAATGGATCATCAAACGGATTCAAAAAGCCTTTCATGCGCTCCAGACGATAGGGTTCCATCACCACCAGACCAATCACCGCCAATGGCAAGGCGCCCAGCATGGCCAGAAACACCTTGAGATTGACGCCGCCCAGCCACATGATGGAAAACGCAATCGAGGCCGTGACAGCAAACGCGCCAAAATCGGGCTCTTTCAACAGCAGCACGCCGACAAACACCATCACACCCAGCATGGGTAAAAAGCCTTTTTTAAAGCTGTGCATGCTGCTGGCCTTACGCACGGCATAGTCCGAGGCGTACATGGCAATAAACAGCTTCATAAGTTCTGAAGGCTGCAGATTCATGATCAACAGGGAAATCCAGCGGCGGCTGCCATTGACCACTTTGCCGATGCCGGGGATCAACACCAGAATCAGCAGCACAATGCCGGCAATAAACAGGTAGGGCGACATCTTTTGCCACCAGGCCATGGGCACTTGAAACACCACGATGGCCGCCCCCAAGCCGACAGAAATATACAAAGCCTGACGCACCAGGAAGTAGGTGCTGTTATGGCCAAACATCTTGCTTGAGTCTGCGTAGGCGATGGAGGCCGAATACACCATGACCATGCCAAACGCCAGCAGTGACAGCACCACCCACACCAGCGACTGATCATAGCTGGGCGAGTTATAGCGCTCACGCGACATCATCAACGGCCCAAGCATGCGGCCTCCATGGCTTTCACAGCCTCGACAAATACCTGTGCGCGGTGTTCGTAGTTGCGGAACATATCAAAACTGGCGCAGGCAGGGGACAGCAAGACCGCATCGCCCGCCTCAGCCAGTGTTTTGGCAATATGCACTGCCGCGGTTAGATCAACGGCATCGACCACAGGCAATTGCAAGTGCTGCAAGACCTGTTGAATTTTGGGACCATCACGGCCGATCAACACCACAGCGCGTGCATGGTGCAACACGGCATCACGCAAGGGATTAAAGTCCTGGCCCTTGCCGTCGCCGCCCGCAATCAGCACCACTTTTTGTGGTTTGCCCTGTTTGAGCATGCCGCTGATGGCAGCGCAGGTCGCGCCAACATTGGTGCCTTTGGAGTCATCGTAAAAGTCGACATCCTCAATGTTGGCCACCCACTCCACGCGGTGTGGCAAGCCGGCAAACGACTGCACGGTATGCAGGATGGAAACTTTGTCTATGCCGATGGCCTGCGCCAGCGCAATGGCAGCCAGCGCATTGGCAATATTGTGTTTGCCGCGGATCTGCAGGGTATCGGCTTCAATATAGTGGCGATTACCCGCGCACAGCCAGCCTGCGTCATTGAGGCCGTAATCATTGATGCTAGGGGCCGGGTTAACGCCGAATGAAATCTGCGGCATGGCACCAGCCAAGGCCATGCTGGCAGGATCATCACGATTTACCACGGCAATGCGGGCATGCTGGTAGATACGGGCCTTGGCCTGCGCATAATCGGTCATGCTGTCGTATCTATCCATATGGTCCTCGGACAGATTGAGCACCGTGGCAACATCAATCTCCAGGCTGTGCGTGGTTTCCAGCTGAAAACTGGACAGCTCCAGCACATAAACGTCTGGCGCGGGCATGTGCAGCGTATCCAGCACGGGCAAACCGATATTGCCAGCCACAATAGTATTGAGACCGGCCTGTTTGCAGATTTCGCCCACCAGCGAGGTCACGGTGGTTTTGCCGTTGGAGCCGGTGATGGCAATCACCTTGGCATAAGGCGCACGGAAGCGCGCAAACAGCTCGACATCACCGACCACGGCTTTGCCTTGTGCCATCAGATCGGCCAATACAGGCTCTTTCAGTGCCACACCCGGGCTGGCCACAATCAAATCCATCGCCGCCAGCAAGCTGCTATTAAAAGGTCCAAGATGGTATTCGACCTCAGGAAATTCTTCTTGCAGGCGATCCAGGCCTGACGGATGCGGGCGTGAGTCAAACATCACCACTTCTGCGCCCATACCACGCAGCCAGCGCAACGCCGAGAAGCCGGTATCACCCAGTCCCAGGACAGCAATGCGTTGGTGTTCGAAGTGTTTTTTCATGTGTTTGCCTGACAATGACGTTTTCGTCTTATCTCAATTTCAGGGTGGATAATCCCACCAGCACCAGCATCATGGTAATGATCCAGAAACGCACGACGACCTGTGTCTCTTTCCAGCCCTTTTGTTCGTAGTGGTGATGCAAAGGCGCCATCAAAAAGATGCGTTTGCCGGTACCAGTCATTTTTTTGGTGTATTTGAAATACAGCACTTGCGCGGCCACCGAGAAAGTCTCAATCACGAACACGCCGCCCATGATGAACAGCACGATTTCCTGACGTACAATCACGGCGACCACGCCCAGGGCCGCGCCCAGCGCCAATGCGCCGACATCGCCCATGAACACTTCAGCCGGATAAGCGTTAAACCACAAAAAGCCCAAGCCCGCACCAGCCATTGCCGCGCAGAACACCATCAACTCGCTGGCGCCAGCCACATAGGGAATCCCCAGGTATTTTGAAAACACGGCATGCCCGGCAACATACGAGAAAATCGCCAGCGCACTACCCACCATCACAGTAGGCAAGGTCGCCAGACCATCGAGACCGTCGGTCAGGTTGACGGCATTGCTGCTACCGACAATCACCAGGTAGGTCAGCACAATAAAACCGGTGGCACTCAGCGGAAACACCAGGTGCTTGAAGAAAGGCACAATCAGTGTGGTTTCTACAGGGGTGCTGGAGGTCGCGTACAGAAAGCCTGCCACGCCAAAACCGATCAGGCTTTGCCAGAAATATTTTTCTTTGGCAGACAAGCCCTTGGGATTTTTAAAGACCACTTTACGGTAGTCATCGACCCAGCCAACCGCACCAAAACCCAAGGTAGTGATCAACACCACCCAGATAAAGCGGTTATGCAAATTGCCCCAGAGCAAGGTAGACACGGCGATGGCGACCAGAATCAATGCGCCGCCCATGGTCGGGGTGCCGGCTTTGACCAGATGAGTTTGTGGACCATCATCACGCACCGCCTGACCGACTTTGTATTCGGTCAGCTTGCGTATCATGGCCGGGCCGACCAGGAATGAAATCGCCAAGGCCGTCAGTGTCGCCAGCACGGCCCTGAAGGTGATGTAGTTGAATACATGAAACCCATGCACATCCGAAGCCAGCCATTTTGTTAGTTCTAGTAACATACTCTTCCTATTTCCCCACCTGTTCAGTGGCTTGCGCCTCAACCAACGCCTGTACCACGCGCTCCATTTGCATGAAGCGTGACCCTTTGACCAATACGATGTCTTGCGCAGTCACCGCCTGATTTAAGGCCTCGACCAGGCTAGGCAATGACTCAAAATGTTGTGCCTGCGGCCCAAACGCCTGCGCAGCGGCTTTAGTCAGGGTGCCCAGTGCATAAAACTGACGTATGCCCCGGTCTTTGGCATAGCGGCCAATCTGTGCGTGCATGGCCTCAGCATCCGCGCCGAGTTCGCCCATGTCGCCCATCACAAACACGCTATTCGCGCCCAGGCTGCTGAGCACATCGAGCGCCGCCTTCATCGAATCCGGATTCGCGTTATAAGTGTCATCAATCAGGCGCGCACCACAGGCCGCGGTTTTTTGTTGCAAACGGCCCTTGACGCCTGCAAACCGGGCCAAGCCTTGCGCCACTTCGGTCAGACTGACACCCGCGGCCAGACAGCTCGCAGCAGCGGCAAGTGCGTTCATCACGTTGTGAGCACCTGGCACGGCCAGCGTGACCTCGACAGACTCATCTTGAAAGCTAAGCTTGAACTGACTGTCACCAGCCAGCATTTCACCCTGCACATCGGCCGCCTGCTGCATGCCAAAGCTCAACACCCGGCGCGCAGGATTCAAGCCGCGCCAGTAATCGGCAAAGTCGCTATCGGCATTGATCACGGCGACCCCGTCCGCAGCCAATCCGGCAAAGATTTCGCCCTTGGCCTTGGCAATGTTTTCCCGTGACCCCAGTTCACCAATGTGCGCAGTGCCCGCATTATTGATGACCGCCACATTTGGCCGCGCCAGACGCGTCAGGTAATCAATCTCACCGAGATGATTCATGCCCATCTCGATCACGGCGCACCGGTGCGTTGCGCGCAAACGCAACAGGGTCAGCGGCATGCCGATATCGTTATTAAAGTTACCGGCGGTGGCCAACACCAGATCGGTGCCGCCGACATGCACTTGCATAATCGCGGCAATCATTTCTTTGGTGGTGGTTTTGCCGTTACTGCCAGTGACCGCAATCAGTGGCAATGCCAATTGCTGGCGCCACCAGCTGGCCAGCTGGCCTAACGCCAGGCGGGTGTCTTTCACCAGCACGGCAGGCAAATCGGTCTCTACGGGCTTGCTGATCAGCGCTGCCACCGCGCCTTGCGCAGCCACTTGCGGCAAAAAGTCATGGCCGTCAAATTTCTCACCCGGCAAGGCCACAAACAATTGCCCGGGCAGTACGCGGCGACTGTCGGTATCTACCGAAGTCACTGTGACGTCGTTGCCCAGCAAAGTGCCTTGCAATACCTCGGCGATGGTTTTCAGCGCAATCATGCGTTCACCTTTTTCTTCAATGCGCTTTGTACCCACTCCGCATCACTGAACGGATAGCGGATGCCCTGGATTTCCTGATAATCCTCATGCCCCTTGCCAGCCACCAACACCACGTCGCCTTTGCTCGCCTGGCTAACCGCCAATGCAATCGCCTTGGCACGGTCAGTCTCGACCGCGGCTTCACGGCGCATACCCTCGGCAATCGCCGCAATAATGGCGTAGGGATTCTCACTGCGCGGATTGTCATTGGTCATCAACACCAGATCGGCCAATTCATCTGCAATGCGCCCCATTTCACTGCGCTTGCCACTGTCACGGTCACCGCCACAGCCAAATACACAAGTCAGCTTGCCGCGGGTTTGCATGCGCAAGGTATGCAGGGCTTTCTCCAGCGCGTCTGGCGTGTGGGCATAATCCACCACCACCAGAGGCAGGTCGCCACCACCAAACATCTGCATGCGACCAGCCACCGGCACCAGCCCCGAGACCGCCTGCAAGGCCGCAGGCAAGGCTACCTGGTTGGCCAGCAGGCTGCCCAGTACCGCCAATGCGTTATACACATTGAATTGGCCCAGCGCGTGCAATTGCACTTCGCCAATGCCATGCGGTGTACGCACCTTGATTTCAAAACCGGTGGCATGCATGGTCACGGCCGTGGCACAAATATCTGCCTCTGGTTGCAAACCATAACTGATCACGGTTTTGCCCTGCTTGCGCAGTTCGGCAATCAAGCTGGTACCAAAGGCATCATCCAGATTGATGACCGCAGCTGACAGGGTCTGCCAGTCAAACAATTTGCGTTTTGCAGCCTGATAAGCCTCCATGGTCAGGTGGTAATCCAGATGATCACGCGTCAGGTTGGTGAACACAGCCACATCAAAGGCCACCCCATTCACACGCCCCTGATCCAGGCCATGCGAAGACACTTCCATCGCCACCATCTGCACCTGGTCCAGCACAAAGTTGGCCAGCATGTTTTGCAACTCTACCGGGCCCGGGGTAGTGTTTTGCGTGGGCTGCAAGTCTTCGAGCAGGCCATTGCCCAGTGTGCCAATCACAGCAGACTGCCGCTGCAAAAAGCGGTAAGCCTGCGCCAGCCAATGCGTGACCGTGGTTTTGCCGTTGGTGCCGGTAACACCCACACACCACAACTGCTCGGATGGATTTTTGTAAAACTGGCTGGCGATATGGCCCACCTGATATTTCAGCTCGGGAATGGCAATATTGTGGACTTGCCAGTCAGGGTTCCAGTCAAAGCCCTCACTATCCCAGATCACAGTATTCACACCTTTGGCAATGGCATCGGCAATGTAATCGCGACCATCGCTGTGCTGACCAGGATAAGCGAGGAACAAGCCATGCTTTTCCACCTTGCGGCTATCTGCCGTGATGCCATGGACGGGCGCGGGAATAATGTATTTACTCACATCGCCTCCTTGACTTCAGCCGCATCCGCAGGCGGCGTCACAGGCAGCGCATTGCCGTCTTGCGGGATCACCAGCATACGCAACACATCATTCATCACCGCGCTAAACACCGGCGCCGCCACACTACCACCGTAGTATTCGCCATTGCTCGGTTCGTCTATCATCACCGCCATAATCAGGCGCGGATTAGAGGCGGGCACCATGCCAACAAACGAACCCACATATTTGTCGTGCTCATAGCCATGGTCACCGAGTTTGTGCGCCGTGCCGGTTTTACCCGCCACGCGGTAACCGGTGACTTGCGCCTTGATCGCGGTGCCGCCAGGCTGCACGACCAGCTCCAGCATATCCTTGACCGAATTGGCCACTTTGGCTGAAAACACCTGACGCCCGACAGGTGGCTCGGAGAGTTTATTCAGTGTCACCGGCAGCAATTCGCCCTCGTTGGCAAACACGGTATAAGCACGCGCCAACTGCAACAAGGTCACGCTGATACCGTGCCCGTAAGACATGGTGGCCTGCTCAATCGGACGCCAGGTCTTGTAATCACGCACCTTGCCAGAGGCCTCACCCGGGAACCCGATTTTGGTAGGTGAGCCAAAGCCGAGTTGCACATAGGTGTTCCACAATTGCTCGCGGTTTAAATCGAGCGCCATTTTGGCCGAACCGACGTTAGAGGACTTCTGGATCACCTGTGACACCGTCAATACCTGATTCGGGTGTGCATCGTGAATGGTGGCGGTCCCAATACGCAAAAAGCCGGGGGCAGTCTGGATTTTGGTATCGGGCTGGTAAGGGCCAAATTCCATGGCTGCTGCCGCTGTGACCGGCTTCATGGTCGAGCCTGGCTCAAAAATATTGACGATGGCCGAGTTACGCAATTTGCTGGCAACATTGACCGGATTGTTCGGGTTGTAAGTCGGGATGTTAACCAAGGCCAGCACTTCACCGGTTTTGGCATCCAGCACCACCGCTGCCGCCGCTTTGGCTTTGTGTTTTTCTACCGCACGCGACAACTCGCGGTGCACCACATATTGCACGGTGCGGTCTATGCTGAGTACCAGATCCTGACCATCATGCGGCAGTTTGACCGCGACCAGATCCTCGACAACATGCCCCTTGCGGTCACGCACAAAGTCACGCTTGCCCGGCGTGCCAGACAGAACATTGTTGCGATAGAGCTCCATGCCCTCTACGCCGGTGTCATCCACGCCCGTGAAACCGACGATATGCGCCGCCACTTCTGCCGCTGGGTAGAAGCGTTTGTATTCTTTTTGACTGAATACGCCGGGCACTTTCATCGCCATCACCTGTTTTGCCACATCGGGCGCCACTCTCCGTTTGATATACACAAATTCTTTTTTCTTTTTCTGCAACTTCTGTTGCAGCTCTTTGGGTGGCATCTCGAGCAATTTCGCCATTTGCTTGAGCTGCGCCGCCGTAAACTGTACGTCGGTCGGGTTAGCCCATACCGACTCCACTGGCAAGCTGATCGCCAATGGTTTGAAGTTACGGTCATAAATCTTGCCGCGATGTGGCATCAACACCACTTTGCGCCGCGAAAACGCCTCACCCTTTTTAATCAGGTAATCCTTGTGCAAGGTTTGCAGGTAAAACCCGCGCCCCAGCAACAGGACAAAACTCAGTAGCAGCAAGACCAGCAGCGTTCTTCTGCGCCAGGCCGGCAGCTTGACCAGCTTGTGTTGGCTTTCCTTAAGCAACATGACTGTTGATCCTCGTCACGCCTGCTCAGGGCGCCGCTGGCGCATCCAGCAAAATGACCTGCGTTTGCTGCATGCTCGGGCTGTGCATATGCAACCGGGTGGTCGCAAACTCTTCCAGGCGCGAATGCATGGCCCAGGTGCTCTGCTCAATTTGCAACTGGTCATACTCGGTCATGTACTGTTTGGTCAGCATTTCTTGCCGGTCCAGCTCAAAATACAGTTTGCGCGCCTTGTATTGGGCCGTGACCACACCCAGCGCCATCGCAATCGTCAATGCAAACAAAATCAAATTGAGCCGGATCACTGGTCTAAGCCTTGTTCGAACGATGGCATCATTTAACTACTGCACCGTGGTGCGTTCAGCCACGCGCAAAACCGCGCTGCGTGAACGTACATTTGCTGCCACTTCAGCCTTGCTTGGCTTGATCGCCTTGCCCACGGGCATCATGCGTGGTTGTGGCAAGTCCTTGGCGCGTACAGGCAAGCCTGCGGGCAGGTTGTCACGATCGGCTTCCGACTGAATAAAGCGTTTGACGATGCGATCTTCCAGCGAATGGAAGCTGATCACCGCCAGACGGCCTTGCGGGCGCAACAAACGTAAGCAATCCGGCAACACTAGCGAGAGTTCCTCAAGCTCTTGATTGACGAAAATCCGTAAAGCCTGAAATGTGCGCGTTGCAGGGTTCTGGCCCGGCTCATTCTTGGGGATGGCGCCTGCCACGATCTTGGCAAGTTGTCCTGTAGTGGTGATGGCATGCCCATCTTCGCGCTCTTTAACAAGCGCCCTTGCAACCTGCTTAGCAAACCGTTCTTCACCATAATCTTTAATCACCTCCACCAATTGTTTTTCTGGCATTTCAGCCAGCCACTGTGCCGCAGTCTTGCCGCGGCTTTGATCCATACGCATGTCCAGCGGCCCGTCAAAACGGAAACTAAAACCACGCTCACCCTCATCAATCTGTGGCGACGAAATCCCCAGATCGAGCAAAATGCCATCCACCGCCTGCACACCCAACGACTCAAGCACCCCCGCCATGGAGGAAAAATGCGCATGCACCATGCTAAAACGCGCATCAGCAATCGCCTGCCCATGCGCAACAGCCGCCAGATCACGGTCCAGCGCGATCAAACGGCCTTCACTACCCAGTTGGGAAAGAATGCGGCGACTATGTCCGCCACGGCCAAACGTCCCGTCCACATACACGCCATCCGCCCGCACATTCAAGGCATCCACCGCCTCATGCAACAACACGGTGATATGACTGGCGGCAGCTGGTGACACTGACGTTTCCGTCAAGGACGCGGGCGCTGACTTCGCGCCCCGCGTCATAGCGAGAATCCTTCGAGTTCTTGTGGAATCTGTAATTGATCTGCCGCCATCAGGCTTTCCAGCTGCTGATCCCATGCGGCCAGATCCCACAATTCAAAATGACTACCCTGCCCGACCATCATCACCTCCTTGTCGAGCTTGGCAAATTTGCGCAGTACAGCATTCACCAGCAAGCGGCCCGCAGAATCCAGATGCATCACATCTGCCTGACCGACGATCATGCGCTGAATACCACTGGTTTGAGGATTAAAACTGGACAAACTGGTCAACTTGGTCTCAATCGGCTCCCAAGCTGCTTTTGGATACAAAATTAGGCAACGGTGAGGATGCGCAGTCAGCACAACCTCCCCCTGCCCACCGGCCGTCAGGACGTCACGATGCTTGGCCGGCACACTTAGCCGCCCCTTCGCATCCAAACTCAACTGTACCGCCCCGCGAAACATCAATTTTGATCCTTAACCCTATTTCTTGTTGAAAAAAGGAATAATTTCCCACAATTCAACACAAAATCACCCTTTTGCACACTATAGATAAAAAAAAAGTGCTTGGCAAGCACTTTGGGTGAAAAAATCTCTTTTAAAGACAATGACTTAGAGCATTTTAACAAAGCAATTCAAATCAACGCATTGGCGCAATTAATACATAAAGTTGTTTAATAAGGATAGCTATCCCATTGAAATTATTGAATAATTAAAAAACAGTATTTTCTGGCGATTTTTTAGGCAAAAAATAGGTCTAGGCAAGCATGCCCGCCATCCCACATACACTCTTTTGATGAAACTTTCCCCACGCTTAAACTTCCTGATTTTAGGGACAGCGATTTTGCTGGCCATGCAATGGCATACCTGGTGGTTTTACCTGAACCCGCCACCAGATTTTAGCCATGGGCAAGTGGTGCTCTACGCCACCGACTGGTGCCCCTATTGCGAAAAAACGCGCGCACTGCTGGCAACGAAAGGCATTCCCTATAAGGAAATGAATATCGAAACCTCAGAAGAAGCGCGCAGCCAATACCAGCGACTGGCGGCAAACGGCGTTCCCGTCTTATTAGTGGCAGGAGAGGTGGTGCGCGGCTACCACCAGCAGAGAATGGAAGCCCTATTAGATGCCTGGCAACGGGAACACAAACCAACTGCTCTAACCAAATAATACGACTGACGCTAAACCATTAAAAATGCCTGACATGCGCTTATTTAGCCTAAGGCCCTCTCAAACAGACCACTCAACAATGATTACCGCTATAAACATATAGGAAAACTTCCTTAAAAAAGATATGCTTTTGCAAAATTGGCCCATGCATCCCTGTTTAATCGCCCAATCAAATACGTTGTAAAAGCGGTATAACTGGCGGGTCCGAATACATAGTTAAAAAGTTAACTTATCAATTAGACCCTAGCCAAAATTAGACCTCAGTCATGCCACCGATGATATTCCGCACAATCCGTTTACTCCCACTCCTTTTAATGGCACTGAGCCTGCCAGTGCGGGCAACCAATGGCATTCTGCTCATTGGTTACGGCGCTGAATCCACCCTGATGGGCGGAGCGGATACCGCTGTGGCACGGGATACCAGCGCACTGAATACCAACCCGGCCGGGCTGGTGCAAATCAAAAGCAAGCAGTTCGATGCTTACGGCTCACTGCTGCGCACCACCCATCTCGAACAGGTTGACGCGCGCAATGACCAACACGCAGATAATCGTTATACCTTATTGGCTGGTGGCGGATATGCACAAGCACTGGAGGATCTACCCTGTACTGCGGGCATCGGCTTTTTTACCCAAGGCGGGGCCGGGGCGGTGTTTAAGCATATCAACACGCCGTTTGGCACCAATGACGAAATGTACTCTTTGTTTGGTATCGCCAAAATCACGCCGGGCATGGCTTGCCAGGTGAATGACCGTTTATCCGTAGGCGCCGTACTGAGCATCAATTACGCCAGCATCAAGCAAGGTTTTTTTTACAACACTTCTGTCCCGAACAACGTATTTTCAGGGTTTAAAAACAAAGGTGCAGATACGATACGCCCAGGGTTTAAGGTAGGCGTGCAATATCGACTGGATGAGCAATGGACACTGGGCTTTAGCTACACCGAAAAAACAGAATTGCCACTGACTGGCGGGACATCATTGGTGAATAATGGCGCATCTGGGGTGGTCCGTTATCGTGACTTGAGCATTAAGGGGTTTGCACTGCCGCGCGAGGTAGCGATTGGTGCTGCATTCAAACCGGATGACCGTTGGCTGCTCTCCGCCAAAATCAACTGGATACAATGGAGCGATGCCATTAAGGATGTCACCACCACTTGGCAAGATCCTGACAATCCATCAGCAGCGAGTCAACTGAGAACGGTCAACCCGCAGAACTGGCATGATCAACTGGTCTACGCCCTGGGCGCGGCCTATCGCTACGACGACAAAACGACGCTATATGCAGGTTACAACTATGGTAAGAATCCGGTACCCAGGCAAAATTCCAGCGCGCTGTTGGCGGCGACCCTAGAACAACACATCACGCTGGGCATGGCTCGCAAGCTTGATGCCAACTGGAAAATCACTAGTGGTATCGAATGGCTGCTGCCCAAAGACGTGACTTACAATAGCAATGTGTTCGGACAAAATACCGAAGCGAATAACGGCGGTTTTTTCCTGCACATGATGCTGAGCAAACAGTGGTAAACAGACACAGGTTAAGCTGAGTTCAGCTTAACCTGCCAGATGACTTTCACTGGACAATGGCGCCAGCCCTTAATGTCCCTGACCGCTCTTGAGAATGTCAGTATTAAATCCAAATACCTTGCCCGCCCAGAGAAATATGACCCAGGCGAGCACCCCAAACGGCAAATACCCGGCAAAGCCCAGCAGCGGCATTTCGACATAAATATGTATTACATTCACGTAAGGGATATCGTATACCCAATAATTAGGGTTGGTGACCGGCAATACGGGATGCGCGCTACCATAGTTCCACACCTCCCAGAACAAGCCGTTAATGATGGCACTCAGCGCCATTAATAGCACTGGACTCCAATTGCCTTTTGCGACATCGGTAAATGGCGTCCAGATGCCCAGCAGCATCAATATGGCGCTAATGCCGATTAAAGGCGCAATCCACATGGCCCAAAATAATGGATATGGCCAGAACGGTACGGCAGCCAACAAGACAAAGCTCAGATATAACATCGGCTTGGCTGGCAGTGAGAGCGCAGGACCTTGTGCATAGCGTGCGACAAATTTTGGAAACGCATTGAGCAAGGTATACCACTCAAAAATCGCCGGCCACACAGTGGTATACGCAAACAGAAAAATCCATACGATCTTGGCATGGCTTAATGCAGGAATATCATCTGTATTGGGGTAATACCAGTTACCCAAGGCAAAATAATCAAAATACTCAAAGAAATACCAGCCACCTAGCGAGACAGCCGCACTGATCAGAAATGTCTTGGGGCGGCTGGCAAACAGCGAGTAGCCGCCCGCATAGCGGAATGTCAGGCCATCGAGCACAAAGATAAATCCCCACCACATGGGGGTGAACGCGTAATACACCAGATCACCAAACGGGGTCGTACGCGCCCACATCAACCACCAGAAAAACAGCGTGACCACCATCCCGGCCCAAAACCACCAAGGCAGGGCGCGCGGGACAGGCTGCGGAGAAGGTGCGACAGGCTTAAAGCCAAACCATTGCGGGAAGAGTAAAAAAATCGCGACCGCGGCTTCGAGCAGAGCAATGACAACAAACACGATCAAATTAAAGCCAGGCGGGTCTTCAACAAACTGCGGCGGAAAAATACCGAAGCCAGGCGGAAGATGCGTAGATGGATAAGCAAACCAGGATGAGATCAATGGGATGAGTATCATCGCCAAAATGGTCATCACCAGCGCAGAACGTGTTGTTGCAGCTGCAAACATAAATTCCCCCTTGATTGACTAACAATATGTTGCCCCAATGCTGCGCACTGATGAACATGGCATCCTTAGCGCAACTGATCTTGCCGTGTTACGGCTCTTGTTTTGTTATTGTATTTTGCGCACGCGCTTATTTTCGTACATGCGCATATCCGCCAAACGCATAAACTCAGAGATATTATCAACCTCATAATAATAGGCGGACCCTGCGCTGGCCCCGGAAAACTCAAACCCCTCACGGCGCATATTTTCAACCGCCTCTTGCAACGCCTGCTCTACAACGACCACCTCACCTTTGTGACTTAATACGGCAAACTCATCCCCACCCAATCGATACAAGATGAGCGTACTGCCTAAATAATGCTGATATTTTTTTGCAAAGCAGATCAGCAACTCATCTCCACGTGCATGCCCGTAATGATCGTTATAAAACTTAAGTCCATCCAGATCAATAAAGGTCAGGCTACTCTGCATGGGTAGCCGATCCAGCGCTTTTACAAACGCATAGCGATTAGGCAGGCTGGTTAAAGCATCCGAATTGGCTACTTTCTCCGTCATGCCCAGCGCCTCTAATGCCTCTTCTTTTTCTTTATGCAATTGGGCAAATTGAAAAGAAAGCACCAATGCAAGCAATACCACCTCAATGGCCACACTCACCAAGCCCAGATGTTCGATATACAAATCAAACTGTTGATGCATTTTGCTTAGGCTGATCGTAATAATCCCCGACACAAAAAACAGGCTAATCGCGATTAAATAGCGTTTGGCAGTGGCATTTTTACGCTGGCTTTGCCTGATGGCCGTAGCCAGCCCATAACATAAAAACAGCCCAACTTCATAGCGGCAAAATTCCAATGCCCAATTGGGGAAAGCAATGGCCAACAACAAAAACAATATCATCACCACTAAAATCACCCGCCCCGCCGCATAGAGTCGCTTGTGTTGATACGGGTTGATTTCCAGCAAATGCATCACAAACAGGATGTACGCAATACTGGAAAACAGGATAGGCATCGAAGCCCAATAGATGGAGTGAAGATTAAACAGGTCGGAAAGAACAAGCAGGGCGGCACTGTTAAAAAGAAAATTACCCGCAATAAAAATGGCATACATGGCCTCCACTTTACGATTACGGCTGGTCGCCAGTACCGTATAGTAGATGCCCAACCCCCAAAAGACCCCCAAGCCAAACAGCGTCAGCGCATTTCCACGCTTGATGGCATGCATGTAGCTGGCCTCATCATCTAAATAAGGCTCGGGAATCGCCAAATAATTGGTAGAAATCAGTTGCGTAGCCAAGACATATTTACCTGGTGCCAGATTGACACTGCGGCCATGCCTCAAGAAAAAGGGATTCTCAATTCGACGGCCAATCCCCCCTTCCAGCTTCGCCACCTCATGCCCTTGCTCGTCATACACCTGATGCTGGAAATACTCTATGGTACTGGTATTTTTGAAATCAACCACATACGCGTTGTTTGTCTTGATTTCAAACGAAGCAATATAAAGATAATGCCCGCCTCTCGGACTCACCGTCGCAACAGGCGCGTACTTTTGACGCAGTGGATCAGAGAGAAACTGCTGGGGACTTTGCCCGCCTTTATAGGCATGGACTAGCGACCAGACACCCTCTATCGATTGAGGAGAGGCCTGCACCAAGCCAATGGACAGCACAGCGATGATGATCGCTATGATCCCCCTGCCCAAGCTACTCAACATCCCCATCATCCATCACCGTTTTTATTGATTAATACGCAAACTATACAAGAAAGTCTCGCGAACGCACAGCTTCAAAGGCTACCTGCCAGACTGCCCTTAACACGTCTTTTCAAAACGCCAGACTGATCGAAAATCAATCACCGCAACTGTGACAGCCCGCAAATACCTTCCCGTAGAACTAAAAGGAATATCAAGCCGTTGTAGAGACTCTACTATATTGTTGATTTAAGCGTCTTCATCTGCGTCAGGAAGAGCCCCGTCGAGGCCCAGCATGCTTTAACAGCCCACAGCACATGACTCATTGAGGAATAGATGGGTGAGGCGGCCTGATCTACGGCCAAGGAAGCGACCACTTGGAAAGTGATCGCGAAATAAAAAGTAAAGCCAACCGGTAAGCCGGGTTCTGTAACTACTTGCGTAGCTGACAGTCATTCCTCTAGGCGTGCAATTACTCACACGCTCAAGCTATCTACCCGCTGGCAGCGCGAGCCACGCCTTATTACTTGCGTAAAATGCCAGCCTATTTGATATTGCTGCAGATGGAGGTTACCGCGTTTCACATCCACCTCACTAAAGAGGCTTACTCGTCTCTGTGGCCCTATTCCTCGCCTTATACTGTTGCCAGCTTTCAGCGTACGGCCGTTAGCCGTCATCCCGCTCTGTGCAGCCCGGACTTTCCTCCCCCTGTTTGCACAGGCGGCGACTGTCTGGTTGGCTTCATTGCTATTTTACCATGCCTGAACGAACACCCTATAATGTGCGGAATTATCCTGGACTTGAATGCTCATGACCTCAACAGAAAAACCCGGCCAACTGGACCCGACCTGGCAAGCCGTGCTTGGCGCAGAATTCGATCAGCCTTATATGCACTCGCTCAAGGCTTTTTTGCAACAGGAAAAAGCGGCCGGTAAAACCATTTTCCCGCCAGGCCCTCTGATTTTTAATGCCTTTAATCACACGCCCTTCGATAAAGTCCGCGTGGTGATTATCGGCCAGGACCCTTACCATGGGCCGGGGCAAGCCCATGGCCTAAGCTTCTCCGTGCCTGCAGGCATCGCACACCCTCCTTCACTCATGAATATTTTTAAAGAGATTGAAGCCGATCTTGGGGTGCGCATGAGTGGGAGTGGCGACCTGACACCTTGGGCGGATCAAGGGGTGCTGTTACTGAATGCCACCCTGACAGTACAAATGGCCAATGCCGGTTCGCACCAGAACCGTGGCTGGGAGCAGTTTACTGATGCGGCGATTGCTGCATTGAATGCACAGCGGACAGGCCTGGTGTTTGTGCTGTGGGGCAGCTACGCACAAAAGAAAGGGGCCATAATAGCCCCCAATAAACATCTGGTTTTAAAATCGGTGCACCCTTCACCACTCTCGGCGCACCGTGGTTTTTTTGGCAATCACCAGTTTTCCAAAATCAATGACTATCTGGCTGCACAGGGCCAAGCGCCGATCAACTGGCAACTTTAAACCAGCTTCCATGCCACAGTCTGCCCGGCGCGCAACGGCACCAGCGCATCATCCGCAAAAGGAATGCTCTCAGGCACCAGCCAGCTTTGTTTGTGCAAGGTCACCTGAGTAGTATTGCGTGACAGATGGTAAAAATCCGGGCCATAAAAGCTGGCAAAACCTTCGAGCTTATCCAGCGCGCCCGCCTCTTCAAAGGCTTCGGCGTATAGCTCAATCGCCGCATGCGCGGTATACATGCCTGCGCAGCCACAGCTAGCTTCTTTGGCAGATTTTGGATGTGGTGCGCTGTCTGTCCCCAAAAAGAATTTGGGCGAACCGGAGGTCGCGGCTTTGACCAGTGCGGCGCGATGCGTTTCGCGCTTGAGCACCGGCAGGCAGTAATGATGCGGACGGATACCACCAGTAAACATGGCGTTGCGGTTCATCAGCAAATGATGGGCGGTGATGGTGGCGGCCAGATTGGCTGGCCCGGCCGCCACAAACTCGGCGGCGTCTTGCGTGGTGATATGCTCAAACACCACTTTAAGGCCAGGAAAATCCTTGAGCAGCGGTTGCAAATGGCGCTCGATAAATACTTTTTCACGGTCAAACACATCGACATCGCCATCGGTGACTTCACCGTGTATCAGCAAGGGCATGCCCTGCTTTTCCATCTCGGCCAATGCGGCTGCACATTTTTGCAGGCTGGTCACGCCTGAGTCGCTGTTGGTCGTAGCGCCCGCCGGATAGAGTTTGACCGCATGCACCACCCCAGATTGACGTGCCGCAGCAATTTCACTGGCAGGCGTATTATCTGTAAGATACAGCGTCATCAGGGGCTCGAACACCATGCCGGCTGGCAAGGCTTGTTTAATGCGCTGATAGTAAGCCAGCGCGGCCTCGGCGGTGGTCACAGGTGGCCGCAAGTTGGGCATCACGATGGCGCGTGCAAACTGTTTAGCCGTATCCGGCAATACGGCTTTCAAGCCTTCGCCATCTCTGAGATGCAAATGCCAGTCATCGGGACGGGTGAGGGTAATTTTGGTTGTCATGCATTCATACCTTTATTCATGAGTATTGGCGGCCTTGAACGCCAGCGCCGCTTCATAGAGTTCATTTTTTTTCTGGCCGGTGATATCGGTGGCCAGTGCCACCGCCTGCTTGAGGGGCAACTCCTGTAACAGGCGTTGCAGTATCCTTAATGTTTCCTCATCCAGACCCTCGGCTTTTTCCTGCACATCAGCATGTAGCAGCAAGACAAACTCGCCACGTTGCTGGTTGGGGTCTGCCTGCAACCAGGCGACCGCTTCGGCCAAGCCACAGGTGTGTATGGTCTCGAAGGTCTTGGTCAGCTCGCGCGCCAGCGTCAGCTGACGGTGACCACCCAGCACAGCGGTCAGGTCAGTGACACATTCCACAATGCGATGGGGAGCCTCGTAAAACACCAGCGTGGTTGGCAGCGTTTTCAATATCTCTAACCGCTTGCGCCGCTGCGAGCCACTGGCGGGCAAAAAACCCTCAAAGTAAAAACCGGGCTGTGCGATGCCTGCGGCCGACAATGCCGTAATCACGGCGCTCACGCCTGGAATCGGCACCACCGCCAATCCTGCCTGCCTCACCCCTTGCACCACCAGCGCACCAGGATCACTGACAGCAGGTGTACCGGCATCGGTCACCAGGGCAATCGACTCCCCAGCCTGCAGACGCTTGATCAAGCCTTGTGCCGATTGCTGCTCGTTGTGTTCATGCACCGCCAGTAAAGGCTTGCTGATGCCCAAATGCCTTAACAACCCCACCGTATGCCGGGTATCTTCTGCGGCAATCGCATCCACCAGCTGCAATGTGCTGATTGCGCGCTGCGTGATATCGCCCAGATTGCCGATAGGCGTCGCAACTACATATAATGTGCCTGACTCTGTCATCGCGCTATTTTATGCCATCGCAGGCATTTCGCTAAGTTGTTTCATTGCGTATTCAACAACGCAAATGCAGGCATTATTCTGGTGAGAACCCTATGAAGCTGAATCAAAACAATCAGGGATTGGCTGCGGAGCAAGCCGCTGCGCGCTTTCTGCAACAGCAGGGCCTCACTCTGGTGACACAAAATTACAGCTGCCGCTATGGCGAAATTGACCTCATCATGCACGAAAAGAACACGCTGGTGTTTGTAGAAGTGCGCTTGCGCAGCAACCGGGCATTCACCAGTGCGGCCGACAGTATTCATTATCACAAGCAGCAAAAACTGCTGCGCGCCGCGCAGTATTACCTGCAAAGCCTGAATCGCCAGCCGCCCTGCCGGTTTGATGCCATTCTGTTTGACAACAGCAGCTACCAATCGCCAGAATGGATTCGTAATGCAATCGACACATAAAAAGCGTAGAATTTTATGCTTGAATGCCTGTCACATTAGCTCATCCGTTTGTTTCACCTAGTCATCACAAGGAATTCTCATGATCAAAAAACTCTCACTGATCGCATTGGTATTATTGACCGTGCAATTGACAGGCTGCTTCCCGGCTGTCGTTGGCGGTGCCGCAGTCGGTGGCTCAATGGCGGCAGACCGTCGCACCTCAGGCATTTATGTTGAAGACGAGAATATTGAACTCAAAACAATGAAGCGCATGTCGCAATATATGGATAAAGCTTCACATATCAATGTGACCAGCTATAACCGCATCGTGTTGCTGACTGGGGAAGTGCCTAACGCCGGACAACAAGCCCAGGCTGAAACGCTGACCCGCGAAATCTCAAACGTACGCAGCATACACAATGCCTTAACCATAGGCTTTGCCTCTTCTATCAGTGACCGCACCAATGATGCTTACATCACCACCAAGGTCAAAGCCCGTTTTGTCAGCGAAAATATGTTTCCGGCCAATGTCGTTAAAGTCGTGACCGAAGCCGGTGTGGTTTACCTGATGGGCATCGTTTCTGAAAAAGAGGCCAATGATGCCGTCGAAATCGCCAGAAGCACCGAAGGCGTGAGCAAGGTGGTCAAGGTTTTCGAATACACCAACTAAGGATAGGCGGCATCAGTCGCGATGCGGACACATTGCAGTCTTGCTGTGCGCCTTGCACGCGACCCAGTGCACATACTGATAACGCTTACCCCTGACTATTAATTTGTTTTTTTTAAGGAATCCGCATGGAAACTCAGGAAATTATTATTCAAGGCATCACACTGGCAGGGAAACCTTTCCGCCCGAGCGACTGGGTAGACCGGATGTGTAGCACCTATGCCAGCTTTGGCGTTGACAAGAAGCTGCGCTACTCGCCCTATTTGAAACCAAAACTGGTCAACAATGTACGCAGCCTGTCTGTGGATATGAAGCTTAAAGACGTGAATCCGGCTGGCTTTGAGCAGCTGATGCAGTTTGCAAAAGAGAACCAGTTGAGCGTGATCAACCCAGCCGGCGAAGCAGTCAACATTTAGACTAGGGCTTTACGGGGACATTAAACGCGGATTCCTTGAGTAACTGCTCTAACCAGGCGCGACTCAACGCGCCGCGTTTAACTTGATACAAGCGGCCATCTGGCGCATAAATATAGGTAGTGGGCAAAACTTCAGGCTTGTGAGCCGTCGGCTTTTGCGCCTCACCGAGCACCACCGGATAAGAAATCAGCATATCATCGGCATACTTCTTGACTGAGGCCACAGACTCATACTGGACCGCCACCCCGAGCACCATCACGTTTTGATTAACATGGGCATCATAAAACGTCACCAGTTCAGGCATTTCTTCAAGACAGGGCGGACACCAGGGGGCCCAGTAATTCACCACCAGCCAACGCCCTTTGTATTGGGAAAGCTGATGTTTATGACCAGCCATATCCTGCATCACCCAGTCCTTGGTCGCCTCCTGCGCCTGGGTCTCGCTCATGCTTGATAATAGCCATAGACTCAGCCATCCGATGCGCAACATGTTAAATAACATCAAGCCCTCTTGTTTTTAATGAAGATACGCCGCATTTACAAACAATAATGCAGGGAAAAACTTGATTATGCTTGAAAACTGTTGCTATACTAGCTGCAATCTTTTTAGTAATTTCAGTTTTCAGCAAATTACTCATTCAAAAATAATTGATTCAACTGATTCAAATAACGTTTAGCCTAAACAATATTTAGTCAAACACATTCAGAATTTTTCTGTTGATACCCTGTCTACTATTGACTTACATCCTTCACCAATCTTAAGAGGCAATAATGAGCGACAACATTACCCATTTAAGCGACGCCAGCTTTGAACAAGAAGTATTGCAATCCACGATTCCGGTACTGGTTGATTACTGGGCAGAATGGTGCGGACCTTGCAAGATGATTGCGCCGATTTTGGATGAGATCAGCAAAGAGTATGCGGGTCGCCTGAAAGTTGCCAAGCTCAACATTGATGACAACCAGAACACACCGCCTAAATATGGTATCCGTGGCATTCCCACGCTGATGTTATTCAAAAACGGCAATGTTGAAGCCACCAAAGTGGGCGCCTTGTCCAAATCTCAACTCAGCGCGTTCATCGACAGCAACATCTAACTTCTTTACCCGGTTTCAACGTCTGCGAAACCGGGTTTCCTTTTCAATCTCTCAGATGTTTTTCAATCTTGCGAGTTATTCATGCACCTATCCGACCTTAAACACCTTCCTGTGACCGAACTGGTCGAAATGGCGATCGCCAACGACATTGAAAATGCGAGCCGTATGCGCAAGCAGGATCTCATTTTTGCCATCCTTAAAAACAAGGCAAAAAAGGGCGACAGCATTTTTGGTGATGGCACGCTGGAAGTGTTGCCTGACGGATTTGGCTTTTTGCGCTCACCCGATACCTCCTACCTGGCAGGTCCCGACGACATTTACGTCTCCCCTTCACAGATTCGCCGCTTCAACCTGCACACAGGTGATAGCATTCAAGGTGAAATCCGCACGCCTAAAGAAGGCGAACGTTACTTTGCGCTGGTCAAGGTAGACAGCGTCAATGCCGAGGCGCCCGAAAATACCAAACACAAGATTCTGTTTGAGAACCTGACCCCGCTATTCCCGACCATCCCACTGACGCTGGAACGCGATATCCGCGGTGAAGAGAACATCACCAGCCGTGTGATCGACATGATTGCACCTATTGGTAAAGGTCAGCGCGCCTTACTGGTCGCCAGTCCGAAAAGCGGTAAAACGGTGATGTTGCAAAATATTGCACACGCGATTACGGCCAACCATCCTGACTGTATTCTGATCGTATTGCTGATCGACGAGCGCCCGGAAGAAGTGACAGAGATGACTCGCTCAGTGCGTGGCGAAGTGGTGGCTTCAACCTTTGACGAACCGGCCACCCGCCACGTACAAGTGGCTGAAATGGTGCTGGAAAAAGCCAAACGCCTGGTTGAGCACAAAAAAGATGTCGTCATCCTGCTCGACTCCATCACGCGTTTGGCGCGTGCATACAATACGGTGATCCCGTCTTCCGGCAAGGTCTTGACAGGTGGTGTGGACGCCAATGCCCTGCAAAAACCAAAACGCTTCTTTGGTGCGGCACGTAACGTCGAAGAAGGCGGTTCGCTGACCATCATCGCCACGGCGCTGGTTGATACCGGCTCACGCATGGACGATGTGATCTACGAAGAATTCAAAGGCACCGGCAACATGGAAATCCATCTGGATAGACGCATGGCCGAGAAACGCACTTACCCGGCGATCAACGTCAACAAGTCGGGCACCCGCCGCGAAGAACTGTTGCTGGATAAAGATGTGTTGCAGAAAATCTGGGTATTGCGCAAATTGCTCTACCCCATGGACGACCTCGAGGCGATGGAATTCTTGCTTGATAAAATCAAGGCCACCAAGAGCAACAACGACTTTTTTGACAGTATGCGTCGCGGCTAATGCTGCCAACGATACAAATATTTTTGAGATTGTGCTTGATAAAGCAGACGAATTCATAGATAATCGCGCGTTTACTGCAACTGCTTAAGATTAGAGAGAAAGCATGAAAGCTGATATTCACCCAAATTACCCGGAAATCAACGTCACATGTAGCTGTGGCAACAAATTTAAAACCCGTTCTACTAACGGTAAAGACTTGAACATTGAAGTCTGTTCACAGTGCCACCCGTTCTACACTGGCAAACAAAAGATCGTGGACACCGCTGGTCGCGTTGAGAAATTCCGCCAAAAATACGGCATGTAATTTCGGCGAAGATCGTCCAGAAAGGCAGCATGGCTGCCTTTTTTGTTTTAATCTATAGGCATTAAACTTGAGCTGAATGATCTGTTCTTGTTAAGGGCGTTTACTTCGCGATCTGTATTCCACCATGCAGTTTTACATTGACCACGACTGGCAAGAAAACATGGCTACCCCGCGCGCCAAGGTCGGTGAGCGGGCAAAAACACATTTGCTGATCCTGCTCTGTGCCATCTGGTTGTGCGTGGGCCTGATAGGGCATTCACCCTGGAAACCGTTCGAGTCGCAGACGGCCAGTATCGTCCAAAGCCTGTTTGAACATCCGTTCCTGTCCATGCAAAGCTGGACCGAAGGCTACTGGATTGCACCTGTATCGGCAGGCCACCCTGCCCTGGAAACCCCGCCCTTGTTTTACTGGGTCGCAACTGGTTTTGCGCATCTGCTCTCCCCATTTTTACCTATACATGATGCAGCCCGACTGAGTGTTGGTGTCTGGATGTTGCTGACACTGATCATGATGGGCTTGAGTGGGCGGGAGCTGTGGAACTTTGGTGTTGGCAGACAAACCAATTTCATTTTCATAGGTTGCTTGGGGTTAGTGGTGAGCGCCCACACCATGATGCCGGCCGTGGCGGCCTTGAGTGGCATCACCATGGCGTTTTACGCCCTGGCACTCGTCATCCGCAAGCCATTACGTGCTGCAGGCTTGCTAGGGGCAGGCTTGCTGATCTCATTTCTGGCGGGTGGCGTATTGCCTGCACTCACCATTATCGGGACGACGGCTTGCCTGCTGCTATTGCCTGCCATTCGTCAACATCGTGCACAATCCCAAGCCTTACTGGCAGGCGTGCTGCTTGCAGTACCTGGCATCTGGCTGTGGTGCTCGCTATGCCAGCAATGGGCTCCCGAACTTTGGCAGACCTGGTGGCAATCGCAATGGCAAGTGCAACTCCCGACAAAGCATGCTTACTTTGTCCGCACCTTGGCCTGGTATGCCTGGCCAGCACTCCCTTTTGCCATGTGGGGCGTTTGGCGCTTCCGCCAGAGCGTGCTGAGCACCTACCGCTTTCAATTGGGACTGATCTTTTTTACCGTGGCCTTTGTACTGATCGGCTTTTATAGCGACCGCAGTGAAGTGAATGCCTTGCCCTTGCTGGTCCCGCTGACCGTGCTGGCAGCTGGCAGCATAGAAACGCTCAAACGTGGCGCAGCGGGTGCCTTAAACTGGTTTGGATTGATCTTGTTTGGCCTGTTGATTGCCATTGCCTGGCTGGGTTGGTGGGCCATGCTCAATGGCACCCCCGTCAAACTGTATCAGCGTCTGAGCTACCTGTCCGGCCTGCAAATGATTCCATTCAGCCTGCTCTACGGTGCGATTGCGGTAGCCGTGACCCTGATCTGGTTATCTATTGTCTTGCGTTCCAAACACTCCAACCGATCCAGCGCCACAAACTGGGCCATCGGCATGACCTGTGCCTGGACCGTATTCATGAGTCTCTGGCTCCCGATGATTGAAGCGGCGCGCACCTATCAGCCCCTGTTTGAAGACTTGCGCAAGCATTTGCCCACGCATTACCAATGTATTTATGCGCAAAACATAGGCAGCTCGCAAGAGGAGTTATTGCATTATCATGCCAAGATACGCCTGCAAACCCAGGCGACTGCAAAACCGGCAGACTGTGATTTGTACCTGATTGAAGACCAGCCTGGCAAACGCCACGTGTTGCCCGGGGATGAATGGCGCGTCATTTGGGAGGGGGAGCAGACCCGCCAGAATCGCGAGTCTTTCAGATTATTACAGCGACACCACAAGTAATACAGAAAACGGCGACCAGACCTTCAGGTCGCCGTTTTCACTTCAAGACAATTTTACATATTGTTGCACGGCCGCAATCACTTGCGGATGCAAGCCTTGCCCCTGATGCTGCTGCACATGGCTAACCAGGCTGTTGATCATGACCGAATTCCAGAACTTTTTCAGGTGACTGGCAATTTCACGCTGCGCTTCCTCGGCATCAGGATTTGCCTCAAAAAAATCGCCAATCTGGTTAGCCATTTTAATTAACTTTTCGACATCCATCTCTCTACACGCTTTCCAGTGACTATCCAGCTTAGCTTGTTTGGCCAAGCTCACCACTATACACAACACATTGGCCTGCTCTGGCAAAGCCAACCAGTAAAAAACCATATTCCTTGGCCAGATTGACGGCGAGGGCGGTGGGCGCAGACATGGCCACCAACACCTGACCACCGGCCATCGCCACTTTCTGTACCATTTCATAACTGGCGCGACTGGTCGTCAGCACCCAATGATCCAGCCAGCATGCAGACCACTCGACTTGCTGGCGCAACAAGCAACCGATCAGTTTATCCAGCGCATTATGCCTGCCGACATCTTCCCGCACGCACACAATGTTGCCCTGTTTGTCGGCAAGTGCTGTGGCATGCGTTGCGCCTGTCATCTGTTGCAGTGGCTGCTGTGATTGCAACGCTGCCAGCGCGTTGGCTATCACGGCCGCATCCAGTCTGGTGGGCGCTGATGCCGTCATGCCAGGATGCTTGAATACTTGTTGCAAACTTTCTGCACCGCATAAGCCACAACCCGTGCGGCCAGTCAGATTACGGCGCTGCGCCTTAAGCAAAACAAATTGTTCTGTGGCTAACTCTATGTGCAGTTCAATGCCTTGTAATTGACCATCGTCATCCTCAATCGCTTTAGCCTCTACACCATAAATCTGCTTGCGCGCAGTAATAATGCCTTCGGTAAACGAAAAGCCATAGGCAAAATCTTCGAGGTCTGCCGGCGTGGCCATCATCACCACATGCGATATCCCGTTGTACACAAACGCAATCGGGACTTCTTGCGCCAAGGCGTCGGCGACCACAGTCACTTCGCCCTGACGCCAGCGCGTCACCGCCAGCGTCGTGACTGCCTGCTCAGCAGGCTGCACCGGCATTTCCTGATAGGCTGACAGGCGACATTGTGCCTCAGCCTCCTTAATGGCCTCGCTCATCAGGAAACAACCGTCTGCGGATCCATGCCGGACAACTCAATTTGGGTATCGCTGAATGAACGATACTGTTTCTGCCAATCAGACAACTGGTTCACCTTGGACACCTGTACTGCCGTGACCTTGTACTCTGGGCAATTGGTCGCCCAATCCGAGTTGTCGGTGGTAATGACATTGGCACCGGACTCAGGATGGTGGAAGGTGGTATAGACCACGCCAGGTTGTACCCGCTCGGTAATCTTGGCGCGCAACACGGTCTGCCCGGCGCGGCTGGTAATCCCCACCCAATCGCCTTCAACAATCCCGCGATCCTCAGCATCGTGCGGATGAATCTCGATCACATCCTCATGATGCCAAACCACGTTTTGTGTGCGTCGGGTTTGTGCACCCACATTGTATTGCGACAGGATACGGCCGGTGGTCAGGATCAATGGGTATTTCTGGTTGACGCGCTCGGTGGTGGGCACATATTGAGTAACAAAGAACTTGCCCTTGCCGCGCACAAACGCATCCACATGCATGGTCGGCGTCCCCTCTGGCGCCTCGTCATTGCAGGGCCACTGGATACTGCCCAACTCGTCCAGTTTCTTGAAGCTGACCCCAGCAAATGTAGGGGTCAAGGCAGCGATTTCATCCATGATCTCGCTGGCATGGGCGTAATGCATGGGGTAACCCAAGGCGGTCGAGAATCTGGCAGTAATCTCCCAATCCTCCATCCCATTCTTGGGGGTCATGACTTTACGCACCGGGGAAATGCGGCGTTCGGCATTGGTAAACGTCCCGTTTTTCTCAAGGAAGGACGCTCCCGGGAAGAATACATGCGCGAATTTGGCAGTTTCGTTCAGGAACAAGTCCTGCACAATCACACACTCCATATTCTCCAGCGCATGGGTCACGTGCTGGGTGTCAGGGTCTGACTGGGCAATATCCTCACCCACACAATACACCGCTTTAAAACTGCCTTCAACGGCCAAGTCCAGCATATTGGGAATACGCAGCCCTGGATCAGCACTCAGTTTGACGCCCCATGCCTGCTCGAACTGCGCCCGTGTTTCATCATCAGACACATGACGGTAGCCAGGAAACTCATGCGGCATGGATCCCATGTCACAAGAGCCTTGTACATTGTTTTGACCACGCAAGGGATTCACACCCACGCCTTCACGCCCGACATTGCCGGTTGCCATCGCCAGGTTGGCTATGCCCATCACCGTGGTCGAACCTTGACTGTGCTCGGTGACCCCTAACCCGTAGTAAATTGCCGCATTGCCGCCGGTGGCATACAAGCGTGCAGCTTCCCTCACCTCTTTGGCAGGCACGCCCAATTCTTTTTCTAGTGCTTCTGGAGAGTTTTCAGGCTTGGCAGCAAAATCACGCCAGGCCACATAAGAATCCCATTCGCAGCGCGCTTTAACAAAGTCCTCTTGCACCAATCCTTCAGTCACAATCACATGTGAAATGGCTGAAATCATGGCCACATTGGTCCCAGGCCGCAGCTTGAGATGGTAGTCGGCACGAATATGGGGAGAATTAGCAACCAGGTCGATTTCACGTGGATCGACGATAATCAACTTGGCCCCTTCACGCAGACGGCGTTTCATCAGTGAGCCAAACACCGGGTGACCATCGGTAGGGTTGGCCCCCATGACGAAAATCACATCTGATTTCATCACGGAATCGAAGGTCTGTGTGCCCGCGGACTCACCCAGGGTTTGCTTGAGGCCATAGCCAGTCGGGCTGTGGCACACACGGGCACAGGTATCGACGTTATTCACACCGAACACGGCACGGATCAGTTTTTGTGTGACATAGACTTCTTCATTGGTGCAACGACTGGAAGTAATTCCGCCCACGGCCTCTTTGCCATAGGTTTGCTGGATACGCTGAATTTCACTAGCGGCATAATTAATTGCCTCATCCCAGCTCACTTTTTGCCAGGGATCATGAATACTCTTGCGTATCATGGGCGTGGTAATGCGATCCGCATGCGTCGCATAGCCCCAGGCAAAGCGCCCTTTGACGCAGCTGTGACCATGGTTGGCGCCTCCTGCTTTGCTCGGCGTCATGCGGACAACCTGCTCACCTTTCATTTCTGCATCAAAACTGCAACCAACGCCGCAATAGGCACAAGTTGTTGTCACTTTGTGCTCAGGCGTGCCTGCCTCAATCACGGTTTTTTCCATCAATGTGGCGGTCGGACAGGCTTGCACACACGCACCACAGGAGACACATTCTGACTCCAGAAAGTCTTTGTTGCCGGCAGAAACCTTGCTGTCAAAGCCGCGACCTTGAATGGTCAAGGCAAAGGTGCCCTGCGTTTCTTCACAGGCCCGCACGCAACGCGAACAGACAATACATTTGGAAGGATCAAAGGTGAAGTAGGGATTGGACTCATCTTTGACTTGGCCCAGATGGTTTTCGCCTTCGTAGCCATAGCGGACTTCGCGCAAACCAACCGCACCTGCCATGTCCTGCAACTCGCAATCCCCATTGGCGCCACAGGTCAGGCAATCCAGCGGATGGTCAGAAATATATAACTCCATGACGCCCCGGCGCACATCCGCCAATTTAGGGGTTTGCGTCTTCACCTTAAGCCCGGGGGCGACTGGCGTCGTGCAAGAGGCCGGATAGCCGCGACGGCCTTCGATCTCGACCAGACAAAGACGGCAGGAACCAAACGGCTCCAGGGAATCGGTAGCACAGAGCTTGGGCACGGTGACGCCACCCAACTGCGCCGCATGCATGATAGAACTGCCCTCGGGCACAGTAACATCCACCCCATCGATATTGAGGGTCACCATCACTGCGCTGTCTGATTTTGGCGTACCGTAATCCTTGTCTGGGTCATACTTGAGGGATTGCGGCTGCGAAGAGGAATACTTGATATCGTCCATAATAATGTCCTTTGCTGCCTAGGCTGCAGCCTCTTTACCACTTAATCCAAAGTCTTCAGGGAAATGGTTCAATGCGCTCAAGACCGGGTAAGGCGTCATCCCGCCCAAGGCGCACAGAGAACCGTTAAGCATGGTGTCAGACAAATCACGCAACAAATGCACTTGCTTGGCGCGATTGTTGCCCAGCATAATCTTGTCCATCACCTCTACGCCACGGGTAGAGCCGATACGGCATGGCGTACATTTGCCGCAGCTTTCCTCGGCGCAAAACTCAAAGGCATAGCGGGCCATTTTCGCCATATCGACACTGTCATCAAAAGCAACGATGCCGCCGTGACCGAGTACCGCCCAAATTTTGCCAAATTCTTCATAATCCAGTGGCGTATCAAACTGACTCTCTGGCAAATAGGCCCCCAGCGGACCGCCGACTTGCACGGCGCGAATCGGCCGCCCAGTCGCTGAACCACCACCATAGTCGTAGAGCAATTCGCGCAAGGTCGCACCAAATGCCAGTTCGACCAGGCCGGTGTGTTTTAAATTACCCGCCAGCTGGATAGGCAAGGTGCCACGTGAACGCCCCATGCCGTAATCCGCATAGTATTGTGCACCCTTATCCAGAATAATCGGTACGGTAGCCAGCGAGATCACGTTATTGACAATGGTCGGCTTGCCAAACAAGCCTTCAATGGCGGGCAATGGCGGCTTGAAGCGCACCAGCCCTCGCTTGCCTTCCAGGCTTTCGAGTAAAGAAGTCTCTTCGCCACACACATAAGCGCCTGCCGCACGGCGGACCTCCAGGTGAAACGTTCGGCCTGAGCCCTGAATATTCTCGCCCAGATACCCGGCAAGATTGGCCTTGCGGATCGCCTCATTCAGTGTTTTCAAGGCATGCGGATATTCACTGCGCAAGTAGATATAGCCCTGCGTTGCGCCGACCGCAATGCCGGCGATGGTCATGCCTTCAATCAGCACAAACGGATCGTCTTCCATGATCATGCGGTCAGAATAGGTGCCGGAATCGCCCTCATCCGCATTACAGACGACGTATTTTTGTTCAGCGGGCGCATTGAGCACGGTATTCCACTTGATGCCGGTCGGAAAAGCGGCACCACCCCGGCCACGCAAGCCTGAGTCCGTCACCGCTTTGACTATGTCAGCGCCGGACATGGTCAGCGCATTTTTGAGTCCTTGATAGCCATCATGCGCGAGGTAGTCCTCAAGAGACAATGGATCAGTGATCCCCACCCGGGCAAAGGTCAGTCGTTGCTGTTTTTTGAGCCAGGCCAGCTCTTCAGTCAAGCCGAGATATAAGGGATGGGCTTTCGCCTGGTCTGCCAAGGGCTGAGTAAACCCGGCATCAAACAAGCCTGCGACATCTGCGGGCGACACCGGGCCAAAAGCGACGCGCCCTTGCGCACTCTCTACTTCTACCAGAGGTTCCAGCCAGAACAGGCCACGAGAGCCATTACGCACCAGCGTAATCTCGAGGCCTCGCGCCTGGGCTTCCTGGATGATTTTTTTCGCGGTACGCTCAGCACCCAAAGACAGTGCTGTCGAGTCGATTGGGACATAGATCTTAACCATGACATACCTCGGCAATCAGTTCAGTCACTTTTTGCGTATTCATGCGGCCATAGACCTCTTCATCGAGCATAACGGCCGGGGAACAGCCGCAATTACCCAGACAATAGACCGGGAGCAAGGTCAGTGTGCCGTCAGCGGTGGTTTGATGATAGTCCACGCCTAGCCTGGCTTTTAATTCGGCTTCAAGCCTCTCTGAACCCATGGCCTGGCAGGATTCCGCGCGGCAGACTTGCAACACATGCTTGCCGACCGGATGCGTACGGAAATGATGATAGAAACTCACCACGCCGTGCACCTCGGCCACCGAGAGCGCCAGGGCTTTGGCAATGTCAGGATAGACGGTTTCCGGCACATAGCCAATATCCTCCTGAATCGCATGTAGCAGAGGCATTAAGCCGCCCGGTACATGCTGGTGTGCTTGAATATGCGCTTGAATTTGCGCATGCTGTTCATGGCTTAATGTGTTATCCAAACCGACCTCACATCTTAACGAGTTACAATTCAGTTACATTCTATCACCCTGGCATCATATCCTCTATTTATGCCTTGTTAAAGCAAAAAAAGGGCATAAAATGCTGATTACTTTAAATTTTAATGATTGCAATGCATACGCCAGCCACTCTGCCCACCCAATTGATCGACCAGTTTGGCCGACAGGTGGACTACATACGCCTGTCGATTACTGACCGCTGCGATTTCCGCTGCCAATACTGCATGGCAGAGGACATGACGTTTTTACCCCGTCACGAGGTCATGTCACTGGAAGAGTGTGCACGCTTGGTTAAATTGTTTGTCCGTATGGGCGTGCGTAAAGTTCGCATCACCGGCGGCGAACCGCTGGTACGCAAAAATGCACTGTGGCTGTTTGAGGAAATTGGACATTTGCCCGGTCTGGAGGAGTGCGTCATTACCACCAATGGCAGCCAACTGGATAAATACGCGCAGGCATTGAAGGCGGCAGGCGTCAAACGCATCAATATTTCCATCGACAGCTTGCAGGCTGACCGCTTCAAGGCGATCACCCGGGTAGGTGAGTTATCCAAAGTGCTGGGCGGTCTTGAAGCGGCCATCGCCGCCGGTTTTGAAAACATAAAGCTCAATTCGGTATTGATGCGCGGCATCAATGATGATGAAACCGAAGCCCTGGTGAACTTCGCCATTCAAAAACGCATAGATATCAGCTTTATTGAAGAGATGCCCTTGGGCGAAGTGGCGCACGACCGTGAACAGAGCTGCGTCAGCAATAAAGACACCCTGGCATTACTTAAAAGTAAGTTCTCACTGACGCCAAGTACCCATCAAACAGGCGGCCCCGCACGCTACTGGCAGGTCAATGGCCAAGCGACCAGGATCGGCTTTATTTCACCGCATAGCCACAATTTTTGTGAAAATTGCAACCGGGTACGCATTACCTGCCAGGGAGAATTATTTTTATGCCTGGGCCAGGACCATCAGGTGAATTTATTGCCGCTGTTGCGTGCACACCCCGACGATGACCAGCCCCTGGTAGAAGCGATTTTGCACGGCATGCATATCAAGCCCAAAGGCCATGACTTTGATTTACAACGTGCAGGACCCGCTGTGATCCGCTTTATGTCGCACACAGGTGGTTAATGCAGATTACCGCAGTGATTCTTGCCGGGGGGCGTGGCTTGCGCATGGGGGGCGTGGACAAAGGCCTGGTGGACTACCAGGGCAAACCACTGGTCGCACATGTGCTGGAGCGCATCCAGCCGCAAGTGAATCATGTCATCATCAATGCTAACCGCCATCTGGACGAGTACCAGCGTTTTGGCATCCCTGTGGTCGCCGATGCCAATGACCAATTTGACGGGCCTTTGGCAGGCATGCAAGCAGGGATGCATCATGCCAGCACCGAGTGGATTGTGAGCGTCCCCTGCGATTCGCCGCTGCTGCCGCTGGATCTGGTCAGCCGTCTCAAGACTGCCCTGGAACAAACACAACACCTGCACAAGCAAGCCCATGGGCTGGCCATTGCACGCAGCCAGAGTGGAACACACCCCGTTTTCTGCCTGATGCCACGCGCCCTGCGCGAGGATTTGGATCATTTTCTCGAGCAAGGCCAGCGCAAAGTGAGCGCATGGCAAGCGCAACATCCACATGTATTCGTGAGCTTTGAAGATGAGCAAGCGTTTACTAACATTAATGAACGGCCATCATCATCGCTATGAACCAGACACCAGATTTATTACGTCAATTGGCCCACGACCCGGCGGGTGCAGAGGATTATGACCCCAATGCCATGTCGGTATCGCAAGCGCGACAATATATCCAACAATTCCTGACGCCTGTGCAACAGACCGAATGCCTTTCGATTAAACAAGCCTTGGGACGTGTGCTCGCCAGCCCTATCGCCTCTACACTCAATGTGCCAGGTCACAACAATTCAGCCATGGATGGCTTTGCTTTCAGGCTCGCTGAAGCCTCGCAGCCATTGCGTATCGTCGGCACGGCGTTTGCCGGCAAGCCTTTTAACGGCAAGATTCCTGCGGGTGGCTGTATCAAAATAATGACCGGGGCAGTGATTCCGGCAGACGCTGACACCGTCGTGATGCAAGAGCATGCAACAGTGACCGGCGAGCATGTCAGCATCCAAAAACTGCCTGGCAAAGGCGCCAATATTCGTCTAATGGGTGAAGACATCGCTATCGGACAAACCGTCCTTGCTACTGGCCACACGTTGCAACCGGCAGACATGGGCTTGCTCGCCTCGCTGGGTGTCGCAGAGATTGAGGTTTACCGGCATCTTAAAGTGGCCTTTTTTACCACGGGCGATGAACTGGTGAGCGTAGGCCAGCCCTTACAAGCCGGACAAATTTACGACAGTAACCGCTATAGCCTGTGGGGCATGTTGCAAGCCCTGGGCACAGAGGTGGAGGACCTGGGCAATATTGCCGACAATCCCCAAGCCTTGGAGCACACTCTATTGCAAGCCGCCGCCCGCTTTGATGTGGTCATCACCAGTGGCGGCGTGTCTGTGGGTGAAGCGGACTTCATGAAACAACTGCTCGCCACCCATGGTCAGGTGCTGTTCTGGAAAATCAACATGAAGCCAGGGCGACCGCTGGCTTATGGCAAGCTGGGACAAGCGCATTATTTTGGCTTGCCCGGCAATCCGGTCGCCACGATGGTAACGTTTTACCAGTTTGTGCAAACGGCGTTAAAAACCTTGATGGGAAGCCATGAGCGCGTACAACCTTCCTTCAAGGTCGAGTGCGTGAGCCCGATTAAAAAGGCCGCAGGCCGCACCGAATTTCAGCGCGGTATCCTGTTTAAGGACGGTACAGACTGGAAGGTAAAAACCACAGGCGAGCAGGGCTCCGGTATTTTAAGCAGCATGAGTCAGGCCAATTGCTTTATCTTGCTCGATGAAGCCTCAGGGCCGCTACCCGCAGGCAGTTGGGTTGAAGTACAACCTTTCACCGGCATTTTCTAAGGCATCCTTGTATCTGCAAGCTGGCAAGAAGATTCAAAAATAGCTTATAGTGTCGGCTTGCGTTGGGGGTCATCAAAAGGGATATTGGCGTGCAAGCCGTTTTAAAAGAAACAAAACAATTCAGTCATTTATTAGAGTGGTGCCTGATTGCCTCACTCCTGATACATGCCTTGATCATGTTTACTCTACCCAAACCTGATTACGACCTGCCGCCCCCAAACAAGCAAGAAATCCGGATTGAGCTGGTCAAACCAGAACCACCCGCTGTCACACCCGCGCCACCTGCACCAGCCGAACCTGAAGCGGTCAAACCCACCCCTCCAAAACCGCAGCCACAGCCTCCAAAGCTAGAACCCAAGGCCGTAGAGCAAAAACCGGTGACGCCGCAAAAACCGTCGCCTATGCCAGAGCAAGCGGTAGAAACGCCCCGCCCCGTAGTGGAATCACCAGCCCCGGCCGTGATTGCCGCCAAGCCCAGCGTCAGTGAAACCAAGTCTGAAGTCGTGGTGCCGCCCCCCGCGCCCCCTGCGCCACAAGAACCAGTCAAAGCCTCTGGGCCCAGCGAAGGGGATATTGACGCCGCGCGTAATGCGTTTAGAAGTGCGGCACATAGGGAGCTGAAGAAAAACCAGCGCTACCCGCGGATTGCGCAAGACAGAGGCATAGAAGGCGATGTCAAATTAAGCATCAGCATTGACGATCATGGCAATATCACCAATATTGAAGTCGTCGAGTCCAGCGGCAACAAAGCCATTGATGACGCAGCCTTGGCGGCAGCGCAAAAATCGCAGCTTAAACCCCATTTTCATGAAATACTACGTGGCAGAATCAATAACATTATTGTCACGGTCAGCTTCAAACTGTCCAGTTAGGTGCACATGCTGTTCAAGCGCAAGCAGACAAGCTCATCTCCCCATTGGCAACATGACAAGCCGCTGCGCTTATTATTGCTTTTTCATGACATCTATTTTATTGCACTGATCGTCCTCGCCGTCGCCAGTGGCGCTTATGGCATCTATTTGTGGGACAAAGCCTCCAAACAATCCCAGCGCATCAATGTCGTGATCCAGGAAATCTACCTGGTACGTGGCGACCTTTACCGGCAAATGAAAGAGTTGTTTGATGCATTTTTTTTGCAAGAGACGAATGCGCTCAATGAATACAACCAATACACCACGTCGATTCTGATCCATATGGAGCGCCTGCAGTCGATCGCGCTGGACCAGGAAGAACGTGATGCCTTGATGGAGATTGAGCACAAATACCGCAACCTGGTGAATGAAGCACCTGCGCTGTTCTATCGTTACCAGAACAATCCCGACCGTAATGCCCAGAAGTCGATTTATCAGGATATTGAAACCGGCATCTTCAAGCATTATGAAGAGGTGTCCAAGCGCGCAGAACGCCTGCTCATGATCAAGCAAGGTGAAATCAAGCACAGGCTGGATGAAGCCAGAAGTAACTCCATTGCCGTTTTGTCCTTGCCGCTGTTACTGGCTTGTGTGCTGATTGTCTATTCCAGGCGCATTCTCAAAGAGTCTATCGTGCGCCCGATAAATGACATTATGCAAGCCACCAATGCCATCAGTGGCGGCAGCCTCACCCATCAGGTGCCAGAAGCTGGCGCCGAGGAGCTGGCGATGCTGTCACGCGAAATCAATAAAATGGCCGAAGACCTGGCCGCCAGCCGCGATGCCCTGGTCAAGAGCGAGAAACAGGCGGCACTTGGCCTGTTGGTGCCTATGCTGGCGCATAACATCCGCAATCCCCTGGCGAGTATCCGCGCTACTGCGCAGGTGATCGATGACCCGCAGCTGGACAAGGACACCATGGAATCGATTCAAGGCATTATCCATACCGTAGACCGGCTTGAGCGCTGGACCGGCAGCCTGTTGTCTTATCTGCATCCGATCAAGCCTATGCTCAATCAGCTGCGGCTATCCAATATCGTTCAAGGTGCGGTCACTACCTTGCATCCCAAACTGAATGAAAAGCAGATCAGGTTGCAAGAAAACAGTGACACGGTGCAACAATTGATTTTGACCGACGAGCATTTACTGGAACAAATGCTATACAACCTGCTTCTAAACGCGACAGAGGCTTCTCCCAAAGGCGCCGAGATTCAGCTGCAATGTGCGCTACATGATCACTTGCTAACCCTGGTGATTATCGACCAGGGGCCAGGCATGCCGTTCAAGCCTGATCCGCATGCACTGACACCGGGCCCCACCACCAAACGGTTCGGCACGGGTCTCGGCATTCCTTTTGCATTTAAAGTTTGCGAAGAGCTCGGCGGGAGCATGTCTTTTGAAAGTGGCGCAGGCACAGGTACCCGCATTACCATCTTATTACCGCAATAATCATCCACCTCTCGTGAGATGCTTGATCGCAGGCGGTGAATATGCGATTTGTGCTTGCTTAATTTTGTATTTTTATCAACAATGTGATTAAGTGATAGCGATGTCAACTATGTTAAATTCACCTGTTCCAGAACTCAGCTTACCAGCGACCTCCAGCCTGCAATTCAATAGCAAAGACTATTTGGGCAAGTTCCTCGTCCTGTATTTCTACCCCAAGGATTCCACCCCAGGCTGTACCACGCAAGGGATGCAGTTCCGTGACATGCATGCCGCATTTCTCGAAGCCAATGCCATCATTTTTGGCATTTCGCGTGATACGCTCAAATCGCACGAAAACTTCAAGGCCAAATACAGCTTTCCCTTTGAATTGATCTCGGACAGCGATGAGATCGCTTGCCAGGCGTTTAATGTGATCAAAATGAAAAACATGTATGGCAAACAGGTTCGCGGCATTGAGCGCAGTACGTTTCTGATCAACCCACAAGGCATCATTGTGCGCGAATGGCGCGGTGTCAAAGTCGATGGTCATGCCGCTGAGGTGTTAGCCAGCATACAGTCTTCCCACTCATAAAAGTGATTTTCTATGGCCCGTGCTCCACAAACCAAGCTTTTTGTCCTCGATACCAACGTTTTGATGCACGACCCTTCGTCGCTATTCAGGTTTGAAGAGCACGACGTCTACCTTCCCATGGTCACCCTGGAAGAGCTGGACAACAATAAAAAAGGCTTGACCGAAGTTGCACGTAACGCACGCCAGGCCAGCCGTTTTCTTGAAGAAATCATGGGTGGCAATGAAACAAGCAATCTTGAGGAAGGCTGTCCGCTTGCCATTCAAGGCAACCGTCATTTAACGGGCAAGCTGTTTTTCCAAACCGAACATGTGCCGACGGATTTACCAGGCCTCGCTGGCAGCAAGGCCGACAACCAGATCATCAGCGTGGTGCTGGCGCTCAAAAAACAACACACCAAACGCAATGTCATCCTGGTCAGCAAGGATATCAACATCCGTATCAAAGCCCGTGCCATGGGCGTGGCGGCTGAAGATTACTTTAATGACAAGGTACTGGAAGACAGCGACATGCTGTATACCGGCCTGCGCGAACTGCCTGAAAACTTTTGGGACTTGCACAGCAAGGACATGCATTCATGGCAAGAATCTGGCCGCATGTACTACAAAGTCAGCGGGCCTATCGTCAAGTCACTGCTAGTAAATGAATTCGTGTTTTATGAATTCAACAAACCGTTTCATGCTATTGTGCGCAAGATTGAAGACAATACCGCCATTCTTGAAGTGGTGCAGGACCACATGAACCCCAAACACAATGTGTGGGGCATCACTGCGCGCAATCGTGAGCAGAACTTTGCGCTCAACCTGCTGATGGATCCCAACATTGATTTTGTCACGCTGCTGGGGCAGGCCGGGACGGGTAAAACCTTGCTCACCCTCGCCGCCGCCCTGACGCAAACCCTGGATAAAAAACGTTATTCTGAAATTATCATGACCCGTGTGACGGTACCGGTTGGCGAAGATATCGGCTTTTTACCTGGCACGGAAGAGGAAAAAATGGCGCCATGGATGGGTGCCCTTGAGGACAACCTCGATGTGCTCAACAAAACCGATGAAGATGTGGGTGAGTGGGGCCGTGCAGCCACCCAAGACCTGATCCGTACCCGGATTAAAATCAAATCGCTGAACTTCATGCGTGGCCGTACCTTTCTCAACAAGTTTCTGATCATAGACGAAGCACAAAACCTCACCCCCAAACAAATGAAAACGCTGATTACGCGGGCCGGACCGGGCACCAAAGTGGTCTGTCTGGGCAATATTGCCCAGATTGATACCCCCTACCTGACGGAGGGCAGCTCGGGATTGACCTATGTGGTTGACCGCTTCAAGAACTGGGCGCATAACGGGCATATCACCCTGGTGCGTGGTGAGCGCTCACGCCTTGCAGACTTTGCGGCAGAGGTCTTGTAGACAGTCGTCTGCTCGCTTCTTATGGTCAAAGGCTTCTATACCTTACTGATTGCCCAGTTTTTGTCGGCAATCGCAGATAATGCTCTGCTGTTTGCTGCGATTGCCCTGCTGGCAAAGCTTAACGCACCCAGCTGGCACGAACCACTTCTACGCGAATTTTTCGTGATTTCCTATATCGTGCTCGCACCTTTTGTCGGCCCCTTTGCCGATGCGCTGCCCAAAGGCCGGGTCATGTTTTTAAGCAATGGGTTGAAGTTTATCGGTTGCCTGATGGCACTGGCGGGCGTGCCGCCCCTGTATGCGTACGCTGTGGTGGGGATAGGTGCTGCCGCTTACTCGCCAGCGAAATATGGCATTTTGACGGAAATGCTGCCATCGCATTTGTTAATCAAGGCCAACGCATGGATGGAGGGCACCACAGTCACCGCCATTATTCTGGGGCCGGTGTTGGGTTCTACGTTGTCTGCCAACAATCCATACATGGGGATTGCCTGCATTATGTGCCTGTATTTGCTGGCCGCAGCGTTCAACTACTACATTCCCAAAGTACCGATTGACCACAAAGTAGCGCAAAAAACGCTCTGGTTTTTGCTCAAAGATTTTTGGCATGCCTTTATGACGCTGTGGAAAGATCCGCAAGGCCAGGTCTCGCTGGCCGTCACCACTTTGTTCTGGGGCGCCGGCGCCACCTTGCAATTTGTGGTATTACAGTGGGCAGATGTCAGATTGGGCTTCTCTCAGCAACAAGCGACTTATTTGATCGCCATCCTTGCCGTTGGCATCGCCATCGGCTCAATCATCGCTTCCAAGTATGTCGAGCTGGAGAATGCCGTGAAAGTGTTACCGGCAGGCATTTATATGGGGATTCTGGTGATGAGCATGATGGTGATCCACAGCCCCATTCTGGCAGGGATCCTGCTATTTGTGATTGGTGTGCTTTCAGGCTATTTTCTGGTGCCGCTCAACTCCTTATTACAGCACAGGGGCCATCATTTACTCGGCGCCGGGCACTCGATTGCCGTACAGAATTTTAACGAGAATATAGGCATCTTGCTGCTATTAGGCGCTTACACCTGGATGGTAGGCGCCAAGCTAGACATTAATACCATTGTGGCCATCTTCGGGGTATTTATTATCTTCAGCATGTCATTGATCACACTGGTTTATCGCAAACATATCCGGCGATAAGCGCAACGCAGCTTTGATACAATCAATAAAAAGGGCGCCTGAGCGCCCTTTTTGCTGCCTAGCGATCAATGCAATTTGACATGTGGCTCGGTACGTCTTGAGATAATACGACCGATGGTATGAACAATCACCGCCAGCACACCGTGCAATGCCATCAAGTGCATCTTGTACAAGGAACGGTACATCACGCGTGCGAACAAGCCCTGAATGTACATGCTGCCCCCCGCCACAGCACCCATCAAGCTGCCCACGGTAGAGTATTTGCCCAAATTGACCAGTGAGCCGTAATCGGTATAGTGGAACTCTGGCAGCGATTCTTTACCAGCCACACGCGCCTTCACCGTCTTGATCAGCAGCGAAGCCTGCTGGTGTGCCGCTTGCGCACGTGGAGGCACCGTCGCGTCATGCCCCAGCCATGGACAGGCTGCACAATCACCAAACGCAAAAATATTCGTATCACGAGTGGTCTGCAAATGCTGATTCACCACCAGCTGGTTAATACGGTTGGTTTCCAGCCCATCGATATCCTTGAGAAAATCCGGGGCTTTGATGCCAGCTGCCCACACCACCAACTCCGCAGGAATCGTACGGCCGCTGTGCGTCGTGATGCCTTTGGGAGACACCTCAGTCACACGCTCGCCAGTAAACACATTCACCCGCAGTTTACGCAGCTCGACATCAACCGCATAAGAAAGCTTGGGTGGTAATGCTGGCAAAATACGGTCACTTGCTTCAATCAGAGAAATCTTGACGTCACGATCGGCATCAATTTTATCCAGGCCATAGGCGGCGAGCTCACGCGTAGTATTGTGCAGTTCAGCCGCCAACTCGACACCCGTCGCCCCAGCGCCCACAATCGCCACTTCAAGCTGACCGGGTTTTAATGGTTCAGGCTGTGTTTGTGCACGCAATAATGCGTTGTGCAGATAGCGATGGAATTTTTGCGCCTGCGCCTGGGTATCCAAGGCAAGTGAATACTCACGTGCCCCTTTAATGCCAAAATCATTGGTAGTACTACCCACCGCGATAATCAGGGTATCGTATTTGAATGAACGGCGCGCAATAATTTCATTCCCATCTTCGTCATGTACCGGCGACAAAAACACTTCACGTGTTGCACGATTCAGACCATCCATCCGGCCCAGCCTGAACTTGAAGTGGTGCCAATGTGCCTGTGCCAGATACTCCAGCTCATGGCGATCCGGATCCATACTACCCGCTGCAATTTCGTGCAACAACGGCTTCCAGACATGGGTTCGCGTTGCATCAATCAACGTGATCCTTGCTTTTTTCTTTTTGCCCAAGGAGTCACCCAACTTGGTCGCCAATTCAAGGCCACCTGCACCACCACCTACAATAATGACATGGTGTAAATCATTTTCGTCAGTCACGCTCACATTAATCCTTCAATAAAAAAGCGCGCCTGCCGTACTGCCAAGCGCGCACAACACCTCAAATAACACGACTATTCGTTACCAGTAATTTTGGCATGACTACGAATAAAAGCGATGATTTTCAATACATCGTCAGGCTTCAAACCATCATCTGGCGCCATCAAGCCAAAACCTTTTGCACCCATGCCACCATTGGTGCCATGCCAGATCGTTTCAAACATGCCTTTATTGGTTGCATTCTTCGCATAACGGAAATTCTCGCCAATCAAGCCAGGCCCGACAGCGCCTTCACCATGACCACCATGACAAGCAACGCAAGAGAACAGGTTAAACTTTTTCTTGCCTTCTTTAATCGCCTCTTCGTTACCAATATAAGGGTTTTTACCCGTCGCCAAAAATTCTTTCGCAGCAGGTGTATCAAACATTTTATGGTCAATTTCCATAGGTTGACCATCTTGGGTGGTGACAAATTGTATCGCCTTGATATCGCCACCTTCTGCTGAAGCGCCAGCAGATTGCCCACCGTTGTTACATGCCGCCAACATTGCTGCCAGCAATGTCGTCAATAATAAACTTCTCATCGTTACCCCCAGGTTTTATATAGTGTTATTCCTTAAAATCCTGCCATGTCTATTATTATTTTAGCTTCACACAGCACGCTTTAATTGTGCCATAAAAACAAAAAACGGTCACCTAAGTGACCGTTTTTATTCGTAACGAGTTATTCGTTACCTGTCATGCCTACGTTGCTATTACTACGCACAAAGGCAATCACTTTCAATACTTCATCTGGTTTCAAACCATCATCTGGCGCCATCAGGCCAAAACCTTTAGCACCCATACCACCGTTGGTACCGTGCCAGATGGTTTCGAACATGCCTTTGTTCGTTGCGTTTTTAGCGTAACGGAAGTTAGCACCGATCAAGCCTGGGCCAACAGCGCCTTCACCTTTACCACCGTGACAGGCAACACATGAGTACATGTTGAAAATCTTTTTACCTTTTTTGATAGCGTCTTCGTTACCGATGTATGGGTTTTTACCAGTAGCCAAAAATTCTTTGGCAGCATCTGTATCGAACAAAGCTTTGTCAATGTTCAAGGTGGAACCGTCTTGAGTTGCTGAAAAAGTGATATCAGCCATTGCGCCTGTGGCAAATGCCATCAAGGAAATCAACAATGCTGATTTAAGTGTGTTGCCTAACATGTTTTCTCCTAATCCTAAACAAAATGAGCGGCGACAAGTGGTAAACCAAACAATTACCGCATGCTCATTTAACGAATCGTTCCAGAAACGGTTGACGAATAATTCATTAATAATGACAGAATTTATCACACAGCCATCTCAAAACAAGCCAACGATTTTACTGTGTTTTTTTTTCCTTGTCATTAGCAACTGTCTGTTTATAAAACTTTTTCAACAGTACTGTTATTTTTTATACACACTGTCGCCTTCAACAACTGGCACGGTGGGGATACCATAATCCTTAAGAATCGCATCAATCTTGTCTTTGTTGCGCTCTAAAGCTTCATTAATCATTTTGATGCGATCTTTATCCTTCATACGGACAGCTACTGAAATATTCCAATACTCCTTACCTTTGAGGTTGACTTTGTTGTACTCAGGAATCAGGCGCATTTCCAGCGGGACTTTGGAATTTTTAACGTAGTAACCAGCGATAGGACCCCACATCACAGCGACATCAATATCGCCTTTGACCAGATCATCAATAATGAAGCTGGTTGGCAAATTCAGATCCCGCTGCAAACGATAAGGACGTGCATTCGTCATCAAGTTGTAATCGTTGAGCGGGATAGTCGCTGGGCTCTTGTCAACAATCCCGATAATGCCTTTTTTCAAATCTGGCGAATCCCAGTTGGTAATGTCGTAATTGCTGTCTTTGCGCCAGACAAATACATGTCCTGAACGATAGTAGGGTTTGGACGTTCTCAACCCATCGAAGTCTGAGGTCATACCGATGATCACATCACATCGCATTGCATTGATGGTATTACGCAGAAACCCTTGACGATTATAGGCATATTGGAAGCTCAGCTTCTTGCCAAGGTCATCGGCCAGCACTTTTGCAATCTTGTCTTCAAATCCTTCCAGCTTCAAGTTAGAGTAAGGCATATTATCGGGATCAGAACAAACCTTGAACTCTGATTCATCAGCCACACGACGTACTTCACCGATCCGGCCTTCATCCGGGTTGATTGAAGGGATTTCGATCTCCTCAGCAGACACCCATGATTGCGTTGCCAACACCAATCCCACCGCACCCAGCATATTCCATATTTTCATTTTGATTTCGTTCCTTTTTGTGATTGTTTCCTGTCGTTTTTTGAACTTAATCATATGCAAAAGTTCGATGAATTCACGACAAACTCAATCATCTTATCGCGAATACGTATTGATTTGTAGGGAAGCCCTACTTAAATTCCTATTCATGGTTTTTAATCATGAAATTCATGAAAAAAAACACCCTGCCTAAGCAGGGTGTTAAGGAGTCAACGTACTTCTATTAGATAATTTAAGGCAAGCTCAAATTACAGTGAGAATACGTTCAATGCACCGCCGCCAGGAGCAGCGTTGTACTTGGTCAACTCTTTGTAACCACCAGCAGCACCCAGTGCGTCTGTGTCGTTAGTCATACCCAAGTTCATCGCAACACCAGCCCAACCACCGATACCAGACAATACACCAACGTATTGTTTACCAGCATGGCCGTAGGTGAATGCGTTACCAATTACACCGGAACCCACTTGGAATTTCCACAGTTCTTTACCATTTTGTGCATCAACAGCCTTGAACCAACGATCCAATGTACCGTAGAACACAATGTTAGAAGCTGTAGTCAGAGCACCACCCCAAGCAGAGAACTTCTCTTTGTTGTACCAAACTTTTTTGTTGGTCATTGGGTCGTAAGCACCGAAACCACCCATCACGCCGTCTGGACCAGCAAACATGGTCAGTGTCGCACCAACCCATGGTTGACCAGCAACGTATTTGGACTCAACTGGCTCGTATGTCATACATACGTGGTTCAATGGTGTGTACATCAAACCAGTTTTTGGTGAGTAAGCCGCTGGCTGTTGGTCTTTAGTACCCAGAGCCGCTGGACATACACCTTTAGCGTTGTAGTCTTGGTGTGTAGAAGCAGATGCCAGTTTGTCTGGTACACCTGTTTTCAGGTCAACGCTGTTAGCCCAGTTAACAAATGGGTGCACTTTTTCAGCAGCAACCAATGTACCGTTGTTAGCTTGCCATGTGTAGATAAAGCCGTTACGGTCATGGTGCCATGCGTATGTTTTGCCACCTTTGTCGAACAGGATCACTTCGTTAATACCGTCGTAGTCCCACTCATCGTGTGGTGTCATTTGCATTGCCCATTTAGCAACACCAGTGTCCAGATCACGTGCAGTGATTGTCATGGACCATTTGTTGTCACCTGGACGTACGTCTGGGTTCCAAACGGATGGGTTACCTGAACCGTAGTATACCAAGTTTGTCTTGGCATCATATGGCCACCAGCCCCATACGGAACCACCACCATGTTGCCAGCCGTCTTTCACAGCTTGTGGTTTCAACCAAGTACGTGTACCCAGTTCTTTTTCGCCGATTTTCAGTTGGTCGTTAGGGATCTTTTTGAAAGAACCGCCTTGTTTGTTACCACCGTTCACGTCTTCATAAACAGACAGCGCGTTGTACTGTGGGTTTTCTTTGTTAGTGTTAGCGTCGTGCAATGTTTCGCTATCTGGGCCTGTAGAGTAGGCTTTCCATGCCAGAGAACCATCTTTAATGTTATAAGCAACAATAAAGCAACGTACGCCGAACTCAGCACCTGAGCAACCAGTCAGTACTTTGTCTTTGATCACGTGTGGTGCGTTGGTGTTAGTTGCACCGACTTTTGGATCAGTGTTTTTAACGTCCCAAACTTTAGCACCAGTTTTTGCATCCAAAGCAACCAGCATGCCGTCGTTTTGTTGCAAGAAGATTTTGCCGTCGCCGTAGCCCAGACCACGAGAAACGTTGTCACAGCACAGAACTGCTTGTACGCTTGGGTCTTGTTTTGGGAAATAGGACCAAACGATTTTTTGGTTGTCGTTCAAATCCAGAGCGTATACGTTGTTTGGGAATGCTGTATGTACATACATCATGTTACCCACAACCACTGGAGAACCTTCGTGACCACGGTTTACACCGGTTGCGAATGTCCAGGCTGCTTTCAGGTTTTTAACGTTACCTTTGTTGATTTGAGCCAGGTTGCTGTAGCCTTGGTTGAAATGGTTAGCGCGTGGGTGTGCCCAGTTGTTGGCATCTTTCATCGCAGCTTCTTGGTCAGCAGCAGCGAATGCAACCATTGGCAAAGCAGCTACCAGACCCAGGGCCAGTTTGATTTTGTTAACTTGCATATTGATCTCCAAAGTTAGTACTAAGGGTTTAATATTAGGTGTGCACCTGATTTGCTGACACTAGGAATGAGCATAAAAGGCACACACTTTACACACCAGAGACAAGGGAAATTATCCTGAACTAACTTGGAAATTGTCACTTGCCACATGTGAGGATTGCAATATAGAACAATTTGTTTTCAATTGCAACACTTTGGTTACAAATTGGTTACAATTTTTTCAAATTATTTTTTGAATTTTTCCACCGTCTCATTGGAAATAAATTTTTACAAATAAAATCAAATAGTTAAAGAAAACCCTCTATGAAGAACCTCGCCCTCTTTCCCGAATGCCAACCATTCAAACAGTGGCATCTTGCTGCCACTTCGTTACATTCTATCTATGTTGAGCAGTGCGGGAATCCAGAAGGGGTTCCCGTGATTTTTTTGCACGGTGGCCCGGGCAGCGGCTGCAATCCTGCGCAACGGCGCTTTTTTGATCCTGCGCATTACCACATCATTCTGTTTGATCAGCGCGGCTGCGGCCGCAGCATGCCGGCGGGAGAAATTCAAGACAACACAACCCAACATCTGGTTGCCGATATTGAACAGATTAGGACCAGGCTAAATATTTCACGCTGGCATGTCTTCGGCGGATCATGGGGCAGCACCCTGGCGCTGGCTTATGCCAATCAACATCCGAATCAGGTGATCAGCCTGACCTTGCGTGGCATCTTTCTAAGCAGACCACATGAAATTAACTGGTTTCTGGGACAGGTTGCATTGTTCTTTCCTGAAGCATGGCAGACATTGCTAGCCCCAGTCCCAGAAGCGCAGCGCAGCCAGGTACTGGAGTACTATGCAACCCAGGTGTTCGATCCTGACCCCGTCGTCAGTATTCCGGCGGCAATTCATTGGAATGCATTTGAATCCAGCATCATGAGCCTGCTGCCCAAGGCTGACAGCAGCGCCCCGGATGGCCAGGTGGAGCTCGCCCGCGCACGGATACAAATTCATTACATCCGGCATCTCTGTTTTGTGGATGGTGAGCAGATGCTCTCCGATGCGGGCAAACAACTGACGCACATTCCAACGACAATTGTTCAGGGCCGTTATGACATGGTGTGCCCACCGCAAACGGCTTGGGCACTGAGCCAAGTTCTGCCTCACGCCAAGTTTGTGATGGTGCCGGATGCTGGTCACTCCGCGATGGAGGCAGGTACCTGCCTTGCCCTGCTGAACGCCACAGAACAATATAAGCATTTATCAGACGCAGACTGAGCCACTAAACGCAATATGATGCCATCCGTATTATGGTCAACCTTGCAGCAGCAATGGCAAGGCTTGAAACAGCAGCTGTCGGCTTATACCTATTGCACGCCACTATTTGTGGTGCAGACCACCTGGCATGGTGTGATTCGCCACCGCCTGATGGCGCTGGCGGCAGCGTTGTCGTTTTATGCCCTGTTTGCGCTGATCCCGCTGATTGTGCTGATTTTCTTTTTACTCAGCCACTTGGTGTACTCATCGGATTATGCGATCGTGAAGCTGGCCATCCTGACCAGCAATCTGCTCCCGGAATTTAGCCAGCGCATCATGGTAGAGGTGTATCACAACACTCAAACCGAAGCCGCCTGGGGTGCTGTCGGCTTCTTTATTCTGCTATGGACCATCACCCCTCTGGCTGCACATATGCGCTCCAGCTTTTATCTGATTGCCAGCCGCCAGGATGTCCCCTCATTCTGGCATAAGAAGCTGCGGGACATCATGGCGGTACTGGGCGTGTTGCTGGTGTTCTTCCTGTTTACCGCAGCGGGCTTTGTGCTGGAATCAGTGATTGTCTTTTTGGCGCAGCACCTGCCAACGGCGATGATCAGCGTAGTCGGCTGGCTGGCTTCACTCTTGTTGACCACCTTGCTGATCGCCGGCTTTTATCATAGTTTTTGTCCTCTCCCCATCCAGTGGCGTCATTTGCTCATCTCAGCCTTGCTGACGGCGACGGTGTGGATGCTGATGCGCCCTGCCTTCGGGTTATTTTTAACGGTGAATAAAAATTTTGGCGCCGTGTTTGGCAGCATGAAAGCCATGTTTGTCTCGATCAGCTGGTTATATCTCAACTTTGCCGTCTTTTTGGCGGGCATAGAATTGATGGTCACGCTGAAACAAAAAGAAATATTGCTACTGAAAGGTCTGTTTGATGATGTGCCCAATCAGCAGCATTACCTGCAAGCGCTGACACAGCTCTTTGGACAGTCCTATAGCAAAGGCGACCACATCATTCGGCAAGGCGCATTGAGTACCTACTATTACATGGTGGTCGAGGGCACCTTGCATATGACACAGCACGCTAATGGGCAGGACAGCACCGTGCGCATTTTGCAGTCTGGCGATTTCTTTGGTGACATGGCCTTGTTTTCTCAACAAGCGGCAACCGCCAGTGTGGTGGTAGTCTCCGAGAGCGCATCCGTCATCCGCATAGAAAGCGACTACATGCACAGCTTGCTGGAACAAGCCCCTGAAATTGCCGTTAGACTGCTCAAACAGCGCTCAGACCACACCCGCCCCCACTAACCCACCTGCCTTTTTGGCACCCAATCCCCTTTTAGCCGATCACCATTTGCGGGAGATCAACACACGCAATCATTGCGGAATTGTAATATCTGTTACAAAATTGTAACTATATTGGGAATTTTTCATGATGGCTATTCCACTCGCACAAGAGATCAATGCATTAATACAGCAACTGAATCGCGGCCAATTCGAGGCAGTGATTCAACGTGCTCGCCATTTAGTGGCGCAACATCCTCGCGAATTTATCTTGCATCATTTGCTGGCACTAGCATTCGATCAACAGCAAGCCTACCCGCAAGCGGCTGAGGCTTACCAACATGCTTTAAACCTAAACCCGAAAGTCCCTGAGCTTTGGTTCAACTATGCGATTGTTAAAACACATCTGAATGACCTGGTTGCCGCGGAGCAAGCTTATGCCCAAGCCATTGCCTTGAATCCGCAATTTTTTGAAGCCCACGGCAATCTGGGCACGATATTGCAAAAGCAAGGCCGGCTGGACGAAGCTGTCGCCAGTTATCAGCGCGGCTTGCGCATCCAGCCGCAAGATGCACGCGGTCATTTTAATCTGGGCACCGTGCTACGAGATCAAGGCGACTTGCAAGCCGCCGTACAAAGCTATGAGCGTGCCATCGATTTGTTCCCAAATTACACGGATGCCTATAACAATCTGGGGGAAACCTGGCGCGATCAGGGCGATATGACACGGGCGGTCAACTGCTATCAGCAAGCCTTGCAGCGCAATCCCCAACATGCTGCAGCCAATTACAACATGGGCGAGTTTCTATATTTGGCCAAGCGCTTCGAAGAAGCGATCCCTTACTTTGAGACATCGCAACTGGAAGACTGGCAAGCCAGAGTCTTGTATTGTTTATATCGCGCCGAACAATTTGAGGTTTTTAAACAACGTCGCGATGCAATGCTTGCGCAAGGCCCGCACACGGCACCGTTTATCGCCACCCTCTCTACGCACTACAGCATCAATCATGGCGAGCCCGACCCTTACCAGTTTTGCCCGGATGGCTTTTCGTTTGTCTATCACCGCAGCCTGCCTGAGCTGGCCCCTGGCAGCCCCTTGCTCACACAGTTATTGAACGATATCGCGCAAGCAGATATTGCTGAACGCAAACAAGCGCGGCTCACTCACGGCAAACAGTCTGCTGGCAACTTATTCAAACGTGCGGAAGCTTCGTTCAGGGCACTGGGCGAAATCGTCAAGCGAGAGTTTCGCTCATACCACGAACACTATAAACATGCGGACTGTGCCTTAATTACCCATTTCCCCTCAGCACTGGAGTTCACCAGCTCATGGTATGTCAAGATGCAAACAGGCGGGCATCTGGATGCGCATATCCATGAAATCGGCTGGATCAGCGGCGCGGTTTACCTGGCCATGCCGAAGACTGAGGATGAAAAGGAAGGCGCCTTTGAATATGGCACGCATGGCGACCAATACCCGCAATTGCATGATCGGTTTCCAACACGTTATATCAAGCCGGCGATTGGAGATATTGTGCTGTTTCCCTCCTCGCTCTTTCATAGAACGATCCCGTTTCAGGCAGACGCAGAGCGCATTTGCATTGCCTTTGATTTAAAACCCGCGACGCCAACCGGCTTCACACGTAGTGACTATTAATCTCCTGCAGGTTCACAAGCCAGAAAAAATCTTTTAGTTTGATGAATTTATCAAACCGATACAGAATTTATCAATTTTGCTGATTATAGATAGCTGGCCGCAAGGTATGATAGGCATTGCATCAGACGGTAAGCTGGTCATGGCAATGCCTTAAAACTGGCCCGCAACCCATTTTAATCTAAACCGTTCGATCAGATCCCTCACCCTTTTGGAGTCAGATCAAGATGATTTCAGCGCGCCAGTCTTGTTTTTTTCCACGCTTGCTGCTTCTCCTGCTTTACCCCTGCTTTATCCAGCAAGCACATGCCAGCGTGGAAGAGGCACGCACCTCAAAAAGTGAGTTACTCTACAATCTGGCCCTGTTGAGTCAGACGCCTTATCGCCCACGCCAGGAGATTTACACGGTATGTGCGTTTGAGGAAGACATTGGCCATCTCAAGGCCACCTCGCTGGAATCGCAAAAATTACAACAATCTCCAATTTTTTTGGTGACGCTGAAAACACAAGCCGATGTGAAACGCTGTAATTTGCTATATATTCAAGATGTCGTCTCACAAAAGCCGTTAGAATTGCAGCAGATTATTCAAAAAGAGTCCGTGCTCACGGTTGTTCATCAGGGCAACAAGTTTGCCGAGTTTGGCCATGTAGAAATCAGCGAGCTAGACAAACGCTATCAGTTCATGCTGCGTTTGGGCGCAGCCAAACAGGCCGGCATCGTGTTCGACTCCCGCTTGATGAAACTGGCGACTAACCTTATTCAGTGATTTTGTATGTTAAAACTGCTGCCTCACCTCAAGATTGCCCATAAACTGCTGCTCACCGAGCTGGTGATGACACTGAGTATGTTTCTGGTGTTTATCGTGTTTGCATTTGGCAGCCATTATCACAATCTGCGCACCCACATGATTCGTGACATTCTGGTGCAAACCCAGGTCGTAGCCACGTCGATTGGACCCGCGGTCATGTTTGGGGAGGTCAACTCACTGACCAAAACACTGGAACCGCTGACGGATAATCAGAATATCCGCAGCATCACGATTTTTAACCAGCAACAACAAGCGATCCAGCAACTTTATCCGCAACATCCACAATCCACTGCCGTCTGGCATTGGCTCTACCCTTTTTTCAAGGATCTGGAAGTTGAGACGCCTATCGTGGTGAATGAAAAAACGGTGGGCACCTTGCAAGCAACCATCAAGCAGGCGCAAATTGTCGATGTGCTGATTGGATTTGCCTGGTCTAACGCCATTGCGGTCCTGGCAGCCGCGCTGGTCGGCTGTCTGATTATCTGGCGACTTAACCGCAATATCGTCAACCCGATTCACGCCTTACAAAGCTTTGTCAGCAATATCACTCGCAATCATCACTATGACCAACGCATCAGCATCCGCAGTCAGGATGAAATCGGCATGCTAGGCCATGACATCAACAATATGCTGGAAAGCATCCGTCAGCGTGACGCACAGCTGCAAACCGAACTGGAACATCGCAAAGTCATTGAAGAAAAATTGCAGTTCCTGGCGCACTACGACAAAAATACCCAATTACTGAACCGTCACGCGTTTGAAGAAGCGATTACGCGTAGAATCACCGCTTCCTCCAATGGCCCAGCCAATGTGTACCTGCTGTTGTTAGACTTGGACCGCTTTAAAATCGTCAATGATTCGTTTGGCCATAACACCGGGGACAAGTTGTTGCTGCAAGTGGCGCACCGCCTGCGCGGCAACCTGGCACAAAAAGATGCGATTTTCCGCCTGGGTGGCGATGAGTTTGCCATTCTGCTGGATGCCGCAGGCCGACAAACGATAGAGCAAGTCTGCAAACGGATTATCCAGACGATTTCTGCCCAATTTATCGTCGATGACCATGAAATTAATATTGGGGTCAGCATCGGCATTGCGCAATTGAGAGCCGGATTCGACTCTAAAACCGAAGTGATGAAGAACGCGGATGTGGCGCTGTATCAAGCCAAGGATGCGGGTCGCAACACCTATCGCTTTTACAGTGAAATGGATGAAGCCAATACCTCCGAGCTACGCAATCTGCGTGAGGCGCTGCACTTCGCGCTGCAAAATCAGGAGCTGGAGCTCTATTATCAGCCCATCATCCATACACAGCTGTTGAAAACCATCGGCTTTGAGGCCTTGCTCAGATGGCGTCATCCAACCAGAGGTTTACTTAGCCCTGACCAGTTTATCCATCTGGCAGAAGGCTCGGGCCTGATTATCAGTATCGGTGCCTGGGTGATTCACCAGTCACTCAAGCAACTGGCCATGTGGCAAGAGATGTTTGACCAGGATCTGTTCATGAATGTGAATATTTCTTCGCGCCAGATTGATGACGATAGCCTGTCAGACACTATCCGCCATGCGCTGGATTTTTACCACATTTCGCCACGCACCCTGAACCTGGAAATTACCGAATCCATGGTCATGCGTAATATTGATTCTGCCAAACAAATCCTTTACTCACTGAAGCAGTTAGGCATAGGCATTGCGATTGATGATTTTGGCATTGGCCACTCGTCAATGAACTACCTGAAACAATTGCCGGTAGACATTTTAAAAATTGACAAGCAATTTACGGCGGGCATTCCGCATGACAAAGTCGATATCGCGATTGTCGACGCGTTGGTTGCGTTAGCGGTCAGCCTCAATTTAAAAGTGGTGGCAGAGGGCGTGGAAAGCGCAATCCAGTTTGAATACCTGCAATACAAACTCTGCCATCATGTGCAAGGTTACTTGTTCAGTGCGGCCTTATCTGCGAGCCAAACCACCACGTTTATGGCAGACTTCCCGGAAAGCATTCCGGCAGTGTTCAGAAAAATTGCGAGTGCAGAAAATTAATGCCTTTGATCACGCCTCATGAGTGTAGTGATCAAGCTTAAAAAAATCAAAAAAGTCGTTTTAGGGGGATCCATGTTACGTTTGAAATCTACCAGTTTCTGGCTGGGGCTGGCTTTGGTCAGCACCCATCAAGTCACTGAGGCAGCAGGCTTTGCCTTATCCGAACAAAGTGGCAGCGGGCTTGGGAATGCCTTTGCCGGAGCGGCTGCCGTGGCAGAGGATGCCAGTACGATTTTCTTCAACCCGGCTGGGATGACTTACCTGGAGGGGCGTCAGATCGTGGGTGCAGTTAACCTGATTAATGTCAGGGGAAATTTTGATAATCAAGGTAGTCAAGCAGCCAGAAATCCATCTCTAAATGGAGAAGGCGGTAATTTGGGCAGTTTTGCAGCGATTCCCAATCTTTATTACAAGCAGGACATAAACGATCAACTCAAAATCGGCCTCGGTATTGGCAGCCCATTTGGACTCAAAACCGAATACGACAACAACTGGATAGGCCGCTTTCAAGCCATTAAATCCGAGCTTAAAACCGTCAACATCAACCCATCATTGGCCTGGAAACTCAATGACCAGTGGTCATTGGGATTTGGCGTGTCTGCCATGTGGGCACAGGCAGAGCTGACCAGTGCAGTGAATTTAGGGGCCGCAGAATCATCGATTAAAACCAAGGGGGACGACTGGGGATTTGGCTACAACCTGGGCGCCATTTATCAAGTCACGCCCGATACCCGGCTAGGTTTGGCTTTCCGTTCAAAAGTCGACCAGCACTTGAAGGGAGAAGCGCGCTCCCCTTTCACGTTGGCCAATGCGAGTCCATCGAGCACATTGAATACCGACATTACAGCAGATTTATCCTTGCCTGAGACGCTTTCGCTCAGTAGTTTCAGCCGACTGGACGACCGTTGGGAGCTACTGACAGACATCACCTGGACACGTTGGAGCCGCTTTCAAGCCTTAAGCATCATGCGCGATAATGGCTCAAATACTGCTATTGGGACCACGCAGGAACACTGGAACAATACCTTACGTTATTCGGTCGGGCTCAATTATCATTACTCAGACACACTTAAACTCAAAACCGGCATTGCTTACGATCAAGAAGCCATAGACAAGCAACATAGAACCCCCCGCATTCCTGGCAATGACCGTATCTGGCTGTCTTTGGGTGCGAGCTGGCAATATAGCCATGAAACAAAACTGGATGTTGGCTATGCACATTTGTTTATCCAAGAAGCCAGTATCTATGACGACCAGCGGGCGCTTACTCCAAGCAGGGGGCTGGTGGCCGGTCAATACAATGGCAGTGCTGATATCCTCAGCCTGCAGTTTAACCACCAATTCTAAGGCTTAAGGGCGCTGCGCGCGCAGCGCTCAACCGAGCTCCCACATTTGTGACAAGTCAATTATGACGGGCGTAAGCTTCATGTAAGCCGCATGTCATCTAATCGTCATTTGCCAGCACGAGAATGCGTTGTCTTGTGACAACCCGCAATATCGCATAAAACATTGAGATTAAGATGACCATCAGACATTTTTTTAAACTGGCATTACTTCCAGTCGCAATCGGTCAGGCCCTGACCGCCCAGGCAGAAACGCCTACAACGTCCGCCAACCAAAACGATCAGGCACCAAGCTCGTTCATGACTCGTTTCATGAATGATGACAACCCGTTGCGTCTGGACTTCAACGTCGGAGACCATCCATCGAACGTACAAGTGTATGGCATCATCGATATTGCGCGCACCAGTGTTAACCACTCGTTGCCTGAAAACTACGAATTACCTAACAACTTCTATCCTTACAATGGTGCAAAAATCACACCAAGAACCACCTCAAGAACCGAGTGGGTCAATGGTGGTTTGCAAGCCTCCCGTCTGGGCATCAAGGGCGAAGTCGGCAAACTACAAATGTGGGATCGTGACTTTAAATTCATGTACCAGTTTGAAGCTGGCTTCAACCCGCTTGATATGAAGTTGCATGATGCGGCACAGACGCTGGCAGACAACTCCGGGACCAACGCTAACTCCAGCGTCAGCGCCGACTCCTCCATGAACGGTGAGTTATTTGCGCGTCAGGCCTGGGTAGGGATTGATGGCGGCAAGCTAGGGCGTGTGTCATACGGTACCCAGTACAACCCATTTTTTGAAATCACCAACCCTTATGACCCGAACAGCAAGGCAGATACCTTCTCGCCCTTGGGTGAGAGCGGCACGATTGGCGGCGGTGGCGGCATCTCCGAAAACTCCCGCATGAAAAACACGGTGAAGTATGGCAATACTTACGATGTTGAAGGGTTAGGTAAGGTCAACTACGCCGGCATGTATCAGTTTGGCAATACCGCAGGCACCTCCGAGGGTTATGGCTACACCGGTCAACTGGGCTTTGAAAATAGCGTATTTGGCGTTCAGTTTGCCTTTAACGGCTTTAACAATGCCGTCAAGGCAGGCTCTGCTGCCGCTGGCAATCCAGCCGCCAACGACACCATTACTGCGTCCCTGTATAACACGGAAGCCACTTTAATCGCGTTGAAGTGGACGCCGAACAAGGAAATCAAATTCACAGGCGGCTGGGAATGGTACCGTTTGAAGCCTTCATCAGACCGGACCATCAAATACAGCAAACTGTTTGACCAGACTGTATTTGGCGGCGTCGCCACCTCTGCATTACAACCGGGCTATAAACAAGATAACAATGTCTACTACATTGGTGCCAGCTACGACTTTTCGCAGCGCATCCCAGCCCTGGCAGGTCTGACAGCTTCTGTCGGCTACTATGCAACCCGGTTTGATGCGATTGATGGCCCAACAGTCTCTACCAACTCACAAGGTAAAATTGACACCTGGACTTCAGTGATTGACTATAAGATCAACAAGCGGGTTGATACCTATGTTGCTTACACCAATAACCACTTTTCAGGGGACAAGTTCCCGCGTTCGACCTGGTATCAGGATGTGAAGGCGGTAGGTGCCGGGGTACGTTTCCGGTTCTAAGTTCGCTGCCTGTTCATAAAAAGGCCCAAGTCGTGCTTGGGCCTTTTTTCATATGTGCGAACTAACCCTGCAGCAGCGCAGCTTCTTGCCGCGATTGTTGCACCAACATTTGCTCAAAGGCCTCAGCAGGCACAGGCGGGGAATAGAAAAATCCTTGGGCAAAATCACAATGGATATCCATCAGCAAATCACGCTGCAGTGCGGTCTCCACCCCTTCAGCGATCACTTTCAGGCCTAGCTTATGCGCCATGACAATGATGGCCTCACACAAGACATAACTTTCATTGCCCGCATTCAGGTTACGGGTAAAGGACTGATCAATTTTCAAATAATCAATATCAAATTTACTGAGATAAGAAAGCGAAGAATAGCCAGTTCCAAAATCATCGATCGCAACTTGAATCCCCAAGTCGCGATAGTACAATAAGCGCTGCTCGACGACCGGGTCGGGATTCAGTAACAAGCCTTCCGTAATTTCAACCACCAGATGCTTGCCTGCCAGTGCGTTATCCTGCAAGATTTTTCCCCAGTCATGATGAAAGCGTTGCGGGTCAACGAATTGCACCGGAGACTTGTTGACGCTAATGGCAAATGCCTCCCCCACCAGCGGCTGCCATTTAGACGCATGCGCGACCGCCCGAGAAAAAATCCAATTACCCATCGCAACAATGTCCCCCGTTTCTTCGGCCACGGGAATAAAGAGCGCCGGACTGATCAGTCCGCGTTCAGGATGTTGCCAGCGCATCAGCGCTTCGGCTTTGACGATCTTGCCCGTGTTCAAACTGACAATCGGCTGGTAGTAATCGCGCAACTCATCCTTTTCAAGGGCCGCCTTCAGGTCGCGTGCCAACATCACGCGTTGCGACATGGCCTCTTTAATCGCTAGCGAGAAAAAGCGCAGGTTATTACGGCCCCGACTTTTTGCCTCATACATGGCCTGATCCGCATGCTGTATCATTTCTTCAGCATTGACGGCATCCTCGGGATACTGGCTGATGCCGATACTGACCGTGACATAGACGCGCTCCCCGCCAAGAATGGTGGCTTTAGAGATCTCCTGCATCAACTGCTGGCCGAATGCTTGCAAATCGGCACAGGCAGACTCTGGTGCAATAATGGCAAACTCATCCCCGCCCAGCCTGGCCACCTCCATATGATCATACAAGCATTGGCGTATCCGTTGGCCGATCTCAATCAACAACTCATCCCCATGCCGGTGACCGAGCGTATCATTGACCTCTTTAAAGCGGTCTAAGTCGAGCAACAACAGGCTGAGTTTTTGCTGTTGGGTTGCCGCCTCGGCAATCGCCTCTTTGAGGTGGCGATTGAAATAATGGCGGTTAGGTAATTGGGTCAGGCTATCATAATTGGCCTGTTGCCAAATCGCAGCATCGGCCTGCTTTTTATCCGTGATATCAATATGCGTACCGCGCATCATCCACGGCTGCCCGTCGGCTGTACGCGAAATCAGCCGCCCCCGATCTGCGATCCACAACCAGCGCCCGTCTTTATGTTGCATGCGGATATCGCACTCATAAAAGGCAATCTCGCCTTTGAGGTGCTGTTCAACCAAGGCCATGGCCATTTTCCAGTCATCCGGATGCGTCAGACGTTTTGGCGCCTCTACGCCTAAAGGCTGGATCTCCTCGAGTTGATATCCCAAAATTTCTGCCCAGCGATGATTAAACTGGCACGCTCCGGTTTGTACATTCCACTCCCAGGTGCCTGCACGCGTCGCATCAATGATTTCAGTCAGACGCAATCGCTCCAGTTCCAGCTCGGCACGCTTGCTTTCAATTTCAGCGGTCTTTCTTTTCACCGCGAGTCTTAGCATAAACACCAGCAATACCAAACTCACGGCAACGATGAATGCCACAGCCAACATCCATAACGCTTGCCCTTCATAGAGGTCTTGCTGCAAGGGACGGCCCTTCCATCGTGCCTCAATCGCAGCCATTTCAGCCGGGGTGATGGCCGCCATGCCCTTTTCAATCAAGGCCAGAATGGGCTCATTGCCCTTTTTTACCGCCCGGTGAAATTCGCCATGATAAAGGGTAAAAGCACGCAGTATTTTTTGATCCGCCTTTGCGCGATACAGATAATAGCTAGCCGGATAATCATCCATACACAATATCTTGATTTCGCCCTTGAGCGTGGCGGTGATCATCTCTTCATAATTGTTATATAGCCGAAACGATTGAACCCCGGCTTGCTTCAGGTGAAAAATACAGCCATCGCCTTTTTGCACACCGACGGTAAAGCCACTCAGATGGCTGGAAGATGCCAGGCCACCTATGCTTTTATGCGCATAGATGCCCACCGGGAGCGTGGCATAAGGGGTACTGAAACTGAAGCGCTGTTCACGTTCGGGATCCTGATAAATCATCTCGATCACATCAGCATGCCCGCTCAACAATTGCTGTAGCGCCTGCTCCCAGACCATGGCAAGCAGGGTCACCTTGACCCCGGTTTTTTGCTCCCACAACTTCCAGGTATCCACCACAATGCCCACCGTATTGCCATTTGCGTCCTTAAACAAATAGGGCGGGTAATTATCATCACTGATAACAGTAATGGTCTGCTCTGCACATCCGATACCGGGCTGCATCAAGCCCATGAAGCACAGCATGCAACCAGCAAGTATCGATACCTTTCGCATGGCGAAATACCGTAGAGATCTCTTTGCACCCTGATGAATCACGTTGACGCCACCCCCGCGGCACCATAGAGATGGTCACCTTATAGATTGATAACAATTCTATGTCGAACAATTATTTATCTTGAGAAATATGATGCATATCGTACATTGATAAAGATACATGAAAATAGCAAAGGCCTCTATCAGAAAACGCAAATCTATTTGCGTTCTGCTGAGAGAGGCCAGTGAATACTGCTTTCGCAGAGTCTATGAGAGCCTTATGAGGTCTGGTGTGAACTAAGCATCTGGTGCACCAGCCTTGATCCTGGCGATCCAGTCTTCCACCTGAATAAAGCCTGCTTGTTGTGCTTTTTGTGCATCGGCTTCAGAGATCACGTCTTGCACAAACTCCAACCGTTTCCATTCAGCCAACGGGGTTTCGCATTGTGCAGAAGGGACGTAGCGCGAGGCACTCTCCCGCTGATAGCGGTGAATATAGCGTGGACAGTTTTGCCAGAGCTCGGACAAACTTACCTTGACAACAAACTCAGCCTCTTTGTAATGCGCCAACAAAGCTGGATCGGTTGAGACCTCACTGACGCCCTGCAAGCGGATACGATGCGGGCGCTCAAATGAAATAAACAGCAGCCCTACCTCACCATTACCCACCATATTGCCTACCGACAGCTGCATACCATTCCCATTGTAGATCGGGAACATCAGCGTCTGGCTGTCCAGCACGCGGACAAATCCAGGAAATCCACCTTTGTAAGACACCGTAGGTCTGCCATTGTGGTCCACCGTAGACAGGAAAAACATATCCAGTGACTCAATAAAGCCCTTGGCATCCTCATCAATTTCCGTTTTACAGGCAATTTCCTCAATACGGTCAGCCAGTTTTCTGGTGCCCTGCGCATCTTGCACCTGACGATGTATCTCTCCGAATAAGCGACTCATAATTCCCCCAATTGGTTAAACGTAGGTTTGCAGCAATCAATCCATTGACTGCAGCTATCTTAGCTTGTTTGGCGCATCATACTTGATTTAAACGGCACTATGTATGGTCTGAACAGTGGTTTAAACGAAAGGGGAACGATGTCTACAGGCACAAAACCGGCAAGCATCGCAGACGGGAAAAGACAGGCGCGCTCAAGCAGGTGATGCCTAATGCTGTTTCACCGCAGAGCCACAAACATCAAAAAGCCCCAGTGAATGAGGGGCTTTTGATGCGTTTTTGATGATGTTAGGACTTGAAAAACTGGATAGGAAAACTGCGCTTCTGATCATCCACACAGAGTCCATCACCAATCACGTAGACGCTACCGAGCAAGCCATCGCCCTCAATATTGATTTTAAAGTCACAATTAAGCACGGCTTTTTGGTTAGCAATTAAAAAGCTTTTGCCTGAATAGGCACGACGAACCACTGCATCAGAGGCACTTTGTGCATCCACCGTACGGATCACCGGGGCCACCGTACTGGTGGCGGTCCACTTGCCTGCAAGCTTGCCATAAGGTGACTCGTCGAAGTCGATATCGCCATCGTTACTAATATCATTAATCATGATACTTCCCGTATAGACCGCCCCATCCGTACCGATCAATTGCGCTTTATTTTTATAGACGCCCAGCTTTACCATGTTTACAGAACAGCCCGCCAACAGCAATATCGCTGCCAGCAATACACCCATTTTTTTCATTCACCGGACTCCCTTAGCCAGTTATTTATTCAATGCACACCCTCATGCGCAGCCTTACCGGTTAACACCGTTATGATTAGTCTAACAGTCCTTCACTTATTTTTGATGACAGGTGCTTTCCGTTGCAGGCATAAGTTTGACGCCTCCGCGAACGCGCATTACCCATCATAGTCTAACTTAACGCATACTCACAGTGTTATATAAAAAACTGTATAAAAGCCTTTATATTTTGCATTTCACGCCGTTATAGTCACATACAATTTACAGATAAATTATCCAAAAACCATTGGGGGTTGAATCATGGCTTGCCGCAGAGTGAAAGGGCTATGTTCGGTCGTCCATATTCTTGGTCGCCTGTGTCTGATGCTAGGCATAGGTTTTAGCGGAGCAATGCTACAGGCAGAAGAGATTTTGCCAGGCGAGTCACCGCCTTCAAATACACTGGCACTTACGACACAAGAGCGTGATTGGCTTCTGCAGCATCCACGCCTTAAGGTCGCAGTGAAAAGTGGCTGGATGCCCGTAGAGTTTCAGCTGGAAAATCACAACCATGCCGGTGTATCCATCCAGTATCTGGAGCAGATCAGCCAGCTCACCGGTTTAACATTTGTTATTGTCAACGATCATGACAACCTCACACCGGCTGACGCGCCGCTCATGACAGGGATACGTGGTCAAAATCCGCCAGCCGGCTTTCAATTGCTCAAACAACCCTATCTGGTCACAGCCAATGCCATTTACATGGCCGCTAATCACCCCCTGGCACATCATGAAATCAACTTGAGTGATCTCACAGACAAAACGGTTGCCGTATTCAAGGGCGGCCCCGTCGCACAAAAACTTAAAAATGAAGTCCCCACGATCAAAATCAAACTGATTGATATCGCGGATGAAGCGTTTGATGATTTGGAGTCGGGCTATGTCGATGCCTACGTTGGCAATGAGCTGGTCCTGGACTATCACATCGACTTGCATAAAATCCAGAACATCAAGAAAGTAGGCATCACCGCTATCACCAGTGACGTCTGGATGGGGGTAGACGCAAATCTGCCAACATTGGTCAGCATACTCAATAAAGCGACACAACAGATTGGCACCAATCCGCCCGAGATTATGAATACCTGGAAAGCCTCGCCTGCGCCAGAGCGGACACAATACCTGATTGCGGTCCCGGGAGTGCTTGCCTTGCTTTTGTTTCTGCAACTGCTAAAAGTCTACCGCAGCAGCAAAAAACAGGCGGTGGCCGCACAGCAGGAGATTTGGTTCCAGGCTAATCACGACTTTCTCACCAAGCTCCCTAACCGCTTTCAGTTAAAAAATGAAATTGACCAGGCCATGCAACAGGCCCGCGAATCCAAGCAGTCCCTAGGGGTCATCATTATTGATCTCGATAACTTTAAGCAGATTAACGATACGGCTGGGCATGCTTTTGGCGACGAAGTGCTGATCCAGGTCGCCGCACGCATACAATGCATGATACAACCGCCTAGCCTCACCGCCCGCTTTGGCGGAGATGAGTTTTTGATGATGCTGCCAGGCATTGATCAAGCAGCTCTACAGGCTTTGTGTGAAAAACTATTGCAAGTAATGTCGCCACTCTTCGAGGTTCAATCCAAAACAGTAAGCGTGTCTATGAGTATAGGGGCGGCGCTTTTTCCCGACCATGGTCAAGATGCCGACGAGCTGATTATGTTTGCCGACCAGGCGCTGTATCAGGCCAAGAAGTCAGGAAAACATCAATGTGTGCTGTTCAATCAGGCCATTTATGAAGAGTTTGCACGCAAAATGCAACTGATCGAGGCGCTTAAAGAGGCCATTCCCCAACAGCAACTGTCACTGCATTATCAGCCCATCTTTCGCTTGAGTAATCTGCACTGTGAAAAACTGGAGGCCTTGTTACGCTGGCAACACCCGCAACTGGGCATGATCCCGCCAGACGTGTTTATCCCCATTGCAGAAGAACATAATTTTATTATTGCGCTTGGCGAATGGGTGTTTGCACAAATCATTCAAGACCTGCAACAGATCCAGCAACAGTTTGGCAAGGTAGAAATCTGCATTAATATTTCGTCCCTGCAATTTGCACACCCTGCCAGCCTTGAGCAATTTCTCGCCACCCTCAAAACAGAATATATTCCCGGAGAACAGTTCTGTTTTGAAATCACTGAACGCCTATTGCTGGACTCCTCAGTCAATACAATGGCGATGCTCAGCAATCTGCATCATGCGGGGATCAAACTGGCGATTGACGACTTTGGGACGGGCTATTCCTCGCTCGCCTATCTGCATAAATTCATGATTGATTATGTCAAAATCGACAAATCCTTCATCAGCAGCCTGACAGAAAATGAAAAAAATCAGGCCTTATGCAAAACGATGATTTATATGGGCAATCAGCTCAATATCAAACTGATTGCCGAGGGCGTAGAAACACAGGATCAAGAAACCCTGCTCAAGCAGATGGGCTGTCACTACTCACAAGGTTACTTAAGAGCAAAACCGCATCCACTGATTGCTGTAAAAGAATCGCTCATTCAGCAAGATTGAATCGCATCAGATCGTTAGACCACCCTTACTGAATGGCACTGAGCCGATCAATCTCGAGGTTGTTCTCTATGGTATGACATTGCAACACTTCAGCATCACCCTTCACCAGCGTCAGCTTCTCTACCGTATTGATATTGCTGGCAAACTTGCCATCCAATTCGCCACATTTTTTTGTACGGTGGCTGGCAAAACTCAAATACTCTTTTTTTCTGCCCTCAAGCTGAACGGCTGGCACCGCGCTATCGTTCATATAGGCCGCATAGGCACTTCTGAGCCTGAGTTCGGATACACTCCAGATATTAAAAACAATCATTTTTTTGGAGCTGTCTTTTTGTAAATTCTCTTCACTTGTTGCTGCAGGCACCGGATTCGCTGCCACATGTGCATGGGGTGCTACAACTGTCGTTGAGGCTGGCTGCTCGGTGGCTGGCTCAGGCGATGCATTTTTTTTGTGAGCAAGGGTATCCGTTTTTTTGCTCGCTTTTTTCACCGGCATCTCCTCTGACTCAGGGGCTGGCGTCGTCTCAGACACAGCCTGTGTCAGCTCGCTGGTTACTTGTGCGCTCACCTCGGGGGCAGCCACGGCAGAGACCTGATTTTGAATACGCAGGGTTGCTGCACCGCCCTCTTCGCGCTCCTCACCCTTGATAATCAGGCCGAGCAAGATGACGATCAGCACACCTATCAATAGCACATTGATTTTACCAATCTGGATTTCGCCACGCTGAGTAGGCGCAAAATGATATAAGCAGTAGATCATGGTAGGCAAACCCTTATCCCCAAGGGTTGTGTTTGATGTTGAAGACAATGCATATTTCCACAAATTCGATCAGGTATAGTTTTACGCCAATAGGATATGCAATCTCTAACAATGCCTTAAAAAGAAATAAATTTCAATCATTGCCATTATGTTTACACCCTTTTTCATACATTCTCACTAATGCGTAGCCAATCAAGGCAGCGCATTTAAGCCATCACACGTTTGACTGCACGAAAATGAACCGCCTGCACAGGCAAATGAGCAGTTGCAAGATAAGTGCGGGCAAGGGGTGCCTCTTGCTGCAAGCGCGGCTCTGCAGACGAAGCTATCTCTTCCCCGGCTTCCTCACGGAACAAGGCATCTCTCAAATGCGTATCCGCACCAGCCTCATTGATCATGGGCGCATTCGTGTAAGTCAACTTGCCATTGAATCCCACAAGTACTTGAGTATCAGCAGGCACGATCGCTGTCGCTTCCACCGCCTTTGCATGCACTTTGACTGACGTTGAATCATCTACCGACAGAATCGTGAAGTACATTCCTATGCACATCACAATTAAGGCCGCAGAAACCGCGCCCATTGTAATGGCAAGTAGAGAGAGTGCACTTGTAAATGTACGCGGTGATGTTGTTTTTGGCATATTAACCTCCCCAATCACTGATGACTGTTTTCACACAGCCTCTATGATCCAATAATCAACCACCTGAACGAATACACATCAGGCTGAACCTCTTGTAGGAATTTTCGTACAAGACAGGACAAAACCAGGATCAGTGGTGACCTTGATTTAAAATGAGAAGATTTCAGCCATACAAAGTAAAAAAGCACCTCCGAAGAGATGCTTTTTTTGCATTGAGATCAATATGCGTTTAATCGAATGCAGGGTTTGGTTTACCCCGCTGCACATAACCGAGGTTACGTTCAGTGGTCCTAGTGGTAAATCAAGCCCTCAGTCGCATCATGCCGGGATACCACCAAGTTGCCTATAGGAGTTTTTCCCGAATTGATTCATTAACAACCAACCCTCCCTATTTGGTGATGGCTAAAACCATACCGCTAGCATCTTTCGTTGCCAGGCAGCGCCAGTTAGTGATGATGCTCATGCTTGTTTTCTTTGCTACCGTCTTCGTGATGATGCTCATGTTCATTTGCATGGCCGTCACTCTCATGATGGTGCTCATGTTCATCCGCATGACCATCTTTGCCATGGTGATGCTCGTGCTCATCCGCATGGCCGTCCTTACCGTGGTGATGCTCATGCTCATCCGCGTGTCCGTCTTTACCATGGTGGTGCTCATGCTCGTCCACGTGCCCATCGCTCCATTTATCCGCAGCAATCACATTCGTTGTAGCTGTCAAATAGAAAAAACCCAGCACTAAAGCCGCAATGACTTGTTTAGGATTACCCATCGTTTACCTTTCAAAAAATCGGACTTTCATTCTAGTAAGCGCGTGATTTTTAATCAAATACTTCATGGATTAATCCGTGTTTGCAGCGGTAATGACGATTCAGTTAGAGGATTATCCGATCGATGCAAGTAAAGCAAACAAGCCCGATGGCTTATGTACGCCAGTGCACGGAGCATTCAACTGTCGTCTGGAATACTTGTATGCACCAGGTACTAAGTGTCTCGATTCATACAAGGAGAAACACATGGCACACACATTACATTTACCACAGGCAAAGAGTCATCGCCTGTTGTCCTGGGGCTTGGCCTCCGCATTTACAGCATTGTTGCTGCTCAGTGGTTGCGCCTCAACACCCAAACCGCCAACTTCTGCTTTGCAAGCCGCGGAGCAAGCAATCGCGAGTGCAGAAAGAGCAAGTGTTGCGGATTATGCTGCAGTCGAACTGAGTACAGCACGCGACAAACTCTCTGCAGCGCACAGCGCAGTACAAGAACAAAAAATGATTCTGGCACAACGCCTTGCCCAACAGGCACGCGCTGACGCTGAGTTGGCCTCCGCCCTAGCCGAAGTGGCAAAAGCCCGTGTGGTTAACGAGCAGATGCAAAAAGGGACTGACACATTAAAAATGGAAATGAAGCGCAAGACAGGAGATCAATAATGAAACCACAAATTTTTAACGCTAGAACACTCATATCCACCGCTGTGGCATCCATCTTGTTGGTGGCATGTACAGCCAGACAAATACAACCAGAAGCGGTCAACAATGCCCGCAGTAAATTGACCATGTTGCAATCTAATCAGCCTCTGGCAAGCCAGGCCCCCGTCGCGATCAAGGAGGCCGAAGTGGCAGTCCGTGCTGCCGAGGTATCTCAAGGCGACAAAGAACAAGTTGCGCACCTGATGTACATCGCAGAACGCAAGGTCGATACCGCACAAGCACTGGCCGAAAGTCGCCTGCTCGTTGAGCAACGCACTGCCTTGAGTCAGCAACGGGAAACTGCACGCCTCGACTCCCGGACAAAAGAAGTTGATATAGCACGCAGCAACGCTGATTCCGCACGGATAGAAACGCTAGCGGCGCAAAAGGAAGTTGAGAATGCGCGCAGCAATGCAGAATCCTCACGGCTCAAAACACTGGCTGCACAACAAGAGTCAGCGAATGCGCAACAGAAAGCCGCTGATTTGCAACGCCAGATTGCAGAACTCAACGCCAAGCCAACCGAACGTGGCCTCGTTGTAACGCTAGGCGACGTGTTGTTTGACACCGGCAAAGCTGAGCTAAAAAGTGGTGCGACGACAAATTTAGCCAAACTTGCGACCTTCCTCAATCAGCATCAAAATCGCTCTGTGATGATCGAAGGCCACACAGACACTGTCGGCAATGCTGACTACAATCAAGCATTGTCACAGCGTCGCGCAGACTCGGTTAAGGGCTGGCTAATGAAACAGGGCATCCATTCAGACCGCCTCGTGACTGCTGGCAAGGGTGAAACCTCACCAGTCTCGGGCAATGATAGTGCATCTGGGCGCCAATTAAACCGTCGTGTTGAAGTCATCATTGAAAATACAGACGCTAATGTTGATGAAAAAATATCGGTAAGGAATAAGCTGTAATAAATTGCTGAGCGAGAGAAAACGCTGAATTGGAAACCAGGATCCTGATACAAACTGGTTCTATTCTGCTACCAGCATTCCCCCACTCACTCTAAGATCACAGGACTGTGCTTACTTAAAAATGGTAAGGCTTTGGGGGCAGGTCAATGTAAGTTTACCTCACCCAAAAACAAAAAAGACCCAAGGCGTTAACCTTGAGTCTATCTATAAATGCTGGCCCCTCTTTGAGTCGAACACAGCACCAACGGATTATGAAAGCTTACGTTTAATAGTCGTAAATATGTTCTACCTTTAAATGTGTCTTTTTTGATTGCATTAAAAACTCTGACAAGGCTTGTACAGGCATAATTAATGCAACTCGCTTAAATCTTGGTTGTGTGAGAATGGGTTGCTCAAACAAAATCCGAGAGCCAATTGGCGCTTGGTAGGTACCATCAGTCCATACAGTTACTAATATCTTGGTTGTATTCCCGGCAACATTCTGGATTTTGGAGCCGGTTTCTGCTAACTCTGTAGCAGCAATTCTAAAATTATAATATCTAGGCAATTCCAAGAGCGCCGCACCACTAGTCTCCCCTTTTAATAACTTGACGTTTTTAGGCAACTCTTTGGGCAAATGGTCAACAATGACTAACGTTGTTAGCAGTGCTGGTTCATAAGCCTGATGCGTAGCAACTTCTATAAGCTTGGCATATCCAGCCTTTATTAAATATTCAGTACTAAGCGCATACTTGCGTTCCAATTTACGAATTATATTTACGCCAGACAATCGAGTATCTGTCCACAATCCTGTTAGTGCAGAACTGAAATCAAAAAGATACCAAGGCTCTTTGCGAATAAAATCAACATACTCTTGCGCTATTTTTGCACCATAATGTTCTTCATCAGTTTGCACCTCAGAAGATAAGGCCCAACTGATTCTGCCAATTGTGTTTTCGTAAACCCATCTGAAAACATATTCAACGGTGGTACTAGTCACGATTACACATATCATGACGTGATATCCGATATTTGCATCATACCCATTTTGAATTTGCTCTTTAGTTACTGCACGGTATGCTGACCATAACTGATTAATATGGCCTAAAAAAGGAAATTCATGTGAAGGGTGCAGTTTCACGAATTCAGCATATTCTGCAGGACTATGCACTAGAAACCATTCTGGGTATGTGAGAAAGGTTTGCTCGACACTGCGGCGCTGATCAATTGGGATATTAACCTGATCTTCAGACGCAGAAACATTATGTATGCCTATAACAAGGCTAAAAACAATGATATTAAAAACCCTTAAGAAGATCATACTCGTTCAAATGCCACTAATATATTGTTTGAAGGATCCCCTTCTTGGCACAGTTTGATACCGGTATGCTTAAAGCCTACTGATTCAATCCTGTCGATCCAAGTCTCAATGCTGGCAAAAAGTCTAACTTCATTTGAATTGACCTCCCATGTTTCATTCAGGCCTGCATTAAAAACGCAGTGTGCCAAACTCACAAAATCATCCATAGCCTTATCTTTGACATCATGATCTCGGAGAATAAAAAACCCGCCTTTTCTAACTATTTTTGCAATCGACTCCAAGAAAGGCATTAGTTTTTCTAAGTGCATATGATGTAAGCCTATGAAACATGAAACTAAGTCCGCACTTTGGCTAGGCAATTGAATTGGTGAATACTCGTCTAATCCAACAAACTTTCCTATAGATCTTAATTGACCTCGTTCGACAATATCAGCAGGCGAATTTGTTGGTGCTTTATCATTTACCAATGTCACAGTACCTGACAAATTAATACTTTTGAGAAGAGACTTAACATATCGACCTGTTGAGCCAATTTCAACGTAATCAACTAATACCTTTTCTTTACCAATTAATTCAGCAGTTTGTTTACCCATTTCATTTTTCTGTGTAATAAGCGCTGGCAAAGCATATCGAATCAAAGATAATGCAGGCTTTATTTGTGGCAAAGTCTTCTGAATCTGTTTGTAGATAATCTCATCATCTGCGTTTTGACTAACCAATTGCTGAATGAGGTGATGAAACTTTTTCTCTGGATAAAGATGAAAAATATTTTTTAAGAAATAGTAAAATCGATCTGCATATTCTGGGTTATCGTAAACACGATGAAACAAAGATGAGTGCTCCAATTCATTTACCTTTCTTAAAGTGGGTTTGTAATATTTATCCCAAAGAGAATTGCGTAATCTGTAATTAGGATCAAGTTTATTTTTTAGAGCAAATAGCTCTTTAGCCTTAGGATATGCGCGGATAAATTGCTCGCATGTGGCGTGTAGTTGATATGGTAAGTAATAGGTGCCACCACAACTAAGCACGGCTTCAATCAGTTCCCTTGTCCAAATGGCAACGTTACTGACAGCCTGATCAGAGGTTCTTTGTTTGTAATACAACACGCATGCAAATGTCTCTCCTCTGGCCCAGGCCATTATAGAGCCAGGGTCTCCGAGTGCATGTCGTATGGATATATTTAGGATATTTACTGAGTGCTCATTAAGAACTTTTTTCATTTTCGGAATGAAATCAGGCAACCGTTCGAAGGGAACAAAGTATTCCTGTAGTACATAAGTTGTTTTATCTCTACTCAAAGGCTCTAGCTCATAGGCGTCATAACCAGCCTCATAGTTGCGCCAATGTACCTTTTTGGATAAATACAATAACGGATCAATAATGTATTCACGGCGCAATTTTCCGAAAGGTGTCTCAGTGAATGCCCAAAAAAAGTATATTTCTAGAGGGTAGGCAATTCGTAACGGCTGTAACTTGTATTTAGTTGTAACTGGCTTTTCAGTCTGAATCCAACTAACAGCTCGTGCGCTTTGAAGATGTATCGGATATATATCTGCGTTATGGAAAAGTACGTCCTCCCTGTTTCGAACGTTAGTGTTAAACCATTCGAAATAATCTTTCGCTGCTAATTTAATTTGTTGCCGTTCTACTCTGACATTGTTTGTTAAATCTAACTCTGCTTCCGCAATAATCCCAATCGCGCCATATCCACCAATTGCACCATAAAAAATTTCAGAGTTTTCTGTTGGACTGGCAAGTAATATCTCTCCATTTGCTAATAATAAGGATATGTTTCGTACTGATAAAATCACCGGCCCCAAGCCCATATAACGACCATGCGCATTAACAGATAAAGTGCCGCCAACTGTAAAATTGGCGTAAGTTTGCATAATCTTGACTGATAAATTGTGCGGATCTATCAACTTCTGTATGTCACACCATCGAATACCTGTCTCAACTTTAATTGTTTTGGCATTTACGTCGAATGATTTAACTTTATTCAAATACCTCATATCAATATGGATTGAAGCATTACTGGCAGTATGGCCACCCATACTAAAGTGCCCACCGCCAACACATACTGGCAATGTCGACTCTTTAAGAATTGCCTGCAATTCTTCAATCGTTTTAGGAACCATTACACCCAAAACATCGATTGCATTAAGCTGCGTTACATCATTTACGGATAGTCCCGGTGAATAGCTCTTTCTGGCATGGATATCAACCTTCGTGTAATCCATATTTCTGCTGGGGCTACTTCCAAATTGATTATCTTCAATTAAACCAGACTTAAGAAGCTTAAAAAATACCCACACTGGTCCTAATACCGGAATTAGCAGCATTAAAAGCGGTTTTCCAGAAGCACCAATATCGTGAAATCTTTTGACTGAAAGACTAATGAAACCAACTAGGAATAAAGAGGAAAAAAATGCTGCTCCTGTATTTCCAATTAACTTGAATGCCAATATACCGAAAGCCGTACACAGAATCCCTAAAGCAATCAGTCTAAAAATCCAAATTCCTCTTGAGAGTCTTCCGCTACTGCTAAAGAAATAGCCAAATGATTTGTGCATGTTACTCCCTTAAATTATTTTTTATTTTGTGCAGAATAACATGCATGCTTGTTAGATGAAAAATTCTTCACCACAAAACAAAAAAGACCCAAGGCGTTAACCTTGAGTCTCTATATAAATGGTGGCCCCTCTGTGAGTCGAACACAGCACCAACGGATTATGAGTCCGCTGCTCTAACCAAGCATGAGCTAAGGGGCCGGAAAGCGTGGGATTATAAACTAATCCTGACCGTTTTCTAAGAAGCTGCGCAGACGCTCCGAGCGGGTCGGGTGACGCAGTTTACGCAGGGCCTTGGCTTCGATCTGGCGGATACGTTCGCGGGTGACGTCAAACTGTTTGCCGACTTCTTCCAGCGTGTGGTCGGTGTTCATTTCAATACCAAAGCGCATACGCAGCACTTTGGCTTCGCGTGGAGTGAGTGACTCCAGCACTTCGCTGGTGGCGTCACGCAGGCTGGCGTAAACCGCTGCGTCCATTGGGGCCAGTGTGGTGTTGTCTTCGATAAAGTCGCCCAAGTGGCTGTCTTCGTCGTCACCAATCGGCGTTTCCATGGAGATCGGCTCTTTGCTGATTTTGAGGATTTTGCGGATTTTTTCTTCCGGCATATCCATTTTTTCAGCCAAGGTGGCAGGATCAGGCTCAAGACCAGTTTCTTGCAGGATCTGGCGGCTGATACGGTTCATCTTGTTGATGGTTTCGATCATGTGCACTGGGATACGGATAGTACGTGCCTGGTCAGCGATAGAACGCGTAATCGCCTGGCGAATCCACCAAGTGGCATAGGTAGAGAATTTGTAACCACGGCGGTATTCAAACTTATCCACGGCTTTCATCAGGCCGATGTTACCTTCCTGGATAAGATCAAGGAACTGCAAGCCACGGTTGGTGTATTTTTTAGCAATAGAGATCACAAGACGCAGGTTGGCCTCGATCATTTCGCGTTTGGCGCGACGGGCACGTGCTTCGCCGGTGGTCATTTGCTTGTTGATTTCACGCAACTCTTTAATTGGCAAGCCGACGCGGATTTGCAGGTTTTGCAACCGCTCTTGCTGGTCCAGAATAGAGTGTCTAAAACGCTCTAAACGCTCACCGTAGGCAGGTTTACCTGCCAGCTCGTCATCCAGCCAGTTGAGGTTGATTTCGTTGCCAACAAAGCTCTTGATGAATTGCTGGCGTGGCATATTGGCTTTTTCTACGCAGAAATCCATGATTTTGCGTTCGTGCGTACGCACTTCTTCGACCATGTTACGCACTTGGTCGCACAGAGCTTCAACCTGTTTGGCAGAAAAGCGGAAAGCAGTCAGCTCGTCGAGCACTTGCTGATGCAAAGTCTTGTACTCGGCATCGTTGGTACCTTTAGCCTCGCGGATATTGTTCATTTTGGTATTGGCGGCACGAATCACGGCAAAGCGTGACAGGACCTCTTCTTTGAGTTTTGCCAAGGCCTCGGCCGAAAGCGCAGATGCTTTGGCATCGCTGTCTTCGTCCTCGTCTTCGTCTTCCTCGTCGGCGGCTTCCTCTTCTTCAGCATCCGCCACGGCCAAGGCGTCATCCAGACCGAGGTCGCTGTCGATCAAACCATCGACCAGCTCATCCACGCTCATTTCGTCTTTTTCGACTTTGTCCACCATCTCCAGCAATTGGGCGATGGTGGTTGGACAGGCGGCAATCGCCTGCACCATATGCTTGAGGCCGTCCTCAATACGCTTGGCGATCTCAATCTCGCCTTCACGGGTCAACAGGTCTACCGTCCCCATTTCACGCATATACATACGCACTGGGTCAGTTGTACGACCAAACTCTGAATCAACCGTAGCCAATGCCTGCTCAGCTTCTTCAGCGGCATCTTCATCTGTCACGGCAGGGGGTGCATCAGACATCAGCAACACTTCGGCGTCCGGCGCTTCTTCGTACACCTGGATGCCCATGTCGTTGATCATGCCGATAATGCTCTCGATCTGCTCGGAGTCTTGTACATCATCCGGCAGGTGGTCATTAATTTCGGCGTAGGTCAGGTAACCGCGCTCTTTACCTAATACAATCAGGGTTTTGAGGCGTGTACGACGTGCCTCGGCATCCATTGCCTGGGTGGCGGGGTCTTTGTGTGTTTCGACTTCGTTGATTCCGAGTTCTTTGTCTAAACTTTTATCTGCTTTGGGTCTGGCCATGGCCGATTCCACCTCTAAAATGATTGATGCCGAGTGCTGGCAAACGCTGCAGGCACATCACTCGATTTAACATTACGGGAAACCCTCTATTTTACCAGATTTCTGCACGTTTTTTAAGCATGCCCTCACGGTTTTTAGGGAATTACCGACTAGCGCTTGCTGGTTAATTGCCGCAAGGCTTCACGCTCTGCTTCAGACAACATTGAAAATGGCTTTTCAGTTAACTGCCCCAACAGGGAATTTTCACGTGCAGTGACCGCCATGTCTGATAATTGGGTACATGCCCCCTCAAATTCAAGCGTAAAGTCCAAGCTTTCATCCAACAAAGACAACTCGCGCTGCAATTGGTGTCGTAGCGACTCAGAAATATAGGGCGCAATCATCTGCAACAGCACCACAGGACGAGACTCCGGCTTGGCAATCGTCGCCTTCAACACCACGCGCAACATCTGCGCCTCATCGCTCTCACCCGCTACTTGCTCGAGCAACGCGGCCTGCGCCCATTGTGGCCGCATGAGCAGCATCAACGCCAAACGCAGATGCAAAGATAACGGCGTACGCGAGCGTTGACGCACGGCTTTTTCCTTGGCTTTGGCGGTATTCGGCAATTTCAGCATGCGCTGCATTTCGCCTTGCGCCAGGCCGGTCATCTCGGCGACCTTTTTACGCAACAGCATGGCATAACGCGGCGCCTGAATTTGTTTGAGGATGGGCTCGGCATCATTCAAGAATTGCACTTTATCCTCTTGCGAGGCCAGCGGGTTATGCTCACTTAAATGCTGAATGATATATTGCGACAAGGGCATGGCCTGATTCATCTCGGCCTCAAAGGCTTCTTTGCCAAACTCGCGCACAAAGCTGTCGGGGTCATGCTCGGCAGGCAAGAATAAAAACCGCAACTTGAGGCCATCTTTGATGGCTGGCAAGGCATTCATCACCGCGCGCCAGGCCGCAGTCCGACCGGCTTTATCGCCATCAAAACTGAAAACGATTTCATCGGTTTGCCGCATCAGCTTGGCAATATGAAAAGGCGTAGTCGCCGTGCCCAACGCGGCGACGGCATATTCAATGCCATACTGCGCCAGCGCCACCACATCCATATATCCTTCTACCACTAACACCCGCCCCGCATCACGGATAGCACGACGCGCCATAAACAAGCCATACAATTCGTGCCCTTTTTGAAACACGGGCGTTTCCGGCGAGTTGTAATATTTGGGACTGTCTTCAGGGTTAATTACACGCCCCCCAAAGCCGATAACTTCCCCTTTTTGGTTATGGATAGGGAACATGATGCGGTCACGGAAACGATCGTAGCGACGACCCTGCTCGTTTTGCACCACCAGCCCGGCAGTTTCCAGCGGCTCGGCATCATATTGCGGAAAAACCGTTTGCAAATTTTGCCACCCGGCTGGCGCATAACCAATCTGGAATTTTGCTGCGACCTGCCCGCTTAAGCCACGCGCTTTCAGGTAATCAATCGCCCGCGGTGATTTTTTTAACTCGGCTTTGTAATAATTGGCGGCCTGCTGCAAGGTCTCTTGCAAACTGAGTAGCACGGCTTTAGATGTTGGTGCAGGCTGGTTGGGATCACGCTGCTCCTGCGGCACGATCATGCCAACTTGCTTGGCGAGATCATGCACGGCCTCGACAAAGCTCAAGCCGTTATATTCCATCAAAAAACTCAAGGCCGAACCATGCGCGCCACAGCCAAAGCAATGGTAAAACTGCTTGGTCGGACTCACGGTAAAACTGGGGGATTTTTCGTTATGAAACGGACAACAGGCTGAATAATTGGCCCCGGCTTTTTTCAGCGGAACAGACTTGTCGATGACATCGACAATATCTACGCGATTAAGCAGTTCTTGAATAAAACTTTCCGGGATCATAAATGCAAGTATCGCTGATGCGGGTCAAAAAAACAAAGGGCGCAAATGCGCCCCTGACTCAATGCCTGCAAAAACACACTATCCCAAGGCCACCTTGATCAAGCCAGACACTTTCGCCATATCTGCCTTACCGGCAACCAATGGTTTCACTGCACCCACCACTTTACCCATATCCTTGGCACCCGCTGCACCCGTTTCAGCAATCACTTTGGCGATCACCGCATTGATTTCCTCTTCGCTCAACTGGGCAGGCAAATAAGCCTGCAACACGGTGACTTCAAATTTTTCCTGATCAGCCAAATCCATGCGGTTAGCGCCTTCAAATGCAGCAATCGAATCACGGCGCTGCTTGAGCATTTTCTCAATGGCGGCAATCACGGCATCATCGTCCAACTCGATACGCTCATCCACCTCGCGCTGCTTGATGGCGGCTTGCAACAAACGAATCACGCCCAGCTTGGGCATGTCTTTCGCCCGCATCGCGGTTTTCATGTCTTCAGAGATTTGTGCTTTCAGGCTCATAGCGGGGATTATTCTCAAATTAAAGAAGGGCGTTAAAGCGTATGCTTTAAAAACAGCTAAAGGTTGCGGAAATCCACAACCTTCGCATATTTGTTTTTTTTCAAACCGGGTAGCCAAGGGATGACTTACCCGATTTTCACATCTACTTAAAAAATTAGTAGAGTTTGGTAGGCAACTGTTGGTTGCGCAGACGACGGTACTGACGCTTCACCGCGGCAGCTGCTTTACGCTTACGCTCCCAAGTTGGCTTCTCGTAGAACTCGCGAGCACGCAAGTCGTTCAACAAACCGGTTTTCTCAATCAAACGCTTGAAACGGCGCATTGCAACGTCAAACGGTTCGTTCTCTTTCACACGAATAGCGGTCATGTAATTCCCTATCCTTCAAATATTTGGTTAGACAATGGTGCTTGCGGATTGATGCAGCACTGAAAACCGCGTATTCTATCGCGCTTATTTGGATTTATCAATCCTTTCTGCAAAAAAACGTATGCGAGAGTTCTCTTAGATGTTGGTATTGGGTATCGAGTCTTCTTGTGACGAAACCGGAGTGGCATTATATGACACGCGCCGTGGGTTGCTGGCGCACGCCTTGCACTCGCAAATTGACATGCATGCAGCCTATGGCGGCGTCGTGCCGGAGCTGGCCTCCCGTGACCATATCCGCCGCGCACTCCCGCTCACGCAGCAAGTCCTGGCGCAAGCCGATAAAACCCTGCAAGACCTCGAAGGCATCGCTTACACGCAAGGCCCCGGCCTGGCGGGCGCCTTGCTGGTGGGCACCAGCATTGCGCAATCGCTGGCCATGGCCCTGAATGTCCCGTCTGTGGGAGTGCATCACCTGGAAGGCCATTTACTGGCACCCATGCTCGAAGAAAACCCACCCGCCTTCCCGTTTGTCGCCTTGCTGGTCTCGGGCGGACATAGCCAACTCATGCGCGTGGATGGCATTGGCCAATATGAACTATTAGGTGACACGCTGGACGATGCGGCTGGCGAAGCCTTTGATAAAACGGCGAAACTCTTGGGCCTGGGCTATCCTGGCGGCCCAGCGGTGTCTAAACTGGCCGATCAGGGCAAGCCACAGTTTCAACTGCCGCGCCCCATGCTCAACAGCCCGGATTTAAACTTCAGCTTTAGCGGCCTGAAAACGGCCGTGTTAACGCTGGTGAACAACCAGCCTGAATTGAATGAAGAAACAATTAAAGATATTGCCTGGGAATTTCAAGAATCCGTCACCGAGATTCTGGTGCACAAATGCCTGAAGGCACTCAAACAGACCAAACTCAAACGACTGGTGGTGTCTGGCGGCGTAGGCGCCAACAAACGCCTGCGTACCCGGCTCAATGAAGCCGCTGCCAAACGTGGTATCAGCGTCAATTATCCACGCCTGGAGTTCTGCACCGATAACGGCGCCATGATTGCCTTTGCCGGTGCGATGCGCCTGCACGCCATGCAGCCAGGCAAGCAGGATTACAGCTTTAGCATCCGGCCGCGCTGGGATTTGGCTGAGCTCAAAACCCCTCAGTGATTGCCTGCTAAAAGGCGTTGCTGAGCGGTATTTCTACCGCCGATAAAATCTAAAAAAGATTCTCAAAACGATCTCCCCAGTTTTCACATCTGGGCTTATCGGCAGTTAATTATTTCTTTCCAAAACGGCTTTCAGTCCCAGCCAACAGTTTTTCAATATTCGATTGATGGCGAATAATCAAAAACGCGGACATCACCACGACCACCGCCACATACACCGGGTAAGGTGACAGGAACTGCCAGGCAATCAACGGTGCCAATACGGCAGCGACAAGCGCAGACAACGAAGAAATGCGGCTGATTAAAAACACCGCCAGCCAGACAGCCACCACACTTAACGCCAGCCAACCCGAAAAGGCAATCATCACACCCAATGCCGTCGCCACGCCTTTGCCACCTTTGAATTTATGATAAATCGGGTACAAGTGACCAATAAACACCGCCAACCCCACCAGTGCCACCACGTCCATCAACATGCCTGCCTGCAGTGCCAACCAAGTGGGCAACCAGCCTTTGAACGCATCGCCCAGCAAGGTCAAAATGGCAGCGGATTTTTTACCGCTACGCGCCACATTGGTCGCGCCGATATTGCCACTGCCTACTGTGCGTGGATCTGGCAGGCGGTACAGCTTGCTGATAATAATGCCAAAAGCAATTGAGCCTATCAGGTAAGCCGCAGCGATCCACACCAATGCTTCAATATCAAAACCAATTTCGTTCATGCGCTTAATTCCACTGAAATGCAGCCGCTTAGCCAGCCACTGCACGATGTTGTATGATGCCGAATCATACTGGATTCCAGCCTGCGCGGAAATAAAAGGACACAGATTCATGGACACAATTTTTCTCGAACAAGTCAAAGTGCAAACCAAACTGGGCGTGCCAGAATGGGAGCGCACCGTGCCACAAACTGTGATTCTGGATATTGAAATCGGCTACGACTTTAGCAAAGCCTGCCTCAGTGACGCGATTGAAGACACGATTGATTATGGTCAGGTAGTCGCCCGCATTCGCGAAACATTAGCCGAGCATAGCTTTAAACTGGTTGAGGCCTTGGGTGAACATGTGTGCCAGCTGATTTTGCAGGAATTTAAAGCGCAGAATGTGAAGTTGAAGGTGAGCAAGCCGGGGATATTGCCGGGGTTGAAGGCGCTAGGAATTGTTATTTCTCGGACCGCTTAACTCCCCCTGAAAGCTTAAAGCTTTTTCGCCTTTAGGCGAGTTACTTTCTGTTGCTTGCCCCACAGAAAGTAACCAAAGAAGACGGCACCCAGCCATCACGGCCTTCGGCTGCCTTGCGTTGCTCAACAAAGTAAGCGGTCACGAAACTCGCCCTAGCAGCTTGCACACACCGCAAGCTGCCGCGGAGCTCAGACAGTCGCTCCCTTCTTCCTTACTTTGTTTCCGCTACTCAGCGTGATGGAATGGGATTTATCTCACCAAAGTTGCATCGTTGAAATTTGGACGGTTGAAAAACAACAATTATTTCATTAATTCCATAAATGGTTGCGGTCGCATGGTGTTCGGGGTCCCCATCTGCCGCGCCGAGCAACGCAGGGTTGCCGGGAGTCTTCGGCCATCGGCTGTCCGAGTTCCGCAACAAGCCACGAAGTATGTGGCTTGTCAGGGCGAGTTTCGATGGGCGCCCGGCAAGACGAGTAGCACAGGAAACAAGCGGAAGCTGGGGTGCACTTTCTTTTGGTTACTTTATCTTTGTGCAAGCTGTATAGACCGGGGACATGGTTGACAGGTGTACGAGGACATAGTTGACACTTTCGCATTGGATAAATGCGGAGAACACTATGCCTTGGAA
>NZ_JADKYR010000003.1 GCF_015354335.1 Methylophilus sp. 13 | reverse complement strand
TAGGCATACGTATTAGCCATAGCCGTCCCTATCACCCACAGACCAATGGTAAAGATGAACGGTTCCACCGTACGCTCAAAGCAGAGGTGCTCAATGGCCGCAGCTTTAACTCACTCAATCAGGTTCAAACCGCATTTGATGATTGGCGTCGTGTATATAACCACGAGCGCCCACACGAAGCGATTGCATTGGATACACCCATCAGCCGCTATCGCCCCAGCCCGAGAGCGTTTCCATCCAGACTACCTGAGATTGAGTATGGACCCGATGATGAGGTGGTCACAGTGAAGTGGAATGGTGAGTTGAGATACAAGGGAAAGAGATTCAAGGTATCCAGTGCCTTACACAGGCATGAAGTGGCGATTCGACCTCGCCATGATGAGGATGGTGTTTATGATGTCTTTTATGCGCACCATCATTGCGAAACCATCTACTTTACACAAACATGAAAAACACATTAATGTGTCAACCATGTCCTAATACATGTGTCACCTATGTCTCCGGTCTATACAGCTTGCACAAAGATAAAGTAACCAAAAGAAAGTGCACCCTAGCTTACGCTTGTTTCCTGCGTTGCTCACCAAAACAAGCGGTCACGAAACTCGACCTGGCAGCTCACAAAATACGTGAGCTGCTGCGGGACTCGAACAGTCGCTCCCTTTATTCTTGTTTTGCCTGCGCTACTCGGCGCGTCAGATAGGGGCCCCGGAACACCATGCGACTGCCACCGTTGGCGGATTGAATAAAAGAATTGGTGTTTTCCAACCGTCCAAACTTCAACAGTGTGACTTTGACGAGATCAATCCCATCCCATCACGCTGAGTAGCGGAGACGAAGTGGGTGATGTCGACCATCGGCTGTTCGAGTTCCGCGGCAGCTTGCGTAGTGTGCAAGCTGCTAGGGCGAGTTTCGATGGACGCCCACTTTGTTGAGCAACGCAAGGCAGCCGTCAGGCCGTGATGGCTGGGTGCCGTCTTCTTTGGTTACTTTCTGTGGGGCAAGCAACAGAAAGTAACTCGCCATCAAGGCGAAAAAGAATGTAATGCAAAGGTTACCGCTTAGGCCGCCGCTCTTCCAAAACACCCCAAACCAAACTCAACACCAGCAACAATAGCGCACTCAATACAATCACCGCCAATTGCGGTGTTTGATAAAGCTTGCTGAGCGGGGTGTTAGCAATCGCTGTTGCATTAGCCTGGTAGGTGTCTACCACATGCGTTCTCACGGCCATGACACGGCGCGTTAAATGATCCACCGAGAAGGAATAGCCTTTAAGTGCCGGTAATTCTGGCAGGCGCACGCTTGGCAGCGACAGCTGAGGCAAATGCCAACCCGAACGGTGTTGTGCGCCTTGCGAGAGTTGCACACTCATTACCAGGCCGGGTGTGACAAAGGTTTGCGGATCGATTTCATCGGCTTTTTTAATGCGGTGGGTGATGGTATGCAGGGTTTGCGCATTGGGCACCGCGATGAGTTGCGCGGACTTGGCCGCTTGGTCGGCCTTGAGCAGGATGCCGCGGCTGCGGCTCAGCGTGAGTGATTGCTGCACAAAGCGTTGCTGGAGGACGGGGCTTTGCGGGTACAGTTTGGCGGCGAGGCTGTTGACGCTTTCACCGGGTAGCAAGGGCCAGAGCATGGATTGCTCTTGCTTGGGATTGGCGATGCCAAACGCGGCCTGTACGGGATGGTTAAATAGCCGGAGCATCACGCCAATGACAATCATCAAGCCCGCCATCATCACCAAGTATGATCTGAGATTCCATTGGTGAGGGTGGCGGAGGATCATCAGTGCCCTAACTGTACTCTGGCTTGTGCAATGGCACGGCGCACTTGTTCTGGGGCGGTGCCGCCGGTGTGGTTGCGGCTGGCGACGGAGCCTTCGAGCGTCAGCACTTCAAACACGTCGTCGCTGATGGTGCTGCTAAATGCTTGTAACTCAGACAGGCTGAATTCGGCCAGGTCGCGGCCAGACTCCACACCCGCTTTGACGGCATGCGCGACGACTTCGTGCGCATCGCGGAACGGCATGCCTTTTTTCACCAGGTAATCGGCGAGGTCGGTGGCGGTGGCAAAACCTTCCAATGCCGCCTGGCGCATATTGTCGGCCTTGACGGTGATGCCGCGCAGCATATCGGCATAAATCTGCAAGGTCACCAGCAAGGTGTCGGCCACGTCAAACAAAGGCTCTTTGTCTTCCTGGTTGTCTTTGTTGTAGGCCAGTGGCTGGCCTTTCATCAGAGTCAACAGCCCGATTAAATGGCCATAGACGCGGCCGGTTTTGCCACGCACCAGTTCTGGCACATCCGGGTTTTTCTTCTGCGGCATGATAGACGAGCCGGTACAGAAGCGGTCGGCAATATCAATAAAGCCGAAACGTGGACTCATCCATAGAATCAGCTCTTCGGAGAAGCGCGACAAGTGCATCATGAGCAACGAGGCAGCGGCATTAAATTCAATGGCAAAGTCGCGGTCAGACACGGCATCGAGCGAGTTCTGGCATACGCTGTCAAACCCCAGCAGTTCGGCCACCAGCTCGCGCTTGATCGGGTAGCTGGTGCCCGCCAGTGCGGCAGCGCCCAAGGGCAGGCGGTTGATCCGCTTGCGGGCATCGGCAAAGCGCTCGGCATCGCGGTTGAGCATTTCAAAATAGGCCATCAGGTGGTGGCCAAAGGTCACCGGTTGCGCGACTTGCAGATGGGTAAAGCCAGGCATGATGGTGGCAGCGTTCTTTTCGGCCAAATCTAGCAATGACTTTTGCAGGGCGCGGATGCCGGTAAGGGTGTCATCGACCACACTACGCAACCACAGGCGCACATCGGTGGCAACCTGGTCATTACGTGAACGGCCGGTGTGCAGGCGTTTGCCAGCATCGCCGATTTTCTCGGTAAGGCGTTTTTCGATATTCAGGTGTACGTCTTCAAGATCAAGCAGCCATTCAAATTGTCCGGCTTCAATCTCCGCCAGAATCTCGCCCAGGCCGCGTTTGATCTCTTCTACATCTTGCGCCGAAATGATGCCTTGCGCGCCGAGCATGGTGGCGTGGGCAATCGAGCCTTCAATATCAAACCTGGCCAGGCGTTTGTCAAAATCGACCGAGGCCGTATAACGTTTGACCAGTTCTGCGACCGGCTCATTGAAGCGGCCGGACCAGGCTTGGTCTTTTTGATGCAAAGAAGACTGGGGTGTCGGTTTGGGTGCGGTCAAAACAAATTCTTTCTGCCAATAAGGCTGGCTTGCGCGAGAGGCGCTGAATACTTATGATGCTGGAGCCACATTATAAATGAACATCACGCTGTGCGTAAAACTAGCCGCATTCCCAATTTCCGCAATCTGGGCATACACTTACGTGTGCTGTTGCTGCATCTGTGTTTGCTGGCGTTGCTGGTGGTCTACGATGGACAGCCGGACGCAAGTATTAGCGCCTGGGTAAACGCACTGACGCAGATCAGTAGCCAGTGGCTGCCGCCATTGTTGCTGGTGATGGGGGCGCTGACCCTGGCTTATCCGTGGATGAGCCGCTGGGCATATCGCCCGGCCCTGGCAGGGATTGTGCTGCTGGCGGTTGGCCTGACCGCATTGGCCACGGAAGGCTACCATGTGTGGATTGTGCCTTTGCGTGCCGCGCAATGGTGTCAGGTGCTGTTGCTCTCTGCTGCCGATGTCCTGCTGTGCCTGTATTACCTCGATCTGCTGCAGCGGGCGTATTCGCCTGCCATCGCCGAGGCCCGGTTGCAGGCCTTGCAGGCGCGCATTCGCCCGCATTTTTTGTTTAATAGCCTGAATGCAGCTTTGTCATTGATCCGCAGCCAGCCGCAGCGTGCTGAAACGGCGCTGGAGGATATGGCTGAACTATTCCGCGTGCTAATGGCGGATAACCGTGACCTGGTGCCGTTATCGCAAGAAATTGCCTTGTGCCACCAATACCTCAATATCGAAAAGCTGCGTCTGGATGAACGGTTGCAATGTGACTGGCAATTGTCTGAGCTGCCACCAGAGATGATGATTCCGCCGCTGATTTTGCAGCCTTTGCTTGAGAATGCTATTTATCACGGCATTGAGCCGCAGCCGCAAGGCGGCGTGGTGCATATTGAGATCAAACCCAGCGGCAAAAGCTTGCTGTTAAGGATAAGCAACCCGCTCCCCCCGCCAAGCAACCGGGCGAGTGGCAATAAAATGGCGCTCAAAAACATTCGTGAACGCCTGCGCTTGCATTACGACCTTGAGGCGCAATTGCGTCAGTACGAAGCGGATCAACGGTATATCGTTGAAATCGTCATCCCGACACGGCCCTTGTCCGAGGTGGTGCATGGCTAGCCAGCGACTGTTGATTGTAGACGACGAGCCCTTGGCCAGGCAGCGCTTGCGCGACCTGGTGGGGGATATCGGTGGTTATGAGATCGTTGGTGAGGCAGCCAATGGCGTGGAGGCATTATCGCTGTTGCAGCAACACGCTGCCGAGATTGTGCTGGTGGATATCCGCATGCCCGTGATGGATGGCATTGAGCTGGCCCAGCATTTGCGCGGCTTGGCAACGCCGCCCAAACTGATTTTTACCACTGCTTATGACCATTATGCGCTGCAAGCCTTTGATCTCAATGCCATTGATTATTTGCTGAAACCGATTCGAAGTGAGCGCCTGGCAACGGCCTTGGCCAAAGCGCAGCCTTTGCCAGCGGCGCAGTCACAAGCATTGCAGCCTTTGCAGCAAACCCATGATCATTTAAGCATCCACGAACGTGGCAAAATCATGCTGGTGCCCATCGCCGAGGTGCTTTATTTGCGCGCTGAGCTTAAATACATCACCGTGCGCACGCGCGAAAAAAGTTATTTACTCGAGGGCTCGCTCACGCAGCTGGAGCAAAGTTATCCCGATCTGTTCGTCCGCATACACCGCAACGCATTAGTGGCACGCGCAGCCATCAGCGGCTTTGAAAAACAACGCATGACCGAGGGCGATGAGGCGGGTGAGGCAGCCTGGGTGGTCTTGCTTAAGGGTATTCCCGAGACCCTGATGGTCAGCCGCCGTCACCAGCACATCATTAAGGCCACTTAAGCAGTGGCCGTATGCCGCTATTTTTTCTTCTGTTGCGCCTGGTCTATTACTTTTGCGGCCCAATCACGGCCACCCAGACCAAAGGCGATGGCTAGCGCTAAAAACACCGCGCCAAACACAATCACAAATAATGAATGTATCAGCTGCATGCCGATGCCTAATTGCTCCAGTGCGATGAAAATCGCCAGGATCTGGATGCAATACTCGGCCGAAGTGCTGATTACCAGTGCCTGATCAAATTTGATGCTGTGCAGCCAGGCAAACACCAGGCGATTGATAAAGCGGGCAAATAGCGTCCCAAAGATCACGACCAAAATCGCCACAATGATGTGTGGCAGATAGCTGGCCAGTTCTTTTAACAGGGCGGCCACTTCACTCAGGCCCAGCGAATTGGCACCGGTAATGACAAACAGCAGAATCACCAGCCAATACACCACCTGGCTGATAATGCCGCTCAGGCTCACTTTGTAATTGGCGCTACGCATAAAGGCTTCCAGGCCAGATTTTTGCGCAAAGGTATCAAAATGCGAGAGTTCCAGAATACGCTTTACGCCCAACCGGACTGCTTTGGCTACCAGCCAGCCAAAAAACAGGATCACCATGGCCGCCAGTAATTTGGGCACAAAATGTACGAGTTCGATCCAGAATTGATTGAGAGAAGAAAGAAAAATTTCGATTTGGTACTGCATGAGTAGTCCTCCTCTTTATGTTTAAAAGCATGACTTTTATCGCCACTTGAGGTGTTTGCCGAATGCTCAGCATAACTCAATCCGACTCCCTTGTGGCTCAAAGGTTCATCTCCGCTGCTTGCGCGGCTATCTGGACATGCCGTGTTAAAATGCGCAGCTTAATCCAGCTAACTTCATCACAGGTTATTCATTTTGAGCACACTGAACTCCCCCGCCAAGTTGGTCATTGCCTCCCGCGAAAGCGCACTTGCCATGTGGCAGGCCAAGCACATCCAGGCCAGATTACAGGCCTTGTATCCACAATGCGACGTCAGTATTTTGGGCATGACGACCATGGGCGATCAAATTCTGGATTCGCCGTTATCGAGAATTGGCGGTAAAGGCCTGTTTGTCAAAGAGCTTGAAAACGCGCTGGCAGATGGTCGTGCCGATTTGGCTGTGCACAGCATGAAAGATGTGCCCATGCACCTGCCGGAAGGCTTTACGCTGGTGGCGACGGGCGAGCGCGAGGACCCGCGCGATGCGTTTGTCTCCAATGACTATGCCCGCCTGGATGACCTGCCCGCTGGCAGTGTGGTGGGCACCTCCAGTTTACGCAGGCAAAGCCAGTTACAGGCGCGTTTCCCCACACTCAAGATTGAATCCTTGCGCGGTAACCTGCAAACCCGGTTACGCAAGCTGGACGAAGGCCAATATGCCGCGATTATTCTGGCGGCGGCTGGATTGATCCGTCTCGAATTGGGTCATCGCATCCGCCAGTTTATTTCTCCGCAAGAGAGCATTCCGGCAGTGGGTCAGGGTGCCTTGGGCATTGAGATCAATGCCGCGCGGACGGATTTGAAAACCATTCTGGCACCGCTTAATCACCCCGACACCGAGCTTTGCGTGCTGGCCGAGCGTGGCTTTAGCCGCGCATTGGCGGGGAGTTGCACGGTGCCGCTGGGCGCTTATGCCACCAAGCAAAATGACACTATCACCATGCAGGGATTTGTCGCCAGCGTGGATGGCCAGCAAATGCTGAAAGAGACCGTCACGGGATCCGCAGCAGAGGCTGAAAAACTGGGTCAGCAACTGGCCCTGCAATTGGTGGCGCGCGGTGCAGACAAGATTCTGGCATTGCTGGATGGCATAAAATGACCCTGCCGTTGGCCGGACGCTGGATTGCCGTCACGCGCCCCCCCGAGCAAGCGACCAAGCTAACGGCCGCCATTGAGGCCGCCGGCGGTGCGGTGATCTCGTTTCCGCTGCTGGATATTCAGGCATTGCCTGATCTCAGTGGCTTTGATCAAGCCATCACGCCCTTGGCCCAGTTTGACTGGGTCATTTTTATCAGCAGCAATGCCGTGCAACATGGCATGCCTTTACTGCAGCAGGCAGGCATCCCACCCAGCCTCAAGTTTGCCGCGATTGGCCCAACGACTGCAGCCAGTTTGCAGGCGTTTGGCATTACACAGGTGCTGATCCCGCAAGACCGGTTTGATAGTGAGTCTCTATTGGCACTGGAGCCATTGCAGGTGATGCAACGGCAGCGTGTGTTGATTGTGCGCGGGGTGGGCGGACGCGAAGTACTGGCCGAGACCTTGAAACAGCGCGGGGCGGAGGTCGTGTTTGGTGAATGTTACCGCCGCGTCAATCCGCAAAGCAGTGCACAAGTGCTGGCGCAGGCTTATGATGAAGGCAAATTGCAGGGTATCGTCGTGACTAGCAGTGAGGCTTTGCGCTTTTTGCTCGACCTGGCGCAGGATGCAGCCTGGCTGCAAGCCACGCCTTTGTTTGTTAACCATGCCCGTATTGCCGAGCAGGCAAGTGCGGCGGGTTTGACGGTTTACTGCAGTGGCGTTTCCGGGGATAGCGCCATGCTGAGTTTGTTGCAACGTCAGCTTTCGTAGTCGTCAAAGCAGCCTGCGTCTAAACGCCAGCAACCCCAAACCCAGCCACAGCATCGCCGCTCGATTTGCCTCTGGCACAGCCGAAACAGAAGCCGTGAGCGGGATGTTGATCAGGGGGGGCGAAATTTGACTCGATGAGATTTGAATAGCGCCTCCTGGTTTGATCACGACTTGCCCTCCAACTGCAATCACGCCTGAGGGCGCACTTGTGTGTGTGGTTGGCATATTGAAGTGCACGGTGCCACCGGCATTGAATGACGGGTCAAAAGCTTGCCAATGAATGATGGGGGTTGTCGGGAAGAGACTGTTGTTACCTGCATTGATCACAATTTGCCCACCACCGCTGCCATCGTTTTGAACGGCGTTAATATTCACGTTATTTGCGATCTGGATGCCACCTTGGAATGTCGAAAGCGAAATTTCTTGTGCATTCAATGTAAGGTTTTCAAGCAGCAAATCCCCCTCTGCACGAATGAAGATGCTATCGTCAGAGTCTATCCAGCCGCCATTCAAGGTCAAGTTACCTGCACAGCTGAGCGAGGCGCCAGCGAGTGATGAAATCGACAACGCACCACTGCAGCTAGTGCTGGCAAGGTTGATCACTGCATTGGCATGCGCCGCCACAGGTAGTGCTGCCATCAATGAAAAAAGTGCGGCGTATCGTCCCATTTTTATTCCCTGAATTATTTATGTTTAAATGTTTTAACATAGTGTAGCGGCCTCTGTTTTGCGGTAAATGATGATTTAATGAAACCCGGATTAGGGCGGGGACTAAATATTTTGCGGTCAGCGCTTGACAAAATAAACTAAATAACTAATTATTTAGTTATATGAAAACAGTCACTCACATTCCAGAAGCCTGGACAGACATCTCGGCCCTCTTTGAGGCGCTTGGGGATGCGCACAGGCAACGGATTTTGCTATCGTTTGAAAAAAACGAGCGGTTGACCATCCTGCAGATTGTGGAAAGCTCTCAATTAAGCCGCACAGCCGTTACCCACCATCTCAAGGTGCTGGAGCGTGGTGGCGCGTTACAGAGTGAAAAAATCGGACGCGAAGTCTTTTTCTGGGTCAATAAAGCGTTCATGCAACAAGCACTGGAAAATGTGCTGGACTATATAAAAAACGAAATATAAAAGGGTAGGAAGTGAATATGCTAGTCAGTTTATTAAGGGGTGTCTGTCGGTTATTGTTCAGGGTGCGTGTTACCGGCCTCGAAAATGTGCCAAACGAAGACCGTTTGTTGATTATTGCCAACCACGAATCTTTTCTGGACGGCCTGTTGCTTGGCCTGTTTCTGCCCAAGCGGGCCACTTTTGTCGTGCATACCGGGGTTCTAAAGCACTTCTTCTTCCGGCTATGGCTGAAGATGACACCGCATTTGTCGGTGGACCCTGCCAGCCCGCTGGCGATGAAAAAAGTCATTCAGCGGCTGAATGCCGGTGAAAATGTGGTGATTTTTCCTGAAGGTCGCATCACGCTGACGGGGGCCTTGATGAAGGTGTATGACGGCCCTGGTTTTGTCGCGGCAAAAACCGGCGTCAAGATTTTGCCCGTGAGGGTAGAGGGGGCGGCGCAGTCATATTTTGGCCGCTTGTCAGATGCGCATCCACGCAAGCTGTTGCCTAAAGTCACCTTGACCATTTTACCGCCCACCCAGATTCAGATTGAGCCGCACGGGCATCACGCGCCGTTGACGGCCAAGCAGCGCCGCCGCATAGCTGGTGAAGCCATGCGCAATATCATGCAGCACATGCTGTTCAAGACGCAGCGCAGCACCACGCTGTTTGAAGCCATGCTGGATGCCATGGATAAATATGGTGCCAAAACGCGCATCATCGAAGACATGAACCAGGTCGAAGAGACGTATCAGGAAGTGCTCAAACGCAGCCTGGCGCTGGGCCGCATTGCCACCAAAGTCAGTCAGCGGGATGAGGCGGTTGGCGTGTTGATGCCGAATATCACCAATACGCTGGCTTTGCTATTAGGGATGACCGCGTTTAGGCGTGTCCCGGCCATGCTCAATTACACCGCAGGGGCAGAGGGCATGCGTAACGCCTGTATTGCCGCCAATGTCCGCACCATTATCAGTTCGCGCAAGTTTATTGAAGCCGCCAAGCTTGAAGACACCATCGCTAAAATGCGTGATCTGAATATTGTGTATCTAGAAGACTTGCGTGCCCAGTTTGGCATGCTGGATCGCGCCTGGCTCATGGGCTATGCCTTGCATTATCCGCGTGCCGCCATGGAGCCCGCGACAGAAAACGACACCGCAGTCATCCTGTTTACTTCCGGCTCCGAGGGCAAGCCCAAAGGCGTGGTGCATAACCATAAAAGTATTGTGGCGAATACGCATCAGATTCTGGCCATGCTGGATTTCAATCCTGCTGATAAATTCATGATGGCATTGCCACTGTTTCATGCCTTTGGCTTTACCGGCACCTTGTTGCCTTTCCTGAATGGCATCCCGATTTTGCTGTTCCCGTCGCCGTTGCAATATAAATTGATCCCGGAAGTGATTTATGACAAGGGCTGTACCGTGTTTTTCTCTACCAGCACCTTTCTGGGCAATTATGCCAAGTTTGCGCACCCCTATGATTTTTACAAATTGCGGGTGGTGTTTGCCGGGGCGGAGAAGCTCAATGAAGAAGTGCGCAAAATCTACCATGAAAAATTTGGTATCCGCATCCTCGAAGGCTATGGTACGACTGAATGTGCGCCGGTGCTGGCTGCCAATACGCCAATGGCAAACCGCCATGGGACGGTGGGCCAGTTTTTTCCGGGCATCGAATACCGCTTGGCGCCGGTGCCTGGCATTGAAAACGGCGGCTTGCTCTATGTAAAAGGCGACAACATCATGCAAGGCTATTATTTATATGACCAGCCTGGCGTCCTGGTTTCGCCCAAGGATGGCTGGTATGAAACCGGCGATGTGGTTGAGGTAGATACTGAAGGCTTTATTCATATCAAAGGTCGGGTCAAACGTTTTGCCAAGGTGGCCGGTGAAATGGTCTCACTCGAAGTGGTCGAGAAAATTGCCCATACTGCTGCCCCTGAGCATCAGCATGCCGCGACGACCGTCGCCGATGCCAGCCGTGGCGAGAACATCGTGCTGTTCACCACCGACGACAAACTTAAACGTGAGGATTTGCAAATTGTGGCCAAAAACCTGGGCTCACCGGAAATTGCCATTGCCCGTAAATTGGTAGTGGTGGAACAAATCCCGGTATTAGGCACCGGTAAAACCGACTACGTTACCCTGAAGCAAATGGCGGAAAAAGCGGCATGAAGCGTCCTTTCCAATTGCTGAGCCAGCAACGTTTTGGTCCATTTTTCTGGACGCAGGGCTTGGGGGCATTTAATGACAATGTGTTTAAAACGGCATTGATTACGCAGGTGGCGTTTAACACGGCCAGCTTGACCACGCTGGATGGCAAAATGCTGGCGACCTTGCTGCCTGGCTTGTTTATTCTGCCGTTTTTCCTGTTTTCGGCGTCGGCAGGGCAATTGGCGGATAAGTATGAAAAATCACAACTGATCCGCTGGGTAAAAATGCTGGAGATAGGCATTATGCTATTCGCCAGCATAGGCTTTTTAAGCAACAGTCTTTTCATGCTGGCATTGGCCCTGTTTTTAATGGGGGTGCATTCGACTTTGTTCGGCCCGGTCAAATACTCTTACCTGCCCCAACATCTGCAGGTCAACGAGTTGACCGCTGGCAATGGCCTGGTCGAGATGGGCAGTTTTGTCGCCATTTTGCTGGGGCAGGTATTGGGGGCATGGTTAGGCAGTTTGGAGCAACATGCCTTGTTCACCAGCTTGAGTGTGCTGTTGATTGCGATTTCTGGCTATCACTTGAGCCGCAGCATTCCGCTTTCTCCGCCACCGGTGCCCAAGATCCAGGTGAACTGGAACCCCGTGACCGAGACCATCAAGAACGTACGGACCTTTTGGGCGCAGCAAACGTTGTGGGTCGCGATTGTTGCGATCTCCTGGTTCTGGTTTTTTGGCGCGACCTTGCTGGCGCAATTTCCCAACCTGGCCAAGCATGTATTGCAGGGCACGGAGCGTGACTTTATCAGTCTGTTATCGATCTTTTCGGTGGGGGTAGGCGTCGGTTCTGTCTGGTGTGAAAAGCTCTCCAAAGGCAAGCAGGAGCTAGGCCTAGTCATGCTGGGAGCGGTGGGCATGTCTGTATTTGCCTGGGATTTTGCCAGTGTGACGGGCGATATCCAGCAACAGTTATTGGCACATCCGGGCCTGACTTTGCATCGCTTGCCTGGCTGGAGCGATGAGCGCATGTTGCTGGATGTGGCCTTGCTCGGCATTTGTGGCGGTTTGTATATTGTGCCCTTGTACGTGTTGCTACAGAGTCGCGCGCAACCAGGCTATCAATCCCGTGTGATTGCGTCTAACAACATCATGAATGCACTGTTTATGGTGCTCTCTGCTGGATTCTCGGTCATGCTGTTTGGTATGGGCGTCAGCATCCCGCAGTTGTTTGGTATCACGGCCATGCTCAATGTGCTGGTGGCAATTTATTTGTGCTGGCGCCAGCCAGAATATTGGGTCAGTATGTGCAATTACTTGCGTGTTTGGGGGCGATAGCATGCGGCGTATGGTTGGGGTCGGATTTGGATTCGGCATCGGCTTGATGTCGTCGTTTGTTCATGCGGAGTCCGAAGTGGATAAATTAGGACCCTATGCCAACACGCAATTTCAAACGATGCGGGGGGCTTGCCAGCACTGCCAGACGTTGCCGCAAACCTTATGGTATTTCCGCCATGAGACGTTTTCTGTCCCGGCTGATGGCGAGCCAGTAACACGCATCGACACCCAGATGCGTGGAGTCGAGGATAGTGCGGCACTCAATCCTGTGGCTTTACCGTCACTGGTCTGGACCGGCGCAACTCAACGCTGGTCAGAAATGACGTTAACCGCTGCAGGCAGTTCGGTCTCAACCGCAACAGGCGAGCGCTTCCATTTTAAATTGGTGCCCAAACTTGCCAGTAACCGATCTTACTGGAATGCGGATACGAGTGCTTATTTCAGCCAGTCCAAACTGTGGATACGCGGCGAGTTAGAGGGCGAGACCTTGACGGCGCGCACCGTATGGCCACATGCGTTTAAGCTTGATTTAACCGCTGACCCGCAACCGTTGCAAAAGGATGAAACCTTGCAATCCCTGGTACAGTTTGCCAACGGGGGTGCCCGCAGCCCCTATCAAAGCCGGCTGTTATGGGAGAGGTCACCAGGCCTGGCGCAACAGTCGTCAGGCAAAACAGCCGTCGGCATTTTGCTCAATGGTGCCCAGGGCGATGATGATGAGGCCCATGGCGGTCACTTTGCCCTGGCTACCGGGATCGTCGGTGCGCAAGGCGAATATGCAAACTGGCTGGTCAATAACTACTATAACCTGGCCATCAATAGTGAAAAGGGCGTCATTGCCGGGGTCACGCCTTTCGATAAATACATGGGCGACCTCAATAGTGGGCAGGCATTTTACCGGCCATCCTATATGCTGGTGGCGGTGTTCAGTCAGACGACGATTCCCCAGCAAGTTCAGGCATTGAATAACCGGGTCATGCAGCATTTTTACCACAATGACTTTGTATATGATCACGCCAGGGATAACTGTGCTGGCATCAGCATAGATACTTTACGCCAACTGGGCTGGCAAGTGCCCCGGCGTGGAGTCGAGAGCCTGCTCAAGGCCAGTGCCGCTTACTGGTATGTAGCTGCCACGCAGCAGAGTCTGCAAAAAGGCCGTGCCATTTATGATTACCTGAATACTGAAATGACTCGGCTGTTTCCTGCGGTAGCATTTGACGCCATCGGGCATGACCTGCTCAATATGGCTCAAACTGGTGACCGGTCCACATTAACTTCACCTCGTATGGCGCCTCTGGCCGATCAGCTTGAAGCGATTTACTTTGTACGTATTCCGCAAATTCCATCCAGCCGTGAGTTTGGTCTCGCGCCTGTATATAGCTTTGCCCAGTATCTGCAACAAGCGCCAGCGGATCGTAGCCAATGGAAAGTGATTCCAGTGACGCCAAACCGGTTGCCGGCGTCTTTAAAAGAGGGGCTTGCGCGTCAGCCGCAAGCTGTGAGTCTGATTCCATTGCCTGCAATCCTATGTTTGCTTAGTGTGATCGGGGTCTTGGTGCTGTTGGGCATGCAGATGGTGAGATGGCTAAAACACAGAAAACGTTAAGGCATCCAAGGGCAGCTGGCCTGGCTAATGCGTGTATAGGCCATGGGCCTGGCTGGCGAACTTGAATTCCCGGTGGAGCCGACGCTGGCTTTCAGGATCAGCGTACTCAAACACGCAGGGCTGTTTGCAACTTTTAACGCCTCTGTTGTCACACTTATCATTAAAACAAGCCATTCATTCAGAGGAGTGTGACATGCAAGTTGCGATGAACCGCAAGCTGATACTAACCGCCATCATTTGTTTATTGCTGTATCAGGTAGGGACCTGGATTACGATCGTTGCCGGGGCTATCTGGGGTGCCGGGGCTGCCATTATTGTGGCGCTGGTCACATTTTTTTGTGCGCGTTTGGCCAAACGCGGGGCAAGCAGCACCGTCTGGTTTCTGATTCCCACGCTGTTATTCACGGTCGTACCTTTGTTGGCTAAAGGCTGGAGCCTGTTCACCAGCCAGACCGGTATGGTGGATATGCTGGTGGATTTGGTGCCTTTGCTGGTGGGCTTTGTGATCCCGGTCGCTTTGCTGTCCATGGTCTACCTCGATTTACGTAAAAAATCCTTTTAATCGCACATCTGCAGGCGGATGCTTGCCGGTAGGGCCATAAACGAGATAACCCGTTATAATTCCAAGCTTGATTCAAACAGATTAAGCCTTTATGCAACCTATCTATTTCGGCACGCCTCGCCCGTCTTCAAAACTGTGGAGATTTGCCCACTGGTTTGGCCCTTATGCACCGCTGATTGTCATGTTTATCAGTGGGCTGGTCTTGCTTTCTCTCACGCGCTTGGGGCTGGTGATCTGGAAGTGGGAGCGCGTACAGGCGACCGGTGAACTTTGTCAGATCTTGTTGCAGGGCGTGCGTGTGGATGTCATTCAGCTTGGTTTGCTGGCCTTGATCCCGGTGTTAGTGTCGCCGGTGCTGGCGACCCGTGGCCTGTTCAAGTTTTGGCGCCGATTCACCTTTTGGTGGGTGTTGCTCTCATTGGTGTTGTTGGTGTTTTTAGAGGCGGCCACGCCAGGATTTATTCTTGAGTATGATGTCCGCCCCAACCGCATCTTTGTCGAATATCTCAAGTATCCGCATGAAGTGTTTGGCATGTTGTGGCAAGGCTTTAAAGTCGAACTGTTTTTTGGCTTGGCCATGAGCTTGGTGGCTGTTGCACTGGTTGCGCGTTTATTGAAACCCTGGCGTCAAGCCGAGCCTAAATGGAATAATTTGGCGGTATGGCTGGTCTGGCCATTATTGCTGGTGTTGACGATTTTCGGCATCCGCTCTAGCCTGGGCCACCGCCCGGCCAATCCGGCCTTGTTTGCCATTACCCAGGACAGCATGGTCAACAGCCTGATTTTAAACTCAAGCTATTCGGTATTTTATGCCGCCTACAGTTTGCAGCATGAGGCAAAATCCAGTGCCATTTACGGCAAACTGCCGCGCGAAAAAATCTTTGCCTTGACCGGTGCGCAAGATACCGATATCCCGACCCTGACCACGCTGACACCCAGTGTGCAGCGAGACAAACCATTGAACCTGGTGATTTTGCTGCAAGAGAGTCTGGGCGCAGGCTTTGTCGAATCTCTGGGCGGCAAGCCGGTGACGCCAAATCTGGAAAAGCTCAAAGCTGAGGGCATCTGGTTTACGCATCTGTATGCGACCGGGACGCGCTCGGTGCGCGGGATTGAGGCGGTCGTTACCGGTTTTCAGCCGACGCCGTCAGACAGTACCGTCAAGCTGGACTTGAGCCAGAAGAACTTTTTTACGCTGGCTTCGCTATTGTCCAAACGTGGTTACCTGACCGAGTTTATTTACGGGGGGGAATCCCATTTTGACAATATGCGCAGTTTTTTCATGGGCAATGGTTTTCAGCAGATCACGGACCAACCGGATTTCATCAATCCGGTGTTTGTTGCCAGCTGGGGGGCTTCTGACGAAGATTTGCTCAACAAAACGCATGAGCAGCTGATGGCACACCACGCCAGCGGCAAGCCGTTTTTTACACTTGCGTTCAGCTCGTCTAACCATGCACCCTTTGAGTTCCCGGATGGGCGTATCGAGCTGTATGAGCAGCCCAAGGCGACTGACAACAATGCAGTGAAATATGCCGACTACGCCATCGGCGAGTTCTTTAAAAAAGCCAAAGCCAGCCCTTATTGGAACGATACCGTGTTTTTGATTGTGGCCGACCATGACATTCGCGTGCGTGGCGATTCGCTGGTGCCGATCGAACACTTTCATATCCCGGCGTTGATTCTGGGCGGGGCGGTGCAACCTAAAACCGTTGAAGCAATTGCCAGCCAGATTGACCTGCCGGTGACCGTGTTGTCACTGATGGGCATAGACGCCAAGCATCCGATGACCGGGCATGATTTGTCCAATGTGAGCGCTGACTATCGTGGTCGCGCCATGATGCAGTACAACTACAACTTTGGCTGGATGCAGCAAACTGGCCCAACGGTCTCAGATAACGAAGTGGTGGTATTGCGCGAGGGCAAGGCGCCTGCCTTTGGTCACTACAATCCACTCAGTAAGCAGTTGCAGAATACCGCACCGCCAGCCGATGCCGCGGCATTGGCTGAACGCGCCCTGGCTAACAGCCTGTTGCCTGCCTTGTTGTATCAAGAGCAGCGTTATCGCTTGCCAGAGTAAGGGCTGACTTTGAAAAAACAACCCTCCATGCTGACCCGCCAGGTCATTCTTGATGGCTTGAAATATCTGGCCACAGGCGGTTTCTGGCTCAAACACAGCCACTTGCCAAAACTCGACCATGCCATCCCTGACGACTTTATCGGGATCTGTGTCGCGAGTAATCAGGATCCTGCCACTGATGATTACGTCTTGACGCAATTGCAGATGCTGGGTGTGACCAGGGTGCGGCTGGATATCAGCGATGATGATGCCCGCCCCCATCAAGAGCGTTTTTTGCGCCGTTTGTTAGCGGCTGGCCTCTCGGTGACCTTGCATGTGGTGCAGCCATTTGCCGCGGCCAGAAATATGCGCGACGTCAGTGTGCAGCAAGCGTGGGCAACTTTTGTGAATGAGCTATTGCAAGCCTATGCGGGGCGCATTGCGGCGCTGGAGATTGGCAACACGGTCAACCGCAAAAAATGGGCGGGCTATGACATGCCTGGCTTTATGTTAGCCTGGCAGCAGGCTTACGATCTGGCCAGACAATATCAGGTGCGGGTGGTGGGCCCGAATGTGCAGGATTTTGAGCCGCTGTATAACGTCAGTCTGCTGAAAACGCTGGCTCAGACCCGGCGCTTGCCCGATGTGCACAGTAACAACCTGTTTGTGGAGCGCGTGATTGAGCCAGAGCTGTCCGATGAGCGTATTTTCAAATATCAGTGGACCCGACACCTCAAGTTTAACCTGATCAAAAAAGCCCGTTTGTTGCAAAAAGTGGGGGAAGATTTTGGTGTGCCTGCGCTGGTTTCGCCGGTGGCCTTCTGGGCGATTTACCGCATCAAACGCCACTTGCCGGATGGCGCGCAAAAACAGGCCGATTACGTCGCACGCTACTTTACTTTGTTGGCTGCCTCTGGCGCTTTGCAGCACGCAAACTGGGGCGCCTTCATTTGTCACCGTGAAGGCTTGATTGATGATGGCCTCAAAGATGCAGAGTATCCGGCTCTGGAGCGCGTCGCCTATTACAAATCGGCCGATGGCCAGCGCGAACACTATCAGCACAGACCCAGTTTTTCGGCATTTAAAACGGCATGCGACTGGCTGAACGGGGCGCACTATATTGCGCCTGTGAGTACCGGCCATGGACTCGAAATTCACGAATTACAGCAGCATGGGAAAACCGTGCATATCGCCTGGACCGTCAACGGTCAATGTGCAGTGCTCGACCAAGTCTATTCCCCGCATTGTTTGCAGCTCGCGCAAATCTTTGACCGTGACGGCCAACCGGTACCAGACCGGCAATTAGTGACCGAGTCACCGGTGTATCTGGTGTGGCCGGAGCCGGACCAGATGTTACTACGCACGGCGCAACCTGCCTTGAGTGGCACGGTGATTCATGCGCATATAGGCGGCAAACAGTATTTTCCGGTACATGAAGGCGATTGGCGCGGCTTGATTCTGGCAAAGGATGCCGAAGAGGCCAGACAATTATGGCAGGCCTGGCATCCGGAAACGCTGACTCCGCCTGCCAAACAGCAGGCGTTGCGCCATGCTAGAAATGCGATTTGGTCCTTGCCTGACCCGAGAACTCCCGGTCAGCAGGTGACTGTGAAAAAACCGGTGCGCATGTATTGGCATAAAACGCTACTGGACAGATTTAAACCCAGCAAAGCCAAGCGTAGCTGGAACGGGGCGATGGAATTGCTGCGGCGAGGCGTGGGTACCGCCATGCCTGTCGCATTCATCGAGCATACGCATGACACCACGTTGCGCCGCAATTTTTATATCTGTGATTTTGTGCCGCATCAGTTTGCCATTTCCAAGGCGTTTCTGGCTTTTCGCGAGGGCGCGACCGAATACGAGGGCCTGACTGCTGAGCATTTGTATCAGGCCTTTGCCCGGTTTTGCCTGCATATGCACCATTCGGGGATTTATTTCCGCGATTTTTCCGGGGGCAATATCCTGGTGCAGCGTGAGGGTGATCTGTTACAGTTTGTGCTGATAGACACCGCCCGCTTGCATGCGACGCCGAGAGCGACGCCGATGTCGAATCGTCTGGCCGACTTGACGCGCGCTTTGAACAAACTGCATTGGGAAGGCCGCAAGCAGTTTTTGCAAATATATCTCGGCATGAGCGGTCGCCGCCTGAGCTGGCAGTTTTTATGGCCGTTTTACGTCTATGACTTCAAGGTGAGCCTCAAGCGCACCATCGGCCGCAAAGGCATCAGCAAATTGTTGCGCCAGATCAAGTCACGGGCGGATTAAGGGGTATATCAGGCGATACTCATGAAAATCATGAACGCATGTTGCGCAGTTTAATCACGACAATCTTTTAGCCGAGTTTTAATATGGTCACACGTTGATAGCAACTGCTAAGACGAATTTAGGATAAAGGAGAAATGACTATGTGGACTAAACCAGCTGCTACCGAAATGCGTTTCGGCTTTGAAGTAACTATGTACGTTATGAACAAATAATTTGTTCCTGATGGCATGAACGGGCGCTTTAGCGCCCGTTTTCATTTCCGGCGACTCTGTTATCTTGATAAAAGATGCCGCACAAAACTTTTCTGGTCAAGCCTGCTCAAATGCCAGAATCGTTTGAGAGAAATCACTATGCCTGGCCTTAATAAATGCCTGACTCAAATCAGCTCCGCCCTGGTGTTATGGATGGTCCATGCCACCGTCATTGCTTGCCTGGATCAGCAGTCTTTAAAAACGCTGGCAGACAAGGAAATGCAATACATGCTGCAGCGTATCCCACCTGCATTTGCGGATGCAGTGGCTGATCAGCAGGTCAGTGGCAGCATGTCCGTCACCACGACGCAACCTTGTCAGATCCACTGGCAGTTACAACTGCCAGCGGCAGACCTCGCCGAAGCACACGCCTTGTTGCAAGCCGATCCGGCCAAGCAAATCATGTTGGCTGCACAAGGCTATCAAGTGCCCGAGACGACAGATAATCAGGCTGATTTTAGTCTAGATGAAGCTAGCTTGCAGCCGCTGCATCGCGATACCTTGCAGACGGCGCCACTGGGTAAATTGCGCGCCAGCGTGGAACTCATGTATGCGATGTTGACCCAGGCCAGGGCCGATGCAGTATCCACGTCCAAGCCCTGGACGGATTCGGATCAGCAGGCACTGAAGCAGACTTGCCAGCAGCGCTACCATGCCGACGATATGACGCAGGCCTGCGACTGCTATGCACTCGGTCTTGCGCAAAAGTATAGTTACCGGCAAGTGCGTTACAACCAATATCTTTTGACCAATCCGTATGCTTTTGCGACCGGCAATGGTGCGGCTTACAAGCAACTGGACAAAGCCTTGCAGGCGACATGCGGCCTGCAGACGCTCAAATAACGACTTGTCGGTTCACTTAGTAATTTAACTGGCCTGACAAGTACCAACCGGTCTGGTCGTCCTTGTTGGCGATTCTGCCCAAATCAATATAGGCGCCAGTGATAGACACGTTGCGGTGCGGAAACCAGGTCATGAAAATATCGTGCGCACTGTTTTCTTTGTATACCGACAGGTTATTCGGTTTTCCGCGATATTCAGTGCCGATGAGCCAGTTATCCGAAAGCATGATCGCTGCCGAGGCGGCTGGCAGGATACGATAGCGGTCATGCCGGTCACCGCCAAATCCCAAGAGGCCAAACTGGTTGGCTTTACTGGCATGCAGATTGGCATTGATGAGCAAGTTGTAGCCATTCAGCGCACCCAAAAATAACTTGCTGGTGGCCACATAATAATCAATGCCATCGCGATCTTTGGCGCCCAGCGCCTTGGGCACAAAGTGGTAGTCCTCGTTATATTTGTATTGGGCCCCCACCGAGATTTGTGGCAGCCAGCTGTCCTGTTCATAGACGGCGTCGCCTATCAGGCGTAATTTTATGCCTAATGTGTTCAGGCGGACTTCCTCGCCAGGCACCGTATCGCTCAAGCCGAACCGCGCCTGGCTGGCACTGAGTTCGATGCGATTGAAAGCACCAATCGCGATCCCAGAGGTATTTAATTTAAAGTCGCCCTTGGTTTGTGCATGCGTATAAAACACCGAGCCGCCAATTTGTTTGTCTGTGCCATAACCGCTAATCACAGCCCAAGGCATCAAGCCACCGCCTGCCGCCCCCTCAATCTGGGTGACGCCACCGGTCGCTAACAGGCGATCGCCTGCGTTGGCTACGAAAGGCAAGGTCATTGCTGTTGCCACTGCAATGCAGCCGATCAGAAGGGGAGAAGAATGCATGGTAACGCTTTCAAAATTTGATCTGATAACATCATTATCTCGTTTTCGCGATAAGAATCATTGCGAAAATAGCGATTGATTTGATTGGCTTTTTCATGGTTTCAAACTTTTTAAGCTCACGTAATATGCTGATAGTGTGGCAATTTAACGGAGGAAGAAATGCGAAGGTTGATCTGGATTGGCTTGTTGCTGTGCATGGCGGGGTGTCCCGCCCAGCCCAAGCCTGATGCAAGCTTGTTCAGCCGTATCGGTGGCCTGCCGATGCTGAGCCGCTTGTCGAATCAAACTTTGGATATTGTCAGCAAGGATCCACGTACAGCCCGCTCATTTGAAGGGGTGAAAATGGTCACGCTTAAACAGAGTCTGACCAATTTTTTATGTGTTAAAACTGGCGGGCAATGTGAGTATGAGGGTGAAACCATGAAAAATGCGCATGCCGATGCCCATATCACCATGGCAGAATTCGAAATTATGGTTGAGGTATTGCGGGAGCGCATGGATATCAATGGCGTAGGCACCAAAGAAAAGAATGAGCTGTTGAAGATACTGGCGCCCATGAAGCGGGACGTGGTCAGTGACTAAACTTGCAAAGGATAAAAACATGCGTTTTTTGAGCAGGCCGCTGCTTGGCGCAGGACTCTGGTTACTCTGTCTGGGGCTGTCTGCGCACGCCGCGGAAGTGACGCTCACTGTGACGGATGCTGCGGGCCGGCCGGTCACCGATGCGGTCGTCGCGTTTTATGACAAGAAAACCCCTGCAATCAGTCCAGCCCCTGGCAAGATCGTGCAAAAAAACAAAATGTTTAACCCCAAGGTAACTGTAATCCAGACCGGTACCAAGGTGAATTTTCCGAATGAAGATACGGTGAGGCACCATGTCTACTCATTTTCACCTGCCAAAAAATTCGAGCTGAAGTTGTATTCCGGCGTGCCAACGGACCCCGTGTTGTTTGATCAGGCGGGATTGGTGACATTAGGGTGCAACATTCATGATTCTATGGTAGGGTATATTTATGTCGTCGATACCCCGTTTTTTGTCAAAACGGACGACCAAGGCAAGGCCATGATCAAGCTCAGTGATGGTCAATACAGTTATCAAGCCTGGCTACCAGGACAAAATAAACCTGGTACAGAACAAAAGGTAAATATTGAAGGGGCCGCAACCGAGCTGAAAATTGCGCTTCCCTAACATTCTCACTGCATGATCCAGTTCAAACACATTCGCTCGCGAATTGCTTTTACATTCTTAACCGTGGTCATTGCCATTCAGTTGGCAGGTCTGGTTCCGCTTAAATATGCCCTGGTAAAACATGCCAACCGTCTGGCCGAAGAGCAGATGGAGGTCGGCGAACGGGTATTTGTCAATTTGCTGCAACACAACACGCAAAGTCTCAAACAGGCGACGCAAGTGTTGGCCGCGGATTATGCCTTTAGGGAAGCCGTTGCCACCAACGATGCGGAAACGATTGCCTCCGCACTGGAAAGCTACCAGGGCCGCATCCATGCTCAGGTCGCCTATTTCGTCAGTCAAGATGAAGCGATGGTCATCGGCACCCAGGAAAGCGAGTCTGCCATTTCTGGCAGTGCGGCCCATCAGGAGTTTGTACAGGCCATTATCGAGAATCAAACCGGCACACTCAAGTTTGAACTGGTGGATGGCAAACCTTATCAGTTGATTGCCGTGCCGGTTAAAGCACCCGAAGTGATCGGCTGGGTAGTGATGGGGTTTGCCGTGGATAACCGCCTGGCCGCGCAAATCAAGCAACTGACGCACCTGGATGTCACCTTTGTACAAAAAACCCATCAGCACGATTGGGCGCTGGTTACGGGGACTGCCAACCACGAACTTTCAAACCTGCTGGTCAAAACCGTTTCCGATGTGTATGCGCAGAAGCTGTCTTTACACAAGGTCGACCTGGATGGCATTACCTACCATCTTAAAATACGTTCCTTGCATGAAACCAAGGATGAAGCTTTGCTGGTGGTGCTGCAGGGCTCGGTAGAACCTTACCTGCAGGATTTGAACACGCTTTTTAAAGTGATGATTTTCCTGACCTTGCTTGGTGTGGTCATTTTCGCTGCCTTGATCTGGTATGTTTCGCGCAAAACTACCGAACCGATTGCGACGCTGGTTAAAAATGCCGATGACATTGCCATGGGCAATTATGACAAGCCAATTCAGGTGACCAGTACGGATGAGATCGGATTGCTGGCAACCGCCCTCAACAGCATGCGTGAAGCGGTGTTGCAACGCAGCTTGCGCATCCAGCGGCTGGCATTTAATGATGAGCTGACTGGTCTTTCCAACCGCCTGGCATTTACCCAAGGCGTACATCAGGCCATGCTGGCCCATGCCCAGAGCAATGCCAAGCTGAGTATTCTGGTCATCAATATTCACCGCTTCAAGCCTATCAACAAAACGCTAGGTCGGGATTTTGGCGATGATTTGCTGCGCCACGTCGGTCAGGTGCTCAAACAGCATGTATTGAGTGAGCAAGACATGGTGGCGCGCCTTGATGCTGATGAATTTGCCGTGTTGTTACAGCATGCCGATCAGGCGCAAGCCACCCGCTTTGCAGATGCCATCCAACAGGTATTTGAGCAACCGGTGCAGGTGCAGGGCCAAGCCATTGATGTACAGGCGGGCATGGGGATTGCGCTGTATCCCGAACATGGCATGGACGAAGAATCTTTACTCAACCACGCCGAGACGGCACTGCAAGAATCCAGACTCAAAAAGACGCCCTGGATTGTCTACAATACCTCGCTGGAAATTGACCAGTCCGAGACATTGACCCTGATCTCTGACCTTAAGGAAGCCATCCAGCAAAACCAGTTATTGCTCTACATCCAGCCCAAGGTCGATGTCTCGACCCGCCGTGCGCTGGGCGGTGAAGCCCTGATTCGTTGGGTGCATCCGCAAAAAGGCATGATTTTCCCTGACCAGTTTATTCCGTTTGCAGAACAGACCGGTATTATCAGTGACCTCACGCAATGGATGTTGCGCCGCGCCTGTGAAGCGTTGGCGGATTTCAAAAAACAAGGCTTGCATATCAGCCTGGCGGTGAATCTTTCAACCCGTGACCTCAACAACATGGAGTTGCCGCAACAGATTGCCGATTTGTTGGCCGCACATGGCTTGACCACCAAATCACTCAAGCTTGAAATCACCGAAGGCAGCTTGATGCAGGATCCTGAGCGGGCGGAAATTGTCGTGCGCAAACTGGCGGCTATGGGATTGCATCTGGCCATTGATGACTTTGGTACCGGCTACTCCTCGCTGGCTTATTTGCGTCAACTGCCGGTGCAAGAACTTAAAATTGACCGCTCATTTGTCATGTTTATGGATAAAAACGCCGGCGATGCCAGCATCGTGAAATCGACCATCGATCTGGCGCACAACCTGGGCTTGATCGTGGTGGCCGAAGGCATAGAAAACGAACTGGTGCTCAACCAGTTGGCCAAGCTCGGTTGCAATGAGGGGCAAGGCTACTTTATTGGCAAGCCCATGCCAGAAAAAGACTTTTCGATCTGGCTCGAGCGCTGGCAAGGTCAAAACGACATAGACATTGATATCGGCGATGATTTTAACTATGCCGTCAATCCGCTCGATATCGAGCCGGCGCCTCAAGACCCCTACACGCTGGATAACCTCAATTAATTCAATGCTACGCACCAGGCCTTGATTTCAAGGCAACTGGCCTATCTATAAGAATTATTTATCGATTGAATTAAATAATTCAATTTTATTTAAAAATAAAAGCGTTTTATCATGCACTTCATACATGAAAGGAGCGCAAGATGAGCCAAATCAGAATGCACAAGAAAGCCAACTTCATCATTCACTACATGATGCAGTGGCTGAACAAATAAGATTAAAAAGTTGTTGAAAATATAATAGCACGCGATTTATAATCGCAGTATATGAATAATTCTGCATCAACCCAAACGCCATTGCTTAATGAGCAGTTATGTTTTTCTGTGTATTCGCTGTCGCTGGCGATTAACAAAGTATATCGCCCACTGCTCAAAACACTGGAATTAACCTATCCGCAGTATTTGGTCATGATGGTGTTATGGGAGAGCGATCAGCGTACCGTCAGTGATATTGGTGAGCAGTTGTTTCTGGATTCGGCAACGCTGACCCCTTTGTTGAAAAGGCTGGAAGCCGCTGAATTTTTGCAGCGTGTGCGCTCGACCGAAGATGAAAGGCAAGTGATTATCTGCCTGACGCAGACCGGCCGTCAGCTGAGGCTGAAGGCCGCCGGGATTATGGATGACATGTTGTGTGCCATGGGCTGCTCATTGCAAGAGGTCGGTGAGTTACGCGAGCGCTTGAATGCGCTGCGCAACCATTTGATTCAGCATCAAGCGTAGTAAACATAAACAAATGGTTTATGGTGTTTTAAGTAGTGTGCGATTTAATTTTAAACAATATGAATTTTCATAGAAAGGATTCAACATGAAGATACAAGCGTTAGTTGCCGTGTTATTTGCCACAGCATTGACTGTCTCCAGCCCGTCGGTATTTGCAGAGGAAAAACCGGTGACCGAACAATTGGTGGACACCTTGACCACTTTATCCGGCGGCCCCCATGCCGGCTACCGCGCCAACCATGCCAAAGGCGTGATGGTGGAGGGGACATTTACCCCTTCTGCACAGGCGGCTTCGGTCAGTAAAGCAACACACTTCCAAAAGGCAACGCCGGTGTTGGTCCGCTACTCGAATGCCACCGGCGTGCCAAATATTCCGGATGCCAATGGCAATGCGTTTCCTAAAGGCATTGCGATCCGCTTTCAATTACCGGATGGCACCGCAACGGATATCGTCAGTATCTCGGTGAATGCTTTTCCAACGGCGACGCCAGAAGACTTTCTGGGCTTGCTCAATGCCGTGCGTGACTCTCAGGGCAGTACGGCCAAGCCTAGCCCAGTCGAGCAGTTTTTAGGCAGCCATCCAGCTGCACTCAAATTTGTGACCACACCCAAACCGGCGCCTGTGAGTTTTGCGACGCAACCTTTTTATGGCGTGAACGCGTTTGAGTTTACCAATGCTGCAGGTAAAACCGTCTTTGGCCGGTACCAGATTGTGCCCGTGGCCGGCGCCAAATTTTTGAGCCAGGAAGCGGCTGACAAAGCTGCACCTGACTACCTGATGACCGATATTGTCGAGCGTGTAAAAACAGGCGCGGTGCAATATAAATTATTGCTGCAACTGGCTGACGCCGGGGATGAAGTCAACAACGCGACCGTCGTTTGGCCGGACAGCCGCAAGGTGATTGAGTTAGGAACACTGACCTTGAATAAGGCTGTGGCAGACAGTAAAGCGGCTGAAAAGCCCATCATGTTCAATCCGCTACAGCTGACAGACGGCATTGCGCCTAGCAAAGATCCTATTTTGCTGGCCAGACCAGCGGCTTATGCCGTCAGTTATGGCAGAAGATTGGCGCATTAAGCTTATTCAGCAAAGCATGGCGAGCTGAATCTGAAACGGCGTTGTTTGCGTGAGCAAACCGCGCCGTTTGCTTTTAACGCCGGCCAACTACTGGGCGACAAATGCAATCGCTTTGCCATTAATGCAATAGCGCAGTCCACTCTCTGTTTTGCCATCGGGGAAGACGTGGCCCAAATGCGCATCACACACATTGCACTTCACTTCTACGCGTTGCATGCCATGGCTATCGTCGGCGTAATAAGCAATCGCATTCTTTGCAAGGGGCTGGTCAAAAGAAGGCCAACCTGAGGCAGAGTCAAACTTTTGGCTAGAATCAAACAGCGTTTGCGCGCAACAGGCGCAGGCATAGCGCCCTGGCGTAAACGCCACACACATTTCTGACGAAAACGGCCGCTCGGTGGCACTTAAACGTGTAATGGCAAACACATCGTCATCCAAAATCTCGCGCCAGGCACGCACGGATTTTTGCAATTTGCGTTCTGGGGGCAGATTCCCTTCGCGCGAGAGTTTAAGTATATCTTTCCATTTAAGCATGATATCCATCCATCAATTTCCAACCCGGTGACTTGTCTCTGTTGAAGGTTCTCATCTTGTATAGCGCTGGGAAAACGGCGTTAAATCATGCATTTCCATGTCTTATCGCCACATTTGCGACCCGCGCTGACAGATAAACTACAAACTATCGAGTATATCACTGGTGTGATAGTTCACCAGACGGGAGACATGCCTTGATTGTTAGACCAAGACCGCACTTGTTTGAACTGTTTTTTATCATCAAAGGTTCTATCGTGCTCAAGATCATGCCGCTGCTGACATTTGTGGCAACACTGTCAGCCGTCGTGGTCTCGATTTATACCTTGAAGCCCGACTGGTTACCCAAGTTTGATGGCGGGCCGTTCGCCTTGCTTGGCATCACGCTGTCTATTTTTCTCGCCTTTAGAAACAACGCCTGTTATGAGCGCTGGTGGGAGGCGAGGAAGGTGTGGGGTGAGTTTATGCTCACCGCGAGAAACCTGGCACGCTTGAGCCAGATACTGGATACCCAGGGTGAACTCAGTGCCGCCCGCAAGCAATTGCTGGAATGCAATATTGCTTACGCGCACGCGTTGCTGAAGCAGCTGCGTCCAGGGGATCAACTACCACGGATCAAGCAACTGTTAGCCGCGCCCGTGGCAGAAGCATACTTGCAGAGCAAAAATCCGCCAGAAGTCATTTTACGTGCCATGGAGCGCATCCTGATTCAGGCATTGGCGGAGGGCCGCATCCAGCCTATACAGTTTAATTTGCTCGAAGAATTGATTCAGAAGCTGGCGGCGACGCAAGCCGCCTGTGAACGGATCCAGAACACGCCGATTCCGTTTGGCTACACCTTATTGTTGCACCGCACCGCCTATACTTTTTGTTTTTTGATGCCCTTTTGTTTTGCCAATACCCTGGGCTGGGCCACGCCGTTTGTGACTGCATTGGCAGCTTATACCCTGTTTGGACTCGATGCCCTCGGTAATGAACTCGAAGAGCCTTTTGCCCCGATTGCCAATGCGCTGCCGATCAACGCGCTGACTGAAGTCATAGACATTGAGCTCATGGAAGCCTTGGGGCAAAGTGATTTGCCCGCGTTGCCGACCGCCAAAGAATTTGTACTGATGTAAGTGCACAGACGATTTCTCTACTGAGTGATTTTACTCAATAGCAGCGATGGCTTGGGTGACCGCGGCTAGAGATAGCGGGAAAGTTGCAGGTCTTGCGTCTCGATGGCCGGTGTCTCCTGCGCCATCAAATCGGCCAGTACTTGCCCGGAGCCACAGGCCATGGTCCAACCCAGCGTGCCGTGCCCGGTATTGAGCCACACATTGGGGTAAGCCGCGCTTGCCTGGCCGATCAGCGGCGTGCCATCCGGGGTCATGGGGCGCAGCCCCGTCCAGAATTGCGCTTGTGCGACATCCCCGGCATACGGGAACAAACCGTTGAATACAAATTCCAGCGTGGCTCGGCGGCTTGGGTTGAGGCTTAAATCAAACCCATGCAATTCCGCCATCCCGCCCACCCGGATGCGCTGGTCAAAGCGCGTAATGGCCACCTTATAAGTCTCATCCATCACGGTGGACACGGGGGCGGCTGCAGCGTTGATCAGGGGCACGGTCAAAGAATAGCCTTTTACGGGATAGACCGGCAGATTGAGTCCCAATGCCTGGGAAAGTTGGCGCGAGTAGCTGCCAAGGGCGACCACATAATGGTCTGCCTGCAATACTTCTACACCATTTGCCGTTTGCACTTCTACGCCAAGCAACTGGCTTTGCTGTGTCAGTAAGCGGTGTATTTGCGTTTCTTGTCTGAACTTCACCCCAAGCGCTTGCGCCTTGGCTGCCAGTTGCGTGGTAAATAGCTGGCAATCCCCGGTTTCATCCCCAGGCAGATACAACCCACCCAGCAACGCATCTTGGACGTGAACCAGTGCGGGTTCAATGCGTACACAGCCTGCCGCATCCAAATGCTCAAACGGCACGCCCATGCGTTCAAGTACGGCAATATCCTTGGCTTCGGCAGCAAGTTGTTTTTTGGTGCGGAATACCTGTAAGGTCCCTTGACTGCGTTGCTCATAATGCAAGCCCGTCTCTGCGCGCAAACGACGCAGACAATCGCGGCTATACTCGGCCAGACGCACCATGCGTGATTTATTCAATTCATAACGTTCGAGCGAGCAATTGCTTAAAAACTGTGCAATCCATTGACATTGCCAACGCGTGAAATCCGGTTTGAGTGAGAGTGGCGCATGGCGCTGAAACAGCCATTTAAGCGCCTTGAGGGGCACATCCGGGCTGGCCCAAGGGGCGGAATAACCTGGTGAAATTTGCCCTGCATTGGCAAAACTGGTCTCCAGGGCGACCGCTGGTTGACGGTCTATGACCGTGACTTCAAAGCCTTTTAACGCCAGATAATAAGCGCTTGTAACGCCTATGACCCCAGAACCCAGCACTAAGACCCGCATGATGACACTCCTGCAACGATAGCGAGGCAGTCATGATGGACTTACCCGCACTGGATAATGTTAACAAAATCGGCTGTCAGTAGGGGGAATATGATCGCGTTAAGGATGAGACGGGCAAGTCAGGCCATCTGCTTTTCCAGCGCCTCTAGCATCACTCTGGCCGGATCACAGTCTGTTTGTGCCGCAATCTCTACCATGCCAGTTGGGCTGGTGACATTCACTTCGGTCAGGTAGTCGCCAATCACGTCCAGCCCGACTAAAAACAGGCCGTGTTGTTTCAGCACACTGCCGACGGTCTCGGCAATTTCTTTGTCACGGGCAGTCAGGGGCTGGGCCACGCCTTTGCCGCCGGCGGCCAGGTTGCCACGGGTTTCGCCGGTTTTGGGGATGCGGGCGAGGGCGTAGGGCAGGGGTTCACCGTTGATGATCAGGATGCGCTTGTCACCTTTGACGATCTCTGGAATATAGCGCTGGACCATGATGGTTTGTGCTTCAAATCGGGTCAGCGTTTCCAGGATGGCGTAAATATTGGGGTCGTCCTGACGCAAGCGGAAAATGCCGCTACCACCCATGCCATCCAGCGGTTTGACGATGATGTCCTGATGTTCGGCCAGAAAGGCCAGAATTTTGCTTTGCAGGCTGGTGACGATAAACGGCGGGGCAAATTGCGGAAAGCGCGCGACAGATAGTTTTTCGTTCCAGCCGCGAATGGATGACGGGTCGTTAATGATACGTGCCCCTTGCTGTTGCGCCAGCTCAAGCAAATAGGTGCTATACAGGTATTCGTTATCAAACGGCGGGTCTTTACGCATCAGCACGGCATCAAAACTTGCGGGGGCTTGTGTGGTTTTGTCACCGGTTTGCCAGTGCCCGTCTGCATTAAACGCAAATGTCTGCGCATCCACCTTGACCTCGGCTTGCTGCAAGTGCCAGTCGTGTTGTTCGCAGACCCATAGCACGTGTCCACGCGCTTGCGCCGCGCGCATGATGGCAAGGCTGGTGTCTTTGTAACTTTTGAGTGAGGTCAGTGGATCAAGAATAAACAGCAGTTTCATGATGAACCTTTGCTATGCGGTGAGCAGGTCGTTTTCCGGCAGGTCCCGCGCTTGCAGCTCGAGGCCAGCCGCTAACAGGGCCAGTCTTGCGACCACGCCATAAGCATAGAAGCGGTTGGGGGGCGCGTCGGGGGCGCCGGCACAGTCGGGCAGGGTGCAGGGTTTTTCAAACGCGAGCGGGGCAAAGTGCATGCCGGGCGCATTCAGGTTCTCATCGACGCCACGGCCGGTGTGCACACGGTAAAAACCGCCAATCACAAAGTGATCCATCATATACACCACTGGCTCGGCTACCGCGTCATTGATACTTTCAAAGGTATAAACGCCTTCCTGGATCATCACTTCAGACACTTGCATGCCTTCTTTGATCACCGACATTTTGTTACGCGCCTTGCGATTGAGGTCGCGTACCTCGTCGGCCGATTTCACGCTCATGATGCCCATGCCATAGGTACCTGCATCGGCTTTGACAATCGCAAACGGTGGCTGCGTGATGCCATATTCGTCGTATTTGGCCTGCGTTTTTTTCAGGATGGCTTCGACCTTATCGGCCAGCAGGTCTTCACCCACCCGGGCGTGAAAGTCCAGGCCGCTGGCGGTATCAAAGTAAGGATTTAGCAACCAGGGGTCAATCTGCAGCAATTGCGAGAACTCATCGACAACAGTGTTATACGCGCTAAAGTGCTGCGATTTGCGTCGACTGAACCAGCCTGCATGTAACGGTGGAATCAGGGTTTGCTCCAGGCCTTGCAGCAGGTCGGGCACGCCACCGGACAAATCGTTATTGAGCAGAATGGCACAGCTGTCAAAGGCAGGGTACTCCACGCCTTCAAACGTTGCCGCCTTCAGTTGCAGGCGGTTGTTTACGCGCACCAGCGGTTCCAGTACCAGCGGCAAGCCATCATGGGTTTCTAGTTTGGTGATCTCGGTAATCTCTGGCGACAAGCTGCCGACACGGACTTCCATGCCGGCGGTTTTGAGAATGTGACAGAGCTCAACCACATTACGCAGGTAGTACGTGTTGCGGGTATGGTTTTCGGGGATCAGTAGTAAACGGCGCGCATCTGGACAGATTTTCTCGACCGCCATTTGTGCGGCTTGCACAGCCAGGCTCAAAAATTCGGGATTCAGGTTATTAAAGCCGCCTGGAAATAGGTTGGTATCCACCGGGGCAATCTTGAAGCCGGCATTGCGCAGGTCCACGCTGGCATAAAACGGGGCGGGAATCTCCTGCCATTTGGTGCGGAACCAGTGCTCAATATCCGGCATGGCTTGCAAAACGCGTTTTTCCAGCGTGTAGAGAGGGCCGCTTAAAGCCGTGGTTAAGTGTGGAACCATGGTTGCTCCTGTGCTTGTTATTTTATTCACCGGTTATCCGGCACTGCTGATGCAATGATTAGGCGATGACCGCATGCGCCTGCTGGTCGGCATGATAGCTGCTGCGCACCATGGGCCCGCTCGCCGCATTGTCAAAGCCCATGGCATCGGCTTGTTGTTTAAACCATTCAAAACGCTCTGGCGTGACATATCTCAACACCGGCAAGTGATGGACGCTGGGTTGCAAGTATTGCCCCAGGGTAAGCATGCTGACGCCATGTGCGCGCAGGTCACGCATGACCTCTAAAATTTCCTCATCTGTTTCACCCAGGCCCAGCATCAAGCCAGATTTGGTCGGCACCGTTGGGTACAGTTCACCAAACTGTTTGAGCAAATCCAGCGAATGCTGGTAGTCAGAACCAGGGCGCGCCTGTTTATACAAGCGCGGCACCGTTTCCAGGTTATGGTTCATGACATCTGGCGGTGCTTCACGCAGAATTTTGAGCGAGATATCGAGGCGGCCCCTAAAATCTGGCACCAGGATTTCAATTTTAATGGCTGGGGATTGGGCGCGAATGGCGCGGATGCAGTCGACAAAATGCTGCGCGCCACCGTCAGGCAAATCATCGCGGTCTACTGAGGTGACGACCACATAACGCAGTTTCATCTGTGCGATGGTGCGGGCGAGGTTTTCTGGCTCATTCGGATCAGGCGGCAAGGGTTTGCCATGCGCCACATCACAAAACGGGCAACGGCGGGTGCAGATATCGCCCAGAATCATAAAGGTCGCCGTGCCGCCACTAAAGCATTCGCCAATATTAGGGCAGCTGGCTTCTTCACAGACGGTATGCAGATTGTTGTCGCGCAGGACTTGCTTGATTTCCTGGAACCGTGCCGAATCCGGCACTTTCATGCGTATCCATTCGGGCTTGCGCAGCATGGGTTGCGGCACGATCTTGATCGGGATACGCGAGGTTTTTGCTGCGTCGATTTCTTTCACGCCAGCGACTTTTTTGGCCGGACGGGCGCTGCTTGTATCTATTGGGGACGAATTATCTGACATGCGTCAGCTTCTCTTTCAATCGTTGGGTTAAATCGGCGGCAATGTCAGACATTTGCAGCGCAATATTTAATTCCCGGGTTTGCGTCATTTGCATGCCGGCATAACCACACGGGTCTATATCGGCAAACGGCTGTAAATCCATGTCTATATTCAAACTCAGGCCATGGTAGCAGCACTGGTTTTTCAGGCGTAGCCCCAGCGAGGCAATTTTTTTGCCGTCTACATACACGCCAGGCGCATCCGCGCGGGCAACAGCCACCACGCCTTGTGCGGCCAGCCATTCTATCAGGCTGTGTTCCAAGATGGAGACAAGTTGCCGGACATTCAAGTGGCCGCGTGCCAGATCGATCAGGCAATAAATAATGAGTTGGCCCGGGCCGTGGTAGGTGATTTTGCCACCGCGGTCTACATTCACCACCGGAATTGCATTCTGTGGCAGGCGCACGCCGCGGCGGTTGAGGCCTAGCGTATACACAGGCGGATGTTCGGTGACCCAGAGCTGGTCAGGAGTACTGGTCGTGCGTTGGGCAGTGTATGCCTGCATGGCAGCCAGCGTGGCTGCATAATCAGTCAGCCCCAACTGGCGGATTTCCAAGGCAGGCATGATCGAAAAAGGCTTACAGCACAACCTTGACCATGGGGTGAGCGGTCAGGCTGCGGTAAATATCATCCAGTTGTGGCTTGGAGGTGACATACACCAGACAGGTCAGGCTCAGGTATTTGCCATTGCTGCTGCCACGCATTTCAATCAGGTGCGTATCAAAGTCTGGCCAATGCAACTGGATGGTGCGGGTAATTTCGCTGGCGAAATCATCATGCGTTTCACCCATGACCTTGATCGGGAAATTGGTGGGAAACTCAATCAGGGTCTCTTCTATTTCCGGTAATTGCTCGAACTTGGTCATATGTTACCTACCTTTTAAACAGTGAGTGACGGTCAGCCTGTTTATTGCAAATACAAGCGGACTTGATCGATCATGCGTGAAAAGATATTGCTGGCCTCCACTGCCTGCACGGTGACCAGCGGCACGCTATGCACCACCTTGCCATTGAGGCTGAAATCCACCGCACCGACCGTTTGATGTGCTTTTAACGGCGCTTCAAGCGGTTTGGGCACGCGTAGATTCGCTTTCATATTGGCATATTCACCCTGGGGCAGCGTCAGGTAAACCGGTTTTACCACTGTGAGGTCAACCTGGTTTTCTGTCCCTTTCCATACCTTTTGCCGCGTAATCGCTTTGTCCGCCGCATAAATCAGTCTGGATTCATAAAACTGGAAGCCAAAATTCAGTAATTTTTGACTCTCAGCGGCGCGTACATTGTCAGAGGTGGTGCCAAGTACCACAGAAATCAAGCGGAAGTCATTGCGTTTGGCCGAAGAAATCAGGCAATAACCGGCGGATTCGGTGTGGCCGGTTTTCATGCCATCAACCGTGGGGTCTATAAACAGCAAGCGGTTGCGGTTAGGCTGGGTGATATTGTTGTAGGTGTAAGACTTTTGCGAATACAAGCGCGCGTAGTCTTGCGGAAAGTCCCGAATCAGCGCATTGGCCAAAATGGACAAGTCACGTGCGGTGGTGACATGGGCCGGGTCTGGCAAGCCTGTCGCATTCATAAAATGGCTATTTTTCATGCCCAGCGCGGCCGCTTTTTTGTTCATCAGCGTGGCGAACAATTCTTCACTGCCCGCAATGCCTTCGGCCAGGGTAATTGCCGCATCATTGCCTGACTGAATAATCAGGCCATGAAGCAACTCATCCACAGTGACGGTCATCGTCGTGTCGATAAACATTTTTGAGCCTTCGACCTTCCAGGCTTTTTGACTCACGGGCAAAGTCTGTGTCAGTGACAAGCGCTTTTGCTTGACCGCTTCAAAGGTCAGGTAAGCGGTCATTACTTTGGTCAGTGACGCAGGTTCCACCGGCATGTCGGGGTTGTTCGCAGCCAGCAGATTGCCGGTATTAGCATCGCGCAGCACAAAGGCTTTGGCCGCCAGCGTGGGTACAGGTACATTGCCGGTAATGGCTTCAGCCGCCACCGTCATTAAAGGAATGGAAAGTAGAAAAGCAATACAAGAACGCCACATGGTCATCATTTAACGAGAAAAAATACTTAACGAGAAAACGGTGCTAGCGGGAAAAAACAAGCGCTGGCAACTGCAATTGGTCACGCATCTGATTGGCTGCTTGCGCGGCCATGGCGTGATCAGGATATGGGCCCAGAACAACCTGGAACATCTTGCCATTATACACTTTGTTCAGCAGGCTTTGTGTCTCGGGTACCGCATTGGAAATGCGCTGCTGCAGGCGGTCGGCATTTTCTTCAACGCCAAAGGCGCCGACCTGTACATACACACCGGTGTTGTCGAGTGAGGCAGCTGGTTTTGCCGATGCTTTGGGCATGCTTGCCGGCGCAATGTCTCTGGCGACACCTGCACTGCTCGGGGCCGCAGCTATCTCCGGCTGGTTGGGGTCAATTAAAGTGATCTCTACCTGGGCCGAGCCATGCTGGGTGATATCGAGTTGTTTGGCCGCGGCATAGGATAAATCGATGATGCGGTCGCGGCCAAAAGGGCCGCGGTCATTGACCCTGGCAATCAGGTTTTTGCCATTGCTCAGGTTAGTGACGCGCACATAACTTGGAATTGGCAGCGTGCGGTGGGCGGCGCTGAGTTTATACATGTTATAAGGCTCACCACTGGCGGTACGGCGGCCATGAAATTTTTTACCATACCAGGAAGCGTGTCCGGTTTGCGTAAACGGCGTTGTAATTTCCGACATTGGAGACACTAGTTCCCCATTCACGATATAAGGCTTGGTGGTCCCTTTCACGATGGGCTCCAACTTGGGCGTCACCGAGGTTTCCAGTGGAATGTTAGGATCAATGCCTTCGGTGGCATTGCCAGTGCTCTCGGGTTTGGGGTCAATATTAATGACTTTGGGTGCACCTAGCGGCGCACTGCTACCTGGCAATACCGCAGGCGGCGCAGGCGAGGCTGCGGGCGCGGCGGGGCGTGGCGTGGGCACGGGTTTTATTGGCGCAGGCGCCGTTGGACGTGACGGCATGCTGCTTTCGCAGGCAACCAGCCCGGCAGCCAGCAGCACGATAAAGAGTCTTTGTAGGGACAATGACATCGAGGTCCTTCAGTGGTTTCTGGCCACGTTAATCGGTGGCTACCAGCCGTTTATGCGACTGCACGCTCATCAGCAAACCCAGGCTTAGCCCTAAGGTCAAGAGTGAGGTGCCGCCATAACTGACCAGCGGCAAGGGAATGCCGACCACAGGCAGAATGCCGCTCACCATGCCCATGTTGACGAAGCAATAGGTAAAAAAGGTGGCGGCAATGCTGCCAGCCAATAAGCGGGAAAAAGTACTCTTGGCTTGTGACGCGATGATGAAAGCGCGGCCAATAATAATGGCGAACAGCAGCAATAACAGGCTGCAGCCTACGAGGCCAAACTCTTCTGCAAACACGGCAAAAATAAAGTCTGTGGTGCGTTCTGGCACAAAGTCTAACTGTGACTGGGTGCCGTTGAGCCAGCCTTTGCCGGTCATGCCGCCAGAGCCAATGGCAATGGTGGCCTGAATAATGTGATAACCCGCGCCAAGCGGGTCCTGGCTAGGATCGATGAGAATTTCCACCCGCCGCCGCTGATAGTCATGCAGCATGGACCATAAAATGGGCAGCGCCGCGCCAAAGGCAATCGCGCTGCCAAAAATAAATTTCCAGCTCAGACCGGCCAGAAAAATCACATAAAAACCGGCGGCAAAGACCAGGGTGGCGGTCCCGAGGTCGGGTTGCTTGGCAATCAGCAAGACCGGCACCAGCAAAATGACCCCGGCGACGACATAGTCCGTGGTACGTAACAAGGATTCACGTTTTGAAAAATACCAGGACAGCATAATCGGCACGGCCAATTTCATGAGTTCCGAGGGCTGGATTTTGGTCACGCCCAGATTGAGCCAGCGCCTGGCGCCATGGCTAATATCGCCGACCAGCGCTACCGCAATCAACAATGCCAGCCCGAACAAATAGGCGGGCAGGGCAATGCGTTCAATGTGTTGCGGCTGTGTGTTTGCAACCAGAAACATTACGCCCATCATCACCAGGATATTAATCAGCTGTGCATTGACCTTGAGCAGGGACTGGCCCGAGGCGCTATAGAGCACCATAAGCGCAACCACCAGCACCATGAGAACGGTGGCCAGCAAGATGGAGTCAATATGGCGGATAAAATGGCCGATCCACTGTTTAATCATGCTCTTCCTCCTCAACGACCGTGGATGGGGTTTGTGCTTGCGTTTCGGCAGTCACCGCAGGGGTTGCCACCGCGGGTATTTTGCCCAGCAGGTAATAGTCCATCACCTTGCGTGCAATCGGGCCCGCCGCCGAGCCACCGTGGCCACCGTTTTCCACAATGACGGCCACGGCAATTTTGGGGTCTTCAGCCGGGGCGTAAGCAATAAACCAAGCGTGGTCGCGATGGCGTTCTGCCGTCGCTTTTTCGTTATATTTTTCATTTTGCTTGATACCTACCACTTGCGCCGTACCGGTTTTGGCAGCGATGTCATAGCCTGCATTGGCGCCTACTGAGGCGGCTGTGCCTCCCGGGCGTGTCACATCCATCATGCCCAGTTTCACAATCTCCAGATTCTCCGGGCTCAGGTTCAACTGGTCCGCCACTTTATGCGGCAACATCCTGACTTCGTTGGTTTTGGCATTCACAATCGCATTGACCAGATGCGGCTGGATGGCCTTGCCACTATTGGCCAGCGTGGCCGTTGCGTAGGCCAATTGCATGGGCGTGACCAGCGTATACCCCTGACCAATGCCTACAATGACAGTTTCACCCATATACCAGGGCTGTTTGAAGCGTCTTTGCTTCCAGCCCGGCGTCGGCAGCAAGCCCGCCAGTTCGCCCTGGATATCAATATTGGTTTTTTCACCAAAACCAAAATGTCTGACAAAGTCGGTCAGCCGGTCTATACCAAGCTCGACGGCCAGCCCATAAAAAAACGTATCGCAAGACACGGTAATCGCCTTGCGCATATCGACAGAACCATGGCCGGATGGTTTCCAGTCACGGTAGCGGTGATGGCTGTTGGGCAGCATGTAGTAGCCTGGGTCGCTGATGGTAAACGGCGGTTGCCGCTTGCCTGATTCCAGCCCGGCCAGCGCGACAAAGGGCTTGAAGGTGGAACCAGGTGGGTAAATCCCCTTCAAGGTGCGGTTGATCAGCGGTTTATCCAGCGAATTGTTCAACAGGTTCCAGTTATCAAAATCAATGCCATCCACAAACAGGTTGGCATCAAATGAAGGCATGCTGGCCATGGCCAGGACTTCCCCTGTTTTGGGTTGGATTGCCACCAGCGCGCCGCGACGTCCGGCAAATTCCTGCTCGGCGATTTCTTGCATTTTGGCGTCCATGGACAGCACCACGTTGTTGCCCGAGGTGGGCGAGGCGCTGGACAGCACGCGTACAGCCCGGCCATCGGCATCAATCTCTACCTGCTGAAAGCCGGTGACGCCATGCAGCTCGGTTTCATAGGCTTGCTCGACGCCCGCCTTGCCAATATGCTCAGTGCCTTTGTAGTTGGATAGCTGGTTGTTTTCCTTGAGCTGCTTGAGATCGTGTTCATTGATCCGGCTGATATAGCCGATACCATGCGTGCCCAGGGTGCCATAGGGGTAATGGCGGAACAGGCGCGATTTGAGCTCGACGCCAGGAAACCGGAAGCGGTTCACGGCAAACTTGGCGGCTTCGTATTCATTAAGGTGGGTGCGGATCGGAATGCTTTCAAACGTATGGCTTTGCGCCCGCAGTTTTTTAAAGCGCTTGAGATCCGTTGGCGAAATCTCGACCAGTTTGCCCAGCTCGGCAATTGTGTCCTGCAAGTCTTCTGTTTTGGAGGGCGTGATTTCCAGCGTATACACAAAAAAGTTATGCGCCAGAATAATGCCGTTGCGGTCAGAAATCAGGCCACGGTTCGGTGTAATGGGGACAATCGAAATCCGGTTGTTTTCTGCCAGTGTTTGATAATAGTCATAGCGAAAGACTTGCAGAAAATAAAAACGGCCCAGCAGCGCAGAAAACGCTGCCAAAACCAACAGTACCAGAAAAACCAGACGAACCCGGAACTTGTGCTGTTCGTTTTGATGGTTTTTGAGTTCAGTGCTATACCCCATGTGCTTACAATTTCTTCGGGCGGGTCAGTTCGCCAAACCAGATAATCATGAATTGCCACAGTATCAGGTCAGACACGATGGGGAAGGCGTAGGTCCAGTCGGGCAATTCGCCGCCGGCAAACAGCTTGAGCAGCAAAATCAGCCCGCGCTCTACGCCAAACAAAAACAACACATATAAATAGAGCTGCCAGCGATTGAACAGCACCAGCCTGCGTTGATAGATCAGGCCGAGAAAGGCGGTGATTGCAAATGTCAGGGCATGTTGTCCAAGCAGGCTGCCCGTGGATAAGTCCACCAGCAAGCCAGCAAACCATACCCAGCCAATATTGCAGTGGTAGGGTGCTTGCAATAGCCAATACAGCATGATGACCAGCAGAAAATCTGGACGCACAATAATGCCCGCATTTGACCAGGGGTAAAGTTGAAAAATCAACCCGACCAGCAAGGTGAAAAAGAACGTGCTGAACTTAACCGGTTTCATCGACGCTCCGGTGTGGTTGGTGGAGTGGGCGTGGCCACTGGGTCAGTAGGCGCTGCGCTGTCTGGTTGTGCGGTCATTTCTGTGTCTGGCAGCTGTCCGGCATCCAGTACGGGCGGTGTGGTGACCGGGTTGGGATCAACCAGTGCATTGTTCTTTTGCAAGACATCCACCACGGACTGATCCAGGTGCTGCGCGTTGTTGCGTTGCAACATGGGGCGGCTTTCGGACATCGGATTGGTGGCCGGAGACTCTGGCACTTTGAGGATCAGCACATGTTTGTGGTTATTCACGCCGGCAATCGGGCGGCTGATAATCTTGGCAAACGGCGAATCCTGACTTTGCTTGATCTGGGTGACGATGGCCACTGCCAAACCGGCAGGATAGACGCCGTCAATGCCCGAGGTTACCAGTTTGTCACCAACCTTGATGTCGACGCTGGTAGGCAGGTAGGGAATGTCCAGCGTGTTGCGTTTGCCCTCCCCAAAGGCAATGGCGCGTAATTGGTTGCGCTCGATCTGAATAGGAATCGACAGTTTTTTATCCGTGATCAGCGTGACTTCGCTGGTGAACGGATACACCCGGGTGATCTGACCCACCACGCCCTGTTCATCAACCACCGCTTGCCCGGGGGTGATGTGGTGGTGACTGCCGCGGTTCAGCGTGATGATGTTGCTAAATGGGTCGCGTCCCATATGCATGACTTCACCCAGTGTGGCTTCCGGGATAATCGGTGCATCCCCGGCCAGTAATGTGCGTAAATGCGCATTTTCGGCATCGACAGTGGCCAGGCGCTGCAAGGCTGCATGATCGATCAGCGCCTGCTGTTTGAGCTTGAAGTTATCCTGAATCAGCTGGTTATGCGAGGTAAAGTAGGTATTGATGTTGCGCCCCCATTCGTTAGGGGCGCTGGCGATCACTTCAAGCGGGTGCAGGGCGGTACTGAACCATTGCCTTACCTGGCTCAAATAGTCAAAGCGTGCATCGACCGCCATCATGACCAAAGATAGCGTACAAAAAAACATCAGGCGCGAGAAAGGCTTGGGCCCTTGGATAAAAAAGGCCGGCGACTCTTGCGGATCAAGCTGTTGGTGGATGCCTTTAAGCATAGTCAGGGTCGCGCCAACTGGGTGCGGATTTATTCGCTAGCGAATACGTTGCCCAGCTTGTCCATTTCCTCAAGTGCGCGGCCACAGCCACGGGCGACACAGGTCAGCGGATCTTCAGCCACGATGACTGGCAAGCCGGTTTCCTCTACCAGCAAACGGTCCAGGTCGCGCAACAAGGCACCACCACCGGTCAACACCATGCCTTTTTCAGCAATGTCTGCGCCCAGTTCTGGTGGCGTTTGTTCGAGCGCAGATTTTACTGCACCGACGATGGCATTCAGCGGCTCAGTCAAGGCTTCAAGAATCTCGTTGCTGGAGATGGTGAACTTGCGCGGCAAGCCTTCAGCCAGGTTACGGCCAGTCACTTCCATTTCAAGCACTTCAGAGCCTGGGAAGGCGGAGCCGATTTTTTTCTTGATCGCTTCAGCGGTGGGCTCGGAGATTTGCATGCCGTAGTTACGGCGGATGTAGTCAATAATCGCCTGGTCAAACTTGTCACCACCGACGCGCTCAGACTTGGCGTAGACAATGCCGCCCAGTGAAATCACGCCAACTTCAGTCGTGCCGCCACCAATATCGACGACCATGGAGCCGGTGGCTTCCGCCACAGGCATATCGGCACCAATCGCAGCGGCCATCGGTTCTTCAATCAGGAACACCTGTTTAGCACCTGCGCGCTCGGCAGATTCTTTAATGGCACGACGCTCTACCTGGGTGGAGCCCACGGGGACGCAGATGATGATGCGTGGGCTGGGTGAGAACCAGCGAGATTCGTGTACCTTGCGGATAAAGAATTTGAGCATTTGCTCGGTGATGGTGAAGTCGGCGATCACACCGTCTTTCATCGGGCGGATGGCCTGAATGTTGGCTGGCGCGCGGCCCAGCATGCTTTTTGCATCAGAGCCGACTGCCAGCAGTACTTTTTTGCCGTTGGGGCCGCCTTCGGTACGAATCGCCACCACTGAGGGCTCATCCAGCACCACCCCTTTGCCGCGTACGTAAATCAGCGTGTTGGCGGTGCCAAGGTCAATGGCAAGGTCATTGGAGAAGTAGCTGTTGATTGAACCGAACATGTTTTATCCTGTGAAAATTCTGACTTTGGTGCTGCCCGCTGGGTGCGGCATAAAATCAAGGTATAATAGCGCAAAACGCACATGAAATTAAGATGTGTTTTCAAAATCTTATAGACAATTAACCACACATGGCACTGAATCTAGATGATATCAAGCGTATCGCGCACCTGGCCCGCATCGAGGTCAGCGACAGTGAAGCGCAAGAAACCCTAAGCAAACTTTCCGGTATTCTGGGGCTGATTGAGCAAATGCAGGCGGTGGACACCACCGGCATCACCCCCATGTCGCACTCGCAAGACGTGACACAGCGTCTGCGTGAAGACGTGGTGACTAAAACCAACCAGCGCGAACTGTTTCAATCCATTGCACCAGCCACGCAAGATGGCTTATACCTGGTGCCCAAAGTCATTGAATAAGCGCTTGCCAGCCCCTGCTTTGACGGTTCATTTTTACGGTTTCCATTATGATAAACAGTAGTTTAAAACAGCTGGGCCAGCAGTTGGCCAGCAAACAAGTTTCCAGCGTGGAGTTGACGCAGGCCTATTTGCAACGCATGGCCAAACTCAACCCCAGCATCAATGCCTATGTCACCATAGACGAACAAAAAACCCTGGCGCAGGCGCAAGCGGCAGATGCCCGTATCGCCGCCGGTACAGCCGGCCCGCTCACTGGCATCCCCATCGCGCAAAAAGATATTTTTTGTGCCCAGGGCTGGCGCACCACCTGTAGCTCCAAAATGCTGGAAAACTTTATTGCCCCCTATGACGCGCATGTGATCAGCCAGTTTGATGCGGCCGGTGCAGTGAATCTGGGCAAAACCAATATGGATGAGTTCGCCATGGGTTCCTCCAACGAAACCAGTTATTTTGGCGGTGTCAAAAATCCATGGGACTTTGATCGTGTGCCTGGCGGTAGCTCTGGCGGTTCCGCGGCGGCTGTGGCCGCCCGCTTGTGTGCTGCGGCCACCGGGACAGATACTGGCGGTTCCATCCGCCAACCCGCTTCATTGTGCGGCTTTACTGGCCTTAAACCAACTTATGGCCTGGTCTCACGTTACGGCATGATCGCGTTTGCCTCTTCGCTGGATCAGGCAGGGCCCATGGCCAAGTCGGCCGAAGATTGTGCGCTCATGCTCAATGTCATGGCCGGGTTTGACGAGCGTGACTCCACCAGCGTGCAGCGCGAGCAAGAAGATTACACGCGTGGCTTGAGCGCCATGCAAGGCGCGCAGCCGCTCAAAGGCTTGCGGATTGGCCTGCCCAAAGAATATTTTGCCGAAGGCTTGAATGCTGACGTGGCTAAAGTGATTGAAACGGCGATTGCAGAATACAAAAAGCTGGGTGCAGAGATTGTCGAGATCAGCTTGCCTAATAACAATCTGTCGATTCCGGTGTATTACGTGCTCGCCCCAGCCGAGGCATCGAGCAATCTGTCACGCTATGACGGCGTCCGTTATGGTCACCGTGCGGCGGAATACAATGACCTGCTCGACATGTACATGAAGTCGCGCGCAGAGGGTTTTGGTGCCGAGGTCAAGCGCCGTATCCTGATTGGCACCTATGTGCTCAGTGCCGGTTATTACGATGCCTACTACCTCAAGGCCCAGCAAATCCGCCGCCTGATTGCCCAGGACTTTGTGGAAGCCTTCAAGCAGTGTGATGTAATCATGGGCCCGGCCGCGCCTTCAGCGGCCTTTAAAGCCGGTGAAAAAACCAGCGACCCGGTAGCCATGTATCTCGAAGACTTGTACACCATTGCCGTGAACCTGGCGGGCTTGCCCGGCATGAGCATCCCGGCCGGGTTTACCTCCAGCAGCGAAGGCAAGGCCTTGCCGGTTGGTTTGCAGATTATTGGCAATTATTTTGATGAGGCGCGCATGCTCAATGTTGGCCATGCCTATCAACAAGTCACAGACTGGCATACACGCATGCCAGCTGGTTTGGAGAACATCTAACATGCAGTGGGAAGTCGTGATCGGGTTGGAAACCCACGTACAGTTACAAACTAATTCCAAACAGTTTAGCGGGGCCTCCACCACTTATGGGGCGGCGCCAAATACGCAAGCCTGTGAGGTGAGTATTGCGCTGCCAGGGGTGTTGCCTGTGCTCAACAAAAAAGCCGTGGAATGCGCGATCAAGTTTGGCCTGGCGATTGATGCCGAAATGGCGCCGCGCAGCGTATTCTCGCGTAAAAATTATTTTTATCCCGACTTGCCCAAGGGCTACCAGATCAGCCAGTTTGAGCTGCCGGTAGTTGGCAAAGGTCAGCTGACCATTCAGGTCCCAGCGGGCAAAAATACCGAGGCCTATGAGAAGGTGATCAATATCACGCGTGCGCACCTTGAAGAAGATGCTGGTAAATCTGTGCACGGTGCCGTCGAAGGTATGTCCGGCATAGACTTGAACCGTGCGGGGACGCCCTTGCTGGAAATCGTGACTGAACCCGATATGCGCAGTGCCGCCGAAGCGGTCGCTTATGCCAAGAAGTTACATGAACTGGTGCAGTGGATAGGCATTTGCGACGGCAATATGCAGGAAGGATCTTTCCGTTGCGACGTCAACGTCTCGGTGCGCCCCAAGGGAACTGAAAAGTTCGGTACCCGCCGCGAGATCAAAAACCTGAACTCGTTCAAGTTCATGCAGCAAGCCATTGAGTATGAGACCCAGTGGCAAATCGAAACGCTGGAGGATGGCGGCACCATCCAGCAAGCAACTGTCCTGTTTAACCCGGACACCGGTGAAACGCGTGCCATGCGTACCAAGGAAGAAGCCAATGATTATCGCTATTTCCCTGACCCGGACCTGCTGCCGCTGGAAGTGACTGAGGCCGATAAAGCACGCGTGCGTGCCGAGATGCCAGAGTTGCCACAAGCCTTGCAGGCGCGGTTGGTGAGCGAGTACCAACTCTCTGCTTATGATGCCAGCACATTGACGGCTTCACGCAGCATGGCTGATTATTTTATGGCCACGGTACAAGCAGGTGCCGAGCCCAAACAGGCGGCTAACTGGCTGATGGGCGCGCTTTCTGCCAAGCTCAATGCGGAAGAAAAAACGATTACTGACAGTCCCGTCTCTGCCCAGCAGTTGGCTGCCTTGCTCAAGCGTATTGCTGACAACACCATTTCCAACAATGCCGCCAAACAGGTGTTTGAAGGTTTGTGGGCAGGCGAGGGTGAAGTAGATGCCATTATCGAAGCCAAAGGTCTCAAGCAAGTGTCTGACACAGGCGCGATTGAAGCCATCATCAAAGAGGTGCTGGCGGCGAACCAGGCCATGGTCGATGAGTACAAATCTGGCAAGGAGAAAGCCTTTAATGCGCTGGTAGGCCAGTGTATGAAAGCCTCTAAAGGCAAGGCGAATCCGGCGCAGGTCAATGAGCTACTTAAGAAGATGTTGGGCTAGTCCCTTAATTGGCAGTTGGATAAAAAAAACAAACCCCGCTTTTGGCGGGGTTTGTTTTTTTGACACGACTCTCTAAGCTTGGTGGCTCAGGATTACTTACAATGCTCTTTGTCGTGATGGTCTTTGCAATGCTCATCTGCAAAAGAAACATTTGAGAATACGGCCATCATTACCAATACTAAAGCTGCGAATTTTTTCATTCTGATCTCCTGTTAGCATTTCAAGTGTAAAGTCATTTGCTGCCTGCGCATGACGTTCGTCACACGCATAAATAGTTATCGGCAGGCAAGCATCAAACTAAAACTGGATAAACCCGGGTTAGAGACCTCAGTTCATCTATTCGCTATTGGCCCAAGGCATGGCAAATCAGCTGCCATGAGATCGTCATAAAGCCGATGGTCGTGAGCACGAAGCTGATGGCAGAATAAACTTTCCATTTGGTTTTGTTCCAGAAGTCGGGATCAAATGCGGCAATCACAAACACGGTCGGGTTGGTAAAGCCGCCGATAGCCACGCACACACAGGCAAAATAATGCAACTCTATGCCTGCGGCCTTGGCTGCGCCATAAAATCCCAGTCCAAACAGGGCCATAAGGGCGTAGTCGACATGGGCGCGTATCATGGTTTTATAGTCCACCAAAAACTCGCCATCTATACCCTTGATCGGAAACCAGCGGGCAAAAGTCATCAGCCATGCAGACAAAATCAACGCAGTGATACAAGCCACTGCACCTATTAATAACACGTTCATATTTTCTCTCCTGAGCCTATTAAAAAATTAACCCGTGATGTTTTTTGTGTCGGGCAGGTGAATTGTAGACAGGTCTGTCTACTTGTCAAGCGCAGGCAGACGCAAAACTTTGTTTTACTTGCGTTATCAGGCTTTTTCCCGCACAATTCGTCCGTTGCTAGGGGTCTGTAAATACTTCATTTTGTGAGGTTTTTGCAGTGAGAGTTACCCTTCGAACCTGATGCGGGTCATACCGCCGTAGGGAATGCAAGTCTTCGCATCCTTACGTCTTTTCTTTTAAGGATGCCTAATGAACGCTATTGATAAGAACATCAAATTCGTCAACGCGGATGCCAAAGTTGACGAAGCTGCTACCAAACCGTTTGCCAAATCACGCAAAATTTACGTTGAAGGTTCACGCCCTGATATCCGTGTGCCATTTCGTGAAATTTCACTGAGTGATACCCCTTCCAGCTTTGGTGGGGATACCAATCCACCTGTGGTTGTGTATGACACTTCCGGCCCTTACACTGACCCGAATGTAGAGATCGATATCCGTAACGGTCTGCCAGCGTTGCGTGCGCAATGGATTATGGAGCGGGGAGATGTAGAGCAGCTGGATGGCCCGACGTCTGAATTCGGTCATCAGCGCCTGGTCGATCCAGAGTTGTCACAAATGCGCTTTAACCTGCATCGCAAACCGCTGCGTGCCAAAGCGGGTAAAAATGTTAGCCAGATGCATTATGCGCGACAAGGCATCATCACACCCGAGATGGAGTTTATCGCCATCCGTGAAAACCAGCGCCGTGAAAACATGAGCGAGCTGTTGCAAACGCAACACCCTGGCCAGAACTACGGTGCCAGTATTCCCCCTGTCATCACGCCAGAATTTGTGCGTGACGAAGTGGCGCGTGGCCGTGCCATTATTCCGGCCAACATCAACCACCCAGAAATCGAGCCCATGATTATTGGCCGTAATTTCCTAGTCAAGATCAATGCCAACATCGGTAACTCTGCACTGGGTTCTTCCATCTCTGAAGAAGTGGAAAAAATGGTGTGGGGCACCCGTTGGGGTGGCGATACCGTGATGGATCTGTCCACTGGTAAAAACATCCATGAAACCCGTGAGTGGATTATCCGTAACTCACCCGTGCCGATTGGTACTGTGCCTATCTACCAGGCGCTGGAAAAAGTGAACGGCAAGGCCGAAGACCTGACCTGGGAAATCTTCCGCGACACGCTGATTGAACAGGCAGAGCAGGGCGTAGACTATTTTACGATTCACGCTGGTGTGCGCCTCGCATACATTCCAATGACCGCCAAACGCATGACCGGTATCGTGTCACGTGGCGGCTCTATTATGGCCAAATGGTGTCTGGCGCATCATAAAGAGTCTTTCCTGTATACGCACTTTGAAGAAATCTGCGAGATCATGAAGCAGTATGACGTGTCATTCTCGCTGGGTGACGGCTTGCGTCCAGGCTCTATCTACGATGCCAACGACGAAGCCCAATTTGCCGAGCTGAAGACCTTGGGTGAGTTGACCCAGATTGCCTGGAAACATGACGTGCAGTGCATGATCGAAGGCCCGGGTCATGTGCCTATGCACCTGATCAAGGAAAACATGGACCTGCAACTGGAGCACTGTGGCGAAGCCCCGTTCTACACGCTGGGCCCATTGACCACCGACATTGCGCCAGGCTATGACCACATTACTTCCGGTATCGGTGCGGCCATGATCGGCTGGTACGGCTGCGCCATGCTGTGTTATGTGACCCCGAAAGAGCATCTGGGCTTGCCGGACAAGGAAGACGTCCGCGTAGGCATCATTACCTACAAGATTGCGGCGCATGCCGCTGACCTGGCCAAAGGCCATCCAGGCGCCCAGATCCGGGACAATGCCTTGTCCAAGGCGCGTTTCGAATTCCGCTGGGAGGACCAGTTTAACCTCGGGCTTGATCCTGAAAAAGCCAAGGAATTCCACGATGAAACCTTGCCGCAAGAAGGCGCCAAACAGGCACACTTCTGCTCCATGTGTGGCCCGCACTTCTGTTCAATGAAAATTACACAGGATGTGCGCGACTACGCCGATAAACTGGGGGTGGATGAACAGGTGGCGCTGGAAAAAGGCATGCAGGAAAAAGCCATCGAGTTTGTGAAAAAAGGCGCTGAGGTTTATCAAAAAGTGTAATTTTTTGGTGCCTTAAGCTTTTAAAAACCGGCCTCGTGCCGGTTTTTTTATGGCCAGCAATCTTGTCATTTAGTCCACAAAATGACTGTTTTTTGCGCCATGTCGCCATGGTCAAACGCGCTATAGTTTGCCATCACAATCGCGGTCAGGAGACTGCACATGCCAGACAATCTGCACACCAGTATCGTCAGGGATTTTCGGCAAACTTTGCTGTGGCCCGTGCAATTGATGACTGATCATCTTGTCCCCGGCGCCGTAGATGCGCCCTGGGAAACGCTCAAGGCCATCAAGGATTCGCCCTGGGTAGAAATTGAGGATGATTTTTTACATAGCGCCCCGCACTTAAGTGAAACGCGCTATCAAGAGTTCGTCACCTTTATGCCTTTTGCCCAGCGTTTTTTGTATGGCGAGGGCAAGCATGGCCATGCTTCTGGCGGCTATGGCGAATCGCCACTGCATATTTTTAGTCGTCAGGATATCCGTGCCGTCCGTATCACCTTGCCGGAGCATGCGACCCCGCTCACTTTGCGGGTTGCGCATATCGAGCTGTATTTCTTTTTTGATATTGATGTTGCCATGCTGGCGCTAGAAGTGACCGCCAGTGATCTCGCGCTTAACGACGCTATGGAAATCCTCTACCGTCTGGGCCGCACCTATCCCAATTACTGGGATGATACCGGCGAGGGCGGGCATTGCGCAAAACGGGTGGAGTGGCTGGATCAGCACGATCAGGTCATTGCTGCCTCTGATTATGAAGACAAGGCCCGCTACCTGGCCTTTGTGAAAGAGAATCACGTCCCTTGTGTCTCATTGCACTGGTCAGCACTGATGTCGCCGCTCGTGCAACATTACTCCGGCCAGTCTGGCGAGTTGCGTTACCGTGAAATTGAATATCAGCGCATGCCCTTGATGGCTTATCTGGCGTTTGATGATGTGAGTACCTTGTCGCGCGGAGACTTGATCCGGCTGGGCCTGGTTTGCCAGCCCTGGCATTCAGATACCTTGCCGTTTAGTGAACAGTTTTTGCAAGACTTTGAGCAACAGCATTGCTATGACCGCTACTGGGATGAGGTCCGCCAAGACCCCTGGAGCACCACGCGCATAATGTGTACCGGCCAGAATTTTGTCGTGGTAGGCAGTCATCAGCACCGCGTGTTCAGCAATGACAAAAACGGCATCAAGCGCCATTACCAAAACCAGTATTTTCTATTGTTCTTAATCGCCCATTTTCAAAAAGCGGCCTTGCTGATGCTGTCAGACCGCATGGTGCAAGCCATCAGCCGCCTGAATATGCAGAGTGAGGACTCGGTCAAATCTTTCCGCAACAATATCCGGCATGTCACGGCCGTGTTTCTGCGCTTTACACACCGCTACTGGTTTGAAAATGTGTCTGATCAGGCCGTCGCCAAAGACCTGTTTGCCTTGATGCTCAAGCAACTGGATTCGGTCAGCCTGTTTGAGAAAACTCGCCGCCGCATTATGGATATGGCCGAATATCTGGAAGGCGAAGAAATCAAGCGGCAGGCGGATACGGTCGTCCGCCTTACCGTGGTCACTATTCTGGGCCTCATCGGCACCATGACCAGTGGCTTGCTGGGCATGAATTTAATCGACCTGACCCAAACCAGTCTGCTGGAGAAGCTGGCATATTTTGGTATCGTCTTTGTGCCTGTCAGCCTGCTTACTTTTTATACTGTGATTAAATCGCGTCGGCTGTCATTGTTTCTGGATGCGCTTTCTAATGAGAGCACAGGCATGCGCTATAAATTATCAAAACTGGCCCGTGTATGGAGCGGTCAATTAGAGGACCGTTAGTGATTCTGTTGGCGTGAGCCTGTTTCAGCCATACAGGTGTTAAAAAGTGAATCTTCAACGCATTCTTCTATCCATCAATATATTGATGACAATATGGATAGGAGAACACGATGAGGCGCAGACTCTATTTTATTTTACCCAATCTTCACAGTGCTCAGGCCGTGATGAATGAATTACTGCTTGATCGTATTGATGAAAATCACATCCATTTTCATGCCCGGCATGAACATTTGCTAGCGCAATTACCAAAAGCCGGTGCCGTAGAAAAATCCGATGTTCTTTATAGTGCGATGGCCGGGTTTGTCTTTGGCGCAATCGTTGGCTTGTTAAGCGGCTTACTCGCCTGCTTTTTCCCATGGTGGTTTGGCGAAGTTGCTTTCACCGTGATTCCGTATTGCATGGTCATTGGAGCACTCGCCTGTGCTGCGTGGGCAGCGGCCATCGCGACTGCCGCACCCGGGTATCGCTTGCGTGCCCACAGTCAACAGCTGGAGCAAGGCAATATCCTCATGGTCGTATCCGTCCCATTGCGCAGGTTACGCGAGATCAGGCAGCGCCTGATGCTACGCCATCCTGAAGCCTTGTATGGTGGTGTTTGGCCCGCCGAGCATCGCTTGTTTCCTTGAGCATACCTCTGGTTTGCTGGCATTCACCTGGCGAGCAATCTCAGCGCATTGGTTGGCTAGGCACTTACTTTCAATAGCCATCTAAATAATGATGTATGCCGTTAGGTATATACCAAACTACGTATATCGAGAGATTCTTTCTTGTCTGCTGGCTGGCAAAATGCAAACCATCGTGATTGAGCAAACATGTAAACGAGAAGACATGAATCACATTAACCGTATAAGGAGACACATGATGCGTAAATTTATTTCTGTGGGTTTTATGGTTTCAAGTTTGTTCGTGGCCTCAACGGTCGTGGCATTTGAAGGTGAGAAAAATATTCAACAAACCGCGCATACACAGCATTTTTTAAGCAAACGGCCTTATGCTACACCTGCCGTGGTGGCTAGCGCAGCGGCTGATCAAGCCTGGGTAGGTGCGACTTTGGTTGTAAATCCTGCATCCGCACAAGCGCAGCAAGTGATGAAAATGCATCAATTGTCCAAACGTGCGTTTTAGTCAGGTAGTTGTCAGGTAACTATGCCACCATAATCCTGACCGTTACTCACCCTAACGGTAAAAACTATTAAAGAATGAGCGATTTAAGGAGCGTAAAATGAGTAAATTGTTATTAGCAGTTCTGGTAACATTTGGCTTCATGGCGAATGTTCAAGCAGGCGATACCTCTGACGCTGAGAGTGGTGTACACAATCTGCATCAGAACCACTTCCTCGGCAAGCGGCCTTACAGTAAAGCCCCACAGGCAAAACAGCAAAGCCCTGAAGATAAATGGGAAGGCACAGGCTTGATCACAGATAACCCGGATAAAGGCCTGGACAAGCACCAGCAAATGCGCCTGAACTTTATTGGCAAGCGCCCTTATATGGGCTCACCGGCAGACTGAATTTAATTGAGTGCTGTTGAACGCCGGCTGTGCCGGTGCAACAAAAACCCTTCATGTGATCCATGAAGGGTTTTGTTTTTGAGCCTGTGCTCAATCAGCTTCCAAGACGGAAGAAGGATGCTAGGCCTTGAGGATGACGGGAGAAAGCTCAAAACTCCCGTTGTCATGACTCACTAATAATTGCTGATCTTGTATGGTGACGCTCATGCTCAGGCTGCGTGAGGCAGCGGCTGTGAGTGCCTGGGTTTCCGGCAGGTTAATCACCGTGACATTATCCAGTTTAAGCATGGCTTTTTGTTGTTGCTCCCACCACATCTCTGCAGTTCTGCCACCATAAAGCACTTGCACCACTTGCTTGGCTTTTCCGCAGGCTTTGCGAATCTCACGCTCGTCAGGCAGGCCGACGCCTATCCAGCGTTCTATTGCCCCGGTAAGGTCTTTTTGCCAGAGATCCGGCTCATCGTCGTCACTCAGGCCTTTGCCAAATTGCAAGGCTTCATCCGCATAGAGCACAAACGCCAGCAGTCTGACCATCAGTCGCTCTTCTGTTTCCGAGGGGTGCTTGGCCAAGGTCAGCATATGCGTCTGATAGTAATGCCTGTCCATATCCGCAATATTGAGATTGATTTTATAAATGGTGGATTTGAGAGCCATGGCGACTGCCTGCGATTAAAAAGTGCAGCGAGTATAACAAACTAAACTATGCTCTTAAGCGCTTTGTAGCCAGCCAGATACAACAAACTGCTTGCGCTTTTTTAGAATCTTCATAAAATTGAAAATAAAACGTTTTATTTTTATTTTATGGATACGCAGGACGACATGCCTTCTACACGCACAGCCGCTGCCAAACCTAAGGTGGGGCGGCCAAAAACCGGGACAACACAGGAGCGGCACGCCCAATTTCTGGCGCAGGCCCTCGAACTGTTTATGACCGAGGGCGTGGCACGGACCAGTATTGCGCGGATTGCCGCAACCTGTGGCGTCTCGACGCGAACCATCTATGAGCGTTACAGCAACAAGGATGCGTTATTGATCGCGGCGCTCAAGCACATGGTGGAGCAGGATGTGCGTGCCATGACCAATCTTGAGCAGTTAGCCGACCCCTCGCTGGCCACGGTGCTCACGCATATCGGGCGACTGATGTTGAAAAAAGTCCTTGAACCGCGCATGGTGTCCTTTTTTAGAATTGCGATTTCAGAAGTATCACATTTACCGGAGTTGGCGAGGGCAGTCAAAGAAGTGGGGCCGGAGCGCATCTATCAAATGTTGGCAAATATCTTTAAAACGTATGCGGATAAAGGCGAGTTGCCACAACTGAATTTTATGCGGGCGGCTGAGTCTTATTGCGAGCTACTGATCGCCGGCCCTCGCCATAAAGCATTATTCGGGGTGCAAGAAGCAGATTGGGATGCAGAAGCACACATTGCATTTGTGGTGCAGTTATTCTTGAGAGGATTACACGGGATGGAACAAAAATGAAGCAGCCTGTCTTAAAGGTTGCGGTAAACCTGCGTCGCCTGCCGCTATGGTTGGCTGTCGTGTGTTTGCCGCTGGCGAGTTGCTCGGTGATGGATGAATATATCCGCCCAAAACCCAAGGTAGCTACAGAATGGCAAGCGCCGTTGCCGCATGGCGGCAATCTGGCGTCGCTGAACAATTGGTGGGGGCAATTCAACGATCCTGTGCTTGACCATCTGCTCACTGAGGCACAGAAAGAAAGTCCCTCGCTTGAAATTGCGCTGGCCAATATCCGTGTGTCGCGCGCCAATGTCTTGTCTGCCCGTGCGCAAGGGATCCCTGATTTAACCAGCACCGGCAGTGCCACCAAGAGTAAAGGCGGTGGTGGTGGCGCGTTTCCGGCCAGTACCATTGAAGTTGATTCGATTTCACTGGATGCCAGCTGGGAAGTGGATTTGTTTGGCAAGGTGAAAGCCGCCAAGCAGGCAGCCAAAGCGCAACTGGAGTCCAAGAAAATTGCCTGGCACGATGCACGCTTGAGCCTGGCCGCCGAGGTAGCAAATAATTATGTGAATTACCGTGCCTGCCAGGCATCGGTAGACGCCCTGCAACAGGCCTATGACTCTCGTAAAGAGACCGCGCGTTTGACAGGCATTTCTGCCAAGGCTGGTTTCTCCGCTCCGTCAGACCTGGCACTCGCAGAGGCAGCGACACGCGCCAGTGAGTCTACGCTGGATGGGCAGCAAGCCGAATGTGATGGACTGGTAAAAGCGCTGGTGGCGTTGACCAATTTGCCTGAGCCTGAGTTGCGTCAATGGTTGGCGAAAGGCAAAAGCTTGCCAGAGCCTGCCATGTTTGACGTGCAGGCCTTGCCGGCCAGTTTACTGACCCGGCGCCCAGACCTGGCCATTGATGAGCGCAACTTGGCGGAAGCCAGTGCCAATATCGGCGTCTCCAAAGCCCAGATGTACCCTAGCCTGACCCTGACCGGATCGATCGGCTATCGCCGCACCAACTTTAATGGCACGGTGACACGCACCGACTCCTGGTCGTATGGCCCTTCTCTCAAGTTGCCGATTTTTGATGGCGGCACTTTGCGTGCGGATCTGGCAGAAGCGCGTGCCAATTACGATAGCTTGCTGGCAACCTATCAGCAGGATGTGCGTAATGCTGTCAAAGAAGTAGAGCAGGCTTTGGTGAATCTGGAAAGTGCTACCCGCCGCGCCACCTCCGAGCAGGCCAGTGCCCAGCAATATCAGCAATATTTCAAGGCCGCCGAGATCAACTGGAAATCAGGCGGGCTGGATTTATTGTCACTCGAAGATGCCCGCAGGCAAAAAATTAATGCCGAGCTGAACGTTATCACCCAGCAAAAAAACCGTGTGTTGCAGTGGATTGCGTTATACAAGGCATTTGGTGGTGACTGGCTGGAAACACAGGCGACGGTGAAACCCATCATCCTCAAGCCCATGGAAAAAAGGTAAATAAAAATGGCGAGCAGACTGACAAAAAAAACCAAATTCTTAATCATTGCGGCCGTGCTGGTGGGTGTGAGTGCCTGGTTCTGGCAACATCCGCGTCATCAGGCCGAGCTGGCAGAAAAACGTGCTAACCGCGCGGCCGTCAATCAAACTGAAACAGAACATGCGCCGCAGTCAGCGGGCAAGGGCAAAGCCGCCTTGAGCGTGGAGGTCACCCGGCCCGTGAAGGTGCAATGGCAGACGACTCTGATGCTAAATGGCAGCGTCTATCCCTGGCAAGAGGCCCTGGTCAGTGCGGAAATAGCTGGATTGCGCATACAGCAAGTGCTGGCCGATGTCGGCGCGCAAGTGAGCAAGGGACAGTTGCTGGTTGTCTTGGCCGATGAAACCGTCAAGGCGGATTTGCAAAAACAGCTCGCCACGGTTGAAAAAGACAAGGCCGCGCTGGCTGAAGCAAAGAGTAATGCAGACCGTGCGCGTGAAATCAAGGACAGTGGCGCGCTATCGGCGCAAAAAATCAATGAATACATGATTGCCGAGCAGACGGCACGGGCCAATCTCGCCTTGTCCGAGGCGGAGCTGGAGAACCAGAAAATCCGCTTGCGCCAGACCAAAGTGGTGGCGCCTGACGATGGGGTCATTTCATCACGTTCTGCCAATTTGGGGAATGTGGTGTCGGCCGGGGCGGAGTTATTCAGACTGGTGCGGCAAAGTCGTATTGAGTGGCGCGGTGAGGTGAATGCGGATCAGCAAAATGCTTTGCATGCCGGACAAGCGGTCAACCTGAGTTTGCCGGGCGGCAAGAAGGTAGCCGGGACCGTGCGGTTGATTTCGCCGACCGTCGACAACAATACCCGTAATGCGCTGGTGTATGTGGATATCCCCAAAGGCAGTGCCAAGCCTGGCATGTATGTGCAGGGACAGGTGGATATCGGCCAGCAGCAAGGGTTGGCGGTCCCACTGAGTGCCGTCACCTACCGCGATGGCTTTGCCTATGTGTTTGAACTGGCGCCATCCGGGTCTGACGGTATCAGCCAGGTCGCACAGCGCAAGGTACAAACCGGCCGTACCCGCGAGCAGCTGATAGAGTTGCTTGGTGGCGTGGAGGCAGGGGCCTCGCTGGTGCTCAGTGGTGGCGCTTTTCTCAACGATGGGGATAGGGTCAAAATCGTGACGGTGACCAAACCTGAGGCTGCAAAATGAATTTTTCAGCCTGGTCTATCCGCAATCCGGTTCCCGCCATTCTGCTGTTCGTGGTGTTGAGCTTTCTTGGTCTCAAATCACTTAATCAATTAGGCAAACAGAACTTTCCGGATATTGAGCTGCCGGTGATTTCGGTCAGTGCGACGCTGGAAGGTGCGGCCCCGCCACAGCTGGAAACCGAAGTGGCCCGCAAGATTGAAGACAAGATTGCGACCATTGGTGGGATCGAGCACATGACCACCAAAATCACCGATGGCAGTGTCAGCATCAGTGTGCAGTTCACCATAGATACCAACAGTGAAGAGGCGCTGAATCTGGTACGTAATGCGGTTGATAGCGCGCGCTCGGAGTTGCCCGCTGCGGTACTGACGCCTACCGTGTCTAAAGTGACGACTTCGGGCAGCGCGATCCTCACTTTCGTCGCCTCGGCTGACAATATGGATGAAGGCGAGCTATCGTGGTTTGTTGACAACGAAGTGAGCAAGGCCATGCTGGCAGTGAATGGCGTGGGCAAGATTACGCGTACCGGTGGCGTAGACCGCGAAGTGCAGGTTAATCTTGATCCGACCTTGATGGCGGGTTTGGGTGTCAATGTCAGCGATGTGTCTGCACAGCTCAAACGCGTACAGCAGGATGCCTCGGGCGGGCGAGGGGATATTGGCGACAATATTCAGTCGGTACGCACCCTGGGCGCCTTGCATAGTGCGGATGAAGTCCGCAATCTGGATATTCCCATCGGCGATGGTCGCCACATCAAGTTGTCGCAAGTGGCGGAGGTGATTGATACCTATGCCGAGCGCACCACCTATGCCAGCTATGATGGCAAGCCAGTCATCCGGTTTGAAATTACGCGTAGCAAAGGCACCAGTGAGGTGACGGTGGCCAAAGATGTGCGTGCCGCGCTGGAAAAATTCAGGGTCTTGCATCCACAAGTGAAGATTGTGGAGGCCTTTAACATGGTCAAGCCGGTAGAAGATAACTATCACGGCTCCATGCAATTGCTGTACGAGGGGGCATTGCTCGCTATTCTGGTGGTGTGGTGGTTTTTGCGCGACTGGCGCGCCACCATTATTGCCGCCGTCGCTCTGCCTTTATCCATGATCCCGACCTTTGCATTTATGCAATATTTCGGCTTCTCGCTCAATATTCTTACTTTGCTTGCCATGGCGCTGGTGGTGGGGATTCTGGTCGATGATGCCATTGTGGAAATCGAAAACATTGTCCGCCACCTGCGCATGGGCAAATCCCCTTATCAGGCCGCCATGGAGGCCGCTGATGAAATCGGCTTTGCGGTGATTGCCACCACATTTACGCTGGTGGCGATTTTTCTACCCACCGCATTTATGGGCGGTATTCCGGGTAAATTCTTCAAGCAGTTTGGCATTACGGCGGCCATTGCGATCATGGGCTCGCTGGTGGTCGCCCGCTTGTTGACGCCCATGATGTCAGCCTATTTGTTAAAACCGCACCCAGTCAAGGAAGAACAAATCTCTGGCTTTATGCGCGCTTACTTACGCAGTGTGGAGTGGTGTTTGCGCCACCGCAAAACCGTGGTGCTGGCATTTGTATTGTTCATTGTCGGCTCATTGAGTTTGATGCCACTGTTGCCTAAAGGCTTTGTGCCTTCCTCTGACAGTAGCCAGACCAAGGTCAATATTGAGTTGCAGCCGGGGACCGCGCTGGAACAGACGCGCGAAGTGGTTAGTCTGGCAGAGCAGATCGTCAAGCAGCACCCGGAAGTGAAGGCAGTGTTTAGTGCCGCGGGCACGGCCAGCACCGGTGGGGGTGGGCCCAATGCTTCGCAGAATAGTACGGATGTGCGCAAGGGCAGCCTGGTGATTAGTCTGACGGATCGTAGTGAGCGGCATCAGAAGCAATCCGAAATTGAAGCCGAGTTACGTGAGCGACTCAAGGCCTTGCCGGGCGCACGCGTCAACGTCGGCATTGGGGAATCCGGTGAAAAACTGCAGATCACACTGGCCAGCGATGATGGCATTGCGCTGGGCAATGCCAGCCAACAGCTGGAGCAACAATTGCGTACCTTGAGCGGTGTCGGCAACATCACTTCCAGTGCCAGCCTGCAACGGCCAGAGGTGCAGATCATCCCCGATATCGACAAGGCCGCCGAGCTGGGGGTGACGGTAGAGTCGATTGCACAGGTGATTCGCATTGCCACCTCTGGCGACTTCTCCAACACCATGCCCAAGCTCAATTTGCCTCAGCGCCAGGTGCCTATCCGGGTGCGATTGGGTTCCAGTGTGCGCACCAGCCTGCAAGAAATTGCCCAGTTGCGGGTACCCGCACGCAACGGCAGTGTCAGTTTAGAAACTGTTGCCACCGTGCGCATGGGCAGTGGCCCGCAGCAAATTGACCGTATGGACCGCATGCGCAATGTGACCTTCGATATCGAACTCAACAAGCGTCAGATTGGTGAGGTCATGCGTGAAGTACAACAGCTGCCCGCCATGCAATCGCTGCCGCCCAGCGTGAAGCAGCTGGAGTCAGGTGACGCCAAACGCATGAACGAGTTGTTTGCCAGCTTTGGCGGCGCCATGGTCATCGGCGTGATGTGCATCTATGTGGTGCTGGTCTTGCTGTTTGGCGACTTTCTGCAACCAGTGACCATCTTGGGGGCGCTGCCCTTGTCACTGGGTGGGGCCTTCTTTGCCCTGCTGGTCACCCACAACAGCTTCTCCATGCCGAGTGTGATTGGGTTGTTGATGTTGATGGGTGTGGTGACCAAAAACTCGATCTTGCTGGTGGAGTACACCATCATGGCCAGAAAAGAGCGCCAGTTAAGCCGGTTTGATGCGATTATCGATGGGTGCCATAAACGTGCGCGGCCGATTGTCATGACCACCATTGCCATGGCTGCCGGTATGCTGCCGATTGCACTGGGCTGGAGTGCGGATCCTAGCTTCCGCGCGCCAATGGCGATTACGGTGATTGGCGGATTAATTACTTCAACCGTGCTGAGTCTGGTGGTGATCCCGGTGCTGTACACCTACGTGGATGATTTACTGGGATGGTTGAGGGGCGTAAGCAGCTGGCTTAAGAAGCATGCTTAGTGCACCCGCACGAAATGGTGATTACGATAGTGATGAGGGTGGGTATGCGTTACAACAGCTGTTGCAACACTAACTCCTAAATATCGAGGAGCTCTTTAAGCTTTAGCTATTGAGCGCACATTCCACTCGCATAGTTACAACGCGTTGTAGGTGATCCCGAACATCCTGTCTCATAGGCTGACTCTCGGAATCCCGCATAGCGCTGCCCCAGTGGCTATTCGGAAAGTGTTTGTCACTCTCGAATCTTGGCAACACATGCCAGTGCATATGCGGCGTTTTATTACCCAGGCTAGCCAGGTTGATTTTATCCGGTTGTATGACTTCCCGCAGTGCAGTTTCGACAGCAAACACGACTTTCATGGTGCGTGCTCGCGCTGCGGGAGGCAGGTCGGTCATTTCTTTGACGTGTGCAATTAATTCCACCCGGCAATAGGCAGGGTAATCTGCGTCGTGCAATAACACTACCCGGCAAAAATCATCCTGCCATAGCAAGTCGTAGGGGGTTGGTTGGCACAGCGGGCAATTACGCATCAGGAAACGGCCAGCATTCTATCCAGTGTGAGTTTGGCCAGTTTGGCTTCATGCGCGGGCACTTTAATCTGGTTGACCACATTGCCATCGGCCAGGTTTTCCAGGCACCAGGCCAGGTGTTGCGGGTCAATACGTGCCATGGTTGAGCATTCGCAAACCACATGGCTCATGAACTGTACCAGCTTGTTTTGCGGTTTCATTTCTTCGGCCAGGCGTGTGACCAGGTTCAATTCGGTGCCTACCAGCCATTTCGTCCCAGGCTCGGCTTCACTCACGGTACGCAAGATGTATTCTGTAGAACCGACATAATCTGAGTTGATGCAGACCTCAAACGCCGTTTCAGGGTGAGAGATGACTTTGCCATCTGGATGCTGGGCACGGAACTGGTCGATATTCTGTTTGCGGAACATCTGGTGTACTGAGCAATGACCTTTCCACAGCAGGATTTTTGCGTCTTTGATTTGCTGTTCGGTCAAGCCGCCCATGGGCAGATCTGGATCCCAGACAGGCATTTGCTCTAATGGGATACCCATTTTGTAGCCGCTCCAACGGCCCAGATGCTGATCCGGGAAGAACAGGATTTTTTCGCGCTGGCTGAAGCCCCACTCCAGGATTTTGGGGGCATTGGTGCTGGTGCACACAATGCCGCCATGTTCACCACAGAAGGCTTTCAGGTCTGCCGCGGAGTTGATATACGTGACCGGTGTGATGGTTTCATCAAAATCAAGGACTTTGCTGAGTTCGCGATAGCTACGCTCAACCTTGGCCAGATTGGCCATGTCTGCCATGGAGCAGCCTGCGGCCAAGTCTGGCAAGATCACGACCTGATCCGGGCGGCTCAAGATGTCAGCCACCTCGGCCATGAAATGCACACCCAGAAAGACGATGTATTCCGCATCCAGGCTGTCACAATATTTAGACAGTTTCAGTGAGTCGCCAGAGTAATCCGCATGGCGGTAAACACTCTCGTGCTGGTAATGGTGGCCCAGAATCACCAGTCGCTTACCCAGCTTTTCGCGGGCAGCCAGAATACGGGCCTGACAGTCATCGTCTTTGGCCGACTGGAACTTTTCAAATTTGATAGTGGCGGTTTGCATGGTCATAGCCATTAGTTGAGGGTAAAACGCTATTTTACAACCGATGTGGATTTATCCCAATTGCAAAGCTGGCAATTACAGTGTTAAACGGTGTTTTTCACCGAGTCGTCTAAGGGCATCCACATTCGTCCAGCTGAAGACTTTTTTAGCCGCTTGCCGCCAGTCCACCCATTCATAGTGCGTGTGTTCGTCTGGCGCCAGCGTGACTGGCTGAGGCTCTGGCAGACACAAGCCAAACAGGTGCTCGGTGTTTTGCATGACGCCGGGCGCATATCGGTGACGCCAATGCGGATAGATTTCATACACATTGCTGGCGTGCCAATCTTCAAAGTCGTAAGCCAGCGCGTCCAAGCCGGTTTCTTCCCGCACTTCGCGGATCGCTGCCTGATAGGGCGATTCTTCTGCTTCTATGCTCCCGGTCACTGACTGCCAGTATCCCGGTTTGTCCGTACGCTCCATCAACAGGACTTGCAAATCTGGCGTATGAATCAATACCAATGCGGAAACGGGAATCTTGAAATGTTGTGTCATAAGGAGGATTGTCTATAAAGCCCGCGGCCTTGTCCATGGCTGACGGTGTTTACAATAGACTCTTTTTTGTCAGGATGCGTTCAGTGAAAGATTGTCGTAAGCAGATAAGCCTACTATGATAAGGATAATCAGGTGTATACCATAAAAATTTAAGTGATGAGCACAGGGATAGGTGTTATGTTGAGGCGTCAGCAGGGCTGGCTTTGCGTGTTGCTGATGGTCTGTTTAGAGGCGGTTGCGGATTCCGGTGTCGCTCCAGCAGTTGCATGGGACCAGCTCAGCCTGCAACAGGCGGAACTTGTGTTTGCAGGCAATAACCGTGATCTGCTCGCTGCCAAGCGGGCGATTGAAAGTGCAGAAGCCGATACCCTGATTGCTGGCCAAAAACCAAACCCGGTCTTGTCACTCGGCCTTTCCAGTCTCAACCTCAATCGCGGCCAAGGCAATAAAAACCAAAACGGCAAACGAGACCTGTTGGATCAAACCTATAACTCGGCGGTGCAGGTCACTCAGTTGTATGAGCGTGGTGACAAGCGGGCACTGCGTTCTGCCGTGGCGGAAAGTGCGGTCAAAGCGAGCCGGCTCGACCTGGGGGAAACCTATCGTCAACAGGCGTTGGCCATGGCCAATGCCTATTTTGATCTCAAACTTGCCCAGGAAAGTCTGCTCATTCAGCAGGCGAATGTCAGTAGTTACGAGAAAACACTGCAGGCAGCGCAATTGCGTCTGAAAGCAGGCGATGTGGCGTCGGCCGATGTAGCGCGCATCCGGGTAGATGCCCTGCGGGCCAGCAATGATTTGCGCCAGGCTGAGGCGACTGTGCAAAAAGCGCAAGCCATGCTGGCTTACTTGCTTGGCAAGGATCAGGATGCGAGTAAGCTCCGTGTGACGGACCCCTGGCCCGCCCTGATTACAGAGCCCTCGGCCAATCCAGCGGCTGAGAAAGACACTGGCTGGTTACCACAACGTCCGGATGTGAAGGCTGCTGAAGCGCGCATGGAGCAGGCCCAGCAGACCAGAAAGCTTGCGGAGTCGCTCAAGGTCAGAGATTTTACCTGGTCGTTTGCTTACCAGCATTTTCCCGGGCAGGAGCCTGGATCGGCACCAGATACCATAGGCGCTTCATTGAGTATTCCTTTGTTTACCAATTATCAGTATGAGGGCGAGGCCGCACGGGCTGAAGTTGGCTATACCAGTGCAATCGAGGCCAGAGAGCGTGTGCAGGCGGCGGCGATTGCCGAAATGAGGCAGGCCAAAGCAGATTTGGATGCCGCGATTGATAAAAATCGACGTTTTGACCAGAGCATTCTGCGTGAAGCGCAAAACGCAGCAGATGCGGCAGAGTTTGCTTACAAGCATGGCGCCATGAATGTCATGGATTTGCTCGATGCCAGACGTATTTTACGCACGCTCCAACTGGAGGCAGTCAGCGTCAAAGCTGATTATGCCAAGTCCTTATCCGCCTGGTTAGCGGCCACCCGCCAGGCATTTGTCTATCAAGAATAATTTTATGATGCGCTCATTCACTTCCATGGCTTCCCCCCCTGCTACCGTCAAGGCGATGCGCCAGATCGTATTTATCTTGTGCGCGATAGGGATTTGCATGGCTTCAGCCATGGCTGCAGACAAAAATGCCCGAGTGCCCGCGCAACCAGCCAACCAGATTGTACTGACGTCGGGTTCGCCACAATTAAACAGTCTCAAAATTGAACCCGTCACCGAGATCCCGGTGCCGGTGACCGAGCCCCTCAACGGCAAGATTGTGTTTGATGAAAACCGGACAGCACGGGTGTATTCGCCAGTGGCCGGACGAGCGCTGAATATTCAGGCACAAGTCGGCGAAGCCGTGAAAGCCGGTCAGCCCTTGCTGGTGATGGACTCGCCGGATGTGGGGGCGGCGGTCGCGGATGTGCGCAAGGCGCAGGCCGATTTGGGGCTCAAGCAACAGGCGCTGGAGCGTAGCCGCATGCTGGTTGAAGGCGGGGTGCTGGCCAGAAAAGACATGGAAGTCGCACAGGCGGATTGGGCGAGTGCGCGTGCAGAACATGAGCGCGCGATGGCGAGGTTGAAAAACCTGCGGGTGTCGACCGGGGCAAGTGATCGCTATGTCGTGCGCTCGCCAATCGCGGGGGTGGTGGTTGACCGGAAAGTGAATCCTGGCAGCGAGGTCCGCCCCGATGCGGCAGATCCTTTGTTTTTGATCACGGATCCCAGCCATGTCTGGGCCAGTATCGATTTGCCAGAGCGGGACTTGAGCCGGATTTCGCAAGGGCAAAAGCTCAGTGTCCAGGTGGATGCCTATCCTGACGAGGTGTTTGACGGCGAAATTAAAACAATAGGCATCATGGTAGACCCGGCCACGCGCCGGATTCCTGTGCGTTGCCTGCTCGACAGCAAAGGCAAGCTCAAGCCAGAAATGTATGCGCGCATCACGCCGCTGGATACCAGCCAGCATCGCGTCATCCGCGTGCCCAACAGTGCCCTGATTACCGAGGGACTCTACAGCTATGTCTTTGTAGAAGAGCAGCCCTTGCATTTTAGCAAGCGTAAAGTCGTGCTGGATTTACAACGGCGGGAATATGCCACCGTGAAAACCGGCTTAAACCCGGGTGAGCGCATCGTGACCAGCGGCGCCATTCTGCTCAATTCAGATTTGTCCGTGAGTAAATAGGCGATGTTAAAAGGCTTGATCACCTTCTCACTGCAACAGCGTGTATTTCTGCTGATTGGCGCGGTTGTGCTCATGATTTTTGGCTGGTTTGCGGTGCAAAACCTGCCAATTGAAGCGTTCCCCGATGTTGAAGATGTGCACGTGATTATCGTGACACAATCGCCGGGCATGGCGCCAGAGGAGGTCGAGCGCGTCGTTTCACTGCCGATTGAGCATGGGATGAGCGGGGTGCCGGGACTGGCACAAATCCGTTCGGTGTCTATTACCGGGCTCTCCGTGGTCACCCTCACTTTTGCCGAGCGCACGCAAGATTATTTTGCGCGGCAGCAGGTGTTAGAGCGTTTACAAGGGGTGAGCTTGCCCATCGGCTTGCAACCCACGCTGGCACCGCTGACGACGGCGGTGGGGGAGGTTTACCGCTATTTGGTTGAAGCACCGGCAGAGATGCCGCAACGCGAAATCCGCGCTATCCAGGACTGGAAAATTATCCCGCAATTGCGCATGGTGCCAGGGGTGGCCGATATCACCAGTTTTGGCGGGACGGTCAAGGAATACCAAATCAAGCTGGATCCTTACCGCTTGAAAAAGTTTGATGTGAGTATTGATCAGGTTAACCAGGCGGTCAGCAACAACAGCAGTAACGTGGGTGGCGGACTCATGCACAGAGGCGACGAGTCGCTGGTGGTGCGTGGCATAGGCCTGTTTCGCAGTCTGGATGATATTGCGCAATCCGTCGTGGATACGCGGGATGGCAAGCCGATTCTGGTCAGCGACCTTGGTCAGGTGGTGATTGGTGACCGCCCCCGTTCAGGCATCGTTTCCTTTAATCAGCAGGATGACATTATTGAAGGCATCGTGCTGATGACCAAGGGCCAGAATGCCGCCAAAGTGATCGACGCCTTGCGCGAGAAGGTGGATCTGGTCAATCAGACCCTGCCGCCCGGCGTCAAAATCGTGCCTTTTTATGACCGCACCGGCCTGGTTCACCACACCGTGCATACCGTGGCAGAAAACCTGATTGTCGGCGCATTGCTGGTGGTGACGATTTTGGTAGTGTTTTTGCGCAACTGGCGCGCCGCCCTGATTGTGGCTTCGGTGATTCCGTTATCCCTGTTATTTGCCTTTATTGTCATGGATTTACGCGGTGTCTCCGCTAACCTGATCTCGCTCGGGGCGGTAGACTTTGGCATTATTATTGACAGTGCAGTGGTGCTGGTAGAGGCGCTGATGGTGCGCCTGGCGGTGGCTGAGGTGGATAAAACACAAGGCAATATGGGGCTGGCCTGGCGCATGCAGACGCTTAAAAGCACGGCGATTGATATGGGGCACCCGATTCTGTTCTCCAAAGCCATCATCATCACTGCCTTTTTGCCGATTTTTACCTTTCAACGCGTAGAAGGAAAAATTTTCTCGCCGATGGCATTCACCTTGAGTTTTGCCTTGCTGGGCGCCATTATCCTGACTTTGACGCTGGTGCCAGCCTTGTTGTCATACACCATGAAGCGTGAGGATATGGCGGAAAAGCACAGCCACTGGATGCAAAGCTTGCAAAATGCCTATCGTCATATTTTGCTTAAAACCCGCAAATGCCGCGCATGGGTGGTCATTTTATCCGGGGGCATTTTGGTTATATCCGTGCTCTCTGCGCCCATGTTAGGCTCGGAATTCCTCCCCAAGCTGGATGAAGGCAATATCTGGCTCACCGTTGATTTGCCACCCTCGGCTGGCCTGGAAAAAACCAAAGAGATCGAGCGAGAAATCCGCAAGATTCTGAATAGCTACCAAGAGGTGAGGTTGGTGGTGTCGCATGTCGGACGGCCAGATGACGGCACCGACCCTAAGGGGCCTTATCACATGGAGATTCTGGCTGATCTCAAGCCGCACAGCGAATGGAAGTTTGCCGATAAGGAATCGCTGATCAAGGATATGTCGCGCCGTATCCACGAGATTCCGGGCGTGCCTACCAACTTTTCGCAAGTGATTCAGGACAGTGTGGAGGAGGCGTTGTCTGGCGTGAAAGGTGAAATTGCAGTCAAGATTTTTGGCCCTGATTTAACGATTCTCGAGCAGAAAGCGGCAGAGGTGGTCGATGTCATCAATCACGTCCGTGGCGCAACCGATGTGGCGGCAGTCCGCATTTCAGGCAACTCTGAGCTCGATATCACGCTTAACCGTGCCCAATTGTCGCGCTATGGCCTGATGGCGGGCGATGTTAACAATACGGTACAAACCGCTTTAGCCGGCAATCCGGCCAATACGTTTTACGATGGCGACCGGCATTTTGATGTTACGTTAAGGCTGGACAGACCTTTCCGCGATTCTGTGGATGATATTGACGAGTTACCGATTGCCTTACCAAATGGAAACGGTAGCATCCCGCTCAGCGAGGTGGCCGAGGTGACCATCAAAGAAGGGGCTTCTCGTGTCAGCCGCGAATCAGGCTCGCGTATTGTCTCCATCAAAGCCAATATTACAGACCGCGATCAGGGCAGTTTCGTGCAAGAAGCCATGCAGCAGGTCGAGGCAAAGGTCAAGCTGCCGCCTGGCTATAGCATGACCTGGGGTGGACAATTTGAAAACCAGCAACGGGCCATGAAGCGGTTGATGGTGATTGTGCCCTTGTCTGTGTTGTTGATTTTTGTCTTGCTGTTTTGGGCATTCAAGTCGGTCAAAAATGCCTTGCTGGTGTTGCTGATGATTCCATTTACGCTGGTGGGCGGCCTGGCGGGGCTGGCCGTGGCCGGACTGCATTTGTCTGTCTCTGCCGCCGTCGGCTTTATTGCGCTGGCCGGCATTTCGGTGCAAAACGGGGTGATCATGGTCGAGCAGATCAAGAGTTTGATGCGCGAAGGCAGAGAGCTGTCGGAATCGGTGATTGAAGGCGCAGTTGCCCGCTTGCGCCCGATATTGATGACGGCCTTGATGGCCGGGTTGGGCTTGATGCCAGCGGCGCTCTCGCATGGCATTGGCTCCGAAACCCAGCGGCCGTTTGCGGTGGTGATTGTCGGTGGGTTAATTACCGCGACCTTGTTCACACTGTTGTTGTTGCCTTTGTTGTTCCCGCTGTTTTCCGACCTGCGCCGTCCGCGCGCTGAATAACCACCAATTTGGTTCTATGAAACCAGAGTGGTGGTTGATATCAATCAATTCGTGTGGGTGAGTGCGCCCCATATCTAGATTTATTCAATTAAAATCAAGTGCTTGGACTGTTTAAATGATTTGGCACAAATCATGCATACGTGAATCAGTGTAGTGGAATTCAATCGCAATGGCAGTTAACAACAATCACATGCGAGTTTCCCGACTATCCTTTCCCGAGGATATTGCTTGTCCCAAGCTGAAATGGCTTGGGCTTTTTTTTGCCGGTGGCCGGTCGGAATTTTTTGATGTGTGGATGGTGCCGGAGAAGGGAATCGAACCCCCGACCTTTTCATTACGAATGAACCGCTCTACCAACTGAGCTACACCGGCAAACAAGGCGAACATTGTTTGCCAATCTTAGCAAGGGACGGCCAGCCAATCAATGCGGCAAGCGTTTAAACCGTGCTGCGCTTCTCTGCATTGACCAGGTTTTTGGGCAGCTGGAACACGACGTTTTCCACTACCCCTTGCAACTCTTCCACCTGGTTAGCACCCATGTTTTTCAAAGCAGCAATCACTTCCTGTACTAACACCTCAGGGGCTGAGGCACCGGCGGAAATGCCGATTTTCTTTTTACCTTGTAACCAGGCCGCTTGCAGGTGGCTGGCATTATCGACCATATAGGCTTCTACCCCTTGGTTTTTGGCAACTTCACGCAGGCGGTTTGAGTTGGAGCTATTGGGCGAACCGACAATGATGACCAGATCACAGTCTTTGGCCATGATTTTGACCGCATCCTGGCGATTTTGCGTGGCGTAGCAAATATCATCGCTTTTGGGTGCCTTGATGTTGGGGAAGCGTGTTTTAAGGGCGTTGATGACCTGAGTGGCGTCATCCACCGATAAGGTGGTTTGTGTCACATAGGCCAGTTTGTCAGGGTCGGTGACGGTGAGGGCGGTCACCTCTTCCGGGGTTTCCACCAGATACATGCCTGCTTCGGATTGGCCCATGGTGCCTTCGACTTCTGGATGGCCTTTGTGGCCGATCATAATGATCTCCAGGCCATCTTTACGCATTTTGGCGACTTCGATATGCACCTTGGTCACCAGCGGACAAGTGGCGTCAAACGCGGTCAGGCCGCGCGACTCTGCCTCTGCGCGCACCGCTTTGGAAACGCCATGCGCACTAAAAATCACAATGCTGCCTGCCGGAATTTTTTCCAGATCATCGACAAAAATGGCGCCTTTGTCGCGCAATTGACCCACGACAAATTTGTTGTGAACCACTTCATTGCGCACATAAATCGGCGCGCCGAATTTTTCGAGTGCCTGTTCGACAATAATAATGGCACGGTCTACGCCCGCACAAAAGCCACGCGGGTTGGCCAATACGATCTCAGGTGTCACTTCTGTTTGCATAATGAATTCCGTCAAGAGTCTGCTGCTGTCTGCGCCTGCAACTGCCAAGGTCAACCACAAGGGCTGGCAGGCATCAGGTATAATCTGCATTTTTGTTGCTCGCTTAAAGCCCATGTTATGAAAAACACTGCTACCTTGCTGATTACCTGCCCGGATACCAAAGGGATTGTGGCGGCGATTGCGCAATTTTTGTATGAGCACAATGCCAATATTTTACACGCAGACCAGCATCAGGATGCGGAAAATAATCTGTTTTTGATGCGCGTCGAGTGGGACCTGACCAATTTCAATGTGGCCGTTGCCGATTTCGAGCAGGCGTTTGGCCCGGTGGCGCAACGCTTTGGCATGACCTGGCAACTCAAGTTGTCCGAGCAAAAAACACGCATGGCGATCATGGTGTCGCAATATGATCATTGCCTGGTAGACCTGCTGCACCGTCATCATAGTGGCGAGCTGGCCTGCGAGATTCCACTGATTATCAGCAATCATAGAGATACGGAGAAACTGGCACAGTTCTATGGCATCCCGTTTCACTATCTGCCGATGACCAAAGAGACCAAAGCCGACGTCGAGGCGCAGCAGTTTGCTTTGTTTGACCAACACAAGATTGACCTGATTGTGCTGGCAAGATACATGCAGATTCTGTCTCCCGAGTTTGTCGCGCGCTATCCTCAGCGGATTATCAATATCCACCATTCATTTTTGCCAGCCTTTATCGGTGCGCGCCCCTATCACCGTGCCTTTGAGCGCGGTGTGAAGCTGATTGGTGCGACCAGCCATTATGTGACTGAGGTATTGGATGAGGGCCCTATTATTGAGCAGGATCTGGCGCGTATTTCTCACCGTGACCAGGTCGAGGACCTGATTCAGAAAGGCCGTGATCTGGAACGGGTTGTGCTCTCCAAAGCCGTACGCTGGCATATTGAGCATCGTATTCTGCTTTATGCGAACAAGACCGTGATTTTTGATTAACACGTATCTTTTAACAATAAAAAAACCGAAGCAATCAAATGCTTCGGTTTTTTTATTGATTACTGCTGAAAATTGCAATGCCGGCCAATCTTACGGCAAGACGCGCTCCAGTTTAAACAGATCAGCAATCTGCTCGCGCTCGCGAATCACATGCACCTGATCGCCGTCGACCAGTACTTCTGCGGCACGTGCACGCGTGTTGTAGTTGCTGGCCATGCTCATGCCATAAGCACCGGCAGAGTGTATGGCCAGATAATCGCCTTCTGCAATTGCCAGTGTCCGGTCATGGCCCAAAAAGTCACCACTTTCGCAGACGGGACCTACGATTTCATAGACCGCAGTGGGTGCCGCAGACGGGGCAATGGTCGTGATATTGTGAAAAGCGTCGTACAAGGCGGGGCGCATGAGGTCGTTCATGGCGGCATCGACGATGGCGAAGTTTTTGGTCTCACCGGGCTTGAGGTATTCGACTTTGGTCAGTAATACGCCTGCATTGCCGACCAGCGCGCGGCCGGGTTCAAACAGTACCTTGACGTTTCTGCCTGCCAGTTTTTGCAGGATGGCGGCCGTATAGGCGGCAAAGTCCGGCGGGGTTTCGTCACTGTAGGTAATGCCTACGCCGCCGCCGACATCAATATGCTGAATAGGGATGCCTTTGGCCGCCAGCGCATCCACTAAACCGAGGACTTTATCCAGCGCATCTAGAAACGGCGATAGCTCGGTAATCTGCGAGCCGATATGGCAATCGACGCCATGCACGGCAATGTTGGACAATTGCGCCGCTTTTTCATACAAAGCCAGTGCATCTTCAAATGCCACGCCAAACTTGTTATTTTTAAGGCCGGTAGAGATATAGGGGTGGGTTTTTGCGTCTACGTTTGGATTGACCCGCAACGAAACCGGGGCCTGTTTACCCAAGCGAGCCGCCACTTGCTGGATACGGTCCAGCTCATTGATAGACTCTACGTTAAAGCAATAGATCCCTGCTTCAAGGGCGGCCTCAATTTCAGCGTGGGATTTCCCTACGCCAGAGAACACGACTTTTTTCGGATCACCGCCAGCTGCAATTACACGGGCCAGCTCACCGCCAGACACAATATCAAAGCCGGCACCCAGGCGGGCAAACAGATTCAGTATCGCCAGGCTAGGGTTGGCCTTCACGGCAAAACAGATCAAATGGTCATGCCCACGCAGCCCGGCAGCAAAACGCTCAAACGCCTGGGTGAGTGCCGCCCGCGAATAGACGTAGGTGGGGGTTTGGTGGGTTTGCGCAATATCACGCAAGGCTACATTTTCGGCATGTAGCAGGCCTTGTTGGGTTGAAAACGGGATCACGATGGCGACTTGTCTGATGGCGGTTGTGGTTGAGGATACTGACGCTCGGGAAGATACAAATTGCCTTTGAGGCCACAAGCACCCAGGGTGCATAACAGCAGGGCAAGTGCTATTAATTTTGTAGAGCTGGCAAACATGATCCTGGCGTCCAATCAAAATAAAGCCAGATTTTACCACTAAAGCTGCGCTGGCCCATCCCTGGTCGCGCGCGCTTGGGCCAAGTCTACCGTTTGTCAGCCAGAGTTAACCGCTAGTCGGCTACTGCTAGACAGGAAGAATCGCTGTTTGCATGATAAGGCTGTGCAAAAAGGGGATATTCATGAAGCGTCTTTTACAACAAGGCTTTAGTCTGATTGAAGTCATGGTGGTGGTGGCCATTATCGGCTTGCTCGCCAGCATTGCCGTGCCGGGTTACCAGGATTATGTCAAAAGTGGCAATGCGGCTGAGGCACCTGCCAATCTGGCCAATTGCCGTGTGCAGGTCGAACAGTTTTACCAGGATAACTTTACCTATGTGGGCTTTGTCTGCAACCCAAGTGATGCCAAGTATTTCGATTACTCGATTGATAACCAGTCAGCGACGACTTACACCCTGAAAGCGACAGGCAAATCAGCGCAGAACATGGGTAATTTTTCATTTACCGTCAACCAGGATAACGCCAAGACCTCTATTTACGACGGCACCACTGGCGCCACTTGCTGGCTGACTTCATCCTCAGGAAGTTGCTAATGCAGCAGCAAGGCTTTACCTTGATTGAGCTGGTCGTCACCGTGGTTGTGATGGTGGCGGTCTCCAGTATTGCCATCCCGGCTTTTCAGACGGCGATTGGCAATTCGCAAATCAGAACCGTGGCCGAGTCTGTCAGGAACGGTCTGCAGCAATCACGTGCCGAAGCGATCAAGCGTAATAGTCGAGTGAAATTCACATTGCAAACCAACAGTGCCTGGCAGATTGGCTGCGTTGCCATCACGCCAGCCTGCCCAGCGGTCATCACCCAGAAAAGTGCCACCGAAGGCGCATCCAGCAATGTCACCGTGACTGCAGATAACTATACCGCGGTGTTTAGCAGTTTTGGTACGCGCGACCCGGCTAGCCCGGATGCGCTGACCATGGTGAATGTGAGTAACAGCCAGGTCAAGGCAGAAGAACGTAAAGCCTTGAGAGTGACATTGGCGGCAGGCGGCAACGTCAAGGTTTGCGACCCTGCGGTGACCACGGTTGGGGATACCCGCGCATGTTAAAAACATCCATTAACAGGGCGCGACGCACCTTGGGCCAGCAAGCCGGATCTGTATTGATTGAGGCGATGGTGGCGGTCGTGATTTTTAGCATGGGGGTGCTGGCCCTGGTTGGCTTGCAAAGCGCCATGATCAAGAACAGCAGTGACAATCGTTACCGTGCCGAGGCACAGTTGATTGCACAGACCCATATTGCCAATCTGATGGCCTATGGCGGTGATGCTGCGACTTATGTCAGCCAGGTGGATACGGAAAGTATTAAAACCCAGTTACCCAACGGCACCCTGAGTTTTTCTGCCATCACCAACAGCATGATCACCGTCACGGTGGGCTGGCAAGTACCGGGCGGCACGCGCCATTTAGTCAATGCGTCCAGCTATTTGTTTGATGTCACACCCTGAGCAAAGGCCAGCAGATGAATAGGGTAGGCATAAAATCACAGCGGTTGCAGTCAGGCTTTAGCCTGGTAGAGCTCCTGGTCGGGTTGCTGATTGGTCTGGTGGCTACTTTGGCGATCAGCAACCTGTTTACCGGTTTTGAAGCAAGAAAACGTGCCATTACCGGCGGTAGCGATGCGCAGTCGAATGGCGTGCTGGCCATGTACTACATGCAGCGCGATGCACAGAATGCCGGATATGGACTGCCGCTTTATAACAGCTCAGACCCATCCCCGTTGTTGTGCCCGATAGAGACATCCATCAATCAAGGGGGCGTCGTCATCAATTTATCACCCGTGGTGATTGTGGATGGCGGCGCAGGCAGTGATATTGTGCGCATTCGCTATGGTAATCCGGCCAGCGGTGGTGCGTCACTGCGTGCGACGGGCACGATTACTACGCCTACGCTGGATGGCCGCCTGATTGGCTGCCAGGAAAACGATGTGGTGCTCTATCACCAAACGCCGAGCAGTCCCAACTGTAGTCTGGCCAGGCTGAAAAAGTTAAACGCTGACCGGACCATCAATACGCTGAGCGAGCTCAATACGCCACCCACCGCCAGCCCGGTAACGATTTTGAACGGGGCTGACTGGGTACGATTCTCTTGCCTGGGCGCCTGGAACCAGTATGAGTACCGTGTCAGCGCCAACCTGGAGTTGACCAGGAGCGGCGGCACGCCAGGGACAGATCCTTTCCCCAATGCCGCTGCGATCCCTGTTGCCAGTGACATAGTGAGCTTGCAGGCGCAATATGGCATCTCTGATACCATTGATCCTGCATCGCCCTCGGCCACGGCTGCCGGCTTTTTAAACCGGGTTGACCGCTGGGTGGATGCCACCGGCATCTTTGGTGACACGATTTCGCTCATCGACAGAAACCGTATCCGTGCCATCCGCATTGCGGTGGTGACCAGGGATGGCAATCTACAGAAAAAAGCCGTTAGCCAGGCATGTAATGGTTCCGTTGCCGGGCTCGCCAAGGTCTGTGTCTGGCAGGCAGATGCCAATCCTGCCAATGTCGATTTAACAGCGGTGCCTCAATGGCAACAGTATCGCTACCGGACCTTTGAGGCCAACATTCCTCTCAGAAATATTCTTTGGAATCGTGATGCGCTCTGATCCGTATACCCCTTCCAATCAAGCCCCGCTGCCCTTAGCACAGCGAGGGATCGTCTTGTTTTTTGCCTTGCTGGCGCTGGCAGTGATGTCTATTGCCGCCGTTGCCTTGATCCGTAGCGTAGATACCAATGCGCTGGTGTCCGGCAACCTCGTCTATCGCCAATCCGCGACTACCACGGCCAATGTCGTGCTAGAAGGGATTACTGAATATATTGCCAAAAACGTCGTGCTTGAGGTCAGTACCACCCATCATCCGCAGCTGGGCTATTACGCAAACTGCAGTCAGTTTGATACTAATCCGGATGCACAGATTTGTGATGGCAAGCAGCTCACTACCATGACCTGGGATGACAGCAACAGTAGCCAGGTCCCTAACCAGACTGACGGCAATGACGAAATTCGTAATGGCATGGACCGTCAGGGTAATCAGATTCGCTTTGTCATTGAGCGCATGTGTAACTTCAGCAATGCCGAAATCAATGCAGGCAGTGCAGCCACCAATGCCTCGCGCTGCATGATGGCCAGCTCGCCCAACAATGGTGAAAACTGCTCACACAATATCAACAACATGGAGCTGTTCAAACGTTGCGTCTCAAGTTCGGACTCGCCACTCTACCGCGTTACTTTGCGTATCGCTGGCCCTAAAAATACGGTGACTTATATGCAGTCATTTATCTCCAACTAAACAGGTGGAATGATGAAACCAACACGTTGCCTTCATACAATTGTTTTCCTGATACTGGCATTGCCTGGTTTGGTCATGGCGGAGTTTCTCGACCTGGCCACCATGCCGCTACAAACTTCCGGGAGCTCGGATGTAAAACCCAATCTGATGTTTGTGCTGGATAACTCCGGCAGTATGGGCTTCAACTATACCCCTGACTGGGCCGCGGATGATCCTGATGGCCGTTCCTATTCCAGCGGCTGGTCCTGGTATACCTATGATGCCGCCGACTGGTTATTTAGTAACTCGGCCTACAATACACAGTTTTATAACCCTGAAGTGACCTACAGTACACCGCTCAATTACTTGGGGACGAGCCTTGCCAATAAAACCTCGTTCAGTGGTTTTTCTGAAAACGTCACCACAGTGTATGGCAATATTACGCGAGGCTCATCAGCCTATTACTACGCTTATGTGCCGGGTGAGTTTTGTACCACGCCTGCATTGACCAGTTGTGTAGTTTCAAAAACTAAAACCACGGTGAATGGCGTTGCCTATAATTATCCGGCCACCTTGCGCTGGTGTAACTCGGATGCTGCCTCTAAAAAAAGAACGCTCGATTCCAGTGGTGGGACGCAAGACCGTTGCCAGGGCATCCGCAATAATGTCTCTACAGTGAATGATAGCAATACCTATGTTTACTTGAGGGAACCAAGCGCGCGGTATCGGCTGAGTTTTAGTATCAGTGGTTCGGTGAGAGTGACCAGCGTCAAAATCAATAATATTGAGTTGCTGTCTGCCGCGACCACCTCGAGTTCCAACGCCTCGACAGTCTCTAGCCGCGTACAAAATAATCTCTGTAACTCCTCCATGACAGGCGCTTGCAAATTGGCAGGCAATGTTGTCATCAGCAACAATGGCAGTAGTTTTGATTTTAGTACCTTTGCCGGGGATGCCCTCAACCCGGCTAGTCCGATACAAGTGACTTTTTCCGGGTCGGGAGGCAGCTATACGGCCACACAATTATCCACGAATAACACGGATATTCCTGGCAGCCTGATATATCAGGAAATTACGACTGCCCAAACCAGTTATAGCGCGCCGGGGGCAACCAGCAAAGGCGCCGAGCGAACCGATTGTGCTGCGGCTACTTGCACCTATAGCGAAGAGTTTACCAATTATGCTAATTGGGTCACCTATTATCGTACACGCATGCTCTCGATGAAAACTGCCGCCAGCCAAGCGTTTAAAGCCCTGGATTCCAGGTATAGGGTGGGATTTGTGACGATTAATAATTCATCTTCTAATTATCTGCCGCTGGCTCCTTTTGACAGCTCGCAAAAGCAATCCTGGTACGATAAATTGTTTGCAGTCAATCCTAGTGGCGGGACGCCGTTGCGCACTGCCCTTGCCAATGTGGGCAAACACTATGCTGGCAAAAAGACGTTAGGAACCGATGATCCGATACAGTATGCCTGCCAATCCAACTTTACCTTGTTGACCACCGACGGCTATTGGAACGATAACGGCAATCCTACGCGCATTAATGGTTCAACTGCGATAGGTAATCAGGATGGCGGCAGTACGCCTGCGCCACAGTTTGATAGCAGTAACAAATCCAATACCTTGGCGGATACGGCCAAGTATTTTTATGACACGGATATCCGTGACAGCACGCTCTCCAATTGCACGGGATCTTTGGGTTCATCCGTTTGTGGCACGGCGACGGATTACCCCAAGCAAAACATGGTCACCTTGACCTTGGGCCTGGGCATTGCAGGGACCCTGCTTTATACCGATGATTATAAAACGCAGACCATGGGCGACTTTAAAGACTTAAGCGCGACGCCCATGCGCAAAAACTGGCCTGATCCCACCCTGGCGGAAAACGGCACCCGCATTGATGATTTATGGCATGCGGCTGTGAATGCCGGCGGCACCTACTATAGTGCCAGCAACCCCAAACTGTTGCGCGAGTCCTTGGCCAAGGGCTTGTCAGAGATTAAATCCATCCAGGGTGCGAGTGCCGCGGCTGCGGCCAGTAGCCTGGCGCCGACCAATGGCGATAACTTCCAGTATGTGGCCAGTTATCAGTCAGTAAAATGGACGGGTAACCTGGAAGCGCGGACGGTCAATACCAATTCCTTGCAAACCTCAGAAACCGCAGTTTGGTGTGTGGAAAATGTGGCGGCTGAGGCCTGTACCTCTCCAGCCACAGCCTATACCGGACCAGACAGTAACTTGTATTGCAAAACCAGCAACTCCACCGATTCAACTTGTAGCAACGCTAACGGTTCTCTGGGATCAGTGCTGAATTTTGGTGACGCAACAGCATGCTATGTGCCCATTGCCCGTAGCTGCGATGGCAAACTCAAAACGCAAATTGGGCAACGTAAAATTTACTTTAACAATAACAATGCACGTGCTGACTTTAAACCTGGTAATTTACCGGCAGCGTATAGAACTAAACTGGAAGAGGGTTATAACGCTTTAAGCCAGATGAAAGCCTTGCCTGCCACCGATCCGAAAATGACAGATACTCAAAAAGCCGACAAGCTGGTTGATTACCTGATTGGGAATAAGACCTATGAAGACAACAGTATGAATACAGCGCCTGCCAACCGCTTATTCAGAGAGCGGCAGGCAACACTGGGCGATATCTCACAATCTCGCCCCAGTTATTTCAGGGCTTCGAACGTTGATTATCTCGATCCCGGCTATAAGGCTTACAAAACTTGGGCTAAAACACGCACAGCCGCCGTCTATGTCGGGGCTAACGATGGCATGCTACATGCGTTCAATGCCAATGACGGCACAGAGCTATGGGCTTTTATCCCATCCCCAGTCATTCCGAATCTGGCCAATCTGGCAGATAAGGAATATGGTGCCAATTACCATACAAATTATGTCAATGGCAGCCCGGTGGTCACGGATATCTGTATCTCAGCTTGCACCGGGGACAATGCGGAGTGGCGTACGATTTTGGTTTCCGGGCTAAACGGGGGCGGGCGTGGCTATTTTGCGCTGGATGTGACCACACCGGAAAACCCACAAGTGCTTTGGGAGTTTTATGCTCAGCCAGATGGCATAAACAATACGCTAGGCTACAGCTTTGGTAACCCGATGGTGACTAAAATGCTGGATGGGCGCTGGGTGGTGCTTTTGACTTCTGGTTACAACAACGGCACCAATGCTCGCAAACTCAACGATGGCACCTTTGTTGCAAACAATCCGGTCGGCGATGGCCGTGGCTATTTATATGTCCTCGATGCAAGAACAGGCAGCCTGTTAAAAACATTGACGACTGGCGAGGGGGATGCTGCCAACCCTAGCGGCTTGGCAAAAATTTCCGGCTACGCTGAGCAAATGTTTGAGAACAACACGGTATTAAATGTGTATGGTGGCGATTTAAATGGCAATATCTGGCGTTTTAATATCAATACCAATACCGTCAATAAAATTGCCAGCTTGACTGCGGGTGGCGGTACTGCACAAAAAGTGACTACCCAGCCAGAGTTGGGCAAGGTCGATAAGAATATGGTGGTCATGGTGGGTACCGGCAAGTTTCTGGAGCCTGCCGATTTGACCAATACGCCTCAGAACTCAGTCTATGTGTTCAAGGATAGCGGGCAGACCACGCCAATTGGCCGTAGTCAGTTAACGACGCAAGTGTTAAGCGGGGATCGTACGGTGTCCTCCACTGGCACGGTGAATTTTGATTCTGGCTATGGCTGGGTGCTGGATTTTCCTGTAGGGGAACGTGTCAATCTGGATCCATTGTTACTCAATGGCGCCCTGATGATGCCAACACTTGTACCAAGTAGCGAGGCTTGTAGTGGTGCCGGCTATGGCTGGTTTAACTTCTTTAACTATAAAAAAGGCGGCTCTTTGTTGCCTGGTGGTGCCATTTCTGAGCGTATGACCACACCCGCCGTTGGTTTTAATATTGTCTATGACGGGAATGGCGTGCCACATGTTGTGGTGACTGGCAGTAATGACCCTACCCCGCAGCAATTAAGCCTGGATGACCAGATATTCGGTCTGTCGGGATCCAGCAAGGCCACGGTGATTTTCAAGCAAAAAAGCAATGGTAGCTATGGCACCAAGCAAAGCTGGCGTGAATTGATCCAGTAACCAATCCCAGTAACCAATCTGAGTTGTGCAATAAAAAAGCCCCGTAAACGGGGCTTTTTTATGTGATACGGATTACTTTACCTTTTTTGCAAATACATACAATATCAGGCAAATTGCGACGACGATGCCAATCAGTGTGTAGATGCCTGCTGCGCCTAAAAACATGGTTGCCTCCTTCTCGTCCTGTTGAAGAGAAGTTTTATTGTAGGCAAACGTCAGGCGGGTGTCTATCAGTTGAGGGCTGGACCAGTTGGGTGTCTGGGCAAGCAACATGCGATGCTATGCCACGCTATGAACTGCGTAGCGGTGTGATGCAAACTGCCGGTGTTGTTTTACACGACTTCCAGCGTCAGCTCAGCAGGTTTGTAAATTGCCTGAATGTTGCTGTCTGCAGTGATATCTTCAGCCAGATACATAATGTCCTGCGCCGTCATCAATTCTGGCATGCTGGCGGTATAAGTCAGCGGCTCGTCTTGTTGCAAGTCTTTCATGGGGCGTCCTTTAGTTCTGTTTATGTATACTTGTATTAACGTCATCAGGTTTCCATTCTTGAATTAATTTGTTCATGCGATCATTTAAATCTATGTTAATGGTCTTGTATGACGCTTTAATGAACCAATCCAGCTTTTATAAGGGCTGTCGGCCGGTTTGGCTTAAAATATTGGCAGGGTTGAACAACAAAAAGGAGTCGGATGCATGCGTGCGAGTCGGTTTATGTGGTTTGTGTTGATGGCCATGCTGGCGGCGGTGGGGTATTGGTATTGGCAATCGCTGCAGTTGCCAGCGTCTGCACCTGCGCAAAGTGCGCTGGCTCATACTATCAATGAGTGTGATTTGATTGCCAGTAAGGCAGCGGCCGCGTTACCAGAGCAACTGCCCTTCCAGAAGCTGGAAAAAGCGGCTAGACAGTCACGCGTGTTGGAACATTGCATGCAAGACCGGGGCTATCAGGAAAATCCTGACTGGGTGGTTGCCGCGAACAATCAGGCGAAAGCGATGGCCTCTGCACAAGGAATTTCAGACAGCGAAGCCTATGAGACATTGCGCCGTAAAGCCATGTTGCAGTCAGACCAGCAACCGGGCTACTGGCGCAAACGGCCTTGAGGCATCAACGCTTTTGACCCAGGTAGTCGGTTTTGCCCAGTGGCACCCCAATATGGCGCAAAATGTTGTATGCCGTGGTGACATGAAAATACACATTGGGCATGACCCATTTTTCGAGATAATCCAAGCCGGTGAAGGTCAGATCCACTTTACGTATGGTTAACACCACTTCTTTATGTTCGGCGCCTTCCAGCTGTGAAGGCTTGATGGCTTCGAGAAACGCGACTGTCTTGGCGATTCTTGCGTAGAGCTGTTCAAAACTTGCTTCATCATCCGCATATTGTGGAATGTCTATGCCTGCCAGTCGTCCACCCGCCCCTTTACTCATGTCGCTCACCAGTTGCACCTGTTTGGTTAATGGGTACATGTCCACATACAAACGGCTATTCAGTAGCACTTCTGGTGCGACTTTTTTCTGTTCTGCATAGGCTTCTCCTTGCTGCAGAATGTGCTCGAGATTTTGCAGGTTACGAATCAGCGGGGCGATACTGGCATCATAAAGTTGCATGTGGAATACGCTTTCAATAGTCATGACGCCGATATTGTAGCGCCTCAGCAATGTGCTTATCCAGAATGTGTTCGGCCTGGGCCAGGTCAGCGATGGTTCTGGCGACCTTGAGGATGCGATGATAGCTGCGGGCAGACAGTGAAAACTTTTGCACCGCCATTTGCAGTAAGTGATTCGCCTGGTCACCCAATTGGCAATGGGTGGAAATTTCGAGCGCACCCAAGGCTGCATTCGGTTTCTGTTGGCGGGTCAGTTGACGTTCTCGCGCCTGAATCACGCGTGCACGAATGGCCGCACTCTGCTCACCATGATGGTTATGTGACAACTCTTCTGGCTTGAGTGCTGGCACATCAATATTCATGTCTATCCTGTCGAGCAGCGGGCCGGAAAGTTTGTTTTTATAGCGCAGAATTTGCTCAGGCGTACAGCGGCAGCGTTGGTTATAGTGCCCGTAATAGCCACATGGACAAGGATTCATCGCTGCAAGCAGTTGAAACTGAGCTGGGAAAGTTGCTTGTCTGGCTGCGCGAGAAATGGTGATATTGCCACTTTCCAGAGGCTCGCGGAGCACCTCCAGCACTTTCCTGTCGAACTCAGGCAGCTCATCCAAAAATAACACGCCGTGATGGGCAAGGCTGATCTCTCCGGGTCTGGGCACACTGCCGCCACCCACCAGTGCCACGGCAGAGGCGGTGTGATGTGGCGCCCTGAATGGCCGCTTTTTCCACTGGCTGGCCGGAAATTGGCCGGTCAGTGACAAAATTGCCGCACTTTCCAGCGCTTCCTGCGTAGTCATGTCCGGCAAAATGCTATTAAATCGGTTCGCCAGCATGCTTTTGCCTGTGCCTGGCGGGCCGCTCATCAATAAACTATGTTGACCCGCCGCGGCAATTTCCAGGGCGCGCTTGGCGCGTAATTGACCTTTGACTTCGAAGTAATCCGGAAAGCTTAATGAGGATTCTGACAGCACCAGCGGGTGAGGGGACAGCGATTGTTTGCCCGACAGATGGGCGCAGACTTCAAGCAAACTATTCGCGGCAAAAATGGAACAGCCCTCTACCAGGCTTGCCTCATGCGCACTCTCCTGGGGCAAAATCGCCGCCCTTTTGTGCGCCGGGCCCTGAATCAGTTGGTAAGTCATCGCCAGGGCGCCGCGTATCGGCCTTAACTCGCCTGTTAGTGCCAGCTCACCAGCGATGACATAGTTGGCCAGCGCTTGTTTAGGTAATTGCCCGGAGGCTGCCAGAATCCCAAGCGCAATCGGTAAATCGTAGCGGCCCCCCTCTTTGGGCAGATCTGCCGGTGCCAGGTTAACTGTAATCCGCCGCGCCGGGAATTCAAACTGTGCGGTTTGAATCGCGGCCCTCACCCGGTCTTTGCTCTCTTTCACTTCGGTTTCTGGCAGCCCGACGATAGTGAAGCTGGGCAGGCCATTGGCGAGATGCACTTCTACCACCACTTCTGGTGCATCCATCCCGCTTAGGGCCCGACTGTATAACACGGCCAAACTCATGTAGCACTCCCGCACCAAAGAATGCTAACAATTGTAAATTAAATTTTACTTTCTGGCGGCGTTGGCTTGTTCTAGCTGGCTGATTTTTTCTTCAAGCTGTTTTAATTGTTGCTGCGTGCGTGCCAGCAAAGCGGCCTGAATATCAAATTCCTCGCGCGAAACAAGTTCCATTTTGGGGAGCATGCCCTGAATTAGTGCATGCAAGTTGCTTTCAAGCTCTGAAATGGGGCTTGAATCAATTAGTTGTTTGATTTTAAAAGATAATTCTTTAATTTTTTCATTTGAAAATAGCATGGCAGGCTCTCCTTGGGATCACATTTTAGCATGTAAGGCCCTCGAAAAAAGGGGTGTAAATGGTTGATTTTTATGTGTTTTCAATTAAAAACATGTTGTTGTGTTGCTAATGTAAGTATTTAATTTAAGTATTTTAATTAAGGTATTGATTTTTAATAGCTATGTGGGTTGGCACGTGCCTTGCTTTTAGGTCAATGTTGTTTCATTCTCGTTTACAACAATTTGATCAAGATTTTCACAGAGAGAGGACCTATAAATGCGTCAATCTATTTTGCTCACAGCAGTATTGAGTGCAATGTCATTTGCACAAGTTTCATACGCAGCTGAAGAAGCCAAGGAAGAAGCCAAATCTGACTGGACTGCCACTGGTAACATCGGTGTGGTATCTGACTACTACTTCCGTGGTATTTCACAATCCTGGCATAAGCCAACCGTGCAAGGCGGTATGGATATTACGCATTCCAGCGGTTTCTATACTGGCCTTTGGGGTTCTGGTGTAACACCAAATACCTATCCTGATGCCACTACTGAAATTGATATCTATGCCGGTTATAACGGTACGATTCCAACCGTAGAGAAATTAGGCTACACCGTTGGTATTTACGGCTACCTGTATCCAGGTGGTTCATGGAAAAAATACAGAGGCTCTACTACAGTTGACGTAAATGGCAACCCAGATCCGAATAGACCTTTGACTCCAGGGGGTGGGCGTTGGGATACTTACGAAGCAAACGTGGGTGTTTCTTATGACTGGATCAGTGCAAAACTGTCGTACACTCTGACCGATTGGTTTGGTGCAGATAAGTCTACTGGTTGGGATGGCAGTACTAAAGGTTCAACCTATGTTGAGCTGAACGCTGCTTATCCATTGCCATGGTGGGATTTGACTCTGATTGCTCACGTTGGGCGTTTGAACGTCTCTGGTAAACTTGATAGAACGTTCTCCACCGACGGCATTAACTTGCCTAGCGATTCTCTTTCTAAAGCAACTGACCCAGACTACACAGACTGGAAAATCGGCTTAAGCAAAGCATTCAAAATCGGTGCTACAGAAGGCTGGAATGCGGGTGTGTATTGGATTGAGTCTGATAACTCACGCTACTGGGGTTACAGAGGCTACGGCGGCTCAAGCTTTAATGGTAAAGGCACTAACGGCGCAGTTGAAAGCAAAAACCTGAATGATGGTCGTTTAGTTTTAACATTAGGCCGTACATTCTAAGTAAGCAAGTTTTAGATCTGGCGGGCATGTGCCTGCCAGAGTTAACAACGGGAGAAGCAAATGAAATTTGTATCCGCAATAATCAAGCCATTCAAGCTTGATGAGGTGCGTGAGGCTTTGTCCAATATCGGCGTACAAGGCATCACTGTCACTGAAGTCAAAGGATTTGGCCGTCAAAAAGGGCACACTGAGTTGTATCGTGGTGCTGAATATGTCGTAGATTTTTTGCCTAAAGTTAAACTCGAAGTTGCGATCAAAGATGACATGCTGGATCAGGTCGTAGACGCGATTGAAAAAGCAGCCGCAACAGGCAAAATCGGCGATGGCAAAGTCTTTGTCTTCGATTTGGAACAAGTTTACCGTATACGTACCGGCGAAACCGGTCCGGATGCGCTATAAGAAAGGGCTTCTGTTATGAAGAAAATTCTTTCCATATTATCGCTGGTCGCCGTGATGGGTCTGGCGGCAAGCCCAGTCAGTTATGCAGAAGAAACTGTGACCGAAACCATCACAGTACAAGAAACCGTTTCTACTGATGCGGCACCTGCGGCCGAAGCGCCTGCAGCGGCCGAAGCTGCCCCTGCTGCTGAAGCAGCACCAGCCCCGACGCTGGATGTGGGTAATACCGCGTTTATGATTGTTGCCACTGTGCTGGTGATTTTGATGACGATTCCTGGCCTGGCGTTGTTCTACGGCGGTTTGGTACGTCAGAAAAATATGTTGTCAGTGCTGATGCAAGTGTTTGTTGTCTTCTCTATGATTTCTGTATTGTGGGCTGCGTATGGTTACAGCATGGCTTTCAGCGAAGGTAACATGATTGTCGGTGGATTAAGCAAGGCGTTTCTGGCGGGTATTACACCTGCTAGTTTGTCTGGCACGATTCCAGAGTATGTATTCTTGACCTTCCAGCTGACATTTGCTGCCATTACACCGGGGTTGATTGTTGGTGGTTTTGCTGAGCGTATGAAGTTCTCTGCTGTATTGTTGTTCACGGCATTGTGGGTGACTTTTGCCTACATCCCAATCGCACACATGGTATGGGGCGGTGGTTACCTGGCAGAGCTGGGTGCCAAAGACTTTGCTGGTGGTACTGTCGTACATATCAACGCTGGTATCGCTGCCTTGATTGGTGCCATCATGTTGGGCAAACGTATTGGTTACGGTAAAGAAGCCATGCCTCCGCACAACCTGGTGATGACCATGATTGGTGCTTCCTTGCTGTGGGTAGGTTGGTTTGGCTTTAACGTCGGTAGTGAACTGGCTGCTGATGGCATTGCCGGTATGGTGCTGATCAATACACAATTGGCAACAGGTTCTGCTGTATTGGGCTGGATTTTTGCTGAATGGTTGTTCAGAGGTAAGCCAAGCATGCTGGGTGCCGCTTCTGGTGCAGTCGCTGGTCTGGTTGCCATTACCCCTGCTTGCGGCTTTATCGGCCCGATGGGTTCTATCATCCTTGGCTTCACTGCCAGCTTTGTCAGCCTGTGGGGTGTGACCAAACTGAAAGGTGCGCTGGGCTACGATGACTCACTGGATGTGTTCGGTGTGCACGGCTTGGCCGGTATCTGGGGTGCGGTGGGCACTGGCGTATTGATGTCACCAGGTTTGGGTGGTGTTGGTTACGCAGAAGGTGTGACGATGGGTGGTCAGGTCTCTACTCAGATCATCGCAGTGGTAGTGACATTGATCTGGACAGGTATTGTGAGCGTCATTCTTTACAAAGTGGTAGATGCGGTTGTCGGTCTGCGTGTGAGTGAAGAATATGAGCGCGAAGGTTTGGACACGACTGAACATGGCGAGCGTGCTTACAGCTTGTAATCGTTGTGTGGTATAAAGAAACGGCTCTAGTTAGAGCCGTTTTTTTTTGGGGAACTAATATAAACGGTTGTTATCCATTTACAGGGCCTAGTTAACAACAATTCTTATTATGGCAAACATTCATACAACATCTCTCAGCCCTTTTCAAAGAGTCGTCAAATTACTCTCATTTGAAAAACAGGACATTTTGCTGCTTTTTTATTTAACTGCGGCTTACGGTGTGCTGGGTATCGCGACACCTGTTGCCGTGCAGGCGATGGTGAATATCGTCACCATGGGCGGCGTATTGCAGCCGCTGTACGTCGTGGGGTTTATCCTGTTTTGTTTGCTGGCGTTGTCTGGTGCGATTTATGCGATTGAGAGTTTTCTGGTTGAGATGATTCAACGACGGCTTTTTGTACGGTATAGCTTACAGATTGCGCAAAATACCGGGCAAATTCATATTTCTGTGTATGACAAATTCAATCCGGTAGAACTGGTGAATCGTTATTTTGATATTCAAACGGTGCAGAAATCGATGGCCACCTTACTCACGGTTGGCTTGACCGCCTTGTTGCAAGGCATCATCGGCAGCATTGTGCTGCTTTTTTATAGTCTGTATTTTGGCATTTTGGTCATCCTCATGCTGATTGTGTTGTGGGTGATTATTTTTGGCCTGGGTAAACAGGCAGAAGAGACATCGATCAAAGAGTCTAAAGCCAAATATGAAATGGCGGCTTGGCTGGAAACCATTGCCCGCAATAAATGGCTCTCAAAGTTTTATGGTGCGACTCAGCGCAACACGGCGAATACCGCGCAGCTTGCAGAAGGCTATCTGCAAGTCAGGACCAAGCACTTTAAAGTACTCATGATGCAACTGATAGGCGCGGTGGGCCTCTATGCCTTGATTGGCACGGGTATGCTGATTTTAGGTGGGACGCTGGTGATTAAAGGCCAGATCAATCTGGGCCAGTTTGTTGCCGCAGAGCTGATTATTTTTGGGGTGCTTTCTGCGTTTGTACGATTTGTGACCAAGCTGGAGTATTTCTATGATCTGCTTGCGGCGGTCGATAAACTTGGCGTGCTGGAAACCTTGCCTGTAGAGCGCTCGGGGGAGCATCAGTCAGGTCAGGAAGGCTACACTACCCTAAAGGTGCATCAGCTGACTTTTCAACACGCGGATCAAGCCGCTTTGGTCAGCAACCTGAGTTTTCACTTGCAACGTGGCGAAAGCCTGGCGTTGATCGGTGGCTTAGGCAGCGGTAAAACGACGTTGCTGGAGCTGATCACCGGTATGAGGCAGCCGCTGCAAGGACATGTCAGCTACAACGACATTGATGTGCGCCAGCTTGACCTGGCACATTTGCGTGACCGGATTGGCGTGGCGAACAAAGTCGAGTGGCAGCATGGCTCTATTCTGGATAATCTGAGGTTGCAACGGCCAGAGGTGACACTTGATCAGGTGATTGAGTTACTACAGGTGCTTGGGTTGTGGCAAGAAATCAGCAAGCTGCCCAATGGCGTAGAAACAGTCTTGACCGACTTTGGCGCACCGATGACGCATACGCAGTTACAACGGTTAATGCTTGCCCGTGCGATGCTGGGTCAACCGGATGTATTAATCATTGATGGCTTGCTGGATCAACTGGCGCAACATGAGCTGGATCAGGTGCTGATGTTGCTTAAACGTCACCAGCAGGACTGGATGGTGTTGATCACCACGCGATATCAGCATATCGCCCAGCAATGCAAACAAGTCATTCATCTGCAAAGCCAAGCGGCGACAGACGTGGCAGGAGGTCAGCATGAGTAATACGGTTGAAAGTATGCTGACACAAAGCGTACAAACCCCTGAGCATTTAAGGGTTTGGATCAAACGGATGGCCTGGCTGCTTGTTGTGCTGCCCCTTGCTTTTTTGCCTCTGCCATGGCAACAAAACGTGACCGCGCTGGGCAAGGTCACGGCCTACTCTCCCTCCGAGCGGGTGCAAACCGTCGATGCCCCCGTGAGCGGGCTCATCCAGCACTGGTATGTGCAAGAGGGTTCGCAAGTGAAGCAAGGCGATGTATTGCTGGAAATCAGCGATACTGATCCTAACTTCAGGCAGCGCCTGCAAGCGCAGCGCGATAACCTGGAGGACAAACTCGCTTCCAAGCAAAGCGAGTTATCAGCTTACTCGGTGCAGCGTGACAACCTGGCCGCCGGCCGTGATGCCAAAATCACCGCCGCCCAATACAAGTTGGATGTCGCTAACCAAAAAATTCTCAGTGCACGTGAAGCGGTGAACTCTGCTCAAGCGACGCTGGATGCTGCCACGATGCAGGTCAAGCGTATGCAACGCCTACTGGGCGATGGCCTGGTTTCCAAGCGAGACACCGAAGTGGCTGAGCGTGACCATACGATTGCCAGCCGTAACCTAAATAGTGTGCAGGCACAACTGCAATCGGCCATGGCCGAGGCGCAGTCGGCACAAGCAGAAATCCGCCAGGTGCGTGCCGATACGCAAGCATATCTGGATTCGGTCACGGCCAATATCAACAAAATCAAAGGCGAGGTCTCAGATGCTGAAAACAGCCTGCACAGCTCCGAGATTTCACTGGCGCGGCAAAACATGCAGAAAATCATCGCGCCCCGAGATGGCACGATTTTCCGTTTACCGGTCAATTCACAATCCCAGATAATCAAGCAAGGTGATCCCTTGCTGATTATTGTGCCACATACCTCGCAGCGTGCCGTGGAGTTATGGGTTGATGGCCGCGATGCGCCACTGATTACTCGCGACAGTGTTGTGCGTCTCGAATTTGAGGGGTGGCCTGCGATTCAGGTGCCTGGCTGGGCGCAAGTCGGTGTGGGCACGTTTGAGGGAAAAATTGCTTTCGTCGACCCGACTGACAATGGCACCGGGCATTTCCGTATCATGGTGATCCATAAAGAAGGCACGCCGCAATGGCCAGAAGCCCGCTTTTTGCGTCAGGGTATCAGTGCCAAGGGTTGGGTATTGTTGGAGAAAGTGACGATAGGCTATGAATTGTGGCGCCTGCTCAATGGCTTCCCGCCCAGAATCCCGCATGAGCCAACACCGCTCAATCTACCGGCTGGCGTTGGGGTAAGCAAATGAAGCGTGGTGTGCAAATACCGGTTTTGACCAGGCTGTTTGGTCTGGCCAGTATGCTATTGGCCACAGTTGTCGGTGCGGATGAGTCATTGAGTGACAGCCGGGCGCGCCAGCGATTGCAGAACACAGAAGGCCGCGGCCTGGAGCCATATGCCAAGGGCAAGGGTGTGCCGCTGCATGATGCGGTCAAACAGCAGCAGCAACAACGCAATAAGTCGGTAGTGATAGACCTGAAAAGTGCGCTGCAACCGTTTGACTCGCCAGAAACTGCAAATATGCTCAGCAATGCGCCCAAGCAAGGGCCGCAACTGAGTATTGCGGATGTGCGGCAGAAGGCGTTGCAAAATAATCTTAATTTGCAAGTGGCCAAAATCGACCCGACCATTGCCGCGCAATCGTTGCGTGAAGAGCAGGCCAAGTTTGACCAGGTCATTTTTGCCTACGCCAAATATGGCCAGAAAGACTTGCCTGCGATGGCGGGCGACAAAGTGATTTTCAAGTCGGATAATCCTGCGCTGGATAGCGAGCTGGTCAAACTGAATCCGGCAGCCCAAAACAAGGAGTTTTGGGAGTTGGAAACGGGCATCAAAGTGCCGTTAAGAACTGGTGGTAGCGTTACCCTGAGTGCGCCACTGGAAAACTACCAGAGCAAGGGCAGTCTGCCCAGTGACCAATACCGTAGTGCATTGCGCTTCTCCTTCAGCCAGCCGTTGTTGCGTAATGCCGGGCGGCAGGTGAACGAGGCCAGCATCCGCATTGCAGCACTTGATCAGGATAGCGCCCAGCTCAGAACGCGTTTGCAAAGCATCCGCATAGTCACCATGGTGGATAAAGCTTACTGGGATTTATACGAGGCTTGGGCGGCCCTGGATGTGCGCCGCAATCAGTATGAATATGCTAGCCAAAATCTGGCCATGGTCAAACGCCGCGTGCAGGAGGGGCTCACCGCCGCGATTGAAGTCAACCGTGCTGAAATTGGTGTCGCGGATCGCATGGAAGCGCTGATTATTGCCGAAACCAACCTCAAGCTGGCCCAGCGCCAGTTACAGTTCCTGCTCAACGAACTGCCGGAGCAAGGCGTGACTAGTTTGCCGTGGGTACCTTCTACCACGCCCAATCTGGTCAAGTTTGAGTTTGACCGTGAAAAACTGCTCAAAGATGCGTTGGATAGCCGCATCGAGCTACTCGATCAGGAGCTCAAGCTGAGCGCAGATCAATTACAAATTGATTATCTGCAAAATCAGACCCTGCCGATGTTTACGCTGGATTACCAATACGGCGCCCTGTCCAGTTCTGCCAACCGGGCAGGCAATATCGGTCAGGATTTGCTGAATGGCCAATACAATGACTGGTCGGTGGGCCTGAAGTTTGAAATGCCAGTGAGCAATGAAGCGCGCAAAGCCAAGCTGGATAAAGCCATTGCCCAGCGTATGCAGCGCCTGACTAACAAAACGCTGCAAGCGCTGACCGTCAAACGCGAAATTCATGACGCCCTGGATAAGCTTGAGCAAAACTGGCAGCGCATTCTCGCGGCACGCCAGCAGGTGATGATCGCCGGCTATAACTACGAAGCCGAACTCAAGCAGTTTAATGAAGGCTTGCGTACCATGACCGAAGTGCTGGAAACGCTGACCCGGCTAGGCGAGGCGCAGATCAAGGAAATTCGCGCCATTAATGACTATCAGATTGCCCTGATAGACCTGACCTTTGCCACCGGAACGGTGTTGGGTTATACGCAGATTAGCATGCAGTAGGGTAGCCTCGAATGACGTGCAAGGCAGATGAGGCTACTTGATCAAATCTGTGCGCTGAGTGATTTAAGAAGCGGTGCGGATGCCTGGATCAGAAAAACTCAGGCGTTTATTCAGGTTTTTCTCAGGATTCTCTGAGGACAAGCATCAAAGTGATCGCACACTTTAGATTCTTGTTGCGATGGGATTGGCTATCAGAAGAAAACACGCATTGTTTACTGTGCAGGCATGCCCCTACTCGACGATTTTTTCTATGCTGCCTAACAATCTGGCCAGTTACGCTTATCCTTCATAAAACTCGGCTAGCCAGAGGGTCTCTCTGTTTGGCTAGGTCCATTTCAACCGGTGTTTAGCGGCAATATTCAGACAATCTCCGGCTTTCAGGTTGAGGGTGCCTTCTTCAAATGCCCGTTCTGCTTCATCTTGCAAGCGCAACACCCACGCAGCTTGCGCTTGGTCATCCCAGAAGTCCGCTGTCGATGAATGACCCTAGGAGACGATGCGCTCAATATGCAGTTGAGGTGAAGAGAGCAGCACTTGAAGGCATTCCTCAGGCAAGAGCACGGGAATCTCTGCAAGCAGGTTGAGTTGTTAAATGAGGGATGTCACGCGCAGTCGAGCTGCGGCAATCTGATTATTCAGTCAGGATCGGTTTCAGCAGCGCTTCCACCTGCGCCAGCGTCATCCGGTGGATTCCCGCCTTTTCCCCGTGTTTACGCGGGGCGGTACGCAGGTCGTCGGCTTCAAAAATACTGATGCGTTGCGTACCGTACCGGGTTTCTACCAGTACCACCGGCACCCGTTTGCGTAGCAATTCGTGCTTTTGTTTGCTCGGACGGTCTGACATGCGGTAGTGCTGTTCGTCGAGGCGGTAGGGGATATTCTGGTTAAGCAGGTAGATTTCCAGTTCTTTGGCGCTCTCGGCAAAGACATGGATTTCGGTATCGGCATGGGGCCCGGCAGTGCCTTCCATGACGGCGCCAGTCAGGTAGGGCTGGAATTTCTGCAATAGCCGCATGGTATGCAGCGCGGCCTGCCGCAGTTCCAGCAGGTGAGCGGCATCGCTTTCATCTGCGTAAAGCGCGTGATATTCACGCAAGGCCGCATCAATTTCGCCGTTGGTCGGCAAGGGCGCATCTTGCGTGATGCCCATGGCTTTGATGGCTTTGCGTTTGGCGCGCGCATAGTCACTGATGCCTTCTTCAAACATCAGGCGCGCAGCAGATTGGGCAATTTCTTGCCTCAAGTCACTCGTAAAATCATCAAACATACTTTAGGCTTTTCGTAGATTGATTGCTAATTCGGGCTCAGCAGCTTGGCTGCCGGATTGGCTGGCAGTTTTCTATCCTCATTGTTGCCACTGTGTTCGCCGATCAGGCGCTCCAAAAAGGAAGGCTCTTCCTCTTCGGGCGCATGTTCACCCTCCGGGTCAAACAAGCCAGGCAGTGTTTCGGGTTTGGATTGTGGCAAGTGCTCTTCATAAAAATACTCATAAATGCCCGCATCGTCTTCGCTGATCTGCGCACCGGTGTAAGCATCTACTTTCAATTGCAAGACGCCCTCAGGCACTTTGTATTGATAAATCGGCTGACCTGACAGGGTTTGCTGCATATAGCGTATCCAGATAGGTAAAGCTGCGCGGCCACCAGTTTCGCCTCGGCCCAGGTTGTGCGGGTTGTCATAACCCACCCACGCGACTGCCACCTCTTTTGGGTGGTAGCCAGCAAACCAGGCATCAAACTGGTCGTTGGTGGTGCCAGTTTTACCGGCAATGTCGGGGCGGCGCAATGACAGTGCTGCGCGCGCAGTCCCATCTCTCACCACGTCTTGTAGCATGGTGGTAATGATGAAGGCGTTGCGCTGGTCAATCACCCGCTCGGCGGAGACATGTTTGCCTGGTTGCACGGCCTGAATCACCTTGCCGCGGCTGTCCGTGATCTTTTCGATCAGGTAAGGATGCACCTGATAGCCACTATTGGCAAAGGTGGCATACGCGGCCGTCAGCTGCCAGACCGTGGTTGAGCCAGCGCCCAAGGCGGTAGACAGATAGGCCGGGTGATCCTTGGGGTCAAAGCCAAATTTGCGCAGGTAGTTTTGGGCATAACGCGCGCCAATCGCATTCATAAGCCGGATTGAGATGGTGTTTTTGGATTGCGCCAGTGCTTCACGCAAACGCATCGGACCAGCATATTTTTCATCGTAGTTGCGCGGCTCCCAGCTGCTGTTGCTGCCAGTCTCGGTGGAGGTGAAACTGATCGGTGCGTCTTCAAACACACTGGCAGGGGAATAGCCTTTTTCAAGCGCTGCAGAGTAAATAAATGGTTTAAAGCTGGAGCCGGGTTGACGGCGACCCTGGGTGACATGGTTATATTTGTTGCGCTGGAAACTGAAGCCACCGATCAGCGCTTGTACCTGTCCGGTTTCAGGATTGAGTGCCATAAAGCCACTTTCCACTTCTGGCAGTTGTACTACCGACCATTCTTCACCGTTTTGATATACGCGAATGACCGCGCCCGGCTTGAGTGACAAGGGGGTGGGTTTGGCGGGCGGCATATGGTTTTTGACCAGCAGCAATGATTTGTCCTGCAGCTTGAGTACCTGGCCGCGCTTGGTGACCAAAGTGAGCAGGTTGGGTTCCACCTTGGTGACCAAGGCGGGCACAAATTGGTTGTAAGTGACAAAATCACGCAATAAATCAGCGGCTTCCGACGCCCTGAGTGTTGCCGGTAATGGCAACACTTGCTCTGCGCCACGGAACCCGTGCCGCAACTCAAAATTGATGATGCCTTGAATCATGGCCGTATTGGCAGCAGCCTGGTGTTTGCTATTGATGGTGGTATAAACACGCAAACCGCTGGTATAAGCCTTCTCACCATAGCGTTTATACAAGCTTGCCCTGACGATCTCGGCCACGTATTCCCCGCCCAGTGCCTGGATTTGGCGTCTGGATGACTGGAATTTAAGCGGTGCTTTTAATGCTTCTTGATAGGCTTGATCAGAGATCATGCCATAGCGGTGCATGTCGCGGAGTACTTCGTGCTGACGGTTAATGGCGTAGTCGGGATGAATGTAGGGATCGTATTTGCTCGGCGCTTTGGGCAAGCCTGCCAGTAACGCGGCTTCGGCCAGGTTCAGTTGTTTCAAGTCTTTGTCATAGTAGGTTTTGGCGGCAGTCGCAAAACCATAGGCGCGCTCACCGAGGTAAATCTGGTTGAGATAGAGCTCCAGAATCTTGTCTTTGCTAATGGCATGTTCAATTTTGATCGCCAGCAAGGCCTCTTTAATCTTGGTCCATAGATTGCGTGGCGTATCTGGATTGCTGAAAAAGTTTTTAGCCACCTGCATGGTGATGGTGCTGGCGCCTTCGTGCCCGCGTCCGGTCAGGTTGTTTCGAATCGCCCGCAAAATGCCTGTGGTATCAATGCCGTTGTGCTGGTAAAAGCGACGGTCTTCAATCGCCAGAATGGCGTCTTTCATGACTTTGGGCGTTTGTTCAATCGGTACGAATGCGCGGCGCTCCTGACCAAATTCAGCCATCAAGCCGCCATCGGCGTCATAGACCCGCAGGGGCAATTTGGGGTGGTAATCCGTCAGTGCATCAATCGAAGGCAGGGAAGGATAGAGGATGCTGATCATCAATACCAGCAAGGCTGCGACGATCAAACTGCCAGTAATGAAGAGAAAAAGAAGGGACTGCAACCAGGTTCTTGAATTCATGCGTCTTGCTGCCATCGAGAGAATTACCTATGAATTGTAATCTTTTTTTGCTGATTCATAGGCAGTTAATTATGGAATCATGCAAATAATCAGGATTTCCCTGACTCGCAAAAATACATGTAAGCCATTGTTTACCCACTCGAATGCATGAGTTGGCATGGATGATGCATAGCAAGTCGGGCATGTAACTATTTATGAAGGGCAATACCGTTGAGTCTGGGCTTTTTACAGCGCAAAAAAACCAGTTTTATTGGTGTGGATGTCAGTGCAACCGCCGTCAAGATGGTGGAGCTCAGTGCCATTGGCAAGCAGCAATTCCGGCTGGATGGCTATGCCAACGTCACGTTGCCTAAAGGCGCAATCAGTGACGGCAATATCAATGATCTCACCCAGGTGGCTGAGAGCATGCGTGCCGCCTGGCGATTGCTGGGTTCGCGTGCACGTCAGGTAGTCTTGGCCTTGCCAACTGCGGCGGTGATTTCCAAGCGCGTGATTATGCCTGCCGGATTGCGCGAAGAAGACATGGAGCTGCAAGTCGAGTCTGAGGCAAATCAGTACATCCCGTTCCCGCTCGACGAAATGAATCTGGACTTTCAGATCTTGGGCCCGATGGGGAAAAGCACCGATGAAGTGGAGGTGCTGATTGTGGCGGCCAAGAAAGAAAAAATCGATGACCGGGTGGCCGTGGCTGAAGAAGCCGGGCTCAAGGTGCAGATCATGGATGTTGAGGCCTATGCGACAGAAACGGCTTACCGTCAGATTTTGAGACATTTGCCTGATCACAGTAAAAAAACTGTGACCATGATTCTGGATATCGGTGCCTTTGTTACCCATATCAATGTGATGGTAGGCACACACTCCGTCTATGCACGAGAGCAAGCCTTTGGTGGGGCGACCTTGTCGCAAGAGATTCAGCGCCGGTTTGGCTTGTCGCCTGAAGAAAGCGAAATCGCCAAGCGTCAAGGCGGATTGCCAGCTTCTTATGCGCAGGAAGTGTTGCAGCCGTTTTTACAAAATCTGGCGGCCGAGGCTGCCAGAGCCGTTTCATTTTTCACTAACTCCACCCAATACAACAAAGTTGATCATCTGTTGTTGGCCGGTGGCGTGGCGGCAACCGATGGCTTGGCGGCACTTATTGAAGAAAAAACCGGCGTGCATAGCTTGGTGGCGAATGCTTTTCAGGGCATGGCGCTGGCCAGCAAGATTAAACCTTCACAGCTTGAGACAGATGCCCCAGCACTCATGATTGCCTGTGGTCTAGCGTTACGCGGGGTGGACGCATGATTAAAGTCAATTTGTTGCCGCATCGTCAGATCCGGCGTGCCGAGCGTCAACGTGAGTTTGGCTTGATGGCGGCATTGGTAGCCGTCGCCGCCGCAGCCATTTTATTTGTGAGCTGGAGCTATATCCACAGCAAAATCCAGGCACAGCAAGCACGGAATCAGCGGCTGCAAGACGAAATGGCAAGGCTGGATACCGAAATTGCCAATATTGGCAAACTGAAGGATCAGATCAAGCATGTTTTGGAGCGCAAGCAGATTGTTGAGGGCTTGCAAAGTGACCGTAACCAGGCGGTGCTGATTTTGGATGAATTGGCCAGACAACAACCCGAAGGTGTCTATCTCAAGAGCGTAAAACAGCTTGAGGATGAAATTGAGCTCAAAGGTGTGGCCGATACCAATGCCCGAGTGGCGACGCTGGTGCATAACCTGGCTAGCTCAACCATTATGCACAGCCCTAACCTGGTTGAAATCAAAGCCATCACAAACGCACAAGCAATCAAGGAGTATGAGTTTGTCTTGCGCGTGACCTTGAAGCGGGATGCTCCCCCTACGGCGGACAAGCAAACCCCGGTGCCAGCTAAAGGATGACCTCGTATGCAATTGTCTGACTTTAACAATATTGATTTAAAAAATGCCGGTAACTTGCCGGTGCCAATGAAGGCGGCCTTGCTGGCGATGCTGGCTGCTGCCTTGCTGTTACTTGGCTACTTGTTTCTGCTCAATCCCAATCTCAAGGAATTAAAAGCAGAAAAGGAAAAAGAGCAGGGGCTGCGTGATGAATACCTGGCCAAGAAAGTCCAGGCCTTGAGAATGAATGCCTATGAGCAACAGGTGGTCGAGATTCAGCATACCTTTGGCACGCTGTTGAAACAATTGCCGGATAAATCCGAAATGGATGGCTTGCTGACCGATATCAATCAGGCTGGATTAAGCCAGGGACTTTCATTTGAAGGCTTTGTGCCTTTGCCTGAAATATTTGCCGAGTTTTATGCCGAGAAGCCCATCAATATCAAGGTGTTGGGGCATTACCATGATCTGGGCGCATTTGTGACAGAGGTCGCCAAGCTGTCACGCATCGTGACCTTGCATAACTTGCATATTCAGCCTGCAGGCAAAGATGACAAGCAGCCGCATAAAGACATGCTGGTGATGGAGGCCGTTGCCAAAACATATCGCTATCTCGATGCCGAGGAAGTGGCGGCGCGTAAGGCACTGGAAAGCAAGGCGGCAAAAAAATGACGATCAATCTGCAATGGATCCCGGTTGGATTGGCGCTCCTGCTGACCGCATGCGGTAGTAAGCAGGATGATGATCTCACCCAGTTTATGAATGAAGCAAACCAGACCATGGTTGCACCGATAGAGGCATTGCCACAGGTACAAGGGTTTGCGCCCAAACAATACAACGCAGACGGTGCGTTGCATGATCCGTTTGTGCCCCGCAAGGCCGCGGTACACAACACGAATCAGCCTGACTTGAAACGGCCTAAAGAGCCGCTGGAAGCGTATCCGCTCGAAAGTCTGAAGTTTGTCGGCGTGATGAGCAAGAAAAGTATTATGTTTGCCACTATCCAAACGCCGGATAACCTTATTTACCAGGTCAGGCCGGGGTCTCATTTGGGAGAGCGGTTTGGTGTGGTCACGGCTTTGGGTGAGAACCGGCAAAGCCTGAAATATGAACTGAAGGTAAAAGAGACGATTCAAGACCCGGTTAGCGGTGAATGGTCTGAGCAAATGACAACGTTGGAACTGCAGGAACATCAATGATGAAAATATTTCCTAATCATATTGTCCGATTGGCATTGCTGATCGCCATGGCTGCCCAGATTGGTTTTGTGGCAGCAGAACCAACAGACGGAAAAACCCAGCTGCAGGCCGTTGAAGCTACCTTGCAACCCGGTGCCAAGCTAAATCTGCAGTTGCAGTTGTCGCAACCATTGGCAAGCGCGCCAGTTAGCTTCACGTTAAGTAATCCGCCCAGAGTGGTTTTTGATCTGCCGAATGCCATCAATGCGACAGGGAAAAATGTGATCCCGATCAATCAGGGGGTGTTGAAATCGGTACAGATCGCGCAAAGCAATGACCGTAGTCGTGTGGTGTTGAATTTAACCAAATCCGTACAGCACCAATTGCAATTGCAGGGCGCATCCCTGATGGTCGGGTTGATTCAGGAGGCTCAGGAGGTGCCAGTCGCTGCGGCTGCAGCGAAACGCTTTTCGGAGCAAGCGTCGGGTGCAGCACATAAAATTGAGCACATTGATTTTGTGCGTGGCAGAAATGGTGAAGGCCGGATACTGGTTGATTTGTCGGATAGCCGGGTGGGCGTGAATGTACGTAATGCCGGTAAAACCGTGGTGATTGACTTCGCTGATACCGAGTTGCCTGAAGCGCTGCAACGCCGTTTAAATGTGATTAACTTTAATACCCCCGTGTTGTATGTGGATGCATTACGTCACGCGCATCAAGCGCAAATCGTGATTGAACCGCAAGGCGATTGGGAGCAATCGGCTTACCAGACGGATAAACGGTTGGTGGTGGATATCCGTCCGTTGGCAAAAGACCCGAACAAGCTGATTCAAGGCTCCAAGCAGGGCTATGCAGGTGAAAAGTTATCGCTTAACTTCCAGCGCGTTGATGTGAGGGATGTGTTGAAAGTGATCGCTGACTTCACCGGTAAAAATATTGTGGTCAGCGATGCGGTTTCGGGCAGCGTGACCATTGGTCTGAAAGATGTGCCCTGGGATCAGGCGCTGGATGTGATCATGAAAAGCAAAGGGTTGGACATGCGCGTCAATGGCAGCGTGATCTCGATTGCACCGGCCGAGGAGTTTGCCGCGAAAGAGAAAGCACAACTGACCGCAGAAGCCGAGCGCGAGACACTGGAAGCATTACGTACAGAAGTTTTCTCGCTCAAATATCAAAAAGCCATGGACTTCAGGAATATGCTGCTGGGGGGTGGTACGGGCACCACCGGAAGCAGTGGTGGCGCCAGCTTGTCTATGAGTGGTGGTGCTGGCGGATCTTCAGGTGGACGGATGAACCGTATTTTGTCTCAACGTGGCAGTGTGACCTTTGATGCCAGGACAAACACGATATTTGTGCAGGACACGCCGAGAAAACTGGATGAGGTGCAAGCCATCATCAACAAGGTGGATGTACCTGTGAAGCAGGTGATGATTGAGTCACGCATGGTGATTGCCTCAAATACCTTCTCCAAAGCGTTGGGCGCACGGTTTGGTATTTCACAAACCGGTACACCGGGTAGCAATACCAATCTTTCTATCGGCGGAGGCTTGGGGAACAAGGCAACCGCATTCACGGCACCGACGACGGCGGGTAGTAACGGGACCTATACCTTGGGTGCTCAAGGAGGCACGGTACAAAGTGCCACGATAGGCAACTATATTATTAGCTCCAATGGTCAGCCTGATCTCATGTCCAATTTGCCGGTCACCAATGCTTATGGCGGCATCGCGCTCAGTTTGCTCAAGCTCTCGGCTAACTTGTTGCTGAATCTGGAATTGTCTGCACTGGAAGCCGACGCACGCGGCAAAGTGATTTCAAGTCCGCGCGTAACCACAGCCAATCAGCAAAAAGCCCGTATTGCACAAGGCGTGGAGATTCCATACCAAACTGCGACCAGCAGTGGGGCGACAGCCGTCAGCTTTAAAAAGGCCGAGTTGAGCCTGGAGGTGACGCCACAAATTACACCAGACCAGAAAATTATTATGGATCTCGATGTGCGCAAGGATAGTAAGGGTGAGGATACCCCCGGCGGTGTCGCGATCAACACGCAAAACGTGCAAACGCAAGTGCTGGTGGGTAACGGTGAGACCGTGGTATTAGGTGGGATTTATGAGCAAGTGTCGCGTAAATCTACGGACAAGGTGCCATTTTTTGGTGACTTGCCTGTGGTGGGTTATGCCTTCAAGCGCAACACCAGACAGGAAGATAAAACTGAGTTGCTGATCTTTATCACGCCTAAAGTCATGGACGAGACGCTGGCCTTGAACTGATCATTGCATGGCTTGCTGAACGATTACTGACAGCAGACAGGCTTTGCCTTAAAATGCCCAACTGAACAGTTGGGCATTTTTATGGGTACGCAAATACCAAATAACATTTTTTTGATCGGGTTGATGGGGGCAGGCAAGACCACAGTTGGCAAATTGATTGCCAAAAGTCTGGGCAAGACCTTCTACGACACGGATCATGTCATTGAGCAGCGCACGGGCGTTAAAATCCCGACCATCTTCGAGCTGGAAGGCGAAGCTGGCTTCCGCAAGCGCGAGACCGCCACGCTAGAGGAGTTTGCGCAGCAGGAAAATATCGTGCTGGCCACCGGCGGTGGTGCCATCATCGCCCCGGAAAACCGCGAAATTCTCAAAAAATATGGCTATGTGATTTATTTGCGTGCAAATGTGAATGAGCTGTATTTACGCACGCGCAACGATAAAAACCGACCGCTGCTACAGAATGTCGATGTCAAAGCCAAATTGGAACAATTGTTCCATGCCCGCAATCCACTCTATACCGAGACTGCACACCTGATCGTCGATACCGGTCATCAGCCAGTCGCAGTGATTATCCAAAAAATTGAGAGCGCCCTGAAAGCGTTGGAGCCGTCATGCAAACCTTAACCGTCAGCCTGGCTGACCGTAGCTATCCTATCCATATTGGGAATGGCCTGTTACATCAGGCAGACCTGATATTGCCTCACCTCAAGCGCAAGCAAGTGGCGATTGTCAGTAATACAACGGTCGCGCCTTTGTATATGCAGAGTATTGCCCAGCCACTGCGAGAGGCAGGCGTGAGCGTGATTGAAATCATTTTGCCGGATGGCGAGGCCTATAAAAATAATGAGACCTTGCAAATGATTTATGATCATCTGCTACAACACCGCTGCGAGCGTAATACCACGCTGATTGCGTTGGGTGGAGGGGTGATTGGCGATTTGACCGGGTATGCTGCGGCGACCTATTTGCGCGGCGTGCCGTTTATTCAGGTGCCTACGACTCTGCTCTCGCAGGTGGACTCCAGTGTCGGTGGTAAAACCGGCATCAACCATCCTCTCGGCAAAAACATGATAGGCGCGTTTTATCAGCCCAAGCTGGTACTGGCGGATATTGATACCTTGAGAACCTTGCCGCAACGCGAGTTGTCTGCCGGCGTGGCTGAGGTTATCAAGTACGGGCTGATTCGGGATGCTGATTTTTTTAATTGGCTGGAAACCAATATGCCCGCCCTGATGGCGCTGGATCATGCCGTAGCCAGCTATGCCATTTACCGTTCATGTCAGAACAAGGCCGAAGTGGTTGTTGCGGATGAGCATGAGCAAGGCGAGCGCGCCTTGCTCAATCTGGGCCATACGTTTGGTCATGCCATCGAAAATGCCATGGGTTACGGTGTCTGGCTGCATGGCGAGGCAGTGGCGGCGGGTACCGTGATGGCGGCTGACTTATCGCAACGCATGGGCTGGCTGGATGCGGCACAAGTCGCGCGTATCAAAACCATCATGCACGCTGCCAGCTTGCCGGTGACTGCCCCTGATTTAGGCGCGGACGAGTATTTGCGTTTGATGCAACTGGACAAGAAAGTGGCCGATGGCCGCATTCGCCTGATTCTGCAACAGGCGATAGGTAAAGCCGTGATCACGGCTGATTACGATGCAGATAAACTTAAACAGACGCTGTCGCTGGCGGCCTGATTCAGAAAGCCCATGATGACACTCGCCGTTTTTGCTGCCCATCCAGAACAGTCTCGTGGCCGCAAGGTCGGCGAGCAGGAGTCCCCGTTGCGCAATGTTTTTCAGCGTGACCGCGACCGGATTATTCATTCCACGGCCTTTAGGCGTCTCGAATACAAAACGCAGGTATTTGTAAACCATGAAGGTGACCTGTTTCGCACGCGTCTGACGCATAGTATCGAGGTCGCGCAACTGACACGCGGTATCGCGCGCACCTTGGGCTTGCACGAAGATTTGGCCGAGGCTATCGCGCTGGCGCATGATCTTGGGCACACACCGTTTGGCCATGCCGGACAAGATGCGCTCAATCATTGCATGAAAGACTATGGCGGTTTTGAGCACAACCTGCAGTCCTTGCGCGTGGTCGATCTGCTGGAAAACCGCTATGCCAGTTTTGATGGCTTAAACCTCACTTTCGAAGTCCGTGAAGGCATCCTCAAACATTGCTCGCGCAAAAATGCGCAACTTCTGGGCGATGTCGGTGAACGTTTCTTGCGCGGTGAGTCGCCCAGCCTTGAGGCCCAAGTCACCAATTTTGCTGACGAAATTGCCTATAACAATCATGACGTGGATGACGGCTTACGTTCCGGCCTCATCACCATCCAACAGCTATCCAATATCCAGCTATTTGCCGAAAATATGCATGAGGTTAAAAAGCAATATGGCGAGATTGAGGAAAAGCGGCTCATCCATGAAACCATCCGCCGTATGATCAATGTGCTGGTGGTCGATTTATGTCAGCATAGCCAGCAAGCGATTGCGCAGTTGAATCCGGGCAGCGTAGACGATGTGCGCAAAGCACCCGCTTATCTAGTCGGCTTTAGCCAGCCGGTCGTGCAAAAGAATCACGAATTAAAACAGTTTTTGCGCAAGCACCTCTATCAGCACTACCGGGTGAATCGCATGAGTGCCAAAGCCAGGCGGATTATTGAAGAGTTATTTAAGACCTTTATGGATAATCCGGCCTTGATGCCTGACGAGCACCAATTGGCAGCCAAGCAAGATCAGGCGCGGGCGGTGGCTGATTACATTGCCGGCATGACTGACCGTTATGCCATCCGTGAGCACAAACGCTTGTTTGCGGTTGAGGAGCACTGGTAGTGCGTGGATGATGGCGATGCAATAAAACCAGTGCAATAAAAAAGCTGCCCTTAGGCAGCTTTTTTATTGCTTGATAGCTTTAGCCTTATTTGGCGACTTGTTTCTCGCGCATTTCATCCAGCGTTTTGCAGTCTATGCACAAGGTGGCGGTTGGGCGGGCTTCCAGGCGCTTGAGGCCAATTTCGATCCCGCAGCCTTCGCAGTAGCCGTAGTCACCGCTGTCGATGTTACGCAAGGTTTCGTCGATTTTCTTGATCAGTTTGCGCTCACGGTCACGGTTGCGCAGTTCCAGCGCCATGTCAGATTCCTGGCTGGCGCGGTCATTCGGGTCAGCAAAGCTGGTCACTTCGTCCTGCATGGTATGCACGGTACGATCAATATCGTGACTCAATTCTGCTTTCCAGTCATTCAGGATTTTGCGGAAGTGATCCTGCTGCTTTTTATTCATGTATTCCTCACCGGCGGCGGGCTGGTAAGGGGTAAAGGATTTGTTAACGGTATCTGCCATGATGGTTCCAACGAACGAAACTTCGAATAGTGAATGCCTGTAGCGGCATGGTTTATTGCATTACGTCAATCAACAATCGCGCGAGTTTACACCAGTTTCAAACCCCTGCAAAGCCTATTCGCAAGGGCAAGACTGCTTCGGCTTAAGCTTGCTCACTGAGTTCCAGCGCCTTCAAGGTATTTTCCATCAGCGTGGCTACAGTCATTGGGCCGACGCCACCAGGCACCGGCGTAATATGGCTGGCACGCTGGCTGGCAATCGCAAAGTCAACGTCGCCGGTGATCTTGCCATCAGGCAGGCGATTAATCCCAATATCGACCACAATAGCGCCAGGTTTAATCCACTCACCCTTGACCAAGCCAGGCTTGCCCACCGCGGATACAATGAGATCGGCACGACTAATATGGCTTTGTAAGTCTTTGGTGTGCCGGTGACAGCTGGTGACGGTGCACCCGGCCAACAGGAGCTCCAGGCCCATAGGGCGCCCAACGTGGTTAGACACGCCAACGACAACGGCGTCCAGCCCCTTGATCACGATCCCGCTGGCTTGCAGCATCTTTATGACTCCGTAAGGCGTGCAGGAACGTAATAAGGGCTTGCGTACCGCCAGGCGGCCTATATTGTAGGGGTGAAACCCATCCACATCTTTGCCGGGATCTATCAGCGCCAGAATGGCAGACTCATCAATATGATGGGGGAGCGGGGATTGCACCAGAATGCCGTCAGTGTCAGGGTCGGCATTCAGTGTTTGAATGAGCGCGAATAAGGCCTCTTGCGTGGTGTTGGCTGGCAGGTTATGCGCAATTGAGACGATCCCTACTTTTTCGCAAGCCAGACGCTTGTTGCGCACATAAATAGCCGAGGCCGGATCATCACCGACCAGGACAACGGCCAGGCAAGGAGCACGTTTGCCATCAACTAGCCGTTGGTCGATTTTGGATTTGATTTCTTCTAATAGTTGATTCGCAATTTGCTTGCCATCAATAATCTGAGCGCTCATGAGCAAAAAATTTGTCGTAAAAAAGATAATTTTATCACATCGAGATTGACACAAATTCGTGAAATCGGTTATATTTCTGCTTTCGGCGTGTAGCGTAGTCTGGTAGCGCGCCTGCTTTGGGAGCAGGATGTCGGGAGTTCGAATCTCTCCACGCCGACCAGTTTCTCTGGATTGCCTGATCGGCATGTAACTACTTTATCTGCTCGTAGCTCAACTGGATAGAGCACCAGCCTTCTAAGCTGGGGGTTACAGGTTCGATTCCTGTCGGGCAGGCCAAAATTTCAGCCAATTTCTCTCAGTGGTGGCTATAGCTCAGTTGGTAGAGCCCCGGATTGTGATTCCGGTTGTCGTCGGTTCGAGCCCGATTAGCCACCCCATTTTCACTTTTCTGCTTCAACCTCACAATTTAGTCCTACAAATCGGTTCTTTTCCTAATTAAGAATCATTCTTCCCTTTGTTAAAGTGTTCGAAACAACATCTGTCGAACACATGCCTAGTCATTTAAATTTGAAAAAATTTATGCAAAGCCTGATCGGCCTGACACAGGTCAGGGAGAGCCTTGCATTGGATCCAGCGCTACTCTCGTTGATGCAGCACTGGATGTGTATTTTTGCTGCTGAGGAAAAGCCGATCCGGATGCAGGTATTGTCGCGTCGGCAGTTGGTCTCGGTGATGGACTCTCAAGATGAGATGGATCCTGCTTTTGAAGCGTGGCCTAGCGATGTTTATGCGTTGCTTTTAAATTACCTGGATCAGGAAACTCGGCAATCTGTTTGCCTGGACACTGCAGCGGGCAAGTTGCACATTTTTCCGCTAAAACAAAGTGTTGCCCATAAAAATGCCATACTGTTGATTCAGCATGCGCAGTTAACCGCAGAAGCGATCGCGCTGGTCGAACAATGTTTGCAGGTATTTAATCACTATGCCGGCTTGATTATTGAAAACGAGCGGGATGCACTGACTGGGTTGCTTAACCGCAAAACCTTTGATAAGTGTGTGAGCAAGATTTTGCTCAATGACTACAAGCCAGAATTCCGGTTTCCGTTACACCATTATCTGGTGATTTTTGATATCGATTTCTTTAAAAAGATCAATGACAGCTATGGTCATTTGATTGGTGATGAAGTGTTACTGCTTTTATCCCGCCTCATGCAGGAAACCTTTCGTGATGGCGATTTGCTGTTCCGCTTTGGTGGTGAAGAATTTGTGGGCGTATTTTCATGTGCTGATAAAGATGACATCGTCATGCTGCTAGAGCGCTTCCAGCAAGCCCTTGCTGAATATCGTTTCCCGCAAGTCGGGCGAGTTACCATCAGTATCGGTTATTCCAAAATGTCACCGCATTTGCTGCCGAACACTGTGCTAGAGCGGGCAGATGAAGCACTCTATTATGCCAAAGAGCATGGCAGAGACCAGGTCTGCTGCTACGAATCCCTGGTTGAGCAAGGCTTACTCAACTACAGCATCATTAGCGGCGAAATCGAGCTTTTTTAAACGCCCTCTCTCGCACTGGTTGACCAGATTGCGCCGGATGGATTGACAGTTAACATTGCTTATATTTAATATATGTTAAAAAATGTCAATAATCATTTGGAGGGGGTTGATGCGTATTGCGCTCATCCTGTGGTTGGTGATTGGACTCGCTGCCTGTAAAAGCCAGCCCCCGGGCAGCGCTACGCATGCGCAGTTGCATTTACCCTCAACCCCTTCAACCCCTCAGGCCGACAACGGTTCGGCTAGCTTCCCGGAAATTGAAACGGCAGACATTGTTTCTACCCCAGCCATCAAGCCCCCCGCGCTCAAGTCGGCCATCCCCACCATCTTGATCAATCTGGTCGTCCGCGAAGCCCCCGTGCAGGAGGTCCTGTTTGCCATGGCTCAAGAAAGCGGCCTGAATTTTGATGTGCATCCGGCCTTGATCGGTAAAGTCACTTTAAATGCGCAGCAACAGTCGGTGCACGCGATTCTTGCGCGCATGGCCAGGCAAGTCGATATGTATTATGAATGGTCAGACGGGGTGTGGCTGGTGACACCGGACACGCCGGTGATTCGTAGCTACAAACTCAATTATGTGAACATGAGCCGCGATACCTATGGCTATATTGGCGTGGCCAGTGAAATCAATGGCGCTGGCCGTGGCGGCATGGCCGCAGCCGGTAACAGTAATGCGCAGGTGCAAGCATTGCCGGCACAAGGCGGCAGTAGTAATAGTTCCAGAACCGCAGTCACCTCTCAATCCCGCTATCACCTGTGGGAGAGCGTGGTAGACAATGTACAGCTTCTGCTGGATGAAACGGATAAAGCCGGTAGTGCACGGGCAGAAGTGATGGATCACCTGCCCGCAACCGTGATCATGCCAGCGAGCGGTACTGATAGCGCGCCAGGTAGCGCCGCAGTCAGTGAACTCAAAACCACAGCAGAATCCGTCTTACCATCACCATTGCAAGAAAAGTCGCAGCAAGCGCAACGCCGTTGGCGGGCTTCCAAACTGATTGCAAACGCCGAAACCGGCATCTTGACCATACGTGCCTCGCAGAGTCAGCAGGCGCAAGTCAAAGCCTATCTGGAATCTGTGATGCAGGTTGCCGCCAGGCAGGTCTTGATTGAAGCTACCATTGTAGAAGTTGAGCTGAATAAAAGTTTTCAGATGGGCATAGACTGGAGTCGCCTGTCAGCCTCGGCGCAACAACGGGGCTGGCTGCTTTCGCAATCTTTGGGCAGCGATGCGGCCCAGTTTAACCGCACCACTGGTCAGTGGGAGAGCAATAACAGTAAAAATGCCTTGGGCCAGAACAATGGCAACGTGGCGTTTATGTTGAGCTACTTAAATCCTCTCAGCCGCTTTGGTAATTTAAGTGCCAGTGTCACCTTGCTTGAGCAGTTTGGCAAAACGCGTGTCCTCTCCAGTCCCAAGCTCATGGTGCTCAATAATCAGACGGCCATTCTCAAGGTGGTCGATAACTTGGTCTACTTCACCATCCAGTCGCAAATTTCGCAAAGCAGTAGTAATAGCGGTGCTAATTTGCAAGCAGTGACGACCACGGCCAATACGGTGCCGGTAGGCTTGGTCATGGCTGTCACGGCACAAATCAATAGTCGCCAGCGCGTCAATTTAAATGTCAGGCCGACGGTGTCCAAGGTGCTGCGCTATGTCGAAGACCCCAATCCGCAATTAGGCAGTGGCAGCAGTCGGATTGTGAGTAGCGTGCCCGAAATCCAGGTAAGGGAAATGGAGTCTGTGCTCAATGTTGCCAGCGGCCATATCGCTGTTTTAGGCGGCCTGATGCAGGATGATCAGCGTGAATTTAGTGACCGCGTGCCTGGCCTCTCGCGACTGCCTGTCATCGGTCAGGCATTTATTGGCAAAAATCAGGCCGCCAAAAAGACCGAGCTGATTGTGTTTTTGCGGCCCACTGTGATTGGTCGGGCCGATGTTAACACGGGCGATTTGCGATCGTTTCAACCCTTGCTGCCAGACGCTTTGCCTGCTGATGCATTTGAAATGAATGTCGAGGAGCCATCATGATGGATGTTCGAGCATGGCTGGCTGATTCAAAACGCCCCTTGCGCTTAAATAAAAATGCATATGCAAAATCGCTGATGATCACCGATTGGCAGCAGCTTGAGCGGCGTATCATGGGATTGTTGTGGCTGATGCTGATCATTGCGTCTTGCTGCGTAGTGCGACAAGGCTGGGATATCTTTTCAGCGGCATCCGCGCCGGACCATCATGCTGCGCCCAGATGGGTAGATGCAAAGCCATTCGTCACTCCGGTTAAGCCGTCACCAATCGGTGAGCAAAAGTATCGATTGCAGGAGGAACCTAGCGTATTTGCTTTGCATGCGCCAGCAAAAGCTGAGCAACCTTCCGTAGCCACACCCAGTCAGAGTGAGCCTGCGCAGAGCCCATCACCCTCACTCCGTCAAAATAACCCGCCTCGTTGGGTCATGCAGGTACAGCGTGGACCATTGCCGACCTTGTCCTCCATCAGTCTTCTGGCGCAGGCGCGTACGGCATTACAACAGGAGAAACTGCAAAATGCGCAGCCTCTTTATGCGCAACTGTTGGCGCAAGATCCGCATCAACTCGAGGCTTTAGTCGGCATGCTTTATATCAGCCAACGGCTGGGTGATCAGGCGCAATACGAGCACTATTGGCTGCGCGTTCGGCAACTGATGCCAGGGGTCGAAGCCAATGCTGCTTTATTTGCGCAACTACTGGAGCAAGAGTGATGCGGATCGGAGAGTGGATGCTGACGAAAGGCATGATTACTTCGGATCAGCTTGATATCGCACTGATCGAGCAACGCAAGCAGCAATTGTTGCTTGGCCAGCAGTTGGTCAGGCTGCACTTTGTCACCGACGCCATGGTGAGAGACGTGCTGGCACAGCTGCATGTGCAAGAGAGTATGGATTTGCAGTATGTGATGCCCGACCCGGCGTGGATCGCCAAAGTGCCAGAAACCTTTGCCAGGCAACATCGCTTGTTACCGCTTGATCTGACACCAGATCAGCAATCGTTGCGGATTGCGGTACAGGATCACCAGAACGCACACGCGATTGAAGCACTGAAACATTTATTAGGTGGTGGCATTACACTGACGCCTGTTCTGGCGACCGAAGTCCAGATAGAGCAGGCGCTGGATCGGTGTTATGGACATAGCCTGTCGCTAGAGCGCTTGTTGCAGGAAATCGAGCAGCAAGAGGCTGCAGTTAGTCTTTCGCCGGTGGCTTCCGCCTCTCATCCCGTGATCCGGCTGGTGGATGCCATCTTGGTCGATGCCGTCAAACAAGGCGCCTCGGATATCCACTTCGAGCCTGAACAGGCGTTTGTCAGGATACGCTACCGCATTGATGGTGTGCTTTGGCAGATCCGCTGTTTGCACGATCGCTATTGGCCCGCCATGTGTGTGCGCCTCAAAGTCTTGGCTGGCATGGATATCGCTGAGCAGCGTATGCCGCAAGACGGCCGCGTGAATCTGTTCTTGTGCGGGCGCGAGGTCGATTTCAGGGTCTCCAGTCATCCTACCCTGCATGGTGAAAACTTGGTGCTGCGCGTGCTGGACAGGCATAAATCCATTATTCCGCTGTCGCAGATGGGTATACGCTGCGCGCAGTTGGCGTCTTTAAAAGCCATGCTGGCAAAACCGGAGGGCTTGTTAATCGTGACGGGCCCGACCGGGAGCGGTAAAACCACTACGCTTTATTCCATGCTTGGGCATCTCAATCAGACCGGGGTGAATATCATGACCCTGGAAGATCCGGTTGAGTATCCGCACCATTTAATGCGGCAAACCTCCGTCAACGAAGCCAATAAGGTGGATTTTGTCACTGGTGTGCGCGCCATTTTGCGACAAGACCCCGACATTATGCTGATTGGCGAGGTCAGAGATGAAGCCACGGCCGCTATGGCGGTGCGCGCCGCCATGACCGGACATCTGGTGATGACCACCTTGCATACCAATCATGCTGCAGCTGCCTTTTTACGCTTGCAGGATTTGGGGATTCAGCCGCATACCCTGGCCGGTTGCCTAGTTGGGGTGATTGCCCAGCGCTTATTGCGACGCTTATGTCAACACTGCAAGCGCCAAGCTTCCCCGGACCCACACCTTTTAGCCATGTTTCAATACATCGATTCAGCGTGCATTCCTGAAAGTTTCACGTGTTTTGAAGCGGTTGGTTGTCAGCATTGTCGACAAAGTGGTTATCAAGGCCGGACTGTGGTGATGGAAATTTTGTCCATGCATTCTGGCTTGGAGGAGGCGCTCACGCCACTCTCGCTGCCAAGGTTACAGCAGAACGCACGATCATATGGTTACACCACGCTGGCCGAGGAGGGGGTGCGATTAGTGATGGCAGGCGAAACTAGTCTGCAAGAATTAAAAAGAGTGGTCGATTTAAGTGTGCTTGAGGCCAATGTGCTGGATGTAAGCAGGCCTGTTTAAAACGATGACAAGCTACCGATACACCGCGATTGATAAGACGGGCCACTTAACACGGGGCTATGGCACCTCCGACTCTGAAGAGGCGCTGGCTGCATCCCTGCAGCAGCAAGGCTTGGAATTGCTGACGGTGAAGCTGGGTGAGCCATTGCGCTGGCGACAGCCACGCGTGCACCCCAAAATGTTGATCGTGTTTTGTGTGCAGCTGGAGCAGCTATTGCAAGCCGGCTTGCCTCTCTGTCAGGCCATTGCGGTCTCGGCAGAACAAGCCGAACAGGCGGTGATGGCCGAGGCCTTACGTGGTTTGTTGCGCGATCTTGAGGCGGGCAAATTACTTTCACAAGCGTTGCAAGCGCAGCCCAAGGTCTTCCCAGCCTTGTTTTATCAACTGGTCAATGCTGGTGAACGGACGGGTCAGCTCCCTGAAACATTTGGCCAATTGAAGGCCACCCTCACGTGGCAATTTGAGCTGAGTGCGCAAATCAAGCGGGGACTGAGCTATCCCGCTGTGTTATGCGTGATGGTGATGATTGCCGCATACGTGATGCTGACCTTTCTGGTGCCGCAAATGGCAGGTTTTTTGCAAAGCCTGGGGCAGTCTCTGCCATGGAGTACACGATGTTTGTTAGCCCTGTCAGAGGGTGTCATGCACTATGGGGCTTATCTGCTATTGGCGATATTGCTGTCCCTGGTGAGTGTGACTCTAATCGTGCGGCACTCGGAAAAATGGGCTTATAAATGGGATAGCATGATGTTGCGATTGCCGGTGTTTGGCCGCTTGCTAAGAGCATGGGTGATCACGCGGCTGTGCAGGTTTCTTGGATTGATGTACCAGGCCGGGATTCCGCTGTTACAGGCATTGCAATGGTGCCAGCCCTTGCTGACGCAGCGTGTCATGGCCCGCGCACTTGAGGATGTGTCTGCGCGCGTACAGGCCGGTGAAAGCCTCACCGCCAGCTTTGCGGCTACCGGGCAGTTTCCGCCACTGATGCTACACCTGCTCAAGGTGGGTGAAACCACAGGTGGACTGGATCGCATGTTGTTTCAGTTGGCTGACTATTATGACCGGGACGTGCAAGCGCGGATCCAGTCGCTATTGCGCATGTTGGAGCCCGCGCTGACCATTTCACTGGGGTTGATGTTGCTGTTTTTGATGGCCGCCGTCATGTTGCCGGTCTATGACAGCTTTTCAACCATCAGGTACTAAAGATGTCCGCCCAGCGCTTCATTCTCCTGATTGATGCGCAAGCATGGCGGCTGGTCTTATTTAAGCGCAATCAGTATTGCGAGCTGCGTTCGTTTGGTCCGGATGAAGCAGGGCTAGCGGCCATGTTAGGGTGGATGCAAACTTTCCCAGGCGCGCGTGTGGCGGTGTTAACTAATCTGCCAGAGGAGCACTATCACCTTGAGCTGATGCCTGTAGTGCGAGGGGCGGCTGGTCGTGCACTACTCAAGCGCAAGCTGGCGGCTTGGCCACATGCACAAGGCTTGCATACCGCCTTTCTACTCGAAACGATCAAGACGAGCCGTTTAGAAAACCGTTTTTTGTTTGCCGGGCTGTTTTCCCCACCACTGACTCACTGCTTGCCCGCGCTGCAAGCGGCAGCACTCAGCCTGCAAGGCATTTATACGCAAGCAATATTGTTGCCATATTGCTTGCCTGCAAACGCTCAACGCCTGAGTGATTGCATCTGTGTGCACGCGGAGCACACGACCCTGTGCTTGAGTTATTTCAAGCATCAACGGTTGTGTTTAAGGCGCCGCCTTTCAATGCCAACACAAGGGATGCAGGATGTGGCGTCTGTGACCCCGGCGCTGACTCAGTTGCATCGTGAGCTGGTCAGCCAGTTTGGCTTATCCGAATCTGCAAGTCTGCCGGTGTTTTGCATCATCGCAGAAATACAGCAGGCTGAGAGGCTCACCTTACCCGCCCCTTTTCAATATCAACCTCTGACTGAGGCCGCGCTCATTGCGGCCGTGGGTCAAGGCTCGCTCCCTACCGGTCTCCGCGCGGTCGAGTGGGTCGCCATGCATGCGATATTGGCAGACCAGGCGCTCCCTAACTTGGCCCCTGAGGCCAGTCTCTTGCCAGAGAAACTCAAGCGGTTACAACGAAATATCCACGTGGCAGGCGTAGGGCTTGCGTTGCTATTGGCGCTGCTAGCCGGCTTCCATGCGCTGGCAACTCAGCAACTGCATACGCAAGCCGGGCTGGTGAAGGCACAGCTTGATGAGCCAGAGGCGATGCCATTCGCCGGGGGACTGCGCGCTGAACAATTGCCAGCGATTCATGCCTTAACCCGCACGATGCAAGCGATCAGCGCCTCCGCCCGATTGCCCGATCAAGCCTTGCATGACTTGCAGCCGATGCTGACTGGCTTGCGAGATTGGCAACTGATCCGACTCGAATGGCAGGCAGAGCCTCCTGAATCAGCAGACCCTGATGCGCATCAAACTCAGTCATTGAAAATGACTTTTCAACAATTAGAAACAAGTCAGCACACGCGTGCCGTACTTGAATGGCAACAGTTGATGCAGCGTTTAAATCAGTTGCCATCAGTCAAGCAGCTGCAAACAGAGAACTCCAGTCAGCAAAGCACGACGAATGGTCGCCAGGGCAGTACAGATCCGCTAGCCATGCTGGGCTTGCAGCCGATGCTCACGCTGACTTGGGCAGCCGTGCAACAGGAGGGGTGGTGATGGTTCTGCAAGTGTGGGCGGCATTAAAACAAACCTTATTGTTTTGGTTAGGCGTGATGAGCTTGTTAGTGGTGTGTACCCTGTTGCAGTATCAAAGACGTGAAGAAGCCGAACAAGTCTTGTCTCAGCTAGAGGCACAGTGGCAGCAACGGCAACAACAAGCGGCTTATCAGCAGCATTTTGCTGCAGAGATCGCTACCTATTTGGCGCTTCGCGAGCAATGGCAAAACATCGGGGTGATGTCGCCCTTGAATGTGCCTGCATGGGAAAAGGCACTTGCCGAAATGCAGCAGGCATCTGGCTTGAGTCATCTACGCTATGAGTTCTTGCCGACCACTCCTTGTGACCTTGCCCTGTGTTTGCCGCAAGCATCCACTGGCCAGCAAGCCGACATCAAAGTGATGCTTAGCCGTCTACAGCTCGCATGGTCGGTCAAGCATGAAGCAGACATATTGGCATGGTTACAAGCGTTGGCCAAACAATATGCAGGTGCGATTAAAGTCCATCATTGTGTCTGGACAGTGACGCCGTCATTCGTCCAGATTGATGCGCAATGTGAGCTTCATCTGTTTAATTTCCCTGACGTGTTTCCCAATCCGTCGCCTGTGCAGCCATGATTGGTTGTTCACATTTTCAAAGAGGAATTGCGATCTGGGCGCTTTTGCTGCTGTTGTCCGGCATGGCGGGCATGCTGGTTTATCCCTTGGTGGGCCGTGAGTTTTCCAGTCAGGCGTCGTTGCACAAAACCATGACGGCTTTGGCCAAGGCCGAGCAGGCCTTGCTTGCCTATGCGCAGCAACCCTTGGGCACCACGCCTTGTGAGTTGAATTGCCCACGCCCGGGCGATTTGCCTTGCCCAGACCGCAATAACGACGGCATTGCCGAAACCTCATGCAGTAACTCCGCCCGCTTGGGCAGGTTACCCTGGAAAACACTGGGCTTAGGCGACCTGCGCGATGGCAGTGGCGAGCGCTTGTGGTACGCAGTGTCAGAGCGCTATAAAAATAATCCGCGCCTGCGTCCTTTGAATCTGGACACGCAGGGCAGCTGGAGCGTGATGGCCAACAATGGGCCGACTTGGGATGCAAGTGTGGGCAATGGCGTTGTGGCTGTGGTAATTGCTCCCATGCAGCCGCTGTTGAGGCAGGATGGCTGGCAGCAACGCCGCTTGCAGCCTGACGATGGTGCCAAGGAGTATCTGGATATTGAGGGGACCTTGGATAATGCCAACCCGACAGAGTACAGCGATCACGGCTTTGTCATGTCGCCTCCGACTACACAATTTAATGACGTGGTCTGGCCAATCTCGGCCAGCCGCATGCATCAAGTCATGCAAAAGCAGGTGTTATCAGAGCTTAAGCGAGCATTTACTTGCACGTCCAGGCCATGTGCGCCTTTACCTGTGCCAGCATCCATTTCAGATGCGAGTTGTTTAGGTGCACACTCATTGCAAGCTGGGCAATGTATGTCTGCTCAAGCGACTACGCTGGGCCGCTTGCCGGTCGATGGCGACTTGCACGGCCCACTTGCAAATCAAGCCACGCTGGATGGTCAGGCCATGCATCACTGGTTTCAGCAAAATGGCTGGCGGGAGCAGGTGTTTTATCTGCCGCGGTCCTCGCAAGTGCTCTTGGTTGTGTCCGGCGAGATGTTAGCCGGGCAATTACGACAGACGGCTACGCAAAAAAGCGAGCATGCCAATTTTATCGAGATGTCGACAGTCGCTGCGCTGGGTCTGACTGGCGTCACCGCATGGGATGCACCCAGCAATGATCAGTTGGAGCAAATCGCCAGATGAAGGATATCAGCGCGCATTTGTCTCGACCGCAATCTGCTCTGCGCGGTTTCAGCCTGCTTGAAATGGCGATCGCTTTGGTGATTTTAAGCCTGATGATGGGCTGGCTCATGACGCCCCTCAAGGTGCAATACGGATTGCAGAAATATCAGCAAACCGAACAGCGGCTGAATACGGCGCAACAGGCCTTGCTTGGCCATGCCCTGATTTATCATTACCTGCCGTGTCCTGATACCGACCAGCCGCCCGATGGGTGGGAAAATGTATTATCCAACCAGACCTGCGCCAGTGATGAGGGCTGGTTGCCATCGCAGCAATTAGGGGTAGTCGCCACCGATGCCTGGGGTCGTTTCTTTCGCTATCGCGCAGACAGCACGTTTACTCATCACAGCCAGTGGTTCTCGGTAGCTGCGGCCGAAGGTGCCAGCAATATTCAAGTCAGCAGTGAGACTGGCCCGGCCACCAGCGGGCCTAGCCGACCGGTGGCGATTATCCTTTCACATGGCGAAAACGGGCTGGGTGGCATACAATCCGTGTCTGGCGGCGGCGCCTATGCCATGCCCGCACCCGAGCACGCGGATGAGCGTGAAAATGCAGATGGCGACCTGGCCTTTGTTGATCAGGCACAACAACAAACGGGTACGGCCGTGTTTGATGACCGGCTGATCATGCTGTCGCCCAAGGTGTTGATTCAGCAAATGGTACAAGCGCAACGCCTGCCATGAATAATTGGAAAATACATGCAAGACGATTTGTTGTTACGCTACAGTCGGCACATCATGTTGCCGCAAATTGAATATGCAGGGCAAGAAAAGCTCACGCAAAGTCATGCCCTGATCGTGGGGGCTGGCGGCTTGGGGGCCCCGGTGGCGATGTATCTGGCCGCAGCCGGGGTAGGCACGCTGACCATTTGTGATTTTGATCAGGTAGACCTCACCAATCTGCAACGTCAAATTATCCATACCACGGCAGCAGTTGGGCAAAACAAGGCCTTGTCGGCCCAGGCCACGATTGCGGCCCTCAATCCTGAAGTCAACGTCCATGTCGAAACGACACGGCTCAATGACGAGGCGCTTGCCGGACGGGTCTTGGCAGCAGATGTCGTGATTGATTGCTCGGATAACTTTGCTACGCGCTACTTGCTCAACCAGCTTTGTTTTGAGAGTAAAAAGCCTCTGGTCTCGGGGGCGGCCATCCGCTTTGAAGGGCAATTGAGTGTGTTTGATTTCCGCCATGCTGACAGCCCTTGCTACCACTGCCTGTATCCAGACGTCGGCGATGACCAGGCGTTGCGTTGTGCAGACAACGGTGTATTTGCTCCGCTGGTGGGTATGATAGGCACAGCGCAAGCTGCTGAAGCCATTAAGGTGTTGCTCAATATGGGCCAGACCATGAAAGGCAGGTTGCTATTGCTGGATGCGCTCAGTGCAGAATGGCGCACCATACGCCTCAAAAAAGACCCTTCCTGCGCGGTGTGTGGTCAGGCGGAATCTGTGGGCTGAGACTGTAACGACGCCACCAGTTCCGTAATCTCCCATTCGCAGCCAGCGCAGCCTGACAGCGCGCCAGAATAGCGCGAGATGCCATCCAGATCTTTGCCTTGCCTGACCAACTCGATAATCAGGCCACGCGTGGTGCCGCTGCAACTGCACAGCACCTCTCGGGGATCATTTTCAAGCAGGTCAGCCATATTTCCTTTTGTGCTCAAATCCATTGTGTCTAAGCGCAGACAGATCGTGTGATCGTGCTCACAATTAACGGGTTCATTTCAAGCTAGACCACCAATACAGCAATTGGTTTATCTCATTGTTTAATCTACCCAGATACGTCCAACCCGCCAAAGCTGTTCGCACTCAGGCGGTATGTCGACGAGCCAATTAACTGAGTTTGGCCAGCTGCGCCTGCAGTTTTTCCAGATTGGCACTAAACTCGGCCAGACGGGCTTTTTCCTGCTCGACCACGGCTGCCGGGGCGCGGGCGACAAAGCTTTCGTTGCCCAGTTTGCCATTGGCTTTGGTGATTTCGCCTTGCAGTCTGGCGATCTCTTTGCCTAAACGCTCTTTCTCGGCGGCAACATCAATTTCCACCTTGAGCATCAGTTTGAAGTCACCCGCCAGCATCACAGGTGCATCGGCTTCTGGCAGATCGGCAACGATATCTACACTTTCCAGCTTGGCCAGCGACTTGAGGTAAGGCGCATAGGCGGTCAGTGCCTCGGCATCGCCCGCGACAATGAGTGGCACTTTGGCCGCAGGTGAAATGCTCATTTCGCCACGCAGGCTGCGGCAGGCTTCGACAGCGGTTTTCAGTGTCGCCACCCAGGCTTCAGCCTGTTCGTCGATTTTTTCCAGATCTGCTTTCGGGTAGACCTGCAACATAATGCTCTCAGTGCCACGCGACTTGTCCTTGAGTTCGGTCATCGGTGCCACCGTCTGCCAGATCTCTTCGGTGATAAACGGAATAATCGGATGTGCCAGCCGCAAGATGGTTTCCAGCACTCTTAACAGGGTACGACGGGTTGCGCGCTGTTCGGCTTCAGTGCCGCCTTGTAACTGCACTTTGGCAATTTCCAGATACCAGTCGCAATACTGATCCCAGACAAACTCGTAGATCGCCTTGGCAGCGAGGTCAAAGCGGTAGTCGTTAAAAGCGCGTTCCACTTCGGCTTCGGTGCGTTGCAGCAAGCTCACAATCCAGCGGTCGGCCTGGCTAAATTTGCGGCCACCGGCGTCACAACTCTCGGCGCCAAAGCCATTATCTTTGCCTTCTGTATTCATCAGCACAAAGCGGGTGGCGTTCCACAGCTTGTTGCAGAAGTTACGGTAACCTTCACAACGTTGCAGGTCAAACTTGATGTCACGGCCGGGTGAAGCCAGGCTGGCAAAAGTAAACCTTAAAGCATCCGTACCATACGCTGCAATGCCTTCTGGGAATTCTTTGCGCGTGCGTTTCTCGATTTTTTCCGCATCTTTCGGGTTCATCAGGCCGGTGGTGCGTTTTTTCAGCAGCGATTCCAGGTCTATGCCATCGATCAAATCAATTGGGTCCAGCACATTGCCCTTGGACTTGGACATTTTCTGGCCTTCGGCATCGCGGATCAGGCCGTGCACATACACATGCTTGAATGGAATTTTGCCGGTCAGGTGTTTGGTCATCATGACCATACGCGCCACCCAGAAAAAGATAATGTCAAAACCAGTGACCAGTACTGAGGAGGGCAGGTATTGCTGCAAGGCCTGATTCTGCGCGTCCAGTGTTTCGTCGCCGGTCCAGTCTAAGGTGGAAAATGGCCACAGGGCAGAGGAGTACCAGGTATCTAATACATCCTCATCACGTTTCAGGTTGCCGGTATAACCCGCTTGTGCTGCCATTTGTTTGGCTTCAGCTTCATCATGCGCGACAAACACTTCGCCATTTGCGCCATACCAGGCCGGAATCTGATGCCCCCACCATAACTGACGTGAGATACACCAGTCTTGAATATTGTTCAGCCACTGGTTATAGGTGTTGACCCAGTTTTCCGGATAGAACTTGATCTGGCCATCCGCTACCACTTCGAGCGCCTTTTCAGTGATGCTTTTGCCATCTTCTCCAGGCTTGCTCATCGCCACAAACCACTGGTCGGTGAGCATGGGTTCAATCACCACATTGGTACGATCGCCCCGCGGCACTTTCAATTTGTGTTTTTCAACTTTCACCAGAAAGCCGCCAGCCTCAAGGTCGGTAACCACTTGTTTGCGGGCAGCAAAACGCTCAAGACCCCAGTAATTCTTTGGAATACCTAGATCAGCAGCAGTTGCTATAAAGTCTTGAGGAGGAAGCATTTTTCCACCATCGCTTTGAGGAGCGACATAATCAAATTTGGACTCGTGACCAGTATGAATGTCTGCAGTAATTATGTGTCCAGTTAAGTCAATTACCTGTATTGGTTTTAATCCATGACGCTGACCAACGGCATAGTCATTAAAGTCATGTGCAGGCGTGACCTTGACCACGCCAGTACCAAACTCCTTATCCACGTAATCATCCGCGATAATCGGAATTTCGCGGTTGCACAACGGAAGAGTCACGTTTTTACCGATCAAATGTGCATAACGCTCATCCTCAGGGTGCACCATCACCGCCACATCACCCAGCATCGTTTCTGGTCGGGTCGTTGCGACAGTCAGGTGACCTGAACCATCCGCCAGTGGATAGTTGATATGCCACATCGAGCCGTCTTCTTCTTCCTGAACCACTTCCAGGTCAGAAACGGCAGTGCCCAATTTCACGTCCCAGTTCACCAGCCGTTTGCCACGGTAAATCAGGCCTTCGTTATACAAACGGACAAAGCTCTCGGTGACCACCTTGTTGAGCCCGGCGTCCATGGTAAAACGTTCACGGCTCCAGTCAGGCGAAGTGCCGAGGCGGCGCATTTGTTTGGTGATGGTGCCGCCTGAGTATTCTTTCCATTCCCAGACTTTTTCGAGGAATTTTTCGCGGCCGAGGTCGTGGCGGCTCACGCCTTGCGCATCGAGCTGGCGCTCGACCACAATCTGTGTGGCAATGCCTGCGTGGTCGGTGCCTGGTTGCCACAAGGTGTTATCCCCGCGCATACGGTGATAGCGGGTCAGCGCATCCATGATGGTCTGGTTAAAACCGTGGCCCATGTGCAGCGTGCCGGTCACGTTGGGTGGCGGCAGCAAAATGCAGAAATTATCTTTGACCTCCGGGTTCATGCCGGCGGCGTAATAGCCTTTGCCTTCCCAAAAAGCATACCACTGGCTTTCAATGGTTTTCGGATCAAAGGATTTAGCGAGTTCGCGGGTAGAGCTGGATGTATTGGTTTGTGTAGTCATGCGCGGGATTTTACCACAGCCGCCCCCTTGTTCTGGAGCACCTGTCCCCGTAGCACTAGTCCTGTCATATTAAATTCACTGCCAGCGATTAATTTAGTCAAAATTTTTTAATTATGGAGTTTTGACATGACTTTTAAATTAGCCGCCATGACTGTGGCGATTTCACTGGCATTGCCTGCCTTGGCAAATGCAACCCCTTCATTGATCGCTATTGGCAGTTTGTCCGGGACCACGGACTTGTCCAGTTTCACTGGCATGCTGGAAAACGGTGTGGATCATCAGAATGTATTGGGCGGCATAGGCTCTGGCCTGGCTTGGGCGGGTGGTAGTACTTTCCTGGCGTTGCCAGACCGTGGCCCGAATGCTAGCGAGTATAACCCGCTGGTAGACAATACCACTTCTTACATTTCGCGCTTTCAAACGCTCAACCTCAGTTTGCAACAAACCTACAATGGTTCGAGTTACAGTTATAGCCTGACCCCGACTTTGACTGGCACCACGCTGTTATACAGCAATACGCCGCTTAACTACGGCACGGGCGCCGCTGGTACAGGTAGCGTGGGCGGCCAAAACTACACATTGGGCAGTGGCGCGACTGTAAATGCAGGTAAATATTATTTCAATGGCCGTTCAGATAACTTTTTGGCAGGCACCAACTCCAGCAACTCGAATAATGGCCGTTTCGACCCAGAGGCCATCCGCGTTTCTAATGATGGCAAAAGCGTTTATATCAGCGATGAATATGGTCCTTATGTCTATCAGTTTGACCGTGCGACCGGCGCCAGAACCAATGTCTACAACTTGCCTTCAGCATTTACTGCGCAAAATTTGAGCAGCCAGGGTGCGAATGAAATCAGTGGCAATACTAGCGGCCGTGTGGCCAACAAAGGCATGGAAGGCCTGGCCATTACGCCTGATGGCAAAACACTGGTTGGTTTTGAGCAAAGCCCGCTGATTCAGGATGGTGGCGATGGTAGCCGTACCAACCGTATCGTGACGATTGATACGAAAACGGGTGCTACCAAGCAGTATGTCTATGACAACTTCCTCTCAGATAAAAACAAGACCTACAACAGCAGCGAGATTCTGGCGGTCAACGACCATACCCTGCTTGTGCTTGAGCGTGATGGTAAAGGGTTGGGCGATGGGTCCAAGGCCGACGTGAAACGCATCTACAAAATCGACCTCAATGATGTGAATGGCGATGGCGTTGCGGGCGACCAGGCGGTGGATATTGGCTCTCTGAATAGTGGCGCAGGGATCAGCGGCCAAAGTAACCTGCTGGGTTATGCGGCGCAAAAAAGCTTGTTCCTTGACCTGAAAGCGGCGCTCATCAATGCCGGGATTACCAATACCAATATTCCTGCCAAGCTCGAAGGCATGACATTTGGCGAGGACATCATGGAAGGTGGCGTGTTGTATCACACCCTGTACGTGGCCAATGATAATGACTTTGTGCCAGGCATTGCAGGGGCCAACAAATTCTTTGTGTTCAAGTTTACCGATGCAGACTTGAATGGCAGTCAATTTGTGAACCAAGCATTGTCCGTCAGTGCCGTGCCTGAGCCAGCCAATGTTTCGATGCTGATTTCTGGCCTGTTCCTGATGGGTTGGTTGCAACGTCGTCGTCAGCGCTAATCGAGCTGCTGTGAGTAAAAAGCCGCCTTTGCAAGGCGGCTTTTTTTATGTGGCTGGATCGTTTGAAAATCGTTCATCGTCGTTGGTAAACACCAGCGGCTCAACTTTTTTCCAGTAGCGGCTAAACCGCATCAGCTCATGGTCGCTGAAGTGGGTGTCATAGAGGCTGGGTTCTTGTAGCCAAGTAAGTCGTGCATCGTCAGCCGCTGCTTTGAGCAGCGCGTTCGGAGTGTTCTGGCTGATGATATGCCTCTGCGAATAGCTTGCCAGTACTTGTGCTGTGCTGCCAAGCCATATGTCTGTCTCTGGGATTTCGCTCAGGCAATCGGCCATGAATTGCAGGCGTTTCAGGGGCCATTGCCCATAAAGTGCAGGGTCAAATACAAAGACGCGAGGGGCCTTACTCTTTAGTAGAGCATGCTCTGGCGATAACATTTCGTCATGAAGCCAAACCACAGCACTGTCGTCACGAAGGGGCAAATGCTGCGCTGTTATTTCCACAGGCAAATACGCGCTGTGGCTGGCAGCAGCCTCATCACCTGTTTGCGGCGGAGGGGCGCCAAACAATTGTTGATGCAATGTTTCGTAGCTGGCATCGAACGGGCAACGCACAGGACATTGCTGGCACCAGTGTCCGCCGCCGAATTTGACGATATTCTCTTTGTTGAAGAAATAAGGTTTATGGCTAAAGCTGGCGCCTATCCATTGCCATGATAGGTGATTGGAAGCTAGGTCACCATCCAGCAGGTTTTGTTCAAACCAGTCTGCCGCCTGGCGCCAGTCTACTTTTAACCAGTGCAATACATAGGCTGCAAACCACATGCGGGCATGGTTGTGTACGTAACCCTCTTGCCGCAGCTGACGCACAATTTCATCCATGCATACCAGCCCGGTGAATCCCTGCGCAATAAAGTCAGGCAAGGGTTGTGTACCCAGGGCCACTTTAGGTGACTCCATGGGTTGTTTGATTGCCTCACCAAAACGGTACCAGACCTGCCTGAAGTAGTCGCGATAGCTGAGCTCGGCAATCAGTTTGACACCGCGCTTGCCAGCGCTTTGGCGGACGCTGTTCACCGTCTCTTGCAAGGACAGACAGCCGTGGCGCAAGTAAGGCGAAAGCCGGGTGGCTGCGCCATCCAGATGATTCCGGGTCTGGTGATACGCATCGGCATCAATGGTCGCCACTCGCTGCAATGCCGTGACGCGGCCGCCATGCCAGCGGTCGTCCAAATCTGGTCCGCTGGCCTGCGGAAAGCAGGTGCGGATTTGTGCCAGCCGTTCCCGGCGGTCAGTCGCAAGCGTAAGGCGGACAGGCGGTTGAGTCATTCCCCCATTTTGACACAAGTAGTGATACCATGCGCTCAAAGATTCGTGGTCGTTTATTCATCGTGGTTTGGGGGGAGCGGGTTATGCAGACAGGATGGTGGTGGTGCGGATTGGGCCTGGTGCTGTTATGCTCGGAAATGTTGCTCGGCACCTTGTACTTGTTATGGCTAGGCATTGCCGCACTGGCAATGGCAGCGCTCACTCTGTTTTGGCCTGAGATGTCATTGGCCTTACAAGCCCTGAATTATGCCGTGCTGGCGGCACTGGCCTTGACCATCATGCGCAAGCTGGAGAAACGCAAGCCTGACTTGCGGGTTGGACAGGCGCAGGGCGAGGAGATCGGTCGTGAAGGCGTGGTGATTGAGGCTATTTCTCCCATGCAACCGGGCAAGATCCGGTTTGCACAAGGGGTATTGGGTAGCCGCGAATGGGTGGCATATGCCGATACGGCCATGGCTGTGCAACAAGCGGCAATCATTGTCGCCGTGGAAGGCAACAGCCTGCGTGTGGCGCCTGCCCACCACGGTTAATCGTTTTAATTATTGAGGGGAGTCGTTATGACCGAAGTCAGTGTCATTGTCATCGTACTGGTAGTGATCGCCATCGTGAAAGGGGTACGTATTGTGCCGCAGGGCGAAGAATGGGTGGTCGAGCGGCTCGGTAAATTTGCCGGCATTCTCAAGCCAGGCCTCAATGTGATCAACCCGGTATTCAGTAATGTCAGTTACAAGGTGACCACCAAAGACATCATTCTCGATGTCCCAGAGCAGGAGGTGATCACCCGTGATAACGCGGTGATTCTGGCCAATGCGGTGGCGTTTATCAAGGTGACTAATATCGAGCGTGCGGTCTACGGCATCGAAAACTTTCGCGAAGCCATGCGCAACATGGTGCAAACCAGTTTGCGTTCTATCATCGGCGGCATGGATCTGAATCATGCGCTGACCTCGCGTGACCGGATCAAGGCCGAGCTTAAAGAGGCGATTGCCGATGAGGCGCTGGACTGGGGTCTCACCGTGAAAAGTGTGGAGATTCAAGACATCAAACCCTCTGCCAATATGCAGGATGCGATGGAGCGTCAGGCAGCGGCCGAGCGGGAGCGTGTGGCGGTGGTGACCGAAGCCGAAGGCGCCAAGCAGTCTTTGATCTTGAATGCCGAAGCCCGCCTGGAAGCCGCGCGTAAAGACGCAGAGGCGCAAATGGTGGGGGCTCAAGCCTCAGCAGCGGCGATTAAAATGATTGCCGAGGCGGTCAAGGAAAACAATACCTCCGCCACCTTTTTGCTGGGGGACCGTTATATTCAATCAATGCAAAAAATGGCCGACTCCAACAATAGCAAAATTGTGGTGTTGCCAGGCGATGTGGTGAGCGCGGTCAAAAATCTGGTAGGCGGCAGCAAGTAAGTCGATCAGGGTTAGCGTTTAATTGCCGCCACGCGCTGGGTTTTGGCGTGGCTGGCATATTTCCTGCATCACACTGCTTAAAATCATAATATTATTGAGGATCAGCAGTGGCTATACGCGTCGCTTTACATCACCGCACCCGCTATCAATTTGACCGCCTGGTCAATCTTTCGCCACACGAAGTCCGCCTCAAGCCCGCTGCCCACGCGCGCACGCCGATTTTGTCGTATTCGCTGACGGTTAATCCTGAGCAGCATTTTATCAACTGGCAGCAAGACCCCTACGGCAACTACATTGCCCGTTACGTATTCCCCGAAATGGTGCGTGAGCTCGACTTTACGGTCGATTTGGTGGCAGATATGACCGTCATCAATCCGTTTGATTTTTTTGTCGAGAAATATGCCGAGCATTACCCCTTTAACTATACCGCGCAGCAGGCGTTCGAGCTGACCGCCTATTTGCAGCCCGATCCGGTCGGGCCCTTGTTGCAGGCGTGGATGACGGAAATGCGGCAAGCCGTGATCAAACCCGAAGTCGGCATTGTCGACTTTCTGGTGGCCGTCAATCAGCGTTTGCAGGCTGAAATCGGCTATACCGTGCGCATGGAGCCGGGCATACAAACCCCGGAAGAGTCTCTGCAGAAGCGCACAGGGTCTTGCCGGGACTCCGCCTGGTTGCTGGTGCAAATCATGCGCCACCTGGGCTTGGCCGCGCGCTTTGTTTCCGGCTACCTGATTCAGCTCAAGGCCGACGTTGCGGCGCTGGATGGCCCCAGTGGCACCGACAAGGATTTTACCGATTTGCATGCCTGGACCGAGGTGTTTATTCCCGGCGCAGGATGGGTTGGGTTAGATCCTACCTCTGGACTGATGGCCGGAGAGGGGCATATTCCGTTGGCGTGTACGGCGATTCCTTCCTCGGCAGCGCCAGTGACTGGCTTTACCGATATCGCCGAGGTCACGTTCACGCATGAGATGACAGTAACGCGCATTCACGAAGACCCGCGCGTGACCAAGCCTTACAGCGAAGCGGACTGGCAGGCCATCCTCAAGCTGGGTGACAAGGTGGATGTTGAGCTCAAAAAACACGATGTGCGGCTGACGCAAGGCGGCGAACCGACTTTTGTGTCGATTGATGATATGGATGGCGCACAATGGAACACCCTGGCACTGGGAGATCACAAGCGGCAACTGGCCGGTGACCTGGCTTTGCGCCTGAAAGCGCACTTTGCCCCGGATGGCTTTTTGCATTATGGCCAGGGCAAATGGTATCCCGGTGAGCCTTTGCCGCGCTGGGCCATCAATATTTACTGGCGCCCGGATGGCAAGCCGGTGTGGCGCGATGCCAGCCTGTTTTCAGCCGAAGGTCATAATGACGGCTATGGCGTAGCGCAGGCAGAAGCTTTTTCCCGGCATCTGGCCGACATGTTGGGCTTTCCCAAAGCTTGTGTGATTGCCGCATATGAAGATGTGATGAGTCTCGCGCAACAAGAGCAGCAGTTACCGGTGAATCTCGATCCGCTCAAGCTGGATTTGCAGGATGCGACAGAGCGCAAACGGCTGGCAGATTTGCTCAACCAGGGCTTGGGGCAAGTGGTTGGTTATGTTATGCCGCTCAAGCCGGACGAGAGCCAGTCTGCCGGGGCATGGCTGACCAGCAAGTGGCCGTTGCGCCGCGAACATTTGTATCTGCTGGGTGGTGACTCGCCCATGGGCTTGCGCTTGCCCTTGTCCTCGCTGCCATGGCAGTTGCCTGCAGAGATGGAGCCAGAATTTCCCCTGGACCCGTTTGAGCCACAGGCAGCGTTGGCGACCGCCAAATCACCCACGGTGCGGATCAAGCACAAAACAGTGCAGCCGCTGGCCCGGGAAGTGGTCCATACCGCGTTATGCGTACAGGTGCGCAATGGCCGGCTGTATGTGTTTATGCCGCCAGTGAGTCGACTGGAAGACTATCTGGATTTACTAAGTGCCATTGAGCAAACTGCGGCCGATTTGAAACTCAAACTGTGGCTGGAAGGCTATCCCCCACCACGCGACAGCAGGCTCAAGTTGCTCAGTGTGACGCCGGACCCCGGCGTGATCGAAGTGAATATCCACCCGGCGAAAACCTGGAAAGAGCTGGTGACAAACATCAACGTCTTGTACGACGAGGCGCGTCTATGCCGGCTCGGCACCGAGAAATTCATGCTGGATGGCCGCCACACCGGCACTGGCGGCGGTAACCATGTCACGCTGGGTGGGGAAACGCCGGCGGATAGCCCCATGTTGCGGCGCCCGGATGTATTACGTAGCCTGATTACCTACTGGCAAAATCACCCCGCCTTGTCTTATCTGTTTTCAGGGACTTTTATTGGGCCGACCAGTCAGGCGCCGCGCGTGGATGAGGCCAGGGATGACAATTTGTATGAGTTGGCGATTGCTTTTCAGCAGATGGAACAAGCCTTACCCGCAGGCAAAGAAAGCGAGCAGCCGTGGCTGGTTGACCGGCTACTGCGCAATTTGCTGGTGGATTTAACCGGTAACACGCACCGCTCGGAGTTTTCCATCGACAAACTCTATTCGCCGGATGGCCCCACTGGTCGCCTCGGGCTGGTGGAATTCCGTGCTTTTGAAATGCCGCCGCATGCGCGCATGAGTTTGCTGCAAAGCCTTTTACTGCGTGCGCTGGTGGCCCGCTTCTGGAAAACGCCATATACCGGCAAACTGGTGCACTGGGGCACCGAGTTGCATGACCGCTGGATGTTGCCGCACTTCGTGGCGCAAGACATCGCCGATGTCGTGGCCGATTTGCGCGATGCAGGTTATGCCTTTGAACAGCGCTGGTTTGAGCCCTTTGTCGAGTTCCGTTTTCCGCGCTATGGCACCGCGGCTTATCATGGCGTGGAGCTGGAGTTGCGCCAGGCCATAGAGCCTTGGAATGTACTGGGCGAAGAAATGGCGGGCGGGGGCACCGCGCGTTACGTGGACTCTTCCGTCGAGCGCATGCAGTTGCGTGTGCGGGGCCTGACCGATGGTCGCCATGTGGTGACCTGTAATGGCCGACCCTTGCCGCTGCAACCAACCGGCCATGCCGGGGAATATGTGGCTGGCATCCGCTTCCGTGCCTGGAGTCCGTGGTCAGCGCTGCATCCGACCATTCCGGTGCAAGCGCCGCTGGTGTTTGATCTGGTCGATACCTGGAGTGAAAAATCCCTGGGAGGATGCACCTACCATGTCTCGCACCCAGGGGGGCGCAATTACAATACGTTCCCGGTGAATGCCAATGAAGCTGAGGCACGGCGGTTTGCACGCTTCTGGGCGCATGGCCATACGGCGGGCAAGGTGACTGTGGTAAAAGAACCACCGAATCCACGTTTTCCATTTACGCTTGATCTGCGATGGCAGCCTAATGTGTGAACATCCTGTTACACTCAAGGTCTTGTTTAAGAGGCCGCGCGTTTGAGTCGCACCATGATCCTCGCTTAACCACGCATGCAACCAGTGCTTAATCAACTTTATTTTTCTGACCGCTATAACGAACTGTTGGATGGCAGGGGCCAGCCACGTCCGCACTGGCAGGCCCTGGTTTCTCAGCTGGAGAGTGAAGAGCCGGCCGTCATGCGCAAGCGCATGGAGGCCGTGCAGCGTCAGATTCGTGATAATGGCGTGACGTATAACGTCTATGCAGACACGCATGGCGTGCAGCGGCCGTGGGATCTGGATGTCTTGCCGCTGATTATTCCCTCGCATGAGTGGCAGCATATCGCTGCTGCCGTGGCGCAGCGGGCCACCTTACTCAATCAGGTGTTACTGGACGTATATGGTGAACAACGCCTGTTTGCCAGCGGCCAACTGCCGCCGGCGCTGATTTACGGTCATAACGGCTTTTTGCCTTCTTGTGTCGGCATCCCGCATTACGACAATATTGCCCTGCATAACTATGCCGTGGATATTGCGCGCTCGCCCAACGGGCAGTGGTGGGTGGTGTCTGACCGGACCCAGTCGCCCACCGGGGCTGGTTATGCGCTGGAAAACCGTACCATTATTTCCAGTGTGTTCCCCGAAATGTTCCGCGACCTCAATATTGAGCGCTTGAGCGGCTTTTTTGCCAGCATGCGTGACAGTCTGGCACATTGGGGGCACCGCGTTGCACAAAATCAGGCACAGACTGTCCCTGGCATCGCGCCACTGAGTCAGGGGGAGCCGCCACTGGTGGTGATTTTGACGCCAGGACCGTATAACGAAACCTACCACGAGCAGTCATTTTTAGCTGGTTATCTGGGCTATCCTCTGGTGCAAGGCAACGACCTGACGGTGCGCAACGGCGTGGTCTGGCTCAAAACCATCGCCGGGCTCAAGCCTGTGCACGCCATTTTGCGCCGCATTGACGATGATTATTGTGACCCGTTGGAACTCAACGCCGAGTCGCTGTTAGGCGTGGCCGGGTTGACCCAGGCCGCCCGACTGGGCAATGTGCTGATTGCCAATGCGCTGGGCGCCAACTTGTTGCAATCTGGGGCTTTGCTGGGCTTTTTGCCCAACTTGTGCCAGTCGCTGCTCGGGGAGTCGTTGCACATGCCTTCGGTGGCGACCTGGTGGTGTGGTGAATCTGCGGCGCTTGACTATGTGATCCAGCATCTGGATGATCTGGTGATCAAACCGGCTTACCCGCAAATGCAATCTTCGCCCATTTTTGGCGAGGATCTCAATGCCACGCAAAAAGAGGCGCTGATTGCCAAGCTGCGTGCGCAGCCCGGCCATTATATTGCCCAGGAACAAGTGGATATTTCACATGCGCCTGTGCTGAGCAATCATCATCACCAACCACAAATGGGCAGCTTGGCAGTGAGTTTGCGTGTCTATGCCTTTGCTACCCCCAATGGCTATGCGGTGATGCCTGGCGGCCTTTCCCGCGTCGCCAGCGGTAAAGATAGCCGCGTGGTGAGCATGCAGCGTGGCGGCACCAGCAAAGACACCTGGGTGCTTTCGGAGTTTACGCAGTCGGCGTTCAGCTTGTTGCGCAAAACCACCTCCAGTCAGGACCTGGTGCGTGAAAACACCTCGCTCTCCAGCCGCATGGCAGAAAACATGTTCTGGTATGGCCGCTATTCAGTGCGCAACCTGCAAAAAGCCATGATGTTACGCGCCACCTTGCGCGCCTTGCTCGAATACACGCCAGAATCGCGCGAAGGCGAGTGGCCGACCATGCAGGGCTTGTGTCAGTGGTTTGACCTGTTGCCCTCGCCTAAAGATGATGAAGAATGGGCGAAATGGCAACCGTACAGTGATGATGATATTGAGCCGTTGCTGGTACAAGCCGTGTTCTCGCAGCAGTCCGGCAGTCTGGCCACCAGCGTGCAGCAGTTGTATCAACAGGCGTTCAACCTGCGTGAGCGCATCTCCAATGACCACTGGCGGACCGTGAACGTATTGTCACGGCAGTTTATTACCCGGCACGCGCATGCCACCTTGCAGGATGCGATGTCGTATATCGAGCAGGCCGTGAATCATTTTGTCACCTTGACCGGCTTTGCCATGGACTGGATGACGCGTGATCTGGGCTGGCGGTTTATGTCGCTGGGACGCCGTATTGAGCGCTTGCAGTTTATGTGTGTGTTATTAAGCCGTGCCTTGCAAATGCCACAACATAGTAATCTTGAGTGGTTGCTACAAGTGACCAATAACCTGGTCACTTACCGTGCCCGCTACGCCTCGCAACCCGAATGGTTGCCTGTGCTGGATTTACTGTTGATGGATGGCAATAATCCCAATGCCATCGTTTTTCAAATCAAGGGCTTGGTGAAATATCTCGAAGAGATGGATGCCCATGACAATGCAGGCGGCATTGCCGCCGAGCTGAAAGCCTGCTGGCAAGCGTTGCTACAACTGGACCCGGACACCTGCTTTATGCAAGGCAGTCCAGAGTTGTCAGCCTGGCTCAATCACACCTACGAGGTGACTTTAACGCTGTCTGACCGCCTCAGCCTGCGTTTTTTCAGCTATGCCAGTCCGGTCGTCATCTCTGGTCATTAAGGACCCGCATGCGCTATCAGGTCGAACACCAAACCATTTATCGCTACGATGTGCCCGTGATTCAATCGCAGCAATTACTGCATTTAATGCCCCGTCAAACCGCATTTCAGCAATGCGTTTCTTATACGCTGGCCTGTGAGCCGCAGCCGGCGGAACAGTCGCGGCGGCTGGATTTCTTCGGCAACCACAATGACTACTTCACGCTACTGACACCCCACCAGTCACTCGAAGTCACCTCCAGATTCCAGGTCGATATCCAGCCACGGCCAAAGATGGCTGAGCTTGTGCAAAGCCCACCCTGGGAGCAGGTGCAGACTTTGTTAAAAGATCAGGACACACACCACCTGGATGCTGCGCCCTATGTGTATGCCACCAGGCGCGTGACCTGTAGCGAAGCGCTGGCCAGTTTCGCCCTGAGCTGCTTTACCCCGCAGCGACCGGTGCTGGAAGCCGCCATGGCGCTGACGCAAAAAATTTATACCGAGTTTGAATTTGACCCACAAGCCACCGATGTCTCTACCCCGCTGGATACGGTGCTCAAAGGCCGCCGCGGGGTGTGCCAGGACTTTGCCCATCTGATGATAGGCGCGCTACGCTCTATCGGTTTGGCCTGCCGTTATGTCAGCGGTTATATCCTTACCCATCCACCCGCAGGCCAGCCGCGCCTGGTCGGCGCCGATGCATCGCACGCCTGGGTGTCTGTCTATTGCCCGGTCTATGGCTGGGTAGACTTTGATCCGACCAATAATTGTCTGGTCCAGCAAGAGCACATTACCGTGGCCTGGGGCCGCGATTTTGGTGATGTCTCACCTATGCGTGGTGTGGTGCTGGGTGGCGGTCAGCAGCAGCTTAAGGTCAGTGTCACCGTCACGCCGTTGGCCTACGCCGGGCAAGCGTGATATTCCTGTGATCTCACCTGCAAAGACGCGATAAAATATCGCTTTGTTCGCCAAACGGGTTTGCCAGTGATTAAAGCCGCAATTTTTGACATGGACGGTCTGCTGATCGATTCTGAACGTATCATCATGCAAGGTTGTATTGAAGCCGCCGCCAGCATAGGCATCACTTATACCGAGCAGCAATATGTGCAACTGGTGGGGCGGATCTGGTCAGACTCCAGCCGGATCATGGCAGAGCAACTCAACGGCGAACATCATATGCAGCAGGTGATTGCTGGCCTGAACACCTATCTTGATGCACGCAACCATGTGTTCCCGCTCAAAACGGGTGTGCTTGAGCTATTACAGTTTTACCGTGACGCAGGCGTCACTTGCAGTGTCGCTTCTTCTTCCCCCATCCCGCATATTACCCACCGTCTGAGCCATACGGGTGTGCTGGATTACTTTGACCACATCACTAGTGGCCAGGAGGTGCAGCGCGGCAAGCCCAACCCAGACATCTACCTGCTGGCCCTGGAAAAACTGGGCTTGCAGGCAGACGAATGCATTGCGTTTGAAGACAGTGAACTCGGCGCACAAGCCGCTATTGCCGCAGGCTTGCGCGTGATTGTGGTGCCTGATTTAAAACAACCGGGCGACCTGGTGCGGGCACAGGCGTTTCATGTGGTGGAAAGCTTGCAGCACTGGCATCAGAGTCACGAGACGTTCATAAACTGTTTGACGTGAAGCTTTCGAATCAGCTAGGGCACAAAACGCTCACAAGACTCCCCGGTGAGACTTAAAAAACCATCATTATTAAGCCTAAATTGTTGAAATTTTGCGCATTTGTGTTCAGAGTCTAGTGATAATTCAGAGCGTTCTGTCTCCACAAGTTTACCTTTGATCCAACAATAAGTTGAGCTAGTACCACCATAAAAGTCTTCATAGGTATTCGCCTCAGATTCAGACAAGCAATTAGGCTGTTGGCTAATTTTCAGATTGGATATAGCTGACAGGTCGTCAGAATAAATAAATTTGCGGGTGGGTTGACTGTATAAAAAAACCGTATAAGTGACATCGCCTCTTGCATTCATTCCGCTTACCCATGAAATATCTTGGCATCCATCAAAGTTATAATCATCAAGATAAAAACTCTGGCTAATTTCCGGAGTGGGACTAGCTTCACCATTTAAAGTGGCAAAAGTATTGCCGGATGATTTATTTTTTACCAGCAAAGTTCTTTCGAGTAAATCTTTTGAGTTTGTTACATCCCATTCAAGAACATAATCTGTATTGGCAGTATTACACCAGTTACTATCCTCTTCTGCATGTAGGATGAAAGAAAAAAAACATAAAAATGGTAGTACATACAATCTGGAGGTTCGCCAAAGACTCATATTACTTTAGTATGTCTTGATATTTAATTATTCAATCAGTAGCAGCATTTTACGATAAGGCCTGCAACAACCAGACTTGTTCTTGTGCCGGGCATTTGCCCTTAAGGCCACCCGCCAGCGGTACATCGGCCAAGAGGCTTAATCTAAAGTCCTTGCCGTACAGTTGTTGCACTGCTTGGGCATCGACACTAAACGGTGGTCCGGCTTGTAGTGATTGGTCATAGTCAAAACTCACCAGCAATTGTTTGGCGTGTGCGGTCAAGGCGGTCAAATGCTGGCTGTAGCGTGGGCGCATGTCAGCGGGCAGGGCCACCAGTGCGGCGCGGTCATAGGCCGCATCTATCTGACCTACTTGCGCCTGCTTCAGTTGTGTCTGGCTGAGGGCAAAAAAGTCGCCATTAAACACAGTCAGTGGCCCGGCACGGTAACAGGTGATCGCCCCCATCTCTTCTACTTCTGGCGTCAGCGCCAGCTCTTGGAACAACGCTTTCACCGCGAGTGGGCTCAGTTCTATGCCCACCACTTGTAGCCCTTGGTCTAACAGCCAGGGGATATCCAGCGATTTTCCGCACAAGGGCACAAAAATACACTGCCCGGCCGTTAATGCCAAATGATGAAAGTGGCTGACCAGAAGCGGGTTGGCTTGGTCGAGATGAAAGCCAATTTGCTGGTTTTGCCAGCGACTGTGCCAGAATGCGTGATCCATACAAAATCCTTGGTCTAGGCGTCAAAGCCTGAGCGTAAAGAGTCTAAGTATAGATCAACCTGTGCACGTCCGTTATTTCCCAGCGCGCTGACTCAATCTTGCCTGTTGCTCCAGCACGCCTTCTTCCACCCCGGCGGCCTCTGTCAGCTTGGCCACGTTATCCCGGGTGAAAAAGCCATCAAAGCCGTCATAGCGTTGTACATATTCAATAATCAGCGAGGAGTGTTCAGAGGCATTAGAGAAAATCTGTTTCAGGCCTTCTTCCTTGGAGCCAATCACATCGAGCAGAAAGCCTTTGCCCTGGCTGGCAATGGCATCGACGACAAATTCGATATTTTCCTTGCCGTCACGGGTGCCATCTTTGACTGATAAGGCGATATGGTGCAAGCGCGGGCCATAGTTACGCACAAAGGTCTCGGTCGGCGAGGGCAGTTTTTCCAGGTGGTTAACAAAATAAGGCGTATTGTTGGCGGTAAACACTTTGGCCGGACTCTTGGTTTCTGGGAAACCATGCACGCTCTTGGTCACATTGGTGGAGGAGTTCTGATCCCAGATGTTATAGGCGCCCCAGAAAAAGTAGCTGGACCAGGACAGGTATTCGAGAATCGCCACCTCACGGTTTTGGCTATAAACGCGGGTGGCCAGGTGATCCACCGGCAAAATCAAATCGTCTATGCGCAGCTTGGCCTGCAGGTTTTTAGCCTCTTCATACGCGGCTTGCACATCGGCGCGGATGGTACTGATACCAAGCGCATACACGCGTAATTCATCCGGCTCGCGTTTCATATAGCCAACGATATTATGCGTGTAGGGCGAAGGTTTGCTGATCGCCACATTGCCCGGCAATTCCAGTTTGCGCACTTCGTCCTGGGTAAAAAAGCGGAATTCGCGTTCTTCCTGTAACTTCACCACCTCGTGCATATTGGTAACGCGGATGATTTCACCCATGTAGCGGCTATTTGGTTTGCGCGCCCCAACAGGATAGATCTCGTTGAGTGCGCGGAAAATCCCCCTGAAGTTAGGGTCTTTCACCTCTCGGACCAGTAAATCCGGCGAGTCGAGGTCTATGCGCAGAATATGCGTCCAGTGCTTCTCACTCTCCAGTGTCACCAGATAATGGTAAGAGGTCATTAAAGACAGTTCGGCGATGTACTGGATCGAATGATCAGGGTCTACCGTAATCATCAGCGCATCGATTTCCTGAATCATGTCGGTCAGCCCGAGCTGGTCGCGCTCTTCGAGCAGCTTTTGCAAATACTCTTCAAAAAAGGCGGAGTTTTGTTTGTCGCCGTGGCGGGCAAAATCGAGAGAATTAATCATGAGGCTCCATCAATGCATCTAAAACCTGAAATAAGCAAGTGGCGTTCCTACTGGGGGACGTTGGCTAAATATTGCGCACAATGGCTTGTGCTTGCGGCCCGTGCCCTGCACTTGCTGTGCGCGGGATATTTGAAAATGACACAGGGCAGCGATGGCTGCCCTGTTTTAGTGCTTGTCTGAGGTTCGCGTGGCCGCAAATTAGCGGCCCTTGCCGCTCAGTGAACCCCGCTTGAGGATGGGGTCGTCAAACGCGATGCAACGGCCGACACCCAAAAAGCTGGGCCGCATACCCAAGGGACAGCTATTACTCCGCTCAAATTGTTCGACTTTGACTTTGGCTTCCTCGGCTTTTTTGGCATCCTTAAACTCCCAGTAGCCATTGGCGTGCAGCACCACTTCATCGCCATTGGCGGTTTTGGCTTGAATATCATCTGCTTCTTCTTTGGCGGCAAACGCCACCGTCGGCAACAAGGCAATCAGTAACACACAGAGGGGCAGACGAGACATTTTTAATCCTTAAAACGATCTGGCTAGCATAGCGGGTGCGTGTAAAAAAGCCAAGTGTCAGACACTTGGCTAGATGTACAAAGTGATTAACTTGCCATGCCGTTGTGGCGTAACAACGCATCCATACTCGGCTCGCGACCTCTAAAGGCAACAAAAGACTCCATGGCCGGACGTGCGCCACCTTGTGCCAGCACCTCGTTTTTAAAGCGGCTGCCTGCCTCGGCAGACAACACGCCCAGCTCTTCAAATAGGCTATAGGCATCCGCAGATAGCACTTCTGCCCATTTGTAGCTGTAGTAGCCTGCGGCATAACCGCCTGCAAAAATATGGCTAAAGCTATTGGGGAAACGGTTCCATTTCGGCGGACGCAACACGGCCACTTCATCACGCACCTGTTCGAGCACGTCGAGTGCCGTCTGCTTGCCTGCCGGGTCAAAGCTGCTGTGCAAACGCATATCAAACAATGAAAACTCGATCTGGCGCACGGTTTGCATGCCGGCCTGGAAGTTTTTGGCGGCGACCATTTTGTCGAACAGTGCGCGCGGCAGTTGCTCACCAGTGTCGACATGCGCCGTCATATGGCGCAGCACGTCCCATTCCCAGCAGAAGTTTTCCATAAACTGGCTGGGGAGTTCGACCGCGTCCCATTCCACGCCCTTAATGCCGGAAACACTGTATTCCTCGACCTGGGTTAGCATGTGGTGCAGGCCGTGACCAAATTCATGGAACAGCGTGATCACTTCGTCATGGGTGAACAGCGCAGGTTTGTCGCCAACGGGTGCCGAGAAGTTACAGGTCAGGTAGGCAACCGGCAGCTCTATGCCATTGGCAATTTTGCGGCGGGTAATGCACTCATCCATCCAGGCGCCCCCGCGTTTGCCATGCCGCGCATACAAGTCCAGATAGAAATAGGCAATTGGCTGGCGCTGCTGGTCGCTGATCTCATAAAAACCCGCATCCTTATGCCATAACGGCGCATCGGTTTTGCGCACCTGCACGCCAAAAATGGTTTCCACCACTTTAAACAGGCCTGCCAGCACCTTGTCTTCGGGGAAGTATTGTTTGACTTCCTGATCTGAAAACGCGTATTTGTCCTGGCGCAGTTTTTCGCTGATGTAGGACACATCCCAGGCCTGCATGTCGCTAAAGCCCAGCTTTTCGGCATAGGCCTTGAGTTCGGCCATGTCTTTTTCGGCATAGGGTTTGGCCCGCTTGGCCAGGGTGTCCAGAAATTCAATCACCTGTGCCGGCGTATCTGCCATCTTGGTCGCTAGCGACAGTTCAGCATAGTTTTTAAAGCCTAACAGTTGCGCTTCTTCCTGCTTGAGTTTGAGCAGGTCAGCGATCAGGGCGGTGTTATCCCATTCGGGTTTACTGAATTCTGAGGCGCGCGTAGCATAGGCCCGATACAGCGTTTCACGCAGGGCGCGGTTGTCGCAGTATTGCATGACCGGCATGTAAGACGGGAAGTGCAGCGTAAACAGATAGCCGGTTTTCTCCTCTGCTTTTGCAGCTTCGGCGGCCGCTTGCAAGGCGTCCTCAGGCAGCCCTGTGAGTTCGGCTGCGTCTGTCACCAGATGCTTGAAGTCGTTGGTGGTATCGAGGATATTTTCTTCAAACTTGCTGCCCAGTTTGGATAGTTGTTCGGCGATTTCCTTGAAGCGTACTTTTTCGGCTGGCGGCAGCTCGGCACCGCCCAGTTTGAAGCCACGCACTTCGTTGTCGATAATCTTGCGTTGTGCCCGGCTCAATTGTGCGTAACCTGCGCTGGCCTGGATGGCTTTGTACTTGGCGTACAGGCGCTCATCCTGTGACAGGTCGCTGTAAAAATCGGTCAGTTTGGCCAGGTTTTCATTATAGGCTTCACGCAGTTCTGGCGTGTTGACCACGGCGTTCATGTGCCCGACCGGCCCCCAGCTGCGAGACAGTCTTTCCGAGTAGTCTTCAATCGGCTGCACAAAGTTTTGCCAGTCGGGCGTCTCGCTGGCAGTCGCCAGGCGCTCTACCAAGGCACGGCCTTCTGTCAGTAACTGGTCAATGGCGGGGGAGACGTGCTCTGGACGGATATCGTTAAATTTGGGCAGGCCACTAAAAGCAAGTAATGGGTTGGTGCTCACAGCAAATCCTTTGTTGAATGCGATAGATGATAGAGGCGTATTATTCGCCAAATGTTCGCATTTGGCTCATTGTATATATTGATGATGGTGATGAGTTTTGTTTAATACAAGGGCATCCGTGCAGCGTTAGTGCACTTCGCCATTTAATTTTTTAATCAGTGGGTCAATTTTCTCCAGATCATTGAGCGACAGAATTTTTCTGGCTTGTTTGGCCAGCACGTTTTCTTCGCTCTGCAGGATTTGCGACTTCACGCTCAGGATATGCGCCGGATGCATGGATAACTGGCGCATGCCCATGCCAACCAGCAAGCGCGTCAGTTTGATGTCGCCCGCCATTTCGCCGCAGACAGAGACCGGCTTGTCATATTTGGCGGCGGCGGCAACCGTCATCTGGATCAAGCGCAAGACGGCTGGGTGCAAAGGGTTATACAAATGTGCCACCGCATCGTCGGCACGGTCAATCGCCAGCGTATATTGAATCAGGTCATTGGTGCCTATGGACAAAAAGTCCAGCTCCTGGGCAAAGGCGTCAGCATTGATGGCGGCGGCCGGTACTTCGATCATGCCGCCGATAGGCACTTGCTCGTCAAACGGGATGCCTTGCTGGCGCAGCGATTCTTTGGCACGGGCGAACAGCAGTTTGGTTTGTCGCAGTTCTGCCAGGTTGGACAGCATGGGAATCAGGATTTTCACCTGGCCATAGTGCGAGGCACGCAACAGGGCGCGGAATTGGCTGTGAAAAATATGCGGCTCGGCCAGGCAATAGCGCACGGCACGCAAGCCCAGCGCCGGGTTGATGGCCGTCACCACTTCATCCGGGTTCAGTTGCTTGTCGGCGCCAATATCCAGCGTGCGGATGGTGACCGGCTGGCCTTTCATGGCCTCCGCCACATGTTTGTAGGCTTCAAACTGTTCCTGCTCATCGGGCATTTCGGTGCGATTCATAAACAGGAACTCGGTCCGGTATAAGCCTACGCCGACGGCGCCCGAGGCTTTGGCAGCAACCACATCGTCAGGCACTTCAATATTGGCCAGTAAGTCAATCGCCACCCCATCCACGGTGACGGCCTTGGTCGTTTTAATCCGTTGCAGCTTTTGCTGGGCAAGTTGCCACTGGTTTTGCTTGAGTTGGTATTCCGCCAGTACCTCAGGGTCAGGATTGACGATGACCACACCCTCGCTGCCGTCGACTATCATCAGTTCGCCGTCATTGATCAGGTCACGGGCGCGCTGCAAGGCAACGATGGATGGAATATTCAGGCTGCGGGCCAGAATCGCCGTATGCGACGTGACACCGCCGACATCGGTGATAAAGGCTGCAAACTGGTGATGTTTGAACTGGATGGCATCTGCCGGGGAGACATCATGCGCCACCAGAATCATGGCGCGCTCTTGTCTGGCTTGCAGTTTTTTCTCGCTGGCGGCGAGTTGGTCGCGGCCCAACAAGACCTTGATTACACGCTCGACCACCTGCACCACATCCTGCTTGCGCTCACGCAAATAGGCGTCTTCAATCGCGTCAAACTGGGCGACGATATCATCCATTTGCTGTTTGAGCGCCCATTCGGCGTTGCACAGCTCATTACGGATAATGGCTTTAGGCGCTTCTGACAATGATTTGTCAGTCAGCATGGCTAAGTGGGTATTGATAAAGGCACTCAGTTCAGCCGGGGCATTTTTGGGCAGTTGTGCTTTGAGCTGTTCCAGGTCGTGCTTGACCAGACCGATTGCACGTTCAAAGCGGGCAATTTCCTCGTCGATAGCAGACGCCTCAATTTTGAAGTGCACGACTTCGAGCAGGGCATGCGAAATCAGGTGTGCATGGCCGATGGCAATGCCACTCGATACCCCGACGCCATGCATGCTAAAGCTGGTCAATTATTCACCCTCGCCAAAATAGTCGTTAACCAGTGCTTCGAGTGCGGCCAGCGCCTGATCTTCATCCGGGCCGGTGGCTTCAATGTCAATGATGCTGCCCTTGGCGGCGGCCAGCATCATCACGCCCATAATGCTTTTGGCATTGACCCGACGGCCATTCTTTTCCACCCAGACTTCGCTCTTGAACTGGCTGGCAGTTTGGGTGAATTTGGTGGAGGCGCGTGCGTGCAAGCCGAGTTTATTGATGATTTCTAAAGAAAGTTTGGCCATGTTTTATGAGGTTATTGTGCGTGATGACAAGTGGTTTTGGTAAAGTGGACAACGCCGTCGCGGCCACCGCTGAGGGCCTTCTGGATGCAGGAGTGCAAACCCTCGTGACGGTAGTTGAGCACGCGCACCAGCATGGGCAGGTTCACGCCAGCCACGCCCTCGGTCTCGTCTGGTGTCAGCAGTTTGGTGACAATGTTGCACGGGGTTGCACCATAAATATCTGACAACACCAGCACCCCCTGGCCACTGTCCAGGCTTTGCACCAGTGCCTGCGCCTTGGGCAGTACCGTTGCCGGGTCATCATTTTTTGAAATTTCCAGATAATCCAGCTGTGCCGGGCGGTTGCCCATCACATGTGTGGCGCAGTCAATCAGGCTGGGTCCCAGGCTACCGTGCGCAATAATCAAAACACCAATCATAAATGTACTTTCAGAGTCTCGTTACGGGGTAGCGATCGCGGCGGCATCCTGCAGTTCGCGGTGGCGAATCATGACTTGATGCTGTTGCTTGAAATACGCCCCCAATTGTTCCACCAGATAGACGGAACGGTGTTGCCCCCCGGTGCAGCCGATGCCTACCGTGACATAGCTGCGATGGTCGTGATAAAAGCTTGGTAGCCATTTTTCGATATAGTGCTGAATGTCTTGCTGCATTTCAAGCACCTGTGATTCATTTTGCAAAAACTGCTGTATCGGCGCCTGCGTGCCATTGTAAGGTCGCAAAATCGGATCGTAATGCGGGTTGGGCAGGCTGCGCACATCAAACACAAAGTCGGCATCGAGTGGAATGCCATGTTTAAAGCCAAACGAGATAAACGACAGCACCAGCGAATGCGAGCGGGCGGGCAAATAGCTTTGTTCAATTTGCAGCATCCAGTCCCGGGTGTGGTTGCGCAAGGCATTGGATGACAGGTTGCTGGTATCCACATGGTGGCCCAGATTATTCAGGCCAGACAGCAAGTCACGCTCATGTTTAATGCTCTCGGCCAGTGCTTGATCTGGCGTGCTGAGCGGGTGTTTGCGCCGGGTTTCAGAAAAGCGCTTGACCAGCGTCTCCAGGCTGGCATCCAGAAACAGCAGATGCGCGGCAATGCCCTGGCTCTTGAGGGTTTTCAGGATGTCGGGTAAAGACTCAATCGCAATGCTGCGGCTATCAATACTCACCGCCACTTTGGCCGCATCACGGTTGGCCACATGGCTCTGGATATGCGGCAGCAAGGTGGCAGGCAGGTTATCAATGCAGTAATAGCCGCTGTCTTCAAACACGCGCAAGGCAATGGTTTTACCCGAGCCGGAGAGCCCGGTCACAATCACCAGTTGCATGTGCTTAACCCTGTGGATGTCATCGTAATTTGCTTTCTCTGAGCATGATCTGTTTTTGCCGCTGTGTCAGTTGTTTGGTGGCATTGACGCCACGCAACAGCAACATGTGATTGCGTACGGCGGCTTCTACCAGTACCGCAATGTTGCGTCCGGCCGCAATCGGGATAATGACCTTGCTGATCTCTACATCCAGCACTTGTTGCGTCTGCCGGTTGGCACTGAGCCGGTCCAGGTCCTGCGGCTTCAATTCGTCGGCCAGCTCCAGCTGTATCATCATATCCAGCGGTTTGGTTGGTTTGACTGCATTATCGCCATAGAGTGCGCGGATATTCAAAATGCCGAGACCGCGCACCTCCAGAAAGTCTTGCAACAGCTCCGGGCAGCGGCCTTCAATGCGTTCGGGCGAGACCCGGTAAAAATCCACAATATCATCTGCCACCAGCCGATGACCCCGTGAAATCAGCTCGAGCGCCAGCTCGCTTTTACCAATCGCCGCACTGCCGGTAATCAGCACGCCAAAGCCTTGTACCTCCATAAACACACCATGCAGGCTGGTGGTTTCTGCCGTCGCTACCGCCAGATAATGGCTGAGTAATTCCATCAGTTGCGGGCTGATCATGGGCGTCGTGAATAAGGGGGTTTGCGATTGTTGTGCGGCTTCCAGCATGACCGAGGGTACTTTTTCGCCATTGGCGACCACGACCATGGCCAGGTCGGTTGAAAACAGGTTGCTTACCGCCTGTTGCATGGCCAGGATGCTGAGCCCACCGAGGTAGTCCATTTCGGCACAGCCCAACACTTGCACCCGGTTGGGGTGCACAAAATTCAAATGCCCGACCAGTGCCAGTGAAGGCTTGGTCACAGTGCCTGAATTGAGAATTTTCTGACCGCCAGACTCGCCTGCTACCCATTTCAATTTGAGTTTACTGCGAATCTGCTTGTATAAATCGGCTACAGAGATTTGAGCCATAAGTTGTTAACGCATCAACAAAGTGTTGGACTCATTTTACAACTGAATTGATTCGGGTGGCGTGAAACGGCGTAAAAGTAGCGGGGGCGGGGTGAATTCTCTACCCGGTCGGGTAGAGAATGGCGTTAAGGCTTATGAGCTTAACTGGTGTTTCACAGCGCCACCGGATTTGTGGTGGTCGCCATTTTTTTCCTTGTGTTTCACGACCTGGCGGTCAAGTTTGTCGGTCAGCATGTCGATGGCACTGTACATGTTTTCGTCTGAGCAGGCGGCGTGTAAGTCGTTGCCTGGCACATGCAATGTCGCTTCAACCTTTTGGGCAAGCTTTTCAACAGACATGGTGACTTTGACATCAATCACATGATCAAAGTGATTGCTGATACGCGAGAACTTGGATGATACGTACTCGCGCAGTGCTGGAGTGATTTCTAAATGGTGTCCTGTAAGTTGTAAATTCATGACAAACTCCTTGTTTTCGGAAAGGGTCTTATCGAGTGTTTGCTGGATCATTCAGCAAATGTTGGATAGATAAGACAGTTTCAGTTTACTCTTTTGAAAAACAGATGCAACCCGGAAGTGAGCGGGGTTTTTGATCTTCATCAGCGTTTATGCGGCTATTCTTAAGGCGTTGTCAGGGCGAGATGCTAACGCGCTTTTCTCAAGGTGAGGTTAATGCGTTGCGGGCCAATGAGCAGGTGCTGCCCAGGCTGGACTGGCGCCACGCCATGATAGAAGCGCCGGCTGGCGCCGCCCCAGACCACGACATCGCCATGCACCAGCGGGATTTTCACCGGCTTGTCCGTCCGCCTGGGGCCGCCAAATAGAAATGTGGCGGGTAGCCCGAGCGACACTGACACAATCGGCTGCGTAAAATCCAGCTCATCTTTATCTTGATGCAAGCCCATTTTGCTGCCGGGAGCATACACGTTGATCAAACAGCTGTCGGGCACAAAGTCGGCATAGCCTGCCTGCTGCGCGGCGGTCGCAGCCAGCTGTAAAATCACCTCCGGCATTGCTGGCCAGGGTTGATGGTTGGCGGGGTCAGCCGCCTGGTAACCATAGCCAGCCGCACTGCCTACCCAGCCCCAATCACCCATGCTGCTGGTGCGCACTGACATCGGGTAACCCATGGGCGTCATCATCTGCCGGGGCGGATGGGCAGACAGATGCTGTGCCAGACAAGGCCAAAGCACTGGCATGCAGGGTAGCGCAAAGCCGGATAGCCAGCAGGCACCGGGGGCCAGCATCACTTTAGAGGGGGTGTCTTGTGCAAATAAGTCCATGCGTTCTCGCGGCGATTAGGGCATCCACACCAACGTGACATTTTTCTGTTTTGCCAGCCGCTGCATGTGGGGAATGGCGCGCTCCAGTTGCAACAGGTAGTCTGCAGCCGATTCCTGATGAAATCCCAAGACCATGACGGCAGGGGCCTGGTTCAATAAAGCTTCAAACAGGCGCAACAGTTGTTGCGTGTTGGTGTAATCCGCCAGGGCGGCGTTATCCGGGTATTCCATCAATTGATAAGACAAAGCATACGGTTGTTCCAGCGGAGTGCTGCCCGCATGCAGCTGTTGCAATCCCTTGATCAGGGGACTGTCGCTGGGCCAGCGCGAGGTCAGCAAGCGCGCATCAATGCGCGAGCTATCCCAATAAAAGCCATTCGCAACCAGGGCGGCTTGCAACTTGGGCCCCAGTTGCCAAGCCCCGGCGCGGAAATGCCGGGGACGGTTAAAGCCGTTTTGCACCATCAAATCACTGCTGCAATGTACTAGCCGCGTCAGCTCGGTCTCGCTGTAAGCAAACTCCAGGCTAACTGAGTGACCGCAACTGGCCTGTCTGCAATGTTCATCGCGGCCAGAAATCGAGGGCGTGGCCTGATAGGTGAGCCCGCAATACTCAACCAATGTGCGCATGGGGTGCAGATGCAATCCCACCGTGTCTTGCGGTAAAAACGTGCTGCGAATCAGGCTGCCTACCTGGGCGCGATGGACCCCAGGTTGGATAAAATAGACCGGATTGACCAAATGCAACATCGGAATGTCTGGAAACTGCTGCCGAAAGCGTTGCATGGCCTGTAGATTGTCTTCATCCAGCGACAAGCCTTCCCAATCGACGGTGATCCAGAGTTGCATGGTGTCCGCCGCCATGGCGGGGGATGTCAGCAGTAATGCCAGTCCCAGCAACAGTCTCTGGATCGCGATGCGCATCTTAGCCTCGCATGAGCTTCTCGTTGGTTAGTCCTGGGGACACTTGATGGAATGGTTCACAATGTTTCCATCCACCAGATGGATCGTTTCCTCGCCCAAGCGGCATTTATTGTCGGCGTCCATGGTCCAGGTATTTTTATAGGTTTGTTTATAACGCGTATTGTCCCAAGACCAGTGCGTTTCACTCCCTGCCGCTGCATCGCCGTCGGTTTCGCCCAGTTTTTGGTAGCCATCAAATTTTTTGTCTAATACGGCCACCTTGATTGCGGCAGGGGTATGCCAAATGAGCTTGGCCGCCGCCCCTCTCATTTGAAACAACCACACCGGGCAAGCGGCCTCGCGGCACAGGCAAGCATGTGCTGGTTTCACCAAATAAGCTTTTGCCGTTTTGCTCAGGCGTACCACTTGCGTTTCCAGCAAAGCGGCAGGCTTGGATTCCCCGCAACTAGCACTATTGACCACCGACGGCTCTTGCGCCAGCAAAGTCACGATGGCCGAAGGCATTTTTGCCGGTTGCCTGAATGGCTCTTTGGTGACGAAACTTTCCTCTGCATGTGCGCAAAGCGTCACAAACCAGAGAAAACACAAACTGAATACTGAAATACGTGATGTCATGAAAATAAACCTTTAGTTAAGGGGCAGACTGCTTGCGATAGCAGGCCGGCATCTTACCCGATTAAATCTTGCCACATTTAATCGGTTGCTTAAGACTTGCGGGTGCGCCCCATCTATATCGGCAGAGTCGCACGGGGTCAACGACGGCTCATCAGCGTTACCGCCTACTGCCTGATTCACCGCACCCGCTTGCAGATTGTAGGCGATTTTGCACGCCGCAGCCATGTGAAGCGATAGCGTATAATCTTGCCTATGTCTTTGTCCATCCGCCAGATTCTTGCCCATCAGGGCTATGCATTCCCCAAGTTGCTTGCCTACCGCATCCTCATGGTGCTGTCGTACCAGATGATGATGGTTGCCATCGGCTGGCATATCTACGAGTTGACACACGATCCCTGGTCCTTGGGGCTGGTCGGCCTGGCAGAAGTGGTCCCTTACATGGGTAGCGCGCTGTTTGCGGGGCATGCCGTGGATCATTACTTCTCGCGCCGCGGTTTTGCCGCCGTGTCGGCTTTTTTTCTGGCGGTGAACGCCGGGTTACTGGTGATGATTACGCAACAACAGCCAGCACATACTGCCTGGTGGATCTATGGCACGGTCTGCCTGACCGGCTTTGCACGTGCGTTGATCTCCCCCAGCTATAACACGCTATTTGCCCTGATTATCCCGCGTGCCTCCATCGCCAAGGCCTCTGGCATCGGCAGCTCCATGTTTCAGATTGGGCTCATTGTCGGCCCCGCCATCGGCGGTTTGCTGATTGGGTTTGCTGACAAATCTATCGCTTATGGGCTGTCTGCACTGCTGGCACTGGCCGCATGTGTGGCTGCGCTGGCCTTGCGCGTGACCGAGCACCATAGCCATGAGCCAATGAAAGTCTTTGCCAGCATTGCTGAAGGCTTGCGCTTTGTCCGCCGTACGCAAGTGGTGCTCGCCGCGCAACTGCTCGACATGTTTGCCGTGCTATTTGGCGGTGCTGTCGCCATGCTGCCTGCCTTTGTGCACGATATCTACCAGATGGGCCCAGAAGGCCTGGGGTTGTTACGTGCCGCCCCCGCACTGGGCGCCATAGTGTCCGGCGTCTGGCTAGCCAAACACCCGATTCATGAGCACAGTGGCCGCTGGCTACTGTTTGCCGTGGCCGGTTTTGGTGCGTGCATGATTGCATTTGGCTTGTGTACCAATTTTGAATTAGCCATGCTGATCCTGGCCATCTCCGGCATGATGGACGGCGTCTCGGTGGTGTTACGGCAAACCATTCTGCAACTGGCCACGCCCGATGGCATGCGCGGCCGCGTCTCGGCCATCAACGGCATTTTTATCGGTTCTTCCAATGAGCTAGGTGCGTTCGAGTCCGGGCTCACCGCCAGACTCATGGGGTTGGTGCCCTCGGTGGTGTTTGGGGGCTGCATGACGCTGGCAGTGGTAGGGGTGACGGCGTTCAAGGCGCCAAAACTTCGAGATTTGCACCTTTCGCAGTTGCACTGATTGTGGTGTGTAGGCCATGCGCGATCTCGAAGCCTTGTTTCAAGCCCTGCAACGCTCCGATTTTCGCGCACGGTTCAAATTAAACCCTAAAGACCAGCACTATTTGCAACAAAAAGGGTTAGCGGTGGTGCTAGACCATGCAGAAAAATTTATTGCCGAGCGGCTGGCCCCGGCTACTCCGGCCAATGATGGTCAGCAAACGCCGATGCGCGGACATCCGGTGTTTGTCGCGCAACATGCTACCGCTACATGTTGCCGGGGATGTTTATCCAAATGGCACCAGATTCCTGCTGGCCGAGCGCTGACCCTGGAGGAACAGGCGTATCTGGTGGTGGTGATTGAGCATTGGCTGGCGGCAAACTTACAGCAAGCTTAATTTGGCACCGTCTTTGCGAACATTCGGGCTGCATCAATATCAATCATTCAGGCAAATCGGTTAAGATGTTGCGCGTGGGTGGGCGGTGGCGAGGGCCATTACTGCCTCTATCTTTAGTTAGTGGAGCGTGTGTTGCAATGAATAAAAAAATGATGCGGATTGTCACCCTTGTCATCGCGGTAATCGCGTTTGCCTGGGGGATTTATGAGATACAGATTCCGCACAAGATGGTGGCTATGGCCGCATTTGCCTTGACGCTGATGGCGCTGGCGGTGAATTATTTTGGCATTGAGGTGTTTGAGAAGCAGCATCGTGGCCTTTCCCTGGGCATGCTGATTTTTCTGTTTGGCTTTTATGCGGTCATGAATGAATACAAGCCTGCCGGTACGATATTGACTGTGGACCAAACCCGCTATGAAGTCGGCGCGCAGTTGATGGAAGTCGATGGCAGTTCGGCTTGCGGCAGCCTGAGCGATGCGCGCGAGGCTTTGCGTGAAGCGGCCAAGAGCTGTTTCGCGTTGTCTAAGGACAAGCGCGTCATGTGGTTTGGCAACAAATCAGTCCCGCCGCGCAAACCAGCAGATTTTGGTTTGACCGTGCCAGCCAGCCAGCAACCTTTGGACGGTTGTGCAGCTTGGGTCGCCGTCATCAACCAGCAATGCCCGACCTATTTGGGCGCACTGGACCAGCGCTCGCTGGATAACCTGCTCGGCAAATAAGCCCCATTCTAATAACTTGCCCGTGGCTAGCCTGTTTGGTTAGGCACGGGTGAGTGCTTGTCAGCGTCACGCAATATACGGCGCATCTCTTCACGACTCCTCCCTCCGGCGCTCTGCCACAGCGCTCGTTGCGCACACGACTGTTTAAACAGGGATGCCTTCATCCTGCAGCAATGGTATTTGCTATGGGGAGGGTCGCTTTTGTGCGGATTGGGTGAGTGGTGTTTACTCGTTATTCAACTTAGGCTGTGTGCCATATGTGTCGCTAAGGCAGCACATGTGCCAGTAGCGCGTTGTGTAGCCTACTTGCGTGCCGAGGTCGATTGAGTGCTCTCAAGCATTGCTACGCTCTGGTGGTCTAGGTGAATTAGACAAAAGGGATGGTTGGAGGCGCGGGAATGGATGTTGCAGGGCAGCAAAAACAAAGGGATTCCATTTTTCGGAATCCCTTTGTTTTGTCAGATCGCGAGCTTTAGACTGGGCGATCTGCTTAGGCTTGGTTTGGGTAACGCTTAACGCCAGCCACCGCCCAAAGAGCGATAGAGATTGATCATGGCAGACATCTGTTGCTGCTTGGTGTCTATCAACTCCATTTTGGCATCCAGCGCATCACGTTGCGTCAGCAGCACTTCACCGTAATCCGCGCGGGCATTTTTAAACAGCTGGTTGGCCACGTCAATTGACTGCGTCAACTGGTTAACCTGGTCGGTTTTCAGGCTGAAGTTTTTGCTCAGGTTATCGACGTTGGCAATTTGATTCGCCACTTCCATATAAGCATTGATAATGGTTTGCTCATACTCGTAAGCTTTTTCAATTTGCGAGGCACTGGCATTTTTATACTCGGCAATGATCGCGTTCCGGTTGATCAATGGCCCCATCAAGCCCGCGCCCAGTGAAGCGCCCAGTGCATCTGGGATATTCAGCAAATACTGCGGCTTGAAGGCCTGAAAGCCCAGTCCGGCGTTCATGGTGAACGAGGGATAGAAGTTGGCTCTGGCCACATCAATATTCAGCTTGGCCGCTGCCAGCTCGAGCTCGGAGCGACGGATATCCGGACGGTTGGCCAGCATTTGTGAAGGCAGGCCAGTCTCGACTGCTTTAGGTTGTAGTTCCATGAAGCCATCGCTGTTGCGTGCAATTGGTTGCGAGGTGCGACCCAGCAGCATATTAATGCGGTTCTCAGCCTCGGTAATTTGCTGCTTGATCACGTACTGCTTGCTCTGGTTCTTTTTCACTTCGGCTTCAAACCGTTTGACCGCAAGTGAGGTTGAGCGCGCGTATTTCTGCAGCTCACGAATCACATTGAGCGCATTCTGCTGAATCTCAATGTTTTTTTGCAGCGTCAGCAACTGGTTGTCCAGCGCGACCAGCTCGTAGTAGCTGTTGGCCACCTCAGCCACCAAATTGGTGACCAGGAAACTTTTGCCTTCTGTGGTCGCCATGTAGTCGAGCACGGCAACTTGTTGTGCATTACGCAGTTTGTGCCAGATGTCGACTTCCCAGGAGGCTACCAGCCCAAACTGGTAGTCGCCAAGAAAGGTCGGGAAGGATTGATTATGAATCTTGAGGCCATCTTCGACCGCACCCAGCCGGGTAAACTTGCTGGTTTTTTCATAATTGATGCCACCACCGGCATTCACAAAAGGCAGGTAAGCACCGCGTCTGGCCTGAATTTCGTTCTGCGCCATCGAGATACGCTGCGCCATCATCTGGATCTCTTTATTGTTGGCCACGGCCGTATCAATCAGAGAGACCAGATTCTGGTCCTGGAAGAACTCTTTCCAGCTCACACTGGCACTGCTTTGGGTGTCGGCCGCGGCCGCTTTACCACTATATTGCGCGGGTAAGGCGGTGTCGGCCTCCTTGGTCATGATGTTGGGGATCGCACAGGACTGCAGCATGGCTGCAACTGCACCGCTTACCAGCCAATACAGATATTTATTAGTGGTCATGTTCGTCTTCTTCTTCATGTCTGTTGTACTCGTAGGACTCAGTCAGTGGGTTCTGATCTTCCTTGCGGATCAGCGTTTTACCGTCCGCCAAGCTAGCGAAAATATAGTAAAGGCCAGGAATCACGACCACACCAAAGAGCGTCCCGAATAACATGCCGCCCAAGGCCGAGGTACCGATGGTCCGGTTACCAATCGCACCGGCCCCGGTCGCGACCGTCAATGGAATCAGGCCGGCAATAAAGGCAAACGAGGTCATTAAGATTGGTCTGAAACGTGCTTTTGCCCCGGCGATGGCGGCCTCTTTGATAGAGGCGCCTTTTTCACGCGCCTGTACCGCAAACTCTACAATCAGCACTGCGTTCTTACCAAGCAAGCCCACCAGCATGATCAAGCCAATCTGCGCATACACGTCATTGGCCAACCCGGCCATTTTCAGCAACAGGAAGCTACCGAAAATACCAACTGGCAACGACAGCATGACCGCAAACGGAATAATGAAGCTTTCATATTGTGCGGCCAGCACCATGTAAACGAATACCAGCACCACCATGAAAATAATGATGTTTTCATTGCCACGGCGTTCTTCGTCAAAGCTCAAGCCTTCCCAGCCCACTGAGTAGCCTTTAGGCAGAGATTTAGCGGCTTCTTTGATGGCATTGATTGCAGAGGCGGTGGTGTAGCCTTCAGCAGGCTCGGCACGCAGCGCTGCAGAGTTAAACAGGTTGTAACGGGTAATTTCGTTAGGACCCTGTTGTTTCTTCATCGTCATGAAGGCTGAGTAAGGCACCATCTCGCCATCTTCATTGCGTACATAGTAGTTCAGGATGTCGCTAGGGAAGCGGCGGAACTCAGGTGCAGCCTGGGTATACACCCGGAAGTAGTAGTTAAAGCGGATGAAGGCCAGTTCAAAGGTACTGCCCACCAGCACGTCGAGGTTGTCCATCGCATCGGCAATCGTGACTTTTTTCTGCATGGCACGTTGCGGATCAATGATCAAGTCGTACTGTGGATAGTTGGCCGCATAGAAGGTAAACAAACCGGTTAATTCTTTGCGTTTTGCCAGGGCCTTCATGAAGTCTTTGTTGATGTCATCAAACTTCTGGTAATCCAGCGAGCCGGTTTTATCCAACAAGCGGAAGGCCAGACCGGAAGCCGTACCATAACCAGGCACTGCAGGCGGTTCAAAGTATTCAATCCGCGCGCCAAAGTTTTCGGTGGCTTTCTCCAGTAATTTGAGTACGTCAGCCACGGTCTCTTTACGTTCTTCCCAGTCCTTGAGGTTGATAATACAAGTACCCGCGTTAGAACCGCGCCCTTCGGTCAGCACCTCGTAACCCGCCAAGGCGGTCACAGACTGCACTGCAGGAATTTTCTTCGCTACTTTTTGCAGCTCTTGAGACACCTGATAGGTGGTTTCCAGTGTTGAGCCTGGAGGGGTCTGGATAATTGCATAAATCATGCCCTGGTCTTCACCGGGAATGAAGCCCTCTGGAATGATTTTAACAATCGAAACAATCCCGAAAGAGAACAGCCCAATCACCAGAAAGGTGATCGTGCGCTGAGTCACCAGTTTTTCAAGGAAGGCCGTGTAATAATCAGTTACCTTGTCAAAGCCCTTGTTGAACAGGTCCAAAAACAGGTTGATCGGGTTACGGCTTCTGGGCTGGCCATGTGTATTCTTCAAGATCATCGCGCACAGCACGGGGGTCAGGGTCAGCGCAATAATGCCTGACAACACGATGGAGGACGCCATGGTGATCGCAAACTGGCGGTAGAACACACCCACCGGACCCGGCAGGAAGGTGATCGGCACAAATACCGAGGTCATCAGCAAGGTGATCGCGACCACCGCGCCGCCGATTTCACCCAATACACGTTGTACCGCGGCGTAAGGGCCGACATGGTCAGAAGCCATTTTGGCGTGCACCGCTTCCACCACCACAATCGCATCGTCCACGACCACCCCGATCGCCAGTACCATGGCAAACAGCGTAATCAGGTTGATACTCAAGCCGAACGAGCTCATCACGGCAAACGCTCCGATCAGCGAGATGGGCACCGCGATCAACGGAATCAGGGTAGAGCGCCAGTCACCGAGGAAAATGAACACCACCAGCGATACCAGCACAAACGCTTCCACCAGCGTATGCAAGACCTTGTGGATAGAAGCATCTACAAAGCGTGACACGTCGTAGTTGATTTCATAGGTCATGCCAGCCGGGAAGGTCGGTTTGAGCTCTTCCAGCGTTTTCTTGACGTTTTCAATCACTTCTTTCGCGTTGGTGTTGTAGTTTTGCTTCAACACAATCGAGGCAGAAGGATAACCGTCTTTGTTGGAGTAAATGTCGTAGAACTCACTGCCCAGCATGACTTTGGCAATGTCTTTCAGGCGCAGAATCTCACCTGAGGGGGTGGAGCGGATCACAATATTTTCATATTGCTCAGGCTTTTCATAGCGGCTGGCGCTATACACCAGGGTGTATTCTTTGGCTTGCGCCTGCAGGCCCGAGCTTTGCCCCAAACGGCCTGGACGACCAATCAAACTCTGGTTGGACATCGCATCCATGACTTCTTTGGACGACACGTTGTAAGCCCGCATGCGGTCAGGATTTAAATACACCCGCATGGCATATTGGCGGCTACCCAAAATCTGCGCCCAGGCAATGCCGTTCACGCGCTGGATTTCAGGAATCACGTTAATTTGTGAGTAGTTGTAGAGGAATTTCTGGTCCGCGTTTTTATCGGTACTGTACATGTTCACGTACATCAACATGCTAGGCTGTACCTTGTTCAGGATCACCCCTTCCAGTTGTACCAGCTGAGGCAGACGGTTGATGACCTGGTCCAGCCTGACCTTGGTGTTCACCATCGCTTCGTTCGGGTCTACCCCCTGATCAAAATAGACCTGGATGGTGGCTTCACCCGCACTGGTCGCGTCGGACACGATGTATTTCATGCCGGGCACACCGTTAATGGCGCGCTCCAGTGTAATCAGTGACGATTGCACCAGCACGCTGGCGCTGGAGCCAGGATAAGCCAGGAAGATCAATACGCGCGGTGGCGCAATGTCTGGAAACTGCTCGACCGGCAGACTTTTAATGGACAAGAATCCAGTAAACGTCAGGAGCAGGGACAGTACGATGGCCAGTACTGGGCGTTTGAGGAATATGTTAAGCATATGTGTTCACCTGATGTTTCGTTATTCTGCGTACAGCTTCAGTTCAGGAACAACCTTGTCGGGTGTTTTAAAGTCCTCAATGATCTTGTCACCTTTGGTGACGCGGCGCAGGCCTTCAATCAACACATGATCGGTGTCTTGCAGGCCGCTCTCGATGATGGACATGTCTTGAATGTCAGCCGCCACTTTAACCAGTCGTTGTTCCAGTTTGTGATCCTTGCCCACCACGAACACATACTGTTGGTCGAGAATTTCAAAAATCGCTTTTTGTGGAATCAGCATGGCGTTTTTGTAAGGGATATCCATCATGATGTTACCGGTCTCGCCATGACGTAACAGACGCTCAGGGTTCATGAAGCCTGCCCGGAACTCGATGTTACCGGTTTTGTTGTCAAAGTCGGCTTCGATGGTTTCGATGACCCCCTGTTGGTTAAACACCTGGCCATTGGCCATGCGCAGATGCACCTTGACCTGTTTTTCATCTTCATGACGGGCTTTAAAGTCCAGATACTCGGATTCTGGCACGTTAAAGTACACCCACATTTTGCTGATGTCAGACAGTGTGGTCAGCAAGTCACCCTCTTGCATCAGGCTACCTTTCCGCACAAACAGGTGGTCCATGATGCCGTCAAACGGGGCATTGATGTCGGTAAAGTTCAAGTGTGTCTGGTGCAGGTTCACTTCAGCCAGCGCCTTGTCGAGTTTGGCTTTGGCAATCGCCAGCTCGTTTAGCGACACAACATTTTTTTCGGCCAGCGCCTTGGTGTTTTCGTATTCAATCTGAATGGCATTGGCCTCAGCCTTGGCGCGCATCAATTCCGCCTGGTAGATATTTGGCATGATCTTGAACATGGGCTGGCCAGCTTTGACATATTTGCCTTCGTCGACAAAGATATCCTGCAAATAGCCACGCTCCAGCGCGCGCATTTCAATATGCCGGATGGCATGGATCTGGCAGACATACTCTTTAATCAGCGTGGTGTCTTTGCGCATCGGGGTGGTGACTTCCAGTTTGGGAAGCTCTTCCTTGTGCGCTTCTTCTTTATGACAAGCGCCTAGCAGGGAGCCAAGCAAGCCTAAAACGATTAAGTGCTGTTTCATCATAAGTGTGTTCTTATCTTAATTAAATTGAAGAGGAATACTGGTTAAACAGCCATCTGGCATCTTGTAGGCGTATGCCGCCAGGGAATGTTCACCCACCGTTGGACTCTGGGCGCCAGTACCATGTCACCGGGCATGATGCAGGACAGGGAGGGCGCATCGGTTACAAACACTATCAACTTGAATCGGGTAGTAACAGCATGCGCATGGGCACAGAGTGTCCTAAACAGATGCGGGGGGAGCCCGTGAGTGCAGGTGGCGAACCACCGTGCGGTGTTTGATCAGGCGCTGACGTGGCAAAGCCAGTAGCGCAAACGGAATCACGCAGGCAACGACGAAGCTTGCGGGCAGGTTAATCAAAGGCAGTAATGAGGGAAACGGCGATTCACCATCGGCGGAAGGTTCGCTAATCTCGGCAATCCGCACGCGCACCACATCATCACGGTAGCTGGAGTGGTCAGAGAACTCTGCCACCAGGGCCACCCCGAGCACAGCCAGCAGCACTGTGACGACCCACAGTCTGAGCTTGTATGCGGCTGTATTCAGAGGTTTATCCATATGTTCAGTGAATGGCTATCATCTATGGTTGTTAGTATGTGGTGTATGTTTACGGTTTATTACTGTGATAAGGCACTGTTTTCACTGGCTAATCGTTTTGATCAGCCAGGGGACGCTTTCACACATTGATCGCCGTAAATGGGATTTACAATGCTTACATTAAACCCTTTTACGTTTGGAATGACAATACGATTTTGCGCCAAGTTCGGCCAAAATGGCCGTTTGTAAGCTGGGTGTCAGCTAGAAGCCCAAATGTGGCCGTAAATAGGTCAATACGATGGGCAGGCCGATGGCACTGATCACGCCATTGAGCCCCATCGCCATGCTGGCAAACACCCCGGCTTCTTCATTGACACTAAACGCGCGTGTAATGCCCAGACCATGCGCGCCCACCCCAATCGCCGTGCCGCGTATCCACCACTGCTGAACTTTGACCGCATTGAGGATATAGGGGGCCAGAATCGCCCCTAGCATGCCGGTGATCACGGTAAACACTGCCGTCAGCGTCGGCGACACGTTCAGGCGCTCGGCAATGCCCATGGCAATCGGCGCCGTCACCGATTTGGCATACATGCTGCCCACAATGTTGTCGGTCGCGCCCATCAGCTTGGCAATCGCCACCGCGCTGGCAATAGACACCGTACTGCCCACGGTGAGTGCCACCCAGATGTGAAAAATCTTGCCTTGCATGCGCTTGAAGCCGTTGTAAATCGGTACTGCCAGGGCGACGGTCGCCGTGCCCAGCAAAAAGTGCACAAATTGCGCACCTTCAAAGTATTTTTCGTACGGCATGTCCAGCAGGTCTATGGTCAGGCAGGTGAGCAGCACCGAAATGGCGACCGGGTTGACCAGCGGATGACGCTTGGCGCGCACATACAACAGGTAACCGAGCTGATAACTGGCCAGCGTAATAATCAGCGCAAACAGCGGGTCACCCGACAGGTAGACCCAGATTTCGGCAATTGGCAGGCGCTTACTCATGGCGGTGCCCCTTATTGCGCTTGAGTGAAACATACCAGAATAGTTTGAGCACAATGGCGGTGACGGCAATGGTCAGAATCACGCTCACCAGCAGGGCAGTGCCTACCGCCAGGGCATGCGTTTGCAGCTCGGGCAGAAACAGCAGCACGCCGACCGAGGCGGGTACAAATAACAATCCCAGATGCTGGCGGAAACTGTCGGCCACCAGGCCGAGGTCGGCATTCACCTGCCCACGGGCACATAAAAACACCAGCAAGAGCAGCAGGCCCAGCACCGGTCCGGGGATGCCGGGTAAAAAGAATTTACTGAGCAGCTCGCCCAGCCCCTGCCATAAAAAAAGTTGTACCAAGCCTGAAATCATCTGTGAATCCGTTTGTCTGTGTGGTCCCTGCGTGATGGATAAAGCCATACGCCCTTGAATCAGCGCTATGTTAAATGCATTTTTTTATTTCGCCTATCCGGTTTAGGCGAGCTCGGGATTTCCACCCAATGCTCCAGATTAAGCCTTGCGCCGACAGGCAAGGAGCCGCCTTGTGCTTGTGATAAAATATCGCTTTTGTTTTCAAGTTGATACGCATGACGCAACTGCCGGTTTCCGCGACTGAACAATGGCTCCGTGAGGCGCTTTCCCAACGCATCCTGATTCTGGATGGTGCCATGGGTACCATGATCCAGCGCTACAAGTTGACCGAGGCCGATTACCGTGGCGAGCGCTTCAAGGATTTTCAGGGCCCGGCAGGCGAACGCGAGCTGTTTGTCAAAGGCAACAACGAGCTGCTGACCCTCACGCAACCGCAGGTGATCCAGGAAATCCACGAGCAATACCTGGCCGCGGGCGCCGACATCATTGAAACCAATACCTTTGGTGCCACCAGCGTCGCGCAAGATGATTACCATATGGCGCATCTGGTGTACGAGATGAACGTCGAAGCCGCCAAGCTGGCCAAGGCCGCCTGCGTCAAATACAGCACGCCGGACAAGCCGCGTTTTGTGGCGGGCGCCCTCGGGCCTACGCCAAAAACCGCCTCCATCTCGCCGGATGTCAACGACCCCGCAGCCCGTAACGTCAGTTTTGACCAGCTGGTGACTGCTTACCTGGAACAAATCCGTGGCCTGGTCGAAGGCGGCGCCGATATCCTCATGGTGGAAACCATTTTCGATACGCTTAACTGCAAGGCCGCACTGTTTGCCATCGACAGTTTTTTTGAAGAACAGGGCAAGACCTGGCCGATCATGATTTCCGGTACGGTCACTGACGCCTCCGGCCGTATCCTCTCCGGCCAGACCGTGACTGCCTTCTGGCATTCAGTGCGCCATGCCAGACCGCTGACCGTCGGCCTCAACTGTGCACTGGGTGCGACCCTGATGCGCCCGTATGCCGAAGAGCTGAGCAAGGTCGCCGATACCTTTGTCTGTATCTACCCGAATGCGGGCCTGCCCAACCCGATGTCAGACACCGGCTTTGACGAAACGCCGGATATCACGGCCAGCCTGGTCAAAGAATTTGCGCAAAGCGGCTTTATCAATATTGCCGGTGGCTGCTGCGGGACTACGCCGCCACATATCAACGCCATTTATAACGCGATTAAAGACCTGCCACCACGCCAGGTGCCCACCTTACCGGTGACGACCAAGCTGTCAGGCCTGGAACCGTTTGTGATTGATGAGCAGTCTCTGTTTGTGAACGTGGGTGAGCGGACCAACGTCACCGGCTCCAAAGCGTTTGCACGCATGATCATCAACGAGCAATACGAAGAAGCGCTCAGCGTGGCGCGCCAGCAGGTTGAAAACGGCGCCCAGGTCATCGATATCAACATGGACGAAGGCATGCTGGATGCGGTCAAGGCCATGACGCATTTCCTCAACCTGGTCGCTTCCGAGCCGGATATCGCCCGCGTGCCCATCATGATCGACTCCTCCAAATGGAACGTGATTGAAGCCGGCCTCAAGTGTGTGCAGGGCAAAGCCATCGTCAACTCGATTTCGATGAAAGAAGGCGAAGCGGAGTTTTTGCGCCAGGCCAAATTGTGCCGCCGCTACGGCGCTTCCGTCATCGTCATGGCGTTTGACGAAAAAGGCCAGGCCGACACGTTTGAACGCAAAACTGAAATCTGTAAGCGTGCTTACGATTTGTTAGTCAGCACTGGCTTTCCGCCTGAAGATATTATTTTTGACCCGAACATTTTCGCCATTGCCACCGGCATTGAAGAACACAACAATTACGCTGTGGACTTTATCGAAGCCACACGCTGGATCAAGCAGAACCTGCCCTATGCGCGTATTTCCGGCGGCGTGTCTAATGTGAGCTTCAGCTTCCGCGGCAACGAGCCGGCGCGTGAAGCCATTCATACCGTGTTTCTCTACCATGCGATTAAAGCCGGCATGACCATGGGCATCGTCAACGCAGGTATGGTCGGTGTGTATGACGATATTGAGCCTGAGCTACGCGAGCGCGTCGAAGACGTGGTGCTTAATCGCGTGGTGGATCCTGACAATCCATTAGCGGCCACCGAGCGCATGATCGAAATCGCCGGCACGTTGGTCGCAGGCGGCAAAAAAGCGGAAGCGACGCTGGCCTGGCGCGGCACCCCTGAAAACCCGGTGCCTGCCAATAAGCGCCTCGAATATGCGCTGGTGCATGGCATTACCGACTTTATCGTCGCCGACACTGAAGAAGTGCGTCAGGACATCATGAGCAAGGGCGGCCGTCCGATTCACGTGATTGAAGGGCCACTCATGGATGGCATGAACGTGGTCGGTGACCTGTTTGGCCAAGGCAAGATGTTTTTGCCGCAGGTGGTGAAGTCCGCGCGCGTCATGAAATCTGCCGTGGCACACCTGATTCCGTTTATCGAGGAAGAAAAAGCTGCCGAAGAGCGCCGCACCGGCATGGTCGCCAAGCCCAAGGGCAAAGTGGTGATTGCCACGGTCAAAGGCGATGTGCACGATATTGGCAAAAACATCGTCTCGGTGGTGTTGCAGTGCAACAACTTTGAGGTGGTGAACATGGGCGTGATGGTGCCCGCCGCTGAAATTCTGGAAATGGCCAAACGCGAGAATGCGGACATCATCGGCCTGAGTGGACTGATTACACCATCCCTCGAAGAAATGGCCTACATCGCCAAAGAGATGCAGCGCGACCCGCACTTTGTTGAGCAGCAAACCCCCTTGCTGATTGGCGGTGCGACGACCTCACGTGCGCACACCGCGGTGAAAATTGCGCCCAACTACACCGGCCCGGTCATTTATGTGCCCGATGCCTCACGCTCGGTCAGCGTCATGCAAAACCTGCTCACGCCAGAAACGCGCGGGGCTTACCTGGCCGAGATTCAGGCCGACTATGAAAAAGCCCGTCAGCAACACGCCAATAAAAAAGGCGTGCCCATGCTAAGCCTGGCTGAAGCACGCGCCAATGCCGCACAACTCACTTTCACGGGTGACCATGCGCCACTGAAACCCAAGTTTATCGGCCGCCGCGTATTCAAAAACATCGACCTCGCCCTCATCGCGCAATACATCGACTGGGGCCCGTTCTTTCAGACCTGGGACCTCGCCGGGTTTTATCCGGCGATTTTAAAGGACGAAGTCGTCGGCGAAGCCGCGACCAAAGTGTTTGCCGAAGCGCAAGTCATGCTCAAGCGCATCATTGATGGCCGCTGGCTTAGCGCCAATGGCGTGATCGCCTTGCTGCCCGCCAACCAGGTGAATACGGACGATATCGAAATCTACACCGACGACAGCCGCAGCCAGGTCGCCTTGACCTGGTACGGCATGCGCCAGCAAACGCAAAAACCGGTGATCGACGGTGTTGCCCGCCCCAACCAGTGTATGGCTGACTTTATTGCGCCTAAAGGGGTCGACGATTACATTGGCCTGTTTGCCGTCACCGCGGGTCTGGGCATGGAAAAACGCCTGGCCGAGTTTGAGAAAAACCACGATGACTACAACGCCATCATGTTCAAGTCACTGGCCGACCGTTTGGCTGAAGCTTTTGCCGAATACATGCACGAGCGTGTGCGCACTGATTTCTGGGGCTATGCCGCCGATGAAGACTTGAGCAACGAAGCGCTGATCAAAGAGCAATACCGCGGCATCCGCCCTGCGCCCGGCTACCCCGCCTGCCCGGACCACACCGTGAAGTCCGAGATGTTCAAGGTGTTGCAGGCAGAAGAAATTGACATGCAACTCACCGATAGCTACGCCATGATTCCGGCGGCGGCTGTCAGTGGGTTCTACCTCGCGCACCCTGAGTCGCGCTATTTCAGTGTCGATAAGATTGGCAATGATCAGGTGGAAGACATGGCACAGAGAAGGAATGTGGATAAAGCTTGGTTGGAGCGGTGGTTAGCGCCTAACCTGGGGTAAAGGGGTTGATGGCAGATAAAAAAGCGCACACTAGTGCGCTTTTTTGTTGGGTTTAAAAGGTCATGATATGGATTGGCAGGCCGCTGATTAGCTCAAAATGAGACTCTTAGGAGGTAGGGTGGGCATGCATGCCCACGCGGATGATTTCTTGTCGTATGGAATGGTCTTTTTCGCCTCTAGGCGAGTGACTTTTCTTTGCTTGCCCAAAGATAAAGTCACCAAAAGAAATGCACCCCAGCTTCCGCTTGTTCCCTGCGTTGCTCAGTTTAGGACTTTCGTCCGCTGCTTTGCTGGACTTAGGACAAGCGGTCACGAAACTCGACCTGGCGGCTCACAAAATACGTGAGCTGCTGCGGGACTCGAACAGTCGCTCCCTTTATTCTTGTTTTGCCTGCGCTACTCGGCGCGGCAGATAGGGGCCCGAAAAATCCGTGAGCGCCACCTTTTGTGAATTAAAGAACGAATTTGAGTTTTTGAACGGTCCAAGCTTCAACAGTGAGCGTTTGGCGAGATGAATCCCATCCCATCACGCTTGATTTCATTGCTTGGCAGGCGGAATAAGGTTGCAGCTTGTTTGAATCCCGCAGCAGCTTACGGGTTGTGTAAGCTGCCAGGTTGAGTTCTGCAACCGCGACTGACGAGTAATGAAATCAAGGGAGCCTTTAGGCCGTGATGGCTGGGTGCCCTCTTCTTTGGTTACTTTCTGTGGGGCAAGCAACAGAAAGTAACTCGCCTACGGGCGAAATAAAATGTGGCTTAAACGATGTGATCTACTATTTGCCTAAAAATCACCTTTTCAATAACGGCGCGATCGCCGCCATCAACCTTTCCGTTGTCCCTCTATGCTGCAAGGTAAACCCCTTCGCTGCTTCCGCCATCGTACGCACTTTCACTTTATCCGCTGCCAGTGCCGCAATCATCCCATGCAACTCACTTACATCCTTTAGCTGTACCGCCGCATCCGCCATGACCGCCGCTTGCGCCACTTGCGCAAAATTAAACATATGCGGTCCCAGTATGGTCGGCACGCCCATGGCGGCGGCTTCAATCAGGTTTTGCCCGCCCAGCGGCTGCAGGCTGCCGCCCATCACGGCAAAGTCGCTGGCGGCGTAATAGGTATACATTTCGCCCATGCTGTTGCCCAGCACGACTTGCACATCGGCAGGCAAGGGTTGGACCAGTTCGGTGCGCAACACATAGCGCAAGCCACGGGCTTTGAGCAGCGCCTCCACCTCGGCAAAGCGTTGTGGATGGCGGGGCACCAGCAGGGTGAGCACATTTAGGCCTTGCACGGCGTCGAGAATCAGCGATTCTTCGCCTTCGCGCGTGCTGGCGGCCATGCATACCGTGCGGTGAGGGCCTAGTTGCTGGCGCAAGGCTGTTCCTTTGTCGGTGCTGTCTGCGGGGGGCGTGACATCAAACTTGAGGTTGCCGCAAATCATCGGTTGGGCGGCGCCCAGGGTGTGCAGGCGTTCGGCATCGGCCTGGGTTTGGGCGGCGATGAGGGCGAGTTGCTGCAAGCCCTGGCGGGTGAGGCTGCCGAGTTTGGCATAGCCACGCGCGGATTTTTCCGAGAGGCGGGCGCTGAGCAAGGCCATGGGGATGTGCTGGCGGCAGGCCTGGTCAATTAAATGAAACCAGAGCTCGGTTTCCATCAGCACGCCGAATACCGGCTTAAAGTGGGTGAGAAAGCGCCTGGCTGCGCCGGGCGTGTCTACCGGCAGGTAGGCTTGCAGGACACGGCCACTGGCAATCTCGGCGCTGAATAACTGGCTGCTGGTCGCGCGGCCGGTTGGCGTGCCGTGCGTGATCAGCAGCTGGTGTTGCGGATAGGTGCTCAGCAAGGCGTGAATCAGCGGTTGAGTGGCACGAGTTTCGCCCACCGAGACACAATGCACCCAGATCAGGGGGCTTTGCACCGATTGGCGGTAAAAGCCGTAGCGCTCAGCCACATGCTGGCGGTATTCCGGCTGCTTGAGGCCGCGCCAGAACAGCTTGAGCGGCAGCAGAACGGCGACCACGGTCATGAGCAGGGTGTAGACAAATCTAGGCATGGCGGTATTTTCGCATATTTGCCCAACACTGACCTGTTGCGTATTGCCGACACCGGCAAAAGCAGGTGAGTGATGACTCACCTATGCCGTAGCGCCTGTTTCTATCACGCTTAAAAAAATGCAAGATGTTGCACGAAAAAAAGCATCAAAAAAAGCGCAAAAAATCGGTTGACGGCAACTAGCTATAGGCATAAATTATCGCCAGCAACACAAGATATTGTGTTTGGTCAGGGCCCGCACCCATGTCGATGTGCAGGCCGGGCAAGCCGCATAAATACACAACAAAGCTTGTCATATCCTGGCCCCGTTCCAAAACGCATCCCGCCCCATGCCGTTGCCAAGCTTGTGGCGGATGTTAGTTGTAATAACCCTGTTTGTCAAACCAATAAGAATCACCAAGGTGTGGGAGAACTCGATGTTAAAAGCTGTTGAACAAAAGAAAGTCCAGTCAGAAGGCGTTGCCGTGGAGATTCCAGTGCAGCCCGTCTCACTCGATATTTGGGACAAGAAATACCGTCTCAAAACCAAGTCGGGCGAACATGTGGATCAGGACATGGACGATTCTTATCGCCGCGTTGCGCGTGCGCTGGCAGACGTCGAGACCACCGAAGAAAAGAAAAATGAATGGCACGAAAAGTTTTTGTGGGCGTTGCGCCGTGGTGCGATTCCGGCAGGCCGCATCACCTCTAATGCGGGCGCGTTAGAACACAAACCAGCCACCTCTACCATCAACTGCACCGTGTCTGGCGTGATTGCCGACAGCATGGACGATATTTTAGGCAAAGTGCACGAAGCTGGCCTGACGCTCAAAGCCGGTTGCGGCATTGGTTACGAGTTTTCTACGCTACGTCCAAAAGGCGCATTTGTCGCCGGTGCCGGTGCCTATACTTCCGGCCCATTAAGCTTTATGGATATCTATGACAAAATGTGCTTCACCGTGTCCAGCGCCGGTGGCCGTCGTGGTGCACAAATGGCGACCTTTGATATTTCGCATCCAGACGTGACTGACTTTATCAAAGCCAAGCGTGAAAACGGCCGTTTGCGCCAGTTCAACCTGAGCTGCCTCATCACCAAAGAATTTATGGAAGCGGTGAAAGCCGATGCCGAATGGCGTTTGGCCTTCCCCGTGACTGAAAAAGAAGCCATTATTGACGGCCTCAACGTCAACGACGAATCACAAGTGGTGTGGCGCGACTGGCCGGTCAAGCACAAATATCTGACCAAAACCGAAGGTCCTGATGCTGGTAAAGTGGCTTGCCGCATTTACAAAACCATCAAGGCGCGCCGTCTGTGGGATGTGATCATGTCCTCCACCTACGACTTTGCCGAGCCAGGGTTTATCCTGATCGACCGCGTCAACGAAATGAACAACAACTGGTTCTGCGAAAACATCCGCGCGACCAACCCATGCGGTGAGCAGCCATTGCCGCCATACGGTGCCTGCCTGCTGGGTTCTGTGAACCTGACCAAGTTTGTACGCGAGCCATTCACTGACAACGCGCATTTTGACTGGGACGAATACCGCGAAGTAGTCGCCGTGTTCACCCGCATGCTCGACAACGTGGTGGAAATCAACGGCTTGCCACTCGAGCAGCAACGCCAGGAGATCGCCCGCAAACGCCGTCACGGCATGGGCTACTTGGGCCTGGGCTCAACACTCACCATGCTCAAAATGAAATACGGTGATGAAGATTCAGTGAAATTCACTGAAGAAGTCACCCGCATCATGGCCGAAGTCGGCTGGGAAGTCGGCGTGCAACTGGCCGAAGAAAAAGGCCCGGCACCGATCATGGACGAAAAATTTGAAGTCACCGCCGACATGCTGCGCGTGCGCCCTGAAATGGCGGCCGATGGTATCAAGGTCGGCCAGAAACTGGCCGGTAAAGTGCTACTGGGTAAATATAGCCGCTACATGCAGCAGTTCCCGGAAGGCCTGCGTAACCAGATCGCCACCAAAGGTGTGCGCTTTACGCACCACAGCTCCATCGCGCCCACCGGCACGATTTCACTGAGCCTGGCCAACAACGCCAGCAACGGTATCGAGCCAAGCTTTGCCCACCACTATGCGCGTAACGTCATCCGTGAAGGCAAAAAGTCTAAAGAGAAGGTAGATGTATTCAGCTACGAGCTGCTGGCTTACCGTGAACTGGTGAACCCGAATGCCATGCCGTTCAGCGACAAGCCAGAAGAGCAATTGCCAGATTACTTCCTCGATTCATCCACCATCATGGCAAAAGCGCACGTGGATATTCAGGCCGCCGCGCAAAAATGGATTGATAGCTCCATCTCCAAAACCATTAACGTGCCTACCGATTACGACTTTGAAGACTTTAAAAACATCTACCTCTACGCGTATGACAAAGGCCTCAAAGGGTGCACCACCTTCCGTTTCAACCCTGAAGCGTTCCAGGGTGTGCTGGTGACCGAGAAAGACCTGGAAAGCACCACCTACAAGTTTACGCTCGAAGATGGCACAGAGATTGAAGCTAAAGGTAACGAAGAGATTGAATATGACGGAGAAATCCACACCGCCGCCAACTTATTCGACGCCTTTAAGGAAGGTTATTATGGCAAGTTTTAATTAGAGCCAAGCGGATTAAAAGTCCGCTGCTCTAAAAACTTGCCCGTCAAAAGTAGTGGCAACCATCAAAATTTGAGCACGTTAGAAGATTGATTTATTAAAGAATATACTCCAATAGGGAGAACAACATGGCAATCAAGATCGACAAAAAAATCACCGCCTACAAACTGGTGACCGATGAAGACAAAAAAGCAGCCGAGGCCGCAGCAGCGCCTGTCACGAATATTATCCAAATGGGCGAACCATTAAGCCGCCCAGATATGCTTGTGGGTAACACCTACAAGATCAAAACCCCGGTGACCGAGCACGCGCTCTACATCACCATCAACGACGTCATCATGAACGAAGGCACGCCACAAGAGCACCGCCGCCCGTTTGAGATCTTTATTAACTCCAAAAACATGGAGCACTTCCAGTGGATCGTCGCGCTCACCCGCGTCATGTCCGCCGTGTTCCGCAAAGGTGGCGATGTCACCTTTTTGGTAGAAGAACTCAAAAGCGTATTTGAGCCTAGCGGCGGCTACTTTAAAAAAGGCGGCAAGTTTGTGCCTAGTCTGGTGGCCGAGATTGGTGAGGTAGTAGAAAAACACCTGCAAGAAATCGGCATGTTGAAAAAGCCCGGCTTAGACGAACACCAGCAAAAACTGGTAGAAGAGAAAAAAGCCGAATACCTGGAAAAACACGCCAAATCGGGTGAGGAATCAAACGACGAAGGCTTCCCAAAAGGTGCGCAGCTCTGCAAAAAGTGTAATACCAAAGCAAGCATATTGATGGATGGATGCATGACTTGCTTGAATTGTGGGGATAGTAAGTGTGGTTAGAGTAAAAAAGAGGCGATAGCCTCTTTTTTTGCGAATGGGAGCTGAAATGAAAGATAAATTGTTGCCTAGTGACGCACCAAAAGACTTTGAGGCGCTAAAACTAACAAATGAACATGGCGCAGAATACTGGAGTGCACGTGATTTACAACATTTGCTTGGCTACGGCCAGTGGAGACGTTTTGAAGATGCAATTAAGCGCGCAATTATATCCAGTGAAAGCTCAGGCAATGATCCAGATTATCACTTTGCCGGCGCCGGCAAACCGATCGTCGGCGGTAAAGGAGCAGTTCAACTAGCCGCAGACTATCATTTATCACGCTTTGCATGCTACTTAATTGCACAAAACGGTGACCCACGTAAACCTGAAATTGCGCATGCACAAAAATACTTTGCCATACAAGCCCGTAAACAAGAGCTTAGCGACCAAGCAACAGCCGATTTAGAGCGATTAGAACTGCGTAAACAAACCAGTGAAGAATTCAAAGCGCTTTCAGGGGCAGCACAAGATGCAGGTGTGCAAAGCAAAATGTTTGGCGTGTTCCATGATGCTGGCTATAAAGGCTTATATGGTGGATTAAGCAGCGCAGCGATTAAATCTCGCAAATCAATACCAGACAAAGAAAACCTTCTAGATCGCATGAACGCAACTGAGTTGGCTGCAAACCAATTTCGAATGACACAAACGCGTGATAAGTTAGCGCGAGATGGCATCAATAATCAGGCAAAAGCAATACAAACGCATGAGCAAGTAGGCAGAGAGGTTCGAGAAGCGATTGAGCGTATTGGCGGCACCCCGCCTGAGCAAATACCGCCGGCAGAACATATTAAGGAAGTGGAAAAACGTTTAAAAAATGCCACACCGAAACTTGAGCTTGATGAACGTGAGGCTGGTGGATTACTGGGTGATGTAAGCAAGAAAATGGGAAGTAAGGGTACTGACTGAGCCAAAAGGCACCTGCGAGAATTACAAAATTCAAATCAAATTAAAGTGACTAAATGATGTATAAGCTTAATTAATCGCCGAATTCCAGGGATGCCAATTTTTTGCCCAGCCTGGCGGCTGAGATTGGCTAGGTGGTAGAAAATCCCCTGCAAGAAATCTGGATGCTGAAAAAACCAGGGTTAGGCGAACACCAGCAAAAACTGGTAGAAGAGAAAAAAAGCCGAATACTTGGAAAAACATACCAAGTCAGGTGAAGAATCAAACGATGAAGATTTCTCCAAAGGGGCTCAGCTTTGCAAAAAGTCTAATACCAAAGCAAGTATTCTGATGGATGCATGACATGCTTGAATTGTGGCGATAGTAAGTGCGGTGAAATAAAAAGGAGCGCAAGCGCCTTTTTTGTGATGGTGTTAGTCAAGCAAGATGTAGTCATCAGCGATAAAAGCGGGAGTAACTTATTTCCTTTAGCATTTCGTCATTTTCTATCCATAATAGACTGAGGACTCTATCGTTTGAAATTTTAATTGCATCCTCAATTATTTCGTAACGCTCTGCTTCATGATTATCAAACCATGTGTCAGCCGTAGCTTTTTGAGCCCTAACCCTAGCTTCATTTGCAAACAATTGATCAAATGCCATGGAGTCCTGGCTAAGTTCTTTTTGGGGGAACCATCTTTCAGGAACATCTTTTGAACGATTGAACCATACACGACCATTTTTAGAGTGGCAAACTAGCACCAAGGGCCAAGCATTGATATTTACTAACCTTATGGCAGTGGCCGTAATACTCGTATTAAATGCATCAGCAAGTTGCTTTACTCCATCAAAGGTTGGACGTTTGAGTTTTTTAGCCACAGGTTCAAACATATACTTTGGCATTAGAAGCTCAGATGCATATGTGTCAGCCTCTCGTTCTTCAGCAGGCTTGACAGTATAGCCCTCTATCCAATCATCCACTCTGCACTCAAAAGATCGACCTCGATGATAATTCCAATGACCTAATTCATGTGCCAGAGAGAATCGTTTCCTTCTTTGGTCAGATTGATTTCTAATAGTTACTATCGCCCGATTGTTATAACCGACTAAGCGCGCTTCACAACCAATCAATTCCTTATATTGGACGCGTACACCCTCATCCCAAGCAATTGCCTCTAAATCTATTTCATTCGGAGAGTGAATACCGAGTTCTAACAGTCTTCGTTCGGCTTTTGAGGAAGCGATTATCATGTTTAGATCTCGTCGTTTTTAATTGCACCTAGTTCTAATAGTTCATTTACTAACTCTATAGCCTCTGTATCACTTATATGATTTAGGTTACGTGCTGCCAAAGTGAGGCGAGTATCATTTGCAGCCGACAGTCGGGATATTATTTGACGTGCACGTTGAATATCTATCCGAGGCACAACCAACTCCTTCAAAATATTAGTATGCTTCATTTCAGCCCTAGCAATCTCTAGCCTTTTTTCTCCAAGAGACTTAATTGCTTTTTGATAACTATCCCTGGCATTTGTGGCTGCCTGAATTAGTGATTTATCGCTTGAGGCTTCTTTAAGCAGTTCTGCATCATCAGTTTTAAATAAGTCGTCAATTAACGCTTTAGCTAATGAGTTTAATTGTTCACGCGGATCTTTAGACTCTGTCATATTGACTCCTCGTTCTCTATTTTATTTAATTTACGACGTATCGAAGTTAAAGTACTTGCGTATTGGACTGGGGTTAATCCAACTAGGTTTTGAATTTCTTGGGGGGAGTATCCATCCAGTTGGGCCATGAAAACCATTTCAATGGTTTCGTTACCACTCAAGGTATCGTCAATCTTTTCTAGTGTCTCTTTGGCAATTAATATTTGCTCAGGAGTGTCGATGTTAGGCTCTAAGTCCAAACTATCTAGCAGGTCATCTTCTATAACCAAATCTACAGACTGCGCTAACGGGTCTCTCTTACGTTTCTTTAAATAAGCAGATACTAGGCTTTCCATGGCACGGTAAATAAAAACCAATACGGGCAAGCCTTTACGGCATTTGCGTTTCCCTTCCAGGGCTTTGCAAAAGGCTATATTCAAAAGATCCTGACCATCTATACCAAGCCCCCAGGATAAGTAGTCTGCAGATTTACCTAGTTTCATCCACTCGGCATCAGACATTGACTCAATAAGCTCTTTTAGCTCTATTACAGATAAAACATCGTGTGTATTTTCTGCTTCTATCAAGGCTGCCCCTCCCTAAATACTAAAAGGCTATCTTTTTTTATTAAACAGACAATGAGAAAAATATTTTTTATCTTATGTCTGCAAGACCATTATATGAGAGCCATTGTTCTTATGGTACCCAATTGTATCTGATCATTAACTAAGTACAGGAGAGTAGCAATGGCTGACGTTCAAGTGACTTGTATTACTAAACCGAAAAATGGCTCGCACGAGCACATAACTCACATAGGCAATCCGGCAGGAAATTGGAGGTGGACTGTTCAAGATGTAATTAAAAGTATTGATGAAAAAACGAATATGTTTCATGTGGTAGATGCAAGAACCGGGAAGCGTGCATATGTGGGAGTCGTTCGTCCAGATAATCATGCGCCATACATACGTACTTATGCGGATGGTGTTTGGAATGACAATTTGTTGTCACTACCCAACTGCAGTTAATAACTAATGACTTTTAAAGGAATATGCAATGAGTAAAAATCAACATGTTGTGCCACACGATAATCAATGGGCTGTGAAAGGCGAGGGTAACTCAAAGGCTACCGCGATATATTCAACGCAGAATGAAGCGATTGAGCGGGCGAAAGAAATAGCTCAGAACCAGCAGTCCGAATTATTGATTCATGGGCGTAATGGACAAATTCGCGAACGGAATAGTTACGGAAATGACCCATTTCCCCCTAAAGGTTAGTTGTTATTAACCATATCTTTATAGAATGCTTCTTGTGAAAGGAAAGCCATGAGAGTTAATTTTGCACATCTTCGTGAACATTCAACCTCTGGAGGTTGGGTAAATTTTGCAGTCTTTGATGCTAAGTCAGTTTCGGGAGATTCCGGTAACTCTCAACTTTTAGCTCAACTAACTGCACAAGTTCGCGCACAAGGTTTAAGGGTTGATCAGTCGGCACTTGCTTTTACGCAGAATGGACGAGTTAGATTTTATGGTACCGACACTTTGGTCAAATATTTATCAAGAGTGGGTATTCCAGGATGGACCCATTCAATTGATGTTTAGGTTAAAGATGCTGGGATACAGTCTTTATATCCCGGCATTTCCAACATTACAGATTCCCGTTTGAATTATTTAGATACTTGTCCAAAACTAGAAAGGCATGAGCAATGGCGTCACTAAGTTCATTATTGAATAACCCGATCTTGGTATCAACCGGTCCTTTTATTATTATTTTCTTGATTGCTTGCATTTGGTTCAGAGCAGGGACCATTGTCAGCCTTCTAGAAAGAGTCTGGAGGCTGGCGGCAGGTAAGGCCGAAATATCGGATTCAAAATTAATAAAACTAAATAAAGAGTTGAGGGATATAGAACAATTTAATTTTTTATATGGATTCAAAATAAAATCTATCGGACAAATGCATCAAATTATTGAGTGGATGGAAAAACACAAGCTTGGTTTTGCCGACATAAGAAGCACAAAAAAATGGATTGATATGCGAACGATGACTATCCAGTTGCCAAGTGAGAGTTACATCAAATGGCGAATTGCTGGGTTTATTTTTTGCGCATTATTGCTCATGCTTACAAGTTTCCCGCTAGGGTTAAAGTCAGCGTTACTCCAATTCAAAGATTCAAAAACTTGGATATTATTAGATAAGCATAAAGCAGAAGGATTAATAAGCAATTGGGTTTTGGGGGTTAATCAGTGTGATGGATCACAAGAGAGTAAGTCTTTGATACCTGAGCTTACTAAAAGTGAAAAAGAAATAATCTGTCAGTCTTTCCAAGATAAGGAGGTGACTGAATATGTAGAAAAAACATTGCACACTCAACGATTATTATTTGGTTTTATTTTTGTCGCATTAGTACTTAGCATAATGAATATTGCTATGAAAATAAAAAGCTACGAATTAGCGAGAAAATTACAGGAAACTTTAGCCAAACCGAACAATTGAAATCGCTAAGTGAAATCAATGGGGTCAGACTCCATTGATTTTCATCATGCCATCATGCCGCTAATTATTCGCATAACCCCAACGTCAATGCCTGCAAAATCTCCCCCGTTACAGGATTCTGCACAAAAGCCACCACGCTAAGATCACGCTGCTTCCAAGCTGGTTGAAAGTGGATTTCATGACTTTCATTTGTTTTGCCATCCGCCCCCACCTTAAACGGCCCTAACCACTGGCGCACGACATAATCATGGCGCAACAGCTCGCCACGGTTTTCACCTGCATTGACGGTGGATTGAAGGTTATTTTCTTGTAGCGCGAGGTAATAGACCAATGGCCCTGCCTCTGCGGTTTTGATGTTTGTGGATACTTGTACTGATTTTAGTGTGTGGGAATTCACTGCCAAGCGAATTTCAGCTTTGGCTGGCATGCGGTTGATGCTGGCAATTTCATTTTTAAACCGCGCATCACTTAACCAGCTACGGTTATCCTGCCCGTTGACGGCAATTTGCGGGGTATACACACCGCTTGCATAGCCTAAGGTGGCTATTTCGCGTTGCCGTTTGGAAAAGGCATGAATCTACAATTGATAGATAAGGTTCGGCCATTAGTCGTCACGCCCAAGCCAATGCCTTTTGAAAGCTATAAAGGGTATATTTTGCGGGTGGCCGAGGCTAACGGTTATCGTTCCATTCACGGCATGCTCCGGCATGCCGGAATGACTGAGAACGAAATCCGTTCGGCAATGCCACCTCCCGATAAGCTGAAGCCATTGCTGGGGAGCGATCTGCCGGAGTTTGACTTCCTGTCTGAGAAAACCAAGCATAGTCGCTATCAGGTGCTGTCAGGACATCGTATTCCGACTTTGCATTTGCGTTCCAAGCATACGAGAGTCTGTCCTTGTTGTATTGCTGAGGCTGGTTATATCTCCAGTTTTACTGAGCTCAAATATGCGGTTGTCTGCCCTGCTCATAAGGTTGAAACGATAGACCGATGTCCAAGCTGCGGGAAGGATTTGGATGTGTTCCGACCAGGCCTCACCAAATGTCAGTGTGGCTATGATTTTAAGCGCGCGAAGGGTGTCGAGGTGACAAACCATGCTGTCATTGGTTTGATGCATATCCTCAAAGCCAAACTTGAAAATCAGGATCTGGACATGACATTGCTTGAGCCGTTGGGGTTCCCTGTTGAGGCGATTACTCAATTGTCTCTAAACACAATTCTAAGTCTGTTGTACCGATTGGAGCGACGCTCAGCGGATGTACACCCCACTGGTGACTTAATGGATGCAGTCACTTTGGCGGCTTCTATCTTTACGGACTGGCCTAAAGGTTTTCATCAATACCTGGAGGAAGCACAGGGGCCGCAGGCTAATATGGCAAGCGTAGGTCTGCGCAAGCAGTTTCTGCCCATCTATGAGACCCTGTTTAAGAATGGGCTACCTAAAGATGAGGTGGCATTCATGCACCAAGCCTTTGTTGAGTTTGGCCAAAGTCAGTGGCGTAAAGCACTGATCCATCCTAAGTTCCAACAAAGTGGTTCATCGAATATCGTTGGTATTTACGGACTGGCGCAGGCGCTGAGTAAACAACCTGCTACGTTGCAGAAAATGGTGGCTGCAGGACTGATCCCTGTCCATGCAGTCAATGCCAAAGGACAGGCACTGTTTGAAGTCACTGAACAGTTGGTGTTTGAGTTTGCTTCTGGTCAAAGCTTAACGATTAAGGAGGCTGCTGAGCGATTGGATTTGCCTGTAGCCATCTTGAATGTGTACCGCCAAAAAGGCTACTACCTGGCACAGTTTATGACCAACCCAATGAAGCTATTTCACGAGCAGGATGTGGAAAGGTTACGGCTGGAGTTAATCGCCGGAGTTGAGTTCTTATCCAATTCACCGCAAGACATTCGGTATATCAGTTTAAAGCAGATAATGCTCAAGAAATTGGGGCCCTCAGTCATCAAAGCGGCATTAATCGAAGCCATTAGGATTCGGGAGATTATGCCTGTTGGCATCGCTGGCGATAAGCCTGGAGATTTGCTGTTCAAGCGCTCAGAAATTGATGAGACCATTTCCAGCATATCGCAAAACTTCTCTGGCATGATTTCATCAGCAGATGCCGGCGAGATTTTGGGAGTCGAGCCCAAGGTTGTTAAAAGTTTGATCAAAGCCAGTGCGTTGGATGCTTGCACTACGGATTATGGCATCTATGTGATTGAAGACTCAGTGGTTGAATTTAACCAATCCTGCATGCAGGAATATTCTGTCAATCGAGCATGATTTAGCCCAATAGCTGAAGGAGTTGCATGATGAAAAAATTTCGAGAAAAAGTGGTTCAGGAAATCTCTAGCTACGTTTGTGATCGTTGTGGCCGTGAAGCCGAAGCTCAGGGAGGAGAGGCTGAGGAATTCGTTTCCATTGAGAGAGTGGGCGGATATGGCTCAATTTTTGGAGATGGCAATCGAATTTCAGTCGACATTTGCCAGCATTGCCTTAGAGACGTCTTGGGGGAGTGGTTGCGCATTGTGCCGCTGAGTTTGCCATGACTATTGAATCTACTCCTGCACAAAATCTGGCAAAGATTCGATCTTTAGCGATTGATACCTTTGGTTCTGAGTCGGCGGCAGAGTCCTGGCTCAACCAACATCATGTTTTGTTAGGGGCTGCTCCGATCATTGTGGCCGAATCATCTTCTGGATTTATTGAGGTTAAGAAAATACTAAGTGCGATCAGTTATGGTGGAGCAGTTTAAGCTGAGGCAGTGATATAAAAGGTTGGATTTTCTTTGATCATGTTTGCTAATCATGGGCGGAAGGATTGACAGATGACTAAAAAATTCTCTGAATTACATTCCCAAATGAAGCCTGAGTCGCAGTTGCGCTCTCAAGCTAATACAAAACAACTTCTGGCTGAAATGCCACTGCATCAATTGCAGCAAGCGCGTGGGCTCACTCAAAAACTGCTTGCTGAATTATTAAACGAAAAAAAGCGGTCTATCGCAAAACTAGAAAAACGCGCAGATATGTATGTATCTACTTTACGCACTCATATCCAGGCGATGGGGGGAGGTCTGCAGATCGTCGCTCGTTTTCCTCTTGGCTCGGTTAGTATCGGTAATTTTTCAGAATTGGAAAGAGAATCGGACTCAAATTACTTCGATTAATAATCTTTTTTTATCAAATTATTTAGTTTTATCTTAATTGATAACTGTTCATGCCTTGTAGCTTCAAGTAATGTTTGTACTGATGTTTTGAGATGATGTTTCTGAAAGTAAAGCCTGAATCCAATGATGGGGATGCGGGCTCAAGTGGCTGTGGAAGTCATGAATCTTTTTTGAAAGCAGACTATTCCCAATTGAGTTAAGCCTTCGATCCATTTAACATTCCTTAAAAATTATATTAATAACAATAATATATTGAGGATACTAAAATGGGTGGAGAGGTCTCTTCTGGGCACTTTATTTGGTGCCTGGGTAGTATTACGAGTATTCATCGCATTCCTTTCGATGAGCGGCTGCTTTTAAAGTCATATCCGCCGCCATATCGATCTGCGAATCTTCAGCAAGCGCTGGCTGACTACGGCTTTAAAGTTGCGTCAGAAAAGCTGGATATCCGGTCAATTCATCCGGCGGCTTTTCCTGTGGTGGCTTTCATTAAAGTATCCAAGGCAAGTGAACCCTCAGAACAAACGCTTGAAGCTAAGCAGGATATTGAGACTGTCAACCCCGTCATCATCCTAAAAACGGATCAGCAGCGGGTGTTATGGCTCAATACCGAAAACAATACACCGCGTACAGATGCCATCGAGACCTTATTGCCACTACTCACCGGCGAGGTGCTGCTACTTTCCCACCAAAAACAGCAAAGTCAGGCGGCATCAGAAGCGGATGCTCTGCTTGCAGGTGAGGATCCGGAAGAGAAGCATCGCCCCTTTGGCTTTAAGTGGTTTATCCCAGAGTTACTCAAACACAAAAGTGTTTGGCGTGAGATTCTTTTAGCCTCTCTTGCCATTCAAATCGTCGCCTTAGCCACACCTTTAGGCACCCAGGTCATTATTGATAAAGTGGTGGTGCACCACACCACCAGTACCTTGATTGTTGTTGCCATTGCATTAGGCATCTTCATGGTGTTTAACGCCATCATGAGCTGGGTACGGCAGTACTTGGTATTGCATACTGGGAATCGCATTGATGCCGTGCTTGCTCATAAAGTTTTTGGTCATTTGTTGCACTTGCCCATGCGCTATTTTGAGCATAGACCGACTGGCACACTAGTGGCCCGCTTACATGGTATAGAAACCATCCGCGAATTCCTGGCCGGCTCTCTCATTACCTTACTTCTCGACTTCCCATTCTTAATCGTCTTTTTGGCGATTATGTTTTGGTACAGTTGGCAGCTTACCTTGATCAGTTTGGCCAGTCTGGCCTTGATTACGATTGTCAGTCTGGCTGTGACACCACTACTCAGAAAGCGGCTAAACGAGCAATTTCTACTCGGTGCAAGAAACCAGGCTTTCCTCACTGAATACATCTCAGGCATGGAAACGGTCAAAGCCCTGCAACTCGAACCGCAGCTTGAACAGAAATACGGGGATTATCTCGCTACCTACCTCAACAGCACCTTCACAGCCAAACAACTTTCCAATAGCTACAACATCACCGCCAATACCTTAGATCAACTACAAACCCTCGCTATTCTTTGCGTTGGTGCATGGATTGTGATGCATAACCCGGAATTCACCATCGGGATGCTGGTCGCTTTCCAGATGTTCAGCGGCAGACTTTCCGGACCAGTGCTCAGATTGGTTGGTATGTATCAGGAGTTCCAGCAGGCAGATATTGCAGTGAAGCGTCTAGGTGATTTGATGGATGCACCCACTGAGCCATATTCACTCATCCCAGCCAGAGCAAACAGCATTAAAGGCCAACTCGACTTCGAGAGCATCAGTTTTAGATATTCTGAAAACCACCCCTGGTTGTATCAACAGTTAAATATCAATATCAAACCACACAAATGCACTGTCATCATGGGCCCAAGTGGTTGCGGCAAAAGCACTTTGGCAAAACTGATGCTCGGTTTCTTGCAACCACAAGAAGGCAGCATTAAGCTCGATGGCAAAGACATCCGCTATATGAGTGCTAATGAACTACGTAATGTCTTTGGTGTAGTGCCGCAAGAGACCACACTCTTCTCAGGCACTCTCTATGAAAACCTCACGCTCGCAAATCCCCATGCAAGCTTTGAGCAAATCATCATGGCATGCCAGTTAGCAGGTATTCACGAAACGATTGAGCAACTGCCCCAAGGCTACCAAACCCCTTTAGGTGAACATGGCACGGGCTTGAGTGGTGGGCAAAAGCAACGCATTGCCATTGCCAGAGCGCTACTCAGACAACCCAATATTCTGATCTTTGATGAAGCTGTCTCAAACCTCGATCCTCAGACTGCTGAGCAATTCGCACAAACAATAAATAAGCTTAAGGGCAAGGTCACTATCATTTTCATTACCCACCAACTGCCCAGAAGTTTGCAAGTAGATGAGGTGGTGCGGTTGGGCAATCACGCCGTCCTATCCCCTCAGCCAGCCAAGACGCAACAAGAGTGCTCAGAGGATGTGTTATGACTGATGCCGCCATCCAAACCAAGAATGTGCTCATCATTCACCAAAACTTCCCTGGTCAGTTTCGTTCCATTGCTCTTCATTTGTGGCAACAACCAAATATTAAAGTGATTGGCATTGGTAAGGAAAGTGCGCCTGGGATTCCAGACTTTCCATGGATTAAATATAAGATTAACAAAAGTGCATTCAGGCAGACGCATCCTTATAATTTTAGAAGCGAAACCGCTATTTTGCACGGCCATGCAGTGTTTTGCATTTTGCAAGACTTGAAAGCCAAAGGTTATCAACCCGATGTGATTCTTGCTCACCCTGGATGGGGTGAAGCACTTTATGTCAAAGATGTTTTTCCTAATACCAGATTGATACATCTTTGCGAGTGGTATTACAACTTAAGCGGTGCCGATTTTGGTTTTGATCCAGAGTTTACAAATGGCGCAGACGATAGACTAAAGTTGCTCACGACAAATGCATATCACCTACTTAATTTAGAAAATTGCGATGTAGCTGTTAGCCCAACGCACTGGCAAAAGTCACAGTTCCCCAAGAGTTACCAGCATAAAATTCAGGTGGCTCACGAAGGCATTACAACAGAGCATTTGGGGCCTGATAGCAATGCATATGTGAAATTGCCCAACGGTAAAACATTAAAGTCGGGCGATGCTGTCATTACATATGTTGCAAGAAACCTGGAGCCTTATCGTGGTTTTCACCAGTTTATGCGGTCATTACCTGGACTTATAGAAAGGCACCCAGAATGTGAAGTTGTCATCATTGGTGGTGATGGTGTGAGTTATGGGAGGCCTCCCCAAAATGCACCTTGTTGGCGAGTAAAAATGCTGGAGGAAATTTTACAAACGGCCCCAGCGTTTCCCGTTGAACGGGTGCACTTTTTAGGCAAAGTGCCCTACAGCCTCTATACAACGATCCTAAAAATTTCTGCAGTCCACGTCTATTTAAGCTACCCCTTCGTTTTATCCAGATCCTTATTGGAAGCTATGGCAACTGGTTGCGCCATTGTCGCCTCTGACACGGCACCTGTTAAAGAAGTGCTTCGCCATGGCCACAACGGATTGCTTGTTGATTTCTTTTCTACTAATGCGCTTCAACACGCTATCAGCATGTTGCTGACCAATAAAAGTTACTCATTGAGCTTAAGGCAAAAAGCGGTAGAGACTGCACGCAAATATAGTCATCAGGAGGGCCTATCTGCCTACATGAACTTAATGTTTGGGCAGTTTCGCACCAAGCCGTCCATTCAACTCTCACTGAACAGGCAACAGGTTACTTTGCATCCTTTGGCGCGTCGAAAAAGTGATCGCTTGCATGAGTTGGGACTATCACCTAAAGAGCTGGAGGTGCTTAAATTTCTAGTCACTGGGATGGAAGATAAAGATATTTCTAGCAGCCTACAGATTAGCCATAAAACGGTAAGCCAACATGTCAGCAGCATCATTAATAAGTTGGGAGCTAGCAATCGAACACATGCGATTGCCAAGATATTTAATCCGGCATCTCTTAGATGAGTACTGATTGTGAATTTTGTGTGACTAGGGAATTTTCCGGATGTGCATATTAAAACCGTGTGCAATGATTGACAGCATTAGTCGTAGCTAATGCCAAAGGTTACAGCGTTATTCATTGGCTAATACATAAGAAAAAATAAGGGTAACCAAGTGAATAAAATTAAAATTTTTAGGCAAAGTAAAGTGATATTGATTGGTGCTTTACTTTTTCTGATTTACATAAGCTGGTATTGCTATGAGCGTCCACATTTTATAAAAGTAGATGCTTGTACAAAGTGGAATCTTGATACAAATAAGAGCAGAACAACTTGCAATAAAGTCCTTCACATGCAGATTAGTCGAGAGTTTGCGCCAATAGTTGATGAACGAGGGGCTCTGGACATATTTTGGATTAATTTGTCACGCGTGAAAATCTTTGATGATGCGGTGATGTGGAAAAACGATGATGATATGAATATAGACATTCACTTTTTTGATGAGTCCAAAGAGCAATGGTTTGCTCATGCTTATGAGATGCACGCAGTATTAGCGAACCCAATTATTGTTGACATACCTGAGGGCGATGGATTGTTAGTTAAATCAGAAGATACTCATCGCTATTCAAGCACTGGGGCAGGTTTTAGCTACATTATTCCAAAAGATGGTGGTAAAGATGTTTGGATTAGTTGCGCAATGCCTTATTACATAGGAGGCGCAGAACTAAAAACCGATGTGGGCTGTAATGTTAATTACTTCATGCAACAGGGTTTTTATATCAGCTATCAAATGCGCAGAAAACATCTTTATCGTTGGCGAGAAGTGAACCAGAAAGTTATTAAGCAGGTTGAACAAGCGATTTTTAATCAAACTAAAAACTCAGGAGAGAGATAATGGCTACCTTAACGCAAACCCAATACCAGCAACTAAAAACGAATCTAGATAACGATGACCGGGTAGCTTTTTATGTAAATTTGTATAAATTTACAGGTAGTGAGTCAGCATTACTGATGGCGCAAATATCATCTTCTAGCAATGTTGTAGGAGGAATCGCTTGGTCAGTCAATGATCAAATTAAGGCTATTAACCCAAATCTCTACACTATTGATGTTGGGACTTTTTCTAGAGAAATCGCACAAAATGATTTTAATCTGATTCGGCAACTATCAGACGGCAAAGCGATTGTACCGCCAGACATAGATATGTTACTTGGCGCTAGAAAAGTTTGGGATTCCAAGGGATTAGGTCAATGGTTCCCAGGAAATGGGATGATCGGTGGAAAAGAAATACTTGCTGGAAATTTTTCACTTGGTCTAAGCTATATTAATGAATGGAAAGCTTTTTGGCCAATAGTTGGTCATGCTGCAATTGAGTTTATCGGTGAGTTGGGAAATAGTACTACAAATTATTCTAAATCAATTCAAGAGTTTATTACCAAGAATCCTGGATCAACATACAATGTAGTCAACCTACCTATATCTGGCTATCAGACTAGTAAGGGGTTGGTTCAAGTGTTTGATGCAAATGGAAAGACTTTAGGGGCATTTCCATTTGAAACTCGGTTGTTTGGTAGCGGTGGGTATACATCTTTAAATGATGTGCTTAATGGATTGCCAGCAACTGATCCTAATTACCATGAAACCAAAGTAAACCTTTCTGTAAATTCCACAACATTTGAATCTGGGAACGCAAGTACTAAAGTTGTCACAGTAGACAGCAGACAAACGTTAGTCAGCTTTACAGATAAGAAAGTAGATGGAAGCGTAGTATCGAAGGTTCAAATGTTTAGGGATGGTGTCCCGATAAATAGTACTGGCGGCAACACTTGGACCGTCGGTACTGGCGCTAAAGGCGATTTAATCGCCGCTGCTGCCGGAATCACAATAGATCAACTTCAAGCGGCTAATCCTGGAGTCAATGTAATAGATCCACCAGCAGGTACTGTGCTCAACCTCCCCACAGTTCAGAACGGCTTGTTGGTAAGTACGACTGCTACAGCTCCTAACTTCAATGTTACACAAACACCTACAGCTTCCGAAGCCGCTGCTGCTGCCAACGTAGCCGCTGGCCTTGCAGTCGTCAAACCGGTTGCCACCGTGGGATTCAGCGACAACACTCTTAACGGCAGTAGCTACATTGACGTTTTGAAGGGCTTAACTGCCACAGATGGTATCCGTGTAGGTAATACTAATCCCTACAATATCGTTTTAAGTCCGAATGGCACTCTGACCCCGATTTCTACGCTGCATGGTACTCCAAGCGGTCCTAGTACTCCCATTAATCAATATGGCTCACCTGTAGGCGTATTCAACGGTCAGGCTGTTTACGCACCTAACTTTGCTGTAAACAACAGTGTGTCTTCTACCCTTAAAGGTAGCTTCACCTATGTTGACCCGCTGATTCTCGACCTCAATGGGGATGGTGTACAACTCACTTCATATGCTGAACGCAATGTCTTATTTGATATTGACCGAGACACAAGTGCCAGCAAAGAGCAAACTGGTTGGGTGAAAGCCAATACCACTACCGGCCAGACTTTTAACACTGATGGCATACTGGTACATGACATTGATGGCGACAACAATATTGATGGTATTCATGAAACGCTCTCTGAGTTTTACAACGTGGCAGCAGGGGGTAATCGAGCATATAACAATGGCTTTGAGGCGCTACAGAGCCTGGACAAAGGCAATGGCACCGTTGGCAGTGCAGGGTACAAGGACAATATTTTTGATAATAAAGATACTGCCTACTCTCAGGTACGCGTATGGATAGATGCCAATGCGGATGGGGCAACTGACGCAGGTGAACTTAAAACGTTGGCTGAACTGGGTATTACCTCGATTAACCTCAGTTCAACGAATCAGTCAGGCCTCGTCAATGGCGGTAATCAGGTACGCGCCAGCGGGACCTTTGTCCAGAATGGTCAGAGCAAAACTGTGCAGTCGGTAGATTTTATTGCTAACCCTGCCGGTTCTACTTTCACTATTGATGCGAATGGTGTCAAGATCAGCACCGAAGCGCCTGCGAATGGTCAGGCTGTGACTGCTTACAGCACGTCTATTACCACTGGCACCACCCTGAATGCTGCAACCTTAGGTGTTAACAATTTATATGGCAATAGTGGGAACGATACTCTGATTGGTGATGCTTCCAATAACTGGTTAGCTGGAGGACAAGGCGCTGACACCATGAATGCGGGTGCAGGCGATGATGTCCTGTTATTCGACAGCCTTGATACCATTGATGGCGGCGATGGCAATGACATTGCGCAAGTGATAGGAGATGAGGGGGTGACGCTTAACCTGACACAAAGCCATATTGAAGTGGCTGTGGGCGGCCGTGGGAATGATATCTTTATTGGCGGTGGCCGTAGTAGTGTGTTTGTTAAAGCTGGCGAGGGTGATGACATTATCATCGGTGGTGCAGCTAACGATGTACTCTCTGGCGAAGATGGGCAGGATCTCATTGATGGTGGTGCTGGTAATGACTTGATCCGCGGTCATCGTGGCAGGGACCAACTCATGGGCGGTGCTGGCGACGACATTATCGAAGGCGGACAGGACGATGACAGCTTGTCAGGTGGCGACGGTAACGATGTGCTTAATGGCGGTCAAGGCGATGACAGTATAGATGGTGGTGCTGGTAATGACGTTGCAGAGTTTTCTGGCAGTTATGCCGAGTATCGGGTAACAAAACTCGAGAATAATAAGTACCGGGTAACTGATTTGCTGGGGCGTGATGGCACTGACACGCTGACCAATGTTGAGAAGCTTTCCTTCAAGGATGTTTCGTGGGTTGACCCTGATCTGGCAGCGCCTATGCCAGTGAAAGATATTTTGGACAAGAATGCCAGCGGTACAGCATTTACTCGTAGTGGAGTACAGCTAATCAATGTATCTCAGTTGCTGGGTAATGATATTGATCGCCAGAATGATGCGTTGCATATTACTGTGATTACTGATGTTCAGGGTGGCACTATCGTGGGTAGCTATGATGCCACGACAAAAGAGTGGACGCCTACTATTACTAATGGCGAAATACAATTTATCGCGGACCCTAATTACAAAGGCATCATGGGTTTCAAATATAGCATTGCTGATGCAGCGAATAATGTAACTCAAGTGATTTCTAATGGTGCATCGGCAACTATGAAAGCAGCAGTTTATTTGCGTACACCAGATGTGCCACTTGATCCCTTAGTAGTTGATCAATGGTATTTAAGCGAAGCGAATATTATTCCGGTTTGGCAGGATTACACTGGTAAAGGTGTAAAAATTGCTCAGTTTGAACCAGGTGGTGAGTTCTCTGTTGGCCCCGAAATCTTGGATGTGACCCATCCTGACCTAAAGCCAAATCTGGATCAAAATTGGTTGTCGAACCCTAACAGCAATATCCCGCAGACTTATTCAAATCATGCCACTATGGTTGCAGGCGTAATCGTCGGTGCGCGTAATGGTGAAGGCGGCGTAGGTGTAGCATACGATGCAAAAATTTCCGGGCATTATATCCAAGGCTCTGGTCTCACCATTCCGGCAATGGAGCAAGAAATTACTAATGCTTTGGCAACCTTCAAAAACTATGATGTTGTAAATAATAGCTGGGGTGCTGTATCCAACTTTGATATCAATGTCGTCCCAGTTGGATTGTTACAAAGTGGAATTCTGGATGCAGTCCAGAATGGTAGAAATGGTCTTGGCACTGTCATTGTGATGGCCGGGGGCAATGACCGGCAAAAAGGCGGAAACACAAATACAAATGCATTGACTGCTAACCGTGGTGTGATTGTGGCTGGGGGTATCAATGCGGCTTCAGATTTAGGCAGCTTGCAAATTGGCGGCACCCCGTTCTCCAACCCAGGTGCAAGTATTTTAGTATCCGCACCTGCATCTAATATTGCATCGTCAAGCCGGTTGATAGAGTCTGATAGTGGTTCTACTTTTGGTTCTGACTACAGTGCAACTCAAGGTACCAGTTTTGCAACGCCGATTATTTCTGGCGTAGTTGCTTTAATGCTGGAAGCCAACCCCAATTTAGGCTGGCGAGATGTACAGAAGATATTGGCGATTACAGCTAAAAAGGTGAATGATCCAAACACGGATACGGTTTGGAACGGCGCTACAGACTGGAACGGTGGCGGAATGCATACAAGCCATGACTATGGGTTTGGCGAGATTGATGCCAGAGCGGCGGTGAGATTGGCTGAAACTTGGATCGGAGGCAATCATACAAGCCTCAATGAACGACACTTGGTGAGTGGCGAAGGCAGTATGAATAATGCCGCAAACCTGAATGTTGCAATTGCAGATGGTGCAGTCATTACCCGTACTTTGAGTATTGGTGCGGGCTTGCGTGTAGAGCATGCGACAGTCAGCCTGGATGTTAACCATTCAAACTGGGGCGATTTAACGGTGGAGTTGATTTCACCGACGGGTACCAAAAGTATTTTGTTAGCGAACACCGGGACTTATACGGCGAACCCTGGTGGTGAAGTGGGGGACGGCAGGCTGACTTTCGCTCTCGATACCACCCACAGCTACGGTGAGAATGCACAAGGAAACTGGCAACTTAAAATCACTGATCGTAGTGGCAGAGGCACTGGTACTTTATATGGCTGGAAAGTAGATGTCTATGGCAGTGACTTTAATGAGACTTTCAATAGTCGAGACAATGTGTATGGCGCAGCCCCGGTTATTTCATCTACTGCTGATAATGTCTATTACTTTACGGATGAGTTTGCAACGGCTCCTGGTGCTAGCCGAACTACCATTACGGACACCAACTCTGGATTGGACATTATTAATGCAGCGGCAGTATCCACGAACGTTACCATTAATTTGAATAATGGCAGTACTTCCACGATTGGTGGTAGAACATTCACTATCAACGGCAATGTAGAGCATGCATTTGGCGGGGATGGAAACGATACATTGATTGGTAACGCAGATGCTAACCGGCTAGTAGGTGGTCGTGGCGATGATAGTTTGAGTGGCGGAGCACAACTCGACTTTTTGGACGGTGGAAAAGGCAACGATACGCTCACAGGTGGGGCTGATCGAGACTTGTTTGTTATCCGCGCTGATGCTGGCTCACAAGACACTATTACTGATTTTAGTTTGGCTACTGCTGGCGAGAAAATTATTCTGATTGGTTTCTCTGGCCTGGAAGACTTTAGCCAGATCACCAAAACACAGATAGGTTCTGATGTTCGCCTGGACTTAGGCAGTGCTCAAAGTGTTTTGATCAAGAATATGACTTTGGCAAACCTCACAGAGCAGTCAGTGCTAATCCTGAAAGATCAGACTGCATTGGATCGTTACACACCTTACATGGCAAACGCGTTTGCATCAGGTGATGCGTCAGCACAGTCCTTACTTTTGCCAACGACCAGTGGAGATATGACTTATTACGCAATGGCAGGGAATGATGCTGTTGGTGCTGATAATAATCGAGATCTCTTAGATGGTGGGGATGGGAATGATACGCTTTGGGGCGATTATAGTGGGACCAGTGCTGGGAACGACTGGCTAGAGGGTGGGGCCGGTAACGATACTTTATATGGTGGTGGTGGCAATGATTTCCTGGTTGGCGGTAGTGGCAACGATGGTTTAGCTGGTAATGCGGGTGACGATATATTACTAGGCAACAGTGGCGACGATGCGTTATTTGGTGGCGATGGAGACGATCTGCTGGATGGTGGTACTGGACGTGATCTACTCTCTGGTGAAGCTGGAAACGATACCATTTATATTGATAACGATCTGGGCGAATTGAATATCACGACCAGCACTTTGAATTACGGCATGCTTGGTGGCGCTGGTTCAGATACGTACGTCTTGAAGAATTCAGCAGGTGGCTCTCAGCGTTTTGGTTTAACAGTTACTGGGGCTGGTACGGTAGTCACCTCAAGCAACCTGATCGGGGATTTTAATGTCAGTGAAGATAAAATTGATCTGAGAAACTATGCAGACATTACTAAACTATCCGATCTTATTATTGCTCAACCATTTACTTCTGGCTCTACAACAATTACCAGAATTGTTGTTGGTAGTAGTGCAAATGCGCCAGTAATTACACTTCGAAATGTCCCTCCAGCCAGCCTGACTGCCAGTAACTTTATCTTTGCAACAAGCGCAGAAATATTGGGAACTGCTGGGGATGATAACTTGGTTGGGGATAGTGGAGGAAATACGATTAATGGTAAGGCTGGTGCAGATAGAATGGAAGGACGCACTGGAGACGATACCTATATCGTTGACAATGTGAATGATGTTGTCATTGAGTTACCAGGTGGCGGATATGATGCAGTACAAGCATCGGTGACATATACATTGTCTGATAATGTAGAAATGCTCACCCTAACCAGTACATCTGATATAAATGGTACCGGGAATTCTGCAGCAAATAGGGTTGTTGGGAATGCAGGAAATAACATCCTAGATGGTAGAGAAGGCTCTGATGACCTTGTTGGTGGTTTGGGTAATGATACCTATATCGTAGATGTTGGGACTGATCGGGTTACAGAGAATACCAATGAAGGTGTCGATACTGTTCAATCATCAGTTTCCTGGACGCTTGGGCAGAATCTAGAAAACCTGACGTTAACCGGTAGCGATAACATCAATGCGACCGGTAATACTCTGAACAATACCCTGATAGGTAATGCTGCTAACAATATATTGGATGGCGCACAGGGAGAAGATGTCATGCAAGGGGGCGCAGGTGATGACACATACTTCGTAGATAGTACAAACGATACGGTCACTGAGAATTCAAATGAAGGTATTGATACAGTGTATACCTCTGTGAATTTGGGTCGTAACCTCGATGCCAACGTTGAAAACCTGATACTGTTTGGTAATGCTACAACCGCTACTGGAAACGGTTTAGACAATACTTTAATAGGTAATGACCTTGCAAATACTTTGAATGGAGCTGCAGGTGACGACACTTTAGATGGTGGAGCTGGGGTCGATATCTTAATTGGTGGTGACGGCAACGATACTTACATCGTGGATAGCACAACAGATACCATCACTGAAACCTCTACAGGTGGCGTAGATACAGTGCAGAGCAGCGTGACTTTCATATTAGGTGCTTCAAGTAATCTTGAAAATCTCATACTAACCGGAACTAACGAAGTAAATGGAACTGGTAACGCGCTAAATAACTTATTGATTGGTAACTCTGGCAATAACACCTTAAGCGGTGGTGATGGTAACGACAACCTTAATGGTGGTGCAGGTACTGACACTTTGGTGGGTGGCAATGGTAATGATACATACATTGTAGACAGCACCACAGACACTATCACTGAGACATCTACAGGTGGTGTTGATACTGTGCAAAGTAGCGTGACTTATACGCTTGGTGCTACTAGCAACCTTGAAAACTTGATATTGACTGGCTCTGCTGCAATCAACGGTACAGGTAACACCTTAAATAATGTCATTACAGGTAACTCTGCTGCGAATACATTGAATGGAGGCACAGGCGTGGATACCCTGATCGGTGGCGATGGTAATGACATATACATAGTAGATACCACTACTGACACTATCACTGAGACATCTACAGGTGGTGTTGATACTGTGCAAAGTAGTGTGACTTATACGCTTGGCGCTACCAGCCACCTTGAGAACCTGACTTTGACTGGCACAGCCGCTATCAATGGTACGGGTAATGATTCCAATAACGTTCTTATTGGTAACTCTGGCAATAATGTCTTAAATGGAGGAGGAGGCTCCGATACTCTGATCGGTGCTGCTGGTAATGACACTTACGTTGTTGGTCAATATGAAATTACCTCCTACTCATCTGCTGAGGTTGGAATTGACATTGTCATAGATAGTGATTCAACAGCAGGAAATAATGACACTGTAGAAGTCGGATTTGAAAACTTGCTGCAGGGTCAAGAGTACAGCAATGCTTATGGAAATTACACTTTCTATTTGAATGTTAATAGAAAGCTAACCAATGATAATCATGACAATTTAGAAATATCAGCAGAGGGTAGTTACATTACTGATTCTCCTGTCAGTTCATCAGAGTATTTCAGTAGATTATTAATCCAAGATCAGTTCAAAGAGTCATCAAAGATTGAACAAATAAAATTCTCTCCTACTGGAGAAGTACTTGCGATGCAAAGTTATCTAACACGGGTTGGTTATAACTTTATCGGCTCAGACAATAATGACACTATGTACGGAACTAGTGGTGTCAAATCAATGAATGGCGGCCTGGGTAACGATTTCATGTATGGTAATGAAGCATCCAATACACTTTATGGTGGCGCAGGAGACGATACGCTCTCTGGCGGTGCCGGCGATGATTATTTGTACGGTGGCGATGGCAGTGATACCTATGTCTTCTCACGTGGCGATGGGATTGATGTGGCCGCTGATGAACATTGGAATCCTGATTACACCGCAATTAGTGGCGGCTCATTTGAATCGCAAACTATAAGGGTCAATGCTAGCAGTAATGAAGTGAACTTGACCCGAACCGCAAATCTTTTTGCATGGGGCTCACAGCCAGCTCAAAAATCGAACTTGGTTGTTGAATTTATCAACAATACCGCGGATAGATTAACCTTTAACGACTGGTGGTCAGTAGATAGTTCAAATGCCAACAGAAAGATCGTTTTTAATGATAAGACGATTAATCTAGATGAGATTGAGATGACTTTAACTTTTAAACCATCAACAACAGGGGCGGATTTGCGTTATGGTTCCAATCGAAACGATACGATTTCCGGTTCATCTGGGAATGATATTCTTATTGGAATGGGAGGCGCTGACATACTGAATGGTGATAATGGTCAAGATAGGTTATATGGTGGGCTAGGCAATGATCAGTTATATGGTGGGCTAGATAACGATTATCTATATGGTGAAGATGGTAACGATTCGCTATATGGAGGTGACGGTAATGATACCCTGGATGGTGGAGTTGGCGCTGATCGTTTAGATGGGGGCACAGGCTGGAATACCTACTATGTCGATAATATTGGCGATGTTGTTGTGGGTAATGGGGAGGTTTATTCAGATATTCAAACCTATACATTGGCAAATGGACAAACCAATTGGGTAACTATCAGCAATAACGGATCAAACGCTCTAGGTAACGCTGAAGATAATACGATTAAAGGCAATAGCCGTTCGAATTTTATTATTGGCAATGCGGGCATTGACCATTTATCTGGTGGTGTTGCGGGGTTTGACATACTACAGGGAGGTGAGGGGAATGACTCTCTGGATAGAGATGTAAACGGCTGGTATACCAATGATGCGCTTGGAAATGCAATACTGGATGGCGGTGCTGGAGATGATTACCTTAGTTCCAGATTCATAGGTCAAACAGGCCAGCAAGCAGGTAATGATGCCCTTATTGGAGGAAAAGGAAATGACATTATCTATGCCAGCCGCGATCAAGATGGAATTCCTGGAGAAGATTCGGAGCAGCCCTATTATGCTGGCATGACAGGTAACGATGTTATTCTGTTTAATGTCGGTGACGGTCAAGATACATTGTATGCTGGCGATGGTCCAAAACTCACGCTTTCATTAGGTAAGCTTAGCAGCTATGACCAGTTGAGCCTCACTAGGAGTGGGAGCGATCTCGTGTTGAATGTGGGGGCGTCAGACAAGATCACACTCGCAGATTGGTATGCTAACAATAGTGCGGTGAACGCAAAGAGTATTGCTAATTTGCAAGTGGTTGCAGAGTCCTTAACCGGTTTTTCTACTCAAAGCTCTAACACTTTACGTAATAACAAGATTGAAAACTTTAACTTTGCTAACTTGGTAGCTGCGTTTGATGCGGCTGGTTCGATTTCAAACTGGCAATTAACGGAAACTCGCCTTTCAGCGCACCTTAAAACTGGAAGTAACACAGAAGCCATTGGCGGAGACATTGCTTACCAATATGGCCGTAATGGCAGCCTAACCGGCATGGGCTTGAATGCAACCCAAGCTGTATTGAGCGATGCCAATTTTGGTAAAGTGGCCCAGACCTTCAGTACTTCTACCATTGGGGCAAACGAAGCCATAAAACTGTCATAAATATGTCTTAACCTTTCTTACACCACTGAATGATTTCAGTGGTGTAATTTTTTATAGAGACCGAATCATGACAAAAAATAAACAGCTATCGGTAGAAATCAATCCACAAACCCTTAACTTCACCCCGCAGCTCCTGCATATCCAGCAAGCCCATCCTTCACCAATGCCTCGTATCGTATTGGGATTGATTTTAGGCTTGATGTGCCTGATGTTGGTCTGGGCTATCTTTGGCAGGCTGGATGTGGTGGCCGTGGCCGAAGGCAAACTCATCCCCGCCACGTATCTTAAAATCGTACAGCCTTCAGAAGGCGGCATCGTCAAAGATATCCGGGTGATTGAAGGAGAGCTAGTCAAAGCGGGACAGGTCTTGGTCGAGATGGATAGCCATGCCGCTGAAGCAGACAGCACCACCATCACCGATGCACTGAATTACCATGATCTCACCTTACGCAGGATAGCGGCTGAGTTAAATGGCACCGCTTTTCATCGCAAGCCAGGCGACGATCTTAACCTGTTTGATAAAGTCAATGCGGCTTATCTTGCGAATATCCGTGCCTATCAAGATGACCTCTCTGCTGAGCTTGCCAGCAAACGCAAAGCCCAAAGTGATTTAGCTGCCTCGCAAGAAATCCAGCGCAAACTAGAGCAAACCCTCCCATCCTATAAAGCGCAAGAAGCCTCTTATGAAGAGCTAGGCAAAGAAGGTTTTGCCGGCCAACTGATGGTCGATGAAAAAAAACGTTTCCGCATAGAAACCGAGCAAGACCTTGAAGCACAGAAGCACAACGCACAAGCCATCCGCGCCACCATTGCGCAAGCGGATCAAAGACTCGCACAGATCCGCTCAGACTACCGCCAAAAGCTAGAAGCAGAAAAGGTGTCCACCTTTACCGAAGAACAAAAGCTCAAACAAGACTGGGCTAAACAGTCACATAAAAATGGTTTGCTGCAACTCAAAGCCCCTCAAGCCGGTATTATCAAAGACCTAGCTACCCATACACCTGGTACGGTGGTTTCTCCTGGTACGGTGCTCATGACGCTCGTGCCTGTGCATGAAACCCTCAATGCTGAAGTTTGGATCAAAAACGAAGATGCTGGCTTTGTGCATGAAGGGCAGGAAGTCAAACTCAAACTCACCGCTTATCCGTTTCAGAAATACGGCATGATAGATGGGGTGGTGCAGCAAGTGGGGGCGGATGCGACCGAACAAACGCAACAGCGTAATAACCCCACAGAAGAACCTAAGACTCAGCTGCCCGCTAGCTATAAAACGCTGATCAAGCTAGACCAGCAACAATTGGCCGTAGACGGAAAATCTCTAGAGCTTACCCCTGGCATGCAAGTCTCCGCCGAAATTAAACTGGCTGACCAGACCGTCATGGAGTATCTGCTCTCTCCAGTCAGAAAAGCTTTTCATGAAGCGGCTAGGGAGCGCTAGGTCTTATTGATCTTGCTTTGATGTATGGGGCTTTGTTCACCGAGAGTGACTCGGCGGCACTCGGCCTCCATTGATCGCCTAATAATAAAAGACCATAAAAATGCTTAAATACACACGCATCTTAATAGCAGTTGCCTTACGGATAGTTGTCTTTGGAGTATTTCTTAGTACTGCCCCAGGCATGCTCTACGCTGAGTCAGCTCAGTTCGCCACTGAAGAACCACCTGCACAGACACCGCAGCCCGGAATGGGCCTCAAGGAAGTCTATACACTGGCCTTAGCGAATGACCCGACTTGGGCCGCGGCACGCTATGCCAATGTCGGTGCGCAAGAGAAACTGGTGCAAGGCAAGGCCTTGCTGCTCCCGACCATTAACCTCAATGGCAATCTGAGTCGTTCAGACACCAATATTCAATACACCGGCCAAACCGTCTTTAATAACAACAACCGCTCCGAGCGCTTTAATACCTTAAGCTACGGCATCAATATCAATCAACCTCTTTATCGTAAACAGAATGTCGTTCAATACCAGGCTTCTCAATTAGAAGTGAATGAGGCAGACCTGCAACTCCAGCAAGATCGGCAGGACGTCCTCATGAAAGCGGCACAAGCCTATTTTGATGTGCTGTTGGCCCAAGACAAACTGGTACTGAACCATGCACAAAAAGAGGCCATTGCCATTCAACTGGCCCAAGCCAAAGCTAACTTCAAAAATGGGGTATCAACTATCACCGATGTGGATGAAGCACAGGCTAAATATGATGTGGTGCAATCGCAAGAAATTGCGGTAAGCATCGAAATTGAAAACAAGAAGCAAGCGATAAAACTATTGACTGGCCGCTACCCGGCTAGCCTCTTCGGTATCCAGCCCAATATTCCACTGCAGCAACCCGAAGCGATTAAAGGCACTTCTAGCACCCCCACTCAGCCTGCTTTGCAACAGTGGCTGGACGTAGCCTTGCAAAATAACCTCACTGTACAGCTTAAAAAAGTAAGCTATGAACTGGCGAACAAGGCGGTCGAACTCAACAGCGCAGGCCATTTGCCGACCCTGGACGCTGTGGCCAATTACACCAGAACAGATGCCAATGGCGGTATCAATGGCTTTGGCAGTGATTTAAATAACACCACGGTGGGGTTGCAGCTGCAAATCCCACTTTACCAAGGTGGCTCGGTAAGCTCTAAAGTCAGGGAAGCCATCGCCAAACAACAAAAAGCCCAAGAAGAAATCGAAGCTGCCCGTCGTAAAGTCGAGCTTGATACCAAACAGGCCTACCTAGAAATCACGAGTAGCATCGCGCAGGCGCATGCTAACGAACAAACCCTGCGTTCAGCGCAAAGCCAACTCACCTCAACCACCAAGAGTTTCAAACTAGGTATCCGCACCAACGTTGATGTGCTCAATGCGCAACAACAGGTATTTAATGCCAAGCGAGAGTTGCTGCAAACGCACTACACCTATCTGCTGGGATTGCTCAAACTCAAATACAGTAGTGGCCTATTGAGTGAGGATGATCTGGATGAGGTGAATCAATGGTTGGCCCCGGTTTAGTCTTGCTGCTACTCCATCAAGAGAACGAGTTAGAATGGTAAAAAAATGCTGAATACACATCAGAGATGAATTCTGAATCGTAATGCTTTTTGAAAAAACAAAAAGAGGCCATACCCGTTAATTAAACTGTCGCGCCTTTTCTTGGGATAGGGAAATATGATGTTTCAAACTTTACGCAAAGTTGGTAATTCATTCGTAATGACCTTGCCAGAGGCTTTTATAGAGCAGAATGGGCTGAGTGTAGGATCGCAAGTGAAACTGCATATGCGTGGTGCAAAGATGATTGTGGAGGCCCGCAATACACCACGCTACAACTTGGTCGATCTTATGGCAGAAATGGCCGAGGGGTTGCCAAGTGTGGAAGGCTGGGAAGGTATGCCTTCCGTTGGTCAGGAAAGCCCATGATGGTAGAGCCAGTAATGGTGTGGCCAGGAATAATCCTAAGCTTAATTCATTCATACTTGCTTCGATGTGAGTTCCGAGGTCGGGTTATCCATTGAAATTCAGACGATAAATCGTTTTCACAATTAAGCAGTTGCATCTTATGTGCCGAATGATCGGCGATGCTGCAATTTATGGCAGCATTATGTTGTGATATTTGATGTTTTTAGAAGATGTAAATATCTGACAATAAGAGCTGATTAGTTGCGCTTTATGTAGGTGGGCACACTATGAATGAAAAAGCCCCAAATTCTTGGGGCTTTTTAAATGAATGACAACATATTTTATTCATTAAATTATTCTCTTAATTTAATGCTATTGGTCAGTTTGCTTCAACATCCCAACCTAAACATAGGAGACTTTAAAACATCCTTTCACAAGGGTAAATATCTTTGCCCACTATTTAAATATCTTGGGTATGGTTGACTTAATATAATCAATTTTCAAAATTGTGTTTACGTAGAATAATTGATTCCTCTGCTCGTTGCTCTTCGATTACTATGCTTTGACTGATTCTAGTGATGAACCACTCAGCAAAAGCTTTAATCGACATGTTGTCACTCTGCAACCATTCTGAAATCTTTTCCCGCCTGCGTTTATAGACCTCAACAAAACCGAATTCACCCATAACGACGCCAGTTGAACTAAGAATAATTGAGAGCTCAGACCAGTAGTCACTGTTTAATGGTAATTTTTTGATGATCGACTCAACAATAGGATGAGTGAAATCCTGACCTTCATAATCACGCAGGATAGCTATTACAAAATACATGTGATCAACCGACTTATCAATATACTTCAGTAAGCTCTCCTGAGCTTCTAAGCTGATTTCTGAATGAATAATCCTAAATAGGCGACTTCCTGTAAATGTGAATTTATATTTGTCTAATTCATAAATCTTATACATTCGTTCAAGAAGATAATTAGGTTCTTTCGATAATGATTCATTTAGCTTAAACAGTTCAAATGGAATTGCATCATAGTTTGCATCTCCATATCGAACAGCTATACGGTCACACAAGTAATCAATCACTTTTGACGGGTGCTCAAGAGAAATAAGATATAAAATTTCCTCAGCTTGATAATCAATTTCTTTAAGATTAACTAAGTTATTCAGTACTAAATCAATTGAACTATGGCTTAATGTTGATATCAACCGCTGAGACTCAGCCAAATGCCAAATATCAAATATCCATTGAGCTGACTTAAAACGAGTTAATGTTTTGACACTCTTTAGAAAATACCTAATAAGTATCCTCTTTCCACTTTCATCTGATGAATTAAAGTTTGATGTAGCGACATTTGTAGTTAGTGAAATCGCCCCAAGCTCTTTAAATTTACGAGCGTTGTAGAATATGGTTCCAATTAACTTAGAATCCCACTCTGAGTTGTCAGTAAACAGTTTCATCGACTGGTATATGTATCGTCCATCATTCGCCCAAGCTCGAATAGCCTCAACTAAACTTCCCCTCATATCACTAGACCACAGACCTCTAAAAATAGGGATCAAAAAGTTTGTTAGTTGCTCATGATTTCTTGTCAAAAACTCAAACATCAGCCCAGGATGCAACTTACTAATCAATGCAAGAAATTCATAATATTTAGGAAAGGTAGCTAAATCATCAGACTCAACTTTGCAAAACTCAATCAATCTTTTTTTCCATACATCGAAGTTGGAAGCGTCAATTGTATGCGCATAAGTTTGAATCTTTATCTGCCTGTATTGCTCGGTCGATTCATATTCACCAGCTTTCGCTTCTAAAGATTGCCAATCACCAAACACCCCTTCAAACCCGATAAGGACTTTGAATATTTCATACTCTTCGTGCTGCTTAAGAAGAGCTTCAATTTTGAGAGCTTCTGCTTTGACATCTTCAAAAATGGAATGTCGAAATCTCCAATATGCCAAATGCTCGATTTGCTGAACAATCATCAAGTTTTCATTTGGAATTATTCGTTGGAAGAAACTAAGCACGGAAAGAGCATTTTTCTGAGCAATTCTTTGAAACTCAGCACTGGAATATTTTTTAACAATTGTTGCACTACTCAAGACATCTATAAGTGCCTTCTTCTTTTTGAAGTCACTAACACTGCCATAAATACTAATTAACGCCTCAATTGCAAAGTTCCTGATGTCTTCTAAATCTGTGTTTACAGGAATCTCACCCCTAGAGAAGGAGAGGCTGTTATAACTTTCCCAAGAGCTGCTTTGTACTTCGTTTTCCAGAAAAGCTCGGTAGATGATTATCAAGGAATTGAAATACTTGCTACTTTGAAGGTGGCTGTTTTCTTTAATTACATCGACAATTTTGGTCTGAATAGAATATGGAGACAAATTGTTATTCATGTAATGTCTCATAGCATTCAAATTGAAAGTGGCAAGCAGCTTTAAGCCCCCTCTAGACTTTTCTCTAACAGTTGAATTTTCGGAATTTTCTAGCTCAATTAAGAGTAATAACAGCTTCTGAGGTTGGTCAAACCACAATCCGATTAGAACATCTAAAGCTTTGGAGGTTAACGTTATTGCATTTTGATATTCAGCTAGTTGCGTCGCAACTACTTCTTCAAAATTCTCAAAAACTAGTTTTCGCTTTGAAATAGATCCAATGAAATCACTTAACAAATCGAAAGACGCAATGGGATGTCTGTGTTTCAGAATATCAACGATTTGTAGGTTAAATTCGAGTGCCTGGTAATCACTACCACTTTCCAGATAGGACTTAGCCTGCTCCAATACTTCCGCAATGGAAGTACTAGATTTATCGGTTGATGATTGCACTAATCGTCTTAGTGCTTTGAGTTTCAAATTCGATTTCATGATTTATCATCTGCTAGCATTTTGATTATCTCATCTTCAACTGCGCTAGCTGCAAGTTCACACATTGATTTATTTTTTATTAAATAATTATTGCCTGAGTCAGATATGGCATCTGTTAACACCAATCTCTGAGCAATATTTTCTGAAATATGCCTACCTATACCCTGCTTGCTTAAAGTTTCAAACAACTCATCTTTATTGGCCGGGTCGAAATATGCGATATAACCCAACACTCTCTTCTCAAGGCCCATAAAACTTTGCTGAGATACTAATAATGCTTTTTCCAATTCATCGACAGGAATGACTTCGGGAGTAGTCTCTTCAGTAACGGTCAAAACTGGCGAAATACAACGATTTATTCTTTCAAATAACTCTTCATAGTCTCCAATTACATCGATTTTTAACTCTTGGATAGCTTTGGTTAATTTCCCGTCCTTTCCAAAAACGACCATCTCTTCAAATCTTGTTTTCAGATCGATGGCCGCCTCTAATATCCAGGAATCTGGTATGTCTTTTCTGCGAACTTCCCGATCTGCCTCATCTAAGCTGAAGGGTGGGTGAATTTCAAAAAATCTAGTCCAAGCTCTTTGAGCATGATCTTCACCAAGTTGTAGAATTTCAATGCCATGATCTTTGGCAAATTGAGCCATTATCTCTTTCGACTTGAGTTTAAGTGCATCGTCATCAAACTCAAACATTGGCGTCTTAGGTAAAGGGTCAAGAAATAAATTTTTTGAAGTAGAAAATTCGGAATGAGCTTTACGCAAAGCTTTGTTCTTTTTCAAAGCTTCTTCAAGTATTTGAGTTCTTCGCTCTTCCCAACTGATGAAGGGAATATACAACTTTACCTGCCCAGCTTTGGAATGAAACAATAGTTTCCTAAATTCGCCATTGTTTAAGCCCATTCCAGCTGAATAAAGTGGATTTGTATCGATGAATATGTGAAGCATAATTTGAAGTTTATTTATTATTTTTTAGTCAAGAAAGTTACAAAGCTTCAAACTCAGCCCAAGCCTCATGCATAGCTTCAATTGCCTCTTGGCAGGCACCATTGCACCTCAAATGCGAGAGCCAGATTTCGATGTCGTTACTTTCTTGAGGGATGTTGCGAGCTCGCTCAAGATCTTTCGCTAGATCACCAATAATGTCATCTCTATTGGATTGTTTATTCAACCATTTATAGAAACTGCTAACTTTAGCCATACTTCTCCCTAAGCTATAAAGTTGATCGGAGTACAAGCAATAAACAATAATATGTCTAATTATGAAAATAGTAATTGATAGCAACAGTTAAATAATCCTAATTTGAAAGATTACCTAGCAAAATCTTTAAGAAATTTTGCCATTCTCTGTGAGTTTGTATCAATGGTAATTTACAAGGGAGAGAGAATCTAAAAAATTATTCTAAGTTTTAGAGCACCCTCGAGGTCAGGTCTTGCAAAACTACATTCTAACTATACAAATGCTTGCGATGGGCATAGTAAGTTAATCTTCACACAACCCTAAAGCTAATGCCTGAAAAATCTCCCCCGTTGCTGAGTTCTGCACAAAAGCCACCACATTAAGGTCACGCTGCTTCCAGGCTGGTTGAAGTTGGATTTCATGACTGGCACTTATTTTTCCATCCGCACCCACTTTAAACGGCCCTAACCACTGGCGTACGACATAATCGTGGCGCAATAGCTCGCCACGGTTTTCACCTGCATTGACAGTGGATTGCAGGTTGTTTTCTTGTAGCGCGAGGTAATGGACCAGTGGCCCTGCCTCTGCGGTTTTGATGCTTGTGGATACTTGCACTGACTTTGGTGTGGGGGAATTTATTGTCAGGTGAATCTCGGCTTTAGCAGGCATGCGATTGATGCTGGCAACTTCACTTTTAAAGCGGGCATCACTTAACCAGCTGCGGCTATCTTGCCCGTTGATGGCAATTTGTGGCGTATACACACCACGCGCATGCCCTGAGGCGGCCATGTCACGTTGCCGCCTGGCAAAGGCAGGGTTGGCAAAGTTGTCTTTCCAGCCGATGTAATCCCAATAATCCACATGCAGGGCCATGGGCACGATGTTGCCAAACTGAGTGCCTTGCGTTTTTAGGCGCGTTAACCACTGGTCTGCGGGTGGGCAACTGCTACAGCCTTCTGAGGTATATAGCTCAACCAGGGCATTGGTTTGTGGGCCGCTGATGGCGCTGCATTGTGGTTGCGCGGTAGCGTTTGATGCAAACACGATGGCGTATAAAGCGATGAGCAGAGATTGTTTGTTCATGACGAGACTCCATCAATTGGCTGGAGTGGATTGGTCGTTTGACTTGTTGATGCCTTACACGTATTTGTTCTCCGACGCAGTTTCAAGACTAAATGTGATGGTTTGCACAAAATGTACAAAATAGACATTTTGTACTATGATTAGGCAAACAGGAGAGTTGATTATGCAATATGTTTCTGCAACAGATGCTAAACAAAATATGGCGGCTTTAATTGATACGGCACAGCGCGAGCCAGTGACGATTCGTCGTCAAAACCGTGATGTTGCGATTGTGCTTTCTCCCGCTGAATATCAACGCTTGCGCGGGCTGAATCTGGCTGAGTTTCAATCATTTTGTGACCGTGTCGGGCAGCAGGCGGTGGCAAATGGCTTAACCGAGGACAAATTAGCCGAGTTGCTGACCAATGAGTGAGGCGTTACGGGTAGTCTGTGACACCAATACTTTGATCAGTTATTTGCTGTTACCGAACAGCGTTTCATCAATTGCCGTGCGTAAAGCTTTTGAGCGAGGTGTATTGCTGGTGTCAGAGTCTACGCTCAATGAACTGGCGGACGTATTATCTCGCCCAAAGTTTGACCGCTATATTTCGCTTGAAGACAGGCAAGCTTTTTTTAGACTGTTTAGTCGCATGTATGAACGTGTGAATATTGTCTATCCCGTGAATGCCTGCCGTGACCCAAAAGACAATCAATTTTTAGAAGTCGCCGTGAATGGTGGTGCATCGATGATCATCACGGGCGATGCTGACTTGTTGGTGTTGCATCCTTTTCAAGGCATCTCTATTTTGACTGCCGCACAGTTTAATGCGCTTTGAATTAAGCCGGTCTCACACTCTTGTAAGCCAAGCCACATCTACGCGTTTTTATTACCTTAAAGACGCATGCGACGTGATCAGGTCGCTATTCTTTCATGCGGCTCCCAAGCAGGTTTGCAACTCTATTTTTCGTGCTATACGCTAATGCTACATGCGTGTTGACGAGAGGGATGAACGATGGCTATAAGCACTGTGTTTATTAATAATCGCACGCAAGCTGTACGCCTGCCTGCTGAAATGCGCTTGCCAAAGGATGTGAAACTGGTGAACGTGCGTGCACTTGGTAACGAGCGCATTATCACGCCGATTGCTGAAACCTGGGATAGCTTTTTTAATGCTAACTTGACGGTGAGCGATGATTTTATGCCAACGCGGTAGGGCGGACTCGCTTTCAGTGCGCCGCATGGTTCATTTCAAATACAACGCACCATGCGCGGGAGCTACATAAAAACAATTGCCTTAAGCATTCACCGCGTATTTTTCTTATACACACGGAAAGACTCTACACTCAACTGCCTGGTGATGGTTTTGATTTCCAGTGTTTGCTTGCCTTTTTGGTAGAGGAATGTACAGCCGTCAATTTCCATCGAGATGCAATCGGTGACCTCTGTCATGCCCATGTTGTAGATTTCTTGCGCGTATAGACTAGCCCGATCAATCTTGGTGTTTTTGATTGGCGCCCACCCTTGATCAATCAGCGTTTGCTTGACCTCGTTGTATGGTTTGCCTTCAGTCATAAAGCTTAAGTCATTGGCAGCAAAGGCAACGCTGCCGCTCATCATAAAGAGGGTTGCTAATATTTTTGTAAGCATGGTTTTTATCGCCTGATTAGTCAAAATTTTAGGCAAACTGCGCCACAAACTGTTCAATCTCGCGGTGAATGGCATCGTGTGCGGTGAGGCCTTTGATCCAGCGTGGCGGAATCGCCTCCAACCCAAACGAAGCACCCAAAATCGCGCCCAGCACCGCACCACGGTGGCAGTTATCCCCGCCGACATTGGTGTTGGCAATCAAGGCGCTTTCAAAGTCATCATGGTAGCGGGTGGCGAGGTAGAGCACAGATGGAAACGATTGGTCTATGTAGCAGGCGGGGCTGAGTAGGCCACCTATCACATCGAGGTCAGATTTTTGTGTGGCGCGGACTTGTTCGACTACTTTAGCGGCCGGAAATCCCAATTGACTGGCCGCAGCGCTGGCGAGTTGTTCGTTGTCAGGGTGTGGTGAGTTGAAAATTTCAAACAAGAGTTGGCTCAGTGCCAGCGTATGGCGCTCTAACTCGGTTGAGCTGTGGGTGAGGTTTTGTTGCCTTAAGGCGGCTTGGTTGCAGGCGGCCAGGTCGTTCGCCTTCACGCTGGCCATGACCACCATGGGGATGTTCACCAGGCCGCCGATGGAGGCGGTGTCATGGCCTTCGTCGCCCGCACATTTTTTCGGGGCCACGCCTTTGGCATAGTTGGCAAAAAAATCACGGTGGTATGACTCAGCATAAGTGTCGTTGTGCTGATCTGGTTCGGTCATAAAGCGCACATAGGCTTGCAAAAAGTCTGAGGGATCATGCTGGCCTTGGGCGATAAGGGAGCGCAGCAACACACGGGCACACAGCAGGTTAAGCGTGTTGTCGCCTGCCTGCATGCCTTGGTGATAGTGGCCGTTAGGCAGGCCCCAGAATTGTTTTTTGCCTTTTAAAATCACACTGCCGACAATATCGCCCGCTTGTGTGCCGCGGCCTGCCTTGCCTGTGCTGGCCAGGGGCATGATGGAGCTGGGGTGGCTGGCTTTGGGCGCTTGATAGTCGCGAATTTGACCAAAGTCTTGCCAGAGGGCGGCGATGTTGTAATACCAGTGCACGGGCATGGCCAGCGCATCGCCAATAAACATCCCCCAGAGGGCGCCGCGCATTCGGTCTGCACGTTGAAGGGTGGTGATTGGCATCGTGTGATCCTTGTTTAACAGCCTTGCAGTTGCTGGCTTTTACATTGCGTGGCCAATTGGGTGGCAGCGACTTTTTGCTCCTCGCTCATTTGAGCATAAAGATAATTCAGCATTTTGCTGTGGCGATTCACCAGGCGTTTTTCTTCGTTTTGGGTTGCCAATATCAACCACATTGCCGCTTTGAGGGTACTTTGCTCCACGCCGGCCCCTTGCTGGTAAAGCTCGGCCAGGTAGCCCTGGGCTTCACTATTGTTGTTGCTGGCGGCCAGGCTTAACCAGTGCACGGCGGCGGGCATGTCTTGCGCAATCACTTCGCCCCGCAAATACAGCATACCTAAATTGAGCTGCGATTTCACATGACCTTGCTTGGCTGCTTGCTCGTAATAGGCCACCGCTTGCGGGTAGCTAATGCTTTGAATCTGTCGCTGAAACACTAGTGAGCCCAGTGTGTACTGGGCCTCTTTGTAATTCAACTCAGCCGATTTTGTGTACCATTTGACCGCTTCGTCCATGCTTTTGGGCACGCCATCGCCGTTCTGCGACATCATGCCCAGGTTGTAGCAGGCTTTGGCATCGTTTTGATTGGCGAGCGACAGATAAATGGCGTGGGCGGCGGCATAGTCTTTTTGCAGTAGCTTCTGTCTGGCTTCTTCTAGCGTGTTTGCCTGCGCGAGGCTGGATGCACACAGCGCGCACAGCATCAATGCGGTGGAGATTGCTTTGCTGAATAACTGCGCCAACATTGTTTTAGCTGCTTGCGTCATGGCTGTTCCTAGCGTGTGGTGAGGGGAGTAATTAAGTTGAGAGACCGTGACGGCTGAAGGCGGCTTTTAATCGCGCCAGCGCCGCGAGCACGTTGGCCTGGGGGGTGCCTATGTTCATGCGCATAAACCCTTCGCCGCCATGACCAAACATCGCACCGGGCGAGAGGCCGAGTTGTGCTTCTTCAATAAAAAAGCGTTTTAATGCGGCGTTATGCAGATTGAGGGCGCGGCAATCCAGCCATAGCAGATAAGTGGCTTGCGGAACGATGACTTTGATACTGGGCAGCTCTGCCTGAATATACGCCACTGCCGCATCGCGTGTAGCTTGCAGATAAGGCATCAGCTCATTTAGCCAGTTGCTGCCGCCGCGATAGGCCGCTTCAAAGGCGGCCATGTTGAGTGGGTTGGTCACTGAGAGGCCTAGCGTGTTGAGCTGGCGTTGAATGGCTTGCCGATGCGCGGTGTTTGGCACAATCAAGGCTGAAAGGCCCAGGCCTGGAATATTGAAGGTTTTGCTGGGCGAGACGGCGGTAATCACGCGGTGGGACAACGCGGTTTGCTCGGTGGTTTCGGCTTGCATGGCCAAACGGCTAAGCGGTTGGTGTTGCGCTTCTGCATAGACTAAATCGGCATGGATTTCGTCGGAGAGCACAACTAAGTCGTGCTGGTTAGCGATGCTTAAAATGGCTTCCATTTCTGCCGTTTGCCACACCCGACCTACCGGATTATGCGGTGAGCATAGCAGCAGCATGCGCGCCTGTTGCGCGCACGCCGTCAGGTGATCCATATCCATCTGGTATTGCGGCTGGTTTGCGTGATCGGAGGTTAGGCGCAACGGGTTTTCAAGCAAACGCCGTTGCTGGCCCGTGACCGCTGAAAAAAACGGAAAATACACGGGTGGTTGCACGATCACCCCGTCGTTGGGGGCGGTGAGGGCCGCGACGACCAGGTTGAGCGAGGGCACCACGCCGGGCGTGAGCACAATCCATTCGCGCTGGACTTGCCAACCGTGCTTGATTTGTAACCAATCCATCAGCGCTTGATACAGGCTATCGGGTGCCAGGGAATAGCCAAACACCGGATGGGCGATGCGCGCTTGCAGCGCCTCGGTCACCGCTGCGGGCACGGCAAAATCCATATCGGCCACCCACATGGGCATGACCTCGGTGGTGCCGAAGGTCTGCTGGCGGCCATCGTATTTTAATGCGCCGCTACCTTCACGCGCGATGGGCTGGTCAAAGCGGCTGCTCAACGCACGCGCTCCCACAGCGTCACTTCTGACAGCGTATGCTGGAATTTGTGGCGGGTTTCACGAATCACAAACGGAATCTCTACCGGGGCTTGCATGAGTGTAAAGTGCGGGCTTAGCAGCGCTTTCAGGCCATCCAGCGTGGTCACATTTTCGCCATCTTGCTTGTAGCCGCCTATCCATTCCTCACGTGGGGTGTGCTCTTCCAGCCAGGTATACGGCGAGGTGATCATGAGTACGCCGCCGATATTCAAGCGCTCATGAATGGTGCTCAAAAACTGGCGTGGGCGATAGAGCCGGTCAATTAAATTGGCGGCCAGAATAAAGTCGTAGCCGGTGAATTGAGGCTTGAGGTTGCAGGCATCGCCCTGCCAGAATTCCACCTTGTCGACCACCTGGTCTAAGCCTAAGGCACTCAGTGTGCGCTCTTGGTAGCTGACCAAGTCGCCTTCATTGACCATGGTGTAACGCAACACGCCTTGCTCGGCCGCTTGTAACGCCAAGCCAATAAAGCGGGCAGAAAAGTCTATACCGGTGACGTGCTCAAACTGTGTGGCCAGCTCAAAAGTGGCACGGCCGGTGGCACAGCCCAAATCTAGTGCGGTGCGTTTTGGTTTGGCTTGCAAATGCTGCAGGGCATAATCGCTCAGCGCTTTGGGGAAGTTGGGTACGCCAAAATAGCTGTCACCATAATGAAATTCGGCATACTCGGACAGCTGCTTGTCAGATTCGTAATACGAGCTGTTATTTTCTACGGGGGTATCAGTCACAATATAGCGGAATCCTGCATGTTGAAAAAAATGTCGGCGAAAGGCGTAGCGCGCACTTTTAATCGCCTCGTTGCCCGTTGAGATCCAGGAGCCGCCCTTGATGAGATTATGGCGGCCATCATAGGTCGGGGTGGTAAAGTCATCGTACAACGGGTGTACTTTAAAGCCATCAAACGGAAAAATGGGTGTTTCTGTCCATTGCCAGACATTGCCCACCACATCACACAGCTCACCATGCGCAAACTGGTTGACCGGGCAAGACGATGCTCCATGGTCTAAAAACAGATTGGCAAGATGGCCGTTGGTGACCTGGGCGTCGGACAAGCCTGCATGTTCATACAGACTATACCACTCCTGCTCGCTGGGCAGCCGCACTGGTTTGCCCAGCTGTGCCGACAGCCAATTGCAAAACGCTTTGGCCTCATGGTAATTGACTTCTACCGGCCAGCTCCATGGCATGTCGACTTCTTCCGTCAGCAGGCGCAGTTGCCAGCCGGAGGCTTGTTTGATCCAAAACGTGGGATGCTCGGCTTGCGTATAGGTGCGCCAGGCCCAGCCTTCTTCTTGCCAGTAGGCCTTGGCCTGGTAGCCGCCCGCTTCCACAAAGCGTAAAAACTCGGCATTAGAGGTCAGGTATTGGGCCGCCTCAAAGGCTGGGCAGTGGCCGTGAAATTGACCGTATTCGTTATCCCAGCCGTAATACGCATCTGACTTGCGCAACACAATTTCACGCGCCGGGATAGGCACCAAGCGATTTTCAGGGGCGACCACATCCCGCGCAGCAGAGGGTGCCCATGCGGGGGAGGGGCGAACATACTGTAAGGCATGTTGCCGGATCAGCACCGAGCTGGTTTCCAGATGGATGCGCTCATGCTCAATGCCCATCAGAATCGGCCACCACGGGCTCTCCCAATCCATCGGCAGCTCAAAAGGCAGGCGCATGATCAGTTGGTCAACCACTTCGCGCACCTGTGCACGGTAGGCCTTCACCTCCGCTGGCGTTGGCCATTGGTAGTGGGCTTCGTTCACGTCATCCCAGCCCATTTCATCGACGCCGACCGCAAACATGGACTCAAACCTGGGATTCACGCGTTCGGTGATGAGCCCGGCCAGAATCAGCTTGTTGATAAAAAAGGTATGGGTATGGCCGTAGTAAAAAATCAGCGGATGTCTCAGCGCAATGGGTTTCACGTAGTACGCTTGCTCGTTGCTGAGTAACGTAAACAAGGCTTCATAGACATCTGAGGTCTCATGAAAATAAGCCCGTATCTGCTCACGCGTGAGCGATGTGTGATCCTGGCTGAGTAGAAGGCTGCGATGAGGAGGTTTGGTCATGTCTGTCGTGATCGGTTTCGTGGCCTGTCTATCAAGCGCATCTTTAGAGATTGGAAAATAAGCGCACACAGGGGGAATGTAAATCCCCAGGCAGCGCTTGTTTATTGAATAGCATTTGAAATGATTGGTTCAATTTGAATGCACGATACGCATTTGTGTCGTAGCGATGGATAGGGTGCGCAGCAAACGGTGGCAAGGCTGTTATTCAATCAAGCCCAGCCATTGCGCCGCGCCCACCGCCGAGGCCTGCACGGCTTGTTGATAGGTGGCCGTTGCTGGCAAATGGTCAGCCAGCTGGTGTAGCGATCTGTAGCCAGGGTCTAAGCGTATGTCTTTTTCGCGGAAGATGCTGTGCTCTTGGGCATAGGTGTCTGCCAGCGCTCGCAGCGATTCGGCCAAGGGCTTGTTGGGCGCGCTGGGGATAAAGTCACCCAGCAGCCACAGGTGCACATTCTCTTCCTCGGCATAGCCTGCTTTAGGGTCAGCCAGCATGAGTGCATGGTCTATTCTGGCCTGAGTTTCAACTTGTTTCGGGTCACCATAGGCGACCTCGTAATATTTCACCTCACGCATGAGCAAAGAGGTCGGGCCGTCAATCGGCACCTGGCCCACCGCATAATAGCCTGCAATCGCGCGCAGGCTTTGCAAATGATGCTCTTTGCCGACAAAGTGGATGGGTTCGCCTTGTGCCTGCAAGGCTTGAATACCCGCCGCCATGTCTTTGGTCGCGGCGTAAATCAGCGCGGCGCTCTGTTCGGGACTACTATGCTTGGCACTATCACGCTCGGCACTAGCATGCTCGACACTTTTTCGGGCCAGGCTGTAGTTGATCATGGCGGTGCCGTTGCGATACAGCTCCAGCGCACTGGCGGCAGCGACTTCACCCTGCGCATCCAGCACCACCGACACAGCCATTTTGGTGCCGTTGGCATTGCCGCCCGCCAAGGCAGCCAGCCAATTAGGCAACTGCTCTGCGGGCCATTCCGGGTATTGCTCGCGGGCAAGGGCAAACACTTGTGGCAGCAGCCGGGATTGCTCGGTGACGCTTAAGTTTTGCAACCTTACGATGCTGTGTGCTGGGGGTAGATTGTAGTCGTAGCGGGCGATCATAGTGACCTATTTTAAGTGTGGTACAAGTGAGCATTCAACCGTTTTTCTGCAAGGGTGTCAGCGCACTGATTGTATGAGTGCTGCAGGCTTGCAATCTCGCTACGATGCTGGCTGGCATGCAAAGGCGCTTTAGGCATGAAAACCAGGCATTTTAGGCGGTTGTAATAAATCCTTCACAAAATGGATTCATGATGGACGACATTTGAAATGCCGCCTTTATGAAGTCATTGTTTCCGCATCTCCGACCGCTGTTACTGCTCCTGTTGGCAGCCGTGCAGATGCCTGCTTTTGCAGCGGAGGTTATTGCTCCGCCCGCTTTTGTCAAAGACGGCCTCTCCGCCCGGTTACCCGATCAAAATCATTCACCGCTGGCTGCTGAGCAGCTGGAAGACACGGCGCTCGATCTCAACAAAACCATCTATCTCGCACTTCAGGCAGACCCGCAAATCAAGTCTGCGGTGGAAGGCATTTATCAGGCCGAGGCGGACCTGGTCACGGCCAAGTTGCCGCCTAACCCGGTGATGAACGTCTCTAATACCTTGATGCCGCTGAATCAGTCTTTTAACGTCAATCGCCAAGGCGGCCCTCCGCAGTTTGATCTCGGGGTGGCATATCCGATTGATTGGTTTGTGTTTGGCAAGCGTGCGGCTGAGATGCGTGCTGCCCAACTCGGAGTGGAGGTGGCCAGGGCGAGTGTGAATGACACTATCCGGTTGCGCATTGCTGGGGCGATTGCAGCTTTTTACGATGTGCTGGAGGCGCAAAATCTGCAAGCGCTGGCGCAGGAGGATTTCACCGAGCTGGCGGCCCTGAAAGCGTTGACGGAAAAACGGGTGTTAATCGGCGGGGCCGGGTCTATCGAGCTGGATAGAGTGAATTTGTCTTTGCTCTCCAGCCAAACCGAGTTGCGCGCCAAACGGGTGGCTGTGGAAAATGCCATCAGCCGCCTCAAGGCCTTTCTTGGCATGCAAAAGAACAAAGTCATCCACGTGGTTGGCAGCCTGGAGATTGATCATCCGCAGCCGATCAGTGATCCTGAGCATTTGATCCAGATGGCCGAGGAAAACCGGCCGGATATCGCCATGCTAAAGCGGCAAATCGAACAGTCAGTCGGCAATATCGAGCTTGAAGAGGTCAAGGCTTATCCCTCGGTGGTGACCCATTTGGGGGTGACCCGCCAGTTTCAGAAAGAGGCGATTGGTTTCCCGGATCAGAATGCCTGGGGCATAGGCGTGGATGTTTCGTTGCCAGTATTTGACCGCAACCAGGGCAATATTGCCAAGGCCAAATCACTCAAAAGACAGAGTGAGCTGGATCTGGATACGCAGCTGATTGAGCTCAGGTCTGAAATCGAGCGTAATTACCACATCTATGACGCTTCTTATCTGGTGCTGGTCAATGAGGCAGACACCAAGCTGGGTGTTTCTAAAGTGATCCGTGACAAGATGAAAGCGGCTTACGCGCTGGGCGGCAAGAGTCTGTTCGAGTTGTTGGATGCGCAAAGAAACTACCGCGAAACCAATCGCGTACACATTATGACGTTATCCAACTATTGGCATTCGCTCTACGCCTTGAATGCAGCCATTGGGAAGCAGGTTTTAAAATGAGTCAATTACAAAAAAAGGGCGCCCTGGTTGCACTGGTGTTGTTGGGAATAGTAGGTGCCGGCCTCTATTACATGGCTACACGCTCGGTCAAGCCTGCGGTCGCATCGGCACCGGCCCAGCAGGGGCAGGCAGTGACGCTGTTGCGGAACGGGCAAATCCTGATTGATCCGGCTTCTACCTTTAATCGCAAGATTCTGCGCGAGCAGCTGCAACTGCAAGCGGTCAGTTTGCCGGACTTGACCGTGACAGGCAGCATTATTGCCAAACGAAAACCGACCAGCGCGGCCGACGATGAGCAGTATGAGTTCATCAATCAGCAAATCTCCAGTTTGTATGCCAACTGGAAAAACGATGGCAATGAAATCGAGTTTTTGAGCAAGCAGTACAAGAAAACTGCCGAGCTGAACGAGGCTAAGTTGCACTCGCAACGGATAGAGGTGGAACGCCTGAAAAAACTGGTGGATATCGGCACAGAAGCTGCCAGAGACTTGAGCTTGTCCGAAGCCAACTTGCTGCAGGCGCAGCTGGAAGGGCAGAAAGCGCTGTTTGATATTCAGAGCGCTTTAAACCAGGCAAGAAACAACCGTGCGGATGCAGAACGTCAGCTGTTTCAGCAGGGCATAGACATTGATTTATTGATCCGCCTGAAGGCGGATGAAGTGTTGGTGGCGGGCGATGTGCCTGAAATGAATGCCGGCAAGGTGTATGCGGGCCAGGCCCTGACCACCGTATTTTACGGCAATGCGGATAAACCGTTTGCAGGCAAGCTGGCGAGTATTTCTCCGCTGGTGTCATTTGAGAAGCGTTCCTTACGCATTTACTATGCGCTGCAGGACAGTCTGCATCAGCTCAGGCCCGGCATGTTTGCCGATATCCAGTTAGGCACTGAACAGCGCAAAAAAATGCTGGTGTCGAATGAGGCCCTGATTCATCTCAATAAAAAAGATTATGTCTTTGTCTTGAGCCAGCCGAATACCTGGAAGCTGGTGGAAGTGACCATCGGCGATAATTTTGATCGTAAATCGGTTGAAATCCTGTCCGGGCTGCGAGAACACGACACCATCATTGCGCATGGCGCCATTTTGCTCAAGCCGTTGGCCATCAAGGCGGTAGAGATTGTGAATGCGGACGAGAGTGCTGCATCATGATGGCGAAATTGATTCGCGAGGCATTGCAGTACAAATGGATCGTCATCGGCGGGCTGGTGGCGCTGAGTCTGTTGAGCCTGTATTCCCTGTCGCGCATGAAAATCGATGCCTATCCGGATATTTCATCGCAAATGGTGCAGATCATTACGGTGTTTCCGGGCAAGGCACCCGAGGATGTCGAGCGCCAGGTCACGGTGCCGCTCGAAATCCTGATGAAAAATGTCCCCAATGTGGAGACCGTCCGCTCGCGGACCATCTTTGGTTTGTCGGTGATTCAGCTTATTTTCAAGGAAGGCACCGAAAGTTACTGGGCGCGGCAGCGCGTGCAGGAAAAACTGTCACTGTTTACGTTGCCGCCGGGGGCTGAGGCCGAGCTGGGACCACTGGCGACGGCGTATGGGGAGATGGTGCGCTATCAATTAACCGGCGGTGAGGGCAGCGACCTGGTGCAGTTGCGCACCCTGAATGACTGGGTGGTGATCCCCAGATTGTTGCGGGCGGATGGGGTGGCCGAGGTCACCAATTTCGGTGGCTATGAGAAACAGTACGGCATTATTCTGAATCCCTCGCAATTGCGTCGCTACGATGTGTCGGTGAATGATGTGATTGAGGCGGTGCAATTAAACAACGCCAACTCGGGCGGCAGCCTGCTGTCGCGAGGCAGTATGTCGTTTGTCATTCGTGGTGAAGGTGCGATCAAGAGCAAGAAAAATATTGAGGATAGTTTTCTCAAGAATATCGATGGCCAGCCCATTTACGTGCGCGATGTGGCCAGTGTGCAAATCAACAAAAAGATTCCGGCCGGGATTTTTAGCAAGAATACGGTGGATGAATCTGTCGAAGGCATCGTCTTGCTCAGAAAAGGCGAAAACCCGTCTGAGGTGCTGGCCAGGGTCAAGCAGGCGATACAGGAGCTGAACGATGGCATGCTGCCCAAGGGCGTCCAGCTGGTGCCGTTTTATGACCGCAGTGAGCTGATCAACAGCACCTTGCATACGGTGACGCATAGCGTGGTGTTAGGCATTGCGCTGGTGTTGCTGGTGCTGTTCTTGTTTTTTGGACGGCCCTCGCTGGCTATTCTGGTGGCGCTGACCATTCCGGTGGCGTTGGTGTTTGCCTTGCTGGTGATGTATTTGACCGATATCCCGATTGGCTTGCTGTCACTGGGTGCGATTGATTTCGGTGTGCTGGTGGATGGGGCAATCATCATTTCTGAAAACATAGCCAGACGTTTGGATGAGCGCAATCATGTCGCGGATCCGCCATCGGTGGAGCTCACGGTGCTCAATGCCACGCTGGAGGTGGAAAAACCCGTATTCGTTTCAATTTTGCTGATTATTGGTGGCTTCTTGCCCCTGATCTCGCTCACGCATATTGAGGGCTTGTTATTCCGGCCCATGGCCATGACCATTATTTTTGCATTGATAGGTGCCAGTTTATTCTCATTCTTTGTGGTGCCGGTGCTGGCGACCATGATCTTTAAACAGGGATTCAAGGAGCGGCACAACCCAGTCCTCGAGCGCGTGAATCAGTGGTATACCCGTGGCATCACGCACTTGTTGCGCCATGCCTCGAAAACGCTGCTGGCGGTGTTTGCCAGCCTGATCTTGCTGCTGGTGTGGGTGGTGCCCAAAATCGGCAGTGAGTTTTTACCATATATGGATGAAGGCGTGGTCTGGGTACGCGCCAATTTCCCGGAGGGGACATCGCTTGAGCAGACCGCACTGTTTGGCAAGCGCTTGCGCGAAATTGCGCTGCAGTACCCGGAGGTGAAGTATGCCACCATTCAGACCGGCCGCAATGACAGCGGCACCGACCCGTATCCGCCAAGCCGGATCGAGATGATGATTGTGCCGCAACCGCATGAGCGCTGGCAGCAGTTTGCCACCAAGGCCGAGTTGATTGTTGCCCTGGGGCAGGCATTTAGAAATGAGTTTCCAACCACCCGATTCAACTTTACCCAGCCCATCATCGATAGTGTGACAGAAGATTCTAACGGCACCTCGGCCGATATGGCGGTGGAGTTTTCCGGGCCAGACCTTGATGTGTTACTGGGCTTGGCCAGGCAGTCTGAGGATTGGCTGAAAACGGTGGACGGTGCGGTGGATGTGAACATTGAGCAGGAGGGGCCGCAGCCGCAGCTGGTGATTACGCCCAACCGTGCCTTGTGCGCGCGCTACAAAGTCAATATTCATGATCTTTCGGCGTTTATTGATAATGCGATTGGCGGTGCACCCGTGGGCGTGATTTACGAAGGCGAGCGCAGGTTTGATATTGTGGCCAAGTTTGACAAGGCGGCCATCAGCTCTGTCAATGCCATAGAACGCTTGCCGGTGACCAACACCGATGGCGTGACGATCCCGCTGTCGCAGGTCGCTACCATCCGTGTGGTAGATGGGCAAACGATTATCGCCCGCGGTGATGGCAAGCATAGAATCACCGTGCGCAGCGACATCCGTGGCCGCGATCAGGGAGGCTTCGTCGCCGAAGCGCAACAGTTGCTGGCACAAAAAATGGTGATTCCAAACGGCTACCGCATGAGCTGGATCGGCATGTATGAAAATCTGGACCGTGCTGCCAACCACTTCAAGGTGCTGGTGCCGCTGACCATGGCCATCATCTTTGCCATCCTGTTTTTCTTTTTTAAATCCTATCGAGATACGCTGGTGGTGTTGTCTGTGTTGCCCGCCGCGCTGGCGGGCGGGCTGTTGGCGCTGTTCATGCGCGGCATGCATCTGAATGTGTCTACCGGGGTTGGCTTTGCCGCCGTGTTTGGGGTGTCGATCATGAGCGGGGTACTCATGGTTAAAACCATTAAAAACTACTCAACGCCGGGGCAGGCCTTGCATACCGCGATTATTCAGGGGGCCAGCGTTTGCATGCGGCCAGTCATGATGGCCTCATTGGTCGCGATCTTGGGCTTGCTGCCCGCCTCACTCGCGACGGGGCTGGGCTCGGATGTACAACGTCCGCTGGCGACGGTAATCGTATGGGGGTTGTTCTTCTCGTCAGTGATTTCGCTGTTTATTTTGCCGGTGATGTATCAGGCCTTGCATGGCAGACATACCAAGCCAGAGACTGCATCCGCGCTGGCATGAGATGCCTGATAAAAAAGCCGCCTACTGCGGCTTTTTTATCAGAGGCTGTACAGGCTTAGCCGCACAGTCATTCCGCCTTATTTGGCATGTAGCCTGGCATTCAGCTGGTCGATGACCTCTGCCCAGTCCGCATCCTTCAATATTTCTTCTCTTAAAAAAGCGGCTTGCGCCGGTGTCCAATACGGGGCATCCGCCAGTGAAATGGTGCCGGCCAGTTGACGATGCGTGTGGATAAACTGTTCAATCTCGGCATCACTATTCGGCAAGCCGAGTTGGGCAAACAGATTGTTGAGGCTGTGTAGTGACGCTTCCATAAGGCGGACTCCTGACGTTGTGAGGTTGACTAAGCACGGCATCTGTGAGGCGGGCAAACGATTCGCCTGCCTGCGTGCGCGGTCATTGAGGTCACCAGTCTACGCCGAAACTTGGTCGGCTAGTGGTTCTCTGACGGCTGCCTGGCCTCAGGGGTGATCCAGCCGCTTTTGATCTGGCGGGCCCGCGGTAAACTGGCCAGCAAGTACCGAATAAAGCGGGCGGCTGAAGATGCGCGAGGTGACGGTGGCAATCAGTGACACCGCCATCAGGCTGATCACCATTTCATGCCCGTCTATCATTTCCATGACAATAATAAACGAGGTGATGGGCGCTTGTGTTACGCCGGCCAGAAAGCCGGCCATGCACAAGGCACTGAAAGCAATGGTGAGGTGGTGGTAATGAAAAATGCTGGCTAAGTCATAGCCTATGCCTGCGCCTATGGAGAGGGCCGGGGCAAAAATGCCACCGGGGATCCCGCTTAAATAGGTGAAGATGGTAGAGAGGTATTTGACCACAGGGTAGTACCAGGTTTCGTTGATGGAACCATTGAGCATGGCTTTGGTGAGTGAATACCCTGAGCCATTGGCCGCACCATGACTGACTATGCCCAGGCCGGCTACCAGCAGCGCACAAAAGCCCGTCCAGTACAGCGGGTGGCGGGTACGCAAGCGGGTGATTCTGCCTGGCAGGTTTTCTGTGAGTTCAATCAGGGTTTTGCTGAAGATACCACCAAACACGCCACACACCAGCCCGCCAATCAGCACGGGCAGCAAAATTTGCGTATCAATCGGACTCACGCTCAGGCTGCCAAAATAGGTATAGTTGCCTTGCAATGAAATCGAAACCAGCCCGGACAAGACAATGGCCGAAATCATCACGCCATTGGTTCTTTGCTCAAATTTGCGGCTGAGCTCTTCTATGGCAAAGATAATCCCTGCCAGCGGGGTATTGAACGCCGCCGAAATGCCCGCGGCTCCGCCGGCCAGAATCAGGTGTTTAGGGTCGATTTGAAAGGTTTGCGGCAAAAAGCGGCGAAAGGCATGCATGATGCTGGCCCCCACCTGCACCGAAGGCCCTTCTCTGCCTGCGGAAAAGCCTGCGGCCAGACCGAGGATGACCAGACACATTTTGGAGATCGCAATTTTGATCGACACCAAATGGCCAATCGGCTGGTGTTCTTCATATGAAAGCGCCGCCATGGTCTGCGGGATGCCGCTGCCGGCAGCGCCGGCGAACCAGCGCTTAGTCGCCCAGACTATAAAAATGCCTACCACGGGCATGACGATGAGCGGTAGCCACCAGAGCGCCGATTGCATCTGATCAAACCAGGCGATGGCATACTCGGTGGCACGGGCAAACAACACAATGACCAGCCCGGTGATGATGGCCGCAGACCAGATGATCAGGCGGCCTAGCCACAGATGCACATCAGTCATTTTGATGGAGGCGAGGATATTTTTCAGGTCGTTCAGCATGGAGGTATCGCTGCCAGTTTACCGGGAGTGGGGGCTTGCGCGATGCACTAAACTTAAGTTCATGAGCGCAGGCTTTAACAGAATGCACTTACATCATAACAAATATGATGAGCATAAATACTTGTTATGACGTTTAAAGTAACTCTTCGACGTGCTTTTTGATATTTGCCGCCATTTTGGGGGTAGGCAAGTCATTGGTGTCGGTGCCAAACGGGTCTTCAATCTCTTCGGCAATCAGCTCCAGGCTGGCTAATACGTAAAAGATAAACACCACCACCGGGATCACGTAATAGCCCAGGCTAAACACAAAGCCGAACGGTAACGTCATCACGTAGAAGAAAATAAATTTTTTGATGAACGCGCTATAAGAGTAGGGGATGGGCGTGTTTTTGATCCGTTCGCACACCCCGCACACTTCGGTGAAGGCTTTGAGTTCGTCATGAATGATAAAAAACTGGTCACCGCTGATTTTGCCTGAAGTATAAAGCAAGTTGGCTTGTTGAAAAATGCGCTTGGCGATCTGGTTCGGGTGGTGCTCATGGTGGTCAATGTCCAGATCCAGCCCTTCAAACAGCATTTTGCTCACCTCGGCATTCATCAAGTGTTGGGAAAGCACGGTGGCATAAGTGGGGATAATTTTTCTGAAAAAATCACGGTCGTGGTCATCGCCCAGGTAAGCCGATAGCTTGATTGCCAGATTGCGGCTGTTATTGACCAGCGACCCCCAGGCTTTGCGGCCCTCCCACCAGCGGTCGTAGGCGGTATTGGTGCGGTAGGCCAGCAACAAGGACAAGACAAAACCGACGGTGGTATGTATAAGCGACAGATTTTTGACATGGCTGCTGTCGGCCAGCTTCCAGTATTCGATTTCAAGATAGGCGACGCCTCCGGCATAGGCGCCAATCAGCAGCATCATCGGCATCAGTTGGCGGAAGGTATCTGACTCGTGAAAACGAAAGATGAAGGTCAGCCAGTCTTTGGGGTTGTATTGAATCATAAGTGCGCTAAATGATAGTGTGTTGGTTTCCGACAGTGATCTGTTCAGCTGTTGACACGCTGCAGGCTCAATTTGAAGCTGACACCTTCAGTATGGTTGGTTGCAATTACGGTGCCGCCCATTTTCGCCATATACGTTTTAACAACAAACAGTCCTTGACCACGATGCTCATTTTGCTCAGTTAATAAGGCATCAGAAACACCGTATTCAAAGATGCGATCCAGCATGTCAGGGGCAATATGGCTCCCTTGATTCGAAATACTCACAATGGCGTTGGTGTCGGTCAACTCCAGACTAAGGGTAATAGGACTGCCTGCTTTGCGGTAGCGATTGGCGTTGGTAAGAATATGGGTTACAACATCTTCCAGTGAGAATTCGTCGGCTCTAACTAAAACGCTTTCGGATAATGACGTGAAGACAACGTCTGCTACTTCGACAAAATGTGCGTTAGCAGCAATTTTGGTCAGAAATTCGTTGAGGTCTATGACATCAACGTGCAGGTTTGCGATTTCCAGGGCCTCGCTAGGTGAGGCGCTACCATACAATACACGAATTGCCTGTTGCATCCGTTGGATGTAGCGATGGCTGTTATCCTCTGCATTTGGGTGTAGCACCATTAATGATTGCAACGGCGACATGATTTCATGGCCGACGGCATGCCACATGTCGCGTTCCTGCTGTGCACGTATTTGTTCACGCTGTACATCGTCTTTGACGCGTTGCAACAGATCTGACAGACCACCGGCTAGAATGCCCAGCTCATCAGAGCCGCGGAGGTCTGATACGTCCAGCATGCTAATACGCTGCTCAACTTGTGCATTCTGATGATCCTGAACGTTATAGGACACGGTTGCTGCACGTTTAGTCAGGGTGGCTATGCGCCGTAAAAAACTGACTTCAATTAATAGCCATGCGAGGGCTATTGCACTCAACATGGCACCTACATACCATGAAAGTCTGCTAACAACAGCGCTCAGGCTGCGGTCAATAAATCTGGTATCACCAGAGAGGACAATCTCATAGCTTCCTCTTGAAGTGTGTATGGTTTCGGTAAGGACAGGTGGAGTTTCAGATTTCCCTCCCGCTGCTCTATTCATTGGCAAGTGTTGAATGAGGCGCGTGATCCAGTGAGATGAGTGTTCCATATGATCCAGTTTTGCGCGGATATGAATAATGTCATTGGCCTCGCCTAGTCTGCGTATGCGCAGTGTTTCGCCAGCATGCAGTGTGTCTTCAAGATCATTTAATGCAAAGGGAGGAATTGCGCCAGCCCGATTGCTATCAAATAGTGGCTGCTCAGATTCGGGCGGTAAAATCTCCACCCTTACCAGTATATGTTCAAGGTCTTTGGGAGGCCAGATAGGTAGAGATTTTTCAAACAGGCCCCTTCTAAAGGACTCTACTGGTAAACGGATAGAGAAAAAGGAGGCCTTGCGACAATGGTCACTTGATTCCTGGAGGCATTGTTTGCCCTGCCACAGCCAGCCTCGAAAGTCACGAACAGGTTTTGCGTTTGGTGTCAGCAAGTCACCATGGTCAACAAATCCGGTCAACCGTCCCCTGACTAGGTTGGCATCTGTTGGCTGAATGGCTTCATACGGCGCAATCCATCGCATAGTTTCACCTCGCATTGTGAGGGTCACCCTTGCCCGGTGTACATTGGAAAGGTTTAGCGCACCACGCTCATGCCCGACCAGTTCACCACTTATGAAATTACCAACAATATAGATAAAGCCGCCAGCATAGGGATTGTTACCGATGGCGACACAGACATCGCCCTGATTGGGATAATGTGTCAGACAGCCTGCAATTTCCACTGCTTGTTGCGCCTTATTCTGATCATCAAAATCAAGTGCTGCATAAGGTAGTAACAATGGGCTTAGCGGGGTAAGGGTTCTATTTTGCTTGCCTGGATTTAGCAATGCTAGCTGACCAGAAGGGTGGCGGAGGCGCGCGATGATTCCGGATAAGGTTTTTTCCATCCCTTGTGCATAGGTTTGGTGGCTACGCAGCTTCTCTTCTTTGATTAACACGAGCGCCAACGACAAGGTGGCAATAATCAGGAACAGAAATGCACCACGTAGTAGCAAACGACCACGAAGGGACGAGACGCCTAACTTGGGGACTGACAGGCTGTTTAAATCTAATCGCATATCGACCTTTTAGCCCTGATGATATTCAGTAGCATATGGCTAGCTGACCCAACGGAATCCGCGCATGGGGATGTTTTCAATAGCGTTGAAGTCAGGGTCTAGGTCCCGGAAAGCATCGCGGATAGTGCTCACGTGTTTGCGGACATTGTCGCGGTTACGACCACTCTTTACCACATCGAATAGCTGGTCGTAGGATACTACCTGTCCACGCTGCTGATACAGCGTGGCAAGAATGCGTTGTGCAGTCAGCGGTAGATTGATGCGTTCCCCACGCCAAATAGGCGTGCGTTGCCACAGTGGATCCAGGACCAATTCGTCTGGCGCCACGGCAACTTGTTTTTGAGCGCTTTCCTTCTGACTTTTGGCCACGCGTAAAATATCCAGAAAAGTTTCGACGAAGTCGGATTCTTCGAACGTGGTTTTTTGTAGGTAATCCCATGCGTCCAGCGCTTTCATTATACTGCGGTAAATCGCGGCAGGCATGGCAGAGACGACAAGTACCGGTGTACCCTGATATTGCTTATTGATGGAGTTAATAATGGCAACCCCTGCATTACGCTCACGCCCAAGCTCAATATCAAGAAGCACGACGTCATAGCGCTCTTTGGCCAGTGCGGCCTCAGCATCATCGCGATTAAACCATTGGTCAATCTGGATATCTGGTTTCGTTGCTTTGATCCAACCCGCCAGCTGATTGCTCGTGGGTACATCGTCTTCAATTACAGCAACTTTGGTCATTGACAGCTCCCAAGGTGTATCACGGTGAAGGGATAGCGGTATCCGCATCTATTGCTGGGTATTATCCGTGCTAAACGATAAAAGTGGTGTGAGTTTTTCTTCCGCGACATGAAGATTTACAGCGCTTTTGTGAGTAGATTGGGCATACGCACGCATAGAGTCTTCCGCGAGAAATGTGAAAAATAGCAGCCATGGATTCGTCATCAAAACACCGACGAAATTTCAAAAAGCCATTTTTACATAAGGGAGACATCATGTTGAATCGCATTAAACAAATGAGAAATACTATTCGCCAGGCTTTCAGTCAGTCTTCTCAAGACTCAGGGGCAGCTTTGGCGGGCTCTGGCTGGACTGTTTTTAAATCTACAGAAAACTTTTTCTCGGAAACCAGGGGCACCCTGCTTGTGCTAGCTGCAACTGGTGCTGTGGGGTTTCTGCTTTACACCCATCCACTGATGCAAGGGCTGCCAGCAGGCGGGGTCGGCGTACGTACCAATCGCTTAACTGGCGAAGACACTGTTTTTCGCAGCGGAGGCGTAATTGTCCTACCAATGATTCATGACTTGAGGGTGTTTTCCTTACGCGACCAAACTTATCGACCTAAAGATATGAGTCATGCCGACGGACCTTCACCGTTACAATCATTAGAAGGACTTTCTTTGGGTGTAGACCTCGCTGTGCGTTATGCCGTAGATACAGGTAAGGTTGATGCTATGGCTAAAAAGTTACCAGATAACATTGGCCAGGAAATCGTAGAGCCTGCGGTTCAAGGCATCGTCTATAAAACATTCTCTGGGTACACCGTAAAAGAGATTTTTTCCAGCAAACGACAGACGATTCAAAAAATGATTGAAGCCGAACTCAAGCCAAAGTTGGCTGCGGATGGCATCGTGCTCAAGTCAGTTCAAATTGGCAAGATAGATCTTCCAGCAGATTATCGGCGTGGTATGGAGTCTCTGTTGGCTGAAGAGTTGGCCAGTGAAAAAATGCGCTATACGTTAGAGCTTAAAGACAAGCGTGTGAAAGAGGCCGAGCTCGAAGCGAGTGCAGAAAAAGTACGCCGTGAAAAATCTGCTGAGGCCGCTGCCAACGAGCAAATTATTGCGGCCAAAGCGCAGGAAGATGCGATGAAGCATATTCTTCCGTTCAAACAGCGCCAAATCGAACAAAGGCAGTTGGAGGCAGAAGCCGATAAACAGAGTCGGATTCGACTCGCTGAGGGCAATGCCAAGTCCCGTGAAATTGAGGCGGTTGGTGAAGCGAATTCACGTGAGAAGTTGGCAGATGCAGAGGCTTATCGCATGGAGCGGTTAGGCAAGGTGAATGCCGAACAAATGGAGCGTGAAGGCGTATTGGTGACCAAGCATCCACTCCTGATTCAGAAAGCACTGGCAGACAAGTTGTCTGACAACATACAGGTGATTATTGCGCCACCCCCAGCCGATGGCGGTTTTATCGGTAGCGCGTTGATAGGTGGAAATCATCAAAGCACAGGTACACAATCCTCTCAAACAGTCGTCACAAACATGCAGTCTGAGAATGAGGCAGAGTAATCATGGCAATCACCACCTTGGCATCACTGGCAACCGCGACAGCGCTTTCCAGCGCGATTATTACCCAGAATCCGGTAGCACTGCGCTCTGCACCACGTGATTCTGCCAATCAACAGGCAACCTTGTGGCAGGGTGAGGTCGTAGAGGTGCGGGGAACGCGCATGGATTACCTGCAGGTCTATGATTACAAACGTGAGCGTGCAGGCTATATCCGTGCTGATCAGGTGAGAATGACCAAGTTTGAAAGTGCTGAAGCGCCAGAACTCCTATCCGTGATCCGTTATGTTCATGACGTGTCTGGCGCAGAAACGTTAGGCATTGCTCTTGCTGCAGCTTATATCAAGGCTGCGCCAGCTGACGAAGTGAATGGCAGTCATGGTACGGAAGTACTGGAGTCGATTGGCTATTTTGCAGACAAGCTTGCCCGTCGGGCTTCATCGGCGGCTACATTGAGCAAATCTGCAGCGACGACGTTATCTGCCCAACTGGATGTCGCTGCGCAGTATGGTATCAAGTTTAAGAGTTACGAATTGGCAAACGGGGTACAGATTTGTTATGACGGCGAAGCATATCGGCAAGTGCTTGCCATGAAGGCAACATCGTTACAGATTGCAAACGCGGCTTTGAGCTTGACCAAGCCTGAATGCATGGATCCCAGTCTACAACCGATTGCACGCACTCAGACGGATATGTGGCGACTGGACGTATTGGCCCATGTGAATACTACAGATTTGCCCGTATTTCTGAAGAATCGGGTAGAGATGCGTCGGGCAATGATATTGAGCAATTTGGCGTATGCGCGTAGTCGTCTGCAGACGGCGCCGGAAGCCTTAAAACTCTCTGGTATTAATACAGCTGCGGCAGCGTTGGCACAACAATCCATCCGTGCGTTCGCCAGTGTGAATAAAAATGAACTGCCGGATGATGATTTGCCTTTGTATAACGATACGGCAATACTGGTCAATACCAACCGCCTGGCAGCCCAGCCTCTTAGTGTTGCTGATAAGCATGATCATAACACGCTGGCACTCTTGACCTCTGGCGGACAACCTGGCGAAACCTGTGTATCACTTACAGATGGACAACATGACCTTAAGACACCGCTGGCGGCAAAGTGCACTTACGGATTGGTATGGGAAAACTCGGTATCAATCAATCGCGAACGAAATGCACTCGTTGTTGCAGTGCAACCTATGCAAGGTTGGCGCGAAATGTGGGTATTTCGCAAAGAAAACCATGGCTGGGTACTGAGTGTGCTGCCGCCTGCGGCAACTAGTCCTCTATTAGGCTATATAGAATTTGCAGGCTGGGTCCCCGGTGGCAAACAAATGCTGGTTGCTCGTGAGAGTAGGGGTGAAGGTAAATATAAGCACAATTTTGAAGTAGTGAATCTTGATGCTTTAAACATTGAGCGTCAGGCATCAGACCCAACAATACTTGGCCCGTTTCAACGCTGGCAGGACCCTGTCTGGAAAAATACGACATTAAGCGTGAGGTAGACGATCATTCAGTAAAACCAGGCCGCTCTGGCCGCCTTTTGTAAGCACTCAACTATTTTTAAATTATTTTCAAAAAATCTGTAAGGCCGCGTTGCTTGCCTCGACTAAGGGTGACAGAACACATTTTCTGTTTAACTTTTTAATTGAATCCTTAGGAGATAGTATGAAAACGACTCAAAAATTGGCCAGCGCAGCATTGTTAGGTTTGTTCACTGCAACGGTGATGAGTGCAAGCCCGGCATTTGCTGGGGATGAAGGCAAGTCTGGCTGCAATGGCAAAGATAACGCCAAGATGGAAAAGGCCAATTGCAAAACTGCTGACGGTAAAGAGAAGCATGCATGCAAAGGCAAAAATTCCTGTAAAGGCCAGGGCGGTGATGGCAAGAATGCGTGTAAAGGGCATGGTTCATGCGCCACGGACGGCAGTAAGTAAGCTGGTCATTTTCTTGAATCGTCTCAAGGCGGCGGGGCAGTGGCCCTGCTGCTTTGCAAGGAGTGAGTTGTCATGCCGCTGACCAATCCCTTACCCAATGCATTACCCCATCTGGGCTTTGGACTGGGCCTCAGGCCCACGCACTATCCGTATATTTTTGAACATCAGCCACCGGTGGACTGGTTCGAAATTATTTCGGAAAATTTTATGGATACCGACGGCAAGCCCAAGCGCAACCTGGCGCGTATCAAAGAGCAATACCCGATTGTCATGCATGGTGTGTCGATGTCCATCGGCAGTGTGGATGCATTGAATTCTGAATACCTGACCAAGCTCAAGGCGCTGATTGACTGGGTGCAACCGGCCTGGGTGTCGGATCATCTGTGCTGGACTGGCGTGGCACATAAAAATACCCATGATTTGCTGCCGCTGCCCTACACCGAAGAGTCGCTCAAGCATATGGTGCAGCGTATCTGCCAGGTGCAGGACAGGCTGGGCCGCAGAATCGCGCTCGAAAATCCGTCTACCTATCTGGAGTTCAAGCATTCCACCATTCCAGAGGCCGAGTTTATTGCGGCCATGGCGCAAGCGGCGGACTGCCATTTGCTGCTCGATGTGAATAATGTCTATGTGACGAGCTACAACCACCGGCTGGATGCACAAGCCTATCTGGATGCCTTGCCAATGGAGCGGGTGATTCAGGTGCATCTTTCGGGGCACCGCAACAAAGGCAGTCACATCGTCGATACCCACGATGACCATGTGACGGAGGCTGTGTGGGGGCTGTACCAATATGTGGTGAACCGGGCTGGCCGCGTGCCGAATACCATGATTGAGTGGGATGACCAGATCCCGGAATTTCCGGTGTTGGCCGCGGAGCTGGAGAAAGCCCGGCAAGTGGCTAGCCAGGCTAGCGCCTATGCCTTGCCAGACATAGCCAAGCCGGTTGAGGCATCTAGCCCAGCCATGCAACCGTCTTTACTGCAGGCGCAAACCCACTTACAGCAAGCCATTGTGCTGGGCGATCGCATGGACAGTCGTCCGGCAGAGTGGATACGCGCCAAGGCCGAGTTTGTGCCAGAGGCACAGTTGTCGGTGTATACCGAGGCGTACCGTTACCGCTTGTTTGACGTGGTGGCCGAAGATTATCCGGTGTTGGCGCATTATTTAACGCCGCCAGTCTTTGACCGGCTGCTGTGGGATTTTATTGCGGCGGTGCAACCAGACCATTTTAATATCGGCCGCTTTGCACTTAAGCTGCCTGCGTTTATTCAAATTGCGCTGCCTAAACATGGTTTTGCCCATGCGCTCTGCCAGTTGGAAACGCTGGTCGCACAAATGATGGACCCGGCTGAAACGCCTGTGCTGGAAGCTTCGCAGCTACATGGCCTCACGCCGGATGGATTGATGGACTTGCAACTGATGCCCAGGGCGGCATTATCACTGGCACACTTTAGCCACGGTGTGAATGCATACTATCAGGCCGTGATGGACGAGGTGCCGACGCCGATGGACGAAGCCGTTGACGAGTATCTGGTGGTGTATCGCCATGAGGATGTGGTTTGGCGCATGACGCTGGAGGCGCAGGAGTTCGCATTACTCAGTACCTTGTTTGGCGGGGCGACCGTGGGCGAGGCGTTAGCTGGTCTGGATGACGCAGCAGGCCCCGAGGTCATGGCCTATTTTTCAAAATGGATGAGAAACGGCTTGCTGGCCGCAACGCAGGTGGCGGCGACGATTGACGCTACCGCGGCTGACACCACTCATCTGCAAAAGGAGGAAACACATGCATATCTTGTTTGAGGGATTGATCGCTTGGCCGAAAAAAGTGGCTGCGCATTTTGAATGGCTGGGCCCGTTGGTCGCCCGCGTCGTGGTGGGCTACACCTTTATGCTCACGGGCTGGGGCAAGCTGAATAACCTACCCGCCATTATTGAGAACTTTCAAAGCTGGGGCATCCCTTTCCCAGAATTCATGACGCCATTTGTGGCGGGCTGGGAGTTTTTCGGTGGGCTGGGCCTGATTCTGGGTTTGATGACGCGTATTTGTGGCGGGGCATTGGCGGTGGTGATGGTGGTAGCGATTATTTCGGCAAAACTGGCCGATATCGATTCGCTGGAAACCTTGCTCGGCTTTGAGGAGGCGACTTACTTTGCCGTATTTACCTGGCTGGCGATTTGCGGGGCAGGCAAGGCTTCGCTGGATCATTGGCTGGAGCGGCGCTACAAAAAGCATTAATGCTCATCCGTGCATCGGCCATTGGTGCACTGCCCTCAAGCATCGGGGGTGGTCACTGCGCGGATGAATCGTTGACCAGCATGGCACTCGCCAGCGCACCCACTTCACGCACGGCCTGTTCAATGGCTAGGGTCCACAAGTGACTGAAATTAAGGCGGATGTAGTGCGTGAATTCTTTTTTGCGCGAGAAGATGGTGCCTGGCGCGACGGTGATGCCGTTATCAATCGCGGCACGGTAAAGGGCAAGCGCATCAATGCTGGGTGGCAGTTTGACCCAGATCACATAACCGCCTTGTGGCACGGACAGCTGGGTGCCCGCCGGAAAACTTTGCTCGATGACGTTGCGGATCAGCACGTAGTTGGAGCGCAGGGTGTGGCGCAGCTGTTTGAGGTGTTGCTCAAAGCTGTCGCGTTGCATGAATTTGGCGATGGCAATTTGTGGTGGCGAAGGCAGTGACAGGCTGTTGAGAAACATGAGCCGCTCGACTTCCTGACGGTAGCGTCCGGCCACGGTCCAGCCGACGCGGTAGCCAGGCGCCAGCGATTTGGAGAAGGACGAACAATGCAGCACCATGCCTTGCTGGTCATAGGCTTTGGCCGGCTTGGGCGGCGCGTCACTGAAATAGAGCTCGCTGTACACGTCATCTTCAATGAGCGGGATTTGCTGCGCTGCCAAAAAGCTCACCAGTGCCTGCTTTTTGGCTTCTGGCATGGCAAAGCCGAGCGGATTCTGGAAGTTGGTGGTAAGGATGACGGCGGCAATGCGCACGTTGTTGCTCACGGCATGCAAGGCATCAAGGTCTATGCCCGTCAGTGGGTCGGTGCGTAGCTCGGCGACTTTCATGCCGAGGCGTTCTACCGTATGTGCCAGCGCATAGTAGCCGGGCGATTCGAGTGCGATGGTATCGCCCGCTTTCGCTACGGCTTGCAGGCACAGGGTAATCGCCTCGGTTGCGCCGTGGGTAATGACAATATCATCGGGCGACACATCCATGCCATGCGCCAGGTAACGCCGCGCAATCTGCTGGCGTAATAACTCGTTGCCTGGGGGCAAATCACTCAAGACCCCCCATTCGCCCTGATCATCGGTCAGCGCTTTTTCATACTGGTGGATTTTTTTGAGCGGGAATAACTGTGGATCAGGAAATGGTGACCCCAGCGGGACCGTGCCAAATTCGCGGATGGATTTAAGCGTAGTGAGTACTAACTTGCTGGCGTCGACTTCGGCCAGGTTGAGGTCTTTGGCCAGCGGCGAGGCGGCCTGTTGCTGCAGGCGTTTGCGTGGGGTGACGTAATAGCCGGATTGCGGATGGCTGCTGATGACGCCTTCTTGCTCCAGCAATAAATAGGCACGCAACACCGTGCTGATACTCAAGCCATATTGCTGGCTGGCTTGCCGTACCGAGAAGATTTTTTCACCTGGCCGCAAGACGCCTTCGTCTATCATGGCGCGGATGCGGGCGGCGAGCGAGACGTAAAGCTTCATGGATGGCAAGGCTTGCGAGTATCAAGATGTTCACCATTATACGTGAAGCCAGCGGGCGAGGATTTGCCAGAACAACGATACAACAGCCTGCGTTTAAACACGCTTGCCCTGTTTAAAAACACCTGGGTGAGTTAAAAAAGATCAGGCTGTTTGCAAGGCCAGCGCAACCTCAGCCCCAGTGGCAGTCAGACTGGCCACCAGCCGGTCCTTTTGTGCGCATACCTTGACCAGCGCCTGTTCATCGAGCGCAGTTAACAGACGCTGCAGTGTGCTCATGCGTAGCTCGAGACGTTTGCATAGCGCGGCCAGCGGCATGTGCGCGCGGCCCTGGCTGTGTTCCGCATACAGACATTCGAGGATGCTGAGCAGCATGACCGCACTCGGGTCCAGCGGCGTCAGGTTGATTGAACTGTCTTCCCGAGCCTGCGAGTCTTCAACCGCAGAGGGCAGTGTCACCTCTGTCTCGAGCATGGACTGTAAGGTGTGGTCACGTTCAAGCAGCATGGGCGACCTCGGGGGCAGTGGTTTTCTCGATGATCACCGGAATCGATTTGGAGGTCGGGGTGCGCGAATCGTCGGCTACGCTTTCCAGCGGGACCAGGTTATTGGTTTCCGGGTAATACCCACTCAGGCAGCCGCTTGGAATATCGTAAGCCACCACCAAAAATTTGTCTGCGCGGCGTGTGATGCCGTCCTGCCAGACGCTGACCAGGTTGATCCAGTCCCCGGCTTGCAGACCCTGGCGCGCAATATCGGCCGGATTCATGAAGATGACACGGCGCTCGCCAAAGACGCCGCGGTAGCGGTCATCCATGCCATAAATGGTAGTGTTGTACTGGTCATGTGAGCGGGTGGTCATCAGCACAAATAACTGATCGCCATATTGCTCACGGGCCTGATGGATGGGTGAGTTTTTAGGGATGGCTTGCAGCGTGAACTCAGCCTTGCCAGAGGCAGTATTCCAGATGCGCTCGCTAGACGGCACGGGCAGGCGGAAACCGCCCGGGCGTTTGATGCGCTCGTTATAGTCTTTAAACGCCACCGGCAGGGTTTGTTCAATCAGGTCACGGATTTTGCTGTAATCCTCAATCAGCGCCAGCCAGGGGATGCTGCTTGCCTTGAGCGTTGCTGCGGCCAGGCGCGCTACAATCGCGGGCTCTGACAACAAGTGCGGGGAAGCAGGTTTGTTCATGCCATACGAAATATGCACCATGCTCATGGAGTCTTCCACGGTCACGCCTTGCGGGCCTGTGGCTTGCGTGTCGACTTCGGTGCGACCCAGACAGGGCAGTATCAAGGCCTGTTTGCCATGCACCAGGTGACTGCGGTTGAGTTTGGTGGTGACATGCGCGGTCATCTCGCAATTGCGCATGCCTTGCCAGGTGCGGTCAGTATCTGGCGTGGAGATTGAAAAGTTACCGCCCAGACCAAAAAAGAATTTCACTTTGCCTGCAATCATGGCTTCGATGGCGCCTACCGCATCATAACCTGGTGCTTTGGGCACATTGAGGTCAAACACCTGGTCCAGCCGTTGCAGAAACTCCAGCGGCATTTTTTCATAAATGCCCACTGTGCGGTTGCCCTGTACGTTGCTATGGCCGCGTACCGGGCACAGGCCTGCGCCTTCCTTGCCGATATTGCCGCGCAACAGCATCAGGTTGACCAGGGTTTTAATGGTGGCCACGCCATGTTTGTGCTGGGTAATGCCCATGCCCCAGGTCGCAATGACGCGATCCCCCGTGGCATAAATGCGGGCAATTTCCTCAATTTGTGCCAAGGGGACGCCGGATTCTTCAACGATGACCTCCCAGCTTTCCTGACGCGCATCTGCGGCAATCGCCGCAAAGTTATTGGTGTGTTCGGCAATGAAATCGACATCGACCACGCGCTCGGTGCCATGCAGAATGGCTTCATCATCCCATTGGATGACGAATTTGATCATGCCTTTGATCAGCGCCAGATCACCGCCCAGCTTGGGCTGGATAAACAGGCTGCTGATCTTGCTGCCTTTAAAGCTCAGCATGTCAAACGGGCTTTGCGGGTCGGCAAAACGTTCCAGGCCACGCTCTTTGAGCGGGTTGATGGCGACAATGCGTGCGCCGCGTTTAGCCGCTTCACGTAACTCACCCAGCATGCGCGGATGGTTGGTGGCCGGATTTTGGCCAAAAATCAGCAGCGTATCGGCATGCTCAAAGTCATGCAGGGTCACTGAGCCTTTGCCGATGCCCACCGTGGCAGGCAAGGCAATACTGGTGGATTCATGGCACAGGTTGGAGCAATCAGGAAAGTTGTTGGTGCCAAATGCACGCACAAACAGCTGGTAGAGAAAGGCGGCTTCATTGCTGGCGCGGCCCGAGGTGTAAAACACGGCCTCATCTGGATGATCCAGACCGTTAAGCTGTGTTGCCATCAGCGCAAAGGCCTCGTCCCAGGACACTTCTTCATATTTGTCGGTGACCGCGTTATAACGCATGGGGTGGGTCAGGCGGCCTTCATTTTCCAGGTCGAAGTCGCTCCAGCCCATCAGTTCCGTCACCGTATGCTGGGCAAAAAAAGCCGGTGGGACACGTTTGGCCGTGGCCTCAGCGGCCACCGCCTTCACGCCGTTTTCACAAAACTCAAAGGTAGAGGTGTGTTCTTTGTCCGGCCAGGCACAACCTGGGCAGTCAAAGCCATCGGGCTGGTTTTGTGACAATAGCGTCATCACGCCTTTGACAGGGATTTTTTGCAGCGCCAGTTGGGCGGCCACTTGCTTCAATGCGCCCCAGCCAGCGGCCGGGTGGTGATACGGTTTAATCACAGCTTTGGATTGCGACATAGTTTCCAGTAAGATTGCGTCAGTACGTTTAACAGTGACAACAGGCGAGATTCAACTTGTCTGTCAGTGGGTTGTGCGGATTGCGGATGGTGTTTATCGTAGTCAGGTTGAGGCAACAAAAACAGACACAGAACCGCCCTAATTTTTAGGATACAGTTATTACGGCAGCGATTCTGATTCCTGCAGGGTCAGGCGTGGTTTTCAGTCAAAACGCCATTACTTAGACGCGAATCCGAGCAGCGTTGTGGGGGTGTTTGACCCAGGCAACGCCGCCCATGTGGAGACCTGTGTTGTGCACGTGAGGTTGAGGTGTGCACGTAGATGAAGCAGCAGACTTAGGCGACGTGCTGATAACGGTATTGTTGGGTATTACGTGTCTGCCAGCGACCCTGTCTAAATGCGTTGATCAGGGTTTTTGCCCGCTCACTGTGCATGCCGTCAAAACCGGGTTGATCCCTATCCAAAAAGTCGGTCAATCCAGTCACATGAGCCAAGTCTTCACGCGTCACATGGCGATACCCCATACTCCAGTCGTTAAAACTGCGCGCATCAATGGGTTCTTCAATCAGCTTCATCACATGATGGTGGCGCTGATCATGCGCGATTTTTTCATAGAGGGCATCGATCACCGCCCGCTCTCCTTCCAGCACTTGAAAGAAACATCCTTCCATATACAGCAGCATGCCGGTGATGTGCAGGTGGCGGTTGTTCTCTCTCGCCATCGCCAGAAGCTGGATCAGCTCCTGGCTGGACATCAGGTGGTCGGCAATGCTGGTATAGCTCAGCATCACGAGGTCGTTTTCCTGTATCGGAGCATGGTCCATGGCAGTTCCTTGATGAAACAGACAAACACTATGACCAGTTTGCTTGGGCGAAGGTTCTGGGTGGATGGGAGCGCATGCTTGAAGCCACGCAGACAAACTTAAGCACCTCATCCCAGCTCGCCAGCGGACTAAAAAGCGTGCGGCCATGACGCATGGCACAAAGCAGGCGGCACCCGTATGCAACGCGGGCTTGGGCGTCGTTGATCCTTCAGCCTTAAGAGGGTTTCTTGAAGGCGGCCTGGTAGGCGCTCACATAGTCCTGCCATTGATGGATGGTATGATCGGCCACCTGTTTCGCCAGCGTGAGCACGGGGCCTCGCCAGTCGGCGACTTGCGCCCCAAACGCCATCAAGGCTTCGCGGTTGGCGGCGCCCAGATAACCGGCATTGCGCAAATGGGCCCAGGCGGTGAGGGAGGCCATGCTGGCAAAAATATTATCCAGCACGCTGAGTTTGCCATCCCACTGCGTGAGGTCTACCCGGTCTTGCGAGGGTTGCAGCGCTTTGATCAAATAAGACTGTTTGTCTACGCACACGGCTTTGAGAAGGGCGGGCGGCAGGATTTGGGCGCCTGCCTGTATGGTCGCGACGCGTTGAGATTCCAGCATCCAGTCAGGTTGTGTGAGTTTGATTGCTGCGGTGTTCAGGTAAGGGCTTAGTGCACTCTGGTTGCTGGCTTTCATGTCTATGAGTGCGCGGCGCTCTGGCCCTTTGCCGTTCACGAGCACGACATAGCGTTCCAGGCCCAGGCTGCCGGTGCCAGCAATGCGGCGCGCAATATCCAGCGGATAAAAGAATTCTTTTTTATCCTGCACTTGCATGGCCTTCATGTATTTTTCCAAAGCGGCTTGTTTTTGCACTTTGTCCAAGGCCAGCGCACGTTTGCCGTCTATCAGGAGTGTGTCCGGTGCTTTGGCATTGGTCCGGCTTGCGATAAAGGCCTGGTTGCTGCGCTTGCTCAAGTCTGACAACAGATGCCTGATCGAGCCGCGGGCCGTTTTGCGCTCTACCCATTTGGGTTTGCCTTCTGCCAGTGCCTGCGCGTAGTTCTGCACTATGATGTCAAGCAGTGCAGTGGTTTGTTTGGGTTTGAGCTTGAGTGTGTCCTGGGCGACCAGCAGGCTGGTCAGCAAGCGCGTCAGCTCCCACAGGCAAGGCGCCAGGGCGGCTTCATCAAAATCATTGAGGTCAAAATAGGCCAGGCCGTTTTCGGCTTTGTAGCTGCCAAAGTTTTCCAGATGCAGGTCGCCGCAAATCCAGGCGGCAGGGCTTTTTAGCTTTGCGAGGGCTGGGTGCCAGTCTTCATAAAACAAATGGCAGGTGCCGCGCAAAAACACAAACGGGTCTTTGCACATGGCGGCCAGTTTCATTTGCAGACGCTCAGGGTCGCGGCCGGCGTTGTAGTGTTGGATTCTGTCTAAAATAGGCATGGCGGTTCCGGAAAAGGGTACAAAGCGTTGTCTGCGCGAGGCTGGTTCTGAAAGGGATACTCCGGGCTTTCAGCACGCAACGGTTTAAGGCAGGCCGACCAGCTTGAGATATTCCTCCAGCGTCAGCGTCAATCTTTGCAGTGAGGCATTCACCTCATCCAGCGGTTGGTTATCATGTAAATGCAGTTTCTCCAGCAGGCTTTTATGGGCCTCGATGGCTTGCAAGTGCGCTTCGAGCTTGGATGTTTTGGGGTCTTGGGTCATGGCGGATTCTCCATCATCGTCGGGGGCGGTGAACAGGCTTGAGCGCCTGCTGCAATCTATGTATGTCTGGTTCGAGTATCAATCGGATCACTAAGTTTTGTGGCCCCTGCTGAAAATGATGTGTGGATGGCTGGGCGCTTGCCTGATCAATGTTAACTCATCCTGCCTGGTCTGGCTCGCCATACAGTGACAGGTAACGGGCGGGCTGATGCGAGCTTAAAAAATGTTCAAAGTCGTCGGGCGACAAGGGTTTTGCAAACAGGAATCCTTGCAGCTTGTCTGCACCAAGTGCTCGGCACAGGGTGGCTTGTGGCAGGGTTTCTATGCCTTCGACAATGACTTCAAGATCCAGACTTTTGGCCATGACGATCATGGCTTTGAGCAGGCGACAATCCGCCTCATTCTCTGGCACATTTTGCACAAAGCTGCGGTCTATTTTCAGGATAGAGGCAGGCAGGTGTTTCAAATAGGTCATGGACGAGTAGCCTATGCCAAAATCATCCAGTGCCACCTTGAGCCCAAACTGCTTGAGGTGACGCAGTCTTGCCGAGGTTTTGTTAAAGTCAGACACCAGTACACTTTCGGTAACTTCCAGTAACAAACAGCTGCCAGGCAGGTCAATCTGCCTTAAATCACGCTCAATTTCAGTCAGCATGTGTTCATGTTGTAACCATTGTGCGCTGGCATTCACTGCGAGTACGCAGTCCGCGTCAATCAGACCGCTCTGGCGCCAGCGTGCAAACTGTAAGCAGGCCAGTTGCCGGTTTCTGCTGTCGATCTCGGCAAAAAAGCCAAGCTCTTCCACCACATCGATAAAGACCGCCGGTGGCAGCAGACCTTGCGTGGGATGCTGCCAGCGCATGAGCATTTCTGCACCGCACACGGTAAAGTCTTGTGCATTCAATACCGGTTGGTAGTACTGCACCAACTGGTTTTGCAGGCGTTGCGAACGCAGTTCGTTCTCTACCATCATGCGATGGATAATCTGCTCTTGCAGTACTTCGCTGAAAAAGTGAAAGCCATTTCGCCCTGCACGCTTGGCATGATACATCGCCAGGTCGGCACGCTTTAACATGTCTTCTGCCGTGCTTGCGCAGCGCGGAAAGGTTGCAATGCCTATGCTGCAGGTAATAAATTGTTCGGTTTGATTCAACGCAAAAGGCTCACGCACCTGTTCGAGGATGCGCTGCGATAAGGCGCCGATGGCGGTTTCATTTTCCAGATCGTGCACGATAATGGCAAACTCGTCCCCTCCCAGGCGGCAGACCATGTCGCCTTCTCTGACTACTTCCTGCAGTCGCTGTGCGACTTGCTTCAGCAGGTGATCGCCAGAGTCATGTCCCAGGCTGTCATTGACCAACTTGAAATTATCAATGTCCAGATAAATTAAGCCGAGTTGAACGTTGAGGCGATGCGCACGTTGCATGGCATTGCGCAAATGCTCTTCAAAATAATATCTGTTCGATAATCCGGTCATCGGGTCATTCTCTGCCAGATACTTCAATCGCTTGTGCGTTTCAATCAACTTGTTGTTCAGGGCATGGCGGGCTTGCGCGTGTACCAGCGCTTTGGTCAGGTGTCGCTCAGACAATTCTTTTTTGAGTAAAAAATCCTGGGCCCCGGCGAAGATGCAATTTCTTTCTATGGTCTCGTTATCTTCCATGCCGGTCAGGATCACCACGGCGGCCTGCTTTTCTGTGTGTTGTGTGAGTTGGCTTAACACATCCAGGCATTCCATATCGGGCAGGCGGTAGTCGAGCAGTACGATATCAAAATCGTTTTCTTCATACAGTTTCAAGGCTTTGACGGCGGTATTTGCATGCACAATATCCTTCACCAGTGATGGGTTTTGCAACACCCGCACCACCGCCATGCGGTCCAGTTCATCATCATCTACCAGTAGCAGGCGCATGGTTACTCCTTCGTGGCTGGCAGCTCAACAATGCGCCAATAATGCTCAATTAGCCCCATGACTTCCATAAAGTCGCGGTCCATGTGCTGCTTGAACACATAGCCCGCGACATGTTTGCGGTAGGCCGCGACCAGGTCCTCGTCTGATTTTGACGTCGTCAGCACAAACACCACAGCATGGGTTAATAATGGATCCGTGCGTAAGGCTTCCAGAAACTCCAGGCCATTCATGCGCGGCATATTCAGGTCAAGCAGGATAATATAGGGTGCAGGAATCTGGCACGAACGCAGCAACTCCAGCGCTTCACGGCCATCGCGGGCACGAAACAGGGTGTTCAACAGTCTTAATTTGCGTAATGCGCGCTCCAGCGAGATGGCATCAATGTCGTCATCGTCAACAATCAGCAACGATACTTCCTTATAACGATGTTTGGGCAGGATTTGCACGCATCAACCTTTCTTCTATATTGATCGGCCAGGTGAACGTGATCGCACAGCCGCGCTGACCATCGGAGCGGATGCTGGTACTGCCCCCATAGGCTTCGACGATTTTTTTAACCAGTGCCAATCCCATGCCGCTCCCTTCCACCTCATCGCGCGGCCTCAAGGTCTGGAACATGATATAAACCCGCTCCTGGTATTCTGGTGAGATGCCCGGCCCATCATCAATGACGCTGAACTCATAGTAATGCGGGTTGGCCTGCTGCCATTGCAACTGAATGCTGCCGCGTGTTTGATCGTGGTGTTTGATGGCGTTGCTAAACAGATTGCGCAGCACCTGTTCCAGCGGGGTGGCCAGCGTATAAAACGTGGGCAAATCGTCTGCCATCTTCAGGCTAAAGCCTGCAGGCGGGGCTTGCATCTCAAAAATGGACTGCGCTACTTTGCCAAGGTCGACCTGGCTGACGCTGCCTTCCAAACGTCCGGCGCGCGAATAGGCCAGTAAATCATCCAGCAGGCGTTCCATTCTGCGCAACCGTCCGCGCAACAGGGACATGTGTCCACTAATGGCCTCCACTTTGCCCTGGTTGAGATCTTCTTCGATCCAGTGCGAAATTTGGAAAATGCCGCGTAATGGGGACTTGAGGTCGTGGGAGGCCACATAGGCAAAAGTGGCCAATTCTTTATTGCTGCGCTCCAGCTCGTCACGGTGTTGCGCCAGCTTTTCACTGGCTTTAACACGGGCAGAAATGTCCGTAATGGCCGACAGCACCTTGACGCCGTCATCGGTTTCTATCGGATTAAGCCCGACCTCGACAGGAAACTCACTGCCGTCCTTGCGGCGGCCATATAAGTCCCGCCCGGTGCCCATCGCGCGCGGACTCAGCTCAGAAAAAAAGAAGGCCCGGTGATGGGCATGCTGATGGCGCAAGCGTTCGGGCAACAACATATCTATGGATTGCCCCAGCAGCTCCTCGCGCGGGTAGCCGAAAATACGTTCTGTTTGTGGATTGACCATTTCGATCAAGCCATTTTTATTCACCATCACCATGGCATTGGGCGCGGCTTCGACGACCTGGCGAAAGCGCGCTTCCATGCGCTTGCGTGCCGAAATGTCGGTAATGGCTGACAAGACTTTGACGCCATCATCGGTTTCAATGGGATTGAGCCCGACCTCGACAGGAAACTCGGTGCCATCCTTACGGCGGCCATACAAGTCACGTCCGCTACCCATGGCGCGAGGTCTGAGGTCTGAGAAAAAGGCGGCGCGATGATGCGGATGCTGTTGGCGGAAGCGCTCAGGTAACAAAATGTCTATGCTTTGTCCCAGCAACTCTTCTCTTGGGTAGCCAAAAATGAGCTCTGTCTGTGTATTGACGAGTTCGATCAGGCCGCGACTGTTTACCATCACCATGGCGGTCGGGGCGGCTTCTACTACTTGCCGGAAGCGCAGATTGGCACGCGCAACGTCTCCACTTTCATCATGCATACCCAATCTCCCATGGTGACTGCACTTAATATTTTTATTTTAATAGTTGATGTTGCACTGTTGAAAAGAAGCACATGCGACCACTGTGCTGCCGAGAGAGCTGATGCTGCAAAAGTATTCTTGCAGCTCGCTGAACCGTGGTTTTTATGATGAGTCACAGTCTACACCCATCTTGCTGACTCTTGTATAGTACATCAGCGTGGATAATCTTGCCGTCAGACAGTCAGTATCGGTGCTGGTCAGTCTGTTTGCGCAATACTGACGGCGTTCCGTCCAGACTGTTTGGCCTGATAGAGAGCCGCATCTGCCTTGATCAGCAGTTTTTCCAAGCTGATGCTGGTCTCCGAGGTGGCAGCTAAGCCAATCGAAATAGTCAGGTGAAGAGCGCGGTGGTTTCCAAGGTGCATTTCGGTGTTGGCTGCAGTCGTTCGCAAGCGCTCCGCGACTTCTATCGCTTGTTCTTTCTGCGTATCTGGCAACAAGATCGCAAACTCCTCACCACCATAGCGGCTGATCAAATCAATATCGCGCAACTGCGTCTGACATTGCCGGGCAAACGCTTGCAATACAACATCGCCAGCCTGGTGGCCATAGTTGTCATTGATTTTCTTGAAGTGATCGATGTCTATCATCAATAAAGCGATGGCGCCGCCACGGCGTTTGAGTCTTGCCAGCGCGATATTGGCCTCTTGGATAAAGTGGCGTCGATTGGGCAATCCGGTTAAAAAGTCTTGATTGGCTTGCTTCTGCAATTTTTCCTGTAGCGCCTTGTACTCAGTAATATCTTGTATTTGTACGACAAAGTGCTGGAGCTGGCCGGCTTCATCTTTAATGGCGGAGTAGGTCAACAATACCCAAAGCGTATGACCTTGGCTATGAAAAAAGCGCTTTTCTACCTGATAGTTATCTCGCTGGCTAGTGAGCAGCGAGTCCAGCAGCAGATGGTCAAGTTGGTGGTCGTCAGGGTGGGTGATCTGCTGGATGGTTTTCTGGCATAACGCCGCTTCATCTTCCCCCAGCATATGGCATAAGGCCCGATTTGCCTGCATAAACCTGCCATCGAGGCCTAGCAAAGCCATGCCGATGGCTGCGGAGTCATAGGTTGAGCGAAACAGTTTTTCGGATTGAAACAGGGCGTGTGAATGTTCAGCCGCCATTCGCGCGTGTTTGCTTTCACGGCGTTGGAATACAAACAACATAGTGAATGTAAAGAGTGCAAAAATACTGAAACAGATGATCTGAATCATGGCATTTTCGTACCAGTATCTAAAAATGCGTTCAAGGTCGCGGCTGACCGCTACCATGAGTGTGCTATGCAGTTTGAGGTCGCCGGGGGCCAGTGTGGTTTGAGCCACCATACGCTGCTGCCGGGTTGAATATAATTGACCACTAAATACGGTCACCGCTTTGCCGCTTTGGATATGCCGGGTAAAAAATGAACCAGGGGTTGCCAGATTTGTGCCCGGCTTGAGCCCGTTATCGGGCACGCTCATGAACAGCACGCCTTTGCTGTGTATCAGGGAACTGCGGCTATCCTGCGTGTATAACACAGAGGCTAGCAGCGGTTTAAAGTATTCGGGATCCAGGATGGCAGTGACAATCCCGGAAAATTCACCTTGCTTGCCAGGAATGATCCGGGTCAGGTTGAGTATATAGTTACCGCTCATGCCGGTGAAAGGAGGGGAAACGTAAAGCCTGTCGGGATCACTAACCCGCCGGGCGGTCTGGTAATAATCACGGTAACTGAAGTTCATGCCGAGATATTCTGGAAAACTAGTGTATATCAGTGTTCCATCGGCATCAAACACGTCAAATCCCCGTATTCCTGGCATGGTGCTCGCCATGGTTGTCAAGCGTTTGGTCGCGACTTGCTGTTGATGTTTCCACTCCGGGATTTCTTGAATAATGGCCAGTAAGGCTTGATTGGCGCCTTGAAACTGGAAGGCCAGGTTTTTTGAAATGACATTGGCTTGCGTAATCAGGCGGTCGCGTTCATTCGCTTCAATTTGCGCATGCTCATGGTAAATATTGAGCGCAATCAAGCCGCCAAGCACAGACAGTGCGAGCACAAGTTCTATCCAGAGCACAACGGTCAAGCGAGTTAATAACTTTTTATGCGTGATCATGCGATGTTTTTTGCGCTACCAATGTTGACCAGGGCGAAGTGCGATTGTCCATAGCAGAGTAATTAGCATACTGCAATATTTACGCGATATCTATATTGTCTTTGCACGCGCGCAGTGTTCATGGCATTTTTGATGGATACCGCGCATGCGCGACGGTAGATGAGGCAGAAAATTGGCCGGCCTGTGATGGTTTGATGGGCCTGACGCAGGATGAACTGCTTTAAGCGGCTGTTAACAGGAAGCTTTCCTGTTGTGGCCTGGCGGCAGCTGGCTTAGTGTATGCGGTCATAGGTATGCAAGAGGCCAACAATGAGACTTTTCACTAATGTATGGATATTGGCAACGATCTTGTCTGCAGTGGTCGGGGTGGCATGCGCGGCAGATGCGGGCGCGACGACGCAAGATGGCCGCCCTTTCTCGAGCCTGAATGCGGAGGCCATCGCGCAGCTGAGTCCTGTCGATCAACAGGCCTATGATGCCTGGAAACGGGCGTCAGCACCGCCGGTGACGACATCTACCTATCAGGAGGACACTGGTCCCAACACCATGGATTTGTCTTCCGATTTTTCAATGTAACTGATTTTTGAATGTTGTGGCCGTTGCCGTTTAAAATGGCGGCATGTCTGCGACCTTGATTCAACAATTTCTGCCGGGGTATCCCGCGCATTTACGTGCGCAAATTGCCCAGTTGCATGCCCAGGGCCAACTGGGCCATTATCTGCAGCAGCGTTATCCCGAGACGCACACGATTCAAAGTGACAAGGCGCTGTATGATTTTTGTAATGCGCTCAAGCAGCGCTATTTGAAAAACGCGCCCTTGCTCGACAAGGTCTATTTCGACAACCGGCTCACCATAGAAAAGCAGACACTGGGGCTCAATGCCGCCATTTCGCGGGTGCAGGGCGGCAAGCTCAAAGCCAAAAAAGAAATCCGGATTTCGGCTTTTTTTAAAACGGCGCCGCTGGCATTTCTCAACATGATCGTGGTACACGAACTGGCACATCTCAAAGAGCGCGAGCATGACAAGGCGTTTTACCAGCTCTGTCTGCATATGGAACCCGACTACATGCAATATGAGTTTGATTGCCGGGTGTATTTGTTATGGGCCGCCCTGCAAAAACATCAGCTGGATGCCGGAAACAGTGTGCGGGCCACCTTGCCTGGCTCCAAGCCATAGTGTGCGCTCACCAATGCCGTGATTGCCTTATCCAGCGCCAGTGTCGGTTGCAAGTCGCGCCCCTGATACAGCTGGCTGTCTTTGAGGCCGGGCCAGTCGGCGATGACTTTGCCGGCTGGCCAGCTTCGATTGCTTGCCGTGATGGCGGGCAGGGCGCCCCCAAACGCCAGCATGGCGGCGCCTGTGCCATGGTCGGTGCCGCCTGTCCCATTGGCGGCGGCGGTGCGGCCAAATTCGGTGGCGACGATGATTAGCGTTTGCTGCCAGTGACTCCCCAGATTGGTTTGCAGGCTGGCGAGCAGAGTGTCCAGGTCGGACAACTGTTTGCTCAGACGGCTGTTTTGGGCGCTATGGGTATCCCAGCCGCCGGTTTCCAGCATGGCAATGCGCGGGCCGTCTGGCCGGCTTAAAAAATCACCAACCATTTTACCCAGCGCTGCTGGCTGCTGGCTGTTTTGTCCTTGCATGCCTTTGTCCGCCATATTCTCGACTTGCATCGCACTTTCCCAGGCGGCATGTAATTGGGCATCCTGCTGGTAAAGCTGGCTGACTCTTAACAGTAAATCATCGGAGGGTTGTGGCAGCTTGGCACTGGCATAGGCATCGACCTGATAGCTACCTCGCAAGGCCAGCGGAATGGTGGGGGAGAATGCAATCGCCTCGGTTTGGGCGGGCGGTAGCAGGCCGAGCAAGCGGTTCAACCAGCCATCTTTGAGCTGATAAGCACGCGTGCCGCCACTTTCCAGCACATTCTGCCCGTCAAAATGGGAACGCTCGCGGTAGGCCGAGGCCACCGCATGCACAAACAGTGCATGTTGCTGCTGGTAAAGTGTCTTGGCCTTGACCAGGGACGGGTGTAGCGCAAACAGGCTGTCCAGCTTGGTGTCATTGATGTCTTGCACGGCCAAGGCGCCACGCAAGCGCTGGTAATCGGGATCTGCATACGGAATCACGGTGTTCAAACCATCTGCCGCGCCGCGCTGGATGATGAAAATAAATCGTTGTTCGGTCGCCGCTGCCGCAAAACTCAAGCTGGGGAGCCAAAAGGCTGCCAGCCCGGCACCGCATAATTTCACAAATTGTCTGCGCTGCATGGCTATCTCCTTAAAAATTCAGGGCTGACCAGCAGGAGGGCAAAACCGGTGTGCGCCGATTCGGCGCGACTCACTTGCTGCAAGGTCTCCTGGCTGAGCCTGCCGCGCAGGACGGTATTGGCCAGCACCGCGGGTGGCATGCTCAGCTTGGTCAGCGAAGCCAGCCGCTGCGCATACTCCACCCGACGCAACAACGCGTTGGAGGCGAGCCAGCTTTCGGCCACATCGTCATAACCGGCGGGGGAGCCTGGTTTCCAGATCGGTTGTCCCAGCTGGGTCATGACTTGCGAGACGCGGACATGCGAAAGGTCAATGTCCAGCGCCCGTACACTGCTAATCAGCCACTCCCATGGGGTTTTGAACTTGACCGGCGTGGGCACGCGGCACTCAGGCGCTTCCATCAGCACGCGATACAGTGCCGGAAGTTGGCCCCCGGTTTGCAGATAGGTGTCGCGTAGCCGGTTAATGAGGGTGGGCGGTGGCTGGTCGCCAGCAAAATGGCAGGCCAGTTTGGTCGCCACATGCGTGGCCGTGGCCGGGGCGGCGGCCAAGTCAGTGAGGATGGCTTCGGCTTGTTGCACGCCAGGTTGCGCATAGGTTTTGCCGAGTAACTGACGGACATCAGGCTCGTGTACGCGCTCATTAAAGACAAAGCCAGGATAGCGCGCATCGGTCTCGCCTGTGAGCTTGGGACCGGGCACGGTCCAGCCGGTCAGTGCGCGTGCAAATTCGGTCACATCCTGTTGGCTATAACCGCTGCGTACGCCCAGCGTGTGCAGTTCCAGAATTTCGCGGGCAAGGTTCTCGTTGAGGCCACTTTTCTTGTCCGGCTGGCGGCGCATTTGCCGTTGTACGGCTTCGCTTTGTGGCCCGCGTGATTGCTGCTGGTCTAGGTAGATCAACATGGCCGGATGCTTCTCGACCGCAAACAACATGTCTTTAAACGTGCCCAGTACAAACGGACGGATGGCTTGCAGTTCAAACAATCCGGCCAGTTGTGTGACCTGCGATTTTTGTGCCGAGATTGCAAAATGGTTGGACCAGAAATGCACCAGTCTTTCCACAAACGGGGTATCGGTCTGCTGCGCCACTTGTGCCCGCACCTGGACTGCCTCGGTATAGCTGTCCCGCGCTTCGTTACGCATCTGGCGGCGTAACTGCAGTTTGTCCTCAGGTGATCCGGCCTGATTGATCATGCGCATTTCCTGCATCTCTTGCGCAATGGTCGGTAGCGCTTGCTGGTATTGCTGCCACAATGGCGGCAAGGCCTGGTAACGGCTAAATTCGTCCAGCAATGCCCGCGAGACACTATTTGAGGGCGTAGTGGCCGCGGCGCGTGCGCCTAGGCCAAAACGTTGATCAATGATCAATGCGTCATCCGTCATCATCGACTCCAGACGTAAGAGGGGACAGAAATACTAACAGCCATGGCCAGACTAACAAAGCTGGATTACAGCGGGCTTACAATCGCACGGGGACCAGTCCTGCGGTGTGCTTGGTCAGCCGTCAAGGCTTGTCAGCGCCAGCCTGATTGAAGCGCTGTGAGTGATGTGCTACCGTGTGGTTGCCGCGTTAACCTTCTTACTCACACCATCGACTCTACACAGGCTTTTTATGCAGACCCATACCCACAAGGTGCGCCGAGACCTGCTCCTGCTCTGGGCTGTGATTGCGGCCGTCTCGGCCTTGCTGGTCTGGCTGTTGATCGAACTGAGCCGCCAGGGCGCGGCCTCGCAGATTGCTGAGGCCAGGCTGCATGCGGCTGCCAGCTGCCAGGCCATGCAACATGGGGTACACCTTGCGAGGCTGGAGAGTGCTTCTGCGCAGGCAGGCTGGCAGGCGGTGATAGATCTTGCCTTGCGCGAAGAGCCGGGCAGTGAAGGCGGCTTTTGGCGGCCAGGCCAAGGTGTGTTTGCGTATGCCTTTCCTACGTATGATGGCACCGGCGTCAAGCGTGATCCGCCGGTGGCCGAACTTGAAAAAATCACTGCCACGGCCGAACTGGCCAGCCGCAGCCACCAGTTGATTGTGGAGGTGCGCCCCGGCTTGCGTGAAGCCATTGTGTTTGCTGCCTGCCCACTGACCCAGGCCCCCGGCACGTCTGTTGCCTGGGTGATGAAACGCGTGTTGCTGATTCAGGCTGAGGTGCTCAATCATTTGAGCCTGGCGTTGGCGCTGCTGATAGGCCTGGTCGTGATGTCTGGCGCCTGGCTGGCCTGGATGCTGCTGCGCTGGCAGCGCCAGATGGCTACACTGATGCAACAGCTGGCACAGTCTGAGCGCATGGCGACGCTGGGCCGGGTTTCTGCCGGGCTGGCGCATGAAATCCGTAATCCGCTGGCCACCATGCGCATGAAGGTTGAAAATGCCATGGCGGCGGCCCCTGAGCGCTATCAGCAACGCAGCCAGAGTGCCTTTGAGGCGGTGCTGGCGCAAACCTCGCGCCTCGAAAGCCTGATCTCCAGTTTGCTGGCACTGACGCATCCCTTGCAACTACACAAGCAGGCAGTGGATTTGCGCGCCTGGCTGACCAGCCTGACCCGCTTGCATCAAGAGGCCATGACTGCGCAGCAGGCACGCTGGAAGTTAAGCCTGAGTGATGCCGTAGTGACACGTGCTCAAGCGCAGGCCGTGCTCGACCCGGATAAAATGGCGCAAGTGATGGACAATCTGATCCTGAATGCGCTGGCGCATATCCCTGTGGGAGGCGAGATTGAGTTGGGGCTGGACAGCGTCACTTCGGGGCACCTGCGATTGTGGGTGGCCGACAATGGCAGTGGCGTGCCCGCGCATTTGCGTCCTCAGGTGTTTGAACCTTTTAGTACGGCGCGCAGTGGTGGTACCGGCCTGGGCCTGGCCCTGGCGCGCGAGATTGTCCAGGCGCATGGCGGCGAGCTACGCTTGGCCGATACTGCCGCGGGCGCCCGTTTTGAGATTGAATTGCCATGGCACACCTCCTGATTATTGACGATGATCCCGCCTTTAGAAGCAGCCTGTCTGAAATGCTGTCTGACTTGGGGCACCATGTGCTGGAAGCCAGCCATGTGCAGGCGGGCCTGCACTGCTTGCGGACGGCGCCGGTAGAGCTGGTTATCACCGATCTCAAACTCACCGGGGAAGACGGCTTGTCTTTCTTGCGTCAGGCGCAGGCGATCAAAGCGGTGCCCTGCATCATGCTTACCGCCTATGCCAGTGGCAACAACACGATTGAGGCCATGCGGCTGGGTGCGTTTGACCATTTGACCAAGCCAGTGTCACGGCAGAAGCTAATGGAAACCTTGCAACGCGCACTGCCCGAGCGCAGCGCTGACCTTGAGTCCAGCCCGGAGGCCGACGCCACGCTAACCGCAGATAACCCAACGGCGGAACGCTTGATTGGCAACAGTGAATGCATGCGCGAGGTGTTCAAACACATCGGCCTGGCTGCGGCGACCGAAGCAACCGTGCTGATTTTGGGCGAGACCGGTACCGGCAAGGAAGAGGTGGCGCGTGCACTGCACCGTAACAGCTTGCGCGCCCATGGCCCTTTTGTGGCCGTCAACTGCGCTGCCATCCCGGCAGAATTGATGGAAAGCGAGCTGTTTGGGCATGTCAAAGGCGCGTTCACAGGGGCGGTGGCTGACCGTAAAGGTTATTTGCGGCAAGCGACTGGCGGCACCCTGTTCCTCGACGAGATTGGCGATATGCCGCTGGCGCTGCAAGCCAAGATTTTGCGGGTGCTGGAGGCGCGCGAGTTTAGCCCGGTTGGCGCACAAACGGTGCTTGCGCTGGATGCGCGTATCATTGCTGCCACCCATAGAGACTTGCCCGCCGCCGTCCGCGCCGGGCAGTTTCGTGAAGATTTATGGTACCGGCTGCAGGTGATGCCGATTGCCTTGCCACCACTACGCGCGCGCGGTGAAGACCTGTTGCTGCTGGCGCAGCATTTTTTGGCTAGTGAAGCTGCGGGTACCCCCAAGCGTTTGACCGCTGAAGCCGCACAGCAGCTGGTACAACATGACTGGCCGGGGAATATCCGCGAACTCCGCAACACCATCGCGCGCGCGCAGATTTTGAGTCATCATGCCTGGATCGAGGCTGAACATATTTCTTTTACGCCACGTCCGCAGGCGGCAGAAGCTTCTGGTCGTGGCGCCGCCACCTGCACGCTGGCCGAGACCCTGCAGCAAGTCGAGCGCGAGATGATAGAGCGCGCCTTGCGCGAGAGCGGTGACAACCGCAGTGAAGCGGCGCGTAAACTGGGGTTGTCCCGTCAGCAACTTTACCGCAAGCTCGAAGAGCATGGCCTGACATAAGCGCTGACAGCTGTCCGCCCAGCGGACAGTGTTGTGTCACCAAAGCGGACAAGTGTGCCAGGGTTTATTTTTCAAGCAATTGATTTAAAATGATTTTTTATCTGGCATGCCCCTTGCAATAGAGGAGATAACCTCTATCCATGACAAGGAGCATTTCATGTTAACTTCTTCTGTATGTACACGTAGCAGCCATCTTGCACGCGGCAGTCGTCCTCTGCGTGCCGCGCTGCTCGTCACTACCCTAAGTATGACCCTGCAAGCATTTGCCTTGCCGCCCTTAGCTGCGAATCCTTCTCCGCTGACGCCTGCGCCACTTAATCTGGGACCAGGCGCATCGGCACCACTGGCGCCTGCGCCTATGGTCCCCGCTCCGCTTGCGCCTGCAGGCGCGCTGGATTTACAGGCGACGGCGGCGCTGCCCGCGGTAGCTGAGGCGACTGTCAAATCCATCCTGTTTAATCCGTATGGGGAAGCGGATGGCTTGCGCTTGGCGAATGACGTGATTGTCAAATTCCCCCCGCACCGTTCGCAGGCCTTGCTAGGCGCTGTGCAACCCGGCCAGCATGTGCGTATTCTCGGGCATGCTGAAACGCCAGCCATTGTTAAAGCCGATGCCATTATCAATGTGACCACCGGCAATATTGTGGTGGACCAGCCACCCGCCAATAACCTGCCATTGTTACCCCCACATTTGCGGGCGCAGTCATTGCAGCCGCTGCAGGTGGAAGGCAAGGTCGATTTGATCCTGAATGGTCCGCGTGGCGAAGTCGATGGTGTCATCCTGGATAACCAGAGCATTGTTCACTTTCCGCCTGAAAGCCTGAGTATGCCATTGCGCCCAGGGCTGCGTATTGCGGTGGCTGGTCTAGGGACCAGGACGGCCAATGGTGTGTCGCTGGAGGCGATCCGCATGGGAAGCTCCGCCGCTACGATGCAGCCACTCTATGCGCCCGCGGCCCCAGCTTGCCAGCCAGCGGCTGCGGTAGCCGGCCAGTGCTAGTCCCTGATTTAGCCAAGGCCAACGCTTCATCCGGCGTCGCCTGCGCTTTAAGCAAGTTAGGTGTTGCTTAAAGCGCTTTGGGCAACAGCGGTGCTGCCAAAAGGCCGCCGCCCACGCTGTACTCCCTCTTTTGACAGGATGCATCATGATTGCAAAATTAGCCCCGATTCTATTGTTATTGATCTCCAATGTGTTTATGACAGTGGCCTGGTATGGCCATCTCAAGTTCACCGAAAAGCCGCTGTATGTGGTGATTGTGGTGAGCTGGCTGATTGCCCTGTTTGAATATTGTTTTGCGGTGCCGGCCAACCGGATCGGCCATACCGTGTATTCGGTGGCGGCGCTCAAAACCATGCAAGAAGTCATTTCGCTCAGTGTGTTTGCCGTGTTTTCGGTGTATTCGCTCGGCGAGCATTTCACCTCCAGCCATGTTGTCGGCTTTGCCCTCATTGGTCTGGGCGCCTTTTTTATCTTTAAAGCCCCTGTGGTGTAAGGAGAAAAGCATGCGTCTATTCAAAATGCCTGCAGATTCACGGCAATGGCTGGCGGTGATGAATTTTTTCATGGCCGATGTCCGCGACGGGCTGGGCGCCTTTCTCGGCGTGTATTTATTGGCACAATCCTGGCAGGCGGATGAGATTGGCTATGTGATGACCATAGGCGGGTTGGCAACCATGATGGCGGGAATCCCGGCGGGTGCCCTGATGGACCGCACCCATGCCAAGCGCTTGTGGCTGTCCGTGTGCGCCATCCTGATGGTGGTCGGTTGCCTGGTGTTGTTGCTGTGGCACTCGTTTGCGGCGATTGCCTTGTCGCAAGCCGCTACCGGTGTGGTCCGTGCCATGATTGGGCCCGCGATTGCCAGTATCAGCCTGGGCCTGGTCGGGTCTAAATATTTGTCCAGGCAGCTTGGTCAGAACGAGGCCTGGAGTCATGCCGGTAGCCTGGTGTCAGTCTCCGTGGCTGGCGTGCTTGGCTATTTCTGGGGCTTGTCTGCCGTCTTTATGCTACTGGCGGTGATGGCGGTGCTGGCGCTGCTGTGCATCCGCCGCATTCGCCCGCAGGAGATTGATTACCATGCGGCGCGCGGTCTGGAGTCACATGCTGCGGTCAGTGATTCTGGCCGTGCCGTATGGAAGGCATTGCTGCAGTCACGCCCCTTATTGATGCTGGCTTGCATCATGATGCTGTTTCATCTGGCCAATGCCGCCATGCTGCCTTTGCTGGGGCAAACCATGGTGTCGCAAGGTCTGGTCAACGCCAGCCTGTTTACGGCTTTGACGGTGATGATTGCGCAACTGGTGATGATCCCCATGGCATTGCTGGCCGGGCGTTATGCCGAGCAGTTTAGTTACGAACGGCTGGTCACGCTGGCCTTGCTTGCCTTGCCGGTGCGCGGCGTGATTGCTTCGACCTGGAACTCGCCCTGGGCGGTGGTGCCCGTGCAGTTACTAGATGGCGTCGGCGCGGGGCTGTTAGGGGTGGCTTTGCCAGGACTGGTGGCCAAGATGTTGCAAGGCAGTGGGCACTTCAATGTCGGGCTGGGATTTGTGTTGACCATCCAGGGCCTGGGGGCAGCCTTGAGTCCGGCCATGGCAGGCTGGGTCGCGCAGCGTTATGGCTACGCCATGAGTTTTACCTTGCTAACAGGGGTGGCGGTGCTGGCGATATTGTTATGGTTGCAACAGGCCAGGCAAACGGCTGCTCAATCTGCGGCAAGCTGTGCTTGAATGCGTCTCTGTCCCCGCGGTTACTGGAACAAATCATCCAGCGGGTTGCGGACCAAGGTCGGGGCCGAGGTAACTGAGGGGCTCACCCGTTGGCAACTATAGGCTTCTTCAATGTTATCGCGGTAGTAACTCCATTGGGCACTGGCGCTTTTGAAGCTACGCCAGACGCTTTCGCCGACATTGGCATATTCGAGGGTGCTGCCGTCTTCCAGCCTCACGCGCAACGCCCGCTTGCCTGCATCATAGCCAATTGCCCGCAACTTGCCGGCATGCGTGTTGATCATGTCCATCAGGGCCTAGCCGCAGCAGCCGGGTTTGCAGCCGCAGGATTTACCCGCAGGCTTGAGGCCTTTTTGTTGCCAGGCTTGTAAAAACGCTTCTTTGCTCATGGGTTGCAGTTGCAAACTTTGTTGCAAGGCGGGATCCACCACTTGCGACTGGTAATGCTGAAAATGCGCCAGATATTTGGCATACGCCCGATCTGCACCGCGCCAGGCCTGCCATTGCCGCCATATCCATTTTTTCAAGCTAAACATGTTTACTCCTTATCCTGTGTCGGACTGCCGTCATCTTACTCCAACTTGACGGTATTCAGTGCGGCCACTTCATCTTTGAAAAGGGCACTCTTTGGTTTGAGCCATTGCGGGCATGCAAGTTCAAGCCCGCGTCAAACAGGCGCTTCCCCGCACACTCACAACAGACAAATCCTGTTAACGCAAGCCTGGCGCAAGCTGCCTGTGTTAGATTAGCGGCACTGGCGCGCCTCAGTGGTGCGGTTTCATCTGTTTACATGAGGGCCTGACCCTCTCGGTCTATCATGAGTAATTCGTTTTATTTCAATTTAATCCTGTTTTTTCTGGTGGCGATTATTGCACTCGAAGTCCTGGCCAACCGGCTGCGCTGGCCGCCTGCGGTAGCACAGCTGGCGGGTGGTGCCCTGATTGCCCTGGTGCCAGAATTACCGGCGTTTGAGATTGATCCTGCCCTGGTCATGGAGGTGTTTTTACCGCCGTTGCTGATGGCGGGTGCCTATTTCACGGTCTGGCATGAGTTCAGGCGGCACCTGGGCGGCATTTTACTGCTGGCGATTGGTGCGGTGCTGTTCACCACGCTGGCGGTGGGGCTGGCCTTGCATAGCTTCAATCCCAGCCTGCCGTGGGCGGCCTGTTTTGCCTTGGGCGCAATTGTGTCACCGCCGGATGCGATTGCCGCCAAAGCCGTGCTGCAACGCGTGGCCTTGCCACGCAAGCTGCTGGTGTTGCTCGAAGGCGAGAGCTTGCTCAATGACGCCACCGGGCTGGTGCTGTACAAGTTTTCGATTGTCGCCTTGCTGACCGGCGTGTTTTCACTGAGCGGTGCGCTCGAAACTTTTGCCTGGCTCAGTGTTGGGGGCGTATTGTTTGGCGCGGCTATGGGCTATCTGGTGTTTAAAACCCTGCGCTATCTGCATGGCACTGAGCTCATGGTGCTGGCCTCGGCCTTGCCGGGGTGGATTTGTTATGTCGTGGGCGAGCACATCGGTGTTTCAGGCGTGATCGCCACGGTCACCTACGGCATGATGCTGGGCTGGCACCAGCATGAAATCATGTCGGCCACAGCGCGCCGGCGCGGTGCCGCGTTTTGGGAAATCATGATTTTTATCTTTGAGTCGCTGGTATTTATCTTTATCGGCCTCTCTTTGCGCGGCGTCTGGGAGCGTGTCGCCCATGCCGACAAGTCCCTGGGGGCCTATGGACTGGAAGTGTTGCTGGTGCTGGCCGTGGTGATCTTGTCGCGCTTTGTCTGGATTTTCATGATTGATGGGTTGGCCAGACTCATCCGCAAGCCGCATGCGGCGCATGGACACAGCACCTGGGGCGAGTCTTTTGTCAAAAGCTGGGCAGGCATGCGTGGCGTGGTCACGCTGGCAGCAGCACTGGCGGTCCCCGCCCAGGTGCCCGGACGCGACTTGATGTTGATGTGCGCGTTTGCTGTGATCCTGGTGACGGTGGTGGTGCAGGGGACGACAATTGGTCAGGTGATCCGCGCATTTAAACTGAAGGCGACCAAGCATGAGCACATTTACCTTAATGAGCCACAGGTGTGGGCCCGGATTGAGCAGGCACAGTTTTCAGTGGTTAACAAACTGGCCTATAACGAACATGGCGCATTAATGCACCCGCGGTTGCTGGAGCAGTACAGCTACCGGCAAAGCCTGTCAGACAAACATAAACATGAAGACAGTCTGCCCGATGACCTCCGCAAAGCGCATTTTAATGTGGTACTGGCCGCCGTAGCCGCCGGTCGTGAAGAGCTGCTTAGACTGCATCGCTCGGGGCAGATTCATGACGAGTTGCTGCATCTGATGGAACGTGATCTGGACATTCAGGAAATCGCTGCCTTACATAGCCGTGGCTAAGGGGCGCCTGTCCACATTTTTTGTGGATAACTTTTATGGTGAGCTGTGGGTGAGTGTCTTAACTATTTGATTTTATGTATTAAATTAGGCCTGATTAAAATCTGCACGTTAAAATTATTTGATGAAAAATCTTGCTCAAGGCGATTTTTTGTGTATTGCCAGCCTCCTGGCGACAGCGTAGCATAGGTCTTGTCTAGTGCTGTGATGAGGAGCAAGTAACATGAAACGACTGTTTTATATCGACTATCCGCAAGAGCACTTTGAAGGTCAGGCCCACCGTTATCGTTGCGCCTACTGCAAGCAGGAAACCACCCATATCAACGGCAAGCTGGAGGGGCATTTGCCCGGCTGCGAGTATCGGGTTGCGCTGGAAAAAGCCGGTTTTGAATGTAACCAGCTTGCGGAACCCGCCCATGAGGACATGGCCGACGAAGTCGATTGAGGAGTGATCACGCTGGCTAGGCCTGTTCATAAACGCTGTTGAGGATGTAGAAAAAAGCATGATTTCTTTTACCCCCTGGCAATCACTGATGGGTGGATTGCTGATTGGTTTTTCCACCTTGCTGATGATCCGCTGGCTGGGCAAGGTCACTGGCATCAGTGGCATTGTGGGTCAGGTCTGGTCGGCCGCCGCCGGTGACCGGGCCTGGCGCCTGGCTTTTGTCGCAGGTCTGGTGCTGTCGCCATTGGTTTATGTGCTGGCACGGCCGTTGCCTATGGTGGAGATTCAGGCGTCCACGCCCTGGTTGATCGTGGCGGGATTGCTGGTGGGCTTTGGTAGTCGCCTGGGGTCGGGGTGCACCAGTGGTCACGGGGTTTGCGGCTTGTCTCGGCTGTCGCCACGTTCGCTGGTAGCCACGCTGACGTTTATGCTGGTAGCGATACTGGTGGTCTGGCTATGGCGCCATGTGTGGATGATAGGGTAGAAGCAAGATGGCAAATTTGATGGCATTGATCGCCGGGCTGATCTTCGGCGTGGGGTTGATTGTGGGCGGGATGACCAATCCAGCCAAGGTACTGGCCTTTCTGGATGTGACCGGTGACTGGGATCCGTCACTGGCATTTGTGATGATGGGTGCGATTGCGGTGGGCTTTTTTGCCTTCAAGTCTGCGGCCAAGCACCCCACCAGTGTTTTGGGCCTGCCTGTGCAGTTGCCAGGCACGCGCCTGATTGACCGCAAACTGGTGCTGGGGGCGGTGATCTTTGGCACCGGCTGGGGCATTGCCGGATTTTGTCCCGGCCCAGCCATCGCCTCACTCTTGACGGGTGGCCCGGCGGTCTGGCTGTTTGTCGCCAGCATGCTGGCGGGAATGGCCGTGCATACGCTGGCGGTGCGTCGCGGCTGGTTGTGACCGTATCAGTCTTTTTGCCAAAGTTTGCGGTAACGCCACAGTGTGGTGCGGCCAATCCCTAGTTGTTTGGCCGCCTGGGTCAGGTTGCCCTGGCAGTCAGTGACGGCTTGCACGATGGCGGCTTCTGAAAGCGCCTGGCGGCCTGGTTTGGCGACTGGCGCTGCCATTGCCTGTGTTGACCCGGGTATCGTTTGCAGTTCGGGCGGCAAGTCTGCGGTGGCTATCTGTTTGCCATCCGACATCACCAGTGCGTAATTCAACACATTGCGCAGTTCGCGCACATTGCCCGGCCAGTCATAGGCCATCAGTTGCTCCATGGCGGCGGCCTTCACTACGGGCAGTAGTTCCCCGGTAAATTGCTGTTTAAGCAGATGTCGCAGTATGAGCGGAATATCCTGTTTGCGCGCCTGCAAGCTGGGTAAGAAGATGGGCACCACGCGCAAGCGGAACAACAAGTCCTGTCGGAAACGCCCGGCTTTAACCTCTTCGCGCAAGGCTTTATGTGTGGCGGCAACAATGCGGACATTGGCTTGCATGGCTTGACTGGCCCCGACGGGCAGGTATTCACCGGTTTCGAGTACGCGCAACAGTTTGGCCTGTAATTCGTAAGGTAGTTCGGCGATTTCATCCAGAAACAGCGTGCCGCCCTCGGCCCGGCCAAACAGGCCCTGGTGATCACGAATGGCGCCGGTGAAGGCACCCTTGACGTGGCCAAACAGCTCACTCTCCAGCATGCCCGCATTGAGCGTGGCACAGTTGATGGCGACAAAGGCGCCACGTTGACGCGGACTCTCGCCATGAATGGCGCGAGCCACCAGCTCTTTGCCCGTGCCGGAGTCGCCGCGGATCAACACCGGGATATCTGTCACTGCCACGCGCCGTATCATTTCAAACACTTTTTGCATTTCGGGCGCATGGCTGATCAAGCCATATTTTTCACCCAGCGAGGATTGGGCGGCGGTCTTGCCTGCGTCCGCCTGCTGGGGCAGCAGGATTTCGAGGCCGCCCGCAAACGCGCCATCTTCTGGCAGGTAGGCCATGGCATATTTCAACACTGCCTGTCGTTCACCATCAGACCGGTGCAGCAGCAGGGGCGCGCCCTCGACCTTGCCAGACTCGGTGAGCCCACAGCCGCGCATACACTGTTCGCAGCGGTTGGCAGTCAGGCAGTTTTCACCCAGGAGCGCAGCTTGGGTGAAGCCTAGCAGTTTTTCGGCACCCGGGCTCCAGTAGCTGATCCGCTTTTGAGCATCGACGGTAAACACGGCTGCATCTGGCATGATCAATGAAATCATGCGGGCCAACGATTCGCCCTGTGCCCGGGTCAGACCGGCCTGCTGGCTGAAAAAATCGGGGGTGGTTTGTTCCATTTTTTTATTTGAAACGTTTCATGATTGTGGTTTTGTGTTTCATTGAAACATTTTTGGCGGGGGGTGGGCAAGTGATATTTTTATATAAGTCATTGATTTGACTGTTTTTAAATTTTTATTGAAACATTGGCACTGGTTTTGCTGAATCAACGCCATCTTGATAAGGAGCACGCGGATGATTTTCAAGCAATTTTTTGAGCCTGAAAGTAGCACTTATACCTATCTGCTAGGCTGTGAAGAAACCCGGCAGGCGGTGATGATTGATACCGTAGGCAGCGAGGTAGACAAGTATGTGGCGGCTTTGCAACAGCATGGGTTGACGCTGGTGTTTACCCTGGAAACGCATGTGCACGCCGATCATGTCACCGCTGCCGCCACCTTGCGCGAGCGTCTGGGCAGTAAAAGTGTGGTGCATCGTGATGCTGGCGCGCAATGCGGCGATGTGCTGGTGACCGATGGCGTGCACTTGCAAGTTGGCACGCTGGATATCGAGGTCCGTTACACGCCCGGGCACACCAACGGCTGCGTCAGTTATCTGGTCGGTGACCGCATTTTTACCGGCGATGCCTTACTGATTGATGGCTGTGGCCGCACCGACTTTCAGCAGGGCAATGCCGGGCAGTTGTATGACAGCATACATGCCAAAATTTTCAGCTTGCCTGAGGATACGCTGATTTATCCCGGCCACGATTATCACGGTAGGACCGTCTCCACGGTCGGCCACGAGAAGCGTGAAAACAAGCGCTTGGGCGGGCAAACTTCCCGCGCTGAATTTATCAATATCATGGCCAATCTCAAGCTGGCCTATCCCAAACAAATTGATGTAGCCTTGCCTGCCAACCAGGCTTGCGGGCAAGTGGTGATCAAGCAGTCGGCATGAGCACAGCGATGTTGACTCGGCTGGCCCATTACGTGCCCGCCCTCCGCTGGGGGCGGCATTATCGGCGCGAGCAGGCCATGCATGACCTGATGGCGGCGCTGACGGTGACCCTGATGCTGGTTCCGCAGGCGCTGGCCTATGCCATCCTGGCGGGCTTGCCGCCACAAGTCGGCCTGTATGCCAGCCTGTTGCCGTTAATCGTCTATGCTTTGTTAGGCACCAGTGCGACGCTGGCTGTAGGCCCGGTGGCGGTGGCGGCGCTGATGACTGCGACCGCAGTGGCGCCTTATTCAGCACAGAGTCCCGCGCTGGGGCTGCAAGCGGCGCTGATCCTGGCGTGTTTGTCTGGCCTGTTTCTGATGCTGGCCGGGATGTTCAAATTAGGCTTTCTGGCGAATTTTCTATCGCACCCCGTCATGAGCGGCTTTATTGCTGGCGCCAGCCTGGTGATTGCCAGTAGCCAGCTACCCACCTTGCTCGGTATCCGGGCCGAGGGCAGTCATGTACTGGCGCTCTGGCAGAGTATGCTGGGGCAATGGCCGCAGATTCATCTCGCGACGGCCATGCTGTCGGTGCTCACCCTGCTATTGCTGGTGCTGGCCAGGCGGCAAGGGCAATCGCTGTTGCTAAGTCTGGGCTGCTCGCCGTTTTGGGCGCAGGCGTTGGTGCGGGCAGTGCCTGCGCTGCTGGTGTTGATCGGGACGATTGTCATGCATGCCGGTTGGGCCCTGCTCACCGGGGTGCGGACCGTGGGGCAGATTCCCGCCGGGCTGCCTGCGCTGGCCTTGCCGCATGGGAGTCTGGCAATGTGGCAGTCTTTATTGGCCCCTGCCTTGCTGATTTCCATCATCGGCACGGTGGAGTCGATTTCTGTCGCGCAGAGTCTGGCCATGAAGCGGCGCGAACGCATAGATCCTGACCAGGAGCTGATTGCCTTGGGCGGCGCCAATCTGGCGGCCAGCCTGAGTGGGGGACAGCCGGTCACCGGCGGCGTGTCGCGCTCAGTGGTGAATATGGATGCGGGTGCGCAAACACCGGCAGCGGGTTTGTTTACCGCATTGGGCATGTGGCTGGCCACGGTTTTTCTGGCCTCGTGGCTCAGTGCGTTACCCAGATTTATTTTGGCCAGCACGATTATCGTTGCGGTGATGAGCCTGGTGGACGGACGCGTGTTTATCGAGACCTGGCGGCGTAACCGCAGTGACTTTGCCGCCTTGCTGGTGACTTTTATGATCACCTTGCTGGTCGATATTGAACATGGCATCAGTGCAGGCGTGTTGCTGTCCATGGCCATGCATCTATACCGCAGCAGTCGGCCGCACATTGCCATTGTCGGGCAGGTGCCGGGTACCGAGCATTTTAGAAACGTGGCGCGGCACGCGGTCAGTGTGTGCCCGGATGTGATCACTTTACGTGTGGATGAGAGCTTGTATTTTGCCAATGCGCGCTATCTCGAGCAAAAAGTGCTCGAAGTGGTCGCCGACAACCCGGCATTGAAACATGTGATCCTGATGTGCTCCGCCGTCAACGAGGTAGATGGCAGTGCCCTGGAGGTGCTGGAGGTCATCAACCACCATTTATCTGCATTGGGAATTGGCTTTCATTTGTCCGAGGTCAAAGGCCCGGTGATGGACATGTTGCAACATGCTCCACTCAGGCAGCAGCTCAATGGCAAGATTTATCTGACCCAACATCAGGCTTATGCAGCGCTGTCCTGTCATTAACGGCGTTAAGCGCCGCTAAATATAGGAGGCTGGCATGGCAGATAATATCGGGCAATTGGAACAGTATTTAAGAGTGATTATCGGCGCCGGATTGCTGATGTGGACCCTGTTTTTCCAGGGTCCCACCTGGGGCTGGTTTGGGCTGGTGCCGTTGGCGACCGGGCTGATCCAGTGGTGCCCGCTTTATGCCTTGCTCAAGATTAACCGTCGCTAAGGTTCTCGGTGAGGGGTTGTTTGCAACCCAGACTTTAAAATCAGCACAGAGGCTTTGCCAAAACCATAGCTGGTGGTAAAGAGGCTGGCAAACAAATAGTCCTGAAACAGCAAGGGCGGCGGGAGCTCAGGATTGTCCAGCGCCGGGAAAATGGCCATCAGTAAAAACAGGCTGGAGTTGGTAAATGCGCCTATCACCATCGCCCAGCGTACATGCCATGGCAACGAGACCCGGCTGGCTGCAATACCAAAAATGAGTGCGGTCATGAGCAGAAAATCGATATGTGCTTGCAACAGCCGCGTGAATTTTCCCGCGAAAATCGCCTTGAGTGGGGCCACACCAAAGTTAAGGCCCACCATACACCATGCCAGTAACAACGCCATCAGCAGCCAGCATGCGGCCCCTTTCAATAACATCTGGTGGGCTTGTGGGGTCGATTGCATCAAAGTCTCCTGGGGGATGTCATGTCCCCAGCTTAGCTGATCTGTCATGGTTTGCTTGATCTGGACGGACCTCACGCTTGACTGAAACGGAGATGACTCGCTTGCGAAATCTAGCTGTTTGTGACTTAATTTCGCTCAGCAAAGGAGAGGGTCATGGCGCAGCAAGCAAGGACAGTAGTCGCAGCGACAGGTCGAAAATATAGCTCCGATCTGGTCGCACCCAGTCAGCGCAAGGCATGGTTGTGTGAGGTGATTGGACGTGAATATGCGGAGGTGGACATCGTCCCGCCCACGGCAGCCCCACTTTACAACGAGATGACGCTCTATCCTTGGCAGGCGTTGCAACTATCCGTGATCCACTCCAACAGCCTGACCATCCAGCGCGGGACGCGAGAAATCAGTCGTCCGCAGTTGGATAATTATTTTGCCGTCCTGTTGCTGCAAGGCCGGTATTGTCTGCAACAGCAAGGGCGGGAAGTGTTTTTGCGCCCTGGCGACATGACTATTTATGATGCCACGGTGCCGCACTATATCCATTGTCCAGAGGCGTTTTCCAAGCTGATTGTTTCCATCCCAAGAACCTTGTTGCATCAGCGTTTGCCGCAGGCCGGGCATCTGACGGCGATGCCCATGCGATTGCAGCACGGCATGACCGCCATGTTGTCGCCGTTTTTGCAACAGCTCACGCGTCAGCTGAATCAACTCTCCATGCAGGCATTCGATGCCAGCGCGGCGCCCATGCTGGACATGCTGGGCAATGCGCTTGAAACCTTGCAAGACCATACGCTGCCGCGTTCGCCTGGCCGCAGTTTGTCATTGTTGCAAATCAAGCAGTGGCTCAGTAAGCATCTACAGGATGCAGACCTGGATAGTGACGCCATTGCCGCTGCCACCGGATTTTCCAGCCGATATATCAATCAATTGTTTGCCGATGAACAGACGTCTTTGATGCGCTATGTCTGGCAACAGCGGCTGGCGCTGAGTGCGCAATATCTCAAGCGACCGGCCTGGCAGCACCGGAGCATTTCCGAGATCGCGCTGGCTTGCGGCTTTAACGATTTTGCACATTTCAGCCGGGCCTTTAAGCAGCAGTTTGGCGACGCCCCCCGTGCTTTTCGGCAGCAGGGGGCTTTACTCCGTTAAATCTGCAGGCAAATTTTGCCAAAGTGCTGATTGGTCTCCTGATACTGGAAGGCCTGCACCATTTCCTCCAGTGCAAACACCTTATCTACCACCGGTTTCAGGCCATTCGCGTCTATGGCCTTGATCATGGCTTGCTGCATGCTGCGGCTACCCACCAGCACACCTTGCAGGCGCAGTTGCTTGATCAGGGCCGTGACCAGGGGAAAGTCGCCCGCCAAGCCGGTCAAGATACCAATGACAGAGACGTGGCCACCGACGCGCGCCGCCAGCATGGACTGTTCGAGGGTGGCCGGACCGCCCACCTCGACGACGTGATCGACGCCACGGCCGCCCGTCAGTTCGCGCGCCAGCGTTCCCCAGGCCGGGGTGGTTTTGTAATTGATCAGGTGATCTGCACCCATGGCCTTGAGTTTTTCCAGCTTGGCTTCGCTGGACGAGGTGGCAATCACGGTCGCGCCTGCCAGCTTGGCAAATTGCAAGGCAAAGAGGGAAACGCCGCCCGTGCCTTGCACCAGCACAGTATCGCCAGGGGTGAGCTGATCATCAGACATCAGAGCACGCCAGGCCGTCAGGGCGGCGGTAGTCAAGGTGGAGGATTCGATATGGCTCCAGCCTTTGGGGGCCAGCGTAAAAGATTCCGCGCTGGCGGTGACGATTTCACGCGCGTAGCCATCCACACCATCGCCTGGCACGGTGGCAAAGCCTTCAACCAGCGGTTCACCCGCTTGCCAGGTGGGGAAAAAAGTACTGACTACGGCATCGCCTACTTTGAATTCGGTGACGCCTGCGCCGACCGCGACTACTTCACCCGCGCCATCCGCCATCGGGATACGTGGCTCGGTTGGCCCCCACATGCCGCTGACCACGGCAAAATCATGGTAATTGAGCGAGTTGGCATGCAGCCTGACCGTGATTTGCCCGGCAGTTGGCGCAGGCGCTTCGCGTGTGCCGACGGTGACATTTTGGTAGCCGCCGCCCGGTTGCAGAATAATGGCTTTCGTCATGGCGTTCTCCTAATCAAGCGTGACATGGGGATTGTATTCATAGGGATGAGTGTTCACGGTAAGCGGTTGATTCTGCCCTGACTTGCAGACAAAGTAAATCGCCCGGCACCAGCAGGCGGACGGGAGTGAAGTCAATGTAAAGACTGTTTCAGGATCTCGTCCTGATTGGATCGACAGATGTAAAGCGGCTGCGCGACCAGCTAAATCACGGGCTGCACACTGTAGACTTAACACGATTAAATTTAAATTTATGCAGCTCCGGGACGCCCATACATACAATCATGTATGTTAGTATATTTTCACGATAGCCAACCTTAGATTGGTTTTGCGACTGCAGCATCAGATTTTAAAAAGGAACAAACACGATGAAACTCAATATCAATGGCAAAGAGACCGAGCTCAACGTGAGCGATGACATGCCTCTTTTATGGGCAATCCGCGATGTGGCTGGCATGACTGGCACCAAGTTTGGCTGTGGCATGGCGCAATGTGGGGCCTGTACTGTGCATCTGGATGGTCAGGCCATTCGCTCTTGTGTGACCCCGGTCAGTGCGGCCGCGGGTAAAAAAATCACCACCATAGAAGCCATGCATGACGACAAGGTGGGCCAGGCCGTACAAGCCGCCTGGCAACAGATTGATGTGGTGCAGTGTGGCTACTGCCAATCCGGCCAGATCATGTCTGCGACCTCACTGCTCAAGCAAAACCCCAAACCCAGCGACGCCGATATTGATGCGGCCATGAGTGGCAATATTTGCCGTTGCGGGACTTATCAACGTATCCGGGCAGCAATCCACGAAGCCGCTGCCAAACTGGCTTAAGGAGAGACCCCATGAATGATCTCATTAACCTCTCCCGCCGCAGTTTTATCAAAAGTACGGCTCTGGTCGCTGGCGGCCTTGTGGTGGCATTCAGTATTCCGCAAGCCAAACGCTTTATGGGTGTAGCCAATGCGGCAGAAGCGCTGCCACTGCCTGCGCCCAATGCCTTTTTGCGCATCGGCGCCGATGACAGTATTACCGTGATGTTGGCGCATAGCGAAATGGGGCAGGGCGTGTGGACCACCTTGCCCATGCTGATTGCAGATGAGCTGGATGCCGACTGGAGCAAGATCAAGGTCGAGCATGCGCCTGCGGCGCCTGCTTATGTGCATACCGCCTATGGTATCCAGATTACCGGCGGCTCTTCCACCACCTGGTCAGAGTTTGACCGCTATCGCCAGGCAGGCGCATTGACACGTGTTCTGTTGCTGGAGGCGGCGGCCAAGCAATGGAAGGTGCCAGTAGCTGGCTTGCGCACCGAAAATGGTTTTGTCATCAACGGTACGCAAAAGCTCAGTTATGGCAAGCTAGTGGAGACCGCCAGCCAATTGCCGACACCGACCAGCGTCACGCTTAAAAAACCGGAGCAGTGGAAATTGATCGGCAAGGCCACCAAGCGTCTGGACAGCGCAGAAAAAATCAATGGCACGGCCAAGTTTGGTCAGGATGTGCAGTTTGAAGGACTCAAAGTCGCCATGGTGGCACGTGCGCCTGTGTTTGGCACCACACTGAAAAGCCTGGATGATGCCGCTGCACGCAAAGTGCCGGGCGTGATCAAGGTGGTCAAAGTGCCCACGGGGGTTGCCGTGATTGCCGAGCATTACTGGGCCGCCAAGCAGGGGCGCGAGGCCCTCAAGCTGGAATGGGCGCTGGCCGGGCATGACAAACCGGATACCCCTGCCTTGCTCAAGCAATATCAGGCGCTGGCGCAAAAGCCAGGCTTGCAGGCTGCGAAAGCGGGCGATGTCGCCACGGCCAGCAAGCAGGCCAAGCAAACCATACATGCGGAATATGTGTTGCCTTATCTGGCGCATGCACCGATGGAACCTTTGAACTGTGCCGTCAAAATCTCTGATCAGGGCTGTGAAATCTGGACCGGGACGCAAATGCAAACCACGGACCAGGCGTCAGCTGCCAAGATTCTGGGCCTGAAACCAGAACAAGTGAAAATTCACACGCTGTTTTTAGGGGGCGGTTTTGGCCGTCGCGCCAACCCCCGTGCAGACTTTGTGTCTGAAGCGGTTGAAGTGGCCAAAGCGGCAGGCATGCCGGTGAAAACGGTTTGGAGCCGCGAAGACGATATCAAGGGGGGGTTCTACCGGCCGATGTTTGTTCACAAAGCCAGTATCGCGCTCGACAAACAGGGCAAACCGCTGGTCTGGCAGCAGACGCTGGTCGGACAGTCCATCATCAAAGGCACGCCCTTTGAAGGCGTCATGATCAAGGACGGCATTGATGCCACCTCGGTGGAAGGCGTGGCTGATTCGCCCTATGTGAAAGGCACTCCGCACCATGAGGTGCAGTTGCACTCGGTGCAAAGTGAGGTGCCGGTGTTGTGGTGGCGCTCGGTCGGGCATAGCCATTCCGCCTTTGTCATGGAAAGCCTGATTGATGAACTGGCGCATGCCAGCAAGCAAGACCCACTGGCCTATCGCCGCCAGTTGCTGAAAGACCATCCCCGTCATTTGGCGGCACTCAATCTGGCGGCCGATAAAGCGGGCTGGGGCAAACCGTTGCCTACAGGCGTGTTCCGTGGCATTGCCGTCCACGAGTCGTTTGGCAGCTATGTGGCGCAGGTGGCCGAAGTCTCCGTCAAAGACGGCGAGGCCAAAGTGCACCGCGTGGTGATGGCGATTGATTGCGGGCTGGCTGTGAATCCGGATGGTGTCAAAGCGCAGATGGAGTCTTGTGTCGCCTTTGCGCTGGGTGCCGCGCTCAGTAGCGAGGTGAGCTTCAAAGACGGCCAGGTGGAACAATCCAACTTCCACAACTACCAGGTGTTACGCATGAAAGATATGCCCAAAGTGGATGTGCATATTGTGCCCAGCACCGAAAAAATGGGTGGGGTGGGGGAGCCGGGCGTGCCGCCGCTGGCACCTGCCGTGACCAACGCCATTTTTGCTGCGACTGGTAAGCGTATCCGCCGGTTGCCGATTGGTGATCAGCTGGCTTAAGCCCTATGCAGTCCTCTGATTGGGAAGTGTTACAACGTGCCCGTGACTGGCTGGACCAGGGCTATGGCGCGCATCTGTTTACCGTGATCCAGACCTGGGGCTCGGCCCCCCGGTTGCCGGGCGCCATTCTGGTGGTGCGCGAAGATGGCCATCTGGTCGGCTCTGTCTCTGGCGGCTGTATCGAAGATGACCTGGCAGACAAAGCCCGTCACCAGCAATTGCCGCAGCGGGCTGCGATTCTCGACTATGGTGTAGACCAGGCGGAAGCACAGCGCTTTGGCATCCCTTGCGGCGGCCAGCTCAAGATTTTTGCCGAGCCGCTCACGCAAACGGCGCAATTAGCGCCTATGCTGGAGAGCTTGTCACAACGGCGGTTGCTTAAGCGCTCCGTCCATTTACACAGTGGTGAGGTGCGGCATCAATACGTGCTGCCTGAAGGACAGCCTTATCTGGAAAGTGACTGGTTTCACAGTTATTTTGGCCCGCAATGGCGCTTGCTGATTATTGGCGCCAACCAACTGGGCTCCGTGTTGGCGGCCATGGCACAAGCGCTGGATTTTCACGTCATGATCTGCGATCCGCGTGAGGAAATGCGTGCTGAATGGCATGTGGAAGGCGCAGACTGGTTGCCTGGCATGCCTGACGATGTGGTGTTGGAGATGGCGCCTGATCCACACACGGCGATTGTGGCCGTCACCCATGATCCCAAACTGGACGACATGGCGTTGCTTGCAGCGCTCAAGTCAGACGCGTTTTATATTGGCGCCTTGGGCTCCGTCAAAAATCAGGAAAAACGCAAACAGCGGTTGCGCAGTTTTGACCTCACCGAGCAGGAAGTGAACCGCCTGCATGGCCCGGTCGGTCTGCGTATCGGCAGCCGCACGCCGGCCGAAATTGCTGTGTCTATCCTGGCTGAGTTGATTCAGGAACGCGCGCACTTGCAGCAAACGGGCCTGGTCTCACGGGCGCACAGGCTGGCGATGGCCTGATCATTTCAAGTCGGCGGGGGTATCAATATCCCTGAAGATGCCCGGGTCCTCGCACGCAATGTGTATGCTCTGTGCCTGATGGGCGCGCACCACCTCCCGTGCGCCCTGGTCGCCTTCCACCCTAAGTAATTCAGGAATCAGCGCACGGCTGAAACCCACCGGATGACCGGCTTTGCCTGCCATGACCGGTTGTGCCAATGGATGCTGAGCCAAGGCATTCGCGACATGCTGTATGGTCTGCGGCTGGATAAAGGGCATGTCTGCCAAGGCGATCACCACGCCGGCGTACTGCGGAAAGGTCGTTAACACGGTGTTCAACCCCAGCTTGAGACTATCGGCCATGACCTGCTCCTGCTCGCCACATTCGACCACCATCAATCCCAAGGCCTTGAGGGCGGCACTCAACTCAGGCACATTGGCGCGTATCACGGCGACACTGTGAGGCAAGGCGGTGATCAGGCTCCGGGCGGCCATCACTGCCATGCATTCACCATTAGGCAAGGGCTGTAAGAGTTTGTTTTGCGCACCAAACCGGCGGGAGAAGCCAGCGGCTAACAGCAGGCCTACAGGGGATGCGTCAGAGGGAAGGGGCGTATGCATCTGGGCATGATCGTCTAAAAAATGCTTTTCTAACATAAGGCGGTGGGTTCAGCTACAGCGCTACGTCAACACCATCGTATACTTGAGCGTTCATGACAACATTCTGTTCTGGTTGAGGGGGTCCCCATGTCCTGGTTTCGGCGCTTGATGGTGTATTTGCTGTGCAGTGTAACCTGTTTGCCCGCCCTGTGCCTGGCAACTCTCGCCTCTGGCGATCATGCCTTTGGGGTCAATGTTGGTGGTGAGACGCGCGAGTATCTCGTGCATGTGCCCAAGCAGGTCGGCGCAGGCCAGGCCTTGCCCATGGTGCTGGTGCTGCATGGCGGGATGGGCAATATGCAGGTGCAGGCCACCGAACGGTTTTATCACCAGATTTCTGCGGCCGAAAAACACGGCTATATTGCCGTGTTTCCTAATGGCTACAGCCGGTTGCCGGGCGGCAAGTTCGCCACCTGGAATGCCGGTAACTGTTGTGGTCCCGCGCTCAAAAAACAAAGCGATGATGTGGGCGCGATCCGGGCCATGATTCAAGCCATGCAGCAAAAGACAGCCATTGATGCCAACCGCATTTTTGTCGATGGCATGTCCAATGGCGGCATGATGTCTTATCGGCTGGCCTGCGAGTTGTCAGACACCATCAGTGCGATCGCAGCTGTCGCCGGGACAGACAATACCAGGCAATGTCGGCCCAGCAAACCGGTGGCGATTTTGCATATTCACGCCAAAGACGATGACCATGTCCCATTCAATGGCGGTCCGGGCGAGAAATCCATGACAGATGTCAGTTTTAATTCGGTGCCTGCCACTATCCAGAAATGGGTAAAGCTCAACCAGGCCAATCCACAGGCGGAGCGTATCCTTGAAGTCAGCGGTGCCTATTGTGAGGTGCATCGTGGCGGGTTGGCGCCCGTGCAGCTTTGTGTCACCGACAGCGGCGGACATTCCTGGCCGGGGGGCAGCAAACCCCGTGGTGGGGAGGCTGGATCAACGGCGATTGACGCCAACGACGTGATCTGGGCCTTTTTCAATGCTAATGGCCGCCATTAAGCCTCCGTCGGCATGTACGCCGCAATGGGCGATTTATGTTAAAACGGGATGCTATAGCCGACGTAAGCCATGGGCTGTATGCGTGTTTCTGTGATCGGGCTGTCGTATTGTTCATCACTGAGTCGGGTGATGAATGCACCAAACAGCAGTGAGTGATTCGTCATCACAGGCATCATGCCATTGATGCCTGCCTGCCATTCAACGCCGGATCCCGCGCGGTAAAACGGCCGACTGGCGTTGACTTCATTGTTGCGCACCCCAAAGTAATAGTTGTTGAATTTCTGGCTGTTCCAGGTCGCCCCCACCAGGCCGTTCAGGCGCAAGTTTGGCGACCTTAACAGGCTCTTGATGTATTGCACCTGAAACTGCTGGCCGTTACTGTTGCCACTGGCATCCGTGGTCCATTGCGCATTCAATGTGCCATAGTCTGTTTGCCAGCGGAGCAGCGGCCCAACAAAAATCGAAAAGTCACGGTCATCCATGCCGCGCGTACGGTCGCCCTTACTGGCATCCCAGCCAAACTTGGCCTCGGCAGACAGGCCAAAGCGTAAGCGTTTATCCTCGCTATCCACTAACCAGGCGCCCGCTTGCAGGGCATTGATAAAAAAACGGTCGCCATAATTCGCGTTAATAATCGGCAACACCAGCGCGCGGTATTCATCCGAGCCAGAGGTCTTTGGCAGGACGCCAACGCCAATCCCATAAAGATTTTGTGCTCTGGGCACGGCAGTTTCTGTTTGCCGGTCTATGCGGGATTCGGCAGACGTAAGGGGACTGAAGAAGGTGATGGCCATACAAGTGCCAACCACGGGCAATGCGTGATGAAAGTTCATGGTGTGTATCCGTGTATTATTTTATGTTGATGGCATGAGCGCTTAACTGCTGATTTAGTTCCCGCATGCCATGCAGGCTTTTTCGTCTGCAGCCCCAAAACCAAAATGATTGACCATGGTCACATCGCTGCAAAGAGGAGAAAACACATGCGACCTATACATATTCAGCTGGCTAAAACATTGACCTTTATGGGCGCGCTGCCTTTTGCGGGCGCCGTGGTGGCGCAGATGCAGGGGATGGCGCACTATCATACCGGCTATCTGGCGCTGACCTATGGCGCCGTTATTATCTCATTTTTATGTGGGATACACTGGGGCTTGTTTTTGAACCATGCCCAAGACACCCGCCTGAATTTGCTGGTCACCAGCAATTTGCTGGCCCTACTTGCCTGGGCTACCCTGTTTTTTGTGGTGCCGGTCACCCAATATCTGGTGCAGATCGCCGCCTTTATCGTTTTATGGCTGATAGACCGCAAGCTGGTGGCTGAGGGGCTGATTGAACGCTGGTTTTACCAGTTGCGCACACAAATCACGCTGCTGGTGACAGTGTGTTTGTGCGCGATGCTGGTGTTGCAGTTTTAAAAGCCAGGCCAGCGTCAGATTAGACCAACTCAGGGACTGGCTTGCTTCAAGGCCTGGATTTGTTGCGTGACTTTTTCGCCTTGTTCCGGGTCTATCGCCTGAATCGCTGGCTGTATAGACTCAAGCGTCGCCAGATCTTTTTGCACAAAAGCGACTCTGGACAGCGCAAGCATGGCATCAACATCGCGCTGGTTAAGGTCATAGGCTTTTTTCAGGTCCTGCTCTGCCTGCACATAATGCTGCAAGCCTTCTTCCGCCAGCCCCAAAAAATACCAGGCATCGGCAGAAGCCGGTTCTTGGCCCGTCCATTGTCCGGCAATGATTTTCAAATCACGCCAGTCTGCATTTTGGTAGGGAATTACCACCTGCATGAAATAAGGCCGTTGTTCCAGCGGCAACGCCCAGAAAGGGACATCATTGGTTTTGAGTGACGTGGTTTCAGGCGCCGCCATCAGCTCCTTGATCCACTCGACCGGTAGGCTGTAATAAAACGCTGGTTGGCCCGGGCTTTTGAACGTGGTCAGGCCGATCAGGTTGTAGTGCTGGTCAAACAAGGCGCCGCCGCTAGAGCCCATGTAAAAAGAGGCGTTAGAGCGCACAATCAGGCTGCCATCAAACGGATAAATGCCCTTGATCGCGCCATAAGACAGCTGGGGCACCGGCGCACCGGCTGGAAAACTCATGCTAAAGACTTCTTCTTCATATTGCAGGCTTTGACTGTCTCGCATGGGGATGGGTTTGAACGGCAGCGGGTCAAACTTGAGCAGGCAGACATCGCGTTTCCAGTTGGCTTTAAGGCCTATCGGCTGATAACCATCTCTAAATTTGGCGATATTCACACCTTTGCTATTGGCAATCACATGACAGTTGGTCGCCACGTATTCGGGGCTGACCACTACACCAGAGCCCCTGCCGTTTGAGCCATCCGGCAAATCGGTGGTGACCATGACAATCGAGTGTCCGAGTTCCAGCGTATCAACAATACTGGGCTGAGCATTTAAAACATTGGTCAGCAAAAGCAAGCTGGTGAGCAAGATTGACTTCATAACCCCTCTATTCTTTATTCAGGTCTGTCGGATGTTTAAGTAACAAATTCCTAAGCGGTAAGACCTGTCAGGATCAAAAACGTTTTCGGTGCGGTGCGAGTAAGCATTTTCTGACAGGCAAATCAGCGGCAGCCTACGTCTAAGTGCGGCGCTTACCATTAAGATGGTGCCTGACTCAACCTTCAAATATTGAGCATAAAATGCATTCCCACAAATCGTATATGCTTCCCAAACTGATTTTCCTCAACATGTTGGCCTTGATGATGATTACCTTTGAACATGAAGCGCCTGCCGATAACCGTTATTTTCTTAAAGCTGTGAATGCAGGTGAAGGGGCTAAGCCTGAGCCTGAGCAGCGCGTGCAATTGGCTGAGGCTAGTGACGCCATGGCTGATGCCGCACAAGCCACGCCAGTTCAAGCCACACCCGGTAAGGTGGAGTCTGCAAGAAAAGCGCCGGTAAAACGGCGGCTGGTCAGCCACAAATCTTCACCCAAGGCTAAAGTCATGCTTCAACGCGCCAGCTATCAAAGCAACTCCCCTTTAGGTTGCTGCTTTAGAGGCAATTACAGTTAACACGACCGTTTTAAAATCGGCTATGTAAAAGATTTGAACATTTTGCCCGCACAATACTCAAGCTCCCACATGGGGGCTTTTTTGTTGCCGTACGTTATTTGATCTGCAAAACTTGATGCAATCTGATTGCATGACCTTGTTGCAGGCCAGGGCAAGAGCCAATACACTGAACACTTGTTAATAAGAATATCAATCGCCTATGTTCAAATCCTTTTTTCCCGACTCCCGCTGGTTCTGGCCGTCTGTCATTCTGTGGGCAATGGTCTGTTGCGGCATATGGTTCGAGTATTCTTCTGCCATTGGTACGGCATTGGGTTTATCCATGGTAGAGAAGGAGCCGGTGATCGGACTCGGGCATTTTGTGACTGACCCGTTCAAGCTGTTTTATCTGTATTACCTGGTGAGCGTCGCGATTTTTGCGCTGATGTGGTTCAAGCTTAAACCTAGCCGCTGGCAATGGTGGTCGATTGTCGGTAGCGCCTTTATTTTGTTCTCGACCTATTACTCTGTGCAGGTATCGGTAGCGCTCAATAACTGGCGCCGGCCTTTTTTTGATGCGGTGCAAGCGGCGCTTTCGCCAAACTCCAAGGTCACGACCGCGCAGTTGTATATCCTCATGTTACAGTTTGCCGAAATCGCGTTCGTGGCGATTTTTATTTATGTCCTGACTCGCTTTTTTGTCAGCCACTATATTTTCCGCTGGCGTACGGCGATGAACGATTTTTATACCCACCAGTGGCCGCAGGTGCGCAACATTGAAGGTGCATCGCAACGGGTACAGGAAGACACCATGCGCTTTGCGACCATCATGGAGGGCCTGGGCGTGTCTATGGTGGAGGCGGTGATGACCTTGTTTGCGTTTTTGCCGGTGTTGTGGAGCTTGTCTGCGTATGTAAGTGAGCTGCCCGTGTTTGGGGCGGTGCCTGCGCCGCTGTTCACGGCGGCAATTGCCTGGTCTGTGTTCGGTACCTTTTTGTTGGCTGCGGTCGGGATTAAGTTGCCAGGCCTGGAATTCAGAAACCAGCGGGTAGAAGCCGCGTATCGTAAAGAGCTGGTGTATGGCGAAGATGACCCGGCACGCGCGCAACCTGAGACGCTAAAAGTCTTGTTTCTGGATGTGCGTAAAAACTACTTCCGCTTGTATTTTCACTACATGTATTTCAATGTGGCGCGCAGCCTGTATTTGCAGGCGGATAATATCTTTGCCTACTTGATTCTGGTGCCTACCATTGCGGCGGGTAAAATCACGTTTGGTATTTTGCAGCAGATTCTGACGGCGTTCTCACAAGTGAGTAACTCGTTTCAATATCTGGTCAATTCCTGGACCACCATTGTCGAGCTGCTGTCGGTTTACAAACGGTTGACTGCATTTGAAGCCGCCATTAAACACGAAGCGCTGCCTGAAATCGAGCGCAGCAACGCTTAGTCGGTTGCAAGCTGGACATCACAGGTGACCGCCTAGCGGCTCACCTGCAAATGGTCAAATTTGGGCCGTTGCTCGCGCATGAACTGTGCCAGCGCTTCATCCGACAAGGGCTTGCTGTAGTAATAGCCCTGGCCGACATCGCAGCCGCTGTGCAATAAAAAGCGGTGCTGGTACTCGTTTTCTATGCCTTCTGCGGTCACTGATTTATGCAAGCTTTTACCGAGATTGATCAATGCCAGCAGGATATTGCCATTGGTCACGCTTTGTTCCAGGTCCTGCACAAACGCTTTGTCAATCTTGAGTTCGTCAATCGGATAGTTTTTCAGATAGGCCATATTGGAGTAGCCGATGCCGAAGTCATCAATGGCAATACAAACGCCCAGACGCTTGAGTTGCTCCAATGTCCGCGTAAACATGGCTTCATCCTTAAAGCGCGCATTCTCGGTCACTTCCAACGTAATCAAATGTGGCGGGACGCGTTCCTGCCTTAATACCCGTTGCACCGTCTCCACCAGGTTGCCGCGCAAAAACTGGATAGGCGAGACATTGACCGCAATCGGCACCAGATAGCCCCATTCGGTTTGCATGGCTTTGATTTTCTTGCAGGCAGTCTGCAAGACCCACTCACCAATGGCAAAAATATGGCCGGTTTCTTCGGCCACCGGAATAAACTGGTCAGGCGGGATCAGGCCGCGCTCCGGGTGCTGCCAGCGGATCAGGGCTTCCAGCGCGCTGATATTGCCGTGTTGCATATTGATTTGCGGCTGGTAATACAGCATGAGTTCTTGCCGTTGCAGGGCGTGTCCGAGGCCATATTCAATTTCGTTACGTTCGCCCAGTTGCTGTGCCAGGGAGCCACTAAACATTTGCACTTTATTTTTACCGGCATTTTTAGCGCTATACAGTGCAGAGTCGGCGCACGTCAGCAAGGTATCAATGTCTTGGGCATGGTCCGGGTAGATGCTGACGCCAACGCTACAAGTCATGTTAAACACATAGTCGCCAATGGCAATCGGTTGCGAAATGGCTTCCATGACCCGTGACAGCAAGGGTTGGGCATCTTCTGCCGAGCGCAGGCCGGGGTAGAGCATGACAAACTCATCGCCGCCAAACCGCACAATGGCATCCGTCGGGCGTGTACTCTGAATCAGCCGTTGCGCGACGTTCTCCAGCAGCTTGTCACCGGCACGGTGGCCCAGCGTGTCGTTAATGAGTTTGAAATGGTCGAGGTCAATAAAGGCAATCGCTATTTTGTAGTGAAACTTGTCGGCTTCTGCAATCAGGCTGGCCAGTTTGCCACTAAAAGCATGGCGGTTTAACAACCCGGTCAGGTTGTCTGTCACCGCCAGTTGGCGGATTTGCAACTCATAGTTTTTACGGTCGGTGATGTCTTCGACCGTGCCCTCGTAGTAAAGAATACTGCCTTGTGCATCATAGACGGCATGCGCGTTTTCCGAGATCCAGATGGTTTCGCCATTCAGCCGGTAGACTTGCGACTCAAAATTCTGCACACGCCCCTGCAGGCGGATGGCTTCGGTAAAGTCGTGACGGCGGCTGTCTTCTACATACAGTTGCGTGCTGATATTGTTGAGGTCGCTGATCAGCTCCGCCGGCGAGGCATAGCCATAGAGCTTGGCCAGCGCCAGGTTGGCATTCAGGTAGGTGCCAGATTCTGTGGTCTGGAACATGCCAAGCGTCGAGTTCTCGAACATGGAGCGGTATTTTTGCTCGGTGCTGTAGAGCGCCTGCTCAATGCGTTTGCGTTCCGTGATGTCCTGAATAATGCCTTCAAGGGCGACGGGTTTGCCCTCGGGATCAAAGACGCCGCTGCCGCGTTCGGCCACCCAGCTGATTTCGCCATCGGCACGCACAATGCGGTATTCAAGTGCAAACCGTTGTTTGCGACTGACCGCTTCATGAATGATTTTGCGCGCCTGTGCACGGTCTTCAGTGTGCGTGATCCGTTCGTAGGACTTGACCTTGTTCAGGATCAAGTCTTGCGGAGCATAGCCGGTCAGCGACTCACAGCCTTTGCTGACATAAATCATGGTCCACTGATCATCATACAGGCAGCGGTATATCATGCCATCCAGATTATCCAGTAGCGTATCCAACAGCCGTTGTTGCTGTGAGGTCATTAAGGCATCGACGATTTGTGTTTGCATCATGTCCCAGTTGATCTGGCCACGCATTACAGCATCGCCTGTTCAGTTTGCCTTTGCTGGCCGATAGTGACTTTTTCCCACAGGCTTTGGGCATTCATCAGGGTCAGCATGCTTTGCTGGGCGAGATTGGCAATGGCAATGCCGGGGTTGTTGCTAATCCCCTTGAAAAAAGTATTCATGGGCTGAATCTGGTTGGGGGCAAGGTAAGGAATCTCGCCCAGCGCCGAGACAAAGACCCCGAATTTGAGGGCGGCTGCCTTGTCTTCAATCACCACAATCTGCCGGTAATCGGTAAAGTAGTGCGCGTGACCCAGCATGCGCGCCAGGTCAATAATAGGGATGACCTGATCGCCATAGGGGTGCATGCCCGCAATAAAAGGCGCCGACTCTGGCAGCGTGCGTAACTGCACTTCGTCAATCGCTTCGCGGACAAAGCGGGCCTCTATCCCTAGCCAGCTGTTGCCGACATAAAAGGTTGCGTACTCCTGGCTGTCTTCAGCATTTTGCAGGAACAGGTTGGGGTTAAATTTGTTGTGGATGACCTGCGACTCTGCCGTGATGCGCTGGTTGATTTCGTTGACATTGCCAAGCGGGGTAAAGATCAAGGCAAAGACTTTATTCCGGTAGTCGTCTTCTGCCCCCTTGAATTCACGATAACCATACGCCGCGTGCACCCCTACCGCATAGTAGGTGTGATGGTAAATGGCAATATCAAACAGTCGCTGGCCTTCATTGAGATTGCTGATTTCCGGCATCAACGCAAAGTCATCGCCGGTGGCAAAGTCTGCATGCGTGCTGGAGATCACCTTGAGCTGTTCGTTGACAAACAGCGTAAAGCTGCCGCTGACCGGGGTATCGGTTTTGTCGCGTGGAATCACATCACGGAGCATGGCCTGGAATTGCGGCTTGCTGTCAAACACAATGCCTATGCCACCGACAATACTGTTGCCATCCAAATGCCGGATCGGCGCTGCGTAAATATAGGTTGCCTGATGGTTGTACAAGGGCGTCGGTTCAAACTGCGACACCACATAGTCCTGACTGGAAGTACAGCTGCGTGTGCGGCCTACCCATTCTTCGGTGAGCTGACTGTCGATCAACTCATTGTAACGTGGGTTGGACACTGCAATCACCGTGCCTTGCCGGTCAAAGACGATCAGGTTGTCATAAACAGTATACAAGCCATTGATGTAGCGCAGAATTGAGCTGATCTGGTTTTTATCCTGTGCTGAGAGCTGGGCATTACCCAGGCACTCTCTGAAGACGTGTGTGAGTGCCCACCAACGGACGTCATTCGCTCGCTCGTACAGGTTGCGGTCCATGATCTCTACCGCCAGCTGCGCATAAAAACTGGAGTTTTCGAGCATCACCGAGACCACGGTCTGATACAGCTCAGAGACCATGCCCTCAATAATTTGCTGGGTTTTATGTCCGGTATTGCTGATCTCCGAGAGCAGGCTTTTGGAGAAGTTCTTTTGCTGGGTGTTGACGTAGTTGCTCTGCCAGATATTGCCGTTCCACACCGACTGGTTCAGCTTGCTCTGAATGTTGGCCGCCTGTTTTGGAATATTCAGCAGGCTTTCAGAAAAAATCAGCGGGCTGCGCATCACCTTGCGCAAGATTTCCGCATCAATATTGCTGATCATGCCCTGCATGCTCTGGTTGAATGCATACTCAAGCGGAATCATGGCTTGTCCCAGCCAGCCTGGCCCTGAGTAGCCTTGATAATTCTCGGCCTGCTTGGTGACACACAGGTATTCACGGCCCGCAAATCGCGCCACAAACCAGTCCTTGTCCGTGTCTGCACAGAGGGTGATGCCAATGGGGATTTGGTGCGGATCGCTAGATGCAATCACGTGACGATGCTCATCCAGCAGGATGCCTATGGTCCAGTCCGAGCCAGAAATCAGGTTTTGAAAAATGGTTTGCAGTTCGTTCACAAACTTGAAGCACAAGCAGAGGACGCCTAAAGACCGCAGGCCATCACTGCTGCGCACTTCATGCGCATACATCAGGGATTGGTAAGGTTTGCCGTTGATTTCCGTTTCATAAAAATACTCGACATACGGCGCGCTGGATTGTGCTGCCAGCTTGAAAATTGCGTGTTGGTCTACCAGCGTCTGCTGAGAGGCATCCAGCTGATGCAGCAAGTTGCCCGCCATATCAAAAAGGGCAATATTTTCGTAGACGGTATATTTGTTTTGATATTCCTGAAAGCGGTGCGTGATACGCAATTGCTCATGCGCCGTGACTGCGCCTGCCGCATGTTTTTCAAGGTAGCCCCTGACATCATCGTCGGTGGCAAAAAAGCCGATATCCGCCGTGCGTTCAAACAGGTTGCGGATCAGCAGGTTAATGACCTCAAATGCCTTGGATGTCAGCTGTGCCGCCGTTTTGTGCAAGGTTTCTTCTGACAGGTGGCGTAACACGGCATTCGAGATTTTGTTGAATGCCGTGCGTGTTTCTTCCATTTCGGAGCCGGTGCCGGACAGTTGCGCCATCAGCGCAAGACTGTCCCAGGCATTTTGTAGCTGGTAGATGTGTGAACGGAAATCGTTGACCTTTTTAAAATGGCTGGCGAGCTCTTCAGTCAAAGGTTGTGGGTGCATATATTTCTAGTGTTCTTCCATGATTGCAATTAATTCCGCCTATTTATAGCAAGAATGGTTCCCATTTAGCGGGGTCGAATTGCAAAACAATGGCAAGAAAAATGCTTTTATTTAAATATTAAAACCTGAGGGACATGATTTCGCTGGTGATTGGTCAAATAAACGCTACCTGCTTTGCGCGCATGCCTTGTGTTGGTGCGCAGTTGGCTAAAATGGTGCACGCGTGTCTGGTGTTTTTCATGTCAAAATAGGCCTTCCTTTTTCCTGAGTTCGCCAGCGCATGATTAATACCATGATAGAAATCCACAGTGTGTCGGAAGCGATCCGTGATGCAGTGGCACCCGTGTTTTTGCTCACTGGCATCGGGTCGATTCTCGGCGTGTTAATTGGCCGCCTGGGCCGCTCAATTGACCGTGCCAGGTTTTTAACCGATACGCCGGAGGAGAAGCGTGAGCGGTTCAAGGATGAGCTCAAGATTATTGTCAGGCGCACCAAATGGCTACGCCGGGCGATTGGCCTGGCCACGTTTGCCGCCTTGTGTATTTGTGTCTCTATCGCCAGCATGTTTATTTCGGTGGAAACCGGCTTGCGCTTGCCGCATCTGGTGATGGTGTCGTTTATTATCTCGATGGCGTCACTGATATTGGGACTGCTGTGTTTCTTGCGCGAGATTGTGCTTGCCTCACGCGAAGTGATCGTGCCGTATCAGCAATTGGAAAAACCGGCGCGCAAGCAGGCGGGCAAGTCCTAGCGGTAAAGTGCGCGGATCACGTCGGTTTGTGTCAGCAGGCCGACCAGTTTGTTGGAGGCATCCACCACGGGCAACAGTTGCAAGTGATGGCTGGTCATGAGCGGAATGGTATGCATGAGATGCATCTGGGCCTGGATGGTGATAGCTGGCGTGGTCATGATTTGGCCGACAACTTCCGCTTTGTCGCTATGGGTGGTGGGTGACCAGCGGATCAGTCGCTGCAGGGCAGGCCCCACTTCGCGATAACTGCTCGCCTGGGCATGCCGCAAAAAGTCTGACAGGCTCAATATCCCTATCACCAGCTTTGCCTTGTTGACTACAGGCACCGCAGGTTCGGTCTGCGCCAGCATGGTGTGCCAGGCGGCTTCCAGAGGGTCGCCATATTCAAAGGTGGTCTCCACTGGCCGCATGATCTGTTCGCAGGTAATCGCCTCCAGTTTACGGTGGTAGGCAATCAATTCGGTTTGCTCAAGCAGGTGTTGTAATTGCGAGGGGTGAATGTCCAGCACTTCGTGAGACTGCCCCAGTGCCTGCTGCAAATCTTCAGGCGTGAATCCAAACTGGTAGCGCATATGCGTGGGCGTCGCTGCGGCATGGTCATGATCCGCCACCGGGTATCGATAGCCGGTCAGACGATGGTAAATCCAGGCTGTGAGTACCAGTAACAGGCTGTTTGCCAGCACCGGCCACCAGATAAAGCCAAAGCCGAGTTGCCAGATTGATTCGCCGCCCAGCACGGCAGTCAGGGCCACCGCGCCGCTAGGCGGATGCAGGCAACGAAAGGCAAACATCAGCGCAATCGCCGACAGCATGGCAAGCGCTGCGGCGGCGACCGGAAAATCTGGCAACCATTGTGCAAACAATACCCCGCTTAAGGCGGCCAGCGTATTGCCTGCCAGCAAGGCCCAGGGTTGTGCCAGCGGGCTGGATGGCAAACAAAACAAAATGACGGCGGAGGCCCCCATGGGCGCAATCAGGAACACAGCAGTATGCCAGTCTGCAGCTGGCGCTTCTGCGATGACCAGGCCGGCCATCCCGCCAGTGAGCAAAATCCCCAGGCCCGCGCCCAGCGCCGCCCGTGCGTAATCGCGCATCGACCCGGTCATGCGCCGCGGCCAATAAGGCTTTAAAAAACGGGCGAGGTTTGCCATTCCAATTCAAAAAAGCAAAGACCGCAGTGTAACACGGACCCTTTTTAGGGGTGATGTTGGTGTGACGATGAGCGGGAATTTCTCCCGATACAATTCGGTTACAAAAATTCGGAAACTTAGGCCCTGTTTTAAAGCTCATAAGCGCTGAATGGTCCTGCAAGAAAGGACACAACTTGATTGATGCAGAAGAAAGGAAACTGTGATGCAATCGTTCTTACAATCAAAATTGACGCATTGGGTGTCTGTGCCTTTGGCCGTGGCAGCACTGTTTGGTGCTGGCTACTGGATGAAAGGCTACACGCTGGTGAATCATGCGCAGGCGACTGCGCCGGTGTCGGCCAAAACCATGACCGCGCCAAGTGCTTATATCACGCTGCCTAACTTTGCCAGTATCGCGTCTACCCAGGGCGCTGCAGTGGTGAATATCAGCGTCAGTGGCACCGTGAAAACCGCCGGGATTCCGGGCATGGATCCTAGCGACCCCATGTTTGAGTTATTCCGCCGGTTTCAGCCCAATATGCCACAAACCGAAACGCCGATGAATGGCCTGGGTTCAGGCTTTATCGTCAAGTCTGATGGCGTGATCCTGACCAATGCCCACGTGGTGGATAAAGCCGATGTGGTGACCGTCAAACTGTCTGACAAGCGTGAGTTCCAAGCCAAGGTGGTCGGCGTGGACAAGCTGACCGATGTGGCGGTGCTGAAAATTGATGCCAAAGATTTGCCGACTGTCCGTATTGGCAGTACCAAAAGCAGCAATGTGGGGGACTGGGTCGTGGCAATAGGCTCGCCCTTCGGCTTTGACAACACGGTGACGGCAGGCATTATCTCGGCCAAATCCCGCGCCTTGCCAGACGAGGGCTATGTGCCTTTCCTGCAGACTGACGTGGCTATTAACCCCGGTAACTCTGGCGGGCCGCTCTTCAACCTGAATGGTGAGGTCATTGGCATTAACTCGCAAATTTACAGCCGTAGCGGTGGCTATCAGGGCCTGTCATTTGCGATCCCGATTGATGTGGCCATGGGCATTGAGCAGCAGTTGCTCGAAAAAGGTAAAGTCAGCCGTGGCCGTCTGGGCATTGGTGTGCAAGCCATTAACCAGGATTTAGCTTCTTCATTTGGCTTGCAGGCCCCCAATGGTGCCCTGGTCAGCAATGTCGAGAAAAATGGCCCTGCGGATAAAGCCGGCCTAGAACCTGGCGATGTGATCTTGAAGTTTAATGGTCAGAGCATAGACCGCTCCAGCGACTTGCCGCCCATGGTGGGCAGTATCAAGCCGGGCAGTACGGTCAGCGTTGAAGTCTGGCGCAACAAACAGCTCAAAAAACTGACTGTGCGTATTGATGAAATGCAAACCGCGCAGGTAGACCCTGCTGCCAGCATGGATAGCAAGCAAGCCAGATTAGGGGTGAGTGTGCGCCCGCTCACTTCGCAAGAGCTGGCACAGACGCAACTGAAGCAGGGCTTGCTGGTGGAAGAGGTGGGCAAAGGTCCTGCCGCCAATGCCGGCATCCAGCCAGGTGACGTCATTCTAGCCGTTAATGGCGATCAGGTGAAAAGCGTCAGCCAGTTGCAGGACAAGTTAACGCAAAACAGCAAGAATGTGGCCCTATTGGTCATGCGTGGGGACAGCAAACTCTATGTTCCCGTTAAAATAGGTTGATTCACGTGTTGCTTCCTTAGCCATTTGCCCCGCAGTTGCGGGGCTTTTTTATTCAGGCAGCGGTGTAGACGCCAAAGCGTTTAACAATTCTGCCAGACTGACCTTTTTGCCCGGTAAAATAACAATATGCAAACATTTCAAATCACCCCCATCGAAGACCAGACCCTGCAAGCCGCGCTGGCCCAGCAGATCAACCAAAAAACCAAACCCTTAGGCGCCCTTGGGCGGCTGGAAGCCCTGGCTATGCAACTGGGGCTGATCCAGCAAACCGTACATCCGGTGTTGCAACAGCCCACCATGCTGGTGTTTGCAGGTGATCATGGCATCGTCGCCGAAGGCGTCAGCCCTTATCCGCAAGCGGTGACGGCGCAAATGGTATTCAACTTTTTAAATGGCGGTGCCGCCATTAATGTGTTTGCGCGCCAGCATGGGTTTGAGCTGCATGTGGTGGATAGCGGCGTCAATGCCGTATTCGCCCCGCACCCCAAGTTGATTGATGCCAAGGTGGGCATGGGCACCGCCAGTTTTCTGCATCAGCCGGCGATGACGGCCGAGCAATGCGCACAGGCGATTTACCGCGGCTCGCAAATTGCCAGGGATGCCATTACCCAGGGCTGTAATGTGTTGGCACTGGGCGAGATGGGCATCGGCAATACCTCCAGCGCCAGTTGCCTCATGAGTGTGCTGTGTGGCTTACCCATGCATCAATGTGTGGGGCGTGGCACCGGTGTCAGCGACAAGGGGTTGCAGCACAAACTGGCGGTGCTCACTTCCGCCTTGCAAGCGCATCATGTGCCTGCCAGCGATCCTCTGCATGCATTGGCCGTTTTTGGCGGCTTTGAAGTCGCCATGATGGTTGGGGCATTGCTTGCCGCTGCCGAAGCCCGTGTCACCTTGCTCATTGATGGTTTTATTGCCACCTCGGCCTTACTGGTGGCCGCTAAGCTGTATCCGCAGGTGGTCGACTATTGCGTCTTTGCACATTGCTCTGACGAAAGTGGCCATGGCATCATGCTGGCGCACCTCAAGGCGCAGCCCTTGCTGCATTTGTCCTTGCGTCTGGGCGAAGGCACCGGCGCCGTACTGGCTTATCCCCTGTTGCAGTCTGCGGTTGCCTTTCTCACCGAAATGGCCAGCTTTGAGAGTGCTGGCGTCAGCGAGCAAGTGCAGTGAAATCGCAATGGCGTTCCTTTTTGCTGGCCGTGGGGTTCTTTACGCGTATCCCGGTGCCTGCACTGCCTGACTTTAAAGAAAGTGATCTGAATCAGGCGGCCCGCTATTTCCCGTTGGTCGGCCTGTTGGTGGGCTTACTGGCCGCCATGGTCTGGTGGCTGGCGCATGGGCTCTTCAACCCGGCATTGGCCGTGTTGTGCAGCATGGCTGCCACCATCCTTGCCACAGGCGCCTTTCATGAAGATGGCCTGGCCGACAGTGCGGACGGCTTGGGCGGAGGCATGACGCGCGAGCGCAAGCTGGAGATCATGCATGACTCTCGCCTTGGCAGCTACGGCGCCATTGCGCTGGTGGGCATCTTGCTGTTCAAGTTTGAGGCTTTGTCTGCGCTGGCGCCCGCTATCTTGCCGTTTGCCCTGATTGCCAGCCATGCCCTGAGCAGACTGGCGGCGGTGTATGTGATGGCGACGGCCAACTATGTGCGCACTGCGGGCAAGGCCAAACCGCTAGCCACTACGCTGACCCGGCAGGATATTGTATACGCCAGCGTCTTCGGCCTGCTGTGCTGGCTGGGCTTTGCCCTGATGCTGGGCATCAATCAGTCATTGATGGCTGCCGGACATTTTTTACTGATCACCAGCTTGCCTGTGCTCGTGGTCTGGCAGATGTGGCGGCAAACGATGTTACGACAGATTCAAGGGTATACCGGCGATACGCTGGGTGCGACACAGCAACTGACTGAAGTCGCTTTTTATTTGGGCCTGCTGGCCTGGGAGCGCTTGGCATGAAATTGACGTTGGTGAGACACACCAGTTTACAAATCGCTGAAGGCATCTGTTACGGACAAAGCGATGTCGATGTCTCGGCCAACTTTCATCACGAGTTGGCCAGCGTGCAGCAAAAGCTGCAAGCCGATGCTTTCCACGCCCTCTATACCAGCCCTTTGCAGCGCTGCCACAAACTCGCACTGGGTCTGGCCCACGGCCTGGGGCATGCCGGAGACATTCAGGCCGATGTGCGCCTCAAGGAGCTGCACTTTGGCGAATGGGAGATGCAGGCTTGGAACGATATTCCGCGTGAGCGATTTGATGTCTGGGCCAAAAACTATGCCGAACTTTCGCCGCCACAAGGCGAAACCTTTGCCCAGTTACAGGCGCGCGGTGTGGACTTTTTGCAAGAGATACAAGCCCGCCATGCCGGTGAACATGTGCTGGTGGTCACCCATGGCGGCATGATACGCGCGCTGATTGCGCATGTGCTGAATATGCAACTCAAAGGCTTGTTCCGGTTGCATATCGATTACGCCAGTTTGACCCGCATGGAATTTTTCGGGGACATTCCCAAAATTACGTTTGTGAATCGTTAGTATCAGGCTTGTATCACCTGCAGGCACGCTCTCCATGTGGGTCACCACGCATGCGTCTCTAAAAACCAGTCTGTTCTGCCATTGGCAGGAGGGGAATTCCGCTTCGTCGCTGTCTGACCAAGCGTGGGCTAGCGTACAGTCGGGGCTTAAAAAGGCTGCGACACTCTAAGGCCCTAAACGCAAACACTTGGTACAAGTGGAATGGAGAACAATGAATACAGTCAAAGCAAGTGACATCAAGCCGGATATGTCGGTGGTCTGTTCGCAAAACAATGAGTTTGCCAAGGTCGACCATATGGAAGGTGAGCAAACGATTAAATTAATGAAGGATAAAAGCGGCCAGCACCACTTTATCCCGCTGAGCTGGGTCGTTTCAACAGAAAACAATCAGATTCAGGTAGATCGCTCTGGTGAGCAAGCCATGAAGGATTGGAAAAGCTCGGCATCGGCCAACTAAAGTAGTGTAGCGCATCGTCTTGCATCTCTTGTTGGCATCCGCCGCGGGGGATGTTTTTTTGTGAGTGGCGACAGCGTCCGAGGACGCTGCGGCATAGCTAGCCGCTTATTTTTTGTCTTTGCCAATCTGGTTGCCAATGATGCCGCCAACGGCTGCCCCACCCACCGTACCCAGTGCACCTCCACCCGTCAGCACTGCACCCGCTACACCGCCCACGCCAGCGCCAATCGCTGTACTTTTATCTCGTGTGGTCATGCCACTGCATCCTGTCAGCAATATAAACAGTATGGCAGCCAGCAGCTTGTTGCTTTTGTGATTCATCGTATTCATGTTGAGACCTCTTGAGTCAGGGTTGAGTAAGCGTACACAAAGAGCTTATCTCCGCATCAACACCCGGTCTGTGCGCTAGCTGCAGATGCAGTGGCTGACCATGATTCCGGTGGCTGCCCGCTAAGCGCGCTAACGCACAGACCCCGGGTGCATTCATTCCAATAATGGCAGCAATCAACACGCAGCTTGTGTTTTCAGCATGGCCGGGCAGGCGTGATGCAATCGTCACCTGGCTGCAGTTAACAAATTGAGGAGCAGGGAATGAATCGTTTAGCAATCAGGCATATTTTTATCGCCGGGCTGTGTGGTCTCGCCGTGACCGCCTGCAATGACCCCAAGAACGCACAGGATGTGGGTAAGGAGATAGACCAGGCCGTCGAAAGTGCCGAGCAGCGTCTGGGCCAGGCCCAAGACCCACTGGAAAACAAGACGGATGCCGCAAAGGAAGCGCTCTCTGATACGGCTATTACCACGAAGGTTAAAGCTGCGTTTCTGGCCGAGTCCAGTATTGCCAGCATGGATATCGCGGTCAGTACCCTCAACGGGGTCGTTACTCTGAATGGGGTGGTCACTTCGCTGGCCAGCCGCGATAAGGCTGTGGAGATTGTGCAAGCGATGCCCGAGGTGAGCAAAGTCGATAATCAATTGAAGATACAGTAGTTTTTTAACAGAGACAAAACTCAGGCGCGGAGATGCGCCGGGTTCATATTGAAGATCACTCGAAACCATACAGCGGCAGAGTGCACGCTCACGCATGACCAGATTGATGCCTTGCGTGACAACATCACGCACCAATAAGCGCACTTGCTGACGCTGCCTACGGAGAAGACCATGACCATGATACAGATTTTGATCCTTGTTTTTATATTGATGCTGATTGGTGCCTTGCCGCGCTGGCCGCATAGCCAGAACTGGGGCTATCTGCCCAGCGGCGGACTGGGGCTGATACTGCTGGTGTTGCTCATCTTGCTGTTGACCGGACGGATTTAATTGACTGACAACATGTCGCTTGGCCAGGCTTGCACACTGGTTCATGCAACCCATTTTTACTTACTTAAGGCATCGTATGCATCCTGCTGTCATGAATGTTCCGCTTAAAAAAATCACTGTGGCCACCTTGTTGTCCCTGAATATCGGCATGGTACATGCCGGGCAGATGTATCAGGGCGACTGGTATGTGTTACCGGTTGCCAGCAGCCTGCGCACCGATGACCAGCTGGATGCCAAACAGCATGGCGGCGGCTTTTTTATCAAGCTGGGCAAGGAGCTCTCGCCTGACTGGGATGTGCAAGGCGGTTTTACTTACAATCGCGTGGCTGAAGATACCGGCATCGCCGGCGTCGGCGGGCATTACAAACAAATCACCCTGGGTGCTGACGTGTTATATCTGTTCAGCCGTCAGGCGCTACGGCCATTTCTACTGATAGGCGGTGGCGTCGCACGTAATAATGTGGATTACAGCAATCTGCCTGGGCTGCATCATGAAATGCGCACCTCCTGGATGGGCAATGCCGGTCTGGGCGCGCAATGGATCATCAGCGATCGCTTTGGCGTACAGGTGGATTGGCGACGGCAATGGTCAAAGTCTGATGCCCATGCACCGGGTACCAGCGTGGATACCTCAGGCACCATTGCTAACGATCTGTTCAATATCGGCGGCATGTGGCGTTTTGGCGCACCGTCACTGGCCATCCTAGCTGCAAACGACATGCCGCCACCCAATGCCCCGGTCACACGCCCCATGCCAACAGCCACACAAACTGAGCCCAGAACAACTGCGACTCTCCCGGTCGCCGCGCCGCCTCCCGATTGCAAAGCCCAGTTTGAAACAATTACGCTGTCGGCAGAAAAGCTGTTTGATTTTGATAAAGCCCAGATGCGTGAAGGCGCAAAACCATTGCTGGATGACGTGGTGAGCAAGTTAAACGCGCATCCTGAATTTGAGCTGGTGATGGTGACCGGCTACAGCGACCGCATCGGCAGGCAACAATACAATCAGCGGCTTTCTGAACAAAGAGCCAATCAGGTCAAAGACTATCTCGTGCAGGCCGGCGTAGCGTCCGGCCGACTGAAAAGTGTAGGCAAAGGCGAGGCCGATCCCAAAGTCAGCTGTCAGGGCATACATGGAGAGCCACTGATTCTGTGTTTGCAACCCAATCGGCGCGTGGTCATCGAAGATCAGGCACAGCACCAGTTGCCTGACCGGCCCGGGTGCTCTTAACGTCGACGCCTACTCTTGGGTCGCTTGTTAACCCTGAGCGACAGCAGCGTCACGTTGCCAGCATCGCCACCTGGATGTGTCAGGTGCGATTCCCAAGGTCGGTTTTGTAAACCCGTTAAGATGCTAGGCGGTGCTTAATAGCTCAAATACCTTGTCGCCCTCGCAATGCGCCACATTAAAGCGCAACCACGATGAAGGCTCCTGATACGGTCTGAACAAGTTGCCAGGGGCCAGCATGACGTTCTGTCTGGTCGCCCGACTGGCGATTTCGGCCGCCTGTCTGCCATGGCCCAGGCTTGCCCAGACGAACATGCCTCCGGCCGGTTCGGTGTAAAGCGTCAGCCTGCATTGCTCCAGCGCCTGAATGACTTGCCCTCTTTTGACCGCCAGTCGGTTGCGTACTTTCTCCATATGCTTGCGATACCTGCCTTCTACCAGGATCTGGTACATCACGCGCTGGTTGATTTCAGAGCTGGTCAGCCCTGTCAGGAGCTTGAGGTCTAGCAGCCTGCGCGCCAATTCTGCCTGGCAGGCGATAAAGCCCACACGCAGGCTGGCAGAAATGGTTTTGGAGTAACTACTGACATAGATGACGCGGTTGAGCTGGTCCAGGGCGGCGAGCCTGACCGCCGTTTGCGGGTGAAAGTCACCATAAATATCGTCTTCCACCAGATAAAAACCATATTTTTCTGCCAGCTGTAACAACTGGTGTGCCACCGCCAGGCTGGTGCTGGTGCCGGTCGGGTTATGCAGCACGGTGTTGGTGAAAAACAGCTTGGGCTTGTGTATGTGCAACAGCTGCTCCAGCTGTGCGATATCGGGACCATGGAGTCCGCGCGGCACGCCAACAATCTGGGCGCCCATGGATTTGAGCAGGCCAAATAAGGTGTAATAGCCGGGATCATCCACCAGCACCACATCGCCCGCTTTGATCATGAGTCTGGCGATCAGGTCTAGCCCATGCGAAGCGCCGTTGGTGATGAGCAGTTGCGAGGCCTCAGCGTGGATACCGATCTCGCCCAGGATTTTTTGGGCAAGCAACTGCCTGAGCGGTAAATAGCCGCTGACGTCGCCATAACTGGTTAAAAAACCGCCAGACTTTCTGGATAATTCATGCAGGCTTTTTTGAATGACTTTTTGATCCAGCCAATCCTTGGGTAGCCAGCCGCAGCCCGGCCGGATCGCCTCTGGCACATCCCTGAAAGTATTATGCAACAGCCACAATACATCATCTGCCCGCTCCAGATAAGACGTGTCCGTCACCGGCGTTTGCAAGGGGGTGACGGGCGCCACATAAAAGCCAGAACCGCGCCGCGACAGCAGGTAGCCCAGCGCGACCAGGCGATCGTAAGCATCGACCACGGTAAAGCGGCTGACCCCATGTTGCGCGGCAAAATCACGGATAGACGGCAGGCGCGCACCGGTGCGTAGCACCCGCTGTGCGATCTGTTGTTGGATCCCGCTGACAATTTGCTCAACCAGCGGTACGGGCTCAAGCGGGTTAATGGTGATTAACGGCTGTGTGATTGGCATGGTAGATGGGCCTGTACAGTTTTGTGGATTGATGCATAAAGTGTATATGTAGTGTACTGGCTTTGGCGATTACGATCACGCTGTCTTTCATGAAGGAGCGTCATCATGTCTTTGGTTCTGAGCAGTGTGCTGGTGCTGACACTACTGGCTGCATGTGTGATCCCTGCACATCCCTTTCACCAACAAGCGCTATCCGCCAGCCAGCCGCCGGTATGCCTGCAAAACCTGACTCGCCCTCTGGGGTGCGACCCTGGTAACCGAACGCGACAGGCGGCTGTGATGGTCAGGGGGCAGGTGTTGTGGCTGTCGCCTGTCACCAATCAGGCGCAGGATGAATCCAATGTATCTCCCTAAACATTTTTCTGCGCCGAGTGACGAAGCCCTGCTGTCATTGATCCATCGCTATCCTTTTGCGACATTGATTGCCTCGTTGCCGACCGGACTGGAGGTGAACCACGTGCCGCTGTCTTTGCAGGCCGGTCGCTTATGCGGGCATTTGGCGCGTGCCAATCCGCTTTGGCAACACTGGCAACAGAGTGCGTCAGCGCAAGCCGTGATGGCGGTTTTTCATGGTCCGCATGCGTATGTTTCGCCCTCCTGGTACCCCAGCAAAACGCAGCGCGGAAAAGGGGTGCCCACCTGGAATTACGTGGTAGTCCACGTGCAAGGTCAATTACGGTTGATTGAAGAGGCGGATTGGTTGCGCGAGCATTTGCGGGTGCTGACTGCGCAGCATGAGGCCGAGTTTGAACAGCCTTGGCAGCTTGAAGATGCACCGGCTGACGATATTGAGCGGATGATGCAGGCGACCGTGGGCATCTCGATAGAAATCACGCAACTGACTGGCAAATGGAAGGTGAGCCAGAATCAGCCGCTGGAGAATCAGCAGGGTGTATGGCAGGGTTTGCAGGCAAGTGAGGCGTTGCATGCCAGGGACCTGGCTGCCATTGTGCAGGCGGTGAATGGGTTAAACGGCCAGTGATCCCAGCGCCTGCGCCAACCGCGGCCAGTCGGCCTCAGCGGGCAATCCAAACCGCAGCGCTTGTGGCGCGGCAAAATAACGCGTCCACACACCATGTTGGGCCAAAGACTGGTGAAACTGGTGCGCGCAAGGATGTTGCACATATTGAAATAAATCCGTGCCGCCGTAAGCGGGCAGTCCATATTGCGTCAGCAGTTGCGCTAAGTTCGCCGATTGCACAGGCAACTGTGCACGCATCTGTTGCTGCCATGACCGATCCGCCAGGGCCAACTCGGCCAGGTATTGGCTGGGGCCGGCAAGGGTCCAGGGGCCAAGCAGAGCGGCCACTTGCGCCAGGGCCGTAGGCTCCCCCAGTAAAAAGCCGACCCTGAGCCCGGCCAGTCCAAAAAACTTGCCTAGTGAACGCAACACCCATAACCCTGCCTGACCGCTCTGGCTGGCGAGGCTGTGTTGTGGCGTGCTGTCCATAAACGCTTCATCCACCACCAGCCAGCCGCCCCGCCGCGCTAATGCGGCATGCCAGGCAAGCAGCGTCTCAGCGGCGTACTTCTGGCCGGTCGGGTTGTTGGGGTTGCAGACCAGTAACACCTCGCATTGTTGCAACAGGACGTCGTCTGGGGACTGTTCAAAAAAGTGCACTTGGTGGCCAGCTTGTTGCCAGGCATGTGCGTGTTCCTGATACATGGTGCGCGGCATGGCGACGTGGCAAGGCGCGCGCAAACGCGGCAACACTTGCAGGGCCGCTTGTGAGCCCGCACAGGCGAGCACATGCGGTGCGCCGTAATAGGCTTTTGCCATGGCGTGCAAACTGTCCGCCGCAGCAGGCAGCCGATGAAACAAGTCGGCAGGCAGTGCGGCGATCGGGTAATGTTGCGGGTTGATGCCGGTCGAGAGATCCAGCCAGTCGGCCAGTGGTCTGCCGTATTGCTGTGCCGCTTGCTGCAAATTGCCGCCGTGCTCAAGCATAGGCTAACCCTCCAATCAATAGCGCCACCATCAGCCAGCTCAGCATGCCATTGCGCACCAGTTGCAAGGCGCGTGGGATATCCTCTGCAGTAGGGGGCGTGTGGGTGCCCAGACGCGGGCGCTCATGCCATTCGCCATGATAGCGGGCGCGCCCGCCCAGCTGCACGTTGAGTGCGCCTGCGCCTGCAGACATGACCGGGCCTGCGTTCGGGCTATCCCATAACGGTGCCTGGGATCGCCAGGATTGCCAGGCAAAGCGGGTGTGTCCGAGCAATGCATAGGTGATGGCTGTGAGGCGGGCCGGAATGTAATTCAATACATCATCCATCCGGGCGGCGGCCCAGCCAAAATAAAAATAACGTGGTGTTTTATAGCCCCACATGGCGTCCAGCGTATTCACAAGGCGGTAAGCCAGCGCCCCAGGGCCGCCCGCGACAAAAAACCAGAACAGGGCGCCGAATACACTATCGTTGCCATTTTCCAACACGGATTCTATGGTTGCGCTGACCGGCTCTATCGCCTCCACATCGCGGCTGACCATATACGAGGTGGCAACCTGCGCATCCTGAAACAGGTTTGCTTGCAAGGCGTGATAAACGGCCATGCCATGCTGGTGCAGGCTGCGGTGGCCAATGGCAAAGTAAAGGAGATAGACATGCAGTGCAAGTGCCAGCCAGACGGATAGTTTCATGAGCAACACAATCGCAAGAATGGGTGGCAACACCAGCAGAAGCACACCAACAATACCACTGATATATTGTCTGCGTAACGGTTGCATGGATAAGGGATTCAACCGTTTTTCAAGGGAGGACGCTAACCAGCCAAAACCGACTAATGGGTGCCAGCGCCGAGGCTCTCCCAGCCAGGCATCCAGCAGCACCGCGCCACAGGCAAGCCCGGCGAGTGTGAGATAATCAGGGGATGGATAAGCAGGCAGTGAAAACATTAATGGTTCAAGGCACCACGTCGGATGCCGGTAAAAGTACGCTGGTGGCCGGATTGTGCCGCGTATTGTACCGCAGCGGGGTGGCGGTGGCGCCATTCAAGCCGCAAAACATGGCGCTCAATGCGGCGGTGACTGAAGACGGCGGCGAGATTGGCCGTGCGCAAGCGGTGCAGGCCATGGCCTGCGGATTGCCGCCACATACCGATATGAACCCGGTCTTGCTCAAGCCCAACTCGGATACTGGCTGCCAGGTGATCATTCATGGCCGGGTCGTGGGTAACCAGGAAGCGAGTACTTACCACGACTACAAAAAGACCGCCATGCAAGCCGTGCTGCAATCCTACCAGCGCTTGCAGCAGCAATATGGCTGCATCGTGGTAGAAGGGGCGGGCAGCCCGGCTGAAATCAATCTGCGCGCTAACGATATTGCCAATATGGGCTTTGCCGAAGCGGTGGATTGCCCGGTGATTCTGGTCGCCGATATTGATAAGGGGGGCGTATTCGCGCACCTGGTTGGCACGCTGGCGTTGTTATCTGAAAGCGAACAGGCCAGAGTGGTCGGGTTTGTGATTAATAAATTCCGCGGCGATCTTGCCTTGCTGCAACCGGGGCTGGATTGGCTGGAGCAACGCACTGGCAAACCTGTGATCGGCGTGTTGCCTTATATGCATGACTTGCATCTGGAAGCCGAAGATGCGGTAGCCACCACAAGCGCACGCAAATCAGACATACAGTTGACCATCGTCGTGCCCGTATTGCCGCATATCGCCAACCATACTGATTTTGATGCCTTGCGTTTGCACCCGCAGGTCGATCTCAGATTTGTGCGGTTGAGTGAAGAGATGCCGGCGGCTGATCTTATCATCCTGCCTGGTAGCAAAAATGTACGCGGTGACCTGGCGGCCTTGCGTGAACATGGCTGGGAGCCACGGATCGCGCGCCATTTGCGTTATGGTGGCAAAGTGCTGGGCATTTGCGGTGGCTTTCAGATGCTGGGCCAGCAATTGCATGATCCACTAGGGCTGGAGGGCGAGATAGGCAGTAGTGCCGGCTTGGGCTGGCTGGAAATGGAAACCACCCTTGAGGCGCACAAACAGCTCAAGCAGGTGTCAGGTCAGTTGGCGTTTGCCAATGCCCAATTGCAAGGCTATGAAATTCATATGGGCGTCAGTACCGGACGGGCATTAGCACGCCCGGTGCATCTGCTGAGTGGCCAGGCAGAGGGGGCGTTATCCGAAGATGGCCAGGTGGCAGGCAGTTATATCCATGGCCTGTTTGACCATCCGCAAGCTTGCGCTGCCTGGTTACAATGGGCTGGTTTGTCTGAGCAAGTAGCTTACGATTACACGCAATTGCGTGAGCAGAGCCTGGAAAAATTGGCAGACAGTGTGCAGCAGAACTTCAACTGGTCCGCGCTGGCGGCTTATCTGCCGCAAGACTTTAAGCCAGATTAAGCAGCCACGACCTGGATGGTCTGTTCAAACGCCTGCACCACTTGCCCGGCGCGGATTTTGGCGGTTTTTCGGCGTTCAATTTCGCCATCAACCTTGATCAATCCTTCCGCCACCATAGACTTACCCTGACCGCCACTGTCGGCTACCCCTTCGAGTTTGAGCAAGTCACAGAGTGCGATGTATTCGCCTCTCAGTTCAAAAGTCGTCGTTTGCATGCTGTTTCCCTTCAATGCCTGAAAGCAGTCATTTTAAGGCTTGTTTGCCGTCTCTGGCGGTAAATTCACTTCCAGCGTCAGCGAAGCATTCAGGCTTTCCCACAGGTTTTCATTGAGCTGGTGATGCACCGTCACAAACAGGAAATTCAACCCGGCTTTTTGTGGTTTGAAGGTAAACTCACCTTGCTGATTGGCATGGAGGTTGGACGGTCTGACGTTTTCAACATCGTAAAGGTCTTCCATGCGGCGCTTGCTAAAGTGCTCGTTATCGGTAACCACGATAATGCGTGCATTAGGCACCGGCTTGCCATGTTCGAGGACTTGCAAGCTGAGTTCACCCCCTAATTGCACACCATTGGGCGAGGCCAAGGGGATAATTTCCAGGCCTTTGTTTAAAGGCACAGGTTTGTATTTCTGTTGTCCTTTGAAAATATAAGTGTCGGCATAACTGTAATAGTTCATGGTGGTCGGCTTGCCGCTAACCCGTTTCATATCTGCCGCAAAATACAGTTTTTTATCCGGCGTCTCGACGGCTTTGTAAACCGGGCCGACACGCTGCCCGGTGCTGATGCGGTAAGTGCCTTCTTCTTTTAATTCGGGCTCCAGATACACCGCCGCCTTGGTTTTGGCGATCGGTTTGATGGCAGTCACTTCGCCGGCAGGGGACGTGATGGTGAAGTTAGGCGAGTCCATGGCGAAGTCGGCCTGGAATGGAAACTCGGTAAACGCAGATTCAATGGTTAGCCGATGATGCGTCACATTGAACTGGTTAGGTTTTAAAAAGGGCACATGCGCCTCGGCAGCCAAAGCGGTGACTAAAGCGAGCAGGGCGAGGGACAATCTTTTCATACAGGTCTTTCTTGTTATTTAAGCGTTAATGGCAAGCCTGCGGCAATAAAACTAACGTGGTTTGCAACCGCTGCCACGTGCTGGTTGAGGCGACCTTGTTCATCCTGAAACTGGCGGTTGATTTCACCCAAGGGCACAATGCCCATGCCGACCTCGTTGCTCACTAAAAATACGTGTGCTTGCAATTGCGGCAAGGCCGCCAGCAGCGCCTGTTTTTCTGCCTGCCAGTCCAAGCGTTCCGGTTTGTCGCAGTCCGGGCAGATGCATTGCGCCAGCCACAAGGTTAAACAATCGACAATCAGGCAGGTATCTGGTGCGTCGTTGTCTAGCAAGGTCTGCCCGAGGTTGAATGGCGCTTCGACCAATCCCCAGTAAGGCGGACGGCGGGTTTTGTGATGTTCCACGCGTTTGGCAAACTCGTCATCGTAGACTTGGGCCGTCGCGATATAGGTGACCGGGCATTCAAGTGCCGAGGCCAGCCGCTCGGCATAAGCGCTTTTGCCGCTGCGTGCCCCGCCTAAAATCAGGTGCGTAGTCATGCGTGCCCCCCTTGTTGTTGCCAGCGTTGAATAATGGTTTGCAATTGCACCAGGCCTTCGCTAAACAAAGCTGGCCCAGGTTGCAGAATATCGACCGACTTGATTTCGTACACATGCCCGTCGCGGATCGCAGGCATGGCTTGCCAGCCTGGGCGGGCTTTGACTTTTTCCGGCTGGAATTTCTTACCGCACCAGGAGCCGATGATGATATCCGGTTGTCTGGCCAGCACTTGTTCTGCCGTGACTGTGCGGTCACGTGCGCTATGAAAGGCGCTGAGTTCTGGGAAGCAATCTTCGCCTCCGGCGGCTTCAATCAATTCAGCCGCCCAGCGGATGCTGCACATCATGGGTTCATCCCACTCTTCAAAATAGACCTTGGGTTTGCGCGGCCAACTGGCTGTCTGCTGGCGTGCTGCCCCCAATTGTGCCTGGTAGCGTGCTACTAAATCTTCTGCTTTTTCGCTGGCCCCGACCAGATTACCGACGGTGAGTATCATCTGCAGTGTTTCATCCAGGCTGCGCTGGTTAAACACATGCACCTGGCAACCGGCTTTGATCAGTGAGGCCGCGATATCAGCCTGCAAGTTAGAGAAGCACAGCACCAGGTCAGGCTGCAGCGCCAGGATTTTTTCAATATTGGCGCTGGTAAAGGCACTGATCTTTGGCTTCTCTTTGCGGGCGATGGCCGGGCGCGTGGTAAAGCCGGAAATACCGACAATACGGTCCTGCTCACCCAGCAGGTACAGTACCTCCACCGTTTCGGTGGTCAGGCAGACGATGCGTTGTGGCCAGCGCTTCATGTTTGTGTGCTTTCGTGAGGTTGCCAGCCATTTTCCATCAGCATGTCAGCGAGCGGTTTTTCTGTCGTCCAGCCTTCTTCCACCAGCATGGGCGATTTGTAAAACGTATTCACATAGCCCAAGCATAAAATGGCGACTGGTTTGGCGCCCTCGGGCAGATTCAATAATTGCGCCAGTTGGTGCGGGTCAAACAGGCTGACCCAACCCAAGCCTATGCCTTCGGCACGCGCCGCCAGCCACAAGTTTTGAATCGCACAGCTGACCGAGGCCAGGTCCATTTCTGGCAATGTGCGGCGGCCAAAAATGTGTTTTTCACGCTGGTCGCACAAGGTGGCGACCAGCACCTCGCCACAGTCCAGAATGCCTTCCACTTTGAGGCGCATAAACTCGGCCATGCGCGCCGTGTCTTCAACTTCGCCGATGGCCTGGGCCGTGAGTTTGCGTTCTTCATCGACCAGCGTGTGGATGGCTTTTCGCAATGTGACATCGCTGATGCGGATAAACCGCCATGGCTGCATCAGGCCGACACTGGGCGCGTGATGGGCGGCTTGCAGTAATTTCTGCAATAACTCGGGGGCGATAGGCGTGGGCAAAAAATGCCGCATATCGCGTCGCTCGGTAATTACCTTGTATATCGCCGCTTTGTCGGCATCTGAATAGGCAAAGCTCATGGCATGAAAAATTGTGCGGCCAGTGCCGGGTTAGACGGAAAGTAAAAGTGCAAAAAGCTGGCAGTGATGGATTGATGGCGATAGACCGGCTCGCCAGCGCCATATTTACCTTTGCCTTGCGCAATGACCGGCAAGTCGGTGTCAAAGCGGGCATAGTGAAAAGTGTGCGCGCCTATCGTCGTCGCGTCATCGCCAGTTGCGCTGTTGTCAGCCGCTGAAAAGGTTGCATGCTGCGTGCCCAGGCCTTGCAATCTGGGCTGAAGCGCGGCGCTGCCGGGGAGCAGGCCGAAGGCGGGTTGTCCATTTAGTGTTTCACCGAGTGCCAGCATGCCGCCACATTCGGCCAATATGGGTTTGCCTGATTCGGCGGCTGCGCGTAAACCTTCACGCATGCTGTGGTTGTGTTGCAGTCGCTCCAGATGCAATTCCGGGTAGCCACCCGGCAGCCAGTAAGCATCCGCAGCCGGTAATTGCGTATCGTGCAAGGGTGAAAAAAATGCAATCTGTGCGCCTAGTGTCTGTAGCAGATCCAGATTGGCCTGATATGTGAAACAGAAGGCAGCATCTTTAGCCACGGCAATGGTTTTGCCTTGCAATAATGGTGTTATCGCCTGCTGTTCGGGTGCGGCAAACTGCACGCTCGGCGGCAATGGCATGTCTTGCCCCAGCAGTTGCGCAGCGGCTTCTATGCGCTGGTCTATGTCCGTGATTTCCTGAGCAAGATGCAAGCCCAGATGGCGCTCTGGCAAGCTCAGTTGCGTGTCATATTTCATGGCACCCAGCCAGGGGATGTCCGTGGGGAGTGCTTCTTTAATCATATTGGCATGACCCTCGCTGCCGACCTGGTTGGCAATCACTCCGGCGCGCTGCAGGGCGGGCCGAAAGCCATACAAACCATAGGCAACCGCGGCACAGGTCTGTGCCATGGCTTTGGCATTAAGCACCAGTGCGACAGGGATGCCAAAGCGCTCGGCAATATCGGCGCATGAAGGCTTGCCATCATATAGCCCCATCACCCCTTCGAGCAGAATCACGTCATTGTCTTGGGCGGCCTTGTGCAGCAGCCGTTGTGCATCGGCTTCACCACACATGCCAAGGTCCAGGTTATACACTGGCTTGCCAGTTGCCACTTGCAGAATCATGCCGTCGATAAAGTCCGGCCCGCATTTGAAAGCCTGCACGCGTAAGCCGCGGTTGCGGTACACGCGCGCCAATGCCGCGGTAGCCATGGTTTTGCCTTGCCCAGACGCCGGGGCCGCCATTAACATGGCTCGGCAGCTTGCCGCCGTTGCTTGCATTACAGATCTATCCCGGCCTGGGCCTTGATGCCTGCACGCCAGGCATGCTTGACATCCATCAGTTCAGACACCGTATCGGCAGCGTTTCTCAATGCCTCGGAAGCGCCGCGGCCAGTGATGACCACATGTTGCATGGGTGGGCGTTTGGCGATGGCATCCAACACCATTTGTTCATCGAGGTAGCCATATTTGAAGGTGTAGGTGAGCTCATCCAGCACCACCAGCTGAATGGCCGGGTCTTGCAGCATCCCGGCCACAATCTGCCAGCCACGCATGGCGGTTTCGGTGTCGCGTTGGCGGTCTTGTGTGTTCCAGGTAAAGCCTTCGCCCAGCACATGCCAGGTGACAGCAGGATGCTGGCGAAAAAAGGCTTCTTCGCCCGTATCTGAACGGCCTTTGATGAATTGGGCGACACCAACACGCATGCCGTGGCCCAGCGAGCGGGCCACCATGCCAAAGGCAGAAGAGCTTTTGCCTTTGCCGTTGCCTGTGAGGATGAGTAGCAGGCCCTTTTCTTGGTTGGCCTGCTCGATTTTTTCGTCAATGACCGCTTTTTTGCGGATCATGCGCGCCTTGTGGCGACTGTCGCGATCATTGGTTTCCATGGTGCGGAATACTTAAGCGTTTTCGCGCACGGAGCGCTTGGCCAGGCCAAATGCCACATGTGCAATCACTGCAACCACAACCCAAAATGCAATCGCTTCAATTTGTTTCGGGAAGTATTTGACCAGACGCGCGCCAAACTCAACCAGGGTCGGTTCGGCATAGCGGCCACCAAAGAAGTAAAACCCACCGCTGGAAAACAGCTCAGCAAGCACAGATCCCACCAATACCGCCCCTGTCAGCTTGAACAGGCTGCTTAATTGCCAGGTGGTGTTCGACGCAGTCCAACGGCCAGCCAGCCACATGCTGCCATAAGCCGGCAACAAAAAGCCATAAGCAGGGGTCACGCAGAAATTACTCACACCGCCCCAGGTGATGGCTGCCATATCCAGCGCAGCACACAATCCCAGCAAGGCCACAAACACCAGCGTTGAGCGCAGGTAATAACCCGCGATAAAAAACGCTGCATAAGAAGCGCTCGGTAAAAAATCAATCGAAGCAAAATGATGACCACGCGTGATAATGACCATCAAGGCAATGAGAAAGCCAATTGCCAGAGACTGAGTTGAAAGGTTACGTGGCATGCCAACGACTCCAAAATTAAGGTTAATTATAAGACGTGGATTTTAGCCCAATTCGCACGGGCTTGGGCAAAATCCACTTTTCCTGAGTTACTTCAGGTCGTAGTTAAGGCTGATAAAAACATTTGAGCCCATGGAGTTGTAATAAGGGTTGTTGGGTCTTGAAACGGTTTTAGTTGATGCAAGCGCATAGTCTTTGTCCAAGATATTATTTGCTCTAATTTGCAGTTTCCAGTGAGGGTTTATTTGATACCCCAAAGTTGTATTCAAGAGCGCATAGCCACTTAAGCGGAATTGGTTTGCGGCATCGTCGTAACGCATTGATGAAGCTGAAACTTCGCTGTCCCAGTTCCATGGTCCTGATTTGTACTGGAGGATAAAATTGCCATAACGCTGAGCGCGCCTCGCCAAAAGATTATCAGTGGCATCACTACGCGGTGACTGCACTGTCGCATTGGCTGTGACTAGCCATTGCTCAGCAATCGGTAGACTGCCTTCCAACGTGATACCTTGCACTTCTACCTTGCCGGCATTGATTGCACAACCATTGCTGAATCCAGCTGGGCAACCTGAGTTGAGGGTTTGAATAAAGTTGCGAATATGGTTATCAAACACTGTCAGCTTGGCTTGTAATGTTTGACCTTGGTATCGAGCGCTGGCCTCAATATTGTCTGCTTTTTCTGAGGGCAGGTTGGCATTGCCAAAGCTTGGATAATATAGTTGGTTAAAGGTTGGTGCTCTAAAGGATGAGCCATACTGGGCAGTTAAGCGCCATTCTGGGGATAAAGCATAACCATAACCGAGGCCGCCCGTTGTGTAATTGCCAAACTGACTGTTGTAATCTTTTCGCAGTGACAGTTGAGTGCTGTGTGCTTCAAAGCTACCCACGTAGCCTAAAACAAAGGCATTATTGTTGCGATTCCTCTTCAGCAAGTTGCTGCCATTCGATTGAGTTAATACATCTTGTTCCAGCCTGTCATAAGCGAAAGTAAAAGTCCCATGAGTGAGGCTATAGTCGTGTTGCCAGGATAGTTGGCGTTGTTCAGTTTCAATATTGCTATTGAGCGTTGCGCTACTGACGCTAAATGATCGGTCAAAACCAATGTTGTACTCTAATTTGCTGTTCCAGTGCTCAGTCATCGCGTTTTTGAGTGCAACACCATAGCCTTGTTGATGACGTTCCAGATAGTTGCCGCCCGCATAAGCATTATCGTATTCATTATGCCCTTTGCTTTCCAGGTAGTGTATTCCCAAGGAGTGGCCGGGTGCGAATGTCAGATTTGCGTATGTCGAACTGCTAAAGTTGTAATATCCATCTCTATCTTTATCAATCACAGAGGGGGGATGTTTCTTTGCAGAAATCCCACGCGTGTCGTAATTGCTGATTTGTGCACCGAGTTTTAGCGCTTTATAGGCAGTATCGAAGCCAGCATTCCCAGTATATGAGTCATAGCTACCGGCACCCGCACTGCCGTAAAGATGGGTTTTGTTGCCTTTGCCACGCTTCGTGAAAATCTGAACAACGCCGCCGATTGCATCTGAGCCATAAAGGCTAGAAGCAGGGCTACGTAGAATTTCAATCCGCTCGATGAGTGCCAAGGGAATATTTTCAAAGGCGGTAGTACCAGTCGTCCCGGAATTGATGCGCACGCCATCAACCAATACAATCAGTTGATTGTCATTGGTGCCACGTAATGAAATGTTACTACTTGTCCCCATGCCACCATTTGTGTAGGTTTGAACGCCAGGTTGCAGTCTCAGTAAATCTGCCAAAGCGCCGCCTTGTAGCCTGTTGATTTCTTCGCTGTCAATGACGGTAATATCGCCAGTGACTGTTTTGGTTGATTGTGGTGTTCTGCTGGAGGTAACTACGACTTCATCCAGGGAAGTCAGTGTGTTGTCTGCGGCAAACAAACTCGCCGAGAACATTAAACTTAGCCCTGCAACGAGCAAGTGATATTTTATTAATTGCATTAAGATGACTTTCGAACGCATATCCGTCCACGCTGCATGCCACAGGTAGGGGATATGCTTAACTATTAGATTTAATCGTTATTGGGGTTCGTAACGGAGGTTTACGAACAGGTTTGCCCCCGGGGTGTTATAGGCAAAACCATTGGTTGCAGGATTTCCATCGAGTGCTAAATGATAGTTTTTGTCAAAGATATTATTGGCACGTGCCTGCAGAGTCCAATCACGATGTACCTTGTACTGGGCCGTCATATTGAAGAGTGTGTAACCACCCATGCGCAACGTATTAGCATCATCCTCGTAGCGCGCTGAGGACATCACCATCTCCGTCCCAAATCGCCAATCTTGCACAGAGTAGCCAAGTTGCATTTGGCTATGTCGGTTAGCACGGCGACGTAAAAGCTTATCGGTTTCATCATCGCGCGGAGATTGAATATCAATACTGCCACTCAGATCCAGACTTTCCCAGCGCTTGCTCACAGCTAAAGTCACACCGCGGATGTCTGCTTTATTGATATTGGCCGCAACATTTGAAATGTTAGAAAAAATAATTAAATCTCTAACTTTATTTTCATAGACGGTGATGGACGCGTTAGAAGACTCATCGTTGTAACGTAGACTGGCCTCCACGTTATCTGATTTTTCTGGCTTCAAATTCGGATTGGCAAAGCCAGGGAAATACAAGTCATTAAACGTTGGCGCTTTAAATGCAGAACCATAACTACCCGTTATTCGCCATTGATTGTTCAGAGTGTATCCATAACCTAAACCACCCGTTACATTGTGCCCAAAGCTTGAGTTGTGATTGTCACGAACACTCAACTGCAGGCTATGCGAGTCAATGTTTGCCAGGTAGCTAGCCACATAACCCTCGTTTGTCCGCTTGTTTTTTTCAAAGTCGGTGGTTGAGTGAACTCTATCTACCAGTCTGTCGTACATCAATGTCAACATCCCTACTGGCAAGGTAATGTCGTTTTGCCAGTTGAATTGATCTTGTTTGGTCCTGAATAGACTCCGGCTCTGACTGGTGAATGGCCCAAGTGCTGCATAGTTAACCACTTCATCAACCCCTTGACTAATACGTAACGTCGAGTGCCAATGATCAAGAATTTGGTTTTTGCTAAACAATCCGACAGTTTGTTGCGTAAGGTTTGCATGGTCAGAAAAGGCTGGATCAAAAGCCAATGTTAAATTGGAGCTATTATCGAAACGCGTGCTACCTTTGCTGTGTAGCAAGTTTAATCCGACCTCATGCCCTTCGACAATTTGGTGCGAAAGGTTGCCAGAGAGCGCCAGATTTCGATAACCATCCTTGTCGCTAAGATTGGGATTATGCGTATCTAGGGCTGAAAATCCGTTTGTTTTGTTGCCCGAAACATTAAGTGCATAGGCCGTTGCCCCTTGTTTTCCACGTAAGCCAGCCTCTGCAAGCGTGGTATCGTAGGTGCCGTAGCCAAAGTTTGCATAAGGTTTGAAACCTTCTACCCCTTTTTTTGTGAAAATCTGAATCACGCCGCCAATCGCGTCCGCACCATATAGGCTGGACGCTGGGCCTCTCACAATTTCTATGCGATCAATCTGCTGGATGGGAATGTTCTCAATCGTGGTTTTGCCTGCAGTGGCGGATTGCACACGTACGCCATCAATCAAGATCAGTGTGTGTCCTGGATTTGTACCGCGCACAAAAATGCCAGAGTCTTTGCCCGCGCCACCTGTATTAGTGATTTCAATGCCTGGTTGGCGTTGCAGAAGTTCGAACAAAGTGCTTTGGCCGCCACGCTTGATCTCTTCTGAATTAATCACAGAAACATCAGCAATAACAGATTCTTGGTGTTGTGGTGTACGCGTTGCGGTGATGACAACCTCGTCTAGTGTTGCATTTTCTGCAGCATAGGCGAACTCACTTAAAGAAAGGCCAATCAAGCCTTTAAGTATGACTTTTTTCATTCTCTTATCCCTGTATCACATGCGACCCCGCATGTGGGTTGACTTTCAATACCGGGGAATCAACAGAAAATGAATAAAACGCATCGCTTGTTGGCAAGCCATGCATTCATTATGATCAGACACCGTCACCCCGCGGTATTGCAATTGGGTTGTGAGGCCGGTCTCCGGGCTGGCAAGTTTTGGTCTATCGCCTTCCCAAGTTTTTACTCAGTGGCGTGTGGATAGACCCGCACTTGCTTACCGTTGCGGGGGCAGCACAGGCATTGCGAACGAGGTTCGCGCACCTGTTTCCCAGTTTCACCCTTGTCTGCAAGAACGCAGACGCAGGCACCTGACAACTGTTAGTCATTCTAGTCTAAAGCAGTGACTTTGACCAGTTCCATGGTGTCTTGCGAGGGGCTTCAAATTCTTAATTTACTTTGAAAAAATGCGCTTAGCTATTGACCACACTCGTTTTTTTAAAAGATAATGGGCTGATGGATGCCGATTTGAAAAGTCTTGAAGAGCGTGTGACGAAGCTGATTGCTTTGTGCAGCCAGCTGCGTGACGAAAACGTGGAGTTACGTCAGGAGGTCACGCGTTTGCATCAGGAGTCACAATCTCTAAAGCTGAACATGACGCAAGCCAGTGTACAGCTGGAGCGGTTGTTGTCGGCATTGCCTGAGGAAGGTCGTTAGTCATGGCCAAGCAGCCGATTGATATCGAGATCATGGGTCGCGCGTTTAGCGTGACCTGTACCGACGAAGAGCGCGACAGTTTATTGCAGGCGGTGGGTTACCTTGATGGTAAAATGCGCGAAATTCGTGATGTGGGCAAGATGGTGAGTGTGGAGCGCATTGCGATCATGGCCGCGCTGAACATTACCCATGAGTTGTTGAATACGCGCAGCGGCGGGGTTGATGTGGGCGATGTGAAAAAGCGCATTTCTACCATGCAGCAGCAGATCGATGATGTTTTGTCCGGCCAGCACAAATTATTGTAATCCGCTTCATTTCACAAAATTTTAACCGTCATTAGTATTAAATGACGTATCATAAAAGTGGTGTGCTAAGGCGTTGCCTGAGTCCAAAATTCCTTGAACTAGTCTTTGTTATAGGTTTCGGCTCATCAGGTGCGGTGCGATCGCACTAAGTTGGGCGGTCTTTTAAGACGCCCTTGGCGTGCGAACCTAATGTACCTTAGGCTGTTACCACCTGAACTTTTTTGGTTCAGGATTAGCGGCTCAGGTAACCCCTTAGCACATCTCCTCTCGCACCTTTGTCTTGTTATCTTAAGGCATGGTATTTCAAGTCCGCCAGGCTAATGATTTCCAGGCAGTTTTCGTGGCAAGACTCCAGAATCACTGGCGGCGCGTAACCGGCTTCACTGGCTTCCAGCCATCTTCTCGCACACAGGCACCACCGATCACCAGCCTTGAGCCCGGGAAATGCATAGTCTGGTCTGGGGTTGGACAAGTCATTGCCTTGCGCTTGCGAAAACGCCAGAAACTCATCTGTCATTTCTGCGCAGACGGTATGTTTACCTAAATCTTCCGGGTGGTGACTGCAACAACCATCACGCATAAAGCCTGTGACTGGTTGCATACTGCAAGGGATCAGAAGGGTGCCTAAAACGTTTTTTGTCATGATTTTCAACTGTGCTCTAACTTGGTTTATGATACTGGCATTTAGATGTGTAAAGAAGGTTTTCAGGCATGGCGCGTTACTGGTTAATGAAATCCGAACCCTCGGATGTCTCCATTGATGATTTGGCGGGATTCCCCAATCAAACTGTAGACTGGTATGGGATACGCAATTATCAGGCGCGCAACTTCATGCGTGACCAGATGAAGGTGGGCGATGGCGTGTTGTTTTATCACTCCAATTGTGCTGAGCCTGGCATCGTCGGCATTTGCGAGGTCAGCACCTTGGCCTATCCCGACCGTTTTCAGTTTGTGCAAGGGCACAAGTATTTTGATCCCAAGTCTACACCGGAAAGTCCACGCTGGGTGAACGTAGATGTCAAGCTCGTGCGCAAAACGCGATTGCTGAGTTTGAAAGAGATGCGGGAAACGCCTGCCCTGGCCACCATGCGTGTCTTGCAAAAAGGGAACCGCTTGTCGATTACCCCGGTCGATCCCAAAGAGTGGGCGTTTATCACGGCCCTGCTCAGCACTTAACCTTTTCTTTGGCGACTTTGGTGGCGTACATGATATGAGTATCAGGCGTAGAAAAGCAGTCTTGTATATCCTTGTCGCCGGTTTTATGATCGTTCTGATCGGTGTGCTGCTGTTCCTCTGGATTTATTTTTCCAGTATGCGGGAGATGCACCAGACTACACGCAATTTCTATGAGCAGTCTTTTACGGTTTCCAACGCTGCGCAGGCGCTGGAGTCTCAGCTGCATCAGATCCGAAGCGATTTGCTCTATGCCACGCTGATTCAGGCGGACAGCGTGCATTTGATCAATACCGTGGCTGCGATTAAGGGGCATGAGGCCGCTGCCCAACAAAAAATCGCCAGCATAGAACGTAATTATTCGGGAGATCGCGCGCCATTACCGCTGCTCAAACAGAATATTCAAGCGCTGGACGAAATGACAGCCTCGGTAATCAAGCAATTGGCTGAGGGACAGTATACCGAAGCAAGCACCCTGATTGAGACGGCCTGGAATGCGCGCTTTGCCAAGGTGGCAAAGCTCAACGAAGCCATACTCGCGCATGCGGACTTGCGCGCCAACGAGTATGTGGCCGAGAGTGAAAAGCGCATGGAGCGGCACACCCATCAAGGCATCACTTACGCAGCGCTGCTGGTGACCCTGTTTTTGCTGGTAGGCCTCTTTGTTGGGGGCCGCATATACCATTTGCATCTTGAAGCAGACAAATTTGCCTTTACTGACTTTTTAACCGGGATCGCCAACCGGCGGCACTTCATTCATGAGTTGGAGTCAGAAATCAGGCGCTATCAGCGTTATGGCTCCTCGTTTTCATTCGCCATGGTGGACATCGATTTTTTTAAAAAGATTAATGACCAATATGGACATCATGCTGGCGACCTGGTTTTGCAGAACTTCTGCCTGCGCTGCGTGAGTGCCTTGCGTACCAGCGACATGGTTGGGCGTCTGGGGGGCGAAGAGTTTGGTATTCTGATGCCGATGACGGATCTGCATGAAGCGGCACATGTGATTGAGCGCTTGCGCTCGGAAATTGATCACAGTGTGATGAGTGAGCAAGGAGAGCAAATTCACTACACGGCCTCTTTTGGGCTGGTGTCTACCGCGCAATTGGGGACGCAGGATGGCTTGACGCAGCTGATGAAAATGGCAGATTTTGCTTTGTACACGGCCAAGCAGCAGGGCCGTAACCGCGTCTATATTGCCAACCATTAACGATAGCGATCATTATTGCGACGGGAATTTTCTATCTTGGGCATGGTCATCAATGCCTATGAATCTGCAAAATCCTCAATTGACGCGGCGTAGCTGGTTGACTGGCTTGGCCGGTCTGCTGCTTTCGGCCTGTCGGCCAGTCACTTTGTTAAACGCGGTGATTCCTGATAAAGGTATGCGCATCCATCGCGATATCGCTTTTGGGCCGCACAGCAGGCAGCGCCTGGATATTTATCAGCCACGTGACCATGCTGCAACACCACGCCCTGTGGTGTTGTTTTTTTATGGCGGTAGCTGGGAGTCTGGCAGCAAGCAAGATTACCTGTTTGTGGCAGAGGCGTTGACGTCGCAAGGCATGCTGGTTGTGATTGCCGATTACAGGCTCTATCCCGAACTTAAGTTTCCGCAATTGATGCAAGACCCCGCTCTGGCATTGCAATGGGTCAAGCAACACGTGGCCGAGTATCAAGGCGATGCATCACGTGTCTTCTTGATGGGGCATTCTGCGGGCGCACATCTGGCCGTTATGCTGACCTTGAATGCTGCCTATCTGGCGGCTGTCGGATTATCACCCGCCGCGATTAAAGGCACCATAGGCCTGGCCGGACCTTATGACTTTTTGCCGCTCACCTCGGATACGTTGCGCGCGATTTTTGCACCTGCTGAGCAGGAGTGGCAATCACAGCCTATCCATTTTGTCAGCGGCCATCATCCGCCTTTACTGCTGCTGGCCGGCCTCAAAGACCAAACCGTTTGGCCCAGAAACTCGATCAATCTGGCGCGTGCGCTTGAGGCGCAAGGCAGCGAGGTCAAGTTGCTGACTTATGCCAACTACAACCATGTGGATATGGTCGCCAAGCTGGCCAGACCCCTGCGCGGCAACAGTCCATTGCTGCAAGATATTTGCGACTGGATTGGCCAGCATGCCTCTGCGTGATGTGCATGTGGTCTGGTTTAAGCGCGATTTACGTGTCGCGGATCATGCCGCGCTGTCTGCCGCCTGTGAGGCTGGGCCGGTTTTGCCGCTCTTTATCTGGGCTCCACAAGTGTGGTCGGCAGAGGATGCCAGCCTCAGTCAGGCCATGTTCGTGCGCGAGTGTTTGCAGGACCTTGCACATGCCTTGCAACAGCTGGGATTGCATTTGCATGTCTATCACCACGACCCCTTGAAGCTGTTACAGAGGCTGCATGCAAAATTCGGGATCGCCGGACTGTATAGCCACGAAGAAACCGGCAATCATCACACCTATACCATCGACCGGCAGGTACAAGCGTGGTGCAGGATGCAAGGAATCGTCTGGCAGGAATGGCCGCAGAATGGGGTGGTGAGACGCCTGTCAGACCGGCAACAGTGGCAAGCGCAGTGGGCGTTACGCATGCAGGCCCCTGTCATTGCGGTGCCTGCATGCGGACTTGCTGTTCGGTTACCGGATCATGGCTTGGAGCGGTTGCCAGCAGTGGCTGGCCACGCGCAAGCGGAACGTCAGGTTGGCGGTATAGGGGTGGCTGAGGCGGTGATGGCGGATTTTTTGACGCGCCGCGTACATGGTTATCAGCGGGGGATTTCCAGCCCGCTCAGTGCTGTCCAGGCCTGTAGCCGCCTGTCACCTTATCTGGCATGGGGCGCTGTGAGCCTGCGTACCGTGGTACAGGCTACCCGGGCCCGTGCGCAGCAGACTGAAAACGTGCAACAGCGCCTTCAGCTGCACAGTTTTGAAAGCCGCTTGCACTGGCATTGCCATTTTATGCAAAAGCTTGAAAGCGAACCGCGGATTGAACGCCAAAGTTTTTACCGGGGCTTCGAGGCACTACAGTCCCGGTTACCCGATGCTGGGGTCGCCTTACGTTTACAAGCCTGGCAGGCTGCCCAGACTGGCTGGCCACTGGTAGATGCCTGCATGCAGATGCTCAATCAAAGCGGGTGGCTGAATTTTCGCATGCGCGCCATGCTAATGAGTACCGCCAGCTATTTGTTGCAACTGCCCTGGCGGCCAAGCGGGTTGCATCTGGCCAGAGCTTTTGTTGATTACGAGCCTGGGATTCATTGGCCGCAAGTGCAAATGCAGTCTGGCACGACCGGCATCAATACATTGCGCATTTACCATCCGGTTAAACAAGCCTTGACTCAGGACCCTCGGGGGGTGTTTGTCCGCCAGTGGCTGCCTGTTTTGCGACAGGTGCCAGACAGCTGGATTTTTGAACCCTGGCGCATGCCTCCAGGTTTACAGCGGCGGTATGGCTGCCTGATTGGCCGCGACTATCCTGCGCCCATGGTTGATATTGGCGAGGCCATCCAGACAGCCAAGCAGGATTGGTTTGCAATCAGGCAGACCATGCCAGCGCATGCTGTCGCAGATATTTTGCAGCGGCATGCTTCGCGCAAATCGCGCCATTTTCCCAAGGTAGACCGTGGCAGTCTCCGCAAAAAATCAAATCGGAGTACGGCTTCCGTGAGTGCACAAAGCCCGGCAGCATCCCAGCTTTCACTGCAGTTTTAGCCTTTCACCCGTTGCTGGTGTTTGCAAAACCGATAAGGTGTGCGACTCGGTAGTGCATGCACTGATTTTGCGCACTGATTTTGTGCGTATGCTGAGCGGTCTGTTGCGGCACTTCTGGCCGCTCGCTAAAGCAGTCGACTGAGAGACTACAGTGATACGACAGTTATTTTTACGTATCTCATTGATTTTTATAGTTAAATATAAAATCCCTCCTTTCTTTCTCATGGTCTCCCCATAGTCTGGCGGTAAGTGAGCCCGCATTCTCCAGCTTGGAATACGTTTTGCTATAAACAGTTTAAGAAGCTTTCCAAAACGTATTACAGGTAGTGCATTCCTTGTTGCCTACCTTCGCAGATTGGAGCAAGACATGGCAAAATGGTTGATCGGATGTTTGTTAGGTTGCCTGGCAATCCCATTGATGGCAGAGCCTTCTGCCGAGCTCATGCAGGCGTTGAACAGCCGCGTGCTACGTGTGCAGGTCGGCCTGAAAAATGGGCAATACGGGCTGGGTTCAGGCGTCGTGGTGGCTGAAAATCAGGTTGTGACCAACTGCCATGTGGTTGCCAATGCTACCAGTATCAGCGTGGTCAGTGGCGGGGCGGCTTACCATGCCGTGGGTGTCAAACCGGACTGGAAGCATGATGTTTGCATGCTGCAAATGGATGACCTGCCGATTAGCCCAGTCACCATGAAGTCCAGCCGCGATCTCAAATACGAACAAGCAGTGTTTAATATCGGCTATCCGAGTTTCGTCGCCGCGCCTGTAAGTAGCCAAGGGGTGGTCAAGGGGCTGTTTGCCATGGATGACTCCGTGATTGTGCGGGCAACCAGCAGTTTCAGACAAGGCGCCAGTGGTGGTGGTCTGTTTGATGAGACGGGCGCATTGGTCGGCCTGATTACGCTCAAGAGCCCTGGTAAAGATGCCTACTACTATTACATGTCGATTGATTGGGTTCAGGCTTTGATCGCGCAGCCAGCGGGCCCGATTGTGGTCAAAAGCGAGCTGCCTTTCTGGGGCAAACCGGCAGCTGAATGGCCTTATTTCATGAAAGTGGTGTTTCCTTACCTGCACAAGGACTGGGATGGCCTGAAAGCGATTGCCCAGCAATGGACGACTCAGGAACCTCATAATACAGAAGCTTGGTTTTATCTGGCTGCAGCTGAATATGAAACCAAGGATCTCACCATGGCTGAGCAACACTTGCACCGTGTCGTCAGCATGAACGATCAGCATAGTCAGGCTTTTTATTACCTGGGACTGATTGCGGAGTCCAACGGTAAACATATCGAAGCCTTGGCCAATGTGGATACACTGACACAGTTGGATGCCGAAAAGGCTGAAGAGCTCAAAGTGGCGATGAAAACCTTGCCTTGATGCGAGGCTGACGGTGTTGTGTCAGCCCCAATAAAAAAGCGCCTTAACTGGCGCTTTTTTCTTTTGATGTCGGGACGGTTTGCTTAGGCGACGGCCAGATCCAGCTCTTCGACATGATAGTAATGTTCATCATCCCACAGGGTGAAGTCTTGTGCGGTATACATGGCTTCCTGAAAATGATGAAAGGTTGCGATGCAATGATTTTCTTCATCCATTACTTGATACATGGTCATAGTAATCACCTTTCTATACTAAATGAGGATATTTGAGAACGTGATGTCATCATGGCACAGGCGGGTGAAACTGATTTGACAGAGTAGCAGCATGTAATTCGGTCAATTTAATGAATCGGTAAAGAGGGTATTTCTAGGCAGCTATTTGAGCAGGTTTTCAGTGGTTGTTCTTTGATTGCTCAGGATTTGTTTTTTGTAAAATCCTTGGGTTCGCGTATAATTCGCAACTTCTGAGGAACGCTGCGAGAGTCACTCGACTCCCAGGCTCAGAGCATTTGCTGTAAAGCATCTCAACGGCGTTCACTTTTCACTGTGCGAGCACGGAAAAAAGGTGAACAACGTTGCCACCGGTTCTTATCGAACTTTTCCTGCTCAGTTTTCATTTTTTTAAGGATTTGAAACATGAATACTGTAGCTGATATCAAAGATTATGTAGTCGCAGACATGGGCCTGGCCGCCTGGGGTCGCAAGGAAATTGCGATTGCCGAGACTGAAATGCCTGGCCTGATGGCAATCCGCGAAGAGTACGCAGCGCAACAGCCACTGAAAGGCGCGCGCATTACTGGCTCTCTGCATATGACTATCCAGACCGCTGTCCTGATTGAAACCCTGAAGGATTTGGGTGCTGAAGTGCGCTGGGCTTCTTGCAATATTTTCTCAACCCAGGACCATGCAGCCGCTGCGATTGCCGCGACGGGCACTGCCGTGTTTGCCGTGAAAGGCGAAACGCTGGAAGAGTATTGGGATTACACCCACCGTATTTTTGAGTGGACGGATGGTGGTTACTCCAACATGATTTTGGATGATGGTGGCGATGCGACCCTGTTGCTGCATTTGGGTAGCCGTGCCGAAAAAGATTTGTCTGTGGTGGCGAACCCCACTTCAGAAGAAGAAATCTGTTTGTTTAACGCCATCAAGGCCAAGCTGAAAACAGACCCTACCTGGTACTCCGTGCGTTTGGCTGCGATTAAAGGCGTGACCGAAGAAACCACCACGGGCGTGCACCGTTTGTATCAAATGCATAAAGAAGGCAAGCTGGCTTTCCCTGCGATTAATGTGAATGACTCTGTGACCAAGTCCAAGTTTGATAACTTGTATGGTTGCCGTGAGTCTCTGGTGGATGGCATCAAGCGTGCGACCGATGTCATGATCGCAGGCAAGATTGCCGTTGTTGCCGGTTACGGTGACGTGGGTAAAGGGTCTGCACAAGCGTTGCGTGCTTTGTCAGCCCAGGTTTGGGTGACCGAGATTGACCCGATTTGTGCCCTGCAAGCCGCGATGGAAGGCTACCGCGTCGTGACCATGGATTATGCCGCTGAACATGCGGACATTTTTGTCACAGCGACGGGTAACTACCACGTTATCACGCATGAGCACATGGCCAAAATGAAGGATCAGGCGATTGTGTGTAACATTGGTCACTTCGACAATGAAATCGATGTTGCCAGCATCGAAAAATACCAGTGGGAAGAGATCAAGCCACAAGTTGATCACGTGATTTTCCCGGACGGCAAGCGCATCATCTTGCTGGCCAAGGGCCGTCTAGTCAATTTGGGCTGCGGCACAGGTCATCCAAGCTATGTGATGAGCTCCAGCTTTGCCAACCAGACCATTGCGCAGATTGAATTGTTTACCCAGACCGACAAGTATCCAGTTGGCGTTTACACCTTGCCTAAACATCTGGATGAAAAAGTGGCGATCTTGCAGTTGAAGAAACTCAATGCGCAATTGACCACCTTGACCGATGCACAAGCAGCCTACATTGGCGTGAGCAAAACCGGCCCATTCAAGCCTGAGCATTATCGCTATTAATCACGCGCTTTTCAGCGTGCGCTAAACCATGCCACCCCTGCGCCAGATGTTCTGGCGCAGATTTGGTGTACACTTTGCCTCATCTTTCATCCAAGGAGGCGGCATGTTTAAACTACTGGTTGTTTGGGTACTCAATGCATTGGCACTGATGGCCGTGGCTTATCTGGTCCCAGGCATTCAAGTGGCCAATTTCAGCGCTGCGCTGGTGGCTGCTGTCGTGATTGGTCTGGCCAATATGCTGGTGAAGCCGATTCTGGTGCTTTTGACCTTGCCGATTACCTTGCTGACGTTGGGACTGTTTCTGTTAGTCATCAATGGTCTGCTCTTCTGGTTTGTCGGCCACCTGTTGCAAGGCTTTGTCGTCAATAGTGTGATGACTGGCGTCATAGGCGCCCTGGTGTATAGCGTGATTGCCTGGATCCTGAGTGCGATTGTGTTCAACGAAAAAGACTGACCCCTGACCATCCCCGCATCTGCCTGAAATCACGCGTTTAGAAATAAAAGAGAAAACAGTGAATCAAAAAATCGCTTACAGTTTTGAGTTTTTTCCGCCCAAAACGGCGGAAGGCATGGCGAACCTGCGTCAAGTACGCAAAGAGCTGGCCGTATTCTCTCCCGAGTTTTTTTCCGTCACGTTTGGTGCGGGGGGCTCAACCCGCGACCGTACCATGGACAGTGTGCTCGAAATCCAGGCTGAAGGCCATGGTGCAGCCCCACATATCTCCTGTATTTCTTCCAGCAAAGAAGAAATCCGCGAATTGCTGCAAGCCTATCAGGCGAAAGGCATCAATAGACTGGTGACCTTGCGTGGCGATATTCCCTCAGGCGAAGTGAGTGCGGGGGATTTTAAATATGCCAATGAGTTGGTGAGTTTTATCCGCGCCGAGACCGGCGACTGGTTTCACCTGGAGGTGGCGGCTTACCCCGAGTTTCACCCGGAAGCCGGCTCGGCACAAAAAGACCTTGAAAACTTCAAGCGTAAAATCGATGCTGGCGCAGATTCGGCCATTACACAGTATTTTTACAATGTGGATGCCTATTTCCGTTTTGTAGAAGCGGCGCAGAAGCTGGGTGTCACTGCACCGATTATTCCTGGCATCATGCCGATTTATAACTATACGCAACTGGCGCGCTTCTCCAGTGTCTGTGGTGCCGAGATTCCACGCTGGCTGCGTATGCGGCTGGAAGCCTATGGCGATGATATGGCTTCATTGCGCGCTTTTGGCGCGGAGGTGGTCACTGATATCTGTACCAAACTGATTGAGGCAGGCGTAGATAAAATGCACTTCTACACCCTGAACCAGGCGGGCATTATTGGCCAGATTATCAGGCAACTGTAGTCGTAAAAATACTGGTAAACAAAAAAGCGCGGACTGAATCAGCCGCGCTTTTTTTTGTGTCGCTCTGTTGGGTTATTGCAATGACAAACCTTGCGGGTTAAACAAGGCATCTTCAACAAACAGGTAATCCTGCTTGCGCGTTTCGTCCCACAGCACCATCATGGTGATCCAGCGGATATCTTCCATGCTCAAGGTTTCTTGCGGCAAGACCATGGCACGATCAATAATCAGGTCGCGCTCATAAGCCGTGATGATGTCGCTTCTTTGTAGCAAGCCCAGAAAGTTCAGACTGTCGTCACTGATCTTGTTGCGTTCCATCTCGCAATAGACGCGAGTCGCAAACGGGTCGTGCTGGTATTGCGGCTGTTGCACCGAGCGACGCAGGTCTTTCACCCAGCCCACGGCATGTAAAATATCCTGGTGGTTAAACCCGGCCTGGGAGAGCTCATAGGCCATGATGGTTTCGTCTGTTTCTTTCAGCTCAAACGCATCATGCTTATCCCAATAATTTTGATAGATAAATATCAGTACTTCCAACATGTCTAAATTCTCCTCAAACACGCTGCTCCGCTATTAGTAGTGAATAGCAGCGATACTGGGGTGGGTCTGAACCGAGCTTTAAACCAATCGCTGGAATTGGCCGTTGGCGAGATGGCTGACCACACCTTCTAATTCAAGTAGTGTTAGCATGGTGGAAACTTGTTCGGGCGTCAACCCGGCGCGGGCCGCAATGAGCTCTGCAAAGATGGGGTCAAACCCCATGCAAGCCAGGACAGGACTGGCTTCGGCGGGTAGATTAGTCCAATCGGGTAGTGACCCATTCGGGCTAATCGAAAGTGCGGGGTTGGGCAGGCGGACATGCTTCAATTCGCTGACAATGTCCTCGGTGGACTCGACAAGCTTTGCCCCTTGTTTGATCAGCGCATGGCACCCTTTGGACACCGGCGAATGAATGGAGCCGGGAATGGCGAAGACTTCACGGCCCTGTTCGATCGCTAGGCGTGCAGTGATGAGTGAGCCGCTATCAATATTGGCCTCTACCACCAGGCATCCTTCAGACAGGCCACTGATAATACGGTTGCGTCTGGGAAAATTGTGTGTCAAAGATGGCGTCCCTAGTGGATACTCGGAGAGCAACAAGCCATACTGCACAATCTGATGGGCCAGGGCTTTATGCCGTGCCGGATAGACAATATCCAGCCCCGTGCCGACCACGGCAATCGTGGCACCATCTGCTTTGAGCGCGCCTCTGTGTGCGGCGCCGTCTATGCCTAATGCCAGCCCGCTGACCACGGCAAATCCGGCCCGGCACAAGCTTTCGGCAAACTGTTCGGCAGTTGACTCGCCTTGCGGTGTGGCGTGGCGGCTACCGACAATGGCCAGGCCAGGCCGCTTGAGCATTTGCAGGTTGCCTTTGGCATAGAGCACGGGCGGCGGCTGGTCTATGCTGAGCAGGCGTTGCGGATAGTAGGCATCCGCCAGTGTGATCAGGTGGTTATCTGGTTGTGAGAGCCAGTCTAGTGTCTTGGCAATATGCGGGTCTTCTGGCGCTTTTTGTATCCCTTCGGCGACGTCTTTGCTGACCAGTTCGCACAAGCTGCTGTAGGAGGCGGCCAGAATCGCCTGCGGGGTTTTAAAGTGCAGCAACAGCTGGCAATAGGTGACACTGCCCAGCCCTTCGACCAGGCTTAAGGCAATCCAGGCTGCGCTCTCTTCAGGATCTGTGACCATCAGTGCGGAGATCAGGGGGTACGCACCACGTCTTCCACATGGATAGGTTGCGAGGCCTGCATGACGAGCGCGTATGACAGTTTGGGAAAGGTTTTGAAGACCATCACCAAGCCGACAGGCTCATCCGGCAACTGGATCATGACCGGATGTTTAGGGTCTGCGGATTCGGGGTCTACCATGCTGGCGCCTTTGCGCAGCACCGAAAGCACGTGACCGCGCTCCAGGCCTTGCGCTTCGCCGCGATTGAGCACCACCACACGGCCATAGCCAGTCTCGTTGATGCCTTCGCTCACGCGTGCAATCTGGCCTTCAATCTGGCCTTCGGGCGCATGTGGCAGATAAGGCGGGCTAAGGGAGTCTTCCATCGCAATCAGTTTGTCTTTAACCGCAATTTCCTCTTTGGCCTGGGTTACGGTCAAGGTGGCAGGCTGGCCTGAGCGCAGCAGTTTGGCCTCCCCCAGATAATGCGCTTCTGTGCCCAGCAGCTCACCATTTTCAGGGTTTTTGATCGCCTCCCCCTCGCGGTAGATTGCCCAGGCGTTGCGTGGAGCGTCTGGCAGGCCCTGCACATAAATGCGTGTGCCAGGACTCAGAATCTCACGTTCTTCCTGCGCCGCCACAATTCTGGGCGCTGACTTGAGCGCTTCTGGCGCAATCAGCATGGGCTTGGTCAAAAAGGGCTGGATGATATTGGGTTGTATGGCGGGGATGGCATCGCCTTTGATTGGCGTGACGATCATGCCAGGCTCCAGGGTGACAGATTCGCGCACCAGTTTGAGTACGGGTTGCCCGCTGCTGGTGTCGAGCACGATGATATCCCCCGGATAAATCCAGTGCGGATTTTTAATGCTAGACCGGTTTAATTGCCAAATCTGTGGCCATTGCCATGGATTTTTCAGAAACTTGGCAGAAATATCCCACAAGGTATCGCCTTTGACGACGACATGCCGGTCGGGGTGCTGCGGCCGCAACGGAATTTCTTCTGCCTGTAACAATAAGCTGCTACAAGCCAGCGCAAGCGAGGTTATAATTTGAACAATTTTCGTCATGTGGCGTCTCTGTTTTATGCGACACAAATGGATGGGCTGTACCTGCGCACAGCCACTGCGCAATATCAACCAATCTAGCATGGCTTTAAAGTTCTGATCAAGGTGAAAAAGCAGGCGTTTTGCCCTGTTTTTGCACAAACTATTTGAATGGAAAGATTTGTAGAGCATGGCACTACTTCCAATTTTGCAATATCCGGATCCACGCCTGCATACGGTGGCCAAACCGGTGCAAGTATTTGATGAGGCATTACAGCAACTGGTCAGCGATATGGCTGAGACCATGTATGATGCGCCAGGAATAGGCTTGGCTGCTACGCAGGTCGACCAGCACATCCAGTTGATCGTGATTGACTTGAGCAAGGAAAAAGACGATTTGCTGGTGCTGATCAATCCTAAAATCATTGCCCAGTCAGGTAGCCAGGATTATGAAGAGGGTTGCCTGTCAGTGCCCGGCATCTATGAAAGTGTCACGCGCGCTGAATTTATTACCGTCGAAGCGAAAGATGTGCATGGCAACACTTTCAGATTGGATGCGGATGGATTGCTGAGCGTCTGTATCCAGCATGAAATGGATCATTTGCTGGGTAAGGTGTTTGTGGAGTATCTCTCCACGCTCAAACGTAACCGTATCCGGACCAGAATGGTCAAGCACGCGCGCGAAATCGAGCGCAACAGTTATTAAGTCAGGAAGGTTGCATGCGTATTATTTATGCCGGGACCCCGGAGTTTGCAGTACCGGCTTTGCAAGGACTCATAGACGCGGGCCATGACATTGTCATGGTGTTGACGCAACCAGACCGCCCCGCGGGCCGTGGCATGCAGTTAAAAGCGAGTCCGGTCAAACAGCTCGCCTTGCAACACGGCTTACGTGTTTTTCAGCCAGAAAGCCTTAAGCCCGCCGAGGTGCAGTCCGAGATTGCAGCGGTCAACGCCGAGGTGCTGATCGTTGCGGCCTATGGCCTAATTATTCCGACCGCGGTGCTGAACATCCCGACGCGAGGCTGTTACAACATCCATGGCTCCTTGCTGCCACGCTGGCGCGGGGCTGCGCCCATCCACCGGGCCATTCTGGCCGGGGACGCCGAGACGGGCGTCACCATCATGGAGGTGGTGCCCAAGCTGGATGCCGGCAATATGATCAGTAAATGGTCGGTGGCGATTACTGCGGCAGATACCACGCAGACCTTGCATGATGCGATCAGTCGTGAAGGCGCGCGCTTGATGGTCGAGGCGATGCAGACCTTGCAAGATAGCGGTTGCCTGGCCTCTGAAGTACAGGACGAGGCGCTGGTGACCTATGCGCACAAGCTCGAAAAAGCCGAGTCAGCCATTGACTGGACGCAATCTGCCCAGCAACTTTCACGTCAGGTTCGTGCATTTAATCCCTTTCCGGTCGCTACAGCCAAATTTAATGATCAAGTCTGCAAACTGTGGTTTGCTCAAGCCGTGGCGGGTCAAGGCGAGCCAGGCACTGTGTTGCAGACTCATCCGCTGCAGGTGGCCTGTGGCGACGGCGCATTAGAACTGCATGAGTTGCAGATGCCGGGTGGCAAGCGCCAAACGGCACAACAGTTTGTGCAAGGCCAGCATGTGCAAGTCGGCGACCGCTTTTTCTAGTCAATCTGGTGCAGGCATTGAAAAATGCCTGTCATCCCCGCATATTAAAGTCGATATTACTCACCGAATTGTGAAGGAGTCACTATGTTAGGTAACTGGACCAAAACCTTTGTGTTGATGGCCGCGATTACTGCCCTGTTTGTTGCGGTGGGCGGCGCGCTGGGTGGCCAGGGCGGCATGTTGCTGGCGCTGTTGCTGGCAGGCGGCATGAACTTTTATGCCTACTGGTTTAGCGACCAGGCGGTGCTGAAAATGTATGGCGCAGTTGAGATCAATGCTGAAAATAATTTTGGTAATGGGCAGTTCCGCAACTATTACAACATGGTCAAAGAGCTGGCCGAGCGGGCCCAATTACCCATGCCGCGTGTGTTCGTGATCAATGAAAGCCAGCCGAATGCGTTTGCTACCGGCCGCAACCCCGAGAACGCTGCCGTGGCAGCTACTACCGGCATCATGCAGATTTTGAGTGAGCGCGAATTGCGCGGTGTGATGGCACATGAGCTGGCGCACGTGAAACACCGCGATACCTTGATCTCTACTATTTCCGCCACCGTGGCCGGGGCCATTTCATCGATTGCGCAATTTGGCCTGATGTTTGGCGGGCATCGGGAGGGCGAAGACCGACCCAATCCCATTATTGGTATTTTGATTATGATTCTGGCACCGTTGGCCGCTTCGCTGATCCAGATGGCGATTTCACGGTCGCGCGAATATGAAGCAGATCGCATGGGGGCTGAGATCAGTCGCGACCCGAAAGCCTTGGCGGCCGCGCTGGAGAAAATCCACAATTATGCGCACCAGATTCCCAATATGACTGCCGAGCAACACCCGGAAACCGGGCAGATGATGATTATCAACCCCTTATCAGGCGCAGACCTGGCGGGGTTGTTCAGCACCCACCCGCAGACCGAAGAGCGGATCCGCCGGTTATTGGCGCTGGCTAACCAGTATTAAACGCGATTTCATCAGACAGTAAAGGCTTTCGCAAGAAAGCCTTTTTTATTGCGTGAGTTTTTGTCTGTGTATTTTGGGCGCATCAAGTAGAATAGTCTTTTTTTCACCAGAGTCTTCTTTTGCAAGTTGCCCAGCTCATAGCCGCATCTGCGGTGGCCGAAGTGTTGGCCGGACATAACCTGACTGTTTCCATGCCTAAGGCATTGCGCAGGGTCAAGTCGGCGACGCCGCAACAGCAGGCGGCTGCACAGGATTACAGCTACCTCACCTTGCGCTTGTATGCCGAAGCCGCGGCTTATTTGCAGGCGCTGACGGCCAAGCCAGTAACGGATGCACGTGTACACGCGCTGTTGCTGGTTGCCCTGTCGCAGCTGTTGCATGGGGCCGAAGATGATTTTACGGTGGTCAATCAGGCTGTGGAAGCCGCGGGCAAAACCGGGCTGCGCTGGGCAAAAGGGCTGGTCAATGCGGTATTGCGTAATTTTTTGCGCCAACGGACAACCTTGCAGGCGCAAGTGAGTCAGTCGGAAGCGGTGCAGTTTAACTATCCGCAATGGTGGATTGATACCCTCAAACAACAATATCCTCAGCATTGGCAGTCGATTCTGACCATAGGCAACAGCCACCCACCCATGACGTTGCGCATTAATCTGCGCAAAACGGATGTCGCCAGCTACATGCAGGCGCTGGATGACGCGGGGATTGCGGCGCAAGCGTTGGGCGGTACGGCGATTCAGTTGCAGCAGCCGTTGCCGGTGCACAAACTGCCGCATTTTGATCAAGGCTGGCTCAGTGTGCAGGATGCCGGCGCACAGTGGGCGGTTCCTTTGCTAGATGTGCAAGCAGGCATGCGCGTGCTGGATGCCTGTAGCGCGCCGGGCGGTAAAACTTGTCACTTGCTTGAAGCCAGTGATATTGACTTGCTTGCCCTGGATGTGGAGGCAGAGCGCCTGCGCCGTGTCCACGACAACCTGCAGCGTCTGGGCTTGCAAGCCAAGGTCAGGACAGGCGATGCGGCAAAAGCCGACTGGTTTGATGGTCAGTTATTTGACCGCATTCTGGCTGATGTGCCCTGTAGTGCCTCAGGCATCGTGCGCAGGCATGTCGATATGAAATGGTTGCGTCGGCCACAGGATTTGACGGTATTTGCCCAGATGCAACAGCAAATATTATTGAATTTGTGGCATATGCTGGCAAAAGGCGGTAAATTGCTGTACGTCACCTGTTCGATTTTTCAACAAGAAAATGAAATGCAGATTCAACAGTTTTTAACCATGCATGCAGATGCGGTCAGGTTGCCAGTGCAGTTTGATGCCTCGGGCCTCCCTTGCCAGCAGTCAATTGGCGGGCAATTGCTGCCCACTGCCGCGCATGACGGATTGTTTTATGCGCTTTTACAAAAACATTAAATATTATTCGGCGCTTTTTTTTCTGCTGACCATGACAGCATTGGCACTGGCTGCCAATAACAATCATGCCCATGTCAAAAGTGCCGAGCTGGTATTGCGTGAAGATACCTGGGCGCTGGATGCGGATCTGGACATCCATTTTGGCCGCGCGCTTGAGGAAGCTTTGAGTAAGGGCATCGCCCTGACATTTTTGTATGAATGCCAGATCATCAAACCCATGAAGTACTGGTTTGATGATGAGGTGGTGACCGAGCGTCGCGCCGTCACGCTCAACTATCACGCGCTGACCAAGCAATATCTGCTTAATTATCCGCAACAGCAAAAAGGATTCGACAGCCTGGCTGAAGCCAGGCGTGAGTTGGGCCTGATCCGCGACTGGCGCTTGACGCCGCATGCCACACTAGAAAAAAATCAGCCCTATCAGGCGGCGCTCAAAATGCATCTGGATACCAGCAAGCTGCCTAAAGCCTTGCAGCTGGATGCCCTGGGCGAAAGTGACTGGGAGCTGGTCACGCCGACGTTTAGCTGGTGGGTAAAGGACACCCAGCGTTAGCCCTATGCGGTATGTCCTGATTTTGTCCATTCTACTGGCGGCAGCCCTGCTGTACCTGCTGTCTCTCGCCAGTGCCAACACCGCCATCAGTGGGGATTATTACCTGATCCTGCTGTATATCAATGCTGGCCTCGCCGTGTTGTTGCTGGGGGTGATTGCCTATCAGTTACGCCATCTTTACCAGACCACCAAAGCCAAACAGGTAGGCAGCAAGCTGAATTTCAGATTGCTGGTGTCTTTTGCCCTGATGGCGTTGATTCCAGGCATGATCGTCTATCTGGTTTCCGTGAACTTCCTGTCACGCTCGATTGAGTCTTGGTTTAACGTTAAGGTCGAATCCGCACTGGATGGGGGGCTGAATCTGGGGCAACGGGCGCTGGATATCATGCTGGAGGACGTCAAGGAAAAGGCGCAAAGCATGGCGGTCTCGCTATCACTGCAAACGGCCCGCTCACATTATGGACAACTGAACGATCTGCGTGAAAAGGCTGGCGTTCAGGACGCGGCATTACTGACCCCGCAAGGTGCGATTCTGGCTGTCAGCAGCTCTGATCCCAGCAGCTTTTTACCTGAGCTGCCTTCTGTGCCACAGTTACGCCAGGCACGTAGCCGTATCTACGGCAAAATCGAGCCTATCCCCGGCAAAGGCCTGTACATGCGCGTGCTGATCCCGGTGGAAACCTTGGGGATCACGGGCGAGATGCGGATTCTGCAATTGATGCAACCGGTGCCCAAGGCGCTTTCGAATACTGCCGAATCGGTGCAGGAGGTCTACCGCGAGTACCAGACCTTGTCGTACAGCCGGCAGTCACTCAAAGACATTTTCATGCTGACGCTGACCATGATTTTGCTGCTGTCCATGCTGGGCGCATTGACCATCGCATTTGCACTGAGTCGGCGCATGGCGCAACCCTTGACGGTGCTGGCAGAAGGGACGCGGCTGATTGCCAGTGGCGATTATTCGCAGCAGCTGCCCTCATTTGGCAAGGATGAGCTTAGTGTGCTGGTGAAGTCGTTCAACAGCATGACGCGCCAGTTGCAGGAAGCGAAAAATGCCTCCGAACAGAGCCGTCAGCATGTGGAGTCTGCACGTGCCTACCTGGAAGCTATTTTGTCGCACCTGAGCTCAGGCGTGATGACCATTAATGAACAGGCGGAGCTGCGTGTTTACAATCTGGCTGCCACCAATATTTTGGGGATTTCGCTGGTGGGCTTTAAAAACAAAGTCTTTACCGACATTGCGGCCGAAAATGATTACCTCACGCCTTTTACAGCGTTGGTGATGCAACACTATGAAGATACGTTGCAATTTGACCATCATGAGCGGCATTTAAGCAGCCAGATCGAAATTGAAGGGGTGCATGGCAAGCAGATGCTGATGTTGCGGGTGACGCGGTTGCCGGAAGGGGCGGGGCACGGCCTGGTAGTGGTGTTTGATGATGTGACCGCCATGGCGCAAGCCCAGCGCGATGCCGCCTGGGCCGAGGTAGCCAGACGGCTGGCGCACGAAATCAAAAATCCGCTGACACCGATACAGCTGTCTGCCGAGCGCTTGCAGCTGAAGCTGCGCGACAAACTGGAAGAAAAGGATGCGGAGATGCTGTTTAAGTCTACCGATACCATCGTCAACCAGGTGCAGGCGATGAAGAATATGGTCAACGAATTTAGTGAGTATGCCAGAACGCCTGCCGCCCAACTGGTAAGGCTGGATTTGAATGCCTTGATCCGCGATGTGAGCCGCCTTTACAACGCCTCTGTGGTCAAGCTGGTGCTGTCCCTGCATGAGCAGCTGCCCGAGATTTATGCCGATGCCACCATGATGCGCCAAATCCTGCATAACCTGCTGCAAAATGCCCAGGATGCATTGGTGCAAACTGAACAACCGCAAATTGTGATCTTGACCGATTATGATGGCGAGCGTATAAAATTGTCAGTGACGGATAACGGCAGTGGTTTTCCCACCGAGGTGATGGCGAGGGTGTTTGAACCTTACGTCACAACCAAGTCACACGGTACCGGGTTGGGATTGGCTATTGTCAAAAAAATGATAGAAGAGCAGCGTGGACAGATACGCATCGATAATCTGCCACAAGGGGGCGCCAGCGTCACCATCAGCTTGCCGGTCGATAAACAACAACAACGTCGGCGCGTTGAGCGCATCGTGTAAGGAAGTACCATGGCTTCACGTAATATTTTGGTCGTCGATGACGAAATCGGCATCAGGGAGTTATTAAGCGATATCTTGCGGGATGAGGGGCACGTCGTGCGCCTGGCAGAAAATGCACAAATTGCCAGGGACGAGCGGCTCAAGCAGCGACCGGATCTGGTGTTGCTTGACATCTGGATGCCTGATTGCGATGGCATCAGCCTGCTTAAAGAATGGGCCAATGCCGGCTTGCTGACCATGCCGGTGATCATGATGTCTGGGCATGGCACCATAGATACCGCGGTCGAGGCCACTCGCCTCGGGGCGTTCGACTTCCTCGAAAAACCGATTGCCTTGCAAAAGCTGCTCAAAACCGTAGGCGCAGCGATCAAACATACCGAGCATCTGGCGCATACCGAAATTAACCTGTCCAGCTTTGGCAAAAGTGCCGTCATTCAGGAGCTCAAGCAGCGCCTGGAGCAGCTGGCGCGCCATAAAAACACCTTGTTCCTGATTGGTAAAAAAGGCGGCAGTGTGCCATTGTGCGCCAAGTTTTTGCGTCCGCAGAATACGCCGTGGGTGGCCTTGACCGAGTATGAGAAGCTGGTCACCGCACCGATGGAAATTCTCGAGCAGGCCCGTGAAGGCGTGGTGTTTGTCGATGAAGTCACCAGACTGGGCAAGACCGAACAAAAAGGCCTGCACCTGCTCATCAATAAATCCGAAAAATACGGGGTACGCGTGATTTGCGCCAGTGAGCATGGCTTGCCGCAACTGATTGAAAAAGCCATGCTTGAGCAGGCCTTGCTGCAAACGCTGGCTGGGTCAGCGGTGAAGGTGCCTTGCCTGGATGAGCACAAAGAGGATATTCCCGATCTGGTCAATGCGATGGCGACCCTGATGGTTGAAGCCAGCAAGATTGACTACAAGGCGTTTGATGTGGCGGCGCTGAATGCGCTGCGCAATGCTGACTGGCCAGGTGATTTGGACGAGCTGGAGTCCGTCGTGCAGAACCTGCTCATGACCAGTTTGGGTGAAAGCATTACCCAGACCGATGTGCAGCGTGTTCTGGCCAATTTTCAAGGGCAGCGCGGCGAGTCGTCTGAGCAGCATATGCCGCTTAATCTGGACCAGCCCTTGCGTGAAGCGCGCGATGACTTCGAGCGTTTTTACTTCCAGTACCATATGCGGCTGGTCAAAAATAATATGAGCCGGTTGTCAGAAATTTCGGGGCTGGAGCGGACACACCTCTATCGCAAGCTCAAACAGCTGGGGATCAAAATCAAGGGATAAAAAAAGCCGGGCTAACCCGGCTTTTTACGACTGAATCGTTTATTTGTTGCGGTTATCCAGACTGCAAGCAGTTTGCGGATAAATACTCAATAACCACATGCCACCAGCGATGCCCAGGTAGGCAAAAAACGCGTCCAGCGAAGCCTGGCCAAGCACCAGTGCCATAAATACCGCCAACACGCCCAAAACGCGTGCAGATAGTTGGGTTTTGTACCCCACGATCAGCAACAGACCAAACACAAACTGAATGAAAATCAGCAATGGTGCAAACACGGCTGGCAGGCCAAATTGCCCTAACATCATTTGGTATTGCAGATAACCATCAGGCGTATTTAAAATAGCCATCAGCTTCAAAATCACCACCCCAAAAAACACCAGCCCCAGTAAAATCCTGGCCGCTGCGGTTTGAAAACGACACATAACTTTTCCTCAAGTCCTGTTTTAATAAAGGACGTATGATGCCTGTGGGGTCAGATAATTGCAATATTTGACCACCGCCTTGGCCATTTCGCTCCCTTCATGCGCATGCCCCGTCCTTGCTTGAGCAAAATTTCCACATTTATGCCTTATCTGTAGTGAAATTTTCCCTTGCGTTGTATAAAATTACTCCTTAAATTGATAATCTATTAATTTAATATTATTATTAAATAAAATATTAAATTTGATTAATTATGAATATCGAAGATGACTCAATTGAAAAGCTGCGTGCATTGAAAGACCAGTTGTCGAGAGAAATTAACCAAAATTTCAATGACACGCGTTTTAATTTGATTGTGGCTGTTTCTGATGCAGCATTAAATCTGCTGTTTGAGGAAATGCAATCTGCCTTGCGCCCAATCCCGCATGGCAGAGACTCCTTGTGATTTGAGAAAGAAGCGCCTTTGATGTCCGATAAACAGAACGAATGGTGGAAGCTGACGCAATTTATTGATTCAACTGCGCAAAGAAAGAGAATACTGGTTGTGGATGATCAGCTCCATACGCGATTGCTATTGAAAACATTATTTTCTGAAGAGGATTATCAAGTCGAGTGTGCAGAGAATGCGGTGTCGGCCCTTTATCTGGCCGAACATCATCTGCCGCATCTGATTATTATCGATTTGATTTTAATGGATCGTGTCGATGGGTTAATGTTGTGTAAACAACTTCGAGCCTTACCTGCTTTAAATGATTCTTTGATTTATGTCTTGAGTGGCATGACCGATACGCAAACAAAGTTTGATGTTTTGCTGGCCGGGGCTAATGATTTTATTGAAAAACCTTTTAGTCCCATAGATTTATTGGAACGGGTTTCCAGAGTAAGGAGTACATATGGCAAGTAAACTGCAACTTGGCACAGCATTTATTCACGAGATGGTTGAGGCTTCCAGTTCTAACTTGGTTGAGCAACTGCTTAAATTGGCGCAGGATTTTTCGGTGCTAAAGGGTGAAAAAGAGGCTAATCACGATGCGCTGGTCAGTGCGCATCACACCACCTTATGTAAGTTGGCACGGGTGGCAGCCAGTAAAGATGATGACACCGGCGTGCATATTACGCGCGTCGGTTACCTCTCAGAGTATCTCTGCCATTTATTAAACAAGCCTCAGGACTTTTGTTTCATGGTGAGGTTGGCCGCGCCCATGCATGACATCGGCAAAGTCGGGGTGCCTGATGACATTTTGAAAAAACGAGGAGCGCTCACGGTGGATGAGCGGCTGATCATGAATCAGCACGCGGAAATCGGTGAAAAGATACTCATGGACGAGCTCCCCTTGTTTAAATTGGCTGCGCTGATTTCGTTAACACATCACGAGAAATACGACGGCACAGGCTATCCGCGAGGGTTGGCAAAAGAAGCAATCCCTCTGGTGGGGCGCATTGTGGCACTGGTCGATTTTTTTGATGCACTGACCATGGATAGATGTTATCGAAAAGCGTTTAGCTATGAGGAGACCTATCAGCAGATAGAGAAACTTGCGGGTACACATTTTGACCCCGCGTTAACGGAAGTTTTTTTAAAGCACTATAAGCAATTTGAGCGATTGAAAAAGCACATTGATCAGAAGGCGATTTCTTACGAGCAAATGCTTAAATACTCTGCTTTGAGTTTTTTTGATAAATAGTTGTCAGGTAGAAACGTTGAATATGGCGGGGCAAATCTTGGAAAACATTTCATATGAGCATCGTGTCAAAGACGCGCGCGCGCCTTATTGGCAGGCCGCCATGCGGCCTGATGAGGACTTACGCTCTGCCTTAGAATATTCACCAGATGGCATCATCGTGATTTGCCATGATGATACGGTGAAATTCGTCAATGAAAGTTTTACCTTGCTCACCGGGATCAAAAAAGAACAGATACTTTCTCAAGATCAGCAAGTATTGAATGATATTTTGACCCGGCTCAGTAGTCGGGTGATTGAGAAAGGGCGGGTGGGGCTACTCTACAAGTTACGCCAGGATAACTTCAATAATCCGCATAAGTTTTATCGGCGTAAAACTGATCGAGTGAATCAACTATTCACCGAGACCCCGGAGTTTCGCGTGCTGCAAAAAATCGTCCGTCATCCATCAGATGGCGCCGTGAAAGAGATTATTTATTACCGAGACATTACGCATGATTATCATTCGAATGTTACGAAGTCTGAGCACCTGCTGGCAGCAGCGCATGAGCTAAGAAATCTGATTGGTAATATTTTAGGTTTCTCTGAAATACTAAAAACGAAACTATGCGCCCAGGATGAGAATGCATTTCTAGTGGAGGCCATTCACTCCCAATCCGGTTTTCTGAATCAAGTCCTCAAAGACTTATTGAGCCTCAATCAATTTGAGATCAATGCCGGGAGTGAGGTGGAGTTACAAAAGGTTGAGCTGAATACGGAAGTGAGAAAAATGACAGACTATTACTTCCCGCCCGCCAATAGACCACCTATCGAGTTTATCCCGGCCACACGCAGGATAGAGGTGGTCATGGATGTCAATAAATTCAAACAAGCGCTGTATAACTTGATCAGTAATGCTTACAAGTACTCGAGTGGGCGTGTGATTGTCAAAGTGAATGCGCCTAGCGCTGAACATGAGGTTGCAATTACCGTCATTGATTACGGGATTGGTATCACTTGCGAACAGCAAAAGCATCTATTTAAAAAATACTGGCGTGCCAAGGCTGATCAAGCCATTGAAGGCAGTGGCTTGGGCTTGGTGTTGGTGAAGGAAATTGTAGAGCTTTTTAATGGCCGCGTAGAAATAAGCAGCGAGAAGGATAAAGGGACCGCCGCGACGATTTTCTTGCCTAGGCAGCTGTCATAGCCTGTTGAAACCTGTTTTGATTTTGTTGCTGATCTGGGCAACAAAATAGCCATGTAAAAACTCAAAATTGATCGGTTTGTGCAGTACGGTAATCCCTGAGTCTGGTATTTTGCCTTCTATTTGGGCCGGAGTGAGTCCAGTCGCCACAATGATATTAATGCTCTGGAGCGAGTAGTCATCTTTGAGGATGGACAGTAATTGAAAACCGTCTATCCCCTGCATTTTTAAGTCGGTGATCAGGATGTCAGGCACAGATTTCACGAGCTGAATAAGCCCTTCTATGCCTGAGTTTACAATTTCCAGCTCGATATCCAGTTGCCACTCAGCGATTTTCAATGCATATAACCTGGCAAGCTCCTGATTATCTTCAACAATCAGGACTGAAAGTTTGGCGGCTGAGGCGAGATCCGTTTTGTTGATGGAGGAGGCGTAGTTAATGATCGAACTTTTCAAGATTCTGCGGTGCCCCCCCTTGGTTTTCCAAGCCTCCAGCAAACCATTCTCAACCAGTTTCTGAACGGTGGCAACAGACAGGTCAAGCAGTTTTGACGCATCCTTGGTACTCAGTACCTCCTGGTCCTGAGGAATGCGATTATTTTGCGCTCTAAATACTTTGACACTATCCAATTTATTTACCCTGTTGATTTTAATGATAATTTATCAAATTTTAGATTAAAATATTAATTTTATGAAACAATAAATTCTACTTTAAATATTTTTAATAGTTAAAAGGCTAGAAATAGCTATTTTTTTAATTTAGATCGGTCAGATCTTGAATATTGTGACTCATTTTCGTATCGAGCAATTTTACCTTCCAGATGATCGCTGGCCCAAGTGCCAAGCCATTCGCAAGACTGTGTTTATTGAAGAGCAGCGTGTGCCAGAGGCTCTGGAGTGGGATGCTGAAGATGGGGGCGCAATGCATTTACTAGGCATTAAACATGGTACCCCGATTGCGTGTGCGCGTGTTTTATATAACGGGTATATCGGGCGTATGGCCGTCTTGCCCGAGTGGCGACGGCAGGGTGTTGGCCTTTGCATGTTGCAGTCTGCGATAGAGGGGTGTCGAGCGTTATCTGTGCCCTGCGTACGGCTTTCTGCTCAAGTGCATGCGATCGATTTTTACAGGCGTGCTGGATTCAAAGTCACCAGCGAGCCGTATCTGGATGCCAATATCCTGCATGTCGATATGCAGCTTGAACTGATATAATCACGGTTTGAATTTTCTCCAACATCCAGACATACAAAGGAATTCTCATGTCAAAAATCGTATTTAAAGCGGGTGAAGCTACCGTGTTTTCCGAAGGCAAGGACGTGACTGCCGCGATGCCAGAAATCGTGATCGGTGCCGTGGACGGCCCAGTGGGTACGGCTTTCGCGAACATGATGGCGCAAACCAAAGGCCACACAGCCATGTTTGCCGTGCGTGACATCAACCAGATGGTGCGCCCAGCGACCATGATGGTGCCAAAAGTCACCTTGAAAGACTCCTTGAATATCGAATTGTTCGGTGGTGTGGTGCAAGCCGGTGTGGCTGATGGCATTACCGATGCAGTGATCGAAGGCATTATTCCTAAAGAGCTGGTCAATGAGCTGTGCATTATTGCCTTGCTGTGGATTGATCCGGGCTGTGCCAAAGAAGCCAATCTGGACAAAGCCGATCTGTACAAAAACAACTACGAAGCGATCAAGCTGGCCTTGAAACGCGCGTTGAACGACGAGCCTAGCATTGATGAGCTGATTGCTAACCGTCACAAAATCAAGCACTGCATGTGGGAAGATAGCTGGGATCAGAAATAAGTCAGGATCCCCCGTTTATCCTGTGTGAGATAGGCCCCGCATGTGCGGGGTTTTTGTTATCCGGCGAAAGTGGGCAGACGCGCAATGAAATATTTAATTAAACGATATCTGGCCGTGATTTATGAAGCCTTGTTGATGCTGGCCTTGGCCTTGGCACTGACCGCCGCTTATGTGCTGGTGGTGGGGGATGCCAGTCATGGCTGGCGGCGTTTAGGTTTGCAGATGCTGTTGTGGCTGTCGATAGGCGCTTACTTTGTGCGCTGTTGGGTGGTGACCGGCCAAACGCTGGCCAGCCAGACCTGGAAGCTGAAAGTGGTAGATGCCGAGGGCCGTTTGCTGGACTGGCGCCTGGCTTTGCTGCGCTATGGGGTGGCAACACTGTTGTTGCTCCCGGCGGGGCTGACATTGTGGTGGGCAGTACTGGATCGCGAGCAGCAGTTTTTGCATGACCGGCTGCTTGGCACGCGGATAATCAGCATCACATAAGCACGAGTCAGGCGGGTTTTAACGCCGCTCTACGTAGTAAAGCATGCCCAGGCCGACCAGCAAAAACAGTAGCGTCGGGCTGATGGCACTCACCAGCGGTGGCCAGTCATTGAGCACACCCAAATGCACGAACACGCGGTTCATGATCTGGTAGACCACGCCCAGAAAAATACCGGCAAAGATTTTGGCGCTGATGCCACCGGCACGCTGTTGCAAAAAGCCAAACGGTAAGGCCAGTACCACCATCACCAAACAGGCCAGTGGATAGACCAGCTTAGCCCACAGTGCGACCTGATAGCGGGTACTGCGTTGTCCATTTTGATGTAAGTATTGAATGAAGCTATACAGGTTCCAGGCCGACATTTTTTCTGGCAATACCAGCAGCACATTCAACAGTTCTGGCCGGATCAGTGACTCCCAGCGCGTCTGCTTGAAAAACTGTGAGGTGATCGAGTTATCCTGAATCTGTTTGCTGTGATTGATATTGGTCTGGGTGACGTTAGACAGTACCCAGTGGTCATCCTGAAAGTAGCCTTTCTCGGCATGGCTGATGTGCTTTAACTTGAACTGGGGATCAAAATCATAAATGCGGATATCGACCAGGCTGGTGTCTGGCATGACCGAGCTGACATTGACAAAACTGCTGCCGTCTTTAATCCAGAGTCCGGATTGAAAGTCCTGCGCGACGACGGAATCAGTGGCTTGAATACGGATGCGCTGCGCCAGTTTTTCACTGATGGGTGCAATGATCTCGCCAATCAGAAAGGTCACCAATGCAAATACTAGGCCGATTTTAAGCAGAATCATGGCAATGGATTGCAACGAAATGCCGCTGGTGCGCATGACAATCAGCTCCGAGTTCCCGGCCATCGCGCCCAATGTGTAGACGATGCCCAGCAATACGGCGACTGGTGCCACCTCGTATATATGGCCAGGGATACTCAGGGCGACATAGGTGAGCATGCTGTTGATGCCATAGTGACCTCGTCCCAGGCTGTCCAGCTCCTGTAGCAGGTCAAAGAACGAAAACATGGCAAGCAGGCCCAACAGCACCAGCATGATGCTGAAGCTGATCTCTTGCCAGAAATAACGGTTTAAACGGGTCAGGGTCATGGCTTAGCGATTTTGGGGGTGCGTTTGAGCCAGCCCGGCATCAACGGTTTCAGATGTTTGCGTCGGTGGTAAAGATACCAGCCGAGCAGGATAAAGCTTAGGTGCACGGGCCACAATCCCACCAGTACCGAAATTTTGCCTTGCGTAATCCAGGCCTGAAAAATGCTGAGCAGGTTGTTGTAGATGATAAAGATCAGGATCGCAAACATGATGTTGAGCGAGCGGCCTGCACGTGGATCGACAAAACTGAGCGGGATGGCAAGCAGGACCATGACGATGGTTGAGATCGGAATCGCCATACGCCAGTGCAGCTCGGCATGGTCTGCGGCGCTGGCATCGCTCAGCAGCGATTGCGTGGACTTAATCTGCGCGGTGGTGGTGGCGGGCGCAGTCTCTTTGGCTTCGACCCGGATATCATAGCGCTCAAACTCGGTGGTCATGACCTCCAGACTGTTGGGCGTGGTTTCATAGCGCCGGCCATGTTCCAGCCGTAAAAAATTATCACCGTTGCTGGCTTTGTAGCGGCTGCCACGATTCGCAGTAATAATGCCAATTTTGCCGTTTTGTTTGGATTGGACGAACACGTTTTTGACTTCGTAGCCAAGCTTGTCAAAGCTCTCAATAAAGTAAATGCGATCGCCCGCGCTCGACTCCTTAAAGGTCCCGGGGCTGATTGATGACAGTTCATCCCGTTTTTTGAGCTGCTCGCGGTAGCTGTCAGCCTTGCCACTGGCCCAAGGCATAATTATCAGGCTGAACAGACTGATGATGAGCACAATCGGCGCCAGAAACCGCATGATAGGCAAGACCCATTGTCTTAAACTCAGCCCTGCGGACATCCAGATCACCATTTCCGAGTCGCGGTGCCAGCGTGTCAGCGTCAATAGCACGGCCAGAAAAACGGCGAGCGACATCATCATGGGCATGAATTGCACCAGGCTAAAGGTCAGGATGGTGCCAATGGCATCGTTAGGTAAAATGCCTCTGGAGACCTGGCGTACGATATTGCCAGCGCGCTGGGCGACAACGATGCCGAGGATAATCAGGAAGATGGCAGAGGCAGAAGACATGAGCTCTGCAGACAATGCACGTTTGAAAATTTTCAATTTAAATGCACCGCTTTGAAATCAGCATAAAACACTAGATAATACAACCATCACTTAAGCTAGTTGCATGGAACCAAAAAGGATAAAGATGGAATTTAGCATAAAAAGCACTTCCCCGGAAAAATTGCGTACAGATTGCTTGCTGGTGGGCATTTTTGAAGGCCGTAAACTCAGCGATTTAGCCAAGCTGCTGGATGGCGCCACTGAGAAAGCCATCTCGGCGGCCGTCAAGTCTGGCGATATGGAAGGTAAGGCTGGTACTACTCTGATGTTGCGCCAGTTGGCAGGCGTCGCGGCGCCCAGAGTGCTGCTGGTCGGCTTGGGTAAAGCCGATGAGCTGAATCTCAAAGGATTGCGTGCCAGTTTCCGCGCCGCGATTAAAGCGTTGCCAGCAGGCGTAGACCATCTCGCCACCGACTTTGCCGCGCTTGCGTTGAAAAAAGTCAGTGTGCAGCAAAAAACGGCAGCCTTGGCCGAGGTGGCGCTCGATGCCACTTACAAAGTGAATGCGGTCAAAGAGAAATCGGTGGAGCCGCATCCGCTGCAATCCGTCAGCGTGTTGCTTGAAAAATCCGCACAAGCCGAGGCTGAGCTGGGGCTGAAACAAGGGCAGAGCGTTGGCCAGGGCGTGGCGTTGGCCAAAGATCTGGGCAATTTGCCACCAAATATCTGTACGCCCAGCTATTTGGGCAAGCAGGCTGAAAAGTTAGCCAAGGAATATGGCTTCAAGGTCGAAGTGCTGGATCAGGCTGCGATTGAAAAACTCAATATGGGCTCATTTTTAGGCGTGACCCGTGGCAGCGAAGAGCCGCCGCGCTTTATTGTCATGCAGCATTTGCACGGTAAAAAATCGCAAAAACCGGTGGTGCTGGTGGGTAAAGGCATTACGTTTGATACTGGCGGCATTTCACTCAAGCCAGGGGCTGAGATGGATGAGATGAAGTATGACATGTGCGGCGCGGCATCCGTGTTTGGCGTGTTCAAGGCCTTGGGTGAGTTGAAGCTGCCACTCAACGTGGTTGGCTTGATCCCGACCTGTGAGAATATGCCAAGCGGCCGCGCGACCAAACCTGGCGATATTTTGACCAGTATGTCTGGCCAAACAATAGAAGTATTGAATACCGACGCCGAAGGCCGTTTGATTCTGTGTGATGCCTTGACCTATGCCGAGCGCTTTGAGCCTGCCGCGGTGATTGATATTGCAACCTTGACCGGTGCCTGCGTGATTGCACTTGGCCATCATGTCAGTGGCTTGTTTGCCAATAATGACCAGCTGGCCAAAGCGTTGCTGGAGGCGGGGGAGCAAGCCGGTGACCGTGCCTGGCAAATGCCCTTGTGGGATGACTATCAAGCGCAACTGGACAGTAATTTTGCCGACATGGCCAATATTGGCGGACGCGCCGCGGGCAGTATTACAGCCGCCTGCTTCCTGTCGCGCTATACCAAAAAGTATGACTGGGCACATCTGGATATCGCAGGGACTGCCTGGAAATCTGGCAAGGAAAAAGGCGGCACTGGCCGACCAGTGCCTTTGCTCATGAGTTATCTGTTGGCGCAAGCCGCACAATAAAAGGCATGACCAAAATTCGTTTTTATACGGATGTGCCGGATACGCCTGCATTGATGCAACACTTAATATCGCAGGCGTTTTCCAGGCAGCGCAGTGTCACCGTCTATTTGTCAGATCGTCAGCAGGCTGAGCAGTTGAGTACTCAGCTTTGGCAGCAGCCGGTTGAAGGCTTTTTACCGCATGTGCTCGCCGATGCCGACCATGCAGCGCTGACGCCTGTGCAGATTGCCTGGGCACCTGAGCAGATCCGGCAGGATGATTTATTGTTTAACTGCCAAACAGCATTGCCCAAGTTTTTTAGCCGTTTTCGTCATGTGTTCGAAATCATTGGGCAAGACGAAACTGAAAAAGCGGCTGGTCGCCAGCGCTGGGCGTTTTACCGTGATCGGGGCTATGAGATTCAGCATATCAAGTCCATGCAGTCACAAGCATAACGGGGAGGGTGTGTGGAAACTTCAGAAATTCCGGTGTTAACCAAAGTTGTTCAAAAATCTGCGTCGCCAGTGGCCGAGGTGGTGATGCCAGACATGAACGAACTGGTGGCACAGCTCAAACAGGCTTTATTGCCAGAGATCACGCAACTCATCACGACGCAGTTGGCCGAGCAGTCCAGTGAGTCGCTCGCGCAGCACCAGCAAGGGCTGACCCAGTATGCCAACGCGTTGCAACAGACCGTGTTGTCACAGGCACAAACCCAAATCGGCGAAAGCATACAGTCGATTGAGCAAGCTTTTCGTGAAGCGATGGGCAATGTCAGCAAGCAACAGGTGGACGGTTTGGAGGCGCGCCTGAGCGCGCTGACAGAGGGGCAGCTCGCGCAGATGCAACAACGTGAACAAGCGTTTACCGAGGCGCTGGAAAGTCAGTCCGAGCAACAGTTGCAGGTGGTCGAAGATAAGCTGGTCCAGCTGAATGCGTCGCAGCAGGCCACATTTGCCGCTACCGAACAAACACTGCTTGAGCGGTTGGAGGCCAATAGCCAGCAATGGCTGGATGAACGGCTCGCCAGTTTGTTGGCGCAACAACAAACCGAACTCGAAAGCAGAGTATTGGCATTGCGTAGCCAACTGGAAGCAGCGTTGGAGACGCATTTGCAGCAATTACAGGAACAAGCCAAGTCTCGCTTGTCCGCCAGCCATGAGCTGGCTGCGGCGACTCTGGCTGCAGACTATAAACAATCGTTGCAGCAAGTGTTTAACGAACTGTCTGCACAACAACTGGAGGCCTTCAAGCAGGGCATGCAGGACGACTTGTCGGTCAATGCTGCCAGCATGCAAGAAAAAGTCGCTGCCTTGGTGGCGATGCAACTGCAGGCGATGGAAGAAGACATGAACAAACGGCTTAAGTCACGCATTCTGGAGGTGTTGCAGGGTATCAAGTTTGTGATGCCAACGGTTTAAGGGCTTGCGTTGGCCAGGGTCAGCACCACGGGCGTATGGTCGCTGGGGCGTTCGAGCTTGCGTGGTGTTTTATCTATCACACAGCTTTCGCAGTGTGGTTTGAGGACGTTGCTGACGAGAATGTGATCAATCCGCATGCCCATATTGCGGCGGAAGGCGGCCATGCGGTAATCCCACCAGCTAAACTCGCCTGCCTGATCATTAAACAACCTGAAGCTATCATGCAAGCCTAAGGCCAGCAATTGCTGAAAGGCGGCCCGCTCAGCCGGGCTTACCAGCACCTGGCCCAGCCAGGCCTGCGGGTCGTGGCAGTCACGGTCGTCTGGTGCAATATTGTAATCGCCAAGAACTACCAGTTTTTCATGTTGACTCAGTTCTGCTTGAAGCCAGCTTTGCAGTCCATTAAGCCATGCCAGCTTGTAATGGTATTTGTCTGAGTCTACTGCCTGGCCATTGACGACATAGGCGCAAATCACCCGAATGCCTTGTATGGTGGCCGCAATAATGCGTTTTTGCGTGTCAGCATAGTCTGGCAAGTCCAGGTGAACAGCCTCTATTGCATGCGGGCTTAGAATCGCCACGCCATTATAGGTTTTCTGGCCGTTATGCACGGCATTGTAGCCAGCCTCTTTGAGCGCCGCATACGGAAACTTGCTATCTTCCTGTTTGGTTTCCTGCAAGCACAGTACATCCGGTTGATTCGCACTGAGCCAGTCCAGCACATGCGGCAAACGCACGGTCAGCGAGTTAACATTCCAAGTAGCGAGTTTCAACCATCTTCCCCTTAAATTCAGTGCAACAAGCCGTGCTGGCGTTGATTTGCCGCTATTTTACACGAGCAACAGAGATCACAGGCAATGCCTGCATGTCGGTCTAAACCGGCTTGTTATCTCACACCCAGAGCATTGATGAGATCAATTCTCCGGATACCTCATGGATTCTGTGTTTATTTCTGCAATCTGTTTGCATATCACTGCCGTATAAATACAGTTGGGCCTGACAGAACACCTCGCATCCAGTCAGGATATCTTTCATGTTGTCTGGATCCGCATGACACGCCGATGGATTGTTTTAGTCTGCACCTCGCTGCTGGCCATAGTTTGGTCAGTATTCGCCTATGCGGCACCCCCGACTGAGCCTATCCGCTTACAACTCAAATGGCATCACCAGTTTCAATTCGCCGGTTATTACGCTGCCTTGCAACAGGGTTACTACCGTGATGAAGGCTTGGCGGTCGAGATTATCGAGGGTAACCAGTCCATCGATCCCTTAAAGCAGGTCTTGTCTGATCAAGCAGATTACGCCATCGGCGATTCCGAAATTCTGATTTCACGCTTGTCTGGCCAGCCGCTAATCGCTCTGGCCGCCATTTTTCAGCACTCCCCGTATGTGTTACTGAGTTTGCAAAACAGCGGAATCAAGCGGCCTCAAGATCTGATCGGCAAACGCATTATGCTTTCGGGTGAACATGGCCGTCTGCAATTTCAAGCCATGCTATTCAAGCAGCATCTGGATATTCACCAAATGACGCTTCTGCCTTATCGCTCAAATCTGGATGATTTGATTGAGGGGCGCGTGGACGCCATGATGGCCTATGCGATGGATGAGCCCATGCAATTACAGCAAAGAGGCCATGCACCCGCTATTCTTAGCAACCAGGCCTATGGCGCAGATTTTTATGGCGATGTACTGTTCACGACTGAACAGGAGCTGTTGCAACATCCCGCACGGGTTGAGGCTTTTTTGCGCGCCACCAAAAAAGGCTGGAAATACGCGTTCAATCATCAAGAGGCCATGGCCAATGCGATAGCCAGCATGCCTGGCGTTGCGCAACGCGATATCAATCAACAGTCTCTGTTGCAGGAGGCGCGTTTAATGGCGCCTTATGTGTTGTCTGAGGTGGTGCCCTGGGGACATATGAATGAAGAGCGCTGGCAGTCGATTGCCCAGACCTATGCCGCGCTGGGACTGGTTCCTGCCAATGCGCAACTACAAGGCTTTATCTACCACCATGATGTTTCTATAGAACGCCCCTATGTGAACTGGCTGATACGCGGGGTGTTTACACTCGTGCTGGTGGTGGCTGTCACCGTGTTGTGGAACCTGCAAATGCGCAGGCAGGTCTCTGAGCGAACGCGGGCCTTGCAAGAGGAAATAGATCAGCGGCGCCAGACTGAGTATTTGCTCAAAGTGGCGGGCAATGTGGCAAAAATCGGTGGCTGGGTCATCGACCTGCCTACAAAGCGCATGCGCTGGTCTGACGAAGTGGCGGCCTTACATGAATTGCCACCTGGATACTCTCCCAGCCTTGAGGAAGGCATGAGTCTTTTTGTGCCAGCCTATCGGGCGATCATGTCCAGCGCGCTTGAGAAATGCATGTCGGAGGGAACCCCTTATGATCTGGAGCTGGAAAAGGTCACCGTGCATGGCCGCCGGTTCTGGGTGCGCGCAATGGGGCAGGCGTTGCGCGACGAGCACGGCCGGATTGTTCAGGTGCAAGGCTCGTTACAGGATATTACGGTACAAAAACAACTTGAAGCGATCAAGCAGGGACAAGACAAAATACAGGCGATGCTACTGGCGGATATCCCGTTACCTGAGATTTTGCATGCGGCCGTGCAGCTCATCGAGGCGCATTTTTCCGAGGTCTATTGTGTGATTTTACAAATGGATCAGGATGGGCGGCATCTGCATCATGCCGCCTCGCACCGCTTGCCAGCCAGCTACGTACAAGCGATGAGTCAGCTGCCTGTTGCAGGTTATGGCATGCTCAGTTTGACCCAGAACCGGGTGATAGCCGAAGACATCAGCACGCATCCGCTATGGGCCGACTATGCAGACCTTGCGCTGAAACATGGCTTGCGTGCCTGCTGGAGCTTGCCCATCTTCTCACGCAGCCAACGGGTGCTTGGCATGCTGGCGATGTATCGTCAGTCACGCCACCTGCCAGAGACAGCCGAGCTGGACATGGTCGAGAGTTATGCCCATATTCTGGGGTTGGCGATTGAGCGCGAGCAGGCCGATGAACAATTGAAGCTGTTACAAAGCGGAGTGTCACGGCTGAATGATATGGTGATGATCACTGAGGCGCCGGTACACACCCCGTTACAGCAAAAAATTGTCTTTTTAAATCATGCGTTTACACGTATCACCGGCTTGGCCGTGGACCAGTACAATCATCTTTCGCCGTTTGAGCTGTTTAAAAACAGTACGCCTGCCAACGATTTGCAACGCATTAAGGAAGCCTGGCAGCAGCAATTACCGATTAAAACGGAAGTGGTGACTGTCGATCATCAAGGTAACGGCATTTCATTGGAAATGGATGCCTTGCCGCTGCATGACAAGCGTGGCCGTGTGACGCATTGGGTGGCTGTACTCAGAGACATCAGCGAACGCAAGCGCACCGATGCGCAAATTCGCCAATTGGCCTACTACGACACCATGACCGGCCTCCCCAACCGGCTGTTGCTGCAAGACAGGCTGGCGGCCCATATCCATAAATCCCAACTTAAAAAAACCGGTGGTGCCTTGATGTTTATCGATATTGATAACTTCAAAACACTCAACGATACGCATGGGCATGCGGTAGGCGATGCCTTGCTGATTGAGGTCGCCAAACGCATTAAACACTCTGTGCGGCGGCAGGATACGGTTAGCCGCCTGGGCGGCGACGAGTTTGTGGTCGTGCTCGATAGTTTGGCATCCGCGACGGACCAAGCGGAAAAGCAGGCGCGCAAAATTTGTGAAAAAATCGTAGGCGCCTTTAAAAAGCCGTTCAAACTCAATCACTACCAGCATTACACGACCCCCAGCATTGGCGTCGTCTTGTTTGATCCTGACATGAGTCAGACCGATGAGCTGCTCAGACGCGCCGATATGGCCATGTATAAAGCCAAAGAGGCCGGCAGAAATGGCTACCGGTTTTTTGATGCGCAGATGGAAATCGAGCTCCGTCAGCGCGTGGCGCTGGAGGCGGAGTTGCATGAGGCCATAGAAAAACAGGAGTTTGTCTTGCATTTGCAGCCACAATATAACAGACAGCACCAGATGGTCGGTGCAGAAGCACTGTTGCGCTGGCAACATCCTGAACGTGGCCTGATCATGCCCGGTGAGTTTATTGCCCTCGCCGAGTCTAGCGGACAAATTGTCGCCCTGGGACGCTGGGTCTTACAGCAGGCCTGTGCCTTATTGCAGCAGTGGGCATTTCATCCGCAACTCAGTCAAATGGTGCTGGCCGTGAATGTCAGCCCCAAGCAGTACCTGCAATCAGCATTTGTCACGGAGGTGCAGCTGTTGCTGACCGAGGCCAACATTGCCCCGGGTCGACTGCAACTTGAGTTGACGGAAAGCATGTTGATCGACAATGTGGAAGATATCATCGCCAAAATGACCGCGCTCAAAGCGGCGGGTGTCAGTTTTTCGCTGGATGATTTTGGCACGGGCTATTCTTCACTGTCCTATCTCAAGCGCTTCCCGTTTGATCAGCTCAAGATCGACCAGTCGTTTGTACGCGACATGTTACAGGGGCAGGATCACCAAAGTATCGTCAATGCCATTATTTCACTAGGGATCAGCCTGCAACTCGACGTATTGGCCGAAGGGGTGGAGACCGAAGCGCAGCTCGACCTTCTCACTCGTTTGGGATGTAATACGTTCCAGGGCTATTACTTCTCCGTTCCGCAGCGTACGCAGGATTTTGAACGTTTGGTCGCAACCGGACAGTCTGTCATGACAGGCTGATGCTTAGCAGGGCCAGCATCTAACGCACCTTACATAAAAAAACTCCCGGTCAACCGGGAGTATGAGAGAGGACTGCGTGTGGTCGCTAACGGCCTGGAGTGGCGCTCCAGGCCGCGCCAGTCGCATCAGACTGACGCGCGACCACGGATCAAACGCGGTGTTGATCAGAAGGTAGAACTCAGCGTGATTATCCAGCGATTATCTGTCAGGTCTTTGGATCGGCTTCCGCCATTAAAACTGGAGCCACCGTAACCTTGGGGACTCCAGTAGCCAGTGTCATTCGCCCCCACATAGTACACGCCAAGGTTCAGCCCAGTCGTATTCGCTACTGCCAGCGTTTTACTCAATCCAATTTTGTAGTCAGTGTTGTCTGGATTCCCTTTACCAGCAGAGTAGTCACCATAAGAGAGTGGTGTTACCTTGGCCGCTACATCAAGCATACCAACGTGTCCCACCAGAATCAGGTCATAAAACGGCAGCGGATAGTTGGCATTTAACTCGATGTAAGTGGAGCCACGGCTATCACTGTCAAAACCGGTACTCTTATTGGCGCCAAACCAGTCCGTGAGCGTGACAGAGGCTTTTGCACTAATCCAGTCATAACTGAGGGCAACATTTGCTTCATAAGTGTCAAAGCGCTGGCTACCCACTCTGGTAACCCCATCGCTGCGTTTACAGTTACATTTGTTCCAATTGCCGCCGGGATAGAGGTAGCCAATCAGCCCAGCTGACCAGGCGAGCTTTTCAACTGCAGCGAAACTGCCATTGTAGCCCGTGTAAATATCAATCTCGGTGGTGCTGTCGACATAGGTTTGTGGCGTGATACTAGACCCCCAAACGCCTGCATAAAAGCCGCTCTCATGGGCAAGATCCATCCCGGCCTGAACGGCAGGCTTGTGCCATGACTGAGAGATGCCGCGGGAGTAGTAGTCCGACACAAAGGCCACATTTCTGGACAATGTCCAGGCAGATTTTTCTTCTGCCTGGCTAAGCGTGGAGACGAAACTTGCGGAGACGAGTGCAAGAGCAAAAAGGATAGATTTACGCATAAATAGGGTCCCTGTTAATGAATAATGTGAGCTCATTCTGCGGATTGCAGTCCCCTGCGGCTATCCCAAATCGGCAAAGATGCAGATAAAAATGGTGATGGGAGGTTTGAGGATTAGGTGAGCAGCCTGATGCGCAGACAGTGCTTTTTGCGCCCATGCAATGCACTAAAAATAGGCGCAGCATGCCTAATTGCACCTGGATTGATAACTTTGTGATGAGGGTAACCAATGCTACGAAATAAAAGCGCGCAGGAAATGCTTTGTAAACCTGCATGGCAAGCTGAATGCTGGGCGGTGTGCTAAAACAGGAGAGTTGGAATGTTATTTGCTAACACAGCACTACAGTTAGCTCACACAATAATAAAGCAGACTCAGGGATACCATAATGTTAGAACACTGCGCGCGCACTGCGGCATTATTGACGCTGCCACAGTCAAACTATTTGCATAGGGAAAGTCAGGATTTTGATGAGCAGTCTCAGTTCCTGCAAGGCTGGCATCAAGATTACTCACAGCTCTCGGCCGGGCACTTTAATGGCTTTTTGACCCATGTGCACTTGCCTGAGGTGTCATTATTCCTTGAGTTTACTAATCAGCAACTCCATCAACAAGGCTATCTGGATGAGGAAAAAGTCTCCATCGGGGTGCCGATGAATAGCATTCAAAAGGGCATGTTTTGTGGCAGCCTCTGCGAACAGCAGGCGGTGCATATTTTTTCTGGCAGAAACGGTTTTGAGTTTGTCTCGCCCGCAAACCTCACCATCGGCCTGATTGTGATTTCGAGAAAATTTCTGATGCAGTACTTGTCAGATGACGATCAGGAGCGACTGGACCAGCAGTGCAAGAGTGCCAAGATTTTATATTTGAGCCAAACAAAGTATCAGAACCTGGTCCGATTTGTGCGTTCTGTTTTCACGACGCTCAAGGCCCTGCCTGGCTTTATTCAATACCCTACGCTGGTGCAAGAAACACAAATGATGGCTTTGCAAATGGTGGCCGATACATTGCTCTGTGACGATTCGGCGCCGAGGACCGTTTATTATCAGCATCAATCCTGGCAAGTGGTCACCAAAACCCGAAAAATCGTGCGTGAACGCCAGGATGATCCTATCACCGTCGTCGAGTTGTGCGAGTCTTTGGCCATGAGCCACCGCACCTTGCAATATCATTTTCAAAGAACCCTGGAGAAAAGTCCGATCGTCTACCTGCGCACCGAGCGGCTCAATGGTGTCCGCCAAATGCTGAGGCACGCCAATTCTGTGACGGAGGCAGCCACGTCATGGGGGTTCTGGCATTTTGGACATTTTTCGCAGGAATATAAAAAGATGTTTGGTGAAGCGCCCTCTACAACCTTCAAGCGCTTTCATGAGTAATGCAGTGATTTAGCTTTATTGGCTCGAAGGCGCGTCTTGAATCATAACGACATCGCTTTCATCTTTGAGCGCAACGCCTGACAATTTTAAACGGTTGGCTTCTTTTGCCAGCCATAACAATTTTTTTGCGGCGGCGGCATAACCCAGGCCATCTGGCCTGACATTGGAAATACAGTTTCTGTCCGCATCACTGCGGCCACGCCGTGGCTGATGCGTCAAATAAATCCCCAGACTATCCGGCGAGCTGAGTCCAGGCCGCTCACCAATCAGCATGGCTACCATGTTTGCGCCTAGCATTTCGCCCACTTCATCGGCCAGTGCAACCCTGGCCTGGGAGGCAATCACCACCGGCCCCAGATGCCATTCCGCAGGGGCTTGCGCATGAATTTCTTGCAATAACGGCAGCGCGTGATTTTTGATTGCCAGTGAAGACAAGCCATCCGCCACCACCAGTAATAAATCAATCGCTTGTTTTGGTTTGGCAGCTTTGAGGTGTAGCCCGCTGTCCTCACTCAGTTGACGGCCCCAATCGGGTCTTAATAAATAAGAAGCCCGGTCTGGTGCCTTGCTATGAACCTGATGGACATCGACTGACAATGTCGCTTGAATTTGCGCCATCAAAGCCTGGGTATCCAGGCCAAGATGAACCGCATCCCTGGCCAATGCATGGCTCAAGCTGAAATCCAGGACTTCTTGCGTAGGCAGGCTGCTACCTACCCTGCCGAGGGCAATCCGCGCTTGCGTAAAGCTTTTAAGCTGTGACCAGGGATCTTCGCTGACGATGCCTGTGCTAGGGGCTGCAGGAGGCTGATGCATATTAAGGGACACTCATTAATTGCTTGGGTTTATTTTGTAACAAGGCATGGCTATTGTCTACCGGGCGGATCATGCCGGTGTGATCCATCAGGTTCATGCGTTGTAGCCACTGCTCAAACTCCGGTGCTGGCTTCAGGTTGAGTGTTTTACGCAAATAGAGCGCATCGTGAAAGGAAGTGGTCTGATAATTAAGCATGATGTCATCCGCCCCTGGAATGCCCATGATGAAGGTAATGCCTGCCACAGACAGCAAGGTCATCAAGGTGTCCATGTCGTCTTGATCTGCCTCGGCATGGTTGGTGTAGCAGACATCACACCCCAGCGGCAGGCCCAGCAACTTACCGCAGAAATGGTCTTCCAGGCCGGCACGGATAATTTGTTTGCCATCGTATAGGTATTCAGGCCCGATAAAGCCCACCACCGTATTGGTGAGTAAGGGCGAAAAGTGGCGGGCAACCGCATAGGCACGTGCCTCGCAGGTTTGCTGGTCCATGCCAAAATTGGCGTTGGCCGAGAGTGCCGAGCCTTGGCCTGTTTCAAAATACATAACGTTCTGGCCTACCGTGCCGCGTTGCAGTGACAAGGCTGCAGAATACGCTTCATCCAGAATCGAAAGATTAATACCAAACGTTTTATTGGCTTGTTCGGTGCCGGCAATCGACTGAAACACCAAATCAATCGGCGCACCTTTTTCGATGAGTTGAATCTGGTTGGTGACATGGGTCAGGATGCACGACTGGGTGGGAATCTCATATTGGTTAATGACTTCATCAACCAGGTAATATAAGTTCATCAAGCCAGGAATGCTATCGGTGGCCGGGTTGATGCCGATCACCGCATCCCCCGAGCCATACAATAATCCGTCTAGCAGAGAAGCGGCAATACCGCGGGCATCGTCGGTCGGGTGGTTGGGCTGCAAGCGCACAGACAAACGACCTGGCAGGCCGATGGTATTTCGAAATGCGGTCGTCACTTGGCATTTTTTGGCAACCAGGATCAAGTCCTGGTTGCGCATCAGCTTGCTGACCGCTGCCGCCATTTCCGGCGTGATGCCTTTGGCAACCCGCGTCAGCGTGGCGGTATCCGTGGTATCCAGCAACAGCCAGTCTCGAAAATCGCCTACGGTTAAATGGCTGATCTCACTAAATGCCTGCGCATCATGCGTATCAATGATCAAGCGCGTCACTTCGTCTTGTTCATAAGGCAGCAGCAACTCCTCTAAAAAGCGTTTGAGCGGCACACTGGCAAGGCACATCCTGGCGGCCATGCGCTCAACATAAGTCTCTGCAGCCACGCCTGCGAGAAAGTCGCCAGAGCGCGGCGGTGAGGCTTTTGCCATCACTTCTTTCAAGTCTTTAAACTGATACTGATGTACTCCGACGCTGTAACTGTAAGCCATCTTTTTCTCACTCTCCAAGGAATCAACAGGGGACTCCTTTACGTACCTTGCATGGATTGTCCGCGTTTAACGGTCAGTCGCGGTGTCGCGTTGCCCTTTTGTCAGGCTGAAATAAATATAGCCCACTGCCATCAGCACGGCAAACACCAGCGCCAATGCCTGATTGTAGTAGACCATGGTCAGCAAACTGATCACGGCAAGGCTCAAGGCAATGGCCGGAAACAGCGGATAACCCATGGTTCGGAACGGGCGTTCAAGCTTAGGCTCATTTTTTCTCAGCGCAAAAAAGCTCAGCATCGAAACGATATACATGACGATGGCCCCGAATACCGCCATCGTGATCAAGTTTGCCGTGAGCGTCATGCCATTAAACTGTAAGTCATCACTCAAAATAGCTGCCAGGCCGACCACGGCCCCAGCGATCAACGCGCGATGTGGGGTTCTAAAGCGCGCATGCGTGGCTTCAAAGTATTTGGGCATAAATCCGGCGCGTGCCAGGGCAAAAATCTGCCGTGAGCAACCAAGCAAAATTCCGTGAAAAGAGGCAATCAATCCTAGCAAGCCAATCCAAACCAGCATATGTAACCAGCCACTGTTCTCACCCACCACCACTTTCATTGCCTGTGGAATAGGATCATTGACATTGGCCAGGGTTCTCCAGTCGCCCACGCCACCTGCATATAACATCACGCCTATGGCCAGAAACACCAGCGTCAGAATCCCGGCAATATAAGCTTTGGGGATCGTTCTTCTCGGATCTTTGGCCTCTTCTGCAGCCATGGCCACGCCTTCAATGGCGAGAAAAAACCAAATGGCAAATGGAATCGCCGCCACCATGCCTGGAATCGCTGCGCTGCTAAAAACGTCATTACCTGCCCAGCCATGTGCGACAAAGTTTGTCATCGAGAAACCGGGGGCAACCACGCCCATAAACACCAATAACTCAATAATCGCGAGCAAGGTGACCAGCAGTTCAAAGGTGGCAGCGATATGCACCCCAACAATATTCAAACTGACAAATACAATATAAGCACCCACGGCAAAAAGCTTGGGGTCTATGCCCGGATATTGCACATTCAGATAGGCGCCAATCGCCATCGCAATGGCCGGCGGTGCGAATAAAAACTCAATCAAGGTGGCATAACCGGCAACATACGCCATCTTAGGACCAAAAGCCCGTCTGGCGTAAGCAAACGGCCCACCGGCATGTGGAATAGAAGTAGTGAGTTCGGTAAAACTGAAAATAAAGGTGGTGTACATCAGCGCGATAAAGAGCGTGGTCACCAAAAAACCCAAGGTTCCCGCTTTATCCCAGCCGTAACTCCAGCCAAAATATTCGCCAGAAATCACCAGCCCGACGGCCAGTCCCCATAAATGCCAACCATTCAGCGTTGGCTTTAACGATACGCTCATGACAGCTTCCCCTAGCAATTAAAAATCATGGTCGTATCATGCGAGTTTCGTGTGAATTCAACTATCCCATTTTCGCAATGATGGGTTGCGCGCTTTAGATTGCCTAAGGTTGGGCTTGAATCGTATAAGCTTGGGCAATGGCAACGAAGTAAGCTACATCAGCAAAGTCTGCTTGATCACAGACGTGCTGTTAAAAGAATAAATACGTCGTCTCACGCAAGGTGAGCGTTAAGTGAGCGACCCTTTAGAGCGAGTGCTGTTGCCATTTCATGGTTTATGATCCGCCAACTTTCATGAGTATCAGCCCAGAAATGATTAAGGTTGCCGCAAGTAATCGCAACATTGTGATGGGTTCAGAGAGCACCGTGATGCCAACGATAAATGCACCAACGCCACCAATCCCCGTCCAAACAGTGTAAGCGGTGCCCATGGGGATCGTGCGCATCGCTGAAGATAGCAACCAAAAGCTTCCTATCACTGTAAGCAGCGTCATGAGTGACGGTAGCAGTTTTGAAAAACCATCAGACTCTTTGATCGCGTAAGCGAAGATGATTTCCAGAATGCCAGCGGCGAAAAGTTGTAACCAAGCCATAAATTGTCCTAAAGTGAAGCCAAGCTGTCCTGTGAAAACGCAATGGCTGGATGGCTTCCCCACTGCGCTAAATATAGTCATCTTTTTGTGCAACATCCCTATTAAAAGCAAAAAAGATTTTTGAATGAATCAGGGAAACGTCAACGGTTCGCTGACAGACCCAGCAAAGCTATTGGTGTTGCAAGTAATCTCGCCATCCAGAAAACTGAGAGATTTGATCTGCAGTTTCCAGTGCGTAATCCTCACAAATAAATCCGGTGACCCATGAGCCATCTATCAGTTCAACCTTGCCCAGTCCTAATGGCGCCGGAATATCATTTAGAAAGGCGCCTAGCTCTTGGGTGGGGATTTCCCAGATTTCCACCTCAAATGACCGGCCACCGGTTGCAACTCTTCTTAACCCTGGTCGTTTGGGCGGTGAGCCCGCCAAGGCATAAAACTGGTAAGCAGAGGAGGTCTGTGTTTTTTTGAGCAATTGCCCGCCTTTATCTTTTAATTGCCAATTCAAGGGCAAACCGTCTAAATGTGCGCCACACACCAGCAGCTGTGAGCGATCATTTTTTGCCAAGGTGGTAGGGGGCGCGGCCGTGAATTCGAATTGACCAATCAGCGGTAGTTTTGAGGTGCGCTGAAAACTGTCCGCAATACTTAAAAGATATTGGTCACAGAATGCCCGCCCAAACAAAGTCACCCCTGAAGGCAGGCCATTCCGCATGAATCCAGCCGGAACCGCTACCGCCGCATAGTCGAGCAGATTCATGAAGTTGGTGTAAGTCCCCAAATCAGAGTTACGTTTCACAGGCTCTGCCGCTAGCTCGGCCAAGGTGACCGGGCGCGGATAGGCCGGCGTGATCATGAAATCCAGGTTGGCAAGAATGGCATCCGTCTTGACTTTTAGGGCTTGTAATTTGTATTGTGCTCTAAACGCTTGCACCGCTGTGGCAGTTGGTGCTTTTTGTAGCACATCTCTGATGACGGGCAGTACCGCTTCTGGATTGTTCTCAATCAACTCGCCAACGACGCTGTATCTCTCAGCGACCCATGGGCCTTCGTAAAGAAGCTTCGCAGCCTCCAGAAAGGCACTGAAGTCTATTTCAATGGCGATGCCCCCCATGGTCTCAAGGGTGGAGACTGAACGCTCAAAGAGGGCCTGACTTTCAGCGCAACCTAGAAACTCTAATTGTTTAGGGACGCCAAACTTAAATCCGCTGGCGGGGATGCCAAACGATCTGCCCGTGTTCCAGCCAACATTGGCTCGGCTGTATTCGTCTTCTGGATCCTTGCGCGCAGTGAGTGCGAGCAGCTTGCTTGCTTCCAATGCGGTCGCGGTAAAAAAGGTCGTGCAATCCAGCGTGCGGCAAGCTGGTACAACACCAGCTGTTGAAATTAAGCCTTTGGTGGCTTTCAATCCAATCAGGTTGTTGAGCGCTGCCGGAACACGCCCGCTGCCTGCGGTATCCGTCCCGAGTGCAAACGATGCCAGTCCCAATGCCACTGCCAGCGCGGAGCCTGCACTGGAGCCGCCACTGGGATATTCAGCAAGGACGCTATTGCGGCAGAGTCCATAGGGGGAGCGGGTGCCGTTCAGGCCAGTCGCGAACTGATCAAGATTCGTTTTACCGATGGGGATCGCGCCTAGTGCGATCAACTGCGCAACAATGGTGGCATTTTTTGCCGGGATGTAACTAAACGCATGACATGCCGCCGTGGTCGGGACACCGGCCAGGTCGATGTTATCCTTGACCGCAAATGGGACGCCATACAGCGGTAAACTTTCAGGCCCGGTGGCCTCTAGATTTGCCAGATAAGGCGCTAATTCCTCTTCGGTCAGAATGTGGATGAAGAGCTTGTATTCTGGATTTAACTGGAAGGCTCTTTCGCGCAATGCTTGAATGAGTTCACGGGGGGAGAACGCATGCTTGGCATACGCATTTTTAAGGGCATCCAATTGCAGGTTATATGGGTGTTTCATTTCAATGTCCTTTAAGCTTCGTTAATCACAACCACACACTGCCCGGCTTTGACTGGTGAGCCCGGGGAGACGCGTATCTCTGCCACGACACCATCGACAGGTGCTTGGATTTCAATTTCCATTTTCATGGATTCAAGAATGACTAAAGACTCACCAGCGGTCACCTGTTGCCCAATCTGCACAGCGACTTGCCATAAATTGCCGGCAATATGGCTTTCCACGCCGACTTGCCCCTCAGTTAAGGTGGATTCTTCAGTGTCACTGGCTAAATTTTCATCTATTTCAAAATGGGCCTGGCCAGTGTCAATCCAGCGCTGACGCTCTGCATCGAATGCGGTTTGTTGATGGGTCCTGAAGGCTTGAATTGATGCCGCCTCTGTTGCCAAGAAGGACTGATATTGCGAAAGGTTAAGGCTGGTCTCTTCAATCTTTAATGGATAGCGACCGAGTGGAAAATCGCGCCGAATGACAAGTAATTCTTCGGCCGACACGGGGTAAAAACGAATCTGGTCAAAGAAATTCAGTAACCATGGCTTTCCTTCAAACGCAGCTACCTTTTTATAGCGACTCCACATTTGCAGGGTGCGGCCCACAAACTGGTAACCCCCTGGACCCTCCATACCGTAAACACAGATGTAAGCGCCGCCAATGCCGACGGAATTCTCGGCCGTCCAGGTTCTGGCCGGGTTGTATTTGGTAGTGACTAATCTGTGCCGTGGATCCAAGGGGGTGGCGACTGGCGCCCCAAGGTAAACATCCCCCAGGCCCATGACCAGGTAACTGGCGTCAAAAACGATTTCCTGCACTTTTTGAATGTCCGGCAATTCATTGATGCGACGGATAAACTCCAGGTTGCTCGGGCACCAAGGCGCATCTTTACGCACGGTGGTCATATATTTTTCGATCGCCAATTGGCACGCCGGATCGTCCCAGGACAATGGCAAATGCACTACCCTGGATGGCACGGTAATATCTTGCGTTGAACTGAGTTTGCCCCAAATTTCCTGGATCAACGCCAATAATGTTTTTAATGGCAGCTGTTCCGGCTGGTAATGCACTTGCAAGGAGCGTATGCCAGGGGTGAGGTCAATAATGCCGGCAGGGTTGCTTTGTTCGATGGCTTGCATCAAAGCATGCGCTTTGAATCGCAAAACAAGGTCTAGCTCAGGCGCGCCGATCTCAATCAACAAGTGCGTATCGCCAGATAGTCTTGCGACGAGCTTGGCATCCTTTTCCCCAATTTCCAGCACGATAGGGGTCTGCAGTTCTGCCGCCTGCCAAGATGCAGTGATTGGACTCAGGCCTGCGATTTGTTGCTGTTGTTCTTTAAAAGCCTGTCTGGCGGTGGCGATGGTCACCGGGATAAAGCGAACTTTGTCACCTGCCTTGAGTTGTCCCAAGTGCCATAAATCTGCTTCAATCATCGTCACCGGGCAGACAAAGCCGCCCAGGCTGGGCCCATCAGGCCCGAGAATCACCGGCATGTCACCGGTGAAATCAACCGCACCAATCGCATAGGGGTTGTCGTGAATATTGGATGGGTGTAAACCCGCTTCACCGCCACTCTCTCTGACCCACTCAGGTTTCGGTCCAATCAGGCGAACACCGGTTCTGCTGGAGTTGAAATGCACTTCCCAATCTGTGTTTAAAAACTGATCGATGTAGCGCTGGGTGAAATATTCCGGGGCGCCATGCGGCCCATAAATGACTCGGATCTGTCTGGTCTCAGCAAGGGGAGGGTAGAGGTCTGGCGGTAGCGCGATGCCCGCAGCAGCATCCTCTAATGCTGGCAGGTGGATGACATCCCCGGCCCTTAAAGCGCGCCCCGCATGCCCGCCGAATTGGCCCAGCGTAAACGTACTTTTACTGCCCAAATATTCAGGAATCTCCAGGCCGCCCCTGAAAAGCAAATAGCTGCGGGCGCCTGTTTCGGCAATTTTGCCTAAGGTTAACGTTGACCCTCGCTTGATGTGGAGAGAAACATGTTGTGGCGCCTGCTCGCCATCCACTTTTACCGGGATGTTTGCACCCGTGATAGCGACAACGGCATCCGTATTGAAGCGCAAGGTGGGACCACTCATGGTGATTTCCAATCCGGCGGCACGTTCTTCGTTCCCCAGCAAACGATTCCCCAAACGGAAAGCCAGGCTATCCATTGGGCCTGAGGGCGGAACACCGACGGCCCAATATCCCTGGCGACCAGGATAATCCTGAATGGTGGTTTGCGTGCCTGGAACAAGGACTTCAAATGTGTGAGATTGATAGGCTAAACCCTCAAGACAGCGCGTCCAGGGATGGCCTTCTGAAAATGGCTGGTCGGATAATATTTGTCTGAGGTAGTCACGGTTGGTCTCTACGCCGTATAGCACGGTCTCTGCGAGCGCGTCATCCAGACGCTTTCTGGCCTCCTCCCTGGTGGTTGACCAGCTAATCACTTTTGCAATCATGGGGTCAAAATAGGGCGGCACTTCGCAGCCTGCCTCAACCCATGTGTCTACACGCAATGCTTTTCCATCCGCATGTGGAAACGCAACATTGGTCAACAAACCAGGGCTGGGTTGAAAGTCTTTTCCAGGATCTTCCGCATACAGGCGGGCTTGTATTGCGTGGCCATGGGGTTGCAGTGTTTGGCGAATGTCTGACAAAGGCGGTAAGTCGCCAGCCGCCAATTCAATCATCCAACGCACCAGGTCAACACCCCATACTTGCTCGGTAACACCATGCTCTACCTGTAAGCGGGTATTCACTTCGAGGAAATAAAATTGCTCGGCAAGGCTGTCATACACAAATTCTACGGTGCCCGCACTGCGGTAATTAACCGCTTTTGCTAATTTAATCGCCGCTTCACATAGCGCCTGCGCCATGCCGTCCGGCAAGTTGGGCGCCGGGGTTTCTTCTAATACTTTTTGGTTTCTGCGCTGCACAGAGCAATCACGCACCCCCAAGGCAATGACCTCACCTTTGCCATCCCCAAACACCTGAACCTCTAAGTGTCTGGCGCGTTCAATGTATTTTTCAATAAACACGCCAGAGTCACTAAAGTTGTTCTGTCCCAAGCGCCTTACGGCTTCAAACGCTTCGGCAAGGTCGCGTTCGTTCCAGCACACGCGCATACCTATGCCACCCCCCCCCGCGGTACTTTTCAGCATGACCGGGTAACCTACCTGCTTGGCTGCAGCGGTCGCCTCGTGCACGCTCTCCAACAACTCAGTGCCCTCCAGCATGGGCACCTGATGGGCTTTTGCAATGGCCCTTGCCGTGTGCTTAAGCCCGAAAACGCGTAATTGTTCCGGGGTTGGGCCAATAAAGGCGATGCCTGCTTGTTCGCAGGCTTCTGCGAACGCTGCATTCTCAGATAAAAAACCATACCCAGGATGAATGGCAGTCGCGCCGGTGGTTTTTGCGATTTCAAGTATCCGCGCTACATTGAGATACGTATTTGCAGCGGGGCCTTCACCTAAGCTAATCGCTTCGTCGGCCTGCTGAATATGTAAACTGGCAATGTCCGATTCTGAATAAACCGCCACCCCTTTCACGTTCAGGGCTTTTAGGGTGCGGAGGATGCGGCAAGCAATCGCCCCTCGATTTGCAATCAGTAGTTTATTGAACATACAAATGATCTTCTGAGGGCGGGTCGTCCCGCATATACGAAACCGCGCTGAGGTCGTCCACAGCGGGATCCACTGGCTAGGTGAGTATTTGGATAGCCGTTAAGTGACTGACTAAATCATGTTTATTTAGAGAAGTCTGCTCTTGCTGTCATGCCTTGATACAAGGCATCAAGCACTTTTCGAAAGACGCGTATCATCTTCTTTTTGAATGTTAGTTCCATACAAACACCTCCGCTTGGGTTGGGTTCCATCCATTACATGGGTTGTTCAGTTGTGGGCAATTCGAGATCAACACAATTAAATCCTGGTGCGCTTTTAATTCCACATATTTGCCTGGCGCTGAAATGCCATCTGCAAAGGTCAAGCCGCCCTCCGGAGTGACCGGAACGTTCATGAAGAAGTTAATGTTTGCGCCAATATCCCGCTTGTTCAATCTGCCATCATGCAAACAGGCGCACATGAAATTGTCTCTGCAACTATGCATGTAGCGCTTGTCGAGTGAATAACGTACGGTATTACTTTCCTGAGCGCATGCGCCTCCCAGGGTGTCGTGGCGACCGCAGGTATCTGCCACAATCGTGGCTAATGGATTGCCCAGATTTGAGTACAGCGTTGTACCGGTCGTCAGGTAAACCTTGTTCTGATTACGCATGGTCCGTTGCGCGTCATAACGCTCTCTTGGATTGCTCGCGCTATAAAAAAGGGTATCCACGGCCTGGTTACCTTCACTGTCTAACAGCCTGAATGTCTGTCCTGCTTTGACTTCAAACAAATAAGGTTCGCCTGCCGGAATGACATGGTGAAAAAAGGCTTTTTCAGCAGCTAATGGGCTTGAGATGATGTTCATATTGATTCTTTCCTCACAGGTAGAAGCGTTCAGTGTTATGGAAAGCACGACCGTTTTCTGGCCGTGACTGTCGACACACTTCACTGATACTTTCGCTCTCTGCGTTGCGCCATGACAGTTGCACGGGGCGGGGGTGATACTCAGGATTGGGATCCAATGGATGTTGAATGGCGGTCAGAATCACCAAGGTGTCCATTGGTGCATACAACTCCACGTAATCACCTGCACAAGAATGGTTGGGCTCAAAGAACAGGGATCCCTCGTCATCCACGGTCACTTTGCTAAAAAAGTTGACGACCATGAGCAAGTCTTGAAGATCAAGGTTCCATTTACCCATCTCAACCAACAGATTATCCGTGCCATTACGATAGAAATTATTTCTGAGTTCCTGATAGCGGCCAACGCCATATTTCGCTAGGACTTCTTGAGCGTTTAACACCCCGCCCAAACTGTCATGCCAACCGCATGTATCCTCTGTGATGGCGGCGAGTACTCTCCCCATGTCCGAGTAAAAGCAATGTCCTTTTGTGAGCTTGGCCGTGTGTTGCGCTTTTAAGGTGTCTGGTAAGTTCAGCCGCTCGCTGTGTTGATGTGCATTCAACATCATGAGGCTGACATTGGCGTGACCTTCGACGTCGGTCATGCGCAAAACCTGGTCTTTTTTCAGGATGAAGGAGGTGTGACCTCCGCCTGGAACAAGCTCTTCGTAGAGGATGCTAGATGTATTTGTATCGTTGTTCATCGGTAAACCTTTTAATTCGTTTGATTAAGCACATGGGTGGGCAAGGTCGCCACCTGCGCTTGTTGCTGGCGTCTGTCCTGATTGAGCTTGATGTCGTAGGTGATACGCGCACCGTAGGCTTTGGGTGCATGTGGATCGACTCTGACCTTATCAAATACCATCAATCGGGTGCCCAAATGAAAGCCCTCGGACAAGTCATGGGTGACCATGAAGACCGTCAATTTTGTCTCTTTGCATAGCTCTAACATGAGTGCATGCATATCTTTGCGAATACCAGGATCCAGCGCGCCAAAGGGTTCATCCAGCAACAGGATACGTGGTTGAGCGATCAAAGCCTGCGCGATGGCGAGGCGTTGCTGCATGCCGCCCGATAGCGCAGACGGGTATTGATGCAAATGGTGATCCAGCCCGACACGGCTGAGAATTTGCGTAGCCTTGCGTCTTGCTTCTTTCTTTTTAGCGCCCCACAGGCGCCCCCAAAAAGGCGATGCGGAAAACTCCATGCCTATGACCACATTCTCCAGAACCGTCAGGTGCGGGAACACCGAGTACTTTTGGAATACCACCCCGCGGGAGGGGTCTGGCTCTGCCGGGAGTTTTTGCCCATCCAAAAGAATCTCACCTTTGGTCGGGGTCTCCTGGCCCAGCAGCATGCGCAGGAGTGTGGATTTTCCGCAGCCTGAAGCGCCTACCAGCGTGCAAAACTCGCCTTCTTCAACCTTCAGATTCAGACCCTCTAAAACGACATGGTCTCCGTAGCTTCGCCACACATTCTTAAACTCTATAAAACTCATGCGTCCGCTCCTTCCGCCCAAGGAAAGCAGACTTGATGCAGTTTTTTGAGTGCATAATCTGTCAGCCAAGCCAGCAAGGTGATCCACAAAACATACGGCAAGATCACATCCATCGCGAGATATCTACGCACGAGAAAGATGCGATATCCCAGGCCTTCTGTCGAGGAGATGGCTTCCGCAGAAATCAGAAATAACCAGGCTGAGCCCATCAGTAAGCGCAGGGAAGTCATCAATCTTGCCAGTAATTGCGGTAGTACCACCCGTATCATTAACGTCCATGAGTTAGCGCCTAATGTCTGCGCTTTAATGATGATTTCCTTGGGCAGTTCTCGTGCCCGTTGTTCCAGGTCACGTGCCAGCATGGGCGTGAGTCCGATCACAATCAGCATGATCTTAGAGAGCTCATCCAGGCCAAACACGATAAACAGGATGGGAAGAATCGCCAGCGGCGGCACCATGGAGATGATCGCGACCAAAGGGGAAAGGGATGCCCGTAACAACGGGATCGATCCTAATAAAATACCGAGCGTTAACCCAAGCGATGCAACCATGGCTAAGCTGATCCCTAGTCGCTTCAAACTGGACAAGGTGTCATCCAGCATCAGAAAGGTCCCAGTGGACGGGTCTTCTGTAAAGGCCATCAGCTTCAGGGCTTCCCACATTTGAGAAACACTAGGAAGGAGCTTGTCCTCTGGATTTTCAACCAGGCGAAGATGTGAGTTCACCAAATACACAACAATGATCAAGATCATTGGGATTGCGGCAAGCATCCATCTCGTCCCCCTGCTGGGGTATTGATTAATTAATCTCATGATTGACCTGTTTAGAGCTTGCCATCAACCGCCATTTGCAGATACGTGTCAGTGAATCTGAGTTTGATATTTTTGCTATTACCGGTGACGACGCCGTTGGGATATTCAATGCCAATGGCGGTTGCGGATTTTGCTGCAGGCCCCAGCAAACCATTCTCGAAAGAAAAACTAGAGACCTTTTGCATCACCGTTGGCAGTTTCGCGTCCCTGACAAAGGCCAGTGAGGCAGCAGGTTCATAAAACAGGGCGGTGGTGGAAATTTGCTGCATGTATGAATCCAGGGTTGTGCCAGAGTGCTTTGCCATGTATTGCAACGCCTCTTTATCTTTTGCTTTCATGAGTGCCATCACTTCAAACCATGCGCCCGTTAAAGCTTTCCCTAGCGAGGGTTTTTTTCGTAAAGTGTCTGTATTGACGACCATCAAGTCGATGATTTCGCCAGGAATTTGGCTGGAGGTGAATGCTTTTGAGGTATTTGGCAGCGCGGCTAACTCAGAGAGTTGAGGGTTCCAGGTTGCCATGGCTTTCACAGACGGCGTGCTAAAAGCGGCGACAACATCTGCATCTGAGACATTGACTAACTTCAAGTCCTTCTGGGTGAGTCCGGCCTGTTCCAGAGCTCTCGCCAGTAAGTAATGCGATACAGAATATTGAACCAAGTGTACGCTTTGCCCCTTGAGGTCCTTGATCTGTTTATTCGCACCCTTAATGACAATACCGTCGTTACCATTTGAATAGTCGCCGACAATTAATGCGGTGGAGTCAACGCCACCCGCCGCTGGCACAACCAATGCATCCAGATTGGCCATACTGCAACCATCAAATTGCCCTGCGGTATATTGATTAATGGACTCAGCATAATCGTTCAACTGAGTAACTTTAATCGTGATACCGTATTTCTTTGCCCATTTGGCGACGATGCCTTTTGCTTGCGCATAATCCCATGGCATCCATCCAGCATAAATGGTCCAGCAAATATTGAATTGTTTTTTTGAGTCAGCAGCGAATGCAGTGGTATTGAATAGAGAAAAGCAAAGCAGCGTCAGTGCGATTGTAAAGCGTCGAACTAGCATAGGAGAACTCCAAGTAAATTATTCGGCAAGGGAGCAGCTAACATTCAAAATGTTGCTATCTCCCGGGCTTTTATCCCGCCGTGTAACCTCTTGGAGGTCGTCAGCTCTCGGACCAGCACTCACTCACGTAAGCCGGAACCCTAGCCAACCATTAGGTAATGCAGCGTTCATACCTGCTGCCCCACATGACTAAACTAGCAACTAATATGCCAGTCAGTAAATCCTTGTTTTAAATGGAATTCCTATAAAAGTGATCAATATTTATGCACTTTGATAGTGCGTTAAGTCCAAGTTTGGGCGTGATTAAAATCGTGCAATACGATAAAAATGCAATCATTCACTTGTAAATGACAGAGAAAATACTTTCAGAGAAAGTCAGCCTCACCTCACAAAGGCATGATTACCAAGCGTCTCTATTCAAACTGATCAACCAGGAAAAAATAAAGCCCCAGAAGGTCCGGGGCTTTAGCGCAGGTGTTTGGTATCACCAAACAACGCTTTTAATATACAGGTTAATGTTTGCGACTTTTAGTTTATTGTCGCCAACGACTCTGCGAATTAAGCAAAGTTTTTTGCTGCAAATTCCCAGTTCACCAGATGATTAAGGAATGTTTCCACGAATTTAGGACGGGCATTGCGGTGGTCGATGTAGTAGGCGTGTTCCCAAACGTCGATGGTCAACAATGCAGTGTCGCCTGTGGTCAATGGGGTGCCCGCGGCGCCCATGTTGACGATGTCTACAGAACCGTCGGCTTTTTTCACCAACCAGGTCCAGCCTGAACCAAAGTTGCCGACTGCTGAAGCTTGGAAAGCTTTTTTGAACTCTTCATAAGAGCCCCATTTGGCATTGATGGCTGCAGCCAATGCACCTGTTGGCTCACCACCACCGTTTGGAGACAGGCAGTTCCAGAAGAAGGTATGGTTCCAGATTTGTGCAGAGTTGTTGTAGATGCCAGCAGAAGATTTTTTCACAATCTCTTCCAGGCTGGCATTTTCAAACTCGGTGCCTTTGATCAGGTTGTTGAGGTTGGTGACGTAGGCTTGGTGGTGTTTGCCATAGTGATAGTCAAAAGTTTCTTCAGACATGTGTGGGGCTAATGCATTTTTTGCAAAAGGCAATGCTGGTAAGACGTGTTCCATGGAATTTCCTTTTTTAGGTTTGATTGAAATAACTGCCTGTCATGACTAAACGCAGGCGATGTGACTTTAGAGTCACGAGACTGGTAGAAAGTTTACCAATTTAGTAGGGTTATTTTGCCACAATTTATGCACTTGCAAAACCATGTGAGGACTAGGGTAAAGGCTAGGCCATTGATTCAGCCATTTATTTTTTTTTGGCACGCGGGTGTGCAGCGTCATACACTTTGCTCAAATGCTGAAAATCCAGATGTGTATACACCTGGGTGGTGCTGATATTGGCGTGCCCAAGCATTTCTTGTACGGCACGTAAGTCACCGCTACTTTGGAGTACGTGACTGGCAAAGCTGTGACGCAGCATATGAGGATGCACCTGGTTATGCAGGCCCTGCTTGATGGCCCAGTCACTGATGCGCTTTTGGATGCTGCGACCATTGAGGCGGCGACCTTGCTGGCTAATGAAGACCGCGGGTTGCTGTGGCTGTTTGAGCAGCCACAGTGGTCGCTGGGCCAACCAGGCCTTCAGTGCAGCAACGGCTTTGCTACCCAGCGGGACCATCCGTGTTTTATTGCCTTTGCCGGTGACGGTGACCATGCCTTCATTTAAATCCAGCCGGTCCAGGTTGAGGCCGACCAGTTCGCTCAGTCGCAAGCCTGAGGAGTAGAACAGTTCCAGCATGGCGCGGTCGCGCACAATGATGGCGGTATCGCCCTCCAGTTCGACCAGTTTGATGGTTTGCTCGATGGATAACGCGTGTGGCAGCGTTTTGGCGGCTTTGGGTGCGCGCAAGCCGATGACCGGATTGGAGGGGAATTGGTGATGCAGGACCAGATAACGGAAGAAGCCGCGCCAGCTGGAGAGCATGCGCGCGATGCTGCGGCCACTCAGGCCTTGGCTATGCAGGGTGGCGATGCTTCGACGGATGTGTTGCGGGGTGATCGATTGCAGCGTGTGCCCGTGTTGCGCGAGCAGTTGTTCTAGGTCACGCTGGTAGTTGTTGCGGGTGTGTTCACTGAGACCACGCTCGAAATGCAGAAAATCGAGGTAGTCATCTAGCAATTCATGCATGCGAGTATCCGCAGTACTTTAAATATGAGTCAGCGGTAGCCAGTGCCCGCCGCAGTTGGAGTGACCATGCTTGTTCATGCGGACTCTGGGTCACAGCCAACGCGGCAATCTGGCTGCGTTGCCATGGTTGATTTACGCTGACAATTGCCGCAAGAAGATCCCTCTTGGCGGAAACCTCAGCGGGGGCTTTCATACGATATAGCGTGCCAGCGAGGCGCTGACCAGTTCACCGATTCGGTTAAGGAACAACGTGCCCATGCCCGCATAAAAGCGGCTGCGTTGCTCGCTGGGGATGGCCATCAGACCAAACGTCACTTCCTGGTAGCGCATCGGAATCACGGCCAGCGAAGCCGGGGTTTCACTAAACCAGCCAGCAATATCCATGGTCGGCAGCGTGCCACAGTAAGGTTGGCTCAAGTCTTTGGCCCAGTTTTTGAGCGAGTCTTCTGCCGCAATAAACAGGCTGTCTGGCGCATGGGCGTCATTGGCCCATAGTTTGAGTTGTGTATTTGGCAACTGAAACTGGCTGGACAAAAACTCGACCAGATGCGCATGCAAGGCCGGCACGTCTTTGGCATACAGCAAGCCTAAAGTCAGCTCGTGCACCTTGTTGGCGGTGGTTTCGTTTTCTTCAGCAGTCAGGATCAGCTCGGTGAATCTGGATTCCAGTACACGAATTTTGTCGCGCTGGGCGATTTGCTGGCGTTCAGCCAGTGAAATAGTGCCTTTGCCATGTGGACTGGGCAGGAACAGCTCTGCCAGTAGGTGGGCATGACGCTCAAAGAAGTCAGGGTGTGCTTTGAGGTAATGCTTGATGTCGTTTTCGTTAATGCTTTCTTCCATGATACTGCTGTTCTTTATCTTAAGTTCTTTGTTTTAAATTTCAATTTCGCCGTCAAATACAATCTCTGCCGGCCCGGTCATCAAGACGGGCGACTCTCCGCCTGCCCATTGGATAGTGAGGATGCCGCCACGGGTATGGACTTTGATCGGGCTTTGTAGTGTACCCAGTTGGATGCCACTGACGGCTGCCGCGCAGGCGCCAGTGCCGCAAGCCAGCGTTTCACCACTGCCGCGTTCATAGACACGCAAATTGATCTCATGCTCGTTCAGGACCTGCATAAAACCAGCATTCACGCGTTGCGGAAATTGAGGATGCGATTCTATTTGCGGACCAAGGCTGGCGACTTCAGCCGTATGCACATTGTCTACCAGCATGACTGCATGCGGGTTGCCCATGGATACTGCGCTGACTGTGATGGTTTCGCTCGCCAATGGCAATTCATAAGTGGTTGCTTGTTGCTCAGCCTCAAAAGGGATCTGCGCGGGTGTAAAACGAGGCGCGCCCATATTCACGGTGACTTGTCCGTCTTCTTGTAATTTGAGCGTAATCACGCCACTGGCGGTTTCGACCTTGATTTCGTGTTTGTCTGTGAGCCCTTTATCCACGACAAATCGCACAAAACACCTGGCCCCATTGCCGCATTGCTCAACTTCGCCACCATCTGCATTAAAAATGCGGTAACGAAAGTCCACGTCAGGCGTGGTCGTCGACTCGACCATCAATAACTGGTCGCAACCCACGCCAAAATAGCGGTTGGCGATGTGCTGGATTTGGGCATGGGAGAGGTTGACGGGTGCGCGAGTCGCATCGATGACGACAAAGTCATTGCCGGCGCCCTGCATTTTGGTGAATCTTAATTTCATAGCTCAAGATAATACCTTATCACGCCGTTGAAGGCATCCATGGTCCGCATATTTATTCCTTGTTGCCGTTAAACTCGGGTAGAATCTTCGTTCCCAATTTTGCGGTCGGCTTTAGCCTTTAGTCGATCGCTTTTATCAACTCTTTATACTTTTCAAGGCGTCAAACATGAGTGAATATCTTTTTACTTCGGAATCCGTTTCCGAAGGTCATCCTGACAAACTGGCCGATCAAGTTTCTGACAGCATTCTCGATGCCATTCTCGCCCAAGATCCGACAGCACGTGTGGCGGCGGAAACCCTGGCAAATACTGGTTTGATTGTGTTGGCTGGTGAGATTACAACCACAGCCAATGTGGATTACATCAAAGTGGCCCGGGATGCAGTCAAGCGTATCGGCTACGACAATACCGATTACGGCATTGACTACAAAGGTTGTGCGGTACTGGTGGCTTATGACAAACAGTCCCCGGACATTGCGCAAGGCGTCGATAACGCCAATGATGATCCGCTGGATCAGGGCGCGGGTGATCAGGGACTCATGTTTGGCTATGCCGTGAACGAAACGCCACAACTGATGCCTTTGCCCATCTGGTTGAGCCACCGAGTCATGGAGCGTCAATCGCAGCTGCGTAAAGATGGCCGTTTGCCTTGGCTGCGTCCAGATGCCAAATCACAAGTCACAATCCAGTATGTCGATGGCAAACCGCATAAAATTGACACCGTGCTGGTGTCTACCCAACATGCCCCTGAGATGACTTTAGAAGCCATTCGTGAAGCTGTCATTGAAGAAATTATCAAACCGACCTTGCCCGCAGAATTGATCAAAGGCGAGATTAAATACCTAGTCAATCCGACAGGTCGTTTTGTCATTGGCGGCCCGCAAGGTGATTGCGGTCTGACCGGCCGCAAAATTATTGTGGATACCTATGGCGGTGCTGCACCCCATGGTGGTGGCGCATTCTCTGGCAAAGACCCTTCCAAAGTTGACCGTTCAGCCGCTTATGCGGGTCGTTATGTCGCCAAAAATATTGTGGCGGCAGGCTTGGCGGACAAGTGTCTGGTGCAGGTGAGCTATGCGATTGGCGTGGCGCAACCGACCTCTATCATGGTCGAGACCTATGGTACCGGCAAGGTGTCTGATGAACGTCTGACACAATTGGTACGCGAGCATTTTGACTTGCGTCCCAAAGGCATTGTCAAAATGTTGGACCTGTTGCGACCTATTTACAGCAAAACAGCAGCATATGGTCACTTTGGCCGCGATGAACCTGAGTTCAGCTGGGAAAATACCGACAAGGCGGCAGCACTGCGCGCGGCGGCAGGATTGTAAACAACATTCACGTAAAAGTAATTTTCAAGAGGGCATTTGCCCTCTTTTTTTATGGCTATTTGACCTGAATCAATTGTAAAATTGTTAGCAGTTGTATGGGGGTTGTAAACGGGATGCTTAAAACAATTAAAGTGAAGGACGTGCGCCTAGGCATGTACATTCATGAGCTCAAGGGGCCGTGGATGGATCATCCATTTTGGCGCAGCAAGTTTGTGCTCAAGGACCCGGAAGACTTGCAGAAGCTTCTTGCCAGCCGCATCCAAGAAGTGGTGATTGATGTCAGCCAAGGCCTGGATATTGCTAAGGTCAGAAAAACTTTGTCTGAACCCCCTCCGCAGCCAGCCTTGTCCGATAAGGAGCTGGTCATGCTTGAGCTGGATGGTCCGGCACCTTCCCCACCGCCCGCCTCACCTGATCCGAATAGACACACCCCGACCACGATTGAGGCTGAGCGAGAGCAAGCGGTTAAGATCATTGCTTCTTCGCGCAAAGCCATTAACTCAATGTTTCAGGATTTGCGCCTGGGTAAAGCAATAGAGGCAGAAGCAGTGATGCCCATCGTGGAAGAAATTTCTGCCTCTGTTACGCGTAATTCACATGCGCTGATTAGTCTGGTACGGCTAAAAACGGTAGATGATTACACGTATATGCACTCGGTGGCGGTATGCGCACTGATGGCGGCCCTGGCAAAAGAGCTCAAGCTTTCTGATGCAGAGATCCGTAAAGCCGGATTGGCCGGATTAATGCATGATATGGGCAAAGCTGCGATTCCGCTGGATATTTTGAATAAACCTGGCGCACTCTCTGATCAGGAGTTTGATATCGTCCGCCAGCATCCGCAGTTGGGCTACGATATGTTGCTTAAAGCGAATGTTGCCGATGAAGTCACGCTCGATGTTTGTTTGCATCATCATGAGAAAGTGGACGGAAGCGGCTATCCCAAGCGACTGTCTGGAGACCGCATTAGTATTTTTGCAAAGATGGGCGCTATTTGTGACGTGTATGATGCCGTTACGTCGACCCGTTCATATAAACCGGCTTGGGAGCCAGGTATGGCACTCAAACGTATGGCCAGTTGGGCCGGGCATTTTGATCCGGTCATCTTTAAGGCTTTCGTCAAGAGCTTGGGTATTTATCCTGTGGGGACTGTGGTAATTTTGAAGTCTGGCCGTTTGGCTGTCGTGGTCAGGCAATCGCCTGACAGTTTACTCAAGCCGGTCGTGAAGGTGTTTTTCTCCACAAAATCCAAAACGCGTATTCCCGTGGTTGAATTAGATTTATCCAAGGGAATGGATGAGATTGTAGGCAATGAGTCCGCTGCAGCTTGGGGCGTAGACAACATTGATCATTTATGGACGAATCATTAGTCCTCGCCATCGCTGCAACAATAAATAAAGGGAGCTTAGCTCCCTTTATTTATTCTGCTTCGGTTTTTTTTGTGCGTTTGCTTGTGGTTGTCTTGGTTGTTGTCTTTTTGGCAGGCGCTTTTTTAGCTGTCGTTTTTTTACCAGTTTTAGTGCCACCGTCTTTCGCTGCCTTTTCGGCCAATAACTCTAGCGCTTGCTCAACGGTTAACTCTTCCGGCGTCACACTCTTTGGCAGTGTGGCGCGGATCCCGCTATGTTGTACATAGGGACCATAACGCCCTGAGAATACCTCAATACGCCCCTCGCCTGAAGGGTGCGCCCCCAAATCAGCCAGCGGTGCCGGGCCCCCGGCAGCCGCCAACAGTGCGACTGCGCCTTCCAGCGTAATGCTGAACACGCTTTCAGTTTTTGGGATGGACTTGAACTTGCCGTCGTGATTGACGTAGGGGCCAAAGCGGCCAATATTGGCGACGATTTTTTTACCGGTTTCCGGGTGTGCGCCCAGGTCCCGAGGCAGGCTGAGCAGCATGTGCGCCGTATCAATATTGATCTGGCTGAGGGGGATCTCTTTGGGGATGCTGACGCGTTTTGGTTTTTTCTTTTCGCCTTCCACGGGCTGACCTACCTGCAAATAGGGGCCATAAGGGCCGTTCATCAGGTAAATGTCTTTTTGGGTTTCCGTGTCCTGACCGATGACGACCGGTTCGGCGGCGGCATTGGTTTCACCATCCAGGCTGCGTTTGTAATCACATTTGGGGGTGGCGTTGTAGCCGGTACAACCGATAAAGCTACCATAGCGGCTCAGTTGTTTCTGCAACTGGCGGCCACATTTGGGACATTGTTCATCGATGAGCTCATTGCCCGGACGTTCGACATCGGCCTTGACCTGAATCTGCTGGTTAAACCCTTGCCAGAATTTGTCCATGACGGGCACCCAGTCTAAATTCCCCTCCGCAATTTCATCGAGCTCGTTTTCGAGTTTGGCGGTAAAGTCATAATCCACATACTGGGTAAAGTGCTCGGTCAAAAACTTGTTGACGACACGACCTACGTCCGTAGGGGTAAAGCGTTTCTTATCCAGTAGAACATACTCGCGGTCTTGCAAGGTGGAGATAATGCTCGCATACGTCGAGGGGCGGCCAATACCGTATTCTTCCAGTGCTTTGACCAGGCTGGCCTCAGAGTAACGCGGCGGCGGCTCGGTAAAATGTTGCTCGCCATAAATACGCTCAACGTTCAGCACTTCGCCTGTTTCCAGGTGCGGTAGTTTGGCCTCGGCATCTTCGTCGTCTTTGTCGTCGTCCTTGCCTTCCATATAGACGGCAATAAAGCCAGGGAAGACCAGCGTTTGCCCACTGGCCCGGAACAGGTTAGCCTCGGAGCCGACGGCCAGATCAACGCTGACCGCGTCATATTTTGCCTGTGTCATCTGACAAGCCAGCGTGCGCTTCCAGATCATTTCATACAGTTTGAACTGCTCGTCATTGAGATATTGACGCACACTGGCTGGCGTCCGTGTAATGTCGGTAGGGCGGATCGCCTCATGCGCCTCTTGAGCATTCTTCGCTTTGGTTTTGTACATGATGGGCGCTTTAGGCAGGTAGTCTGCGTCAAAATGCTTTTTCACGTAGTCGCGGATTTGCATGACGGCTTCGGTGGCCAAACTGAACGAGTCGGTACGCATGTAGGTAATCAAGCCGACGGTGCCGCTACCCACGTCTACCCCTTCATACAGTTGTTGTGCAACACGCATGGCGCGGCTGGTGGTAAAGCCCAGCTTGCGCACCGCCTCTTGTTGCAAGGTTGACGTGGTGAATGGGGCTGCCGGACTCCGGCTGCGTTGTTTTTTCTCAACGCGGGTGACCGTTGTTTTGCCGGCAGACGCCAGCAGTAGTTTGCCGACGATATCGGCTTGCTGGTCATGATTGATGACGGTGAACTGTTCGACTTTTACCCCATTGAGCTGCACCAGCTTGGCTTCAAAACCATGCGCATGCTTGAGCGCACCCATATGGATGCTCCAGTATTCCTGACTGCTAAAGGCTTCGATTTCGAGCTCGCGTTCAACAATCAGGCGCAAGGCCGGGCTCTGCACGCGGCCAGCCGAGAGGCCGCGGCGGATCTTTTTCCATAGTAGGGGCGATAAATTAAAGCCAACCAGATAGTCCAGCGCGCGGCGCGCCTGCTGCGCATTGACCAGGTCCATCGAAATGTCGCGCGGATGATCAATCGCATACTTGACGGCGGTTTGCGTGATTTCGTTAAACTCAACGCGTTTGAGCAATTTGTTCTTGATCAGCTTTTTCTCGGCCAGAATCTCGGCAATATGCCAGGAGATGGCCTCGCCTTCGCGATCCGGGTCGGTTGCCAGATAAATGCTGTCTGCATTTTTGACTGCTTTGGCAATCGCATCTACATGCTTGCTGTTGCGGTCGATAATGCCGTACTTCATGGCAAACTGCTGAGTTGGATCGACGGCGCCATTTTTCGGAATCAGGTCTCGTACATGCCCGTAAGAGGCCAAGACTTCAAAGTCGCCGCCCAAATACTTTTTTAGGGTTTTGGCTTTGGAAGGGGATTCTACAATCAGTAGTTTGGACATTGCGTAGTCTGTTTAAGCGTTGGCTAGATAATAGCAAGCGTTGCAACGGCTAGACAACCTTCCATACAAGAAAGTGCCGTTTTATACACCTGTCATCCTCAAATAGTTGTTTTATTCTTCAGTGGACACCGCAACTGGAAACGGTTTGCGTGCAAAGGCAATATGTTTTTCGTCTTGCGTGGCAATGGTCAGTGCCATGTCGTTGCTCGAAAATTTCTCATGGTCAAACATGGGATCTTCATCCTCCTCTTTGGCCTGGCTCAAATGCTTGAAGTCATACAAGTCAAAATCTGCCAAGTGTGAGGGCTCTACATTACCAATGGCACGGAAAATATTATTGATGCGACCGGGTTGTTCACGCTCCCAGTTGTTAAGCATGTCTTTCACTTTTTGCCGCTGCAAGTTTTCCTGGCTGCCGCACAAATCACACGGAATAATCGGAAACTGCATGCCGCGTGCATAAGCGGCAATGTCTTTTTCGGCACAATAGGCCAGCGGGCGGATCACCATGAATTCGCCACGGTTGGTCGCCAGCTTGGGCGGCATCGCCTTCATCTTGGCCCCGTAAAACATGTTTAAGAACAAGGTTTGCACAATATCATCGCGATGGTGTCCCAGCGCAATCTTGTTAGCACCCAATTGCTGTGCCGTGGTGTAAATAATGCCACGACGCAGGCGTGAACACAGGCTGCAAGTGGTTTTACCCTCAGGGATTTTTTCCTTGACGATGGAATAGGTGTCGGCCTCGACGATGCGATATTCCACACCCAGTTTTTCTAAGTAGGCAGGCAGAATGTCGGCTGGAAAGCCCGGCTGCTTCTGGTCCAGATTCATCGCAATCAGTTTGAAGTTGATCGGCGCGCGTTCTTGCAGCGCCAGCAGAATCATGAGCATGGCATGGCTGTCTTTGCCGCCGCTCATGCACACCAGCACGGTATCGCCTTCCTCAATCATGTTGTAGTCACCAATGGCTTTACCGGTGGCACTAATCAACTGGTTGCGCAGCTTTAAAAAATTCTGGCTGACATCGTCAGGGTAATGTTTGATCTTCATAGGCGCGCATTATAGCGGAAAGCCGGGCGTAAAAATGGTAAGTGTTTGATTATTTGAGGTGATTTTGTTTATTCCAGCGTAACATCTGCATCGCATCGCGTATCTGCAGCAATCCAGCGTCTGAATAATCGGCTGGCCGCCCGGTTGAGCCCGGTCGGTAGCCAGCTTAAAAATTGCGCCGGCGCACTGACCATGCCGCAAAAATAACGTTTTTCAACTTCACTCCAGATCAGGGCGCGGCACGGGGTTTGATGCGGCCAGAGCAGGGTCAGACTCACCGGGCAGGGCTCGGCCGCACAACAGACACCACAGCCATTGCAGGCTGCACCCAATTGGGGTTTGGGGGGTGCAGCAGCATGGATAGTGATGGTCTGCTCTTTAATCCGCATCGCTGAGTTACATACTTAAATGGCGGCCGCCATCCACGGCCAGCACATGGCCGGTGATAAACGGCGCGTCATACACCAGAAACTTGACCGCCTTGGCAATATCTTCCGGTTCGCCTGTGCGCTTAAGCAGGGTCTGGTTGACGACCTGTTGCCGGTAGATTTCATCAAACTCCTGATGGTCTTCTGGCCACAATACTGGCCCAGGTGCGACCGCATTGACGCGTACATTGGGCGCCAACTCCTGCGCCAGCGATTTGGTCAGGTTGACCAGACCGGCTTTGGCGGCACTGTAAACGATGTAATGCTTTTTCGGGCGCTCTATGTGCATGTCCGTGATGTTGACGATGCATCCCCGGCTGGCGAACAGGGCATCGGCGGCGGCCTGGCTTAAAAATAAGGGCGCTTTAAGGTTGCTGCCGGTGAGTTCGTCCCATTGTGCTTCGCTAATGCCACCGAGGGGTGTCGCATAATAGCTGGAAGCGTTGTTGATCAGTGCATCGAGTCGGCCGAATTGTTGCAAGGTGGCTTGGATCAGTTTGGGTAAATCTGCCGTTTGCAGTAGGTTGGCCTGCATGATCGCTACACTGTCGGCACGCGTCTGGTTGAGCTCTGCTTGCAGTGTTTCGGCTTCTCGCTGACTGGTGTGGTAGTGCAACATCACATTGGCCCCTTGCTGGTGCAAGGCGCGGGTGATGGCGGCGCCTACCCGTTTGGCACCGCCAGTAATCAATACCACTTTATTGTTAGGGCTGAATTTCACGTTGTACTCTTTTCTAAACGGCTCACATTATAATGATTGAATGACTGTTCAACCCACTTCTTCCCGCTTGCCTGTGCCGGATGCGCTGATGCAGGCGCACAGCGACGCCCTGCACCAACAGATCAAAGCGCATATTGAGCAACAAGGCGGCTGGATTTCCTTTGCGGATTACATGCAGCAAGCCTTGTATACGCCACACCTCGGATATTACAGCGGCGGCGGCAATAAGTTCGGTATAGGCGGCGATTTTGTGACCGCCCCGCAGATTTCGCCACTTTTTGCGCGCGCCATCGCCAACCAGCTTGCTCCAGTGTTGTTAGAAACCGGGGGGGCTATTTTGGAGCTCGGTGCAGGCACCGGCAGATTGGCGCAAGGCTTGCTGCGGGCGCTGCATACCCAGCACCAGCTGCACCCACACTACTACATCCTTGAGGTAAGTGCCAACTTACGGATGCGCCAGCAAGAAAGCTTGCAGGCAGGCTTGCCAGCCGAACTTTATGCACGGGTGCAATGGCTGGATCGTTTGCCTGAGCAATTCACGGGCGTGGTGATTGGCAATGAAGTGCTGGATGCAATCCCGGTACAGCTGGTGGAGTGGCATGGCGGCCGCTGGCTGGAGCGCGGGGTTGGCTATGAACATGGTTTTGTATGGCAAACGCGCCCTTTGCAAAATGAAGCAGACGTCGCACACATCGACGCCGCTCAGTTGCCAGAAGGGTATCTCACCGAAATCAATCCTGCAGCACAAGGATTGATCGCCAGTCTCGCCGCGATGTTGCAGCAAGGATTGATCTTGCTGCCTGATTACGGCTTCAGTGCCCGCGAGTACTATCACCCGCAGCGCAACCAGGGCACACTGATGTGTCATTATCAGCACTATGCGCATGATGATCCCTTGCGGTATCCCGGCTTGCAAGACATCACCGCCCACGTCGATTTTACCGCCATGGCCGAAACGGCATTGGCACATGGACTCGATTGCGCGGGATACACCAATCAAGCCCAGTTTTTGATCAATTGCGGCATTCTGCAATTGCTACAGCAGATCAATCCCGAAGACAGTGCCCATTATTTGCCGCAGGTGGCTGCGGTGCAAAAGCTGTTGTCACCGGCGGAGATGGGTGAATTATTCAAGGTATTGGCTTTGAGTAAAGGGATCTCGTTGCCATTGCTGGGCTTTTTGCAAGGGGATAAGCGGCATCAGCTTTAAGTTTAGGCCGGTCGATGGCGGCCGTGTCTGCTTGAATCAGCCATGGTTGCGCTTGAGTGAATGCAACCTTGATTGACACATTGTTGTACTCGCGAGTGGTTGCAATGAAGCTGAAAGCGCAGACCGTAAAAATCACAAAATCAAAAGCATGCCTCTCAAGTATAATGCGCCCCATGAGTGAATTAGACCAAACCCTCCCGATTGACGAAGCGCCTTATCAACGCCGTATCCGCAGTTTTGTGCTGCGTCAGGGCCGCTTGACCAAGGGCCAGGAGCGCGCATTACAAACGGCCTGGCCGCAATTCGGGATCGAGTATGCAGCGCAGCCGCTCGATCTGAATCAGGCATTCGCGCGTAGCGAGAGCAAAAAAATCCTTGAGATCGGCTTTGGCATGGGGGATGCGACGGCAAAGATTGCACAAACCTTGCCTGACTATGACTTTCTGGCAGTCGAGGTACATACTCCAGGCGTGGGGAGTCTGCTCAAGTTGATGCAGGAGGGGGATATCCAGAATATCCGTATTATTCAGCATGATGCGGTTGAGGTGTTACAGCAGATGTTGGCAGACGGTTCGCTGGATGGCGTACACATTTTCTTTCCCGATCCCTGGCACAAAAAACGTCATCACAAACGTCGATTGATCCAGGCTGAGTTTGTAAAACTGTTGTGCTCAAAATTGAAAGCGGGCGCTTACATTCATGTGGCGACTGACTGGCAGGAGTATGCCGAGTGGGTACTTGAGGTATTGCGCGCAGAGCCACAGTTGCAGAATACTGCGGCAGATTATGCCGAGAAACCGGCCTACCGTCCGCTCACCAAGTTTGAAAACCGGGGTCTCAAGTTGGGACACGGGGTGTGGGATTTGGTGTTTAGGCGCGTTTAAGGTCCACTAAAAAGGCAGACTGTGCGTCTGCCTTTTTTATTCGCTGGCTGGCGCCACCGCTTCCGTTTGGGTGTCACCACCGAAGAACCATTCGCCCAGCACTTTTTCTGCTTCATCAACCCCTTGCTTTTTCAGGCTGGAAAAGAGTTGCACGGAGATGGCATTTCCCCAGTTGGCTTGGAGCTCTTTGCGGACTTTACCTAAGGTGATGGTAGATTCGCTTCGCGACAATTTGTCGCTTTTAGTCAGCAGTACGTGCACCGGTTTGCCGCTGGGACAGAACCAGTCCAGCATTTGCCGGTCTAGTGGTGTGAGTGGGTGACGGCTATCCATGACCAGTACCAGGCCGGCCAGGCTGCTGCGTTCGCTCAGGTAGCGGGACAGCACGTTTTGCCAATGCATGCGCATGGCTTCAGGCACCTTGGCGTAACCGTAGCCAGGCAGGTCAACCAGGTGCTTGTCATCGCCCAGGGTGAAAAAGTTAATCAGCTGTGTGCGGCCTGGTTGCTTGCTCACAAACGCGAGCCGGTTGTGGTTGGCCAAAGTGTTCAGCGCGCTCGATTTTCCGGCGTTAGACCGGCCGGCAAATGCTACTTCAATGCCACTGGCTGGGGGCAAGTCCCGCAGGTGGTGTGCAGAGAGGTGAAAGCTGGCATTTTGGAAAACAGGCATGATGGCGTTGAGCTGACTCAAGATTTGTGGACTATTCAGGCTTGCATGCTATCACGAACAGGCTTTGTTTGATAAAATGCTGCAGAATAAAAACGTTGGGGCATTCAGATATGTTAAAGAGTTTTAAAGCGGGATTGTTTTTATTGCTGGCAACTGGCTTGCAGCCTGTTTTTGCTGAGGAAGCGGCCCCTGCGGCGGCGCCAGCGGTCAATGGCCCTGAGAAAATCGTGCAGAACGTCTGTGCGGCTTGTCATGGCGCAGATGGTAACAGTGTGATTACGACCAACCCCAAGTTGGCGGGTCAGCATCCTGAGTATCTGGTCAAGCAGTTGACTAACTTTAAGGAAGGCACGCGTGCCAACGCAGTGATGTCCGGCATGGCCGGTGCCTTAAGCCAGGAAGACATGGAAGGCCTGGCAAAATACTTTTCTTCCCAAAGCATCAAGCTGAACAAGGCGAAAAGCAATGGTAAAGGCTCACTGGGCGAGAAGATCTATCGCGGCGGGATTGCTGCAACGCAAGTGCCTGCCTGTGCAGCTTGCCATGGCGCGACGGGTGCCGGATTGCCCAAGCAGTTTCCGCGCTTGGCCGGGCAGCATGCAGATTACACCTTGCAGCAACTGCGTACTTTCCGCACTGGTGAGCGCGCCAATGCACCAATGATGATGACCATCGCCGGTAAAATGAGCGATGCCGAGATGCAGGCTGTTGCAGACTATATCCAAGGCTTGCGTTAATTTTTGACTGCTCGAAAAAGGTGGCTTTGGCCACCTTTTTTACTGTAGCCGTATGCAACCTTTGCAGTTTTGTGTCGTCCACAACAGCGGGCCTTGCGTTAAGACCGTGACTGACCAGCAACCAAACTTATCCATCTTTTGACGAGAACGATTTGAAATCTCCAGCTTCATTTTCCCGGCGTGTTTATGAGTTACTGAGTTCCATGCGTTTTGCCGTGAGCTTGTTAACGCTGTTGGGCGTTGCGTCGATTATTGGTACCGTACTCAAGCAGAATGAGCCCTATACCAATTACATCGTCAAGTTCGGTCAATTCTGGTTTGAATTGTTCGAATTGCTGGGGTTGCTGGATGTCTATCATGCGGCGTGGTTTTTGGTGATTTTACTGTTTTTGGTGATTTCAACTACCTTGTGCGTGCTGCGGAATACACCGCTCATGCTCAAGGAATGGAAAACCTATAAAGAGCATGCCACTGAAAAATCCTTACGTTTATTTGAGCATCAGGCCAGCCTGACGACGGCTTCGGCAGCAACCGCCTTACAGTCACAGTTGTCCGCCTGGTTGACGGCAGAGCGTTACACTTTTAAGGCCACGCCACAAATTAATGGCGATGTGCTGATTGCGGCCAAATTGGGGACGCATCAGCGCTTGGGCTATATCTTTACGCATGCCGCGATTGTGGTGATTTGTTTTGGTGGCCTGCTCGATGGCAATTTGCCGTTCAAGATTCAGGAATTGCTGGGTTACAAAAAGGTTGAGACGCGCGATATTCCTTCACGCCAGGTGCCGCCTGAGAGTCGGCTGGGGGTGGGCAACCTTTCATTCCGCGCCAATATGACCTTGCCGGAAGGCGAACGGGATAACGTGTCTTTCTTACGGGTGCGTGATGGCTATCTGGTCCAAGAATTACCTTTTACGGTCATGCTCAAGGACTTTCGTATCGAGCATTACCCGACCGGGATGCCGAAATCGTTTGAAAGCGATATCCTCATCACTGATTCAGACCTGAAGCAACCGATTGAGGCGACGGTCAGAGTGAATCATCCTTTTATTTACAAAGGGATTGCGATTTACCAATCTGACTTTCAGGATGGTGGCTCACAGCTCAAATTCAAACTCTGGGATTTGGCCGCTAACCAGCAGGATGGCTTTGATGTGGATGGCGTGATCTTGCAAAAAGGCTCGCTCGGTGACGGCGCGCAAAAGCTGACCGTCGAATTCAATGAGTTTCGCCAGTTTAATATCCTGAATTTGTCGGCGGATGGTAAAGGTAAGCCGCACAATGTGGGTCCAAACACCACGTTCAAATTGCGCAATGCCAGTGGCCAGGCACGTGAGTATGTCAATTACATGCAGCCTCTGATGCTGGATGGCCGCGCTTATTTCGTCTCTGGCATGCGTGAGACCGTGCAGGAGGACTTCAAGTACTTGCGCATTCCCGCAGATGACGACATGGAAATCACCGGTTTTATGCGATTGCGCCAAACCTTGCGCGATGACAAGTCGATTCAGGCGATCGCGCAGCAGGTGGCCGCGCAAATGCCAGGTAATAACCCCACATTACGAGCGCAGTTTGAGCAAAGCTTGCAGCAATTGCTAATGACCTTCAAGCGTGGCGGCTACAGTGAGTTATCACGCATTATTGAAAGCGCTGTGCCCAAAGACCAACGCGAGCAAGCGGCACAAACTTATCTCAAATTGTTGAACCGTGCAGCGATGCAGGCGTATCAAATGAGCCGTGCACAACGTCACTTGCAGCCTATCGCAGAGGATCAGACCAGCGCCATCTTTATACAGGATAGCCTGAATGCCATGAATGACTTATTCTTTTATGGCACGCCGTATTATTTTCAGCTCAAGAATTACACGCTGAAACAAGCCAGTGGTTTCCAACTGACGCGCTCGCCTGGGCAGAATTGGGTATATCTGGGTTCGGTGATGTTGGTACTGGGTATTTTTGCCATGTTCTATATTAAGGAACGTCGCTTGTGGTTATTGATCAAACCTGCACAGCACGAAGTCCTGGTGGCCATGTCGTCTAACCGTAAAAATATGGACTTGGATCAGGATTTTGCGCGTGCGCGCCAGCAACTTTCAACGCTGTTGCAAGCACCTTCAGCATAATGCGTTATTGAATCGGGGAATAAGATGAATACGTCAACGTTATCCAAGCCAGTATCTTTCTGGCAGTCGTTAAGCAAGTTTGATTGGGTCTATGCCATTCTGTTGCTGGCGGGTGCGGTGTTTTCGTATCAGCGCTATGCAGGCTTCATGGATATTTACGAGGTCAGCTTTCTGTTTGGGGCAGTTGCGGTGTTTAGTTATTTGGGCTGGCGCTGGTCAGCCATTGCCCGCCTGGTCTTGGGTGTGGCTGTGCTGAGCCTGATAGGCGTCTACGTTTATCAGGGCGACTTGAGTCAGGGTGGTCAACGCTTCTTGCTCAAGTTTCTGTTGGCCAGCCAGTCTGCCATCATGTGGATGAATGTGCTGTTTGTACTGGCCATGCTGACCTATTGGCTGGCCATGTTCCAAAAATCAGAGTTCACCGCCAAAGTGGCCTCGGCCCTGACGTGGACGGCGACCTTGTTTGGGTTTGTCGGCCTGATGGTACGCTGGTATGAGTCCTACCTGATTGCACCCGATATCGGCCATATTCCGATCAGCAATTTATACGAAGTGTTTATCCTGTTTTGCCTGATCACGGCTTTGTTGTATTTGCACTATGAGCAATTGTTTAAAACACGCCAATTGGGTGGTTTTGTGCTGGTGGTGATCAATGCCGCGGTGGGCTTTATTCTCTGGTATACCTTTGATCGTCATGCCAACGAGATTCAGCCGTTGGTGCCTGCCTTGCAAAGTTACTGGATGAAGATTCATGTACCCGCCAACTTTATAGGCTATGGTGCCTTCTCGCTGGCGGCGATGGTCGCCGGGGCTTACCTGCTGGCAAAGCGGGGCATTCTGGCGAGTCGCTTGCCCGCGCCGCATGTGCTGGATGATTTGATGTATAAAGCGATTGCGGTCGGTTTTGCATTTTTCACGATTGCAACGATTTTAGGGGCAATGTGGGCCGCAGAGGCTTGGGGGGGCTACTGGTCATGGGACCCTAAAGAAACCTGGGCGCTGATTGTCTGGCTAAATTATGCGGCCTGGCTACATTTGCGTCTCATGAAGGGCTTACGCGGCAGCATGTTGGCCTGGTGGGCGCTGGTCGGGTTGCTGGTGACAACGTTTGCATTTTTGGGCGTGAATATGTTCTTAAGCGGGCTGCATTCTTACGGTACGCTTTAATTTTAAGTAGTCATTTCAACGGGCAGATGTGTAAACATCTGCCCGTTTTCTTTGCTCTTTTTGCCAGATTCCTGGTGTTTTATTTGTTAAATATATTTAATTAATGTTAAAGTAATTGCTGTGCCGGGCTATTCATAGCGTCGGTGCAGATGCGTCTTGGGTCATGCTTTTAACAACAGGTTTAAGCTATCAGGAGGATTTAACATGAAAACACAACAAGGGTTTACTTTGATTGAATTGGCGATTGTGCTTGTGATCGCCGGGTTGCTATTGGCCGGGGTGATGCGCGGGCAAGAATTGATTGCCAACGCCAAGGTGAAAAGTCTCGCCAGTGACTTTAGAAATATCCCCACTTATTTTTATGGCTATCAAGACCGTTTTCGCGTCTTGCCCGGGGATGATCATGCGGCAGATATCCATGTCAACGGCACCAATGCGACTACGAACGGGCAAACACAAAATGGCTTGATTCAAGGTGCTTGGAATTCAAGCACGGATACGGATGAATCATTTTTAATCTGGCAACACTTGCGATTGGCGGGCTTGGCTACCGGATCAACCGACCCCACCAGTACGCAATATGTGCCGCGCAATAGTGAAGGCGGGCAGTTGGGTGTCAGCAACGTGACCGCTTTAACAGCGGTCACCGCAGGCGCGTTTAGCAGTGCGCACGCCATGTGTTCCGATGCGATTTTAGGGCGTTATGCGGCGCAATTGGATACCATGCTGGATGACGGTGTGGGCAATACTGGCGCCATGCGTGTTGTCCTAAATGGCACACCTAGTGCCGGTGTTGCCGCCCCGCTACCCGGCACGGCCTACTTAGTGTGCATGAGTTTTTAGTGTAGAATACAACAGATTGCTGATACAAAAAGCCTGGTTTTTCAGGCTTTTTGTATTATGAGGTTTACATACATCTTTTCAATTTGAATCTGTTTTAGAATAAGAGCCGATTTACAACTCCCACTTCCTATGGCGAACGCAATTGTAGAAATTCAAGACCTGTCTTTCGGCTACAAAGGCCGATTGTTGCATAAAGGCATCAACATGACGTTTCCCAAAGGTAAGGTGGTTGCCATCATGGGCGGCAGTGGCAGCGGTAAAACCACCTTGTTGCGCTTGATCGGTGGGCAGTTAAAGCCGACCAAGGGGCAAGTCAAAGTGGTTGGTGAGGTCGTTCATGAGCAAGATCGTGAAGGCATCTATCGACTGCGCCGGAAAATGGGCATGTTGTTTCAACATGGTGCCTTGTTCACCGATTTATCCGTGTATGAAAATGTTGCGTTTCCGATGCGCGAGCATACCAGCTTGCCCGAAAGCATGATTCGTGACCTGGTGCTGATGAAGTTGAATGCGGTTGGTTTGCGGGGTGCGCATGCCCTGATGCCTACAGAGCTGTCAGGCGGTATGGCCAGACGCGTTGCACTGGCGCGCGCGATTGCCCTGGATCCCAGCATTATCATGTATGACGAGCCATTTGCCGGACTGGATCCGATTTCCATGGCCGTTATTTGCGACCTCATTCGCAGCCTGAATGACGTGCTGGGGGCAACCTCTATCATTGTCACGCATGATGTTGAAGAGACGTTCCAGTTTGCAGACTACGTCTATTTCGTCGCCGACGGCATTGTCGCTGCTGAGGGCACGCCCGATGAGCTGCGTCAGTCCGAGTTGCCGTTTATCCATCAATTTGTGCATGGTGAAAAAGACGGTCCGGTTCCTTTTCATTATGCGGCGCCTGAATATCATGCCAGTTTGTTAAGAGGGGCGCGTTAATGATTGTGCATAAAATCAAGCGGCTGCTGACCAAGCTGGGGGCGGGCTTTATCAATAAAATCTGGCGTCTGGGAGCGGGTGGTCGCCTGTTGTGGTTAACGCTGATTTCCTCCGGCGAGAGTTTTCGCCGCTTTCGGCTCACGATCCGCGAAGTTTATTTTACTGGCGTCCTCTCGCTGATCATTATTCTGGTCTCCGCATTTTTCGTCGGCATGGTGCTGGCCTTACAGGGCTATAACACGTTGCAAAAATACGGCTCGTCGGAAGCGATTGGCGTATTGGTTTCGTTGGCCCTGGTGCGCGAGTTGGGGCCGGTGGTTACGGCCTTGTTATTTGCCGGACGTGCCGGTACCGCCATTACTGCTGAAATCGGGTTGATGAAGGCGACAGAGCAGCTTTCTGCCATGGAAATGATGGCGGTCAGTCCCATCGCACGCGTCATTGCCCCGCGTTTCTGGGCGGGGGTGATTGCCATGCCAATATTGGCGGCCTTGTTCTCGATGGTGGGTATTTTGGGCGGCTATTTGGTGGCAGTGCCTTTGATTGGCGTCGACGCTGGGGCGTTCTGGTCACAGATGCAAGCCAATGTGGACTGGCAGTATGACATCCTGAATGGCGTGTTGAAGAGCCTGGTGTTTGGCGTGGCTTGTACCATGATTGCCTTGTTTGAGGGCTATGATGCACCGCCGACCGCTGAGGGGGTCAGCCGGGCCACAACACGCACAGTGGTGAGTTCGTCACTGGCGGTATTGGGACTGGATTTTATATTAACCTCGTTCATGATCGCGGTTTAGCAGGACAACGTACGAGATATTTGCGGGAGCAGCAATGGAAAGAACAACAATTGATTTATGGGTAGGGATCTTTGTGGCATTAGGATTGGCCGCTTTATTGGGCTTGGCCATGAAAGTGGGCAATCTCACTACCAGTAATATTGGCCAGACCTATACCGTGACGGCGAACTTTGAGAATATTGGCGGCCTCAAACCTCGCGCCCCTGTGAAAAGTGCAGGGGTGGTGGTCGGTCGCGTCAATGATATTGTGTTTGATCCTAAAACTTATGAGGCCGTCGTGAGTCTCAACATTGATGCTCGTTACGCGTTCCCCAAAGATACGTTCGCCAACATTTACACTGCAGGCTTGCTGGGTGAGCAATACGTTGGGCTCGAAGCCGGTGGTGACGAAGTCAGTCTCAAAAATGGAGACAAGATTACACAGACCCAGGATGCAGTTGTGCTGGAAAAACTGATTAGCCAGTTTTTGTATAGCAAGGCGACAGAAAGTAACGACAATGGAAATAAAACGGCAGCAACATCAACCGAAAGTACAGTTGATGCGTTAGATGCCAGCCCGCTTGATAAAGTGGGCAAATAACTCAAACGATATAAAGGGATAGCGATGAAAAAGTGGTGGATGGCAGCAGCCATGTGGTTGGTCAGTGGTGTAGCAATGGCAGCAATGGCGCCCGATCAACTGGTGAAAAAGACCGCCGACGATGTGATTGAAGTCATCAAAAGCGATAAGGATATTCAAGCGGGCAACCAGCAAAAGATTTTCAGTCTGGCAGAAGAAAAGATACTGCCAAACTTTGACTTTGAGAAAGTGTCACGTCTGGTGTTAGGTAAAAACTGGACTAATGCGAGCCCAGATCAGAAAACAGCTTTCCAGGCTGAGTTCAAGACGCTGCTGTTACGCACTTATGCTACTGCATTGTCTAAATATAAAAATCAGGTAATTGAATACAAGCCTTTCCGCATGGAGTCCGGGGCGGATACAGCAACCGTCAAAACGGCGATACAGCAGCCTGGTGGCGATCCGATTGCCGTTGATTACACATTGGGAAAAAAAGGCGACGACTGGAAAGTGTTTGATATCGTCATTGAAGGCGTTAGTCTGGTCACTAACTACCGTAGCCAGTTTGCACAAGAAATTCGCCAAAATGGTCTGGATAGCCTGACGAAAAAACTGGCGGACAAGAACAAGGCAGCCACAGGTAAATAACTGCGTGGTCTGAAGAAATCGGGAGAAACGGGTGGCTCAACTGACGCAACAACAAAATAGTTTGCACTTTAAAGGTGATTTGCTGATTGCCAATATCAGCGAAACTTTAGCTGACTTGCAAAAACTGCAGCTCGCCTCGCCACTGACCCTGGACTTTTCAGGGGTGAAAGAGGTGGATACGGTGGCGATCAGTATGATTCTTGAGATACAGCGCAGACTTAATCATGACTATACGCACCCGGGTAACATGTCAGTCGTCGGGGTGCCAGACAATCTGCGAAGTTTAATGCAGCTATACGGTGTCGATGGATTCTTGTTGAATTAACCACTCACAAAATCGAACAGCCCCAGCTCAGACGAGGTGGGGTTTCGTTTTTTTGGGATAGCGAAAGGATAGACGTGGCCGCTGCCATAGAAATCACAGGAATTACCAAACGGTTTGGTCAGTTTGAAGCCCTAAGGGGCGTGGATTTGCAGATTGAGCAAGGCGAGTTTTTTGCCTTACTTGGCCCTAACGGGGCAGGCAAATCCACGCTGATCAATTTGATGGCGGGGTTGTTGCAACCCACGAGCGGCAGCATCCGCATCATGGGGTACGATGTGCAGTCTGATTATCAGCGTGCGCGTCAGGCATTGGGCGTGGTGCCGCAAGAGCTGGTATTTGATCCGTTTTTCAATGTGCGTGAAATGCTGCGTTTCCAGGCTGGTTATTTCGGGCATGGCCCCGAGAATGATGTCTGGGTCGATGAGATTATCGAAGGGCTGGGGCTCACTGACAAAGCCTATACCAATATGCGAAAACTGTCGGGCGGCATGAAGCGTCGGGCCCTGATTGCGCAGGCGCTGGCGCACAAGCCCCCCGTCATCGTGCTCGATGAGCCGACCGCAGGGGTGGATGTCGAATTGCGGCAAATGCTGTGGGCGTTTATTCAAACACTGAATCAGCAAGGACATACGATTATTTTGACCACGCATTATCTCGAAGAGGCTGAGGCTTTGTGTCAGCGCGTGGCAATGATGAAGCAAGGCCGCGTTGTGGCGCTAGACAGTACGCGCGCTTTGCTCAAGAGCCATGCCGCAAAGCAGTTGTCGTTACGCTTGTCGGCGGCCTTGCCTGCTGTGTTACAGCCGCTACTCAAGCAGCAAAACGGGGAAGAGGTCGTCCTGGCGATCACGGAGTTAACGCAGGTGGAAACGGTGCTGACTGCGTTGCGTCAGGCGGGCGTGCAGGTGCTGGACATGCAACTGCAGGAGGCGGATCTGGAAGATGTCTTTCTTAACCTGGTGGGGAATCAGCAAGGGGTGCTGGCATGAAGTGGCTGAATCCATTTTTTTGGCTGGATGACAAAATCAGCCCGCAGCGTCGCGGCGTTTATACGCTGTTTAAAAAAGAGCTGTTGCGTTTTTGGCGCGTGGCATTTCAAACCATTGCTTCGCCCATTCTGACAGCATTGTTATACCTGCTGATTTTTTCGCATGTGCTGGAGTCCCACGTCAAAGTCTACGATCAGGTCAGTTATACCGCGTTTCTGGTGCCTGGCCTGATGATGATGTCCTTGTTGCAGAATGCCTTTGCCAATAGCTCATCGAGCCTGATCCAGTCTAAAGTGATGGGCAACATTGTCTTCCTGCTACTCACGCCGCTGACGACCATGGAGTTTTTTATCGCTTTTCTGGCGGCATCCATGATCCGTGGTTTAGTGGTTGGGTTGAGTATTTATCTGGTTGCGTTGTGTTTTGTGTCGGTACCAACGGTGCATCCCGGGTGGATTATCACGTTCGCCCTTTGTGGTAGCGCATTGCTGGGCACGTTTGGTGTGATTGCCGGTATCTGGGCGGACAAGTTCGACCAGATGGCCGCTTTTCAAAACTTTGTCATCATGCCGCTGACGTTTTTATCCGGTGTTTTCTATTCGATTCACTCGCTCCCCCCTTTCTGGCAGGCGGTCTCGCAATTGAATCCATTTTTTTACATGATAGACGGTTTTCGTTATGGCTTCTTCGGGCAGGGGGACGTGTCGCCATGGCTGAGTTTGGCAGTGGTGGCTAGCTTCTTGCTCGGATTGGCGTGGCTATGCCTAAAGATGTTAAAATCCGGTTATAAATTACGCAGTTAGCTGGTCAGACCCCTGGCTAGATTCAACTGTATTTTGTAGAACAAGAGAGGTTTTGTGTTAACAGCAGCGCAATTAGAGGCTTATATCCGCAACGGGTTGGAGTGCGATTACCTGAAAGTCAATGGCGATGACGGCACGCATTTTGATGCGGTGATAGTCAGTCCGGCATTTGAAGGTAAACGCATGGTGCAGCAGCACCAGCTTGTCTATGCCGCACTGGGAGACCGGATGCGTGCGGAAATTCATGCGTTGTCTATGCAAACCTATACCCCGACGCAATGGCAGCAACTGCAGGCCTGAAGCGTTCTTAACACGATGGAGTGATGAATCATGGATGTACAAGCAAAAATCAAAGAGACAGTGACCAGCAACAAGGTGGTGCTGTATATGAAAGGTAGCCCCAAGTTTCCGCAATGCGGTTTTTCAAGCGTGGCTGCGCAAATCCTCAACGCCTGTGGTGCCGAGTTTGTTGCGGTAGACGTGTTGCAAGACATGGAGGTGCGTGAAGGCATCAAACAATTTGCTAACTGGCCGACTATTCCGCAACTGTATGTAGGCGGGGAGTTTATCGGTGGTGCCGACATTATGCGCAGCATGTACCAGAGTGGTGAATTGCAAGAACTGTTGGCGAAAGCGTAATTTTGGATAAACTGATTATTGAAGGTGGCGTGCCTCTGCACGGCGAAGTCGTCGTTTCTGGCGCCAAGAATGCCGCGCTGCCAATTCTGTGCGCTGGCTTGCTGGCGGAAACGCCTTTTACGCTCACGGGCGTGCCTGAGTTACGTGATGTGGCGTCTACGCTGAAGCTGCTGGACACCATGGGCGTCAAGGTCAGCAAACAGGCGGATCAGGTCATACTGGATGCCAGCGATGTGGCCTCGTTTGAAGCCACCTATGACATGGTGAAAACCATGCGTGCATCTATCCTGGTGTTAGGACCATTGCTGGCGCGTTTTGGTACTGCCCGCGTGTCTTTGCCTGGCGGATGCGCCATTGGTTCGCGTCCGGTCGATTTGCATATCAAAGGTCTGCAAGCCATGGGTGCTGCCATGCATATCACGCACGGTTACATCCAGGCCAGCACCTTGCACTTGCCTAACCGTCGCCTGCAAGGCACTAAGTATTATATGGATCTGGTCACTGTCACCGGCACAGAAAATCTCATGATGGCCGCTGCGCTGGCGCAGGGCACGACGGTGCTGGAAAACGCTGCCAAAGAACCTGAGGTGGTTGATCTGGCCGAGTGCCTGAATAAAATGGGTGCCAACATTAAAGGCGCTGGCACAGACACGATTACCATCGAAGGGGTGGAGCGTTTGCTTGGCGCACAGCATCATATAGTGTGTGATCGTATTGAAGCCGGCACCTATATGGTGGCCGCTGCCATGACCGGTGGTGAAGTGACCTTGAAAAACGCACGTCCTGATTTGCTGGAGGCGGTGATCGAAAAACTGCGTGAAGCCGGTGCCCAAATCAGTCATGACGCGAACAGTATTACGGTCAAAAGTGATGGCAAACTCAAAGCCGTCAATGTGCGTACGGCGCCGCATCCTGCCTTTCCTACCGATATGCAGGCACAGTTCATGGCCATGAATACGGTGGCAGAGGGCGTATCTACGGTGATTGAAACCATTTTTGAAAACCGCTTCATGCATGTGCAAGAGTTGCAGCGCATGGGGGCCAATATTGATGTGCAGGGCAATACTGCATTGGTGAAAGGTGTCTCCGTGCTGGAAGGCGCAAATGTAATGGCCACCGATTTGCGTGCGTCTGCCGGCTTGGTTCTGGCTGGCCTGGTCGCTGAGGGGGAAACCGTGATAGATCGGATTTACCATCTGGACCGCGGCTACGAAAAACTCGAAGAAAAATTGAATCAACTGGGCGCCAAAGTGCGCAGATCGAATTAATCATGATTACTATCGCACTCAGCAAGGGGCGTATTTTTGAGGAAACCACGCCCTTGTTGGCCGCAGCAGGGATTCAGGCATTAGAAGACCCCGAGTCTTCCCGCAAGCTGATTGTGCCGACCAACCGTGAGGATGTCCGGTTGGTGATTGTCCGTGCGACCGATGTGCCTACCTATGTGCAATATGGTGCAGCAGATATTGGTATTGCCGGTAAGGATGTCCTGGATGAGCATGGTGGAGAAGGCCTGTATCAACCGCTGGACTTGAATATTGCGCGCTGCAAAATGATGGTGGCGGTGCGTGATGACTTCGATTATGAAGCCAGCATCCGTCAGGGCGCGCGCCTCAAGGTGGTGACTAAGTATGTGAAAACCGCACGCGAGCATTTTGCCGCCAAAGGCATGCATGTGGATTTGATCAAGCTTTATGGCTCGATGGAATTGGGCCCGTTGGTTGGATTGGCCGATGCGATTGTGGATTTGGTCAGCACGGGTGGAACTTTACGCGCCAACAAGCTCAAAGCAGTAGAGGAGATTGGTGCTATCAGTTCGCGGCTGGTGGTCAATCAGGCTTCTTACAAAGTGAATCGGCCTTTGTTGCAGCCGATTATTGATAGCTTTGCGGGCGCTGTCCGCAAAGATTAATGTTTAGAAAATGATGAAGATTAAACGCTTAAATACACAGGATCATGGCTTTGATGCCGAATTGAAGGCATTGCTGGCTTTTGAGACCGCGCAAGATGACAGCATAGACCTGGTGGTTGCCAATATTCTCAAGGATGTGAAGGCGCGCGGTGATGCGGCTGTGCTTGAATATACCAACCGCTTTGATAAAACCAATGCCTCCAGTCTGGCTGCATTGGAAATTCCTCAAGCGGAGTTGCAAGCGGCCTTAACCAGCCTGCCGGCGGCACAGCGCGAGGCTTTGCAGGCAGCAGCTGACCGGGTGCGTAGCTATCACGAAAAGCAGGTCATGCAGTCCTGGCAATATACTGAGGCTGATGGCACCTTGCTTGGTCAACAGGTGACGGCGCTGGATCGCGTGGGCTTGTATGTGCCTGGCGGTAAGGCGGCTTATCCCTCTTCTGTGCTGATGAATGCGATCCCTGCCAAGGTGGCGGGTGTGCAAGAGTTGGTGATGGTTGTGCCTACGCCGAATGGCGAGAAAAATTCATTGGTACTGGCTGCGGCTGCGGTCTGTGGCGTGGATCGCGTGTTCTGTATTGGCGGTGCACAAGCCGTGGGGGCGCTGGCATATGGCACTGAAACCGTGCCACAGGTAGACAAGATTGTCGGGCCAGGTAATGCCTATGTGGCTGCGGCCAAGCGCCGGGTGTTCGGGGTCGTCGGCATTGATATGGTGGCAGGTCCTTCTGAGATTCTGGTCATCAGCGATGGCAAGAGCAATCCAGATTGGACAGCCATGGATCTGTTCAGCCAGGCGGAACATGACGAGTTGGCACAGGCGATATTGCTGTCGCCAAGCGCAGAATTTCTGGATCAGGTGGAGGCCAGTATTGCCCGTCAGGTGGTCGACATGCCGCGCCAGGAGATTATTCGTACCTCGCTGCAAAACCGGGGTGCACTGATACAAGTAAAGGACCTGGCTGAGGCCGCCGAGATTTGCAACTACATCGCGCCAGAACACCTGGAGTTATCCATGGACGATGCCTTGGCCTTTAGCAAGCAGATCAAGCATGCCGGGGCGATCTTTATGGGGCGTGACACCTGTGAGGCGCTGGGCGATTATTGCGCCGGCCCCAACCATGTGCTGCCGACCTCACGTACCGCCCGATTCAGTTCGCCGTTGGGGGTCTATGATTTCCAGAAGCGTTCCAGCCTGATTATGGTGTCGTCTGCGGGGGCGCAAACGCTGGGCAAGATTGCTGCGACGTTGGCGTATGGCGAAGGCCTGCAGGCGCACGCGCGTAGTGCTGAGTATCGCTTGAAATAAGAGGCAGCCATGAGTCAATATTGGAGCAAGATTGTTCATGAGTTGACCCCTTATGTGCCGGGCGAACAGCCCAAGTTGCAAAATCTGGTCAAGCTTAATACCAATGAAAATCCTTATGGTCCCAGCCCCAAGGTGATTGCTGCCTTGGAGGCAGAAGCTGCAGACAGTTTGCGCCTGTATCCCGATCCGGATTCCAGTCGCCTCAAGGCGGCGTTGGCTGAATATCATGGGCTGCAAGCCAATCAGGTGTTTGTCGGCAACGGTTCCGATGAGGTGTTAGCGCACGTGTTTCAGGCCTTGCTCAAGCACGACTTGCCTTTGTTGTTTCCTGATATTAGTTACAGTTTCTATCCGGTCTACTGCGGCTTGTACGGCATCCACTTTGAAACCGTTGCGCTCAATGCGCAGTTTGAAGTGGCGATAGACGATTATTTGCGCCCTAATGGCGGGATTATTTTCCCTAACCCCAACGCGCCAACCGGCATTCCGCTGCCATTAAGCGAAATTGAGCGCTTGCTGGCCCACAATACGCAATCTGTGGTGGTGGTCGATGAGGCCTATGTTGACTTTGGCACCGAGTCCGCGGTCGCACTGATTCATCGTTACCCAAATCTGCTGGTGACGCATACCTACTCGAAATCACGTTCGTTAGCAGGCTTGCGCGTGGGCTATGCGTTGGGCAATGCCGCGTTGATTGAGGCATTAATCCGGGTCAAGGACAGCTTTAACTCATATCCGATTGATCGTTTTGCCGAGGCGGGTGCCATTGCGGCATTGCAGGATGAAGCTTACTTTCAGCAAACGCGTCAACAGGTCATCACGTCGCGTACCAGCCTGGTCAGTGCACTAGAAGCGTTGGGATTTGAAGTGTTGCCTTCCGGGGCAAACTTTATTTTTACCCGTCACCCGGCGTATGTGGGTGAGCAGTTGGCCGCAGGGCTGCGTGAACGCGCCGTGATCGTCCGCCATTTCAAAAAACCAGCTAGAATTTCCGATTTTTTACGGATTACCATCGGTAACGAGTCGCAAAATCAGGCCTTGATGCAGGCAATACGTGCGCTTGTGCAAGCCTGATGTCGTCAAAAGCGCGGGATTTGTACTAAATTACGGGCTAATCGCGGTTAATTGATTGTAATCGCACATAAAAATATCCAGCGAATATTGTCATTGTGTGGCAAATCCGGTTATGATGCACCCTATTGTACATAATGTGCAGTGACGGTTGCGTTTGCATGATTGCTGCGCATAGATTCATTGGATTGAAAATAGAGCAAACTCGGAGGAAGAAAAATGGCACAAACCCAGATGGCATTGGACTCATTGGATTTTGACGCGACGATCGCTTTAGCAGCTAAAGTGGCGCCACACGTTGATATCTTGGAAATCGGTACCCCTTGCATCAAGCACAACGGTATCGAACTGTTGAAAGCACTGCGTGCAAAATTCCCTAACAACAAAATTTTGGTTGACCTGAAAACCATGGATGCTGGCTTCTACGAAGCTGAGCCATTCTACAAAGCAGGTGCTGACATTTGTACCGTTTTGGGCACTGCTGACATCGGTACCATCAAAGGCGTGATTGATGCTGCCAACAAATATGGCAAAGAAGCGCAAATCGACCTGATCAACGTAAAAGACAAAAAAGCCCGTACGCTGGAAGTTGTTAAGTTGGGTGCACACATCATCGGCGTGCACACTGGCTTGGATCAACAAGCGGCTGGTCAAACCCCATTCGCTGACTTGGGCCTGGTGTCCGGTCTGAAAACAGGCGCTAAAGTGTCTGTGGCTGGTGGTGTAAAAGCTGCAACGACTAAACAAGTGGTTGACGCTGGTGCTGATATCGTCGTTGCTGGTGCAGCGATCTACGGTGCTGCTGATCCTGCTGCTGCTGCAACAGAAATCACCAAAATTGCACACGGTGCTGGTGCTGGTGCTGCTAAAGGTGGTAACAAGTTGCTGCCATGGATTATTGCTGCAGTTGCTGCAGTATTGGTATTCTCTTTGTTGGGTAAAAAATCTGAAGAAGCTGCGCCTGCTGCAGAAGCACCAGCTGCTGAAGAGGCTGCCCCAGCTGCTGAGGCGCCTGCTGCCGAAGCACCTGCTGCTGAAGAAGCTGCTCCAGCCGCTGAAGCGCCTGCTGCAGAAGCTGCACCAGCGACTGAAGAAGCAAAATAATCCGCTTTTATTTCTGATAAATGCACGATTCAAAAAAGCAGTCCATTGGGCTGCTTTTTTGTTTTTCACAACTGGTTTTGCCTGTCTGCCAAGACTTGCTGTAAAATGCGTATAATACTTGCAAACTCTCAGTGATCACCTTCCTCTCTCATATGTCACGTCAAGCCGAAGTTACGCGTAATACGCTAGAAACCCAAATTACTGTGTCGATTAATCTCGATGGTACAGGGCAGTCTGAACTGGACAGTGGGCTGGGCTTTTTGGATCACATGCTGGATCAAATCGCCCGTCATGGCATGATAGACCTGAAAGTGCATGCCAAAGGCGATTTGCATATTGATGCCCACCATACGGTTGAAGATATCGGGATCACCTTGGGTCAGGCATTCAGCAAGGCGTTGGGCGACAAAAAAGGCTTGACGCGCTACGGGCATAGCTATGTCCCGCTGGATGAAGCCTTGAGCCGTGTGGCGCTGGACTTGTCCGGTCGTCCGGGCTTGGCGTTTGATTGCACCTTTACGCGTGCCATGATCGGTGAGTTTGATGTAGATCTGATTCACGAATTTTTCCAGGGCTTTGTCAATCATGCACTGGTCACGCTGCACATTGATAATCTCAAAGGCCAAAACGCTCATCACCAGGCGGAAACGATTTTTAAAGCGTTTGGCCGTGCCTTGCGTATGGCGGCCACCCAGGATCCTCGCATGGCCGGCTTGATGCCATCAACCAAAGGTGCGTTATAGCCCGATTGTTTATGATGAATCGTTTGCAAGTCGCCATTGTTGATTATGGCATGGGAAACCTCCGTTCAGTTGCCAATGCTTTCAAAGCGGTAGCGCCTGATACCACGGTTGCAGTCACCAGCGATCCTGCGCAAATTGCCCAGGCGGAGCGGGTAGTGTTTCCGGGGCAGGGCGCCATGCCGGATTGCATTCGTGAATTGGATGCGCGGAGTTTGCGTCAGGCAGTGATGGACGCAACACAGCAAAAGCCTTTCCTCGGCATATGTATTGGTTTGCAAATGTTGTTTGAGCATTCTGAAGAAGGCAATGTGCCTGGGCTAGGCGTGTATGCCGGCGAGGTCAAGCGCTTTCCTCAGGCAAAAATGGTGGATGTGCATGGTGAAAAGCTCAAGGTCCCGCACATGGGCTGGAGCCAGGTACATCAGACTCAGCCGCATGCCTTGTGGCAGGAGATTCCTGACCAGGCCCGTTTTTACTACGTGCATAGCTACTATGTGGTCCCGGATGAGACGGCATTGACCGCTGCGACCACCGCCTATCCATTTGATTTTACCGGCGCGATTGCACGTGACAATGTATTTGCCGTGCAGTTTCACCCGGAAAAGAGCGCCAGTGCAGGCTTGCAACTTTTACGTAATTTTGTAAACTGGAAGCCCTAAGACGGGCTACAGTCGTTTTAGTCACTACTCGTTATTTATCTACTGAAAACAACATGTTAATCATTCCAGCAATTGATTTAAAAGATGGCCACTGCGTGCGTTTGAAGCAGGGACTGATGGAAGAGTCCACCGTATTTTCCGAAGATCCTGCAGCGATGGCCAGACATTGGGCAGATAAAGGCGGTAAGCGTTTACACCTGGTGGACTTGAATGGGGCCTTTGCGGGCAAGCCTGTCAATGAAGGTGCGATCAAGTCTATTGTGGCTGCAATAGGTGGGGATATCCCTATTCAATTGGGTGGTGGCATCCGTGATCTGGATACAATAGAGCGCTATCTGGATGATGGTATCAGCTATGTCATTATTGGCACCGCCGCTGTGAAGAATCCGGGCTTTCTGCATGAGGCCTGCTATGCTTTCCCAGGCCAGATCATGGTGGGGCTGGATGCCAAAGACGGCAAAGTAGCCGTGGATGGCTGGTCCAAGTTGACGGGGCATGATGTGATTGACCTGGCGAAGAAATTTGAAGATTACGGTGTGGAAAGTATTGTTTACACGGATATCGGCCGGGATGGCATGTTGACTGGCGTGAATATTGAAGCGACTGTAGCATTGGCGCAGGCTTTAACGATTCCGGTGATCGCCAGTGGCGGGGTGACCAATCTGGATGATGTGCGCAACTTGTGCGCCGTGCAGGATGAAGGCATCATGGGTGCCATTACCGGCCGCGCCATTTATGAAGGGACACTGGACTTTTCTGCTGCGCAAGCATTAGCTGACCAGCTGAGTGGTCAATAAAAATGGGCTGCGCCAAACGCATTATTCCTTGCCTGGATGTGACTGATGGTCGTGTCGTCAAAGGCGTGAATTTTCTGGAATTGCGCGATGCAGGCGATCCGGTGGAAATCGCACAGCGTTACAACGACCAGGGCGCGGACGAACTGACGTTTCTGGATATTACCGCCAGCTCAGACAATCGTGACTTGATTCTGCACATTATTGAGCGTGTGGCCGAGCAGATCTTTATCCCGTTAACCGTCGGTGGCGGCGTGCGCAAGGTTGAAGATGTGCGGCGGCTGCTCAATGCGGGGGCCGATAAAGTCAGCATCAACACCACTGCCGTGGTCAATCCGCAAGTGGTTGAGGATGCTGCCGGACGTTTTGGTTCGCAATGTATAGTGGTCGCGATTGATGCCAAAAAAGTAGATAATCAGCCGTTTGAGTGGGAAGTGTTCACCCATGGCGGGCGTAATCCTACCGGTCTCGATGCCGTCAAATGGGCGCAAAAGATGGTGAGTCTGGGGGCCGGTGAGTTGCTGGTCACCAGCATGGACCGCGATGGAACCAAAATCGGATTTAATAACCCGCTCAACAAAGCGATCAGCGAAGCAGTGGATGTGCCATTGATTGCTTCCGGCGGCGTGGGGAATCTGCACCATCTGGTGGAGGGTGTCACCGTTGGTGGCGCCGACGCTGTTCTGGCTGCCAGTATTTTTCACTATGGTGAGTTCACTGTGCAGCAAGCGAAAGACTATATGCGTGAACATGGGATAGAAGTGCGATGAGCTGGCTGGAGCAAGTGGCCTGGACGGCAGAAGGCTTGGTGCCGGTCATCGCCCAGGAAAAAGACACAGGTAAAATTCTCATGTTTGCCTGGATGAACCGCGAAGCCTTGCAATTGACTAGAGACTCTGGACATGCAGTTTACTATTCGCGCTCGCGCAACAAACTGTGGCATAAAGGTGAAGAGTCTGGGCACACGCAAATCGTGCACGACATTCGTCTCGATTGCGATAATGATGTCGTGCTGATCACGGTCGAACAATTGGGTGGCATCGCCTGTCACACCGGTAGGCATAACTGTTTCTTTCAGCAATTACAGGGCGATACCTGGGTGACTGTAGAGCCTGTGCTCAAAGATCCGAAAGCGATTTACCATGAGTGATGACGTATTAAGCCGCTTGTCTGAATTGCTGGAAGCGCGTAAAAGTGCCGATCCGGCCAGCTCCTATGTCGCCAAACTCTATGCCAAAGGCATGGACAGCATTCTCAAAAAAGTGGGTGAAGAAGCGACGGAAACAGTGATTGCGGCCAAAGGCGGCAACAAGGAAGAGCTGATTTATGAAACCGCCGATTTATGGTTTCATACCCTGGTGATGTTAAGTCATGCCGGCTTGCAGGCGCAGGATGTGCTTAATGAGCTTGCGCGCCGTGAAGGGCTGTCGGGCATCGTTGAGAAAGCGAGCAGAAAAGAATGAGTGCAGACTGCATTTTTTGTAAAATTGTTGCTGGCACTATTCCGGCGAAATTACTGTATGAAGATGACGAGGTCATCGCATTTCATGATATTCGGCCACTGGCGCGGGTGCATTTTCTGATTGTCCCCAAAGCACATATTGAAACGCTTAAAGAATGTACTGCTGAGCATCAGGCGCTTCTTGGCAAAATGATGTTGCTGGGTGCCAAACTGGCTGCTGAGCAAGGGTTGGTTGGCTATAAAACAGTGATGAATGTCGGGCGTGAGGGTGGCCAGGAAGTGTTCCATATCCATCTGCATGTCTTTGGTGGCGGGCCTGCCGCTTAAAAGTTGACGCGTTAAGGAGATTGCAATGGGTTCATTCAGTTTATGGCATTGGCTGATCGTGTTACTGATCGTGGTGCTGGTGTTTGGTACCAAAAAGCTGCGTAATATTGGCGGTGATGTAGGTGGCGCGGTCAATGAGTTTAAAAAAGCAATGAATGACGGCAAAGAAGGTTCTAAGCCTGATGAGATTTCTGACAAAAGTAAGTGAGTACTGACCGATTGTGTTTGATATTTCGTTTTCAGAATTACTGGTGATTGCGCTGGTTGCCTTGGTGGTGATCGGGCCGGAAAAACTGCCTAAAGTCGCCCGCACTGCGGGCGCTTTTTTTGGGCGCATGCAACGCTTTGTCAGCCAGGTAAAAGATGAGGTTAATCGTGAAGCCAGGTTTGCCGAGTTGCAACAACTGCAAGACGAAGTAAAATCGGGCTTGCAGTCGGTATATGACGATGCGGCACAGCATATTTTGCCTGAGAATTCGATCGCCGAAACCAGTGTCCAGCCCGAGAAGGTTGTTGAGCCGGTTAAACCGTCACGCAAACCACGTCAACGCAAGTCATCACCGGTGAACGATGAGCAGCCTGCTGAAGCAGCAGTGCCTAGCGCATTGGTGGTTTCTGAATCTGCGCCAGCGCCACAAGCCGAGTTATTTGCAGAAGCCCCTGCGGCAAAGCCGAGACAGCGCCGCGCACGGCAGGCGGCGAAGACGGCAAACGATACGCCACCGAATGAACCCATCCTCTAAGCGTTTGTAGTTTGATCGCGCTTTATAAATTATGACGCCTACTGAAAGTTTTATTTCCCACCTGATTGAGCTGCGTAACCGTTTGTTGCGTGCGGTTGCGGGCTGGCTGGTCATTTTTGTGGCTTTATTTCCGTTTGCTGACCGCATTTATCATTTGCTGGCGGCACCCTTGCTGGCAAAGTTGCCGCAAGGGGCGCAAATGATAGCGACAGCAGTCACCACGCCCTTCTTTGTGCCGATGAAAGTGACCATGATGGCAGCCTTTTTGATCGCGTTGCCATGGATGATTTATCAGTGCTGGGCATTTATCGCACCGGGGTTATATGCACATGAAAAACGATTGATTCGGCCCCTGCTTGCGGCGGCCATCGGGTTATTCTTTATGGGCATGGCCTTTGCCTATTTTGCCGTGTTCCCGGTTGTATTTGGCTTTCTGGTGGGTAGCGCACCAGCGGGTGTCGCGGTGATGACAGATATTGCTGAGTATCTGGACTTTGTCATCGGCATGTTTCTAGCGTTTGGTTTTGCATTTGAAGTGCCCATCGCCGTCATATTGTTATCATTGATGGGGTGGGTGACTTTGGCGCAACTCAAGGAGGCGCGCTCTTATGTAATCGTAGGCGCTTTTGTGTTGGGCGCCATTTTTACGCCACCAGACATTGTCTCTCAATGCATGCTGGCCATCCCGTTGTGGTTGCTCTATGAGCTGGGCCTGCTGGTGGTGCGCTGGTTGCCGCAATCGCCAGCAGACAGTGCTACACCAACTTAATTAAAGTTTCTAGTTATTGCGCTACCTTGCTTGGCAGTGGGCGCTTACCTACGATCAGGCTGATCTCCATTTTCTTGCCCGCGCGCAAGATCGCCAATGTTGCCTTGTCACGTGGCTTGAGCATGGCGATTATATTTAGCATTGCCTGGCTGTCAGACACAGGTTTGTTGTCGATGGCAATCAGGATGTCGCCAGGACGCAAGCCGGCGCGATCAGCCGGACTGTCTAACAACACACCGGCAATCAAGGAGCCGTTGACGTTCTTGAGGTTAAAGGATTCCGCCAGTTCTGGCGTAATGTCTTGCGCTTCTATGCCTATCCAGCCACGCGTCACCGACCCATTAAAAGTAATTTGTTCCATGACCTGTTTGGCGATGCTGACCGGAATAGCAAAGCCTATCCCCATGCTGCCGCCATTGCGGGAATAAATGGCACTATTGATGCCGATCAGGTTGCCGTTGACGTCGATCAGCGCGCCACCGGAGTTGCCAGGATTAATGGAGGCATCGGTTTGAATAAAGTTCTCAAATGTATTGATGCCCAGATGGTTGCGTCCCAGTGCGCTAATAATGCCTTGGGTCACGGTTTGTCCAACGCCAAACGGGTTGCCAATCGCCAGGACGACATCCCCTACCTTCATCTGGTCACTATTGCTGAATGTGATGGCAGGGAGTTGTTTGCGGTCTATTTTGAGCACGGCCAGGTCGGTCTCAGGATCGGTACCGACCACTGTGGCTGAGGACTTGCTGCCATCGCTGAGCGCAACTTCAATTTGATCGGCCGAGCTGATCACATGGTTATTGGTCAGGATCAGGCCATCGGCACTGACAATCACGCCGCTACCGAGGCTGTTTTCAGGTTGTTCATCCTCTTCTTCAATTTCATCACCGAAAAAATGACGAAACAATGGGTCATTCTTCAATGCGCGGTGTGGATCCTGGCTCATGCGGGCAGTGGTGAAAATATTCACCACTGAGGGCATGGCCTTGCTCACGGCATTGCGGTAGCCGGACTTCGCGACCATGGCCTGGCTAGTGGCGGCCGTTTCCTTGATCACCAGGGTTTTGTTCACGGGTTGCGTGAGCAGGGTGGGATAAAAAAGTTTTAAGACAAACAAAATGCCCAGACAAACGGTGACTGCTTGTGAGAAGATAGACCAGAGATGTCGCATAGATGCCAAAAGAGAAATGTGCAATAAGTGAATGTCTTTAATAACGACTAGTATATGAGACTCAGAGATGGAATTGAATCTTCTTGTTAGTGAATTGGCTAATTTTTTGCAAGTAAGCAAATTCCAGGACTATTGCCCCAACGGTTTGCAGGTGGAGGGGCGGCCGCAAGTGCGGCGCATTATCAGTGGCGTGACTGCCAGTCAGGCGCTGATTGAGGCGGCCATCGCCGCCAATGCGGATGCGATTCTAGTGCATCATGGCTATTTCTGGCGTGGCGAGCCAGCAGAGGTGACTGGGCTCAAGCGTCAGCGCCTCAAGCGCTTGCTCACACATGATATCAGCCTGCTGGCGTATCACCTGCCGCTAGATGCACATCCGCAGGTGGGAAACAATGTGCAACTGGGACAGGTGTTCGGCTGGCCGGTGACACGCTATCTTGATGATAAGAATATGCTGCCTGTGACCACCTTGGCGCAACCGATGTCGCTGGCGCAGGTGGCAGAGCATGTTGCCCAACGATTGGGGCGGCAGCCACAAGTGCTTGGGGCCCCTGATAAGTTAGTACACACTGTCTCCTGGTGTACTGGCGCTGCCCAATCTTATATTCAACAGGCGGTCACTGCTGGCGTGGACCTGTTTATCAGTGGTGAAGTCTCCGAGCAAACCTGGCATACCGTCTGCGAATCAGGTACGGCTTACCTCAGTGCCGGGCATCATGCCACTGAGCGTTATGGCGTCCAGGCGCTTGGGCAGTGGCTTGCACAAACGCATGGCTTGGAGCATGTTTATGTTGAGTTGGGTAACCCTGTTTAATTGATTAATATCAATGACTTATTGAAATAAATTTGGCTTGTTTCTGCGAAAAATGTATAATCGCGACTCAAGTTTTATACTCACTGTTACCTCAAAAGGGTAGATTAAGGAAGCCAATGTCAGAAAACAAAATTGACAACAACTGTTTGTCGTTTTGCCAGCCATCTGAGGTGGATTTGCAAAAACGCGATTTTTTGGTGAAAGCGACTGCCGCCACCGGGGCTGTTGGGGTTGCTGCAGTAGCGGTGCCGTTTGTTGGTAGCATGCTGCCAAGTGAACGTGCCAAAGCGGCGGGTGCACCTGTCGAGGTGGATATCAGCAAGTTGAAGCCGGGCGAGAAAATGACGGCTGAATGGCGTGGTCAACCGGTTTGGATCGTGCGTCGTACGCCAGAAATGCTGGATAAGTTGGTCAAGCATGATGACCAGTTGTCGGATCCGAATCTGGAAGTGCCGCAACAGCCTGAGTATTGTAAAAACAAGGATCGTTCTATCAAGCCAGAGTTCGGGGTCATGTTGGGGACCTGCACGCATCTGGGTTGTTCACCAAACGACAACTTTGCAATGACAGCAGACTGGGATGGTGGTTTTGTCTGTCCTTGCCACGGCTCTAAGTTTGACTTGGCTGGCCGTGTGTTCAAAGGCTCTCCGGCACCAAAAAATCTGCTGGTGCCGCCGCATCAATATCTGACTGACACGACCTTGCTGATTGGCGATGACAAAAAGGCGGAGGCTTAACTATCATGGCAACGACTAAAAAAACAACTGCCACTGGTTTACTGGGCTGGTTTGATGCCAGATTCCCGCTGACCAGTACCATCAAGGGACACCTTACCGAGTATTACGCACCGAAAAATTTCAACTTCTGGTATTTCTTCGGATCATTGGCTTTGCTGGTGCTGGTGCTGCAAATTGTCACCGGTATTTTTCTGACCATGAACTACAAGCCGGATGCCGAGTTGGCCTTTGCTTCGGTGGAATACATCATGCGGGACGTATTTGGCGGCAACATTATCCGTTACATGCACTCGACCGGCGCCTCCATGTTCTTTGTGGTGGTCTATTTGCATATGTTCCGTGGCCTGATTTACGGATCTTATCGCACGCCGCGTGAGTTGATCTGGTTGTTTGGTGTGGGCATTTTCCTGGTGCTGATGGGCGAAGCGTTCTTTGGCTACCTGCTGCCATGGGGTCAAATGTCTTACTGGGGTGCGCAGGTGATTGTGAACCTGTTCTCAACTGTGCCGTTTATTGGTCCTGACTTGTCTGAGTGGTTGCGTGGTGACTATCTGGTTTCCGATGCTACCCTGAACCGTTTCTTTGCTTTCCACGTGATCGCCTTACCGCTGGTGTTGCTGGGGCTGGTTGCTGTGCATATCGTGGCTTTGCATGAAGTGGGCTCTAACAACCCTGATGGCGTTGAAATCAAGACCTATAAAGACAAGGCAACCGGTATTCCATTGGATGGCATTCCATTTCACCCTTACTACTCTGTGAAAGATCTGGTGGGTGTAGTTGTCTTCCTGATGGTGTTTTTTGCGATTGTGTTCTTTATGCCTGAAATGGGTGGTTACTTCCTCGAAGCGAATAACTTTATTCCGGCAGATCCTTTGAAAACACCGCCGCATATTGCGCCAGTCTGGTATTTCACGCCTTACTACTCCATTTTGCGTGCAGTGCCGCCTATCGGTATCTCGCAATTCCCTGGTGTGGTAGCCATGGGCTTGTCAGTCGTGGCCTTTGCGTTCTTGCCGTGGTTGGACAAGAGTCCGGTGAAGTCTATTCGTTACCGTGGCAAGTTGTACAAACGCTGGTTGGCTGCTTTTGTGATCAGCTTCGTGATCCTGGGTTATCTGGGAACCGTGCCAGGTGATGTCTGGGGTCAATTTGGACCATGGATGGGTCGTGCAGACCGCGCGACTGTGTTGGCTCGTATTTGTTCAGTGGTGTACTTTGCATTCTTTGTCTTGATGCCTTGGTATACCAAAAAAGATCAAACCAAGCCTGTGCCAGAAAGGGTGACATACTAATGATGAAAAAATTGTTTTTGCAGGCCTTTGCAGGTCTGGCCCTCTTGGCGTCAGTGATGGCGTTTGCAAATGAGGTGCATATTGATGTCAAGGCGCCAATCAAGATGACGGATAAAGCGTCATTGCAGCGTGGTGCCAAGATCTTTGTAAATTATTGCCTGAATTGCCACAGCGCCAACTACATGCGTTACAACCGCTTGCAGGACATTGGCCTGACCGACAAAGAGATTAAAGACAATCTGTTGTTTGCCGGTGAGAAGGTGGGCGAAACCATGCGCATTAGCATGAATCCTAAAGATGCGAAAAAATGGTTTGGTGCTGCACCGCCTGATTTGAGCGTTGAAGTGCGTGCGCGTGGTGCGGATTGGGTGTATGCCTATCTGCGCAGCTTCTACAAGGATGAGTCACGTCCCACTGGCTGGAATAACCTGGTGTTTGACAAGGTGGCCATGCCGCATGTGTTATATGAGTTGCAAGGCGTGCAAGTACTCGATCACGAAACACACACCCTTAAACTGGACAAAGCCGGTAAGCTCAATCCGCAAGAGTATGACCAGTTTGTCGGTGATCTGACTAACTTCCTCGCATTTATGGCAGAGCCAGCCAAACAATCCCGTTTGTGGATTGGGGTGGCAGTGTTGCTGTTCCTGTCAGGATTGTTCTTCTTGGTGAAAAAAATCAAAGCCGAATACTGGAAAGATATTCGCTAATTGCCAACCAAGTCTGACACCAAGGCGTGAGGCCTTGGTGTCTTTTTTTATAGGGAAAATAAATTATGATGAGATTGTATTCGGGTACCGTTGATCCTTACAGTCACCGTTGCCGTATCGTGCTGTTCGAGAAGGGCATGGACTTTGAAGTCATTGATGTGGACTTGACCAATAAAACTGAAGATCTGGCCATTTTGAATCCTTATGGTGAAGTGCCGGTGTTGGTCGAGCGTGACCTGGTCTTGTCAGAAGCCAATATCATCAATGAGTATATCGATGAGCGTTTTCCTCATCCTCAACTCATGCCAGCTGACCCGGTCATGCGCGCACGTGCAAGACTGTTCTTGTATAACTTTGAAAAAGACTTGTTCAGTCATATCAAGGATGTTGAATCTGATAATCAGGAAACCGCGGATCGTGCACGCAAGGTCATTCGCGATAACCTGACGCAGTTGGTGCCGATTTTTGGCAAGCAAAACTACCTGATGGGCGACGAGTACTCCATGCTGGATGTGGCGATCACGCCATTGTTATGGCGGTTAGGGCATTATGGCATTGAGTTGCCAAACCAGGCTTCGCCATTGCTCAAGTATGCCGAGCGTTTGTTCTCTCGTCCAATGTATGCAGAGGCTATGACACCCTCTGAAAAGGCGATGCGTAAATAACATCAGTCATGCATAAACAGCGCGAATCCATATTCGCGCTGTTTTTTTAAGGAAGTCCAACATGAGTACATTGATTCCGACCACGGCTTATTTGATTCGCGCCATACATGAATGGTGTCTGGATAATAATCTGACGCCGCATTTGCTGGTCAAAGTGGATGCGCAGACGCGTGTGCCGATGGCTTATGTCAAAAATGGCGAGATTGTGCTAAATGTGAACTACACTGCTGTCAAAGATTTGCATATTGATAATGATGCGGTTGTGTTCTCTGCGCGCTTTAATGGCGTTGCGCAACATATTTATGTCCCGATCAACCGGATCGGAGGCGTATTTGCCAGGGAGAATGGGCAAGGTATGTTTTTTGAAGTTGTGGATGGCGTGCCGCCAGCGCCTGAAAAAATGGTGTCCCCGGTAGCGTCTGCGGTGGATGCGCAAGCGAAAAAGTCACACCTTAAAGTAGTGAAGTAAGGCTGCTGTGCTCGGTGTTTAGCCGATGCTTCATTTTGAATGCAATTTTTTCAACAAAAAATAAAAAAATTCATAAAAGCACTAGATCACATCCCAAAAAAAGTGATATAGTTGCGCCTTCCTGAAATGCCGGGTTAGCTCAGTTGGTAGAGCAGCGCACTTGTAATGCGAAGGTCATCAGTTCGATTCCGATACCCGGCACCAAATTTATGTCAGTTGACATTGACGTTGATGACATAAACCGCGATAATCGCGGTCGATTTTTTGGAGGGGTGGCCGAGTGGTTAAAGGCGACGGACTGTAAATCCGTTCTCTCTGAGTACGCTGGTTCGAATCCAGCCCCCTCCACCAAAAAATGATTGCCTGTAGGTGTTGCTGTAAAGCGGGTTGGTGAGAGCCTTCCTTGGGTGTTCTGCATAGTGCGGGTGTAGCTCAGTTGGTAGAGCACTTGCCTTCCAAGCAAGATGTCGCGAGTTCGAACCTCGTCGCCCGCTCCAACAATAACAAAAGGCAAAACGCCCATGTGGCTCAGTGGTAGAGCACTCCCTTGGTAAGGGAGAGGTCGCGGGTCCGATTCCCGCCATGGGCACCAGATGCGCTCTGTAGTGATATGGGGCTTGGTAAGTAGTCGCGCAAGGGTGCTGTCATCCGCGTCGCATAATTTGTGAAAACAATATTATTGGCTTTATTTAGTACTAATAAAGGAAAAACATCATGGCAAAAGGCAAATTTGAACGTACCAAGCCACACGTGAACGTTGGTACGATTGGTCACGTTGACCACGGTAAGACAACATTGACAGCGGCGATCACCACAGTGTTGACCAAGAAATTTGGTGGCGAAGCAAAAGCTTACGACCAAATTGACGCGGCACCAGAAGAAAAAGCACGTGGTATTACCATCAACACAGCACACGTTGAGTACGAGACTGCAAGCCGTCACTACGCACACGTTGACTGCCCAGGCCACGCTGACTACGTTAAAAACATGATTACCGGTGCTGCCCAGATGGACGGCGCGATCCTGGTATGTTCAGCAGCTGACGGCCCTATGCCACAAACACGTGAGCACATCCTGTTGGCCCGTCAGGTTGGCGTACCATACATCGTTGTATTCCTGAACAAAGCCGACATGGTTGACGACGCTGAGTTGTTGGAACTGGTTGAAATGGAAGTGCGTGACTTGCTGAGCAAGTATGACTTCCCAGGTGATGACACCCCAATCATCAAAGGTTCTGCTAAATTGGCCCTTGAAGGCGACCAATCAGAAATCGGCGAACCAGCGATCTTCGCATTGGCTGACGCATTGGACAGCTACATCCCAACCCCAGAGCGTGCCATTGACGGTACCTTCCTGATGCCAGTAGAAGACGTATTCTCTATCTCTGGTCGTGGTACTGTAGTAACCGGCCGTGTTGAGCGTGGTATCGTTAAAGTCGGTGACGAAATCGAAATCGTTGGTCTGAAGCCAACCTTGAAAACCACCTGTACTGGTGTTGAAATGTTCCGTAAACTGCTGGACCAAGGTCAAGCGGGTGACAACGTAGGCGTACTGCTGCGCGGTACCAAGCGTGAAGAAGTTGAGCGTGGTCAAGTGCTGGCTAAATCCGGTTCTATCAAACCACACACCAAGTTCACCGCTGAGATCTACGTGTTGGGTAAAGATGAAGGTGGTCGTCATACACCATTCTTCAACGGCTACCGTCCACAGTTCTACTTCCGTACCACTGACGTGACTGGTGCAGTTGAATTGCCAGCAGGTACCGAAATGGTGATGCCAGGTGATAACGTATCTATCACTGTGACATTGATCGCGCCTATCGCGATGGAAGATGGTCTGCGCTTCGCGATTCGTGAAGGTGGTCGTACCGTTGGTGCTGGCGTCGTTGCCAAAATCATCGAGTAATTGTTGATGTAGGTGAAAGCTGCGCTACAACCCGTGCAGCTTTCGCTTTAAAGAGTACAGGCCAATAGCTCAATTGGTAGAGTATCGGTCTCCAAAACCGAGGGTTGGGGGTTCGAGACCCTCTTGGCCTGCCAAACACCCAGAATAGTCTGTGGTGTTAATCATAAAGTTAAGTATATGATCGATAAAATCAAACTGGCTTTATCCCTGTTGTTACTAGCTTTGGGGATTGCCGGTTTTTATCTTTTTGAAGATAAAGCAATGGTTATCAGGATACTTGCCGTGTTGGCAGGTATTGTCGCGTCTGTAGCGGTCGCGTGGACTGCGCCACAAGGTAAGCAGGCGCTGGTTTTCTTTAATGAGTCTGTTGCTGAAGCCAAGCGTGTGGTGTGGCCAACGCGTCAGGAAACCCTGCAAACGACACTGGCTGTTGTGGTGCTGGTTGTGATCATGGCTGCTTTCTTGGCGTTGGTGGACATCAGTTTTGCCTACATGGTGCAATGGATTATGGGTAGGGGGGCTTAATGGCTATGCGTTGGTATGCAGTTCAGGCCTTCTCCGGCATGGAGAAATCCGTCAAGGCCGGTTTGGAAGAGCGCGTCGCAAGATCGAATATCCCGGATCAGTTCGGTGACATTCTGGTGCCGGTAGAAGAGGTGATTGAGCTGAAAAATGGTCAGAAGACCATTTCTGAGCGTCGCTTGTATCCTGGTTACGTGTTGGTGCAAATGGAAATGACTGACGAAAGTTGGCATTTGGTGAGAAGTACACCACGTGTGACTTCATTCATCGGTGGCACTGCACAACGTCCAACCCCGATCAAGGATAAGGAAGTCGAAATTATTCTGCGTCGCATGGATGACAGCAAATCTAATCCGACACAGAAGATGACCTTTGAAAAGGGCGAGAGTGTTCGTGTGATCGATGGTCCATTCAAGGACTTCTCTGGCAGCGTAGAGGAAGTGAACTACGACAAAAACAAACTGCGTGTTTCAGTGGTCATTTTTGGCCGTGCGACACCGGTTGAACTGGATTTTGCACAAGTAGAAAAAGAAGTCTAGTTGTGCATTGTGTCGACGGCCTGACTGGCGGTCGATATTTTTTAACGGGGAGCCTGCCACAGGCGCTATTACCCATTCAAGGAGTCAAACATGGCAAAGAAAGTCATTGGCTATATTAAGCTGCAGATCCCTGCAGGTAAAGCCAACCCAAGCCCACCAGTCGGTCCAGCACTGGGTCAACGTGGTCTGAACATCATGGAATTCTGTAAAGCGTTTAACGCGGCAACACAAGGCGTTGAACCAGGTCTGCCTATCCCAGTGGTGATCACTGCGTTTGCAGACAAGAGCTTCACATTCGTGATGAAAACCCCTCCTGCAACTGTGCTGATCAAAAAAGCAGCCAAGCTGGAAAAAGGGTCTCCACGTCCTCATACGGACAAAGTTGGCAAGATTACTCGTGCACAAGCCGAAGAAATCGCCAAAACAAAAATGCCTGACCTGACCGCTGCCGACATGGACGCAGCCGTTCGCACCATCGCTGGTAGCGCACGCAGCATGGGTATCGAAGTGGAGGGTGTATAACATGGCGAAAAGAATTGATGCGTTGCGTGCAAAGATTGACCGCAACAAGCTGTACCCGGTAGTTGATGCGCTGAGCCTGGTAAAAGAAGGCGCAACTGCTAAATTTAACGAATCTGTAGACGCAGTGATTAACTTGGGTATCGACCCACGTAAATCTGACCAGCTGGTGCGTGGCGCGATCGTATTGCCTAACGGGACTGGTAAAACAGTGCGTGTGGCTGTGTTTGCACAAGGTGCACAAGCTGAAGCTGCAAAAGCAGCTGGTGCTGACATCGTTGGTTTTGAAGATCTGGCCGAGCAAGTCAAAGGCGGTATGTTGGATTTTGATGTAGCCATTGCTACACCTGATGCGATGCGTATCGTTGGTGCCTTGGGTCAAGTGTTGGGCCCACGTGGTTTGATGCCTAACCCAAAAGTGGGTACCGTGACACCAGACGCAGCGACAGCAGTTAAGAATGCTAAAGCGGGTCAAGTGCAATACCGTACTGATAAAGGCGGTATCGTTCACTGCACCATCGGCCGTGCTTCATTTACTGTTGAGCAACTGCAAGGCAACCTGTCTGCTTTGATCGAAGCATTGAACAAAGCCAAGCCAGCCAGCTCCAAAGGCGTATACCTGAAGAAATTGTCAGTCTCCAGCACCATGGGTCCTGGCGTACGTGTTGACCAAGCTTCAGTCGCTGCTTAAGCATTGAATCAAGTCCCGGTCCGTTAATGGGTCGGGCAAGTACTTTGGGCTTGAGTGTTTATGCAATTTTGTAAGCACTCAAGAACATCAAAGACCGTTGGTGTTTTACTTAATTGAAAATTGAATGCAAATGGGTGAGTAATCCTCTGTTTGCAGCAGTTTGAAACCAACGCAGATGGCGATCCCCAACACAGGATATATCCATGCCCTGCACAAGGACGCCGTGAGTGGCCCGGTGATTTAACCGGGCTTTCATTAACGGAAGGAGAACAGACCTTGAGTCTTAATCTTACAGAGAAAAAAGAAGTCGTTGCCGAGGTTGCTGCGCAAGTAGCAAACGCACAAGCAATCGTACTTGCTGAGTATCGTGGTATTGGCGTAGCCAATATGACGAAACTGCGTGCTGATGCACGTAATGCAGGTGTGTATCTGCGTGTGTTGAAAAACACCTTGGTTCGTCGTGCAGTAGAAGGTACGCCTTTTGCCGCATTGGCTGACGACATGGTTGGGCCACTGGTGTACGGTATTTCTACCGATCCAGTTGCAGCCGCCAAAGTCATGAACAATTTCGCAAAAGATAACGAATTGTTCGTACTGAAAGCGGGCGCGATGCCTAATGAGCGTCTTGATGTGGCTGGCGTGCAAGCGTTGGCATCTACATTGAGCCGTGATGAGTTGCTGTCCAAATTGGCTGGCACACTCAACGAAGTCCCAACCAAGTTTGCTCGTGCCGTTGCTGCAATACGCGACGAAAAAGAAAAGCAAGCGGCTTAATTTTTAATCAAATTATTTTAGGAAATTTATATCATGGCAATTTCTAATGCTGACATCTTAGATGCAATCGGTGGCATGACCGTATTGGAACTGACTGCGTTCATCAAAGAAATCGAAGAGAAGTTTGGTGTTTCTGCTGCTGCTGTTGCAGTGGCTGCTGGCGGCGCTGCTGCTGGTGCTGCTCCAGCTGCTGCTGAGCAAACTGAGTTCAACGTCATCTTGAACGGCGCTGGCGACAACAAAGTGAGCGTGATTAAAGCAGTTCGTGAACTGACAGGTTTGGGCTTGAAAGAAGCTAAAGACCTGGTAGACGGCGCACCTAAAGCGGTTAAAGAAGGCGTAAGCAAAGCTGACGCTGAAGCCGCTGTGAAGAAATTGATCGAAGCGGGCGCTACTGCTGAGATGAAATAATTCACAATTGTGAATCTGGCTGGGCTGACGGGAGACCGTCGGCCTTCGCCATTTCTGGCGTTGCAGATTGTAAATAAACTGTAATTGTCTGGAAGCCTGTTGTAAAAGCGGTATTGTGGCCACATATAGATAAGCTAACCGGCTAATTTAAGTGGCTGATTTTAAATGCGAAGTTAGATGTCAAAACATTGCAGTGGATGAAAAGTGTTTTGTCTTCTACCCTCAAAAATTTCAGGAGACGCTATGAGCTATTCCTTTACCGAAAAGAAACGCCTTCGCAAAAGCTTTGCCAAGCGTGACAGCGTTCAAGAGGTACCTTATCTGCTGGCCATGCAGCTGGAGTCCTATAAATCATTCCTGCAGGAAAATGTACCAGCGGACCAACGTAAAAACGAAGGTCTAGAGTCGACTTTCCGTTCCATTTTCCCGATTGTGAGTCATTCAGAGAATGCCCGTCTGGACTATGTGAGCTACCAATTAGGCGCAGAGCCATTTGACGTGAAAGAATGTCAGCAACGTGGGCTGACTTACGCGGTGCCACTGCGTGTCAAGGTACGTCTGACCATTATGGACCGTGAAGCGTCCAAACCAACCGTCAAAGAAGTCAAAGAACAAGAAGTCTACATGGGTGAATTGCCGCTCATGACCGAAAATGGCTCTTTCGTGATTAATGGTACCGAGCGTGTCATTGTTTCCCAATTGCACCGTAGCCCTGGCGTATTCTTTGAGCACGATCGTGGTAAAACCCACAGCTCCGGTAAGTTGTTGTTCTCTGCACGGATTATTCCTTACCGTGGCTCCTGGTTAGACTTTGAGTTTGATCCTAAAGATTACCTGTACTTCCGTGTGGATCGTCGCCGCAAGATGCCAGTGACCATCCTGCTGAAGGCATTGGGCTACACTCCAGAGCAAATTCTGGAAACCTTCCACGACACCGACACTTTCCACATCGGCCCGAAAGGCGTGGAGTTTGAGTTGGTGGCAGACCGCCTGCGTGGTGAAGTGGCCAAATTCGACATTACTGACAAAGACGGTAATGTGCTGGTTGCCAAAGACAAACGTATCACCGTTAAACATATCCGTGACATCGAAAAAGCGGGCGTAACCACCATGGCGGTACCAACCGACTTTATGATGGGTCGCGCAGTTGCCAAAAACATTATTGATACTGAAACGGGTGAGCTGATTGCTAACGCCAATGATGAAGTGACACCATCATTGCTTGAAAAGTTGGTCGCGGCAAAGATTTCAGAAATCGACACCATTTACACCAACGACTTGGATCATGGTAATTTCATTTCGCAAACATTGCGCAGTGATGAGATTCCTGACCAGTACAGTGCACGTGTAGCGATTTACCGCATGATGCGCCCAGGCGAGCCGCCAACCGAAGAGGCTGTAGAGGCCTTGTTTAATGGTTTGTTCTTCTCTGAAGATCGCTATGACCTGTCCGTAGTGGGTCGTATGAAATTCAACCGCCGTGCTTATCCAAGCAAGCTGGAAGACCGTTCAGCAACCTGGATGCGTCGTTTCTACGAAAAAGTCGGCCCTCAAGGCGATACAGGTAGCAATGTGCTATCCAACGAAGATATCCTCGCTGTCATTGGCGTGCTGATTGAGCTGCGCAATGGCCGTGGCGAGATTGACGATATTGACCACTTAGGTAACCGTCGTATCCGTTCCGTGGGTGAATTGGCCGAGAACCAGTTCCGTGCCGGTCTGGTCCGTGTTGAGCGTGCCGTCAAAGAGCGTCTGTCACAGGCTGAGTCAGAGAACCTGATGCCGCATGACTTGATCAATGCCAAGCCAGTCTCCAGTGCGATTCGTGAGTTTTTCGGTTCTAGCCAGTTGTCGCAGTTTATGGACCAGACTAACCCATTGTCCGAGATTACGCACAAACGCCGTATCTCCGCTTTGGGCCCAGGTGGCTTGACCCGTGAGCGTGCCGGCTTCGAGGTGCGTGACGTACACACTACCCACTATGGCCGTGTGTGTCCAATTGAAACGCCTGAAGGTCCAAACATTGGTTTGATCAACTCACTGGCGCTGTATGCCCGTACCAACGAATATGGTTTCCTGGAAACCCCTTATCGTCTGGTTGAAGGCAACAAGGTGTCGGGCAAGATTGATTTCCTGTCAGCCATTGAAGAAAGCCAGTATGTGATCGCACAGGCTAACACCGAACTGTCTACAGACGGTGGCTTCAAGGAGGAATTGGTCTCTGCGCGTTTCCATAACGAATTTACCATGACGCAACCTGAGCGCGTGCAGTATATGGACGTGGCACCAGGCCAGATCGTGTCTGTTGCGGCTTCATTGATTCCTTTCCTGGAACACGATGACGCGAACCGTGCCTTGATGGGTGCCAACATGCAACGTCAAGCCGTGCCTTGTCTGCGTGCTGAAAAAGCCGTAGTCGGTACAGGCATTGAGCGTACAGTCGCGGTGGACTCCGGTACTGTCGTGACTGCCCGTCGTGGTGGCGTGGTCGATTACGTCGACTCAGGCCGTATTGTGATTCGTGTCCACGATGCTGAAGCGCAAGCCGGCGAAGTGGGTGTGGATATCTACAACCTGACCAAGTACACCCGTTCTAACCAGAACACCAATATTAACCAGCGTCCGCTGGTTAAAGTAGGCGATATCATTAGCCGCGGCGACGTGGTGGCGGATGGTGCTTCTACGGATATGGGTGAGTTGGCGCTGGGTCAGAACATGCTGGTTGGCTTTATGCCTTGGAACGGTTACAACTACGAAGACTCGATTCTGATCTCCGAGCGCGTAGTGGCTGATGACCGTTACACCTCCATCCACATTGAAGAGCTGTCAGTGGTGGCACGTGATACCAAACTGGGACCTGAAGAGATTACCCGCGATATTTCCAATCTGTCCGAGCGCATGCTGGGCCGTCTGGATGATTCCGGGATTATCTATATTGGTGCCGAGGTGGAAGCGGGTGACGTGCTGGTAGGTAAAGTGACCCCTAAAGGTGAAACCACTTTAACGCCAGAAGAAAAGCTGCTGCGTGCGATTTTCGGTGAAAAAGCGTCTGACGTGAAAGACACTTCACTGCGCGTGCCTTCTGGCATGACCGGTACTGTGATCGACGTACAAGTGTTCACACGCGAAGGTATCGACCGTGATGCCCGTGCGCAACAAATTATTGATGACCAGTTGTCTCACTACAAGAAAGATCTGGGCGACCAGATGCGTATTGTAGAAGACGATACTTTTGGCCGTATCAGCCGTCTGTTGACGGGTAAAGTGGCCACAGGTGGTCCGAACAAGCTGAAAAAAGGCGACACCCTGACTCAGGAATATCTGGAGAGCGTGGGTCGTTATGACTGGTTTGACATCCGTTTGAGCGATGAAGAGGCTGCCCGTCAACTTGAGCAGTTGAAAGACAGCTTGAGCCAGGCCCGCATCGAATTCGATAACAAATTCGAAGAGAAGAAGCGTAAACTGACACAAGGTGACGAACTGCCACCAGGTGTACAAAAAATGGTCAAAGTCTATCTGGCTGTGAAACGCCGTATTCAGCCTGGTGACAAGATGGCCGGTCGTCACGGTAACAAGGGTGTGATTTCAAAAATCTGCCCGGTCGAAGACATGCCATACATGGCTGATGGTACACCGCTGGATATCGTGTTGAACCCGCTGGGCGTGCCTTCACGGATGAACATCGGTCAGATTCTGGAAACCCACCTGGGTTGGGCTGCCAAAGGTTTGGGCAAACGCATTGGCGATATGCTGCAAGCAGAAGCCAAAGTGGCTGAAATCCGAGGCTTCCTGGACAAGATCTATAACAGCAGCACTGGCAAGAAAGAAGACATTGCTGGTCTGACAGATGTGGAAGTGATTGACCTTGCGCAGAACCTGAAACACGGCGTGCCGTTCGCGACACCAGTGTTTGACGGTGCCGCTGAGTCTGACATTAAAGCCATGCTGGATCTGGCTTTCCCTGATGATGACGAGCACACCAAGAAATTGCAGTTCCACGCTGGCAAAACACAGGTCAAACTGTTTGATGGCCGTACCGGTGATGCGTTCGAGCGTCCAGTGACTGTCGGTTACATGCACGTGCTGAAACTGCACCACTTGGTCGACGACAAGATGCACGCACGATCTACCGGTCCTTACAGCCTGGTGACACAGCAGCCGCTGGGTGGTAAAGCCCAGTTCGGTGGCCAGCGCTTCGGTGAGATGGAAGTGTGGGCACTGGAAGCCTATGGTGCGTCATACACCTTGCAAGAGATGTTGACCGTGAAATCAGATGACGTGAATGGCCGTACCAAAGTGTACGAAAACATCGTCAAAGGTGAGCACAAAATTGATGCGGGTATGCCTGAATCATTCAACGTGCTGGTGAAAGAAATCCGTTCACTGGCCATTGATATTGATTTGGACCGTAACTAAGCCCCGCCATTAGGAGAGTCTCTATGAAAGCGTTATTAGATTTATTTAAACAGGTTACGCAAGAAGAAGAGTTCGACGCGATCAAGATCGCGCTGGCTTCACCTGAAAAAATCCGTTCATGGTCCTATGGCGAAGTGAAAAAGCCAGAAACCATCAACTACCGTACCTTCAAACCTGAGCGGGACGGTTTGTTCTGCTCCAAAATCTTTGGCCCGATCAAAGATTACGAGTGCTTGTGCGGTAAATACAAGCGTTTGAAACACCGCGGTGTGATTTGTGAAAAATGTGGCGTTGAAGTCACACTGAGCAAAGTGCGTCGTGAGCGCATGGGTCATATCGAGCTGGCCTCACCTGTCGCCCACATCTGGTTCCTGAAATCCTTGCCTAGCCGCTTGGGCATGGTGCTGGATATCGCCTTGCGCGACATCGAACGTGTGTTGTACTTTGAAGCATTCATCGTGATTGATCCAGGCATGACGCCGCTGACCCGTGGCCAGTTGCTGACTGAAGATGACTACCTGGCCAAGGTGGAAGAATACGGTGACGAATTCAACGCCGTGATGGGTGCTGAAGCTGTGCGTGAATTGTTGCGCACCATGGACATTGAGCGCGAGATTGAAACATTGCGTAGCGAACTGTCCGCGACCAGCTCTGAAGCCAAAATCAAGAAGATCGCCAAGCGTCTGAAAGTCCTGGAAGCGTTCCAGAAATCTGGCATCAAGCCAGAGTGGATGATCCTGGAAATCTTGCCAGTGTTGCCACCAGAGCTGCGTCCATTGGTGCCACTGGATGGTGGCCGCTTTGCGACCTCGGATCTGAACGACCTGTATCGCCGTGTGATCAACCGTAACAACCGCTTGAAGCGTTTGCTGGAGCTGAAAGCGCCTGAAATCATCGTCCGTAACGAAAAACGTATGTTGCAAGAGGCTGTTGACTCTCTGCTGGATAACGGTCGTCGCGGTAAAGTGATGACCGGCGCCAACAAGCGTCCGCTCAAATCACTGGCTGACATGATCAAAGGTAAAGGCGGTCGTTTCCGTCAAAACCTGTTGGGTAAACGTGTGGACTACTCCGGCCGTTCCGTGATCGTGGTCGGTCCGCAGTTGAAACTGCATCAGTGCGGTTTGCCTAAGAAAATGGCGCTGGAATTGTTCAAGCCTTTCATTTTCCACAAGCTGGAAGTGTTAGGCTTGGCAACCACCATCAAGGCTGCCAAGAAGAAAGTGGAAGAAGAAGGACCAGAAGTTTGGGATATCCTGGAAGACGTGATCCGCGAGCATCCGGTGTTGTTGAACCGTGCGCCTACGCTGCACCGTTTGGGTATCCAGGCATTTGAGCCCGTGCTGATCGAAGGTAAAGCGATCCAGTTGCACCCATTGGTGTGTTCAGCCTTTAACGCTGACTTTGACGGTGACCAAATGGCGGTACACGTTCCATTGAGCCTGGAAGCACAGATGGAAGCCCGCACCTTGATGTTGGCTTCCAACAACGTACTGTCTCCAGCCAACGGCGAGCCTATCATTGTGCCTTCGCAGGATATCGTGTTGGGTCTGTATTACATGACTCGCGAAAAAGTGGCTGCACGTGGCGAAGGTATGATCTTCAGTGACATCAAGGAAGTACAACGTGTGTACGACCAGGGGCTGATCGATTTGCACGCCAAGATTACGGTGCGTATCCGTGAGTTCGAGATGGATGTGACCGGTCACAAAACCGAGAAATTCAATCGGTATAACACCACCGTTGGCCGTGCTTTGCTGTCTGAAATTCTGCCACCAGGCATGCCATACAGCTACATTGACAAGGCACTGAAGAAAAAAGAAATTTCACGCCTGATCAATGCCAGCTTCCGTAAGGTAGGCATCCGTGAAACCGTGATCTTCGCGGATAAACTGATGTACACCGGTTACTCATACGCAACCAAAGCCGGTATCTCTATCAGCATCAATGACATGTTGGTGCCACCAGAGAAAGAGCAATTGATTGCGGCTGCCGATGCTGAAGTGAAAGAGATCGAAGACCAGTATGTATCCGGTCTGGTGACACAGGGTGAGCGTTACAACAAGGTGGTCGACATCTGGGGTCGTGCTGGTGACAAAGTGGCTGAGGCCATGATGAAGCAGTTGCGCGAAGAAGATGTCAAGGACGCTGACGGCAACGTGGTCACCAAAGACGGTAAAGCTGTTCGTCAGGAATCCTTTAACGCGATTTACATGATGGCCGACTCCGGTGCGCGGGGTTCCGCAGCGCAGGTGCGTCAGCTGGCTGGTATGCGTGGCCTGATGGCGAAACCAGATGGTTCCATTATTGAAACGCCGATCAAGGCGAACTTCCGTGATGGCTTGAACGTGTTGCAATACTTTATTTCAACCCACGGTGCGCGTAAGGGTCTGGCCGATACGGCGCTGAAAACAGCGAACTCCGGTTACCTGACACGCCGTCTGGTAGACGTGACACAAGACTTGGTTGTGACCGAGACCGATTGTGGCACCACCGAAGGCTTGGTCACCAAGGCGCTGGTTAAAGGCGGTGAAGTGGTTGAGCCCTTGCATGACCGTATCCTGGGTCGTACCTCTGCTCTGGATATCTTGCATCCTGAAACACAGGAAGTGGTATTCGCAGCCGGTACTTTGCTGGGTGAAGACGAAGTCGAGAAAATTGATGCGTTGGGCATTGATGAAGTCAAAGTGCGTACTGCCCTGACTTGCGACACACGTTACGGGATTTGTGCCAAGTGTTATGGTCGTGACTTGGGTCGTGGCAAGCTGATCAGTATCGGCGAGTCTGTCGGCGTGATTGCGGCACAGTCCATCGGTGAGCCTGGTACACAGTTGACCATGCGTACATTCCACATTGGTGGTGCGGTATCCCGTGCAGCTTCTGTGTCACAAGTAGAGAGCAAGTCTAACGGTACTGCTGGCTTCACATCGACCATGCGTTACGTGACCAACTCACGTGGTGAGCAAATCGTGATTTCCCGTAACGGTGAGGTTGTGATTTCTGACGACAATGGCCGTGAGCGTGAGCGTCATAAAGTGCCTTACGGTGCGACACTGACCATCAATGATGGTAAGACGGTTAAAGCGGGTCAGGCCTTGGCGACTTGGGATCCACATACTCGTCCGATTATTACCGAGTATGCGGGTCGCGTGAAGTTCGAGAACGTTGAAGAAGGCGTCACGGTTGCCAAGCAGGTGGATGAAGTCACTGGCTTGTCCTCACTGGTGGTGATTGATCCTAAACAAAGAGCGGGCTCGACTAAAGGCTTGCGTCCACAGGTGAAATTGCTGGATGCAAATGGTGTGGAAGTGAAAATTGCCGGTACTGAAACGCCGGTAAACGTCACCTTCCAGCTGGGTTGTATCATTACCGTGAAAGATGGTCAGGAAGTGGGTGTGGGTGAAGTGCTGGCACGTATCCCGCAAGAATCCTCCAAAACACGGGATATTACCGGGGGTCTGCCACGTGTGGCTGAGCTGTTCGAAGCACGTTCACCCAAAGATGCCGGCATGCTGGCAGAAGTGACCGGTACTGTGTCATTTGGTAAGGACACCAAGGGTAAGCAGCGTCTGGTCATTACTGACCTGGACGGTATTACCAGCGAGTTCCTGATTGCCAAGGACAAGCACGTGACCGCGCACGATGGTCAAGTGGTCACCAAGGGTGAAACGATTGTCGACGGCCCGGCAGATCCGCAAGACATCTTGCGTCTGCAAGGTCGTGAGGCACTGGCACGTTATATCATTGACGAAGTGCAAGACGTGTATCGTTTGCAGGGCGTGAAGATTAACGACAAGCACATTGAAGTCATTGTGCGTCAGATGTTGCGCCGTGTGAAAGTGCAAGATGCCGGTGATACCAGCTTCATCCCGGGTGAGCAGGTAGAGCGTGCAGACTTGTTGACTGAAAACGAACGCGTCATTGCCGAAAACAAACGTCCGGCAACATTCGAGTACGTATTGCTGGGGATTACCAAGGCATCGCTGTCTACGGACTCCTTCATCTCTGCCGCATCCTTCCAGGAAACGACAAGAGTGTTGACCGAGGCTGCGATCTTGGGCAAACGCGACGATCTGCGTGGCTTGAAAGAAAACGTGATTGTCGGCCGTCTGATTCCAGCCGGTACCGGTTTGGCGTATCACGAGTCTCGCAAGCGTGCAGCAATTGCGTCATTGACGCCAAATGTCGCTGAGCCTTCAGAAGCGATGTTGGCCGCTGAAGCGATGTTTGCACCAGAAGAAGTGGTTGAAGAAACCGCAACGGACGACAACGCGACCGAGTAATTTTAGGCTTTACCGGTCGTCAGGCCGGGTAATAAAACAAGGGGTGTTCAAGTATGAATAATGCTTGACACCCCTTGACTCGTTTATTAAAATGCTGGGTTTCTCAGAATAGCCTTATTGTCTCAATAAGGTGTTATTGTTGATATGCCGCCGGTCCTGAGTTTCCTGCTCAGTTGGTGGATTTTTTAAGGTGAAGAGGTTAAGGCAATGCCAACCATTAATCAGTTAGTACGTAAACCACGCGTTAAAGTGGTAACCAAGAGCAAGGTTCCAGCCCTGGAATCCTGTCCACAAAAGCGTGGTGTATGTACCCGTGTGTACACCACTACTCCTAAAAAGCCAAACTCCGCGTTGCGTAAGGTTGCCAAAGTGCGCCTGACTAACGGTTACGAAGTCATTAGCTACATCGGCGGTGAAGGCCATAACCTGCAAGAGCACTCTGTGGTGCTGATTCGCGGTGGTCGTGTAAAAGACTTGCCAGGTGTGCGTTACCACATGGTGCGCGGTAGCTTGGATACGGCTGGTGTGAAAGATCGTAAACAGTCACGTTCCAAATACGGTGCTAAACGTCCTAAAGAAGCTAAAGCTTAATTTGTTAAGTTGGTTTCGGACATTGGTCCAATTTTTAATAGCGGCTGAAATGCCTTGCAGTGTTGTAGCTAGCAAAATTTAATTGAAAGAGAATAGTTATGCCTAGACGTAGAGAAGTTCCCAAACGTAATATCTTGCCGGATCCAAAATTTGGTAGCCAGGAAGTATCCAAATTCGTAAACGTACTGATGACAGGTGGTAAGAAATCTGTTGCTGAGCGTATTGTTTACGGTGCATTTGATCAAGTAGCCAGCAAGAGTGGCAAAGATCCGCTGGAATTATTCACCACAGCGTTGAACAATCTGCGCCCTATCGTTGAAGTGAAAAGCCGTCGCGTCGGTGGTGCTAACTATCAGGTGCCTGTTGAAGTGCGTCCTAGCCGTCGTAGCGCCTTGGCAATGCGTTGGTTGCGTGATGCAGCGCGCAAGCGTGGCGAAAAGTCCATGGGCTTGCGTCTGGCTGCTGAGTTGCTTGAAGCCTCAGAAGGCCGCGGCGCCGCAATGAAGAAGCGTGAAGAAGTTCATCGTATGGCAGAAGCCAACAAGGCTTTCTCACACTTCCGTTTTTAATTAAACGACCTCGTTCTTTAATAATTAGTTGAATTGATAGCAAAGGTAAAGCATCGTGGCACGTAAAACCCCTATTGAACGCTACCGTAATATTGGTATTTCTGCGCACATTGACGCAGGTAAAACAACCACGACAGAACGTATTCTGTTCTACACTGGTGTGAACCATAAAATTGGTGAGGTGCACGATGGTGCAGCGACCATGGACTGGATGGAGCAAGAGCAGGAGCGTGGGATTACCATTACTTCCGCTGCGACCACCTGTTTCTGGAAAGGCATGGACCTGTCTTTGCCTGAGCATCGATTCAATATTATTGATACCCCTGGGCACGTAGACTTCACGATTGAAGTTGAGCGTTCCATGCGTGTGCTGGATGGCGCCTGCATGGTGTACTGTGCGGTAGGTGGTGTGCAACCACAATCTGAAACTGTTTGGCGTCAGGCCAACAAATACAAAGTGCCTCGCTTGGCCTTTGTGAACAAAATGGACCGTTCTGGTGCCGATTTCTTCAAAGTTGTTGAGCAGATGAAAACGCGTCTGCGCGCAAGCCCAGTGCCTGTGGTGATCCCAATTGGCCGTGAAGATACTTTCACTGGCGTCGTTGATCTCATGAAAATGAAAGCCATCATCTGGGATGAGGCTTCTCAAGGCATGAAATTTACTTACGGTGAGATTCCGGCTGATCTGGTTGAGACTGCTAAAAAATGGCGCGAGCAGATGGTTGAATCTGCGGCAGAAGCCAGTGAAGATTTGATGAACAAATACCTGGAAAACGGTGATCTGGAAGAGAAGGACATCGTGTTTGGTCTGCGTACGCGTACCATTGCGGGTGAAATTCAGCCGATGCTGTGCGGTTCTGCCTTTAAAAACAAAGGCGTGCAACGTATGCTGGATGCGGTGATTCAGTTCCTGCCATCTCCAGTAGATATTCCTGATGTGACCGGTGAAGACGATGATGGCAAACCAGCCAGCCGTAAAGCTGATGACAAAGAGGGGTTCTCTGCACTGGCATTTAAATTGATGACAGACCCGTTTGTCGGTCAGTTGACCTTTATCCGTGTTTACTCTGGTGTGTTGAACAAGGGTGATACCGTGCTCAACTCTGTGAAGGGTAAAAAAGAGCGTATCGGTCGTATCGTTCAGATGCACGCGAATAACCGTGAAGAAGTGGATGAAGTGTTGGCCGGCGACATTGCAGCCTGTATCGGTTTGAAAGAAGTGACCACTGGTGAATCTCTGTGCTCTCCAGACAAGCCTATCATCCTTGAGCGCATGGTATTCCCTGAGCCAGTGATTCACGTGGCTGTTGAGCCAAAAACCAAGAGCGATCAGGAAAAAATGGGCTTGGCATTGGGCCGTTTGGCACAAGAAGACCCTTCTTTCCGCGTGCGTTCTGACGAAGAATCTGGCCAGACCATTATTTCCGGTATGGGCGAATTGCACCTGGAAATTCTGGTTGACCGTATGAAGCGTGAATTCAATGTTGAAGCCAACGTAGGTGCGCCACAAGTGGCTTACCGTGAAGCGATCCGTAAAGCGGTTGAGGTTGAAGGTAAATTCGTTAAACAGTCCGGTGGTAAAGGTCAGTACGGTCACGTATGGCTCAAAATGGAGCCAAATGAGGCTGGTAAAGGTTACGAGTTTGTGGATGCCATTAAAGGCGGTACTGTGCCACGTGAATTTATCCCTGCAGTGGACAAAGGGTTGCGTGAAACGATTCCAGCAGGTGTTCTGGCAGGCTTCCCAGTGGTCGACGTAAAAGTGACCTTGTTTGATGGTTCCTACCATGACGTTGACTCGAACGAAAACGCGTTCAAGATGGCTGCTTCTATCGGTTTCAAAGATGGTATGCGTAAAGCAGATCCAGTCTTGCTGGAGCCAATGATGGCGGTTGAAGTTGAGACGCCTGAAGAGTACATGGGTGATGTGATGGGTGACTTGTCATCTCGTCGTGGCATCATTCAGGGCATGGATGATATGCCTGGTGGCGGTAAAGCGATTAAAGCTGAAGTGCCGCTGTCAGAGATGTTTGGTTACTCCACTGTCGTGCGTTCCTTGTCACAAGGTCGTGCAACCTACAGCATGGAATTCAAACACTACGCAGATGCGCCGAAAAACGTTGCTGATGCAATCATCAACAAAAAATAATTGATTTTTAAAGTATTGAATTAAAGGAAAAACATCATGGCAAAAGGCAAATTTGAACGTACCAAGCCACACGTGAACGTTGGTACGATTGGTCACGTTGACCACGGTAAGACAACATTGACAGCGGCGATCACCACAGTGTTGACCAAGAAATTTGGTGGCGAAGCAAAAGCTTACGACCAAATTGACGCGGCACCAGAAGAAAAAGCACGTGGTATTACCATCAACACAGCACACGTTGAGTATGAGACTGCAAGCCGTCACTACGCACACGTTGACTGCCCAGGCCACGCCGACTATGTTAAAAACATGATTACCGGTGCTGCCCAGATGGACGGCGCGATCCTGGTATGTTCCGCTGCTGACGGCCCTATGCCACAAACACGTGAGCACATCCTGTTGGCCCGTCAGGTTGGCGTACCATACATCGTTGTATTCCTGAACAAAGCCGACATGGTTGACGACGCTGAGTTGTTGGAACTGGTTGAAATGGAAGTGCGTGACTTGCTGAGCAAGTATGACTTCCCAGGTGATGACACCCCAATCATCAAAGGTTCTGCTAAATTGGCCCTTGAAGGCGACCAATCAGAAATCGGCGAACCAGCGATCTTCGCATTGGCTGACGCATTGGACAGCTACATCCCAACCCCAGAGCGTGCCATTGACGGTACCTTCCTGATGCCAGTAGAAGACGTATTCTCTATCTCTGGTCGTGGTACTGTAGTAACCGGCCGTGTTGAGCGTGGTATCGTTAAAGTCGGTGACGAAATCGAAATCGTTGGTCTGAAGCCAACCTTGAAAACCACCTGTACTGGTGTTGAAATGTTCCGTAAACTGCTGGACCAAGGTCAAGCAGGTGACAACGTAGGCGTACTGCTGCGCGGTACTAAACGTGAAGAAGTTGAGCGTGGTCAAGTGCTGGCTAAATCCGGTTCTATCAAACCACACACCAAGTTCACCGCTGAGATCTACGTGTTGGGTAAAGATGAAGGTGGTCGTCATACACCATTCTTCAACGGCTACCGTCCACAGTTCTACTTCCGTACCACTGACGTGACTGGTGCAGTTGAATTGCCAGCAGGTACCGAAATGGTGATGCCAGGTGATAACGTATCTATCACTGTGACATTGATCGCGCCTATCGCGATGGAAGATGGTCTGCGCTTCGCGATTCGTGAAGGTGGTCGTACCGTTGGTGCTGGCGTCGTTGCCAAAATCATCGAGTAATTCTTTTTATGAGCGGCAGGCGTATCCTGCCGCTTTTTGCTCTTTTTAAGGAAAAAACATGGCAGCTCAAAAAATTCGTATCCGTCTGAAAGCATTTGACTATCGTTTGATCGACCAATCTGCTTTGGAAATTGTGGATACTGCGAAACGTACTGGTGCAGTTGTAAAAGGTCCAGTGCCATTGCCAACACGTATCGAACGCTTTGACATTCTGCGTTCACCACACGTGAACAAAACCTCCCGTGACCAGTTTGAAATCCGTACCCATCAGCGTTTGATGGATATCGTTGATCCTACAGACAAGACTGTAGATGCATTGATGAAATTGGATTTGCCAGCTGGCGTAGATGTAGAAATCAAGCTTTAATTTTTAAAGTTGTCATTAGAAATAACCTTTTCGAAAGAAAAGGTTATTGTCAAATCAAGAATAGTTCGGTATAATCCGCGCTCTTCGGTGGACGGTCAATTGTAATCGTTCACTTTAACTATTATAAGGAACTGATCATGAGCTTAGGGCTTATTGGTCGCAAGGTGGGCATGACCCGCATTTTTACAGAAGAAGGCGCAAGCGTTCCTGTGACAGTGCTGGAAGTGATTCCTAACCGCGTGACACAAGTAAAGACAGTCGCAACTGATGGTTATACTGGCCTTCAGGTTGCTTATGGTGAGCGTCGTGCTAGCCGTATCAACAAAGCGTTGACTGGCCATTATGCCAAGGCTGGCGTTGCTGCCGGTGCTGGTATTAAAGAATTCAATGTGGCTGAAGATGTATTGGCTAACTTCCAAGTGGGTGGCAATGTCACTGTAGACATTTTCTCCGTTGGTCAGTTGGTTGATGTGACGGGTACTTCCATCGGTAAAGGTTTTGCCGGTGCGATCAAGCGTCACAACTTCTCCTCTAACCGTGCATCTCACGGTAACTCACGTTCGCACAATGTACCGGGTTCTATCGGTATGGCGCAGGATCCAGGTCGAGTATTCCCTGGTAAGCGCATGCCTGGTCATTTGGGTGATGCTAAAGTCACAACCCAAAACCTGGAAATCGTCCGTGTAGATGTGGAGCGTAACCTGTTGTTGATTAAAGGTTCCGTGCCTGGCTCCAAAGGTGGCAATGTCGTTGTACGTCCAGCCATCAAAGCGAAAGGGGCTAAATAATGGAATTGAAACTTATCGATCAAAACGGCAAGGTTGCTAAAAAAGGCGTAGATGCCTCTGATGTGACGTTCGGTCGTGAATTTAATGAGTCATTGGTGCATGAAGTGGTTGTTGCCTACATGGCAAACGCCCGTACTGCAACCCGTGCTCAAAAAACACGTGCTACTGTTGCTCACACGACACACAAGCCATATGCACAAAAAGGTACTGGTAACGCCCGTGCCGGTATGGCATCCAGCCCGATTTGGCGTGGAGGTGGTCGTGCATTCCCAAACAGCCCTAACGAAAACTATAGCCACAAGGTGAACCGTAAGGCTTACCGTGCTGGTATGCAGACGATTTTGTCTGAACTGGTCCGTCAGGACCGTTTGAAGGTGGTAGACAGTTTCACTGTAGATACGCCAAAAACTAAACAATTCGTACAGAAAATCAATGCTCTGGGCATCGATGGCGGTGTTTTGCTGTTGACTGATGGTTTTGATGAGAATTTGTACTTGTCTTCCCGTAACCTGCCAAACGTATTGGTGGTTGAAGCGCAATATGCTGACCCAGTAAGTCTGGTGCGTTTCCCTAACGTTTTGGTCACAGCCGGTGCTGTGAAGAAACTTGAGGAGATCTTGGCATGATTACCGCAGCTACAAAAACACAAGATCGTTTGTTGCAAGTGATTTTGGCTCCACAAATTACTGAAAAAGCAACATTCATTGCTGACAAGCATCAGCAAATTGCTTTTAAAGTGCGTACTGATGCGACCAAGCCAGAAATTAAGGCGGCTGTTGAATTGGTGTTCAAGGTCGAAGTAGCTTCTGTGTCTGTGATTAATGTCGCAGGTAAAGTGAAGCGCGCTGGTCGTCGCATGGGTAAACGTAGTGACTGGAAAAAAGCTTATGTGAGCTTGAAGCCAGGTCAAGAAATTAACTTCGCAGCTGGCGAATAAGGAGAGAAGACATGGCATTAGTTAAAGTCAAACCAACTTCCCCCGGTCGTCGCGGTGTATTGAAAGTCATTACACCAGATTTGCATAAAGGCAAGCCTTACGCGCCGCTGTTGGAAAGTCAAAGCAAGAACGCAGGTCGTAACAATAATGGCCGTATTACCACTCGTCATCAAGGTGGTGGTCATAAGCAGCATTACCGTATTGTCGACTTCCGCCGTAACAAAGATGGTATTCCTGCAACTGTTGAACGTATCGAATACGATCCAAACCGTACAGCAAACATTGCTTTGTTGTGCTACGCGGATGGTGAGCGTCGTTACATCATTGCGCCACGTGGCATCGCTGCCGGTGCGCAACTGTTGAGCGGCTCTGAAGCGCCTATCCGTGCTGGTAATGCTTTGCCACTGCGCAATATTCCAGTTGGTAGCACCATTCACTGCATCGAGATTCAGCCAGGTAAAGGTGCCCAAATCGCCCGTTCAGCCGGTACTTCTGTGCAGCTGTTGGCGCGTGAAGGTTCTTATGCTCAGTTGCGTTTGCGCTCTGGTGAAGTTCGCCGTGTGCACGTGGATTGCAAGGCAACCCTGGGTGAAGTGGGTAACGAAGAGCATTCTTTGCGGTCTATCGGTAAAGCTGGTGCGATGCGCTGGCGTGGTATCCGTCCAACCGTACGTGGTGTGGTGATGAACCCGGTTGATCACCCGCACGGTGGTGGTGAAGGCCGTACTGCTGCCGGTATGAACCCTGTGTCACCATGGGGTCAGAAAACTAAGGGTTATCGTACTCGTAAGAACAAGCGTACCGATAACATGCGCGTAAGTCGTCGTCCGAGAAATGTAAGGTAATCGCTATGGCACGTTCTATTAAAAAAGGTCCATTTGTGGATGCACATTTGGCGAAGAAAGTCGAAACCGCTGTTGCGGGTCGCGATCGCAAGCCAATCAAAACTTGGTCACGTCGCTCGACAGTTTTGCCAAATTTCATTGGTTTAACCATCGCAGTGCACAACGGCAGACAGCATGTGCCTGTGTTGATTTCTGAAAACATGGTTGGTCACAAGCTCGGTGAATTTGCGTTGACACGCACATTCAAGGGTCACGCGGCTGATAAAAAAGCGAAGAAGTAAGGGGCTGATAATGCAAGTGACTGCAGTTTTAAAAGGCGTACACCTTTCTCCGCAAAAAGCGCGTTTGGTGGCTGACCTTGTGCGTGGCAAAAAAGTTGATCAAGCACTGAATATCTTGGCATTCACGCCCAAGCGTGGTGCTGAGATCATCAAAAAAGTGGTTGAGTCAGCTATTGCTAACGCTGAACATAACAATGGTGCTGATATCGATACGTTGAAGGTGACTTCAATTTATGTCGATAAAGGCTTGGTGATGAAGCGTATCCGTGCACGTGCAAAAGGTCGCGCTGGTCGTATTACGAAGCCAACCTGTCATATTCATGTGACAGTCGGTGACTCAAAGGAATAATATGGGACAGAAAATTCATCCAATTGGGTTCCGTTTGAGCGTTCAGAAAAACTGGGCCTCACGTTGGTACTCTAACAGCCAGAACTTCCCTGCGATGTTGCAAGGCGACATCAAAGTGCGTGAGTTCTTGAACAAGAAACTGGCAAGCGCTGCTGTAAGCAAAATTATTATCGAGCGTCCGGCTAAAAACGCAAAAATTACAATTCACAGTGCCCGTCCAGGTGTTGTGATTGGTAAAAAAGGTGAAGACATCGAGTCTTTACGTTCTACTCTGCAAGGGTTGATGGGCGTGCCTGTTCACCTGAACATTGAAGAAGTGCGTAAGCCAGAGTTAGATGCAACATTGATCGCACAGTCGATTGCTCAGCAATTGGAAAAGCGTGTGATGTTCCGTCGTGCCATGAAACGCGCCATGCAAAATGCAATGCGTTTGGGTGCACAAGGCATCAAGATTATGAGTTCCGGTCGTTTGAACGGTATCGAAATTGCACGTACAGAGTGGTATCGCGAAGGTCGTGTGCCTCTCCATACACTGCGTGCTGATATCGACTATGGTGTGGCAGAAGCTTCTACCACCTACGGTATTATCGGGATTAAAGTTTGGGTATTCAAAGGCGAGATTTTCGGTGACAACGCTGCTGCTAATGCTGCGGTTGCCGATGCTGAGCCAGAGAAAAAAGTAAGAAAGCCGAGGGCTAAAGATGCTGCAACCAGCTAGACAGAAATACCGCAAGATGCAAAAGGGTCGTAATAAAGGCATTGCGACTACTGGTAACAAGGTAAGCTTTGGTGAATTTGGTTTAAAAGCGATTGGTCGTGGTCGTTTGACCGCACGCCAGATTGAAGCTGCCCGTCGTGTGATGACTCGTCACATTAAACGTGGTGGTCGCGTTTGGATCCGTGTGTTTCCTGACCAACCAATCTCTAAAAAACCAGCTGAAGTGCGTATGGGTAATGGTAAAGGTAGTGTTGATTACTACATCGCTCAAATTCAGCCAGGCAAAATGTTGTACGAGATGGATGGCGTGAGCGAAGAGTTGGCTCGCGAAGCTTTCAAATTGGCTGCTGCTAAGTTGCCAATTGAAACTACATTCATGACCCGTCAAATTGGCAGTTAAGGAGTAGTTAAATGAAAGCTTCAGAATTCAGAGCAAAATCGGCAGATGAGCTCAATAACGAGTTGGTAGAGTTGCGTCGTGCGCAGTTTTCATTGCGTATGCAATTGGCGACTCAACAATTGAACAAAGTGGATCAGCTGGCTAAAGTGCGCAAAGATGTTGCTCGCGTCAAGACCGTGCTGGCTGAGAAGGCGAAACAGGCATGATGACTGAAAAAGCGAAAGTTGTACGCAGTTTGACTGGCCGCGTCGTAAGCAACAAGATGGATAAAACCGTGACTGTGCTTGTCGAGCGTAAAGTGAAACACCCTTTGATTGGTAAAGTGGTTGTGAAATCGAACAAGTTCCATGCACATGATGAAAACAATGCATGTAACGAAGGCGATGTTGTGACGATCACAGAAACCCGCCCATACTCCAAGACCAAAACTTGGATCGTAAGCAAAATCGAAGCTAAATAAGGCTTCAAATATATAAAACCGGAAAAACGCTTGTCATAAGCGTTTTTTTGGTTGTATAATGTTGGACTTTTCGGTGCCCGCCTTAGTTGGCATGTAGCTGGCACCCCAATACTGACCGTGGTCTATTGGCCTTAACGTGTTTTTTGGGCGCAAGTTCAAAAAGCGGGCGGCTGGTAGTGGTTATAACGGATTAAGTTGGAGATTATTTCTCATGATTCAAATGCAATCTCGGCTGGAAGTGGCCGACAACACTGGTGCGCGTTCCGTTCAGTGTATCAAGGTCTTGGGTGGTTCCAAGCGTCGTTACGCCAGCATTGGCGACATCATCAAGGTCAGCGTGAAAGATGCTGCTCCGCGTGGTCGCGTCAAGAAAGGTGAAATCTACAACGCTGTGGTTGTGCGCACTGCTAAAGGTGTTCGCCGTCCAGATGGTTCGTTAGTTAAATTTGATGCCAATGCTGCAGTGTTGTTGAACAACAAGCTGGAGCCGATTGGTACACGTATTTTTGGCCCTGTGACACGTGAATTGCGTAGTGAGCGCTTCATGAAGATTGTTTCACTGGCGCCTGAAGTGTTGTAAGGCTTGGAGACAATCAAATGAGCAAAATTCGCAAAGGTGACCAGGTCATTCTGAATACAGGTAAAGATGCAGGCAAAACAGGCACTGTTTTGAGCGTCTTGCCAAGCGGCCATGTAGTGGTTGAAGGTTTGAATGTAGTGAAAAAACACACTCGTCCTAACCCCATGCGTGGTATCACTGGTGGCATCATCAGCAAGGAAATGCCGGTTGACGGCTCCAATGTGGCGATTTACAACGCTGCAACACAAAAAGCTGATCGTGTTGGTTTTAAGGTACTGGAAGATGGTCGCAAGATTCGTGTATTCAAATCTAGCGGCGAGTCTATCGACGCATAGGAATAAATATGGCACGTTTAAAACAGTATTATAACGATACAGTAGTGGCCAAATTGACAGAACAATTTGGTTATACCTCTCCAATGCAGGTGCCTCGTATCGAAAAAATTACCCTGAACATGGGTGTGGGCGAAGCCGTTGCTGACAAGAAGGTCATGGAAAATGCGGTGTCTGATATGCAGAAAATTGCCGGTCAGAAACCTATTGTAACCAAGGCTAAAAAGTCTGTGGCTGCATTTAAAATCCGTGATGACTATCCTGTTGGTTGTAAAGTAACTCTGCGTCGTGAGCGTATGTATGAGTTTCTGGATCGCCTGATCACTGTGGCTATTCCACGTATCCGTGACTTCCGTGGTATTTCCGGCAAATCATTTGATGGCCGTGGTAACTACAACATGGGTGTAAAAGAGCAGATCATTTTCCCGGAAATCGAGTACGACAAGATCGATGCGCTGCGCGGGATGAATATCACAATTACCACAACAGCAAAAACAGACGAAGAAGCGAAAGCTCTTTTGGCTGCGTTTAGTTTCCCTTTCAGAGGTTAAGTCATGGCAAAAGTATGTATGACAGAGCGCGAGCAAAAGCGTCGCGAAACCGTTAAAAAATTTGCAGCTAAACGAGCTGAATTGGTTGCTACTGTGAATGACCAGTCTGCCAGTGTTGAAGATCGCATGGCTGCACGTTTGAAATTGCAAAGTTTGCCACGTAATTCCAGTCCTGTTCGCACACGTAATCGTTGTGCTTTGACTGGTCGTCCACGTGGTGTGTTTAGTAAATTTGGTATCGCACGTAACGAGTTGCGTAAATTGATGATGGCTGGTCACGTACCAGGTGTCACCAAGGCCAGCTGGTAACGGAGGAATAGAACATGAGTATGAGTGATCCGATTGCCGATATGTTGACCCGTATTCGTAACGCGCAACGTACGAATAAAACAACCGTTTCAATGCCTGCTTCCAAGTTGAAGGGTGCAATTGCAAATGTGTTGAAAGATGAAGGTTATATCGACGATTTCAACGTTCAAAACAATGATGGTAAGCCAGTTTTGAACATTAGCCTGAAATATTACGCAGGTCGTCCAGTGATTGAGAAGATCGAGCGCGTATCCAAGCCAGGTTTGCGTGTTTATAAAGGTAGCGAAAATCTGCCTAAAGTAATGAACGGTTTGGGTGTGACGATTGTTTCAACATCCAAAGGCGTGATGACCGATCGTAAAGCACAAGCTGCCGGTATTGGTGGCGAAGTTCTGTGCATCGTGGCCTAAGGAGAATCAATATGTCACGTGTTGCTAAAAATCCGATTGCAATTCCTGCGAAAGTAGAAGTTGTAATCTCAGCCTCAGAAGTCGCGGTGAGCGGCCCTTTGGGTAAGTTGACTCAAGCGTTGTCTGCTGATATTTCAGTGGTTCGCGAAGGTGAGCAGTTGTTGGTTCAAACGAATGGTGAAACACAGCATGCAAGAGCGATGTCAGGTACAACCCGCGCATTGCTGGCCAATATGGTGCAAGGTGTTTCTGCCGGGTTTACCCGTAAGCTGTCACTGATCGGTGTGGGTTACAAAGCCAATGCTCAGGGTTCTACCTTGAACTTGGAGTTGGGCTACTCCCACCCAATCAACCATAAAATGCCTGAAGGCGTGACTGTACAGACACCTACTCCTACTGAAGTAGTGTTGACAGGGGCCAACAAGCAAGTGGTTGGTCAAGTGGCTGCTCAAATTCGTGCTTACCGTGCACCAGAGCCTTATAAAGGTAAAGGTGTTCGTTATGCTGACGAAGTGGTGGTCATCAAAGAGACCAAGAAAAAATAAGTAAGACACTTGTAGGTTACAGCTCCTAATTAGAAGCTCGCCTGAACAGTGATTCAACATTAAAGGTAAATTCAATGAAAAACGTAAATAACCGCTTGCGCAGAGCACGTAAAACCCGTGCCAAAATCGCCGAGTTGAAAGTGACACGTTTGAGTGTACATCGCACCAACACCAATATCTACGCACAGATTATTGCTGAAACTGGCGATCGCGTGTTGGCGAGTGCATCCACCGTTGAGGCTGAAGTGCGTCAACAACTGAAAAATGGCGGCAACATCGAAGCTGCAACCCTGATTGGTAAGCGTATTGCTGAAAAAGCAGCAAAAGCAGGTATTACCACTGTTGCATTTGATCGTTCAGGCTACAAGTATCACGGTCGTATCAAGGCTTTGGCTGACGCTGCCCGTGAATCTGGTCTCAAATTCTAAGGGTGAGATAAAGAATGGCTAAAGATATTGAACAACAGCAGCAAACTGACGGTTTGCGCGAAAAGATGATTACCGTTAACCGTGTAAGTAAAACGGTTAAAGGTGGTCGTATCATGAGCTTCGCTGCGCTGACCGTGGTTGGTGATGGTGATGGCGCCGTTGGTATGGGTAAAGGTAAAGCACGTGAAGTGCCTGTGGCTGTACAAAAAGCCATGGACGAAGCCCGTCGCAGTATGGTTAAAGTGAACCTGAACAATGGCACATTGCACCATGCAGTGACCGGTGTTCACGGTGCCGCTAAAGTGCTGATTCAGCCAGCTTCTGAAGGTACCGGTATTATTGCTGGTGGCGCAATGCGTGCGATCTTCGAAGTAATGGGTGTGACTAACGTCGTTGCAAAGAGTATTGGTTCAACCAATCCTTACAACCTGGTTCGCGCGACCTTGAATGGTCTGGCATCCATGAATACACCGGCTGAAATCGCCGCTAAACGTGGTAAGACCGTAGAAGAAATCAGAGGTTAATCATGGCTAAAGCAAAAAAAGAAAGCGCTACTTTGAAAGTGACGCTGGTAAGAAGTTTGATTGGTCGTATTGAAGCACACAAAGCTACTGTTCGTGGCTTGGGTTTGCGTCGTATGCACCACACTGTAGAAGTGCAGGACACTCCTGAAATTCGCGGCATGATCAACGCTGTGAGTTATCTTTTGAAGGTTGAATAATCATGCAATTAAACACGATTAAGCCTGCTGCAGGCGCAAAAAAAGCACCTCGTCGTTTAGGTCGTGGGATTGGTTCTGGCTTGGGTAAAACTGGTGGCCGTGGTCACAAAGGTCAAAAATCCCGTGCTGGCGGTTTCCATAAAGTAGGTTTTGAAGGCGGTCAAATGCCTTTGCAACGTCGCTTGCCTAAACGTGGTTTTAACTCCCTGACTCATGCAGACACCGCACGTATTCGTACTAGCGAGTTGGCTTTGGTTGATGCTGAGGTGGTTGATATCTTGGCATTGAAAGCAGCGAAATTGGTTCCAGCTGCTGTGAAGGCAGTGAAAGTCTATCTGTCTGGTGAAGTTTCAGCCAAGGTTCAAGTGCAAGGGTTGTTGTTGACCAAAGGTGCTAAGGCAGCCATTGAAGCAGCTGGCGGCAAAGTGCTGGAAATATAAACGTAGTCAAAAGAGAGTATCAGCTTGGCACAGGATAATATCTTAAGTTCCGTTGGCAAACTTGGCGAATTAAAAAGCCGTTTGTGGTTCTTGTTGGGTGCATTGGTGGTTTACCGCCTCGGTGCACATATTCCAGTGCCAGGCATTGATCCTACAGTGTTGAAGCAGTTGTTCGACACGCAGAAAGATGGCATTTTGGGCATGTTTAACATGTTCTCCGGTGGGGCTCTGTCGCGTTTTACCGTATTTGCCCTGGGGATCATGCCCTACATTTCTGCGTCGATTATTATGCAGTTGCTCACGGTGGTTTCACCACAGTTGGAGCAGCTGAAAAAAGAAGGTGAAGCTGGTAGACGCCAGATCACGAAGTACACGCGTTACGGCACGGTATTGTTAGCGACTTTCCAGGCGCTGGGTATTGCGATCGCACTTGAAGGTCAGGCTGGTCTGGTATTGGATCCTGGCTTTGCTTTCCGCATCACTGCAGTTACCACACTGGTGGCCGGGACGATGTTCCTGATGTGGTTGGGTGAGCAGATTACCGAGCGTGGCATTGGTAATGGTATTTCTATCATTATTTTTGCCGGGATTGTAGCGGGCTTGCCGCATGCAATTGGTAGCACCTTGGATTTGGCTAAAACAGGCGCATTCTCTATTCCATTAGTGATGTTCCTGTTTGTGGCAGTGATTTTAGTGACAGCGCTGGTGGTTTTTGTTGAGCGCGGTCAACGCAAAATCACAGTGAATTACGCAAAGCGTCAGGTTGGTAACCGCATTTACGGCGGTCAATCGACGCATTTGCCTTTGAAGCTAAATATGTCTGGTGTGATTCCACCGATTTTTGCTTCAAGTATTATTTTATTCCCGGCTACTTTAGCTGGTTGGTTTGGTAGCAGTGAGCACATGTATTGGCTCAAGGACGTCAGTGCAAAACTGTCGCCTGGTCAGCCCTTATATATCTTGTTGTTTGCTGCAGCGATTTTGTTTTTTGCTTTTTTCTACACGGCATTGGTGTTCAATCCCAAGGAAACTGCAGATAACCTGAAGAAGAGTGGCGCATTTGTGCCAGGTATTCGCCCAGGTGAGCAAACCGCAAAATATATTGACCGCATCATGGGTCGTTTGACATTGATTGGTGCGCTGTACATTACGCTGGTTTGTTTATTGCCAGAGTTTTTAGTGTTGAAATTTAATACCCCGTTCTATTTTGGTGGAACTTCATTGTTGATTATCGTTGTTGTGACGATGGACTTTATGACGCAGGTGCAATCTCATCTGATGTCGCAACAGTATGAAGGCTTGCTGAAAAAGGCAAACTTTAAGGGGACGGGTAAGTAGAAGATGGCAAAAGAGGATCGCATTGAGATGCAGGGGGAGATTGTTGAAAATCTCCCGAATGCAACTTTTAAAGTGAAACTGGAAAATGGTCATACAGTACTTGGTTACATTTCAGGCAAAATGCGTATGCATTACATCCGTATTCTGCCAGGTGACAAAGTCACGGTTGAGATGACCCCTTATGATTTAACCCGTGCGCGAATTACATTCCGCGCAAAGTAAGTGAATTAATTAAAGGAAAGTAAGATGAGAGTTCGCGCATCAGTTAAAACATTATGCCGTAACTGTAAAGTCGTAAGACGTCGCGGTGTTGTTCGCATTATTTGTACTGACCCACGTCATAAACAACGTCAAGGTTAATGGTAAACAATTGCTTGTGAGAGCATAGTGAAGCTGATATAATATGCGGCTTTTCTTTTCTACGCACAAGTTTGATCGTGAAAAACGATTGATTATTGGAGTTTAAGTATGGCTCGTATTGCCGGGGTAAATATCCCAAACCACAAACATGCAGAAATTGCGTTGACCTCTATTTATGGTATTGGTCGCGATACTGCGCAGAAGATCTGTGCTGCAGCTGGTGTTTTAACTACTGTAAAGGTTAAAGACTTGAGCGATGCAGAAGTAGAGAAGCTGCGTGACGAAGTGGCTAAATACACTGTAGAAGGTGATTTGCGTCGTGAAGTGACCATGAATATCAAACGTTTGATGGACTTGGGTTGCTACCGCGGTATTCGCCATCGTCGTGGTTTGCCAGTGCGCGGTCAGCGTACCAAAACCAATGCGCGTACACGCAAAGGTCCGGTTAAAGCGATCAAACAAGCTAAATAATCTTTATTGAACAAAAGTAAATATTAAGGACAGTACAACATGGCAAAAGCTAATGTACGCGTTAGAAAAAAAGTTAAAAAGAATATTGCCGAGGGTATTGCCCACGTGCACGCTTCTTTTAACAACACGATTATCACGATTACCGATCGTCAAGGCAATGCATTGTCATGGGCTACTTCCGGTGGTCAAGGTTTTAAAGGTTCACGTAAGAGTACTCCATTTGCTGCTCAGGTAGCTTCTGAGGTGGCTGGTAAAGCCGCTCAGGAGTCTGGTGTGAAGAATCTGGAAGTGCGTATTAAAGGGCCAGGTCCAGGTCGTGAATCTGCTGTGCGTGCGTTGAATGCTGCTGGTTTCAAAATCACTAGCATTACGGATGTGACCCCGGTACCTCATAACGGTTGCCGTCCACCGAAAAAACGCAGAATTTAATTCATTTCGCTGTCACAGATTAGCGAATCGATTACTGGAGAACTATTTTGGCTAGAAATTTAGACCCTAAATGCCGTCAATGCCGTCGTGAAGGTGAAAAGCTGTTTCTGAAAGCAGAAAAATGCTTTACAGACAAATGCGCGATCGAAAAGCGCAACTTCGCACCAGGTCAGCATGGTCAACGCCGTAACTCACGTTTGTCAGACTATGGTGTCCAACTGCGTGAGAAACAAAAAGTACGTCGTATCTACGGCGTATTGGAAGGTCAATTCCGTACTTACTACGCGGAAGCTGACCGTCAAAAAGGCATTACTGGTGAGAGCCTGTTGCAGTTGCTGGAGTCCCGTTTGGACAACGTTGCATACCGCATGGGTTTGGCTGGTTCTCGCTCAGAAGCACGTCAAGTGGTCCGTCATAACGCTATTTTGGTTAACGGCAAGCGCGTAAACGTTCCTTCCTATCAAGTGAAGGCTGGTGATGTGATTTCTGTGGCTGATAAAGCAAAAACACAATTGCGTATTAAAGCAGCTGTTGAAGCAGCTGAGCAGCGTGGTTTCCCTGAGTGGTTGGAAGTCGACGTCAAAGCATTGTCTGGTAAGTTTAAGGCTAAACCTCAGCGTGATGAGTTGCCTGCTACCATCAATGAATCATTGATCGTTGAATTGTATTCTAAGTAATCGCTTAGTCTAGGCTAAGGTTTATTTTTTAATACCCAATTACTTCAAGGAATTGTATGCAAAATAACCCTACAGATTATTTGAAGCCACGTGTTGTTGACGTTGAAGTGATAACGCCACTCCGCGCACGTGTGACTTTGGAGCCAATGGAACGTGGCTTTGGCTATACCTTGGGTAATGCGTTAAGAAGAGTCTTGCTCTCTTCCATTCCGGGTTTTGCCATTACTGAAGTAAAAATTGATGGTGTCGTACATGAGTACTCCACTATCGAAGGTGTGCAAGAAGATGTTGTTGATATCTTGCTCAACCTCAAAGGTGTTGCTTTAAAACTGCACAACAAAACTGAAACCATTCTGGTTTTGAGCAAAAGCGGTGAAGGGATTGTAACAGCGGGTGATTTTGAAGTGGGTCATGATGCTGAGATTGTGAACCCAAATCATATCCTTGCTAACATCACTAAAGGCGGTAAGTTGAACCTGGAAGTGAAAGTTGAAATGGGTCGTGGTTATCAACCTGTTCCAGCGCGTCAAAAAGCCAACGATGAAGACCGTGTGTTGGGCTTCATGATGGTGGATGCGTCTTTCAGCCCGATCAACAAAGTCAGCTATCATGTTGAAAGTGCCCGTGTTGAGCAGCGTACTGACCTCGACAAGCTGATTATGGATGTGGAAACCAACGGTATCATCGAGCCTGAGCAGGCGATTCGTGATGCTGCACGTATCCTGATTGGTCAGTTGTCTGTATTTGCGAACCTGGAAGGTGCTTCTGCTGACGTTGAAGTGAAAGCAGCTCCACAGGTAGATCCTATCCTGTTGCGTCCAGTAGATGATCTGGAATTGACAGTACGTTCTGCCAACTGCCTCAAAGCAGAAAACATTTTCTACATTGGTGATCTGATTCAGCGTACTGAAAACGAATTGCTGAAGGCGCCTAACCTGGGTAGAAAATCACTGAATGAAATTAAAGATGTGTTGGCCTCCAAAGGCTTAACACTGGGAATGAAGCTGGAAAACTGGCCACCTGTTGGCTTGGAAAAAGCTTAATTTCTAATAAGATAAATACTTAAGGAAATTACTATGCGTCACGGTAATAGCAATCGTAAATTGAACAGAACCAGCAGCCACCGTGCTGCCATGTTCCGCAACATGGTGACCTCTTTGCTGCGTCACGAAGTGATCAAAACAACTTTGCCAAAAGCAAAAGAGCTGCGTAAGTACGCTGAGCCTCTGATCACTTTGGGTAAAACACCTACACTGGCAAACCGTCGTTTGGCGTTCAGCCGTCTGCGTGACCGTGACATCGTTGGTAAACTGTTCGGTGAACTGGGTCCACGTTACAATGCACGCAACGGTGGTTACCTGCGTATCCTGAAATGTGGTTTCCGCAACGGTGACAATGCGCCTATGGCGTTTGTTGAGTTGGTAGACCGTCCAGAAGTTGCAGAAGCACCAGCTGCAGAGTAAGTTCTGACGCATCAATAAAAAAGCCAGCAATCGCTGGCTTTTTTATTTGGTACGATGCGATAACAGCCATTGACTGACTTGTTCGCTATTAAAAGGCCAAGCCAGTATATTCTCCTGATCTGACGAGTTTTCTAACAATACTGGAATGCTGATTTGATAGCGTTCTAGCAATTTTTCATCTTCAATAATGTCTACGTATTGGTAAGGCAGTTTTAAGGCCTGCAAAATACGCTCTGCATCCTCACAGAGATGGCACCCAAGGGTGCCAAATAATATCAATGGCTTTTGCATAAAAGTCTAGGTAGTGTCATCAACGCTTTGTACAATAATACCTGCAAAAAATAACGGCTGCTCAACATTGGATCCTGCATGACAGAAATTCACGAACATGATGAAAAAGTAATTGAAGGCAAAGAGAGCCTCAGTGAGACTTTGCAGCAAGTGATCCATTTATTGGGTAAACACAAGCTGGTTGAGCATGTTGTGCATAGGCAGGATATGCCGAATCATGATCTGGTTGAGACGCTGGTACACAAGCAGAATTTAAATGTGCTGCAGCACAAATTGGATCAGCTACATCCGGCCGACGTTGCCTATATCTTGGAATCGCTGCCATTAGACGATCGTTTAATGGTTTGGGACCTGGTAAAAGCAGAACGTGATGGCGAGATTTTGCTCGAAGTATCCGATGCGGTGCGCCAGACGCTGATTGCTGACATGGATAGCGAAGAGTTGCTCGCCGCCGCCGAGCAGCTTGATACCGATGAGTTGGCTGATCTTGCGCCTGATTTACCTAAAGATGTATTGCAGGACTTGCTGTATAGCCTGGATACACAGCATCGTGAGCGTTTGCAGTCTGCGCTGTCTTATCCTGATGATACGGTCGGTTCGATCATGGATTTTGATATTGTGACCATTCGGGACGATATCACGCTGGAAGTGGTCTTGCGCTATCTCCGCAGGTTACCTAAGTTTCCCGACCATACCGACAAGTTGTTTGTCATTAATCGCGATGACATCCTGCAAGGGGTGTTGCCACTCAAGCGTATTATTCTGAATGATCCGGAGACCAAAGTCGGCGATATCATGTCTACCGATGCTGTGGTGTTTCACCCTGAGGATATGGCGGACCAGGCGGCGATGGCGTTTGAACGTTATGACCTGGTGACTGCCCCGGTGGTAGATAATAATCGCAAGCTGGTCGGCAGGATTACCGTGGATACGGTGATGGATATCATTCGTGAAGAGGCAGAGGCGGATATGCTGTCTTTGGCTGGTTTGCGCGAAGAAGAAGACTTCTTTGCTTCTATCTGGAAGTCGGTGCAAAACCGTTGGGCGTGGTTGGCAATTAACTTGGTGACGGCGCTGGTTGCTTCCCGAGTCATTGGCTTGTTTGAGGGTAGTATTGAGCGAATTGTTGCGTTGGCTGCACTGATGCCGATTGTTGCCGGCATAGGCGGCAATTCCGGCAACCAAACCACCACCATGATTGTACGCGGTCTGGCTTTGGGGCAGATTTCTGGCTATCACATGAAGTCTCTGTTGCAAAAAGAGATGGGCGTGGCTTTGCTGAATGGCTTAATCTGGGGCAGTGTGCTCGGCCTGATCGCTTTTTGGCTCTATCATAGCGCGGCCTTGGGGCTGGTCATGATGTCAGCGATGACTCTTAATTTGTTGTTGGCGGCCATTATTGGCGTCACCATTCCTTTGGTGATGAATAAACTGGATCGTGACCCCGCCGTGGGATCCAGCGTCCTCATTACGGCAATCACCGACAGCGGCGGCTTTATGATTTTTCTCGGCCTGGCCACCATCTTCTTGTTATAAGCGGTAATACATGGATAGCGATATTGATATTCTCTGGAAAGAAATTGCGCACGACCTGAGCTCGGTGTCGGCGTTATGGCAATTATTCATCATTGGTGCCGTGCTCGCTGTCAGCGGGCTGTTAAATCTGCACTTACGCAAGCAAATTGCGGCAGGGCGCGTAAACATCGTGTACAAAATACTGCTGGGCGGAATTGAGCGGCTGTTTTTTCCTCTGGTCGCATTTTTAATGTTACTGATTACCCGGCTCAGCCTGGAGCATTGGATGCATGTGGGGCTGATCAAGCTGTCAGTGCGCATGCTGCTGGCGATGGTGGTGATTCGCAGTTTTGTTTATGTATTGCGTTATGTCTTTTCACCTGGCGCCTGGCTGCATTCGTTTGAGCGCGTGATCGCCTGGTGTGTCTGGGTCATTGTTGCTTTGCATATCAGCGGTTTTCTCGATCCGGCATTGCAGGTTCTCGAAGACGTGAAATTCACTGTCGGCAAGCAGAAGCTGAACCTGTTGTTGCTGCTTCAAGGCAGTCTGACCATCATCATTACCATGCTGGTGGCATTGTGGCTGAGCCGCATTATTGAGATGCGCTTGATGGCTGCTACCAATATCAATGGCAACTGGCGCGTGATTATGGTCAAGCTGGTGCGCATGGTGGCGATTGTGATTGCCTTGCTGATGTCCATGGCGGCGGTGGGCATAGATGTCACCATGTTGTCCGTCTTTGGCGGCGCGCTCGGTGTTGGGTTGGGGTTTGGCTTACAAAAGATCGCCAGTAACTACGTGAGCGGCTTTATCATTTTGATGGATAAGTCTCTGCACATGGGTGACCTGATTACCATTGGGGAGCATCATGGTGTTGTGCAAGAGTTGCGCTCTCGCTACATGATCCTGCAGAAGCCCGATTCGACAGAAATCATCATTCCTAACGAGAAGATGATTACGGATGTGGTAATCAATCATACCTCTGCAGTACATACAGCCAAGGTGCCTATTCCTATTCAGATCTCCTATGAAAGCGATCTTGATCTGGCGATACAGTTATTAAAAGAAATCGGCAGAACACATGAGCGCACCATACAGGATGATACGGCGGTAGATGTGACAATCAAGTCATTTGGTCAGAATGGCATTGATTTAGTATTAGCGGTTTGGGTTCCCAACCCTGAGGAAGGTACAGCCAAATTGCAAAGTGACATTTATTATGAGATTTGGCGGCGCTTTAAAGCGAATAATATTCGGATTCCATACCCACAGCAGGAGGTCCGTATTATTTCCTCTTCAAGCGCTGTTAATGGCGATGCATAAACGATAAATGAAAGCTAATAAAAAAGCCTGCATATGCAGGCTTTTTTATTAAACACTTGAAACTAAAATTATTTCAATTTAGTCTCTTTGTACATCACATGCTTACGAGCAACTGGATCAAATTTTTTGATCTCCATTTTCTCTGGCATGGTACGTTTGTTTTTAGTAGTGGTATAGAAATGACCTGTACCAGCACTGGATTCCAATTTGATTTTTTCACGCATGATATTGTCCTTTGCTCACTAGTGCTGCGAGTTAGATTTTTTCGCCAGCAGCGCGCAAATCAGCCAATACTGCATCGATACCATTTTTGTCGATGGTACGCAAAGCGGCGTTAGTAATGCGCAGGCTTACCCAGCGGTTTTCGCTCTCAACCCAAAACTTACGGTTTTGCAAGTTAGGCAAGAAACGACGTCTTGTTTTGTTTTGTGCGTGGGAAACGTTGTTACCCACCATTGGTTTTTTACCGGTTACCTGACATACACGTGCCATGGTTGTCTCCAAATACTTTTATCTTTTCAGAAAGAGCGAGATTATAGATTGAAATTTATGATCAAATCAAGCAATTATTGCAACTTTTCAAATAATTAGTGCTTGCCTGTGCTGCCAAAGCCGCCTTCACCGCGTTCACTGCTGGTAAATTCATCCACGATATGAAAATCTGCCTGCACTACCGGCACAATCACCATCTGCGCGATACGTTCCATTGGGTTCAAAATAAACGGTTCTTTACTGCGGTTCCAGCAGGAAACCAGCAGTTGCCCCTGGTAGTCAGAGTCAATCAGGCCGACCAGGTTGCCCAATACGATGCCATGTTTATGGCCCAAGCCAGAGCGCGGCAGAATCATGGCAGCGTAATAAGTGTTATCGATATGAATCGCCATACCGGTTGGGATCATGATGGTCTCCCCCGCTTGTATGGTTTGCGTATGTTCAATACACGCTCTTAAATCCAGCCCTGCAGACCCAGGTGTCGCGTAACTTGGCATCATATGATGCAAACGAGGATCAAGGATTTTAAGGTCTACGGTAATTGACATGCGGCTGGCTCCAGAAACTGATTGCGCTATTAAACACGAAATGGCGTCGAAAATCACTAATCGCGGCAAGGCTATTCAATAAAAAAGCCAGCAGATGCTGGCTTTTAAGAAGAGATTCTTCTTTAGAACTTGTATTGTGCATTTATTCCAACGAGGTAATTGCGACCTGCAGCAGGCTCATAAAAACGTGCATTGGTATCATTGACGCGAACAGCACCTATGTACTCGCGATCAAACATATTTTCTAATCTAATATATTCTTTAAAATTCCAATGACTGAGATTTTGTTCGAGGCCTGCGCGCAGGTTAAAAATTGTATAAGAAGATGCGCTTTGCGAGTTAATATCATCAACATAAACTTTGCTGTTATATCTTCCCTCTAACGCTGTATAAAATCCCAAAGGCTGATATTTCCAAGCCACCTCGCCGTAAAGTTGATTTCGATATGTACCAGGGATGTAATTACCCGATTCAATCAGTCCGTTATTTCCAACATAGGACGAGCTATATTTCGCATTGAGAAATGAGTATGAAAGGTAAGTGGTGATATTGTTTTCATAACGGGTATCAAGGGATATCTCGGTACCGTAACGTTTAGTATTGTTCGCATTCGCGTAAACTGATCGCCCATTACTGTTTGCAGAAACAACGAGTTCATTTTGGGTGTTAATCCTGAATGCAGTTAGTGTGAGTAAGGAGGAGTCAGTAATATATGCTTTGGCACCTACTTCATAATTGTTACTTTGACTCGGTTTGAGCGTTAAATTTGGTGTCGCAGAGGCGACCGTACTATTGTAAGCAGCTTCAATAAAAGTGGGTGTCTCAAATCCTTTGCCAAAATTTGCATAAAGATTGAGCGCTGGTGTAACTTTCCAGGTGGCTCCCAAAACAGGGTTAGTCTTTTGGTAGTCAACTGAGCCGCTATTATCAGGTGGAGTTAACTGGTCATTTACTTTTAGAGTGACTTTTGTATGACGAACACCAGCATGCACGTCAAAATTATCGGTTAACGCAAGTTTTCCTTGAATGTATTGGTCGAAGTTATCGACAATATTATCTTCGATTCTATTAGGGCCTAAGCCTGTTCCCTGAATATTGGTGTCTTTGCGCGCATCAGTCGATTTTCCATAATTCAGTCCAAGGCTGATATTGTATTGTTTTCCTGCTACCTCACCTCTATTGTCCCAGCGTAAGTCTGAACCATAGAACTCTCTGGAAATTTGACTTGATCTAGCATTCGAGCCTGTCGCATTTGTTGCCAAAATCTGGTTGTTTTCGCGCGTGCCAACATAAGTAATCAAGTTGATTGTATTGTTTGGGTTGATTGTATGTTCAAAATTAAATCCAACTTGCGTGTGGCTGCGAGATACTCTTGTGTTCGCGTTCAGAGTAGCTGGAACGACCCCTTTTCGATCACTTGCAACATCAGCTTTCGTCAATCCACCAGGATCTTGGGCATCTTGATCAAACCAGTTAACTAAAGTGGTGACTTTGGTATCTTCTGTGAGGTTGAATTTGAATTTGGCAGTGGCCATCTGCTTGTTGCTTCTACTATGGTCACGGTAACCATCAGACTCGAAGTTGGAAACATTCAGCATGTATTCCATCCCTTCAAGCTGGCCGGAGGCTTCCAAGATGTTGCGTTTGGTGTCATAGCTGCCAAACATTGCGGTTGCACCTAGTGTTGGCGTTGCAGGGGCATCTTGGGTGAACATTTGAATTACGCCACCGGACGAGTTGCCGTAAAGCGAAGAGAATGGCCCGCGCATGACTTCTATACTTTTAATTGCTGACAGGTCAACTACGCCGGGTTGGCCTTGGCCATCTGGCATGGTCAGCGGGATGCCGTCGACATAAATACGAATGCCACGCACCCCAAACGATGAACGTGCACCAAAACCCCGGCTGGAAATTTGTGGGTCTTGCGCCTGCTGCGTGCGGTTTTGCGCGGTAATGCCGGGTACGCGAATCAGACTTTCCGAGAGGTTGATCTGCAGCTGGCCATCTTTGATGTTTTTTTGCTCTACGACGTCAATCGCGACCGGGAGGTCAAAGCTGTTTTGTGCTTGTCGGGTGGCTGTGACCACAATAGGGGACAGGGTGACGGCTTTTTCTTCATCTGCCAATCCGCTGGTGGGGGCGGTGAAGGCGGTTGCGATGGCCATCGATAAAGGCGTGAGGCGGAATACGCGCATGTTCAAACTTTCTACTTAAAATCGAATCGCGCGATTGTAAGCTGTGCGTAAGCTTTCCCTCCTCAGTATTTTCATGAAAATACTGAGGAGGCCTGAAGATATTTAATGTGGATCAAGTCTCGCATGCAGGTGGCAGAGAATCTCGAACGCGATATTGATTTTTTCATTAGCTTGCAGGGGTGTTTCAGCTTGATCATCTATGATGGTCACCGTGTTGTGGTCGCTGCCCAAGGCGGAATTGGCATGATTCGCCACAATCATGGGAATCCGCTTCGCCAGCCGTTTTTGTCGGGCGTGTTCGAGTATTTGTTCTGACTCTGCTGCAAAACCGACACAATAAGGCGGATTAGGCAAGGACGCGACATCTGCCAGAATGTCTTTGTTTTTTATGAGTGTTAAGGTAAGTGTAGACTCACTCTTTTTGATTTTCTGCGTTGATATTTGTTGTGGCCGGTAGTCTGCCACGGCGGCGACGGCAATAAATACATCTTGGTTGGCAATATGCTGCATCACTGTTTGATACATCTCACCGGCGCTGCCGGCGAAGCAGGCTTGGCTGACTTCGGGAGGCGTGACTTGATGGTGGCCATAGATTAGCGTGACCGTTGCGCCCATACGGGTGGCGGCTTGCGCCAGAGCAAAGCCCATTTTGCCACTGCTCAGGTTGGTGATGCCACGCACCGGATCCAGCATTTCCATGGTCGCACCTGCGGTTATCAGGATGTTTTTTCCAGCCAATAACTTGGGTGTGAAAAAACGGGTGAGGGCCTCCAGCAGGTGATCCGGCTCCAGCATTCTGCCTTGTCCGACTTCGCCACATGCCTGCTCACCGCTATCCGGCCCCAGGACGGTGACGCCATCTTGCCTGAGTTGTTGCACGTTGCGCTGGGTCGCCGCATTCTCCCACATTTGTCTGTTCATGGCGGGTGCAACCAGAAGTGGGCACTCACGTGCAAGGCATAAGGTGGAGAGCAGGTCGTTGGCAAAGCCATGCGCCAGTTTGGCCATAAAATCGGCACTGGCTGGTGCAACCAGGATGGCATCTGCCTGACGGCTGAGCTCAATGTGCGGCATGCCATTGGCGATACGCTGATCCCAGCTATCTATAAACACAGGTTGCCCGGACAAGGCTTGCAAGGTGGTTGGGGTGATAAAGTGGGTGGCTGCTTCAGTCATCACCACTTGTACATGGTGGCCTTGTTTAACCAGCAAGCGCACCAATTCTGCTGTTTTGTAAGCAGCGATGCCGCCAGTGACGCCCAGCAGAATATTTAAAGGTTTTGCGTAGATCGCATTCATGGCAAGTATTTTAACTGCAAAAGCGCGCATCGAAGCATTTTTGAGCGCCGCCGGCTGTCTTTAAACATGTTAACATCTATCCATCCTTTGGGTGGCAGGCATGATAAAGACAGTCCGAATTTTCTTCTGGGTAGTAGTGGTGAGTGCGGCTTTATTGCAGCTTTGGCAAGAGTACGAAGTCCTGCAATGGCGGCATCCGCTCAAGGTGGCTTTATATCCGGTCAATGCCGATGGCTCTGCAACTTCAGCCGCGTATATTGCCAGTTTGCGTGCTGAGGATTTTGAACAGTTGGCGGCCTTTTTCTCGCGGGAGGCCGCCAAATATCAATTGCCCTTGAGGCGGCCAATCACGTTTTATCTGGGCCCGGAAATTCATCAGGTGCCGCCTGCGCCACCCGCAGTGAGTGCGCCGTTGCATGAGATTATTTTGTGGAGTCTGCAATTTCGCTGGTTTGGCTGGCGGCATCAGCCGGAGGTTGGTGTCCCGCTAGACATCAAGTTGTATTTGCTCTATCACGATCCGGCCCGGCAGCGCCATTTACGGCACTCCACCGCCTTGCACAAAGGCCGCCTCGGCCGTGTCAATTTGTTTGCCGAAAACAGCCAGCACTCTGTGAATGCTGTCATCGTGGCGCATGAGCTGCTGCATACCCTGAGTGCCACAGATAAATACGACCTCAACACCCATCAGCCCCAGTTTCCGCAAGGATATGCAGAGCCCTATGCCCAGCCGCTATATCCGCAATCCATGGCCGAGCTGATGGCGGGCCAGATCCCTCAATCTGCGCAAACCTCGCGCATGGCAAAAAGTTTGGATGAAGTGGTGATTGGCCGACCAACAGCACGTGAGATCGGTTGGCTGCATTAGGCGATAAAAGGGGGCAACATGGCAATTACAGATTGGCCGGAACAGGAACGTCCACGCGAAAAGTTGCTGCGCACCGGCGCAGTGTCATTATCTGACGCAGAGTTATTGGCGATTTTCTTGCGTGTTGGGGTGGCTGGTAAAACCGCTGTGGATTTGGCGAGAGAGTTGTTGCAACATTTTCATAGCCTGAATGGCGTGTTTTCAGCAGATCTTAAACAGATGTCACGGGTGTCTGGCATGGGGGTGAGTAAATATTGCCAGTTGCAGGCGGTGCTGGAAATGAGCAAGCGGGCCTTGGGCGAAACCTTGCAGCAAAATGACAGTTTTCGCTCGCCACGCCAGGTGAAGGATTATTTGCAGTTACAACTGTCGGCCTTGCAGCGCGAAGTGTTTGGTATTTTGTTTTTAGATGCGCAAAATCGGCTGATCGCCTATGAAACCTTATTCGAAGGCAGCTTGATGCAAACCAATGTTTATCCGCGTGAGGTGGTTAAACGCGCGCTGGCGCTCAATGCGGCCGCGGTGATCCTGAGCCATAATCATCCCGGTGGGGTCGCCAGTCCGAGTCGAGCCGATGAGCAATTAACCAACAGTTTGAAAGAAGCGTTGATGCTGGTGGATGTGAAAGTGCTGGATCACATTATCGTCGCCAAGCAAGAGACGTTTTCTTTTAGCGAACAGGGGATGATTTGAAGCTGATCTGCTGAAGGCTGGGAGTGGTGGGTGCTAACGGGGTCGAACCGCTGACATTCGCCTTGTAAGGGCGACGCTCTACCAACTGAGCTAAGCACCCGTGCCTTGCAACGAAGCGCGCATTATACCGAAACTCTTTTTTAGTGCAAGCAGTTGCCCGGAATAAATGTGAAAGACTGCAGATGTTGACACGGCTGATGGATCACCAGAAACCGTCAAGGACGATTCCGGTGCAAGAATGGTGGCTTTAGGTGGTGAGTCGTTTGGTGATGTTAACTAACTGTAGCGAAATATCGGCGATGCCGGTTTTACGCTTAAAAGCCATTTCAGCCAGGAGTGAATAAGCCTGGTCTTCGCTGAGATCGCGCTGATGCATGAGAATGTCACGCGCGCTATCCACCAACTTCTGGTCTTCAAGACTCAGAATGTCGCGTGGAACGGGAGGCATGCCAGAAGCCATAACAGAATTGGGTGGTCTCATTGATCGTTTAATCAGATTATTACTGCTAGAGTTTTAGCAAACTGTATGCCAGCTGGATAAGCTTTGATAACAATATGATTCTAATCAGGAAACAGGCGGGACCTTTCTTTTTTGATGGCGGCGCTGTTCTAACTAGTCTGCACCACCGCAGTGCAGTTGCACCAGTTCGCAAGGGGGAGTGGGCCTGTGTAGAGTTTTGCGAAGATGAGCGCTTTTTGTTACAGTGCAGAGATTAAAAAAGGGAAGAAATGGCATGTTAAAAGGGTTGTTGAGGCAGGTGTTTTGGGGATTGCTGGCGCTCTTGGGGGCCACCGCTTTTGCACAAATTGCCTGGTGGCGTGGAGAAACATTGAATGCACTGTGGCTGATCACTGCGGCAGTGTGTGTTTACCTGATTGCCTATCGTTTTTATGCGGCCTGGATTGCGGCCAAAGTGCTGAGTATTGATGCCACCCGAGCCACGCCGGCCGAGCGGTTGAATAATGGCCGCGATTATGTGCCCACGCATCGCTGGGTGGTCTTCGGTCATCACTTTGCGGCCATTGCCGGGCCAGGTCCTTTGGTTGGGCCTACCCTGGCGGCACAATTCGGATTTTTGCCAGGCACCTTATGGATACTGATCGGGGCTGTGCTAGGCGGCGCAGTGCAGGATATGGTCACGCTGTTTTTATCTACCCGCCGCGATGGCCGCAGTCTGGGGCAAATGGCGCGAGATGAAATCGGCGCTATTGGTGGAACCGCCGCCATGATTGCAACGTTGGTCATCATGATTATTTTGATCGCAGTGCTGGGTCTGGTCGTGGTCAACGCCATGAAACACAGCCCTTGGGGCACGTCGACGGTTGCCGCGACCATTCCTATTGCTATGGTCGTCGGTGTCTATATGCGTTATCTGCGTCCGGGCCGTGTGCTTGAGGCGTCGTTGTTGGGCGTCGCTTTGCTGCTTGGTTCAGTGGTGTTGGGTGGCTGGGTTGATCATCATCCGACCCTGGCGGCGCTGTTTGACCATGAAGGCTTGCCGTTGGCGTTTAGCGTGATTGCCTATGGCTTTGCCGCGGCTGTGTTGCCGGTGTGGTTGTTGCTGGCCCCCCGCGATTATTTATCGACTTATATGAAGCTGGGCACGGTCATGATGCTGGCTGTGGCGATTTTATGGTTACGGCCCGAGATACACATGCCCGCGATCACGCCGTTTATTGATGGCACGGGGCCGATTTTTGGCGGCAAGTTGTTTCCGTTTGTGTTTATTACGATTGCCTGCGGCGCGATTTCTGGCTTTCATGCTTTGATCGCCAGTGGCACCACGCCCAAGCTGATTTCCAGTGAGGGCGATATCCGCATAATCGGTTATGGCGCCATGTTGCTAGAGAGTTTTGTTGCCATCATGGCCATGATCGCGGCAACCGTGTTAGAGCCTGGCGTCTATTTTGCGATTAACAGCCCGGCAGGCGTGGTCGGTAAAGAGGCGCTGGATGCTGTGAATACCATCAGCAGTTGGGGCTATCCGGTCACCGTGGAACAGATGCAGCATCTGGCAAGTGCGATGGGGGAAACGACCTTGTTTGCCCGCACCGGGGGCGCACCTAGCCTGGCGGTGGGCATGGCCAGTATTCTGGGCACGGTATTCGGGGAGCATTTGCTGGCCTTGTGGTATCACTTCGCCATCATGTTTGAGGCCATCTTCATTCTCACCACGCTCGATGCAGGCACACGCGTGGGTCGCTTTATGCTGCAAGATATGTTGGGTAACTTGCATCCCAAGTTAGGGGAAACCTCCTATACGCCGTCAGTGGTGTTAACCAGCGCGTTGATCGTCGCTGGCTGGGGTTATTTCCTCTATATCGGGGTGATTGACCCGAATGGCGGGGTCAATATTTTATGGCCGCTGTTTGGGATAGCCAACCAGATGCTGGCCGCGATTGCCCTGTCGGTTGCCACCGGGATCTTGATCAAGTCTGGCCGCGCGAATAAGGCCTGGATCACTGCGTTGCCCTTGGTCTGGTTGCTGGTGGTGACCACCAGTGCGGCTTACGAGAAGATTTTTAGTCAGGATATCCGGGTCGGTTTTTTTGCGGCCGCGAATGATTTGGCGCAGAAGCTGTCTACAGGGGTATTGCCGCCAGAAAAGGCGGCTGTTGCGCCGCAACTGATTTTTAACCAGCAGTTAGATGCCTGGCTCACCTTGTTTTTTGTGACCATGCTGTGGGTGGTGGTAGTGGATATGGTCAGGATGAGTAGACGTAGCCTGGCCGGTTTGCCCGTGAGTGCAAGTCATGAAACGGCGTACGTGGCGACTAAACTGGGCTAGAGGAGGAACATCATGCGATTGCTCAAGCAAATATGGCAGCGTGTCAGACAGCTTTCTGGCGATGATGCCTATGAACGCTATCTGGCACATTATGCCGAGCATCATGCGCATTTGCCTGATGCGCCGCCTCTGCTAGGGCGGGCAGCATTTTTCAAACAATGGCAGGATCAGAAATGGACAGGCGTCAAACGGTGTTGCTAGCTGAAATGGATCCAGGGGATATTTCGCGCATTATTGAGATGGCATGGGAGGATCGTACGCCGTTTGAGGCAATTGCCAGCCAGTTTGGGCTCAGGCAGGCAGACGTGATTATCCTCATGCGGCAGCAACTAAGTTCGGCTGCATTTATTGCCTGGCGTAAACGTACGCGTGGCCAACATACCAAGCACCAGGCGCTACGCAGCCCGGCGGTGAGTCGGCATTGCTCGTCCTATCAACACAAGCAATACCGACCTTAGCATTTTTTATCGCGCGCCGCGAATGTAACAAAGCTGTTTCAGCCGCACATGCGGCTACGGATTCAGTTAAAATAGGATTTTAACGTCAATCCTAGTGTTTCCCATGCCTAAATACCGTTCTCACACGACTACTCAAGGTCGTAACATGGCTGGTGCCCGCGCCTTGTGGCGTGCCACTGGTATGAAAGATGAAGATTTTTCCAAACCGATTATCGCGGTGGCTAACTCGTTTACGCAGTTTGTTCCTGGCCATGTGCATTTAAAAGATCTAGGTCAACTGGTTGCCCGTGAAATTGAAAAAGCGGGTGGCGTAGCCAAAGAATTTAACACAATTGCTGTCGATGACGGTATCGCCATGGGGCATGGAGGCATGCTCTACAGCCTGCCTAGCCGTGATTTGATTGCTGACAGTGTTGAGTATATGGTGAATGCGCACTGTGCGGATGCGCTGGTGTGTATCTCCAACTGTGACAAGATCACGCCGGGCATGTTGATGGCGGCATTACGCTTGAATATCCCTGTCGTATTTGTATCTGGTGGCCCTATGGAAGCCGGTAAAGTGAACTGGCAAGGCCAGATACGCAAGCTGGATTTGGTCGATGCCATGGTCGAAGCCGCGGATAGTCATGTCAGTGATGAAGAGGTGGCAGAGGTAGAACGTTCTGCGTGCCCAACCTGCGGTTCCTGTTCGGGCATGTTTACCGCCAACTCGATGAACTGTCTGACTGAAGCCTTGGGTTTAAGTTTGCCAGGCAATGGTTCTACACTCGCCACCCATGCTGCGCGCAAGCAGTTGTTCCTGCAAGCGGGTCGACTGATTGTTGAGCTGGCAAAACGCCACTACGAGCAGGATGATTACAGTGTGTTGCCACGCAATATCGCGACCATGCAAGCGTTTGAGAACGCCATGAGTCTGGATGTGGCCATGGGCGGCTCTACCAATACCGTCTTGCATTTGCTGGCGGCTGCGCATGAAGCCGGTGTCGATTTCACCATGAAAGACATCGACCGCATCTCACGTCAGGTACCGTGCGTTTCCAAAGTGGCACCTGCAACCAGCAAATATCACATGGAAGATGTGCATCGTGCCGGTGGCGTGATGGGCATCCTGGCCGAACTGAATCGTGCCGGTGTCATCCATACGGGCGTGCCAACCGTTCATAGTGCAACCATGGGCGAAGCACTGGCCAAATGGGACATTATGACCACGCAGGATGAGGACGTGAAAAAGTTTTATCGTGCTGCGCCTGGTGGCATTTCAACCACCATCGCGTTTAGCCAGAGCATGCTGTGGCCAGAGCTGGATAATGACCGTGAAAATGGCTGTATCCGCGACAAGGCGCATGCCTACTCGCTGGATGGAGGGCTGGCCGTGCTCTATGGCAATATTGCGCAAGATGGCTGTATCGTGAAAACAGCAGGCGTGGATGACAGTATTCTTAAATTCACCGGGCGCGCCCGTGTATTTGAAAGCCAGGACTCTGCCGTGGAAGCCATTCTCAACGACAAGATTGTGGCCGGGGATGTCGTGGTGATTCGCTATGAAGGGCCGCGTGGCGGGCCGGGCATGCAAGAAATGCTTTATCCGACCTCGTACCTCAAATCCAAAGGGTTGGGTAAAGCTTGTGCCTTGCTGACTGATGGCCGTTTCTCAGGTGGTACATCCGGCCTGAGTATTGGGCATGCCTCGCCAGAAGCTGCTGAAGGCGGTGCGATCGGCCTAGTGCAGGAAGGCGACACCATAGAAATTGATATTCCGAATCGCACCATACACCTGGCGGTGACTGATGAAGAAATGGCGCACCGCCGAGCCAATATGGAGGCCAAAGGCGCCCAGGCATGGAAACCGCTGAACCGTGAGCGTCTGGTCTCACCTGCCTTGCGCGCTTATGCCGCCATGAGCACCAGTGCCGCCAAAGGCGCCGTGCGTGATGTGACCCAGATCGAAAGGGGAAGATAATGAACGACGAATGTAGCATCCTCGCCAAAAGCATGGAAATGACCAAGCGCATGAAGTTGCATGCGCATGTCAATCAATGGCAAGACGAAAACGGTCTGCAATATCTCGAAATTGATAATCCGCTGGCGACCGGCAAGATTGCCTTGCAGGGCGCACATGTCATGCACTGGCAACCCAAGTTCCTTTCACACCCGGTTTTATGGTTGTCCAGCAATGCGCGTTATGTCAAAGGGCGTTCTATCCGCGGTGGCGTCCCCATTTGCTGGCCGTGGTTTGGCGCGCACCCTACCGACAGCACTTTGTGTCCGCATGGCTTTGCGCGCGTGATTCCCTGGCGAGTCATGGATATTGACGCGACGCCAACCGGTGCCACCCGCATCATTCTCGAAATGCAGCAAACGCCAGAAGCACAACGTCAGTTGTCCTATCCTTATGAGCTGACGCTGACCATTACTATTGGCCGCCGCTTGCGGATTGATCTGGCGACCACCAATCTGGCTGAGCATCCATTTGTGATTAGTGAAGCCTTTCACACCTATTTTAATGTCAGTGATTTATCCAATATCAAAATTACCGGCATGCAAGATTTGGTTTATCTGGATAAGCTACTCAAATACGAGCGCAACGTCGAGCACAACCCATTGAGCTTTGACGGCCACGAATATGACCGTGTTTATGTCGATCACAGCTCTGATTGTTCTATCCATGACAGCGGCTATAATCGCATCATCCATGTGTCCAAATCCGGCAGTGATACCACGGTTGTCTGGAATCCTGGTGCCGATAAGGCTGCGACCATGGGCGATATGGGCGTGGGCGAAGAGTGGCGCAAGACCATTTGTGTGGAAACAACCAACGCGCTGGATAATATGGTGGTGATTAATCCTGGCCGCAAACATGTCCTGAGCGCCGAGTATTCGATCGAGACCCTGTAACCTTGTTGTGACACGTGTCAACCATCTTGTTTCACGTGCGTTTTTAGGGTGTTGGCAAAACGCCAAACTGGTTCAAATTATCAATACGGCCTCGTATTTTAGCGGTTTTACTATTGTAGATTTTGGCTGGTCAGGTAAGATGCCACATGCACGAAAATTGCATTTCGGGGTTCTATTTATTTAGAGGATATTCAAGGAGATCGCATGAAAGTTTTATTATCCGCAATCGCAGCAGCGACCATGTTGATGGCAGGTTCTGCTCACGCTGTTGACGCTGCCGCTGCTAAAGCATTGGCACAAAAAAGCGGCTGTTTGGCTTGCCACAGTGTGGATGCTAAAGTATTGGGCCCAGCTTACAAAGATGTTGCTGCTAAATACAAAGGCGACAAAGGTGCTGAAGCTAAATTGATCGCTAAAGTTAAAGCGGGTGGTAGCGGTGTTTGGGGCAATATTCCAATGCCAGCAAACAGCCCACAAGTGAAAGACGAAGACATCAAAACCATTGTTGAATGGGTATTGTCTCTGTAATTCCAGCGTTGCTGTGAATCAAAAAAGCCGACTCAATCGTCGGCTTTTTTATTGCTGCTCGCGCGGGCTAAATTGTTAGCGCAAGCGGCTGTGTCTGAGTGAGTAAACAAAATAGAACACCACGCCCACCACTGCCCACAAGCCAAAGCGATGCCAGGTTGAGGCGGGTAAAAACGACATTAGCGCACCGCAGGTGATGACGCCGCCAAGTGGGATCAGCGGATTAAAAGGATTTTTGAACGGCCGCGGTAAGTCTGGATGGGTCTGACGCAAGCGGATCACGCCAATGCAGACCATAATGAAACTGGCCAGCGTCCCGATATTGACCGTTTCTGCCAATTCGCCGAGCGGGATAAAACCGGCTACGATGGAAACCACCGTTCCGCAAAGCAAGATAATTTTACTCGGTGTTTGGCGGTCAGGATTCACTGCTGAAAATACCGGGGAAATCAGGCCGTCGCGGCTCATGGCAAATAAAATACGTGTCAGGCCGTAGAGCAGCACCAGCAGCACAGTAATCAAGCCAGCCAGCACGCCAGTCGCCACTAGTGTGGATGACCAGGTATAACCCAGTTTGGTCAATGCATAAGCCACGGGTGACGAGGTATTCAGCTCGTGATAAGGAATCACACCGGTCAGCGTGCCAGAGACGATGATATAAATAATGGTGCAAAATGCCAGTGAAGCGATCAGCCCAATCGGTAAGTCGCGTTGTGGCAGTTTGCATTCTTCAGCCGCGGTTGACACAGCATCAAAGCCAAAATAGGCAAAAAAGACCAGCGAGGCGCCAGCCAGTACGCCAATATTTTTGCCGTTGTCCAGCGTTTCAAACCAGCCAAACGGCATAAATGGCAGCCAGTTTTCGGTGTGAATATGACCCACGGACAGGGCGAGAAAAATCGCAATCGTGGACAGTTTGATAATCACCATCAGGTTATTGGCTCGCGCACTTTCCTTAACGCCGACCATGAGTAACAGGGTCAACACCCAGATAATGGCAAAGGCTGGCAGGTTGATGGTGCCGCCTAACACCGGTGCCTTGGTCAAGTGCGCTGGCAAATGCAGACCTAGGTTGCTCAAGGTGTTTACAAAGTAACCTGCCCAGCCATTGGCAACCGCTGCAGCGCCAACGCCATACTCCAGTAATAGCATCCAGCCCATCATCCATGCAGCAAACTCGCCAAACGCGACATAGCTGTAACCATAGGCGCTGCCAGAGCCGCCAATTGAAGACGAGAGTTCGGCATAAGATAACGCCGCAAATCCTGCAGCGATGGCCGCAATAATAAATGAAAGGACGACGGCGGGGCCGGATTGGGTCGCGGCCGCGATGCCGGTCAGGACAAAAATGCCGGTACCGATGGCGCCACCGATGCCTAGCAAGGCCAGGTCAAAGGCGGTTAAACATTTTTTCAGGCCGGTATGCGCATGTGGTTGGATAGGTTTTTTGCGCAATAATTGTTCTAGCATTGATTGATTCTCCCCATGTCTGCCTAGGGTAAAGCAATCGTTGTACCAGCGTCAATGCTGCTGATGGATTAGCTGGCGTAATGCCGGCTGAGTGTGGCAATCATGTAGCCATGATCGAGCACACCCGCACTTTCGCGCAGGCTGTGCATGGCCCACATCGGGTTACCGACATCGACGGTGGCGATGCCTAATTGCGCTGCCATGATGGGCCCTATGGTGCTGCCGCAGCCTAAATCGGTGCGGTGCGCATATTGTTGATAGGGGACCTCCGCTTGTTCGCACAAGTGGATAAAGCGCGCAGCCGTGACGGCATTGGTGCTGTAGCGCTGGTTGGCGTTGGTTTTAATGACCGGGCCCTGGTTGACTTGCACATGGTGACACGGTTCATAGCTGCCGGCATGATTGGGGTGAAAGGCATGCGCCATATCGGCACTGATAAAAAAACTGTTGGCAAAGCTGCGCAGCTTGTCTTCTGGCGTGAGATGAGTGCTATGACAAATTCGCTCAATCACATCCAGCAAAAAACTGCCACCCGCCCCCGTGGCGCTTTCAGAGCCCACCTCTTCGTGGTCAAACAGTGCACAAATAGAGGTCGCCTGCGGCGTTTCGGTGCCTAACAGGGCTTCCAACGCGGCATGGCACGAGGCCAGGTTGTCCAGTTGGCTGTTGGCAATAAATTCTTGTTCCATGCCCCAGAAACTGCCGCGCTGGGTGTCATAAAAAGTGAGATCCCAGCCAGCAATGACGTCTGCGGGCACGGCCAGTTTGCCGGCGAGTGTATCAATCAGCAATTGTTTGGCTTCGGTGCTGTTGGCTGCGTGACCAAAAATCAGGGGCAGACCGGTTTGCTTGTTGAGTACCAGGCCTTTTTCATTCACTTCGCGGTTCATGTGTATGGCCAGATTGGGCAGGCGCGCCATCGGCTGCTCCAATTTGACCAGGCGCGTTTGCAGGCCCTCAGGGGTGCGGAGCACCACACGACCGGCCAGACTCAAGTCGCGGTCGGTAAAAGTCGCCAGAATGGGGCCGCCATAGACTTCTACCCCTAGTTGCGCCAGACCTTCTGTGCTGTAAGCTGCATGCGGTTTCAGGCGCAGGCCGGGTGAGTCGGTATGCGCGCCGACAATGCGCAGACCGCTGTCGGCAAGGGCTTGTTGACCAAGTACAAAGGCAATGATGGAGCCGCCATCACGCACTACGAAATATTTACCCCCTGCCTTGAATTGCCAAGGTTCGTTTTCACGCAGGTTTTTAAAGCCATGCGCCTTGAGTCGGCTTGCGACCGTGTCTACCGCGTGCCAAGGGCTGGGGCTTTGATCAATAAAATCCAGCAGGGCTTGCGCGTGTTGTCTGGCTTCTACTGAAACTTGCATATTAAACCCAGTCCTTTTCAATCAAAAAGTCAGTATACAGTTTGGCCTCTGCGCTACGGGCTTCAGGTTTCCAGTCATAGCGCCATTTAACGATGGGTGGCATAGAGAGCAAGATGGACTCTGTACGGCCATTGGACTGTAACCCAAAGATCGTGCCGCGATCAAAAATCAGGTTGAACTCGACATAACGGCCTCTGCGATAAGCCTGGAAATCGCGTTCGCGTTCGCCATAAGGCGTCTCTTTACGCCGTTGCACAATAGGCAAGTAGGCGTTGATAAAGGCATCACCCACTGCACGTTGCAAGGCAAAGCTTTTTTCAAAGCCCAATTCACTAAAGTCATCAAAAAAGACACCGCCGATTCCGCGCGGCTCCTTGCGATGCTTGAGGAAAAAGTAAGCATCACAGTCTTTTTTGAATTTGGGGTAATAATCGGCGCCAAAGGCAGCCAGCGCTTCTTTATTAACGCGGTGAAAGTGGATGCAATCGTCTTCAAAGCCATAGTAAGGCGTCAGATCCATGCCGCCGCCAAACCACCAGATATCCTCTTCACCCGCCTGTTGCGCCCGCGCGACAAAAAAACGCACATTCATGTGTACGGTCGGCACATAGGGGTTATGCGGGTGAAACACCAGGGAGACGCCCATGGCCTCCCAGGGGCGGCCCGCTGCTTCGGGATGTGCGACGCTGGCCGCAGGCGGTAGCTTGTTGCCGAGCACATGTGAAAAGCCAACCCCAGCCCGCTCAAACACGTTTCCGCCTTCGAGCAGGCAAGAGTTCCCGCCCCCACCTTCAGGGCGCTGCCAGCTATCCTGCAAAAAGGTTTTGCCATCGACGAGTTCAATGGCTTCGACAATACGGGCCTGCAAGCCTTGCAGGTAATCAAAGACGGCCTGGGGTTGGATCTGGTTTGTCATGACAGCTTAGTTTTTGATGGCGCGGTAACCGATATCTTTACGGTACTGAGCACCGTCGAACTGGATTTGTTCCAGTACTTTATAAGCTTGCTGTTGCGCAAACTTGACCGTTTCGCCCAAGGCCGTCACACACAAGACGCGACCGCCACTGGTGACTACCTTGCCGTCCTTGAGGGTGGTGCCAGCGTGGAACACATGACCATCCTGTACGTCTTTCGGCAAGCCATGAATTTCATCGCCCAATCTGGGGGTATCCGGGTAATTGGCGCTTGCCATCACCACACCCAAGGCAAAACGTCTGTCCCATTCTGCTTGTGCCTGGTCCAGCGTGCCATTGACTGCGTGTTCAGCCAGTTCGACCAGGTCTGATTTCAGGCGCATCATGATGGGCTGCGTTTCGGGGTCACCCATGCGGCAATTGAACTCCAGTGTTTTCACATCGCCTGCCGGTGTAATCATCAACCCGGCGTACAGAAAGCCGGTATACGGGATGCCATCTTTGGCCATGCCTTCAACGGTAGGCACAATAATCTCGCGCATGGCTTTGGCGTGGATCTCTGGCGTCACCACTGGCGCAGGCGAGTAAGCGCCCATGCCGCCGGTGTTGGGGCCTTGGTCGGCATCAAGCAGGCGTTTGTGGTCCTGGCTGGTGGCGAGTGGCAAGATGTTTTTGCCATCGACCATGACCATAAAGCTGGCTTCTTCGCCAGTCAAAAACTCTTCAATGACTACGCGTGCACCGGCATCGCCGAGCTTATTGTCAGCCAGCATCGCATCGACTGCGGCGTGGGCCTCTTCCAATGTCATGGCAACCACCACGCCTTTGCCCGCTGCCAGGCCGTCCGCCTTAATGACGATGGGTGCGCCATTGGCATCAATGTAGGCATGCGCTGGTGCGACCTCGCTGAAGGTCTGGTATTTGGCGGTAGGGATGTTGTGGCGGACCATAAATGCTTTGGCAAAATCCTTGGAGCTTTCCAATTGTGCCGCTGCTTTAGTCGGGCCAAAAATCTTCAGGTCAGCGGCGCGGAATGCATCGACCACGCCTTGCGATAACGGGGCTTCCGGGCCGACAATGGTCAGCGCAATCTGCTCATCTTCGGCAAATTTTACCAACTCATCGATTTTGGTTATCGGCACATTGATCATGTCAGGATTTGTCGCGGTGCCTGCATTACCGGGAGCAACATAAACGCGGCTCACTGCTTTGTTTTGTGCGGCTTTCCAGGCCAGTGCGTGCTCACGACCGCCAGAACCAATCACTAAAATTTTCATCTTTTATTACCTGATTAAGTTTGAGCCACAGAGAACTCAGAAGACACAGAGTAGCACTCAAAGGCGGAATGCTTTGAAGACGTTCTTTGTGTTCTCTGTGGCAAAAAGAATTAATGTCTAAAGTGGCGAATGCCGGTCACGACCATGGCCAGGCCACGTTCATCAGCCGCCGCAATCACTTCCTCATCGCGCATGCTACCACCGGGATGGATCACGCAACTCGCACCTGCATCGGCCAGTACGTCTACGCCGTCCCGGAACGGGAAAAATGCGTCAGAAGCGACCACTGAGCCTTGCAGGCTCAAGCCGGCATTTTGCGCCTTGATGGCGGCGATTTTGGTACTGTCGACACGGCTCATCTGGCCTGCACCCACGCCTAAGGTCATGCCATTGCCACAGAATACGATGGCATTGGACTTGACGTATTTAGCCACATTCCAGGCAAACAGCAGGTCTTGCATTTGTTGTGGCGTTGGTTGCAGTTTGGTGACCACTTTCAGGTCTGCCATGTGCATCTCATGGTTGTCGGCAGATTGCAGCAAAATACCTGAACCCACACGCTTGGAATCGACGGCATTGCGGCCTTGTTCCCAAGCGTTATTGCCTCCTTGGGGCAAGGCGATTTTCAGCACGCGTACGTTGGCTTTGGCGGTGAAAATGGCCAGGGCTTCTGGCGTAAAATCGGGGGCAATCAGCACTTCGACAAATTGTTTGGAAACGGCTTCGGCAGCTGCGCCATCAAGCGTGCAGTTGAAGGCAATGATGCCGCCAAAAGCCGAGGTCGGATCGGTTTTGAAGGCTTTGCTGTAGGCTTCCAGTGCGTTCACGCCCAGGGCTACACCGCAAGGGTTGGCGTGTTTGACAATCACGCAGGCCGGGCCGGTGAAAGATTTCACAGCTTCCCAAGCCGCATCTGCATCGGCGATGTTGTTGTAACTCAATTCTTTGCCCTGCAATTGTTGCGCGGTGGCCAGGCTGCCTGGGGCAGGGTAGAGGTCACGGTAGAAGGCGGCTTGCTGATGGCTGTTTTCACCATAACGCAGGTCTTGTACTTTGACAAAATTGCTGTTCATCTGGCCTGGGAACTGGCTCAGGACTGGCTTGCCTGCCGCTTCGGTTTCGGTGAAGTCAATGGCGGACAAGTAGTTGCTGATGGCGGCATCGTATTGGGCAATGCGGTTAAATGCGGCCACAGACAATTTGAAACGTGTTGCTTTGGACACGGCGCCCTGATTGGCTTTCAACTCGTTGACCACTTCAGTGTACTGGGCAGCGTCTGTCAGTACGGCGACATCGTTCCAGTTTTTGGCTGCGGAACGCACCATGGCCGGACCGCCGATATCAATGTTTTCAATCGCATCTTCAAGCGTGCAGTTGGGCTTGGCCACCGTCGCTTCAAACGGATACAGATTGACGGCGAGCAAGTCGATATTCTCAATGCCATATTGCTGCATGGCCGCCACATGTTCAGGCAGGTCGCGGCGTCCCAGCAGGCCACCGTGCACCTTGGGGTGCAGCGTTTTGACCCGGCCATCCAGCATTTCTGGAAAACCGGTAAAGTCGCTCACTTCTTTGACGGGAATGTGGTTGTCACGGAACAGTTTTGCAGTGCCCCCCGTGGAAAGGATTTCTACACCCAGTTGGTGCAGGGATTGTGCCAGTTCCAGCACACCGGTTTTATCGGAAACACTGATAAGCGCGCGTTTAATCGTCATAATGAGTTTGAATGGAGTTGCAAAATAAAAAATGAAAAGGCTTAAAAAATGAAAAGGTCTGATGTTGGGATGTCATCAGACCGGGGTCATGCTTATTCGAGGCCGTAGGCGGCCATTTTTTTTCTTAGGGTATTGCGGTTAATGCCCAGCATGTCGGCGGCTTTGCTCTGGTTGCCGCCCACTTTGTTCAGTACGTATTCCAGCATGGGCTTTTCCACGCAGCCAAGCACCATTTCGTAAATCGCATGCGGCGGTTGCCCATCCAGATGCATGAAATAGTCGTCCAGAGACTCGCGTACGGCGAGACTTAATTTACTATCGGTTTGCATTAGGCTGCGAGCTCCTGGGTGCCTGGGTGCTCTTGATCCAGTTCAGTCTCCTCGGCGTAGACCAGACGGTCGTTTTTCGCACGGAGCTCGGCAAAGAAGTCATTGATGGCTTGTAATTGTAATTCTATGGTTTGCAAGGTATTCATATTGTGACGGAAGGCCGCAGAGCCAGATAAGCCCTTGGTATACCAGGAAATATGCTTGCGTGCGACGCGCATGCCGGTGAGGTCACCATAAAAAGCATATAAGTCATGCAAGTGCTCCAGCATCACCTGGTGAATTTCATCTACGGTCGGCGGCAGCATGTGCTCGCCAGTCTTCAGAAAGTGCTCGGTTTCGCGGAAGATCCAGGGGCGGCCTTGGGCTGCACGGCCGATCATGACGGCGTCGGCCTGGGTGTAATCAAGCACAAATTTGGCTTTTTCTGGCGTGGTGATATCGCCATTGGCAATCAGCGGAATCTTGATTTGCTGCTTGACGGCGGCAATCGTGTCATATTCGGCGTCGCCATGGTAAAGGTCATTACGCGTGCGGCCATGAATCGTCAGCGCCTGAATGCCGATGTCTTCTGCCATTCTGGCAATCTGGATGGCGTTTTTATTTTGTCTATCCCAGCCGGTACGGATTTTCAGGGTGACTGGCACATCCACCGCATTGACCACGGCCTTGAGGATTTGGGACACCAGCGGTTCGTCTCGCAGCAGGGCAGACCCAGCCATGACGTTACAGATTTTTTTGGCCGGGCAACCCATGTTGATGTCGATGATTTGTGCACCATTGTCGACGTTATGTTTGGCGGCCTCGGCCATCATGGCCGGTTCTGCGCCGGCAATTTGTACCGAGATCGGGCTGACTTCGCCTTCATGGTTGGCGCGGCGCTTGGTTTTTTCACTGCCATACAATAAGGAATTGGAGGTGACCATTTCGGAGACGGCCAGCCCCGCCCCCATTTTTTTGCACAACATGCGGAAAGGACGGTCGGTCACGCCCGCCATAGGGGCAACCACCAGGTTGTTCTTGAGTTGATGCGGTCCGATTTGCATGCTTGGATAAGTCAGTGAAAAGACTGACTATTTTAACTGCAAATCGCAGATGAGGGAATGTTTAAAGTAGCATTTTTGCTTATTTTTTACGCAGATTAATGTGTGTGTTGATTAGTTGCATGGCGCGGTCGCGGAATAACGTTCCTTCGGTGTCTTTGACCCACATGTGCATTAGGCCTGAGAAAAACAGGTGGGTGTCCCAGGCGAGTTCTTGCGGACTAAGCTGGGTGCCGACCTGGCCGATTTCCTGTGCTTTGGCGTAGGCCTGTTCCATTTTGTGCACGAGTCCGCTACAGTTACCTAAAATAGATTTCAGTACATCGGCAAACTCATCCACGTATTCACACTTGGTCATCATGACTTCATAAGTTGCGCGCGTGGTGGTGTCGTCATTAAGAATCTGTACGGTGTTTTCGAGGTGTTTGCGAATGCGGCCCAGCGGGTCAATATTGGACTCTTCCGCGTTCCCGAGTAGGGTGTCATCCATGCGGTCTATCAGTGGCAAATACACTTCTTCGCGCATGGCATGAAACAAATCTGCCTTGTTCTGGAAATGCCAATAGACGGCGCCGCGCGTAACATTGGCATGGGAGGCAATCTGTTCCAGGCTGGTGCGGCTAACCCCTTTTTGCAGAAACATCTGTCGCGCAGCATCAATAATGTGTTGGCGCGTGATGGCGGCATCTTCTTTGGTTTTACGTACCATAAGTATTTATCGCTCTTTCATAAATTCATGAATGTTTCATTTGAATGTCGTATTTTATCAGCGGTCACTGGCAACTTGTGACGGCTCGAGATGGGCAAATTTTTTGCAAAACCCATTTACATACATTCGTGTTTGTATATAATATACATCCAATGATGTATGTAATCAAGTCTATTTTAAAACTAAACAGAGGATAACATGTTGATTTCACAGACTATCCAGCCTCGTCATGCCTTGCTCGTGCTTGCATTAAGCCTGGGATTGAGTGCTTGCGGAAAATCTTCACAGCAGCAAAATCCAGCCGCAGGCGGCATGCCTGCGATGCCAGTCACCGTGCAAACCGTCGTCGCTGAAACTATCCCGGTGCAGACTGAGGTGGTTGCGCAAACCGAGGGCGCCAAGCAAATTGAAGTGCGTCCCCGCGTTGGTGGCATTGTGCTTAAACGCCTGTATCAAGAAGGGGATGCGGTCAAGGCCGGGCAGGATATGTTCTTGATTGATCCTGTTCCGTACCAGTTGCAGGTAGATCAGTCCAAGGCGCTGATTGCACAGCAAAAAGCCCGCATTGAGCAAACGGCACGTGAGGCGCAACGTCTTAAGGGTTTGCTGGAGAGCCACTCTATCAGTCAGCGTGAATATGATAATGCGGCCTCTGATAACTCTGTTGCCGCAGCGACTTTGTTGCAATATCAGGCGCAACTGCGTGAAGCAGAGCTGAATCTGTCTTATACGCATGTTAAAGCGCCAGAGAGTGGGATTGCCGGTCGCTTTGTGTTGTCAGAAGGGGCGTTGGTCAGTGCCAACACTACCTTGTTGAGCACCATCGTACAATTGTCGCCGATTTGGGTCCGCTTCAGCCTGTCCGAGTCCGAGCTCACAGCGTTGGGCGGGCATTTGCGCCCAGGCCGCGTGCAGGATGTACGATTGATCCTGGCAGACAATACTGAATATCGTTATTCAGGCAAGATTAACTTCTCTGCCAGTCAGATTGACCCGGCATTGGGGACGCAGCAACTGCGGGCCGAGTTCCAGAATGCGGACAGTGCCTTGTTGCCAGGTCAGTTTGTGCGGGTACGCCTGACCACTGGCAAGCGTGATGGCGTCTTCCTGATTCCGCAAACGGCCGTACTGACTGGTCAGCAAGGCAAGTTTGTCTTTGTGGCCGAAAAAGATAAAGAAGGCAAAACGGTGGCCGCGGTCAGGCCGATTGTCGCGGGCGGCTGGTTTGACAACCGCTGGACGGTGTTGGATGGCTTGAAAGCCGGCGATCAGGTCATTGTCGACAATCTGATCAAGGTGAGGCCTGGTGCACCGGTGGCACCACATGCACCAGACGCTGCGCCGGCCCAAGCGGCACCGGCACCAGCCAAGTCTTAACGCATTCACCGTCTTTGTTGAATAAGCCCATTATGTTACCAAGGGCCTGGGCATGTACCAGGCCCGTCTCAGGGAAAACGATATGACCCGATTTTTTATCACACGCCCGATTTTTGCCAGCGTGCTGTCTATCATCATCGTGTTGGCAGGTCTCGCAGCGGCATTCCAGTTGCCGATTGCCCAATATCCGCAAATTGCACCCCCTACGGTGCTGATTACGGCCAGCTATCCTGGTGCCAGCGCAGAAACACTGTCAAAAACCGTGGCTGCCCCGATTGAGGAGCAGCTAAGTGGTGTGGAAAACCTGCTTTACTTTAACTCTAGCTCTGACAGCAGTGGTACTTTAACCATTACCGCCACATTTGATGTCGGTACCGATGTCAACCAGGCGACCTTTAACGTCAGTAACCGTTTGAACATTGCGTTGCCGCGTTTGCCCGAAGATGTACGCCGGACCGGGGTTGTGGTTCAAAAACGTTCGAATGACATCCTGCTGGTCGTGATGCTCACCTCGAAAAACAAAGACCATAATCGTTTGTTCCTGAGTAACTACGCCACCTTGAATTTGCTGGATGAATTCAAGCGCATCAAGGGCGTGGGCGATGTCACCATTTTTGGTGGGCAAGATTACTCCATGCGTGTCTGGTTGCGTCCTGACCGCATGGCGCAACTGGGGGTGTCTACCAGCGATGTTTCTGCGGCCATCAGCGCACAAAACGCGCAGTATGCCGCAGGCAAGATCGGTGCTGAGCCCGCTTTGCCTGATCAGCAATTGTCATTTACCGTGACAGCTAAAGGACGGTTGATTGACCCTGAAGAGTTCGGCAACATTATTTTGCGTGCGCAAGGCCCCAACGGTGTCTTGCACCTGAAAGATGTGGCACGCATCGAGTTGGGCGCACAAAGCTATAACGTGACCTCTGCACTCGATGGCCAGGCCGGTGTGGCAATGCCGGTCTTTTTACAGACCGGTGCCAATGCACTGGATACCGCCAATGCGATCAAGGCCAAGGTGGAAGAGTTAAAAGCCAAATTCCCGCAAGGCATGGAATACAACATTCCTTATGACACCAGTGACTTTGTGAAAGCCACCATCAAAGAAGTGTTCCATACCTTTGGTGAGGCGCTGGTACTGGTCGTGATCGTGGTGTTCCTGTTCCTGCAAAGCTGGCGCGCAACCCTCATTCCGATGATTGCAGTGCCGATTTCGATTGTTGGTACGTTTGCCGGCTTGTATGTGTTCGGCTTTTCGATCAACCTGCTGACTCTGTTTGCCATGATTCTGGCCATCGGCATTGTGGTGGATGATGCGATCGTGGTGCTGGAGAATACCGAGCGTTTGATGAAAGAGGAAGGCTTGAACCCGCTGCATGCGGCGATTAAGTCTATTGCACAAGTGCAAGCGGCAGTGGTGGCGATTGTACTGGTCCTGTGCGCAGTGTTTGTTCCTGTGGCATTCCAGGGCGGCATTGCCGGGCAGCTCTATCGTCAGTTCGCGGTCACTGTGGCCATTGCTGTGGTCATTTCAGGCGTGGTGGCGTTAACGCTGACCCCTGCTTTATGTGCCATGATTCTGAAGAGTGGCGGTCATCACGAAAATGCTTTTTTCAGAAAGTTTAACCAGGGCTTTGGCCGGTTGACCAGCTTGTACACGGGCACCGTCCGCTTGACCCTTCGTCACAAATTGATTGGTGCCGTCGTGTTTGGGGCCATGCTGGTGGTGATGATCTTCCTGTTCCGTACCGTACCGGGTGGATTTGTGCCGCCAGAAGATCAGGGCTATGTCATTAGCATTGTGGTGATGCCAGATGGTGCCACCTTGAAGCGGACTTCCCAGACCATGGAAAACATCCGGTCAGCGGTCGCGAAAGATCCTGCCACCGCGCATGAGTTTGCGGTGAATGGGTTTGAATTGCTCACCGGCGCCAACAAAACCAATGCAGCGACCATGTTTGTCCGTATGACGGATTGGGAAAAGCGTACGACCAATGCCGACCAGATGGTTGGAAAGTTGATCGGCATAGGCATGAGTCAGCCGGATGGCATGGGCTTTGCCGTGAACCCGCCAGCGATTCGTGGCTTGGGTTCTGCGGGTGGTTTTGAGGTCTATGTGCAGAGTCATGGGGATACGGATCCCATCAAGCTGGCGCAAGTCATGAACAACTTTATGGATGCAATGCGTGCCAATCCGCAACTGACACAGATTAATAGTTTCTTCCGGCCGACCGTACCGCAGTTGTACATCGAGGTAGATGAAGCCAAAGCCTTGTCACAGAATGTGAAAATTGCGGATATTTACGCGACCTTGCAGAGCACCATGGGTTCGCTCTATGTTAACGACTTTAACCGTAATGGCCGGACTTACCGCGTGCAGTTGCAAGCCGAGGCGGGTTACCGCATGAAGCCTGAAGACCTGGGCAAAGTGTATGTACGTAGCCAGCCGACGGATGATAATCCGAATGGCAATATGGTGCCGATGTCTGCATTGGCAAAAGTCAGCAACATCGTCGGTGCCGAACAGCTGGAACGCTACAATGGCCTGCTGTCTGCCAAAGTGTTCGGTAGCGGTGCGCCCGGCGTGAGCTCTGGCGATGCGATCAAACTGGTGGAAAAAATCGCCAAGGAAAACTTGCCGGATGGTTACCAGATTGCCTGGACCGGTCAGGCTTACCAGGAAAAACGGACCGGTTCTGCTGCGCTGGTGGCCTTTGGCTTCGCTACCATCATGGTGTTCCTGATCCTGGCGGCACAGTTTGAAACCTGGTCCTTGCCGCTGGCAGTGATCATGGCGATCCCGTTTGCGATGACAGGCGCCTTGCTGGCGGTGTTGACGCGTGGCATGAACAACGACATCTACTTCCAGATTGGCCTGATTACGCTGATCGGTCTGGCGGCCAAAAACGCCATCCTGATTGTGGAATTTGCCTCGCAAAAAATGGAAGAGGGCATGCCGTTGGCTGAAGCTGCGCTTGAAGCCGCCCGCCTGCGCTTCAGACCGATTGTGATGACGTCCATGGCGTTTGTGCTGGGGATTATTCCACTGGTATTTGCGACCGGTGCAGGTGCTGCAGCGCGTCAATCCATGGGGACGGGCGTCTTCGGCGGCATGTTGCTGGCAACCTTTATTGCCACCATCTTTATCCCATTGTTCTTTACCTGGCTGACCAGTGAGAAAAAAGTGCGTCACCATGGTCATGTTGAAGAAGAGGAAGCGGTATGAAACCGACAGTAAAACAACTGGTGTGGGCACAACGCCCGCTCATCATCGCGCTGGCAGCCTTGTCGTTGGCAGGTTGCCAGTTACTGGGCCCGTTATATAGCCGCCCTGACAGTCCGCTGCCACAGGGGTATGTTGAGCCCCAAGCGTCGACGTTGACGGCGGTGCCTGCGGCACAAATGCAGCAATGGTGGTCCTTGTTTAATGATCCACTGTTAACCCGGCTGATTGATACTGCACTGGTCAACAACAGTGATGTGCAGCTCGCCGTGGCACGTATTGAACAATACGATGCCGTGGCGCGTGAAACCTCTGGCAATGTGCTGCCGACCATCACGCTGGACAACAACAATACCCGTACCAGAATTACCGGGGCAGGGCCTAACCCGGTTTTCGGTACCAACCCGCGTAATGACAATAAACTGGCGTTAAACGGCAGTATTGAGCTGGATGTGTGGGGCAAGTTGAGAACGGCCAATGTCGCGGCACGGGCCAATCTGCTGTCGACCGAGTATGCCCGTGAGGCAGTACGCTGGTCATTGGTAGGGCTCGTGACCAATCAATACCTGATAATCCGTAGTCTGGATGGACAGCTGGCAGTCAACGCCGAAAACATCAAAACGGCGCAAGAAAGCCTGGCCATGACACAGCGGCAGCTGGATGCAGGCGTCAATACCGCGCTGGATGTTAATCAGGCTGAGCTAGTGGTGACCAATTTACGCGCGCAATCGCTGGAGTTGCAGCGCCAACGTTCAATCAGCGAGCATCAGCTCGGAGTGTTGACTGCAGACTTAAGCGTCAAAATCCCGGTCGGCGGTTTAATGTCCATGCCGATACCGCCGATGCCTCCCGCAGGCTTGCCATCCACCTTGCTGGAATCACGTCCGGATATCCGCCAGACTGAGCAGGATTTGATCGCTGCACATGCGAATGTGAAATTGGCAAAAGCAGCCCTGTATCCGACCTTGTCACTGACCGGGGCTTATGGTGGCGAGAGTAAAATCCTGAGTGACCTGTTTACGGCGCCAGCCAAAATCTGGACACTGGGCTTTGCAGCAAGCTTGCCAATATTCAATGGTGGACGCTTGAACGCCAGGGTCGATCAGGCCTCTGCCTTGCAGAAGCAGGCCGTGATTAACTACCAGGCCGCCTTGCGGACTGCATTTAGCGAAGTGAATGATGCGCTGGTGAATGCGCGCCAATACCGTGAGCAAGAAGCGGTGGCAGAGTCCAAGCAAAAAACCACTGCCAACATTTTGCGTATTTCGCAAAATCGGTATCAGGCGGGTTACTCCAGCTATCTTGAAGTGCTGGATGCGCAACGTAACCACAATGAGGCTACACAAGCCTTGGTTCAGAGCCGACAAAACACGCTGACAGCCACCGTGTCACTGTTTAAAGCCCTGGGTGCGGGTTGGGATCCAGAGCCACTGAAGAAAAAAGCCGAGGCTTCCAAGTAAGTCATGGCTTTATTCAACGCGCCGGGAGTAGTTATCTCCCGGCGTTTTTATTTGGCCGGCCCCATGCTGGCGAGGCTTGGAGATTTACGGTCTGCCAGCTAAGATGCTGCGATGTCTAGCCCCTCACTCAAGCACATTGCCTTTGCCAGTTTTATTGGTACAGCCATCGAATTTTACGATTTTTATATTTATGCCATGGCGGCAGCGCTGGTGATCGGCCAGGTCTTTTTCCCCGCCAGCGCGCCAGCGGTGCAATCGTTAAATGCCTTGCTGACCTTTGGTCTGGCGTTTATTGCACGGCCACTGGGGGCTTTGCTGTTTGGTCATTTTGGTGACCGTCTCGGCCGCAAATCCACCCTGGCCGCGTCGTTGCTGGTCATGGGCTGCTCGACGTTTCTGATTGGCGTCTTGCCAGGCTACGATCAATGGGGGCTGTGGGCGCCGGCGCTGCTTTGTCTGTTGCGGTTTGGTCAAGGTATAGGCTTGGGCGGCGAATGGGCAGGGGCAGCCTTACTGGCAACTGAATATGCGCCCGTACATCGTCGCAGCTGGTTTGGTATGTTTCCGCAACTGGGGCCTTCGATCGGCTTTTTACTCGCAACCTTGACCTTTTTGGCCTTAACTCTGGGGCTAACGGAGACACAATTTGAGCAGTGGGGCTGGCGCGTGCCGTTTATCGTCAGTGCGGCGCTGGTCATGGTCGGGCTATATGTCCGCTTCAAGCTGGCTGAAACGCCCGCATTCGCGCAGGCACAGTCTTCAAAAGAGTTGCATCGCTGGCCGCTTAAGGCGTTGTTGGTCACGCATGGGCGTGCCATTGTGCTCGGTGCGCTGGCCATGGGGGTGTGTTATCACCTGTTTTATACGGCGACGGTGTTTTGCCTGAGTTATGGCACGCAAACCTTGCACATTGCTCGCCCGGTTTTTCTGGGGCTGTTGTGCATCGCTGTGCTAGGCATGGCCATGGCGACGCCGCTGGCTGCCTGGTGGTCAGACAAGGTTGGCCAGCGACCCGTGCTGATGCTCGGACAAGGTCTGGCCGTATTACTGGGATTTGCCCTGGCGCCCTTACTAGGCAGTGCGGATAGCGGGCTGATCCTGGTTTTTCTGTTTGCGGCGCTGTTTTTAATGGGCGTCACTTTTGCCCCCATGGGCGCTTTTCTGCCACAGCAGTTCCCGGTTGCTGTGCGTTACAGCGGGGCAGGGCTCAGCTATCAGCTGGGTGGTATTCTGGGTGCCTCCTTCGCACCTGCCATTGCTCAATCTCTGGTCAATCAGGGTGGCTTGACCTGGGTAGGGGCTTATCTCTCCAGCATGGCCTTGATCAGTTTTCTGGCCGTCTGGCGCATGTCGCCAAGCGTATCCAACCTGGATTGAATAATAGGTGCATGCAGTGATTGAGTGGCTTTTAGTCTCTGTTTGCCTGCGCTGGTCGGGTCAGCAGTTATAATGCAGTTTTTTTCACGGTGATACGGCATGTTTACCCATCCGGGCTTTAACCCCATCGCATTACAAATCGGCAGTTTTGGTATCCACTGGTATGGTTTGATGTACCTGATCGGTTTTTTTGGTGGCCTGTGGTTGGGGCAGTATCAGGTCAAGCGGTTGCGTAAACTGGACCCAAACTCGCCCTGGCAGGCGCGTGACCCGGACGACATGCTGTTTTACATCGCGCTCGGTGTCGTGCTGGGTGGGCGGTTAGGCTATGTGGTGTTTTACCAGCCCAGTTATTTCCTGCAACATCCGCTGGAAATCTTTGCCCTGTGGCAAGGGGGCATGTCATTTCATGGTGGCTTTATTGGCGTCATGGTGGCCATGGCCTTGTTTGCCCGCAAGCGCGGCGTGATTTGGTTGCAATTGATGGACTTTGTGGCGCCGCTCGTGCCGATTGGCCTGGGGGCAGGCAGACTGGGTAATTTTATCAATGGCGAGTTATGGGGGCGGCCTACCCATGCGGATTGGGGCATGGTGTTCCCAGCCGTGGATCAGGTGGCACGGCATCCTTCGCAGTTGTACGAGTTTGCACTAGAGGGGGTCGCGCTGTTTGTGATTCTCTGGTGGTTTGCGGGCAAAAAACGACCCATCGGTGCAGTGTCCGCCATGTTCTTGCTCTGTTACGGCAGCTTCCGTTTTCTGGTTGAGTTTACGCGTGAACCAGACAGCTTTTTAGGCTTGCTGTCGCTGGGGCTCAGCATGGGCCAATGGCTCTGCGTGCCTATGATTCTGGCAGGGCTCTGGCTAATGCGCCGGGCGTATCGTCAGTCGTAAAGCCAGATTTCCATTAGGCGTTGCCTGGCTGAGTGGCACGTTCGAGGGCACTCAGCCACTGGATGGCATATGCACGTCCTTGCTGTTCTTCGCCACACATCTCCAGGCTAGGGCTTAATCCGCCACAAAACGCTGGGCGTTGTGGCTGCCCAAACAATTTGCAGCGATAGGCCTCATCTAGTTGTATGCATGGCACACCCGCGGGCTTGCCATGCGGCATGCCAGGGATCGGGCTATTGATGGACGGGGCAATGCAGCAGGCTCCGCAGTGTTGGCGGCATTCCATTCGAGGTTAAACATCCACCCAGGGGTAGCCTAATGCAGACACGCCAGCCTTCAGCTCCAGCATGGCTGCAAGCACATGCGCACTTTCGCCCTTGAGACCGACTTCCGTGGTGCGGCGCTGGTTGGTGCGCGGCAAGCTGAACAACTTGAGCATGGGATAACGGCTCAGCATGCTGTTCATCAAGTCAATCAAGTCGCTTTCGCCTGCCTCAGTGACGACAATGGCTTGCTCCAGATAGTCCTGGCCATGAAACAGGTGACTGTAATAGGTGTCCAGCACCCATTCCACCATCGGGTGCGCCATTTCTGGAAAGCCGGGCACAAAGTAATGCTCGTGAATGCTGAATCCGGCCACGCGGTTAATCGGGTTGGGGATGAGCTCACAGCCTTGTGGAAAGTCAGCCATAAGCACGCGTTTAGGGTAAGCCGCTTCCCCATATTGCGCTTCAATATTGGCAACGGCGCCTGCATGTCGCTCAATCGGTACCCCGGCAGCCGCGGCTGCACATTGGCGGGTGTAGTCATCCGGGGTGGCGCCGATGCCACCAAAGCTAAACACAATCTCGCCGCGCGCCATACTGGCCTTGAGCAACTGCGTGATTTGCTCGGGGATATCGCCGATAAAATGCGCCCAGCTCAGTTGCAAGCCGCGGGCAGACAGAAGCGCAATGACCTTGCTGAGATGGGCATCCTGGCGCTTCCCGGACAGGATCTCGTCACCGATGATATAAATCCCAAATTGGCGCATGTTATATTGAGTAAATTACTTTTGAGTGAGCGTTTTAACAGCAGCATAATACCAAGCAATTGCTGAAAATTCACAGCATAGCCGTTACAGCAGCACTTTTGCGGTCTGGTGAGCGCGTCAGTGTGCAAGTGCTTTGATGTGGTTTTGACCCATTGCGTGCTGGCCTAGCCAGCTTTTCAGTCAGTGATCAGTACATTATCGAAAGAAATCCATTGAACAGTTTTCTCTTTGATTTTGTGAGTCCAGCAGACACCATCCTTTCATCTCGCTATGAACCCTCGATGGTCGCCTTGTCCTACCTGATCGCACTCACGGCCTCTGTGATTGCCATCCATCTGGCCGAGGTCTCCCAGCAATTCAAACTTAAGCGCGACCGCCACTTGACCATGCTCGGCGGTGGCCTGGCAATGGGTGCCGCGGTGTGGGGCATGCATTTTATTGGCATGCTAGCTTTCGAGCTGTGTGCCACGGTGCGTTACGAGCTGGTCATCACCTTGCTCTCCTTGTTGCCGGCATTTGTTGCCTCCTGGGCATCCATGCAATGGGTGGCGCAAGCAAGAAAATCTCCTTACGATTTAACCATTAGCGGCGCCTTGATCGGCCTGGGCATCGGGGTCATGCATTACACCGGTATGCTGGCCATGCAAACGGCTGCTGTCATGGCGTTTAATCCATGGCTGGTACTGGTGTCTGTGTGCTCGGCAGTGATGCTCGCCATTCTGGCGTTATGGTTTCATCAACGCTGTAACCGTTTGCGGCGACTGCGGCCCTGGCGCCATTTGTTCAGTGGTCTGGTCATGGCGGCTGCCATTACCAGCATGCACTATCTGGGCATGGCTGCGGCCAGCTTTAGTGGCCCCATACAGTTTGATGAGCCTGTGCCCACCGTAGACCGGCTGTATTTGTCCTTGCTGGTCACCATGGGCTTGGTGACCTTGCTAGGCGCTATTCTGGCGCAAACCATGATTAGTCGGCAGCGGCAATTGGCCCGCGAGTTACAGTTCAGGGAGCATCAAATGCGCGTGATCTTTCAGCACGCGATAGACGCTATTGTGATTACGGATGCCAAGGGGCATATCCAGATGGTGAATCGCGCTTTTGAGGCGATGTTTGGCGTTCAGTCGCAGGCAATCGTGGGCCGTTCGCTTGGCAAAATGATCCCCGACTGGAAGCAGCTCAGCACGCTCTCGCGCAAACGCAGGCAACATGATCAGGCTGGAAAAGTGGTCGCAGAGCGTCAAGGGATACATGCGGATGGACGCGAAATTCCATTGCGGATTGCACTGACCCGTGTGATTGAAGATGAGCTGGATTTTTGTATCAGTTTTTTGATGGATTTAACCGTATTTCGCCAGCAGCAAAACGCCCTAGAGAAACTGTTGACCGAAGATCCGCTGACCGGCTTGTTCAACCGGCGCGGCATGCTCAGTATGATGCATGGCATTGTCAGCCAGCTTCAAAGCAGTCAGCCGCAACGGGGCATTATTTTATTATTTGTAGATCTTGATGGGTTTAAAGCTGTCAACGATACCCATGGTCATCCTGTGGGCGATGAAGTGTTGATGGCCATCGCACAACGATTACCTGATGTGTTGCGCGAAGAAGATATGGTGTGTCGTTTTGGCGGGGATGAGTTCGTGATTCTGCTGACCTTTGCCTCCCAGCCGGAAGAGCTGGCCCGCATGGTTGCAGGCAAGCTGGTCGAAAGCATCAGTCAGCCCATCAAATTGCAATCAGGTCAGGAGATCGCGGTAGGCTGTAGTATCGGTATTGCTTATGATTGGCCTAAAACGGCCGACGACATCGAAGCCTTACTGCAGAAGGCGGATAATGCGATGTATCAGGCCAAAAAAGGCGAAGCTGGAAAAGTCATTTTTTCCAGCTAGGCTGTACTGCATTAAGGGTAAATGCTGCTTTATGCCGACCTGAGCAGACGGGAAATAAAAATCAGGAAGACGGCACCGATCGTGGCGACGATAATGCTGCCTATCATGCCACCACTGGCACTCAAGCCCAGCAGGCCAAACAGCCAGCCGCCGACCACTGCACCGGCAATACCAAGCACCAAATCCCAAATCAGGCCAAAACCATCGCCTTTCATGATCAAGCCTGCCAACCAACCCGCGATAATCCCTACAACAATTGTCCAAAGCATGTGTGTACTCCCCTGTTGTTATGATGAAGCTCTATGCTAAGCACAGTTGCGCCTGTCATCTGTCAGCCCATCTAGGAAAAACCTGTCAGATTCAGCTGACTCACTCACTGCAAACGTCCAGATAGCGCCGCGCCTACCCTGACTTGAGGATTTATTTTTTCAGACCGATGATCAACAAGGCAGCCCCCGCCGCAATCACAATCAGGCTAAGCGCTTGCGGGACTTCCACCTCTTTGGTGATCTCTGCATTGGCCTCTAAAGAGCCGATTTTTGCCACGGTCTCTTTGCTCTCGTAACTAAACCCTTTGAAAATCAGACCAGCTGCGCCGACTGCAATCAATATAATGCCTACCATCGCTAATGATTTCATGCCCAAGCTCCACAGTTAAAAAAGATAGGCTCATATTGACCGTAAGTCAGGCGACTGTCTAGTGGGCGCTCTCCCAATTGTTGCCTACGCCGACCTCGGCTAGTAACGGCACTGATAAGGTTGCCACTTCTTGCATGAGCACGGGCAAGGTCTGTTTGACTAATGCCAGTTCATGTTCAGGCACTTCCAGCACCAGTTCATCGTGCACCTGCATGATGAGTTTGGTCTGCAGTTTTTGCTCGGTCAGCCATTGGTCGACGGCGATCATCGCCAGTTTGATCAGGTCGGCCGCCGTGCCTTGCATGGGGGCATTAATGGCGGCGCGTTCGGCGCCGTTTCTTCTTTGTACGTTAGCGCTGTTGATTTCAGGCACCCATAAGCGTCTGCCGAAATAGGTTTCGACATAGCCTTGCTGCTTGGCCAGTGCGCGCGTGTTTTCCATATAGGCTTTGACACCGGGGTAACGCGCAAAATAGCGTTCAATGTAATTGGCCGCCGCGCCGCGCTCAATATTGAGGTTTTGCGCCAGGCCAAACGCGCTCATGCCATAGATGAGGCCAAAGTTAATCACTTTGGCATAGCGTCGCTGCTCGTTATCTACGGCCGCTTTGTCCACGCCAAAAATTTCTGCGGCCGTGGCGCGATGGATGTCTTCGTTATTGGCAAAGGCCGTCAGCATTCCGGCATCTTGTGAGAGATGCGCCATGATGCGCAGCTCAATCTGCGAATAGTCCGCTGAGATGATCTGGCTACCGGGCGGGGCGATAAAGGCTTCGCGGATGCGACGGCCTTCGGCGGTGCGCACCGGAATATTTTGCAGGTTGGGGTCCGAGCTGGCCAGCCGTCCGGTAATTGCCACTGCCTGGTTGTAGTTGGTATGCACGCGCCCGGTTTGCGCGTTGATCATTTTCGGCAACTTGTCGGTGTAGGTGGATTTCAGCTTGGCCAAGCTGCGGTGCTCCAAGATTACCTTGGGCAACGGGTAATCCAGCGCCAGTTCCTGCAATACATCTTCGTCGGTACTGGGGGCGCCAGAAGGCGTTTTTTTCAAGGGTTTGATGCCCAGTTTGCCAAACAGGATTTCTTGCAACTGCTTGGGCGAACCCAGGTTAAACGGTTGTCCGGCCAGCTCATACGCCTGTTTTTCAATCTCCATCAAACGCAGGCCAATTTCATTGCTCTGGCGGTTGAGCATGTGGCTGTCGATCAACACGCCGTTGCGCTCCATGCGTTGCAACACTTGCATGCTGGGCATTTCCACCTGCTCATAAATAAAGCGCAGTTTGTCCGAGACTGTCACTTGCGGGTACAGGGCCTGATGCAGTTGCAGCGTGATGTCGGCGTCTTCCGCGGCATATTCGGCAGCCACCTCGACGGTGACCTGGCTGAACGACACTTGTTTTGCGCCTTTGCCCGCCACGCTTTCGTAGCTGATGGGGGCAATGCCCAGATGGCGCTCGCTGAGCTCATCCATGCCATGCCCTTTGTGGCTCTCAAACACATACGATTGCAACAGGGTGTCGTGCGCAATGCCTTGCAGCGTGATGCCATGATTGGCCAGCACATGCATATCGTATTTAAGGTTCTGGCCGACTTTTTTAATGTCCGGGTTTTCAAGGATGGGTTTGAGTTTGGCCAGGGTCGCCGTCAAAGCCAGTTGTGGAGGCGCATCAAAGTAATCATGGGTGAGCGGGATGTAAGCCGCTTCCCCCGGCGTGACGCTGAACGAGACGCCGACAATTTTGGCTTGCATGGGGTCCAGTGAGGTCGTCTCAGTGTCAAAGCAAAGCAGGGCGGCTTGTTCCAGTTTGGTGAGCCACGGTTCCAGTTCACTGTCCGATAAAATGGTCTGGTAAAGCCGTCGCGTATCCGGCGAGTAATCGCCACCGGCTTGCCCGCTAAGCTCCTCGACGGTTCGTAGGACTGAATTTTCAATCAATGGTGCTGTGGCACCGTCTGGCAATTTGTCTAAGTCACGCTTCCAGCTTCTGAACTCAAAATGGTCAAACAGCGCGAGTAGCGCAGGCTTGTCCGGGGCTTTGGGGATCAGTTCATCAAAATGCTCACGGATACCGATATCACAGCGGATGGTGATCAATTCGCGTGCCGTGGGTAACCAGGGTAGGGCTTTGCGCAAGTTCTCGCCGACCACGCCTTTGATGTTGTCGGCATTGGCAATGATATTGTCGAGAGAGCCATATTCTGTCAGCCATTTGACCGCCGTTTTTGGGCCGACTTTTTCGACCCCAGGCACATTGTCTACACTGTCACCGACCAATGTCAGGTAGTCGATAATTTTGCTGGGCGGGATGCCAAATTTATTTTCTACGCCGGCAATATCCAATACATCATCGGTTTTACGGAAGGCATCACGCATGGTGTTGACCACGGTAATATTTTCATTCACCAGTTGCGTGATGTCTTTATCGCCAGTCGAGATAATGGTGCGGATGCCTTCTTTTTCGGCCTGCTTGGCCAGTGCGCCAATCACATCGTCGGCTTCAACGCCTTCTTCAATAATCAGCGGCCAGCCCATCGCGCGGATGGTTTCGTATAGCGGTTCAATCTGCACGCGCAAATCGTCCGGCATGCTGGCGCGGTTAGCCTTGTATTCAGGATAGAGATCGTCGCGGAAGGTTTTACCCTTGGCGTCAAACACACAGGCGCTATAGTCAGAAGGATAGTCCTTATGCAGGCGCCGCAACATATTCAACACGCCTTGAATCGCCCCGACCGGCTCGTTGGCTGAGTTGCGTAAATCCGGCATGGCGTGAAACGCGCGGTATAAATAACTGGAGCCATCGACCAGCAGCAGGGTTTTCATCGTGTGTTCTCAAGAGTCAAATCAATGGCGTATTTTACGCATTTCAAAGCCACTTCATGTACACTAATTTGGTTTTGATTGTTGAAGGACTGAATGATGACCACCCCCAAGCTGCCAACCATGGTCGAGCCTGAGTTGCTCAATGGCGATAGTGCCAGCCATGAATCCTGGCATGCCTTTGAAATCATGGCCGAGTTTGTCGGCGCCACTGAAAACCTCAAGGCGATTACGCCCGCGGTGTCGATTTTTGGCAGTGCTCGTACCAAGCCTGACCATCCGTATTATCAACGCACCGAAGAAATTGCCCGGCTATTATCAGACTCCGGCTTTAGTGTGATTTCTGGCGGCGGGCCAGGCATTATGGAGGCGGCCAATAAAGGGGCTTTTCCAGGCCGTGGCGCCAGTGTCGGGCTGAATATCAAGTTGCCTTTCGAGCAGCACGGTAATCCCTATCAGGATATCGGCATCAGTTTTAAATACTTTTTTATGCGCAAGGTGATGTTCGTTAAATATGCCAGCGCATTTGTCGTCATGCCGGGCGGCTTTGGCACGCTGGATGAACTGATGGAAGCGATCACGCTGGTGCAAACGGGCAAAAGCCGCAAGATTCCGATTATTCTGGTCGGCAGCCAGTTTTGGGCAGGCTTGATAGACTGGTTGCGCAATACGCTGGTGGCAGAAGGCATGGCTTCGCCGACCGATATGCATCTGGTGCAAGTGATTGATGAGCCGCAACAGATCGTGGACGCGATTTTCAAACATTATGAAACCACTGGCTTCGAATTGACGCCAGCGGAGCGCAAGATGCAGTTGTACCTGTAATCGCTGCGCGCAAAGCCAGGATATTTACAAGTTTATTCAGCGCTGGATGTCCGCCACGGCACGGCTTTTTGCTAGAATAGCGATCACTGACTAAGGAGTCTTCCATGCGTAATGTTTCCCGTTTTATGCTGGCCACACTGTGCCTTGCGAGTTTTTCCATGCTGGCTAGTGCTGCGGCCCCCAAAGATGCCGAGTTGCTGGATGACATTCCCTCTCCGCCCAAGGTCATTGAAGGACAACCCATAGACCAGCCGACCATCTCCAAGCGCAAGGATGGTGATAACGAGGTTGAGGAATACAGCCTGAATGGCGAGGTCTATATGGTGAAAGTGACACCACCGAGCGGCAAGTCCTATTACCTGCACCGGGAAGACCGCAATGGCGAATGGGTACATGATGGTCCTTCTCGCCCGGTGTCCGTGCCCAAATGGATTCTTTTCCGCTTCTAAATGTTTTTGACCTGCCCGTAAGGGTAGGGTTGTCACCCACATGTCTGTTTTTACCACTCTGAGTCTGGATGAAGTGCGCCTATGGTTGGCGCCTTTTAATGTTGGCGAGCTGCAAACTTTGCGCGGCATTGCGGCTGGCATTACCAATACCAATTATTTTGTCGAAACCAGCGAGTCACGCTTTGTGCTGACTGTGTTTGAGAAAAACGATTTTGACGAGCTGCCTTATTTTGTGCACTTAATGACGCATTTGTCGCAGCACGGCATTCAATGCCCAAGCCCGATTGTCGATAAAGAAGGCGTGGCCTTGCACCGGATTCATGGCAAGCCTGCCCTGATGGTGAGCTGCTTGCGTGGCAGTGATGTCAGTCAGCCCAACCTGACCCAGATTGAAGCCGTGGCACAGACGCTGGCGCGTATGCATCTGGCGGGTATGGCGTTTCATGAGCAATCACACAATCAGCGCGGTCAGGGCTGGCGCGTGATGACAGCGCAGCAGGTGATGCCCAAGCTTGCACCCGTACAGCAGCATTTGTTGCAAGAGGAATTGCAGTTTCAGCATGGCCTGGATTTGTCTGGTCTGCCACATGGTGTGATACACGGCGATTTATTCCGCGATAACGTGTTGTTTGACGGCAATGTGTTGGGCGGCTTTATTGATTTTTACTATGCCTGCCATGATGTACTGGCCTACGATGTGGCCATTGCGGTGAATGAGTGGTGCGTAGACGCCAACGGTGTGTTTGTCGATGACAAGCTGGCCGTGTTCATGAATGCCTATCACGCGGTTCGCCCGTTCACTGCAGAAGAAAAATCCTTCTGGCCGGCCTTGTTGCGCCGCGCTGCCTTGCGCTTTTGGCTATCGCGCCTGTATGATTTTTACTATCCTGTGGCGGGGGAATTGACCCATGCCAAAGACCCGGCTCATTTCGAGCGGGTATTGCTGAATCGTCAAGCGCTTACTTAGTCGCGCTATAAAAGGGAGTCACATGACAGAAACAAACAGCCAGCGCGGGATTCGCTGGGTCAAAGAAAGCCTGGCTTTATTTAAAACGCAGCCACATATCTGGATGTTGTGCTCGCTGGCCTACATCTTCATTTTTATGGTGTTGCCATCCTTGCCATTGCTGGGGTTTCTAGGCATGGTGAGTGTGGTGATCTGGCCCGTCTGCATGGCCTGGATTGTGATGCTCTACCGCCAGGTGGATATGCACGGTGAAATGTCGCCCGGTGATGCCTGGCAACATCTCAAGCTGCATCTTAAGCCTTTGTTGCTGTTGGGCGCTAGCTGCCTGATTTATGCCGTGTTGGCGACCTATCTGCTCAGCAGCGAACTTGCTTCGCTCATTTCGCATGCGCCGACCAAAGCCGGCATGAGTGATTCACAAATGACCAAGTTTCTTGAAAACACGTTGTCATTTATTGTGAAGTTGCTGTTGCTGCTCTTGCCTTTGTTTATTGCTACCTGGTTTTCCCCCATGCTGATTGCCCTCAATGGCTATCCACTGGTGAAAGCGATCAAATCCAGTATCGCTGGCATGCTGCAATATACCGTGCCCATGGGCGTAGCCTGGCTAGTTATGATGCTGGGCATGCTGGTGGTAATGCTGGGACTGGGGCTGGTGATTGGCATTTTAGGTGTGCTGATTCCAACGGTCACGCAGTTGCTGATGCCGCTGCTGGTATTTATTGCCTTGCTGGTCATTAATGCGCTGATGTTTGCCTTTCAATACATCAGCTACAAAGATGCCTTCAGGGCAGCACCACAAGTCGAGGCCAGCGTTTAATTGCTTGCTGCTTGCAACGTTATCGCTTGCGGCGCTCGGTAAACAGGCTGTTACCGACAATCTTTTTGGCTTGCTTTTTGGCATGACTCATGGCGCCAGCCACTTCATGATGGCTGGCAAAAAACTCGGCGCTAACTCTGACTGCGCCGATAGACAAACTGCCAAACGGGAAAAAGTGTTCATTGCCCAAGCGGTCTTCAATATGAATGCCACCTGACTGCACATCCTTGAGGTCATAAAAGTCTGGCATGACCTTCGCCACCGTGTCCAGAATGTCGCGGCATATCCTTTCCCAGTCTTCACTCTGAAACACAATCACAAAGTCGTCACCGCCGATATGGCCGACAAAGTCATGCTCATGGTTCACCATGCTGCTCAGCATGCGCCCGACAAACTGGATCACCTCGTCGCCGCGGCGATAACCATAGGCATCGTTAAACGGCTTGAAATGATCAAGGTCACAATAACAGGCGACAAACGCTATGCGCCGTTCCAGCAGCTTGTCGATATGGGCATTAATTGGCACATTGCCCGGGAGCAGGGTGAGAGGGTTGGCATAGCGTGCGGCATGAATCTGCATGTTGGTCACTTCGCGCAACAGCGCATGACCACTGCCCATGCCCACATAACGCTCGCCGTCGACAATAATAAAGCCGTTCAGTAAATACTTGGGATCGGCTTGCAGGATCAGCTCGCTCAAGGCCAGGATGTGCATGTCCTTTTGGATGATGAGGCATTGCGTATCCATAAATGTGGTGCAGGATTTCTTGCCATGTAATTCTTTTTGGTAACGCCGCGCAAAGCGGTCTATGGTGTCATAACGGCTGATCAGCCCCAGTGGCTTGCCTTTATGGTCGGTGACCGGGATAGAGTTGAGATTGTTGTCGTGATGAAACCAGTCATAGACTTCTTCATTGGTCATTTCAGGCAGCGCCGCCACTTGATAGCTGGTGAGCCCGGATACGGTTGCTTGTTTGGAGACCATGGTTTGCTGGTCCGCAAATAAACGAATAATGTTTTTGTTGAGCAGGGTGCTCACTTCTTCGGACAAAGTCGCCTGAAATTTGGGGAACGGACGGCCCAGCAGGTAGCCCTGGGCATAGTCTATTTTCAAGTCTTTGATGACCGCCAGTTCTTCTTTGGTTTCTATGCCTTCGGCTATCGTCAGCGTGTTAGACTCCAGCGCAATTTTCTGAATGCCGCGGACAAATTCCAGCTTGATCGGATCGTTGTGGATGTTGGCAATAAAATGCTTGTCGATTTTGACATAGTGCGGTGACAGCTCAGACCACAAACGCAAACTTGAAGTCCCTTCACCCAGATCATCGAGCGCGATTTTAAACCCGAGTGCCTTGAGTTTGGTGACCGCCTCCTTGAGTTCGGCGTAATCGCGTATGGTGGAACTCTCGGTGATTTCGATAACAATATCGCTGGCTGCAAGCTGATAGTTCTCCAGCTGCGCCAAGCTTAATGACCAGTCACTTTCGCTGTGCAGCAAGGCATCCGGGCTAAAGTTTACAAACAGTGGCATGGCATGGTTCGCCCGGCGATATTCTTCAAAAATCACATCGCGCGCGATAGACTCCATCTCGATATCCCGCCCACATAACTTGGCTGCATTGAGCAAGGCAATCGGCGCATGTAGTTTGGACTCCAGTGGTCCGCGAATCAGCGCCTCATGCGCAAACACCTGCGCTTGCTTGATATCAATAATGGGCTGAAACAAGGGCAACAGGTTTCTCTGTGCCAGGATGGCTTCAATTTCGGTATTGGGGGCAGCATAAATCATGCTAGCAGTATCGACGAAGCGTGAAGATTCTTGATCAAGGAAATGTCAAGATTGGATGAAATATTTATGACAATATCTTGTGCTGCAAGCTAGCTTGAAATGGTTGAACGTAACAACTGAGACGAATGAAACCTCAACTTGAGGCGTATCAACAGACGGTGCGTGAGGTTACTGCCCTGAGGCCTCGTTAACAGGCGTAAACGACCTCAGATTTTTTCCAGCTTGGCGTATTCGAGCATCAGCGTTTTCAATCCGGCGCTGCCAAAATTCACTTTCACGGCCAGATCGCTGGCATTGCCTTCATAGCTGACTACCACGCCTTCGCCAAATTTGCTGTGGCGCACACTTTGACCAATCTTGAACGGATAGTTGGACTGGGTGCTTGCCGGTTGTGCAGCTGGCATGGTGTATTGACCGCCAGCCGCATAAGGTTTGGCAGCCGGTTTGCTATTCAGGCGTTTGGTGAGTTCGGCAGGAATTTCATCGACAAAGCGTGAAGGGATGCCGTAGCGAACTTGTCCATGTAGCATGCGGCTTTGCGCATAGGTCATATACAAGCGCTGGCGCGCGCGCGTGACGGCGACGTACATGAGCCGCCGCTCTTCCTCAAGGCCACCATTTTCATAGGCAGCTTGCTCGTGTGGGAACAGGCCTTCTTCGACGCCGCTGATAAACACACTCTGAAACTCCAGACCTTTGGCGGCATGCACGGTCATCAGTTGCAGGGCCTCATGACCAACGTCGGCCTGATGGTCGCCTGCTTCTAGGCTGGCATGGTTCAGAAACTGGGTCAGCAGGTCGGCATCTTCCTCCATGTTGTGATGGTTACCCAAGTCCTGCTTGCTAAAGGCGACCGCAGCCGTCACCAGTTCTTGCAAGTTTTCAATGCGGTCTTCGCCTTCTTTGTCGTTTTGGTAGTGCGCCATCAGGCCACTCAGGTTGATGACCATTTCTGCCATTTCACCCAGCGTGATGCCGTAGCCTTGGTCAACAATTTGCCGGATCAAGGCGACAAAGCCATCCAGGCCTTTGCTGCCTAGCTTGCCTTCACCCACTTTGTTGGTGGCGGCCTGCCATAAGCTGCATTCATTTTGGCGCGCAGCTTCTTGCAGTTGTTCTAGGCCACGCGCACCGATGCCGCGGGGCGGGAAGTTAATAATACGCAACAAGGCCGTGTCGTCGTTGGCGTTGGCAATCAGCCGCATGTAGGCCAAAGCGTGTTTGATTTCAGCCCGCTCGAAAAAGCGCAGACCGCCATACACGCGGTAAGGGATGTTGGCCGAAAACAGGGTATGTTCGAGAATGCGGGACTGCGCATTGCTGCGGTAGAGCAGGGCCATCTCGCCCAAGGGTACGCCTTCTTTTTGCAGCATATTCACTTCATCGACAATAAACTGCGCTTCGTCGGTATCGTTGTAAGCCTCATAAATGCGAATCGGCTCGCCCTTGCCGGCCGAGGTCCACAGGTTTTTACCCAAACGGTTGCGGTTGTTGGCAATGATGGCGTTGGCGGCATCGAGGATGTTGCTGTGCGAACGGTAGTTTTCTTCGAGCTTGACGATATTCTGCACGTTGAAATCGCGCTGGAAGTCATTCATATTGCCGACGCGTGCGCCACGGAATGCGTAAATGCTCTGGTCGTCATCCCCGACGGCAAAAATACTGTTATGTGCGCCGCCTAACAGTTTTAGCCACAGGTATTGCAGACGGTTGGTGTCCTGAAACTCATCGACCAGGATATATTGAAAGCGTTGCTGATAATGCGCACGGATGTGCGGTTCGCGTTCTAGCAACTCGTAGCAACGCAATAATAACTCGGCAAAATCGGCCACGCCTTCGCGGTTACATTGCTGATCATAGGCCGCATAAATTTCGCGCAATTTCTGGCTATGGCCGTCGTAAGCATCGACGCTATCCGCTCGCAGGCCTTCCTCTTTGCAGCTATTGATATAGCCCATCACCTGCTTGGGTGGATATTTTTCATCATCCACATTCATCAGTTTCATCACGCGCTTGATGGCAGAAAGCTGGTCGGCGGTATCTAAAATCTGAAAGGTATTAGGTAAGCCCGCTTCACGGTAATGCGCGCGCAACATGCGGTTACACAAGCCGTGAAAGGTGCCTGCCCACATGCCGCGTGTATTGATCGGCAACATGCTGGTGAGGCGGGTCAGCATTTCCTTGGCAGCTTTGTTGGTAAACGTCACTGCCATCAGGCCCATGGGGGAGGTTTGCCCGGTTTGGATCAACCAGGCAATCCGCGTGGTGAGCACGCGGGTTTTGCCACTGCCGGCCCCGGCTAGAATGAGTGCCGAGACATGCGGCAGGGTGACCGCTTGCAGTTGTTTATCATTCAGGCCCTGTAACAGATTATTTTCAGAATACATGCTGTTATTATCGCATGATGCAGCGTTTCAGGCGCAGTCTAAGCATGCGCTTGTACTCGGCAAATCGTTGCACGCAACATTTCTCTGGAACTTTTTAAAACATCCCACACTCATACTTGCACGATGATGATGAATCATCTTTCCGCTTCTTTCCTCCCTGAGCGGAAGCCTTTACGATGAGGCCTATTGCCCCGATTTACCCCTTAATCGGGGCTTTTTTTGTCTATAGGTTTTAGACGGTGATTTTAAACACCACCGGTAAACCCGACTTGTCGCCAGGCTTCATACAGCAAAATTGCGGCTGAGTTGGATAAATTCAGGCTACGGCTATGCGGCAACATTGGCAATCTGACACGATGCTCTGCCGCAAATTGGGCGCGAATTTCTTCTGGCAAGCCACGTGACTCTGGTCCAAACACAAATACATCCTCGTCTTTAAACTGCAAATCGCTGTGGCGCGTGCTGCCTTTGGTGGTCAAGGCAAACATGCGTTTTCCATGCAGCGCTTGCTGGCATTCCGCCCAGTTTTCATACACGGTCAACGCTGCATATTCATGGTAGTCCAGTCCAGCCCGCTTTAACTGTTTATCTGAAAGTTCAAAACCCAGTGGTTTGACCAGATGCAGCCTGGCACCTGCATTGGCACAGAGACGGATAATGTTGCCTGTATTGGGCGGGATTTCGGGTTCGAAAAGCACGATATGAAACATGTTTGGCTGCTTGTTTGCTTACGCAAGGATAGTATGACGGTGATATGATAGTCGAGAAAGTATCTCAAGATAAATAATTACAACGCCATGGCTCGTCCCGAGAAAATTAGATTAGGTGAAATTCTGGTCAGACAGAATTTCATGACCCAAGCTGAACTGGATCAGGCGCTGGAAGAGCAGCGCAAGACAGGCCGCCGCCTTGGACGGGTGATTGCTGAAAAAGGCTATGCCAACGAGCGGCAAATTGCTGAAGCCGTTGCACATCAGCTCAATATCCCTTTCCTGGATCTTGGCCAGTATGAGCTGGATCCCAAGCAGGTTCAAAAACTCCCTGAAGTGCAGGCACGTCGTTTCCGTGCCATTTTGCTCGAAGAGCGTCCAGACAGCATTCTGGTGGCGATGGTTGACCCTTCGGATGTCTATGCCTATGACGAATTGGTCAGGCTGCTCAGGCGTGATATTGATATCGTCGTGGTGCAAGAGAGTCTGCTCATGCAGACCATTGATCGTTCCTATCGCCAGACTGAGCAGATTTCTTCACTGGCGCTTGAGTTGCAAGAGGACCTGGCAGACAGCAATGCCGATCTCTCAAGTATGATGGGCGTAGACCTGGGCGTAGACGATGCGCCTGTGGTCAAGCTGTTGCAGACGATTTTTGAGGACGCGGTGCAAGTGCGAGCGTCTGACGTGCACATTGAGCCGCAAGACAACAAGCTGCTGATCCGCTTTCGGATTGATGGTGTCATGCACTTTCAAACCCAGGCAGATATCAAAATTGCCACTGCGTTGGTCATGCGTCTCAAGATCATGGCTGGCTTGGATATCTCTGAAAAGCGCCTGCCACAAGATGGTCGTTTTGGCTTCTCGGTCAAAGGTAAGGCGGTCGATATGCGTATTTCGACCATGCCAACGCAGTATGGCGAAACGGTGGTCATGCGTCTGCTGATTCAAAATACTGCGCACTTTCAGCTGGACAAATTGGGCATGCCGCCTGCCTTACTCGCACGCTTTAGAAAAATGATTAACCGCCCCAGTGGTATGGTGTTGGTCACCGGGCCTACCGGGAGTGGTAAAACGACGACCTTGTACTCAGCATTGAGTGAGCTTAATACCCCCGAAACCAAAGTCATTACGGTGGAAGACCCGGTGGAGTACCGTTTACCCGGCATTATTCAGACGCAGGTCAATGAAAAAATCGAGCTGGATTTCCCCAAGTTGCTACGTGCCATTTTGCGTCAGGATCCAGATATTGTGCTGGTGGGCGAAATGCGTGATGAAGAAACCGCGCAGACCGGTTTGCGTGCCTCAATGACAGGGCATTTGGTACTTTCAACGTTACATACTAATGATGCCTCCACTGCGCCCGTGCGTTTGATTGATATGGGGGTGCCGCGTTTCATGGTGGCCATGTCCTTGCTCGGTGTCATGGCGCAACGTCTGGTAAGGCTGATTTGCCCGCACTGTGCTGATGAGCATGCGCCTACCGAGAGTGAAACGGTGTGGCTCAATCAGGTGTTGCCGGATGCAACCTTACCGACCAACTTCCGCCATGGCAAAGGCTGTCAGCATTGCAACCGTACCGGTTATCTGGGGCGGGTAGGCTTGTATGAGTTTCTTGAAATGACCGATGAGCTGGCAATGGCAGCCAACATGCCGGATACCAATATCTTTATCAAAAAAGCGCGTGAACGTCTCAAAGGTAAAACCCTGCGCGACCAATCGCTGCAATTGGCGATTGAAGGTAAAACCACGCTGGAAGAAATCATGCGTGTCGATAACCAGTTTGAAGAATAACGCCTATGCCATTATTTGAATACAAAGGGCGCACCGAAGATGGCATGATGGTGACTGGGGTACAAGAAGCCGCCGATGCCGATGCCTTGGGCGCCGCGTTAATTGGTACCCGAATTACGCCAGTTGAGATTAAGCCCAAGAAAACGGGTGCTGTTGCGATTAACCTGTTTGAAGAGAAAATCACCAGTCTTGAGGTGATGATTTTCAGCAAGCAGATGTATACGCTGCTTAAAGCCGGTATTCCGATTATGCGCGCCCTCTCAGGTATTCAAAGCTCAGTAGGTAACCCTAAGCTGGCGCAAGTGGTCGGTCAACTGCGAGTGAGCCTGGACTCAGGCCGTGAATTGTCGGTTGCCATGACTGAGCACCCCAAGGTATTCAATGGCTTTTATATCAGCATGATCCGCGTGGGGGAGACCACAGGTAACCTGGACAATATTTTTCTGCGTCTGTCCGAGCATATTGAGTTTGACCGCTTTATGCGTGGGCAAATTAAGTCGGCTTTGCAATATCCTATGTTTGTGATTACCGCCATGGCCATTGCCATTGTGGTGATCAACGTCATGGTGATTCCTCAGTTTGAAAAAGTGTTTGCCAGCATGCATGCCGATTTGCCATTCATCACCAAGGTGCTGATTGCATTTTCAAACTTTATGCGCAATTACTGGTTTGTGCTGATTGGCATGATAGCCGCGGCAGGTTGGTCTTTTAAAGCTTATGTTAAAACGGCAAGTGGTCGGTCAAATTGGGACCGTATCAAAATGCGTATCCCGATTGCCGGCAAAATTATTTTTAAAGGCACCATGGCCCGTTTTGCCCGTAGCTTTGCGTTGTCTACACGCAGTGGTTTGCCCATTCTGTCAGCTTTAAGGCTAGTGTCACAAACAGTCGAAAACGACTATATTTCAGCAAAAATCCTAAGCATGTCTGCTGGCATTGAGCGCGGCGAAACCATACTAAGAACCGCTACGCAAACCGGCGTGTTCAACTCACTCGTTTTACAAATGATCGCCGTTGGCGAAGAGTCAGGCTCGCTGGATACATTAATGCAGGAAATTGCCGATATGTATCAGGCAGATGTGGAGTATGACGTCAAAACATTGGGTGCGCAGATTGAGCCTATTTTGATTATCTTTTTGGGAGCCCTCGTCCTAGTGCTTGCATTGGGGGTATTTTTACCAATCTGGGACATGAGTTCTGTGATGCTAAAAGGTAGCTAGTTTTGGGTGTAGTGGAATGGACCAAAATTGTCTGGCATAGTATTTGCTAATGACAATTTAACGCAGTGTTAACCTGCCACTGGGATAAGAACGACAGGGCATTTTGATTAGGAGTTTTAGTAATGAAAAAACAAGCTGGTTTTACATTGGTTGAATTGGTTGTTGTGATTGCAGTGCTTGGTATTTTGGCGGCTACGGCGTTGCCAAGATTTGTGAATGTGCAATCAAACGCAAGGGTTGCTGCTGGAAATGGGCTGGCGGCATCTTTACGATCTGCTGCTAATTTGGCTAGAGCTTCCTGGGTTGCGGCTGGTAGTAATGCCGCTGCATTGCAAGTAACGATGGATGGTCAAGCGGTCACAGTAAATAACTCCGGATATCCTACCGCTGATGCTGCAGGCATTGTTGCTGCATTGCAGAGTTTAGATGCTCAATTTACAGCGAGTCACAATAACGGAGTATCAACTTTTCAAGTGGGTACTTTCAACACATGTACAGTTACTTATACTGCCGCGACGGGTGTTGTTAGTACTGCAAATTTAAGTGCTGGTAACTGTGGAGGCTAACAAAAAGTACTTATGAAATCTGATGGCTTTACGCTTGTCGAGTTGGTTGTGGTAATTGCTTTGACAGGCGTTATGGTGGCTGTGGCAATGCCCAGATTCGCAAACGGCGATATCTTCGAAACCCGCGGTGACGCGGGTTTACTTTCATCTACATTACGCTATGCGCAAAAAACAGCGATTGCCCAGCGTCGGAATGTGTATGTGATTCTCAATAATGCGGTGCCAGATACGGTTAGCTTATGTTTCGATACCGCGTGCAATCAGGCAGTGATCAATCCTGAGACGACTGCTGCATATGTATTTACCAGCAGCAAGAATGTGGATATCACCTCAGGCAACGTAAGCGTGGGCTTTGACGCACTCGGGCGGGTGGTGCCTAATTCTACGGTTAACTATAAAGCGACCAACAAGAAAAATAATGCGCAATCTGTGACCGTGACTGTTGAGGCGGACACCGGATACATACACTGATCAGTCCACCAGTGACAGGCTGGATAATAACAATGCATCACAACAAACATCACTCTTACAGACAACCAGGCAAACCTTGCATGCGCTTGCAAGCAGGTTTTTCATTGGTGGAGATGGTGGTGTTTATGGTGATTGTCACCACCGCCATCGCCGGTGTTATCGGTGCGCTCTCATTTATGGGACGTCATTCTGCAGATCCGCTGGCGCGTAAGCAAGCAATCGCCATTGCTGAGTCGCTGATGCAAGAAGTCCAGCAAATGCCTTTTACTTATTGTGATCCCGATGACCCGAATGCTTCTACGGCGACAAGTTATGGCGATTGTACCAATCCACAAAATGCGACCTTGAATGGCCCCACTCCCTCTACAGAGAGCCGTTACAGTGCCACCGATCCATTTGATAATGTGGCCGATTATGGTGGATTTTCCATGCCTGGTGGTGGATGTGCCGGCATTTGCCGCATTGGCAATGCGACTGCCTTACCGGGCTTAAACCCTTACGCGGCATCCGTTGCAATTACTCAGGCGGGCGGGAGTGGTGCTTTTGCAGCGCTGCCAGCAGATGCGGTGTTACAGATTGTGATTACGGTGACAGGCCCCGCAGACACTATCATCCGACTGACTGGATATAGGGTTCGTTATGCGCCGAGAATTTAACCAACCCAAATCTGCTATTTCAGGCTTCACCTTGGTGGAGTTGGTCATCGTCATTGTGGTGATGGCAATTCTCGGCGGTATTTCCGTCACCTTTATCAAAAACTCCATTCTGGCGTATGTGAATTCAGAAGCCTATTATGAGCTGGCAGACCGTGCGGATATCTCATTGCGCCGCATGTCACGAGATATCCGCAACGCCTTGCCCAATAGTGTCTGGGTGGCTGCTGATAATTCCTATGTAGAGTTTGTGCCGATCAAAGCTGGCGGCCGCTACCAGCAGGATACGCTGGATTTTGTAAGTGCGAATGACACTTTTAACGTACTCGGCGACCCTGTGCCTTCTGTAGATTCTGGCGACCAGTTAGTGATTTATAACCTTGGTATTCAAGGAGCAGATGTGTATGCGGGGGATACGATTCGTTCCTTAACCAGCACTGGCACTAATCTCAGCACGCTCTCATTTAGCGGTTCAGCCTTTCCACTACCCTCCCCGGGTAGCCGTTTTTATGTGGTGAACGGGGCCGTATTTTATGTCTGTGATTTAGCCAACCGCCGTCTGTTGATGTATTCAAACTACGCAATTCCATCTGCCCATCCGTCAAACTTTGCCGGACTCACCCCTAGTATCGTTGCGCAAGATGTCACGGGCTGCAGTTTTACTTATACAGAAGGCGTCATGCAGCATAGCGGCGTGGTAACAGCACAGCTAGAGCTCAGTAAAAATGGTGGCGTTGTGCGCCTGGTTAACCTGATTAATGTGGTGAATTCGCCATGAAAAATACGCTTCATCGCATAAAAGGATTTATGTTGCCTGTGGCAATCTTCTTAATGGTGATATTGGCGTCGCTTGTGGGTTATTCCATGCGGCTGTCATTGTTGGCCAATCAAGGCTCGATACAGGATGTGCAAGGTGCACAAGCTTACCTGGCTGCCAAGGCTGGCGTCGAGTGGGCGGCTTATCAGGTGATTGCGCCAGGGACGACATCAATGCAATCCTGCCCAACACCGCCTAATCCGTTTACGATTAATGGCTTTAACATTGCATTGACATGTAATCAAACAAACCCGATGCCACAAGACCGGGCAGGGACACAGAATATCGGCATGTATACCATTACCGCGACCGCCTCAAAAGGAGCGGCTGGCGCGCTTGATTATATTGAGCGCAAAGTCACAGTGAGCTTGAGTCGTTGCCTGATGGGTACAGAAGAGTGTAGTTAGAGGAAAATGACCGTGTTTAGATGGAAGCATGCAACAGTAGTGATATGGCTTTTGTGTCTGGTCAGCTTGTTTTCTGCTGAAGCGACAAAAGCGGCAACGGTTACTTTAAACGCCAACGGCGGTTCTGACTCTTCAAATGGGTTAAAAATCTTTATCAATGATAACTCTCAAATTCAAGTGCAAAGGCTCAATAGTAGTGGCCAGCTTTATCAACCTGATCGAACGCCAGCTAATAGTCGGTTAGATAACGGGATTTATATTCGTGGCAATAATACTATTTATGGCCCTGATCACTTTGCCTACAACGCACCAGGAAGCTATACAGCGCAAGCAATGACAGCGGTGACGCCAGCTAACGCATCCGCTGGAAATGCGCAGACTACCCGTTCGCAGTTCACCGTTCCCGGGAACAATGTCGGCGGCGGACCACAAATAACAATAGATTGGAGTTATACCTATCCCTATGACTTTGTGACTGCAAAGGTCACTATTAATATTCCTTTGTTGTATCCAGTCAGCTCCAGTAATCCAGTGCGTTATTATCATGTGGTGGATACCTATTTGGGTGGCTCTGACTGTGGATGTGGTGTTCGTTACGTCGATACCAACGGCAAACAGGTCGCCGGGACTTATCCTTATGCAGGTAGCTGCTCTTCAGGAAGTGGAAATACGAATGTTCAGTGCCCTTCTAGTACAAGTTTGCCTGCCAACCTGGATGTGGTTGAGAGTTTCAGGGAGCGGGATGGGAAATTTGGCCGTTATTGTGTAGGCAATTACCAAACATTCTGGTCCAATGACAATTCCGTCGCCTGTGCGATCGCCAAAACAGGCCAATTGGGGAATACAGTCAATACCACTTTAACAGACACAGGCGCTGCGATTGAATACGACTTTACATCGCCTGGAACATACACATTCAGCTATGACTTTGTGGTTGGCTCAACCCTGGTGCCCGATTATGACCATCTGGAAATCCGCCACCCTGGCAGTTCCTCTTTATGTCCGGTCGATATTCAGGTCATGGCTTGTTTGGTTTCTACCATGCCTTGTCCGGATGATCAGCTCATCAATTCAGGAAGCCTTACTGGTACGCTGACCATCTCTCCCAGTTCTCCAACCGTCACAGTGACGCCGGACGCCCAGTTTGAGGTCGGGAATGCCCGTACCATTGACACCCTTACCTTACAAGGTAGCGCTGCAGCTACTTATACCTTGGGAGCAAGCGGTCTCACCAAAGGCCCGATGAATGGTGTCAAGTGCTGGAACACCGCAAATAACTCGCAAAGTTGTAGCTTTACAATGACAAATACCCCATGCGTGAGTACCTATGAGTGTATGGAAAGCGGGGTGACTTATAATAATTTGAATAGCAATTCATCGGCACGTAATCCGATTTACACAAAAATCCTAGCGCAGTCTTTTGATCTGGATGTGGTTGCGCTGCTCTCAAGTGGCGCCCAGTCGAGTGGCTATAATTCTTCAGGCTTAAAAGTTGATTTGGTGACAGATAGCAATGGCTCATGCAGTACAAATATTGTCGTCACTAAAGATGTTAGTTTTGCAGCCTCAGATGGTGGACGTAAAAAGGTGACTTTCAGTGCAACAGATGTCCCCAAAGCTTATCCTAACTTGCGATGTCAGGTACGCGACCCAGGTCAGAACAAATCGGGGTGTTCGTCTGATAATTTTGCCATTCGGCCACAATCCTTGGCTGTGACCAATACCAATACAGCAAGCTCAAGCTCACCAAGCAGTACAGTGAGCCCTGTGTTCAAGGCGGGGGCTGATAATTTCAGTCTGACTGTTTCTAGTGGCGAACAGGGCTATAACGGCACCCCAAAAATATCCAATGCCTTGCTGGCTGCTCACTCAGGCGCACCCGTCGTGGGGCAGGTGGCCGGGTCATTTGCTGCAGCCAGTTCTGGGGCCAGCACCGGAACCAACTTTACTTACTCCGAAGTTGGGCATTTTAAAATTTCACCGCAAGGTTTGTACGACGATACTTTCACTGCGGTTGATCAATCCAAAGGCGATTGTGATAACAGTGGGAGTCCGTTTGATAATGGCGGCGCAGGGACGCCGCCAAAATACGGCTGCCGTTTCGGCAATACCACAGACACAAATTATTTTGGTCGTTTTATCCCCAACAGTTTTCGGGTGGATGCTTCTAGTCCGGTGACGCTGGCGTGTGGCAACTTTGTGTATTATGGTCAAGATACCACTGCAAGCAGTGCAGCACCTGGATTTATTACACCCTTCAGCATTACGGCCTTGAACGCTGCTGGCAACACCACACAAAACTACACAGGTAATTATGCACGGCTGGATTTGACAAATTATAGTTTGTACCGATTTAGCGCTTCGCCGTCCAATGGTGCAACCCTAAGTGCGAGTGCTGCAAACCCAGCGATTAGCAAAACAACAGACAACACAGCGCCGATTTGGGGAAATGGGACTACCAGTGTTCGTGTCAGACATAAATTATCCCGACCGTCTTCTGCCATCAATCAGCAAAGTGTGGTGATCTCGGCACAGCCGCAAGACAGTGACAATGTGACTTCTACACAAACTGCATTGACGAGTGGTGGGATCGCTTTCCGTTATGGACGTCTGGCAGTCATCCCGGCTCATGGTTCTGAGCTGTTGGCTTTGCCAGTGCCGATTGAAGCGCAATATTATAAAGATGGCTTTTATGTGCGTAGTCAGGGTGATGCATGTACCACCATTGATAGCAAAAGCATCGTTATGAAAAACTATAAGGGTAACCTGGCGGCATGCGAGACCTTTATGAATGGTACTTATACTGCGAATAACGGCTTGGTGAAAGCCATTCTGTCAGCGCCCAAAGTGGGGTCTGATGGGCGGCCCAATGTCGGGAGTGTTGATCTTGAAATAAATCTGGACAACGCTGTTCCTGGGGAGGTCACTTGTCAAAGCAATGCCGGTACGGTCAGTGCTATTGGTGGCGGCAAATCAGATTGGTTTGGTACCTCGGACCCGGTGGGGCGCGCCTCCTTTGGCATCTACAAAGCGCCCATCATCTACATGCGTGAAAGCTTCCAATAAAGACAAAACCACCTAAATCAGGTGGTTTTGTCGTCTTATTCCTGCATTTGATCTCCCGTTTCAGGCACTAAAGTTGCTCGCATATATGAGGTGTGGCCGGATAGCGTGATTGTCTGGTGCCACGATGGCGCATGGCCACTTAAGTCATTTTGCGCATAAGAAGATGATTTGATGTGCGACTTTTTTGTGTATACTAATTTGCGATTGTGCTTGAAGTAAGTATTATTATTCTTTGATTTTAAATGATAAAGTGACTCTGAAAGACTGGCGACTCTCTATGCAATGGTTTAAAAGACAAAAAAACAAGCAGCAGGTAGGGGTGAGTTTTACCGACATGCATGTGAGTACTGTTGCCTTGACGCCGCCTGCAGAAGGGACCAAGCCGGTGGTTTCGTTTGCGGCGGTTGAGCAAATACCACTGGATGCTACTTCCACATTACGTCACTTTGTGACCAAAAATGACCTCAAGTCTTTACCCTGCAATCTGGTACTCAATGTCGACCAGTACAACATTGTGCAAATTGACAAGCCCAATTTGCCAGAGGATGAAGTAAAACCGGCGTTACGCTGGAAACTCAAGGGATTGCTTGATTATGCGGTAGAACAAGCGGTGGTTGATGGGATTGATCTGCCTTCTGATCCCTCTGTGGCAAATCGCCAAGCGCTGATGCTGGCGATTTGCGCCAAAAAAGCTACGGTAACCGGGGCGGGTAATCATTTGGTCGATGCCGGATTTAACCTGCGTTCGATTGATGTACACGCGCTGGCGCAACGCAATATTGCCCATTTGCTTGAACACGAAGATCGCGCGCTGGTGATGGTCAGCATCCTGCCACGCGGTTGCCTGATCACGTTTACGGCAAAAGGTGAGCTTTACCATACGCGTCTGATTGAGCTGGATCGCGACTTTTTGAACGATAGGGATGAAATCTTCAGAATCAATTTTGATAAATTGGTGCTTGAGTTGCAACGCTCGCTGGACAGCTTTGACCGTCAGTTTCCTTTCCTGAGCTTGAACCGTATGGTGGTGGCGCCGGTCGTGCATCGCGATTATCTGGTGAGCGGCCTGAGTTCCAGCCTCTATGTGCCGGTCAACGTTTTTAACCTGGAAGATGTTGTTGAGCTGCCTGCCAACCAGGATTTTTCCAGCCTTGAAAAACAGGCCATGTTGATGCCTGCCCTGGGTGCTGCTTTGCGTCAGGAGGCGGCCGTATGAGTCAGCAGATTAACCTGTATGAAGGCGGTGGTGTCAAAGCCAGAGAGTGGTTTAGCCTGCCGATGGTGGCGGCCGTCTATGTGCTGGCTGCAGTGGTGATGTATTACTTTCATACTGGACTGGCTGCTGAAAACGAGCAATTGCAAGTGCAGCGTAACCAAGCACTTGCGCAGTATGAAACCATGCAGAAAAAAGTGGAAGCCTTTTCGAAAAAGGCGATGCCTATCGATAACACCAAGCTTGAGGCTGAGTTAAAAGCATTAAAAGCGCAACTGGAGATGCAGACCCAAATTCTGGCTATTTTCCAGCAGTCCATTTCAGAACAATCGGCACACCTGATCGACTACATGCGTGCATTTACCGGGCAACAGCAACCTGGCGTCTGGTTAACCGGTTTTAAAGTTGAGCCTGCCGTCCAACACTTGACGCTTGCCGGGCAAGCGTTGCAGTCAGAAGATATTCCAGCCTATCTGGATTTGCTCTCTCACCAGTCTGTATTTGCCGGGACTGAGTTCTCAGGTATTCAGTTCAAACAACTGGAGTTGCAACAGCCGCAGTCGCGTTCAGGCGGAAATGCTGGAGCCTCTGCAGTGAGTCCATCGCTTGCGCCAGCGCCAGAGGTTGCCACAACCTCGCCTGCAGGCAAAGACGGGGGTGCTCCGCCAGTGACGCCGGCCTCAGCCGCGCCTGTTAATCCACAAGGCGGAAATAGCCCTTCGAATCAGGCGAACACAGCATTGCCTGTACTCAAAGTGTATACCTTTGAAGTCAAAGGGCGTGATACGCAAGCCACAAACAAATTGGTGAATGGCATGAGTTGGGACGAATTTGTGCGCCAGACGGTGCCACCTCAGCCCGGCAACCAGAGCGGGAGGCAGTAAGTCATGCGATCTGAAAAACTACAGGCAATCAGCGACAAATGGCAAGCGTTCTCCATGCGCGAGCGCTGGATGTTGTTTGGCACCGGCTTGTTTGCCGTGGTGGGCCTGATGGATACCTTTTTGCTGGAGCCACAGCGGGTGCAACTGGCTAATACCCAGCAAGAAATCCTCAAGATACAAAACGATACGACCACCCTGACCGAGCAACTGACCAAGATTGCTGCCCAGGCGGCGCCACAGCCAGCTACGCAGGCGTTTCAGCAGGAGATTGCAGAAACCAGACAAAAAATGGCTAGCCAGGCAGATGAGTTACTTAAAGTTTCTGCCTTTATGGTCCCACCGCAAGCCATGGTGGAGATGCTGAAAAAACTGTTGCAAAAGCATACCGATGTGCAAGTGATTGAAATGCAATCCTTGCCGGTGGTGGATTTTATTGAAACGCGAAGAAAGTTATTGCAGGCGCAAGCCGCGCCAGGAACTGAAGCGTCATCAACCTCGGAAGAGGCTTGGAAAAACATGCCACATGTTTACCAGCACGCCGTAAAAGTCCATTTAAAAGGGCAGTATTTTGCGTTGATGGCGTATAGCAAGTCCCTGAAAGCGATCGGCCGTCAGCTGGCATGGGACAATGCCGAGCTTAAAGGCGGTTACCCAGAAAGCGAATTGATTTTTCAAGTGTATACCCTGAGTGGGGAAAACGCCTGGTTGGGGATATAGCATGCGCATATTCATGATTTGGATGGTATTGGTCAGCGTGGCACATAGCCAGGCCGCCGAGCAAATGATAGATCCTACGAAGCCGCCAGCTGCCGTATTGCCTTATCTGCCAGAGGCGCAAACGGAGACTGCGCAGGCTTGGCAAGTCACGGCCATTCAGGACAACGGCAAGCATGGGTTTGCTGTGGTCAATGGCGAGCTCGTTAACTTGGGTGAGCGTTATCAAGGTTTTAAACTGGTTTCGGTCAAGCACCAGCAAGCGGTGTTTATCAATCAAAACGGTGAGAAAAAACTGTTGGGCTTGGGGTTGACCAGTGTTGTGATGCAGGCACCGCAGCCTGCGCAGATAAAAAAAGCCAAACAGGCAAAAACGGTTAAAAAATAAAGTGAAAATGCCTGCGATTGGCTGAAGTGGCCGCCAGGTGAATATCAATAGAGAGACTGCTATGAAAACTTTTGTGAATACCTTGGGTGTGATGATGATAGGCGCCGGGTTGGCTGGATGCACCAGTAACCCGTTCACGCCGACCAATCCATCAATTCAGCCAAAAATACAAAACGAATTGGCGACCTCTGCGGCCAAGGCGCAAGCACAAGTGGTGCCGCCGCCTAAAGAAGTGACGGATGAGTTGTTTGAGCCACTTAAAATTGAGCCACCCAAAGCGCTGGCCAAACGTGTCGAGCCGCGTTTTGACCTCGTGGTTAACAAAGCCCCGGCTAGCCAGGTGCTGATGGGCATCGTCTCTGGCAGTCCTTACAGCATTGCCTTAAGCCCGGAGTTGAAAGGCGAGATTACGATTAACCTGCGCGATGTCACGCTGTTTGAAGCGCTCAATGCCTTGCGTGACTTGTATGGTTATGAGTACAAAATGAACGGCAAACAGATTTTTGTCGAACCACAAACCCTGCAAACCCGGGTTTTCCAGGTTAATTACATTACAGGCGCTCGCAGAGGGTCTTCTGCCACCCGTGTCACGTCCGGGACGGCCAGCGGTTCGGGTGCGGGCGGTGCCGCAGGCGTGGCCGGGCAGGCCGCCGCCATGAACGGCGCCATGGGCGTTGGCTCTGGCTCAACCGGGACAGGTACGGGCAACCAGGCGGCCTCGGGCGCCTCCAACCTGCAAGTGTATGCTTCAGATGTGAGTATGCGTACCAATAATGACTTTTGGGACGAGATTGCAGGCTCATTGAGTAGCCTGATTGGCGAAGAAAACGGGCGCAAGGTAGTCATTAACGCGCAGTCTGGCCTGATCATGGTCAAAGCCATGCCCAAGGAAATCCGCCAGGTGGAGAAATTTCTGAGTCTGATGCAGGTGACCGTGGATCGTCAGGTGATTCTGGAAGCCAAGATTATCAAGGTGCAACTGAATAGAAACTCGCAACAAGGGATTAACTGGGCGGCGGTCAGAAACATTCGCGGCCGCGATTACACCTTTGGTAACGTCAACGGTAATACCACCCTGGGAGAAACCGGTACCCTGACCAACGGCACGCTGACCAGCACCGTACCTGGCGCTTTGAGTAACAGTGACCCGGTGTCGATAGGCGGCTCAATGTTTGCGTTAGCGGTACAAGGCAAAAACTTTTCTGCGCTGCTTAACTTTCTCGAAACGCAGGGTAATGTAGAAGTCCTGTCCAGTCCGCGCATTGCCACCATCAACAACCAGAAGGCGGTACTCAAGGTGGGGAATGATGCGTTCTATGTGACCAATGTGCGTACCAATGTCACCACCACCACGGGTGGTGCCGTAGTGACGCCAGATATTCAGCTGCAACCGTATTTTTCTGGTATTTCACTGGATGTGACACCGCAAATTGACAAGGACGACAACATTATTCTGCACGTCCATCCGTTTATCAGTGAAGTCACCCAGGTCAACCGTACTGTGAGTTTGTCCAGTGCCAACGGTGGCACCTACACGATTCCAACGGCCTCCTCCAACATCAATGAAACCGATAGCATCGTGCGTACCCGCGATGGCAGTGTGATTGCGATCGGCGGGCTGATGTCAGAGTCCGTGGATAATACACGTACAAAAGTCCCTGGTTTGGGCGATGTCAAATTTTTGGGTAACCTGTTCCGCCAGAAAGACCAAAGCTCCACCAAAACAGAACTGGTCATTCTGCTCAAATCCACCGTGGTCCGCAGTGGCGATAACTGGGCGCAAGATATGCTCGACAGCCAGGACCGGGTAGAAAAACTCAAGTCAGACAACGCATTTTAGGAGCGGGCATGTACCTGCAGCATTTTGGCTTAAAAGAGTTTCCATTTTCGATCACGCCGGATACGAGTTTTTATTACGCCACGCGCACGTTGCAAGAAGCGCTGAATACCCTCTTGATTGCGATTGAGTCGGGTGAAGGCTTTGTCAAAATTACAGGTGAAGTCGGCACCGGTAAAACATTGCTCTGCCGGCGCCTGCTCAAAGCCTTGGAACCCGGTTGCCAGATTGCTTACCTTCCCAACCCTTATCTAGATCCGCACGCCTTACTGATGACGCTGGCCACCGAGTTTGGCGTCGCCTTCAAGCCTGAGTTTACCCACCATGACATGATAGATGCGCTGCATCGCACATTGCTGACCTTTGCTGAAAAAGGCACGCATGTGGTGGTCTGCCTGGATGAAGTGCAAGCCATGCCGCTGGAAACGCTGGAAGCCTTGCGCTTGCTGAGTAACCTCGAAACCGAAAAGCGCAAGTTGTTACAAGTGGTCATTTTTGGCCAGCCTGAACTGGAAGAACGTCTCAACCATTCGTCTATTCGCCAACTGCGGCAGCGCATTGGCTTTGAATATCACCTCAAAGGCCTGCAATGGGAAGAATTAGCGTTTTATTTGAATCATCGCATGCATGTGGCAGGGTATCAGGGCGGCATGGTGTTTAGTCCGGCCAGCATGCGATTGCTATACCGGTATGCCAACGGCATTCCGCGCTTGTTGAATATTCTGGCGCATAAAGCATTATTGTCTGCGTTTGGCCGTGGCCAGCACAGGGTTACAACCGAGGATGTGAAAGCGGCGATTCTTGATACACAAGCCAGTGTAAAAGCACAGCATCGTTGGCTGGAGCATGGGTTTAAATGGTGGTTGACGTTGCATGCCACCCTGGCCGGGTTTGGTCGTTAGCAGGCGACGGAGGAATCAAATGAGCTTGATTAATCAGGTGTTACAAAACGTAGAGGCCCGTCAGGGCAACACCACTGATGGTTGGGCCGGGCAGGTCAAGCCAGTGTTGTCTGCACAGCCAGCCCCAGCTGGCCGTTGGTTGAATCGCCTGATAGGCGGCGGGCTGCTGCTTGCGACAGCCGGATGGGTGTGGATGAATGCGCCCATGTTGATGGCGTATTTTTATCCGCAGCATGTGACTGCGATACCCCAGGCCGCGCCGCAGGCTCAGGGCCAAAAAACACGCGTACAGACTGTTTTATCCCCGGCAGCCGCAGAGGCAGGCACGGTGGCGACTTGGGCGCCGCCGCAGTTGACCAGGTCATTGTTCAGTGCCTGGCAGTCCGAATCTGCTTCTGCAAAGCCCAGTGCGCGCGCTGTCGTTGCTCAAGTGAAGCCCGTGGCTAATATTGCTGCACCACAAGTTGAGGGTGAGTACAGCATAAAGTCCGCGGATACGGCGGCAATCACGGTTGCCACCATCGCGCCTACACTGGAGACGCACGCGGACCAGAACCAGGGCAAAAGTGATGAAAAGTCAGCCGAAAAAGGCATGGTCAATAAACATGTCAGACCTGAGCAGGAAGTGAATGTCTTGATCCAGCGTGCTGTCGATCATGAGCAAAAAGGTCGTTTGAACGAGGCGTTGGCAATGCTCAGGCAAGCGCTGACGATTTATCCGCAGTCTGAAGATGCGCGCCAGCTGTTGGCCGCCTATTTATTTGAGTCCCGGCAAGAGGCCGAGGCTGTCTCGGTTCTGCAGGCAGGCATCAAGCAGTTTCCGGCTCAAGTGGGTTTGCCCAAATCACTCGCCAGATGGCAGTTGGCACATGGTCAGGCAGAGGCGGTGTTACAAACATTAAAACCGGTGGCCAATGCGCTGGAGCAAGATGCCGAATCGCAATGGATGCTGGCCATGGCTTATCAGCAAACCGGCCAGCATGCCGCCGCCTTGCCACATTTTGAACGCGCGACGCTGTTGCGGCCGGGGCATGCACAATGGATGGTGGCGTACGCCATTTCATTACAAGCTGTGGGCCAGAATGCGCAAGCCTTGCAGCACTTGCAACAGGCGCAAAGCCTGCCTTTAAGCGAGCGCTTGCTCGAATTTGTTACGCAGCGCATCCGTCAACTGGGTGGCAGCGTACAAGCCAATGCCGAATAATCTCTGCTAGCTAGTCCTGTTTGAGGGTGCGTGCCAGCACGAGCGCCGTCACCTGTGCAGCCCCCGCCTGTTTAAAAACTTTTGCCAGCGCATGCATGCTGGCCCCTGTCGTCATCACATCATCCACGATCATCACATGCTGACCTTGCCATCGCTGCGAGGTCGCAAAGGCACCGCGTAGATTGCGGGTTCTTGTTTTCATGTCCATCGCTGCTTGCGCTGGCGTGTCTATCAATCGCTCACAGCCGTCTATCCTTAACGGAATTTGCCATTGCTTTTGCAAGTGCCAGGCTAATTCAAGCGCATGATTAAACCCACGCTGTTTGATGCGGTTCAGGTGCATGGGCATCGCCACCAGGACGGGTGGCTGCTGGCTCGCGGGTAACACTGGCAGGCGGGATAGCCAGGCCTGTGCCAATAGCGCCCCCCATGGCAATTGCTGGTGGTATTTAAATTGATGCAAGAGTCGATCTAGCGGATAGGCATAGCGAAAAACGGTCAGCGTCTGGTCAAAAGCGGGGGCATGCTGTAAACAGATGCCGCACAGCTCACCTCGCGTATTTGGTAATGCGCATTGTGGGCAACGCGGCGATTGGTACCAGGGCAGGCTGGCCTGGCAGTCTAAACAAAGTCCGTTTGGAGGCGAGATTGGCTCGTCAGTCGCTGAAGGTTGGCGAGCGCCTGGGGCTTGATGGCACAGCGGGCAGGGCAGCGTCGTTGCCAGCCACTGCGACAACCAGTGAATGGTGTTGATTTGTTTAAATTTTAAGCTGTTGTAAAATTTTTTCACGTATGATTTTAAACAACATATAATTCGGCCGGATTATTCATCTATTTTTTAATGCGTGGGACTTATGGAACAACACACCTCTGCTACTGCTTGTGGCACCGAAATGCAAACCTCCGTCATTAATCTGGATGGCTTGAAGCCTGCGGCTTCCTGTCATCCAACGGTTGAGCGCTGGCGCGTTGCAGATATCATGGCACTGTTTGAATTGCCGTTCAATGATTTGCTGCACAGAGCGCACACTGTGCATAGGGAGCATTTTGATCCAAACGCCGTGCAGGTCAGCACACTGCTGTCGATTAAAACGGGCGGCTGTTCCGAAGATTGCGGCTATTGCCCGCAAGCTGCGCGTTACCATACCGAGGTTGAAAACGAGCCCTTGATGCAGTTGGACGAAGTGCTGGCCGCAGCCAAAGCGGCCAAAGACAGCGGTGCCAGCCGTTTCTGTATGGGGGCCGCCTGGCGCGGACCCAAGCAGCGCGACCTGGAGCCTGTACTCAAAATGATCTCGGAAGTGAAGGCGATGGGGCTGCAAACCTGTGCCACGCTGGGCATGCTCAAGGATGGGCAAGCCGAGCAACTGAAAGAGGCTGGGCTGGATTATTACAACCATAACCTGGATACCGCGCCCGAGTTCTATGGCGATGTGATTACCACGCGGACGTATCAGGACCGTCTGGACACCCTGGACCGCGTGCGCAGCATGAATATCAATGTGTGCAGCGGCGGCATTATTGGCATGGGTGAAACCCGTGCGCAGCGAGCGGGCCTGATTGCCCAGTTGGCCAATATGGAGCAACCGCCGGAAAGCGTGCCCATCAACTTGTTAACCCAAGTGGAAGGCACGCCTTTGCATGGCACCGACCCATTGGATCCGCTGGAGTTTGTGCGTACGATTGCCATCGCCCGCATCACCATGCCGACCAGCTTTGTCCGCTTGTCTGCTGGCCGCCAGAGCATGGGCGAAGCCGTGCAGACCTTGTGCTTCCATGCCGGGGCCAACAGTATTTTTTACGGTGAAAAATTACTGACGACTGGTAACCCTGAGGTTGAGTCTGACAATGCCCTGTTTGCCAAATTAGGCTTGAAGAAAATCTAAATGAGCGATCTGCTGGAGTCTTTACGGGCCGATCTGGAAAAACGGCAAACATTGGGCTTGATGCGGCAGCGCCGCTTGCTGGATTCACCACAGGCCGAGCATATCACCGCCAATGGCCAGCCATTTTTGTCGTTTTGCAGCAATGATTATCTGGGCCTGGCCAACGATGCTGCGTTGGTGGCCGCCTTGCAACAGGCCGCTGCTGAAGCGGGCGTGGGCAGCGGTGCTTCCAATCTGATTACCGGCCATCACCGCTATCATGATCAGTTGGAGCAGGCGCTGGCGGCTTTTGTCGGGCAACCGGCAGCCTTGCTGTTTTCCACCGGCTACATGGCGAATATTGGCGTCGTCAGTGCCTTGATGGGGCGTGAAGATGCCGTGTTCTCGGACAAGCTGAATCACGCCTGTCTGAATGATGGCGCATTTTTGTCACGTGCCACGCATCATCGCTTTCCGCACAATGACGTGGCCGCCTTGGAAAAATTATTGCAAGCCAGCACGGCGCGTCACAAGCTGGTTACCGCTGATGCGGTGTTCAGCATGGATGGCGATATTGCGCCGCTGGCTGAGTATCTTGCGCTATGCGAACGCTATGATGCCTATTTGTATGTGGATGATGCGCACGGTTTTGGTGTGCTCGGTCCGCAAGGGCGTGGCTCGCTCAAGCACTTGGGGCTGCAGTCGCCACGCCTGATCATGATGGGCACACTAGGCAAAGCTGCGGGTGTGGCGGGTGCTTTTGTAGCTGGCCAACAAATCGTGATTGATTACCTGATTCAGCACGCCAACAGTTATATCTATACCACGCCTGCGCCACCACCGCTGTCCGCCGCCTTGCTGGCTTCAGTGAAAGAGATAGAGCAGGGCGATGCGCGCAGAAAGCAATTGTTTGACATGATTGCGCTGCTCAAGAGTGAGCTCTCACTCACCCGTTGGCACTTGCTGCCGTCAGAAACCGCTATCCAGCCACTGGTGGTGGGCGATAACCATGAGGCGCTGGCATTGAGCCAGTATTTGCAGGCGCGTGGCATTCTGGTGCCGGCAATCCGGCCCCCTACCGTGCCGGTCAACACTTCCCGCCTGCGGATTTCCCTGTCGGCTGCCCATCGTGAGTCCGACGTCAGGGCGCTGATTCAAGCCTTGCACGATGCCGAACGTGAGTTAGCTATCGGGGCGGTGGGATGAGTTGTTTTATCGAAATCATGGGGCAAGGCAAACCGCTGGTAATGCTCCATGGTTGGGGCATGAACAGTGCGGTATGGGAACGGGTCACGAAGCGGCTGTCCACCCATTTTCGACTGTTTCTGGTGGATTTGCCCGGCATGGGCCAGAGCCGTCCGGTTTATCCTTATCACTTGCATAGTCTGGCCGAAGCGGTGGCTGAGGAAATCCCCGGTGTGTCCACCATTTTAGGCTGGTCGCTGGGCGGCCTGGTTGCGCAGCAAATTGCCCTCAATCAACCCGACCGGGTAGAGAAGCTGATTCTGGTGGGGACCAACCCCTGTTTTGTGAGTAAACCAGACTGGTCACATGGCATTGCAGCCCGCCATTTTGAGCAGTTCAACGAGCGGTTTGCGCAAGACTTTAATGCCACCTTGCTCAATTTTCTGACCCTGCAATGCATGCATGCCAAAGATGCGCGCAGCACGGTACGCCAATTGCGTATTGCGTTTGGCGCCAAACCCACGCCTACCCAAGATAGCCTGAATCAGGCCCTGGATATCTTGATGCAGACGGATCTGCGCGAAGAGGTCGGGCGCTTGTTCCAGCCCGCGCTGATCATTCACGGGGATAGAGACACGCTGGCGCCGGTCTCGGCAGCGCACTGGCTGGCCATGCATTTGCAGCGTGCCCATTTGCGCGTGATCGCCGGGGCGGCACATGCGCCCTTTTTGTCACATGCGGAAGCTTTTTGCGAAGCGGTGGAAGCCTTTATGGCGGATGAGCCCGCTGTGCGCGCCGGGGAGCATTAAATGCAGGATGTTTATCAGATCGACAAGACGCGCATGCGCCAGTCGTTTCACCGTGCGGCCAAACAGTATGATGCCGCCGCCATTTTGCAGCGCCAGGTACGTGAGGAAATGTTGAGCCGTCTGGACGTGGTCAAGCTGGCGCCTGCGGTGATTCTGGATGCAGGTTGCGGCACCGGTCATGGCTTGCATGCCTTGCTCAAACACTTTAAGCAGGCAAGAGGGGTGGCGCTGGATATTGCCGAAGGTATGCTGGCGCGCACGAAAACGCTGTTTCCCTGGTATCGCTTCTGGCAGGCCAAACCACAAATGGTGTGTGCCGACATTGAAGCCATGCCGTTGGCGACCGCCAGTGTTGATATGGTGTGGTCCAACCTGGCCGTGCAGTGGTGTAACGATATGGACACCGTATTGCAAGAATTCAGGCGTGTGCTGAAACCCAACGGGCTGCTCATGTTTGCCACCTTGGGCCCGGATACGCTGAAAGAACTGCGCGCAGCCTCTGGTCATGGGCATACCCATGTCAGCCGTTTTATTGACATGCATGATATCGGCGATGCACTGACGCGGGCTGGCTTTAGCGCGCCGGTGCTGGATGTGATGCATTACACCCTGACCTACGATACGGTGGAATCTGTGATGCGCGACCTCAAAGCGATTGGCGCACATAATGCGACGGTGGGGCGTGCCAAGGGCTTGAGTGGCAGGGGGTTTTTGCAGCAATTGCGCCAGGGCTATGAGGCTTTTCGCCACCAGGGTAAATTGCCCGCCACCTATGAAGTGGTGTTCGTACATGCCTGGACCGGGAGCCAGCCCTACACGGCACCTGGGACCAGTCCGGTGCAATTCATGTCGCGCAAACCCGCCACGCAGGGGGCATGATGCAGCCGCTGCCTTCACGTTTTTTTGTCACTGGCACCGATACCGGTGTCGGTAAAACCACAGTCACCGTTCGCTTGATGCAGCAGTTGATTGCACAAGGCAAGACGGTGATCGGCATGAAGCCAATAGCTTCCGGTTGCGAGTGGCTGGATGGCCGCTGGCAAAATGAAGATGTGCGTTTACTGACTGCCGCCTCCAACGTGACAGCACCTGCTGAACTGATTAATCCCTACCGCTTTACACCGGCTATTGCGCCCCATATCGCCGCTGCGCAAGCTGGCGTGGAAATTCAGCTTGAGGTCATTCAAGCCGCCTATGCACAACTGACCACGCTGGCCGATGTGGTGATTGTGGAAGGCGCAGGGGGCTTGCTGGTGCCTTTAAACCAGACGCAGAGCATGGCCGATTTGATTCAGGCCCTGCAATTGCCTGCGCTGATGGTGGTCGGCATGCGCCTGGGCTGTATCAATCATGCGCTGCTGACGGCAGAGGGGCTCAAGTCGCGGCAGATAGCGTGTTGTGGCTGGGTCGCGAACAGGATTGATCCGCAGATGTCTATGCCAGAAGAAAACCTGCAAACCTTAATCGACAGCTTGCAACAGCCGCCCTTGTTGCAGGTGCCTTTTCAGGAGTCCCTCGCCTAGATGCACGCTTCACCCACCCCTCGCATTGAGCTGCGCGCACCTGTGCCGCCGATGACGCGCACCTTGATTGCGCTCAATGTGCTGGTGTTCGTGCTCATGCTGCTTGGTGGCGCCGGGTTTTGGCACTCGCCCAATACAGTACAGCTGACCTGGGGCGCCAATTTTGCCCCAGCCACGGCCGATGGTCAGTGGTGGCGCTTGGGCAGCGCCATGTTTTTACACTTTGGCGCCGTGCATCTGGGCATGAATATGCTGGCCTTGTGGGATGGCGGCAAGCTGGTCGAACGCATGTTCGGCTCTGCACGCTTTCTCTTGATTTACCTGATCAGCGGCATAGGCGGTAATCTTTTGTCGCTGGTGGTTCAGGGCAATCAGGCGGTGTCAGGCGGCGCCTCCGGGGCGATTTTTGGCATCTATGGCGCGTTGCTGGTCTATCTCTGGGTTGCCAGACACCAGATGCAGCAAGTTGAATTTCGCTGGTTGTTCTGGGGAGGCATGCTCTTTTCAGCGTTGACCATAGGCATGGGCTATGTGATCCCTGGCATTGATAACTCTGCGCATATTGGCGGGTTTTTGACCGGCGGTGTGCTGGGGTTGCTCATGTTGCCCGCTTTTTTGCGTGGCTCGCCCGCTATCACTATATCGCAAGCCTTGGCAGGGCTGGCCTGGGCGCTGGTCGTGCTAGGTTTGTTGACGCATTTGCCGGCACCCAAATATCGCTGGCGGCAAGAGGTGGCGATTCAAAAGCAATTGCAAAAGTTGAATCAGGTTGACCAGCAGGCTCAGCACAAATGGCAGCAGATCATGCTTGAAGGGCGTGAGGGCAGTGTCAGTTTTGATGAAATGGCGGCGCAGATTGACGCACAGGTCGCCACGCCTTATGAAGAGAGCTTTGAAAAACTGTCCCGCTTGTCTGAGGACCCCAAGCTGCCTTCTGCGGCCTTGCTTGAGCAGGCCAAAGCCTATGCCTTGAAACGCAGTGAAGCCAGCAAAGCGGCGGCGGACCAGTTGCGGCATCTGCCTTTTAAGGCCGGGCGACCCGCTGCGCCTTAATCGGTTAAAGCGGGCGGCGGCTTGAAGCAGCCTCAATGATGCGGGCTTCAGGCGCTGAGACCTGTTTGGCGGCCAGTTGGGCGACGTATGCGCGGGCCTGTTGGCCCCAGCGTTGTTGCGGCAAGCTGGTGAGCATGGTCTGCAAAGTGCGGTTCATCACGGCCTGATCAAACGGTTCAGGCAATACTTCTCCTGCCCCGGCGGCGGCAACATAGCTCGCATAGCCGCACACACTGGTCACCAATTGCGGCAAACCGGCCGTCATCGCTTCAATGATGACGATGCCTGCCAGCTCTGAGCGCGCGGCGTGTATGAGCACATCGCAGCCTAGCATCAGCGCCGGGATATCCGGACGGCCCCCAGCTTCAATACAACGGTCGGCGACACCACGCTCGGCAGCATAGGCCTGCATATTGCTGCTGGATTCAAACTCTCCGACGGCGATTAGCCAGCAACGTTGCTTGAGTGTCTCTGGCAGGCTGCTCAAGGCGTTGATTGCACGGTCCACGCCTTTGCGCAAAAAAGCCGAACCGACGGTGAGCAAGACGATGGCGTCTTCTGGTAACGCAAATGCCTGGCGCACATAGGCGCGGTCATCCTGGGCGGCTAAGTCAGCAAATCGCTGCAGCGGGATATTGGGCGGGATCAGGTGAAAGCGTGCCTGGTCGGTACCATACCAACGCTGAAAAATCGCCTGGTCATGCTGGTTAAGCAGCAAAATCTGTGTGCCTGCCTGGGGGCCAAACACGGCCTGCTCTATGGCAGAAAAAAAGCGGTAACGGCCAGACAATTTTTTATACCAGGGTTCGCGTGACATGCGTTCGGCATAGCAGGGATCGGCGGCGAAATAGACATCCAGCCCCGGCATGCGGTTAAAGCCGACAATACGGTCAAACTTGCCTTGCGCAATCCCTTGCTGCATCTGGCGGATCAGCGAGGTGTGTCGGTGATGATTGAGCCAACCGCGGGCCTTGAGCAAGCGGATGTGTATGCCTGATGGTTGTTCGCCACGCCATTCGCCGGTAAAAATGGTGACTTCGTGTCCCAATGCCACACAGTCGCGGGCAATACGCAGCATGTCACGCTGCACACCGCCGTAGGGAAAGTATTTGAATATGAGAAACGCAAACTTCATGCGCTGGCATTGTATGCGAAAATAGCGGCCATGAAACGCATCTTGATCGTCAAAACCACCTCTATGGGGGATGTTATCCACGCTTTGCCGGTGGTGGAAGATCTCTTGCAGCATCATCCCGATGCGCAGATTGACTGGCTGGTAGAAGAAAGTTTTGCCGATATTCCAAGATTGCATCCGCAGGTAAAGCAAGTGTTTACCGTCGCGGTGCGCCGCTGGCGCAAGCAGTGGTGGCGTTGGCAGACCTGGCGTGAAATTTCGGCAGTCAAACAGGCTGTCGCGGCTCAACCTTATGATGCCGTGCTGGATTTGCAAGGCCTGCTCAAAAGTGCGGTGATGGCCACCTGGGCGCGTGGTCCGCGCCACGGCTATGATCGGCATTCCATTCGTGAGCCCCTGGCCAGCCGCTTTTATCAGCACACCTATGCGATTCCCTACCGGCAGCATGCCGTGATTCGGATGCGCACCCTGGCGGCCAGCGCACTTCATTATGCGATGCCATTGGAAAAGCCCAATTACGGACTGTCTGCGCAATGTCCAGATGCCAATAGCATGGCATTTCTCGCTCTCCATGCTACCAGCCGCGATAGCAAACTATGGCCAGAAACTCATTGGGTTGCCTTGGGGCAGTATTATGCGCGGCAAGGATTGCAAATGTGGCTGCCTTGGGGCAATGACATGGAGCATCAACGTGCATTACGCATTGCAGGGCAAGTGCCAGATGCGCTGGTACTGCCCCAAATGGATCTGCAAACACTCGCTCGTCGCATGGTTCATGTGCGGTTCGCTGTTGGTGTTGATACCGGGCTTTCTCACCTGGCCGCGGCATTAAATGTGCCTGTTGTGGCCCTGTATACGGATACTGAGCCAGCTTACACGGGAGTGGCAGCAGGGCGAGTTTCACCTGCGATGAATCTCGGTGGGGCTGGGTTAATGCCGTTAGTGAACGATGTGATAGCCATGCTGGCTCCAATTGCGTGATTCGTGCCGGACGCATTATCAACACCGATGGCCGGGCTATCAACAGCCGCTGGTGACTAAGCTGACGGACATCAATGGTGGCTGGCCATCTGGGCTCAATTGATAAATCACTTTGCAATTTTGTGGGTCTGTTGCACCATCTTTGGTATATACAGTCTGGAAAGAACCGCCTTGATGCTGTGTGTAACTGAAGCCCGTGATATCCATTAAATCTCTAAGACTACCGACACCATCGTCTACAAAAAAACGACCCCATCCCGTCGGATATCCATAATGAAAATAAATCGTCTTGCCTTCTATCACCGTGGTCGGAAATTGCCCACCATCTGCGTTCATATTGCATTCAGGATCCAAAAAACACATGCTTCTACCCATTGTAGCCGCCTGTATAATTGTGCCCTTAAAAGCATATAAAGTCGAAATTCGGGCACTGCTTGCAACATTCGCAAAGCGTGGAAGCGCAGATGCAGCAAGAATACCCAAAATGGCAATGGTGCAAACAAGCTCGACCAGAGTAAATCCTCGATGTTTAAATATCGATGACATGGTGGCAGCATCTCATATCAAATACACGTTTGATTCTATCTTGGAAGCCGCCAAACAATCAGCCAAGAAGATGCAAGATATATTGCTACTTCTTTGCTTGAGTCTGATCTCGATTTTTCTTTTGGGCAAGGATGACGTTTCAAGCACATCAACCCAAGATAGCGCCCTAAATTTTATCTGATGGCCCTTGAAATCTCTGCGACTGCTCCCCATTTGCAAAAAATACCGTAATAAATCTTAGGGGAGCAATATGCAAGAAGAAAATAACGCATCAGCGGCTGAGCCAATCAGCAGTCAGCCTGATGGCCAAACCACAACAGATCTCACGAACGATACTCAAGATGCCCGCATTGCCGAGCTCGAAGCGGCGCTGGAGGAAGCCAAGGCACAGGTGCTGTATGTGAAAGCCGAAGGCGAGAATATTCGTCGCCGCGCTGCTGACGATATTGATAAGGCGCGTAAATTTGCGCTCGAAAAATTCAGTGGTGAGTTGCTGGCAGTGAAGGACAGCCTCGATGCCGCGTTGGCGGTAGAGAACGCCGATGTGGATAGCTACAAAAATGGCGTAGAACTGACTGCAAAACAACTATTGAGCGTATTTGAGAAATTCAATATTGCTGAAATCAACCCGGTGGGTGAGAAGTTTGACCCGAACAAGCATCAAGCCATCAGCATGGTGCCAGCAGAGGGTGAGCCCAATACGGTATTAAGCGTCTTGCAAAAAGGCTACAGCCTGAATGAGCGCGTGTTGCGTCCAGCGCTGGTGACCGTGATTCAGGCAAAATAATCCATATTGTGAACAGGGACTTGAAATCTGTAGAGATGTCCCAATGTTCAGTGCATCAGAGATTGAGATTAACCAAATTTAAAGGATAAGGATAACGACTATGGCAAAGATTATCGGGATTGACTTGGGGACCACCAACTCCTGCGTGGCAGTGATGGAAGGCGGGAAACCTCGTGTGATTGAAAACGCTGAAGGTGCGCGTACCACACCTTCTATCATCGCTTATCAGGAAGATGGCGAGATTCTGGTCGGTGCCCCTGCTAAACGTCAGGCCGTGACCAACCCGAAAAACACCCTGTTTGCGGTGAAGCGTCTGATTGGCCGTCGCTTTGACGAAAAAGAAGTGCAAAAAGACATCGACCTCATGCCTTACACCATTGCCAAAGCCGACAATGGTGACGCTTGGGTCGAAGTACGCGGCAAAAAACAGGCGCCGCCACAAATCTCCGCAGAAGTGCTGCGCAAGATGAAGAAAACTGCTGAAGACTATTTGGGCGAAGAAGTGACCGAGGCCGTGATTACCGTGCCTGCTTACTTTAACGACAGTCAGCGTCAGGCCACCAAAGATGCAGGCCGTATTGCCGGTCTGGAAGTGAAACGGATTATCAACGAGCCAACCGCTGCCGCATTGGCGTTTGGTTTGGACAAACAGGAAGGCGACCGCAAGATCGCGGTGTATGACCTGGGTGGTGGTACGTTCGATATTTCGATTATCGAAATTACTGAGATTGATGGCGAGCACCAGTTTGAAGTGTTGTCCACCAACGGTGACACGTTCCTCGGTGGTGAAGACTTTGATAACCGCATCATCGACTTCTTGGCCGATGAGTTCAAAAAAGAAAACGGTCTGGACCTGCGCAACGACTTGCTGGCTAAACAGCGTCTGAAAGAGGCAGCTGAAAAAGCCAAGATCGAGTTGTCCGGCGCACAACAGACAGAAGTCAACCTGCCGTACATCACGGCAGATGCAACGGGTCCTAAGCACTTGGTGGTGAAAATCACCCGCGCCAAACTGGAATCCCTGGTGGAAGACCTGATCGAGCGCACCATGGCGCCTTGCAAAATGGCATTGAAAGACGCAGGCGTGTCGCCTTCTGACATCTCTGACGTGATTTTGGTTGGTGGTCAGAGCCGTATGCCTAAAGTGCAAGAAAAAGTGAAAGAGATTTTTGGCAAGGAGCCACGTAAAGACGTGAACCCGGATGAAGCCGTGGCGGTAGGTGCTGCGATTCAGGGCGGCGTATTGAAAGGCGATGTCAAAGACGTATTGCTGCTGGATGTGACCCCATTGTCACTGGGTATTGAAACCCTGGGCAGCGTGATGACCAAGCTGATCAAGAAAAACACCACGATTCCGACTAAGGCTTCGCAAGTGTTCTCTACGGCTGAAGACAACCAGAATGCCGTGACGATTCACGTGCTGCAAGGTGAGCGTGAAATGGCCTCAGGTAACAAGAGCTTGGGTCAGTTCAACTTGAGCGATATTCCACCCGCACCGCGTGGCATGCCACAGATTGAAGTGACTTTTGATATCGATGCTAACGGTATTCTGCATGTGTCTGCGAAAGACAAGGCGACTGGCAAAGAAAACAAAATCACCATCAAGGCAAACTCCGGCTTGTCTGAAGAAGAAATTCAGCGCATGGAAGAAGATGCGGCCAAATATGCAGACGAAGACAAGAAACTGCGTGAACTGGTCGATGCCCGTAACCAGGCTGACAGTGTATTGCACAGCGTGAAAAAATCGCTGGGTGAGCATGGCGACAAGATGGAGGCAGATGAAAAAGCCAAGATCGAAGACGCAATCAAGGCGCTGGAAGATGTCGCTAAAGGCGATGACAAAGCCGACATTGAAGCCAAAACCAACGCATTGATGGAAGCTTCGCAAAAACTGGGAGAGAAGGTATACGCTGAGCAACAGGCTCAAGCTAATACCGAGAGCGCACAGCCCCAAGGTGAAAAAACCGTGGAAGGCGATGTGGTCGATGCCGAGTTCGAAGAAGTGAAAAAGGACTAATTCGACACGGCAGGCGAATAGTCGTTAGTCCTCTTGCAGGCTAACGACTTTCGCATTTCTAGACGCTGTTAACTGGACATGAAAAAGGCAAGCAATGGCAGCTGCAAAAAAAGACTATTATGAAGTACTCGGTGTGAACCGGGACGCCAGCGATGAGGAAATTAAAAAAGCCTTTAAAAAGCTGGCGATGAAGTTTCACCCGGACCGTAACCCGGATAACCCTAAAGCCGAAGAGAGCTTTAAGGAAGCAAAAGAAGCCTATGAAGTGCTCAGCGATGAGCAAAAACGCGCCGCTTACGACCAATATGGTCACGCCGGGGTAGACCCGAGCATGGGCGGCGGCGCTGGCTTTGGCGGCTTCGGTGGCGGTGGATTCAGTGATGCTTTTGGCGATATTTTCGGCGATATTTTCGGCGGTGGACGCAATCAGCGTTCCAACGTCTACCGTGGTGCAGACTTACGGTATAACCTCGAAATTTCGCTTGAAGAGGCGGCGCGCGGCACCGAAACCAAAATCCGTATTCCGGTGCAAGCCACCTGTGAAACCTGTCATGGCTCTGGCGCACGGCCTGGCACCTCTCCTGTCACTTGTACTACTTGTAACGGGCATGGTCAGGTGCGCATGCAGCAGGGCTTTTTCTCTGTGCAGCAGACCTGTCCCAAGTGTCACGGCACCGGCAAGATGGTGAAAGACCCGTGCCCAACTTGCCATGGCAATGGACGCGTCAAACAGAACAAGACACTGAACGTGAAAATTCCGGCCGGTGTGGATGAAGGCGACCGCATTCGTTTAAGCGGTGAAGGGGAGGCTGGCGTCAACGGGGGGCCAACCGGTGATTTGTATGTGGTGGTCCACCTCAAGGAACATCCGATCTTCCAGCGCGATGGCGCAAACCTGCATTGCGAGATGCCGATCAGCTTCAGTACCGCTGCCCTTGGCGGCGAAATCGAAGTGCCAACTCTGGATGGCGCTGCCAAAATGAAGATTCCAGCAGAAACACAGACCGGTAGCGTGTTCCGTTTGCGTGGCAAGGGCATCAAGCCTTTGCGCTCTAGCGAGCATGGCGATCTCATGGTGCATGTGGTGGTTGAAACACCGGTGCGCCTGACCGAGAAGCAAAAAGAGTTGTTGCGCGAGTTTGAGAACAGCACCCAGGCGGATGCGGGCAAACATAGCCCGAAGAACAAAAGTTGGGTCGATAAAGCACGCGATTTTTTCAGCTAATTCTTGTCTTTGATCAAAGCCGTTAGTCTGGCGAGCAGCCTTCTGTTAGACTAACGGTGATTCCATTTTTGACTGTTTTATTTAAAACAGTTTTTCAAGCGATTCTTGCAAGTTGTTGTTTTTATTAAAGTTACAATTTAATAACAATTGAATTTTCAGTTTTACAATTCAGTTACAGCTTGGTCAAATTACTGCAATAACTCCTCCATATACTGAACACATCTTTAAACGAAACACAAAATGTTTTGTTTGATGGCTAGGTTTAGTTGATTTTCAACGACTAGCATTGATTTCCTCCTGATCCAAACCCCCTTTTAACCCGCTTTTGCGGGTTTCTTTTTTTGTACTGTTTGCTTTGTGCGCCCGGCTTTGTTGCTTGCACAGGCGGTGCGGGGTGGTCTCTACTGGCAACATCGTTTATGATAGTGCGCATCTAGGTCTGAAATATCCAGGTCTGAAATGATTTCCTCAAGCGCGACTTTGCATTCATACCCTCATGTTAAAAATTGCCATTCTTAATCAGAAAGCCGGAGTTGGAGCGACGACGACTGCGCTAAATCTGGCCGCCGCCTACCAGCGCAAACAACGTCCAGCGTTGTTGCTGGATATGGATCCGCAGGCAAGATTGACCGAGATCTATAAGCACACAGGGTTGAATGTTCAGTCCAGCCTGCTCGATTTTTATGAGCGTGGCACTGCTGTCGCCAACCTGGTTCAAGCGCTACGTAATGGTTTGCAACTGATTACGGCCAATCATGCGTTGAGCAAGCTCGATTCGCAATTTGGCCGTGGACCGGCGACCCTGAGTAAGTTGAATGCGGGCTTGGACACCCTGGCACAACAGCAGCCGGCGTTAACGGTGGTGATGGATTGCTGCCCTTACATGGGGGTGATTTCATTAAGTGCCGTGTTTGCCAGTGACCTGGTCGTGGTCCCTGTGACCACGGATTATTTATCGATTCATTCTGCGGTCAGAATGGACAAGGCGCTCAATGCCTTGCAGCCCGTGCTCAAGCGCAAGATCGCGCGCCGCTACCTGCTCACGCGTGCCGAGTCACGCAAGAGCATGACCACTGAGGTGGAGCAGGAAATGCGCCGCCTGTTTGGTCAGGAGCTGCTCATGACCAAAATTGGTGAGCATGCTGCCTTGAGCGAAAGTCTGCGCATGGGCCAGCATGTGTTTGAGTATGACGCACAAAGTGCCGCCGCCCATGACTATCTGGCGCTTTACTTCGAGCTGCAGGATGTGTCCAGGCAATTGAACCGGCAACCGCTGGCGACGCTTGCCTGAGCGCCACTAAGCTTCACGGCGGCTGCTTAACCACTGCCGCCGCCAGAAAACTAGCAGCATGGCCAAGGCAATGCCCAGCATCATCAACATCGCCCACCAAAAGCCGTTTGGCTCCTTGAGCCAGGGCATTTCATTGAAGTTCATGCCAAAAATCCCCGCAATCAGTGTCGCTGGCATAAACAGCATGGCGACCACGGTCAATGCCCGTACTTCTAGGTTGACGCGCTGACTCAAGCTGGTCATGTAAATATCCATGAGTCCACTCAAGGTGTCGCGGATCGCTTCCAGCGACTCGGTAAAATGCACGGTGTGATCATACAGGTCGCGCAGGTAAGGCACGGTTTGCGGACTAAAGAATCCGTGTTCATTGCGGATCAGGCTATTGAGCACTTCTCGCAAGGGCCATACTGCCCGTCTGAGCTGGATGGACACATGTTTGAGGCGGTGGATATTCTGCAGGTCTTCCGGCGTGGGCTGGTTAAGCAAATGGGCTTCGAGTTGTTCGGCATCCTCATTGATGGCCTCCAGCACCTGAAAGTAACGTTCCATCAGGCTGTCTAGCAGGGTGTAGCATAAGTAGTCCGGGCCACTTTGACGCAGCAAGGCCTGGCCCTGGCGCAGCCGCTCGCGCACGGGCTCAAAACTGCCGGAAGGCCTTTCCTGAAAAGTCAGCAGCCACTCACGACCCAAGGCCATGCTGATTTGCTCGGAGCTCACACTCATGCTTTCAGCATCATAGTAAAACAGGCGCGTTTCCAGAAACAGGTAGTCGGGGTAGGTATCCAGTTTGGGACGCTGTTCGGTGTTTAAAATATCGTCCAGTACCAACGGATGCAGCTTGAAACGACGGGCGACGGCTTGTAACAGGGGAATATCCAGTACGCCGTGCACATTAATCCAGGCCACATGCCCGCCAGGCGCTTGCCAATCAGTGATCTCCTGCATGGTCAGTTGCTGCGCGACTAGCGCTTGCGCGTTGTAGCAAATTTTATGAATGCAGGCGGCGGTTGACTCTGTTTGCGCGGTCGTGTCGGTACCGGTTTGCGGCTTGCCTAACAGTCGATGTTTGCGGTGCGGGTGCTTGCGTTTAGCCATCATGGTCCCAGATCAATAAGCCGTTTCAGCATAAGCGTTCAAGGCCCGGAAATCAACCCGTGGGCGGGGTCGCAGGCAGTCTATGATAAAATAAACAAAATTATTCAGTGAGAGTTCACATGTCTGGCAATACCATCGGCACCCTGTTTACCCTGACCTCATTCGGCGAATCGCATGGTCCGGCCATTGGCGGGATTGTGGATGGCTGTCCACCAGGGCTGGAATTGAGTGCGGCCGATTTGCAAGTCGATCTTGATCGCCGCAAACCAGGGACTTCACGCCACGTCACACAACGGGCTGAAGCCGATGAGGTTGAGATTTTGTCTGGCGTGTTTGAAGGCAAAACGACGGGTACACCGATTGGTTTGCTGATTCGCAATACCGATCAGCGCTCGCAGGATTACAGCAAAATCATGGACACTTTCCGTCCTGGGCATGCGGATTATACCTATGCCCAGAAATACGGTATTCGTGATTACCGTGGCGGTGGCCGCTCCAGTGCACGAGAGACTGCGGTGCGGGTTGCCGCCGGTGCGATTGCCAAAAAATGGCTCAAGCAACAATACGGTGTAGACGTCCGCGGCTATTTGAGCCAACTCGGTGAAATCAAGGTGCCGTTTGTGGGCTGGGAAGCGTTGGCACATGAGGGCAACGCTTTCTTTGCCCCCAATGTTGAGATGTTGCCGCAACTTGAAGCCTATATGGACCAGATCCGCAGTGAGCGTGATTCTGTCGGTGCGCAGATTACTGTGGTTGCCGAACGCGTGCCAGTCGGCCTGGGCGAACCGATTTTCGACCGTCTGGATGCAGATATTGCGCATGCGATGATGAGTATTAACGCCGTCAAAGGCGTGGAAATCGGTGCCGGGTTTGATTCGATTGCCCAGCGCGGCAGCGAGCATTGTGATGAGTTGACGCCAGAAGGGTTTGTCACTAACCATGCCGGGGGGATTTTGGGCGGTATTTCCAGCGGTCAGGACATTGTGGTCAATGTGGCGTTCAAGCCCACGTCCAGTATCCCGCAAGCGCGTCGTTCAATTAATCAGGCTGGCGACGCGATCATGATGCAAACCACGGGCCGTCATGACCCTTGTGTCGGCATTCGGGCCACGCCTATCGTTGAGGCGATGCTGGCATTAGTGCTGATGGATCATGCCCTGCGTCATCGTGGCCAGAATGCGGACGTGCATTCAAACACGCCTCGTCTGTAATTTCACCCGCCCATGGCCTGCGCCTGGGCGGTGACCTTTAAAGCGCACACCTGTCATGAGCCACGCCTTACACTTTAATCTGTCGCGCTTTTATTTCATCTACTACTTTTTTGTCGGTGCGTTCGTTCCCTACTGGGGGCTTTATCTGACGGCCGAATCCTTCAGTCCTGCCGATATCGGCATCCTCATGTCGCTGTTTCAGTTGAGCCGGATCGTCGCGCCCAATCTGTGGGGCTGGCTGGCTGACCATACCCGGCAACGTGTACGCTGGATACGCCTGACCGCGTTTCTCGGCTTGCTGGGATTTGTCGCCATCTTTTGGGCCCATGATTTCAAGACCATGTTTATTGTCATGGTCGCCTTAAGTTTATTTACCAGCTCCACCTTGCCGCTGTCGGAGTCGCTGGTACTGGCGCATTTGGCCAGCACCAACGGCCATTACAGCAAAATCCGTTTGTGGGGCTCCTGGGGCTTTATTGTGGCCTCAGTCTTACTCGGTTACCTGACGGACTGGTTTGGCATAGGCAGCCTGCTCTGGTTTATTCTGCTGGTGCAATGCAGCTTGTTTGGCCTGACCTGGTTATTACCTGAGGCGCATGTCCCACCGCATGCGCAGGATGATTTTTCAGTGTGGCAAATTCTGAAGCAGCCTGCCGTGATGTCTCTGCTGATTGGCTGCGCCATGATGGTGACCGCGCATGGGCTCATGTATAACTTTTATTCGATTTATCTGGCCGAGCATGGCTATAGCAAAGGCATGATCGGCTGGTTATGGTCTCTAGGCGTGATTTGCGAAATTGGCATTTTCATGAAAATGCCCTGGATCATGGCACGCTTTAAACTCAAAACCATTTTGCTGGTGAGCCTGCTGATTGGCGTGGTGCGCTTTACCATGATGGGTCTGGTGCCAGATCAACTGTGGTTGTTGTTACTGGCGCAAACCCTGCATGCGTTTACCTTTGGCAGTTTTCATGCGGCCTCGGTCGAGGTGGTGACGCAATATTTTAATGGCCGTCACCAGGCCAAAGGGCAGGCCATATATAACAGTGTGGCGTACGGGGTAGGTGGCGCGCTGGGTGGCTTACTCGGCGGTTTTGCGTTGCAGTATTTAGGCGGCCAATTGACCTTTACGCTAGCGGCGCTGTTTCCGCTCCTGGGGGCGATCATCGTGGCGGTCGGCCTGCATCTGAATCAACCTTATGCGCGCAATGGCATGTTTAGTCATTAGCGAAGGAGGGCGCATCAGCAGGTATAAAAAAACGGCCTAATGGCCGTTTTTATTTGCTCGCGCTGGTTATGAAAGTCGTTTGTCTTTCTCAATTAATGCATAAGCCGAGTGATTGTGGATAGACTCGAAATTTTAGTTTTGGCCGCTTCGCTTAACATCGAAATCGATGTTAGCCTACACTGAAACTTTGTCAAAACAGATTACTGAACGCGTTTGTCTCTCTCGATCAAGGCATATGCACTATGGTTGTGAATACTCTCAAAGTTTTCAGATTCAACGACGTATTTGATGATACGTTTTTCATCATTGAGTTGTGCTGCGACGTCACGCACCATGTCTTCGACAAATTTTGGATTGTCATAGGCGCGCTCGGTAACGAATTTTTCATCTGGACGCTTGAGCAGGCCATACAACTGGCAAGAGGCTTGTTCTTCAATCAAGGTTACCAGGTCTTCCAGCCACATAAACTCGCTCAATAATGCAGTCACAGTCACATGTGAGCGCTGATTATGTGCGCCGTAGTCTGAAATTTTCTTGCTGCATGGGCACAGGCTGGTCACTGGTACCATGACCTTGACGGTAATCTCGAACTGGCCGTTTTTGATTTCACCGATAAACGTTACTTCATAATCAAGCAGGCTTTTCACGCCAGATACTGGCGCCGCTTTGTTGATGAAGTAAGGGAAACGCATTTCCACATAGCCTGATTCAGCCTCCAGGCGCTCCACCATTTGGCGCAAGATGGTTTCAAATGAATCAATCGAGATGGCACGCTCGTTCATGTTCAATATCTCGACAAAGCGAGACATATGCGTGCCTTTGAAATTGTGCGGCAAGTGCACAAACATATCAAACATCGCTACGGTATGTTGTTCGCCGCCCGTTTTGTCTTTGACAATGACAGGGTGACGGATAGATTTGATGCCGACTTTGTTGATGTCCAGACGACGCACGTCAGGCGTATTTTGTACGTCTTCAATCGTTGTGGGGATCACGGGTTGATTCATTAGGGTTCCATAGCGGGGATGCCCGCCTGTTAGTTAATAGTTGAGTTTACTACTCGGAAATTAATTTCTCAATAGCCAAGCGTATACCGGTCTCGTCTAGACCACAATCCGCAAGCATAGTTTCATGTTTGCCGTGATCAATAAAACGGTCAGGAAGTCCCAGGCAGCGGATGGCTTTCACCACGCCATGCGACTGCAAGCACTCCATGACGGCAGCGCCAGCTCCACCCTGAACAGCGTTTTCTTCCACCGTGACCAGGTAGTCGTGGGTTTGCGCCATGTGCAACACCATCGCTTCATCCAGCGGTTTGATAAAGCGCATATTCACCACGCTGGCATTCAAAGCTTCTGCAGCTTGTAATGCAGGCTGCAGCATGCTACCAAACGCCAGAATTGCCACTTTTACACCCTGTCTGACTTGGCTGGCTTTGCCGATTTCTAGCGTCGCTAACGTGGGCGATACGGTGGCACCGATGCCACTGCCGCGCGGATAACGGACAGCCGCAGTACCCGGATAGTGGTAGCCGGTAGACAGCATCAGCCGGCACTCGTTTTCATCGCTGGGCGCCATGATGACGATCTCCGGGATGCAGCGCAAAAAGCTTAAATCAAAGCTGCCCGCATGCGTGGGGCCATCGGCACCGACCAGCCCGGCACGGTCAATCGCCAGTAACACATCCAGTTTTTGCAGCGCAATATCGTGGATCAATTGGTCGTAAGCGCGCTGTAAAAAGGTCGAGTAGATCGCCACTACGGGCTTAAGGCCATCGCACGCCATGCCTGCGGCAAAGGTGAGGGCATGTTGTTCAGCAATGCCGACATCAAAATAGCGTGCCGGATACGTCTCTGCAAAACGATTGAGACCGGAACCGTCACACATGGCAGGCGTGATGCCTATCAGTTTGTCATCTGCCGCGGCCATGTCTACCAGCCAATCACCAAACACTTGCGTATAGGTCGGACGGTCGCTGTGGCTCAGGCTGTGGCCATTTTCCGGATCAAACTTGCTTACCCCGTGGTATTTGTTCGGGTTGTCTTCGGCCGGGCTGTAGCCTTTGCCTTTTTGCGTCACCACATGCAAGAACTGCGGCCCTTGCAATTGGCGGATATTGCCCAGCGTATCCACCAGCGTGTCTATGTCGTGGCCATCAATCGGGCCAATGTAATTAAACCCGAACTCTTCAAACAGGGTGCCGGGCGTAACCATGCCTTTGGCGTGTTCTTCCGCGCGTTTGGCAAACTCTTTGACTGGCGGCATGATATCCAGCACTTTTTTGCCGCTGCGGCGCACGCTGTCATACAGTTTGCCCGACATCAGGCGAGCCAGGTAATTGTTGAGGGCGCCCACATTGTTGGAAATGCTCATGTCGTTGTCATTGAGGATCACCAGGATATTGGTATCCATGTCGCCCGCATTATTGAGCGCCTCAAACGCCATGCCTGCGGTCATGGCACCATCACCGATAATGGCAACACTGCGGCGATCCAGTCCTTGCGCTTTGGCCGCTACCGCCATGCCTAGCGCTGCAGAAATCGAGGTGCTGGAGTGGCCGGTGCCAAAGGTGTCGTACTCACTCTCATCACGCTTGGGAAAACCGGCAATGCCACCCGCCTTGCGCAGGGTCGCCATGGCTTCGCGTCTACCCGTCAGGATTTTGTGCGGATAGGTTTGATGGCCGACATCCCATACCAAGCGGTCATCCGGCGTGTTGTAAATGTAATGCAGCGCAATGGTCAGCTCGACGACACCAAGGTTGGAGGCCAAATGCCCGCCTGTTTGCGAGACGCTTTGAATCAGAAATGCTCGCAGTTCTGCGGCCAGCACTTTGAGTTGTGTGCGCTCGAGTGCGCGTAACTCAGTAGGGGATTGAATACGGGACAACAGTGAAGTCATGATTAAAAAGGACGCTCACAAATAAATTTGGCAATCCCGCGCAGCGGATCCGCCTGGGCACCATAGCCTGCCAATAATTGCAGCGCTTCAGCATAAAGTGCTTCTACCAGTGTTTTTGCCTCTTCCAGCCCCAGCAGGCTGACGTAGGTGGACTTGTCTTGCAGCGCATCTTTGCCAGCCGTTTTGCCCAGGGTTTGCGTATCTGCCGTTGCATCGAGAATGTCATCGACAACCTGAAATGCCAGCCCCATCTTTTGGCTGTATTGCTCCAAACACTGAATTAACGCGGGTGCGGTTTCTGGTGCCGCATAAGCGCCAAGCAATGTCGCGGCTCGGATCAGCGCGCCAGTTTTATATTGATGCATGGTCTCTAACTCAGCGCGCGTCAACCGTTTGCCCGTACTCTGCAAATCGATGCTTTGGCCGCCACACATGCCACGTGACCCCGTCGCTTGCGCCAATACCTGCACTTGCTTGAGCGCTTGTGGTGCTTGCGTCTCAGCAATGCATTCAAACGCCAGGCTTTGCAGCGCATCACCCACCAAGAGTGCCGTGGCATCGTCATACTGCTTGTGGCAGCTGGGTTTGCCACGACGCAAATCATCATCGTCCATGCATGGCATATCGTCATGCACCAATGAAAACGCGTGTATCAACTCCACCGCTGCCGCACTGGCGTCAGTGGTCATTCTAGATGTCCCAGCCAGTTCAGCGGCAGCATAGCTCAGTAACGCACGCACCCGTTTACCTCCACCGAGCACCGCGTAACGCATGGCTTCGTGCAGGCGTTCAGGCAATATTTGCTCACCGGGCAAGAGGCGAGCCAGCACCTGCTCCACATGTTGTTGATGTGCGCGTGCCCAGTGATCAAAGACAAAAGCAGAAGTGGTCATGAATAAACAGGAAAGTGGCTGGCGGGTTAATTCGCTTCGAAGGGCGTCAGTTGCTGTTGTTGGTTAAGCAGCATCACGGTTTGTTCTGCTTGCTCTAAAGAGGTTTGGCAAGCTTGTAACAATTGCACGCCCTCAGTATAGGCTGCCAGCGAGGCCTCTAGCGGCAATTCGCCTGACTCCATGCGCTTGACGATGGTTTCTAGCGCCGCCAGGCGTTCGGCAAAACTGGGTTGATCACTCACCGCAGACGGTGTTTTTTTGGGAGCACTCATGAAAATAGGCCTATGAAAACGCTGGCTATTTTAACAAAACTCCCCCTGCTTGCGGGATTATTCTCAAGATAGGGTTATTGCGCTGGTGGCAGCACCTTGAGCAAAAATTGGCGGATATCGTTGATTTCTTCGTCGCAAACACTATGCGGCATATCGTATTCATGCCATTCCACCGCATAGCCTGTGTCCTCGAGTGTTTGCCGCGACGCTTGCGCGGTTGCCATGGTAATTACGCTATCAAAACGACCATGCGCCATCCAGATCGGGCACTGTTGGTTGGCTGGGTGTTTTTCTTGGGAGAGTTGGCTCTTTAAGGGTAAGTATGTGGAAAGCGCCAGAACGCCTGCCAACGTTTGGGGAAAACGCGTTGCCGTATGCAAAGCCATTGCCCCGCCTTGCGAAAAGCCTGCCAGTAAAATGCGGTGCGCCGGGATGCCCTGCGCAATTTCTGCTTCTATCATCGCATTTAATGTTGCTTGCATGCTGTTAATCCCGGCTTCATCTTGCGGGCTGTCCGGCTGTAGCCCAAAAATGTCATACCACGCCCGCATTTCGTAACCATTATTGAGTGTGACAGGACGGTAGGGGGCGTGTGGCAGGATAAATTTGATATGCGGCAGGTTGAGCATCTGTACCACAGGCTCAAAGTCGTGGCCGTCGGCTCCTAGGCCGTGGAGCCAGATGACCAAGGCACTTCCTGCTTGAGAGTTAATTATTCTTTCTAACACTATGAAGTTATCCTTTTTTGATAGAAAGCTAAATATTAGCAAAGAATATTAACGCTTATTGTTAATGCACGAGAGTCCGTTAAGTTTCAGTGTAGCTAAGCCTAAAAAAAGCCTCGTATCAAATACGAGGCTTTCTTGAACCGATACTTAAATTAAATTATCAGCTTATGCTTGGCATAAAATTATTTTGCAATTGAACATGCGCCAGCATTTGTCATTAAGCAAGTGATATTTTTACCGCTGCCACCAACTGGTTTAAATGTTAAGGATGCTTCTAAATCCGCAGGGGCCTTTACTGCTTCACAATTATTTGCTGCATAATCAAGTGGGGTTTTACTTAAACTTAATTGTGTATATGCGCGTTTGGAATAAGCTGTGGCCTCTTCCATACAGCTGCCATCGTGAGCATCTTTTATGTAGTCGCTGTATGCCGGAATCGCTACTGAAGCCAAAATACCAATAATCGCAACTACGATCATCAATTCAATCAGGGTAAAACCTTGTTGTGCGTGTTTTTTCATCATGTTTTCCTTCAAGTCAAGTTTAAAGTCAGTTACTTCTTTGTTTAAGTCACTGCTTTTTCAACAGTGTTGGCTAACCCTAAAGCAACAGGTGTGCCAGTCCGATTTTTTGTTTTGTAACTGATTGAAAAATATGAATTAAAGGGTTTTTGTGCTTTATTTCTTCGAATTGAATTTAAAAAGTGAGGGCTTGGTTGCGATTAGTTAAGCTGACAGAAAGTGACAGGCTTTGCCCATCTTTGACAGAGTAGGTGATGGTTTTGGGCAGGTGGTTTGGCTAAATGCAAAAAAGGGATTGTGTGGTACACAATCCCTTTACTTGGTGCCAGTCGCTTGCTTTTGGCCGTGACTGATTTGCAAAAACAGTATTGTTTACAACGTAAGACTTACCAGAATTTCCACCAGGGTTTACTGTTGCCTTGCGATTTTTTTCCAGAACCCTGGCTAATTACTTTCCCGATTCGGCAACCTTTTTCAGGCTTTCGAGACCTGGATCAAAAAAGTCGTCGAGCGCCTTGGTCGCGGCATCATCATTTTGCTCAGGCTTTGGAATGTTAGAGGAATCGGCGCGAGTGTAGCTGCCTTTGACTGAAACGACGGTGTCATTGCCATTGGCAGTCACTGTGATCATTGGGTAAAAGTTAGCAAACTGTAATGTACTTTTTTCATACACATATTCATATTTAACGCGCATGCCAGCGTCATCAATGAAACGCAGTTTTTCGTACATGACGCCGCCGTTTTTCAGTTTGACGGTGCGGTAGGTGGCATCGTCGCCGTTTTCATCTTTTTTCTGCTCTACGGTGGTAGACGCAACACCCGCGTGCCAGGCTTGTTCGTTACCAAAGTCTTTGACCAATGCCCATACTTTGGCCGCTGGCGCTTTGATGGTCACGCTTTTTTCAAAGCGTAAGGCTGCTGCACCGTGCGCACCAGCTGTGAGTGGGATCAACGGCAATAAAGAAACAGCAATCATGCCTAGAAATTTTTTCATTACATATCTCCTGAAATTTACAGACTTCTAAAACGCTTTTAAAACTTAAAGCTCAATTAAAACTTGAGGGTGAATCGGTAAGCGGTCAAAGTGTTTTAAAAAACAATCCGAGACTTTACCCAAAAATAAACTTCTTTGCGACTAATTCATTGGTCATCCTGTGAAAAAATCAAAAAATAGATTGCTTTGGCTCTGCACAGCCCTTTTCTTGCTATTTCGCTTCGAGAATAAATTGCCCGAAAGAGCGGCATAACTTGGGACTGCTGATCGTTTGCGTCACGGTATTGGTGAGTGCATCAATGATGGAGACATTGTCTGTGCCCCAGTTGACGACCAGTACCTGATTGCTGGCCTTGTCGTATTCAATGCCCTCGGGATATTCGCCCACAGCGATGGTTTTGATGGTGTTGCCGTTGGTCAAATCAATCACCGATACGCTTTCAGCGTGATTGTTACTCACGTAAGCACGACGGCCATCTGGACTGATCGCCACGCCATAAGGGTGCTGCCCGGTTTTGACGGTGCTGGCCTGATAGGTCTCTACATTCAGCAAGGTCAGCGTGTTGCTGACCACATTAACGACAAACACGGTTTTACCATCCGGGCTCAAGCTTAGTGCAAAGGGATGCAGGCCTACGGGCACTTGTGCAATGGTTTTCAAGGTTTTCGTATCGACCACGGTGACATCGTTACTGTCGCGGTTGGCGATAAACAGCTTTTTGTTATCTGCACTGACCAGCAAGCCGGAAGGGGTTTTGCCCGCTTTGAAGGTTTGCTGTTTTTCAGGATGCGCAGTATCCACTGCAATCACTTGCTCGCCGCCCCAATCGGCCACGTACAAGGTTTTCTCGTCGCGGCTTAAAGCAATGCCAACGGCTTGGGCGTTGACCGGAATTTCTTGCACTGTTTGTTGGGTGGCGCTATTGATGACTGACACGGTTTGGCTATTAGCGTTGCTGATATACACGCGCTGCTTTTTAGGTGCGATAGCCACCCCGACTGGGGCTTTGCCCACCGCAATGGTACGCGTGACTTGCTTGCTGGCGATGTCCAGCACGGATACGCTGTCACTGCCTTGATTGGTGATGTAAGCGAGGTTGCCCGCTAACGCGAAAACGGGCACACCAAGCAAGAGAGGGGCAAAAAACTTCATACTTGCCAACGGGAGACGGATCGAGAGCCCGGTCATAAATCTGGTTGAAAATCGCTTGAGCATGGGCAAACAACGCATGCTCTTGTCTCTGGTTGACAGTGTTTTCATGGGGCGCATGATGGATTTTAAATAAATTGGCGAGTCTGCTTTTCAATTTTATACACCTTGCCGGGCTTGCGCATGCTTTTGACGGTTGTCCTTTCATTAAAGGCTAAAGTGTGAAAAAATTGCATGAAATATTGAAGGCAGTTTTTTATGTTAGATCGTGATGGATACCGTCCAAACGTCGGAATTGTGCTTTGCAATACGCACAATCAGGTGTTTTGGGGCAAGCGTATCAGGGAACATGCATGGCAGTTTCCGCAAGGTGGCATCAAATATGGTGAAACGCCTGAGCAAGCCATGTATCGTGAATTGATGGAAGAGGTTGGCCTCAAGCCTGAGCACGTTAAAATTCTGGGCCGTACACGTGACTGGCTGCGCTATGACGTGCCTACCAGCTGGGTCAAGCGTGAGTGGCGCGGAAGCTACAAAGGACAAAAACAGATCTGGTTTTTGTTGCGCCTGATCGGGCGTGACAGTGATGTGTCATTGCGCGCGACCGAGCATCCCGAGTTTGATGCCTGGCGCTGGAGTGAGTATTGGGTGCCGCTGGAGGATGTGATCGAATTCAAGCGCGAGGTCTATCAATTGGCCTTGAATGAATTGGCGACTTTTCTGCATCATCCTGCCAGGCGCCATTATCCTAAAGCGCGCAAACCTTCGGCCGTGACCAAGCAGCCGCCCATCGTAACGCCAGAGTAATGTTCATGCCTGGTTTATAACCAGCTTGCTGTTGCGCGATCTTGCGGTAATATCCACTGCGGTCTCAGGCCGTGGCAGGTGTAGCCGTTTGGGTAACGCAGCAGATAATCCTGATGCTCCGGTTCTGCCAGCCAGAAATCTGTTGCGGGCGTAAGCTCGGTGACAATTTTGCCGGGCCAGATGCCTGAGGCGTTCATTTCAGTGATCAATTGTTCGGCAACGGCTTTCTGTTCTGCTGATGCATAAAAAATGGCTGATCTGTAAGAGGGCCCCAAATCGTTACCCTGGCGGTTAGGCGTGGTCGGGTCGTGAATCTGAAAGAAAAACACCAGTAATTGCCGCAGGCTGATCTGCGCGGGATCAAATACAATCTCAATCGCCTCGGCATGGTTGCCGTGATTTTTGTAAGTGGCATGGGGCACCTCTCCGCCGGTATAGCCTACCCGTGTGCTAATGATGCCTGGCAGTCTTCTGATTAAATCCTGCATGCCCCAAAAGCAGCCCCCCGCCAGAATAATGTTGTCTTGCATAACCTTCCTCTTTCATCACAAGCAGCCCTGCGTGGTCAAAATGACCGGGTTTTAAATATGGGAATGCTTGAGTCGTGTATCAAATCAAACACTTACTGTCTGTCCAGTATAGTGTGTTTAGGTTAAAATACTTCATTTTAGTTCTAACAATGTTGGGGAGCATATGTCAGTCAAGGTAGGCATTAACGGGTTTGGACGGATAGGTCGCATGGCGTTGCGTGCGGCAATTGAGCAGCCAGAGTTCAGCAATATTGAAGTGGTGGCGATTAACAGCTCATATGATGTTGAATACATGATGTATTTGCTCAAGTATGACTCAGTCCATGGTCGGTTTAATGCCAAAGTAGAAGCTGAAAATGGCGCGTTGGTGGTGAATGGTAAGCGTATCCATTTGACGGCTGAGCGTGACCCGAACAATATTGACTGGCGTCAAGGCGGTGCAGAGATTGTGGTGGAGTCCACCGGCGCCTTTTTGACTCAGGAAACCTGCCAGCCGCATATTCAAGGCGGTGCCAAAAAAGTAGTGCAATCTGCGCCGGGTAAAGATGATACTCCCATGTTTGTATTTGGCGTGAATCACCATGAGTATGCTGGTCAGGCCATTATTTCAGCGGCTTCGTGTACCACCAACGGCTTGGCGCCTTTAGCCAAAGTCTTGCACGATAGCTTTGGTATCAAGCGTGGCCTGATGACCACCATTCATGCCGCCACTGCATCACAACTCACGGTTGATGGCACCTCCAAAAAAGACTGGCGCGGCGGTCGCAGTGTGTTTGAAAACATTATTCCTTCGAGTACAGGCGCGGCCAAGGCGGTCGGTAAAGTGATCCCGTCGCTGAACAAAAAGCTGACCGGGATGGCGATGCGCGTGCCTTCTGCAGATGTGTCTGTCGTAGACCTGACCGTGGAGCTCAATAGCGAAACGACTTATGAGGCCATTTGCGCGGCCATGCAACAAGCCGCTGATGGCGCGCTGAAAGGTGTGCTGGAGTACACCAACGAGAAGGTGGTTTCCAGTGACTTCCGTAGTAGTGCCGCTGCCAGTGTATTTGATGCCGATGCTGGCATTATGCTGGATCCGACCTTTGTTAAAGTGGTCGGCTGGTATGACAATGAATACGGATATACCTGTAACCTGCTGCGTCTGGTTCAACACATTGCTTAATCATGCACGGGGCTTTATGCCCCGTTTGCTTTTGCCACACAGTTTTTTATCCTTACCAGTTTATATTCAAGCGGCGCCGACCGCTCAAGGGAGACCTTCATGAAATTCATCAAAATGACCGACCTCGATTTACGTGGCAAGCGCGTCTTCATCCGTGCGGATCTCAATGTGCCGGTAAAAGATGGCGTAGTGACCAGTGATGCCAGAATTGTGGCCAGCATGCCCACCATAGAATATGCATTAAAAGCCGGCGCCAAAGTGATGGTGACCTCACACTTGGGCCGTCCTGAAGAGGGCGTGTATACCGAAGAAAACTCCCTGAAGCCCGTGGCCGATGTCATGAGCAAGCTATTGGGTCAGCCGGTCCGCCTGGTGAAAAACTGGCTGGCACCGAATGCGCCTGAAGACAGTTTGACCACCGAGGATGGTCAGTTGATTTTGCTCGAAAACTGCCGCTTTAATGTGGGTGAGAAAAAAAACAATGATGAGCTGGCCAAAAAGTACGCCGCGCTCTGCGATGTATTTGTCATGGATGCCTTTGGCACTGCGCACCGCGCCGAAGCCTCCACCCACGGCATTGCCAAATTTGCACCTGTCGCCTGTGCCGGTATTTTGCTGACCGAAGAGCTGGATGCCTTGAGCCAGGCCTTGCTGGCCCCGGCACGTCCGCTGGTGGCGATTGTGGGCGGGTCTAAAGTCTCTACCAAGCTCACCGTGCTGGAAAGCTTGTCTGACAAAGTGGATCAACTGGTGGTTGGCGGTGGCATTGCCAATACCTTCCTCAAGGCTGCGGGTCATGAAATCGGCAAATCGCTGTGCGAAGACGACCTGGTGGAAACGGCCAAAGGCCTGATGGGGAAAATGGCTGCCCGTGGCGCTTGTGTGCCGATTGCCAAAGATGTGGTGGTAGGTAAGCAGTTTGATGCGAATGAGCCTGCCGTGAAAAAAGCCGCAACTGAGGTCGCTGCGGATGACATGATTTTTGATATCGGCGCGCAATCCGCGGCTGAGTTGGTCGATATCATCATGAAAGCCGGTACCGTGGTCTGGAATGGCCCGGTTGGTGTGTTTGAGTTTGACCAGTTTGGCGAAGGCACCAAAACCATTGCCAAGGCGATTGCCGAAACCAGGGCGTTTACGCTGGCTGGCGGCGGTGACACCATTGCCGCCATTCAAAAATACGACATTTATGACAAAGTGTCTTACATCTCTACGGCCGGCGGGGCGTTTCTGGAGTTTCTGGAAGGCAAGACCTTACCTGCGGTGGCCATGCTGGAAGCGCGTGCTGCCTAGTTTTTGCTCACCGCGGTGAGCTGCTCTCGGACTTAGCCCGGATTTGGGCTACACCGAGAGCGGCACCGTCAGTCTGTGGTGTTTGTCGTACACTTCAACGCGATTACGGCCCTGTTTTTTTGCCACATACAGGGCCTTGTCCGCTTGTTCCAGCAGCAAATTACCGTCTTCACTAAAATTGAGCCACTGGGTACGTGCGGGTTGTTCCTTTGGGGATTGCGCATGATGGGCGCCCAGTGAGGCAATGCCTATGCTCACTGTCATCAAGCGGTGTCCGGCAAAACGGATATCCAGCGCCATGATTTTTTGCCGGATGCGCTCGGCAATTTTGACGGCTTCCGCTTGCGTGGTTTGGCCCAGTACCAATACAAACTCTTCTCCACCGTAGCGTGCAGCCAGATCTCCTGGCCGGTTACTAAAGCCTTGCAGAATGGTGGCGACTTGGCGCAAACAGTCATCGCCAGCGGCATGCCCCATGCTGTCATTGAGTTGCTTGAAGTGATCCGCATCGACCATCATCACACTCAGGCTGGATTGATGGCGGATCGCGCGTGACCACTCATCCCGCATGAATTGCTCCAGTCGACGGCGGTTGGCGAGGCCGGTGAGCGGGTCTGTCAGTGTGAGGGCAGAAATTCGGTCTTCGACCTGCTTGTGATGCGTGATATTGGTGAGGGTCAGCAAAAAGCACGGGCCCTGCTCTGCGAGGCTGCTTTGCATCGGCTGCAAATTCAAGGTCAGCCAGGTCGGCTCCTGGGTTGGGGTGTGGCAGAGGTAATCAATACTGAAATGGTCACGTGCCCCACTTAATACCTGTTGAACGCCCTCCAGCAAGGCTGGCTGGTTGGTGTCTTCATTGGCCTTGCAAATATCGAGATAGGCGATGCCAAACCAGTCTGTGTCAAGTTGCAGGCCGTAAAACAGGCCAAAGCTGCGCCAAGCCTGATTCACATAGAGAATGCTGCTTGCTTCATCAATCACTGCCACTTGCAATGATAATGTATCCAGAATACCACTCAGTAATTGCTCTGCAACGTTCACAAAATATCCGATGGGCGGGGGGCTTGAATGATTTAAAGTTTTTAAGTTTTCAACTCTATTCTATTCAAGGCCACGATGACTGTCTAACGCTAACTGCTCAAAATGAGCATCAAAATTGCTTGTTTTAGGATATCCACGACAAAAGGAGTCCAAAAAATGACTGTTCGGATCGGCATAAACGGGTTTGGCAGAATTGGGCGCATGGTGCTCAGAGCCGCTTTAAATCAGGCAGAGTTCAAAGATGTGGAGGTGGTGGCGATCAACGGCATCGAGGCGCCCGAGCAGATGTTGTATATGCTCAAGTACGATTCGGTGCACGGTCGTCTCGCATACGATGCACAGTTAGAGGGCGAATCGCTGGTGGTGAATGGCAAGCCCATCCGGTTGACGGCACATCGTGATCCGGCGCAGATTGACTGGGCCAGTGCAAACGTGGATGTGGTGGTGGAGTGTACTGGTGTCTTTCTGACCAAGGAAACCTGTGCTGCACACATCAATGGGGGCGCGCGCATTGTCGTCCAATCAGCGCCAGGGAAGGACGACACGCCTATGTATGTCTATGGCGTCAATCATTACCATTATCGCGGTGAAGAAATTGTTTCTGCCGCCTCTTGCACCACCAATGGCCTGGCGCCTATGGCCAAGGTGTTGCATGACCATTTTGGCATCAAACGTGGATTGATGACCACTATTCATGCGGCCACGGCGACTCAAAAAACGGTGGATGGGACGTCGAACAAAGATTGGCGGGGAGGTCGCGGCGTCTTTGATAACATTATTCCTTCAAGTACCGGGGCGGCCAAGGCCGTCGGTAAAGTGATTCCGGCCCTCAACAAAAAGTTAACCGGCATGGCCATGCGTATTCCGTCGGCAGATGTGTCGGTGGTTGACCTGACGGTCGAGTTGCAGCAAAAAACCACTTATGAAGACATCTGCGCCGTGATGAAGTACGCCGCAGAGCGAGATTTGAAGGGGGTGCTGGGGTATACCGATGAGGCCGTGGTTTCCAGTGATTTCAGAGGCTACCCAGCTGCCAGCGTGTTTGATGCATCGGCTGGCATTATGCTGGACCCCTCTTTTGTGAAGCTGGTAGCCTGGTACGACAATGAGTATGGTTATACCTGCAATTTGCTGCGCCTGACGCGCTATGTGGGCTATGCCAAGCTGTGCATGACCAATTTGCCTGATCCAGTCGAGATTGAAGAGGTGGCCGCTTAGCGAGACGGCCTCCATTTGTGGGCTGATGTCGTTAACGGACAATTTATTCGCCTGCAAGGGCGTGGCGCATTTATAATGCGGTTTTTACTTTTGTGATCACGATTATGTCAGCGCCATTGCTCGAAACTTCTATCAAGAGTCTGAAAAAACTGCACCAGGGGAAGGTGCGTGATATCTACGATATCGACGCGCAGACCATGCTGCTGGTCAGTACAGATCGCTTGAGTGCTTTTGATGTGATTTTGCCCACGGGGATTCAACACAAGGGCGCGATGCTGACGCAAATGGCTAACTTCTGGTTTGAGCAATTGCAGAGTGTGGTGCCTAACCACTTGACCGGGATCGCGCCGGAATCTGTAGTCGCTCCGGATGAAGTGGCGCAGGTCAAAGGCCGTGCCGTGGTGGTCAAAAAACTCAAAGCTTTGCCATTGGAAGCGATTGTGCGCGGGTATCTGGTGGGCAGCGGCTGGAAAGAGTATCAGGCCAAGGGCACGGTGTGTGATATTCCGCTGCCTGCAGGCCTGCAACTGGCGCAGCAGTTGCCACAACCTTTGTTTACCCCTTCGAGCAAGGCGGCGGTAGGCGAGCATGATGAAAATATCAGCATTGCCCAGGTGGAAGCCCTGATTGGTAAAGCGATCACGGCCCAGGTCGAGCAGGCGGCAATTGCGTTGTATACGCGTGCGGCCGAGTATGCGCGTACCAAAGGTATCATCATTGCCGATACCAAGTTTGAATTTGGTGTGGATGCGCAAGGGGTATTGCATGTGATGGACGAGGTGCTGACGCCTGATTCTTCACGCTTCTGGCCTGCAGACCAATATCAGGTGGGCAGCAACCCGCCCAGCTACGATAAACAGTATGTGCGTGACTGGCTTGAAAGTTGTGGTTGGGACAAGACGCCACCCGGCCCGGAATTACCAGCTGACGTGGCACAACGCACCTCGGACAAGTACATGGAGGCATTTGCCAAACTCACCGGTCGCACCCTGCAGGTGGATTGACTGCTGAATCGGTCAAGGGCGATGGGGTTTCGTGCACAACTGGTGACGCTGGGTCAACGCTTTAAACAAGAGGTCTTGTTTTATCGCGCATTGCTTGCACATCCGCAAACGCCCTGGTTAGCCAAAGCGTTATTATGGCTAGCCTTGGCGTATCTGGTGTTGCCGTTTGATCTGATCCCCGACTTTATTCCGCTAATTGGCCAGCTTGATGAGTTGGTGATTATTCCGCTGTTACTGTATCTCGCGCTCAAGCTGATTCCTGTGACGATCAGGCAGGCATGCCGCGATGCGGTCGCGGCTGAGCAGGATCAAAAATAGTGTTGTTTGCCAGCAAATGTTCATATTAATCGCCTATAATGGCGATTTTTTTATAGGGATAGGTTTAAAAACATGTCTTTGAATTTGGTGCCTAGCGGCAAAGATTTGCCCCACGACTTTAACGTCATTATCGAGATCCCAGCCAATGGTGATCCAGTGAAATATGAAGTAGATAAAGAAAGCGGCGCGTTGTTCGTCGATCGCTTTATGGGCACCTCCATGCAGTATCCATGTAACTATGGTTACATTCCACATACCCTGGGCGATGATGGAGACCCGGTGGATGTGCTGGTGATTACGCCAGTGCCTTTGTTGCCAGGTGTGGTCGTGCGTTGCCGTGCATTGGGCATGCTGAAAATGACGGACGAAGCGGGTGGTGATGCCAAAGTGCTGGCGGTGCCGGTTGAGAAAGTCTGCGGCCTCTATGCTTATCAAAAAACATTGACCGATGTATCGCCTTGGCGCCTGGATATGATTGCGCACTTCTTTGAACACTACAAAGATCTGGACAAGGGTAAGTGGGTGAAAATTGAAGGTTGGGTGGGGATTGAAGATGCCCACAAGGAAATCGTGGATGGGGTTGCCCGTTACAACAAGGCCGAAGTGAAGCCAGCGTTTTAAAGTGAAGCCAGCGTTCTAATTTGTTGCAACGCGCACAACAAAGCCGGGTCGTTCGCCCGGCTTTTTGCTTTATGAACGCTTAAAATCCAAGGTCAATGTAATAAGGGCACGATCAGCAGCGCAACAATATTGATGATCTTGATCAGTGGGTTCACAGCTGGGCCCGCCGTATCCTTGTAAGGGTCGCCAACGGTATCGCCTGTCACGGCCGCCTTGTGCGCATCAGACCCTTTGCCGCCATAATGGCCATCCTCAATGTATTTCTTGGCGTTATCCCAGGCGCCACCACCAGTGCACATCGAGATGGCGACAAATAAGCCGGTCACGATGGTGCCCATCAACAAGCCGCCCAGTGCGACTGGCCCCAGAACCAGTCCGACCACAATCGGTGCTGCCACCGGCAGCAGAGAGGGCAACATCATTTCCTTGATGGCTGCGCTGGTCAGCATATCCACGGCTTTGCCGTATTCAGGTTTGGCTGTGCCCTCCATAATGCCTTTGATTTCGCGAAACTGGCGGCGGACTTCTTCAACCACACTGCCTGCGGCACGACCTACCGCTTCCATGGCCATGGCGGCAAACAGATATGGAATCAAGCCGCCGATAAACAAGCCTATGATGACTTTGGGGTCGCTCAAATCAAAGCTGGCAGTGATACCGGCGCTTTCAAGCTTGTGTGTGTAGTCTGCAAACAGGACCAACGCTGCCAGGCCTGCGGAGCCAATGGCATAGCCTTTGGTGACCGCTTTGGTGGTGTTGCCTACAGCATCCAGCGGGTCAGTCACCTCGCGGACACTGCTAGGCAATTCAGCCATTTCGGCAATCCCGCCTGCGTTATCGGTGATCGGGCCGTAAGCATCCAAAGCCACGACAATGCCTGCCATACTGAGCATGGCCATGGCGGCAATGGCTACCCCATACAGTCCTGCCAGGTGAAAAGCGACATAAATCGCAATACACACCGAGAGTACAGGCAGGGCGGTGGACTTCATCGATACGCCTATCCCGGCAATAATATTGGTGGCATGGCCGGTGGTAGAGGCTTGCGCCACGTGTTTGACCGGCGCGTAATCGGTCCCAGTGTAGTATTCGGTAATCCATACCAGTGCCGCGGTCAGTCCCAGCCCTACCGCACAGGCGCCAAACAGGGCCAGGCTGGACACCGTGACTTCACCATGGGTATAGCCTTGCGGAAATACATATTGCGTGACAAAGTAAAACGCAATTAGCGAGAGGACGCCAGCGACCGCCAGGCCTTTGTATAGCGCGGGCATCACATTCTTCATACCGGGCGAGGCTTTGACAAAAAAGCAGCCAATAATTGAGGCGACGATGGAAACCGCACCTAGCAACAAGGGGTAAATGATGCCATTGGCACCTGCTTCTGTTGCCATCAGTCCCCCCAGTACCATGGTGGCAATCAGGGTCACCGCGTAAGTTTCAAACAGGTCAGCCGCCATGCCCGCGCAGTCACCCACATTGTCGCCGACATTGTCCGCAATCACAGCCGGGTTGCGGGGGTCATCTTCAGGAATACCAGCTTCTACCTTACCTACCAGGTCGGCCCCGACATCGGCCCCCTTGGTGAAAATGCCACCGCCCAAGCGCGCAAAGATAGAGATCAACGAGGAACCAAAAGCCAAGCCAATCAGTGGGTTCAGATCAGTCGCCTGCTCAGCACCCAGGTAGATATAAAACCCTGCCACCCCTAACAGTCCCAGGCCAACGACGAGCATGCCAGTGATTGCGCCGCCTTTAAACGCGACATCCAGAGCCGCCCCTATGCCATGCGTCGCGGCTTGGGCGGTCCGTACGTTTGCTTTCACCGAGACGTTCATGCCTATAAATCCGCAGGCACCGGAGAGAACCGCGCCAATCACAAAACCGATGGCAGTTTGCGGGTTTAGAAAAATACCGATCAAGATCGTCAAAACAACCCCAACCAGGGCAATCGTTTTGTATTGTCGGGAGAGATAGGCAGCAGCCCCTTGTTGAATGGCGCCGGCAATTTCTTGCATGCGGGCGTTCCCCGCGGGCAACCCTGAAATCCATTGACTCATTACGACGCCATACACTACCGCCAGAACGGCGGCACCAAGCGCTAACATTAGTGCAACTGACATGACTTCTCCTGTTCCTGATGAAACTGCGTTGAAGATAATGACTGCTCACCACCCTGTTGCCAGATTTGTTAATGGAATGTAACAGGTTGGGGCATTATTGCACTATTAGTGTGCACCTACAATAGCGTGTAATAGCGGAGCATACGTACTCTGATTGCAGAGATGGCCGGGTTCCCGGCTGGCAGGTGAGGTTGGCTCAGTCTTGACGCTGGTGATCGACAAACTCAAGCAGGGCCGCTTCCAGCGCAGGATTGTCGATTTGTTTGGCGCAACGTTCGAGTGCCGTTAAGGCGTGCTTGGACGGGGATTTGATGCGTTTGGTTTTGCTAGGCGGGCGAGATTTTACTTGCACTTTGACCTTAATTGCGTTAAGGTTTAAAGCCTTGATTTTCCGGGAGTTTTGACTAAATTCCTGGATTTTTCGCAGTAATTGGGCTTCCATTAGCCTGATTCTGCTGGCCACAGCGCCTGATTGCACTGCAATCGTTAGCGCCCCCTCTTGTAGGGCTAGCACATGCGAAAGCCTGGAAAATTCCGGGGCAACTGCAGACCAGCATTGTTGTAATTGCTGACGGTCATCCGCTTCTTGTAGTAGCGGTTTGAGCGCTTGATGATGTTTGAAAATCTGGTTGATTTTGAACATGGCCGGTTGTCCACAGAATGCTTGAATATTGTACACCACATCGCTGTCATGCATGTTTAGTCGGCATGCGGCGGGTGCATCGCGAGAGTTCGTAGCATGATTAATATCATTATTGTTTCAGAAAAAATGGCCAAGCCCAAAACATTGGGCGTGTTTGAAAGTGTCGGCTTGGTGCTGGCGCTGATTTTGGTGCCTATCGTGTTGACGCTGTTGTTTATCACACCGCAGCAGGTCATTAAATCACAAGGCGTTAAAGCTATGCTGCCGCCTCACTTGCGTGGTGCCATGTTGTCTACCCAAAATCACCTCGATGCTTATGCCAAGCAAATTGGCGAATTGCAGGCGCGTATTTTGCGGCTGGATGCGCAAAATCAGCGCTTGTCCAAATTGGCAGGCGTCAAATCGACTGCCGAGCCGATTAATGAAAGAACGCCGGTCAACGACATGATGGGCCGCGGGGGGCCGCTGGTAAAAGATTCTCCGCTGAGTGAGGAAGACCTGAAAGCAACCATTGAGCAAATGTCTGCAGACCTCGATTTGCGTGATGAGTATCAGGGCAAGCTTGAGGCCAAGTTGTTGCAAAAGAGCGTATTGCGCGAAATGCTGCCTAATAGTAGTCCGGTGGAAGCCGCGTATAGTTCGTCCAGTTATGGCTGGCGGATTGATCCCATGAGTGGCCATCGCGCTTTCCACGAAGGCCTGGATTTCCCAGCCTCGGTGGGGACGCCGGTTTATGCTGCCGCAGACGGTATTGTGACCACCGCGGTACAAACCGCAGACTATGGCAATTTGCTCAAGATTGACCATGGCGCGGGTCTTGAAACGCGCTATGCCCACAATTCGAAGTTATTGGTGAACCCGGGAGACCGTGTTACCAAGGGTCAAAAGATTGCCTTAATTGGCAGTACCGGACGCTCAACCGGGCCGCATTTGCATTATGAAATTCGTCTCAATGGCAACCCGCTGGACCCGCGTGAGTATCTCAAAAATCATTCCTGACCCAGTCAGGCAATACAATAATTGAGACAATCGCCCTCTATATCTTATACAATCTCTGTTTATTTCAATTAACACCGCGTCAGCGGAAATCGGTGTGACTCATGTTAGCCTCGTTGTTTAAAAAAGTATTTGGTAGCCGCAATGATCGGCTCGTCAAGCAGTACCAGCAAATCGTCAAACAAATCAATGCATTAGAGTCAGAAATCGCCGCACTCTCGGATGAGCAGTTGCGGGCCAAAACTGAGGAGTTCAAACAGCGTTATGCTGGCGGTGAGAGCCTGGAAAAGCTGTTGCCAGAAGCTTTTGCAGTTGTGCGTGAGGGCGGCAAGCGCGTGTTGGGGATGCGTCACTTCGACGTACAGCTGATCGGTGGCATGGTGCTCAACGCAGGCAAAATTGCCGAAATGCGTACCGGTGAAGGTAAAACCCTGGTGGCGACCTTGCCGACTTATTTGAATGCCTTGACCGGTAAAGGCGTACATGTGGTGACGGTCAACGACTATCTGGCCAAGCGTGACGCCGAATGGATGGGCAAACTGTATAACTTCCTGGGTCTGAGCGTAGGCATTAACCTGTCTCAAATGACGCATGATGCCAAGCAGCTGGCCTATGCGGCAGACATTACCTACGGGACCAATAACGAGTTCGGCTTTGATTACCTGCGCGACAACATGGTGTTTAGCAAAGAGGAGCGCGTACAGCGTCCTTTGCATTATGCGCTGGTGGATGAGGTGGACTCTATCCTGATCGATGAAGCGCGTACGCCCTTGATTATTTCCGGCCAGGCGGAACACAGCGTGGATTTGTATGGCGCCATCAATGAAGTGGCCAAGCAATTGGTGCGTCAGCAAGCCGAAGAGGGTGAAGGCGACTTCTGGGTAGATGAAAAAGCCCAGAGTGTGACCATGAGTGAAGCCGGGCATGAGCATGCCGAGCAATTGCTGGAACAAACCGGCTTGCTGGCGGCGGGTTCAAGCCTGTATGAACCGGCGAATATTACGCTGGTGCATCATTTGTATGCCTCCTTGCGCGCACAAAATCTCTATCATCGCGATCAGCATTATGTCGTGCGTAACGGCGAGATCGTCATCGTCGATGAGTTTTCTGGCCGCATGATGCCGGGCCGCCGCTGGTCTGATGGCCTGCATCAGGCAGTCGAAGCCAAAGAAGGCGTGACCATCCAGAAAGAAAACCAGACCCTGGCTTCGATCACGTTCCAGAACTATTTCCGCATGTATCAAAAGCTGAGCGGCATGACCGGGACGGCTGATACCGAGGCCTATGAGTTTAACCAGATTTATGGCTTGGAAACCGTGGTGATCCCAACCCACAGACCGGTACAGCGCCTGGACGCGATGGACAAGGTCTACCGCACGGCGATGGAAAAATACAAAGCCGTCATTGAGGATATCAAACAGTGTCAGGCCAAAGGTCAGCCTGTGCTGGTCGGGACCACTTCGATTGAAAACTCCGAACTGATTTCCAAGCTCCTGACTCAGGCCAAGCTTGAACATCAGGTATTGAATGCCAAACAGCATGAGCGCGAAGCAAGCATCGTGGCAGAGGCCGGTCGTCCAGGCGTGATTACCATTGCCACTAACATGGCTGGCCGCGGTACCGATATTGTGCTCGGCGGTAATTCGGAAAATGAAATTCATGCTATCCAGCAGGATGAAAAACTGTCTGAGGCAGAAAAAGCTGGCAAAATTGCCCAGCTCAAAGCCGAGTGGCAGCAGCGCCATGATGCCGTGCTGGCCGCGGGTGGTTTGCATATCATCGGCACCGAGCGTCACGAATCTCGCCGTGTAGATAACCAGCTGCGTGGACGAGCAGGCCGTCAGGGCGATCCAGGCTCCAGCCGCTTCTATCTGTCGCTTGAAGATCCATTGTTGCGTATTTTCTCCGGTGAGCGCGTGGCAGCGATTATGACCCGCCTCAACATGCCGGAAGGTGAAGCGATTGAACATGCCATGGTGACGCGCGCCATTGAAAACGCGCAACGCAAGGTTGAAGGCCGTAACTTTGACATCCGCAAGCAATTGCTGGAATACGATGATGTCTCCAATGACCAGCGCAAGGTGATATACGAACAGCGCAATGAGTTGCTAGAGTCTATTGATGTCGGCCAAACGATTCATGCCATGCGCGAAGACGTCATCAACAGCTTGTTTAATACTTACGTTCCTCCAGGCAGCGTGGAAGAGCAATGGGAAGTCCCAGCGCTCGAGCAGGCTTTGCAGGCTGAGCTTGGTTTGACCTTGCCAGTGGCGGAATGGCTGGAAACCAACCCTGACCTGCATGAGGAAACCTTGCGTGAGCGTATCCTCAATGCAGCCAACGAGCTGTATGGCTCCAAGGAAGCACTTGCAGGCAATGACAACATGCGTAATTTCGAGCGATCCGTCATGTTGCAAAGCCTGGATAACCACTGGCGCGAGCATTTGGCGGCGCTGGATCATCTGCGCCAAGGCATTCATTTGCGTTCTTATGCGCAAAAGAACCCCAAACAGGAATACAAGCGTGAAGCGTTTGAGCTGTTTGAGTCGCTGTTGAATACGGTGAAAAGTGAAGTCACCAAGATCACCATGCAGGTGCAGATTCGTTCCCGCGAAGAGCTTGAGGCCGAAGAACGCCGTGCAGAAGAAGCCATGCGCGCCGCCGAGGTGGCAAATGTGCAGTATCAACACACGGATTACGACTCTGCATTAGCGACTACAGATGCAAGCGCCGCGGAATCTTTGAATGTGCCTGAAGGCGTACGTGTTGGGCGTAATGACCCTTGTCCATGTGGCTCTGGCAAAAAATATAAAAATTGCCACGGTGCTTTGAGCTAGGGTAAGTTTGAAAGGAAATCAGCATGTCAGAACAGGAAATTGCCTCACCATGTGTCGGGGTGTGCAGCATGGACGAAGTGAGTGGTTTTTGCCAGGGCTGCTTTAGAACGCTAGAGGAAATCCGCCAATGGTGGGATCTGGATAATGCGGCCAAAGCCGAAGTCATCAAAACGGCAGCGGCACGTGAGGCGGCAGTATTTGGCGAATAACTCACTTTTGCAGGATTCAAGACACAAATAAAAAAGTCGGCAGTTGCCGACTTTTTTATTTGTGTGCGTTGTTTTGAGCTGATTGAGGGCTGATTTAGCTGAAGCCTGGTGAATGATTTGTGACGCAAACAGTCATTCTCAATCTCAAATAAAGTGATTATTTTACATATCACCCATTGGCTGGTCGGCGAGTGCTTTGGATTGTGCGTCCAACTTGGTAATGACCATGTTCAACGAGGCATTTAACTCTTTTAAAGCTTCGATATCCAGTGTGTGCAAGACTTGCGGCAGAATGCCATCTACTGGTTTCGGTGCCTTGGCGAGCACCGCGTGCCCAGCATCAGTCACAATCAGGCCGACTTTGCGTTGGTCTTCGCTTTGACGCTGTTTTTGCACCAATTGTTTTTTGACCAGTTTTTCGACGAGCAAGCTACAGGTGGATTGATGGATGGCCAGATTTTCAGCCAGACGAGAAACACCTAATTCTGGGTGCGTGGCGATTTCGTGTAATAACCACAATTGCGAGCCTGAAATGCCACACGACACTTCAATCTCCCTGAAGTGTTGCCTCACGGTTCCAAAAATAATTCGAAATTGTTTTAAAGCTTCTTTGGCAAGAGTATTTTGCATGGTTAATTTAATGTAAATATTTATTTTTTTATTGTATCAGCTTCCCTGAATGTCCACCTGTTATGAGGTGGCGAATGTCGGGAAAAAATCCCGAACTGGGTTTATTTTAGACAAAAAAGTCCTTTTCGCGATAAATATTAATGATATTTATACTTTAAGGGTAATTGTTTACGTGGATTAATGAGCCCGGTGCGTATTAGTCCTGCGCTGGGGTAACGTCGATCGCTTGCGCCGCGGCCAGGGTCTGCAAGGTCTCTATTCCAAATTGAAGCAAAGTCTCGCGCGGCAGATCTGGCAGATGTTGGGACAATTCTAGCAAATGTTGTTCTGCAGTGGCTGGATGCAGATGTATCTGTTGTAACAATTGGTAGGTGATCACGTTGAGTTGGATAAAGCGTATCTGAAAATCTGGCGTACGATACACGAGCAGGTAAGTGTCAGCGGCAGGGAGATGTCGTTGCTTGCGCGACAGTTGATGCACCGGAAAAGCATAATGCAGCAGGCGATGCACGGCGGTCAGGCTGACGCGATGGGTGAGTCCAGGTACCAACGCTGTTTGCTCGGCCGCTGGCAATGGTGCTTCTGCCAGCTCGCGACTAAGCGCCAGTTCTATCCATTCATAATGGGCCAATTCAGTCGTGTATGGGGGCAGGTCAGCGGCTTGATGGGTGCTTAAAAAATCGACAAATCTGGCGGGAATATCCTGAAACAAGGGATTGGCAAATGTTTGCCCGGAGAAGCACTGCCGCGCCAGGCGTTGAAAGATGCGCTTGCCCAGGATGGACCTGAGCACAGGAAAACAGGCTTGCAGGCTAGTCAAAAACTGGTTAAAGACGATCTCCGTGTAAATGCGCATGCGTTTGCGGTCTACCCCATGCGGAGGGGCATGCTGCGCAGGCTGACGCAAATGGGCGGTAAAGTCGGCCTGGTAATCCTGAAAGGCAGGCATCAGGCCACCTCTGGCAGCATGTTTGCGTCGGTCAGCAATTGCGATTGCTGTGATTGCGCAATCCGCTTCACTTCAAGCATGACTTCGTTGAGTGCCGGAATATTGCTATCTCGCTCCAGCAGCGTTGGGAAGATCTTCAAGTTGCGATAGGCATGGGTGAGTAATTGCCACACCGGTTCAATGACCGCTTCGCCATGGGTGTCTACCAGTAAGTCAGGTTGCGCTTGCCAATGGCCGGCCAAGTGCCCGTACACCACACGCTCGGCTGGGATCTGGTCCAAAAAGGCATAAGGATCAAACTGAAAGTTGACGCTGTTGACATACAGATTGTTGATATCCAGATGCAGGTCGCAATTCGCCTCGGTCAATACGGCATTGATAAAGCTGATTTCATCCATGTCTGACATTGGTGCCGCCACGTAAAACGAGGTATTTTCAACGGCGATGCGCTGCTCCAGAATATCCTGCGTTTGCCGGATGCGTTGCGCCACATATTTCACCGCTTCATGCGTGAAGGGGATAGGCAGTAAATCATAAATATAACCATTGCTCAGGTCGCTGCAATAACTCAGGTGCTCGGTATAGAGTGGAATCTCGAAGTCTTTCAGAAACTGCTTAAGCTGTTTGAGAAAAGCGATGTTGAGCGGGTCTGGACCGCCCAACGATAAACACAAGCCGTGACACACCATGGGATAGCGTTGAACAAACCAGTCCAGCTCAGCCGCGTATTTGCCGCCAGCCTGTAACCAGTTTTCCGGGGCAATCTCTAAAAACTGCAGCGCGCTGAGCTGTGGCTCCCCATGCTGCCGCATCAGTTGGGGAATCAGCTCACGCTTGAGCCCCAAGCCCGCACCCTGAATCTCTGAGCGTAACGCCATGCGCTAGGGTCCCTCAGGATTTGCTGGCGTGACAGGCACCTTCTTTCATTTTCTCGGCAGAGCAGCCACCCTCCTTCATTTTTTCTGCTGAACAGCTGCCCTCTTTGCTTTTATGGTGGTGGCAAGAACCCTCTTTCATTTTCTCGGCAGAGCAGCTGCCTTCTTTCATCTTTTTCTTGTGTGCCCCACATTGGCCGCTCGCACATTTGCCTTCCTTGGCTTTGCTGTCTGTGGCTTCTGCCACCTGGTATCCTTGCGCGAGCGGTTTGATTTCAAACGGGTTGCTGGCGGCATGCGCGCTGACCGCTGCAATTGACAAGGCCACTGCACCTGTCATTAATGCCACATTTTTCTTTTTCATGATTTTTTCCTTCTTGCTCAGATTGAAAAGCGGACATCAGTAAAACTTGTCCAGTTGTTGTGTAATTCGTTCCTTGGCTGTTGCAGAGAGCGTCAGTGACTGATCGTCCGCCGCCTGTTGCTGCCAACTGGCGAGGTGACGGCGCATCCACAGCAGTTGCTGTTTAAAACGCCTGCAATAGACGCAAATGAGCAAATGCACTCTCACCGCCCACCGCTCACGCCAGTTGAGTGGACGGTCCAGTGATTGCGAGACCAGCAGGCTGGTTTGTTTGCAACTCAACATTTATTTTCTGTGCTACCTATGGTTACCAGTTCATCTCAAGACATTTTCGCAGACTCATGCGGGCGCGGTATAGCATGACCCAAGCATTGGTCGCGCTGATCTCGAGTACCTTACAAATTTCTTCATTCTCCATGTCATCGACTTCGCGCATGGTGAAAATCGCCGCCAGTTTTTGTGGCAGCCGCTCCATGCATTGTTGCAATATGGTCAGGAACTGGCTTTGTTGCAAGGCTTGCTGTGGCATATCCCACGCCTGCGGTTTTTCTGCCCAGTGCCCGGTTTCATCAAAAAACTCATCCATATTGGCATCTTCTTCGCTCATGAGTTCCGAGGCGGGCACTTCACGCAGTTGTTTGCGCAGACAGTCTATGATTTTATGCTTGAGGATGCCGGTCAGCCAGGTGCGTGGGCTGGAGTGTTCGGCAAAGTTTGGATTTTTGATGGCTGCAAGCAAGGTTTCCTGCACGACATCTTCAGCTTGATGACTGTCGCGCAAGCGGGCGAGGGCAAAACGGTAAAGATAGTCGCCATGTTCATTGAGCCAGTCATGCGGATTCGGTTTCATGGCGGCTATTGAATCATAGATTCAAGGGCGGTGGAATAGCGTTTGCAGGAGAGTGACGTAAGCTCCCATGGGTGTGACACACACTATCCCAGTTGCGACAGTCGTTCAGAATAGACTTTGCGTAGCAATGGCGCCAGCGTACTTACCTGCAAGGCTTTTTGCAGCAGCTTCTGGTCTCCTTCCCCGAGTTTTTGCAGTCCTAGTGCGGTGCGTATGCTGATGCCGTGCACGTCGCGCTGCAAAATCTGGATGTCGTCACCGGCTTGAATGAGGCCGACTTGCAGCACACGCAAGTAAAAACCGCTGTAGCCGCTACGCAAGAACTCATCCAGCATGTCGGGCTTGCCCACTTTGTGGCCGAATTTAAAGCACGGAATGCGCGGCATGGTCACTTGTACCTGCACCACATCCCCGATTTGCAGGATATCGCCGATACAGACGTCACTTTCGAGCAATCCTCGTACGGTGAGGTTTTCGCCAAAAGTGCCATACGCGAGTGTACTTTTTTGCCAGCGGTTTTGCCAATGCGCATAATGCTCAACCGGGTAGGCATACAAGGCCTGGTGTTCGCCGCCATGCACGGTCAAATCGGCCTGACCATCGCCCGCCAGGCCCAGCGCTTGCAAGGCAACCTGGCCTGTCAGGGGTGTTTTATAAATGCCAGTGAGGACGGGTTTGCCGTTGATGTGAACGGTTTGCGGCAAGGCCGCATTGACTGAAAGTAGTTTCATAGCAAGCTAGAGAGGGGAGTCGGTGATCTTGTCATGCTCGCATAAATCGCCTTGTGCTTTAATAAGTGATTCAACTTATCTTCCAGCATACGCACATACCAGGCCTTATTGACTGGGGGGCATGTCTGCGCGTTGTTCTATCAATTGCAAATAATGCGCGGCATCGAGACCGGTTTGATTGTGCTGCGCCAGCCAGATGGTTTCTGCCAGGCATTCGAGCAAGGCATGCTGGGCGGCGTGCTCTTCCTGAAAGCGGGTACACAGTTTGCCGTAGGCTTGCGTAATGCCGATCGGCTGGTTGATGCTGATTTGTTCCTGTATGGACAGATGCAAACTCATATGCAAAAACGGATTGGTTTCTCCCATTTCAGGGTAGTAAGCCTGTTGCAGGTAATGGGCTGGCTGGTCCAGGATGTCATGGTATTCGGGATGCATATGCATGATGCCCACGGCCATTTTCTCCAGCTCGGTCAAGGCTTGTAGCTGTTTGAATTTTGCCCAGGCATCAAAGAAAAACTGCCTCACTTCATCGCGGCTGGGATTAAACAAGGCCATGGCTAAACTCCTGCCGGTGGGGCAACCGGCTGTATCTGTTTGTCGTGAAATTCACATAAATCGGCGATGCAACATTCACCACATTTAGGGTTGCGGGCTGTGCAGGTATAGCGGCCATGCAGAATCAGCAAATGATGCGCATCTTTTAAAAAGGCTTTAGGCGTCGAGCTCAAAAAACGCTGTTCGACCTCGAGTACATTTTTACCCTGAGCCAGTTTGGTGCGGTTGCCGACGCGGAATAAATGGGTATCGACCGCAATGGTGGGTTGGCCAAAGGCGGTATTCAGGATCACATTAGCGGTTTTGCGGCCAACCCCGGCCAGGGCTTCGAGCGCTTCTCGGGTATCTGGAACTTCACCGTCATGCAAGGTCAGCAATTGCTCGCAACATTTGAGCACGTTTTGGGCTTTGGCATGATACAAGCCTATGGTTTTGATATAACTTTCCAGGCCTTCGACCCCAAGTGCCAGGATGTTTGCCGGCGTATTGGCGACCTTGAACAGCTTGCGCGTGGCGATGTTCACGCCTTTGTCTGTCGCTTGTGCAGACAAAATCACCGCAATGAGCAACTCGAAGGTAGAGCTATGCTCGAGTTCTGTGGTGGGGTTGGGAATGGCCTGCGCCAGTCTTTCAAAAATGGCCTGTCTTTTTTGAGCATTCATCACAAGATTTCAATCTATTGGGGCAGCTTAGCTTGCCTGGCTTTAATACGCGCCAGCGCGGCTGCAATTGCCGCCTGTTTGAGTGCCTCGGTAGCGGTCGGGGTTGGCTGCGCGGTGTCGCTGGCCGGTCTCGTCTCCATCCGGGGCTGGTCTTTGGGATAGGTGTGGGCTGTTGCGTGATTTTCAAGCGCCAAGCGTTTTTGCCGCTGTTGATGGCGGCGTCTTGCCAGGTCGGATTCTGCGGGAGACATTGCCATCTGCCGCCCCGGCACGGCTTGCAGGCTGATGCAATCGACCGGACAGGGCGGCAGGCACAATTCACAGCCGGTGCATTCCTGCGCGATCACCGTATGCATTTGCTTGGAGGCGCCGACGATGGCATCAACCGGGCAGGCCTTGATACACAGCGTACAGCCAATGCAGGCGTCTTCATCAATCACGGCCACCAGTTTGCCTTTGGTCACGCCATGTGCGGGATTGAGCGCTTGGTAGGGTTGGTTGAGCAAGGCGGCCAGTGCGTGTATGCCAGCGTCGCCGCCAGGCGGGCACTGGTTGATGTTTGCCTCGCCGCGAGCAATGGCGCCAGCGTAGGGTCGGCAGCCGTTATATCCACATTGGCCGCACTGGGTTTGTGGCAGCAGGGCATCAATTTGACTGATCAATGGCTCTAGTCTGGCAGGGTTCTCTGGCGCGGTTACGCCTGTCTGCGTGAGGTCTGCTGATGGCTGTGCGGAAGGCGGCATGGAGCTTGGACGAGCGTTAATCCGAATGGATTGATTATAACTGAAAGGGTGCGTTACTCAGGACTTTATGCCGTATCCCCACTGTTTAAATCTATGCTGCTGGCAGGATTATGGAGTCACAGACGCCTTGCAAGTGGTTCTTTGGCGTTCATGCGTATAATCAGTTAAAATATTGGCTTTATTATTGAATGGCGTTAGGTATGTTGACGGGCAGTTTGGTCGCAATTGTGACCCCGATGTTTGAAGATGGTCGTTTGGATCTGGACGCACTCAAAAAGCTGATCGACTTTCATGTCGATGCCGGTACGGACGGTATTGTGATTGTCGGGACGACCGGTGAGTCCCCCACCGTAGACGTAGACGAGCATTGCCTGCTGATTAAAACCACGGTGGATTATGTCGCCAAGCGGGTGCCGGTGATTGCCGGTACTGGTGCTAACTCTACCGCTGAAGCCATTGCTTTAACTGCCAAAGCCAAAAGTTTGGGTGCGGATGCCTGCCTGCTGGTCGCACCTTATTACAACAAACCTTCACAAGAGGGCTTGTATCAGCACTTTAAAGCAGTGGCTGAAGCCGTCGATATCCCGCAAATTTTATACAATGTGCCTGGCCGCACCGGGTGCGACCTGAGCAATGACACTGTGTTGCGCCTGGCGCAGCTACGCAACATCGTCGGCATCAAAGATGCGACAGGAGGCATTGAGCGGGGCACCGATTTGCTGCTGCGCGCGCCATCAGATTTTGCGGTCTACAGTGGCGATGATGCCTCAGCACTGGCGCTGATGTTGCTGGGTGGCAAAGGGGTTATTTCCGTGACGGCGAATGTGGCACCGAAACTGATGCACGAAATGTGCGTGCAGGCCTTGAGTGGCAACCTGGTTGCCGCCAAGGCGGCCAATGCCAAACTGTTTGCCCTGCACCAGAAACTGTTTGTTGAGGCCAACCCCATCCCCGTGAAATGGGTATTGCAACAAATGGGCTTGATCGGTACCGGGATCCGTCTGCCGCTGGTCAATTTGTCGGGCCAGTATCATGAAGTATTGCGTCACGCCATGCAGCAGGCAGAAATCGCCGCTGTTTGAGCGTGCAAAGACTAATTTAGGATAAGGCTAGTGAAACACATGAGTCATGTATGGTTACAACGCGCAGTGCTGTTCAGTCTGGTGACTGTGTTGGCCGCCTGCGATTCTATCCCGTTTATGAACAACAGTTCGGACTACAAGGGGGCCAGTCGTTCCAAGCCACTTGAAGTGCCGCCTGACCTGACGTCGGTCCGCACCAGCAGCACCTACAATGTGCCAGGCGCCACCAGCTATTCGGCTTATAGCCAAAACCAGGAAGCGCAAGAGCAGAATGGTCCGCAGCCCGTGCTGGCTGACATGAAAAATGTGCGTATGGTCAAAGCGGGTTCCCAGCGCTGGCTGGTGGTGAATGCGCCACCGGAAAAAATCTGGCCGCTGGTGCGTGATTTCTGGCTTGATCAAGGCTTTGCCGTCCGTGTCGAGAATCCTGAACTTGGGGTGATCGAGACAGAGTGGTTGCAGTCGGATGCCATCAAGCCCAAAGAGGACAACCGTGGGTATGGCGAAAAGTTTGATGCCTGGCTGGATAAGCTCTCCGGCTTTGCTGACAGACGTAAGTTCCGTACCCGTTTGGAGCGCGGCGAAAAAGAGGGTACCACTGAAATTTATATGACGCACCGTACCGTTGCCGGTGCGCCAGATGATGGCAAAAACTACGTCACCACTCAGTTAGGGGTGATTGATACCGGCTATCGTCCGAATGCGGCTGATAACAAAAATAATGCAGGGAAAGAGTTTGATGCTGATCTGGATGCGGAGTTGTTGCGCCGAATGATGGTCAAGCTTGGTCTGGATGAGCAGAAAGCCGATCAAGTAATGACGCAGGCGGTTTCGGACAAGCGCGCCGATGTGGTAAAAGAGCCGGACCAGAGCGTGACGCTCAAACTTAATGAGCCGTTTGACCGTGCATGGCGCCGTGTGGGCCTGGCGCTGGACCGTATTGGTTTTGTGACCGAGGATAAAAACCGCTCTGAAGGTATTTTCTATGTGCGTTATGCAGATACGGATGCTGAGGACCCGATCAAGCAGAAAAAAGGCTTGCTGGAGCGCTTGAAATTCTGGAGCAGTGACGATGATGAGAAGAGTAATGCACCGGCCGAGGTTAAATCCGGTGATAAAAGCAAATTCTGGAAAGGCACGTCCGATGGTGACAAGTCGAGCAAGCAATACCATATCCAGGTGCTGGAAAATGCCGATGACACCACCGATGTGTATGTGTTGACGCCTGACAACAAACGCAATACCTCCACTACGGCAAACCGCATTATTTCGCTGTTGTATGATCAATTGAAATAAGCGGGTCCGCGCGTGCGATTTGCATCATTGGGCAGTGGCAGCGCAGGCAATGCCACGCTGGTAGAAGCCGGGGAAACCCGGCTTTTGCTTGACTGCGGCTTTAGTGTCAAGGATACCGTGCAGCGTCTGGCGCGCTTGCAGTTGGCCCCTGAGCAACTGACTGGCATCCTGGTGACGCATGAGCACGACGATCATGCGCGAGGCGCGTTTAAACTGGCTGCACGTTACCAGATCCCAGTCTGGCTCACGCATGGCACCTACCGCATGTGCGAGCGCTATTTGCCTAGCCAGGCGGTGACGGTAAAGCTGATTGATGCCCATACGTCATTTGCCCTGCAAGACATAGAGGTCCATCCCTATCCTGTGCCACATGATGCCCGCGAACCCGCACAATTTGTGTTTACGGATGGCGAGCACAAGCTGGGTGTGCTTACAGATGTTGGCAGTGTGACCCCGCACATCGTGGCCATGCTACAGGCGTGTGATGGCTTGCTGCTTGAGTGCAATCATGATCTGGAGATGTTGCGCACCGGACCTTATGCACACTCGCTAAAAAAACGGGTAGGTGGCTGGTTGGGGCATCTGGACAATCAATCCAGTGCCCAGCTGCTGAGTCAGCTGGATAACCGCCGCCTCAAGCATCTGGTTGCTGCGCATTTAAGCGAGAAAAATAATACGCCTGCCTTGGCCAGGCAGGCGTTGAGTGAAGTCTTGCATTGTGCCAGTGACTGGATAGGCATTGCCCATCAGGCTGAGGGACTGGACTGGCGCGACTTGTAAGGCAAGCCAGTATGCCTCCGCCTAACTTAGTGCCACATGATCGCTAGTCTAGCACCATGATTTGCTCTGAGAGCCTGATCATGCGTTCCACAGGGGTCACCCAGACAATGCCATCTCCCACATTGCCGGTATGGGCTACCTCGACGATGGTTTGCAAGATGCCCTCTACCAGGTCATCCGGTACCACCATGTACAGATAGACTTTAGGGCTGTAATCGGTCAGCTCTTCGCGCACCCCGACACTCGGTTTTTGCAGGTGCGGACCGCAGCCTTCCATCTTGTTGACGGACATGCCGGGGAAGCCTTTGATATTGCGCAAGGCCGAGCGGATTTTAGGTAATCTCGCTGGTTGTACAACCGCTTTGATTTCTTTCATAAACAGTCACCCTGAATATTTTTACGTCGCTTGTTTAGGCATGGATTATGCCTCTATTTTGCTTTCTTCAAACTTACGGTACAAGGTTGGCACCACAATCAGTGTCAACAAGGTTGAAGTGATCAAGCCACCAATCACCACGATCGCCAATGGCCGCTGTACCTCTGAGCCTGGGCCGGTGGCAAACAGAAACGGCACCAGACCGAGCATGGCTACCGTGGCCGTCATCATGACTGGTCGGAACCGCTGCGCGCAGCCCTTGCGAATCGCCTCCAGTTGACTCAGGCCTTCATCACGCAAGGTACGGATATAAGACACCAGCACCACGGCATTGAGCACGGCAATCCCCCACAGGGCAATAAAGCCGACAGAGGCCGGGACTGATAAATATTCGCCGGTGACAAACAAGGCAATCACGCCGCCAATCGAAGCAAATGGCAGCACCAGAATAATCATGGTGGCAAAGCGTATCGACTGGAACAGCAAGAACAGCAAGAAGAAAATCGCCGCAATGGTGACTGGGATAATAATCATCAGGTGACCCATGGCCCGCTCCATGTTCTGGAACTGGCCACCATACTCAAGGTAGTAACCATCGGGCAATTGCAGGCGCTGATCCAGCACTTGTTGCAGCTCCGCTACAAAACCACCCAAGTCACGGTCTTTCACGTTAACACCGATGACAATGCGGCGTTTGGCCAGCTCGCGGCTGATCTGCGCCGGGCCATCCTTGACCTCAATATCCGCTACATCGTCCAGCGCCACACGCGAGCCGTTAGGGGAGGTCAACATAATATTACGGATAGCTTCTTCATTATTACGGAAAGATTCTGGATAGCGCACTGCGGCTGAAAATCTGCGTTGTCCCTCAAAAATCTCGGTGGCGATTTTGCCGCCAATGGCTGTTTCAACGATGTCATGCACATCGGCAGTGTTGATGCCATGACGGGCAATCGCCTGACGGTCAATCGTAATATTCAGGTATTGTTGCCCGGAGACTTTTTCTACCTTGATTTCTGTCGCGCCTTTGACCGTGCCGGCAATCTTGGCAATTTCGTCCGCTTTTTGTTTCAGCATATCCAGATCTTCACCGAAGATCTTGACGGCGACATCGGCACGCACCCCAGTCAGCAACTCATCCACGCGGTCAGAAATAGGCTGCGCCATGATGATTTGCACGCCCGGGATGTACTTCTCAAGCACTTGACGCATTTTTTCCGCAATATCATCCTGTGTCCAGCCTTCCGGCCATTCATCACGCGGTTTCAGGCTGATAATGGGGGTGGACTCGTTTTGTGCCTGCGCATCGGCCGGGCTTTCACCACGGCCGAGGCCGGAGATGGCAGACTTGACGCCCGGCACTTGCTCCATGATCAGCTTCATCGCCTTGTTTTCCATTTTCATGGATTCTTCGAGCGAAATATTAGGGACACGGTTAATGCCCGGCACAATCGAGCCTTCTTTCATTTCTGGGATAAAAGAAGTCCCTAAAAATGGGAATAGCGCAATGGTGCCAATAAATAAAAGCGCCGAGAAAGTAATGGTTTTTTTCTCGTTATTGAGTACCCAGTTCAGAGCGGATAAATAGGGTTGCTTGATCGTCTGTATCAGCTTGGTGTCTTCACCGCTCCCGCCCTTTAAGACATAGGAGCACAGCGCTGGCGTCAGGGTCAGCGACAAGATCAGCGACACAAACAGGGCAATGGCAATGGTGTAGGCCAGAGGCGCAAACATTTTGCCTTCCATGCCTTCCAGTGTCATCAATGGCAAGAACACCAGAATAATAATGCCTACGCCAAACAAGACGGGTGTCGCCACTTCCGTGGCAGCTTCCAGTGCCACGCGAATCCGGCTTTCGTCTTTACGGTGCCCCAGGTGGTGAAACGTATTTTCAACCACCACGACTGATCCATCGACCATCAAGCCTATGGCAATCGCCAGACCACCCAGCGACATCAGGTTGGCAGAAATGCCGTAATGGTTCATCACCATAAAGGTAATTAGTGGCGTCAACACCAGCGTGCCGACCACAATCAGGCTGGAACGCACGTCGCCCAGGAACAGGAACAGAATCACAATCACTAGAATAATGCCTTCAATCAGCACTTTGGTAACAGTGTGTAGTGCCGCATCCACCAGTTCGCTACGATCATAATAAGGCACGATCTGCAAGCCATGCGGCAGCATGCCTTTGCTGTTGATTTCTTCTACCCGCGCTTTGATACGGCTGACTACTTCCTTGGCGTTGCCGCCACGCATCATGATGACAATGCCACCCACGGATTCGGTATCACCATTTTTCAGCACCACGCCGACGCGCACTTCATGGCCTATGGTGACTTCTGCGACATCACGGATGTAGACCGGGATGCCGTTTTCTTCCTTGAGCACCATGTTGCGGATATCGTCCAGGTTTTGCACCAGGCCCACACCGCGGATCAGGTATTGCTCGGCATAGTGGGGCAGAATGCCGCCGCCACTGTTGGCATTATTACGCGCTAACGCTTCATACACATCTTTGAGCTTGATCGAAAAATGCGTCATGCGGTCAGGATTGACCAGGACCTGATATTGTTTAACGTAACCGCCTTGAGAGTTAATCTCGGCCACACCGGGAATACCGCGCAGCAATGGGCGCACGACCCAATCCTGGATGGCGCGTCTTTCGGTCAGGTCTTCACGCGTCAGCTCTTTTTTGCCATCACTGGGTTTGTCCAGCGTGAATTGATACACCTCCCCCAAGCCAGTGGAGACCGGCCCAAGAATAGGCGTCACGCCTTGAGGCATACGCTCCATGACTTCCATCAGGCGTTCCATCACCAATTGTCGGGCGAAATACACATCGGTGCTGTCAGTGAAAACCAGCGTAATCAGCGACAGGGCGTTTTTATTCACCGATCGCATTTCAGTGAGGCCGGGCAGGCCGGTCATGGCGATTTCCAGCGGTACGGTGATAAACCGCTCAACTTCTTCCGGAGATTTTCCGGTGGCCTGTGTCGCAATCATGACCTGAACGTTGGTCACATCAGGAAATGCGTCGACAGACAGTTTTTTAACGGCAAATAAACCGGCGCCAATCAGGGCGATGGCAAGCACCAACACAATCAGGCGCTGCTTGAGCGCGCTGCGAATTAAAGACTCAATCATGCCTTACTCCATTTCTTTGCGCTTACGCTCGTTATTGACGTGAAAAGCGCCATCCAGCACGATTTGGTCACCAGCTTGCAAGCCCTGTAATACTTCCCGGTAACCCTGATAGGTTCTACCGAGGGTGACAGGCATCAGTTTGTATTGCGTTGGTTTCATGGTTTGCACAAAAACATGGTCTGCATTGTTTTCACGCACCACAGCCGTCGCGGGTACAGCCACAACTTTTTCCGGTTTAGCCTCGAGTAGGATGGTGATCAGCATGTCTGGCTTTAACAGCATTTTGCTATTATCGATATTGGCACGCGCCATCACGGTCCGTGTGGCCGGATTAACAATATCGCCCACAAACGCCAGCTTGCCGGTCAATTCGGCATCGCCCAGAGCCGGTACCTCAATATTGATGGTTTGGCCTTCGCTGATATGTGCAATTTGCTGTTCAGGAATCTCGGCAACCGCCCAGACATGCGATAAGTCTGCAATCACAAACAGTTCTTCGGCCGGGGCGACGACTTGCCCCAGTCTGGCATTACGCGCGATGACCGTGCCGGTGATTTTTGAATTGACCTGGCTGGTAGACATGCCGCTATTGGCCAGACCCAGCTGTGCGATGGCATTAGGCGCCATGCCAAGGACCAGTAACTGGTCGCGGGCAGCATTGACCTCTGCATTGGCGGCATTGAGCTCACCTTCACGGCGCTGTAATTCGGCCGGGCTGATCACGTCGGCTTCAAGCAATTGCTTGGCGCGGTCAACGGCCTTTCTATGCAATTGCATCTGCTGGCTGGCTTTAATATAACTTAGTTGATACTGCGCCAGCTCTGTACTTTTGATGGTGGCCAGACGCTGGCCTGCTTTAACTTCGTCGCCCAGATTGACATCGAGTGTACTGATACGACCGGTAATCGACGCCCCTGCACGCGATTCATATTGTTCATCCACCTGGATACGGCCAGGGATGCGCAAAGTATCGACGAACTGTACTTCGGTGACCGGGCCGGCCTTGACGTTGGCTTGTAATTCTTTGGTCAAGGTGACCAGGCTAGGGTCGACGACTTCTTTTTTTTCTGCAACCGGAGCAGGTTTTTCTGAGCACGCGGTAGACATCACAGCCAGCGCGGCGACCAGTAAAGTTGAAAATAACACACGAGACATGACCATCCCCTTAAGGTTGTACCAAATCGGAACCGATGAAACGTTCGATTTGCAAGACACTGAAAAAATAATCGAATTTGGCAATCAGGTAGTCCCGTTTGACTTCACGATTGACGCGTTGTGCATCCAGATACTCCAGAATGCCGCGTTCTCCGAATTTATAAGCCGCTTCAGCGCGACTCAAGGTTGCCTGCGATTGTTGCAACAAGCCGTTTTCAAACGCTTTTAGCTGGTTGCTGGCAATCACGGTCCGTTGATAGGCGCTGTCTATCTCTTTACGCAGCAATAGTTGCTGCTGCTTGATGTTGGCATTGGCTTCCTCAATCCCCGCCACTGCTTGTGCTATCTGGCCTTCGCGCCGGTTCCAGACCGGTAAAGGCACCACCACGCCTACTCTTAAGGTATTCAGGTCCGGGTCTTGCGTGAAATCTGACTTCACGGTCACCCCGGGGAAACGTAGCGCCTGCTCCAGTTTGAGTTTGGCTTCAGCACTGTCCCTGGCACTCTGCAGCTGTTGCAGGTAAGGATTGTTCTCCGCCGAACGTCTCAATTCGGTGATGTCGGGTAGGTTCGAGATGGTAGGTAACTGCCGCTTGATCTCAAACGCGTCAGGCATATTGCCGATCATGCCATGCAACATGGCTTTGGCTTCGTCAATTCTGGTTTGTGCACTGGCATAGTCACGTTCAGTGGCCAGTAATTCAGTATCCGCCTTGATCAATTCATATCTGGCCGCTTCGCCTATTTCAACTTTGCGTTTGACGCGGCTTTGTACTTGCTGCAGTAACGCCAGGTTTGCGCCCAGCATTTCCATAATCTGCTGGCGAAGTAACACATTCAAATAAGCCGCTTTAATCTGGTTACGCAAGTCAAAGCTGGTAGTGTGGATACCTTTCTCGGCGTAATTAAACTGCTGCTCAGCATATTCACGACGGGAGGCGCGTGTGCTAAGAAAGTCCAGTGGCTGGGAAATGGTCACGCCATAGTTCTGGTTGGTCGTACCTGGGGCATTACGATATCTGGCAGGTCCCGCCATGATTTCCAGGTCTGGATTATAGTAAGAACGCGACACGGTGACGCCAGCGGCAGCAGCTGCCGTTTGAGCTTTACTCACTGCAATGGTGGGATTCTCAGCCACGGCTTTGTCCAGCAGCATTTGCAAGTCAAAAGTTTGGCCTTCGGCCAGTGCGAGGGCGGGCAGGCTACACAGCCATCCCAGCCAGTATAAGGTTCGCCAACGAATACAAGACAACATAATGATCCTCATGACAGCGTGCTGTTGACAGCACTCTGTGAATACATATGACACCTGCGTCACATCCTGAGGATGCGCGCAGGCACGACGTCTTTAAACGGATTGCGGAGGCCGGTCTAGCCAGAAGGATAAGAGCAAGTGATAGGAAGAGGATTGATGTTCGGGAGGATGGAACTGGGTTTTATGTAATGGGTAACTGAATCCGGGGAGCAGGATTTTATCAATGTCGATTTCGGCAATCTCAAGCATGTCTACCGAGTTGCTCACCTCTCCAAAGTCCGCAGACAACGCGTCATCGGATGCATTAGCCAGGCTCGCGACTGTAGTGACGGCGTTGTCAAGCAAGCCGGTCTCGAGCAGGGTAGTGGTGGCCGCCGGTTCGGCGGCCGTTGTTTGCAGTGCAAACAGCAAACACAACACATGTAGAAAATAAAAAATCTTTTGCATGTACAAAATCAGTTCTGTCAGGCAATTCATTGATAGCAATAACTATACCAGCAATTTGCATATCCCTAACGTATTGATTTTAAGCCTGGCTGAAACAAAACACGGGGGCCAGGCAGCAATCGCATGACTCGTGTCCATGGTTTTTTTGCACTAAAGCAGTGCAAGAAACACAAAAGCCACCGTTTAGAGTGGCCTTTGTGCGATGAAAGTTCAATCCAAATCAGGCTGAAACAGTTTCCTCTTTAAAATTCAACTGAATCTGGTCATGTTCATCAATATCAATATGGACCTGACCACCATCATTTAGCTTACCAAAGAGCAATTCATCGGCCAGCGCTTTGCGGATCGTATCCTGGATGAGGCGTGCCATCGGACGCGCACCCATGAGTGGATCGAAGCCTTTTCTGCCCAGATAAGCCTTAAGCTCATCACTGAAGGTGACATCCACTTTTTTCTCATGCAACTGATCTTCAAGCTGCATCAAGAACTTGTCTACCACGCGCAGTATGACTTCCTGGTTCAGGGCGCTGAACGACACGGTCGCATCGAGACGGTTACGGAACTCAGGGCTGAACAAACGCTTGAGGTCAGCGGCTTCATCAGTGCTGTCCTTGCTGTTGGTAAAGCCTATGCTGGCTTTTGACATGCTTTCTGCACCCGCGTTAGTCGTCATGATAATGGTGACGTTGCGGAAATCCGCCTTGCGGCCATTGTTATCTGTTAGCGTGCCATGATCCATCACCTGCAACAGAATGTTGAAGATGTCAGGATGAGCTTTTTCAATTTCATCCAACAGCAATACGCAGTATGGTTGCTTGGTGACCGCCTCAGTCAACAAACCGCCCTGGTCAAAGCCGACATAGCCCGGAGGCGCACCAATCAGACGGGAGACGGCGTGACGCTCCATATACTCGGACATATCAAAGCGCAGCAACTCAATGCCCAGGATGTAAGCCAATTGTTTGGCCACCTCGGTTTTACCGACCCCGGTGGGACCCGCAAACAGGAAGCTGCCAATCGGCTTGTTGCCATTGCCCAAACCGCTGCGAGCCATTTTGACGGCAGAAGACAATACTTCGATTGCCTTGTCCTGACCAAACACCACGGCTTTGAGATCGCGTTCCAGCGTTTTGAGCGCATTGCGGTCATCACTGGAAATATTTTTGGGCGGAATGCGCGCAATCTTGGCAATAATCTCTTCAATCTCTTTATTGCCAATAATTTTTTTCTGCTTGCTCTTTGGCAGAATGCGCTGGGCTGCTCCTGCTTCGTCAATCACGTCAATCGCCTTGTCTGGCAAATGGCGGTCGTTGATGTATTTGGCAGACAATTCAGCGGCCACAGTCAGGGCGCTGGCACTATATTTCACACTATGATGCTCTTCAAAGCGGGTCTTAAGGCCTTTGAGAATTTCAATGGTCTCAGCCACGCTAGGCTCTTGCACGTCGATTTTCTGGAAGCGACGAGACAGGGCGTGGTCTTTCTCGAAGATGCCGCGGTACTCCTGATAAGTGGTCGCACCTATGCACTTGAGGGAACCGTTTGAGAGCGCTGGCTTGAGCAGGTTGCTCGCATCCAGCGTGCCACCACTGGCAGAGCCGGCGCCAATCAGTGTGTGGATTTCATCAATAAACAAAATCGCATCCGGTTTCTCGGACAATTGTTTCATGACGGCCTTCAAGCGTTGCTCGAAATCACCACGGTATTTGGTGCCAGCCAACAGCGCGCCCATGTCGAGCGAGTACACGGTGGCATTTTCCAGCACTTCTGGAATTTCTTTGTTGACGATGCGTGAAGCCAGGCCTTCTGCAATCGCAGTTTTACCTACGCCTGCCTCACCCACCAGCAGCGGGTTGTTTTTGCGGCGACGGCACAATGTCTGGATCACGCGCTCAAGTTCCAGGCCACGCCCAATCAGCGGGTCAATTTTGCCCGCAACAACTTGCGCATTGAGGTTCAGGGTGAAGTTTTCGAGTGCGCCGGTGCTGACACTTTCACCTTCAGTTTCCTGTTCGCTGCTGCTGGATTTTTGCTCGTTTTCCTGGATTTTGGCCACGCCATGTGAAATGAAGTTGACCACATCCAAGCGAGTCACGCCTTGCTGATGCAGGAAGAACACGGCATGCGAATCTTTTTCGCCATAGATTGCGACCAGCACATTGGCGCCCGTCACTTCTTTTTTGCCGGAGGACTGCACATGCAGCATGGCGCGCTGGATGACGCGTTGAAAGCCAAGCGTCGGCTGCGTGTCAACCTCATCGCTGCCAGCCACTGTCGGCGTGTGTTCTTCAATATATTGGCTGAGTTCGCTACGCAGGGTATCAAATTTGGCACCGCAAGCACGCAGGACTTCTGCGGCTGTCGGGTTATCTAACATAGCCAATAACAGATGCTCAACCGTAATCAATTCGTGACGCTTTTGTCTCGCGTCCATAAAAGCCATGTGCAGGCTAACTTCAAGTTCTTGAGCAATCATGATGACTTTCCTTAATACACTACACTACAAAAAACGCCGGATTCACAACAGCAACCCTTCGCTAACTGGCAAAAACGATTTGTTTTCTTGTTATCGTGCTTTTTTCAAAAAAATTCAATGCCCCAATCGTACTATTTGCTCAAGTTTAAATGAGTCAAACTGAATGAAACCATGTATTCACATGCTACCACTGCTGCTGATGCTTTGAAGCGCAAGAATGTCAGCGTATTTGCCCGATATTCTTGCGATGCCTATTTCAGGCTTCAACCCTGTGTTACGCCGCTTCAATGACGCATTGCAAGGGATGTTGCGCTTCTCTGGCCGACTCCAGCACCTGGTGCATTTTGGTTTCGGCTATGTCTTGTGGGTATACACCGCATACGCCCACACCCTCGGTATGTACTTTGAGCATGATTTGCGTCGCTTGTTCGCGGGTCTTGCTAAAAAAACGCTCAATCACTGCCACCACAAACTCCATCGGGGTGTAGTCATCATTGAGTAACAACACCTTGAACAGTTCGGGAGGTTTGGGTTTGGCAACTTGAGGGGCTACCGCCAAATCACTATCACGCTTGGGTCTTGCCATAGTTTCGTATACCTGTCTTAGGACTTATTTTGCGCCTTGTATTAAAAAATTCAAGTGCTGGATACGGAAGTTAGCCGTGTTTTAAAGATAAATTTTGACGCGCTTGACGATACGGTCCTGCGCTTCCAGGATTTCGAGCCGGTGATCACCGATCTTGAAGCTGGTATTCTGCTCGGGAATATCCTCAAAGTGCTCCAGAATCAGTCCATTCAATGTACGTGGACCATCGGTAGGCAACGAGAGTTTCAATTTGCGGTTGAGATCGCGCAACAGACTGCTGCCATCCACCAGCCAGCTGCCATCTTCATGTTGATGAAACTGGCGTTCATGTTCTGGCGTTTGAGTGGTGAACTCACCGACCACTTCTTCCAGAATGTCCTCCAGTGTCAGCAGGCCTTTGAATTCGCCATATTCATCTACCACCAGCGCAATGCGTTCATGGTGCTTCTGGAACTGCTGTAACTGGGTATACAGCGGCGTGCCAGAAGGGATGTAGTAGGGCAGACTCATGGCTGCCTGCAGCAACGCTTTGGTGGGCGCCTGGCCAATATGGAAGTCGCGCAGGAGCGGCAGTACTTTGCGCACATGTAAAATGCCAACAATGTCTTCATGATCGCCCTGGCGCACTGGCAGCCGAGAGTGGTGGCTACGCACCAGTTGTTCCATGATTTGCTCAATCGGATCATCGAGGTCGATGAATTCCACCATGGTGTGCGCCGTCATTGCATCGTCGACAATAATGTCTTCCAGATCAAGCAAGTTGAGCAAAATGGTCCGGCTTTGTGAGGGGATATATTGCCCGGCATCGCTGACAATGCTGCGCAGCTCTTCAGAGGTCACTGCTTGGGCCTGCTCGTCAAAGTTAACGCGCACTCTGAGTATTTTGAGGAAGGCTTTGACAAACAGATTGACAAACCAGACCACGGGCGTGAATAACCATAATAGCGGGTAGAGCAGGTAACTGCTGGCAAAGCCCAGTTTTTCGGCATGGGCAGCGGCAATCACTTTCGGCGAAATCTCACTGAACACCAGAATGGCAAAAGTGATGGCCAGCGAGCCAAACATCAACACATAGTCGCCTTCACCAAACAGGCGCTCGGAAATAATCACTTCCAGTGTCGAGGAGCCCACAATACAAAACGTGTTGCCCAGCAGGATGGCACCCAGAGTTTTGTCGGTTTGCGCAATCAAGCGGCTTGCCAGTTTAGCCCCGCGGTGACCTTCTTTGGCCAGATGTCGCATGCGGTAACGGTTCAGCGACATCAAACTGGTTTCGGCAATAGAGAAAAAGGCCGTAAAAGCCAGCAACAGCAGTAGCAGGCAAATCTGCCAGCTTAAGGGGATATTGTCCAAGGGGGCGACGATAAAAACAAGAAGCCACTAGTGTACTCACCAGTGGCTAAAAATCAAGGGAAACCGGGACTAGGTCGCGGCTTAGGGGGCGAGGGCGGCTTCGTCTTCTTTCGGTTTTTTCTCGCTGTCACCAATCAGGTTGGCACGGTTGACGCCTAGCCACATGGCAATCGGGCAGGCAACCAATACGGATGAGTAAATGCCGAACAGAATGCCAATGGTCAAGGCCAGGGAGAAGTTGTGCAAGGTTTCGCCACCAAAAAACAGCATGGAACAAACCATGGTTTGCGTCATGATATGGGTGATGATGGTGCGTGACATGGTACGCGTAATCGCATTGTCAATCACTTGCACTGCGCTGGCTTTACGCATTTTCTTGAAGTTTTCACGCACACGGTCAAAGACCACCACAGATTCGTTCACCGAATAACCCAGCACGGCAAGAATCGCGGCGAGCACAGTCAGGTTGAACTCCCACTGGAAGAACGCAAAGAAGCCCAAGATAATAATCACGTCGTGCATGTTGGCGATGATGGCAGCTACCGCAAAACGCCATTCAAAACGCAAGGCCAGGTAACCCATGATACCTGCGCAGACCAACAGCAAGGCCAACGCCCCATTTTCATACAACTCTTCACCCACTTGTGAGCCGACAGACTCCACGCGACGGATTTCAGCACCTGCGTCCGCGCCTTTCAGGGCGGTCGAGATTTTTTCAGAGAGCTGGGCAATCGATAATTCTTTTTTAACGGGCAGTCGGATCAGCACATCCTGGCTGGAACCAAAGTTCTGCACCGTGACATCTTTCAAGCCAACCGCATCCATGACCTGGCGAATTTGCTCGATATTGGCAGCGGCCGGGTAATGTACTTCCATCACGGTCCCGCCGGTAAAGTCCACCCCATAATTGAGGCCACGGTGAAACAGGAAGAAAATTGCCAGCACAAACGTGATCAGCGAGATTGAAGTGGTCAGACGCCCGTAACTCATGAACGGGATGTCTTTTTTAATTCTGAATAATTCCATAATGTGTTCTCTTAAATGCGTTTCTAGTCGTGGCAGGTCACGGATTAGCCGATCCGCAGGTGCTCAATCTTGCGGCGATAGCCATACAAGAGATTCACCAGTGCACGAGAAACCAGCACGGCACTAAACATAGAGGTCATAATGCCCAGCACGTGAACCACAGCAAAGCCTTTGATCGGGCCGGTCCCGAACATGAACAGTGCCAGACCTGCAATCAAGGTCGTCACGTTGGAGTCGAGAATCGTATCAAACGCGCGATCGTAACCGGCATGGATACTGGCTTGCGGCGTATTGCCGTTACGCAACTCTTCACGGATACGCTCGTTGATCAGTACGTTGGCGTCAATTGCCATCCCCAGGGCCAGTGCAATCGCGGCCAAACCTGGCAGAGTAAGTGTGGCTTGCAACATGGATAGGATGGCAACCAGCAATAGCAGATTCACACCCAAAGCCATCACCGAGACGCCCCCAAACACCATGTAGTACACAATCATCATGACCGCAATCGCGGCAAAGCCCCACAGGGTAGAGTGCACACCACGTTTGATGTTTTCTTCACCCATGCTTGGGCCCACAGTACGCTCTTCAATGATTTCCATCGGTGCGGCCAATGCCCCGGCACGTAACAGCAATGAAATGTCTGTGGCTTCCTGCGCGTTGGCCATGCCGGAAATCTGTACGCGGCCACCGCCAATTTCTTCATTGATCACCGGCGCTGTAATCACTTCGGTGCTACCTTTTTCAATCAGCAAAATCGCCATGCGTTTGCCAACGTTTTCACGGGTGACATTTTTAAAGATTCCGGCACCACGGCCATCCAGCGTGACATTCACGACTGAAGCGCCATTTTGGCCATTCACACCAGGCCCTGCATCGGTAATCCTGTCACCGGTCAGCACCACATTCTTTTTCACCAGTACGGGGCGACCTTCACGGTCAGTGAACATTTCATCGCCAAACGGCACCTGTCCGCTTTGCGCTTTTTGCAAGGTCGCCATGTCAGACTTCTCTTCGTCTACCATGCGGATTTCCAGGGTCGCGGTCCGGCCCAGGATTTCCTTCGCCTTGGCGGTATCTTGCACACCAGGCAATTGCACCACAATGCGGTCCATGCCTTGCTGTTGCACGATAGGCTCAGCCACACCCAGCTCGTTAATCCGGTTGTGCAGCGTTTGCAGGTTTTGCTTGAGCGCGAATTCCTGAATGCGTTTTTGCGCCATCACACTCATGCTGGCTGTCAGGTTGAAGTCCTTGTCGCTGCCCGTAATTTTATAAGTCAGGTCAGAATAGTCCTTTGCAAGCAGGTTGCGTGCTTTGGTGGCTTCTGCTTCGGATTCAAATTTCACTACCACCACTTGGCCTTGGCGCTCAATGCCGAAATAATTGACTTTTTCTTTACGCAAGGCCATGCGGAAATCGCCCATGGTGCTTTCTGCGGCTTTGTCCAGCGCGGCTTTCATGTCTACTTGCAGCAGAAAGTGCACGCCGCCACGCAAGTCCAGACCCAGATACATCGGCTTGGCGCCTATGCTTTGCAGCCAGTTTGGCGTTTGTGGCACCAGATTGAGCGCGACGGTATAGTCTTTGCCCAGGTTGGCGACCAATTTGTCTTTTGCCAGCAGTTGCGTATCGGTATTGGCAAAACGTACCTTCACGCCGCTCGCATCCATAAACACGCCATCAAACGGAATATCCGCGAGCTTGAGCGTATCCTCCACTTTGCGCAGCAAGCCCTCATCCAGCTTGAGCGAAGTTTTGGCCGGACTGATTTGTACCGCAGGCGACTCCCCAAAAAAGTTGGGGATCGTGTACAGCAGCCCAATCACAATCACGGTGCCAATCAGCACGAATTTCCATAACGGATAACGGTTCATAACAAACTCTTGTTCAGAATGAAAGGCAAGCGCGTTGCGCTTGCACTAAATGGATAACAGTTAAATCGATTTTAAAGTGCCAGCAGGCAGTAAGGTCTGCACAGTGTGTTTCTGTACATGCACCACGGTATTGGCCGCGATTTCGATGCTGACAAAATTTTCACTGACTTTGGTCACTTTGCCGACAATCCCGCCGTTGGTTGCCACTTCATCGCCTGCTTTCAGTGTTTCGAGCATGGATTTATGCTGCTTGGCCTGCTTGACTTGTGGGCGGATCAGCATGAAATAAAACAACACAAAAATGACCACCATAGGCAAAAAGCTCATAAAGTCGGTGGCTGGCGCGCCAGCGGCATAGGCATTGCTGATAAACATAATACTTGTTCCTGAATGAATCTAATAAGTAACTCGCGATTCTAGCACAGGCAAGAGAAGAATAAATGGCGGGGTGTGATTCGAGGATGAATGGGCTTGATTTGCTAAAGCGTGTTTTATGGGTATCTCTTTGCGATGTCGGTAGGAATCTGCAAGGTTAATACTAATCTTATTAAAATCGAAGAACGAGTGATGGGTTTTCTGTAAGTCTTTGTTGGTATTTCTTAGGCGCTTTAGCTTTATTTTTCTTTGCTTGCCCAAAGATAAAGTAACCAAAAGAAAGTGCACCCCAGCTTCCGCTTGTCTCCTGCGCTACTCGGCTTGCCGGGCGGCCATCGAAACTCGCCCTAGCGGCTTGCAAAGAACGCAAGCCACCGCGGAACTCGGACAGCCGATGGCCGAAGGCTCCCGCCAAGTCTGCGTTGCTCGGCGCGGCAGATGGGGGCCCTGAACACCATGTGAGCGCAACGAGCTTAGGATTGAACAAAAGAATTATTTTTTGAACGGTTCAAACATCAACCGTGTGAGTTTGGAGAGATGAATTCCATTCCATCAGGCAGAGTAGCGAAAACAAAGTAAGGAAAAAGGGAGCGACTGTCTAAGCTCCGCAACAAGCCACGACGTGTGTGGCTTGTCAGGGCGCGTTTCGTGACCGCTTACTTTGTTGAGCAACGCAAGGGAGCAGCAAGGCCGTGATTGCTGGGTCTCGTCCTCTTTGGCTACTGCCGCCACGATGTGGCTTAACCTGAAGATTAGCCTACGCCGCAACACTTCGTTCGTTGTGGTTACTTTCTGGGGGGCAAGCACCAGAAAGTGACTCGCCGAGAGGCGAAAAGAATGCAGCATCAAGAAATACTAATTTCTGCTTTATTTTAGAGTCGGCGGTTAAGATTAATTAGAAAATTAACGCTTCTCTGCCCGTTTCCGGGCAAATTCGGCCTTAAACGCTTCAAAACGGTTCTCTTCAATCGCCGCCCGCATGCCTTGCATCAACACCTGGTAATAATGCAGGTTATGGATGGTGTTCAAACGCGCGCCAAGAATCTCGCCGATGCGGTGCAGATGATGCAAATAAGCACGGCTAAAGTGCTGACAGGTATAGCACTCACACTCATCATCGAGTGGGCGTGTATCCGTTTTGTAACTGGCGTTCTTGATCTTCACATCGCCGTATTGCGTGAACAGCCAGCCATTACGGGCGTTGCGGGTGGGCATCACACAGTCAAACATATCAATGCCATAACTGACGGCATCCACCAGGTCTTCAGGGGTGCCGACGCCCATCAGGTAGCGAGGTTTGTCTTTGGGCATTTGTGGCGCGGTATGCGCCAGGATGCGTAACATGTCCTCTTTGGGTTCGCCGACCGAGAGGCCGCCAATGGCATAGCCATCGAAGCCAATGGCTTCCAGGCCCTGGCGTGAGATATCGCGCAGGTCTTCGTACATGCCGCCCTGAATAATGCCGAAAAGTGCGTTGCCATTGCTGGGTGTGTTGTCTGCGCCTAGTTGGGCGATTTGTTCCTGGCCACCCTGCAGGGTCAGGGTATGCGCGATGGTGTGTGTCTGGTAGACATTAAAAGCATCGCGACTGCGTTGTGCCCAGCGCAGGCTGAGTTCCATCGACTTGCGCGCCTGATCATGGCTGGCCGGGTAGGGTGTGCACTCGTCAAAAATCATGACGATGTCACTGTTGAGTACACGCTGGATGCGCATTGACTCTTCAGGTGTCAGAAAGCAGCGGTCGCCGTTGATGGGGGACTGAAACTTGACACCTTCTTCGGTAATTTTGCGCAAGTCGCCCAGGCTCCATACCTGAAAACCGCCTGAGTCGGTCAGAATGGGCTTATCCCAGCCCATGAATTTATGCAGGCCATCATGTGCTGCAATCACTTCTAGGCCTGGCCGCAACCACAAATGAAAGGTATTGCCGAGCACAATGTGGGCTTGAATCTCATCGAGCTCCTGTGGAGACATGGCTTTGACCGTGCCGTAGGTGCCCACAGGCATAAAGGCCGGCGTTTGTACTTCACCATGGGGCAGGCTGACGGTGCCGCGGCGAGCTAGGCCGTCGGTATTGTGTAAGGAAAACTGCATGAACGCGCGATAACTGGCTTAAATAAAGCGCTATTTTAGCACAGCCGGGATACTTGCTTCTTGCGGAGAAAACCCGCTTGCATGCAGGGGGCACGCTTGCATTTTTTGTGATTGCCCGCAACAATGCAGGTATTCTGCAATTCTGAAAAGTTCCTTATGGTTGAATCACAAAACCGCCAGTCTAGACGCGAACAACACACCACCCTGCGGCAGCGCGGGATTTACCTGCTACCCAACCTGTTTACCTCAGCTTCGCTATTTGGCGGTTTTTACGCGATTGTGCAGGCGATGAACCAGCACTTTGAGCAGTCAGCGATTGCGATTTTTATTGCCATGGTGATGGATGGCCTGGATGGCCGTGTGGCACGCATGACCAATACCCAAAGTGCGTTTGGCGCTGAATATGACAGCTTGGCAGACATGGTGTCGTTCGGGGTCGCCCCGGCGCTCATCATGTATGTGTGGGCCTTGCAGCCCATGAACAAGCTGGGCTGGATTGCAGCGTTTATTTATGCCGCCTGTGCCGCCTTGCGCCTGGCCCGCTTTAATACCAAGCTGGATGATCCCTTTCAGGACAAGCGCTACTTTCAGGGCTTGCCAAGCCCGGCCGCAGCAGCCTTGATTGCCGGATTTGTCTGGGTGTCTTATGAATACAATATCGATGGCCGCGAGATTTTCTTTGGCGCCTTGCAGGTGAAATGGATTGCCTGGTTTATCACTATTTTTGCGGCAGGCTCTATGGTCTCTGACCTCAAGTTCTACAGCGGCAAGGATATCAATCTCAGACATTCGGTGCCGTTTGTAGCCATTCTGGCGGTGGTGATGGCCTTTGTGCTGATTTCATACAGCCCGCCAGAAGTATTGTTCAGCGTGGTGTTCGTGTATGCCTTGTCTGGCTATTACATGTGGGCGCGCGAGCGGCTGCAAGCCAAAAATACTGTCTAGTGCAGAGTCTTTTCTAAAACGCGCTTGGGTAAGCGCGTTTTTTATTTGACGCTTGAGGTGTGGGCGCGGTTATAGTCATTTAAAGGACAAGCGGGTAAAATCCGGCTGTCAGATTAGGAATATTCATGGAACAAATTATTATTTTTGATACCACGTTGCGTGACGGGGAGCAGAGCCCCGGCGCAGCGATGACTAAAGAAGAAAAAATCCGCATCGCCCGCCAGTTGGAGAAATTGGGCGTGGATGTGATTGAAGCCGGGTTTGCTGCCGCCAGCCCCGGTGATTTTGACGCGATTTCCGAGATCGCCAAGGTGATTAAAACCTCTACCGTTTGCTCGCTGGCACGAGCCAGTGAAAACGATGTGCGCCGTGCCGGCGAGGCGATCAAGCATGCCGTCCGTGGCCGTATCCATACCTTTATTGCCACCAGCAAAATCCATATGGAAAACAAGCTGCGCATGACGGAAGACCAGGTGGTTGAGCGTGCTGTGCAAGCCGTCAAATGGGCGCGTGAGTATACTGAGGATGTCGAGTTTTCTGCGGAAGATGCGGTACGCTCAGAGATTGATTTTCTGGTGCGCGTGTTTGAGGCCGTGATTGAAGCGGGCGCCAAAACTATTAACGTCCCGGATACGGTGGGTTACAGCCTGCCGGCGGTGTGGGGCGAGCGCTTTGCCACCTTGATCCAGCGCGTCAAGGGCGCGGACAAAGTGGTCTGGTCTACCCATTGCCATAACGATCTCGGCATGGCGGTCGCCAACTCGCTGTCAGCGGTCATGAATGGTGCACGTCAGGTCGAGTGCACAATCAACGGCCTGGGCGAACGCGCCGGGAATGCCAGTCTAGAAGAAGTTGTCATGGCAATTAAAACCCGTAGCGATATTTTTAACCTGAACACGCGCATTGATACCACGCAAATCGTGCCGTCGTCCAAATTGGTTTCTACCATCACTGGTTACCCTGTGCAACCGAATAAAGCCATTGTCGGTGCCAACGCGTTTGCGCATGAGTCTGGCATCCATCAGGATGGCGTGCTCAAGCATCGTGAGACCTATGAAATCATGCGCGCCGAAGATGTGGGTTGGGGCGCCAATAAATTGACCTTAGGCAAACTGTCTGGCCGCAATGCATTTAGAACCCGGTTGAAAGAGTTGGGCATCGAGCTCGAAAGTGAGGACGCGCTCAATGCGGCGTTTGCGCGCTTTAAAGAGCTGGCTGACAAAAAATCGGAAATCTTTGACGAGGATTTGCATGCATTGGTCAGTGATGAAGTGGTGCAGGAAAGCCGTGAAATGTTCAAGCTGAGCTACTTGCAAGTGGCCTCGCAAACCGGCGAGATCCCGCACGCGATTTTGACCCTGAGTGTGGATGGTAGCGAGCAGCGTACCGAAGCCAATGGCGGTGGTCCGGTCGATGCGACTTTCAAGGCGATTGAAAACGTGGTGCAAAGTGATTCCGAGTTGCTGCTGTATTCGGTCAACAACATCACCAGTGGCACCGATGCGCAAGGGGAGGTGACCGTGCGTTTATCCAAGGGTGGGCGCATCGTGAATGGTCAGGGCGCCGATACCGATATTGTCGTCGCCTCCGCTAAAGCTTATCTGAATGGCCTGAACAAGCTTTATGCAAAAGCAGAAAAATTGAACCCGCAAGTGTAAGCAGGCTCTGAACCAACGCTTGTTGCCTGCGGGTAACAAGCGTTTTCTTTTTTCAACCATGACACCCTGGAAAGGCAAGCCGCAATGACGCAAAGAAATCATTGGTTGTTGGTGACCATTGCGCTGGCTTGTACCTACTTTATCTGGGGCTCAACTTACCTCGCGATTAAGTATGCGATTGAGAGCTTTCCGCCCTTTGTGATGGTGGGGCTGCGTTTTACCATTGCCGGTAGCCTGTTATATGTCAGTTTGCGCTTGCTCGGGCATGCGCCGCCGACACGCTTGCAGTGGCGTGGAGCGGCCTTGGTTGGCCTGCTGTTGCCCGTGCTGGGCAATGGGACGGTGTCACAGGTGCAACTGCATGTATCCTCCAGCGTGGCTGCGCTGGCGATTGCGACTGCGCCCATCTGGATGGCGATTTTCTCCAGCCTGTGGGGGCACAAAATTAGCCGCCGCGAATGGTTGGGCATTGCGATTGGTCTGATTGGGATTTTGTTGCTGAATACCCGCGGCAGCCTGCAAGGCGACTGGGTCAGTGCCTGCTTGCTGATGTTTGCAGCCGCATGTTGGTCATTGGGATCGGTCTGGGGCAAACATTTGTCTATGCCTTCCGGGCTCATGGGTGCCGCTAGCCAGATGTTGTGTGGCGGGATCATTGCGTTTTTATTCAGTATCGCCTTTGGCGAGCATCTGCCTGCGCAGGTGTCGCCCCGGGCATGGGTGGCCCTGGGCTTTATGATCGTGCCTGGGTCTATCATTGCTTTTTCTGCCTACCATTGGTTATTGCATCATGTGCGTCCCCTGGTCGCCAGTAGCAACACCTTTGTCAATCCGGTGGTCGCCTTTGTCGTCGGCGTCTGGTTTGCCGACGAACAGATATACCTCATGGAATATATTTCGCTGGCCGTGATTCTGGTCGGCGTCTTTTTAGTGCTGACGGCAACCAAAGAAGCCGTGCCCGATGAACAGATTGTTTAATGTTGATTAAAGAAATGAAGCGTGATGAAACAAAACCTGGCCTTATTTGACTTGGACAACACCCTGCTGGCAGGGGATAGCGACTATAACTGGAGCGTGTTTTTGATTAGTGAAGGCCTGCTGGATGGCGCACAACACAAGGCGCGCAACGAGCAGTTTTACGAAGACTATAAAAACGGCTGTCTGGATATTTATGCTTTTCTCAAGTTCCAGTTGCAGCCTTTGTCGCAACATCCCAAAGCGTTTCTGGATGAGCTGCATAAAAAATATATGACCAACGTTATCCGCCCGATGATGACGCAAAAAGCACAAGACCTGGTCAACCAGCACAAAGCCAACGGTGATTTGTGCATGATCATTACCGCGACTAACAGCTTTGTAACCAAGCCGATTGCCACCGCATACGGCATCGAGCATCTCATTGGCACCGACCCTGAGATGGTGGACGGGCAATATACCGGCGGTGTCAGTGGCACGCCCAGTTTTCAGCAGGGCAAGGTGACCCGTCTGAACGAATGGCTGGCGGCACGTGGCCAATCACTGGCTGATTTTGAAAAAAGTTATTTTTACAGTGATTCACACAACGATTTGCCACTCATGAAACTGGTGACCAATCCGGTCGCTGTGGATGCGGACCCTAAGCTTACCGCCTACGCGCAAGGCCAAGGCTGGCCTATCATTAGTCTGCGAAACTAATAAGAGCCGTGTATGCTGGCAGGCGCTAAATAGTTAGCGCCCCAGCACCACGTGTAACACAAAGCGGCTGCCTATATACGCCAGCAGCAGCAAGACAAAGCCCACCAGCGTCCAGCGCGTGGCCACTTTGCCCCGCCAGCCATATTTAAAGCGCCCAAACAGCAGCCAGGCGTAGATCATCCATGAAGCAATCGAGAACACGGTTTTGTGGTTGAACTGCAAGGGTTTGCCGAAAATTTCTTCACTAAACAGCATGCCGCTGATCAAGGTAATCGTCAGTAAAACAAAGCCCACGTGCAACACTTTAAACAGCAGCGCATCAAGCACCAGTAACGGTGGAAAGCCTTGCAGCGCCAGCCAGCTGTTTTTTTGATGCAAGGCGCGCTCTGCCATGCGCATCAGGCACGCATGCAGCGCCGCAAAGGTAAACAGGCTGTAAGCCAGTATGGCGATCAGGATATGCAGGTTAAACAGCGTGAAGCCACGCGTATCTACATAATAGTCTGTCACGGCAAAGCCTGGCATCAGCACGCAAAGGGCAGCCGGGGGCAATACAAACGCTTGCAAACTATGTAATGAGTGCTTTAAGTCGGCGACCCAGTAGATTAATACGGTGAGCCATAAAATCGCCGACAGTGCGTAATACACCCCTAAGTTGACTGAGCCAATGGCAAACATGTCGCGGTACAACAGGCTGCCATGCATGACCAGCCCCAGCGCCACCATCGCGCCGTGCAGTTGAAACGGAAAAGCATTTTCATCGACCGGTTTGCCCTGTTTGGCAATGCGCCAGTAATCGAGCGCCACCGCCATATAGACAAACGCGACAATCAGGTAAGGGAGCAGGTGTTGAGTCATGCTTGGCATTATGGCAAAACTCATTGCATTCGCCTAGGGTTACTGCCGCGCAAACGCCGGATGCATGCGCTTTATTGCAAGGGTTGCCCCACCATGATGTAAAATCACTTTATACAAATTTCATGAATGATGAAAGAAAGGCCTTCCATGCTGGAAAACCTGACCGGCCGTTTGCAGGGCGTGATTAAAAACCTGCGCGGCCAAGCCCGATTGACTGAAGACAATATTGCCGATGCCATGCGCGAAGTCCGCATGGCCCTGCTGGAGGCCGACGTGGCCCTGCCAGTAGTTAAAGACTTTATTGCACGCGTGAAAGAGCGTGCTAATGGCCGCGACGTATTGCAAAGCCTCACCCCCGGCCAGGCCGTGATTGAGGTAGTGAATGATGAACTCACCGAGCTCATGGGTAAAGCCAACGTCGGCCTTAACCTGGCCGCCGTGCCGCCTGTGGTGATTTTGATGGCAGGTTTGCAGGGGGCAGGTAAAACCACCACCTCAGGCAAGTTGGCCAAGCTGCTCAAAGAGCAAAAGAAAAAAGTCCTGCTGGCCAGTGCCGACGTTTACCGCCCTGCGGCGATTACCCAGTTGCAAACGCTGGCCAAACAGCTGGAGATCGACTGCTTTGATTCCAACCCGCAGCAAAAGCCGCTGGACATTGCTGCGCAGGTCATGGATCAAGCCAAAAAGAATTACTACGATGTGGTGATTTTTGATACGGCCGGTCGTTTAGCCATTGATGAAGCCATGATGGCCGAAATCAAAGACCTGCATGCCTACCTCAAACCCACCGAAACCTTGTTTGTGGTCGACGCCATGCAAGGCCAGGATGCCGTCAACACCGCCAAAGCGTTTGGCGAAACCCTGCCACTCACCGGCGTCATCGTCACCAAGCTGGACGGCGATGCACGTGGTGGTGCCGCTCTCTCTGTGCGCCACGTCACCGGCAAGCCGATCAAGTTTATCGGCGTGAGTGAAAAAGTGGATGGCCTGGAGCCATTCCACCCAGACCGCATGGCGGGCCGTATCCTCGGCATGGGCGACGTTTTAAGCCTGATTGAAGAAGCGCATAAAAAGGTCGATATGGCCGAGGCGCAAAAAGTCGCCGACAAAATCAAGTCCGGCGCCAAGTTTGACCTCGAAGACTTTAAAGCGCAAATGCTGCAAATGCGCAAAATGGGCGGCATGGCCTCACTCATGGACAAAATGCCCAGCCAGATTTCCGGCATGGCGCAAAAGATCAACACCGACGACGTGGATAAATCCATGCGCCGCATCGAAGGCATCATTAATAGCATGACGGCAGAAGAGCGCCGCAAACCCGAGCTGATTAAAGCCACGCGCAAAAAACGGATCGCCGCCGGTAGCGGTGTGCAAGTGCAAGACGTCAACCGCCTGCTCAATCAATTTGAAGAAACGCAAAAGATGATGAAGATGTTTAGCAAAGGTGGCATGGCCAAGCTGATGCGGGGCATGGGAGGCATGATGGGCGGAAAATTCCCCGGAATGTAAAGCAAAAAATCGGGATGAATAAAAAAATAAACTTTTTATACAAAAAAAGCCAAAACAGCATTGACCAAATTTAATTCATCCCCCATAATCGCGTTCTTTCAAATTTGACGCAAAACAAAGCGGCAGACAAGAAACAGATGGGGTGTTAGCTCAGCTGGTAGAGCAGCGGACTTTTAATCCGTTTGTCGTGGGTTCGATCCCCGCACACCCTACCAAAATATAAAAAGACGGCTTGCAGAAATGCGAGCCGTTTTTCTTTTCAGCATTCCAGATTTCAGTTTTCACTATTTTTAATTCAACGTAGTTTTAGCAGTTTTCAGAATTCCGACGTTTCAGGATTGTTAAGCCATTTACGCCATCAGGTTACTACAGAGCTCATCCACCTCTAGCGACCAGCTATGTCCACAGAGTCGCATGTCTTGAGCCTTAGTCTCGTAATCCAGGACTGGTTGATACGAAGGTAATTCGGGTGGCAATGATTGGCCGTTATGTTGGCTTGGCGTGGGAATTCAAATTATTAAGCCGCCGGTGTCTTGGTTTTCTTTTTTCTTTGCTTCTTGGGTTTTGCGATATCTTCTAAAGAGATATCACTCAATGGAATAGCATCAGAACTTTGATGTTCAGTCGATCCATTATTTTTCGATGCATTATCTTCGGAGTTGTTTCTTATAGATTCACGTACTGTACTGTGCCAACGTTCGTCTAGCTCCTGTTCAAGCCATTCGGTAATTTGTATGCATGCTTCATAAGATTCAAGAAAATAGGGGATATCAACAGGTAATGATTGACCATCTTTGGCTCGAGCATGTGAGCCTGCTTTTTTTAAGTATGTTTTATTTGAGACTCCTCGATTATGAACATGAATATCTCTGGTGGCTTTCATTTCAATATATTTATGAAAGGCTGGGCATTCTAATAAAGTGATGGAGGTAAGTTCTTTGAATGAGTCAGAGAATTCATTTGGAGACTTGTATGATAATTCATTAAGTAGTGTGTCCATTGCCTTAAGATGGATTTCTTCTAGGGATTGGGCTTCAAGGACAGTACTTAGTTGGACGGAGCGTTTATTCCCTAGCTTTTGGGGGTAGCGCATAATTACATTGCGGACTATATCTCCAAGAAGAGTTTCTGAGATAGAGACTAACTGGGCTATACCATTTATTGGCATCTGTTGATGGGCCAAAAATTGGTATCGTTGGAGTAATTCTTCTTTAGTGTATTTCTTTTGGCTTAGAATTGCAGTGTGATCCGCTCGATATCCGACAGGGAAAGAAATCTCTATTTCTGTAGTTTCTAAATTGGTTACATTATTGGCAACAACATCAAATGCACCATAGGTTAGCTGCGCTAGCTCACCTTGGTCAAATAGAGCATCACGTGCAGTTGTTACTAAGAAATAAAGCTGATTGCCGAGGTTACTTTTAGTCATGATAAGTTGACTTTCGAAACGGCAGAGAATCCAGTCTTTTTGTTGAAACTCATGTTATGAATAAAGTTGCTCATCGAGTCGGAGGGGTCAACAGTCACCATGTTTAACTTAGACATTGTCACTCGGGGAATTAGAACACTTAATATTGGCTTTTCCTCTAGATGACCATTACTCGTATTTAAGAGAGTATCAATAACTGTAATGACTACTTTGTCCTCTTGCAGAATACTAAAAAGCTCGTTGGCAATGCGTAGAGCGCAGCCACAGACATAATCCTGATACAACTCATAGAACTTAGTGATCGGCATTTTCTTGACCGATAGTTTTCCACTGCTTAATAAAGATTTAATCTCATCAGGAATAACACTTTTTCCATGAGCCATTAATTCGCACTCGAGTAAACCTGTTTCATCTATACTAAACTTCAGTTCAGAACCAAGTTCAGTTAATTCTGAAAAGGGGTCAATTTGCCGAATGGCGTCAAGCTTAGCTTGAGCATCATCTTTTAATATCCCTTCGGCAAGTGCGATATCTGCTGCCCATTCGGCATGGGCATTCATCCACTCTAGCTCGGCTTGATTGTTAGCTGAAACGTCTTGTTCAATTGCCTGTTTAATCTCTGAAGCCAGTTTGGTACGTTTCCTCTTTTCTAACCCAAATAGCCGATCTATCCAGCTGGGTTTATAAGCAGCCTCCTTTTGTTTAGCTGCGTCTTCATGTTCAGAAGATAGAGGTGGTTTTTTAGGTTCAGACTGGTTCTTTATTCCAATCCAATTTATAGGGGATATCGATTCTTTGTGAATTGAAAGAAATCGCTCTAGATGATTTTCATAAGCATCAACATCGTAAACGGCTTGGTCGAGCAACTGCATTTTTGCATATTCTTTTTCTTGCCTTTGCAATTCCCGATGACGTCGTTTTGAGTCACGCTCTGCAGCTCGATATGCTGCATTGATTGATCTCACCGTACCCTTCCACCCCATAGAGGACCCCCTTTATTTTTATTGCATAAGCTTTCTTGGTTAGATATTTAGTTATGTTTGTCTAATATTAATCCTCCGAAAAATCTTTTGCCATAGCTAAAAAGTATTTGATTATTTAACTAGTTAAACCGCTGAATTTCAAATTTTAGGCTTTCAGCTTTTTGAGCAATATGCCCCGAGATTCACTCACTCGCAGCACCAAACTTTACCCATAGTCGCTCGTCTTGGAGTTAGACGCATCAATAAATTATCCCAAAAGTTTAGAGAGCTTAAACGACTGGCTAGTATTATTTCTGATAAGCAAGTTTTGTCGAAAGCTTACTGAAAATGGCTCTATTATTTTTAATGGATATAGTTTCTCTGCTGCGATTGAAGATAAATATTTACATGACCTTTTAATTCAGATGCGTGAATTTATTGATGGCTAAAGATTCAGATTTCTAGCGCATCTTTAGTTGATTGGCGTTTTTTTATTTTAGGTCAGAGGCCTATATAAAAGAGTGTAATACCTCACTTAGCTAATAGGTTAAGCCACCCGGCAGCCTTATCCAAAGCCGAACGCCTTGAATCATATGCAAGCAATCAGGGGCTGAGTAATAAACGGGTGATCCTAGTGGGAATCGTTGGCTGTTGTGGTGGCTTTGCTTCAAAGGTTAGATATGACCAGATAAGCTTGCAATCTGCATATTAGCGATGCGATTTAATGTTTTTTCTTTAAAGAAAACCCTCTTGTTCAGAGCAAAAATCCTTAATAAAATATTGGTCAATTAAGTAAATGTTTTTGACGTTTTTTGCATCATGTCTATCAGTAGTTTGTACAACAATTCATCTGACGTAAACCGTCGTTTGTGGCGCAAAAAGTCTCAGTTAATTGATAGTACTGGACGCGCCTATACTGCAGTTACCCACGATATTTCCATGAGCGGCATGAGCCTGTTTGCGGATAAGTATTACAAGCCCGGGCAGGTGTGTGATGTGGAGATTCCGGTGGCGGCTGAGTCTGGCTTGCGCAAATACAGGTTTAACTGCCGGGTGGTTTTTTCATCCTTGTGCGGGATGCGGGGATTCAGGACTAATTTGGAGTTTCTGGATGTGCCGTCAGAAAATAAACACTTGATTCAGTCAGTGATGTCCAGATAAGCCGTGTGGGCGGATGGTCGCCACGAGAGATAAAAGACCCAGGGTGTGTGCCTTGGGTCTTTTTGTTTTTGGCTCACTGCTTTTTGCTCAGGGTGCACTTTTTCCAGGTGTAGGCGCCGCAGGTCATCAAGTAGAGGATGGCGGAGAAGATGTTGAGGACAGGCACCATGCTCCTGAATGTGAGGAAGAAGGCTTTGCCCAGGGCGTGCCTGGGGGTGTTGAATTCGCAGTTTCTGAATTCAATCAGCGAGCCGATGGCGGAGATAATGAGTGGTACCAAATAGAATGCCGAGAATACTTTAAAGTCCATTTTGTCCCCCCGAGTTGTTTTTATGATTATAAATATATCTGGTTTAATGCGGTTTGGGGATGATTCCCGCGATTGAGGTCTAGTGGTGACATTTTGCATGCAGGGGATGGGCTGGTTATTTTTAAACGCTTGTATTAGCATCTTTGCTGCGGTAATTGTTGGTCTGGTGATGTTTGTATTTCGCGCCATACCCCTGTCTTAAACTTGTCTGGTCGTGTTGATGTCTGGCCGGTCTGTATCACTGATTCATCTGTATCAATCAATTTGTCGGATGTTTATCTGTGTAATTGGCGAATTGATTTTAGTCACTTCCCTTAAATTAATGTGCGGGGGCTTAAGCTGGACATCCATGACTGCACAAAAAAACATATTCGCAGGGCAGGGCGCGCTTATCAGAATGATATGGCTGATAGGCTTGTGTGTTCTATTGTGTTGCCTATATTTGGCGACGGGCGATGATTTTTCTGCCGAGGCGGGTTCTGTCAGTTTGCTTCTGGTGATCGGCCTAGTGGTGTGGAGTGTGGGCGGCTGGTTGGCCTGGCGCCAGCAAGTGCTCTTCAAGCGACGTGTGGAGGCACAGCAGGCTGAAGCCAGCGCGCTGCATAGGCAGCTGAATCAGCTCTACATGGCTTTAAGTCAGTGTAATCAGTTAATTATTCAAAGCCAGAATCAACAGGCGCTGTTCGACCAGATTTGTCGCATTATTGTACATCTGGGCCACGCGAATCTAGTCTGGGTCGGTGAGCTGGATCATGATACCAAGCAGGTTCGGGTGGCGAGTGCTTATGGTTCAGGGCTTGAGTATCTTGATCAGCTGACCATTACGGCAGATCCTTCACAGGTCAGTGGCAGAGGACCTTGTGGGTTGGCGATTGTGTCAGACCATCCTTACTGGGTGCAGCATTTCCAAACGCATCCGGTCACCGCGCCCTGGCATGACAAAGCCAAGGAGTTCAATTGGCATTCAGCCGCTTTTTTACCGTTGCATACAGAAGGCCGGGTGATAGGTTGCCTGGCATTGTATGCCCAGCAGCCGCAGGCGTTTCATGAAAACATCCAGCATTTGCTCAAGGACATGGCGGCCAATATTGATTTTGCGCTGGACCGCTTTGCGGTAGAGGCGCAGCGCACGGCTTTTAGGCGGGATTTGCAGATCAGTGAGCAGCGCGCGCAGCTTGTGCTTGAAAACGCGCTGGATGCAATTGTGAATATTGATCAGGCCGGGCGGATTGTAGAGTGGAATCGGGCGGCCAGCCAACTGTTTGGCTATGCGCGAGCTGATGTCATGGGACGCGATCTGGGCGAGGTCATTGTCCCTTCCGCTTACAGGGAGGCGCATCATCAGGGCATGCTGCGCTTGCAGCAAACTGGCCAATCTACGCTGCTGGGTAAGTTGATTGAGATCACGGCGATCCGGCGCGATGGTCAGGAGTTTCCGATCGAGCTGACGATTGTTGAAATCGAGCGCGACGACGATCGTTATTACAGCGCGTTTATCCGCGACATTACCACGCGAAAACAGGCTGAGGAGCGCATTCGGTTTCTGGCTAATTATGACGCCTTGACCGGGCTGCCGAATCGCAACCTGCTCACCGAGCGCGTGATGGCTGAAATCGAAAAAGCCTGGGATCAGGATGGGCAGTTTGCGTTGATGTTTCTCGACCTGGACCACTTTAAGGACGTGAATGATAGTCTGGGCCATCGCTACGGCGATAATCTGCTGGTGGCACTGACCAAGCGCTTTCAGGCCATGGTGCGCCCGCAAGATACGATTTGCCGCCTGGGCGGTGACGAGTTTGTCTTTCTGCTCACTGAGGCCGATCAGGCGATGGCCAAGGACATGGTCGAGCGCCTGCTCAAGGTGGTTGAGTTGCCTGTGATTATTGACCAGTATGAGTTAACGATCACGGCCTCAATAGGCGTGGCGATTTATCCTGATGACGGGCTGGATATGGAAAGCCTGCAACGCAATGCCGATGTCGCCATGTATCGCGCCAAGCAGGAGAGTCGTAACAGTTTTCGCTTCTTTAGTAATCATATGCAATTGCAAACGGCGCGCAATTTGCAATTGGTGAATGGCCTGCGTCACGCCATTGCCCTGGGGCAATTGGCAGTGTATTACCAGCCACAAATTGCACTGGAGAATGGTCAGTTGGTTGGCGTAGAGGCGTTGTTGCGCTGGCAGCATCCACAGTTGGGCTTTATCTCGCCTGCAGAGTTTATTCCACTGGCGGAGTCTAACGGGCTGATTATTGCCATTGGTAGCTGGGTACTGGAACAGGCGACGCAGCAAATTAAGCGTTGGCAGCAGTTGGGATTAGACAAGATGACGGTCTCGGTCAATCTCTCCAGCATTCAGTTCCGTGATCCCAAATTACCTGCGCTGGTGAAAAGCACGCTTGAGCGCTATGACGTGGCACCAGATTGCCTAGAGCTTGAACTGACCGAAGGTGTAGCCCTAGAGAACCCCATGGGGGCGGTGACCATGATGGATGCGCTCAACGCGCTAGGCGTACGGCTGTCGATTGACGACTTCGGGACTGGCTATTCGTCTTTAAGTTATCTCAAAAAATTCAAGGTCTATAAGCTCAAGGTCGATCAGTCTTTTGTGCGCGACCTCACCACCGATGATGAAGACAAGGCCATTGTCATTGCCATCATTCAACTGGCGCGCAGCCTGGGCCTGAAAACCATTGCCGAAGGGGTGGAAACGCCTGAACAACAAGCCTTTTTGCAGGCGCAAGGCTGTGATGAAATGCAAGGCTACCTGTTAAGCAAACCCATGCAAGTCGAGGATGCCACCGCATTCTTGCTGGCCTACCCGCACCATCGCTAATCGCTAATCGCACGATCTCTGGCCCTTATTTACCACCGCTATCACGCCTGCTGTCATTTTGGTTGACTTTATAAATGATAATCATTATCATTTAATTTCAATCAGCTAAAGGAGGCTTGTGATGAAACGTCAAACTGTTGTGGGTAAAACCATGCTGGCCGGCAACACCGCATGCAAAGTACTTTATCACCAGTCATCAGACATGGTGGAGCTCGAAGTGGGCGGGACTACGCTCAAGTTTGAAGCAGACAGCTTTATTGTGATTAATGAAATGTTGCGCAAGGCGGCGGCACGCATTGTGATGCAGACCGAAATTGCGATGACGGTTTAGAGAGGAGAACACACCATGCAAACCATGACTATGCCTGCCATGCGGTATGACCCCAGCTTGCCCGATGCCGAGTCTGTGATGGCCTCGCTGCTATATGTGGCGACGTTATATATCAAAAAACCCACCTATGACCTGGCCAAACAGGCGTTGCGGCTGGCTGAAACATTGGCTGCGCCAGAATACGCGGATTCCGACCTGATATGTCACGTGTCGCGCCGCATGTGCGTGCACTGGACCCTGCTAGTCAATGAACATGAGCAGGCCGGACCGGCACTGGCGACCAGCTAAGCGCGCTTTTGGTGCTGCTGGATGAATTCTGATCGACGAATGGTAGAAAGAAAACATGATGTGTAAAAGAATATTATTGTCCGGCCAAAGCGGGTTTCGCGTGCACTATTGTGAAACCCACCGTACGGTTGAACTGGAAATAGGTGCCATGAGTTTGCGGCTTGATGAAGACGCGCTGGCGGTGATGAGTGATGCGCTCTCTGAGTCACTCAGCAAACTACAGGCGTTACAAGCGTCTCAAGGATCATTTCGCGCCTTTATGCGCCAGCTCAATATGCCTGACTAGGCGGTTATTCCTGGCGGCAATAAAAAAGCTGTGATGAATGTCATCACAGCTTTTTTGTTTGGGCGAGGGTCCGGTGTGCGCTTAGCCTGGGATTTTGGCAGAAACGTTTTTAGTCAAATTGCTCAATGTTTTGTTGAGCCCATCAAAGTCATCATTAGACAGGCCGGTATCGCAGGCCACGCGCTTTTGCACGGTTGACAGTTTGCTACGCAAGGCTTGACCTTCTTCAGTCAGGCTGACAATCACTACGCGCTCATCATCTTTCTGGCGGGTACGCTTGGTCAGTTTTTTGACTTCCAGTCGTTTGACCACAGGCGTAATCGTGGCAGGCTCCAGTAATAGCTTCTCTGCAATTTCTTTAATCGAGAGCTGTTTGTATTGCCACAAGGCGACCAGAACCAGATATTGCGGATAAGTCAGATTTAACTTATCAAGGTCAGGCTTATAAGACCGCAATAAGGCATGAGTAGCGGAATACAACGAAAAACATAATTGATTTTCTAAGTATAAATTTGGCATAGTTAAAATTATATTGTCATTAATATGTATAAAGACAATTACAGCACCATTTATCGAGGGTGTCCATAGTTGTCGTGTAGGAGTATGTAACTAATGTTACATAATAATCGTTAAATCTTATCGTAGTGAGCTTACAGCAGCCTTGCAATGCGTCTCAATTGAAACCCGCTAAAACACTCTTTCTGGGCTAAAATAAAAGCCATGAAATTTCTTATGTTGCATTTGTGATCGTTTGTCTGCCTGATGTTGCCCTCTGTCACTTTTCTTGACCTCGAAACCACCGGGGCCACACCACTCAAAGACCGGATTACCGAAATTGCGCTGGTGCGTTTTGACCACGGCGTCGAAACGGCACGTTGGCAAACACTGGTCAACCCGCAACAGCCTATCCCGCCGTTTATTCAATCGCTGACAGGCATCAATGACGGCATGGTGGCAGAGGCGCCAACGTTTGCCGAGGTTGCAGACACCTTGCTTGCTTTTCTCGAGGGCACGGTGTTGGCGGCACACAATGTACGCTTTGATCATGGGTTCTTAAAGACCGAATTCAAGCGCATAGGCATCACTTTGCGGCAAAAAGTATTGTGCACGGTCAAGCTGTCACGATTGCTTTATCCGCAACATTATAGTCATGGCATAGATGCGATTGTGGCACGCCACCAGATCACTGGCCTGGCCAGACACCGCGCCATGGGCGATGTGGAGGCGATACTGGTCATGCTCAACGATGCGCGTCGAGAGCTTGGCGAAGACGCCGTGAAAGCTGCCGCGCTTAAGCTGATGTCAGCCCCAACCCTGCCACCGCATATTGATGCCAGCCTGGTCGGCGAGTTGCCTGAGGCGCCGGGTGTCTACCTGTTTTATGGCGAGAATGACTTGCCCCTGTATATCGGTAAAAGTGTCAATCTGCGCGCACGCGTGCTGTCGCATTTTAGCAGCGATCATGCCTCCACCAAGGAGATGCGAATGACGCAGGAGATGAAGCGTTTTGAATGGATCGCGACCGCCGGTGAGTTCAGTGCCTTGTTGCTGGAGTCGCGCCTGGTCAAGGAGCGGCAGCCCATTTATAACCGTCAGCTTCGTCGCGAACGCTCTTTATGCAGCTGGCAGATTGATCCGGCCGCGCAACCTTTAGTCAGGCTGGTACATGAGGATGAGATTGATCCTAGCCAGATGTCCCAGTTGTTTGGCACCTTTAGAAGCAAGCGCCAGGCTGTAGAAACCTTGCGCAAGATTGCTGAACTCAGTCATTTATGTGTCAAGGCCCTGGGGCTGGAGCCCGGCCGCAGCGGGCCTTGTTTTGCCTTTCAGCTCAGGCGCTGCAAAGGTGTATGCTGCGGACAGGAGTCGCCTGAAATGCATGCTCTGCGCGTACAACAGGCGCTGATGGCACACAAGCTGAAAGTCTGGCCCTATCGTGGCAAGATTGGCATTGAGGAATATGACCTGGAGCATGATCTGCGTCAGATTCATGTGTTTGAGCACTGGGTCTATCTGGGCGTGGCAGAAGACGATGAAAGTTTAAATGCCTTGCGTGCGCAAACCACAGAGCTTAAGTTTGATCTGGATAGTTACAAACTGCTACTGAAAATGCTGGCGCATAAAAAGACCCGCGTACTGGATTTGGCTGACTAAGCAGAGGGGGGGCTCAGCCATGGTACGCGGGCAAGGGGCGCTGTCCGGTCAGGGCTGGTAGAAGGTGCTTTCCGTGCTGACTTTTTCGCCGCTGGATAAGGCAGTCACTTCTATCTGGATGCGTTGGCTGCCACGTTGGTTGCCGGCAGGGGCCAACAGGCTCATCGGCACCAGGATTTCTTCCGTCGGCTGCGCAGTCAGTGTTTGCTCACTTTCGATCTGCAAGCCATCCAGGCCAATTGCACGTAACTGATAGCTTTCGCGGTGCTCGGTGGCATTGGTCAGGTGCAACTGGTAAGCGTTTTCGATGCCCTGGTTGGTTTCTCGGTATAGGATGTTGCGGTCACGCATGATATCGACCTTGAAATCCGGTTTGTGTAGCAAGCCGTATCCCAGCCAGGCGATCATCAAGACAAATAAACTGCTGTAAATCAGTACGCGCGGACGCAATAAATGGGAACTGAGCGCGTGCTGGTCTGTGGCGCCTGCCGCAGAAAAACGAATCAGGTCACGCGGATAGTGCATTTTGTCCATCACGTCATTGCAGGCATCAATACACAAGCCGCAACTGATACATTCATATTGCAGTCCATTGCGGATATCAATGCCTACCGGGCACACCTGTACGCAGATACTGCAATCGATGCAAGCGCCCAGTCCCTGTGACTGGTAGTCCTGACGACCCTTGGCGCGGTGACCGCGCGGTTCGCCACGCGCACTGTCATAGGCGACGATCAGGGTGTGGTTATCAAACATCGCACTCTGAAAGCGCGCATAGGGGCACATATGTTTGCATACCTGTTCGCGCAAGAAGCCTGCGTTGCCATAGGTCGCCAGGCTATAAAAGCCAAGCCAGAAGCAGGACCAGCCACCCAGCTGCCATTGCGTGAGGTCAGTGACAAGCTCGCGGATGGGCGTAAAGTAGCCGACAAAACTCAAGCCGGTCATGAGTGAAAAGCCGAGCCAGACCGAGTGTTTACTTAATTTGAGGCCAGTTTTGCGTAGCCCCCAGGGTTGGGCATCCAGCTTTTGCCTGGCCAGGCGGTCTCCTTCTATGCGGCGTTCCATCCATAAGAAAATTTCGGTATACACCGACTGCGGGCAAGAAAAGCCGCACCAGAGCCGGCCTGCCACTGCTGTAAACAAAAATAATCCGACCGCACAAATGATCAGTAGCATGGCCAGATAAAACAGGTCCTGTGGAAAGATCACCAGGCCAAACAGATAAAAGCGATGCGTATCAATATCGAGCAAGAACGCCTGGCGGCCGCCATATTGCAGCCAGGGTAAGCCGTAAAACACCAGTTGTGTGGCCCAGATCATGAACCAGCGCCAGTTTTTAAAATAGCCGCTGACACTGCGCGGGTAGATTTTGCTGGTTTTCTGATAAAGCGAAATCGTTTGTTCGTTGGCAGGGACGGCCACAATCGGGATTACGGGTTTGCTACGGGAAGCGGTCATACAGGCACTCTATCTTGATGAAGACGTGTGCAGTGTAGAGGCTGGAGGTTGTTTTAAACAGATTCAGTTTTTAAATAAAAAACCATATCAGAAGGGCTGACTTGTTAGTTGGCTATTGCATCCACTGCCCCAGAGTCTCTATCGCCTGCCTGTGCTCTGCATTGAGTGGGTGGCCATAGTTCAGGCGCACATATCCGGCATATTGCTGTTGCGAGGAAAACAAGTGTCCAGGGGCGAGGCTGATATTGTGCTGGATGGCTTGCTGAAACAACGTCAGGCTATCCTGGTGACCGGGCAGTTGCAGCCATAAGAAATAGCCGCCTTGCGGCAGGGTGTAGCGCACTTCAGCAGGAAAGGATTGATGAATGGCTTGGGTAAACTGCAGTTGTTGCAACATGAGCTGGTGACGCAGTTGGCGCAAGTGTTTGTCGTAACCGCCTTTCGCCAGATAGCTGGCCAGGGCCAGCTGTGCCGGAATCGAGGTTGCCAGGGTCGTGGAGAGTTTGAGGCGCGTGATGGTTTCGCTGAAGCGCCCGGCGGAAACCCAGCCGACGCGGTATCCGGGCGCGAGCGATTTTGAAAATGAACTGCAATGCATGACCCAGCCGTCGTTGTCCCAAGTCTTGGCCGGTAAAGGCCGCTGTTTGCCAAAATACAATTCGCGGTAGACGTCATCCTCAATCAGCGGTAACCGGTGGCGGGTAATCAGGGCCACCAGCGCCTGTTTTTTCGGCTCCGGCATCAGGCTGCCAGTCGGGTTCTGAAAATTGGTCATGAGCCAGCACGCTTTGGGGTGATGCTGAAGGATTGCTTGCTCAAGTGCCACCAGGTCTATGCCCAGCTCAGGGTCACTAGGCACCTCGATGGCTTTCAGCCCCATGCGCTCGATGGCTTGCAGTGCGGCATAAAAACTGGGCGATTCGATGATCACGCTATCGCCCGGTTGCGTGACCGCGGCCAGGCATAAGTTCAGTGCTTCCATGGCGCCATTGGTCACCACGATCTCATGCGGATCCGTCGGCTTGCCGTCCAGCTGGTAGCGTAATGCAATCTGCCGCCGCAGTTCGACATCACCCTGGCCGATATCACTGACGGTCAGTTGTGGTTGCATGCGCCGCACCGTGCTGGCCATATGATCGGCCAGTCTGGCAAGCGGGAACAGGGAGGGGCTTGGGAACGCCGAGCCAAATGGGATTTGTTGTGGGTCTTTGATGCGCTCCAGCAGCGTGAACACCAGGTCACTGACTTGCAGTTTGGTCGGGTGGCTGGCATTGTGAGCTGCTTGTGGCAGCAGGCGCTCGCTGCGTAACGGCCCCGCCACATAGTAACCAGAGCGCGGGCGCGTCAAAATCAGGCCGCGGGCCTCCAGCAGATAATATGCCTGAAACACGGTCGAAGCATTCACCTGTTTGCTGGCCTGGATGTGCCGGATAGAAGGCAGTTTGTCTCCCCGCTTGAGCAAGCCTTGCTGAATCGCACTGGCGATCTCTTCGGCAATCATTTCGTATTTTTTCAAGCCATGGTCCTGACAGGGAGGTTATCTGATATGGTCAATTTAAAGCAAACTGCCTCTGTGATGCAACCAGCGTAGGCGTTAAGCTTGGCCTTTTCAGCAGGCGGCAGGACGAATGACTGACACAGGGAAAATTAATACGGGGGTTGAGCAAATGACTCAGCACAACAAAAAGCTGTACGGCATCACATTGCGAGATGGCCAGTCTTTACAGCTTGCCGTGCAAGATATGTTTACCGTGCAATTAATGCAACACAGCCGGGTTCTGCTCAATGTGCGATTTCAGCCTTTGAGCTCGCTGAATAATCTGGAAATACAACCGGTGTATCGGGTGGCGGACATGCAAATGGACAAGCAGATAGATCACGTGCTGGAAGAGGAGTTGCTCATGTGCGTGTTTGCAGTCTACCGCTATTACACACGTGGCAGTATTCGTCCCTGGCGATCTAGGGTAAACTAGCCCCCTTTGGTGCCAGCGCTGGCTGCCATCCACCGTTCCTGCACGCGATTGAAATGATGCATAAATATATTTGCATTCCCGAATAAATTGCGTATAATTGCGGGTTCTTTAAAAGGCGATGTTTAAGGCATTATTATGTACGCAGTGATTAAAACAGGTGGCAAACAGTACAAAGTAGCCGCTGGTGACAAAGTAAAAGTTGAGAAATTGACTGGCGACGTTGGCTCCACAGTAGTGATCGACAAAGTGTTGTTGATTGCAGACGGCGAGACAACTACGATTGGTGCACCGTTGGTAGCTGGTGCAAAAGTGAATGCCACAGTGGTTTCACATGGCCGTGGTGACAAAGTGATGATCTTCAAAATGCGTCGTCGTAAGCACTACCGCAAGACGCAAGGTCATCGTCAGAGCTACACAGAAATTCAAATCGACACTATTTCAGCAAAATAAGCACGTTCTGCTTGAGTAGAGCAGATTGCTAGAATAAGGAATCAAACATGGCACACAAAAAAGCAGGCGGTAGTTCACGTAACGGTCGCGACTCACAAGCCAAGCGCCTGGGCGTTAAAGCCTTCGGTGAAACAGTTGTCAACGCTGGTAGCATCATCGTGCGTCAGCGCGGGACTAAAATGCACGCTGGTGAAAACGTTGGCATGGGCAAAGATCACACCCTGTATGCACTGGTAGAAGGCAAAGTAAAATTTGCTGTAAAAGGCGCATTGAAGCGTCATACCGTGAGCATCGAAGCGGTCTAATCGCACTTTTATGAAAAAAGCCCTGTCGCTTGACGGGGCTTTTTACTTTATAGTTATCAGATTGTAGCCTTGTATGGTTGTGCGCTGGATTGTCCGCGCGCAGTGAGAAATTTTAAGATGCAGTGCAAGGCGCACGGTAGGCCCAAGCTTGCAATACACACAGGTTTTGAGCACCGAGTTACGCAGTAATGCGCTTAAAGGCAAATTGAATCATGAAGTTTATTGACGAAGCGACCATCAAAGTCTACGCCGGTGACGGCGGCAACGGTGTTGCCACGTTCCGCCGTGAGAAATACGAGCCTATGGGCGGTCCCAATGGCGGTGACGGTGGCCGTGGTGGTTCCATCTTTGTCATTGCAGATCGCAACATCAATACCCTGGTCGATTACCGTTACACACGGACCTTCAAAGCCGAGCGTGGCGAAAATGGCAGCGGTTCCGATTGCTATGGCAAGGGGGGTGACGACATGATACTGCGTGTGCCTGTCGGCACGACCATTAGCGATAAGGCCACTGGACAGATGATGGTGGACTTGAATGCTGATGGCCAGAAAGTGCTGATTGCCAAAGGCGGCAATGGCGGACTGGGGAATATCCATTTTAAAACCAGTACCAACCGTTCTCCACGTCAATGTACCAAGGGTGAGCCTGGTGAAGCTTTTGAGTTATATTTCGAGCTGAAAGTATTGGCCGATGTGGGCTTGCTGGGGATGCCTAATGCCGGTAAGTCGACGTTTATTCGCTCGGTGTCTGCCGCCAAGCCCAAGGTCGCCGATTATCCTTTTACCACATTGCACCCTAACCTCGGCGTGGTGCGGGTCGATAGCAATCGCAGCTTTGTGATTGCCGATGTGCCTGGACTGATTGAGGGCGCGGCGGAGGGGGCCGGACTGGGACATCAGTTCCTGCGTCATTTGCAACGCACCTCCTTGCTGTTGCACCTAGTCGATATTGCGCCGTTTGATGAGAGCGTCGATCCGGTGCAGGAAGCCAAGGCCATCGTCAACGAGCTGAAAAAATACGATCAAGAACTTTACGACAAACCCCGCTGGCTGGTGTTGAATAAGATTGATATGTTGGAAGACAGTGCGCAAAAAGTGGCTGACTTTATTAAAGCCTATGGCTGGGATGGACCGGTATTTCCTATCTCCGCCATTAGCGGTGTTGGTTGCCAGGCCTTGACCTACGCCATCATGGATCATATAGACCAGACGCGTGCGCAACGTGACCTTGAAGAGACTCCCGCCCAACCGATCACAGAATAGTTTTATGAGCGTTTCACTCATACAAGACAGTAAAACCCTGATCGTCAAGGTGGGTTCCAGCCTGGTGACTAACAATGGTCAGGGCCTGGATAAGACGGCGATTGCCGCTTGGGCGCAGCAAATCAGTGCCTTGGTCAAGCAGGGCAAACAAGTTGTGCTGGTCTCCAGTGGTGCTGTTGCCGAAGGCATGCAGCGACTGGGCTGGAAAAAGCGCCCGGTAGAGGTCAATGAGCTGCAGGCCGCTGCGGCCGTTGGTCAAATGGGCCTGGTGCAGATGTATGAACAATGCTTTGCGCAACACGGGTTGCACACGGCGCAATTGCTGCTCACCCACGAAGATCTGGCCGACCGCAAGCGTTACCTCAATGCGCGCTCCACCTTGCGCACACTGCTAGACCTCAATGTCATCCCGATTATCAATGAAAACGATACGGTGGTGACCGAAGAAATCCGTTTCGGCGATAACGACACCCTGGGTGCGCTGGTGGCGAATCTGATTGAAGCAGATGCGCTGATCATCCTGACTGATCAACAAGGCCTGTATTCCGCCGATCCGCGTAAAGACCCGAATGCCGTGTTTATCAATTTTGAAACTGCAGGCAATCCTGCGCTCGAAAGCATGGCAGGCGGCGCAGGCAGTGCAGTGGGTACTGGCGGTATGTTAACCAAAATATTAGCCGCCAAGCGCGCCGCCAACAGTGGCGCACATACCGTGATTGCATCAGGGCGCGAGCCGGAAGTGCTGGTACGCTTGAGTCAGGGCGAGGCGATTGGGACGCACCTGCAAGCCGTGAGAATGAAAACGCTGGCTAAAAAGCAATGGCTGGCGGATCATCTGCGCGTGGGTGGTAAATTGGTGCTGGATGACGGCGCGGTGAATGTCCTGACTAAAGAGGGTAAAAGCCTGCTGCCGATTGGCGTGGTCGATGTGCTGGGCCAGTTTGAGCGCGGCGATGTGGTGGCTTGCGTCGATGCTGCGGGTAAGGAATGGGCACGCGGCATCGTCAATTACAATGCCAATGAAGTACGACGGATTAAACGTAAGCCCAGTAGTGAAATAGAAAGCGTGCTGGGGTATGTGGAAGAAAAAGAATTGATACACCGGGACAATCTGGTGTTGTTATAAGCAAACGTAGCTGGCTGTAGAAGCCAGATACGCATGACAAATGAACACATTGATTAAAAGGTAACGGGATGAGTAAACCTTTGGTAGCCATTATTATGGGGTCGGACAGTGACTGGCCGGTGATGAAAAATGCCGCACAAATGCTGGCAGACTTTGGTGTCGCTTATGAAGCGCGTGTGGTCTCTGCCCATCGTACGCCAGACCTGATGTTTGAGTTTGCTGAGTCTGCCTCAGGCAATGGCTTTCAGGTGATTATTGCCGGGGCGGGGGGCGCCGCACATTTGCCTGGCATGGTTGCAGCAAAAACCACCTTGCCAGTGTTGGGTGTGCCTGTGCCTTCCAAACATCTGCAAGGCCAGGATTCCCTGTTGTCCATCGTGCAAATGCCCAAGGGCATCCCGGTGGCGACCTTTGCCATTGGCGATGCAGGTGCGGCCAATGCCGGTTTGTTTGCGGTGGCGATGCTGGCCAATCAAGATCCGGCGTTAGCAGAAAAATTAACTACCTTCCGCAAAAAACAGGCTGAAAAAGTGCACGCAATGGAGTTGAGCGAAAAACCATGACATCATCCGTGATTCAACCTCCTGCCATGTTGGGCATGTTAGGCGGCGGCCAGCTGGGTCGCTTTTTTGTGATCGCAGCGCACGAGATGGGCTATAAAGTCACCGTGCTGGACCCGGACCAGAGCAGTCCGGCAGGCATGATTGCCGATGTGCATTTATGTGCAGCCTATGACGATGCGGCCGCGCTGAAAACCATGGCGGAAACCTGCCAGGCCATCTCTACCGAATTTGAAAATGTGCCGGCCGAGACGCTGGCTACCTTGGCTAAATCTACGGTCGTGCATCCGAGCGCGGATGCAGTGGCGATTGCCCAGCATCGTGTGAAAGAAAAAACCTTCTTTAAAGAAGCTGGCTTGCCGGTGGGTCCGTTTGTGCCGGTGATGGCGGAGAGCGACTTGCCTGCGGGTGGCGAGATGTATCCTGCCGTGCTCAAAGTGGCGCGCTTCGGTTACGATGGTAAAGGTCAGGCGCGTGTTGCCAACCGTGAGCAAGCGGTCGCTGCCTTTCAGGGCTTTAAGCAAGAAGTCTGCGTGCTGGAGAAAATGCTGCCTTTGGACCTGGAAGTGTCTGTTGTGCTTGCGCGAGATGCGCACGGCCACATTGCCGCTTTCCCCACGGCAGAAAACAGCCATTTGAATGGTATTCTTGATGTCAGCATCGCCCCGGCGCGCTGTTCTGAAGTGATCAAAGCCAATGCGCAAGAGCTCGCCAAAAAACTGGCGACCAAGCTCAATTATGTCGGCGTGTTGGGCGTTGAGTTTTTTGTGGTGGGCAACCAGTTGCTGGTGAACGAGATTGCGCCACGCCCTCATAACTCCGGCCATTACACTATCGATGCCTGTGTCACCAATCAGTTTGAACAGCAAGTGCGCGTGATCACCGGCCAAGCGTTGGGTAGTCCGCGCTTGCATAGCGATGCGGTGATGGTGAATATCTTGGGCGATAGCTGGCTGTACAGTGGTAAACAGGTAGAGCCAGCTTGGGATAAAGCCTTTGCCCACGGCAACCTCAAAATGCATTTGTATGGCAAGCATGAGCCGCGCAAAGGCCGCAAAATGGGCCATTTCACGGTGATTGGCGATGATGCGCAGGCTGTGTTGAATGCCGCTAAAGTGGCGCGTAGCGAGTTACATATTGGTGAATAACTGTTTGCCAGCGCCATCAAAAAAAGCCCGGTTATCCGGGCTTTTTTGTCTCTGAAGCAGGCAGACTACGAAAGGTTTGCCTGCACCTGTTTTCTAAATTCAAGCGGTGCAGCAATTTGGTCAAACGTTTCTTTGGTGCCGCCTGTGCCTGTGACGGTAATCGTCCCAAAGCCGAATACTCTGCCGAGGATGCTTTGATTGACGCCTATGCCTTCCACCTTATGGAGCAATACTTCCAGCGAGTGGCGTCTGATAAAGCCAATCTTGATCAGCACGCGTTTGTTGGTAATGGCAAATTCAGAGGTCTTGTAGCGGATATAGCTGCTGATGCCACTGATCAAGGCCAGCAACAAGCCGAGCAGGCTGATCGCCCATAATAGCTGGTTGGATTGTGCCAAGCGCAGATTAAATGCGCACGCCAACACGCTCAGTAATAAGTAGATGAAGGTATTCAGGAAAATAATCCAGTGCATCTGCGCGCGGTAAATCACCACTTCATTCTCAAGCAAGTTTTTGTCAATAAAACTCAAAGGGCTCTCCTGGGCAAAGATTGCAATTTCAGTTGTGATCATAACAGCAACAGCTGTTTGGATAATGCGCTAGATCATCGTAATCAATAGATCAAAGCAATAAAAAAGCCGGACATTAGTCCGGCTTTTTTAGTATGCACCCCTACTGAAATTATTCAGCGGCTTTTTTCGCGCGAGGCTTGGCAGCTTTTTTAGCTGGTGCAGCTTCGGCTTTAGGGGCTGCTGCTTTTTTCACAGAAACCAAAGTTGCAGGTGCGTCACCGGACAATGCTTTGATTGCTGCAGTCAAACGGCTCTTGTGACGAGCAGCTTTGTTTTTGTGAATGATTTTTTTGTCAGCGATACGGTCGATCACGCTGACATTTTCTTGGTAAGAAGCCACAGCAGCAGCTTTGTCACCAGATTGAATCGCTTTGATTACTTTTTTGATCGCAGTACGCAAAGTTGAACGTAACGCAGCGTTGTGCGCGTTAACTTTGACGGATTGGCGCGCGCGTTTGCGAGCTTGTGCGGTATTTGCCATATTCGTTTTATCCTGTAACTTTCAAAAGGGGTGTGATACGAAACCGTGCATCATACTGTTTTCGCTTTGTTTTTGCAAGATAAAAACGCATTTTCCTCGACTGCGGATGCCTGCATGGTAAAATCGGCCAAATTTTTAATCAGTCAGCCGTTCGTTGGGAGCGGCTCACGCTTAAAAAAATAAACCAGGGCCTGTATTTCCACCATTTATGAACTTGCTCAAAGCATTGGCCACCGTGGGTGGCATGACCTTTATTTCGCGCTTGCTGGGATTTGTGCGTGACACCTTGATTGCCCGTATTTTTGGCGCGGGCATGGCCACCGATGCTTTTTTTGTCGCTTTCAAGATTCCTAATCTATTACGCCGGATCTCGGGCGAAGGGGCGTTTAGTCAGGCCTTCGTGCCTATCCTTTCCGAATATCGCAAGCAACGCACGCCAGAAGCGACCCGGGCCTTGATCAACCATGTTGCCAGTTTGCTGGGCCTGTTTCTGGTCGGAATCACCATTGTGGGCATGCTGGCAGCACCGCTGATCGTGCGGCTGACCTCGCCTGGGTTTGTGAGCGACCCGGCCAAATTCGCACTCACCACGGAGCTGTTGCGCATTACCTTTCCTTATATCCTGTTTATCTCGCTGGTTTCGATGGCGGGGGGCGTGTTGAATGCCTTCAGCAAGTTTCAGGTGCCCGCATTTACGCCCGTCTGGCTCAATTTGAGTTTTATCACCGCTGCGATTTTTATTGCCCCGCATTTTCATAACTCGGTGTATGTACTGGCTTGGGCCGTGTTTGTCGGCGGGATTATTCAGTTGCTGTATCAACTGCCTTACCTGCAACAGATAGGCATGTTGCCGCGCTACGAACTGAATTTGCAAGATGAAGGCGTGCGCCGCATCCTTAAGCTCATGGGGCCCGCGATTTTTGGCGTTTCTGTCGCGCAAATTTCGATTGTGTTGAATAACATTTTTGCCTCATTCATGCCCACAGGCAGTGTGTCCTGGCTGTATTACGCTGACCGCCTCATGGAGTTCCCGACCGGGGTGCTGGGCGTGGCATTGGGCACGATTTTGTTGCCCAGCTTATCCAAGGCGCATGTGGATAAATCCAGCGCCGAGTTTTCGCAATTGCTGGACTGGGGCTTGCGCCTTACGTTTATGCTGGCCATTCCGGCGGCTGTGGCGATGGCCGTGCTGTCCAAACCATTGGTGGCGAGTCTATTTTATTACGGCAAATTCACACCGGTCGATGTGGCGCAAACCGAGCGCGCCCTGATTGCGTATAGCCTGAGCCTGCTGGGCCTGATTATGGTCAAGGTGCTGGCCCCTGGCTTTTATGCACGCCAAAATATCAAAACACCGGTCAAAATTGCGATTTTTACCTTGGTGATGACCCAAATTCTCAATGTGGGCTTTTTGCTGTTTACCTCATTGCAGCATGCCGGGCTGGCGCTGGCCGTGGGCTTGGGCGCTTGCCTGAATGCGACCATGCTGTGGGTTATGTTGCAAAAAAGTGGTGCGTTCGAGCCGCAGCCAGGGTGGGGCCGCTTTCTGTTCAAGCTGCTCGTTGCGGTCACCCTGATGGCCTTGGCATTGCACGCCACAGATCGTTGGGTGGGGGATTGGTTAGCCATGCCAGCCTTGACGCGCATGCTGCATCTCGCGGGCGTGGTGGTTTTGGGTATGGCAGTTTATTTTTCAGCCTTAGGTTTGCTAGGCTTTAGGCCTCAACATTTTATGAAGCGGGTGGCCAAATAATGCAAATATTTCGTCATTTTCCAGCGGCTCAAACGCCGCAGGCGATTGCCATCGGTAATTTTGATGGCATGCATTTAGGGCATCAGGCCTTGCTCAGGCAGCTGATTGCCTACACGCAAACCTACAAGATTACGCCAGCGGTCATGACCTTTGAGCCGCATCCACGTGAATTTTTTACACCACAAAACGCCCCCGCGCGTTTGGCCTCCATGCGCGAAAAGCTGGAGTATTTTGCCGAGTGTGGTGTGCAGCATGTCTATGTGCAGCGCTTTAACCAGGCGTTTGCCGGGCAGAGTCCAGCCGCTTTTATGCAAGTGCTGCGCGAGCAACTCAACGCCAATGTGGTGATGGTGGGCGAGGACTTCTGTTTTGGTTCCAGGCGGGCGGGCAGTGTGCAAACCCTGATTGAGCACGGGTTTAATGTGATTCCCTTACCAGAAGTGCAGCTGCAAGGTGAGCGTGTGTCGAGCACCTTGGTGCGCGATGCGCTGGCGGCTGGTGAGTTGCTCAAAGCGCAGGCCTTGCTGGGACGGCCTTACAGCATCAGTGGCAAGGTCGTCCATGGCGCCAAGCTGGGCCGGCAACTGGGGTTCCCCACTGCCAATGTCCATATGCGCCACGAACGGCCTGCACTGACAGGGGTTTATGCGGTAAAATTGAACAATTTACCGGCTGTGGCCAATTTGGGCAATCGCCCGACGCTGGAAGGCATCCCCAAGCTTAAACTCGAAGTGCATGTGTTTGATTTTAATGGTGATCTTTACGATCAACATGTGCATGTGCAGTTTTTTCACAAACTGCGCGACGAGCAAAAGTTTGCCGGACTGGATGCCCTGAAAGCGCAAATTGCGCTGGATACTGCAGCAGCAAAAAACTATTTTGCCACAGATACACACAGATAACGCAGATAAAAACCAAGCAATTGCTGGGAGCCGACGCAGAATATCTGTGTGCCTTTGTGTTTATCTGTGGTTAAAACGATTTGAGAATTTTAAATGACTGACCAAAGCAAAGATTCAAAATATAAACTGAATTTACCCGAAACCAGCTTTCCCATGCGTGGCGATTTGTCCAAGCGCGAACCCGCCTGGTTAAAAAGCTGGCAAGAGCGCAAGGTCTACGAGCGTATCCGCGCCAAGCGCAAAGGTGCGCCAGCGTTCATCCTGCATGATGGCCCTCCCTATGCCAACGGCGATATTCACATTGGTCACGCCGTCAATAAAATCCTGAAAGACATCATCATCAAGGCCAAAACCATGAGTGGTTTTGACGCGCCTTATGTGCCAGGCTGGGATTGCCACGGCCTACCCATTGAGTTGGTGGTCGAGAAAAACCATGGCAAAAATATAGACCCGGCCAAGTTCCGCGAGCTGTGCCGCGCCTATGCCGCCGAGCAGGTCGAGAAGCAGAAAAAAGACTTTATTCGCCTGGGGGTGCTGGGCGATTGGGATCACCCATACCTGACCATGGCGTTTAATACCGAGGCCGATATCATGCGTGCCTTGGGCGAAATCTACCAGAATGGCTATTTGTACCAGGGTTCCAAGCCCGTGCACTGGTGCGTGGACTGCGGTTCTGCGCTGGCTGAAGCCGAGGTGGAGTATGAGGACGTTAACTCACCTGCGATTGATGTGGGTTTCAAAGTGGTGGACAACGCTGCGTTAAGCAAAGCATTTGGTACAACAGTGAATGGTGATGTTTATGCCGTGATCTGGACCACGACGCCATGGACCTTACCTGCCAACCAGGCGGTGAGTGTCAATGCTGAACTCGAGTACGATTTAATCCACACCAGCAAAGGATTGTTGATCCTGGTTCGTGAATTGGCTGAAAAGACCTTGGCTAGGTATGCAGAGGAAAATAGTTCTGTGTTAGCCAGTTGCAAAGGTGAAGCTTTGCGTGGGTTGTTGCTACAGCATCCATTCGACAACCGCCAGGTGCCGGTGATCACCGGTGACCACGTGACGACTGATGCAGGTACAGGTCTAGTGCATACGGCCGCTGCGCACGGTAACGATGACTGGCTGGTCATGCGCGCTAATTTCCCTAACGAGAAGCCACGCGTCTTGATTGGTGGCGATGGCAAATTTTTTAGCAGTGAACTGGTTGAGCTGGCTGAGATCCGTGGCCTGAGCCGCCAGGATGCGAATAAAGTGATTCTGGCTAAACTGCAGGAAAACGGCGTGCTGTTTGCCTCTGCGCGTTTAAACCACAGCTTCCCGCATTGCTGGCGCCATAAAACGCCATTGATGCAATTGGCAACGCATCAGTGGTTTATTGGCATGAACTCTGTTGGCAAAGATGGCAAAGCTTTGCGTGAACATGCCAACACAGCGGTAGACGCGACCCAGTTCTTCCCGAGCTGGGGCCGTGCACGCCTGGAGGCCATGATTAAAAACCGCCCAGACTGGTGCGTCTCTCGCCAGCGTAACTGGGGTGTGCCTATGCCGTTCTTTGTGCATAAAGAAACTGGTGAACCACATCCACAGACCATGCAGTTGCTGGAAACCGTGTGCAAACAGGTGGAGCAGCAGGGCATAGAAGCCTGGTTCAGCCTCGATGGCGCGACTTTCCTCGCGCAGCATGCGCCTGAAAATGCCGAGCAATACAAAAAAGTGACCGATACGCTGGACGTGTGGTTTGACTCTGGCGCCACGCATTATGCAGTGGTGCGTTCAGCGCATCATGCTAGCCTATCTGCGGCAGCTAACCAGCGTGAGGCTGAACACCAGCCTGTGGCTGACTTGTATCTGGAAGGCTCTGACCAACACCGTGGCTGGTTTCAGTCCAGCTTGCTGACTGGGTGCGCCATTGATGGCAATGCGCCTTACAAAGCCTTGCTGACACATGGTTTTGTGGTGGATGGAGCAGGTCACAAAATGAGCAAGTCCAAGGGCAACGTGGTTGCCCCGCAAAAGGTCATGGACACCTATGGTGCCGATATTTTGCGCTTGTGGGTGGCCTCAACCGACTACTCAGGTGAGCTGACCATCAGTGACGAGATCCTCAAGCGTGTGGCCGATGGCTACCGTCGTATCCGCAATACCTTGCGCTTCTTGCTCTCTAACCTTGCCGACTTTGATGCTAGCAAAGACTTGTTGCCCGTTGATCAGTGGCTGGAAATTGACCGTTACGCGCTGCATCTGACACAGCAATTGCAAGCGGGTATTCTGGCCGATTACGACAAATACGAATTCCATCTGGCCGTACAGAAATTTGTGAGTTTCTGTTCTGAAGACTTGGGTGGTTTTTACCTTGATATCCTCAAAGACCGTTTATACACCAGCGGTGAAACCTCGCATGCACGCCGTGCGGCACAGAGTGCTTTGCATCACATCACGCATGCCATGATGCGTTTGATGGCGCCGATTTTGAGTTTTACGGCAGATGAAATCTGGCAGACCTTGGGACTGGATGCTGTGGCGACCGTGTTTGAAGAAGACTGGTATGCATTGCCTGCCCATGGCTTGAGTGACACGCAATTACAGCACTGGCAAACTGTTATTGCCTTGCGCGCGCAAGCTGCCAAAGAGATTGAAGTGTTGCGTGGCGAAGGCAAGGTGGGTTCTTCATTGCAAGCCGAGCTCGAGTTTCATGTTGCCAGCGAGGCGTTTGAAGCCCTGAGTAGCCTGCAGGATGACTTACGCTTTGTCATGATCACCTCCAGCGCGACCACCTATAAAGTGGCCGATGCGTCAGCGCAGAAAATCCTGGTAAAGCCGAGCGCACACCAGAAGTGCGACCGCTGCTGGCATTACCGTGCGGATGTCGGCATTGATCTCGCGCACCCGACCCTCTGCGGCCGTTGTGTAAGCAACCTGTTTGGCAAAGGTGAAGTGCGCAACTATGCCTAATGTTCGCTCGGCTCTGCCATGGCTGGTGTTAAGCGCCATTGTCATCGCGCTTGATCTCTACACCAAGCATCTGATTCAGCGCATGTTTGTCTATGGCGAGCATTTGCCCGTCACCGGTTTTTTTGATCTGGTGCGTTACCACAACACCGGCGCAGCCTTTAGCTTTTTGGCCAATGCCGGTGGCTGGCAGCATGGCTTTTTCACCGCGGTCTCGACGCTAGCTTCTGCCGTGATGGTGTATTTGCTGGTCAAACATCCGCAGAAAAAGTTATTCTGTTTGGGGCTGGCGCTGGTGTTGGGTGGCGCCTTGGGCAATCTTTATGATCGCCTCACGCTCGGCTATGTGGTGGACTTTTTGCTGTTTTATTATCAGCAATGGGCCTGGCCTGCGTTTAATGTGGCAGACAGTGCCATTTGCGTCGGTGTGGGCATGTTGATGCTGGATAGTTTTAAACAACCCACGGCCTCCTGAAACCGCGTTCTGCAGTCTAGTGAACGCGGGTCCTGGTGACTTGCGATGAGTGAGGTGGTGATGGATGGACTGGAATATACGTTTACTGATGTGATCAGGCTTTGGCAAGGCAGCAAAAGCACCTGGCATTACGTCAGCTTGCCGCCAGACATCTCTGACGAAATTCATACCCTTAGCCAATACCATCAAACCAAACGCCGCGGCTGGGGGGCGGTCAAGGTCACTGCGAGTATCACTTCCAGCCGCGCCCCATCTATTCCAGCCCCAGCCATGACGTGGCAAACCTCAATTTTTCCGGCATTTGATCACAAGCGCTATGCCTTGTTTTTAAAGGCAGAAATTCGCAAGCAGGCGAGTGTGCGGGAAGGTGATGCCGTGACTATACAGCTCAAACTGCAGTTTTAAGCCTTAGGCTGACAGCGTCAAAGATTAAGCGCTCAGCGTTTGTGTCTTGGCAGCGACTAACAGGGGCGGAATGCCTTGTATATCCATCGGGCGGCCCAGCAGAAAGCCCTGGATGCAATCGCAGCCGATCTTGCGTAGAAACTCAAGCTGCGCTTCGGTTTCAATGCCTTCTACCACAACGGACAAGCCCAGAATGCCGGCTGTTTTGATAATGGTGCTGACAATTTCGCTGTCGGCGCTGCTTTCCGGTACATCAATCATAAAGGCACGGTCAATTTTGAGTTCATCCAGGGGCAGGTGTTTGAGTTTAAACAGCGATGAGTTGCCTACACCAAAATCATCGAGCGACAGGCGCACGCCAATAGCCTTGAATTGTTTTAAGGTTTCCAGCGCCTGTTCTTCATGTTCAAAGACGGCACTTTCGGTGATTTCCAGGGTCAGCAAGCGGGCCGGCAGGTGATAGCGTTGTAGTTGCCCGGCAATGCGGAGTGGCAAGCTATGGTCACGGAATTGCCGCGGGGAGATGTTAATTGAAAGGCCCACCTCATGACCACTGTCTTTAACCAGCTTGGCCCAATGCTTGAATGCTTCTGCAATAATCCATTCGCCCATGGGTAAAATCAGGCCAGACTGTTCGGCGTAGGGGATAAATTCAGCCGGGGAGACCACCTCTCCCTTGTTGGTTTTCCAGCGAATGAGCGCTTCAATATTGCAGATGACCGGTTGTTGTTTGCCCAGGCTGAAAATCGGTTGAAACTGCAAAAAGAATTCTTGTTTTTTGATGGCTTTGCGCAGTTGCACGTCGAGCTTGAAGCGGTTTTGGGCCAGTCGGGTATGTTCTTTGCAATAGAATAAATAAGGATGTTGGGTGCCGTGCTTGGCATGTGCGAGTGCAGTGTTGGCATTGCGTGCCAGCTGCTCTGCATCTTCTGCATCACGCGGAAACAGGCTGATGCCGATATAGGCATCCAGAATCAATTCATGTCCTTCAATCAGCACGGGTTTATGCACAATTTTGCATAAATTATTTGCCAGATGAACCAGCTCGGCATCGGTTTTTCGCGAGGTAATCAAGGCAAATTTGTCGCCATGCACACGGCCTAACTCGCCGGATTCGTGCGTGATATATTGCAGTCGCTGCGCGATCTCCAGTAAATACAAATCGCCTGTATGGTGGCCAAAACTGTCATTGATGCTTTGAAATTGCTTTAAATCAATCATGAGCAGGGCGACGGTGTCGCTGGCATCGGCTGCGGTAATGATGGCATGCTCGAGGAGTGTGAGTATGGCCAAACGGTTGGGCAGTCGCGTCAGGGGGTCGTTGCGTGACAGTTGCTGGTACTGGCGCTCTTTTTCGGCCAGCAGGTTTTCGGCGAGTAGCAGTTTTTCACTCTCACGCAGCAAGATACTTTGCCGCAGGGCCGAGAACACCAGGATCATCATGACTGAGCCGATAGCAATGTAATAGGCATAGGGGTGCGGGCCGCTTTGCCACCAGATGAGGGCCAGTGTGCTGATGCTAAAGATAAAGGTGATTGCGGGAATCCAGCCGCGAACGCGTCTGCATTGCCTGTGATAAGACACGCGCTTGGCAATGCGGACTTGCCAGCCATACAGCCCGCTGCCGATCAACAGGTCTGCCGCTGAAAAACCGTAATTGGTCCACAGGCTAGTTTGAGGCACGTGGTTGAGTGCGTTCAGGTTCCATTGCATCCAGCATGCGCCCAGCAAGGTCAACCCCGCGCTGAGCATAAGCCAGGGCATCATCCATGCCGGTCGCAGGTATGGGATCAATAATAGGGAAACCAGCGCAGCACTGAGTAAACTGGCAGGGTAGGCACTGAGCACGGCCAGCTGTAGCGGGCTGACTTCGGACGATTGTGGCAAATATAAAATTAGGATGTAGCTGAGAACAGCAATGCTGAATGAAATGGTGTCAATCGAGAATGCCCAGGTTTTGGCCGCAGAAAGCTGGCTGCGTAAGGCGGTGATAAAGCCGATGATCAGGCATACGCCCATGAGGGGGTAAAAAATATCGGACTGGGCGGGGAAATTGGTTTGTTTGGTGAGGACTTCAAATATCCAGAGCACGCCACCGGTAAAATAGGCTAAGGCACCAAATACAAACCAGCGTTTACAGGGGCGGTGTGAGAGATGGCTGCGGTAATAACCCAGTAGCGCCAGAATCAGGCAGGCCACATTGGTGACAAACCAGTGCACATTATCCAGCCATAACATTTGAGCGGGTGTTGCTTGCAAAGAACCGAGCAAGCAAGCAACGGAAACCGATAAAGCAACCACTATTACTTTGCGCGAAAGTATCATGAAGCCCCCTTTTTAGGTAATTCTAACAAGGGCTTAGAAAAAAACTAGTGTTTCTTTCTAAATATCATCGCGATATGGATTAAGACGAAGCAGATAGCGCCCGCCAATATGCCGATCAAGGCGTTCCACAACAGCGTCCATTGTGGAGATTGCTCAATCAGCGCATGCAAGGAGGGGATGCCATGGGCGAGAATACCGCCGCCGACCAGAAACATGGCCGCGGTGCCGACGATGCTGAGCAAGCGCATCAGGTAGGGGACCGTTTGCACCATGCCCCAACCTGTTTTGCGTGCGGCAGAGGCCAGAAGATGATGACCGCTTCGTTGCATCAGCCATAAGCCGATATCATCCATTTTGACGATCAAAGCGACCAGGCCATACACCCCCAGTGTCATGACGACTGCAATGAGGGAGAGCACCAGAATACGCTGCGTGATCGCTGCATCGGCGACAACGCCCAGGGCAATCACAATAATTTCGGCGGACAGAATGAAGTCCGTCCGTACAGCGCCTTTGATTTTTTCCTGCTCCAGGGCGACCAGGTCTGTCTCAGGTTGCTGCATGGCGGCGTGGATCGCTTGTTCACTGTTGTCCGAGTGCTTGTCATGGCGCAGTTTGTGCCAGACTTTCTCAAAGCCTTCAAAGCACAGAAAGGCCCCTCCCAGCATCAGCAAGGGGGTGATTAGCCAAGGTAAAAACGCACTGATCAACAGCGCTGCAGGCACCAGAATCAGTTTGTTCAGCAGCGATCCTCGCGCCACCGCCCACACCACTGGCAGCTCTCTCTTGGCGGCAATCCCTGTGACTTGCTGGGCATTGAGCGCAAGGTCATCGCCCAGTACACCCGCTGTTTTTTTGGCCGCGAGCTGGCTCATGACGGAAACGTCATCCAGCATGGTGGTAATGTCATCTAGTAGTGCCAGCAGGCTGGGAGTGGCCATGGTTTGTCCTGTGTCAATGAAGAGGCTATTGTTTATTTTAAAGGATTGCCGTTAAAATGGCGGCATGGTGACGCGCAAATTTCAACGTTGGATGGCACGCATGGCCTTGATGGCAATCATGCTGGCTGCGCTCGTGCCGACGTTGAGCCTCGCGTTTCCCATGCAAGCAGGCAAAAGCTTTATTCAGGAGGTGTGTTCCTCGCAGGGCAGTAAACTGGTCATTCAGGTGATCACCACGCAAGGAAAATTGCGCGCTACCCTGATTGACTATCAGCCTTCACAAAAACCGGTTTCACTGGGACATCATCTCAATCATTGTCCGTTCTGCCATATGGCGATGGATGATGTGGTATTGCCCCAGCCCAATCCAGCTTACATTCTGTTTCAACAAGCCCAAGCCGAGATTGCTTTAAGCAGCTATCAGGCCCCGGTTGTCGCAAGTGTTTACTCCACCGCGCACCCCACGCGCGCACCCCCACTGACTCCACACTCAATCTAGCACCGTCTGTCGTCTAGACGGTTTATGGGTATGCCTGTGATGCAGGCACATATGGAGTCATGACATGATCGTCATCAACCTTCAGGCAATGATATTTGCCAAACAGGTGGAGTGGAAACGCCACATCACCCTCAAAGAAATCGCTGAGTCTACCGGCATCAGCCGCATGACCTTGCATCGCATGGTCAAAAATCCTTCTTACAACGCATGCACCGAGCATCTGGGCAAACTTTGCTCTTATTTCGCTTGTGACATCAGCGCGCTTATCCGCTGGCAACCCGATCGGGATGCCAGGCAAGTCTTCGCCGCCTGATGTGTGATGCTCACCCTGCTGGTAGCTGACCAGTAGGGGGCATGCCGTTTACAAAAAATATTTCTGAGGAAAAGTATATGAAAAAAACCTTCTTGGCCCTGGCCTTGCTGGGACTGACTCAACCTGCCTGGGCGCATTTAAGTTATACCGGGCGTGACTTTGGCACATTCTCTGGCCTGGTGAATGCCAGCAATAGCATTACCACCACCGTCAATACCAACTATGGCTGGGCCGGCGCCGCTGACGGCAATCTGGGCGACAGCCATATCGGCCGCGCTTTCCGTTTCACCCTGCAAAACAATGCCTGGGTGGATTTCAGCGTCGATGCAACCTCTGCCGATCTGTTACCTGCTTTCTCTATATACGGTGGACTGGCGGCAGTCAGAACCGGTGGCGTTTTTCCAGGCACGCAAACCAGTGCCGATTACGATAGTGCCAACGCTTCTATCGTCTGGCGCTACAGCTGGGCGCAAGCCAACCTGGGCTCCAACAAGTCGTATACCGACACCGATGGCAGCTGGAATGCACTGGGCAACTGGAAAATGGGCGGTGACGGCGATGCGATTGGCATCGACAGCGAACTGAGCAGCTTTATCTACAAGGGCTCTGCGACCACAGCGACCGATGTGGTCACCGGCAAGTTTCTGCTGGGGGCAGGGGATTACACCATCATGATTGGCGGTAACAACGCCGCAAACCAGCTGGCGACTAGTTTTGGCTACACCGCCTCACTGAATGTCAGCGCAGTCCCAGAGCCGGAAAACATGGCCCTGTTGCTGACAGGTCTGGCCTTGGTCGGCTGGCAGGTGCGCCGTCGTAGCAAATAACCCCACCACATGAATCGTTGGTGAGTGTGCTTAACGCCCTCACCAACATGATAGGAGAAGATAATGAACGTATTGAAAAAAACATTGGCAATCGCTGCCATGACTTTGGCAACCAGCCCAGCATTTGCTGCGCTTGCGACCTATAACGTGACCACCAAGTTTATTGAGCCAGATACTGATCCGGCCAATACCTGGTTTGTGGGGACATTCACTTTTGATACTGTCAGCAAGACGGTTTCTGGTTTGCAGGGCTGGCTCAGTGAATCCATGACCGGCTTTATAGACTACAACCCTGCCACTGGCATCAATGGCACAGATGACATGAGTTGGGTGCATTTGACTCATCAGCTGGATGCGACTTATGACGCTGCGCTGGGCGGGTTTCTCGTTACCACTTTTCTTAACTCAACCACCAGCACGTTTACAAGTGGCGATGGATGGACTCCTGGCGTGGGAATGACCAGAAACAATGGTAGCAACAATGCCTACGCCAGAGTGTTTGTGAACACGACTGATCCATTGGCAGCGCTGACTTCTGCGCAGATCAACAAGCTGGCCTATGCGGATTGTACGGCGGGCGGCATGATGGGACCAACCTGTATGACTGGGACTTCTGTCGCTGGCTATGGGCGTGTTGGAACCATGAGTGGTTATCCCGTTTCGCAAAGCGTTAGCTTGCTGTCTGTGACGGTGCCTGTGCCTGAGGCTGATCGCTCTGCAATGATGGTATTAGGACTTGGCCTGTTGGCTTGGGCTCAACGTCAACAGCGTCGTTCGATGTAAGCAACATGTGGCGAGCAGGCATGCTCGCCACGTTTAAAGACATATATGTACATATTCGAACAAAGACTATCGTTGCGATTCCGACAGTACTGGCCGCTGGTATTCATCGCGCTTTATGCCGTCTCACCGCTGGCTGTGGCCGCGGACGCTGAGCCATCTCTGCCGAAATCGGATCAGACACTCGGTTTGCCTGAGATTGAAGTGGTAGAAAAGAAACCGCGTGCAATTCCCTTGTCGGCGACAGAGCTGGAGGCTGAAAGCCTCCGATCCCATGCTATGGAAATGGACACCAGCAGAATGCTGGAAGAGGTGCCTGGATTGAGTGTGTATTCGGCAGGTACGATTTCTGGATTACCTGCGATTCATGGCTTAGCCGATGAACGTTTGCGCACACAGGTGGATGGCATGGATTTATCCTCCGCATGCCCCAATCACATGAACTCCATACTCTCATATATTCACCCTAGTCGAGTGGGCAAGATTAAAGTGTTCAGCGGGGTCGTGCCAGTGAGTGAAGGCGGCGATAGCCTGGGCGGGACCATTCAAGTCAGTGCCGCCTCTCCAGTGTTTGCTACGGGTGAGCAACCCCTGGTCACCGGCAATTTAGGGAGTTTTTACCGAAGTAATGGCTATGCCCATGGCTGGAATGCAGCTGCTGGCTTTGCAAGCAGGCAGTTCAATCTCCAGTATTCAGAGTCCAGATTGGACGCCTCCAATTATCGTGCAGCTAAAGACTTCAAGGATCTCAGTCGGTGGCCCTCTGCGGACTGGATCAAGGCGACTGATCTCGATGTAGTTGCCTCCAGTGCCATTTCCGGCGCCATTAACCGAGCGCTTGATCTCGCCTTCAAACAGGACTCGCATTTGCTGCAACTGGGTATCAGCCAGCAGACCGTTGGTTTTGAGGGCTTTCCGAATCAACGCATGGACATGACGGATAATCAAAACACCAACATCAACTTTCGCTACAACGGTGAGTTCGACTGGGGGGATATTCAGGCCAGGCTATACCGTCAACGGGTCAAACATGCGATGGATATTGGTGCAGAACGTGCAGATCAACTGATGCCCATGTTATCCAAAGCGACAACCGTTGGTGGTGGGTTAAAGTTAAGCATCCCGTTTTTGACGGACCATATTTTCAAACTCGGGAGTGAGTTCGTTTCCTATCGTCTGGATGACTGGTGGCCACCGGTTGGATCGGCAGTCGGCTCTATGTGCTGTAATGATTTTCAAAATATCCGTAACGGGCGCCGCGATCGTATTGGCCTGTTTGCTGAAATGGACTCACACTGGGGAACTGCATGGCAGACCTCTCTGGGCTTACGCTCGGATATTGTGAGTACGGATGCGTCAGATGTACAGGGCTACAGTAATACAGCTTCCTACCGAAATGATGTTAGAAGCTTCAATGCGCTGAGTCATGATCGTCGGGACCATAATTGGGACTGGACCGCACTAGCCCGTTATATGCCAACCCAGCAGGCCACTTACGAACTTGGCTTGGCCCGAAAGTCCAGATCGCCTAACCTGTATGAGCGCTATCCATGGGCAACCTTCTCGATGGCTGCGCTCATGAACAATTTTGTCGGCGACGGCAATGGTTATGTGGGCGACGTCAATTTGCAACCTGAAGTCGCGCACACCCTGAATCTCGCAATGGATTGGCATGATGAAGCACAGTCTGTGTGGGCAGCCAAAATAAATGCCTACCTGACCTACATCAGTGATTATGTCGATGCCAAACGCTGCAACAGCGGCAGGTGTTCGCCAGCCAATCGGACCAACAATAATGCCTACGTTATTTTGCAGTATGCCAATCAAAGCGCCAGGCTGCATGGGCTTGATTTCTCCGCCTATCGTGTCCTGAATCCTGAGCAGAAGTCTTGGGGTGAGTTCAGGGCAAAATACCTGATCAGTTATACCCGAGGTGAAAACACCACCAGCGGCAATGATCTTTATCACATCATGCCCCTCAATGGACGATTCTCGCTAGAGCATGCCGTCGGCGGCTGGTTGTCGACCGCAGAGCTACAGCTTGTGAGTGCAAAGACGCATGTGTCAGCGGTCCGCAATGAAACGCAGACCGATGGGTATGGCTTGCTCAATCTGCGTACCAGTTACAGTCGTAAACATTTCAGGGTGGATTTCGCCGTGGAAAATGCCCTGAATAAGCTTTATTACTCGCCACTAGGCGGGGCCTATCTTGGTCAAGGAGACCCGATGAGCCTCGGCACAATTCCATGGGGCATCAACTTGCCCGGCATGGGGCGGTCGGTCAATGTGGCTTTTAATCTATTTTATTAACCATCTACTTAAATGCTCAGGGAAGAAGTCATGAAGCAGTTTCGTTTACCAGGCAGCCTATACTGGGGTGCCAGCCTGGTGTTGGGGTTGGCATCCATGCCAGTGCATGCCGATCATAATCAGGTTGAGTTGGATGATGTCGAGGTATCGGGTACGGTGGATAGCCGGATTGTCGATTATCCGGCCACCGTAGAAAGCTTTAACAAAAAACAGATTCAGGAGAGTGTGAATGCCACCACGGCCGCGCAGGCGATGAAGTTTTTGCCCAGTTTGCAAATCCGGGAGCGCTATATTGGCGATAGAAACGGCATTATTGCCGGGCGGACCGTGGGGACACTTTCAAGTGCGCAAACCATGCTGTACGCAGATGGCGTATTACTCTCCAATTTGCTGGGAAACTCGTTTGCCTTCCCGCCACGCTGGGGGATGATTGGTCCGGATGAGATTGAGCAGATTAGCATGATGTACGGACCTTTTTCTGCCATGTTCGCCGGTAACTCGTTTGGCGGTGTGGTCAGTGTAAAAACCAGGATGCCGACCAAGCTGGAGGCGCATACCAATGTGCAGTATTTCCGCCAGAATTTTGATTTATACCATTCAAAACTCAATCTTGAAGGCCAGCACCTTTCTGCTTCGCTTGGTGACAAATGGAATGACCTGAGCCTGCTGCTCAGCGCTGATTATCTGAATAATGAAGGCCAGCCCATGGATTTTGTCGTCCGTGATTTGAGTGCTGGGAGCCGCACAGCGGGCGGGGTCGCCGTTACCGGCGCCTCTGTCGACAAGAACGATAGAAATTTGCCGCGTAATGTGTTTGGGGCAGTGAGCATGGAGCGGCCGGAGCAAACAAATCTGCGGTTCAAGGCCGCATACGATGTAACGGATACCGTGAAAGCCACCTATACCCTGGGGTTATGGCATTTGAACAGTCATACGGATGTGGCGTCGTATCTCAAGGACGCTAATGGAAACACGGTGTATAACAACCGCGTACAGCTCAATGGCCTGCGCTATGATTTGAGCGGATTTAATCCGTCAAAAGCCGACGCGACGCATGTCATGCAGGCCATAGACCTCAAGTCGGACAGCAAAGGCTTTTTTGACTGGCAACTGACTTTTTCAGACTATGACTACCAGCAGGACAAAAATAGCCAGTCAAATATTGCTACCTCGACAACGACACTTGCTGCGGGGAATCCCTACATCAATCGTGCCGGGCGCGTGACAGACATGTCAGGCACGGGCTGGACCACCTTTGATGCGCGTGCAACCTTCAGGCCGGCAGAGGCTGGTTGGGGGCGGCATGTTGTGGATGTGGGCTACCATATTGATGAGTACGATCTTGGCAGCACCACCTTTGATACGGCAGACTGGCAGGTGGGAAACAAAGGCAACTTGAATAGCAGCTCACGTGGCAGCACGCGTACGCAAGCATTGTTTATTCAGGATAAATGGCAACTTCACCCGCAATGGTCGCTCACGTTAGGCGGGCGTGCAGAGCGCTGGCAGGCTATGGATGGCCGTAACCAGGCCGTGACTGGCGGCGTGTTGTCTACAGCCAATTATGCGACAGCAGAGGCTAACCGGTTTTCGCCCAAGGTTTCATTGAGTTTTGAACCCATGCCAGAATGGGGATTCCGTGCTTCATTTGGACAGGCATTCCGTTTTCCGACGGTGAGTGAGCTCTATCAACAGGTTACGCAGAGTAGCCAGATTGTCCAGAACAACCCGAATCTCAAACCGGAGGAGGTGCTATCAGCTGAAATCACTGCCGAAAGGCGGTTTGCTAACGGCCTGATTCGCGCCAGCGTGTTTAACGAAGAAAAATATGATGCCTTGATCTCACAGACCATTGCCAATGGCCGCGCGATTCCCTATGGCACAGGGGTGTGTACAGCCGGGGCGGGTGGCTGTTCCTTTATCCAGAATCTGGACCACGTCAGGACCCGGGGGATAGAGTTGTCCACAGAATGGCAGGATGTATGGATTCATGGCCTGGATATTTTGGGCAGTGCCACGTTTACCGATGCAGAAATACTCCGTAACCGGGTGGACCGTAGTATTGAGGGCAACAAGGCCCCGCGGATTCCACGCGAAATGTTCAAGCTGGTGACGACCTATCATCAGGGCAGTCAGATCACCTACAGTGTGAGTGCCCGGTATAGCGGCCGCCAATATAACCTGCTGGATAACAGCGATGTCAATGATGACACCTACATCGCTGCGAGCAAGTTCTTTTTCGTGGATGTGAAGGCCAATTATCACATGAGCAGGCGCTGGACCGCCAGTGTGGGGATCGATAACCTGAACAACGATCAGGCCTATGTCCGCCACCCCTACCCGCAACGCACGGGATATGTGCAAGTCAAGTTTGATTATTGACCCGCGCCATCTTTACCGCGGGTCATCTTTCAACCGGGTCAAACGGTCGCGTACACCTTATCCAGAAAGTAGCTGGTGCGCTGTTTGAGCCGCATGCGTTTTTGCAGGATATCGGGCAGCTGCTCTGGTTTCAGACACTGGATGATGTTGATGTCCAGCGCTTCCCTGAGGTCAAAAGTTTCACCCTCTTCCTCAGGATCATCGTTGAGGATCTGCACGAAAGGCCTTAAAGGTTGCTGCGGGTTGGTGGAGATCACCGTTGCCAGTTGCTGATCTGAAAGGCGCACTACACTGCCTGGCGGATAAATGCCCAGGCACTTGATAAAGCGGCGCAAAATGGTCTGGTCAAATTGGTGACGTTGCTGCGCAAACATCATGCTGAGCGCTTCGTAGGGCGTTTTTGCCAAGGCCGGGTTAGAAGGGTTGCATAGATTGTCATACACATTGGCGATGATCAGGATATGCGCCAACGGGTCAATCTGTTCTGCACGCAGGCCTTGCGGGTAACCGCTGCCATCCGCAAATTCATGATGCTGGGCAATCAGTGTCATGATTTTTTTGGGTACGGCGACCTCTTTGAGCATATTCAGGCCTAAGGCGACGTGGGTTTGATAAATCGCGACTTCGCGCAGGTTAAGGGGGTCCTTTTTCAACAGGATTTTGTCACTAATCTGCCGCTTGCCAATATCATGCAAAATGGCCGCCATGCCCAGTATCACCGCATCCTCATCGCTGATATTCAGGTTCTTGGCCAGGATCAGGCTGGCCACCAGGGTATTCAGCTCATGCTGGTAATGCTGATCGCCGATACGGTGTCCGCTCATGGCGTGGATCGCAATATCACCTTCAGTCAGAGTGCTGCTGACCAGGTCTTGTACCAGGGTCTGAGCCAGTCCATAGGCCTGGTCAGGATGCTCGGTTGAGAGCTTCTGAATGTTTTTGACCTCGGCACTGGTGCGCATAAACTTTTGCTCACTCTCGTTGATGACTTGTTTGAGCACCTGTCGTTTTTGCTGAGCAGCATTGAGCGGCGTTGTTTCTTTGGCGGGTTCCGGCTCTGGAAACAACGCTTTTTTCACCAGAAACTCCACGACATTGGCATTTTTTTTCAGTGGGTGACTGGTGCTTCGTCGCGGGTCATAGCGTAGCTGCTTGAGCCCCAGCGATTTGATCGTGTCAATTTGCGCATCTTCAGTGATCTTGAAGTTGCTGACCGAGAATGGATGATCCATCCAACCGAGATCAAGGTGGATATATAACCCCACTTGCAGTTGGTCTGGGCTAATGTAATAAGTGTCGGAGGCTTGATTATGCATGGCGTTTTATTTTTCTTTGATTGTTTAATGTTAACAGTTTTACAAAATCGTCCGCATTGACCGGGTAGGCGTACAGATAGCCTTGGGCTGTCTGGCACCCCAGTCGCTGTAAAAATTTTTCCTGCTCTTCTGTCTCTACGCCTTCAGCCACCACGGTAAATCCCAGCTGGGTTGCCATGGCGTAAATCGCACTGGTAATCGCAGCATCGTCCTTGTCGTTTGGCAGGTCTTTGACAAAGCTGCGGTCTATCTTGATCTGGTCCAGCGGCAACCGTTTCAAGTGTGAGAGTGAAGAGTAGCCGGTGCCAAAATCATCAATCGCAATGCTGATTCCCAACAGCTTGAGTTGATTGAAGGTGTCGACCACATGTTGCGTATGCTGCATCAAGGTGCTTTCGGTGATTTCAAGCTCAATGATGGATGGGTCACATTCGCTTTCCATCAGGATGCCGTAGACCGTGTCGGCAAACTTGCTTTTCATGATCTGCACAGCAGAGACATTAATCGCAATTTTCTTGAATTCCGGATACTGTTGATGCCAGGCATGCGCTTGCCGGACCGACTGAGCGAGGGCCCATTCCCCTATGCTCAGAATCAGGCCGGTTTCTTCTGCCAGCGGGATGAATTTGGCGGGCGAGATAATGCCCTGTGTCGGATGCATCCAGCGGATGAGCGCTTCCGCGCCAATAATCATGCCTGTCTTGAGGTCAATCTGGGCCTGATAGAACATATTCAGCTGGTTTTTATTGAGCGCCTGCCGCAACTCGGTTTCCAGCTGGAAGTGCTCAACGGCGTCGCGGCTCAGTGCAGCGTCGTAAAACGCGACATGGTTTTTACCGTTGTTTTTGACCTGATACATGGCGAGGTCGGCGGCTTTGATCAGGCTCTCGACATCCTGCCCATCCTGCGGGTACATCGAGATACCTATGCTGCCACTGACAAAAATCTGGTGGTGATCAATATTGAATTCAACACGCAGGGCTTCCAGAATATCATGCGCTTTTTGTGAGGCATCGGCCTTGCTGCGCAGGTTTTCCAGCATGATGATGAATTCGTCACCACCAAGGCGGCCAACGATGTCAGACTCACGGACGGCCTGACGCAGACGTTCGGTTACGCTCAACAATAACTGGTCGCCGGCATAATGCCCCAGGCTGTCGTTGATATTTTTAAAGCGGTCGAGGTCGATAAACAGAATGGCCGCTTGCTGCTCATTGCGGCCGGAGCGCTGAATCGCATGCGCGAACAGGTGATTAATCAGACGGCGGTTAGGCAGGCCGGTCAGCGGATCGTGATTGACCAGAGAGTTCAACTGGCGTTGCGAACGTTTCATTTCCGAAATATCCGCAAACACGCCCACATAGTTGGTGATGGCATTGGCGTGGTTACGCACCGCCGTGATGGTCATCCACTCGGTGTAGCTCTCACCGTTTTTGCGGACATTCTCAATTTCGCCAGACCATTTGCCATGACGTTTGAGCGCACCAAACAAGCCGCGCGGACGCTGTTTGAAGATTTGCGGTTTGCTGCCCAGCACCTCTTCTTCTGCATAGCCGGTAATCAAGGTGTAACCCTGGTTGATCCCCACCAGCTCCCCGGCCGGGTTCACAATCATGATGCCTTCGGTAGTACTGTCAAAGGCGATTTTTGCCAGCTTGAGATGTTTGCCGGTTTGTTCGCGGTTGATGGCCACGCTCAAGGTGCGGCCGATAGCCATCAGTGAGCCCAGTTCTTGTGAACTGGTCGGCTCTGCATCAAAACAGCGTTCAATGACCATGGAGCCCCACCAGTCATCGTCCAGCATCAGCGGCACAATGACCAGGTTGACCGTGTCGTGCGACTTGAGCAGGGCGCGCTCGGCCTCTGGCAGGCTCAGGGCATCACACATGACCGGCTGGCCCTGCGCCAGCAGGGCATGCCAGCGTTGTAGTTCTGGCGTGAGGAAAGACACTTTTTCCCAGTGCTCATACGTGGCATGAAAGCCGTTCATGGCCCAATGAAACAGGGCCTTGGAGCGCATTTCTGTCTTGTTGCGCGTATGGATATTCTCATGCTGCAGCAGGGTGGCGCGACTGAATCTGAAGGACAGGCAGCATTGTTGCAGTACGTTTTCTGCCACCGTTTGCCAGCGTTCAGTCGAGTGCAGCATCCAGTCGCATGAGATCAGGGTATCCAGCACGGCACTGCGGTTGTTGAGTTGGGTTTGAATAAACTTTTGCTCGCTCACATCGCGGGCGACCGTGATCAGGTGGCTTGGAAGGTCTTTGCGGTCGTAGTAGGCGACTTTATGCACCTCCAGCGTTTTATGACCGCCTTGTGGCAAATGCACCAACTCTTCATTGTGATAGGGCTGGCGCGTTTGCCAGACTTGTTGGTCTGATTTTTCGTGATGTTCAAAACTGTTGCGGAATACCGGGTGCAAGGTTTGCGCAATTTGACGGTTATTCAAAAACTCAAAGTCAAAATGGTTGATCTGGAAGGTGTTGAGCATTTGCTCGTTGGCCATCATCCAGCGGTTGTCGCTATCCTTGATGCAAATCAGGTCAGGGCTCATTTCGATCAGTGAATGCACGATGGATTGCATATGCAGCAACTGGTCGGTCAAGGTCTTTTCTTCTTCCTCCAGCATGAGGCCCACGGCGCGACGGGTGTGTTGCGGATAGAATAGTCTGCATTTGAAATCGCGCTTGAGGCCTTTGAGGGTAAGCGTGATGTTTAGCTCGGTTTTGCCTTCGCGCATGGCTTCGATGAGCACCTGACGTGACTCTTTGGGTAATTCCTTGCCTATTGGTGCGAGCAGAGACAATGCCTGTTCGTTTGCCGCCAGGCTCACTGCACGGCGATTGATGGCCAGCATAGCCATATCGGGCATGGTGACGGCAAATGGCTGCAACCATGCTGTGCTATGATGATCAAAAACGGTGGGTAACATAATTCAGTCTGCTTGATTCCAGGCGTCTATCTGGGACGATTAAGTGGGTTAACGGCGCAGTTGGCGCTAAACTTTAGCGAGTTTCACTTGTGTTAATGAACGTCAATTTTATACATAAAATCAATCTGCTCAGGCACGGGTTAAGCGTGGTTTTAGGGCTATTTGTCCTGATGACAAGCTGGGTGGATTGTGCGCAAGCGCACGAAGGTCATGAGGGCCATGCCGAGCAGGCGCCCAACGCCCTGGCCGTCAGTGTCGCGCCCGAGGGTGCCGGCCGCATCTGGCTGGCTCAGGCCAGGCAGGGTCAGGTCTGGGTGTCTTTGCTGGATGCCACGGGCAAACCCCTTGGTCGGGAAACCGTGGTCAATCCGTTGCCGATGAAAGTGGCCGCCGATGGCGAAGCCAGGCCCAAGATTGCGGTTGGCCCCAATGGCCATCTGTATGTCACCTGGACCGAATCGCTGAAAAAGCCTTATGCCGGCTATATCTGGTTTGCACGCTCTACCGATGGCGGCAAAAGCTTTGAGGCCCCTTATATCGTGCACCAGCACCGCGATGAAATCACCCACCGTTTTGACAGTTTGCACGTGGCCGCCAATGGCACCATCACCGTGGCCTGGGTGGATAAACGTGATTTGCTGGCCGCCAAGGCTACGGGTAAACCGTATGATGGTGCTGCCATTTACTATGCGGTTTCAAGCGATCAAGGCAAAAGTTTTGCCCCAGAACAAAAATTGGCGGATAGCAGCTGCGAGTGTTGCCGGATTGCCATGACCAGCAAGCCGGATGGCACGGTGGCGGTCTTGTGGCGGCATGTCTTTGAGGGCAGTGAGCGCGACCATGCCATGGCCGAAATTGGTGGCACCGGCAAACCGGTGCTGGTGCGTGCCAGTTATGGTCACTGGAAACTGGATGGTTGTCCGCATCATGGTGCTGCGATTGCGGTTGGTGAAGGCTTTGGCTATCACCTGGCCTATTTTGATGGGGCAGGGGACAAGCCCGGCTTGCGGCTGGCGCGCATGGATGGCCAAGCCTGGGTGAGCTCACCGCCGAAACGGATTGGTGACCTCAAACGCAATGCCAGTCATCCGGCCTTGTTGAGCGTGGCCGATAAAGTCTGGCTGGCCTGGCAAGAGCGGGATGGCAGCGGTTTTGATATTGTGGCCATGGTCTCTGTGGATGGTGGCCGTACCTGGGGCGCGCCCAGTGTCATGCTGCATAGCACAACCAAGCTGGATTACCCGCAATGGCTCAATTTGCAAGGCCAGGTGTCGCTGGCCGTGAATACCAGTGATCAAGGCTTGAAAGTCCTGCCATTCGCAAAATAGCCAGCTCAAAAACGCTGTCATTTGATCTGGCGCTATTGAAAACGCAAAAACCCGCCGCATTATATGGGTATCCAGCCGCAAGCGTGCGGCGATACTTTAATCAAGAAAGGGTTTGCCATGCGTTTTGATAAACTCACGACTAAATTTCAACAGGCCCTGGCCGATGCGCAGAGCATGGCCGTCGGGGCGGACCATCCCACCATAGAAGCGCCTCACTTGTTGCTGGCCATGCTCAACCAGGACGACAGTGGGGTAGCGGCGCTGCTGTCTCGCGCAGGCGCGCAAGTCAGCGCACTTAAAACCGGGTTGCAACAAGCCATAGACAACCTGCCTAAAGTCAGCGAAAACAGCGGTGATGTCAGCGTGTCGCGCGACCTTAATAATTTGCTCAATGTCACTGACAAGCTCGCGCAAAAGAGCGGAGACAGCTATATCGCCAGCGAAATGTTCTTGCTGGCGCTGGCCGAAGATAAAGGCCCCACCGGGCAACTGCTCAAGCAACATGGCTTGAGTAAAACCGCACTTGAACAGGCGATTAAAGCCGTGCGCGGCAATGATTCCGTCAACAGCCAGGAAGCCGAAGGCCAGCGCGAAGCGTTGAAAAAATACACGCTGGACCTGACCGAGCGCGCCCGTGCTGGCAAGCTGGATCCGGTGATTGGCCGCGATGACGAGATTCGGCGCGCCATTCAGGTCTTGCAGCGCCGCACCAAAAATAATCCGGTATTGATCGGTGAGCCCGGTGTGGGTAAAACCGCGATTGTGGAAGGCCTGGCGCAGCGTATCGTCAATGGCGAAGTGCCTGATTCGCTAAAAAACAAAAAAGTATTGAGCCTGGACATGGCCGCCCTGTTGGCCGGGGCCAAATACCGCGGCGAATTTGAAGAACGTTTGAAAGCGGTGCTCAAGGAGCTGGCGCAAGACGAAGGCCAGACCATCGTCTTTATTGACGAGATTCATACCATGGTCGGTGCCGGTAAATCTGAAGGCGCGATGGATGCCGGCAATATGCTCAAGCCTGCATTGGCCCGGGGTGAGCTGCATTGCGTGGGCGCGACCACGCTCGATGAATACCGTAAATATATCGAGAAAGATGCGGCCTTGGAGCGTCGCTTCCAGAAGGTACTGGTGGATGAACCTAGCGTCGAGGCGACCATTGCCATCTTGCGCGGTTTGCAGGAAAAGTACGAATTACACCATGGTGTGGAAATTACCGACCCGGCCATTGTCGCGGCGGCAGAACTGTCTAACCGCTATATTACGGACCGTTTTTTGCCGGATAAGGCCATCGATCTGATCGACGAGGCGGCTTCGCGTATCAAGATGGAGATCGACTCCAAGCCGGAAGTGATGGATAAGCTGGATCGCCGACTGATTCAGCTTAAGATTGAGCGTGAAGCCGTGCGCCGCGAGAAAGATGAAGCCAGCCAGAAACGCTTTGGCCTGATTGAAGAAGAAATCAGCAAGCTCGAAAAAGAGTATGCCGACCTCGAAGAAATCTGGAAAGCGGAGAAAGCTGCCGTACAAGGCTCGGCAGGCGTTAAAGAGGCGATTGAAAAAATTAAACTGGAGATGGAAGCCGCCAAACGCAAAGGCGACTGGCAAAAAGTCTCAGAGTTGCAGTATGGCAAATTGCCGCAACTCGAAGCCCAGTTGAAGCACGCGTCAAGCGCTGAAGCGAGTGGCACGGTCAAACATAAAATGTTGCGTACCGAAGTCGGTGCCGATGAAATTGCTGAAGTGGTCAGCCGGGCTACCGGCATCCCGGTCAGTAAAATGATGACCGGCGAGCGCGAAAAACTGCTCAATATGGAAAATAGCCTGCATGCGCGCGTGGTGGGGCAGGACGAAGCGGTTCGGCTGGTCTCGGATGCGATCCGCCGTTCACGCAGTGGCTTGAGTGACCCTAACCGACCATATGGCAGCTTTTTGTTCCTGGGGCCGACTGGCGTGGGTAAAACCGAGTTGTGCAAGGCGCTGGCCAACTTTCTGTTCGACAGTGAAGACCATCTGGTGCGCATAGACATGAGTGAGTTTATGGAAAAACACTCGGTCTCGCGTTTGATTGGTGCGCCCCCCGGCTATGTTGGCTATGAAGAAGGCGGCACGCTGACCGAAGCCGTGCGCCGCAAGCCTTATTCAGTCGTATTGCTGGACGAGGTGGAAAAAGCGCATCCAGATGTGTTTAACGTGTTGCTGCAAGTGCTGGACGATGGTCGCCTGACCGATGGCCAGGGGCGGACGGTAGACTTTAAGAATACCGTCATTATCATGACTTCTAACCTGGGTAGCCAGATGATTCAGAGCATGAGTGACCAGGATTACCAGGTGGTTAAACTGGCGGTGATGGGTGAGGTGAAAACGCACTTCAGGCCAGAGTTCATCAACCGCATTGATGAGGTGGTCGTGTTCCATTCACTGGGTGAGACGCATGTGAAGTCGATTGCCAATATCCAGTTGCAATTGCTGGCCAAACGGCTGGCGGCCATGGAGATGCAACTCGACGTCACCGACGCAGCGCTGGCCGAAATTGCCAATGCAGGCTTTGATCCCGTTTATGGCGCACGTCCGCTCAAACGCGCCATTCAAAGTGAAATTGAGAATCCGCTGGCACGTGAAATCCTGGCTGGGCAGTTTGCAGCCAAAGACACGATACAGGTGGATTTTCAGGGTGGGAAAATGCAGTTCCGCAAAGCCTGAGTGTCAGCGCGCGCATCTTGGGCGCAGCGTGGTCATCTGCCTGCAGGCTGAACCTGTGGTGCAAGCAAAGGGTCATATTCGTATGACCCTTTTTTATTGTGCGGGTGTAAAATGGAGCAACTATGCGAGACTCACAAGCTTGGCGTTTGTCCTTGATCATTTTTTTGCTCGGTTTGATGAGCGGATGCGCGACACAACCACCGCAACCGGTGCAGATTGACCGTATTTCTCCCGAGCAACTCGCTGCGCTGGTGCCACCGCCGCAGTCGACGTTGAGTTTGGATGAGATTGTGACCATGAGCAAGCAGGGCAAGACGGATGCCGAAATTATTGATGCAATCAAGCAGTCGCAATCGCGTTATGCATTGACCCCTTCAGAGGTGCTGTCGTGGCATCAAAAAGGTATTTCCAAAGGCGTGCTTGATTATATGCAGCAGGCAAATGCACTGGCGCAGCAAAACGCCATCGCCGATGAGATTAACAAGCGTGAAAAAGCGCGCGCCGAGGCAGAAGCCAAGTTAAAGCGTGAACGGGATTATGCCCGGTTGCGCAGCATGGATCCCTGGTTTTACGGGCCAGGTTTTTACGGCGGCCCCGGTTTTTATGGTGGCCCTTGGGGACCCCGGCCCTATTGGGGCGGCGGCTGGCGTTACTGGTAAACTGACGCTGATTTACGGATAGATTGATGGATGCGACAACAGCACGAAACCCTCTCTATTAATGCCCAAGGTCGGCGTTTGTATGACATCACGCCGCAGGTATTGCAATGGGTGCAGCAATCCGGCATTCAGTCCGGCTTGTTGACGCTGTATATCCAGCACACTTCAGCCAGCCTGCTGATCAATGAAAATTATGACCGCGATGTGCTGGTGGACCTGGAAGCCTTTTTTAACCGGCTGGTACCGGATGGCGATGACCTGTTCATTCATACTGTGGAGGGCCCGGATGACATGCCTGCACATGTGCGTACCGCGCTGACACAAACCAGCTTGTCGATTCCTGTGCTACAAGGCAGGGTTGCCCTGGGCCAGTGGCAAGGCATTTTTTTGTTTGAGCATCGACACCTGCCTGCCCGCAGACGCGTCCTCATGCATGTGATGGGTGAATAAGATTTTTGAGTATTTGATAGAAGTGTCGTATTGCCGTGCGTTATTCTGAACTGTTTTTATCTCTGACCTGTAGTTTTTTGGTGGTGGCTTGTAGCGAAGATGCGCCCAGCCAAGTGTCTACAGCGCTTCCCCTGCCACCCAGTGATGTGTCGTCCAATGATCTGGCGCCGCCAGCGGATGCCATGCCAGCAGCGGGGGGCACACGCCCCGTGCAACTCATGCAGGTCTCTAACACCACGCTTACCATGTCGCAAGCTGAGCTGGACAAGTTGTATCTGGAAGCCAGGCAGCATGTGCGCGAGGCCGTGGATTCTTCAACAGAAGAACGGTACTAGGACCGCGCGCCGACCAGGACACCGGGGTGCGCAAGGCGGGCCAACGCCTAACGCACACTACTCCATTGCAGCGGATCAAACGGCACACTGTTGCGGCGCAGTTCGTAATAAACCCCATTTTCAGCATTGCCACCGCTATTGCCCACCGCGGCAATCGTATCGCCCGCTTTAACACTTTGCCCTGACGATTTGTACAAGGCCTCGTTGTTACCGTACAGGCTCATGTAGCCGTTGCCGTGGTCAATCACAATCAGGTTGCCAAAGCCACGCATCCAGTCGGCAAACACCACTTGCCCGCCCGCGACCGATTTCACCTCGCTGCCCTCCCTGGCGCGGATGAAGATGCCTTTCCAGCTTACCCCGGTCTCTGCCCGGGCCGTGCCAAAACGGTTGATCACATCGCCGCGCACCGGCAGGCGCAAGCGTCCCCGTAACTGGGCAAAGTTTTCCTTGTTGGCATTGTATTCAGGCAGCGTTTCGTTTTTGGCAATCACGGTGCTGCTTTGCGTGTCGCTGCCTGATTCATCGACTGTCGCTTGCGGCGTATGCTCAAACGTGCGGCCGCCAGATTTCTTTTTGCGCGTCGCCAGTTCGGCGGCTTTTTTAGCCGCTGCTTCTTTCTCGCGCTTGGCTTTCGCCAGCGCTTCCTGCTCACGTTTCTTGGCCTCGGCCAGCAAGCGCTGGAACAACTGTGACAGCGCTTCTTCGTCTTTTTTCAGCCGGACCATCTGCTGTTCTTGCGTTTCGATCTGTTTGGACAGCTCTTTTAACGCCTCGCTACGCAGTGATTTTTCGTTTTCCAGTTTTTGCGTGGTGTCGCTGTATTGGCTGGCCAGACGTTCGGTTTCGTGCAATTGTTCGGTGGTTTGCGTGCGGACGCGGTCTATGGCTTCCTGGTTAGTTTGCAGCGACTGAATCTGTTGCTGGTGCGCCGCCGTCAGATAGCCCAGGTATTTAAGATTGCGTGCCGTGTTGTTGGGGTCCTGTTGTTGCAACAGCATTTGCAGCGGGCTATGGTTGCCATGCCGATATTGCTGGTTTAGCTGCTCGTTGAGCGATTGTTTTTGCTGGTTGACCTGACGTTGCAGACCGTTGAGCTGCTTTTGCAAGTCTTGTAACTTGCTGCGGTTTTCCAGCTGCGCATCCTGAATCTCGCGCAATTTTTTGCGGGATGCGCTGATGGCCGTTTCCGAAGCCTTGAGCGCTTCATGTGCATCCTGTTTGGCCACGCGCGAAGCTTTCAGCGCATTGGCCAGTTGCTGAATTTTCTCTTTGACCTGTTCGAGATCGCCTTTGGTCGTTTCTGTTTTGTCCGCAGTCGCGGCCTGCGCTGGCAGGCTCACGGCGCCACAGAGCCAGAGGCCTGCCAACAGGCTAAAGCACTTGATCGCTGGCTTTGCCAGCTGCTTAACGAGGATCGGAGTCATGCACCTGAGTGGCCACTCAGGCCGCAGCATTCAATTGGATCAGCGACTGGCCGGTCATTTCTGCAGGTTGTGCGACCCCCATCAGCGATAACAAGGTCGGTGCAATGTCTGACAGTGCGCCGCCGCTACGAATCATCGCCTGGCGCCCAACGTAAATAAAGGGCACCAGATTGGTGGTGTGCTGGGTGTGTGCCTGCGCACTGGTGTGGTCAAACATGCTCTCGGCGTTGCCATGGTCGGCGGTAATAATCACTTCAGCGCCGGTTTTTTGGGCAGCCGCCACAATCCGGCCGACACAGGTGTCCAGCGTTTCTACCGCTTTAATGGCCGCTTGCAAGTTGCCGGTATGGCCCACCATATCGCCATTGGCATAGTTGCAGATCACGGCCTGATATTGCTGTGATTCAATGGCGGCGACCAGTTTGTCGGTGACTTCTGGCGCACTCATTTCTGGTTGCAAGTCATAGGTCGCAACTTTGGGTGAAGGCACCAGAATACGGTCTTCACCAGCAAAAACGGTTTCTTCACCGCCGTTGAAGAAGAACGTCACGTGTGGATATTTTTCAGTTTCGGCAATGCGCAATTGCTTGAGCCCGAGCTTGGAGACGTATTCGCCAAAGGTATTGGGCACGGTGTAGGGCGCGAAAATCGGTTCTGCCAGCGTCTGGTTTTTGTCGTACTGGGTCAGCGTAAAATAGTGGCTAAAGCGTGGCACCCGGCTGCGCTCAAAGCCTGCAAACTGCTGGTTGAGCAGGGCATCGGTCAGCTGGCGGGCGCGGTCACTCCTAAAGTTCATGAACACCAGGCAGTCACCGTCTTCCATACGCACGGGGGCTTCGTCAGCAGCGCGAATCGCCGTGCACTTCACAAACTCGTCGCTTTCATCGCGGGCGTACGCTTGCTGCAAGGCGGTCAGGCTATCTGCCGCCACATATTCGGCTGTACCATTGACCAGCAACTCATAAGCCACCGAGACACGCTCCCAGCGCTTGTCGCGGTCCATGCCATAAAAGCGGCCGCCCACAGAGGCCACCCGGCCAACGCCAAGCTGCTGGAGATGGTCTTCGAGCGCTTGCAGGTAAGGCTGCGCGCTTTTGGGCGGGGTGTCGCGGCCATCGAGAAAGGCATGCACATACACCTTGCTCAGGCCCTGTTGCTTGGCCATTTCGAGCAGGGCGTGAATATGCGGCTGGTAGCTATGCACGCCGCCATCAGACAGCAGGCCCAGGATATGCAGCGCTTTGTTACTGGCTTTGAGGGCATGCATGGCATTGACCAGGGCGGGTAACTTGAAAAACTCACCACTGCTGATACTGTTATTAATACGCTCAAAGTCTTGAAAGACAATGCGTCCCGCCCCAATATTCAGGTGACCCACTTCAGAATTGCCCATTTGGCCGTCTGGCAGGCCGACATAGTGTTCGGAGGCGTTGATCAGGCTGTGGGGGTAAGTGGCTTTGAGCCGGTCGAGGTTGGGCGTGTTTGCCTGTAAAACAGCATTGTGTTCGCGGGTCTCGCTGTGGCCAAAACCATCGAGGATCAGCAATATGACAGGTTTGATAGACATGGCTAACAATCTTTAAAAGTGGTGACGAAATGTCGGATTGATGAATTCGTCTATTATAATCGCAACCGCTGGTCACGCCTACCCAAGCGGCCAGTCTCCTGAAGACCGCACACCGGTCGTCATAACCCAACAAAGTGAGTAACGCTGTGGAATTTTTAAAACATAATGTGTTGTTAATCGGACTGGCGGTGGGCTCTGGCCTGGCGCTCATCTTACCCATGCTGAGCCGTTCTGCGGCGGGGGCAACTGTGCTCTCAGTCACTGAAGCCGTGATGCTGATGAATAGAAAATCTGCTTTGGTACTGGATGTGCGCGAGGCGGACGAATTTGCCCAGGGGCATTTGCAGGGTGCGCGCCATATTCCGCTTGCGCAACTGGCTGACCGCATAAATGAAATTCAAAAATTCAAGGAAAAGCCGGTGTTGCTGGTTTGCCAGCGCGGCAGCCGCGCCAACGCCGCCGCCAAATTGCTCAAGGCACAGGGCTTTACCACGTTGAATGTGCTCAAAGGTGGCATGGCCGCCTGGGTGGAGGCCAAGATGCCAGCCACCAAGTCATCCACTTGAAAGGAATCATGATGGCAAAAGTAGTGATGTATACCTCGGCAGTCTGCCCTTATTGCATCAATGCCGAACGGTTATTGAAAAACAAGGGCGTGACCGAAATTGAAAAAATTCGTGTCGATTTGCAGCCAGAGTTACGGGCCGAAATGATGGAAAAAACCGGCCGCCGTACGGTGCCACAGATTTTTATTGGCGAGCACCATGTTGGCGGCTTTGATGACTTGCATGCCCTGGATGTGCAGGGCGGTCTGGACCCGTTGCTGGCCGCTTGAAGTGACCTGTCCGCTGTCATAAAAAACCCATAGTCAGGCTAGGGATGTCCGGTTAGAATAGCGCCTTTGTGTATTGATAATTTTAAGGACGATTCATGGCTCAGGAACCACAAAACCAAGCGGACCAAAACGCAGCACCGATTTTCAGCATCGAAAAATTGTATGTGCATGATGCTTCTATCGAAGTGCCTAATGCACCAGCGATTTTCACCGAGCGTACGACGCCACAGATCAATGTAGAACTGGGTAATACGGCACAACAGGTTGAAGATGGTATTTTCAACGTCTCCATCAAAGTGACTGTGACCGCGAAAATCGAAGATAAAACCGCATTCCTGGTAGAAGTGAACCAATCCGGTATTTTTGCCATCCGCAACGTGCCACAAGAAAACATGGAGCCTATCCTGGCGGTGGCTTGCCCTAACATCTTGTTCCCTTATGCACGCGAAGCCATCTCCGATATGGTTACCCGCGCTGGCTTCATGCCCGTGTTGTTGAACCCGATCAACTTTGAAGCCTTGTATCTGCAACAGCAGCAACAAGCTGCGCAAGCGGCTGGCGCTCCTAACTAATTTCGTCTCACTTTGTCAGTCACCGCAGACAGCTCGCGGTGACTGATCAGGATCCATCCAAATGAGTAAAGTTGCCGTTCTTGGTGCAGGTGCCTGGGGTACTGCACTTGCCATGCATATTGCCTTGCAGCACGAGGTGGTGTTGTGGGCGCGTAATAGCGGGCACGTTTCTGGCATGCGCAAGGCGCGTGCCAATCCGCTGTATCTGGGCGACTTTGCTTTCCCTGAAAAACTCTCGGTAGAGGATGATCTGGCTGCAGCGATTGATGGCGCCGATTTGATTTTATCCGTGGTGCCTACGGCGGGTTTCCGGCCGATTTTGCAGCAACTCAAAAGTCTGGCCATACAACAGCCCTTGATCTGGGCCAACAAAGGCCTGGAGCCGCAAACGGCAAAACTGCCTTTTGAAGTGGCGCAAGAGGAGTTGGGCGCAGAGTATCCATGGGGCGTGTTAAGCGGCCCCAGCTTTGCCGCCGAACTGGTGCGAGGCCTGCCAACGGCAATTACACTCGCCGCCAATCACCGCGAGCTGGCGCAGCAATCTGCACAGCTGATTCATGGCGGCTGCTTGCGCGTCTACGATAGCGTCGACGTGGTCGGCGCTTCGGTAGGTGGGGCGGTTAAAAACGTGATGGCGATTGCCGCCGGCATCTCTGACGGCATGGGCTTTGGTAACAATGCGCGCGCTGCCATGATCACGCGGGGCTTAGCCGAAATCACCCGCTTTGGCATGGCGCTGGGTGCCAAGGCCGAGACCTTTATGGGCTTGGCGGGGGCGGGCGACTTGATCCTGACCTGTACCGGTCAATACTCGCGTAACCGTGAAGTCGGCTTGCAGCTGGCTTCGGGCAAATCACTTGAAAGCATTCTGGCGGGATTAGGCCACGTGGCAGAAGGCGTCAATACTGCGCGTGAAGTCATGCGTCGTGCCGAAACCATAGACGTCGAAATGCCCATCACTTTTGAAGTCAATCAACTACTCACTAACCAGAAAACGGCGCAAGAAGCGGTCAGCGCCTTGTTGGGTCGCGGTCAGCGACAAGAGTCAGTCTAGGTTTTTTACCAGCGGCTTGATCAGGCAAGCACAGTGGCCTGAGCCGCATAGACCCGCACACTTTCCTGCTCATTGGCATCGTTACGTGCCACGAGCGCAATCGCTTCGGTATCAGGGCTCAAATTGACAGGCTGATGCGGCACCCCTGCCGGGATGAAAATAAAGTCGCCCGCTTGATTGGTGCAGGACTTGCTCAAATTTTCACCATAAAACGTTTGCACTTCACCCTTCAGCAGGTAAATCGCCGTTTCAAAGCCTTGATGGTAATGCGGTTGCGCTTTGGCCGCTGGCGGGATCACCACGATATTCATCGAAATGCCACTAGCCCCCGCCGTCATTTGAGAGATGCCCACATAATTGGGCAGGTGCTGAATGGTATCTATGCTGTGTTCAGGGCGCACAGTCACGATTTCACCGGTTAAGTTTAATTGAGGATCTTGCATCTGTGGCGCTCGACAATGTGAAAGATTCACAAAGTCTAACAATAGCGCAGGCAGGGAGGCAAGCCGGGAATGAGCGGCCCCATGAAAAAGGGCACCCGACGGGTGCCCTGAATCTGTATTGCCTTGAATTTGTACTACTAGGACCGGCTTATTCGATAGCCAACAACTCAACCTGAAACACCAGCGTCGCATCCGGGCCAATCACCGGGCCGCTGCCGTTTGCGCCATACGCCAGGTGCGATGGAATGGTCAGCTCAAACTTGCTACCTACGTTCATCAACTGCAAGCCTTCTACCCAGCCTGCAATCACGCCAGTCACCGGGAACACAATCGGTTCGCCGCGCTGATAAGAGCTATCAAACACCGTGCCGTCGGTCAGTGTGCCGTGGTAGTGGACTTTGACACGGTCGCTGGTGGTAGGTTTGGCACCATCGCCTGCGACCAGTTGTTTGTACTGCAGGCCACTTGCTGTCGTGGTTACGCCTTCTTTTTTCGCATTGTCTGCCAGATAGGCTTCACCTGCCGCCTTGTTTTTCGCGTGGGCAGCCATCTGTCTGGCCTGGCTCTCTTGTTGTACTTGTTCCACTGTACTGCGTTTTTCGTCGTCGGTCATGCGTGAAGCATTGCCGGCCATCACATCGCTCACTGCCAGCGCCACGGCCGCAGCATCCAGCTCCAGGCCGTCATTTTGCAATTGGTGAGCCATATTTTCGCCGACGATATAGCTCAGGCGTTGAGTGAGGGTGTTTAAGGTGATCATAAATTTCCTTTGGTATCTCTTTATAATAATGCTTTAAAAAGCAAACAACACATTATGACGGAGAGTCATAAAGAAGCAAAATCCTACATAGGCATGATGCTTGGTTCATAACAACCTTTTAGGTTACAAATTATGTTCGCAGGCCCGACTAATTTTGCTTTAATAGAAAGTAGACGTTTAATCATTACAGAGTGATTCAAGTTTAGTAAGCCATGCATCAAATCCAACGCACATTTCTCTTATCTTTTTGATGCCAATTTCTTTAGCTATATTGGGCCCATGAGTGGTTTTACGGTACCCTGTTTTTTTCTCTAGCCTCTTAGATGGCGAAGTTTCGACAGAGTTGTTGATTTTTTCTGGGTTACTTTCAAAGGTGTCTAGAACTGTCTGGCACCACTCTTTCACTCCAGACTCATTTAATCCGCGCTCCATGCCCTCAGGACATGAAAACAAAAGTCCTTCAAACTCATACATCTGGATGTACGGAATTAATTTAGGTTTAATGCTTTCATGTACAACATCAACAATACGCTGTTCTAAGCCTGTCTTATTTTCGCCTGCTAGCTTCTTCTTAAATCCGTAAAAATCATACAATGTACTGACATAATCAAAGCTAAAACCTATTTTCTTTAGATCGCTTTTTATTCTGTCTATACTGACATCCCCACCCATTGAAATCGGTGTAACCATAACGTTTTTGGTGGCTAAGTAAGGTGCTAATACTGCTTTAACAAAACGTTCTTCAGTAGGGCCTTAAACTGACAATCCTATTCTTACCATTCTGGACGACCTCCAATGAGGTTTTTGGTCCAAATATCACCCATAGAGTAATCTTCAAGCCAATCTTTTAATTCTTTTTCCTCAACTCTCCTAAATTTTGATGCTCCTTTTTCTTGATCAACTACAATGAAGTCTTCTGCGTCAAACTGGTTTGCGAAAGTTACTGATTGTGTTGAACATATGACTTGGTTTGCTTTGGATGCAACTTTTACGAGTTCTGCCAGTACTTCTAAGGCTGCGGGATGTAGTCCTAGCTCAGGTTCATCTAAAACAATAGACTTTGGACGAAGTGCAATAGGTTGCAAAAAAAGTGTCGCCATACAAATAAAACGAGCAGTGCCATCTGATAGTTGATTCGCTGAGAAAGGTTCTGAATGGTCCCGATGAAGCCACTTGAGCAGAACTTTTTCATCAGTACTCTCCCCCCTTGGCTCAAGGTAGAAATCATGGAAATATGGAGCTACTGTTTTAATGGCGTCAATAATGTCCTGATAAGCTTTGATAAAGATGCTATCTGTACTTGATTTGAGCCGGTATAGGAACGCAGCAATATTGCTGGCATTAGAGAATAAATAGTCCGAATCTGTCAGATTGCAAGCCTGTTTAAAGCCGGCGGTCGAGCTAGTATCATGAAAGTGATAAACACGGCACTCTTCTAAGTATTCTCTTGTGTACTTCCTTACGTATCTACTGGCAGCCTCTCCATCTGGAAGTAGTCCGCTTTCTCCTTTTTTACCTTTGACAGTCCACGGCCTATTGGAGCTTTTAATCGTACAATATTCATTCTCAAATACTAGAGAGTCATCATCTGGACCGTGAGAAAATTGCACATGATAGCCATTAAAACCAACATCAATATTTATTTCTATGAAGGGCGTAACTCTTGGCCCAAAATGAAAAAATGCATTTGCAAATCCGTTTTTTTCGACATAGGTCTGAAGTTTTCCTTCAGATAAATTTCTTAGAAAAGTAAAGAGGGAAATGAAGTTTGATTTGCCAGAGCCGTTTGCACCAATTAGGATGTTAATCGGTTTCATTTCAAGGTTTAGAGATTGAATAGATTTAAAACCCCTAATTTGAATATGCTCTAAGTGTGTTTTTTGCGTATCTGTCATATATCTCTTTGCAATCTCAGTAAACGTGTCAATAACGTTCTATTTGTAATTGCGATTAGTCGCTCATTTAAATCAATCTAATCATACCTTCATGGAGTTATTAATACTATGAATACGTAGCGAGGTTTTTTGTAGTGAATCTCCTGTCTATTGAAGATAAAAAACCCGCCGAAGCGGGTTTTGTTTTTTTTGATGGTACTTAGAGCGTTTTTGCGTTAAGCAGAAAAGTGTAACAAACCAGCTATCCGTAGGCAGTACAACAAGTACGACAAGGATAAGCAACGCAGTATCACTGAACTGCTTAAATGCAAAAATTACATCATACCGCCCATGCCACCCATACCGCCCATATCACCACCCATCGCTGGTGCATCTTCTTTAGGCAGTTCAGCCACCATGCAGTCAGTGGTCAGCATCAGGCCAGCCACAGAAGCCGCGTGTTGCAAGGCAGAGCGGGTCACTTTAGTTGGATCCAGTACGCCCATCTCAACCATGTCGCCATAGGTTTCGTTGGCTGCGTTGTAACCGTAGTTGCCTTTACCGGCAGCCACGTTGTTCACCACGACTGATGGTTCAACGCCAGCGTTCTGTGTGATCTGACGCAGTGGCTCTTCAACCGCACGCAGAACGATCTTGATACCGGCTTCTTGATCCAGGTTGTCACCTTTCACTTTGGCAATCGCTTCGCGGGCACGAATCAATGCCACGCCACCGCCAGCCACAATACCTTCTTCAACCGCAGCACGTGTCGCGTGCAATGCATCTTCCACGCGGGCTTTTTTCTCTTTCATTTCGATTTCAGTCGTCGCGCCAACCTTGATCACGGCAACACCGCCAGCCAGTTTGGCCACGCGCTCTTGCAGTTTTTCACGGTCGTAGTCGCTAGAAGCTTCTTCGATTTGTGTTTTGATTTGAGTGATACGGGCCTTGATCGCTTCTTCGTTGCCAGCACCGTCAATGATGATGGTGTTTTCTTTGCCCACTTCGATGCGTTTGGCTTGACCCAGATCGTGCAGTTGTACGGCTTCCAGTTTCAGGCCCACTTCTTCAGAGATCACAGTACCGCCAGTCAGAATCGCGATGTCTTCCAACATGGCTTTACGACGGTCACCAAAGCCTGGGGCTTTAACTGCAGTCGTTTTCAAGATGCCGCGGATGTTGTTCACTACCAGGGTTGCCAGCGCTTCGCCATCGACATCTTCAGCGATGATCAGCAATGGACGGCCAGCTTTCGCTACTTGCTCCAAGGTTGGCAGCAAGTCACGGATGTTGGAGATTTTTTTGTCGTGCAACAACACGAATGGGTTGTCCAGCAACGCGATTTGGCGCTCTGGGTTGTTGATGAAGTATGGAGACAGGTAACCACGGTCAAACTGCATACCTTCAACCACATCCAGCTCGTTGCTCAGGCCTGAACCGTCTTCAACAGTGATCACGCCTTCTTTACCCACTTTGTCCATTGCATCCGCAATGATCTGGCCAACAGAGGCGTCAGAGTTAGCAGAGATCGCGCCAACTTGGGCGATTTCTTTGCTGGTAGTACAGGGTTTGGATTGTGCTTTCAGATCAGCTACAGCAGCTTCAACTGCTTTGTCGATACCGCGCTTCAGGTCCATTGGGTTCATGCCCGCAGCTACAGACTTCATGCCTTCACGGATAATGGCTTGTGCCAACACAGTCGCAGTCGTTGTACCGTCACCAGCGATATCATTGGTTTTAGAAGCAACCTCTTTCACCATCTGTGCGCCCATGTTTTCGAACTTGTCTTTCAGTTCGATTTCTTTAGCCACAGACACACCATCTTTAGTGATGGTTGGCGCGCCAAAAGAACGCTCCAATACCACGTTACGGCCTTTAGGGCCCAAAGTTACACGAACAGCGTTAGCCAATACGTTAACGCCATTTACCATTTTTTGGCGAACGTCATCACCAAATCTTACGTCTTTAGCTGCCATTTAAATTCTCCTAAATTACAAATGTGTGGGATTGAGTTACGAGTGATTACTCAACAATCGCCATAATGTCTTCTTCGCGCATCACCAACAGCTCTTCGCCGTTGACTTTCACTGTTTGGCCGGAGTATTTGCCGAACAATACTTTGTCGCCGACTTTCACGTCCAAAGCGATAGCCTTGCCGTTGTCATCTTTTTTGCCATTGCCAACTGCTTGAACCACACCTTGGTCTGGTTTCTCTGTTGCACTGTCAGGGATCACAATGCCAGAAGCAGTAGTGCGCTCTTCAGCAGCGCGTTTAACAATTACACGGTCGTGCAACGGACGAATGTTCATGAGATTCTCCTTGGAGTTTTCCTAAAGTGTTATAGGGATAACGTTAAAACTAAAACAATCAAAGCGGTACGCATTTTAGCACTCGCGCACCTTGATTGCTAATTTGGGGCGGGATTTTTTGATTTCAAGGGCTAATACATAAAAATTTTATGGGTTTTTGTCGTTTGTAATTCAACTTGAGATTTTTGCAATTCAAATCTAGAGTGTCATTTCATATTAATCAATAAGTTGCTATCTCCGATAGACGTGAAATAGCATTTCAAAAACGTGGGTAGTTCATAAAGTACAATATGATCATGATTCACGAGAGTGATACTAGTAGACAGAAACTTGCCCCTGAACTGCTGAATGCCTTATTTACAGCTGCAGAGCACTTTGAACAAATTTGGGATGGCATGCTTAATGATGGCTTCACTGTGGATGAATATTATTTCAGAATACTTGCAAAGCTAGAGCCGTCAGAACCGGGTTTAATCCCAGCAAAAAAATACTTGATAGAAAACATCAAAGAGTCTTTTACCAACACATACTGGCTTATGCGTACCAGATCTTCCAGCATGAATGGATATCGTTCAATTTATCTGGACTGGCTTGAAGAGCAAAATAAACTGGGAAAGTGGGTGATAGATAACCAAGGTTTTGATATTCAACCGTCATTTATGGCTTTAACACCTCTCTGGTATGGCGGACAAGATCCAACTTTGGAATTAAAAAGAAGTATCAAAGAGAGTATCAAGCTTCAAATTACTCAAGATATTAGTCAGCTAAAAGCTAAGGTTCCTGACTTTTTCAAAGTCCCTTTCGTGCTTACAAAAAAAGACTTTACTAAGTTGTTAGCTAGCCTACTAAGCGATATTGGCTTTACCCTTGTAAAAATCGAAAAAGATCTAAGGGCTATTGTATTTTCTAAACCCTTACCAAAATCTTTGGGATTTATCTCATTATGCTTTGATAAGAAACAATGGACACAACAACATCGATGGGATATTACCGTCGCGATCTCTCAGCAACCAGTCACACAATGGTTTACATGGCGTGGCTATCCGAGTATGCCTATCGCCTTTGACTTAGGTTTGTTTTCTCCGGGATGGCATGATGTTAGCTATTTCTTAGATTTTGAGTCTCGCCAAGATTTTCAAGGAGTGTGGCATCCAATAAGGAATGAAATTGATGATGATAAGAATAAATACGCAGCTCTTTTTATGAGAGATGCGATTAAGAATCTAGACAATTTGATTTCTGAATCTATAGCTGGATAAAAAGCTTTAGAGTGAGTTTTTATGCGTCCATCTGGCAATATGACATTTCAATCGCACCTATTCTGCAAAGCCACTTTGTTAAACTTTATCGTTCAGCGATAAAAGGCGAGATATCTGGAGTTAAATTGCCAACGATATTTGTAAGCCGCTGGCGCCGTACAACTCATTAATTGCTACTCAACCATTAGTGCAAAGCGTCTAGACAAAACATGAAGTTCGATTGCAACGAGCCATGCGTTTGACAGCTCCTCAGTGGTGAAGGCACCACATCGCTTCAGACATTCCATCGCTTGAATGATGAGATCGGCTAGTACGGCAAGTCCAGAGGCAATTGTTTGAGGTAATGCTAGCATGCCCATGGAGTGAGAATCATGAACAAGCATACTAGCTCGTCCTAGTGAGTAGTTTTTTAGCAGAGCATTGTATTTTCGATGTGTAAACTTTGATAATTGGGCGTAGATACCCTTATTTGCTCGGCCAATTCAACATCGCTACATTAACCATCCTTTTGAGTTCTTCTTGAGTGGCGCCATTGACCGCTTGCACTGACATCCCTTGATGTAGAGTAGCTAAATATTTAGATAAATCAACGGCATTTACGTCAGGCGATAAATCACCTTCCAGTTGTGCCAACTCAAATCGCTCAGTCAACAAGCCTTCATAATGTTTTCTATACTGAATAAGCTGCTCTTTGATGATCAGTGCGCCTTCACCGCATGAAAGGGCGCCTTGCACGATCATGCATCCCTTGGGATGTGCTTCACTAGTTAGAAACTCCGCGCTACTTAATAAAAACTTTTCTGCGACTTTGCGCGCTGTTGGCTCTTTCATCACCATCCTCACAAATGAAGCTGGACCGGAGACATACTTAGAAAGTGCTTGCCTAAACAATTCTTCCTTATTGCCAAACGCAGCATATAAACTTGGCTTATTCACACCAAGCGTGGAGGTTAACTCGGCCATTGAGGCGCCTTCATAGCCCCTTTCCCAAAACACTTTCAAAGCCTTGTCCAGGATCACCTCGTTATCAAACATTTTGGGGCGACCTCGTGTCTTTTTTAACTCTTCAGTCATCTCAATTTTCTTCACTTAAGTAATTTATACCAATTGTTACAAAAAAATGTTGACAGAGCAAATTTTGTTGCATAGTATTTATGTACCGATTGGTATTTATATACATAACTGTTAAACCGTAAAGAGGTAGAAAAATGAATGCAGTGAATAAACTTGGGACAGCATTGATCACAGGTGCATCAACTGGGATTGGGGCTGTGTATGCAGACCGACTAGCAAAGCGAGGTTATGACTTGATTTTGGTGGCACGTGATCAAGAAAAGCTGCAAAAAGTAGCAGATGGGATTAAGAGCACATCTGGAAGTCAGGTAGAAATCATGCCAGCCGACCTGACCCTCAAGACTGATTTATTAAAAGTCGAAACACGCTTACGCGAAGATAGCAGTATTACCCTGCTGGTGAATAACGCAGGCGGTGGTGCGTCTACGACGTTGGTTGAGTCTGATATGGATGCGATGGAGACCATGATTCAATTGAATATCACCGCGCTCACACGACTCTCCGGCGCAGCAGCCAAACGATTTTTTGCTGAAGGCAAAGGTGCCATCATCAATGTTGCCTCAGTGCTTGCCTATATTCCTGAAATGTTCAATGGCGTTTACAACGCAACTAAGTCTTATGTGGTGATGTTTAGCCAATCCATGCAGCATGAACTTGGTGACAAAGGGGTTCGCATTCAGGTGGTGTTGCCAGGCGCGACCGATACGCCGTTCCTGGACAAAGTGAATATGCCAGCAAGTCACTTGCCGCCTGAAATGGTGATGAAAACTGATGATCTGGTAGATGCCGCCCTTAGAGGATTTGATTTGGGCGAGGTGATCACTATTCCATCCTTGCCAAATATTGAGGATTGGCAAGCATTTGATGCGGCAAGAAAAGCATTGGGGCCGCATTTGTCATTAGCTAAACCAGCGAATCGTTACCTGAGCTAATCACCACCTAAGAACCCAATCATCCATTTGACTGAACAGGAGATATTCGTGAATAAAATTTTAAGATCATTGTTACTCATCGCCACTACCTTATCCATCATAGAGTCAGGCACGGCCTTGGCTGCGGATAAACTGGAGACAGCGGCCACAAAATTTGTCGAATCGAATGGCATTAAATTCTCTTACCGCATTTTAGGCCCTCAATCAGGTACTCCATTAGTGCTCCTTCAGCACTTCACTGGCAATATGGATGCCTGGGATCCGGCAGTAGTGAATGCCTTGGCCAAGAATCGTCCAGTGGTTGTATTCAATAACAGAGGCGTTGGTGCTACGAATGGAGTGGTTGCCGACAACATCGCACAAATGACCACAGATGCTTATGCGTTTATTCAAGCGCTGGGCTATAAGCAAGTGGATGTGTTGGGGTTTTCGATGGGTGGGTTTGTTGCTCAAGAACTTGCTGCGCAACATCCAGAACTGGTTCGAAAAGTGATTCTCGCCGGGACTACCCATCAAGGCGGTGGCAATCATCTGATGAAAGTGTTGGGTGAGGCCTTTTCCAGAGCCAATGCGCCAGATCCACGCGACTATTTGTTCTTCTCGCAAAGTGAAGCAGGGAAGCAAGCCGCCGCTGCATTTTTGTCTCGCGTCTATGCCAGAAAAGAAGGGCGTGACCCTGAAAGTGGTAAGGAGATTGCAGATGCACATGGCAAGGCCTTAATTGTATGGACGAGCACACCTGATCCTGAATTCAAAACGTTAAAAGCCATTCAACAACCGGTTTTGGTGGTGACGGGTAGCAATGACACCATGTTACCAACCGAGGGTTCGATTACCCTATATAAGCAGCTTAAAAATGCGCAATTGCTGTTATATCCAGACTCCAATCACGGTTCGATTTTTCAGTACCATGATTCGTTTGTAAACACAGCTGAGTTCTTTCTGAGTCACTAAGCGAACACTGGCCGCAACGAATCAAGGCGTTGTGGCCAGTATTACTAATACGCCTAAGTCAAATCAGAGAATGTCATGAACTCAAACATACAGCAGTTAGTGTCTGCAAATAAAGCAATCCCGGCAGCTTGGCGGGTATTCGCAATCGCCAGTATTGCGATTTTTATGTCCTCCCTGGATATGACGATTCTGTATGCTGGGTTCAATAATATTCTCAGTAGCTTTCCGGACTCTACTGCCGCTGATCTATCCTGGGCGATGAGCGGCTACTCTATTGTCTATGCTGCCATGCTGATCCCGGCGGGTGGTATTGCAGATAAATTTGGGCGTAAAAAAATATTCACATTAGGCACCTTGTTATTTATCAGTGCCTCATTTGCATGCGGTGCCGCCCCTAGTGTCTCATGGCTTATTGTCGCCAGAGTTTTTCAATCTATCGGTGCTTGTCTGCTGACCCCCTCTGCATTGGCGCTGGTATTGGAGGCGTTTCCTCGCGAGAGGCGGTCAGTCATCATGGGTGCTTGGGGCGCTGTTGGTGCTTTGGCCGCGGCATTAGGTCCGGGGATTGGTTCCTGGATTATTGATGTAGGCGGCTGGCAGTGGGCATTTTTTATCAACATCCCGATTGGATTATTTTGCATATGGCAAAGCTTAGCTGTATTGCATGAGTCGGTTCAGCCAAGAGCGCATATGCGGCTTGATCTCGTCGGCATGTTGCAGTTGGTCGTCGGTGTCGGAGCAATTGCGTTTGCGATTGTTGAGATGAAGTCGCCTAGTTGGAATCCCTATGAGTTAACAGCCATTCTGATATTAGGTTGGGTGTTGCTGGCAAGTTATATTCCTTGGGCGAAGTTTTACCCAGAACCATTGTTTGACCTCAGCCTGTTTAAAAACAAAACCTTTTTATTTGCAAACCTGGCAGGCATCACCTTCGGGATTGCGTTTTCCATCATGTTTTTTTCATTCTTTTTTTGGATGAAGAATATATGGCATTTAAACCAGTCCTTAGCCGGTGCGTCTGTCATGCCAGGGCCACTGATGGTTGTTCCTACCGCATTGGTTGCAGGGAAAATAGCCTCCAAAGTGGGGCATCGCCCTTTGCTTATCACAGGCACCATGACCTACGCCCTCAGTGGACTGTGGTTTTTAATGGTCCCCGATACCACCCCTAATTATCTGGCTACATGGCTACCGGGTTTACTATTAAGCGGCATTTCTGTCGGCTTGGTCATGCCCTCTTTATCCGCTGCCGCCATGTTTGGTTTGCCGCAAAAAGACTATGCCGTTGGTTCTGCCATCAATCACGCTGCCCGCCAAATTGGCACGGTGATAGGTGTGTCTATCACCGTGTTATTCCTTGGTAAAGCACTGCTCAAGCCGGGTGACTTTATCCCAACGTACAGCATACATATTGCATTGGCGCTCATCACGGCCATGTTATGTATCCCGATCAATACCCACCCAAAACAACTTACCAATTTAACTCAATAGGTCTTCAGGGAAATTTATGATGAAACGTATTGTGATTACTGGGATGGGCGCAGTCAGTCCGCTTGGAACAGGCGTTGACTTGGCATGGAAACATTTGTTGGAGGGAAAGTCTGGGATCTCTGCGCTCCCTGATGCGTTGGCAGAAGGCAGTCCAGTCAACATCGCCGGTTGGGTTAAGCCATCAGAACTTGATCCGAGCATGGGGCTCAATTTGTCTGAATATCTCGATGCAAAAGAGTTAAGACGCTCTGACAGATTTATTCAATTTGCTCTGATTGCCGCTAACGAGGCCATTCAGCAAGCCCAGTGGCTACCGATGACTGAGATTCAAAAACAACGCACTGCCACGATTGTCGCTTCAGGGGTGGGTGGTTTCCCAGCCATTGCACATGCAGTCCGCACAGGCGAAGCAGTGGGTGTGGGTAAGCTCTCGCCATTTACGATTCCATCGTTTTTGGTCAATTTGGCGGCTGCGCAGATAGCACTTAAACACCAATTCCAAGGACCACTCGGTGCTCCGGTTACCGCCTGTGCAGCAGGCGTACAAGCGATTGGCGATGCGGCCAGGATGATTCATGCCAATGAAGCCGATATCGCAATCTGTGGGGGGACAGAAGCTTGTATTGATAAAGTCAGCCTCGGCGGGTTTGCAGCCGCAAAAGCACTGAGTACAAGATACGCGGCAAGCCCTGAGTTAGCCTCAAGACCGTTTGACACACATCGTGATGGGTTTGTGATGGCAGAGGGGGCTGGTATTTTGGTGATTGAGTCCTATGAACACGCCATGGCGAGAGGTGCAAAACCGCTTGCTGAATTAGTGGGATATGGAACCACTTCTGACGCCTACCATATCACCTCCAGCCCCGAGGAGGGTTCCGGTGCTGCCAGGGCCATGATGATTGCCCTTAATCAAGCACACATATCTCCCGAGGCCGTTGACCATATCAATGCGCATGCCACGTCTACCCCCATGGGAGATGCAAGTGAACTGGCAGCCATCAGAACTGTGTTTGGTCAGCGTCATGCCCAACCTGTGATCAGTGCCACAAAGTCTTCCACTGGACATTTGCTGGGCGCAGCGGGCGGTCTAGAAGCCATTTTTACCATTAAAGCAATTGAAGCGCAGTGTTGCCCACCCACAATCAATTTGTACGCGCCAGATGCGCGGGCAACTGGGCTGGCGATTACGACACAAGCTCCCATTCATCGACATCTTGAATATGCCCTTTCGAATGGGTTTGGATTTGGCGGGGTTAATGCATCTGTCATTTTTAAACGTTTTAACGGTTGAGCATGATGGATCAAACCTGGGGGGGTGATCACTTAAATATCACTTCACTCGCAATGATAAGTACTAATTAATTTGATAAGGGAGAATGAAATGAGTGATGCACCAACAGATCTTAAATTTAACGGAGAGGAATTTTTTGTCACGCTTAAAGATGGAGAAACGGTTCGAGTCATTAAAACAGGGAGTGGAGAACCGCTGCTTTTAATGCATACGATCAGAACGCAAATTGAGTTGTTTAGCGAGATGATTCCATTTTATGCGAGCAAATTTACCGTCTATGCCATCGATTTGCCTGGCCACGGTCAATCGTCCATCAATAAGAAAATCAACTACGACGAGCCCTATTTGAGAGCCTCTGTGCTTGATTTAATTGATCAGCTGAATTTGACCAATCTCACCTTAATTGGTGAGTCTATTGGCGCGACACTGTCTCTCACGGTCGCTGCACAAATCCCAGATAAGATTAAGCAGGTGATTGCGGTCAATACATACGATTATGAAACGCGTTACGCAGATGGCATCCGGCGTGGCAACGTTATTGCCAACTTTATGATGTGGAATTACTCAATTCCCATCAATGGGGCGATTTTTGCTGCACTTGAGAATCGATTTTTCTTGAGCCTGGTGATGAATGGCGGCGTCACAAGAATCAAAAAAATCCCAACCTGGTTAATGAAAATGTTTGATAAAACAGGACATCGGCCGGGCTACAGTTTTCTTGGCAGGAACATATTAAAAAACTGGCGCAGTTGGGCGCAGGCCACTGATCAATATCATAAGATCAAAAGCCCTGTAATGCTGATATACGGAGAAAATGACTGGTCAAGACAAGCCGAAAGATATTTGACTTGGAAGAAAGTACCAAACGCAACGCTTGAGACCATCACAGGTTCTGGACATTTCCTCAGCGTGGATAATCCAGAGGATTTAAAAAAGACCATATCCCAATACTTGCAGGCAAATTAAGTGAAACCTCAGCCTGAAAATGTGACATTACATTTACAGGCATAAAGCCCATTGCTTAAACAATGGGCTTTATTTATTGGTTAAATATGTTGAAGATGGTGACAAAATCTGGCATGCGCACTGTTTATAGTAAGCATTTCAATACTCCATCGAAATGAATATGAACAAGTGTGCAACTATCCAGAAACAAAGCGTGTTCGCATGAAGCGCATTCAGTACCATCAATATGGCGGGGCAAGTATGATGCGCCTGGAGGAGTTTGAAGTGGAAGCTCCCGGCAAGGGCCAGCTACTTGTGAAGGTGAAATATGCTGCAATCAACCCCATCGACTGGAAGTTACGCAATGGCACGATGAAAATCCTGACCGGAAACACCTTCCCTCGGGCAATGGGTTTGGACTTCTCGGGGACGGTGATTTCAACTGGTAGAGGGGTGACACGCTTTGCTCCAGGCGACCATGTGTTTGGCATGGCACGACTGAAACAGGCAGGCGCGTTCGGCGAGATGCTAGTCACCAATGAGTCCTTTGTGACACACAAACCGGATACAGTCTCGTTTGAGGATGCAGCCTGTTTGGCGACGCCTGGCATTATGGCGTGGAGAGGGTTGGTGGAAAAATCCCGCCTGAGGGCTGGTCAACATGTATTTGTGAACGGTTGTGCCGGGGCTGTTGGGATAGCAACGATTCAGATCGCGCAGATGCTGGGGGCCATCGTCTCTGGCAGCTGCCGCCGTGAAGATATGGAAAAAATGCAAAAAATGGGATTAGCCCATGTCTACGACTATCGAAAAGTGGATTTGCATGCCCTGACGCAAAAGTTCGATATTGTCTACGATACCTCAACAACCATTTCCGCAAGCACAGGGATGAAGCTGCTCAAGAAAAATGGTGTATTTCTTGACCTTGACCCGAAACCAATGAAATTCCTGCGGGCGATTTTCTCGAAAAACTACCAGGTGCTGATAGGCAGTCCGAGCGAGTATACTTTGGGCAAGGTCGCAAAAGCGGCGGAACTCGGAAAGCTCCAATTACCGATTGGCAGAATCGTATCGCTCATCGATGGTGTAAATCTGATGAGTGAAATTGAGGGTGGACTCAAAATAGGGGGCAAAGGTGTTATCGCCATGGAGTAACAATGTCTCGTAGCCATCGCCTCAACGAACTGATGCAAGTGTTGCGTCGACATCGCGGGAGTGTTTCCGGCGCAATGCTGGCGCAAGAAACCAATGTCTCGTTGCGAACAATTCGCCGTGATATTGCAACGTTGCAGGCCATGGGTGCCAAAATTGATGGCGCAGCAGGCGTAGGGTACATGTTAAAGCCTGGATTTTTGCTGCCGCCGATGACATTCAATGAAGACGAATTGCAAGCTTTGGTCGCAGGTGCGCAATGGGTGAGTCAACAAACAGATCAAGCGCTCGCGCTTGGAGCTCAAAATGCACTGGCAAAGATTGGAGCAGTCATTCCTGCGGACATGAAACTATTCATGGAGGATGACATGCTTTATGTCGGCGAAAGACCATTTGTCGTAGATTTTGATTCAGGCGTAGTGCGTTATGCCATGCGCGAGCAAAAAAAACTCAAAGTGGCTTATATCAACAAAACGGGTGACACTTTGGCGTATGTGATCTGGCCGCTTATTTTAGGGTTCGTCGATTCGCGTTGGTCCATTGCCGCGTGGTGTGAGATCAGGCATTTAGAATCTTTCTGGTGGATCGTATTGTGGAGATCAGTGGCCTTGAAGATCACTATCCTGGCAATCGGCGCCACTTGTCAAAAGAATGGCGTAATAGCGTCTGCCAAAGTGCCGACAAAAATCAGTATATTGAATAACACATGCCTGGCTTAAGTGCGTGCATCGAGCGCGCCTTGAGTGTTTTGTGAATGGTGGTTGATGACTACAAAGGCATTATCTCCTCGCGCAGTATGTCAACCTTGTTTATTGCGAGCTCCATCGCTCAGCGCCCCATTCTGAAGTCTCAAATCGAGGTGTATCGCCTATTCATGCTGGATAAAGTCTAGAGCGAGTATGGAATGGAGCGAGATACAAGCGGACTAGAAGGCGCTGGAAACGGTGATTCTCGGCAAATGGGGGCGTCTGACCCAGGACAATATTTATGACATTGCGGGCAAGCGGGAGATTCTCGTAGAAAAACTGCAGCAAATTTACGGCATCAACAAGCAAGAGGCCAATCAGCAAATCAATGCGTTTGCCCAGTCGGTACAGGAGATCAAACACCATTGAACCGCATGACCTGGTCTTTCAACTGGTAAAGGCCACCTGTTCGTGATCTGCCTCCTGAAGTGGGCCAGTTCGGCGAGCTCTTGCTCACCCTCTGTGGCATGACGGCGCGCTTAGGAAATCGTGATGCATGGATATATGCAGAATCTTCATCAAGCCACTTTGCTGAATACAGATTTCAGGATGAATACAGACTGCAGGCGGGTGGTATCCACAGGACAGTATAGCCAGTTGCTTCTGGTCACACTCAAACCGGGCGAGGAAACCGGCTTTGAAGTATAGATGCAAGACCAGTTTTTACGCGTGTAAAAGGGCGCACATCATCATCCATGGCTTCACCGCAGAAGTTGAACAAGGATATGCGATGATGGTGCCAGCCGGGGGCCATCATCACCTGATCAATACGGGCAAACTGGACTTGAAACTACACAGCCTCTACTCGCCACCCAGTCATCAAGAGGGCACCGTCTGTCATCTGCGCGTGTATGCAGATGTCTCGAAGCTGCCCTTTGACGGGGTCACGACTGAATAAGCCAGACCGTGTTGGCTAGCGAACAAACAGCCCCTTGCGTGCCCGGTAGACTGCAAAGAATGGTTGTTGAATTTCCAACGGCCAGACACAGATCGACCACATAAAGGATTTACGCCATGTCAATTTCCAATCAAGCCAGTGGATTACATCAACAAGCTGCGACGGATCATGAAGCGGCCGCCAAACATCATCTCAATGCATCAGAGAGCTATCATAAAAATAATGTTTCAGAAGCCAAAGAAAGTGCAAAAAAAGCGATGGAAGCCTGCAACTCGGCCCAGCAGAAAACGCAGTCTGCCTGCAATTGCCATGAAAAATGAGTCAGGCATTTATGCAATGCTGACCGCAACAATCCCGCTTAGGCGGGATTGCTGACGCTGGTGTCTCCGTATGCGGCCAACCGGCGATACGACGGATACTGCTTATGTTTATGCACACGCTTATGAAAGGCCCATTCCATGCGCTTTGATCATCAGCCCACCACACAGTTAATCCGCATCTTGAAGGCCGGATTGGGCTTCAAGCTTAACCGCCGGCAACGCTCCGCACACGAGATCGCACAACTGGATCAGATTGCGCACACCAGCGGCGCGCACATTACCTGGATAGAGCCACAGGCACGGACTGCTCGAGCAGCGCCCGACGAATGCCATCAGTCAATGGCAAAAGAACATTGAGTGTGCCAATCTCCCTATTAAATCAATGGCTTGATCTGCACTGATTCGCCGTTACGACCAGATGAAAAATGAATTGGTTTTTCATGCGGCCTGGAGGCGGGCGCTATTTATTGCTGCCCTGGCTTTGTGCATGCAGATAAGCCCGCCAGCCGCCAAAGACCGAGATATCCGTGGCGGTTGCGCTGGCGTAGGCTTCACACAAAAAACCGGCCACTTGTTGGCCATCTTGCAGCGTAAGGGTGCCAAAGCCGAGCGGGGCCGGGACGCTGGCAACCAGTTTGCCGTAGTTCTCCAGCGGCAGTTGCCAAATCTCCAGGGCGATTGCGCTGCCGCCTGTATTGACTCTGACCAGGCCGGGGCGCGGTGGGTGAAAGCCGGCCAGGTGGTAGAGTTTGTAGTCGGCCGAGGTATGCGTGGCGCGCACAAAAGTGGCCTGCAATGCCTGCAATTGCGGGTTGAGTGGCAGGCCTTGCATATGCGCGCCGCAGACGGCGACTTCTATCATGGACATGCGTGTTTCCTTGTATTTTTTAGCGCGGTTAGCGGCCTAGCCGTTGCGCCAGTTCAACCAGCGCAAGGTCATGAAAAGCCGGTGAGCAGAGCGTAATGCCAAACGGCAGGCCGTTGTGCTGGAATCCAGCCGGGAGGGCGATAGCAGACAAATCCAGCAGGTTCATAAAGTTGGTGTAATAGCCCAGGTTGCTATTAGTCTGGATCGGGTCCTGTTCCACTTCTTGTATGGTGTAAATCGTGCCTGCCGTCGGCGTGACCAGCAGGTCAACCTCATCCCAGCATTGCTGGGCCTGCGCCTGGTTGGCTTTGAGCTGGTATAGCGTGGCATAGGCGTCGGCTGCACTGAATTTGCTGGCCCCCTGAATGATGCTACGCGTCACCGGGTGCATGGCCTCTGCGTGTGATTCAATAAAGGGCCGGATGGCGGCATAGCGCTCGGCGACGATGGCGCCCTCATAAAGCAAGCGCGCCGTGTTGAGAAATACCGAAAAATCTATTTCGACGGCTTGCCCGCCTATCGCGGTCAGTGCTTGTACGGCGTGGGCAAACAACGCGGGCGTCTCGGGGTTGCCAAAAAAATTCAGTTGCTCAGTCCGGGGCACGCCAAAGCGAAAGCGGGGTGGAAAAGTGTGCACTGCCTGCGCGGGTGCCCGCCGTGAATAGGCATCCTCGTGGTCTTCTCCTTGCGCGACTTGCAACACGGCGCGTGCCTCTTCGGCGGTACCGGCAAAAATAGAGACGCAATCGAGTGAACGGCAGGCCGGCACCACCCCATGCGTGCTAAGCAGGCCGCAGGTCGGTTTGATGCCAACCAGATTGTTAAACGCGGCCGGGATCCGTCCAGAACCTGCCGTGTCTGTGCCCAGGCTAAAACTGGCCATGCCCAGCGCAACTGCCACGGCAGAACCCGAACTGGAGCCGCCGGAAATGTAGTCAGGATCAATGCTGTTTTTGCAGGCGCCATACGGCGAGCGTACGCCGACCAGGCCGGTGGCAAATTGATCCAGATTGGTTTTGCCGACCGGGATCGCGCCCGCGGCAATCAGTTTTCTGACCACCGTGGCATGTTGGTCGGCCGTGTAGGCAAAGTCCGGGCAAGCGGCCGTGGTCGGATATCCGGCCAGGTCGATATTGTCTTTGATGGCAAACGGGATGCCGTACAAAGGCAGGCTGGTCGGGTCCATCGCCTCCAGTTGGCAGGCGTAGATCAGCATCTCTTCCAGGCTGACCCGGTCAATCCAGACATGGTGCGTATCCTCGGCATGGATTTTTTCTGCCAGCTGCCGGACCAACTGGCTGGGTTTCAGGCTGCCAGCGCGATAAGCGGCGCTCAGATGCGAAATGTTCAAATTCATGTGGGGCAGGGCTCCGGTGTGGGTCAGGGTGGCTGGCACGGGGTTAGTGCTGGCTGCTGAGGCCGGTGGGCAAGGCCTCAATGCGCGCATATTTACTGCTTAGCCACAGCATGATCGCCACCACCAGATAACTGGCGGCAATCGGTAGCGATTGGCCAATGCCGATCGCCTCGCCATGCATGAGGCCAAAAAAAGTAAACAGCGCCGCTGCCAGTGCAAAGCCAGCGGCTTTTGCCAGTTTGCGGTCTATGACCAGGGCGGCAATCGCACCCAGCATCAAGCCGCCTAAAATGGCGCCACCACCCAGCACCTCCAGCCCGTGGTAGAGCACGCCCACCTGGCCGAGTTTATCCAGCCCCAAGGTGGCGGCATTGGTGCCAGCGACGGCGAGGACGTTGTCAATTTGCAATTTTCCCCAGGCCGCAACATGTGGCAAAAAGGCCAGGATAATGGCAGGCGCGTGGCTCTTGGGCGTTTCTTGAAACGCTTGTGCGCCAATCAGCATGCCGATATAGAGCAAGATAGGCGAAATGGCGACCACTGGAATCAAGGAGGCCATGAGGGCGATGATGCCCAGCCAGGAAAGCAGCAAAACGATGATGCCGGTCGCCGCTGAGTAGCCGATGCGGCCGCCCATGGCCTTCCAGCCGGGATGGCCAATGTAGACCGCATTGATAAATGGGTTGCCCATCAGGCAGCCAATCAGGCTGATCACGCCGTCGGCCGTCAACACCCTTGTTGTCGGAAAGCTGTCGCCCCCGGCGGCGGCGCTCTCAACGTTGTCCATTGCCTCAACCAGGTCATAAATGCCAAACGGGATGGCGGTGACCAGAATCACACCTAAAAATTCAAAGCCTGAAAACACATGGTTGATGGCGGGTAGCGGGATGGAAAAGCCAAAGTTGGCAAGGGCGGCGCTGACGTGATTCAGGCTCATGTGGGCATAATCGAGCCCGAACAGGTGAGAACCCCAGGCGATGAGCGTCCCAGCGGCAATCGCCACCAGCCCGGCCGGGATGCCTTTGAAATAGCGCACGCCGCCAAACCAGCTGGCCAGAATAATGGCGAAGCAGACCACGCCTACCATGGGCGTCATGAACATCTCCAGCGCCGGGCGCAAACTGATAAACGCGACGGAGACGCCTGCCAGTGTGCCCAATAAGGCGGCACGTGGGGTGACTTTGCGGATCACCGGCGCAATAAAGCCGCCCAGCATCAGCACAAAGCTCTGGATAAACACCCAGGCCAGTCCGGCCTCCCAGCCTTTGACCGGGTCGCCACTGGCCAGCGAGATGGGCAACATGATCACAAACACCACCACAAACATGTGCGGAACGCTGACCCCTGAAGGCAGCGCACACACATCATTGCGACCGGTCTGCCTGGCGAGTTGATAGGCGAGCCAGGCGTAATACATGGTGCTCAGAAACAGCATGAGCCCGGTGGCCGGCAAGATGCGGCCGAACACCATCTCATCCGGCATTTTGAGCACAAACCTGAGCAGGCCGGTGAGCACCAGCAGATTGACCAGAATATTGGTGCCAAAACCAAAGAGCGCGTTCCAGTCGCCCGGTGACCAGAGTTTGATGCCTGAAGCGGTTTTCATGATGGGGATTCTCCTCAAATGGCGGGATGCCTGATTATTTTTGCAATGCGTTGACCAGTGGCTGGCTATCGGTGACCCAGCCAAAAATCGCGCCTTGGGCGGCAAACATGCGCAGGCTGACGGCGTGAAATTCGGGGTGGTATGAGGCGCAACAATCGCCAGGAATCAGGCAACGGAAACCGCGGTCATTGGCTTCGCGCACCGTGGTATGCACGCAGACTTCGGTCGTCACGCCACAGACAATCAGCGCTTCAATGTTGCGCTTGCGTAATAGCAGTTCGAGGTCGGTGGCATAAAAGGCGCCTTTGCCAGGCTTGTCGATAATGGGTTCGCCAGCGATGGGTGAGAGCGCCGGGATAATCTCGTGCCCCGGTTCGCCACGGATCAGGATACGCCCCATCGGCCCCTGATCGCCGATGCGCAATTTTGGCGCGCCCCGGTCCACTTTGGCTGGAAAGGCGTCTGACATGTCTGGTCGGTGGCCCTCACGGGTATGGATTACCAGCATGCCCTGCGCCCTGGCCGTCGCCAACACGGCCTGGCAGGGGGCAATTGCCGCTTTGAGCAAGCGCACATCATTGCCTAGACTTTGCCCAAAGCCTCCTTCTTCAATGAAGTCGCGTTGCATATCGATGAGCATGAGCGCGGTGCGTGCGGGATCAAAGACAAAAGCTTCGGGCATGGCTGCGACGGTGACTGTTTGCAGGGTGGAGATCATCTGAAAGGACTTTATAAAATGCATCAATGTATACAACAAAGCAAATCACATGCCTGAGTTGCGTCTATGCCTGGTTGGAAAAAAGGCTTTTAAAACAAGGGAATTCTTTTTTAATCTGCTCGGCGTGGATGCGGAAAATCAGCCAGTGCTCGCCAAAAGAGTGCGGCTCGCACCAAGCGAGCGCATTAGTCCGGCATCAGGGACACATGCGCCGCTGCGATTTTCCAGCCTTGTTCAGTGCGTATCCAACTCTGGCTTTGCCGGCCTGTGCCATTGTCGCGCCTAAACTCGGTGCTGGCGTTGGCATAGTCAAGGCCATAGGTGGTGATGACCGTATTAAACAGGGTGCGTGGCGGCGGGGGCGTGCGTTGTTTTCTGAAGGCGACAATCTGCTCCCAGCCATACAGGTTTTCGGCAGCGCCATATCGCACGGCGAGGGGGCTTTGCCAAAAGAAATGGATCAGGGCTTGTACGTCATTGTTGACCAGGGCACGTTCGTAGTCAGCAAATACCGCTGTGACTTCGGCGAGGACAGGGGGATGATTAATCAGCATGGGTCACCTCTGTATCAGTTTCTAACCACGGGAGACTGGCAGACTGACAACGACTGTAAATGGTGTGCCAGTTGCAGCAGCTGCGCCTCCTTGCCGGGCGCACCTATCAGTTGTACCGCAATCGGCAGCTGGCCGGGCAAATGCACAGGCACCGCGACGACAGGCAAGCCAATAAACGAAATCGGCTGGGTAAACATGCCCATGTTGGGCCGCAACGGCATACGGTTGCCGTTGATCACCATGTCTTCTTGCCCCAGCGGTTGTGCACAGCAAGGGGTGGCCGGTGCAATCAGCACATCCGTGCTCGCAAACACTTGCATGGCCTGCTCAAAAAACCAGCGCCGCAGGCGTTGTGCCTGCAGATACCAGGCGGCTGGTAGCGTGGTGCCTGCCGCCAGCCTGGGGCGGGTCAGCGGGTCAAAGTCAGCGGCCTGCATGCGCAAGCGGGTCAGGTGGCGGTTGCCGCCTTCGCTGGCGGTAATCAGATAGGCGGCTGAGCGGGCGCGCGCCACTTCGGGTAACTCGACCACTTGCGTCACCTGCAAGGCGTTGCACACGGCGGCGACGGCGGCCTCTGCTTGCGCATCGCCTTGCTCAAAATAGCCGCCCAGGCGGGCGAGGCGAGGCGTGTCTGAGACTAATCGTGGCGTTGAGTCCGCGCTGGTGTTGCCTTGCAGCACGTCAAAGCAAAGCGACAAGTCTTGCGCGGAGCGCGCAAAAATCCCGGCATGATCAAAACTGTGCACAAACGGAAACATGCCGTCCAATGAGAGTGCGCCATACGTCGGTTTGAGGCCAAACAGGCCGCACATGGACGAGGGCACCCGTACTGAGCCATTGGTGTCTGAGCCTAGCGTAAGCGGCACCAGCCCGGCAGCGACGGCGGCGGCTGAACCGCCAGAAGAGCCGCCAGCGCTACGCGTCGGATCATGCGGATTGCGGGTGGGGCCAAAATGGTGGTTTTCAGTAGTGAAGCCATAGGCATACTCATCCATATTGAGCGCGCCGAGCAAGATGGCTCCCGCTCGCTGCATGGCCTGCACCAGCTGCGCATCGGTGCTGGCGGGGGCATGACTTTGGTTGATTTTGGCCCCGGCCAGGGTAGGCAACCCGGCAATATCAAACAGGTTTTTCACCGCATACGGCACACCCGCCAACGGTGGCAAGCGCTCGCCACGGGCACGTGCCGCATCCACGGCCGCGGCCTCTTGCAACGCACGCCCCGCAGTTACGGTGGTAAAGCTGTTGTAGCGGCCATCATGGCGCGCAATGTCGGCCAGCGCCGCCTCGGTCACGCGCAGGGCTGAGACGGTTCCCAGGCGGATTGCGTTGGCAATCTCGATTGCATTCTGACTTCCATCCATGGCGCTTAGCTCGCTGCCTGTGGGCGAAACTCTGGTGCGGGCTCAATGTGCTCGTCCAGCGGCCAACTCATGACGCGTTCGGCATGGCTGAATAGCAGGCGGTAATGTTGCGTGGTTTGCAGCAGGTCCTGTTCGTCAAGCGTGATACCCTGTAATTGCAATTGGCTGGCAACAAATGCCGGTGTGATTTCGGTGTCTTGTAGCATGGCGTGTGACAAAGCAAACTCCTTGGTGAGGTTTTTTTTGATATGCAATATTGTATACAACAAAACCCAAGCAAGTGCCGTACCAGTGCCGCGTACTGGGTGGCTTTCAGGCGGTCAGGCAGAGGGGGTGGATAAGAACTTTTGCCGCGCCAAGGCAGTCAGCGTCAGGGTTTTGGCGAATTCTCGACTGCGCTGGATATGTCGCTTCATGGCTTGTTTGGCCTTGGTTGTGTCGCGCTCTTTAATGAGCTGCAGTATCTCATAATGCTCTTTATAGGTGCGCTGGCTGCGATTGTCAGCGTTTAGGTCCAGGCGACGAATGACGCGGATGCGGTGGTTAATGTTTTTTAAAATCGAGGCCAGCACCGGTTTGTCACTGGCTAGCGCCAGCCCGACATGAAAAGACTCATCTTTTTCACCAAGGTCTATACCCACCTGTAATTCCGCATCATGCTTCTCCGGCTGCCACAGTGCCATCATCTGCTCCACTTGCTTGTCACTCATGGCGTTGACCGCAGATTCGACGATGAGCAACTCCAGAGCGATGCGTGCCTCGTAATACTCCATCAGTTCGGTCACATCCAGCTCACGGATAAAGCAACCCTGCTTGGGACGTATGCTCAAAAAACCCTCTATTTCCAGCCGTTGCAACGCCTGCCGGATCGGCGTGCGGCTGACACCAAACATCTCTGCCAGCGCCAGTTCGGTAATGCGCGTGCCCGGATAGAGCTCAAAAGAAATAATTTTTTGCTTGAGCTGGCTATACAAAGCGTCGACAGTAGAGCTTTTTGCAGGTTTTTCTTTTTTGATCATGACCTTGAATCTGACTGGGGATGCGATTAAAGATACTTGGATAATGGCCTTTCGGCAACCGTTACACAACGTATGCGTGGTCACTACGCCTGCATTTTACGTGCGCCTGGCTTGAATAGTCCGATTGGGCTATGAGTAAATGCGGGCATCGCTTTTATAATGACAGGCGTTAATTCGGGTTTGGTCATTCATCAAGGGAACAGGGCTGATTGCAACGGCTTCAATAGCAAAGTTTGCATCGCTTGTTGTCTGATTCTCAAAAAAAACCGGACATTCGTGATACGAAATCTTCGGTAAATAAACATAGCAAGTCGTGTCCAGCATGGCAAAAGCAGTTGCCGCGCAGGATGCATCCAGATCAACCGCGGTTGATCCTCTCTATTTTTGCATTATTTAACAAAACCCCCGGCCTATTTGCCAATATACTCACCTGCTGCAAATAGGGCGTGTTTGCGGCTGTTCCGGCAGGACCGAATTTTGAGATTTTGATGTGTTACCCATGATTGACCTACGATATTACCGTCATTTTGACGAAAACATCCTTTACGCCAGATACTTTTCGTTGCTGCCTTATGTGCCTGTAGTGATTGTGGCTGCAGTGGTGGCGATGCTGACACAAATCTCGGTGTTTCACCGTAATGAGCCCTTTGTCTGGTCTTTTGTCGTGCCTGCCATGCTCACGCTGGTTTCGGCCGCAGTGTTTGTCTACTGGTTTATTCACCGCAAGGAAAAGCCACACACCGATGTGATTCGCAAACGCTTGCAGTTTTTCGCCAGTTTGCTGCTTGTGGCGGGCATCACCACTGTGATTTGCGACCTGCATCTGCTGCAAGACTCATCTGGCTACAGCCGCTACTTTTTGGTCGTGCAGATGACGCTATATGGCATCTGTTTTCCGTTTCTGCTGGTCAGCCTTGGCCGGCCGGCCTACCTTTACAATCTGATGCTGATCGTCACCACGCTTGCTTATGTGCTGTATGCCGACATTGAATATAGCCATTCATTTGCATTCATGATCCTGATTTTTGAGATTGGCATGTTGATTGCCATGTACCGCCGCAACAAGAGCTTTGATTCCCTGGTCTACAGTTCGTTACACGCTCAAAATCTGGCCGCCGAAAATGCGCGCCTGGCCAATGTGGATATGCTGACTGAACTGCCAAACCGCCGCCAGTTTTTTGCCACGATTAAAGCGCAGTCGCTGGAGCATTTGAAAAACGAAGGCAAAAAATTTGCGATTGGCATCATTGATCTCGACAAGTTCAAGCAGGTGAATGATGCGCACGGGCACCGCATTGGTGACCTTGTGCTGGTGGAAATCGGTCGGCGTCTCAAGCATTACCCGCGATGTCAGCATCCTATTCACTTCTACCGTTTGGGCGGCGACGAATTTGCCTTTCACAAGCATTTTGCTGGCGATGAAGCGGCGCTCAAACAGCTTGGTCAGTCTTTGATTGCGCTGATTGAAGAGCCGGTAGCCGTAGAGGGGATGTTATTCAATTTGAGCGCCTCTATCGGTATTGCGGTGTTTCCTGAGGTGGATGATACGTCTGAGAAACTGTATGAGTATGCGGATTATGCGCTCTACCATGCAAAGAACACGGGGCGCAGTCATACTGAGCTGTTTTCGGCCCGTCATCTTGAGCGGCTGCAAAGCCGCCTGCAAATTGAGCGGGCGTTACGCTCTGCGGATCTGGTGCAGGAATTTTTTCTGGTCTTTCAACCGATGGTGGATATCCCCTCTGGCCGCACCATCGCCTTTGAATGTCTGGCGCGCTGGAACAGTCCGGCACTGGGGATGGTCAGCCCGTGCGTATTTATCCCGGTAGCTGAAAGTATAGGCATGATCTCCAGTCTGACGCTGACTTTGTTTTCTCAGGCCTTGCAGGCCGTGCAGGCCTGGCCTGCCCAGATTGGCTTGTCTTTTAATCTGTCGGCGTTTGATATTATCAGTGATAAGGTGGTGCAGGATCTGGTGGCGATGCTCGCCGCGAGTGGTGTCGATCCTGCACGGATTACCTTTGAGTTGACTGAAACTGCCTTGCTTCAGGATTTTATTGTCAGCAGAAACAATATTGAGTTGTTACGGCAGACAGGCGTTTCCCTGGCGCTGGATGATTTTGGGACCGGTTATTCCAGCCTGAGTCACGTGCAAGGTTTGCCGCTTAACAAAATCAAGGTGGACCGCAGCTTTGTGCATGATATGGAAACCAATCCGAAGAGCAAAATGATCGTGCGTTCCATTCTGGCCCTGTCTCATGGCATTGGCGTTGATTGCGTGGTGGAAGGCGCCGAGACACAGCAGCAAGTCGACTTGCTATCCTCCATGGGCTGCAAGATTATCCAGGGCTTTTACTATGCCAGCCCGATGGTTGAACCCGAGATCGTCAGTTACCTGCGTACCTGACCGGCATCGGGTCAGGCGCTGCCTTGGCCATATGCCGGTGCCAGCTGCTGTGGTCAGCGTTGTCCGTTCCAGTGGCTGAGCCAGACTTTGCTGGCGGCCGCATCCATGGGTCTGGCAAAAAAATAGCCTTGCCCGAAGCGACAGCCCAGCTCCCGTAAACCGATGGCGGCCATACTGTTTTCTATGCCTTCGGCAATCGTCTCCAGCCCCAGGCTTTCTGCCAGTTTGAGCGTTGAGGCAATCACCTTGCGTGATTTGGAAGAGGCCTCCATGGTTGTGACAAATGACTTGTCAATTTTGAGCTCGGTAAATGGCAGCGCCGCTAATTGTGACATCGAAGAATAGCCCGTGCCAAAATCATCAATACTGAGCTTAAAGCCTTGTTCACGTAAGTGAGTCAGGATTCTTTCCGCCTGTTGCGTATCCAGCATGGTGGCGGTTTCGGTCAATTCCAGAATCATGCGCGCGGGATCGAAGGCAAACCGTTGACAGACTTGTTCCAGCATCTTGATCAAACGGTCATTGTGCAGGCTTTTGGCTGAAATGTTGACTGACAAGCATAGGGTTGAACTGATGGATTGGATAAACTGGATGCCAGTCACAACCACGTATTCAGTCAGGGCTTCTATTTGCCCAGTGTCTTCTGCCACATGAATAAATAATTCGGGTAACTGGATGCCCTGCTGTGGGTGTTGCCAGCGCAGCAAGGCCTCAAAGCCTATCACCTCGCCGGTAAATAACTCAATTTGTGGTTGATAATAGACGACGAATTGCTGCTGGCAGATCGCCTCGTCTATGCTCTCGTGGTCTATGCTGAGTGGTTTGACGATTTCTGTATGATCCGTGGCATGCAAATCGACGGAAGGATGGTCCGCCAGCAATTTTTGCAGCAGATGCGGTAAGACCGGGTGATGCAAAATGCCGCGGATATTCAATTGATGTTCCAAGGCGGTCAGTTGCGCCAGTGGCAGTAGCGCTGAACCGATGCCGCTGGTCAGGATAATGCTGCTTTGGCAGTCCATACGCGCCAGCGTTTTCAGAATCTCAATGCCATCAATACTCGGCATGACCAAATCGATGGCCAGGTGCGATGGCTTCCAGGCGAGGATGGCATCGATAAATTGCCTGCCATCTTCACAATGTTTGACCTCAAACGCCAAGTCTCTCGCGACGGCAGTCATCAGGGTCGTCAGCGTGACATCATCATCCAGAATCAATAGCGTATTTGTACTCATTGCACCACCTCCTTTTATCGGCATTCATTGCCGTTCTTGTTGTTGCTGTGTTGCAGGGGTGAAACTAAATGGGTTTGCTGAGAATAAACCTCAACACATTGGGCTGTTTAGACTGAGTAAAGTTTTATGGTAATGTAATTTGCTTAAAAAATGAACATGGTTTTGGCTGAAAACAAACGGAAATGTGCTGGTTTGGTTATAAATAGCCAAATTTTGAGGCGGGAAAAGTGTTAGTACCGCCACCGCATGCAGCGGTGATCGGTCAATAATGATGCGTTAGCAAGATTAGAAAGTGCATTGAGACGAAAGGGCAGGGCTTACTATTAAGTTATGCCATTTTTTTAAGGTCCAGGGGTTCGCTGTAAATCTGCAAGTGACCGCGGCCGGCACGCTTGACCTGATACAGCGCCTGGTCTGCGTGTTCATACATGGTTTGCGCAGAGAGTTTGGCGTCGCAGGTGGAGCAGGCGCCGATAGATGCGCTCACCGTCAGTACCCGTTCGTCGATATGCATGGCTTGAGACAGTGCATGGCTGATTTCCGCACACACTTGCTTGAGGCGCAGATGCTCGCAATCAGACAATAAATGAAATGCGAACTCATCGCCACCCAGTCGGTAAAACTGCACGTCTGCTGTGTGAATCGCAGCCAGCCGCTTGCCCACCTCGCTTAATACCAGATCGCCAATATGGTGACCGTACTGATCGTTGATCGGTTTGAAGTGGTCAAGATCCAGAATGCCAACAACAAAACAATGCTCGCCCAGGCTGGATTCGGCTTGCTGTTGTGCCGCTTGCAAAAAGAACTGACGCCGGTTAGGCAGCGCGGTTAACACATCCTGTTGTGCCAGCCGCTGATTTTCCTTAAGCAGGCTTTGCGTTTCAAAGGTTGCATTCACCCATTGGTCAAAGGTCTTGTTGCTGGCGCGCATGGTTAACAGCATGCCCACTTCAAACACCAGAATCAGCATGGCGACCAAATAGGGATGTTCAATGTCGCCGCGAAACACGCAGGTCACCGCCGCTCCAATCAGCAACACATTGTAGGCATAAGCCGCCGCCCCCAATTTGCTCAGGATAAAGGCAAAGCACAAGCCATACAGCGTGTTGTGCACGATTAAGAAATAATGCGAAAAACTGCCCGTGATTGGAAACAGGTACAAACTGCGCCAGAAGGTAAACAGGCCTGCCAGTATCAGCAAGGTAGAGGCGGTATCCAGGCGTTTGCGGATATTCTCGATCGGTGGCTGGTCATGCCTGTGCTTGTACCAGAACCACAGCAAAATCACGCCTATCGCCAAGCGCAACATGGGTGGCAAAATGGCAAATTTCCAATCAATCTCACCCTGCAACGCCACCATTTGGATCGTCAATGCGCTAATCGCGGTAAAAATGACCACGGGCACGTCGTTTACCAGGCTGTGGTAGCGGGCGCGCAATAAGTTAGCATCAGGTTTCTGGAGCAGTGACATTAAAATCGGTACAGGTTTCAGGAATAGCTTATCTTATGCAAGAGGCAACCGGCTTGATCATCAAAATATCGCTTTGTTTTATTCTTTATTAAGCGTTTTACTTCAGATGAAAGCAGCCATGTCCGAACCCGCATCCATTTTTCAGGCGATGGATGCCAGTTAGTTGGCGCTATTATCGAAAACTTTGAGCTTCTAGGGGGAGAGCATGGATTCAATTTATCGCTAATTTTTGCAATTTATTGTGAACTTGGGGTATGGCCGTGCCGCGCAATATTTTTGCGGTTTGGCGCTTCCCGCTGTGATGCCGGCATGATTCGATGCCTATTCATGACGGATAAACAAGTGTTAGCGTTGCAGGCCTCACGATCCAGCGGAGCGGTCGCTGGATGTTTCATAACCAAATTGGTTTTTATCAGCCATTTTTTATTAAATGTGGTTGTTTTAAACCTGTTTTATGTCAGGAAATTTTCCCTATTCATTTTTTTTATAATTGAGAATCAGTCTCTTATACGTGGTTGTGTCATGTGGCATGCGTTTTGCACTCTATGAATATAAATCTAAAAGTAGGGTGGCAGGATATGAGCGAGACACTGGCATGGTGCGGGATCGATTTAAAATGGGCTTACACGGATGTGTTGCGTCGCATTGGTCGGCGAACAGCCTGTGTGCAGCGGGCCAAAGATATTTTGCATGATGCGCTGGTGTTTTTTGCCGTCTCCAGCCATCCGGCACGTGAAGAGTCGCCACAGGCCTATTTAAACGGCATCGTGAATCATCTGCTGGTCGATGAGTTCAGATACCGCACCCGCTTTGTCGATGAGGAGCAGATGGACGAAACCGCCCTGATCCTCGACTGCACGCCAGAGCAGCTGTATGAAACTCGGCAAAAACTGCATCATTTGCAACGTATTGTGGATTTATTGCCAGAAAAATGCCGCCAGGTCTTTTGGTTGTATCACGTGGATGAAATGAAGCAACGCGAAATCGCCTTGCATCTGGATATCAGTACCAGCATGGTAGAAAAACACCTGATTCGTGCCATGCTGGACATCCGTGCCTTTCAGCAAAGCCTGAACCATTAAAGGCGTACTGACCTCAACTGCTGCCATGTCAAAACCCGCCCAGTCCAAGCCACTCAATGCCAAATCGCTCACCTTGAGCGAGATGGCGGCGCGCTGGTATTTACGGTTGCGTGAGCAGGAGAAAAATGCACGTGGGAGCGAGCAGCAAGCGTTTGAGGCGTGGCTGGCCGATGATCCGCGCCATGCGGCTGAATATGACAGTATTGCCCGCGCCATGCGGCAACTGGATTCAGCCGAGAGCCTCTCTAGCCTGGCCGATGCCGCCGAGCAGCGAATGTTTTTAGCCAACGAGGCCAAACGCAAAACCCGGCAGCGCCGGCTCGGCCAACTGCTCATGATAGGTATGATCAGTATCATGGGTTATTTCTCTCATCAGCAATACCAGGTTTGGCAGGCCCAGCCCGTCATGCAAATGGCCGCGCAAAACCCGGTTGGGCAGATCGTCACTAAAACGCTGGATGATGGCAGCAAAGTCACCCTCAGTGCCAAGAGCGACATGCAAGTCACTTACTACCGCCACGAGCGCCATGTGCTGCTCAAAGAAGGCGAAGCCATTTTTGAAGTGACCAAAGACCCAGAGCGCCCCTTTATTGTCGAAACCGATACCGCCAAAGTCACTGTGTTAGGCACACGCTTTGCCGTCAACCGTCTGCAACAACTGGTTCGTATCAGCGTGGATCATGGCCGAGTCAAGGTCGAACCAAATCTCGACTCTAAAGCTGAACAAGCCACCTCAACCGCTGAAGGCCAGCCCGCCATCGCCAGGGAGATCACCAACGGCCAGGTGCTTGAAGTCTACCCAAATCACGCCATGGCACTGGTCAATCGCCCCGCCTCGGACGCCTTTGCCTTCATGAAAGGCCGCCTGGTGTTTGACCGCGCCGATATCGACGAAATCGCCTACACCGTTTCGCGCTACCGCGTTAAACCCGTGCAAGCACAGGGCAAACAGGTGCGCAATATTTCTGCAGATATCAATATTCAGGATATCGACCATTTCCTGCGCGGCCTGCCCAATATTGCCCCGGTCAAACTGCAAGAAACGCCGCAATATACTTTGCTCAATAGCACGCACTAATCACTTGATGTGGGATGCTGAGTAAGGGCGTAATCAATCACGTTGCTTCAGCCATTCCTCGCTGCAAATGAGTCTTTGCAAATACGCATACGATTAAGCCTTCTCGCTAATTCCTGATCCCCAGTCTCGCCATATTTGGCTTTTCATCGGCTTTTATTAAAGCGATTTTCTAACGCTCAAAAAACATCACCAAACCCATTGTGTAAAGTTAAGTTAACAACGTCAGGGTTTTGTCGCGCTCACAGATGAGTCAATAGGACAGGAGAAGAATCTGTGATTAAACATACAAAAATACACAAAAGAGGATTACACACAGCGCTCACTGCATTGAGCGTGATGGCAACACAACCCACTTGGGCAGAAGCACTGAACACCCAATTGCCAACACAGCAAGAGGAGACTTTTAGCGTGCCAGTGAATGTGGATATTCCAAAACAGCCTTTGGCGAATTCGCTCCATATATTTGGTGAGGTTTCTGGGATGAGTATTTCATTCCCGAATGACCTTGTTTCGGGGAAAACCGCGCCCGAGGTACGTGGTCGCATGACGCGTAAGGAAGCTTTAAGGCGCTTACTTGATGGTAGCGGTCTACAGGGGAAATTTGAAGGTAATTCAATTTTTATTCAGCCAGTTCCTAAGTCTGGTATCGAGAAGCGTGAAGCCAAAAGCAGTCTAGGCTTAGATAAAGTCGAAGTGCGCGCCAAGAAGTTCTACGAAATTGGCCCCATGCCAGGATTGGCACTAACGAAAGAAGAAATCCCCGGTAACGTACAATCCCTGTCAGCCAAAGATATTAAAGAGGCGCACACGCTCACAATTACTGATTTGATGAACCAGAAGCTTCAATCAGTCACAGTCAATGACTATCAAAGCAATCCATTTCAGATGGACTTGCAGTACCGTGGTTTTACGGCCTCACCGCAAATAGGCACTGCTCAAGGGATTTCAGTATTTTTGGATGGCATCCGTGTCAACGAGCCGTTTGGAGATGTGGTGAACTGGGACATGATTCCCATGAATGCTTTGTCATCTTTGGAAATGATTCCAGGCTCAAACCCAATTTATGGATTGGGGACACTCGGTGGCGCATTAACGATGCGTACAAAGAGCGGGTTTGATGGCAAAACGCTGGACGCCGAAGTGCTGACAGGGTCATTTGGTCGCAAACAATTACAGATTTCAGCAGGTAATAATAATGGCGTAGTCGCTGGCTTTGTTTCTGGTAACTTTTTTCTCGAAGATGGTTGGCGAGATAATTCACCAAGTAAGGTTAACCAGGTGTTTGGTAAGGCTGAATGGCAAAATGAGCGGGCAAAAATAAGTTTTTCTGGGCTATACGCCGGTAATAAATTAACCGGTAATGGTCTTTTGCCGCAACAAATGGTCGATCAAAATCCCAAGCAGGTGTATACCTCACCTGATGAAAGTAAAAATGATCTCTTCCAGTTCCAGTTGAGTGGAATCTGGGATGTCACAGATACATTTAACATCTCTGCTCAGGTTTACAACCGTAAAAGCAAGCGCAAAAGCCATATGTCGGACATTAACGAGAACTTTGGCGGCGCATCTCAGGGGCCGGCAAAAGCAACTGTTCGTGACAGCAGCAGGCAAATACTTCTGGGTCTTCCTGACGTGAATAATGATGGTCTGCCTGATTACAATAACTATGCCTATAACATCGCAGCAAGTGCTAATAACATAGCATTGGCTTATGTTAGGGATGGTTCTAACAATATTATTGGTACAGCAGAATGTACTGATTTATCTACAGGGTGTGCTGATGACCTTGTTCGCGGAACAAGCTTTGCACAACAAGCAACGTATGTGGATGCTAATGGCAATACACAAGTAGTGACAGATCAAGTGCAAGTTAATGCATCAGATGGTTCTGGCAATCAGGTATGGAACTGGATTTATGACCCCCGAAAAGACTCGGATAACTTTGGTGAAAAGTCAAATGTTCCAGATGCTTTTAATGCTGCCGTGACACCAGAGTATGCCGCGCTAGTTAGAGAGCAATTTGAAAATAGAGGTGTGATTGTTGCTACAAATAACTCAACTGGGACAATCTCAAACGGTGTGCATGCTGGTACCGGGAACCCTTCATTTCAATATCAAGGGTTTAACAGGAATTCAGACACGATAATCTTGGGTGCCTACACGGATGCAGATGGGTTTTATCATGATTATTGGGAGCTAACCCCAGTTAATGCTGCCAATGTAGCCGGGACGCCTATTTCGGGTATTATCGGAGTGGGGCAATTTCCTACATACTCCCCTGTTGTAGTAGATGCCAATAACCAGGCTATAACCCGGGATGGAAAATTTGGCGCTGGAGGCGGAACCGAAACCGGGTACATCGAGGGCACCCCTACCGCCATTTTTACTGATACAGAAGTAGAGCAGCTGGGTAAAGGAGCTTCATTACAGTTTAACTGGAATCTGGACAAGCATAAGTTTATGGTTGGTGCTTCTCTAGATAAATCTGATAGTGATTACTACAGCAAGCAGTATCTGGGGCTACTAGACGCAAATCGGCGTGGCTATGTGGCACCTAATTTATTGGGCTGGGAGTATTTTGCGAATAGTCCAGAACGTGGTTTTCCTCTCAATGATTTTACGGGCGACTCGCTTACTAAAAGTTTGTATTTAAGTGAAACATGGTCTCCCACAGAAAAACTTAACTTCACTTTCTCTGCACGTTACAACCGTACCTATGTGAATAATGCCTTAGCGGTTAATCGATTAAGTTCGTTCGGTGATATCAACCGTATTCTTAATATCCTAAATCTTCCAGCGCTTTGCCCAGATACTGACAATGATGGCATTGTAGATGCAAGTGAATGTCCAAATGGATTAGACGACTATATTGTTTTATTCAATGAATCATTGGCAAATATAGATCAATTTGGACTAAATACTGCTGCATTGCGTCCGCCTGAAATAGAGAAGTTTAAATATCGTTCTTTTAACCCTTCCATCGGTGTGACATGGCAAGCGCGCGATGATTTGAATGTTTATGCCAACATGGGGCGCGGTGCCCGCACACCTACCGTTATCGAATTGGGCTGTGCGTATGACCCCACACCTCTCTCAGATGGTCGCCCACGTTCTTTGGCCGAACAGCGGGTATGTAATCTACCTGGAGCCCTCTCTGGCGACCCTTATCTCAAGCAGGTGCGATCAACCAGTTTCGAAATTGGTGCCCGTGGTCAATTAACTGACAATATTGAATGGAACGCTGCGCTTTATCGTACCGACCTCACAGATGATATTTATTTTGTTGCGGTGAATGCGACCGCCAGTTATTTCCAGAATATTGGCGATACCCGCCGACAAGGTCTTGAAATGGGCCTCAAGGGTAAATGGGGTAAGGCCACTTGGGGGGTGAACTATGCGCTGACAGATGCAACCTTTCAGTCTAGATTCAAGCTTGCAAGTGCGCATAACAGCAGTGCTGGCAATGTTTACGATATTAATAGCCAGACAGGTGTAGGGACTTATCAACAAATCACTGTGAGTCCTGGCGATCGCATGCCAGGTGTTGCATTACATAACCTTAACGCAAATTTCGCTTACGACATTACCAGTAACTGGCGCATAGGCCTGAATGCGGTTGTGCATTCTGAGGCATTTATTCGTGGTAATGAAAATAATAAACACCGCGCGGGACCTGCATCACCCATCACCGGGCCATTTTGTAATAACGGTAATACCGTCTGTACGGTCCAGCGTGCTGACTTTGGTGAAGGTAAGACAGATGGTTATGCGGTATTTAATCTCAACACCACCTACAAAATCAGCCCTGAATGGACGCTAGGGTTGCGTGTGAATAATTTATTTAACGAACAGTATGCAAGCGCAGGCCGATTGGGTTTAAACGCATTCTCGCCTTCTATTCGAGGGGTGATTGGTGAAAGTGGCTTTAACTACAACAGTGCTGATTGGCAAGGAGCAAGCTTTCTAGGAACAGGTGCGCCGCGATCGGCTTTCGTGACGTTGAGTTATGAATTTCAGCCTAAAAAACTGGAGGGGTTGGTGGAGTAGTTTTGCATTTATGACCACCTTTTCGTATTCAACATCAGTCAGATTAGTCCTCGCAAAAAGCTAAGCAGACTGTTGTGAATTGGTGATGCAGGCAGCCATAAATGCCTGTCTATTTTATAGGATGGAGAATTAAATGAGAAATTTAACGATTCAGGCAGCGGTTTTGGCTTCACTGGCATTTGTGGTAACTGACTCTTTTGCAGCAGGATTTGTCACTTTGCCTACTTCTGGCACTACGGCTTACGTGCAATGCCGCACAACAGGCAATTTTGGATCCACCTCAGATACAACATATCCATCAGCTCCTGATGATGCTTGTGTTGCACCCAATGGCGTAGGTGTTGCATTGAGTAACACAGGCAGTCCAGAAACAGGATTTTCATTACAGAGCGCAGTAAGTACATCAATCACTGCATTTAGTGAAACTCTGGGAACATTGAATGAACGTGTCTTTAGAAACAGTGGTGCTGGGCAGTGTATCTATGCCAAGCAAGTAGTGATGTCAAATACGACAACTAATGACTATAACCCGCAACTAGCCGGTGTTCAAAAAATGGAAGTGAATGATTACGCATTTGGGGGTTACACAGGTGCAGTTTCTGCGGCCTATGCAAAAGCCTCTAATACATTCTCTTCTGCATTCCGTATTGGCAGGACTTTTACATCTGTACAAATGCAGGCCGATGCTAGTGTACCTGCTAACGTAGCAGCCGGTTATTTGGTGCTGCCAACCGCAGGGGGTACCTCTGGCACAGAAATTAATGGTGTAGGTCAGACACTCACTCCTCCAGGTAGTCCAACTGCGGCACAACAACAGGCCCCATTCAGCTCTAGCTGGGTTGATTTCACTACTGATGTCACTGCGGGTATAGATGAAGACAATACAACTAACCCATCTTCACCCAATATGTACATCAAGCAAGCTTGTGCTAACGCAACAGTAAGTGTGGTTGCAAACAGCTTCAAAATTCGTCAAACAGGTCAAGAAACCCAGCCTTGGGTCACAGTGACAGCCAGCTCACGTGCTCCTAGTTCAACAATTACACCTTAATTTTTAACAGAAATATCAGGGAGCAAGCGCGGCGACAAAATCGCCGCGCGATTTTGGTCTGATTGATGAATATGAGTATGTATATGTACAAGAAGCTTTGTATTTCGATTTTTTTGCAATTCTTGATTAGTGTTCCTGTTGTCGGTGCACAGGGGTTTGTTGAGCTGCCAGATAGTGCTATTAAAGGGATTGATTCAGCTTATGTGAGTTGCAATACAACTGGTGAATATGGGCTTAGCTCATCGGCATTGCCAAGTGAAGAAGCAAATAATACTTGTGCGGTGATCAGTGAAGACTTAATGAAAAGCCCACTCAACAGCCCTGTTGATGGGTTCAAGCTGGTCGGTGTGCAGGTTGGCGATATTGAAATGTCAGCTGAAATGAGTGGTAAGGATAGTGTGGTTGCAAGGTTATCCGAAGCTATTTGGCGTAATCAGGAAAAGACAGAGTGTGTTTTGGCAACTCAGATTGAAATGCATGATGCGCCAATGATGAATGGAGAATATTTCGAAATTAATGATATTGCTCATGCAGGATTCGCAAATAAAAAAGTAGCTGTTGCTTATTTTCATAAGCCTCACTCTACTGAACCGGGCGGTAAGACAGAGGTATTGTTCAGGGCGGGTAGAACATTTACAAGTGTGCCTACAGAAAAGCAGAAAACGCTTCCTTCATTAGTAAACGATCCTGCTCAACCGCCAGCAATTGCTACCAGCAATAAAGCTGGATTGCATTCTAACTGGGTGGATTTCACCACAGACATAAGCTTTAAGGATAAGGATGGCGTGACAAGGTCAATCTCATCGATTTTTTATATTAGATACGCTTGCGATGCACGTGATCCTATATCCGCCCCAGGGGCGATACGTTTGAGGTCGACTGGCCAAAGTGGAAGTAAATCTTTTGAATTGCCTGTTTCGGGATTAATTCCTGCTGACGCAAATGTAATGTTGTTCTAATAATAAGGATTAAAAGTAAGGGCTTGTTTGGCAAGCTTAAGCAGGATTACAGATGTACTTAAAACAAGTGCATTTATGACTGCTAGAGATTCAATCAACATCGCGCTTAAGAACTTGATCGGCACTAAAGAGTGATGTGGTGAATTGGTGATACAGGCAGCCATAAATGCCTGTCCATTGTAACGTTAGATTGCTTGAATGAAAACTTTGTCTGAATGAGAGTTTTTTTAATCCGGTAATTTGATCTATTAAAAAGGATATTGAAATGGCGATTAAAATTTTTAATGCAACCGAAACTGAATATGTAGGTACCGAGAACGGCGATTTAGTCTTAGGTAACAGTATCGACAATTTTATTGACGGTGGTAATGGTAATAATGTGATTTTTGGTGGTGCAGGCAACGATCTTATTCTGACAGGCAGTGGGGATGATTTCATTTCTGGTGGAGACGGCGACGACACCATTGATGCTGGTGCTGGAGATAATGTGATCAGTGGTGGTTCAGGAAATGATTTTGTAGCTACTGCTGAAGGCGATGATGTGATTTCTGGTGGAGACGGCGACGATCAACTCTACGCTGGCGCTGGCGATAATTTTGTTATCGGTGGTGATGGAAATGACTACATCAATACTGGTGATGGTGATGATGTTATCTATGGTGGTGCTGGCGCCGACCAAATTGAAGCTGGTGACGGTGATGACATACTAAGCGGCGGCGAGGGAGTAGATACTATTAGCGGCCAGGGCAGTACTGCTGGCGATGAAACAGTCGTAGGTAACTTTTATTACGTTACTGACGACGATATGTTATTGGGTGGTGAAGGCAACGATAGCTTCAGAATCTCTGGTGAGGTTGAAGGTGAGGTTGTCATCGCTGGCGGGGTGTCCGATTTGGATAATGAAGGTGAGGAAGCCCGCTATGTAGATAAAGAAGATGACGAAGTCACTGGTGAAATTGAGGTAACTGATACTCAAACAGGTGAACGCGTTGAGATTGAAGATCTGGAGGTGGCAGAACAGACAGAAACAGATGTTCGTTTGAATATCGTTACTCGTCCTGGCTCCTCAGCCATCAGCACTTTTGCCACAACAGTCGCTGGCTATAACGCAGTAGATACATTGGAATTCACTGCATCTGGTGAGTACGAAAATATCGCGTTCTCAGGTATTGAGCGTATTGAGTTGGCAAGTGGCGTAAGTATCACTCTCGAAGCCGAGCAGCTTGAAGAAAATGGCGAGTCATTGGGTCTGGGGGAAGTATTAAACCCGGGCTACCAAATCCATGGTGTTGCCGGTGGTGATGTTGAAAATGTCACTGTTGAGCTTGAGTTTGAAGAGGCTACTTTTGAGCCAGCTTCTACCATTGTCGGTGCTACACCAGTTACATACGACAAGGCGGCGTTTGAGGTAGATGACTTCTCTGTTGCTCACCTTTACTACAATGTGGATGTGACCTATGACGCCTCTGAAGGCGAAGCTGGTAGTTTCACACGTATCGACGGAGCTAACGAAGGTAGCGACGCACACGAGATCGTACTGGGTAGCGAGGGTGTTGATTACGCGACCATGCGTTTGGGTGATGACACTGTTTACGGTAACGGCGGCAATGACCTGTTGATCGGCCATGGTGGTGCTGACTACCTGGATGGTGGCGAAGGTGATGACATTTTTGTGATCGGCGGTTTTGGTAGTGGTGTGCAAGGCACGACTTCCAAGGCAGATGACGGTAACAAAGAGTGGATTGCGACAGGCGACAAGCATGATGTGATCGTGGGTGGTGATGGCGTGGATACATTGCGTATTACTACCGGTATCGGTGCTAATACCAAAGCCAACGGCACTGTTGTGCTCAACAACGACAACTTCCAGTCTATGGAAGTGGTGCAAGTGGGCGGCACTGTCGGTCGTTTGAATGTTGAAAACACTGACCTGCAATTGCTCAACGATCATTACTACTTCAAAGCCAACGGCACGGTATCTGATCTCTCCAACACCTTGGGTAACAACGGCGGCACCATCAACAATGTGGTGGTAGATGCTTCTGGCTTGACCACCAATGGTCTGCGTTTTGAAGGTAATGCTAACCAGCAAACCTTTATCGGCACCAGCAAGGCTGACGTATTTGTTGGCAATGGCGGGAACGATACGCTGACAGGGAATGGCGGCGCGGATACGTTTGTGTTCGGCAAAGTCTACGAGCAAGTCGTGACTGGCTCTTCTACTAGCGTGCAAACCTATACCAACACGGCGTTTAACCTGACCGGGGTAGACACCATCACTGATTTCACCCGTGGCACCGACAAAATCGAGTTGCACCTGGATCAGTACAGCCAGTTGGCAGGGTTTAACAGCAGCATGTTGCGTGTGAACAGCACCGGCACTGCGCAAGACGCCAATGATTACCTGATTTACAACACCACCACTAAAACCCTCAGCTATGACGCGGATGGTAATGGTAGCGGTGCCAAGGTAGACATTGCAGTGTTGACAGGTGTCAGCACAGTGTCTGTGTCGGACTTTGTTGTCGTTTAAGTAGCGGCGGATAGGCGGGCAGGGAAACCTGCCTGCCGATACGCTCTATCAAAGTCCTTAGTCGTGATGAAGTTGTCGCAAGCTGAAACCATCAAGCAAGCATTGCCAGCCCTGTGGCCGTTGTGGCGCCGCGTATGGTTGTTTGGGGTGGTGACCAATTTGCTGATTCTGGTGCCTTCCTGGTATATGCTGGAGGTGTACGACCGCGTCATTAATAGCCGTAATGTTTCGACCTTGCTGATGCTCACCGTGATGGCGGCCTTTGCCTATCTGGTGATGGAAGCACTCGAGTGGCAGCGCCGCAATTTGTTGCAGTCAGCGGCCAAAAGATTTGAATCCCTGTTGCAGCAACGCGTATTTGAACGTGTATTTGCGAGCAGGTTGTCCATGCCTGAGTTCCCTGCCAGTCAGGTATTTTCTGATTTCTCTACCCTCAAGCAAGCGTTACATTCTTCTGCCTGTTTGAGCCTGATTGATGCCCCATTCTGTCTGATTTTTTTAGCGGCCGTGTTCTGGATTCATCCGGCACTGGGCTTGCTTACCCTGGCCGGGCTCACCATCCAATTGATTTTGACCTGGCATAACCAGTCTCGCGTGGCCCCGCTGATGGCGCAGGCCAACCAGCATGCAATCGAGTCACACCGTTATTTTGCCAGCATCAGCCGTCATGGCGATGCCATGCATGCCATGGCCATGCTCGCGCCCATGCAGCAGCGCTGGCTGCAACACCAGCACGGATTTTTGTGGCAGCAGGCGCAAGCCTCGGCGCTGGCTGGAAAAAGCGCCGCGGCTGCCCGCTGGCTGCAAACCCTGCAAACCAGCTTGATTCTGGGCCTGGCCTGTTACCTGTTTATTGCCGGTGATCTCTACAACGGCGGGGCCATGATGATTGTGGCCTCGATTCTGGCTGCCCGCGTGCTCGCACCGCTGGTGCAATGTGTGGGCCATTGGAAAACCTATGAGCAAGCCTGGACCGCATATCAACGCATAGACAGTTTGCTGGCGGGCGCGCCAGCCAATGTGCCCGGCATGGTCTTGCCGCCGCCAGTCGGCGAGTTGAGCGTAGACCAGCTGGGTTATGCCATGCCGAAAGCAGGCAAAGCAGCTGCCGAAGCGTTTATCCGCCAGGTGCAGTTCAAGCTTGCGCCGGGGCAGGTGCTGATTGTCGCTGGCGCCTCGGCGTCAGGCAAAACCACGCTGGCCAAATTGCTGGTCGGCTTGCTGGCCCCCACCACCGGCCGGGTACGCCTGGATGGGGTGGATATTTACCGTTGGGATAAAAACCAGCTCGGCCCTTCGCTGGGATATCTGGCGCAAGAGGTCGATGTGTTTGATGGCCGCCTGGTGGATAATATTTGCCGTTTTCAAACGACGCCTGATCCTGCCGCCCTGGCCGAGGTACTTGATCTACTGGGCCTCAGCGAGTGGGTGCAGCAGTTGCCAGAGGGGCTGAATACCGTGATTGGCGCATCTGGCATGCACCTGTCTGGCGGCGAACGGCAGTTGATTGGCCTGGCCCGCGCTTTTTATGGCAAGCCGCGTTTTGTGGTGCTCGATGAGCCCAATGCCAACCTCGACACCACCAGTGAGCGATTGTTACAGCAGGCGATTGCACGCATGAAGCAACAGGGCACTACCTTTGTCATCATCAGCCATTTGCAACACATTTTAAGCATCGCCGACAGCATGCTGGTCATGTGCCAGGGCCAGATGATCCGCTTTGGCAAACCGGCCGAGGTGCTGGCTAGTTTTCAGCCGGAGTCCGGCAAGGTGGCGAGTTTATGATGGCTTTAGCGGGCGGATGGCGGCAGTCGCCGATGTGGGCATTTATGCAGCCTTTTCAGGGTGCATTTTTGCAGATGTTCTGGCTGAGTTTTTTAACCAATGTGCTGATGCTGGTGCCCACGCTGTACATGCTGCAACTGTATGACCGGGTTATGCTCAGCCGTAATACGCTGACGCTGGTAGCGATGACGCTGCTGACAGCCGGCTTGCTTGTGTTCATGGCGGGGGCTGACTGGTTGCGCAGCCTGTATGCGGTGAAGACCGGGGTGCAGTTTGACTTGCGCTTTGGCAAACAGGTGTTTACTGCCACGTTTGATCCTAGTCGCCCGGCGTCCAGTGTGCCGCAACAGGCCTTGCAGCAATTGACGGCAGTCAGGCAGTGGCTAACCGGGCAGGGCTTGTTTGCCTTGCTGGATATTCCCTGGAGCCTGATTTACATCGCTGTCCTGTTTGCCCTGCATCCGCTGCTAGGCATGACCGCAATTGCATTCTGCCTGGTGCAGTGTCTGGTGGCCTGGTGGCATCAGCATGTCTTGGCGCAGCCTGGTCAGGAAACCCACGCCGCCCGCCAGCGTACCGAGCATTTTTTGCAACAGAAAATTCAGCACGCACAGACCAGTCATGTGCTGGGCATGATGGAGACCTTGCGCCAGCATTGGCAACAGTTGCTGGCACAGCAAGCCGAAACCGAAGACCACTGGCAACGCCAGAGCGATCGCAGCCAGTTTCTCAACAAATGGGTGCGTTATTGCCTGCAATCGCTGATGCTGGCGATTGCGGCGTGGTTGACCATTGAAGGCGAGATCAGTGTCGGTTCCATGGTGGCTTCCAATGTGCTGATTGCGCGTGCACTGCAACCGTTTGATGTCATGGTGCAAAGCTGGCGCCAGTGGTTGCAAGCCAAGACGGCCGCCGGTGAGCTTCAGCAAATGATGGCGGGTGTGCCGGTGAAGGCGGGGGCTGAGGCGCAAACAATGGAAACCGTCGCCGCTGCACCCCTGTTGCGGCCCTATACCTTGCAGTTGACGCAGGTCGGGGTCAGTCATGGGGCCCGCCCGTTGCTGCAGGCGGTGGATGTCAGCATTCTGCCGGGCCGCCTGTTATGTGTGATGGGGCCTTCCGGGGCAGGCAAAAGTACCTTGGCCCGATTGCTGGTCGGGGCAGTATTTGCCGAGCGCGGGCGCTATGAAGTGAACCAGACCTTGCTGACGCCTGCCAATGTGCGGCAGTCACTCACCAGCGTTGGTTATCTGCCGCAGCAAGTGTCTTTGCTCGAAGGCACCATTGCCGAGAATGTGGCGCGCTTTGGGCCACTCGAGACGCCGCATATCTTGCAGGCTTGCCAGCGCGTCGGTTTGCACGAGGCCATTTTGCGCTTGCCACAAGGCTACGATACTCGGCTCGATGCGCAAGGCTTGCCCTTGTCGGGTGGCCAGCGGCAGCTGCTCGGTCTGGCCCGCGCCATTTACAAAGAGCCCGCCTTGCTGGTGCTGGATGAGCCTAATGCCAGCCTGGACGAGTTTGGCGAAGCCAGGCTGCTGCAGCTATTGCAGGCGCTGAAAACCCTCAACACGACCATCGTCGTCATTTCTCACCGTTCCGGCATCCTCAAGATCACTGACGACCTGCTGGTGCTCAAGCGCGGCGAAGTATTGCACCACGGGCCGCGTGATGCCTGCATCGTCTATTTAAACCAGTTACAAGCCGCCAGTCCTCTGGCTACTACGGAGTAAACATGTCGCTAATGTCGACCAGCCCTGTCCCTGACAATGTCCATGCCATTGAAGACTATGCGCATAACGCAAGGCCTGCACGCAAAGGCGCCCTGATTTTGCTGGCGGGCCTGGCCGGGTTTGTGTTGTGGGCCGCCCTGGCGCCTCTGGATGAGGGGGTGCCGACCGAAGGCGTGATCAGCGTGGAAAGCAATCACAAGGTGGTGCAGCATTTGTCGGGCGGCATGGTGAGTGAGCTGTTGGTGCACGAAGGCAAGGAAGTACACGCCGGCGAGGTGCTGTTCAAGCTGGATGCACAGGCCAGCAAGGCGCGGTATGAAGAGGTGCGTCACCGTTATGCCGGGTTGCGTGCGCAGGAAGACCGCTTGCGCGCCGAGCAGACGCAGCGCACGCTGATTGATTTTCACCCGGATTTGATCAGCCAGCAGGCCGATCCGCTGATTCAGCAACAGATGCGTAACCAGAGCCAGTTGCTGCTGGCCAAAGTGTCGGCGCTGGCGGCGGATATTGCGGCCAAGCAAGAGGCCATTGCCGGCTATCAGGCATTGATAGAAGGCTATCGCGGCGTGTTGACCAGTCATGAATCGCAACTGCGCCTGCTCGAAGAACAACTGCAAGGCGTGCGCGCCCTGGCGGCCGAGGGCTATGCGCCACGCAACCAGCAAAATGACCTGGAGCAACGTGTGGCGGCCCTGCATGGCGACCGGGCCAATACGCAGGCCAATCTGTTACGCGCGCAGCGGGCCATTCTCGAGCTGCAACAGCAAATTTATCAGCGCAAACAGCTGGAGAAAAAAGACATTGATGCAGAAATGGCGCAAGTCAAATTGCAAGTCGAGGCCGATGCCGAAAAAGTCCGCGCACTGCGCGAAGAACTGGGGCGGACTGAAGTCCGCGCGCCAGCCTCAGGCCAGGTGGTGGGCTTGCAGGTGCACACCGTGGGCGCCGTGATCCAGCCTGGGCAAAAACTCATGGATATTGTGCCCTCGGGCGAAGCGCTGATTGTGGACGCACAGATTCCGCCACACCTGATCGACAAAATCCATGTCGGCCAGGCGGCCGATATCCGCTTTTCAACCTTTGCCAACAGCCCGCAATTGCTGGCAGAGGGCCAGCTCAAATCGGTTTCCAAAGACCTGCTGAGCAAACCGGCCGCTACGCCTGAAGGTAGCCAGAGTTATTACTTGGCCCGCGTCAAGCTGACGGACAAAGGCGTGCAAGCCTTGCAAGGCCGCCAGTTACAGCCGGGCATGCCAGTACAGGTCGTGATCAAGACCGGGGAACGCACGCTGTGGAATTACCTGATGCATCCGCTGAGCAAGCGGTTGGCCGCTTCAATGAAAGAAGAATAATGGAAACATGTTCTCAGTGGCTGCGCAGGCAAATTGCTGCGTTACGCGGTACTCCTAACCTCGCCGTACTATTTGTACTGTCTCGGCTCGTCCGCTCCGTGCGCCTTGCACTTTATCCTGCTCACTCACTGATAACGTATTTTCCAATGGCGGTTGCTTTATATGTCTCTCTATTTATATTTTTGCGTCTATTCCGGATTTTAAGACTGGTCTGCCTCCTTGCAGGCTTATCGTTGCCAGGGATAGTCATCGCCGAGGCCGACCTCAATAGCCTGTATCAACTGGCGGCGACCCATAATGCAGACTACCGGGCTGCGCTGGCCAATACCGAGGCCGAGCGTGAAGAGTTGACCAAGGCGCGCGCAATGTTTTACCCCAAGGTACAACTGGGATTGCTTAAGGGGCGCGGCAATACGGATCGCACGACGCAAACCACGCTGGGGGCCGTCAATAGTGAACTTGATTATTCACTCGAAAATTACAGCCTCTCGGTCAGGCAACCGCTGTACAACAAAGAGACGCTCGCCATGTATGGCGGCGCCAAATCTTATGTGAGTGCGCAGGAATCATTGCTGGAGCAGGAAACCGCAAAGCTGATCCTCAAGCTGGTGTCGGTTTATCTGGAGACGCTATACGCGCAAGACCGCGTAACGGTGCAGGCACGCAAGCTGGAGGCGGTCGGCCAGCAATTGCAACAGGCGGAACAGCGCTATGCGCGCGGCAGTGGCACGGTGGTCGAGGTGAGTGAGGCGCAGTCCAACCTTGATGTGGCTAAAGTGGAGCACTTGCAAGCCAATAATGACTTGCAGGCCAGTCAGCAAAGCCTGCAGATTCTGACAGGCAGCACCCATGTCTTGTCTGCCGAGCTGCTGGTCGATGGCTTGAATCAGCTCAGCCCGGCCGAGCATCCGCTGGAAACCTGGCTGGCGCTGGCCCGGCAACACCACCCTGAGCTGGCGGCGGCCTACCAGAATATTGAGGTTGCCAAAAAGGATGTCGAGAAAAAACAGGCCGGGCATTATCCGACGCTGGATTTGGTCGGTGTGCGCTCTTACAGCCAGAACGACAGCAATAACACCTTGGGCTCGCGTTTTGACACGACCACCTTGGCGTTGCAAATGAATGTGCCGCTGTTCGCGGGCGGGTATGTGAGTGCCAATGTGCGACAGAGTGCCAGCCGCCTGACTGCCAGTGAAGAAACCATGACCGCCAAGTTGCGCGAGGTGGAGTTCAATGTGCGCAAGTACTACCAGAGTCTGCACGCACAACAACAATCCGTCACGGCTTACCAGCAGGCGGTGCAGTCGGCCAGGGTGGCCTTGGATGGCACGCAAAAAGGATTTTTTGCCGGATTTAAAACTAACCACGAAGTGCTGGAAGCCCAGCAAAAGCTGTTTAACAACCAGCTGGCACTGACCAAGGCTTATTACAGCCTGATTAGCGACTGGGTGAACTTGCAGTTCAGCAGTGGTTTGTTGTCACTGGACACGCTTAATCGCGTGAGCCAATTGTTTATGACCAAGTAGTCGGGGGTAAATCATGTCCAAAAAAAATCAATCTGCAATCCGTTCAGGGGCCACGCCTGCGCCAGACACACACCGGGGGTTTACCTTGCTGGAACTGCTGGTGGTGATGGTGATTATCGGTCTGCTGGCTGGCTATGTCGGCCCCAAGTACTTTGCGCAGATCGGCAAGTCTGAAACCAAAACCGCCAAAGCACAAATTGAGGCCTTGTCACGTGCCTTGGACACCTACCGGCTGGATACCGGGCATTACCCATCGACTGAGCAAGGGCTGGCGGCGCTGAATCAGGCACCCAGTGGCGAGACCAAGTGGCAGGGGCCTTATCTGGCCAAAGGCGTACCCGCTGATCCGTGGGGGCGGCCTTATCTATACCGCGCGCCCGGTGAGCATGGCGATTACGATGTCTGGACCTTGGGCAGCGATGGCGCGGCGGGGGGGCAGGACGCCGATAGCGATGTGGGTAACTGGTAAAGCAGCCATCTCGTCATGAAGTTTGAGCTCAAGGTATTGCAGGGCAGCGAGGTCAGCTGGATGTCGCTGGAGGCGGCCGACCCGCAGGCGGCACGTCAGCAGGCGCAGGCGCGTGGCTATGGCGTCTTGCAGGTGCGCCAGCCGCGTCGGGCATGGGCGCTTCCGCAATGGCCGATCAAAAAGAGCAGCTTTCAGCTCAGCTTGTTTAGCCAGGAGTTGCTGGCGCTGCTGGAGTCTGGCCTGAGTTTGATAGAGGCGATTGAGGGACTGGCCGAGAAAGAGCAGCAAGAGACCTCAAGAGCCGTGCTGACCGCTTTACGGACAGCCTTGTATGAGGGTTTGCCGTTGTCGCAGGCGCTGGCTTTGCAACCCGCGGTCTTCAGCCCTTTGTATGTCGCCTTGATCCGTGCCAGCGAGCGCACCGGCGATATGGCGCAGGCGCTCAAACGCCATGTTGCTTATCAGGCCCAGGTCGATGCCATCCGCAAAAAAATCATTTCAGCGTCGATTTATCCGGTATTGCTCATCGTGGTCGGTGGGCTGGTGGTGCTGTTTCTGCTGGGCTATGTGGTGCCGCGCTTTAGCACGATTTATGAAAGTGGTGGCGACAAGCTGCCCTGGGCCAGCCAGATGCTGCTGCGCTGGGGGCAGTTGCTGCAAGGGCATGGCGAGCTGGTGTTATTGAGCACCATCAGTGGTATCGCGATGCTGTGGTTAGTGTTTTCGCGTCCGGCTTGCCAGGCCTGGATCATGAAAAAAATCTGGCAGATCCCGAGTTTGGGCGAGGCCTTGCGCATTTATCAACTGGCCCGCTTTTACCGCACGCTGGGGATGTTGTTACAGGGAGGAATTCCCTTGTTGACTGCCCTGGGCATGGTGCAGTCTCTGTTACCGCTAGAGATGCAACGCGCCTTGCAGCAGGTGATCGCTGACGTGCGTGAAGGCAAGCCGCTGTCTGGTGCCATGGAGGTGCATGGTTTGACCACTTCTATCGCCAACCGCATGTTGCGCGTGGGTGAGCGTAGCGGCCAGCTGGACGAGATGCTGGGGCGGATTGGGGTGTTTTATGACGAGGATACCGCGCGCCGCGTTGAGTGGTTTAGCAAGCTGCTGGAACCGGCACTGATGGTCATCATCGGCCTCATTGTCGGGCTGGTGGTGGTGTTGATGTATATGCCGATTTTTGAGTTGGCCGGCGCGATTGAATAATGAGCGCCGCATATTACAAGTTTCGATTGAATAATCAGCACCGCAAATGAAAAATCTCGATTGAGTCATGAGCCCCCAAAAAGAGGTGCGGTTTAGTAGGCGTGGTAGAGGATGGTCGTGTCAGAGGATAGAGGTTGTAGACGGGATGCAAGCTTAAAATGAATATGCAGGATTTATCCATGTTGGAGCAGCCCCTGGGCGAGGCCCCCGTGTTGTCCGGCGACTTGCTGCAGCAGGCGCGACTATTGGCCGCGCAAAGCGGCCGGCCGCTGGTCGAGGTGCTGGAATCACTGAGTGGCCTGGCCGCCGATGCCTTTGTCGAGGCCTTAGGACGCTGGCTGCACTATCCGGTGAAGACCGCGCTGGCCATGCATGCCATGCAGCCCATGTTTGACACCTTGGGCCTCAATGACGCCAATGCCTGGCACGTGATCCTGATGCAAGCGGAGGATCAGTCTTTGCATATGCTGATGGCCGACCCGTTTGACGAGGCCTTGCAGGTACGCTTGCAGCATTTGGTGCGGCAACCGGTGCAGTGGTCACTGGCGCATCGCAATGATATTGCGGCCTGTTTGCAGTTTCACGAGGCGCAAATGCGGGCGATGGATCAGGTGCATGCGGGTGATGCTACCAGCCATGAAGAAGAGGCGCCGGTTGAAGAGCTCTCGCTCAAATCCATCAGCGAAGACAGTAGCCCGGTGGTGCGTTTTGTACGCTCTACCTTGTACGACGCGCTCAAGGCCGGGGCCAGTGATATCCATCTCGAATCAACGCTGCAAGGCTTGCGTGTCAAATACCGCATTGACGGCGTGCTCACCGAAGTCGGCGGTTTGAATGGCGTGATGCAGGCCGAGCAGGCCATTTCGCGCATCAAAGTCATGTCCGAGCTGGATATTGCCGAGCGCCGTATTCCGCAAGATGGACGCTGCAAGGTGCATGCGCTGGGCCGCGACATTGACCTGCGCGTGTCCATCATGCCCAGTGTGCTGGGCGAGGATGCGGTGTTGCGCGTGCTCGACCGCAAAGCCCTCAGCGAGGCACAGGGCATCAGCCTGGAAGTCCTTGGATTTGCCCCGGCCTTGCTGGCGCAAATCCGCGCCCAGGCCGAGGCGCCGTATGGCATGTTACTGGTGACTGGCCCCACCGGTAGCGGTAAAACCACCACGCTTTACGGCATGATCTCCGAGATCAATCAGGGCCAGGACAAGATCATCACCATTGAAGATCCGGTGGAATACCAGCTGCCTGGTGTTTTGCAAATTCCGGTCAATGAGAAAAAAGGCCTGACTTTTGCCCGTGGCTTGCGCTCGATTTTGCGGCATGACCCGGACAAAATCATGGTGGGCGAAATCCGCGATGGCGAAACCGCCCAAATTGCCGTGCAATCGGCGCTCACCGGGCATTTGGTACTGACCACGGTGCATGCCAATAATGTGTTTGATGTGATTGGCCGTTTTACCAATATGGGCGTCGATGCCTACAGCTTTGTCTCGGCGGTCAATGTGATTCTGGCGCAGCGCCTGATCCGCGTGATTTGCCCGTATTGCAAGGTGGACGACCACCCTGATGCCGCCTTGCTGACTAAATCTGGCCTCACACCGGCGACCGCCAGCCATTACCAGTTTAAAAAAGGCCAGGGCTGTGGCCAGTGTCACGGCAGCGGTTACAAGGGCCGCAAGGGCATTGCTGAATTATTGTTGTTTGATGACCGCATGCGCGAGCTCATCGTATCCAAAGCCCCCATCAGCCAGATCAAGGCACTGGCAGCCACCACCGGCACCCGTTCCATGCGTGAATCCGGGCTGGCCCTGGTGGCCGCGGGCGAAACCACCTTGCAGGAGATTAACCGTGTTACATCATTGGCCTGAGCCCGGCGTCGATTGCCATGCCGCCGCCAGCCGCCGCTGGTGGCAAGCCTACACTGCGCCAGAGTTGCGCATAGTGATCACGCATGACCGCATTGTCGCCTTTGAGTGCTCTCGGCGCGGACGATTGGGTGGCGCTGCGCAATGCCTGCAACACGCGGCGCATGCGGTGGATGATCACAGTGATGCCCATGCTGCATCCCCATCTGCGCCATTGTGGGAGACCTTGCGCCTGGTGTTATCAACCTATGCCGGGCAACGCTGGCATGTGGTGGTCGTGCTCTCTAATCAATTTGTGCGCTGGCTGGCCTTGCCCTGGCAAGATCAGATCCGTAGCCGTGCGGATCAGCAAGCCTATTTTGCCCATGGTTTGCAGCAGGCGTTTGGGTCTCAGACGCAGCCATCGCAGCTACGCAGCCAGTGCCCGGGCTATGGCAAGCCATTTTTGATCAATGCGATTGCCGAGGACTTGCTGACGCAGTTACATCGCGAGTTTGATGCGGCAGGATTGCCTATCGGCCAACTGCTGCCAGCCTGGCAACTTTCGGCTAACCAAAGCCTGGCGTGGATGCGAAAGCAGGGCAGTGAAGCGGCTGGCTGGATCGTCTGCCGTGAGTCAACCAGCCTGACACTGGCTTGCCTGCAACACGGTGCCTGGCAGCAGATCCGCACGTTGCCGGTAGACCGCCATTCCCCTGACAGCGATTGGCGGCATACCTTGCGCCAGGTGTTGTTGCGCGAGCAGGCCCTGCATCCTGAGCGGGCGCAGTTGCCGGTTTATCTGGCCCAGACCGCACTCGCAGGGCTGCGCCCAGAAGATTTCTCGCCGTTTAAAGTCATTGTTTTACCCACGACTGAGCCAGCGGGTCAACCGATGTGGAGTCTGGCCTGATGCGTGCCGCCATGCCAGTTTTGGACTTTAATCATGCCGCCGGTCGGCTGCCTGGCCCGGTCGCTTGTGCGTTCGGCCTGATCTTGCTGTTGCTATTGCTGGTGCTGGTACCGCTTTATCAGCACCTTAACCAGCAAAATCAGGCCTTGCAGCAGCAGTGGCTGGCCAGGCAGTCTGCCAGCCGCCCAGCCCCGGTGGTGCAGCTTGCGCCTATCAGCCCGGCCTTGCAGGCCGAGTTGACGCAGGCGCAGGCGCAGATTGCCACGCCGTGGCTGCCTTTGCTGCATGACCTAGAACGCGCGCAACAGGCTGAACTTTACTGGATGCAGTTGGCACCCGATGCCAAGCGCAAACTGGTCAGGATGACGGTGCTCGCACACAAACGCCAGCAGGGCTGGGCTCTGGTCGAGCGTTTGCGTCAGCAAGCCTCGCTGGCGGCCGTCAAACTCAATAGCAGCGAAAGCACCGAGGTCAATGGCGAGCGCATGACCAGCTTGCAACTGGAGGCCGCATGGCAGTTTTAAATTCCCGGCGTAATGGTAGCGAGGCTCTGAGCCGCGTGTGGGCACGCCTGCAGTTTGCCTGGCAGCACAGCCCCTGGCGTCAACCCTGGTTACTCGGCCTGCTGGTATTGACGCTGGCAGTGGCGATCATGCTGGCACAAGCCTGGTGGCTGCAGCAAGACTGGCAACAGCGATTGCGCGCACCAGCGGCCGGGCATAGCCCCCAGACGCAAACGGCCAGGCCGACCACATCCTCAGCCAATCAGGCCTTACCGCAGCCCATGCTAGTGTTGGCGCAATGGCCCAGTGAAGAAGACGCCGACCGCGTCAGTGCCGAGATTCTGGCCCTGGCCGATGCCATGGGCATGGTGTTTGAGCGCGCCGAGTTTCAATCCGGCGCGACTGCGCAAAGTGATTTATATGTGCAGCGCATCAAGCTGCCCTTGAGTGGCGACTATGTGCAACTGCGGCATTTTCTGGCGCTGGTCTTGCAACGCTACCCCAGCCTGGCGCTGGCGCAATTTAAGCTGCAACGCACCGATGTACAGCAAGCCGGGCTGGAGGCCTATATTGAGTTCAACTTGTATACGCGCAAACGGAGGCCAGCATGAACCGGCAAATCGGCTTAGTGGCCGCGCTTGCCATGACCTTGGTTGCCTGCTGGTGGGTCAGTCAGTCTGACACCGAGGCTACGTCCACGCCTGTCACTGCGACTGTCATGCCTGCCGGAGCGGCCAAGCAGCGCAAACCTTTGTCGCAGGCGCTGCCTGCATTACATGCCGCGTTGACCGACGCGCTACCCGCCACGGGTACCCCGCCTGCGTTGAATGCAGACATCCCGGGGCGAGATAAGGCAAAGATGGATGCGCCGACTAGCGATGAAGCAAAAATGGATGAACCGGTAGTCAATCTGTTTGCGGCACTCCCGCCGCCAGCAGTGCCTGCAGAAGCTTTAGCCGCAGCTGGGCCGGTCAACCCGTATACCTATGCCGGCCGCCTGCTGCAAGAAGGCCGCTGGCAGGTGTTTTTAAGTGATGGACAACAACAATATGTGGTGCGTGAAGGTGACCGGTTTGCCGAGGGGTGGCGGGTCACGCGGCTGGATCAGCACAGGCTGGTGCTGCAACATGCCGGAGAGCGCTTTGAAATGATGCTGGAAAATGGGGGAATGCTTTGAGCAAACAGATGAAACAAACAGGCTGGCGTTGGATGTGGCTACTCGGCAGCCCGCTATTATTGCTCAGTTGCAGTCACTGGCAAGCGGCTGAAAAAAATGGCGATGCGGCCTTGGAGCAAGCACGGCTCTACGCAGCGCGCGGCCAGGATGACGAAGCGATCCGGCTGTTGCAGCCACTGGTAGAGGCAAACCCACGCCAGCCGCAATATAAAAACTGGCTCAGTTTGCTGCAGGAGAAAAAGCTGCAAAAGCAATTGCAGGAAGCCGATAGCTTGTTGCAGGCCAAACAATACGATGCCGCCATGACGGGTTATGAACAAGTGTTGCAAGCAGCACCGAATAATCGCGCGGCCAGTGATGGCTTGCAAAAAGTCACGCAAGCCCGCCAGCACGACCAGCAATTAACGCAGGTTAAAAGCGCGATTGCGGCCGAGGATTGGGCCGGCGCCGAGTTTGGCTTGCGCACCGTATTGGCCGAGCAACCCGCGCAGCCTGAAGCGCGTCAGTTATTTGAACAGCTGGAACAAAAGAAAAACGAACGCAGCAGTGTGGTGCGGCCGTTGCAGTCATCGCTCAAAAAGAAAGTGACACTGGAGCTTAAAAACGCTCCAATCAAGCAGGCGTTTGAATATCTGGGCAAGGCCGGTGATTTGAATTTCTCGTTTGACCAGGAGCTCAGTGATGGCATCCGCGTCAATGTGCTGCTGCGGGATACACCGATTGAACAGGCGCTGGAGGTGATCCTGACCAGCCACCAGCTAGGCAAAAAAATCCTCAACAGCAATACCTTGCTGATTTACCCGCAATCACGTGCGGCGCAATATGAAGAGCTGTTTGTGCGTAGTTTTTACCTGACGCACATGGATGCCAAGCGCGCGCTCAATATGATGAAAACCGTGCTGCGCGCCAGCGATGTGTATATGGATGAAAAGCTCAATACGCTGGTGATCCGTGACACTCTGGACCGCATCAAGGTGGCCGAAAAGCTGATTGCCTCGCAAGACCTCAATGAGCCGGAAGTCATGCTGGAGGTGGAAGTGATGGAGATCAACCGCCGTAACCTGGAAAACCTGGGCATCCAGTATCCTAGCCAGATTGGGGTGGGTGTGCAGGGCAATGCTGCGGGCAGCACGAGTGGCACGCAGCCACAGGCGGGCAAATTAACGTTGACCGAGCTGCGCAACTTTAACGGCAAGCTGGGCGTGTTTTCCATCAACGATCCGGCTGTGGTGCTCAATTTGTTGCATCAGGATACCGACACCAATTTGTTGGCCAGTCCCAAAATCCGCGTCAAAAACCGTGACCGTGCCAAGATTCATGTCGGTGACAAGATCCCGGTGCTGACCAGTGTCGCCAGTGCGCAAGGCTTTGTCAGCCAGAATGTGAATTATATCGAGGTCGGCATCAAGCTCGATGTGGAGCCTGTGATCCAGATGCAGGACCAGGTCAGCATCAAGGTCGGCATGGAGGTCAGCAATATTACTGACCAGGTCACCACCAGCTCCGGTGTACTGGCTTACACCATTGGCAGCCGCAACGCCAATACCACCCTGCAATTGCGCAATAACGAAACCCAAATCCTGGCGGGCCTGTTCCGCGATGACGAGCAGCGCACCCAGCGTAAAGTGCCTGGCCTGGCCAATTTGCCCTTGATCGGCAGGCTGTTCAGCAACAACAATCAGGACAAGCGTAAAAACGAAATTGTGCTGCTCATCACGCCGCGCATCATGCATAACCTGAGCCCGGCCAATGCGGTGTACAGCCTGATTCCATCCGGGGTGGCGGCGACGGCGAATCCGGTCGGGGCAGGCGGCGCGCGTACGGTGCAAGCGGTAGACACCACCCCGCCCGCTGCGCCCGTGGTGACACCACAAAGCACGCAAAGCAGCAATATGCGTAATGACAGCGGATTTGCCAACCAGATGATGAACAGCACCGATGGTGGCGCGGTGCAGCCCTGATGGCATTGAGATAAGTTGACCATGTTTGCGTTGCGACTGTTTTCTGCCAATCCCGCCTACGCCAAACGCAGCAAGGGCTTCACCCTGGTCGAGCTGCTGGTGACACTGGTATTGCTGGCACTGCTGGTGACGGCGGCCAGTCCGGTGGTGCAACTCAACGGCAAGCGCGAAAAAGAGCGCGAACTCAAGCGCGCCTTGTGGCAAATCCGCGACGCCATTGATGCCTATAAAGATGCAGTGGACCAGGGGCTGATTAAAAAAACCGCAGAGAGCAGTGGCTATCCGCCGAACCTGGCCATCCTTGTCACCGGCGTCGAAAATGCCCAGGATACCAAAAAGAAAAAAATGTTTTTTTTACGCCGCATCCCGCGCGACCCGTTTGCCACTGACCAACAGCTCAGCAATGCCGATACCTGGCGTATCCGTGCCTATGATGGTGCCATCGACGACATGGCCAAAGATGTCTACGACGTTTCGTCACGTTCAACAGCCATTGGCATCAACCAGCAACCTTACAGTGAGTGGTAGGCAATGAAACGTGGATTTACCTTGATCGAGATGTTGGTGGTGTTGGCGATTCTGGCCATGTTGCTGACCATCGTGTCGCCACGCTTTATGCACATGTTGCAGCGCGCCAAAGAGACCACTTTGCGTCATGACCTGGTCACCATGCGTGACGCCATCGACAAGTTTTATAACGACAAAAACCGTTACCCGGAAACGCTGGACGAGCTGGTCGAGCGCCAATACCTCAAGTCTGTGCCACCCGACCCGATCACCGAGCGTGCCGATACTTGGGTCATTACCTTGCCGCCCAATATCGACGAGCAGGGCAGTGTGTTTGATGTGCATAGCGGCTCGGCACTGCTGGCAGAGGACGGGACCCCGTATGCCTTGTGGTAGGCGAGCGCAGGGCTTTATCCTGATCGGCATGTTTATGCTGATCATGCTGAGCGGCCTGATCTTGTCGGAGGCTGCCACACGCTGGCAGACGCAGGTAATGCGCGAGCGTGAGCAGGAGTTGATCAAAGTCGGCCTGGCCTACCGCGATGCCATCGGCCGTTATTACAACCAGACGCCGGGTGTGATTAAAACTTTTCCACCGACGCTGGAGGCTTTGTACAACGATGAGCGTTTCTCGTCGCCGCGCCGGCATCTGCGCAAACCGTATCAGGACCCGATCACGCAGCGTGAAGGCTGGGGCATCGTCGAAGCGCCGAGTGGCGGCATTATGGGCATATACAGCCTGTCGGACAAAGTGCCTTTTAAAAGCAAAGGCTACCGCGGCGAGTTGCAGCATCTCAATGACAAGCGCTATTACGGTGAATGGTATTTTGTGTATCTGCCACAACCCATCAGTGGCCGTAATGCGCTTTAAGCTTTTAGCACTGAAGTTGATTTAACTGGTGGTTGTAAACGATGTAAGTTGGTTGCGTGCAGCCAGTTTTACAACCGGGAATTATTGAAAAAACCAATCAATTCAATTTGTTAGCTGGCTGGCATTAATATTGCCACTCATAGACCTAAACACCGATAAGAGAGTTGCCATGTCCAGTCAGTTATCCAACCCGCAAGGCTTGATTCGAGGGCTCTACCTTGAGCACCATGCCTGGTTGCGCGCCTGGATACAAAAGCGTCTGGGTTGCCCCAACTGGGCGGCAGACCTCACGCAAGACACCTTTGTCAATCTGTTGCTCAAACACGAGCTGCCGGTATTAAACGAGCCGCGTGCCTATCTGAGCCGGGTTGCGCATGGCCTGATGGTAGACCATGTGCGCCGCCGGGATCTTGAGCGCGCCTACCTCGAAGCGCTGGCCTACATGGCCCCGGCTGAAGTCGGCTCGCCAGAAACACGCGCCATCATGCTCGAGCTGCTGGTACGGCTCGATATCATGCTCGATGGCTTGCCGCACAAAACCCGCACCGCGTTTTTGCTGGCCCAGCTTGAAGGGGCCAGCTATCCGCAAATTTCCGAGCGTCTGGGCGTCTCCGTGCGCACCGTAGGCAGCTATGTTTCCACCGCCATGCTGCAATGCATGACATTGTTACAAGAGCCCGCAAATGCGGCCTGAACTCGCACAAAAAGTCACCCCGGCTATGCAGCAAGCCAGCGACTGGTATGCGCGTTGGCTCTCAGGCGAGATGGATGAAAAAGCCAAACGCGCCTGGCAAACCTGGCTAGAAGCCGATGAAGAACACAGCCGTGCCTGGCAACAAATTGAGCGCGTACAGCTTTACTTTGGCAAAGTGCCCGGTGCGCTGGCACTCGCCACGCTGCAGGCTCCGCCTTCGGCCGAGCGCAGACGCCTGCTCAAGCAACTGATTCTGCTGCTCATGGTCAGCGGCAGTGGCTATTATGCCTACCGCGAACAACCCTGGCGCGGCATGCTGGCCGACATCAGCACCGAAGTCGGCGAACGCCGCCAGTTAACGCTCGAAGATGGCACGCTGGTGCACCTCAACACCCACTCTGCCATTAACGTGGTCTACAGCAATACTGACCGGATTGTCGAGCTGGTGCGTGGCGAAATTCTGGTTGAAACCGCCCACGAAAACCTGCGTATTTACCGCCCATTTAGCGTAGTCACCAAGCAAGGCATGGCTACTGCGTTGGGCACACGCTTTAGTGTGCGCGAATGGCAACAGCAGCAACGCGACTACACCAAAGTGAGTGTCTTTGACGGCATGGTCGATGTGCGTGCCCTTGGCCGCAAACAATCCCCGGTGCGCGTCAACGCCCGTGAGTCTGTGGTCTTCTCCGCCAGCCAGGTCTATGCCAAAACCAAACTCAAAGCCACCGAAATGGCTTGGGTCAACGGCCTCATCGTCGTCTACGCCATGCGCCTGCAAGACTTTGCCGCCGAACTTTCACGCTACCAGTCCGGCGTGTTGCGCTGCGACCCGGCCGTGGCCGATTTGCAAATCTCCGGTTCATTCCCGCTCAATGATATCCCTGCCATTTTGCAAACCCTGGAGCAAACCCTGCCCGTCAAAGTCGAGCGTTTCACACGCTTCTGGACCACCCTCAGTCCTGCCTAGCCCACAATGCCGTCGTGGAGGAGCGCTTCACAACGTGTTTTCTCAAGCGATCTTTGCAGGTTTTTTTAAAAAAACGCAATTTTATCTTCCGGTTTTTATTTCTCGTTCGGCATAGCAGTAATCACACAGATTATGCGTATGCAGAAAGTGCTTACCCACATGAAAAATAAAACCCTATCAGGATACACAACACCCCATTGGCTAGCGCTAGGCGTGAGCCTGGCGCTCTCTGCCTGGCATGCACAGGCAGAAACACTCAATGTCAGCCTGCCTAAAAAGAGCTATCAAATCCCGGCCGGAGACTTAAGCGACACCTTGCCCGACTACGCCGCCGAATCCGGCATCCTGCTCGGCTTTGACCCCATCCTCACCCAAGGCAAACGCAGCCCCGCGCTCAAAGGCCAATACGGCGTGCAAGAAGGCTTTGAGGCTTTGCTCAAAGACAGCGGCCTAGAAGTCGTGCAAGACAAATCCGGCCGCTACCAACTCCGCCGCGCTGCACCAAAAGCCAAACCTATCCCCGGCGCACCAGAAAAAGAAGATAAAGCACTCAAGCTGGAAGGCATTGAGGTTCGGGCTAAACGCTTTTACGAAGTTGGGCCATTGCCAGGACTTGGTCTGACGAAAGAGGAAATTCCCGGCAACGTACAAAGTATTTCCGCCAAGGAAATTAAAGAGGCGCATTCTCTAAGTATCACCGACCTCATGAACCGCAAGCTTCAGTCAGTGACGGTCAATGATTATCAAGGCAACCCATTTCAGATGGATGTGCAGTATCGAGGCTTTACTGCTGGTCCGCAAATTGGCACGCCGCAAGGTTTAAGCGTTTTTATTGATGGTATTCGAGTCAATGAGCCATTTGGCGATATTGTTAACTGGGACATGATTCCCATGAATGCTTTGGCAAGCGTGGATGTATTCCCAGGATCTAACCCTATCTTTGGTTTAAATACTCTGGGTGGAGCTTTTTCCTTGAAAACGAAGGATGGCTTCAATAATGCAGGTGCTGATGCAGAGGTATTGACTGGCTCTTTTGGGCGTAAGCAGTTACAGGTAGAGGGTGGTTGGAATAACGGTACCGTTGGTCTTTTTGCTGCAGGTAATTTCTTTTTAGAAGATGGTTGGCGACAAAATTCACCAAGTAAAGTAAATCAGCTTTTCACTAAAGCTAGTTATCGTGGCGATAAGCTGGACTTGAACCTAAGTACTTTATTGGTTCAGACTGATCTCACTGGGAATGGTCTTTTACCATCTCAAATGTACGATCAAGATAGAAGTAGCGTGTACTCATCTCCCGATACCACAAAGAATCGTTTGGGACAGTTTCAATTATCTGGAAGTTATTTTGTTAATGACAGTTTTACGGTGACGGGGCAGATTTATCGTAGAAACAGTAAACGGCATCAGAAAGGGGCAGATGTCATGACTGGTTATGATCCCGGAATGGTAGCTAGGCGGCGGCCCAACCCTGGTGAGGAGTATACGTGTTTACTTTCTAGCACCAATCAGTATGGCTATAAAATCCCAGATTATTATTTGATCCCGATAAATCAAACAGCCGGGGAGGACTTTTTTAATGGACCAGTAAATCCAGGTGATCCTGAGTCCGTAATTTATAGCTTTTATCAGGAGTATCTGAGCACCGGTAATATTACTAGTTCTAAATTTGATCAATATCTAAATGCTCCTTTAACAACTAAGGATGGACTTCAAGGGACGCCACTTACGCCTGATTATGTATCAATATACGAGCAAACATTTAATTTTTGGCGAAGTTTTTATGAGTCAAATAATTACAACAAAGGGAACGTATTGCCGCAAATTCCGACCTATACCGACCCCTCAGGAAACCTTGTTAATCTCTATGGTGCTGGGGGATCTTCTTTTTCAAGTTGGTTGATGCAGGCAATATCTGGTCAAAATATCATCGACCCTTCTTTGACTGATTTATATTTTTATACTGTTGACAGCAATAACAACGTTATCAAGAACCTTGTTGTATTAAAGACTCCAACTAACCTAGATAATTGTCGTGCAACGCAATTGACCAATGGTGTGCAGGCGGGATCCGTTCCTGGAGGACATGCGTATACCTACAAAGATGCTAATGGAAATGTTGTTTTTGTAGACGGAGCAGGTGGAGTCGATAGCGTAACGGGTCGAGGTCAACCTGGCGTAGTTGAAGGTACGCCCACTGCATTGATTACAGATAATCAAATTGATCAATTAGTCGATGGTGGCTCGATTCAGTTTAACTGGAATTTGGAGCATCATAAGTTAATGATTGGTGCATCTATCGATGCTGCGAGCGCTGACTATACTAATTCGCAGCAACTGGGTTTTCTTGATGCTAACCGCAACGCATATTTGGACCCTGAACAGGCAAATCCAATGTTTGGTGGTGCGCTGGTTTCTCTAGCAAACAACAATTTCAGTGGTACCAATACAACTAAAAGTCTTTACTTTAGTGAGACATGGAGTCCAGTAGATACTTGGCATTTCACTGCATCTGGTCGATACAATCAAACTCATACGAAAAATAAAATCGCCGCTAGAAGCGGAATTAATGCTTTTGAGATTGGCGATTTAATCAATGTACCTGACGATTACAATATTTGTGATGGCGATTGCCAGTCAAGTAAGCCTGAAACAAATTATCGCCTTCCCAGACTAGTTAATACACTGGATCCTGCCGAAACCGAGAAGTTTAGCTTCTATTCTTTTAATCCATCTTTGGGCGCTACTTGGCAAGCTACAGAACGGCTGAATGTATATGCTAACTGGGCACAGGGTACGCGGACGCCAAGTGTGATTGAGTTAGGCTGCGCGTTTGATAAGACGCCTATCCAAACGGGGTTGAAAGATACAAACGGTGATGGTATTGGCGATACGCCAATATATACACCTAAAAGTATTTTTGAAAATCGGCAGTGCACACTACCAACAACACTCTCAGGAGACCCCTATTTGCCGCAAATTCATGCAACAACATATGACTTGGGCATCCGAGGCGCATGGGGGCAGCATGCGCAGTGGAATTTGGGAGTATTTCAGACGGATCTCAGAGATGATATTTACTTTGTTGCTGTAGGGAATGGTCGCGGTTTTTTTGACAGTATAGGTAATACTCGTCGACGAGGCATTGAAGCTGGTCTCTCTGGTAAGGTTGACCGATGGGGCTTTGGCGTCAATTACGCACTCACAGATGCAACCTTTCAAGACAGTTTTAGAATGATGAGCCCTGACAATAGCAGTTCTGTAGATCTAAATGACGGGTATGGGCCAACAATAGAAGTTAAGCCTGGCGATAAGATGCCTGGCGTCTCCTTGCATAATCTTAATGCAACGGTCAACTATGCTTTTACTGATAAATGGACAGTTGGTTTGACTGCAGTTGCTCATTCATTCAGCTATGTTAGAGGCAATGAAAATAATCAACATAAGGTAGGTGTGGTTCAAAACCGCGGCCTAGGCGCAGCTGGGAATGCATTGAGGCAGCCAACAAGTAATCCTGGTTTTGTTCCTGGGTATGCCGTTCTTAATTTTCAAACCAGTTACAAAATCAGCAAGGAATGGACTGCGACCATGTTGGTAAATAATCTTCTTGATAAAGAGTATTTTACAGCAGGCAGACTTGGGAGAAATCCATTTTCACCGAGCATTGATGGGGCAATCGGACCTGATGGCTACAATCACAATTCCAATGATTGGCTAAGTACAAACTTTATTGCTCCAGGTGCACCTCGAGGTGTTTGGTTTAGTCTCAACTGGCATTTCACCCCCGATTAACTTCTCAAAGTAATCAATTTGACGCCCTTTGAGTAAAGTTATGTTAACGACGTCAGGCTTTTTGCGTCGCCAGCGATTAAACAAGTAAGAGGGTGTAAATGTGAAAAATTCCCGTTGTGTGTATGGAATTTTCCCGATTGGTTTTTGCGGTAGTAATTTTGGGTTGCGCTTGGCCTTGATCCGGTAATTTGCATTTGAGCAGTTTTTATTGATAAGTCTATTTTTGGAGCGAGCTGTGGATTTGGTGCCTGATATTGTTGATCTCGTGTTGTATTTGCTGGGTGCGCTCTCAGTGCTGGTGTGGTCCATCATCATCGTCAAAAGCTGGGTGTGGTTCAAGTTGCGCAGAGAGTCCAACAGTTTTTTGTCTGAGTGGCAGCAGGTGAAAACCATTTATGAGTTGCCGCGCATTATTTCGCACAGTAACAGCAGCTTTGCGCGGTTGTGTGATGCGGGGATGCGGGCGATGAATGAGGTAATGGCGAATTCGGTGTTGCGCCGCAACGAGCGCCAGGAGGTGATTTTGCTCTCGCTCAAGCAACAGGCTTATCTGGAGCAAAAGCGCATGGATGGCGGCGTGGCGGTGTTGGCGAGCATTGGTTCTACCGCCCCGTTTATCGGTTTGTTTGGCACGGTGTGGGGCATTATGAATGCGCTCAAGACGATCACAGCGACGGGCTCTGCCGGGTTGGATGTGGTGGCCGGGCCGATTGGTGAGGCGTTGATTGCGACGGCGATTGGCATTGCTACGGCGGTGCCTGCGGTGTTGGCCTACAACTATTTTATGCGCAAGCAAAAAGTGCACAGGGCCGATATGGAGCAAGTGGCGAGCCGTTTTCAGTCCTTGCTGACACAATCTGGCGTAGAGGGGTGATGCCATGGCGATGTTTAGTGATGGTGAGAGCGAAGATTTGGTCAGCGAAATCAATGTGACGCCGCTGGTCGATGTGATGCTGGTGTTGCTGACGGTGTTTATTGTGACGGCGCCATTGCTGATGAACGCGGTGAAGGTCAAATTGCCGCAGGCCAGTGCAGAGGTGGCGGTGACTGTGCCTAAAACCGCACACATTAGCGTGACCGATGCCGGGGAGGTGTTTTTGGACCAGCAAAACATGCCGCTAGACACCTTGACCAAAGAGCTGGGCGTGCTCAAGCAGAAGCATGACCCGGCGGTGGAGATTTATGCCGATGAGCATGCACAGTATGGCGTGGTGGCCAAAGTGCTGGCCGCGATTCAGCGCGCGGGTATCAGCAAGTTCAGTTTTGTGATGTCGCCTGAGTCACGAAAGTAACGCGCCATGACCACCCTGATTTATCCTCAAGCTCAGCATGACTCACTGCTTTGGCGGGCCGTTGTGCTGTCGCTGGGGTTGCATCTGGTCGTGGTGTTGCTGTATCCAACATTAAGCAAGATTCAGTTGCCTGCCATCCCCGAGCGCATGGAAATTGAGTTTTTTTCGACCAAAGCGCCAGCCCCAGCCGTGCAACAGGTGTCACCACCCGTGGAGACGCCCAAGCCTGCTGAGCCACCCAAGGCTGAACCTAAGCCGATGGTAAAGCCTGTGACGCCTGTAGAGACACCCAAGCCGGTATTGGCAGCGCCTAATAGCCATGACGCAGATTACCGCGTGCAGGAGCAGCCTGTACAGCCGCCCGCCAAGGTTGAGCCAAGCCCGGCGCCGCCTGCGCCCAGCAATACGGCCGAGAGTGCGCCGCATGCGACAAGCTCAAGCGCTGAAAACACCGCCAAAGATGCCAAGCCCAGCGCTGCCGCTGTCACCACCGCTGCTGCATCAACCGAGTCTGATGAGCTCAGTGCGAGTGATAGCGATGCCTGGGGGGATTACGGCGAACAACTGCGCTCACTGGTAAATAAAAGCAAACAATATCCGGCCATTGCCATCCGCCGTCACCTCGAAGGCGAGGCCACTGTGGTCGCGCAGTTTGTGCGCGGTGAGTTGGTCAATGTGACGGTCGCAGATAGCAGTAAACATGTCCCCCTCGATGAAGAAGCCATGCGCATGGTGAAAAAGGCCATTGCGCAACTCGGTGTCAAAGACAGCCTGAAAAAGAAGAGCTTCAAAATAACAATACCGGTCTCGTTTAAGCTGGAATAACGCGCGTTTTCATGAAGTCAGGCATGCTCAGAAAGTTTATCCCTCACTTTCGCTAACAGGTATGTCTGCTCTCCAACCCCTGTACCTGCCACTTTCCTCCGGTGGGTACAGGGTCTTTTTTTAAGTGAACATTGAGCGGCGTCAGTGGTGATCAATCGTGGTAAAGCTGGTGACCGTTTAATGAAATAAACATAAGCTTTGGGAGAAGCATAGTGATATCAAACACAATTAAAACAATGTTGCTGGTGATGGTGCTATTGATCAGCCCGCATGCCCAAGCCAAGCTACAAACATTTGAAGAGGTTTTTAAGGGGACTTTGCCTTCGGTTAAAAGCTCGGAATTTGGTTTTTATGACGAGGTGACTACGCTGTTGAGTAAGGATGCGACATTGACCTTGTACTATCAGGTGGTGTCAGACGACCCTTTCAGTTCTATTGGTAGTGGGACGTTTACCAGGACAGATGCGCTGGGTGCGTTTTCTGGCAATTTCTTTTTTTATGTATCCCTGAACGATTATTTATCTTCAAATGATCAGGGAGTATCACTCTCAGGTTTTTTACATCAGGACAGTGGCGCAATGTTACCCAATACGGGTGCGTACCAATATGCATGGGCATTTGGAGATGCAGGCATAAATGGCAACGGTGGCGGGACTATCGCTAGTCAAAGAGATATCACTCTAAAAATTAACTGGCAGATTCGTACGCCTGAGCCTTTTCCTCCAATACCAGAACCAGAGATGGCTTGGTTGTTTTCTCTCGGCCTAGTCACGCTGTGTTTTAAGCGGTCTCAAACAATAATCAAATAAGGATTCAATATGATAAAAATCATCAAACAGGGATTATTACTGTGTACATTGCTTGGGAGTCTGCAAGCACAGGCAAAGGTTGAAACCTACCAGCAAAGTTATGCTGGTTATTTGGCTATGAATAACATGATGGCTGCGGATTACTACGTCGATGCCACGAGTTTTAGCAATGCAGGAAACACAGTCTCGCTTAACTATGAGGCGTTAAAGCTGGTGTCTGATCCCGAAAACGCTTTGTATCTCGTGTTTGGTAGCTACACCAGAAGTGGCGGGCATCCGACCGTCTCCGGGACTTTTGACTTTAGTCTGAATTTATATGATCCCACGGTCCCCGTTGACCCGTACGCGGATCCTTTACCCATCATAGGTACTTTCAACTTGCAGGACCTGAAAGACTTACCGGATGGCTCATATGAGGTGCTTTATGGTGAGACGGGCACACTCAAAGGCTATATTTCTAAAGATGACTATGTTTCATTCACCATCGATTGGGTTATTTATACGCCTGATAGTGTGGCTGCAGTGCCCGCCCCACCTGCCTCATGGCTGTTTGCTTGTGGCTTGTTATTGATCGGTGGTATGCGGTTAAACAAACGTAGCGCATAAGCCAGTGTTTGGTTGTTTATAGCCAAAGTGGTGGCTGAAATCACTCTATTTTGTGAGATTAGGCCCAAATCGGCCATTTTTAACGCTCAAATAGCATGGCACAAATTTTGCGAAATCCTTGCATGGAAAAAACAATGCATTGGTGCGGCATTAATCTGCAGTGGGCGTATACCGACTTGCTCGGTTATATCCGCTTTAAGGTGGCTTGCCCGCATGTGGCAAAAGATATTCTGCACGATGCATTTATCCGCTATACCGTCTCCACCAGCCTCAACAAAGGCCAAGAGCCGCATGCTTACATGCGTAGTATCGCCAAAAACCTCATCGTGGATAGCTATCACCACCAGCAGCGCTTTATTTCGCTTGAAGCCGAAATTGGGCTCAATCGCGAGTGGCTGGATGCGCCAGCCTTGTCGGTGGAACATCTCAACGACATCAAACAGCGGCTGGAGATGATTCAGCAGATTCTTGAGCAGTTGCCACCGCGCTGCCGCCAGGTGTTTTGGATGTATCGCGTTGAAGGGTATACCCAACCTGAAATTGCTGCCAGTCTTGGCATCAGCAAAAACATGGTCGAGCGCCATGTGATGCGTGCGATTCTGGACCTCACCAGTGCGCGTGAGCTCATGTTGGTTGAAATGTGATGCACAAGCACGACGAGGCGATCAGGCAGGCTGCCGTGCGCTGGTATATGCGCATGCGAGAGGCCGCCCCAGATGCGCCTGAGCGCACGACATTTGAAGTGTGGTTGATGACGGACCGCAGGCATCAGGCCGCTTACCAGATGGTGGAATCCACCATGGAAGACTTCAGTTCGACCGAGCGGCTCAAGGCGCTGTCTAGTGCCATGTCGCAAAAGCAATACTTTGAACAAAGCGCGCGCCGCAAAAAACTCAGCAAGCTGGGCTCAGGCCTGGCAGTCATGCTGCTATGCGTAGGCTTGGGCTTTTTCGGTCGCAGCCAATATGTGCAGTGGCAAGCACTGCCTTTGTCGACGCAAGTGCACATCACCAGTGTGGCGCAGCTCTCCAAACAAACCCTGGCGGACGGCTCGGTGATCACCGCGAATGCCAACACGACCATGGAAATTGTCTACTATCGCCATCAGCGCCTGATCAAACTCAGCCGTGGTGAAGCCATCTTCGAGGTGACCAAAGACGCTCAACGTCCATTCGTGGTCGAAACCCCGCAAGCTAAAGTCACCGTATTAGGCACACGCTTTGCCGTCAACCAGCTCAGCAAAAAAGTGCGCATCAGTGTGGATCATGGCCGCGTGCAAGTCGGGCGTAGTGATGGCAGCACCCCCACTTTGATTCTGCATAACGGTGAAGTGGCCGAGATCGAGCCAAACAGCACGCCGCACAAAGTCAATCGCCAGGCGGCAGACAGCTTCAGCTTTATCAGTGGTCGCATCGTGTTTGACCGTGCCGATATGTTTGAAGTGGCCGATACGCTATCACGCTACCGCAACCCGCCCGTGCATGCGGCCTTTGCAGCAGAGACGCCCAAAGTGAATGCCGTCCTCAAAATCAGTGAGCTGGAGCGTTTTATCAGCACCTTGCCGCAATCGGTGCCCGTCACCGTCAAACCCAAAGAGGATGCCCTGGTCATCACCCCTAAATAATCTTTACAAGTATTTTTAATCCCGCATATCAGGCATTTTGCCTGCTCGTCAGTTACCCCTCTATCAACCCCTGTAACTGACGGATGCACTATGCAAAATCATAAAATCACAGCCGCCATTATCGCCGCGCTCATCGCGGCCGCGTTACCCTTTGCCAGCCGCGCAGAACTTAACACCCAACTGCCCGCCGAGCAAGATGACAGTTTTGCCTTGCCGCTCAACCTCGACTTGCCCGCACAACCGCTCGCGGCCTCGCTACGACAGTTCGCCATACAGTCCAACCTCTCGCTCACGGTAGACAGCGCGCTCATCGTCGATAAAAAAGCCCCTGCAATCAAAGGCCGCATGACTCGTAAAGAAGCCATCAAAAGGTTACTGGATGGTAGCGGTTTGCAAGGGCGAGTAATGGATGAGCATTTATTGATTGAAAAGAAAGCAATAACCACTAGTGCAGACACTCTAAAGCTAGATGCGATTCCCGTCAGAGCGCAACGCATGTATGAGGTAGGCCCAATGAAAGGGCTGGCACTCACTAAAGAAGAAATGCCGGGGAATATCCAGTCACTGACAGCTAAAGAAATTAAAGAGGCTCATGCGGTAAGTATTGCTGATTTGTTGAACACCAAACTGCAATCAGTCAATGTCAATGATTATCAGGGCAATCCGTTTCAGATGGATGTGACCTATCGTGGCTTTACTGCTTCACCGCAACTAGGTACCGCTCAAGGACTATCAGTTTTTCTGGATGGTATTCGGGTTAATGAACCTTTTGGTGATGTGGTCAACTGGGACATGATTCCTCTGAATGCGCTGGGTAGTTTGGATATCTTTCCAGGTTCAAATCCTTTATTTGGCTTAGGGACTTTAGGCGGAGCATTGAGCATGAAGACCAAAAGTGGGTTTGACTCAAAAGAGGGATCGATTGAATATCTAGGCGGTTCTTTTAAACGCAACCAATTTCAAGGTTCGGTGGGTGGCAATAATGGCGTGGTCGCTGGGTTTGTTGCCGCTAATTTGTTCAAAGAGGATGGCTGGCGCGATAATTCACCAAGTAAAGTGAATCAGGTATTCAGTAAACTGGAGTGGCGTGGCGAGTCGTTGCAACTGGGCTTGAATATGTTGCTGGCGAGTAATAAGCTGACTGGGAATGGGTTACTACCTACGGAAATGGTTGAGAAGGATAGGTCTAGTATTTTCACCAGTCCTGACCAAACCAGTAATCGCTTGCAGCAATTTCAGCTTAATGCGCTTTGGGATGTTTCAGATACGTTTAACATCACAGCCCAAGTTTATCACCGCAAAAGTCGGCGTTTTTCGAGTACCGGTGATGTTAACCAAGACTTTGGCGGTAGTGCGACGCGCAGACCCAACCCAGGTGAAAAGCCGGGTTATTTTGCACAAGATTTGAATAATGATGGCCTGCCAGATTTGGACCTTTCCAGGACAAGCATTAACAATATTGCAACCGTTGATGTGGTGGACCCATTTGGTAATACGGTACAGATGGCAGCAGATGCAGATGGGGATGCACAATATATTTATGGGCCTATCACGCAAACTGGCACAGATCAGGATGGTAATCCAATTTTTGACAGCCCTGTCAGCATCAATCCAGCTTATGATGCCAGCCGTCCAGCGATTGGTACTCAAGCCAATACCGCTTATGTATTTACCAATCCGAATATCACACAGTCTACCGTCACGGTAACCAATCCTGATGGATCAACTAGTACAGTGCCTAATTGGACTTTTAATGAGCAGCTGTCAGCACAGCCTATCTACAGTCAAGAGTTCTACGAGGCAGCTCTTGAGATCGCTAAAGCTGTACCAGGATCATTGAACCAACAAGAGTTGGAAGCCAAACTGAGTGAGAGAGGGCTGAGTTTTAGCTTTTCTGACCAAGGGGCCATTTTTGTAGATGCAGGTGGCTTTACCGGCAGTGGCTCATTTTTGGTACTAGATAAGAATTTGGACGCCAATGGTAACTTTATCCTGACAAGTTTCTCAGGGGTCAGCAAAGGTTTAGGCTCTCCATTAGGGTTGTTAGTGAGAGACCCAGTCTCAGGCATTCCATACATGCGAAACGGAGCCGACTGCGAAGCAGTCGTCCTACAATGGTTCCCTGATTGCAACAAAGGTTACGTGGAGGGGACTCCCGTGGCTTTGGTGACAGAAACTGAAATTAACCAGCTTACCGATGGTGGCTCGCTTCAGTTTAACTGGAACACGGATAAGCATAAATTCATGATAGGCATGTCTATGGATTCAGCCAGTGCCGATTACAACAGTGGTCAGTTGTTAGGCGTTTTTGATAACAACAGAAAAGTCATTCTTGACCCCAATAAAGTGGGTTATGAATTTGCAGCCTCCACACAAAAGTTAGGTTTAAATGACTTCGGGGGTACCAGCATCACCAAAAGTATTTACTTCAGTGAGACCTGGACGCCGACGAAAGAATGGGCATTTAGTGCTTCGGGACGTTATAACCAGACGAAAGTAAAAAACGAATTGGCCATCAGCAATATTTTGGGATTGGCTGGTGCAACTCAATTCAAGAACTTTTATGATCCCCTGGTGGTTTGTCATGATCTCAATGGCAATGGGACAATTGAGTATGAAACGGACGAGTGTGCAACTGGATACCGCCCTTTTTCATTTGAGCTGGCGCAGAATGCTGGCGCGATTGGCCCGGGGGAAACTGAAAAATTCAGCTATTACTCATTCAATCCTTCTTTAGGGGCAACCTGGCAAGCGAATGAAAATTTAAATCTATATGCAAACTGGAGCAAGGGCGCCAGAACGCCTACTGTGATTGAGTTGGGCTGCGCTTACGACGATACACCCGTACGTGTTGGCGTAGATTTGCAAGGCAATCCAACCTACGGGCCGCGATCACTGATAGAAAACCGTTTCTGTAGTTTGCCTACTACATTGTCTGGCGACCCTTATTTAAAACAGGTACGGTCTGAAACATTTGAGGTTGGTGCGCGCGGATATCTGACGCCAGATATTCAATGGAATGCCAGCATTTACCAGACCGAATTGACCGACGATATTTATTTTGTCGCTTTTAGGCCGGAGCGTAGTTTTTTCCAGAATATTGGAGACACGCGCCGTCGAGGCCTGGAGATGGGGTTGCAAGGCAAATGGGGAAATACTGGCTTTAAGCTTAATTACTCACTGACCGATGCCACATTTCAGGACCACTTTCAAATGGCCAGCCCAAACAATAGCAGTGCGGGGAACGTGATACAGGGATTCAGGGCGACTGGTACATTTGTAAGCAACGGCTATCAGAATATTGCCGTTAAACCTGGTAATCGCATTCCAGGCATTCCATTACATAACTTGAATGCGACTGTGACATACGACATCACGCCCAAATGGACAGTTGGGCTTACTGCTGTCATGCACTCGGAGAGTTACCTCAGAGGCAACGAAAACAACAAACATCGTGCAGGGGCGCCCAGCGTGGAGTATGGATGTCAGGCAAATCAGGGAGGCGTTCCTACGGTGATTGACGGAATCGCTTATGGCAACAGCAGTTGTGGTACACCCAGAGCTGTACGCCCTAATTATCGTTATCCTGGCATGATCCCAGGCTACGCGGTGTTTAACTTTAGTTCCACTTATAAGTTTAGCGATCAACTTTCAGCTACGTTATTGATTAATAATCTTTTTGACAGAGATTACTACACGGCTGGTAGATTAGGGATCAATCCTTTTTCTCCCTCAATCAATGGTGCAATAGGGCCTGGTGGGTTCAATTACAATAGTAATGACTGGTTAGCATCTACATTCTTGGCCCCTGGAGCGCCCAGAGCAGCGTGGCTAAATATTCGCTATGACTTTTAATATTAGCTTGAGAGAGGCTAACATCTGGTTTTGAATGACATCAGTCAACCACTCCATAAAAATCCTCACTCGTTTAGAGAGATTGCGACGGTGGGGAAAATGGATGGGATACTTGGGCCAGAGTAAAAAGTAAAGAAATCTCACTTTTACCCTGACCCCATCGACATGACTTTTAAGTGTCAGGTCAATCGCTTCAAGATCATTGGATTTGCAACTGTGTAAATTGTGTCTTGTAATCATCAACCCATTGCTGCGCATGATGGCGTTGTTTGGCGGTTGTACTGGCATGTAGGCTCGCAATGGTTTCACAGGTTTGCTGCGTGACTTTATCAATATAAGCCTGGTAAGCCGGATTCGGGCTGTTTTGCATACGTTCAAAGCCTGCGCGGACCAGTTGCGATTTCTCTTCGTTTGACGAGGCTGGATTGCGTAATGCCTTGAGGATAGAGAGCGTATCTTCGTCGCGCCGCAAAATCTCGGCGTAGATGATGGCGGGATCAATGTCACTCTTGGCAATGGCCTGTTTTAAAAGGGTTATTTGTTTTTCGTTTAAATCGCCATACACTTTTTCAGCAAAATCCTGGGATTTCTCTAACCTCACTTCTCGCTGTTCTTCTAACGTTTCCTGCCACCATTCCTCTTTCCATTCCTGGTTACGTTTTTCCAGTTTTTTCTCGAAATGCTGTAGTTGTTTTTCACTCAGCGTGTCGGCGACTTCGACGATGATAGGGATGACTTTTGTTTGAAGCATCTGCACATTTGATTTGATGGATTCAATGCGCTGGCAGGCCGTTTGTGCGCTCACATCATGGCTGAGGTCATCATGTATTTCATCCAGCAAAGACACATACCGCGGTAACTCATTTTTACGATGCCAGGCATGCAAGTCCCGCAGGGCGGGTTTGAGTTTGGCTTTTTGCGCTGCACTAAAATCAAAATAATCATCCAGCCGCCATGCGATGAGTGCAGGTGCGTTGTTGTAAGCGGTCTTGACCAGGCTACAACTCATGAGTGAAAGAGCGAGGGTGAGGATTAAAGTTTTTTTGATGATTCGCATGTTTCTACGACCAGGATTGCCGGACTAAGTTTGCGATACTGGTTACTTGTATTAGCACTGTTTTCAGTGCTAATACAAAGGCGCTTTCGGCCTGCCCCTCTCGGGCTCGGTCTGGCAAGGGAATGAGGCGCATCAGGCAGCACGCCACTGCCTGATGGCTGGACTAACGTTGATAACCCGGAGGAGGAGGTGGGGGCGGTGGATAATAGCTTGGAACACTTGCTGATGAGGCGCGCTGGCTGCCTTGTGAATAGGTCCTTGCCATGCTGGCAGGCACCGGGATTTTATGTCCAGCTGCATACATGCATTGATAGTAGGCATTATCGTATTTGTCTTGGGCGTTCATGCCACTGACTGTTGCTGTATTGGCGCCGATGGCTCCACCAGACAGTGCACCCATGCCGGCACCAATGGCTGCACCTTCGCCGCCACCAGTTGCAGCGCCAATGGCTGCCCCTATGGCAGTGCCTACAGCGGTCGTGGTAGCGAGACTGGCGTTATATTGCTGGTTAACGGTCTTGCCGCCAATTTGCATCAGCGCGAAATCCCGGCAAGACAGGTCATCTGCCCTGAAGGCGTTGAAGTCTTTGCCGGTGCCTGGCAGGGCCATGCTGCTGGGGCCTGTGGGGTTAGTCGCGCAGGCAGTCAGGCTCAGCATAAGTAGCAAGGTCATGTGCCTATTGAGATGCATGACAGTCTCCTATTTGGCTGGTGTGTTTGCTGGCGGCGTCGGTGTGACTTGTTTCCAGCCGGCGGGACACTCTTTAACATAGGGGTAATAGCCGTTAGCAGCCTCGCAGTAATACCAGTAGGCATTATTGTTGCTGGCGCTGGTGGCTGGCGCTGTGCTGTTGCCTGGGGCTGTATTCGTGGCATTGTTACTGTCCTGCTCGATATACACCTGTGACTGCGGCTGGGTAATCACCACGGGCGGTGGACTGTACACATACGGGTAAGGGTAGGCGTAGGGTGCGTAGGCATAAGGAAAAAACGGGTAAGGGGCGCCAAAATACAGACCAACGCCGCCATGCCAGCCGCGGCCAGGTGGATGTGCGTATGCGAGTTGGCTAGCGAGGGCGCAGCAGACGCCCAGGCTAAGGTAAATCATCTTTTTGAGTGTGGATGTGAGCGGTAGCATAAGCCCTCCAGAAAACGTTATGTACATAACAATTCTGACAGAAGGACTTGCAAAACCCTCCCGATGAGCGGGCTTGGTTTTGTAACGGAGTGTATCTTTAAAACAGCTGAGCGGGGCTATTGACGGTGCGGATGGTACACAACGCAGGTGTTTTTGCCGGACTCCTTGGCTTCGTACATGGCCTGATCTGCGTGACGAATCAACGTATCGACTGTGCAACCATGGTCGGGGAAGATGGCGATACCGATACTGATGGAGACAGACGCAGCATAGCCATTGAGCGGGATGGGTTCTTTCACCACTTGCAGGATTTTGTGGGCGTGCAACAGCATGTCTTCGCTATTGCTGATATTGATCGCTAGAATGGCGAACTCATCCCCGGCGAAACGGGCGAAGGTGTCCGCTTGTCGCGACATTTTCTGGATGCGACTGGCAATCTCAATCAGTAGCTGGTCGCCTGCCAGGTGGCCATGGAGGTCATTTACTGCCTTGAAGCCATCCAGATCCATAAAAAACAGCGCAAATTTTTTCTGTTCACGCTGACTGCTGTAAATGGCCTGCTGTAAGCGATCCAGAAACAGTCGACGGTTGGGCAGGCCGGTCAGGTTATCAGTGTGTGCCTGCTGCCAGATCGATTGTTCAAGCAGTTTCGATTGCGAGATATCGGTATGCGTGCCTATCATGCGCTTGGGGGTGTCTTCGGCGGTGCGTTCCACCACCATGCCGCGAGAGAGTACCCATTTGTAATCGCCATTTTTGCAGCGAATCCGATATTCGATTTTGTACTCAGGCTGTTGGCCATAGAGGTAGGCATTGAGAGAGTTTGTGAAGCGTTCCTGATCTTCTTCGTGAATCAACGCACGTAGTGTCTCTAGTTGCGGGAGCAGCGGCTCACTTTGGTAGCCCAGCATTTTGCGCCAGTTGGGGCCAAAAAAGTAATGCCCAGTGATGAGGTCATAATCCCAAACCCCATCGCCGACGGCATCCATGGCTTGTTTCCACAGCTCCTGACTTTTGGCTTGCTGTTCATAAAATACTTGTAACTGCTTGCTCAGTTCCGTACGCTGAACGATCTCTCTGCGCAACTCCATCAGCTTCATGGCCTGGTTCGCCAGGATGGTCAACAAAGTAAGTTCGGCCTCGCTAAAGTGGCGAGGTACATGGTCCATCACGCAAAAAGTGCCGATGGCATAGCCTTGATCATTAATCAGCGGTATTCCGGCATAGGCACGAATATACGGCGCCTGAATGACAAGCGGATTATTCTTGAACAATGCATCCTGCAGTGTGTCTTCAATCACCAGCCGTGTTTTTTGTTCCACCGTCAGTTGGCAAAAGACATCCTCACGCGGGGCTTCGCAGAGATCTAGTCCTTTGGCAGATTTAAACCATAAGCGGTCCTCTGCCATCACTGTCACGCTTGCAATTGGTGTTGAGAAGAAGGTCGAGGCCAGGGCGACTAACTGATCAAAGTCAGCTTCGGGCGCAGTGTCAAGAATATGATAGCTTTCAACCGCCGCCAGACGTTCTAGCTCTTTATTATGGTTTAACAAGTGAACGGTACTCCATCAAAGCAGACATTAAGTTGGTCACACACTTGGTAAGTTGGTTCTTAAAGCAATCATACGCTAATTAATCTTAATAGATTTGCTGATAAGCTTAACCTTTTTTATTTTGTTTGGTAAATGTTATCTCGATAATTTATCGTTGTTGTAGAGGCTTGTTTGTGATGACAAGCTGTCAGATTCATGTCATTAAATGCCGCTAGGGTAAACTCTGCATGCTTAGAGGTAGGCAGTTGCGGGTCAACACGGTATGCTAATACCTGTCCCGTGATAGGTTAAATCCGCATGCAACCGCAATCCATACAGCAAATCAATCTTTCTTATGACCAGCATCAAGACCGCCTGCTCATGCGTGCGGCGGTGAGTGACGAACAGGAAATCCAGGTCTGGATTACCTACCGCGTGGCAAGGCAGATTTTCAAGGTATTTAATCAGGAGGCGCATTTGCCGGTGTCTGGTCCGTTGCCCTTGTCTGAGCAAAGCCTGCCGGAAGCCACCCAGCAGTTTGTACAAGAGGCGGAAGCAGTAGAGGCGCTGGATGATCTGGACTTTGAGACGGCCTATCAGGCGCCCAAAAGTGTGGTCACCGAGCAAACCCTGCTGGCGGTGGAAACGCGTTTTGTCTCGGTCAACGACCAACTTAATCATGTGCAACTGGTGTGCGCCAATGGCATTAACGTGAATATCAATGTGAACCATGAGCTGGTGCTGGCGATCAGCCGCATGTTGCTGTTGGCCAGCAAAGAAGCAGGCTGGACACTGCCATCCGCGCCAGCCAAGGAACCTCAGTCCGTTTCGAGTATCGTAATGGACATCCCCGTAGAAAAACAGGTATTACATTGATGGATCAAATCACGCTGGGAGACAGCGGTATTCGCGTCTCCAGAATCACCTTGGGCACCATGACTTATGGTGACCAGAACACCCAACAGGATGCAGAACACCAGCTGGATTATGCGCTGGCACAAGGCATTAATTTTATTGATACGGCAGAAATGTACCCGGTGCCGCCGCGTGCAGAAACGGTGACGCGTACCGAAACCATGCTGGGGCACTGGATCAAGAAGCAGTCTCGCGACCGGTTTGTGCTGGCCAGCAAGGTGGCCGGACCCCGCCGCGGCATGCACTGGATCCGCGGTGGCCCGAGTGGCATGGACCGTGCCAATATCCGCCAGGCGGTGCATGACAGTTTGCAGCGATTGCAAACCGATTACCTGGATGTCCTCTATTTGCACTGGCCCGAGCGCAATGTGCCCATGTTTGGCCAATATCAATTTGACCCGCATGCGGAACTGGATGCAGAAGGTCAGGCGATCAACTGGGTACCTATCCAGACCCAGCTTGAAGTGCTGGATGAGTTGGTGAAGGAAGGCAAAATCCGTGCAATCGGCCTCAGTAACGAGCAACCCTGGGGGGTGATGGAGTTTTTGCGTATTGCGCGCGAGCAGGGCTTGCCGCGCATTGCCGTGCTGCAAAATTGCTATAACCTCATGAACCGCGGTATGGAGTTTGGCATGACCGAAGTGCTTTACCGGGAAGGGGTCACGCTGGCGGCCTACTCGCCCTTGGCCTTTGGGCACCTCACGGCCAAGTATGTCGATGATCCGGCCACGCCCGGCCGCGTGACTTTGTTTGAGGGCTATGCCAAGCGCTATAAAAAGCCCGCGGTGCCGGCGGCGGCCAAAGCCTATGCCGAGTTGGCCCGTAGCCATGGCCTGACGCCGGTACAGCTGGCCTTGAGTTTTGTCTATCACCGCTGGTTTGTTGGCACCACCATTATCGGCGCGACCAGCCTGGCACAGTTACAAGAAAATGTGGCGGCTTATCAGGTCCACCTGAGCGCAGAGGTGCTGGCGGCCATCGAGCAACAACATCTCGTTATGATGAATCCAGCCCCTTAAGTTGGGCGCAATAGAAGGGAATCCATATGCTATTTTTTCGCAGACTGCGCAGCCAGTGGCGACATGAGCGGCTGTTGAATGCGCTACTGGTGAGTGGCCTGCTGCTGGCAGGTCAAGCACAGGCAGCCCTGGTGAACGACATGCAATCCGCTTTGCGTACTTGCCAAACCGAGTTTGCAGACGATGCTGGCCGGCGACTGGTGTGCTTTGATAAAGTGGCCGAGCAATTCGCGCCCAGCCATGTGGTGGCGCCTATCTTGGCGCCCAGCCAGGAAGCACTGGTCAAAAGCGTGAGTGCTGACACCGGCTACCTGTCACGCAAATGGCATTTGAATAGCCAGGATGAGTTGCATTTTACCGACCTTGAAACGCACCAGCTCAATTACATTGTCACCAGCTATTCGAGCAACCCTAACGAGGTCCCGGTTTCGCCGTCACGCCCCAACACGCAAAACCGTGACCTCGGACACAACGACCTGCATTTTCAGATCAGCCTGAAAACCCAGCTGATGAATATGTCAGACTGGCTGCCCAAAAATCAGTGGGTGCAGAGCGCGCGCTTATGGGGCGCTTATACCCAGCAATCGTTCTGGCAGGTTTACAACGAGGCACAATCTCGGCCCATGCGCGATCATAACTATTCGCCCGAGCTGATTTTGTCGCTGGGGCTCAACAAGCCAGCAGAGGGAGGGCTGTGGACCGCCATGCCTAATATGCTCAATCTGGGCCTGGTGCATGAGTCGAATGGCCGCTCACAACCGTTGTCGCGCAGCTGGAACCGCTTCTACCTGCAAGGGGGCTGGCAATTGAATGAACAATATAGCCTGCTGGTCAGGCCATGGTGGCGCATCCCCGAGAACAAGTCAGACGATGACAACCCGGATATCAGCAAGTATATGGGCTATGGCGATGTGACCTTGCACTGGGACAATGAACCCCACACCCTGGCCGCCAGCGTGACCTTGCGTAACAACATGCGCAGTGACAACAAGGGCTATATCCGCACCGATGTGCAATACAAGCCGTTTAAAAACGAGAGCGTGAAGTTTTATGCCATGCTGGCCAGTGGCTATGGCGTCTCGCTCCTGGACTACAACCAGGCACAAAACATGTTTGGCATCGGCTTTGCCATTGGCGAATAGCTCGCCGCAGCTGACGGCCAAGTCCAATTAGGGTTATTGAATTATGTTACTGATCACCAAAACCTTTCAACGCTTTTTAGACTCGGAGCAGGCCAGCAGTGTCTTGCTAATGCTGGCTACCGTGCTGGCACTGCTGATCGCCAATAGTGTGTTTGCCAGCCACTATCATGCGTTCTGGCATCTGCACGGCTTGGGGCTCAGCCTGGAAGAGTGGGTGAATGATGGTTTGATGGCCGTGTTCTTCCTGCTAATTGGCTTGGAGCTCAAGCGCGAGTTATATGTAGGCGAGCTTTCCAGCGTCAACAACGCGCTGTTACCGACGATTGCCGCCATGGGCGGTATGATTGCCCCTGCCTTGATCTTTTGGCAGTTGAATCATGGTACGGCTTACCAGTCCGGCGTGGGTATCCCGATGGCCACCGATATTGCGTTTGCCCTGGGCGTGCTCTCCATTTTAGGCAACCGTGTGCCGGCGCCGTTAAAAGTGTTTTTAGTCGCTTTTGCCGTCATTGACGATCTTGGCGCAGCCATCATGATCGCCGTGTTTTACACCGCCTCAATCTCGCTGCCGCACTTGCTGGCCGCGCTCACTGTGCTTGCCTTGCTGTTTGCGCTGAATCGCTTGCGCGTGCTGTCTATGCTGCCATACCTGCTCGGCGGGGCCTTCATGTGGTGGCTGACCCTGAAATCAGGCGTGCATGCGACGCTGGCGGGGATTGCGCTGGCGTTTGCCATTCCTTTTCAGCAGCTGGCCGAAGACGAGGATTCGCTTTCGCAACGGCTGGAACATGCCTTGCACTTGCCCGTTGCGTTCTTCATTCTGCCGGTTTTTGCCTTTGCCAATACCGGTGTTCATTTGGCAGCGGACAGTGTGCAATCGGTGTTTACACACAGCAACAGCCTGGGCATTATGGCTGGGTTGATTGTGGGCAAGCCGGTGGGCATTATGCTGGCAGTGTGGCTCTCCGTGGTTTTCGGGCTGTGCAAGTTACATCCGCCTTTGCGCTGGGCACACATTCTGGGCGCTGGCATGTTGGGTGGTATCGGTTTTACCATGTCCATTTTTATTACCAATCTGGCTTTTGACGGCATGGACGAGGCGATTAATCTGTCCAAAATGGCGATTTTGACCGGTTCGCTGCTGTCTGGACTCCTTGGCTGGGGATGGCTGAAGTGGACGCTGGGTCGCAGCCCGCGCTGATTTTTGGCAGCAGGCGGTTCTCAGTAAAATCATGAGTGGTTTTTAAGCTAGGTACGCAAGTGCTTTCTTGCACTGCGGCGTATAGTGATTGTTAACGAGATGCCTGTTGCCTCTCTTAATCACTCAAGGAGATTCATCATGTGGACTAAACCAGCAGCGACTGAAATGCGTTTTGGCTTTGAAGTAACCATGTACGTCATGAACAAATAATTCTGGCCAAGGTTTTATTGCAAAACACCCGGTGTTAACCGGGTGTTTTGTTTTGGGCCGACGTTTGGTTGTGGTCAGGCTAAAAAGCAACGCGCAATACAACCGCTATCGCGGCACTTAAATCTCTATGGATTTTGTGACGCTATCGCCTTCAGCCAGAAGGGTCAGTTTCGTCAAATCCCAGTCAGGCTGTTCTGCTGCCAGGCGGCTACGGCCAAGACGGTAGGCTTCTTCTACACTCAGCGCCAATACATTGGTTTCCCAGACGCGCTCACTGGCATCGGGTGCGCCTTGCCAGGCGCTGATATAAAAAATGGCCATACTCACTCCTTGATTAACATGCTACAGACCACAGGCTGTCTGCATGCGGTTGAGACACGTAGAACGTGTCAGTACGAATATCAGCAAAGTATCGCGCTGCCCGGTCAGACGCTCGTGCGATTTTACCTGTGACTTTCGCTGTGATGTCCCCTGGCCCATGCCTGCTGACCAGCGTTATCGGGGCTCACAATTCTTACAGCAAACTCAGTCTTGCCGCGATAGTGAGGGGAACCCTCGCCCGCCACACTCTCCGCTTAAGGTCACTGCATGAACCATCACCGTTGAGAGGAGACAGACATGATAGATGCCCGTGAAATTAAACCCGATATGCCCGTCACCACCGCCCAGTCCGAGCATGTCGCTGTGGTTGATCATATGGTTAGCGACGACCTGATCAAACTTAAACAAGACACGTCTGGCGTGCATCACTTTATCCCGGTGAGTTGGGTGATTTCGACTGAGGGCGGTATCGTGAAAATTAACCGGACGCTGGCGCAGGTGACCACAGACTGGGCCACTGAGGCATCATCCTGAGTTTGCCCTGCATCAAGGCTTAGGCGATGTGCACACGTGGACGGCGCTTGCCTGGACTTGCCCGTGAGCTCAATGTGTTGGACGTGAAACATCGCTAAAAATCCGCTTCTAAGCCGCGCACACAGCCAAAACAAAAACCTGCGGTAAGCAGGTCTTCGCTATCAGGGTGCGCCAGTGCAGGGTGTGACTTTCTGGCCTGGTTTAAGAATGCGCATCGGCCTCTGCCTGCGCGGCATCCCGCAATTTCTTCACCTCGTCATGATTGCGTTTTGCGCCTTCGAGCTGACGAACAACCACAGTACGGATATGGGTTGGCAAATCCATTTCAGCGGCTTCTTGGTAAGCCTTCAGCGCCACATCCTCGCCGCGTTCGGTTTCATTAAGCACCGACAGCGTATTGTTGCTGGTGAGGGCTGTTTTAAGATCTATCCAGTGTCTGTGCAGCGCGCCGCCCAAGCTGGTTGAGGCGGCGGGTTCGCCCCCTTGCGAGCGCACCAGCCCTTGCAACTCTTGTACGCTGGCCGCCACCTCTTGCGAGCGCCGCATGAAAAAAGCCTTGAGTTGGGGATGATCTACATTCTCAGCCGATGCGCGAAACCCTTCTTCGCCATCGCGGGATACCTCAATCAAATCGTTCAGGGTAGCAATGAAATCGTCTCTGTCTGTCATGTCTCAGTTTCCAAAAGCGTTTGTTGATGGTGAGGAGATCTGAGTATGCGACAGCACAGCCTGGCCCCCCATCGGATGAATGCGCAAGCTGGTGTAAGAATGGCTATCTATAGGCCCGCTTATCTGGGCAGATGCCCATTTCTCCCACCTGGCCACGTCAAGGGGCTGCTTATGCTTCCGTCGGCCAACGTAAATTCTGACAGTCAGATCAGCCTGTTGCGGGTATGGATGCGGCTGTCCTGCTTGCATAATGGCGCATCCTTCTTTACAGGAGATGATGATGAATCCCATCCGTTTATTCGACTATGTGACACCGCGTAGTGAGCAGCCCAAGGTGCTCGCGATGCCCAAACCCGGTGTCACGCAGTTGCTGATATTTTATATATTGCCACTGTCCTTGATCCCATGTATCACGATGTACTTGCGGCTGGATCATCAGGTGCCCAAATTGTTTTTTGACCAATTACCAGGTAACCGCTTGCTGATGGTGAGCGTCGAGTTGTTGTTTCTGCAATTGCTGCTGGTGCTGGTGATGGCATGGATTACACAGCATCTGGCGCAGATGGTGGGTGTGAAGCCTGGCTTCCGGGATGCTCTGTTGTTAATCACGCTGGCGACAACCCCGCTGTGGCTGACTTCGCTGTTTTACCTGGTCCCCAGCCTGAGCGTTAATGTGCTGGTGCATGGGGTGGCGGCGCTGATTGCCGTTGCGCTGGTCTACCGCGGTGTGCGCTATGTGTTTGGCATCCGTGAGCGCGGGGCACTGTTCTCACTCACCCTGGCCATTATCTGCACCGCCGGGCTGGGCTTTGGCGTGATTCTGATCGGCTCGTTGATTTCGTGGGAAACCATTGAACAACTGCAATTTGCCGTCAAAAAACTTTAGCCACGCTGCCGGTGTTATTTGAATCCGTCTGGTCAGGGTTCTGCCGGGTCTGACGGCTCAATGTGGTCGGGGCTGGGATCAGGCCATGTGTCAGGGCATAACGGATCAACGCCGCATTATTGGGCACGCCCATTTTGCGCAAGATTTTGGCGCGGAAGACACTGACAGAACCCGGCGCAATGGCAAGCTCGTCTGCCACGGCGTTGACCGGTTGGCCTTTGATCAGCTTGAACAAGACCTGTAACTCCCGCAACGATAACTGCTCATGCCGCATGGGTCGTGACTCCGTCAACAGTTGGTGGTGGCGCGGCATCAGGCAGGATTTTCCGCGCGCAATGCTGCGGATGGCTGGAATCACCTGCGAACTTTGCGTGGTGTAAGGCAGATAGCCCTGACAGCCCAAACGGATAAAATGAATCATGCGGTCAGGCCGCTCACTGCCATTGATCACCAGAATCGGCAGCCCTGGTGCGGCATGTTTGAGATCACACAAAATTTCAAGACCATTTTGGTTGGGGGCCGAAATGTCCAGAATAACCGCATCCAGCGGTTGCTGATGGATCAGGCGAATCGCTTCGCGCACCGTTGGCACTTCGTAAAGCAGCTGCAGGCGCAGGTCATTTTGTAACAGGGTGTGTAATGCGTGGTGGCTCAGGGCATGACCATAAATCAGTAATAATTTTTTCATGGCGGTCTCGTCTCGTTTCTGTGATCAAAACCGGCACGCGAATACCGGGGCTTAAAACGCCTTCCAGCTATTTTTTTTAATGTTTTTAATTTTTAATCGTGTGCGGCTACGGTCGCATGCACACCGCTGGTTGCTTCCCTATTCTCAGAGGCGTTCGAGTCGGTATGTCGGGCAGTTTTATGGCTGCCTTTGACATTCCAGATCACATTGCCGACATCATCTGCCACCAGCAACTGCCCTTTTTTATCAACAATCACACCGACGGGACGCCCACGTGCCTGCCCGTCTGCATTCAAAAACTCGGTCAGTACGTCAATGGGTTGCCCTGCGGGCTTGCCTGCTTCAAACGGCACAAAAATGACTTTATAGCCGTTGTAAGGCTGACGGTTCCAGGAGCCATGCTGGCCGACAAACATGCCGTTTTGAAATTGCTCGGGCAGCTGATTGCCTTTGGCCGGGAATAGGCCCAGTGAAGCCGTGTGTGTGCCCAGTGCATAATCAGGAGGGATCGCTGTGGCAACCAGCTCAGGGCGGGGCGGTTGTGCCCGCTCATCTACATGTTGGCCGTAGTAGCTGTAGGGCCAGCCATAAAAGCCATTCTGTTTGACCGAGGTCATGTAATCCGGCACCAGGTCACTGCCGAGTTCGTCTCGCTCATTGACCACGACCCATAAGTCGCCAGTATGCGGTTCCCAGACCATGCCATTCGGATTGCGCAAGCCGGAAGCATAGATGTGATGCTGGCCAGAGACTGCATCGACCTCCCAAATAGCCGCCCGCTCTTTTTCTTCGTCCATGCCGTTTTCACCGACATTGCTGTTGGAGCCGACCGTGACATACAGTTTGCTGCCATCGGGGGTGGGTAAAATATTTTTGGTCCAATGATGATTGCGTTCTGCGGGCAGGTCGGTGACTTTGGTGGGGGCAGCGGTGATTTCAGTCTGGCCTGGCTGATAAGGGAATTTGATCAAGGCATCAGCGTTGGCCACATAAAAGGTGTCCCCAATCAGGGCCATGCCAAACGGCGAATGCAGGTCTTTGATAAAGACATGTCGTTCTTCTGCCACGCCATCGCCGTCATTGTCGCGCAGCAGCATGATGCGGTTCATGCTCTCAGCCCCTGCGCCGCCGTCTTTCATAAACAGGCTGGCAATCCAGCTTTTGAGGCTGAACCCTTCTTTGTTAGGCGGGTGATTGGTTTCTGCCACCAGAATATCGCCATTAGGCAACTCATACAGCCAGCGCGGGTGATGCAGGTCGCTGGCAAACGCGACCACATGGGTGCCTGGCGCAGAGGCTGGTTTTTCACCTTGCGGCCAGCCAACCGCTTTTGCCACATGGACGGTGGGAAGCCAGCTGGCATGATAGGAGGACAGATCTGGTGCTGGCCCATAGCTGGCCGACTCAGGCAGTTGGGCCGGTGGCGAACAGGCACTCAGTCCCAGCAGGCAACCGCTGATCAGGGACAGTTGAAAACGGGGCGGACGGTCTGTGGCGGTATGCATCGTGTACTCCTCTCTATCATCTGTTTCTGGTCTTTGCCAGACTGGTTTTCATGGCATGGCCTGCCAGATGGCAGCTAGCGCCGGGTCGCCACAATCTGGTGAATGCCGGTGAGTCCCTGTTCAAACTGGATCAGGCTGGACATCAGATACAGTCGCCACGCACGGTAACTGCGTTCGCCCAGGGTGCGGGTGATGTCCTGGTGTTGCGACGTCAGTCCACTCAGCCAGTGGCGCAGGGTCTGAACAAAATGCTGGCGCAGTCCCTCAATGTTAAACACCTCAAACTGGGCGGCATCCATACACTGCAACAGCTGTGGAAAGGTGGCCAGCTTGCCTTGCGGGAACAACTGCTGATTCACCAGCGTATGGGTTGGGTCCTCTGGCTGCCAGGCTGCGCGCTCGTTGGTCATGCCATGGCTCAAAAACAAGCCGCCCGGTGTCAGCGCGGCATGGACTGTATTCAAGAACGCCGGCAAATGCGGTTCACCTACGTGTTCGGCGACCCCGATACAGACGGCTTTGTCGTACTGGCCTTGTGCCGCCACAGCGCGATAGTCGCCAGGGATCAGTGTCACCAGATGGGTGAGTTGTTCGCTTTGGATCAGCTGGCTGGCATAGGCATATTGGGCAGGGTTCTGGATATAAGCATGCACAAAGACCCCGTAATGCTTGGCGGCCCAGCAGGCCAGTCCGCCCCAGCCGCCACTAAGGTCGAGCAAATGGTCACCGTGTTGCAAACGCAGCTTCAGGCAAATCAGTTCCAGCTGGTTTTTTTGCGCCTGCCCGAGCTCACGCGTTTGGCCACAAAAATAGGCGCAGGAATGCAGCATACGTTCATCCAGCCAATGGCGATAAAACTCAGCCGGCACATCGTAGTTGAGTGGCAACAGACCAGACTTTGGTACAGCGCCGTGGCGAGGTGGTAATGGTGCCAGCGCACGTAATGCACGTGCAAGTGTGGTGGCCAAGGGGATAGGCAGAGACTGGAAGTATTCCAGGCATTGCAGTGCGGCATGAAAGTCGCCCACGACCTGGATGTGACCGTCTATATACGCAGTCATCCAGGGGACGGGTGTGGTCAACAAGTGAGGATCACGTACCAGTTCTGCAGACAGTGACAGCGTAAATGCCGGTGATTGCTCGCCCACATAAAGCAACTGGTCATTCCATAAACGCAGGGCAAACGCATCTGTATAGTCTTCAAATAGCTGATTCAGCAGTAATTGGGCCTGGGTCAAGGCCTGTTGATCTTCTTGTTGCCTGGCCTGATGCCAATGCCAAAACTGCTCCAGCGTCAGGGCATCCAGTGGGCGTGCCTCCAGAGGCAGCACATTAATAGGGCGGTTGTACATGGGTGACTCCTCACAGTTGTCCGTGTTTCCGTCAAAAAAATAAAGCCCCGCTTTGACTGCTGCGTTGCGTCAAATGAAGATGTCGATGAACTTTCGCGTCGCCGCCGCAGTAAAAAAGCAGGTGGTTTGAATGTGTCTTCAGGCCTGAAGTGTAAGAAAAGCGCCCAAGAAGCCAATATAGGCACATGACTGATTGTCATGTCAGACCTGTCTGACAGTGCAGACGGGGTGTCTTTTGCGGGCGGAATGCCTCGTCCCGTCATGCTTGTCTCAAGACCGTGACACCCATGAATGTTGCCCGTTTCCCTGTCCGACAACTCCTACAATAAATTGCGCCGTTGTGACATGGGCACTGGTTTCGCTTTTCTCCATAATCGTTTACACATTCATTTTTCCAATCACCCTTACCATTGAGGAGACCATCATGAGATTAAAAACTGGCCTGGAAAATCGTCCAATGGCTACCTTGCCTCAAGCAAGCCCGAATGCAACATTGCGTGCTAAAACAAGTCTGGCCTTGCTGGTGCTAGTCACCGGCCTGGCTGCCTGTGACAAGCAAACCACGGCTTCCGGCGATCCCTCTGCTAAAACCGAGGCGGCTGCAAGCACTGAAACGATCAAGTTTGTCACCACCCAGGATGGCTCGCCATTAGAAATCAAGCCTGAATTGTTTGATACGCCAGCCGCCAAAGAATTTTTAGCGACAGGTAAGAACCCTTATGTCGGTAAAGAAGATGCGATTGCAGCAGGTAAAAAAATCTTCCAACTATATTCTTGCACCCAATGCCATGGCCCGGAAGCGGGTGGGCAAGTGGGCCCTGCGCTCACCGGCCCCAACTATAACTATGCCAAAGACGCCACCAATAAAGGCATGTTTGAAACCGTGTGGCATGGCACCAATGGCGGCATGGGGGCCAAAGGCAAAGGCTTGATGGACCCTTCAGACCCGAATAACGGCATCACCCCGGATGAGTTACTTAAAGTGATTGCCTGGATCCGTAGCCACGGCCAGTTGACCGGCAATGAAGATGCCGCTTCGTGATAATCCTACAAATCCGTCGTAGGCAGGCTGACATACAGCCTGCCTAGGTATCCTTAGCATAGGGACATGCTTGCCTGCTTTGGCAGGCTTTCCATCAATATCTTTTTGAGAAGGATGCCCCTATGACCAACACCCTGAAAAATACCCTTTCTGTTGTGACCGCCGCGTTGTTAATGGGCAGCACGACCCCCAGCCTCGCAGCACCCGATAACATGTCTCCTGACGCTGTGCCACCGGCGCAAAAACAAAAAAATCAGGTGCCAGATACCAACCAAAACGGTAACTATCTGGAGACGCAGCCAGACAACAACAATCCTCCGCAAAATCCTAAGGGCACCGGTGACCAGCAACACAATGGCCGCCAGCAGCAAAATGCCCAGCCTTCCAAGCCTGCCAACATGGAAAAGAGCAAACGTTTTCATCAAGACCCACAACAAGGGGGGACAGGCGTAAAGCAACCATAACGCGTGCCCAAGGCCCTGAAGCCATGTTGTTATGGTTATTGCTTCAGGCCCGTGCCGCCCGATCATCTTCTTAAGCCTGCAGTTGGCTAAGGAAGGAGAAGGGTCGCCTGCCACGTGTGTATGTTTCATTGATGAAAGGAGAACTGTGATGACTGAAGAAGAAATGCAAGCGTGTATGACCTTGTGCAAACAATGCGCCGATGCCTGTGAGAATTGCGCGGTGGCTTGTGAAAAAGAGGCAAATCCCATGCTGACCACTTGCATAGAACTTGATATGGACTGCGCAGACTTTTGCCGGTTGACGGCGTCATTTATTGCGCGGCGCAGCGAGTTTATGGAACTGGTTTGCCAGGACTGTGCAGAAATCTGTACCACCTGTGCCGAAGAGTGCGAAAAACATTTGTTTGACCATTGCCTGATGTGTGCGCAAATGTGCCGCCGCTGTGCAGACGCTTGTCTTAAAGTAGGTGTTGCGGCACTCGCTTAGCGCTATTCGCCCAATTTCACAAGATTTACTTGTTGAGTTAAAAAAATGCCCCTGGCCATGGCTGGCACAGGGGCAACGGAGAGAAGATCGTAGCGTGGGGACTTACTGTGCGACCACAATATCGTCTTTCACAGCAGTCACACCTTTGACATTTTTAGCCAATTGCACTGCTTTATCTGCTTCGGCCTTAGTTTTAGCCACGCCAGATAATTGCACCAGGCCATTGCTGTCGGTTTCAACTTTGATATCGGTGGCACTCACGGCTTTGTCCTTGGCCAAGGCCGCCTTTACTTTGGCCGTGATCACGGTGTCTTCTACCTTGGTACCAATGGAGTCGCCATCCGCGGCAAAACTTGCCATCGGCAACAATAAAGCACTTACCAGCAAAATGGATTTCAATGTCGTTTTCATGTGCAGTCCTTTCAAAATCATCGAGCTCTCATTATTCAAAAAATGCGCAGGGCCAGCCATACACCGGATTCTGATCCTGCCGTAGGAGTTGACTGACGAAGTTTGTAAGTACGATAAGATAGCGCTTTAGCGCTTCACTCCCCGTTGAAATCTTTTTTACCATGACTACCACTTTTCCGTTGCTACATCATCAAGTCTTGAACGCGTCCACTGAACCCAGTGGCACGCCTTTGTTATTGCTCCATGGTCTGTTTGGCTCCGCCGACAATTGGGGCAGTATTGCCAGGTATTTCGCCCAGAAGAGGCCGGTGATCAGTGTCGATTTGCGTAACCATGGCCGCTCACCGCACCATGAGTCGCAAACCTATTCCGAAATGGCGGCGGATGTGCTGGCCGTGTGTGACCATTTGAAGCTGACGCAAGTGCATGTATTAGGCCATTCGCTGGGCGGCAAGGTGGCCATGCAGTTCGCCATGCAATGGCCGCAACGCGTGAGCAAGCTGATGGTGGTGGATATGGCCATGCGCGCTTATGCCGACGTGCACACGCCGCTCATAGACGCCATGCTGGCGGTAGACTTGCACCAGTGCGCGTCCCGCGGTGACGTGGATAAAGCGCTCGCTCCTGCTATCCCCAACCTGATGGTGCGCCAGTTCTTGCTCACCAATCTGCATAAGGTGGATGGTCGCTTGCAGTGGCGGCTCAATCTCGCGGCCCTCAAAGCCAATTATGGGCAACTGCAGTCAGCACTTTTGCCGCCAGAGGCCACTGGCCTGACGATGCCTAGTCTGTTTATTCGCGGGGAGCGGAGTGATTATGTCAATGCGCAAGACATTCACACAATTAGCCAGCACTTCACTCAAGCCCACTTTGTCAGCCTGCCCACCGATCATTGGGTGCATGCAGAACAGCCGCAATTATTTATGCAAACAGTAGAAGCGTTTCTGGCGGAATAATGCTTTAGTCTCTACTGATGAAAATCATGAGCCTGATTCAGGTAAAACTGCGCTCAACAATTTTCAAGCAGGCGCTCATACTAGTCACACGTTTGAGTGTTAACTTTTTAGGAGATCTACCATGTGGACTAAACCAGCAGCGACTGAAATGCGTTTTGGCTTTGAAGTGACTATGTACGTAATGAACAAATAATTTTAGCTAGGCTAAAATGACAAAAGCCCGACTCGATGTCGGGCTTTTTGTTTGGGGCACAGGCATTAGAAATGCATTGTCAGTGTGACTTCTGCGCGGCGCGGCGCACCAGGACCATTGAGGTTATTGCTGGTACCGTGGCCAGAAGCATAGTAACGCTTATCGGTCAGGTTTTTCAGATTGAACGCAAGGTCGTAACGTGAGCTATGATAAATAGCTGCTGCATCTGCCGTCATATAACTACCGAGGGCCACCAGATTGTCATTCGACGCATAGCGATTACCGACATAATTCAGGCCACCGCCCACACTCCAGCCTTCATTGAGTTGATGCATTACCCACAAGTTGGCGCTGTTTTTTGGGGTGAGGGCTGCCCGTTTGCCTTGTAAGGCAACGCCGTTTTGTATCGCTACTGAGTCAGTGATGCGCGCATCCAAATAGGCGTAGCCAGCAAACACTTGCCAGCGTGGCGCAAGTTCACCCGTCATGGTCAACTCCAGTCCTTCTGTTAATTGTGTCCCCACGCCTATCAAGGCATTGTTGACTGGATTAGTCCCTTTGATGTTTTCGCGCTCAAGATGAAACAGGGCGGCGGTGGTAGACAATTTGCCATTGAAAAAATCGGTTTTGCTGCCGATTTCAATATTATTGGTCTCTTCCGGGGCTAGCTGGCTTTGCTGCTGCGAGAAGCTCAAGGTTTCGCCAGAGGGCTGGAAAGAGCGACTCAATGAAATATAGTAAGACTGCCAATCCGTGGGTTGGTAGACCAGGCCAGCACGCGGGCTCCAGGTATGATCTGTGCGCTCGGGGCTCACCGTAGACAAGCGGTCTTCAACCTTTTGCGCGAAGCGGTCATGGCGGCTGCCGACCAGCGCTTTCCAGTGCTCGGAAAGCGTAATCATGTCCTGCACATAGACGCCAGTCACTTGCAGAATGGTCTGGTTACTGAGGTTGGGATTGCTGCCGCGCACGCCAAACTGTGACAGGCTGGGTAATACCGGATCAAACAGGGAGACGGTCACCGTCGGATTGCTCCAGGCCCAGCGCTTCATGGTTTTGCGTTGCTCGCCAACTTCCAGACCGTAGAGTAATTGATGCTGCATGCCAGCCCATTCGGCTTTTTGCAGTACTTCAAACTGGTTGAACCAGCCATCGTCCTGGCGCCATAACTGGTTGTGCGTCAGGGTCGCTGTGCGCAAATTATCATTCACCCCTGAAACCAGTGTGTTGTTGCGATCCATTTCGTAATGATAGGCGCCAACCATATTGCGCACTGACCATTGGTCGTTAATCTGGTGTTTCAACACCGCGCGGCCAGACAACACATCTGAGTCGGTGTAATCATCATCGCGGGCATTGCGTGAGCCATAGTAGGTGTCTGGATCAATGTTGAGCGGCTTGCCCCGATAAGCCGGGATCCCGAAGTCGGTCACTCGGCGGTCATGCAGTTTTTCTACCTGCAACAACAAGCTGGTATCTTCACCCAGTTGCAAGTGCAACGAAGGGGCGAGGTTTTGCCGTTCCAGAAAGCCCTGGCTTCTAAAACTGCCAGAATCCTCAACGGCGCCGTTGATCCTGAAGGCCGCTGAATCCCCCAGTTTGTCGCCGACATCAAACTCGCCGCGGCGCTGTTTGTAAGAGCCGCCGTTGAGTTTAATGGTGCGGATGGTCTCGCCAGGTTTTTTGGTGATACGGTTAATCAAGCCGCCAGAAGAGCCACGTCCATACAATACCGCGGCTGGCCCCTTGAGCACTTCCACGCGCTCAATATTTGACAGGTCGCGGTAATACAGCGCGTCATCACGCATGCCATCAATATACATGTCACCCATCGCATCAAAACCACGAATCACAAACTGATCACGCTGGCCGTCACCCAGATTCAGCGAGACGCCAGGCACGTTCTTCAATACATCCTGTAACGAGTGCGCGGCCTGGTCCTGAATAATTTGCGCAGGGACCACATCCACCGTTTGCGGAATATCCCGTAGTGGTGCAGCAATCTTGGTTGCCGTGCTATTCACCAGCGGTTGATAGTCCGTGCGGCTGGTTTTCTTTTCCTTGACCGTGACCTCGGGCAGGGTGTCAGCAACCGCGCTATCATTTTTTGCAGAGGCGTCTGCGAGGGCCTGGTTGGACTGGACAGCACTGGCCAGCAGCAATGCCAGTGTAATCGGCCGTAACGTCGATGAGTGGTAATACATGAAAACTCCCATAGGATAAAAGGCTCTGCCAGGCAGAGAGGCGTGCGGTTGAGTCTAGGCTCAACTTCTATTAATGGTAATGATAACTATTTTCATTAATAATTTGAAGGATGCAGCAAAGAATTTGCTTCTGTTAACATCAGGCTGGTGAAAATCATGAGTTGCATTCGCGTAAAAGCGCGCTCAACAAAAGGCTAGCGGGCAGGCATACTGGCTACACGTTTGATTGATTGTTAACTTTTTAGGAGATCTACCATGTGGACTAAACCAGCAGCGACTGAAATGCGTTTCGGCTTTGAAGTAACCATGTACGTAATGAACAAATAATTTTAGCTGAGGCTAAAATGACAAAAACCCGACCAAGTGTCGGGTTTTTTGTTTGAAGGAGGTGCCTGTTTTACTATAAGACATGAGAGTTCTCCATCATGATTTTAAGATCGATAACAGAGTTCACCATCAGGTGGTAAGCCAAAGCAGTAGCCGCTCAAACAGAGAGAGCACGATTGATTGTACGTTATGCCAATAGTTCTACAGTCGCTAATCCAGAGGATGCTCAAGAATCGATTTTACCTTTTGGTTTTGTTCAGTCTCCTATCATTGCTTCCTTATGTTTATTTAAAAGCACTCTTGGCAAATACCTAGAAAACATTCATAAAAGAGAAAATGTGATTGTGAGTGTTTATGTTGATGACATTATCGTTTCTTCTAGTAGTGAAGACGTGCTCAAACAAATCAAAGCAGAAATTCATGTCGCGGCTGATAAGGCTGGATTTGTCTTAAATGCAGCAAAAGAAGAGGGGCCTGCAACATCTATTACTGCTTTCAATATAATTTTGGCTCATAACTCTTTAGAGGTATCTGAAGGTAGAATGACTCTATTTAAAGCTGATTATGAGTCTGCGGCAAGTGAGAGCGTTCAACGTGGTATTGCAGGATATGTATCGTCAGTCAATGAGACTCAGTCTAGCAGCTTATCAATGATTCCTGATTAAAACGGAATGTCATCCTCAGCAAAGCGAAACTCACCTTTATATCTATAGATTTTAAGTAACGCGTCAGACACTTTTTTCTTTAGCTGTTCATTTTCACTGAGTATGCTGACATATCGGTCAATATTTTCAAAATAGACTTCTGCATATTTTCCCGACTTGTTCCAGTTAATTCCAATACTATCTCTATCTAACTGTTGCCCATTTAATTTCCACATTTCGGAAGAAAGTGTCCATCCAATCTCAGCTCTAAATTCTGGAAAAAGAATCATAGTTCTAGAGTAGTCAGTCAGGATTTCTTCATAAAATGAGGTTATTTTTGTATCAAACCATTTTTTGTTAGCTACGTGTAAACGGCTATAGTCTTTTAAGATGTTTGTGAATGATGAGGCCGATGCGAATCTAATTCTGGAAACGGTTTCTTGGCGCTTAATAATGTATTTTGATATGTAGTGTTCGCTATCTATCTCTTGTTGCGAAATTTCATCGCCATTAATGAGCAGCCTGTATAGCTCAGAGTCGATGATGGATAGTAGATTAAACTGGTATACCGAAGGAGTTTTTTTTCGCCCAGAAAGCACACCTAACTCGTATGCTTGTGCTTTTATTAAAGAAGTAACAGCTTTAAATATGTTTGTATCATTTCGTGGAGTGCCGTTTACTCGACTCATCTCCTGAAAGGCAAATACCTCATAGTTAGGAGTTTCAAGAACCTCTGTCACGCCTAGAGCTTGTATCTCTTCGTGATAGGTTTTTTTAATTTTTGGTTTTTCTAGATGATAGGTTAAAGATTTATCATTGCTCCAAACATGCAGGGGCCACCAGTCAGCATTCGGTTTTTTTAAATCAATCGGCCGGGCTAGTAATGCCCATATGTCTTGTTCGCTTTTCTTACAGCTAATCAAAAGAGTTGTATATACGTCAACTTGTTGAATCTTTGAAACCTTGTAAGCCAGAATATCAATCTCTCTGACATTGCCCTCAAAATCATCTTCATAGTATTTATTGCTTATAACGCTCCATCCATCAGCTTGCAATATATCGTTAATCTTACTTTCTAAAACGAAGCCAGTCTTTTTAATTTCATTCGCATATTTATCGGTCATAGCAAAAGGGACTCATGATTTTTATAACAATCTTGTTTGAAAATCGTAATACCGGTTGATAACGGAGCTATTTTTAGCACAGTTTTAGCACAGACACACGGACTAATTTAGCACACTCTAATGTAACTATTTGATTTTAATGATTTAAAAAGTGTTTTTAGCCTCACGACACACGGATTTGGTATCCTTTTGCAGAAGTTATTGTCCGGAATTGACCTGTTTTGGCCAAAAAAAAGCCCCTCATCGAGGGGCTTTTTAGAAGAATTTAGCACACTTTTAGCACATGACACATGGACTAAATTAGCACAGTTGAGCTAAGTTCTTGATTTGTATGGTGGTGAAAGAGACCCCAAAATAACTCTTTTAATATGCTGATTTTATTAACTATTATTCGTTAGTAAAATCTTAATTACCCCAAAAGTTACCCCGAGTGTAAATTGGTAACAGTCAGTATTATTTTACATCAGGCTGCTGTTACTATTAGTTTTTCTGCGGGCATTATTTTTAAGCCCTTCAATCCTATGAAGTTATGTTTTATAACATTTGAAAGATAGTGTTTTGCTTCGGTAGAGTCAGGGGCGATATGGCTAGAATATGTACCGGATTTCAGATTTATTTCCCATCTTTTATTCTTAGAAGAATAAACTAACTCTCCACCTATTCTTGCTGGTTTACCGTCGATAAGAGTTGGGTGTCCAAGGAATCCATCAACATCATTCTCTAAGTCTTCCCCAAACACCAAATCACCAAATTCATTTATAACCCATATATATTTAGTCTTTTGATCTAATTTTTTCCAGTCCCACTGACCACTTCTTACAACGCTTACATCCTTTCCTCTCGGTATGTTTCCGTAAGCGTCAGTTTCACCCGATTTTAATTTTCGCCTAGGCAAACCCAGTGGTCCATATAAAATATTTAATGTTGTTTTTTCATTTTCACTAAAAAACTTTGAGAATCCACCAATAAATTTTTTCAGGTCATCATTTAGCTCAAAAGACTCCCAAACTCTATCTTTTACTAAACTTTCAACATATTTCCACATTGTCTCAGCATTAAGACTGTAGGAAATATATCCAATTAAAACTTTCCCTTGAGGAACTTCGGTGGCATCAAAGAGAATATCTGTGTACTCAGATCTACTTTCGAATTCTAGAAGCCTACAACGCCAAATATATTTAGGCATACTGCCCATTAAGAGTGACTTTTTATTGGAAGTGCCATTGTAGGTTTGAAAGTTGTCCTTTTTTAATAGCTCTTCTTTAATGCTGTTACTCGTAATTAATCTTATGTCCCAAACTGAAGTTATGCCTTTTTCGATACTTTCAACTACCTCTTTGTAGTACTCTTTTTCTTCCTTATCTTGCAATGTCTTCGACTGTTGCATTAAAAATTGTTTAGACTGACATAGATATTCAAAAAGTGCTTGGCACATCTCTTTGATGTTTTTATAAGGTATTCTGATTTTATGATATAGGCCGACGATTAGAATTTCTGGCACGAAAATTTCATTATTCTCGTTAAGTAGAGAAATTTCTAAACCATATTTAGTTTCGTTACGGTCAGTACCAGGCTTTGTAGCTGTGAATTTTTTCACTTCAGATGAGATTTTCACATATGGACCATATCTATCATCATGAGCATAAATTTTGTCTATTTCATGAGATCTAAACTGCTGAAACTTTCCGGGTTTTTTATTCTCATTTGATAGGTGATAGCCTAGAGCGCAAACCAGATGTTTGCCAAGTGGTCGACTTTTTCCTTCATTTGTTTTCTTGTAAATGTCACCCCCAATTAGAACGGGAATATCATTGCTAATATATGCATATATGGTCTCATTGAGATCATCATAATTTTTACCCGCAATTTCAATGACTGAGGGTTCTAGATCATAGTGCTTGAGAGTTCGTGAGACTTGGGTATGAGTTAATCCGGTATTTGGAAAGGTTCGAGTACCGTCCTGAGAAAAGCTGGCCGCAGCTTTGGTAATTGAGCTTGGAGAAGGTAAGCTATCTTGATGGGTAGTTGATGACGCTCCAAGTAAAGTCCACAGTGCGCTAGTTGCGCAGGCTGAAACCACTTTATCTTGTTCAAGAAACGCTGTAGTTTTTATATTCAGATTAACGCCAAACAAAGATACGCTGTTTTGTTTCGTAATCAATTTATAATCTGGGTGGTCAGTAAATTGTCCATAAGGTTTTAAGCATACTTTTGCAAAAAATGTATGTGGAATAGGCCTAATTACGGCAAAGCCTATGTAATGTTTATTGAGTTCTGAAAAGAATTTATATTTATTCTCAACGTAAGACGAAGTGAATGTTAGCTCGTCAAACTCGTTGGAAAAAAAATGAACTCTTACGCACTTCCTGGGATGGGATGCAAAACATCTAGCGTAATATTCGGAATAGTCTTCAAGATAGTGTCGATCAATATACTCATTTTCGACAACTATTGTTTTAGCAGCTATATGATCCACCTCTAAGTAATTACACAAGTAATTTAGTTGTGGCTTGATGGAAACTTCGCTGCGTTGAGTCCAGCCTGTAAAGTATCTTACAAGTTCAATCAAATAGTCTTTGTTGTATTTAACAACGCTTATTGGTGAAATATCTTCTGAAGACATGAATCAACCTACTTTATAGATAGGTTGATTATAACGACAGGGTCAAAATATGTAAATTTGACCAAATTCAGGAATATTACAAGCCGTATGTGTAATTTCTTGATGCCGTACTAGAAGGTTGGGTTTCTGATATTTTCAGAAGGTTTTCTTTTAATTGGGATTTGTTAATGGCTGATTTGGCCTCGGCAATGTATTTGCGCTCCAGAGAACCATATCTATCAGCTCTCTCCGCAAGCCGGACCAATGCTCTTAGCCTATCTCTTTCGCTCATTTTCTTCATCGCATTCATTTTAATGAAAAATCCTATAACTATACCAAAATTAGATTGTTATGGAAAGAAGAATTTTTAAGGAATTCTTCAAAGAATAAAATATTTTTTTCTGTATGTCTAGCGCAATACAAATTTAAGCTGACTGCAGTATTTGATTTCAATTATTTTCTGCAAAATTGCACTTAAATGCTGGAAGTGTTGTTTTCAAAATTTAGCTGAGTTTATTTTTAAATACCAATCAATTTGCGAGGATTATTACTCGAACATCAATGCCCTTAGGGTATTTGGTTTTTACTCTGTTGAGAGGATTAGGCCAGTCGTAAACCGGGAAAGCCTTCGGCTATGAAGCGATTTCACGCTCGCAATAGAGGGAAGTCAAGCGCATGCGCGCGCAGAAGAGGCCCACGAGGTCGTCATCCTGACCGCTGTAATTTGACGGCGACTCGTCAAACGTGAAGGCGTTTCAAAATTCATCATGAGTGGCGTCCAGCCAGACAAATCAAGGGTTGCAGCCCTAGCTGCTGGTCGCTAGACCACCCTGGATGGTGATGAGTTCTGAAATGCTAAAGCGAATATACCTGGAAGCACCGGCTTGAAGGAGCAGTTGCTCAATCGTTATAGTGGTTTTACGAATAGATTTACGAGTTTGCGATGATTTGTTTAGGAAGAACTAGCATAGATGTGTCAAAAATATTCTTAATTGTTAGCTTAAACTTTTCTAAATTTTTGGGTGTTCAAATTGTGAACACATATGGAAAGCATGTAATTTGAAAATCATCAAGGGTAATCGCCAAAAAGCAGAGGCTGATCTATTGCATGCTATATGGACAGATCCAACGCCTAGATACAAGATTTTGCTCAGTAAGCTTTACCCGAGAAAACCTCAATTTGAATTGATTAAGAGGGCGAGTATTGAATCAGTCACAACTCTCGAGATTGACGATTTAAAACAGTAGGTCTGATTTTCTGGCAAATTTAAATCAACAAGCCCAGAGTGTTAACATTGTTAACAGTTGCTTAATTACCCACCAACCAAAAAAGCTGAGTAGAACCTGGTTAATCGTTATTTTCAGATAATCTGGTTGGTAAATCTTCAAAAATCGACTCGCTCGATATAATCTTCCCCTTAGGTAGTAGGCTTTGGGCGTACCCAGCTAGAAATACAATATATTCTTCTGGTATCGGGCCCTCATCTGGAGGATATTTAGGGCTAATATGTACCAAGTTCAATTTTTGAGGCATTTTGCCTAAATCTTCCTTGAGTTTTGTGGCTGTTCACAATGTGAACAGCTCGCTAATAATGCAAAAATGATCCCCACTGTGCGATTTCATTAGTTTGCGACGACTGCTTCAGCAATTTTCTCTGTGACCATCCGCAATCCCTGGTTGGCGAGCTCAGTCAAATTGGCCTCATCCAGTTTGGTATCCACCTTTTCGAGGGATAACGAATAATAGTGGCTTGGTTCCGCATCGTATAACACCGTGAACACCACCAAATGATGCGTCTCTTTGCATGCATCCCCACAGAGGCTGACATCATTTTGTAAATGCCCTCCCTCAATTGGGTCAGTGCTAGGGGTTGATGAGAAAACCTTCCTAGTGAGATTGGCAACAACATTGAGTGCAACACCACCCCAAACCCCAGCTGAAGAGCCCATCGCCTGAGAAAGCTTGGTCCCTTCATGCACAACACCAGCGTCTAGCTTGGTAACGTCGTGACTTTGGTGCGCGGTTAGTATGGATTCAGAAGCATGTAGTTTCGACATGACCAGCCCGTCAGGTTTGATGTCCTTGATCATGATCGCGCCGCTATCAAACGCTGTCTTGTCGCTTGAATACGTGTGTGTATAGGCAACAACTCTGAATATTTTAGGCAGCCAGCCGCCATCTGATTTAATGCCTTTGTCACTAAGACTTTTTCTGACGAGCTTGGTAGCCTCAATGCCACGTTCTCTGCCATCAAAAAATACTACAGTCAGGTTTTTGCCCTTAACGGACGAATCAATCTGGCCTGACTCTTGAATTGTTAATCCTGTATTAGCGTTTTCACTCTGCGCTTGAATTTGCACCTCGGAATAAGCCTGATGCGACACCATCATCAGCGTTAAAAATGGGATCAATCCTCTCATGATTGTTCTCCCTTTTCACCGGCTATGGTGTTTTTACTTCCCAGCTGCTCCTTTTGATTTTCTTCCTGTAGCTTTTGCCTGACTGACCACCAGGCCATGAATACGGCAAAAGCCAACAGCATCGAAAATGCGATATACATTCCGTTAATCATACTCATTGTGAATTCCTTAAATTTTTATGAATGTTGAATCAACATTCGGGTGAGGAATCATCATCAAGAGAATCGTATTGGGCCAATGAGAAAGGAATGACTTTGCATGGAGGTGATTTGAACGGTTGATCAGTCAGTCCAAAATCACGCAGATAATCGACTGCGCGCAGACTGGAGACATGAATCAAGGCATAAATGGTTTGTGGATGAAAGTCGTCATCCACCGTCTCGCACATGATTTCACGCTCTAGCCCGTTAACCCCGATAACTTGAACCAACCCAAACTTTGGGTGATGGGCAAGGCTACCTTGGGGGCAATTTCTGGATGCAAATCTTTGTGCTTCACTCATTCATTATTCACCATGCAATATCATCCAAACACGGTGCCATAGAAGACAATACCAATACCGTTAGGCATGGCAATGCCACATATGACACAAGCCAATGTTCACTTGAAGGATGATCGACTGTAAATTAAAAGCACATACAAAGGCGACAACACTGCCTAAGCAATTTTGCTTTTAGTTAATTGGGTTCAGTCAGGAACGGGTCAATAAAAAATGGGGTGAAGCTCTTTTAGAAAAAAAGACTGAACAGCTTGAATGTTTGATTTGCGAGCAATTGCATCTCAAACATTAGTTTTTATATTACCTAGGCAGAATAAAAGAATCAACAATACCGATTTATTTGCGAAAGCATTAATCAACGATCAGTGATGCGACAATCGGGATGGGGTCAATCCGCATATGCTTGCAAAGCTCCAGGAACTCAATCACATCCAGTCTGCGTTCTCTGTTTTCAATTTTGGCAATAAATGATTGTGGCTTACCCATGCATGCGGAAAGCTCTGTCTGGGTCATGTTTTGCTTTTTGCGACAATCCACAAGTTGCTTGATGAGTTTTGCATAGTTGTCGGTATAGGTGGATTTTGTCATCGCCGTCACTGTTAAAAAACAATCAGGCTTGAATAAATAATCCCATTTCAGGATAATCCCAAAATAGGATAATTTATCGGTCAATAAATTAATCCAGGTAAATAAGCGCATGCGCTTATTTATTTTGCATTCAAAGAATGGGGTGTTTTAAAGGGAGGTGTGATGAAGTATCAAAGAGGATTATTGTTCGGGTTAATGATGTGCTTGTCTGGATGCGCGAATATTAGAAATTCCAATGTTGAGGATATCCGGGTGGATGGTCTACCACTAGGTAACGTTGAGGATGTGGCCAGAATACAAATTCAGACCTACAAGAAGGATCCAAAAAATCCTTTATACCCTTGGTGGAGTGCAACAGTTATTGGGTTTGATGGGATTGATTTACCAAAAAATCACAAAGCATCAGTAATACAAACTACACCGGGCAAGCACAAGGTCGGCATCGCATACTCAATTGAGGCTGAATTCAACCCTACCGGTAAACGGGTTCGTAACACCTGCCTTATTGAGAGTATGGAGCTGGAGGCTGGAAAATTATTGTTTATCAACTCACTTTCCATTAATGCAATAGGTCAGTGCAGCATCAAATATGGGCAAGATGACCCAATGACTGCATACCAAAAGAGGAAACATTAAGGTCCGAGGGTTTCGCTATTGGTGTTCATCAGGTTTAGATCATTTCAGGTATGTGATTTAAGAAATAGTCGGTGGAGGAATCATGCTGTTTAACGAGCTGGGTAATTATAAATACATCATGCTGTTTATGCTGATTCCTATCAGCAACCTCTGGATAAATGGCTTTGTTGCAGGCGCGGTCTGGATTGGTATCTTGGTGTATGTGGTTCCACCCGTATTGGCTTATATGCTTGATCGCTATAAGGTGGGGCAGCCAAATCAGATGGATCATTATCGAAAAGGAAATAGAACGCCGCGATTAAATCATGAAAGTTTATTGGGTGGGGCAATGATAGCCAGTCAATTGAATCATTTACATGACAACCCGGTTGCCGGGATTGAGCAGTCTGACAATATTCACTCTGACTCACAAAGGGCTGCTGAATGGGACGATTGGGAAAGTGAAAACTCCCGTTTTGCGAATGACATTTTAAGTCATACAAGAGACACTACAGATGATTGGAATCACTTTCACGCCCGTGATTACGACTCATCAGCTTTTAGCCATTATGATATTTTTGATAACCATGGAATCAATCCAGCCAATGGACTCCCGATGATGGATAGTTCAACTGATATTCATGGGAACATGTTTGGCACAAATTCAGTGGATGATACGTTTACCAGCACTTGGGATAGCAT
>NZ_JADKYR010000002.1 GCF_015354335.1 Methylophilus sp. 13 | reverse complement strand
AGCAGAGAGCTAGTTTCGGATCGGCTGGAAATTTTGAAGGTTATTGAATGGATACGAAGTTTGACTACTGAGGACTTCTGCTCAAAAAACTTACATTTATGACCTTAGTAAATGGAGCCATATTCGGAAAAATTGTATGGCAATCCTTAAAAGACTTAGCCAATAAGTGTTATCCAGAGTTAATTATGTAAAATCACTTTCTCTTATGTGTAGCAATTTTGAATCGAATTAAGCATAGTCAAGCAGCTTGAGTTGAACAGCACTTTGGCTGTCAGTTGCAAGCGGCTGAGTGGCCAGCAGAGATCTATCCAACGTATGCTGCTCCATTCGTATATGTTGATAAAGGCAAACCAAAATGCGAGCTGGCTCAATTTGGTTTAGTTCATCATTCGGCCCAATTTAATAATTAATTTGGCTGAGAACTCTTGTCAAAAGAGACTAATAGAGTTCTTCCAAAAGAGCCAGCTGTGGTTAGTTGGAAGTAGCCATCACTGATTATCTTTAAATGCGTAATCAGGGAATGAAGCGGGCATAGAGTTTTTTATGAAGCATTCGCCATCATTGACCCAGAGCATAAGATTAATACAAACTACCTATGACCAAGGGTTCGCTTAAAGCCTATCAAATGGACTCGTCACCAGTTTAGTCGCTTGAGCTACATGGGTATAGATCATCGTAGTTTGTAAGCTTCTATGCCCCAGCAATAGTTGAATTGTTCTAATGTCAGTACCAGCGTGTAAAAGATGGGTCGCAAACGAATGTCGTAATGTGTGAACAGAGGCATGTTTTTCAATCTTGGCACGCCTGAGTGCCAGCTTAAACGCTCTTTGAATGGTGCTATCAGACATATGCCATCTTATCTTCCTTAGACCTTGATTCCAGTCACGCAAGACGCTTGATGGGAATACATATTGCCAAGCTAAGGATCGAGATGCCATAGGATATTTTTTATAGAGTGCACCTGGCATGGCAGCAAAACCAGCACCACGATTTAAATCAGTTTGGTGCAACTGAGCTACCTGGACTAAATGCTTCTGCAAAGGCTCAAATAATTGTTTGGGAAGAAGTGTTGTGCGATCCTTGCTCCCTTTGCCATCCCTCACATTTAATGACCCATTGGCAAAATCTATATCCTTAACTCTTAAGCCTAGGCACTCATTGACTCTTAGTCCTGCGCCATAAATAAGCTGCGCGATCAACTGACAAGTTCCGCTCATGCAATCTAAGATTGATTTGACTTCAATGACACTCAGAACGACAGGAACACGATGTCGCTGTTGTACCCGTTGCAACCCTTTCATATTGCCTAATGGTTTAGTAAGCACCTCTTGATATAAAAATACCAAAGCATTTAATGCTTGTGTTTGGGTGGATGAAGAGCAGTGTCGATCAACTGCAAGATGGTTTAAAAGGCTTCAACCTCTGAGGTGCCCATAAGGTTGGGATGGCGTTTTTGATGAAAAAAGATAAACCGTTTAATCCAATGGATGTATGCCTCTTCAGTTCTGAAACTGAAATGTCTGCGACGACAAATGGTCGAGACCAAATCAAGTAAACGAGGTGGTTTGCTTGCCGAAGTAAGGTGACCCCATAATTTTCGCTCCTATGGTGGTGGTAAAAAAGACATTAGTTTACAATCGATAGATCAGAAATTCTCTGTCTCTATATTAATAATCTAATAAGGAGACGCATCAACAATAAAACCAAGAATGAGCAAGGGATTCCAGCCATGCATGTCCATCATGCAATTCATAATATAGAGACTCATGGGTCTCTATAATTACTGTTATACATTATGATAAATATGAACCCTCTAGAGATACTTGGAAGACGATTTGAAGATGTATCAAATCAGTTTGAGAACTCAGGAATACTGGAAATCCATGACAATTTAGAAGAAGGTGAGGAGCAAGAGTATTGTGTTAGCGCGCCAGATGAGTCATGGGAAATACATTTAGGCAAAAATAATTCAATTACAACTATTTTTTTATTTTTAGCAAAGGGTTATGCTGGGTTTGATGGTGTTAATAATTTAACTACAAGAGATGAAATATTAAGAAAATACGGTAGCCCTATAAAATTCAGTGCTGAGAAAGAAGTAGCTATCCTAGGTAAAATGGGTGCTTGGGAAAGATATGACTATCCTGATTATGTTCTTCATTTTAGTCATTCCATAGGTTCTGACAGAGTCGAACAAATTACATTAATGTTGCCTAAGGTGGCACCATGAGTTGTATAACCCATCATTCAAGCGGGACGCCTAACGGCGCCCCTTAATTCAAACGTTAGGCCTCATTCAACTATGCGCCTTTCCCTCAGCGTGGCAGCAAAGAGCAATAGTTTTTCGAAAGCTATTCGCCGCATTCGACCAAAATTCGAATCTCTGTTTTCGGAGTTCGAAGCAATGAAATTGGTGAACCCAATCCACGAAGCCATATTGCTTGGTATCACTGACTCGATGGGAAGCGACGAGCTTGAGGTTGTTCCCAACAAAGATGGATTCTTTCAAGTCATCTGCGGCTTTGATGTGCAAACCGAGCTCTCCCTTGCAGATGATGGTGAGCTTGAAGCAAGGCTATTCAAGAAGATCCAAAATACCGTTGAGCTGTGTCCATTTAGTCAGCCGGATAAGGTGGTGATACTAGACCTATTACATAGTTGGTCATCCAGAGAGCTGCGAGGCTCCTGTGAGGCCTAACCCGTCGTTGCAGCGGATCGCCTACGGCGCCCGCTGAACTCACACGTTAGGCATAATCTAAATTTTCTAAAACAAGGGGCAATTTGAATGCAAGTTACAACAACATTTACTATCGATGGTTATAAGATTTCAGAATATAAGGGCATGGTTCGTGGAATTATCGTAAGGTCACCGACTATCTCTCAAGGTATTTTGGGTGGGTTAAAAGGTTTTATTGGTGGAAAGATCGGCTCATACACGAAAATGTGTGAGCAAACCCGCGCACAAGCATACAACTCTATGCTAGAAAATGCTAAAGAACTGGGAGCTAATGCCATTGTTGGTGTGAGATATGATGCATCATCAGTTGAACCTCGTGGCGCAGCGGTAGAAGTTTTATGCTACGGTACAGCTGTAATAATCGCTAAAGAAAATGCCTAACCCCTCCATCAAGAGGGACTGGCGAAAGCGTTCTTCGATGAACCAATTTTCAATAACGAGGGTTGAGCCACCGATGTCGCCAGCCCCTTATGTCAAACGTTAGAACTCTCATCATCTGCCATGCCTGAAAAATATACGGAACGAGTCAAGGCGTATTGCGAAGCCTCCGGCATTGAAATTCCGGCGGGTTTCTATCGTCATGCTGCGAGCAGATATGTGGCCATTGACGTAGGGGGCACGCCGCCGAAATTAATCGCGAAGACGTGGTTCAACCAGGAAGATGTCGTCTACTACCTCAAGAACTTGGCACTGGGCAAGCAGATCCGCGTCCTCGACTTCAAGGAGAGGCAAGAATTGTCTTTTCAAAATGGCGAAAGACTTGCTCGTGGCACCGAGTTCTAACAAGTCCGTCAACGGGACGCCAAAATCCTGTGCATTTTGGTGCACTTCGCTGCGCTCCGGCGCCCGTTACGTCCAACGTTAGGCGCATCAGAGGAACTGACATGTTCACCTTCGGAAGAGATCACGAAGTCCAGCACGTCCTAAAGCGCTACGGTGGCGAAGAGAAAGCTGCCTTGCTCGTCGCAGTCGTAAACTCCGTCCACGACCTCATTGAAGGTCGAACAAGCATTGAAACAACGATCTCGGCGATTGAGAACGCATTTATTGAAGGCAGGGCTGGAATCTGGGAAAAGACTGGGGGTTGGTTACTCAAAGTCAATGCAGATTACCCATCTTCAACTGAGGTTTGGCGTCGCTTTGCATGTCATTCTAACGCCAACGTTCGGTTTCGCACCGCAGGGTTTCTAACTTATTTCCCCAAAGACCTCCGTAAGGAGCTCTATTTCGTGCTGCGGCAAGACAAGAGCAAGAAGGTCAGAGAGTTGGCCGAAGGCAACTGGGACTTCTGCGAACATCCTGAGAACTACTCATAACAACATGACACCAATGCCGCCTGCGCCTAACCCGTCGGTCAACCGGACAGCCCAACAGCTGCGCTTCGCGCCACTGTTGGGTTCCCTCCGCTTCGCTCCGGCTGCCGGTTACCGCCAACGTTAGGCACTTGTGAATATCGATCAACCCATCCAAGTTACCACGGAAATATTCCCTTCACTGGGTGCCCTGGATGGCAACATAATCTTTTACTCAGTAACGGCACTTGCCATGGCAACTTTGTTAATTTCATTGGCTTGTATGCTGCACCCTAAACTGCAACCAGATGCCAAACAAGCCATGTTTTCCGGCTTAGTTGGTGGGCTACTAACTCTTGGGCTTTTGTCCACATTCCTAATGCTTCACGTCATGTACTACCCGTGGTCTATTCTTCTATTTTTTAGCATTGGGTTTGTGCTATTTGCAGGCGTTTATTTCCTATGTAAGCTTGTGAATAGATCTTTTGCAAGCATTCGTAAGCGTCATGCCTAACCAATCAGTCAAGTGGGACTGGCGAAAAAGGTGCTTTTATAAAGTGTTTATTAATAACGAGGGTTGAGCAACCAGTGTCGCCAGCCCCTTACTTCAAACGTTAATTTGAGGATGGAGAATTGAGAACTATCTTTACATCAAGGATTACGTAATAGTATGCTCAATATAATACTTAGTCGTGATGGGACTTTGGCAGCTGAATTCTCTAATGCACCGGTAAGCTTTTTTAGTTTCAATCTGATATTGGGGATCCGTAATGAAAAATGTTGAATTTACGATTGAAAAATGCTGTGACACCAAGCAGTACGTCGGCATCATTCCAGGCATTTCTGGGGCTCATTCTCAAGGTGACTCGATAAAATCGCTATTGGATAATTTAAAAGAGGTTTGCGAGCTTTTGGATGTGAAAGATGTTTTGCTAACAGGACAATATGAAGGCGCTGCTTACAAAATGACTCTATAAATCTGAGCTATTCATTATTCATTTGACTCTTAACAGGTCGTTCCAATTTCCAGTGTAATTCGGGCTGAGATACTTACGCTGCATTTTCCAAGATTGCACCTCTCCTTCAGCAGCAGTTTTAAGGGTTCCTTTGGAGTATTTTTTATTAATTTGGTCCATGACGGTCATTAGCGCTTGAGACTTTGGGTCGTCATTGGAGAAGCCAAACATATCATTCTGTAATCCCTTACTTGAAACAGTCTCAAGCATCATGACGCCGCATTTCTGATAATAAATCCCAGGCCGGAATATTTTCTTCAAAATCCACAAGGCGGTTTTAGTAATCTTGGGCGTAGAGTTGGTCGGTGCAGGGAAGCCAATAGAGAGGCTGTTCGCATAATAGGGCGCTTGATCGTGCGGGCTATTCATGATGAATACGTATACGCCATTTGCGTGCAATCCTTTACTGCGCATGCGTTCTGCAGCAATGCCCGCGTGAAAAGCTACCGCCTGGCTGAGATCTTCCAGGGTAGAGGCTCGTACACCAAACGAGCGTGAACTCATCACCTGTTTGGCCTCAGGAAGCTCATCTTCCATTTCTATCCAAACTTCACCACTCAGCTCTCGTGCAGTACGCTCTAGCAACACACCAAATTTGTCGCGGATTCGCTTGGGGTCTGCTTTCTTTAACCGCAGTGCGGTAAAGACACCCACTTCATTTAATTTTGCCTCAAGCCGTCTACCCACGCCCCAGACTTTAGAAACAGGCAAATCAGCAAGGATGGCATCCACCTCAGTTTCTGACCGGGAGGTGAAATCGCATACTCCGTTCCACTGAGGCTGCTTTTTGGCGCAATGATTGGCGAGTTTTGCCAGGGTTTTACTATGGCCAAAGCCTACGCAGATGGGTAGGCCGGTTGAATCGCGTACATCTCGTTTAATTTCCTGGCCATAATCGGTGTAGTTGGCTTTGATACCTGTCATTTCCAGGAAGACCTCATCAATGGAATACTTCTCCATGCGCGGTGAATATCTTGATAGCACTGCCGTAAAGCGATTACTCATATTGGCGTACAGTTCATAATTGGACGAAAACACGACCGTACCTAGCTTTTCGGCCACCTCCTTAATCTCAAACCAGGGGCGCGCCATGTAAATATCCAGAGTTTCTTTGGCGAGTTTATTTTGTGCGATTACGCATCCATCATTATTGGATAGGACAACCACAGGTTTCCCCTGGATATCAGGACGGAATACCTCCTCGCAGGAGGCATACATAGAATTCACGTCAGCGAGCGCAAAAACGCGTTTACGTGAATGAATTGATGACATGTTGCACTACACCCCAGATAACCAGCTCTTGCCCTTCAGTAAACTCAATAGGTGGGTACGCCTTCGCCTTGTTCTCAGACAGAAGACGGACAATTTTTAATCTTTTGTATAAGCGCTTTACAACGAATTCACCATCCACGATTGCAATGACAATATTCGATGATTTGGCTTTAGGTCCCAGCGCCCGGTTCACCACGAGTTTAGACCCCGGCAGAATGCCGGCATCAATCATGGAGTCACAATCGTTATCCACTTGTACAACAAAAGTGGCAGGTGGATCAGTGACCAGCAACTCATTGAGATCAAGCTCCTTCATCTCATAGTCTTGCGCTGCAGACGCAAAGCGAGACTGCCCAGCACGCACCTTCCCCTCATAAAATGAGATTCGGACTATCGACGGGTTTTGGCTTATTGGAACAGGCTGGTTAATCATACGAAATCATGCTTCAACTTTAATCACCACCTGATTATTGTAACAACAATCAAATTATTATTGTTACAAGAATAAGGTGGTATTTTTTGTAAAAGAATTGAATACGAACTTGTTTCCACAAAATCTGTGGATAAAGTCGTTGATGAGCTCTTGGTAAAATCAATAACTACTTGAATGAAAGACTGTTTGGCAGGCTGCTCAAATAATGAACTTTCAAATTAATCAACATGTATTTCAAGTCATCAAAAGGGCCGTGAAGGACCTTTAATGGCTAATGGGCTTACCCAAAGGGCGCTCTCACTGAAAATTACGTGAGAGCATCAAAGGGCTTAAGGGGATTAATGGACAAACAAAATGGTTAAGGGCTTGGGACACCCTCAGGGTAAGTTGTAATGTTCGGGATTATCCGTCCTTTTGAATCTAGGCTCCCGCAAAGTTCAGGAAATCGCTCTGCCCAAAGGCTATCTCTATAAAAGGGAAATGGCGCAAAATCATATTTTTTCCAGGCTAAATTGCCATCTTTCAAGTCCTCATAATTGATAGCTATTACTGTGGATAAGAAGTTGTGAATGTAATAACAGCCGTCCCCCCATTGCCAATGCTTATGCTTAGTTTCAAGAACTCGTTCAACAAGGCTAAATAGTAAAAAATTTTCTTTACTCCATGATTTTGGTGTGCACTTGGCAATAACTTGCCCAATCTTATTAAGTTGATCTTCAGTTTGAAATAAATAAATTACATGCTCGCCAAGTTTGGAATATCGATTGAGCAAATCTTCGTATCGTATTTTGCTTTTTTGAGTACATTCCAACTCTGCAAGAAAAATGTTCCTTTTTCCTGGGGATAAGTGTATTGCGAAATCAGGGTGCGGCTTTTTAGGAAGTTGAATATATGACATGAAGGGGGAAATTTGCCTTGCTTGACGAGAGGTGTAGATTGCGCGGAATTTTTGAATTTTAAGTTTATGTTTCAACGACTCAGCGCATTGTAGTTTGCTAGGCATAAATGCATTTAGATTCTCATTCCTCAGATACAAATTGTCCCTAAGAAATTTTATTCCCTTAGGCGAAATACCTGCTAAAGTGACATGCCTATTCAGATGTTGATCAATTTGATGTATTTTGATTAGCTCTTCAGATTCCATTTTTTTACATAGCCGGTAGACCTGAGAGTATTCCCGTTCCAAAAGAACAGAAATATTGCTCATCGACGTGAAAGTCTCCTCAGCTAAAAAATGCAAAAGTTTTGTTCTAAGCTTTTCATTTGTTTTCATTTTTTGCTGATAAGTCATGTTTTTGATTTTATTCATCAAATTTCCTTTCTTATCACCGGCCCTGTCAAGTCAGGTTCGATTTTTTAAAATTTCTAGATTTTCCAATAGTTCTGAAAATGTTGTTAATGTGAGCCTCAATGGCAGTCGCCTCCGGTTTAGCTCTGCTGTTAGAAGGTGTTTTTTCAACCTTTACCTGAAATGGCTTGCTTTTAGTTGCTCTATCAACTTCAGGTTTATAAAAAAACTGTCCATTGTTCGCGCGTTGAACAAGCGTTTGTAGGTAGGCAAGAGGAGCACCTCGGATTTTATTTTTTGAGAGTTTTTCGCTGAGTACGTCCAAAATTTGCTGCGCTGTGCCTGCATCTGTTTTTAACAGAAGTGTCCCTGCAATCTTGCGTTCGTTAGGATTTAGCTGAATAGGAAAACGATATTCGCGCTCTACAGTTTGTGTATCTATCTCTTGTAGTTGTTTTTTTGAATTTGGAGCACCCTCGTGTTTAAACACCTTATGGGTTGAAGATGAGTCATTCGGATTTTCCGTTCTTTCAGCTAGCCGTACTTCAGAAAACCTGAAAGGCGGCTTTTTTGAGAGTGGGGCTTCAATTGCCCATTTATCCGGGTGATTCAGTACCCATGACTGTCCCAATATTTGTCCTGCTTTATAAGTTTTCTTGGAGCTGCTCATTGAAATAGCCTCATTTCTAGTAATTCTCCGTGGAATAATTTGGAGGGCACCAATTTCTCTTAACTCCCTGAGATAGCCCCTCAATTGGGTTACCCCAGCTGGAGAAAAATTCACAATATGAGATATGTAAAAAGACCAACCGTCAGGAAAGTCCCATAAAAAAATAAACACCCCACGTGCCCCAAAACTCAAACGAATTTCACGGATTACCGCTCTCTTAAGCGGGCGAGAAAAAGCAGTTTCTTTACCGGCACGTGTTAAATAAATTGGGCCACTCATTTTTCATTCTGTGCATTACTCAAAGCCTTACGTAACTCCCCAACATTCCAAGCAGTAATTCTCATGGAAAGTTTGCTTGGGGAGGGAATTCGTTTAGTTTTCACTCCCCGCCATATGGTTGCCGCACTGCAGCCATAAAGCTTCAACACAATTGGTAGCCTCACAAATGCTTGATCGGGTAAACGCTTGAAATCATCTATATCACTCATATCTACTCACCTCGTTGTTTAATGATGCGAGACGTATCTTATCGATGCACTTTTCTAGATTTACGAATTCGTACGAATTCGTAATGTTTTTTATATGCCTCGATAAAAAAACTATTTGATGAGGCTTAATGAGCATTCCTGAGATGAATTAATGCTGATTTTTTGTTTTTGATAAATTAGAATCAGCAGATGCCATACTCTTCACAACAATTAAAATTATTTGCTTACCAGCTGACATTAAGAGCCTCCAGTGACTCAATGGACCGCATGGCGGGTGCATTGCTTGATGCGCAGGTGGATCTCAATCCGCATCAAATTGATGCCGCGCTATTTGCGACAAGTAATCCTTTATCAAAAGGGGCGATCCTCGCCGACGAGGTAGGGCTTGGAAAAACCATTGAGGCGGGGTTGTTGCTTGCTCAAAAATGGGCTGAGCGTAGACGTAAGCTCTTGATTATTTGCCCAGCTAACTTGCGCAAACAGTGGTACCAGGAGCTGGCTGATAAATTTGGCCTGCCCTCTGAGATTCTGGAGCTTAAATCCTTCAAGCAGCGCGAAAAAGAGGGTTATTCAAATCCGTTTGAATCTGACAAGATCATCATCACCTCTTACCAATTTGCAGCATCTAAATCTGCTTACTTATTGAATCAGCCATGGGATTTGGTGGTTGTGGATGAAGCGCACAGACTGCGTAACGTCTATAAAACCGATAACAAAACTGCACGTACGCTGCGAGATGCATTAGCACCGTCAAAAAAAGTATTTCTTACAGCTACGCCATTACAAAACTCTTTGCTTGAACTGTATGGGCTGGTCAGCTTTATCGATGAAAAGGTATTTGGCGATCTGGACAGCTTCAAAGAGCAGTTTTTACAGATTAAAGATGCTCGGCAATTTGATACTTTAAAGCAGCGAATCAGTCCAATTTGTAAGCGCACCTTGCGCAGGCAGGTTGAAGCCTATGTTAAATACACAAAGCGCATTCCATTGCTGCGTGAGTTCACGCCCAGTGATGCCGAGAACCGTCTTTACTATAATGTTTCAGAATATCTACAACGTGAAACCTTGTACGCACTACCGAACAGTCAACGCCAGTTAATCACGCTAGTTCTTCGCAAATTGCTGGCATCCAGCACCTTCGCCATTGCAGGCGCTTTGGACTCGTTAATTCGCCGCTTGAATCAGTCACTCGACATGAAACTGCCCGCAGTCGATGTGACTGAAGAGCTTGATCAAGACTTTGAAGCCTTGGATGAAATCGCAGATGAGTTTGGTGTTGATGATTCAACGTCAACATCAAATACGCTTAATGAAATCGTAGCGATTAAAGCAGAAATTGCAGAGCTGGAAGACTTCAGACAACTCGCCATTTCAATCACACAAAACGCCAAAGGTACTGCACTCTTACAGGCGCTTAAAGTCGCCTTTGCCAAATTGCATGAACTGGGTGCAGCTAAAAAAGCCATTATCTTTACCGAGTCCAAACGTACTCAGGATTACCTGTTGGGTTTACTCTCCACTACAGAGTATGCGGATGGCGTTGTGTTGTTTAACGGCAGCAATAATGATGCAAAAGCCAAACAGATTTACACTGACTGGATTGCCAAACACAAAGGCTCCGACAAAGTCAGTGGATCAAGAACAGCCGATACGCGTGCGGCATTGGTAGATTACTTCAAACACAACGACAATCCTGCAGGCACCATTTTGATTGCGACTGAAGCGGGTGCAGAAGGTATCAACCTTCAATTCTGCTCACTGGTCATCAATTACGATTTACCGTGGAATCCCCAACGCATCGAGCAGCGCATTGGGCGCTGCCATCGCTACGGACAGAAGCATGACGTGGTGGTGGTCAATTTTGTGAATAGAGAGAACGAGGCTGATCGTCGCGTTTACGAATTGCTGGATCTTAAATTTCAGCTTTTTAATGGCGTTTTTGGTGCAAGCGATGAAGTGCTTGGGGCCGTAGAGTCAGGTGTCGATTTTGAGCGCCGGATTGCCGACATTTATCAAAACTGCCGTCATCCAGCGGAAATCCATACCGCGTTTGAACAGCTGCAACTCGACTTAGCTAACGAAATCAGCGATGCAATGCTCAAAGCGCGCAAAACCCTGCTGGAAAACTTTGATGAAGAAGTCCAGGAGCGTTTAAAGATTGCAAAACAAGATGCAGAAACCAGCCTTGGCCGCCTGGAAAAGCAACTAATCCGGTTTACCAAAGGCATGCTCAATCAACATGCAAGCTTCGATGAAGGCGACTTTGGTTTTAGATTAGATTCGTTACCCACATTCATTTCCGTTGAAGACCGTGCAAGTATTCCTCTAGGCCGTTATGAATTACCTCGCCGCAGCGATGAGGCGCATATTTATCGGATTCAGCACCCACTGGCCCAAGCTTTATTGTCTTCAGCAAAACAAGCAACATCCACCCCCATAAAACTTAACCTTCAATATGAGGCATATGGTTCCAAGGTGACGGTGATTGAGCAGTTGATTGGCCGCAGTGGGGTGGCCGTGGTTGAAGTGTTAACGGTAGAGTCATTGGGTGCAACAGAGGATTATTTGTTAATGGCAGGCTTAGCAGATAGCACCCCAATTGAGCCAGATGTCGTCGAGAAACTACTCTCAATTCCTGGGACTGCTAGCACCATTGAATCAGAGACAAATATGCCACTTCAATCACAGTTAATCGAAGAAATTGCGCTTGCACAGCAATCCTCATTAAACTTTGAGCAAGCACATATCACTTTGCCGCAGGCCGTGAAAGATTCCCTAGCATCACAACGTGCAAGGGTATTAGGCTCGCTAGAACAACGGAATTTGAATTTATTTACTCAAGAAAGCGAAAAGCTAGATGCCTGGGCAGATGATTTAAAAGTTGGCTTAGAGCGCGAAATTAAAGACCTGGATAAAGCGATTAAAGAGGCTCGCACCAGAAGCAAAGGCGCAGCCACTTTGGCTGAAAAACTTGAGTTTCAAAAACAACAAACCAAACTGGAAGCAGAACGGGATAAAAAGCGTAGGGAGTTGTTTGATCGGCAAGATGAGATACAGCGTAAGCGAAACGCTCTGATTGACGATCTTGAAGGACAACTACAGCAAAAAATAACGAATTACGTGATTGTAAATTGCACGTGGGAGTTAAACTAACTTAGCAGCGGTAAGCAGTCGATTATATTTTTCAATTATCTCTTCAGAGGTGTTCATATATGAACAAGAACAGGTCAAAAAATCAAAAAAATATGACTCAAGAGGAGTCAAATCGTTTGGCTGGCGGTGGGTTGGGCGGAGCCATTCTCGGCGCATCGCTTGGTGGTCCCACAGGAGCAATTATTGGCGGTGTAGTAGGTTTGTTACTTGCTGAAAACGAAAATAAAAATAAGCGTCCGAAGGGGAAATAATATGGATTCAATCATCCTTATTCCAACAATCATATTGGGTATAGTTTGCCTCATAGTCTATTTGGTTCTTTGCTACAAAAAGAGCATTTCGCCAAATCTAAACGTAATTGTGAATATGTTTTTACTTTCAAGCGGCATCATTTGCGGGTTACTTTTGATGCTTGGAAGTGTTTATGAACCAGCAAAAGCATATCTAAAGGGAATAGACATATATATTTTTATCGGTGGACTAGCAGTATTGTTTGTATCCGGTCAGGGGCTTTTTAAAGATTTATTTTTAACCACCCATAGATAAAAATTAACTATGCCTCAAGTTTAATCCCTATTAAGGTTAGCCAAATGACCGAACCTACCATCACCTGTCCCAATTGCCGCACTGAAATCAAACTCACTGAGTCGTTAGCCGCGCCACTTATTCAAGCCACTCGCAAGCAATTTGAGGAAAAACTTCAACAGAAAGACACTGAAGTGGCTGAGCGTGAGGCCGCATTGCGATTAAAAGAAAGTGCCATTGCTGATGCCAAGCGTCAACTTGAGCAACAAGTTGCTGATCAAGTCGCCACCAAGCTTCAGCTGGAACGCGCACAAATCATTGCTGAGGAATCTAGAAAAGCCAAACAAGCCAGTGCGACAGAAATTGAAACTAAGGCCAGAGAGCTTGCGGACTTGCAAGAGGTATTAAAAGCACGTGATGAAAAACTGGCTGAGGCACAAAAAGCGCAAGCTGAGTTGATCAAAAAACAGCGTGAACTCGATGATGCCAAGCGTGAGTTAGAGCTCACCGTAGAAAAACGCGTACAAGATAGCCTCACTGAGGTGCGCACTCAAGCCAAACTTCAGGCAGAAGAGGAGCAAAAATTTAAAGTCATGGAAAAAGAGCAAACCATTGCTGCCATGCAAAAGCAGATTGAAGACCTTAAGCGCCGTGCCGAACAAGGCTCACAACAGCTTCAAGGGGAAGTTCAAGAGCTTGAACTTGAAAATCTACTCAGAGTGAAATTCCCATTCGACACCATAGAGCCTGTGGGGAAAGGGGAATTTGGTGGTGATGTTGTGCAGCGTGTCTTTAGTCAACAAGGGCAAGCCAGTGGCACCATTTTGTGGGAGTCTAAACGTACCAAAAACTGGAGCGATGGCTGGCTCACCAAGCTAAGAGAAGACCAACGCACCGCAAAAGCTGAAATCGCTGTCATCGTCAGCCAAGTGTTACCCAAAGATGTTGAGTCGTTTGATATTGTCGATGGTGTATGGGTCACTCACCCCAAAGCAGCCATTCCAGTAGCTACTATTCTTAGGCAGACGCTACTTCAAGTTTCAATGGCACGACAATCGTCTGAAGGTCAGCAGACCAAAACTGAAATGGTATATCAATACCTTACAGGCCCAAGATTTAAACAACGGGTTGAGGCTATTGTAGAGGCATTCTCAAGCATGCAAGAAGATCTTGATAGAGAGCGTAAAGCCATTATGAAGCAATGGGCAAAACGTGAAGAGCAGATTGAACGTGTGATGAATGCGACTGTTGGGATGTATGGTGATTTGCAGGGGATTGCGGGTAAGTCATTACAAGAAATAGAAGGGTTAGATCTTGGTTTGCTTGAAGACAAAGGGAGCAATAATTAATGGCAGATAGATCACATCTTGTGCGTATGCACGTAAAAAACATTGGCTGCATCGGAAACGATGGCCTAACGATTGAATTGGACGAAATTGTCTGTCTTGTTGGAGCAAACAACGCAGGTAAAACCACAGTTCTTCGAGCCTATGAATTGGCTGTTAAGCAAGCCGAATTAAAACTTGAGGACTTTAATCGAAACTCGAATGGCAACCCTGCCTCCGTAGAGCTTTGGGTACATATTCCTAAGGCAGCGGCAAATGTTGATGAGAAGTGGAAAGAAGAGGCAGATGGTTTGCTGCTAGTTCGTTCCAAATGGGAGTGGCCGACCCAAGGCGGAAAACCAACTCGAACAACATGGGACCCTGAGACCAAGGAGTATGCGGAAGATGGCAAAGCATCTGGTCTTGACACTGTTTTCAATAGTCGCCTGCCTCAGCCATTCCGTATCGGCTCACTAGATGACCCGCAGGAGGAGCACAAAAAGCTATTGACGCTCGTGTTGGAGCCTGTGACACGCAGGTACAAAACCTTGATGGAAGATAAGGAATCAGCCTTGAGCAAGAAAATTTCTGAGCTTCAAGCGGAAGCTGAAAAGCCAGTGGCGGATTTCAAAGAGCAACTTGAGAAAATTCAATCACAAGTTAACTCCTCTTATCAACAGGTCTTTAATACGGCAGAAATCCGCCTTACAGTATCTCTTGGTGATATAGGTTTCGACCCACAAAAAAGCCTTAGCAGTAGTTCAAGAGTAGACATCGCCGAGAAAGATGGACAAGCTCGCTGGGACCAACAGGGGACAGGTTCGCAACGCGCCCTGTTTTGGTCAATGCTTCAAGTCAGGTCGGAGTTAAATCGCCTTTCGGATATTCAAAAGGGAATTGAGAAAGACAGGACTGAACTAGCGAAATTACAAGCGAAGGCCAAGAAGACCAAAGCCGATGAAACGAAGATTCAAAATATCACAGAGAAACTCAAAAAAATAGATGATGCTGGCGATAGCGAGGACAAGGAAGATGACAGCTTTCTTCCTGGCTACATGTTATTAATTGACGAGCCAGAAACCGCACTACACCCATCTGCGGTGCGAGCAGCAAAAGAACACCTTTATGCATTAGCTGCCGAATCGGGCTGGCAAGTCATGCTGAGTACGCATCATCCAGCATTTATTGATCCACTTAAAGATCACACCACTATCGTTCGTCTACATCGAATTGAAGCCCATCTTCCGCCCAATATATATCGGTCTGAGAAAATTAAATTCGATGGTGAGGAAGTTGAAAATCTGAAGGCGCTGATGCTTTTTGATTCAAATGTGTCCGAGATGTTTTTCGGTGGCCATGTCGTCATCGTTGAGGGCGATACGGAGTTTGCTGCATTTCATGAGGCGATGCGCCTTAATGAGACAATCTACCCAATTGACCAGCGGCCATTAATTGTCAGGGCAAGGGGTAAAGCAACCATAGCTATCTTGGTGAAAATGCTGGCGCACTTCAAGATTGAGTTCTCTGTGTTACACGACATAGATTCGCCAAAAACAAAAGATGGCGATAAAACGAGTCCTGCTTACTCAATCAACAAAAATATCGCTGATGCAATATCGGAGGCACGATCAATAGGCATTCCTGTTATTTATAGATGTTCGTGCCCAAACTTTGAGCAGCATCACGGAATGGACCTTCCCAAGAAGGACAAACCTTTTGAGAGCTGGAGAGCGGTTCGCGACGTTGAGGCTGTGCGCAACAGTGTACTCGGTGTGCTTCAAGCACTCATAGCAAAGCCAAAGGATACTACTTTACCACCAGAAGATGGCTCTCACTACGAAACACAACTAAAGACATGGATTAAGATTAACGGTATCACTGATAAAAGTTTTCAGTTCGATTGATCCGATAGATTGCAGAATTAAAGAAATATATGAGCAAAAAACAAAAACTAGAACTCACTTGGATTGGTAAAGAGGTGCGGCCCAAATTGGAGCCGCGCATTTTATTGGAGGATCCAACCAAGAGTTACCATGCGAAACATCGAGTGAGTGAAAACGATATTTTTGATAATCGTTTGATTTTTGGGGATAACTTGCTGGCGCTTAAGGCGTTGGAGCAAGAGTTTACAGGCAAGGTTAAATGCGTTTTTATTGACCCGCCTTACAACACAGGCAGTGCGTTTACGCATTATGACGATGGGGTGGAGCATTCTATTTGGTTGTCGTTAATGCGTGATCGTTTAGAGATCATTCGTCGTTTGCTATCCGATGATGGTTCTTTATGGGTTACGATTGATGATAACGAAGCACATTACTTAAAAGTTCTTTGTGATGAAATTTTTGGACGTGCAAATTTTATAGTTAATGGCGTTTGGATTAAAAAGTCAGCGCCACAAAATGATGCTAAGTATATTAGTGATACACATGACCACATACTTGTATACGCTGCTAAAAAAGAAATATGGCGACCCAATAAGTTGCGAAGAACAGATGAGCAAAATAGTATTTATAAGAATTCCGACCAGTACGATGGTATCGATAAAAATGGAAACTGGTATGGAAGAGGTCCTTGGTACGCAGATAATCTGACCGTAAAAACGGTATCACAATCGGGAATTTATGAAATTAAAACCCCAAGTGGAAGAGTTACCCTCCCACCTGATGGAAGAGCTTGGGCGTATTCTGAGAACCGATTGTTAGAAATGATTGCAGATAATAGAATTTGGTTTGGAAAGGATGGAAGCAACAAGCCAACTGTAAAACGATTTTTATCTGAAGTTGGTGAAAAAGGTGTTGTACCAAAATCTGTATGGGACTACCAAGAAGTCGGTGAAAACAGAAATGCACGTCAAGAGGTTTTAAAGTTCAACTCACAAGACCCTTTCGCAACACCTAAACCTGAAAAGTTCATTGAAAGAGTGTTATCAATAGCAACAAATGAAAATGATATTGTTCTTGATTCTTTCGCAGGCTCAGGCACCACAGGCGCAGTCGCCCATAAAATGGGTCGCCGTTGGATCATGGTAGAACTAGGCGAGCACTGCCACACGCATATTATCCCTCGCTTGCAAAAAGTAATTGATGGTGAAGACCAAGGTGGGGTTAGCCAAGCCGTGAATTGGAAAGGTGGCGGTGGTTTCCGCTATTACTCTTTAGCGCCTAGCTTGTTACAGCAAGACCAATGGGGGCAATGGGTCATTAACAAAGAATACAACGCCGATATGCTGGCGGCGGCGATTTGCAAGCTGGAAGGGTTCACTTTTCAACCAAGCACTAAGCATTATTGGCAACATGGTTTTAGCACAGAAAATGACTTTATCTATGTGACCACGCAAACCCTCACGGCTGACCAGTTGCAGGCGTTGAGTGAAGAAGTCGGGCCTAACCGCACGTTGCTTGTCTGCTGTGCCGCTTTTAGAGCGGATGAATCCCGCTTTAGCAACCTGACCATTAAAAAAATCCCCAAGATGGTGTTGAGCAAATGCGAATGGGGGCATGACGATTACAGCTTAAATGTGCAGAATTTGCCGCAAGCACCGGAGGAAGTTTCTAACCCAGCGTCAGTGACAAGAACCGTAAAAAAACAAAACAATCAGCAAACAGGTTTGTTTGGTGAGGACGATGGGGGTGCAGCATGAGTTTAAATACTGCACGCTCGATTGCCGGGCGATTGAGCCTGCGTGAACCACAATGGGAAAGCCTGCATAAGCTAGTAACGGCGATTGAAGCAGTGCCTGCTTTGCGTGACCATGAGGCAAGGTCAGCTGAAGAGTTGACCGCAATGATAGAGGCGCTCAAGGGACAGTTTTCAACCCTGAGTGACTTTGAGCGCGACTTCCCCTCATTCTGTTTTGCACTGGCCACTGGCGTGGGTAAAACCCGCTTGATGGGTGCATTTATCAGCTACCTGCATGCGGCGTTTGGCTACAAACATTTTTTTGTTTTAGCCCCTAACCTGACGATATATAACAAGCTGATTGCCGACTTTACGCCTAATACACCCAAATACGTGTTTAAGGGCATTGCAGAATTTGCAGTAAACCCGCCTGAAGTGATCACCGGTGATAACTATGAGCAACGCGGCACTAAAAGCTTGCTGGGCGGGATTGAAGTCAACATATTCAACATTTCAAAAATCAACTCTGAGGTACGTGGCGGCAAATCCCCGCGCATTAAAAGACTCTCTGAATACCTGGGGCAAAGCTATTTTGAATATCTGGCCAGCTTGCCGGACTTGATTTTGTTGATGGATGAGTCACATCGCTACCGTGCCAGTGCCGGCGTGAAAGCACTGAATGAACTCAAGCCATTAATGGGGCTGGAACTGACTGCAACGCCTTTTGTTGAGGGCGCTAGCAAACCAATACCTTTTAAAAACGTGGTGATGGATTATCCACTGGCTAGAGCGATTGAAGATGGTTTTGTTAAAGACCCGGCTGTGGTCACTCAGCAAAACTTTAATAAAGACGACCATAGCCCTGAGCAGATAGAACGCATCAAACTGATGGACGGTGTGCGTGTGCATGAAGAGACCAAAGTGCACTTGCTCACTTATGCGCAACAGACTGGCCAAAAGCTGGTTAAGCCTTTTATGTTAGTGATTGCGCGTGATACTTCGCATGCTAGCCAGCTGATGCAATTGATTCAATCCAGCGAGTTTTTTAATGGCTACTATGCCAACAAAGTGATTCAGGTGGATAGTGGTACAACCAGCGGCGCTGAGGGTGATGCCGTGATTGAAAAGTTGCTGGCGGTTGAAAGCTATGATGAACCCACCGAGATTGTGATTCACGTCAACATGCTAAAAGAAGGTTGGGATGTCACCAATTTGTATACCATTGTGCCTTTACGTGCTGCCAATGCACGTACACTGATTGAACAATCGATTGGCCGTGGCTTGCGTTTGCCTTATGGCCGCAGGACTGGCGATGAAACGGTAGACCGTTTGAATATTATCGCCCATGACAGGTTTCAAGAGGTGGTGGACGAGGCAGGTAAAGGTGACTCGCCGATTCGCATGAAGGTGCTGGAGCTAACACCAGACCTACCGGCCAATGAAAAACCGCAAACAGTCTTGGTCACCTCGGCTGTAGAAAATCTTTTGGGCATTACGCAACAAAAACAATCCCAGTTTGCCTCCACCTCGGGCATCTATCAGCCTATACAGCCTACTTCGCCTGTGCTCACAGCAGAGCAAACACCCATTGCGCAAGCGACCTTGAATGTGATCGAGCAGATCAGCCGACAACAATCTTTTGCGCCCACCAGTGCGACGCTCAATCAGGCTCATGTACAAGCTGAGATCATCAAGCAGGTAGAAGCGATTGTCTCGCCCAAACAGATTGAGCTGATAGCCACCGGCCCATCGGTCGCCGATATCGTCAAAACCACAGTAGCCATTGTCACTAAGCATACGATTGATATCCCACGTATCTTGGTCAAACCAAAAGGTAACGTCAAAAGTGGCTTCCATCCATTTACGCTGGACGTTTCTAAAATCAACTTTCAGCCAGCAAGCCAACAGTTAGTCAGTAAGGCTTTACAGTCAGGCAAAGAAATTACGATGGGTAAAGCCAGCTTGGTATATGAAGCCAGACTTGAAGATTACATTGTGAGAGAACTGATTAACTATGATGATATTTCATACGATCATCATGCAGCCTTAATTCATGAATTGGCTGGCCAGGCAGTCGGCCATTTTAAGAGTTACTTAACCACAGAAGACGAAATACACAACGTGCTTGGTTATTACGGTAAACAGATTTCCGAGAATATTCACTCACAAATGTTGGCGCATTATTATGAAGACGTGGCTGAGGTTGAAGTGGTGGTTAGCCAGGGATTCACGCCACTGAAACCAAGCGCCATTACTGCCGTTGGCGAGATACTGACGCTGGAGCAATTACCCACTGAGAAAAGCAAAATCGCTCAGGCAGTTTATGGTGGTTTTAATAAATGCGCTTATACCTATCAAAAATTTCACTCGGATACCGAACGTGTATTTGCGGCCATCCTGGAGCGTGATGCCCAAGTCTGGTTTAGACCAGTCTCCGGGCAATTCAATATTTTCTACCGTAATGGCATTTATGAGTCTGAGTATATTCCCGACTTTGTTGCCAGCACCGGAGAATACAACCTCATCATTGAGACAAAGAAACTCATGGATATAGAAAATGAGGATGTGAAAGCCAAGGCTGCCGCGGCCACTTCATGGTGTGAAAATGCTACTAATTATTCAGTTGCAAACGGCGGGAAGCCATGGAGGTATTTCTTGATTCCGCATGACAAGGTTAGCATAGCAATGACGCTTACTCATCTAACCATCATTTAGATACTGGGTATTAAAGTAAATTTCCCAACTAAGTGGTGGTTAAACCTCTCTACGTTCAATTGCCTCTGCAATTTCTTTTAGCCTGGCTTTAATGGTGCCAACATCCATTTTGCATCCAATTAACTCAATTTTTTCAAGGATTTTTCCAGCTGCTAAATTGCGTGTGCTATCTACAGATAGGCTCTCTAAGTCGATATCGTTATCTCTAAGAAGGCTAGCAACAATAACTAGTAAGCTTGTATTAACCTTGGCATTTTCACCGCGATCCCGCTTAGCCTTCTTGGACTTGATTTTATCGGAAATTGAATTCACAAATAAGTCGATATTTGACCGAGTCATTCCAAGCGTAGAGTCCTCTGGCAACTCAAAAGGTGACTCAAAATGCTTTGGTACAAACTTACTATCATCTTCGAAATCATCCGTTTCAATATACTCAGCGCCATCATCGCTAATATTTCTGTACCTAGTCACAATTTTGAAAAGCTGTTGATCGCGACTCACGACGAATGAAAATGGTTTCTCGCTAATAAGATTGGGTGCGTTTATTTGCTTGAGTTTGAATTCTAATATCTGGTTAGCAACTGTTGAGTTAATTAACAAAGGTATATCGAATATTCCATTCAAATAGATTAATTGGTCAGACTCTTCAGTAAAAACCCTTAAATCTGGCGTGATAACTGATTTGTCAGCGTAAATATGCTTCATTCTTTCAACATCAGCCTTTGTTGGGACTTTTAGTTGTGTGGGTTTAAGTGGTACAGATTGCTTAAAGTTAATAGATAGCTGAAGGATGCCTTCTTGGGCCGCTTCAAGTAAGTCAATAATCGAAATCTCATCCTCGAAAGTCATTGATAAATATTTTGCAGTATCATCCAGAGACAAAAAATTTTTCAAAGTCAAAAAGGTTTTCATTTGTCCTCACCCGTAAATTTCAATTGATCAAGATAGTCTGCCCATTTCTGCATCATTAGCTTGCGCTGTTCAATAAATCTGGTTCGGTTATATGCTGAACCTAGGGTATCTGGCACTGTATGCGCGAGTTGATGTTCGATCACGTGAGGGTCCATATTCAATTGCTCATGCAAAATAGTCCGTGCCATTGCTCTGAAGCCATGCCCAGTAATTTCATTTTGAGTGTCATACCCCATGCGTTTGAGTGCGGCATTAATGGCGGCTTCACTCATAGGTTTGAGTGGGGAGTGTCCGCCAGGAAAAACATATTCGCGATGACCTGAAAGAGGTTTAATTTCCTCCAGAATTTTAATGGCTTGCTTGGACAAGGGGACCAGATGGTTGGTATTGGTTTTACTCACGACAAATTTCCATTCACCTGTTTCCAGATTGATGTCATTCCACTTTGCTTGCCGGAGTTCGCTGGGTCTCACAAAGACAAGGGGAGCAAGTTTTAACGCGCACTGAACTGTCAATGTGCCGGTAAAGCCATCAATCGCCCTGAGTAATGATGCCACATCCTTAGGGTCGGTAAATGCCGCCATATGTTTTGTAGCTCTAGCTGGCAATGCACCTTTTAGATCATGAGAGATATCTCTTTCAGCGCGGCCAGTCTGAACAGCATATCTGAACACTTGGCCTGCAGTCTGTAATGTTCTATGTGCGGTTTCAAGCTTGTTTAGCGCTTCGATACGTTTAATCGATTGTAGTAGCTGAGGTGCAGTGATTTCAGCGATTGGCTGATTTCCAATCCAGGGGAATAGGTAAAGCTCAAAACGGCGTATGACTTTATCCTTGTGGCTCTCGGCCTTGTTTTTCATGTAAGACTGCCACCACTCTCTAGCGACCAGTTCAAAGCTGTTTGCCTGGCTGATCTCTTTTTCAAGTTTTGCTTTTTGTCTGCTTTTGCTCGGATCTATGTTGTCGTTGGCAATTTGCTTGCGAGCATCGTCTCTTTTTTCTCTGGCCTGTTTTAAAGAGACTTCGGGGTATGTGCCAAGTGAGAGAAGTTTTTCTTTATTGTCGAAGCGATATTTAAATCGCCACCACTTACCCCCAGCTGGGGTAACTTGGAGGAATAAACCGTCTGAGTCGTAAAGTTTATAAGGCTTCTCGGCTGGTTTTGCATTATTGATTGCGGTATTGGTAAGTGCCATTTTGGGGTAACTTTCTTAAAGAAGTATTTAAAAATGACTGTTACCCCAGAAGTTACCCCTGTTAATTGGGGTATGTCAAGGAATCTGGTGATATGGCTTGAGACAATAAAAAAGCCCCGAAGCTAGTATCTACGGGGCTTTTGAGGCTTCATGACACGTCATGAAGTAGTATTTTGGTGGTGAAAGAGGGACTTGAACCCTCGACCCCAGGATTATGAATCCTGTGCTCTAACCAGCTGAGCTACATCACCAGATTTGAAAGACCGCGATTATAGCAGTTGTATCAGGGCACGACAACAACCCTTTGTGACCTTTTTTACTACGCATTTTCTTGAATTTTGTGGAGAGGGTTTTCAGGGGATTCATTTTGGGAGTATGCTAAACCGTATAAATCAATTAAAACTCGGGGATGCGATGAGCGAGGCTGTCAGCAATCACAGCGGGGTATTGCATTTGGGCAAGGTTTTTGCCGATGCTTTGCGGATGCGGGATGCGTATACGCGCTTGCATAGCGACCGTGTGATGGCGCTTTCTCATGGGATTGGGCTGGATATTGGTTTGAGCCGCCATGAGCTGGATGCCTTGGAGTTGGGCGCTTGTTTGCATGACATTGGCAAAATTGTGGTGCCGGATGCTGTATTAATGAAGCCGAGCAAGTTGAATGCGGAAGAGTTTGCCATCATGCAGACGCACCCGTCGGTGGGGGCGAATTTGATTGAGGTGTATGAGCATAAGGATGCACAGCGGATTGCGGACATCGTGCGTTATCATCATGAGTGGTTTGATGGCAGTGGCTATCCTGGCCATTTGGTTGGCGAAGCGATCCCGTTGTTGTCACGCATTGTGACGGTGGTGGATAACTATGATGCGATGGCGGTGCGGCGCGTGTATCAGGAGGCGCGGCCACACGATGAAATTTTGCGCATTATGGAGAGTGAGTCTGGCAGCAAGCTGGATCCCGAGTTGTTCCAGCGGTTTGTTAAGGTGATTCATGATCCACGCTATGCCGAGTTCAAGGCGTCGTGAGGCATAAAAAAGGCTGGAAATCTCCAGCCTTTGATTTTTTAGCTTGATACGTGGTTAGACGTTGAATCTGAAGTGCATGACGTCGCCGTCTTGCACAATGTACTCTTTGCCTTCGAGGCGCATTTTACCGGCTTCTTGTGCGCCTTTTTCGCCTTTGTACTGCACGTAATCATTGTAGGCAATCACTTCAGCACGGATAAAGCCACGTTCAAAATCAGTGTGGATGACGCCAGCGGCTTGTGGTGCAGTGGCGCCTTTTTTCACAGTCCAGGCGCGCACTTCTTGTACGCCAGCGGTGAAGTAGGTTTGCAGGCCCAGCAGGTCATAGGCGGCGCGAATGACGCGGTTGAGGCCGGGCTCTTCCTGGCCGAGTTCTTGTAAGAATTCGAGTTTATCGGCATCGTCCAGCTCAGCGATTTCGCCTTCAATTTTGGCGCAGATGGTGACGACGGGGGCTTTTTCGGTTTTGGCCAAGGCAAGCACTTTGTCTAAATGCGGGTTGTTTTCAAAGCCGTCTTCGGTCACGTTGGTGATGTACATCACGGGTTTGACGGTAATCAGACACAGCGGTTTGAGCAGGTTGAGTTCTTCGGCATCCAGATTGAGGGTGCGCACGGCTTTGGCTTCGTTGAGGCAGGGCAGCACTTTATCCAGCACTTTGATCAGGGCAATGGCGTCTTTGTCGCCGCTCTTGGCTTTTTTGCCTTCGCGCTGCATGGTTTTTTCAACGGTTTCCATGTCGGCCAGCGCCAGCTCGGTGTTGATCACTTCAATGTCGGCGAGTGGGTCTACCTTGCCTGCGACGTGAATCACGTTGCCGTCTTCAAAGCAACGCACCACGTGGGCAATGGCGTCGGTTTCACGAATATTGGCGAGGAACTTGTTGCCCAGACCTTCGCCTTTGGAGGCACCTGCGACCAAACCGGCAATGTCTACAAACTCGACGATGGCTGGTTGAGTTTTTTGTGGTTTGACGATGTCGATCAGTGGTTGCATGCGCTGGTCGGGGACTTCTACGATGCCGACATTCGGCTCAATCGTGCAGAAAGGATAGTTCTCTGCGGCGATGCCCGCTTTGGTGATGGCGTTAAACAGGGTGGATTTGCCTACATTAGGCAGGCCGACAATACCGCATTTCATAATGGATGAACCTTAGCGTGAGAATTGCCGCAGTGTGAAGTTGCGGCAAAGAGTCAATAAAACCAATATTTTACCGTTAGTCACAAGATAGAGCTAGAAACAATCTTGATTTGACTTAAATCCTGAACAGGATTAACTTTTAAACTCAAAAATAAATTCATCGCATGACCGGGGGATGCTGGTGTGTGTCATGCGACTTCCTGACGAAGGAGGATAGATGTTTCGTATTCGAATTGCATCATGGCAGCAACTGCTGACCTCGCGCTGGCTGGCCCTGGTGATTTTGGCTTGCGGCTTGCAGCTGACTGTTTTGCTGTGGATGAATGCTCGCGAGCATGCGGAAGCCTTGCAGGCGGTTAAGTTCCGGCAGGCGGTGTTGTCAGCGACCGAGGCTGTCCAGCACCGTATGGACGCTTACCGCGAGGTGTTGACCGGGGTTGAGCATCTTTATCTTTCTTCGCAGTTTGTTTCTTCCAAAGAATTCCGCGAGTATGTCAATGATTACACGCAAAGTGAACAGTACGGCAGCTTGAATGCAATAGGCTTTATCAAGTACATCCACCTCAATTATCCAGAGACGTTTAAAGACCTGGAAACGCCAGTGAAAAGCCTGCTCGCCAGGCTTGAGTTTGTGCAGGGCGATGATGAGCTGGCGCCGGTGCTGTATATTGAGCCGCGGAATGACCAGAATCAGGAAATTTTGCTTAAGAATACCTTTCTGGATGCGCGGCTGCGTGCTGATTTGCTGCAAGCCAGCGAAACTCAGCAAATCGTGATGTCGGGCCAGTCTACCGGTAGTCCGCAGATGGGGCATCCGTATTTCTTGCATGCGCCGGTGTACCACGGGCGGCCGGATGAGATTTCTGAGACGGATCGCCGTCGCATGTTGAACGGCTGGGTGTTTTTGCGCTTTGATGTTCATGCCTTTTTGGCGGAGGCCTTGCAGGTGGTCGAGCTGCGGCAAGTGCATTTTGATGTGTTTGATTTGAATGGCAAAGAGGGGCAGACACCGCTTTACCATAGCCCGAGCGGGGAGGAGTCACATCCCCATGAGCATGCCGCCCGCTTTAGCGCCGCACAAACCATGAATATGCATGGCCATTTGTGGAGTATGCGCGCGCGGTCTACCCCGGCCTTTGAGGCGGTCACTGATTTGCGCGAGGCCAATCAGGTCGCCGTGATGGGCGTGCTGACCAGCGTGTTGCTGGCGGGGCTCGCCTATTTATCCATGGTGCGCAGCCGTGCACGTGAAACCGTTGAAAAATATAGCCAGGCCTTGACCAGTAGTGAGCAGCGCTGGAAGTTTGCCATGGAAAGCACCGGCGATGGTGTCTGGGACTGGAATGTGACTGACTCCCGTGTCGTGTTTTCTGATCACTGGAAAAGAATGTTTGGTTTTGCGCCGCATGAACTGGCGCATAACCCGGCCACCTGGCAACAGCGGATTCATCCGGAAGATATCGAGTCAGTACAAGCCCTGCAACAGCAGGTGCTGGATGGCGAACGTGAGCAGTATGCGATTGAATACCGCATGCTCTGCAAGGATGGCAGTTGGAAGTGGGTGTTTGACCGGGGCATGGTATTGATGCGTGACGAGGCGGGCAAGCCCACACGGATTCTGGGCACGCTGGCCGATATCTCCAAGATCAAGCAATCAGAAGAGGTGGTCTGGCAGTTTGCCAATGTGGATACGCTGACTGGCTTGCCTAATCGGCGCATGTTTTTCGAGCGCCTGGAGCAGGCGCTGTTAACGATTAAAAGCAGCAGCCAGAAGTTGGCCATTATCTTTCTCGATTTGGACCGGTTCAAAGAGGTCAATGATACACAGGGGCATGATCAGGGCGACCGTTTGCTGATGCAGGCGGGTAAGCGCTTGTCGGCCTGCGTCGGCAACAAGGATCTGGTCGCTCGCCTGGGCGGCGATGAGTTTGTGCTCATGCTCGGCGATGCCACTGCGGGCTATGTTGAGGCCCTGGCGCAGCGTGTATTGCAGACCTTGTCGCAACCGTTTCAGCTGGATGATACGCTGGCTTATGTGTCTTCCAGTCTGGGTATTGCCATTTTTCCAGATGATGCCAGCAATAAAGAAGACCTGATGAAGCGGGTGGATCAGGCCATGTATGCGTCCAAGCAAAAAGGCGGCAACTGCTTTACCTACTTTACGCCACGCATGCAGCAGCACGCTGAAAACCGCATGCGCTTGTCGCATGACTTGCGCCAGGCGATCACCAACCAGGAGTTTTTTCTTGAGTACCAGCCTGTGGTGAATTTGCAAACCAACCAGGTGGTCAAGGCAGAGGCGTTGTTGCGCTGGCAGCATCCGGTCAAGGGACTGATTCCACCTATGGAGTTTATTGGCATTGCCGAAGATAACCTGCTGATTGCGCCGATTGGGGAGTGGGTATTTAAAACCGCCATTGCGCAATGCAAATCCTGGCGACTGTCCTTGCATCCGCAGTTTCAGATGGCGATTAACAAGTCGCCTGTGCAATTTGCGCCGGATCATCGCAAGCAGGAGGACTGGTTGTCAGAGATGGGGCAGCACCCTGAATTCAATGGCATGGTGGTGATTGAGATTACCGAGCGCTTGCTGTTGGATGCCAACACGCACGTCAGTGAGCGGTTGGCGCAATACCGGCAAGCGGGGGTGCAAGTGGCTCTCGATGATTTTGGTACCGGCTATTCTGCGTTGTCCTACCTGAAAAAATTCTCGATTGATTACGTCAAGATTGACCGTTCCTTTGTGCGTGAATTGGGGGTTTCCAGTCAAGATGGTGCCTTGTGCCAGGCCATTATCGTCATGGCCCACAGCCTGGGCATGCAGGTGATTGCCGAGGGCATCGAAAACCTGCGCCAGTTACGCATCTTGCAGGAGATGGGTTGTGATTTTGGCCAGGGCTATTATTTCTCACCGCCACTGCGCACTGAGGATTTTGTGGCCTGGTATCAGACATGGCAGCAGTCAGCGATGTTGCCGCGCTCATTATGAAATAGGCTTGTAAGAAATAACCTCAGCCAGCTTGCGGAAGTAGTGGGCTCTTTCATGAGATTGATGCCAGAAAAGGCCTATGGTGCGCGAGGCATTGCAACTCAGGGGCACATAACAGATATCCTGCTCCCCCTCGCTCACCGCGACACTGGGCATCAGAGTGATGCCCAAGCCGTGCTTGACCATCACCCGCAATGTTTCCAGGCTGGCCGCCCTGAAGTCATCATCTGCCGCTTTGCGGGGGGAGCACAACTTTAGAATCTGCGAACGCAGGCAATGCCCCTCATCCAGCAATAGCAAGGGCTGGTTAAACAACTCATCAACATCAATATGGCTACGCTGGGCAAAGGCATGGTCATCTGGTACCGCGACGTAAAACGGGTCTTCAAATAAGGTAACGCCTTCCAGCGTTTCATCGGTAATAGGCAGGGCCAATAACGCAACATCAATTTTCCGGGCGGTGAGCAGCTGTATCAAATCATCGGTTTTTTCTTCGATCAGCTGGATTTTGAGGTCCTCAAAATGCTGCTTGAGGCGGAACACATACTCCGGGAACACGTAATTTGCCAGGGTGGGAAAGCCACCCATAATGATTTTGTTGACATAGGTGCGTGTGGAATAGCGCGCAATCTCACGGATTTTTTCAGCACTCTCGGTGATGCTTTTGGCAATCGCAATAATGCTGGCGCCGACGGGGGTGACCCTGATAAGGTTAGAGTCCCTTTCAAAAATCTGCACATCCAGGTAAGTCTCCAGTTTTTTGATTTGGTTACTCAGCGTGGGTTGGCTGATGGCACAGTACTCTGCTGCTTTGCTAAAGTTTTTCAGTTCTGACACAGCCACCAAATATTGTAAATCTCTTAAATTCATTCCTACTCCAAAAGCATGCGGTTTTCATGCAGTGATCTTAAAAAGTTTTCAATGCATGCACATGCAAAAAACTACACATTCTTATCTCAGCAAATCATTGAACCCGGTGCAGGAGTGTTTCCTGTTTCCAAGACTTGCTTTAGATGGAGTCTGCACCCGCTTATAAGTGCCATTTCTATTATCAATGGGGCAATTCAGATTAGCTATTTCACAAACCAGGCATGCAAGCGATTAAATGGCAGCCATAGCGAAGTGCTATTTCTTAATTTAGGAGGTTGAAATGAAATGGATTGTATCTAGTGCATTGATGGTTGCTGCGATGTCTGCGTCTGCGGGCGAAGTCACTGCCGATAGTAACCTGGCGATTGGTGTGAATACGATTTTGAGCAAATTTGAACGCGTGACGGCCGTACCTGCGGGGGAAGTGCCGAATGTTGATCAGTCGCTCGCAATCGGTGCCCGCAGTATCCTCGGCATCTTCCCACGCCAGACCCAAGTAACCCTCGGCACTGTCGCCAATGGCGATGTCGCGAAAAATGGGTTTATCCAAAGCGTTACCGAGCGCCAGTTAAATGCCCGCCAAGCGCAGCCAGCACTGCATGCCACTTCTGATAATGCTTCTAAATTGAATTAGACCAAGCGGGTTTCCCTGGCTGGCAATAAGGATGTTGCTGGCTGGGGAATCATTGATTTTCTGACTGTAGGGCACGTGATTTTTCCGAGCCGGACAGTATTTTACTCACAGTAAGCTAAAAAAAGACGCAAGCAGCCATTGGCTATCTATCTTTGCGTATGAACGACCGAGGGCATCTACAGTGGTGGCCAGGTTTTTTTGGATCAAAGGAGCATAAAAGATGATGAAAAAGAATCAACTTATTCTGTCGGCAGTCGCCATGGTCATGGCAACGGTTTTTTCTTCTACCCCGGTTGTTGCCATGTCGGAAAGCAACAATCAGTTCTGGTGGCCGGAACAACTGGACCTGAGGCCTTTGCGACAGAATGCGCTTGAGTCGAATCCGATGGGGCCGCAATTCAATTACGCCCAGGAATTCCAAAAGTTGGATATTGAAGCTGTCAAAAAAGATATTGAACAAGTCATGAAGACTTCACAAGACTGGTGGCCGGCGGATTATGGAAATTATGGACCTTTCTTCATCCGCATGGCATGGCATAGTGCTGGCGTTTACCGCGTATTTGATGGTCGTGGCGGAGCGAATGGTGGCCAGCAGCGTTTTGAGCCATTGAACAGCTGGCCGGATAACGTCAACCTGGACAAGGCGCGTCGACTGTTGTGGCCTGTCAAAGCCAAGTACGGTAGCCAGCTGTCTTGGGGAGACCTGATGGTCTTGACCGGCAATGTCGCGTTAGAGTCCATGGGCTTTAAAACCTTTGGTTTTGCTGGCGGACGTGCGGACGACTGGGAGGCGGAAATTGTCAATTGGGGGCCAGAAAAAGCCTTTCTTGAAGACAAGCGGTATTCTGGGCAGCGTGAGTTGGCCAAACCATTAGCCGCGGTGCAAATGGGCTTGATTTATGTGAATCCCGAAGGCCCGAATGGCAATCCTGACCCGATGCTCGCGGCCAAAGATATCCGTGAAACGTTTGGCCGGATGGCGATGAACGATGAAGAGACGGTCGCGTTGATTGCCGGGGGCCATACCTTTGGTAAAGCACACGGGGCACACAAGCCAGAGGCGTGTGTCGGTAAAGAGCCGGCCGCGGCAGCAATAGAGGCGCAGGGCCTGGGCTGGCAAAACAAATGTGGGAGTGGTCATGGCGCCGATACTGTGACCAGCGGCCTCGAAGGCGCATGGTCAGTCAATCCAACCAAGTGGACGACACAGTACCTGGATAATCTGTTCAGCATGGAGTGGGTAAAAACCAAAAGCCCGGCAGGGGCGATTCAATGGGAGCCTAAAAATGCAGATCAAGTCAAGTTTGTGCCTGATGCGCATGATCCAGACAAAAAACACGCGCCCATTATGTTTACCACCGATATTGCCCTGAAAACCGACCCAGCGTACAAAGAGATTGCCATGCGGTTCTGGAAGCATCCCGAAGAGTATCAGCTGGCGTTTGCCAAGGCCTGGTTTAAACTGACACATCGCGATATGGGGCCGCGTGCACGCTATTTGGGTAAACAGGTGCCAAAAGAAATTCTGATTTGGCAGGACCCTATCCCGGAACTGAATCATCTGCTTATCAATGCGCAAGAGATCAGCCTGCTCAAGTCGGCGATTTTGGCCAGTGGTTTGTCTGGGCCTGAGCTGGTCAGGACTGCGTGGGCTTCAGCTTCCACTTTCCGTGGTACGGATATGCGTGGGGGCGCCAACGGTGCCCGGGTGCGGCTGGCACCGCAAAAAGACTGGGAAGCCAATAATCCGGCTGAGCTACAAAAAGTACTGGCAAAGCTGGAGCAAGTGCAGCAGACATTCAACCGCAAATTATCCAGAGGCAAGCAGGTTTCATTGGCGGATGTAATTGTGCTGGCCGGCAATGCTGCCGTTGAACAGGCGGCACAGAAGGCTGGCATCAAGGTCAATGTGCCATTCAAACCTGGCCGCATGGATGCCACACAAGCGCAAACAGATGTGCAATCGTTTAATTACCTGAAGCCTAGCGCGGATGGTTTCCGTAACTACTATAGTGCTGACAGCCGGTTGTCTCCGGCAGAAATGCTGGTTGAGAAAGCTACGACATTAAACCTGACGGTACCAGAAATGACGGTCCTTGTGGGCGGAATGCGTGTGCTGGATGCTAATGCCAATGGTAGCAAGCAGGGCGTCTTCACGACTCGGCCAGGCACATTGAGTAATGACTTTTTTGTGAACTTGCTGGATATGTCTACGGAGTGGAAAAAGTCTGCAACCGATGGCGCCTATGATGGCTTAGACCGTAAAACCAAACAGTTGAAATGGACGGCGACACCTGTGGACTTGGTATTTGGCTCGAACTCCGAATTGCGGGCGGTGGCGGAGGTGTATGGGGCAAACGATGGTCAGCAAAAGCTGATCAAAGATTTTGTGCAGGCATGGAGCAAGGTCATGGAGGCAGACCGCTTTTAGGGAAGACAAGCAGTCAAAGGGCGCATGTGCGCCCTTTTTTATTTGCTGTGCAGTTGCAGCATGGCTTTTTCAAATTCGCCCTGGGCGAGCAGATCGATAACCGTGGTGGCCTTAATGATGCTGTCATCTATCGCCTGCTGCTCCTCTTTACCTGCTGCTTTTAAGACAAAATTGACGACTTCGGCCTTGTTGCCCGGATGGCCGATACCGATACGCAAACGCCAGTAATCCGGGGTGCCAAGTGCGGCATGAATATCACGCAAGCCATTGTGGCCGCCATGCCCGCCGCCGAACTTGAGCTTGGCTTGGCCAGGCGGCAAGTCCAGTTCGTCATGCACGATCAGAATTTCGGCCGGGGAAATCTTGTAGTAATGGGCGATGGCGGCGACAGCTTTGCCGCTGGCGTTCATAAACGTGGTTGGCTTCAGTAACCATTTGTCGCCATGCGGTTGCCATTTGCCGGCGATACCAAACAGTTTGGCCTCGGCCGTCAGGCGGCTACCGGATTGTTGTGCCAGCAGGTCTACAAACCAGAAGCCCGCATTGTGGCGGGTCATGGTGTATTTATCGCCAGGGTTACCAAGGCCTGCAATCAGTTTTATTCCACTCATATTCACACGCTAAGCAAATGTAGGAGGGTGCTATACGCACCAAAAAAAACGCGCACATGGCTGTGCGCGTTCATTGTAGCGGATAACCGCTTGAGCCACTTAAGCAGCAGGGGTTTCTTCTGCTGCTTCGTCGCTACCACCGCGTGGTTTGGCAATGGAAACCACAGCCGCGTCATCACCATGAGCCAGTTGTACAAACTCAATGCCTTTTGGTAGTTTGATTTCTGACAGGTGGATGGCGTGACCCGCTTCCAGGTTGCCCAGGTCCACTTCGATAAACTCTGGCAAATCTTTAGCCAGGCAGCTAACGTCAGCTTCAGTCTGGATGTGTGAAATGCTGCCGCCGCCTGTTTTAACGCCAGGAGCCACTTCTTCGTTCACAAAGTGGAAAGGCACTTTCACGTGGATTTTCTCAGTCGCGGATACGCGCTGGAAATCGATGTGCTGAATGGTATTGCGTACTGGGTGCAGTTGGTAGTCACGCAACAAAACGCTTTCAGCTTTGCCATCCAGCACCAGGCTCAGGATGGAAGCGTGGAACGCTTCGTGACGGAATTGCATGAACAATTCTTTGTGGTCCAACTCGATAGACACAGCAGCTTGATCGCCACCATAAACAACACCAGGCACGTTGCCAGCGCGACGCAGGCGGCGGCTCGCACCCGTACCTTTAACGTCACGTTTGACGGCTTTAATTTCGATACTCATATGAGACTCCTAAAAACGCCCGAAGGCGGTACTGCACTAAAAACTGCAAGCCGCGACCAGCTTGCAGCACAAAAACTTAATTCATGTATCAAGAAAAATAGTTTATAGACGGTTAATCCATAAACAGGGAAGACACAGATTCTTCCTGGCTAATCCGTTTGATGGTTTCTGCCAGCAATGGCGCCGCACTCAGTTGGCGGATTTTGCTGCAGGCTTGCGCCTCTGCATTCAGAGCGATGGTGTTGGTAACGACCAGCTCATCCAGTGCTGAAGCAGAAATGCGCTGACCCGCGCCCCCGGACAAGACCGGGTGGGTGGCATAAGCCACCACCTTGGTCGCCCCGCGATCTTTCAATGCAGCGGCAGCTTCACACAAGGTGTTGGCGGTGTCCACCATGTCGTCCATGATGACGCAGGTGCGGCCTTCAACCTCGCCGATAATGTTCATGACCTTGGCCACATTGGCCTTGGGGCGGCGTTTGTCGATAATTGCCAAATCCGCATTCAGCTGTTTGGCCGCCGCGCGCGCACGCACCACACCACCCACGTCTGGCGAGACCACGACCAGGTTTTCGTGATTCAGCGTGACCAAGTCATCGAGCAAAATCGGCGTAGCATAAATATTGTCGACCGGGATATCAAAGAAGCCCTGAATCTGATCAGAATGCAAATCCATCGTCAGTAAACGGTTCACACCGACACTGGTCAGCATGTTGGCCACTACTTTGGCCGTAATGGCAACACGGGCAGAGCGTGGGCGTCTGTCCTGGCGTGAATAACCCAAATAAGGAATGGCAGCGGTAATGCGGCCAGCGGATGAGCGGCGCAGTGCATCCACCATGACCATGACTTCCATCAGGCTGTCATTGGTCGGGTAGCTCGTGGATTGCAGCACAAACACATCGCGGCCACGCACGTTTTCCAGCAGTTCCAGCATGATTTCACCGTCAGAAAAACGGCCGACATCGGCACGCCCCAATTCAATGCCCAAATGCTGAGCCACTTCTTGTGCCAGTACCGGATTGGCGTTGCCGGTAAATACCATCATGTTGGCGTTACTCAACGTTGTACCCTTTTTGCGATGACGATGTCTTGAAACCTGCGCCCATGCGCTTGGCTGGGCGCTATAAAAAATTTAAGCGTGTAAATCGTAAAATCTACACGCTTATGTTTGGCTGAGGAGGAAGGATTCGAACCTTCGCATGCCGGAATCAAAATCCGGTGCCTTAACCAGCTTGGCGACTCCCCAAAAAACTTGTCTTTAACACACTTGTTGTGTGGCTTGGTCACCGTCAGTGACCGAAGCAAAAAGCGGATGGTATTCTAACCCTTTTGCCCAAAAACCAGAAGTGTTTTCTGGTCTATTTGCAATTAACTGCTCCGCTTTTTCTGCACTATCCACGGCCACAAACACTGAAGCGCCGGAACCACTCATACGGGCATCGCCGTATTGTTTTAACCAGGCCAGCGTTTCGCCAACTTGAGGATAAAGCATACAAACAACCGCTTCCATATCGTTTCTGGCTTGCTGCCAGAACGCGCTGGAATTAGCGCCGTTTGAAAAGTCCGCTATTCTCAATGGTTTCGAGTCTCTTGTCAATGCTTGATGTGCAAAAATTTGTGCGGTGGGCACGGCCACCTGCGGCGTGAGTACCACGTAATATTGGTCGAGCAGCGGAGGCGGCAGTGAAACCGCAGATAATTGTTCGCCGATACCCTCTGCCCAGGCGGGCTGGCCAAAGATAAAGACGGGCACATCTGCACCCAGGCTAACGCCAAGCTGCATCAACTGCTGCCGGGTGTAGCCCAACTGCCATTGCTGGTTGAGTGCCATGAGGACGGTGGCCGCATCCGAGCTGCCGCCGCCTAATCCACCGCCCATGGGTGTACGTTTATCACAGCCAATGTCGGCGCCCAGAGTGCAGCCGCTGACTTGCTGTAAATGGCGGGCAGCACGGATGCTAAGGTCTTGTTCGGCCGGGACGCCAGCCAGCGGATTCATGTGGAGAATTTGCCCGTCCTGACGTGGGCGGATGTGCAAGGTGTCGCCGTGGTCTAGCAGTAAAAACAGGCTTTGCAGGGTATGGTAGCCATTGCTGAGGCGACCAGTAATGTGCAAAAACAGGTTGATTTTGCAGGGGGCAGGGTAGCTCAAGGTATGCATGGCCGCTATTGTAAAGCATGCCTGCCTGCTTGTGAGGCTTATTCAAGGACCATGCGGCCTTGGCTGTCCTGCAGCGGGCGCTGGTTGGGCGCACCGATGGCTTGTTGCAGGCTGGCCAACTGGAACTTGGAAACCTTGAGCGCTTCTTTCATGATCACCCATTGCACGCCTTCAGTACAGGGCGGGGCTGTCAGCGAGCCACTGTAGCGGTAGTAGGCAGGCTTGACGGGCATCAGGTCGGCCGGTGTGACACGGATGGTCAGCGGTTTGCTTTGCTCTTTGTCTTTGGGCAGGCTGCCTAACAGCTTCTCTATACCAGCATGGGCGTTGCCTTCTTCTATCATGATGGCAATAATCACACGGTGTCCGGCTTTGTCTTCATGCACCATTTGCATCTCGGCGGCATAGGACTTCTGTTTGACCTGGTGTTCGCCGGGCATATGCACACTAATATATTTGAGCTGGTAGGGTTTCTGGTCTAGCACCATCATGTTGCCGCTGCCCGCATCCAATACCAGGCTGTGGTCCTTGAGTGCAATATTCTTGATCGGGAATTTTTGCAGTCGCTTGATCGGTTTGAGGGCGGCTGTGATCGTATTATCCACGTGGATAGGCGATTGCTGGCTACCTGCATTGCAGACGGCAAATTCAGGATTCAGACTGCCCCATTTGTCTGGACCGTGCTCACCACTGTAGGCCCAGGACTTATCATCCGCAGCACCGGTTTTGTTCTTGTCTTTAGGTTTCTGATGATCAGCTGCCGCTTCTGTTTTTTCAGGCTTGCCCGTTTTCGCCGCGTCTTCTTTGGACTTGGCAGTGGTTTCCTTGGATTTAGTCGCACTGGCTTCTGTAGCCGTTGCGTCTTTAGCTGGCTTGCCGTCAGCCTTCTTGTCAGCAGGTTTGGCAGGTGCTGCATCTGGTGCAGGGGCAGGCTCGGCCACGCTATCTGGTGCAGCGGGCTTGTCTTTGCTGCTGGCGACGGCAGGCATGACCGGGTTGGCGGCACGTTTGGCTGCCGCTTCAGCGCGTTGCTTCTCTTTGTTCTGCCACTTGCAGACGTACTGTTGCGTGATCTCTACCTCGGAATCCGGCAAGGGCTCAATAAAATCTGCCTGCTTGGCAGTAATGCCCGCAGAATAGACCAGCTCTTCCCCTTCATACTGGAACACCTGGATGGTCGCTGCCTTGCGCTTGTCGCAATCAAAGTACCAGAGCGCTTTTGCATGGGTGTAAACGCGGTCTACAGACTCTATGTTTTTTTGAGGTTGGCGGTAATCGACCTTGATCCAGGCTTTGACATAGGGTTTTTCTTCGAGCAGGGACTGCTTGTCTATCATGAGTTGGCTATCGTCCGTTTTTTTGATCGACAGCCATTGTGCGGCCACGCTGTACCCAGGCAAACTCAGGCCCAGCCACAGGCAGGCCAGCAGCCAGATTCGAAACGAGAGAGGGGTAAACAGATTGCAGCGCATACTGGCATTATCGACGGCATGCCCTGAATCTTTAACGCGAAAGCTGTTAAGGGGCCCGTATGCTTTGCGTGTTAATGACGACGCGGATCCACGCCGTCATTGCTGCGTGGCGTAGCTTACCAGTGTTGAATGACCAGCTTTAGCCGGACATCTTGCTGCTGCAAGCGTGTGATGTGCGGTAGGGATGACTGCACGCCTTGCAATTGAACCTCACGGTAATCGTCGTAATCGATTTGCCATTGGTCCTGCATGAGGCGGGCAGGTTCACCCTGCGCAAGATAGCTGGCCTGGAACGGACTATTGATGTGCGGAGCCCCCAAAATCCATTGGGTTAACCCGGTCAAAGGCAGGCGCCAGCCTAACAACTGCGCTGTCAGGCTGGAAACATCCGCCGCCTGGTGCGTGTTGCCACTTTGGTCGGTGAGGGTGACGCTGTGCGCACTGCGCTCGATGACGGCCACTTGCTGACCGAGCGGGCTAAAAATACGCAGGGTATCCAGTGCCGGGCTGTGTTGCCATTCCAGCCTGGCAGTGTAGCCCTTGCCCGCATATTGCACGGCCAGCTTCGCCTCCACGTCAAAGGATTGCACGGCTTGCAGTGTGGCAAACCTGTGCTGGGCCGCGGGCGGCACGCTGGTTTGAGTAGGGGCGATGGCCTGGCTGGCGCAGCCTGCCAGCAGACTCAGTAATAACCAGATGGCAAAAGCTTGGGCCAGCCTCGCTAGCGCAGGTGTGGACGGCATACGAACACTACAGGGCGGATTTCAGTTTTTGCGCGACTGCGACCAGAATCTCGTTGCCGGGGTTGGCCGACAAGGCCTGATCCAGAATGCGTTGTGCTTCTTCACGCTGGCCTTGTTTCCAAAGGACTTCGGCCAGGTGGGCCGCAATTTCAGGATCTTGCTGAATCGCATAGGCGCGGCGTAGCTCTTCGGTGGCACGCGACAAGTCGCCCAAACGGAAATAGACCCAGCCCAGACTGTCCATGATGTAATGATCCTCCGGGGAGAGCTTGGTGGCGGTTTCAATCAGGCTCTTCGCTTCGATCAGCTTGATATTGCGGTCTGCATAGGAATAGCCTAGCGCATTGTAGGCAGCGGCAAAGTCTGGCTTCATTTTAATGACCCGGGTCAGCGTGTCTTCCATGATGTCATATTTACCTTTACGCTCGGCGCTTAGAGCGTAGTCATACTGTAACTCGGGGCTTTCCGGGAAGGTTTTGGCGGCTTTTTCAAGCAGGGTGTAGGCTTCATCGCCGCGTTTGGCCTGGCTCAGCATGAGTGCCTGGTTTTGAATCACCAGCGCCTGTTGCTCGGGCGTCAGGCCATCCACATTGTCCAGCATTGTAATCGCAGCATCGACGCCGTCGCGGCGGGCAATAATGCCGGCGGCGGCCATCCGAGCGGCCAGGTATTGTTCGCCATCGGTGATTTTGTCAAACCATTGCAAAGCGCGTGCATCGTCTTTTTGCTCGATGGCTGAGCGGCCCAGGTTGAAGTAGACCTTGTTCGGCTCCTTGAAGCCGGCTTCGAGCGCGTGTTCCAGATAACGATCGGCGAAAGTGTATTCTTTGGCGTCCAGCGCCAGCAGGCCCACAATCACGTTCATGTCAGGATTGTTCTGGTGGCGTTCGAGCAGCTTGGTGAACTCTACCTTGGCTTCGGTGGTATTTTTTTGCAAGAGCAAGGCGCGCGCTAACGATAAGCGAATCTGATCGGACTCAGGATAGGTCTTTAAAAAGTCGCGGTAAAATGCCATGCCTTTCTGGACATCTTTTTCCATCAGCATTTGCCCGTAAATCTGCGCGGGCGGTTCCCAGCCTGGGCGCAGCTTGGACGCTTCTTTGAGCTCCGCTTTCATGAGGCTCTCGTCGTGCGCAAAGTAAGCGGCTTGCGAAATGGCAAAGTGGGCTTCAGCCAGCTTGGGATAAGGCTTGGCCAGCTGTTGTATGGTTTTGAGCACGCTGGTTTTGTCGGTGATGCGCACCATCAGGCTGTTGAGTTCCATAAAGGCATTGGCGCGAATGTTTTCATTGGCCAGCACTTTCTGGATCTGTGGAATCGCTTTTTCGAGGTTGCCATTGGCAATCAGCAACTGGCTGGCGGTTTGGGCTGCCGGGATAGAATCCGGGGCCAGCTCAGACCATAATTCGGCAGAGGGCAATGCCAACTGCGGTGTGCGGGCAATGGTCGCTGCCTGCGTGGCGCGCTCGGCGAGCAAGGGGTCACGCGTCTGCTTGGCCAAATCCAGAAACAGCTGCCCGGCCAACACAAATTCGCCACGTTGCGCGGCCACTTCACCGAGCAGGTATTTGTAGACAAACTCTGCGGTGGGGGTGGTAATGGTGGGGGTGCCGCTGGCAGACCAGGCCGGGCTGCTCATCAACGCCAGCCATAATGCCAGTGTCGGACGGCGTAATGACGGGGTTTTCAAGTTGAGGCGGCGGGTAAGAGGCATACTGGATTCCTGTTTAAAAAGAGGTTGCATGAATGATGTCGTCACTGGGGCAGAAGGGGCGCTTAATCCGTCTGGAATTTTAGTTTAGTCCGTGACAGTTGCTGCAAGTTCATCCATAATGTGCGATTTGTAACTAAATTGTAATCGGCGTTTAAACACAGGTGAAAGCGTCGTCTACAGCACTATAACTTTTTGGTGAAATATTTGTCTAGGGATTTGCGGTCTGGCGCTGTAAAGTCAGGCTTGAAAGCATCTTTCCCAGTCGCGAGGTATGTGAAGAAATCATGGCAAATTTGACAGTTGAAGCAATTGAATTGACCCGTTTGTATGGCGGACGTGCCGCCGTCAGTGATGTGACGTTCAGCCTGCAGCAAGGCCAGGTGCTGGGCTTTTTGGGGCCAAATGGCGCCGGCAAGTCCACCACGATGAAAATGTTGACGGGCAACCTCGCGCCGAGTGCAGGCAGCGTCAAAATCTGCGGCATCGACATGATAGAGCAGCCCAAAGAGGCAAAAGCCTTGATCGGATACCTGCCGGAAATGCGCCCTTTATATAAAGAGTTTACGGTAGACGAGTACCTGACCATTGCAGCCAGACTGCACAACGTCTCCAGCAAACACATTAAAAAAGCGGTGGAACATGCCAAAGAGCGTTGTGGCCTGACCCACATGAGCAAACGCTTGATCGAAAACCTGTCCAACGGCTATCAGCAACGCGTAGGCATTGCCCAGGCCATTATTCATAACCCCATGGTAGTGATTCTGGACGAGCCGACCGTGGGCCTGGATCCGATCCAGATTCGTGATATCCGCGCCTTGATCAAGGAAATCGGCCAGGCGCACAGCGTCATCGTCTCTACCCATATTTTGCCCGAAGTGGAAATGGTCTGTGACCACGTGCAAATTATTGACAAGGGCAAGCTGGTGTTTAATGGCGGCATTGATGTGCTCAAGCAGCAGCGTATTGGTAACAAATTGCTGGTTGGCCTGCGTAACCCGCCGCCAGTAGCACAATTGGCTGCAATTGCAGGCGTGGCCGAAGTTGAGCCTGCCGAGGGTATGTGGCGTATCCGTTTTCATGAAGGCAGCCAGCCGCACGAAGCGATTGTGCAGGCGGCTGTGCAGCAAGGCTGGGACCTGTTCCACATTGCGCCCGATCAAACCAGCCTTGAGGATGTGTTTGTACAATTGACTTATCACGAGGCAGACGTTGCAAAAGCAGCTTAAGTCGATTTAGAGAGCATAAAGTATGTTGAATATTGCAAGAAAAGAACTCAAGAGTATGTTCGCCTCGCCCATGGGGTGGATTATTCTGGCCCTGCTGACGTTTTCGTTTGGCACCTACTACCTGAATGGCGTGAATAACTACTTTGAAGTCATGTCCGGCTCCATCCGTCCGGCCGAGCGGATTGGGGTCACACAGTTTGTCGGGCAAACTGTCTACGGCCTGGCCTCCTTCATTATGTTATTTGCCGTGCCTTTGCTTTCCATGCGCCTGATTTCAGAGGAGCGCCGCAGCCAGACACTGCCATTTTTGTTCAGTGCGCCGTTGTCCATCAGCGAAATTGTGATGGGCAAGTTTTTAGGCCTGGTGGTGTTCCTGAGCATTCTGGTGGTTTACATCGGCGTGATGCTGACAACCTTGAATATCTGGTCAGATATTGATTTTGGCTATATTTTTGCCAATTCGCTAGGGCTGTTGCTGCTGGTCTCCAGCTTTGCCGCGCTGGGTCTGTATTTTTCCAGCTTGACGGCACAGCCGATCATTGCCGGCATTTTGAGTTTTATTGCCCTGTTTGTGCTCATGATTCTGGACCGCTTTTTTGCCGGTGACCCGACCAGCACCATGCTCAAGTTTTCGTTAATGCGTCATTTTCAGTCATTTGCCGGTGGCTTGATTGATACGGCTGACCTGGCCTATTTTGGCCTGTTTATCCTTACCTTTATTACCCTGACGATCCGTCGTCTGGATGCAGATCGTTTGCGCGGCTAAGCCCGCGTTGTTGTCGAGTTTGAAAGCACTATGAAAATTAACAGTAAGTTTAGATGGCAGTTGCTGGCACAAAACTGGATGTTTGTGCTGGTGTTTCTGGCGCTGGTGGTGATGTTGGGCTACTTGTCCAGCCAATATCGCTGGGCCAAGGATATTACCCAGGCCAACCGCAACATCCTGACCCAGGGCAGTGTCAATGTGCTCAAGCAGATGGATGGCGACATCAATATCACCGTGTTTGCCACCAATGATGACGCCAATAACGGCGACACTTTCCGTAAAGGCATGCTGGATTTTGTTGCACGCTACCAGCGCGAAAAGAAAAATGTATTCATCAAGTTTATCAATCCGTCTGAAGAGCCCAAGATGGCGCAGGAGGCCGGGGTAAAAGTTGACGGTGAAACCATCGTCGAATACAACAAGCGCAGTGAACATATCACGCCACCGTTTGCCGAGCAGGAAATGACCAATTTGCTGGTGCGCCTGTCGCGTACCAACAACCAGCCAGTCATGTATCTGGATGGCCATGGTGAGCGTCTGCTGCAAGGCGTCAAGAATCATGACCTGGGTGAGTTTGGCAAGCAACTGGAAAGCAAGGGCTTCAAGTTTGCCAACCCGGATCTGACTATTGCCCAGGACGTGCCCGCCAATGGCGCCATGCTGGTGATTGCGGCACCGCAAGTGGATATCTCTGCGGTAGAGGCCAAAAAAATCAAGGCGTATATTGAGGCAGGCGGTAACGTGTTGTGGCTGCTGGATGACGATAATCTGCATGGCTTGCAAGAAGTGGCTGACTATCTGGGCATCAAAGTGTCTGCGGGTATCGTGGTTGACCGTGCCGCCGAGCAGTATGGTGCCGATCCGAAAATGGCGTTTGCCAGTCTGTATGGCGATCATCCGATCACCCGCAACTTTATGCTGCGCACCGTGTTCCCGGAAGCACATGAAGTCGATGGCCAGGCCTCGGATGATCTGGGCTGGAAAGTCGGGCGCCTGATTGATGTGGCGCCCAATGGCTGGCTGGAGTCTGACAAGATTCCTGCCGGAGCACAGAACCTCAAGGTCCGCTTTGATCAAGGCAAGGATAAAGCCGGTCCGATCAATGTTGGCGTGGCGTTAGAGCGCCAATATGGCAAAAAAGGCCAGCGCGTCGTGGTGATAGGCAATGCCAACTTCCTGGCCAATACTTTTATCACCAACGGTGGCAACCTCGATTTGGGCATCAATATCATCAACTGGCTGGCAGGCGATGACCGTTTGATCACCATTCAGCCGATGCCGCTCAAGGATATCAACGTCACGATTCCCGCCACTGATCAGGGTCGGCTGGTGGCCTGGAGCGTCTTTCATGCCTTCCAGTATTTCATTCCGGTCGGGTTGTTTGTGGCAGGTTTGTTCTTGTGGTGGAGACGCCGCAAGGCTTAATGCCTGGTGAGCTGAGGGTGGAGTAGGTCAGTCATGAAAAAAAGATGGTTATTGAATCTGTTGTTACTGGCGGTGGTGGTGGGCATTGCGGTGTTTTTGCATTTGCAACCGCAAGCGCAGGCGCCCGCGGCCAAGTTTGAAGTCTCCACGCTCAAGATGGCAGATTTTGATGCCGTCAAAGCCGAATTTCCGGCCAAAGCGCCCACGGTCTTTGAAAAGCAGAATGGCTACTGGATGATGCGTAAACCCTATGCGGCGCGTGCCGACCAGGCCTCGGTGCAGCGCATCATTTCGATTATCGCCGCTACCACAGCCACCAGGTTGCCACTACAGGATGCGTCTAAATATGGTCTGGATCAGCCCGTGCTGAAGCTGACGCTGTCCGGCGCCAAAGGCGACCAGGTTTTTAGTTTTGGCACCTATAATCCGGTAACCGAGGAGCAGTATGTGGGCTATGCCGGACAGGTGTATTTACTGGCTGGTCAGTATAGCGAGGCTGCGTCTACCCAACCGATTGAGATGGTCGATAAAATGCCTTTGGCACCCGCTGAGCGCAAACAGTTGGCTGGCTTTGACCTGGCGCATCTGGAGCAGTGGGAAGCAAATGCCTTGAAAGTGCAACTGGCGACTGACGGCAAATGGGCGGTGAATGACCCCAAGGCTAAACCCACGCAAAATGAGTTGAATGAGTGGATGGATTTTAGCTGGGTGCAGGCGCAGGCGGTCTCGGTCGAGTTTTACACCCCAGACCGCAAGCAAACTTATCCTTCTTTTGAGGTGTTGCTGCGGGATGGCAAGAAAATCCACTTTGAAAAATTGCAGGAATCGCCGGAGTACCAACTGGCACGTCCGGATGAAGGCATTATTTATCACTTTAGTAACGACACGGGCTTTACCATGGTGAACCCGCCCATCAACCTTCAGAAGTAGCATGCCTGAATTACCCGAGGTTGAGGTCACGCGCCGCGGCTTGTTGCCGGTAGAGGGCGCGTTGATTGAACAGGTCACCATACGCCATCATGGCTTGCGTTGGCCGATTCCTGCCGACTTGCCGCAGCACCTGCAAGGGCAGCGCTTGCTCAAGCTGACGCGCCGGGCAAAATATATTCTGGCCGAGATCGGCACCGATGCGACCGAGGGCGTGTTGTTATTACACTTGGGCATGTCTGGCCGCCTGTGCTTGCTTGAGCGCGATTTCCCCGCAGAAAAACATGATCACTTTGATATCCGTTTTACCGATGGCCGGGTGATCCGTTTGCGTGATCCGCGCCGATTTGGTGCCGTGTTGTGGCTGGGGCAGGATCCACTGCAACATGCGCTGCTGAACCGTCTCGGACCGGAGCCGCTTGAGGCTGGATTTAACGTCCAATATCTCTACCAGCAATTACGCACGCGCAATGCGCCGATCAAGACCACTATCATGGATGGGCATCTGGTGGTGGGGGTCGGCAATATTTATGCGAGTGAATCACTCTTCCGAGCCCGGATTCATCCCGAAACGCCTGCCAAGGCGTTGACCGAGGCGCAGTGTGCCTTGCTGGTACAAGAAATCAAGGCGACGTTGCAGTCGGCACTCGCGGCGGGGGGCAGTAGTTTGCGCGATTTTTTTGGCGCAGACGGCAATCCGGGCTATTTCCAGCAAACCTATACGGTCTATGGACGCACCGGAGAGCCCTGCCGTATATGCGCCCGCCCGATTCAGAATATCCGCCTGGGGCAACGTTCAACGTTCTATTGTGCGCATTGTCAGCCCAGACCAGCGGATCTGGGCTTGATGAAGCCTTGATCAAGCAGCCTTAGGCTTCATCCGTATCTGGCCGGATGCAGTTGCGCCCGGCGCGTTTGGCGGCATACAAATGATGGTCAGCCCGTTCAACCACTTGTCCCAGCGTTTCATCATTGTGCATCTCGGCCACGCCAGCACTCACCGTGATATGCACCACCTGGTTGCTAAAGTGAAACTGCAATCCGGCCACCGCGGAACGGATCAACTCGGTGATGTCGCGTGCATGCTGCATATTGCATCCCGACAGCAACAGTAAAAACTCCTCACCGCCCCAACGGCACACCACATCCTCTTCGCGCACATGCGATTTGATCAGTTGTGCCACACGAGACAGCACACGGTCACCTGCTTCGTGGCCATAGGTGTCATTCACCTGCTTGAACAGGTCAATATCAATCAGAACCAGTGACAAGGCTTCATCGCGGCGCTTACGGCGGGCCACGGCCTGCTTGAAGTAAAACTCAAATACCTGGCGACTGGTGACCCCGGTCAGTTTATCCTGCGTGGCCATGGTCTCCAGTTTGTCGTGGTAACCGCGTACTGCGACATGCGCGAGGAACAACACAATAGCACTAATCACCAGCGCCACGGCCAGGTTAATCATAAACGCGGTTTCAATACGCTCGGAGCTTGGGTCGTTCACTTGCTCCACAATCAGATACCAGTCAAACTCCGGCACCAGACGGCTATTGAGATAAAGCATGCTGCCATTGTTGGCTTTGAATGAGAATGATGCGCTGGGCGAGGTCAGCACTTTCAAAAACGCTTTGTCCAGGCCAGACTTGTTTTGCAAGTGTAACTCTGAGTGGTAATGACTGCTTTGCAGCATTACCTCGCCCTGGCGATTGACGAAATAAATTTCGCGCCCATAGCGTTTCTGGTAGTTTTCTATCAGTTCGACCACCGTCTGCAACGACAGGCCGACACCGATCACACCAATAAATTTGCCGGATTTATCTTCGATACGGTAATTGACGAAAATGCTGAGGCGTTTGTGATCAGCGGTATCGCGGTCAATATTGATGACATAAGGATGCGGTGAATCTTTGGCCGTGAAATACCAGCTGTCGTCCGGATTACTTCTTGAAACCCGCTTGATCACGCCGGTGGGGTGGTAGTAGTTCAGCGAACTGTCAGAGACAAAGAATGCCGTGATGGTGTTATATTTTTTCTGGATTTGTGCCAGGTAACTGGTCATTTTGCTGGCATCCTGCTCACCATCATTGACCCAGTCAAACACAAATACGTCATTCGCCATCAGCGAAGAGATCAGCAAGGGTTGCAGCAGGTCGCGCTGGATTTCAGAGTAGATATTGTCGCTGGTCAGCGGCAGCATTTCCTGCTCCAAGCGCTCAGTCAGCGAGTCCTTGGCCACGAAATAGCCGATCAGGCTGGTCGCCACAAACCCCGCCAGCACGATCGCGCTGAGAATAACGGTATAGAAACGCTTGTTTACGACCATAACGACCAATGACCTGAAGATGCTTGAACAGCCAAAGGCTGAGATAACTGTGGATTATCACAAAATCCCCATTCTACTGTTCGGCTGAATAGTCCGCTTTTTAATGCCGTATTCATACAATTGGCATGAATGATTCACCATGGTGTATGGCGAGGCTAGTGCGGATGGGATCTGGCAGCATGTTCATGTAAGTAGCCAGCGGCAGGGGCAGGCGTGCCGCCCAGTTTTTGTGGCAACAGGGAGCCGATGACCATGGCGACGGTACTGACCATGAGACCGATCAATTGTGCCGGAATCAGGCTGTCCTTGACCATCACCTCTATCAGGATCCAGCTGGTAATGCCCAGTAAAATGGCAGCCAGCGCCCCCTGGCTGGTGGCACGCTTCCAAAACGCACCAAACAGCAGCGGCACAAAGGCCCCGGCCAGCGTTACCTTGTAAGCGCTTTCTACCATGCCAAAAATAGACAGTTCAGAGTTAAGGGCATAAAACAGCACCATGGCCGCAAAGCCGACCAGGCACAAGCGCATGACGCGCAAGAAGTGATGATCGCTCATCTGTGGCATAAAGCCCTTGACCACGTTTTCGGCAAAGCTGACTGAGGGGGCGAGCAAGGTGGCAGACGAGCAGCTCATGATGGCAGACAGCACTGCCCCAAAGAAGATGGCCTGCGCCAGCAGGGGGGTATGCGTTAACACCAGCGTCGGCAGCACGCGTTGCGAGTCAGTGGCGACCAAGGTGCCAAAAGTCGCCGGGTCTATGAGTGTTGCGGCATAGGCAATAAACATGGGCACAAAGGTGAAACAGAAGTAAATGCTGGCACCCAGTAGCGAGCCCCACAAGGCGATTTTCCCGGTTTTTGCCGAGGTGATGCGTTGAAACACATCTTGTTGCGGGATAGAGCCCAGCATCATGGTCAGCCAGCCTCCCATAAAGGTCAGCCATACGCTCCAGTCTGTGCTTTGCGGGAAAAAGTGCAGCTTGCCCGCGTCACGCGCATGGGCAATGACTGGCGCAATGCCGCCGGTCTGGCCGGAAACCAGATAAGCGATAAACAGCAGGCCGCCAATGACCACGATCATCTGCACAAAATCAAGGATAGCCACAGATAACATCCCGCCGAGTGTGGTGTAGGTGAGGACAATGGCCGTCCCCAGCATCATGCCTGCCTGCTCTGAAATGGCGCCATGACTGATCAGGTTAAAGATCAGGCCCAGGGCTTTGATCTGTGCCGCTACCCAGCCCATGTAGGAGACGACGATGGCCAGGGTGGTCAGCACCTCTACGCTACGGTTGTAGCGCATGCGGTAAAAGTCGCCCAAGGTCAGAATGTTGAGTTTATACAGGCGGCTGGAGAAAAAAATCCCGGCCAGAATCAGGCACATGCTGGAGCCAAACGGGTCTGCGGCCACCCCGGTCAAGCCTTCACGCACAAAGGTGGCGGACACGCCAAAGACCGCTTCTGCGCCAAACCAGGTGGCAAATACGGTGGCGGTCACCACCGGCAAGGGCAGGTGGCGGCCAGCGACTGCATAATCCTTGGTGCTATGTACATTCCTGGCAGCGAACAGGCCTATCCCGATAGAGACAAGTAAGTACGCCACCACAAACCAGATCAGCACAGTCCGTTTCCCTTGAGTCAGTTGCAAAACGCCGATTTTAAAACAAAACCTGGCCTACACAGGGGTTCTCAATCTGGCTGTAGTAAAAAAGGCCCGAAAATCAGGCCTTTTTTACAAATCTGCACGTTTGATTGCCACTATTCCACCCGTTTCCAGGTTTGCGAACGACCAATCAGTGAAATCCCGATAAAGCCACGCACCTCCAGTTCGTTGCCGTTGGGGCTCAGTGTCATTTTGCATTGGTAGGTTTTGCCGTTTTCCGGGTCCAGAATCTCGCCATTTTCATACACATGGGGCTTGCTACCGGCTTTGAGGTGTTTGGCGATGGTCATGCCTATGATTTTTTGCCCTCTACGCTCGTCGGTACATTTGTCACACACAGCATCGCCGGTGTCTGTGGCTAGCAAGCCTTTTTCGACAACGGCATGGTATTCCCCGCCGGATTCGGCAATGCGAACCAGTGAGCGAGGTTTGCCGGTTTTATCGTCCGTCGTTTGCCATAGACCGCTCAAGTCAGCCGCCTGCAAGGCCATGGGTAACATCATCAATACTGCAACAAGTAGCTTCTTGGGGGATGCCATCAAGTACTCCTTTAGTGAGTGAACAGTAAAAACAAGCTGGCAAATTGTAGCAATACCAGCACGAGAATGGCCATCGTCGCCCATTTTTGCCAGGTGGCTTGCTTGTGCTGGCTGTTTAGCAAGGTATCAATATGGGTTTGCTGTTTGGCCAGTTCGCTTTGATTGCGCAGATATTGCTCCAGCAGGCGCGGCATTTCTGCAGCATGGGCAAGTACATAGGGGAGCTCACGTTTTGCAGATTTAAGCAGGCTGCGCCAGCCGATCTGCTCGCTCATCCAGCGCTTGAGAAATGGTTTCGCGCTTTGCCACAAGTCGATATTCGGGTCCAGTTCACGGCCCAGGCCTTCAATATTGAGCAGGGTTTTTTGCAACATAATCAGTTGCGGCTGAATATTCACGCCAAAGCGGCGTGACATCTGAAACAGGCTAAGCAGGGTGCGGCCAAATGAAATTTCCTTGAGTGGCTTTTCAAAGATCGGCTCGCAGATGGCGCGCACGGCTGTTTCGAGGGCTTCTACATTGGTATCTGCCGGCACCCAGCCAGACTCAATATGCGCCACTGCCACATCCCGGTAGTCACGGTTGAAAAAAGCGAGGAAGTTCCGCGCCAGATAATACTGGTCGGTAGGCGTGAGGCTACCCATGATGCCAAAATCCAGTGCAATGAATTTGCCTTTATCCGGCCCCTCTGTCACCACCTGGATATTGCCCGGATGCATGTCGGCATGAAAAAAACCATCACGGAATACCTGCGTAAAAAATACCTCTACGCCTTCGTGAGCCAATTGGGTCAGGTTGATGCCATAGGCCTGCAACGTGGCGGTTTCGCGGACAGGCGTGCCAAACATACGCTGCATGGTCATCACTTGCTTGCGTGAATAGTCCCAGTAAACCGTAGGCACCAGCAGGCGACGGTCACTGAAGTTGCGGCCAAGCTGTGCGCACTGTGCAGCTTCCAGGGTCAGGTCCAGTTCGTGCTCGGTGTGGCGGGCAAATTCATCCACCATTTCATCCGGCTTGAGACGGCGCCCTTCACGGGAGAGTTTTTTGACCCACCAGGCCAGCGTGCGGAGTAAGGCGATGTCTCTATGAATAATGGCGGCAATATTGGGACGCAACACTTTAACAGCTACCTGTTCGCCACTATGCAGTTTGGCAAAGTGCACCTGGGCCACCGAAGCGCTCGCGACTGGAACCGCGTTAAACTCGGCGTAGACCGTCGTCAGCGGGGCGTCAAAGGCCTGCTCAATAATACGCTCCACTTCAGCGTAGGCAAATGGCGGTACCTGGTCCTGCAGTTTGGTCAGTTCATCGGCCACATCCGGCGGCAGCAAGTCGCGGCGTGTAGACAGCATCTGGCCAAACTTGACAAAAATCGGGCCGAGTTTTTCGAGCGCCAGCCGCAAGCGGACGGCCCGTTTCTCCGGCGCATGGCGCCAGAATAACAACCCGTTGAGTAGTCGCGAGCCCAGGCCTGGTTGATTGTCACGGACAAAGAAAATATCCAGCCGATACCAGATCAGCATGCCGATAATGTGAAAAAAGCGTATCCAGTGCATCAGGGCTGACTTTCTGCGGTGGCGTTGGCAGCTAACAGTTTTTCTACGCGTTGCTGCAAGCGGTCTGTGTCTTCCCTGAGCTGGTCGACGGCCTGGTTAAATTGCGTGATGCGGGCTTTTTTTGCCAGTAACGGCTGCTCTTCTTGCCAGTATTCCACCAGCATTTCTCCCAGGTTTTTGGCCTGGCCCTGCAAGCGCTGCATGGTTTGCTGACCGAGTTGGACGACTTCAAAAGCCGCCACATCGCCGACCACTTTACTCAAGTCTTCTTCGACATCCCAGCGGATGGCCGCCAGAATCTTGCCGACTTCCATGCCTAGCGCACTGTCGCCATCAATTTTAATCAGGCTATGCGCCTGCGGATCTTGCCTCAGTAGCCGCATGGCCAGGCTGGGCGGCAAGTGAATGGTGGCATCTGCCATGGCGGTATCGCCTGCAACTGCCAGCTCACCATTGCTTAACACTGTCAGCATGACACGGGCCACTTTAAAGTCTAGACAAAGATGACTGTGCGCATACGGCTGTAACCTGGGAGCGGTCCAGCGGTTTTGCTGCATCAAGTGCTGCAGCACGAATTGAATCAAGGGCTTGAACATGGGGTTAGAGTTTGATGCCTTTGTGCAGCGCGACCACGCCTGCAGTCAGGTTGTAGTAATCGACTTTTTCAAAGCCTGCTGCATGCATCATCTGTTTCAAGGTTTCCTGGTCAGGGTGCATGCGGATGCTTTCTGCCAGATAGCGATAGCTGGGCTCATCGTTGGCGATCCATTTACCAAACTTAGGCAGCAGTTTGAAAGAGTAGGTGTCATAAAGTTTCTCCAGTGGTTGCCAAACCTTGGAAAACTCAAGTACCAGCAGGCGTCCGCCACGCTTGAGCACACGTTGCATTTCTTTGAGCGCAACGTCTTTATGTGTCATGTTGCGCAGGCCAAACGCCACAATGACACAGTCAAAGGTTTCATCAGCAAACGGCAGTCCTTCGGCATTACATTGGGTGGCCGGAATGGTCAGGCCGGCATCAATCATGCGGTCTCGGCCCACGCCCAGCATGGAGGCGTTAATGTCGGTCAAAATGACCGTGCCGGGATTGCTGGGAGACTGGGTCGCCACTTTTTTGGCAAACAGGCGCGACAGGTCGCCGCTGCCGCCGGCAATATCGAGTACTTTGTCACCCTGCCCAACGCCGCTGACATCCACGGCAAAGCGTTTCCACAGCCGATGCATGCCCGCAGACATGACGTCATTCATGATGTCGTATTTTTGCGCCACCGAATGAAAGACTTCGCCCACTTTTTTCTGTTTTTCCCGTTCATCGACGGTTTCAAAGCCAAAGTGGGTGGTTTTTTGCTGCTCAGTGTTGGATTGCATGTTTGGGTTCCTTGCGCGTATGGCCTGCCATGGTGAGTTTGGCGATGTAGTCTTGCCACAGGCTTTCATAATGTTGTGCCAGATAATACAGATAATCCCATGAATACAGCCCGGTATCATGACCATCATCAAAGATTAATTTGATTGCATAGCGGCCAACCGGTTCAATGGCGCTGATATTCACATCCTGCTTGTCCAGTTGCAGCACTTCCTGGCCTGCGCCATGCCCGCGGACCTCGGCAGAGGGCGAGTACACACGTAAAAACTCGCATGACAGCATGCATTCCGTCTGGTTATCGAAATGAATTTCCAGCAAGCGCGAGCCCTGATGCAGTTGGATCAGGGTAGGGATGGGGCAATCAGGATGTAGACCGCTCATATGATTGAAGAAAACCGTGTTTGGGGCCGTTAACTTGAATATTGCGCATGATAGCAGATGCACGCATCTACCGCATGGCAAGCAAATGTTTCATGTTAGGGTTGATAATTCATTTTATTTGTGAATTAATAGCTGTACTTGCATGATTTATTTGATCTTTTAACAATTCATGTTAGATTATAGAAAAATAACAACAAGTAGGTCACCTTAATAAAATTGCAGCAGGTCCTATGGAAAATAACCGACTGGCACAACAATTTGATTTGTATACACGCTGGCGTCAATCGATTGCTGATGTACTGGGAGAGTATCGACGCTGGATTGCGGACAAGCAGCTCAGTGATGTGCAGTTAGATGAGCGCATACAGCAGCAACTCAACCGCTTGCGTGAAGACAAGCTCAATGTCGCTTTTGTTGCCGAGTTCTCGCGCGGCAAGTCAGAACTTATCAATGCCATTTTCTTTTCAGGGTATGGTCACCGGTTGTTGCCATCCGGTGCAGGCCGTACCACCATGTGTCCCACCGAGCTGCGTTATGACACCGGCAAACCCGTTAGCCTGTCACTGCTGCCGATTGAAACCAATACCCACCAGATTTCCATTACTGAATATCGCCGCATGCCGCAAGCCTGGTCTGTGGTGGAGTTCGATGCCCATTCGCGCGACAGCATGGTTGAAGCCTTCAAGGAGGTCAGTCGTACCCGTCGCGTGACAGTGCAAGAGGCGCAGTCGCTGGGTTTGTATCATCCGGACAATTCTGATGATGCCATGTTGATCGGCGCAGATGGCCTGATGGAGATTCCATGCTGGCGCTATGCCATGATTAATTTCCCGCATCCCTTGCTCAAGCAGGGCTTGGTAATCCTTGATACGCCCGGCCTCAATGCCATCGGTGCCGAGCCTGAGTTAACCATGAGCATGCTGCCGAATGCGCATGCCGTGCTGTTTATTCTCGGCGCGGATACCGGTGTTACCAAGTCCGAGATGGAAGTCTGGCGCCGTTATATTAGTGGCGCGCGCTGGAAGCAAAAAGGCCGCATGGCGGTGCTCAACAAGATTGATGGCTTGTGGGATCCGCTCAAGACAGATGATGAGGTGGAGGCAGAGCTTTATCGTCAATTGCAACATACTGCTGAGTTACTGGGCTTGTCTCGCGACCAGATCTTGCCAACCTCTGCCCAAAAAGGCTTGCTGGCCAAGGTCAAAGGCGATGTGGCCTTGCTGCAAAAGAGCCGCTTGCTGCAGCTGGAGAAAAATCTCTCGGATGAGTTGATCCCGGCCAAGCAGGAAATTGTGCGCGAGAGCCTGCAGGGTGAGATTGACGACATGATGCAGCAAACGCGGGTGACCCTGGAAACCCGACTGCAAAGTGTGCTAGACCAGTCGGACGAGTTGCGTTGCTTGCAAGGCAAAAATGAAGACGTGATTGCGCAGATGATGCGCAAGGTGAAACAGGACAAGGTTAATTTTGAAGTCGGCTTGCAACGTTACCAGGCTTTGCGTAGTGTGTTTTCCGTGCAATCCAACCAGTTATTTCACCATCTCGGCATGCCAGCACTCAAGAACAAGGTGCGTGAAACGCGTGAGACCATGATGAAAGCGGCGTTTACTAAAACCATGCGTCAGGCCATGGATGACTTTTTCAGTGACCTCAAGCGCCGGATGATGGATGCAGACGTGCATGTGCTTGAGATCAAGAAAATGATGGAAGCCATGTATGAAAAATTCTCCAAAGAACATGGACTGTTGCAAAAGTCGCCCCCCCCATTTTCCACTTCACGTTACCTCAAGGCCCTGAATAAACTCGAAGCGATTTACCGCGATCAGTTCAATACCACCTTTAACATGATTGCGCATGAAAAGCTGACGCTGACCAGTAAATTCTTTGAGACCCTGGCCAGCCATGTCATTATCGAGTATGAAGCCGCTAACCGCGATACGGAAAGCTGGCTTAAAGCCGTGATGGCGCCTATGGAAAGCCAGATGCGTGAGCATCATGTGCAACTCAAGCGCCGGGTCGAAAGTATCAAACGTATTTATCAGGCCACCGATACCCTGGAAGAGCGTATTGCGGACCTGGAGCAGGTGGAACTCTCTATTCGGCAGCAGTTGGCAGATCTGGATCATTTGCATGCCAAAGCCATGACGGCGTTGATGCATGAAGAGGTCGTCGTGAAAGCTGCCTAAGCGGTGATTGAGGACAAGATTTTCGGGGGAAGAGGTATGAACTCTGAAGCACGAACATAAAAAAACGGGTGCCAGTCACCCGTTTTTTTATTTGCTTTCCAGCATATAGGTTTTGATCTTTTGCATCGCCTTTTGCTCAATCTGGCGGATACGTTCAGCCGAAACACTAAATTCTGCGGCCAGATCATGCAAGGTCGCCGTATTGCCCTCGGTCAGCCAGCGGGCTTGCAGTACACGACGACTACGCTCATCCAGCTGCTGCAAAGCCATGCTCAGGCCTTCTGTCTGCATGTGCTCAGTCTGCAGGTTTTCCAGCAAGGTAGAAGGTTCAGGACCTTCATCTTCCAGAAACGCGATTGGGCTGTACACTTCTTCGCCATCCTCGTCCACTTGCGCATCCAGAGAGATTTCCTGACCATTGAGGCGGTATTCCATCTCGGTCACGTCTTCTGGCTTTACATTCAGTTCAGTCGCAATGCGTTGAACATCTTCCTGGCTTAAGGTCTCAAATCCATTTTTCATGCTGCGCAAGTTAAAGAACAGCTTGCGTTGCGCTTTGGTGGTGGCGGTCTTGACCAAACGCCAGTTGCGCACAATATACTCATGAATCTCAGCCTTGATCCAGTGCATGGCAAAAGAAACCAGACGCACACCGCGATCGGGATCAAAGCGTTTAACTGCTTTCATCAAGCCAATATTACCCTCTTGGATCAGGTCTGATTGGGGCAGGCCATAACCGCTGTAACCACGGGCAATGCTGGCGACCAGACGCAAGTGCGACACAATTAGCGCACGCGCAGCCTCAAGGTCCCCGCTTTGTTTCAGGCGGGTCGCATAACCGTATTCTTCTTCAGCGGTCAGCACCGGAAACTGCTTGATGGTCTGCAGGTATTTATCCAGGCTGTCTGCCGATGCAACGACAGGTAATGTAAAAGCGTTGATAACAAACTCCTTGGTATCAAAAGAGATTTAAAACAATTTTAGCACTCAATGTATGAGAGTGCTAGTCTCTGGCAAAGTTCCAACTGGCTATCGCATTTTATAAACTAAATCCGGCTCGAAAAGCAGAATAAAACCCGGAATTCAACCTCAATTTTGGAGGATCAATCACTGCCGGAAGGCGTTGGCAGGGAGATCGGGATAATGGGGGGATATTCATATGGCGGGCAGGCAATACTGACGTTAGCAAGGGCATGGGGCAGTGGGGTAAATATGTTGTGCAACTTATTGGATCCTATGCAACACAAGGCGCAGAACCGGTTGCATGAAGCTGAACCTTAATAGTTACCGCTTGAAGCCAGTCACTGCAATCCGTTGTGATGTTGGGTGGGGCAGCGCCGCTTGTTACGCATGCGTGCTTTATCCTTCATCGCGGCACAGCAATGTGCTGAGCCTGATAAAGGATAAAGCATCATAATCGGTTTGGCTGACATTGTGCTTACAGTATCCGGTCTGTCATCAGGCTCACGGTATTGAATGGTTTCAGATTAATCCCTGCCGTGACCATGGCCACGTCCCGGGCCGCCAGGTCTGCCTCCTGGCCCTGGTGGGCCATCATGCCAGTGATCCCAACCGGGACCAGGCCCAGGTGGACCAGGATGTGCCCGGTAATGTGGCACATAAACATTCTGATACCAGCCATCCTGGACAAAATAGACCTGACGACCACAAGCGCCATAGCCGCCGCAATAGCGTGCCCAGCGCTTCATATGGCCGGGCGGTACATGCAGATACATGGGGGGCTGCACCACGGCCACCGGTGGTGGCTGGATAATCACGGGTTGCGGGTAGACCACTTGCGGCACTGGATAAGCATCACCGAGGACTATCTGGCCGTAAAAGCCGGGTTGCCCCACGCTGACCGCGACACCGGCTTCTGCGGTCGTGGCCAGGGCAATTGTCCAACATAATGCACCTGCCATCAGTATTCTGAGCATGGTTACCTTCTTTCTATCTGTTTCAGAAAAATGCAGATTGATTTGCATAGGCGGATTTTAGAAAGGCTATGCCCCGCAGAGCAGTCTGATTATTCTGATAGCGTTGTCAGAGGGTGCTGACAGTCATTGCCTGGGTTTTATGATGAATGATTTTTGAGAGAACTAATGGCATGGGGCGGATCAACAGGCTCAGGTCAGGGCACCTGGGCAGATGAGATGGTTAAATCAATAGCTTGTTAATTACTGGCTTGTGATGCTTCTGTCTTGGCGCGAGTGTAAAGTGGTCTCTATTGACAGCCTCGCGTGCCTGCCAATAGCGCCATCCGATTGACGGACGGCGACTGGCAAGCAATTTTTTACTTCACATTTCGTACGGCCATCCAGCCCAAGTCATGCATACAGGAGACAAACGCACGTTTAAAAGTCTGTGTCTTGTAATCAGGCAGGTAGTTTTCTCCCAGCTTTTTCTCGCAGCTGGCTTGGTCACGAGATAGCTGGTTGGGGAAAGCCCCCATTTTCCACCATGAATTGATCGAATACGCGACATCGGGACCGTCATTCACGGTGCTGTGTGGTGCAGCAGGGGCTGATTCAGGTGCGTCGTCCGCTGGCGTTAACGGTGCCGAGCTGGCTGGGGCAGAGGCACCACTGGTTGCTGCCGGGCTTGCTTGTGGTTTTTTTGCAACAGCTGCAGCTTGCGCTTTCGCTGCATTCTCTTTGGATAAGTCTATAAAAGGACTGGGCTTGCTTTGCATGCCACCGCGGTTATCCGAAGCCTCTATGGTTGCAAATAAAGGATCAACCGCATCAAGCTTGGGTTTTTTCCAACCATGCTCGGCCAGGCATGCCGAGAGCTGATCGCCGCTGCCACGGCAGGCTTGATGCGCCCGTTCGATGTCCTGCTGGTTGCCGCCTTGCTTGTAAGAAATCTGGCCGCATCCTGCCAATACAGCGGTCATGAATAGGTAAGTTAAAAGACGCATTGCGAGTCCTGTTCGTGATTTGTTATGCGCAGTCTAGCGGGCTTTTCACGCCCTCGCCACTACGCAAATTGACGTATTTGTCCTACACCCCCCTCTCGTTAAGCTGAGCGCAAGTTTTGATCAACTGTGATTTGAATTTAACGAGAAAGGGAACTTAGATGATGAACTTGAAAAAATGTGCCTTGCATACTGCGGTAGCAATGGCTTGTGGCCTGGGTGCACAACTGGCAAATGCGGGTGCAACAATCAACTTTGGCGAAGATAAATATATTGGCCTTGGGTTTGGCTTTATCAGCAGCTATAACTCAAAAGAGGACGCTGTGAATCAAGGCAGCGATCGTTCAAACGACTTCGCTCTGGATAGTGCTCGTATTTATATCTCTGGTTCTTTTAACAAGTATATCAAAGGCATGCTGAACACTGAAAAATCAGGTGGCGGCTCTGCAGGCTCTAATGTTGAAGTGATTGATGCCAACGTGCAATTTCAGTTAACCCCTGAAGTGGCCATCTGGGCAGGTCGTTTCCTGTCTCCGAGTGACCGTGCCAACATGGCAGGTCCTTACTACTCCATGGGTGGTGGCTACTGGGCCAACATTGCTTCACGTTATGGCTGGAACGGTGGTGTGATTGGTCGTGATGACGGTGTGGCTATGGTTACCAGCTTTCTTGAGGATCATCTTAATGTTTCATTCGGTGCCTTTGAAGGTAACCAGATTTTCCGTTTTAGTGGGGTTGGCGCGCAGTCACAATCTTCAACACATAAAGATAACCTGATGTATGCCGGTCGTGTGCAATACGATTTCTGGGATGCAGAACCAGGCTACTACGGTACAGGCAACTACTTTGGTGCTAAAGACATTCTTGCCATCGGGGTTGCTGGACGTTACAAAAAAGATGGTGTTGTCAGCCCTACCAATGTGGTGGGTGATTACAAAGCTTACAGCGTGGACTTCCTGTTAGAGAAAAAAGATGTGGGTCCTGGTACCTTTTCTGCTGAAGCTGCTTACTACTACTACGGCACCGATGGTGTATTTAAAGGTGAGCAAGGTCATGCATACTCCGCTGGCTTAGGCTACCTGTTCCAGGAACAAGTAGGCTGGGGCAAATTCATGCCTATCATTCGTTACCAGAAATTTAACGCCGATGGTGTGACAAGCTACAACTCGACAACGACAGCTTTTACCAATACCACCGGCGGTGGCGCAAGCAAACGCTTTGAAGTGGGCACCAATTACGTGATTGCACCTTACAACGCGACTTTGACAGCCACCTACGGCAAAGAAGATACCGCGACGGCTTCTAATAAAGATTTCGTCCGAGTCGCCCTGCAGATGCAGTTCTAATCAACACCTTATAACCCTTTCCCACAAAGGAGATGAGCGTAATGAAAACAATAGTGAAGTTGGATTTGGATAAAAAACCATGGGAGCAGGACGGCCAGATTCATAACCGCTGGCACCCCGACCTGCCGATGATTGCCATGGTCAAGCCAGGGGATGAGTTCCGTGTTGAGTGTATGGACTGGACAGGTGGTCAGATCGGTAATAACGATAGCGCCAATGATGTGCGTGACGTTGATCTAACCCAGGTGCACTACCTGAGTGGCCCGATTGGCGTGGAAGGTGCTGAGCCGGGTGACTTGATGGTGGTGGATATTCTGGATGTGGGTACTTTTGATGAATATCAATGGGGCTTTAACGGTTTGTTTGCCAAGGAAAATGGTGGGGGCTTTCTGACCGACCACTTCCCTGAAGCGAGCAAAACCATCTGGGATTTCCACGGCGTGTATACCACTTCCCGTCATGTGCCTAAGGTGCGGTATGCCGGCATTATGCACCCGGGTCTGATTGGTTGCCTGCCATCCAAAGAACTGCTCGAAACCTGGAACAAGCGTGAAGGCGACCTGATTGCAACGGATCCGGATCGTGTCCCGCCACTGGCTTGCCCTCCGACTTCACAATCTGCCGTCATGGGCCGTTTGAGTGGCGACGCTGCCAAAAAAGCAGCAGCCGAAGGCGCGCGTACCGTGCCACCACGTGATCACGGCGGTAACTGCGATATCAAGAACCTGACCAAAGGCTCAAGGGTGTACTTCCCGGTCTATGTGAAGGATGGCGGTCTCTCCATGGGTGACCTGCACTTCTCACAAGGCGACGGTGAAATCACTTTCTGCGGTGCGATTGAAATGGCCGGTTACCTCGATATCAAAGTGGGCCTGATCAAGGATGGTGTAAAGAAATACGGGATTAAAAACCCTGTGTTCCAGCCCAGCCCGATTACACCGACTTACCGTGATTACATGATTTTTGAAGGCATTTCGGTTGACGAAGCCGGCAAGCAACATTACCTGGATGTGCATATTGCCTACCGCCAGGCTTGCCTCAACGCGATTGAGTACCTGAAAAAATTTGGTTACAGCGGCGAACAAGCGGTATCCATCCTGGGGACTGCGCCGGTAGAGGGGCATATCAGTGGCATCGTCGATATCCCTAACGCTTGTGCCACCTTGTGGGTCCCGACCGAGATCTTTGAGTTTGATATCCGACCTAACGCGGATGGACCGAAGATCATGGTGCCGCCAGGCATCGATGTGTCCACTTGCACATAACAATGAGTGTTGATCGCGTGCAGTTTATTTGATCAGACTTGATAGGAAACCAAGATGCCTCTTTACGAATATGAATGTGACAGTTGTGGCGTGTTTACTGCGCTACGCAAAATGAGTGAGTCGAGTTTGCCTGCCTACTGCGATTGTTGCGGGGCAGAGAGTCCACGGATTTTATCTGCGCCCAAACTGGCCATCATGGACAAAATGCAACGGTCTGCGCATGAACGTAACGAGAAATCTGCTAACGAGCCGCGTACAGCCAGACGTTCCAGCTGTGGCTGTACCGGATCACACACGTGTAAAACCAAGCCGCCGGTCAACCAGGATACAGGTAAACCGGGCTTGCAAATGCAGACCAAGAAAACGGCACGGCCGTGGATGGTCGGGCATTAATCAGCGACATCAATCCCTTAATTATTGATTTTATTGATTTATCCATAAAGGAGAAGAAGTAATGAGTACCTCAAACAGACGCGGTTTTATGAAGGGCGCATTGGTCGGTGCCATGATGGCCGCAGGCCTTATCAGCGGTCATGCATTTGCAGCGGATTATCCGACTGCAAAAGTGAATACGACTGGCTTGGCAGTGACTGACTCCACAGTAAAAGTAGGTATTCTGCACTCTGCCACCGGCACGATGGCGATTAGTGAAACCGGTTCTATCCAGGCTGAAAAGCTGGCGATCGAACAGATCAACGCCATGGGCGGTATTCTGGGCCGCAAGATTGAAATTATCCAGGAAGACGGTGCGTCTGACTGGCCAACTTTCGCAGAAAAAGCGAAGAAACTGCTGGAAAAAGACAAAGTGGCTGCTGTGATGGGCTGCTGGACGTCTGCTTCACGTAAAGCGGCTTTGCCAGTGTTTGAAAAAGACAATGGCTTGTTGTTCTACCCAACCTTCTACGAAGGTCTGGAGCAATCCAAAAACGTGTTCTACACCGGTCAAGAAGCGACACAACAAATTCTGGCAGGGTTGGACTGGATCGCTAAAGAGAAAAAAGCCAAGACTTTCTACCTGATTGGTTCTGACTACATCTGGCCACGTACTTCCATGAAGATTGCCCGTAAACACATCGAGCAACACTTGCATGGCACTGTGGTGGGTGAAGAATACATCGCCTTGGGTGACACCCAGTTCGGTTCTGTGATCAACAAAATCAAACTGAAAAAACCTGACGTGATCTACGCAGCGGTGGTGGGCGGCAGTAACGTGGCTTGGTTCAAACAATTGAACGCTGCTGGTTTGAACTCCAGCAAACAAACCATGTTGACGATCTCCGTGACCGAGGACGAAGTGTTGGGTATCGGCGGTGAAAACCTGGCTGGTTTCTACTCTGCGATGAAATACTTCCAGTCTCAAGACAATGAGGCTAACAAGAAATTTGTAGAGGCGTTCAAAAAACGCTGGGGTGAGAAGTCTGTGATCGGCGACGTGACACAAGCTGCTTACCTGGGTCCATGGTTGTACAAGGCAGCCGTTGAGCGCGCAGGTAGCTTCGATGTAGACAAAGTGCAAGCAGCATTGCCAGGCTACACTTTCAAAGATGCACCAGAAGGCCCTGTTACTGTGGAAGCCAACCACCACCTGACCACCAAGCTGCGTATTGGTCAGTGGGGTAAAGATGGCCAGGCCAAAGTGGTATACACCTCTGATTACATCAAACCTGATCCATTTCCAAAAGGCTATCAATAAGCTAGTCCTGTCGTAAATGCTTAAGCGGTAGCCGGTTACTCCGGCTACCGTTTGGCGCAAACAGCATTCAAGTTGTAAACAATTTCAAGCAGTCAGCAATTTTGAGAAGTTGCATTTTAAGGAGACCGATATGTTTGGTTATTCGATGGCAGATATAGGCAATATTGTGGTGATGCAAGGCTTTTCCGGCCTGAGCATGTTTACAGTGTTGCTACTCATGGCACTGGGTCTCGCGATTATTTTCGGGCAGATGGGTGTGATTAACATGGCGCATGGTGAGTTTATGACCATCGGTGCCTATACCACAGTCATGCTATCCAAGGTGGCTGCCACTTACGGCTTCACCAATTACTATTTTTTGTTTGCCATCCTCATTGCGTTCGGGCTGGCATTCGCGGTCGGCTATGTTGTTGAATACGGCATGATCCGGCACCTGTACAAGCGGCCACTGGATACCTTGCTGGCGACCTGGGGGCTAAGCCTGGTCATGCAGCAGATCTTCCGCTCTACCTTTGGCGCCAAAGAGGTGAGTGCCGAGTTGCCTGAGTGGATGTTGGGCTCTTTCAAGCCGACGCCAGACATTGATATCCCGATCAACGGTGTTTTTGTGATGGCCCTGGCTGCGCTGGTGACCCTCGGTGTATATATGTTTATGTATAAATCACGCTGGGGCCTACGTGTGCGTGCCACCGTGCAGAACCGTACCATGGCGGGTGCAGTGGGCATTAACACTGCAAAAGTCGACCGTGTGACCTTTGCCTTGGGGTGCGGCATTGCCGGGATCGCGGGCGCTGCGTTTACCACGATTGCTTCTACCGGGCCAACCACGGGTACGCTCTACATCGTAGACAGCTTTATGGTGGTGGTGTTTGGCGGTGCAGCCAGCATTGTAGGGACGATTGCCTCAGCCTTCGGCATCGCCCAGGCGCAATCTATCCTGCAGTTCTTTATGACCAGCTCCATGGGTAAAGTGTCCACGCTGCTTGCCATCGTCACAATCTTGATGATGAAACCTGAAGGTTTGTTTGCCTCCAAACTGCGTAAATAACAGATACGGCAACGTGTGAGCATGCTTCTCACGCGTTGCCATAAGTAAATAGACGTATTAGTACTTTGTATCTGTCGCACTAGAATCAACGCATCAATAGAGGAGATTTTTGATGACATTATGGGAAAAAATGAAAGCCAGTCCTGTACTGGGTGGTAAGGAAGGCGTGATCGGCCTGGCTGCGCTGGCCGCCCTGATCTTCGTCGTGTTGCCACTGGGGGTAGATATTTTCCGCCTGAACCTGATTGGTAAATACCTGACCTACGCCTTTGTCGCCGTTGGCCTGGTGATGTTATGGGGGCATGGCGGTATTTTGAGTCTGGGCCAGGGCATCTTCTTCGGTCTGGGGGGCTATGCGATGGCGATGTTCCTCAAGCTGGAAGCGTCCGATCCAGAAACCACTAAAATCCAGTCTACGCCAGGCATTCCTGACTTTATGGACTGGAACCAGCTCACGGCCTTGCCATGGTTCTGGGAGCCGTTCAAAAGCTTACCCTTCACGCTGATTGCTGTACTCACCGTGCCAGCCATCTTTGCCTACATCATCGGTTATGCCATGTTCAAGCGTCGTGTGGGTGGGGTGTATTTCTCCATCATCACGCAAGCGATTGCCCTGATCCTGAGTATCCTGATTGTTGGTCAGCAAGGCTATACCGGTGGTGTGAACGGCATGACAGACCTGCGTACCATGTTGGGCTGGGATATTCGCACCGATTCTGCCAAATATATCCTGTACTACGTGAATGGTTTGTTGCTGTTCGGGGCGATCTTCCTGTCCAAATACATCATGAGCAGCAAGTTCGGTATGTTGTTGCTAGCCATGCGCGACAAAGAAGAGCGGGTGCGTTTCTCTGGTTACGACGTTTCCAACTTTAAAATCTTTATCTTCTGCCTGGCGGCGATGATGTCTGCCGTTGGTGGTGCAATGTTTACCTTGCAAGTGGGCTTTATGTCACCGTCCTTTGTCGGCATTGTGCCTTCGATTGAAATGGTGATTTTCTGTGCCGTGGGTGGGCGTGCCTCGCTGATTGGCGCCGTATATGGCACCTTGCTGGTTAACTATGGTAAAACCGTGTTTTCAGAGACCTATCCAGAGTTGTGGTTGTTCCTCATGGGTGGCCTGTTTATCTCTGTGGTGATGTTCTTCCCGAATGGCCTGGCTGGTATCTGGGACAACCTGGCGACCAAATATGGCTGGTTCAAAGACAAGGCTGACGCAAAAAAGCCTGAGGTAAGTACTTCTGAGGTAGAAGCACAAGCAGTACTTACCGAATCTTCAACCACGGGCGCCGTAACCTCTACCGAAGCGGGCGTCAAGAAAACATCACGTAAGAAAGCGGCGGCCAGCACTGATCAGCCGTCCGCGATCGAAAGCAATAAAATGAGAGGAGCAGAAGCATGAGTAATACCGACTTCGTCTTGGCAGTAGAAGACCTGACCGTCTCCTTCGATGGCTTTAAAGCGGTGGATAGCCTCACCATGTATATCGACAAAAACGAACTGCGTGTGCTGGTGGGGCCTAACGGCGCCGGCAAGACCACGGTACTGGACCTGATTTGCGGTAAAACCAAATCTACAGCCGGTTCAATCAAGTTTAAAAACACTGAGTTGACCAAGCTGTCCGAGCACGAAATTGTGCGTTCCGGCGTCGGCCGCAAGTTTCAGAACCCGTCCATTTATGAAAACCTCACGGTTTATCAAAACCTGGAAGTGTCTTACCCCAAAGGCCGCGGCGTGTTTGGCAGCCTGACCTTCAAACGGACACAAGAGGTGGAAGACCGTGTACGCAAAGTGGCGGCAGACATCATGTTGACCGAGTTTCTTGAGATGGAATCTGCCTTGCTCAGTCACGGCCAGAAACAATGGCTGGAAATCGGCATGTTGCTCATGCAAGAGCCTGAGCTGTTGATGCTGGATGAACCTGTGGCAGGCATGAGCGCCAAGGAGCGCGACCAGACCGCCGATTTGCTCAACCGCATCTGCCAGAACCGCTCGGTGATTGTGATCGAGCACGATATGGAGTTTGTGAAGAAAATTGCGCACAAGGTGACAGTACTGCATCAGGGCAAAATCCTCGCCGAGGGGCCGATGGAGAAAGTCCAGGCAGACGAAAAAGTCATCGAAGTGTATTTAGGACATTAATTGGATTAGGCCATTCAAGGAGCACAGCATGTTTGAAATTGAAAATTTGCAGGTGAGTTATGGCCAAAGTCAGGTCATTCATGGCCTGAATTTCAAAGCCAACAAAAACGAAACACTGGCCATCATGGGCCGCAACGGCATGGGCAAAACCACGCTGTTCAAATCACTGATGGGCATTTTGCCAAGCAAAGCCAGCAAAGCCACCGTTGATGGGGTAGATCTGCAAGGCTCAGCTACCCATGAACGCGTCATGAAGGGGCTTGCCTATGTGCCACAAGGCCGCTGGATTTTTCCGAACATGACCGTACAGGAAAACATCGAAACCGGTCTCGAAAAATCGGCTTCAGGCGAGATCCCGGATGATATTTTCGCGTTGTTCCCGGTGTTGCATGAAATGCGTAAACGCAAGGGCGGTAACCTGTCCGGTGGTCAGCAGCAGCAATTGGCGATTGCCCGCGCGCTGGTGACCAATCCAAAAGTATTACTGCTGGATGAGCCGACCGAAGGGATTCAACCGTCCATCATCAAGGACATCGCCAAGGTGCTCAACGAAATCCGCAAAATGCGTGAAATCACCATCATCGTCTCCGAGCAGGTGTTGAGCTTCACCATGGAAGTGGCAGACCGTATTATCGTCATTGATAAAGGCCGTTTTATCCATGAGGATACGCGCGACAACGTGGATGCAGCTAAGGTAAAAAGTTATTTGTCTGTATAAGTGCTTTTTTAGCCACAGAGGACACGGCGTCCACAGAGCAAAACGAATTTGCCGTTCCTCTGTGTGCTGTGTCCTCTGTGGCAAGCATTAAAAAGTAATATTCCTGATTTGACTGTGGCATGATGCCGTTATGGATGATTTAAAGCATACGCCACCATCGCTAGCGCAAACGATCGCAACAAAACACTGGCAAGCTCGATTAGAGCTTGGCTTTGCCAAACGTGAAGCACGTTCTTACCTGGCACACCGCTTACATAAAGGCCCGTTGGTGGTGCAAAAAAGCCTGCATCCTGAAGGCGAAGCCATTTGCCATGCCGTCATTGTGCATCCGCCTGGCGGGGTGGCGGGGGGCGATGCGCTGCATTTGCAAGTGCACGTGGGGGAGGGCGCAAACGCCTTGCTGACCACCCCCGGCGCTGGCAAGTGGTATAAGGCCAATGGCACGATGGCTACACAAACGCTGCATTTTCAGCTGGCGTCCGGCAGTGGCCTCGAGTGGCTGCCGCAAGAAAATATCCTGTTTGATGCCGCCGAAGTTGGCTTTAATGCCGAGATTGATCTGGCGGGCGATGCCACCCTTGCGACGTGGGACATCGTCTGTTTGGGCCGTCAGGCGCAGCAGGAACGCTGGCAGACCGGCGCCTATCAGCTCAATCAGCGCATCCGTCGCGATGGCCGCTTGATCTGGAATGAGCGTGCCCGCATGCACGCCAATGACCGCTTAAAATGCAGTCCTGTCGGCCTGGGTGGGTCGGTGGTGTTCGGTACTTTTCTGGTGTGTGCCGGGGCCGTGCCCGCAGAGGTGCTGCATGCTTGTCGCGAGATTACTTTGCCTGATGCCAATACTGGCGTGACCGCCTTGCCAGAGGTGTTATGTATCCGTTATGTTGGCCAGGCTTCACAGCAGGCCAGGCAGTATTTTGAGCAGTGCTGGCAGTTACTGCGGCCATGGTATTATCAAAGAGACGCAGTCAGACCGCGGATTTGGAATACATAAGCTGCGTGCACAAAAATATAGTCAGAGAACAATCCTATGGAATTAACTCCCAGAGAAAAAGACAAGTTATTGATATTTACCGCGGCCTTGCTGGCTGAACGGCGCAAGGCGCGTGGCTTGAAACTGAATTATCCTGAGGCGGTGGCGTTTATTTCCGCAGCGATTATGGAGGGCGCGCGTGACGGTAAAACGGTGGCCGAGCTGATGAGCTACGGCACCACGCTGTTATCACGGGATGAGGTGATGGAAGGTGTGCCGGAAATGATCCCGGATATACAAATCGAAGCCACCTTCCCAGACGGTACCAAGCTGGTGACGGTGCATCATCCGATTCCCTAATAGATACAAAAAATTAAACCGCCGATAAACGCCGATGCACGCCGATAAAATCAATATCATCTTTGGCCAGCACTGGTTTTGGAGTGGTGGATTTATGTAAACACTCTGTCGAAACCGGATGCACAAAATATCGGCGTTTATCTGCGTGTATCGGCGGTAAAAAAAAGGTATTAAGAATGCATATTAAAAACGAGGAAAGCATATGATTCCCGGCGAAATGCAGGTCGCAGCAGGCGACATCGAATTAAATGTTGGGCGTGAAACGGTCACGCTGGATGTGGCCAATACAGGCGACCGGCCGATACAGGTCGGGTCGCATTACCATTTTTATGAAACCAACGATGCCTTGTCGTTTGATCGTTCGCTGGCCTATGGCTATCGCCTGAATATTGCGGCGGGCACTGCGGTGCGGTTTGAGCCGGGACAGACCCGTACCGTGCAATTGGTCAAACTGGCGGGTGCGCGCAAAGTGTATGGCTTTGCTGGCCGCGTAATGGGCGCCTTAAAGTAGGGAGTAGCAATGACAGTGAAAATGGATAAACGCGCATACGCGGAAATGTTTGGCCCCACCGTGGGTGACAAGGTCAGGCTGGCCGACACCGAGCTGTGGGTAGAAGTCGAACAGGATTTCACGATTTATGGTGAAGAGGTCAAGTTTGGTGGCGGCAAAGTCATCCGTGACGGCATGGGCCAAGGCCAGGGGCTGGCCGCCGAAGTGGCAGATACCGTCATCACCAACGCGTTGATTATCGACCACTGGGGCATCGTCAAGGCCGACATCGGCATCAAGGGCGGTTATATTTCTGCCATCGGCAAAGCCGGCAACCCGGATATCCAGCCCGGCGTGACCATTGCCATAGGCGCGGGCACCGAGGTGATTGCCGGCGAAGGCATGATCATCACGGCCGGCGGCATTGATACCCATATCCACTTTATTTGCCCGCAACAGATTGAAGAAGCCCTGATGTCTGGCGTCACCACCATGATAGGCGGCGGCACCGGGCCTGCGACTGGCACCTTTGCGACTACCTGTACGCCCGGCCCCTGGCACATTCACCGTATGTTGCAGTCAGCCGATGCTTTCCCCATGAACCTGGGCTTTTTAGGCAAGGGCAATGCCAGCCTGCCTGAACCGCTCAGAGAGCAGGTGCGCGCAGGGGTCATTGGCCTCAAGTTGCATGAAGACTGGGGCACTACGCCCGCCGCGATTGATAACTGCCTGAGTGTGGCGGATGAAATGGATATCCAGGTTGCGATCCACTCCGATACCCTGAATGAGTCCGGCTTTGTCGAGACCACCATAGGCGCGTTCAAGGGTCGCACCATCCATACCTTTCATACCGAAGGGGCAGGCGGTGGTCATGCGCCAGATATTATCAAAGCGGCCAGCCAACCCAATGTGCTGCCATCCTCTACAAACCCGACGCGGCCATTTACCGTCAACACTATAGATGAGCATCTGGATATGCTCATGGTGTGTCACCATCTGGACCCGGCGATTGCCGAGGATATTGCCTTTGCCGAAAGTCGTATCCGTCGTGAGACCATCGCTGCCGAAGATATTTTTCATGACCTGGGCGCATTTTCCATGATGTCATCCGACTCGCAAGCCATGGGCCGTGTCGGTGAAGTGATTATCCGCACCTGGCAAACTGCGCACAAAATGAAAATCCAGCGCGGGCCATTGGCTGAAGATGCGGCGGGCAACGACAACTTCCGCGTCAAACGCTATATCGCCAAATACACCATCAACCCGGCGCTGACACATGGTATCAGTCATGTGGTCGGCTCGATCGAGGTCGGCAAGCTGGCTGACCTGGTGGTGTGGAAACCCGCCTTCTTTGGCGTGAAGCCATTTACCATTATCAAGGGGGGCATGATTGCCGCGGCTGCGATGGGCGATCCTAACGCCTCTATCCCGACGCCACAGCCCGTGCATTACCGCCCTATGTTTGGTGCCTATGGCGGCGGCCTCAAAACCGCCCTGACCTTTGTCTCGCAAGCCGCGCTGGAGAACCCCGAAATTAAGGCGCTCGGTTTGCAAAAACCATTGGTGGCGGTCAAAGGCACGCGCGACGTCAAAAAAGCGGACATGGTGCATAACACCTGGATGCCCAAGATAGACGTGGACCCGGAAACCTATGAAGTGCTGGCGGATGGTATGCCGCTGGTGTGTGAACCGGCAGAAGTGCTGCCAATGGCGCAGCGGTACTTCTTGTTTTAATCATGGGCTGTGCGGGCACATTGATTGTGATTGAAATTAAAAAATGATTCATTTAACCGAACGCATTGCCCTCAGTGGCCATATTGACGACACGCTGGAGCTGCCGTTTGACCAGCGCCAGAAAAGCCGTTTGCGCGTGACCTTGGCTTCTGGCCGTGAAGCGGCGCTGTTTTTATCGCGCGGCCTGATTCTGCGCGGGGGTGATTTGATCCAGTCTGAAGACGGCAGTGTGGTGGTGCAGATCGTGGCGGCGCAGGAGCCGGTGTATAACGTCATTGCACCGACGCCGCGCGACTTGATGCGCGCCGCCTATCATCTGGGCAACCGCCATGTGCCACTGCAAATTGGCGATGGCTGGCTGCGGCTGGAGCAAGATTATGTGTTACGTGACATGTTGCTTGGGCTGGGTATGCAAGTGAGTGAAGTCCATGCGCCGTTTGAGCCGGAGGCCGGGGCCTATGGTGGCGGTCACCGGCATGGCCATGATGAGGACAGTTTGCAAGCGTTGCGCCCACGCGTGAAAAGCGGGCAGGGCAGCGAATGAGTGTCAGCCCATTAAACGCGAGTCTGGCCCTCAGTCGCTTGCTGCAGCTGGCCAGCCCGTTGCTCCCTGTGGGGGCCTATTGTTACTCGCAGGGGCTGGAGTGGGCGATTGAATCCGGCCAGGTCAAGGATGTGCCGAGCGCACAAGCCTGGATAGGCGATAGCTTGCAGGTGTATCAGGCGCGCTTCGAGTTGCCGGTGCTCTACCGCTTGTATCAAGCCTGGCAAGCCGATGACCTGGCGCAAGTGCAGGCGTGGGATGATTTTTACCAGGCGGGCCGCGATACCGCCGAAGGCTATGCTGAAACCCGACAAATGGGCTATTCACTGCGTCGCCTGCTGTCCGAGCTCAAAGACACGCCACCTGCGTTGGTGGCAAAACTCAACACCCTGACGAGCCCGGCATTTCCCACAATGTATGCCGCCATCGCCCAACACTGGCAGATTGCGCCTGAGCATATGTTGCATGGCTACGCCTGGGGCTGGTGTGAAAATCAGGCCAGCGCCGCCATGAAAACCGTGCCGCTGGGCCAAGTGGCCGGGCAGACCATTTTACTGGCGCTAGGTGAACAATTGCCGCAAGTGGTCGCCAGCGCGATGGCCCTGCAAGATGAAGAGGTGAGTAACTTTAACCCATTGCTGAGTATCGCGGGCTGTTTGCACGAGACCCAGTACAGCCGTTTGTTCAGGTCATAACCTGTTTGTTGAAGAGCGTTTAACCCATGATGAAAATACATACCCAATTTGATAGCCCCATGCCTGAAGTCACCGAGTTCAAAGAGCCGCTGCGCGTGGGCATTGGTGGCCCGGTGGGCTCCGGCAAAACCGCGCTGACCCTGGCGCTCTGCCAGCGTTTGCGCGAGGTATATAACATTGCCGTGGTCACCAACGATATTTATACCAAAGAAGATGCCGAATTTTTAACCCGCAACGAAGCGCTGGTGCCAGAACGCATCATCGGCGTCGAAACCGGTGGCTGCCCGCACACCGCCATCCGCGAAGACGCCTCCATGAACCTCGAAGCGGTGATGCAACTGAGCAAACGTTTTCAGACGCTGGATATCGTGTTTGTCGAAAGCGGTGGCGATAACCTGGCCGCCACCTTCAGCCCCGAATTGTCTGATTTGACGATTTACGTGATTGATGTCGCCGCCGGGGAGAAAATCCCGCGCAAAGGTGGCCCCGGTATTACCAAATCTGATTTGCTCGTGATCAACAAGATAGACCTGGCGCCTATGGTGGGTGCCTCGCTCGAAGTGATGGACCGTGACGCCAAGAAGATGCGCGGCGAGAAACCGTTTATTTTCAGCAACCTGAAGACGGGGCAGGGATTAGAAGAAATTGTCAGGTTCATCGAAAAACAAGGCCTGATGCTTTAATCAAGCAAATGCTACGCGTCCGTGGCGGTGTTGTATCAGCTTGCCGTACTCCTGTGTACTGTCTGCGCCGATACGGCTTGCCACAAACGCGCATTGCCAATTTTAGGGTTGAAATCGAAGTGAAAAATGGTGGGTGCAAGACAGACTCATCGCAATGTAATTCGTTTGGAGAAGATTCAATGAAAAAAAATATTCTTTTATTTTTAGGTGCGCTCGCAGCTTCAACCAGCGCGGTTGCCCATCCCGGCCACGGCCTGGAATCTGGCTTTGCCGCTGGCTTCATGCATCCATTCAGTGGCTGGGATCATCTGCTGGTAATGTTCGCGCTGGGGATCTGGGCAGCACGCCGTCCGGCCGCGCAAGGTTGGCAGTTGCCTGTGCTGTTTGTGACTGTGATGGCCTTGTCGGCTTCACTGGCAATGGCTTGGCTGCCAGTCGCATTGGCTGAAACCCTGGTGGCGGCCAGTGTGGTGGTCATGGGCTTGTTACTGGTGAGCAATGTAACAGTAAACCGCGCCGTACAAATTGGCGTTGTCAGCATCGCCGCTGCGGCGCACGGTTATTTGCATGGCATGGAAATCGGCAACCAATGGTCAGGCCTGGCGGGCATGGTGTTGGCAACCGCTGTACTGCATGGCTTAGGCTGGGTATTGGGCCGCCAGACCAATCCGCAACTGCAAAAAGCCACGCAATTACTGGGCGGCTTGATGCTGGGCTTGGGCGCTGTCTGGATGTTGGCGTAGCGTCGTAGTAGGGTATACCCCGATAAGGTGCTGCACGTATTCAGCGGGGTTCCTAATTGTCTCATGCACAATAAAAGTCAGCGTCACTGCTGGCTTTTATTTTTGCTTCTAGACACTCAGTTCGCCTTGCATGCAGAGTAATTGAAGTAACATAGCGCATCAAAAAAACACATAGACTGTGATGACACCCACCCCAGCGCCCGACGACACCCTCGCTCAACTCAAGGCAGGCAAACTTCAAGGGGCCAAACAGCTCAAATTAAGTGCGCAGTTAACGCAATTCCCCGCTGAGATTTTCGAGTTAGCTGATAGCCTCGAAATTCTGGATTTGTCCGGCAATGCGCTGACTGATTTGCCCAGTGATCTCAATCGCTTGAAAAAACTGCGCATTTTGTTTTGCTCAAACAACCAGTTTACGCACCTACCGGAGGTGTTGGGGCAATGCGAGAACCTAAGCATGATTGGTTTTAAAGCCAACCAGATCAAACACATCCCGGAAGCCGCCATCCCCACCCACACCTTACGCTGGTTTATCGTCACTGATAACGCATTAAGTAGGGTGCCTCATGCCTTGGGCGAGTGCAGCAAACTGCAAAAACTCATGCTGGCAGGTAACCAGCTCAGCAGCTTGCCCGCCAGCCTGGCAAATTGCCACGGCTTAGAGTTATTGCGGATTTCTGCCAACCAGTTTGAGACCTTGCCCGAATTTTTATTTGACCTACCCAAACTCACCTGGCTCGCCTATGCTGGCAACCCGTTTTGTAACACCATCGAGCAAGCGTTAATCAGCCAACATCCCATGCAGCATATCGATTGGCAAACCCTCACGCTGCAACAGGTCTTAGGTGAAGGTGCCTCTGGCGTTACCTACCAGGCGTTAATGCAAAACAAAAACATGCCAGAGTCTGTGGCAGTAAAACTCTTCAAGAGTGGCCTCACCAGCGACGGCCTGCCACGCTGTGAAATGCATGCCAATATGCTAGCCGGCGAGCACCCCAATTTAGTCGGCGTTAAAGGCGTGATACACAATCACCCGCAAGGCGTTGATGGCTTGGTCATGCCGCTACTCGACGCCCATTTAAAAGTGCTGGCAAAGCCCCCCAGCTATGAAAGCTGCACACGCGATGTCTACGCGGATGACTTAACACTCACGCCACAACAAGCCGAATTTATTTTAAAAGGCATCACGCAAGCCGCAGAGCATCTACATGCCCATGGCCTCATGCACGGCGATTTATACGCGCATAATATTTTGTGGGGGCCTGAAAAGGTCGTGTTGAGCGATTTGGGCGGTGCTTCTTTTTTACCTGTAGATAACCCGGCACTTACGCAAAAAATACTGCAACTGGAGGCTAGGGCATTAGCGGTGTTTGCGGAAGAGTTGGCAGCGGTTGTGAGTAATAGCGGTGGAGGGGTAATCTAGGGATAATCCATTTTGCGCATATCCGCAAAATGCTATGCTACAGAGATAGAAGACTGCATTCGTTCAGGGGTAACGGATGTTGAAATTGTGGATTACCGCAAATAGGAGCAATGATGACACCAAGTAAATTAAGGCCCATCCATGCAGGTGAGATTCTTCGCGAAGAGTTTTTGGCTCCCCTGGGCATGACCCCGCACGCGCTGGCAATGCAGTTGCGAGTACCCGCGCCACGCATCAACGATATTGTGCGCGAAAAAAGAGGCATCACGGCGGATACCGCCCTCAGGCTGGCAAGGTTTTTTAATACCACCCCGCAGTTTTGGTTAAACCTGCAAACCGCCTACGATTTAAAAATTGCTGAAAACACGTTAAGCGAAAAAATTAATCTTGAAGTGCCGCAGTTACAAGCGGCGTGAGCTTGAAAAGTGAAAAGGTTTAGTTATGGCACTCGTTCGCAAAACCATCACCTTGACCGCCCAGAAAAATAGCTGGATTAAAGCGCAAATTGAAAGCGGTCAGTATACCAACGACAGCGAATATATCCGGGACCTGATCCGCAAAGAGCAAGAGCGCACAGTCCAAGTTGAAGACCTCAGAAAAGCATTGATTGAAGGCGAAAACAGTGGTGAGCCACAACCGTTTGATGCCGCGGCATTTAAACAACGCATGTTCACCAATGGCTAACTAAATGGTTTATTGATTGAGCCAATCTGCTAATTTCAGCCTATCCACCCGCGCAAACTCTTTAGTGTTATTAGTCACCAGCGTCACATCCAAGCTCAAAGCATGTGCCGCAATCATGGTGTCCAGCGGTCCAATGGGTGTGCCTTGTTTTTCCAAGCTGGCACGTAAAGACCCATAATACAGTGTAGCCGCTTCGTCAAAATCGGCTATTTCCAGCGGCAGTACAAACGCATCTAGCGCTGCTTGGTTCGCTTCACGCTGTTGGCTTTTCGCCACACCATAACGCAACTCAGCCAAAGTGACAGTCGAGATGCCAATATCGCCAATTTGATACGCCTCAAACTGCTGCAAAACAGCAGGCGGCTTCTGCTTGATAATTGCAATACAGATATTGGTATCCAGCATCAACTTCATTAAAACAAATCCTCGCGGTTTTGCTGTTCTGGCTGGGCACGCTCAGACATAAAATCATCGCTAAATTGGTCTAAGCTACTAAATAAGGCATCCCAAGAGTGGTTGGCGGGAATCAATACTACCGCATTGCCCGATCGCTTGATAAACACCTCATCGCCGTCAAACCTAAACTCTTTAGGCAAACGTACCGCCTGGCTTTGACCATTTTGAAAAAGTTTAGCTGTTTTCATCATTGCCACCTTTGAAGTATATATTTTAAGTATATATTAAAATGGATCAAAATCAACGGCCACACCGCCATATATCGAGTAATTCATGCGCCTTTTCTCATATCTGCATTCCTCTTCATTTCCGATACATCCTTGCCATCAATCAAAACCGATCCCATCGATTCGAGTTTTTCGTAAATCAAGTCGTTGGCTTATTTTCAATTTAACACCTCGCTTCGATTAGTTCACCGCGAAAAATTAGTGCTATTAAATTACTGCTAAAAACTCACCTAGTACTAGCAAACTTTCTGATCCATCATTAAATATCATTGGTTTATATCCAAAAGCAGTAGTGTCTGGTTTTAATAATATTCGAGAATTTATGGCTATTCCATCTTCAAATGTTTTTTCACTTTGATAGACCTTAACAGTGTATTCACCGCCATGATCAGGGTCTTCAATTTCTCGATGCTGAACAAGGACAACTTTTCCATTTCGAGTGCCACCCGGATTCGCTTTAAACAAACACCATGAACCATTAGGTATGCGGCGATTCATTGACTCGCCAATAACCTGCATTACAAACATACCTTCGCTAACATTGATGTGGCTTGGTAACTCGACCCACTGACAACCTTCGATTGTTTGAAAGTCACTAAATCCACCAGCCGCAGCTTGCAAGTCATAAATTGGAACGTGCGTTTTAAAGGGGTTCGCTTGCTCAAATGGAACAACGTTTAAATCCAAACCAGGATATTCTGTAGTTAAATCATCTTTAACTTGATTTTGTCGATCTGCTATTTGTTTAAAGTACTCTCGTGTTTCTTTGTCAGTACAAAAGATAAAACAACCCTTTTGCCCTCGCGTCATTAATGTTCGATAAGTGTTCTTTATGATTTCGCTAGTTAGTTGTTTGGCTTTATTGGGTTCATTTTTTAATAGGGTTTTATAGCCACGTATCGACTTGTCGTTTGAAGAACGTTTTCCGGCATCTGTTATTGCAACCCCATCACGGATGACAAAGTCATTACCAATAATCACACCCACGTAATCAAGCTCTAATCCTTGGCAAGTATGAATGCACCCGATTTGCTCTACTGAATGCTCAGCTATCAACCATAAACTTCCATCTTCGTCTAAATTCCATTGAGCTTTGAAACTAAACTCTGGAATAATAATATCGAAAGCTGATTTATCTTTTTTGCTCGCCCAATCCCAACAATACCCAGCTACTAAACGAGCTTTATTAGAAGCTCTATTTTTATCAAAAATGGCTGCTCTTAATTGATTAGGGTCATCAAATACTTTGACTTCGTAATCAATATCTTCAAGCGTGGGATTAGCTGTTTCTCTAATTTGTAGACTGTTATCAACCCATGCCAGATAGCCATCGGAACCATTGCATCTAAATTGAGAAACTAGTTCGAGTTCAGTAACAGTAGAGCCAAGTTTACTCGCCCAAAGCTTTATCTCGTTAATGGTGCCAATATCACTTAAAGTTACTCTTTGAGCTTCGTCAATGAAAAAAACATTAAACTTTGATGCCTCTATGAGCTCTTTGATTTGGTTCTCACCAAGATTGCTGTAAAGCCCCGACTTTTCATTAAGTCGATGAGCCTCGTCAATGATTAATGCTGCAAATTGATTCTGCTCCACTTCGATATAAGCGCCAGAGCCTTTGAACATTTGATCAATTTGAGTTTTCTTTTTAGAACCTGTCAGCTTTTCCTTGAATACTGCACGAGGGGCTGCATTTTTTGAAACATACTGCACGAGCATTTCGCGATTTGTAAGCTCGCCTAATAAATTGATAGCAACTACGGATTTACCTGTGCCTGGCCCACCTTTTACTATCAACGTTTGCTTCTTACCGTGCTGAGCTTTGTGCGCTAAATCCAGAGCGGTTTCATAGACCAACTTTTGCTCATCAATCATCAAAAACTCTGAATTACCTGACAACATCGAAGCTAAAGCATCAGCCAAATTTTTTGATGGTTTGATAACACCATGTTCGATGCGATACATGATGTTATTGCTATCACCATACTTTACATAGCGCTTGAGAAACTCAGAAAGCTTAATTGCATCTTGCGATACAAATACTGGGGCTTTTTCTGTATGGCTCGAATAAAAAGGATCATCTATAACTGATCTCGATCTGAGGTTGTGTAGATAGGCGCATGGTTGCAAACGAATGGACTCTTTACGAACTGTTTCGTTATAGTCTTCGATTAGCGCCGCATATGACCATGCTTGATAAGACGGGTGATTTGTTTCTACCTCTCCTCGCTGCAACCACGTTTTAACGATAGCGTCTTTGTTTGTTTTTTCTACTTCCTGCCACTGTTTAAGCTCAACAATAATGGCTGTGTCATTGTGTTCTGAATCTTTGCCCGTAAGAATGAAGTCTACCCGTCTGTTAGTCATGGGTAGATTGTATTCAATAGCTACTCCTGCGGAAGATGGTATATCTTCGTCCCATAAGATTTGAGACATATATTGCAGAGAGTTTTCCCAGGACAATCTCTCATTTCTAGGGGAGTTTCTATTCAGTTTTCTTAATACCTCGCTCTCGATTATTTCAGCAATGTTATTTGATCTGACGTCTTCTAGAAATTTTCTTTTTGTCGCTGAGTACACAATCATTTCTTTGACTTTCACCCATTAAAATTCGGTATATTTCTTGAACGATACCCTTCACTTTTTGAAAAGGATATTTTGTTGGTTAGTTTGTATTTTTACTTAATGGCTTCAGAGAGATATATTTTTCACTGAATATTCTAATAAAACCTAATATAGCTATAAGTCAGCAATCTCATGAATTACATTTCCTAATTCTTTTACTGATTAATTAAATACTCTCAAATATATTCTGTTGAGAGTAGCTTTATTTTGATCTTGTATGACATGGCATCTCAAGAGTCATGTTTGCGATTTGGTCAACTCAACACATTTCTCAGCAATGCTCTACGTCAATTAACGTAGTGATTGCATGAGCGAACTCTCCTAGTATATGCTCGGGGAAAGCTGGCCTTGTTCCCCGCTTGGCTATTGATACTAAGGATTGTTGATTGTCTAACCCGTCCGTAACCGGATTTACCACCGAACCAGAGACCCCTACGCGCGCTGAGCCGATTCAGCGGATCGTGAAAATTCGTCGCGACTATAACAGTTGGGTGGCGAATGAAACCATTGAGGATTATGCCTTGCGCTATACGCCGCGGGCGTTTCGTAAGTGGTCTATTCTGCGGGTCTCTAATACGGCGCTGGGGGCAATTTCGTTTTTGGTGCTGGAGGCGATTGGCGGCACCATTACCATCAACTACGGTTTTCAGAACGCCTTGTGGGCGATTATGGCGGTGGGGCTGATTATCTTTTTAACCGGGTTGCCGATCAGTTATTACGCCGCCAAGTATGGTCTGGATATGGACCTGCTCACGCGCGGCGCGGGCTTTGGCTATATTGGCTCGACGATCTCGTCGTTTATTTATGCCTCGTTCACCTTTATCCTGTTTTCGCTGGAAGCGGCGATTATGGGCTATGCGCTCGAATTGTATTTTCATTTGCCGCTTTATCTGGGCTATCTGGTCAGTGCGTTGATTGTGATTCCGTTGGTGACGCATGGGGTGACGCTGATCAGCCGCATTCAGATGATCACGCAGCCGCTGTGGATTGCGCTGATGCTGCTGCCATTTTTTGCGATTTTCAAGATGGATCCGGGTGTGATTGACCGGCTCAGCCATTTTGCCGGGATCTCGCCTGAGGGCGGGCATTTTAACTGGGTGATGTTTGGCGCGGCGACGGCGGTGGGGGTGGCGTTGATCCCGCAGATTGGCGAGCAGGTGGACTTTTTGCGCTTTATGCCGATGCGCAATAAAGAAAACTACTGGCGCTGGAATCTGGGTGTGCTGATGGCGGGGCCTGGCTGGGTGGTGCTGGGCATGCTCAAAATGCTGGCGGGGGCCTTGCTGGCTTACCTGGTGTTTAACCGCGATATGCCTTTAAGTTCGGCGGTGAATCCAACGCATATGTACTGGATAGGCTTTGAGCATGTGTTTAGCAATCACCATGTGGCGCTGGCGGTGACGGCGCTATTTGTCTGTGTGTCGCAGCTTAAGGTGAATATGACCAATGCCTATGCCGGCTCGCTGGCGTGGTCTAACTTTTTTGCCCGGCTGACGCATAGCCACCCTGGCCGTATTGTGTGGGTGGCGTTTAACGTGATGATTGCCATTGTGCTGATGGAGCTCAATGTGTTCCAGGCGCTGGAAGAGATTTTGGGCCTGTATGCCAATGTGGCGATTGCCTGGATTGCGGCGGTGGTGGCGGATCTGGTGATCAATAAACCGCTGGGGTTGAGCCCCAAGGGAATTGAGTTCAGACGCGCTTATTTGTATGACATTAACCCGGTGGGTGTGGGCGCCATGTTTATTGCCTCGGCGGTGTCGATTGCGGCGTATACCGGGGCGATGGGCGTGGTGGCGCAGTCATTCTCTACGTTTATTTCGTTGATCACTGCGCTGGTGATGTCACCGTTGATTGCCTGGTGGACCCAGGGCAAGTATTACCTGGCTAGACCGCGGCCCAAGTATTTGCAGCCAACCAAGACCCAGCGCTGCGTGATTTGCGAGCGTGAATATGAAATGAATGACATGGCGCATTGTCCGGCGTATGGCGGGGCGATTTGCTCGTTATGCTGTTGCCTCGATGCGCGCTGCCATGACGCGTGCAAGCCGCAAGCGCGGCTCAGTGCGCAGTGGGAGGCGTTAAATAAACGCTTTTTGCCACAACGCTTGTGGCCGCACCTGAATGGTGGCGTGGCGCATTTTCTGTTGTTGATGGTGATTGCGGTGGTGCTGTTTGGTGCCACCATAGGCCTGATTTACCTGCATGATGCCTTGACCATCGGCCGCGAATATCCCGAGTTGATGCGTCACTTCAGGTTGGGCTATTTGAAGATTTTTGTCGCCTTGCTGTTTTTGGGCGGCATTGTCGCCTGGTGGCTGGTGCTGACCTCGGCTAGCCGCCGGGTGGCACAGGAAGAATCCAACCGGCAAACCGGTTTGTTGCTTGAAGAGATCGAGTCGCACAAAAAAACCGATGCCCAGTTACAAAAGGCGCGCCGACTGGCGGAAGAGGCCAACCAGGCCAAGAGCCGCTACATTACCGGTATTAGCCATGAGTTGCGCACACCGTTGAACAGTATTCTGGGCTATGCACAGTTGCTCACTAACGATGCCAGCATCCCCGAGCACCGCAAGCAGGCGATTAAAACCATCAGCCGCGGCGGCGAGCATTTGCTGTCATTGATCGAAAGTACGCTGGACATTGCGCGCATTGAAAGCGGCAAAATGACCTTTGATGTCAAACCGCTGCATTTCCCCGAGTTTATCGACCAGATTGTCAGCATGTTTGAGATTCAGGCGCAAAACAAAGGCCTGGCATTTATTTTTGAAAAGCAAGGCAACCTGCCCGAGTACGTGCGGGCAGACCATAAGCGCCTGATGCAGATTCTGGTCAATATTGTCGGTAACGCGGTCAAGTTTACCAGCAAGGGCAGTGTGACATTCAAGGTGAGTTATGCGCGCGAGATTGCGCAAATTGATATTGCCGACACCGGGCCGGGTATCGCCCCTAATGAGGTGGAAAAAATCTTTGAGCCGTTTGAGCGCGGTAGCGCGGCCGATGTGGTTGGCATAGGCGGCACCGGCCTGGGCCTGACCATTAGCAAGTTGTTGACGCAGTTAATGGGTGGCGAAATGCAGTTTGAGAGCGTGCTCGGCCACGGCACGCGCTTTGAAATCCGGTTGTTCTTGCCGCAGATCCGTGAAACTGCGCATCTCCCCAAGAAAACGGTGCGCCAGCGCCTGGGTTATGAAGGGCCGGTGAAAACCATCCTGGTGGTGGATAATGAAGAGGTGGACCGCGAGTTGTTGCGCAACACCTTGCAGCCGCTGGGCTTTATTGTGCATGAGGCCGCCAATGGCCAGGCCTGCGTCAATCAATACCAGATGCTTAAGGCGGATGCGATTTTAATGGACTTGGCGATGCCGGTGATGGATGGTTGGGAGGCTGCCTACATCATCCGCCAGGTGCATCACGCACAGTTGCCGATTGCGATTGTGTCGGCCAATGCCTATGACCGTAACCTGGATAATCAGGCCAAGATTCCGGCGCGCGACTTTTTTGTGAAGCCGGTGAACCTCGAAGAGGTGCTGGACTGGATAGGCCATCAGTTAAACCTGACCTGGCGCTATGAAGCTAGCCAGGGCACTGCACCGGCGTTAGCCGCCCCTGTGCTGGCGCCGCAAGCGAGTGCTGAGGCTGCGGCCACGCCTGCGGAAGCGATTCCGCAGGTATTACTGGATAACCTGGTGCAGTTTGCCCGCATGGGCTATGTCAAAGGCGTGCGCGAGGTGCTGGCCACACTGAGCCGCGAGCATCCGCAACATCAAACATTTATTTACGCACTGCAACAGGCCATGGAACGCTTTGATTTTGCTAAACTGCTGCGCTTGATTGAGGAGTATGCCAAATGACCAGTCCCAGCCATACCGTGTTAATTGTGGATGATGTGCCAGAAAACCTGGCCTATCTGCACGACGCGCTGGATGAGTCCGGTTATCAGGTGCTGGTGGCCAACTCTGGCGAGATGGCCTTGCAAATCGCGCACCTGATGCAGCCGCAAGTGATTTTCATGGATGCCATGATGCCCGGGATGGACGGCTTTGCCACCTGCAGGCGGATTAAAGCTGCGGCAGAAACCCAGCATATCCCGGTCATCTTTATGACCGGCTTGACCGAAGTGGAGCACGTGACCATGGCGTTTGATGCCGGTGGCGTGGATTATGTCACCAAGCCGGTCAGGCCGGCAGAAGTGTTGGCCCGCCTCAAGGCGCATGTGCAAAATGCCACCAGAATGCATCAGGCCACCTCGGCGCTGGATGCCTTTGGTCAGGCGACCATTGCCATCTTGCCCGGCGACAAGCGCCTGATATGGCAAACCCCGCTGGCCAAGCAATATCTGGAGCAATACTTTGCAGAGTGGGCCGCCAAAGAGGCTTATCATGCCGTGCAAACCTTGCCGCCCATGATTTACCAATGGCTGGAAAACTGTGTACAACAGTTATCCGAAGGCCAGTCCATGCAGACGCTGAATGTGAATCAGGGCAACGCCCGCCTGAGCCTGACTGTGGCCAATACCAGCGAAGAGCAATGGGTGGTGGTGTTGCGCGAGTATTCTGACGATGCGCAGATCGAGTCCTTGGGCAAGTTGTTCCAGCTCACCAAACGCGAATCCGAGGTGTTGTACTGGACGGTAAAAGGCAAAACCAACAAGGATGTGGGCGAAATTTTGGGCACCAGCCCCCGCACGATCAACAAACATCTTGAGCATGTGTTCCAGAAGCTGGGGGTTGAAACCAGAACTGCAGCTGCTTCGCTGGTCGCCTCAAAAATCAAGTTTTAGCGGGCTGGCAGGCGAGTCATCGTTGCCAGCCGCATGCCGGCTCAATATCAGAAGTTGTAGATAAGACCCACCGTACCGACGTTGGTATCAAAGCCTTTACTGCCCCCACCAGTCACATCCACTTCTGCTCGGTAGTGATCCCAGCCTACGCGCATGGACAAGGTTTTATCGTAGTGATATTCCGCACCCAGGCCATAGGTGGCCCCGGTGTGTGTGGCATCGTTATAGGCGCTCAAGCCAGAAGAGACTTTGCTTTTGGTGGCGGCGACACCGAGTTTGCCATAAAAATCAAAGGATTCATTGAGGGGTATGCTGCCCACAGCCGTCAAGCTGAGGGCATCGGCCTTGGCGCTGCCGCTGAGGTTATCCGTCACCTTGCCTATCCCGGTATATTGGCCTTCGACGGCAATATACTGGTTGAATCGATAACCGCCGACGACGCCAGCAATCGCCTGGTTCTCCTTGTCCACGCCATTTGGCGTGCTGAGGTTGTTGTTGGCTACACCGACATTAAAGCCGCCATAAAAGCCTTCGGCATGCCCAAGCAGAGGGGCTGTCAGCAATAGGCTGCTGACCAACAGATTGAAAACAGATTGACGCATCAGTGCTTCTCCAAGTGACGTTATTTCAAATACGGTTATTTCAGTTTGCTTTGTGCCAGGCGCAGGCCTTCTTCAATCTCCTGCTTGCGGCCAGCATCGGCATCTTCGCGGCCGGGGCGGGCAGGGGCTTGCAGGGCTTTCTGGTAGTAGGTCACGGCCTGGCTGTAGTCGCCCTGGGCACGTAAAAAGTCTGCATAGAAATAGTTGCTGTCTATGCCGGTCGGGTTCAGTTGCAGTGCTTTCTCCAGATACTCGCGGCCTTTTTTCTTGTCACCAAAGCCAATCGGCCAGCCAGGGACGCGGAAGTAGAGCGAGCCCAGTGTGGTATATGCGGAACCATGCAGCGCTTGCGGGTTGGTTTTGATGCTGGCCAGCAACAGGTCGCGGGCTTGTTCAGCTGCTTTCAAGGCATTCACCGGATGCAGTGGCCCCATGCTTTTCGCGTAACCGCTTAACACGATCGCCTCCCAGATCATGGCTTCATTGGCGTCAGGATGCTGGGTCGTGAGTTGATGGGCTTGCTCGGTCAGGGCTTTGAAGGCGGGTTCTTGCTGGTCTTTGCTAGTTTGATAGGTCGCTTTGGCCCAGGCATGCTGCAGCGTGGCCAGTTCGTTGTCTAGCATTTCATCGGCAAAAGCAGCACTGGTCAGCATTGCCAGGCAGGTATAGATCATCCAGCGTTTCACAATCACTCCTCGTAAATTATTGAATTAAATGCAGTTGAGTCATCCCATTTTTGCAAAAACGATGCCAGTCTGCGCCGCTGATTGAATAGGTATAAAAATCAAACAGTTGCTGTTTTGCCCTTGAACGCTTGAAAGCTGGTTGTAAGCTAGGGTGCGTGAACTCTGCTTTTTTTGCAGGGTCGGACAGCGTGACACTGCAAAAAATGCATGCTAAGGTCCTCTTTCTTGTTAGCCCACTCAAGCCATCCACCCCATGTCCCTGCGCCTGTTGCCACATTCTTTTGAAGCCTTGTCCCAGCGGTATGGGGAGCGCTACAAATGGATGGTGTTATTGATCATTGGCGTCGGCACGATGGCGGGGGTGTTATGTACGTCCAGCTTTAACGTGGCGGTGCCAGCGTTGACGCGCACGTTTCATTTGGGGCAGGATCATGTGCAGTGGGCCATGACGGCATTTTTGGCGGCGATGACCATAGGCATGTTGCCTGCCGCCTGGTGGTTGCAGCGCTTTGGCTTGCGGCGCGTGTTTATGTGGACGCTGTGGCTGTTGGTGGCGGCCAGCGTAGCGGGCTTTTATGCGCACAGCTTTGTGCAGGTAGTGATTGCAAGGCTGCTGCAAGGCCTGGCTGCAGGCGTGCTGCAACCGCTGGGGGTGATGGCGCTCATGCGTCTGTTTCCGCCAGACATTCAGGGACGCGCGTCGGGGATCCTGATCGTCGGCATTGCGTTTACGCCTGCCATCGCGCCCTCTATCAGTGGCTGGTTGCTGGATCAGTTTGGCTGGCAGGCGATTTTTCTGCTTGGCGTGCCGTTTGCGCTGATCGCCCTGCTGTGTGCCTGGCGGTGGTTGCCTGCGCCCAGGCAGCAGCCGGTCAATGCGTTTGACTGGGCGGGCCTGGGCTGGTTGTCGGCGGCGACCATCGGCTTGATTGAGTTTGTCTCCAGCTTGCATCACAGTGGGCTGTTTGCGCCGTGGACCTGGGGGCAGGCCTTGCTCACGGTAGGGTCGCTGCTTTGTTATATGCGTCATGCCCGGCAACTACCGCATGCCATCATACAATTGCATCTGTTCCAGCGGCCCACCTTTAGCCGCGGCACCTTGGTGGCCTTTGCCTATGGCTTTGGCCTGTATGCCTCCACTTATCTGATCCCGGTATTTTTACAAAATGCCATGGCCTTTTCGGCCACAGAGGCTGGGGTGTTGCTGTTGCCTTCAGGCATGGCCCTGGTGTTGACCATCCCGATCGCTGGCCGGATGGCTGATCAACTGTCTCCACGGCGGATTACGCTGGCTGGCCTGGTCATTTTCGGCGCATCTTTTATCGTATTTGCCGTGGCCGCCGATCAGGTGCGCTACTGGGAAATTGTTGCAGCGACCATTGTGGGCCGCATTGGTCTTGGCCTGATTTTGCCGGCATTAAATCTGGCCACCTTGCATGAAATGGAGCCGCAGCATTTGGGCCAGTCTTCGGTGGTGGTCAGTTATGCCCGCCAGTTAGGCGGCGTGGTAGGGGTGGCCATGATGGCGGTATTTATGGAGTGGCGTGAGCGTATTTATGGACAGCTGCCGCCGGGTATTTTCGAGGCCTATGCCCAAGGCTTCTTGCTGCTATCTGCCGTGATTGTGTTGGCGATCATGGTGGCACTGGGCATGCAGGACCGCAAGCGCTAACGACATAAACCTTTACAGGATCAGGCGCCAGACTTGCATGCCTGACGGTTGAAAACCATGTTTTCTGTAAAAGTGCTGGCCAGCCTGATTATCCTGGTCGGTGAGCAGGGTCAAGCGCTGGATCGCCTGCTGGCGCGCGTGCGCAATCGCAAAAGTCAGCAATTGCGAGCCAATGCCCAGGCCGCGACAGGTCTGATCGACCACCATATCTTCGAGCAATGCCACGCGGCCGCCTAATGCGGTCGAAATCGTAAACAGCAGGCTTACCATCGCAATCACTTGCCCTTGTTGCCGTGCTACTAAAATATGGCCGATGTCAGGGTGTTGCAGAATGTGGCTCAAGCCTTGCTGCTGGGCCGCGTGGTCAGGGGAGAATTCGTGTTCCTGGGCAAACAGTTGCGCGAGCAGCGCGCATAAGGCAGGCAGGTCAGCCAGAGTGGCGTGTTCAAACTGAAGAGTGGCATGGGCTGTCATGCGCGTGTACTTTCATGACAGCCGGACATGCAATGTGTCTTAACCCTTATTTTTCAACAAAGGCTTTTTCAATCACGTAGTCACCCAGTTCGCCGATGCGCGGCGAGACTTTGAAACCACGTTTGTCCAGCATGGCGGCCGTGTCGACCAGCATGGCCGGGCTACCGCAGATCATGGCGCGGTCCGTTTCCGGATTCAATGGCGGCAAGCCAATATCGGTAAACAGTTTGCCATTTTCCACCAGGTCTGTCAGGCGGCCCATGTTTTTAAATGGCTCGCGTGTGACGGTGGGGTAGTAGATCAGCTTGTTACGCACTTCTTCGCCAAAAAACTCGTTATTCGGCAGTTCTTTGGTGATGAAGTCTTCGTAGGCCAGTTCATTGACGTAACGCACGCCGTGAATCAGGATGACTTTTTCAAAGCGGTCATAGACTTCGATGTCTTGAATCAGGCTCATGAACGGCGCTAAGCCCGTGCCAGTCGAGAAGAAATAGAGGTGTTTGCCTGGCTTGAGGTCTGAGGTGATCAGCGTGCCGGTTGGCTTACGGCTCACCAGCAGCGGGTCGCCCACTTTCAGGTGTTGCAGGCGTGAGGTCAGCGGGCCATTGGGCACCTTGATACTGAAAAACTCCAGATGCTCTTCGTAGTTGGGGCTGGCGATACTGTAGGCACGGGTCAATGGCAGGCCATCGACTTCCAGGCCTATCATCACAAACTGGCCGTTTTCAAAGCGCAGGCCAGGATCACGGGTGGTTTTGAAACTGAACAGCGTGTCATTCCAGTGATGCACGCTCAACACCGTTTCGGTGGAATATTTTTTACTCATGAGATGAACAGGTTTCTGAATTCAAAAGGTTAATTGGTAAACACTTAATTATAACGCAGCCGTCAATTGCGGCACGGCTTCAAACAAATCTGCCACCAGGCCGTAGTCGGCAATCTTGAAGATTTGCGCTTCTGGATCCTGATTGATGGCGACCACCACTTTACTGTCTTTCATGCCATAGGCATGCTGGATGGCGCCGGAAATACCAACGGCGATGTACAGCTCTGGGGCGACCACTACACCGGTTTGGCCGACTTGCAGGTCGTTGGGGGCATAACCGGAATCGACCGCGGCACGGCTGGCACCAATGGCGGCATGCAGTTTGTCTGCCAGCGGGGCCAGCACGTCTTTAAATGCATCCGCACTGCCCAGCGCACGGCCACCAGAGACCACCACTTTAGCGGCGGCCAATGGGGGGCGCTCGGATTTGTTAAAGGCTTCTGCCACCCAGCGGCTGCCTTCTGGTGCAGCTGGCGCAGTCACCGATTGAATGGCAGCATTGGCGCCAGTCGCAGCGGCAGAGAACTTACTGGCACGCACGGTGAGCACTTGTTTGGCATCACTGCTTTGCACCGTTGCCAGCACGTTACCAGCGTAAATGCCACGCACATAGGTGTTGCTATTCACGATCTCGATCACGTCAGACAGCATGTTGACATCGAGCAGCGCTGCGACACGTGGCAAGACGTTTTTGCTGAAAGCGCTGTGCGCAGCCAGCACCACGCTGTAATTGGCCGCCAGCGGCACAACCAGCGCAGCCAGGTGTTCTGCGGTTGGGTGTTGCAGGGCGGCATCGGTCGCAACCAGCACGGTGCTGACGCCTTGCAAAGCGGCGGCTTGTGCGGCCAGGCCGTCAGCTTGTGCAGCAGCAATCAATACATCCACTGGTTGCTGCCAGTGTTGGGCCGCAGTCACGGCGCGTGCCACTTGTTCGTTTAAATGTTGGCCGTCGTGTTCGGCAATAATCAATGTTCTCATGGCAGCAGTCCCTCGTGCGTACGCAGTTTGCTCAATAATTCATTCACGTCTTTCACCATCACGCCGGCTGGGCGCTCTGGTGGGGCGGCGACCTTCAGTTGTTGCACACTATGGGTGAGTGACAGATTGAGCGAATCAAGCGGGAGGGTTTCAATGGGTTTTTTTCTGGCCATCATCAGGTTGGGCAGTTTGACGTAGCGCGGCTCGTTCAGGCGCAGGTCAGCAGTAATCACAGCTGGCAGGCTCACGGACAAGGTTTGCGTGCCGCCATCAATCTCGCGCACCACGGTCGCCTGATTTTCGGCAATGGTGATCTGAGAGGCATACGTAGCTTGTGGCAGGTTGAGCAGGGCCGCCAGCATTTGGCCGGTCTGGCCGGCATCATCATCAATGGCTTGCTTGCCCAGCAGGATCAATGCAGGCTGTTCACGCTCGACCACGGCTTTGAGCACCTTGGCGACGGCCAGCGGTGCCAGGCTGTTTGCTGTTTCAACCAGCGTCACACGGTCCACACCCATGGCCAGGGCATGGCGCAAGATATCCTGATGCGTCGCGGCACCAATGGTGACGGCGACGATTTCTGTGACAATGCCTTTTTCTTTGAGGCGGATGGCTTCTTCGATGGCGTTTTCATCAAAGGGATTGACTCCCATTTTGACGCCCTCGATATCCACATCCGAACCGTCCGCTTTGACGCGGACTTGAATGTTATAATCAACGACCCGTTTGATCGCTACTAATGCTTTCATAAAACGTTTGCCTTTGTTGGGGTATTTACTCGTAACCGGGCATTTTAAGCCAGCTTGTAATATTTATTAAATTGATTATTATAATATTATATATCTATTCTGTAGATTGATTTTGACGCGGCGCAACTCTCGGCCACGCAGCCCCCTCCATGAAATACACCCTCAGGCAACTGGAAATCTTTGTCGCGATTAGCCGCACTGGCAGCGTCTCCCGTGCCTGCGACCAGTTGGCCTTGTCGCAATCAGCCGCCAGCACCGCCCTGATCGAGCTGGAAAAACAGTTTGATATCCAGTTGTTTGACCGGGTCGGCAAGTCTTTGCGCATCAATGAAGCGGGCCAGCAGCTTTTACCCAAAGCGGTCGAGTTGCTGGACCGCGCGCGTGAAATTGAGCGCATGCTGCAGGGGCAGCAGGGCTACGGCCATCTCAAGATTGGCGCGACGCTGACCGTGGGCAATTATCTGGTCACCTTGCTGGTGGCCAAGTTCTTGCAGCAGTATCCGCAAAGCCACATCCAGTTGCAGGTGCAGAACACGCGGACCATCGTCGAGCAGATTGCCAACCACACCCTGGATTTGGGTATGATAGAAGGCGAGTGCAATCATCCCGATATTGCGGTGGCGCCCTGGATTGCCGATGAACTGGTCATTTTTGCCGCGCCCACGCATCCGTTGGCATTGTGGGCACAAAGCGGCAAACCCATCCACAAAGCGGATTTACTGCTACAGCCCTGGATCGTGCGCGAGAAGGGCTCAGGCACGCGCGAGACCTTTGACCGCGCCTTTAAACAGGATTATTCAAAACTCAATATTACGCTGGAGCTGGAACATACCGAGGCGATCAAGCGCGCGGTAGAATCGGGCCTTGGCATAGGCTGTATTTCGCGGCTGGCCCTCAAGGATGCATTCAGGCGCGGCAGCCTGGTGCCGATTGAGAACCACGGCTTGCAATTTCACCGCAATTTTTATTTTTTATGGCACAGGCAAAAATACCAGACCGGTGGCATTCGACAGTTTCTGGCGTTCTGCCAGGCGTTTACCCAAGGGGCGACGCGTAGCGACCTGATCGATATCCCGGCCATTGCCTGACGAAGGAGCAAAGATGGAAAGAGATGTCATGGAGTACGATGTGCTGATTGTGGGGGCAGGCCCGGCGGGCTTGTCCGCAGCCATCCGTCTCAAACAACTGGCGCAGGCGCAAGGCCAGGAGCTGGGCGTGTGTGTCCTGGAAAAAGGCGCCGAAGTCGGTAGCCATATTTTCTCTGGTGCCGTGCTGGACCCGAAAGCCCTGCAGGAGTTGTTCCCTGACTGGCAGGCCTTGGGCGCGCCGCTCAATACCGCCGTCGATAAAGATACCTTTGTGGTGCTGGGTGAAGAAAATGCCTGGGCCATGCCGGAGTGGTCACTGCCGCCCTTGATGCGCAACCATGGCAATTACATCATCAGTCTGGGCGAAGTCTGCCGCTGGCTGGCGACGCAGGCAGAAGCACTGGGCGTAGAAATCTATACCGGGTTCTCTGCACAAGCGCCCAGTTATGACGATCAAGGCCGCATGAATGGCGTGATTACCGGCGATATGGGTCTGGACAAGCAAGGCAACCCGACCGCCAACTACACCCCAGGCATCGAAATCCGCGCCAAACACACGCTGGTGGCCGAGGGGACACGTGGCTCACTGACCAAGCAGCTTGAAGCCCGTTATGGCTTACGCGCAACATCCAGCCCAGCCAAATACGGCATCGGATTTAAAGAGGTTTGGCGCGTGAAGCCCGAGCTGCACCAGAAAGGCCTGATTGAACATACCTTGGGCTGGCCGCTGGATGCCAGTAACGGTGGCGGGGGCTTTATTTATCACCATGGCGAAAACCTGGTGTCCGTGGGCTATGTGGTGCATCTGGATTACCGCAATCCGTATTTGTCCCCCTTTGACGTGTTCCAGACCTATAAAACCCATCCCAAGCTCAAGGCTTTGCTGCAAGACGGTAAGCGCTTAAGCTATGGCGCACGTGCCATTTCAGAAGGCGGTATCCAATCATTGCCTGAGATGGCTTTCCCAGGGGGCGCGTTGCTGGGCTGCAGTGCAGGCCTGGTCAATGTGCCTAAAATCAAGGGTACGCATTACGCTATGAAGTCCGGCATGCTGGCGGCGGAAGCCGTGTTTGATGCCATCGCACAAGGCAGTCCAGAAGTGTTGAGTGCTTATCCGCAAAAACTGCGCGCCTCCTGGGTCTGGCAAGAATTGTCTGCGGTGCGTAACGTCAAGCCTTATTTGTCCCGCTTTGGCACCTGGGGCGGCACCGTATTGGGTGGCGCCGAAATGTGGCTGTCCAGTTGGGGCGTGACCTTGCCGTGGACGCTCAAGCATGACAGCGCAGACCATGCGACTTTGGCCGAGGCTGCCAATAGCCGTCCGCCTGTGTATGCCAAACCGGATGGCGTGTTGACCTTTGATAAACTGAGCTCGGTCAGCTTATGCAATATTTCGCACGATCACCAGCAACCGTGCCATTTGAAACTGGGCGTTGCGGATAGGGCCGTGCGCGTGAATCTGCCGAAGTATGCCGGCCCAGAACAGCGCTATTGCCCGGCAGGTGTGTATGAGTTTGTGGAGCAGGCCGGAGAAAAGGCCTTGCAGATCAACGCGCAGAATTGCATCCATTGCAAAACCTGTGACATTAAAGACCCAACGCAGAATATTAATTGGGTACCGCCGGAAGGGGGCAGTGGGCCGAATTATGTTTCGCAGTAATTGGCGAAGTCGTTTGGTTACCACCAGGTAGGGATAAAGTAGTGCGCTGTATGCCTTTGCACACTTGCAATCAGACCTAATTGCAAATTGTGCTAGTAGACATGCATATGTGTGACATTCCTTTTCGCCTCTCGGCGAGTTACTTTTCTTTGCTTGCCCAAAGATAAAGTAACCAAAAGAAAGTGCACCCCAGCTTCCGCTTGTTTCCTGCGTTGCTCACCAAAATAAGCGCTCGCGAAACTCATCCTAGCGGCCTGCACACACCGCAGGCCACCGCGGGATTCGAACAGCCGCTCGCTTCATCTTATTTTGCCTGCGCTACTCGGCGCGGCAGATGGGGACCCCGGAACACCATGCGACTGCCACTGTTGGCGGATTGAATAAAAGAATTATTTTTTTGAACGGTTCAAACTTCAACAGTGTGACTTTGGCGAGATAAATCCCATCCCATCACGCTGAGTAGCGGAGACAAAATTAAGAGTAGAGGGAGCGACTGTCCGAATCCCGCAGCAGCTCACGTAGTGTGTGAGCTGCTAGGATGAGTTTCGTGACCGGCTTATTTTGTCGAGCAACGCAAGGGAGCCGAAGGCCGTGATGGCTGGGTGTCGTCCTATTTGGTTACTTTCTGGGGGACAAGCACCAGAAAGTAACTCGCCATCAAGGCGAAATGAATGATTCTAGCCAGCACTCGAGGACGGGAGTAACTTGTATCGCGACAGAAAGGTCTCTGAGCCAAGAAAAGAAGTTTTTAAGTATTCTAGAAAATGGCCCTGTTGGCGTGTAATGTGATCAACACAATGAACGTGCTATTTCTTCTGCGTCAGCGCAATAAATGCGGCAATCCACCCAATCGCAGTAGTACACAGCAAGATCAGCCCACCCACATGAACCAGATGAAAAGCCAACTGAAAATGGCTTTGATAGTTGTTAGCCAGCAATTGCACCGGCTGCCGCAGGTTCCAGACAATGGCAAATAAGAGTGCGACGGCAATCAGGCCGCCGCCCAGGCCATAGGCGCCGCCCATATACAAAAACGGGCGCCGGATAAAGCTATGCGTGGCGCCGATCAGGCGGCTGACTTCAATCTCGGCTTCATGCGTGAGAACCTGCATGCGCACGGTGTTGCTGATGACGGTAATCATGGCAATGCCGAGCAGACTGGCAAAAATAATGGCAATGCGTTTGCCCAGTAGCAGCATGGAGTGCAGGCGTTCTATCCACACGCTATCAATGACGATTTCATCGACTTCTGGCCGGGTTTGCAGCAGGGTTTGTACCGGTTTGACGGTGGCAGGTTGTGTATCCGTCAAGGTAATGAACACGGCATCGGGCAGCGGGTTTTGCGGTAAATCAACTAGCAAGTTTTTTTGCGAAAACTGCTGGGACAGTTGCTCGATAGCATCTTCTTTGGAGACATAACGCACCTCTTTGACCTGTGGCAGGCCTTGTGTATCGTTGATCAATCGTTGAATCAGGTTGCTGGAGGTCGCCGGTTTGAAAAAGACGCTGATTTGCGCATCCTGCTTGATGGCGCCAGACATGTCCTGCAAGTTATCCAGCGCGACAAATAGCAGGCCGGGCAGGGTGACGGTAATGCCAATCACCATGCAGATAATCAGGGTATTGAGCCAGTGATTTTTTAAACGCTGCAAAACCAGGTCTAAGGCCAGCGTGTGTTGGTTAAGCCAGTTTTTCATGCACTCATTCTCATAACATGGCCGTCTGTGCAGGCAGGGTGCTAATGGTTTGGTGGTCGATATGCAGTGTACGGTAAGCGATGCTGCTGACTTGGGCGACATCGTGCATGGCAATGACCACGGTCACGCCCACTTCATTAAAGGCTTTGAGTAACTGCATGATTTCAAGCGAGGCCGTCTGATCAAGGCCGCCGGTCGGTTCATCGGCAATCACAATCGAGGGGCGGCTGACCACGGCGCGCGCAATGGCGAGCCGCTGTTGCTCGCCGCCGGACAAGGTGATGGGCATGGCTTTTTCTTTATTGAGCAGGCCGACTTTATCCAGCGCTGCCCGCACGCGGCGAGCAGCCTCTTCGCCGGTGATGCCCTGGATGCTGAGCGGCAAGGCCACGTTGTCAAAGCTGTTGCGGTCGTAAAGCAGTTTGTGGTCCTGAAACACCAGGCCAAAGCGGCGGCGTAAATAGGGCACGGCATTCGGATGCAGTTTGCCGATATCCTGCTGATTAATCAGAATCTGGCCGCTGGAAGGCGCTTCAATGCCCGCCATCAATTTAAGCAGGGTGCTTTTGCCTGCGCCAGAGTGGCCGGTGACGAGCACGAAATCGCCTTTGTCTATATTGAAGCTGACCTGGCGGAACAGGTGTGCGCTATTGGGGTAGCGCATGCTGACGTTTTTAAACACAATCATGGCTAGTCATCAATCAAGGCGTCAATAAAGTCATGGGCGTCAAACGGGCGCAGGTCATCAATACTTTCCCCCACGCCAATAAAACGCACCGGAATCTTACTTGCCGATTGCTGGCTCAGGTGCGCAATCGCGGCAATGACGCCGCCTTTGGCGGTGCCATCCAGCTTGGTTAAGGCCAGGCCGGTGACACCGAGCGCCTCGTTAAAGGCTTTTAACTGGTTGACTGCGTTCTGGCCGGTGTTGGCATCCAGCACCAGCAAAATTTCGTGTGGCGCACCAGGCAACGCTTTGTCGATGACACGCTGCACTTTTTTAATCTCATCCATCAGGTGCAATTGCGTGGGCAAGCGGCCTGCGGTATCGGCGATGACCACGTCGATTTTTCTGGCCATGGCCGAGTTCACCGCATCGTAAATCACTGCCGCCGGGTCGCCACTCTCTGAGGCAATGACGTGCACATCATTGCGCTCGCCCCACACCTGCAACTGTTCTCGGGCAGCGGCCCTAAACGTATCCCCTGCGGCAATCAGCACGCTTTTGCCCTGGGCCTGCAAATACTTGGCCAGTTTGCCAATAGTGGTGGTTTTGCCAGCGCCATTCACGCCGACCATCATCATCACAAATGGCTGGTGATCCTTGACCTCTAGCGGCACTTGCAAGGGCGTCAGCAGGTCAAGCAGCGTGTCTTTCAACGCCTGTTTCAGTGCAATGGTGTCTTGCAGATCATGCTTTTTGACACGGCTGCGCAGTTGTTCGAGCAGGTGCTGGGTGGCACTGACGCCGACATCCGAAGTTAGCAGGATGGTTTCGAGTTCTTCGTAAATGTCTTCATCAATCTTGCCACCGCCAAACAAGGCGCTTAACTGCCCGCCCAGCTGCTGACGGGTTTTGGCCAGCCCGTTTTTGAGACGCTGCGCCCAGCTGAGGCTGGTCGGTTCAGGTTGGGCAGGCGTCGCTGGCTCGGATTTTTTGGCGAAAGGATTAAACATGGCAATCTAAAACTCTGTAATATGACTATTTTAAGCCGAATCGACGTTTCCCGCCACGTCAAGCTGAGCACTTGAGTCGCCAGGCCTCCGAACTTAGTCCGCGCTGTGTCGGTCACATGCATGGCGATACACATCAAGCTAAAAACAACCTATTCATCATTCATAAAGTCAGATATGAAAAAATCTTATTCTTTTGCGTGCTTGCCACGATTGGGGCTGTGCCTGGTCCTGCTGATGAGCGCTCATGCCGCGCAAGCACAGGCAGAGATTGCGCAGAAAATCCTTAAAAACGGACTCAAAGTCATTGTGCAGGAAGATCATCGCGCGCCCGTCGTTGTCTCACAAGTCTGGTATCGCGCCGGTTCGCTGGATGAAGTGAATGGCAAAACCGGGGTCGCCCATGTGCTGGAACACATGATGTTTAAAGGCACGCAAAAAGTCCCGGCTGGGCAGTTTTCCCGCCAGATTGCGGCTGCGGGCGGCAAAGAAAACGCCTTTACCAGCAAAGATTACACCTGTTATTTCCAGCAACTGGAAAAATCCAGATTGCCGCTGGCCTTTACGCTGGAAGCAGACCGCATGGCCCATTTGCAGATTACCGATGCCGAGTTTGCCAAAGAGATTGAGGTGGTGAAAGAGGAACGCCGCTGGCGTACTGAAGACAAGCCGCAATCACGTGTCAACGAACAATTTGAATCTTCGGTCTATCGTGCCCATCCTTATGGCCGCCCGGTGGTCGGCTTTATGAATGATCTTGAAAATATGACTGCTGATGATGCCCGTGAGTGGTACCGCACCTGGTATGCGCCGAATAATGCCACAGTGGTGGTGGTCGGTGACGTCAAGGCGCAGGAGGTGTTTGCGCTGGCTGAAAAAAACTTTGGCAAACTGGCGGCCAAGCCTTTACCTGTGCGTAAGCCACAGGTGGAGCCCGCCCAGATTGGTGAGCGCCGGGCCATTGTGAAGGCGCCAGCCAAGTTGCCCTTTTTTGTGATGGGGTTTCACGCGCCCGCGCTCAAAAATGCGGCGGCTTACAGCGAGCAGGACTGGGAGCCTTATGCGCTTGAAGTGTTGTCCAGCATTCTGAGTGGCAATGATGCGTCACGCCTCAACCAGAAACTGGTGCGTGAGCAGGCGATTGCGCTTGAAATTGACACGGGGTATGACAGTACCAACCGCGGTCAAACCTCGACATTTGAGGTGGCGGCCTCGCCAAGTGAAGGCGTCTCGCAAGAGGCGCTGATCAAGGCGATCTGGGCACAAATTGAAGAAGTCAAAAACAACGGCGTCACGCCGGCTGAGCTGCATCGAGTGAAAGCCGCGGTCATTGCCGCCGATGTCTACAAACGTGACTCCATGTTTTATCAGGCCATGCAGATCGGCCAGCTGGAAACCATGCATTACCCTTTATCCTTGCTACAAACCAATGCGGCACGCGTGCAGGCGGTCACCTCTGAACAAGTGCAGGCCGTGGCCAAAAAATATCTGGTCGCAGACCAAATGACGCTGGTCAGCCTGGACCCACAACCGATGGATCCTAACCAGAAGCCCGCCGGTCGGCCGCATCAACATTAATCCGTTCTTTGAACGTTTGATTTGGGAATTTCATGAAAGTCGTTACTTTATTTAAACACCGGGTATTCAACACGGTCTTGTTGATCAGCCTGCTGCAAGGCTATGCCAGCCTGGCATGCGCCGCACTGAATATTCAGCACTGGACCACCGCGGAGGGCAGCGAAGTCTATTTTGTTGAAAATCATGCCTTGCCCATGATGGATGTCAGCATCAATTTTCGTGCAGGCAGCGCTTATGACCAGCCAGACAGCAGTGGTGCCGCCGCGTTAACCCATCATGTGATGGGCATGGCCGCGGGCGGGTTGGCAGAGGAAACGCTAACTAACCGCTTTGCCGATGTGGGCGCGGTGTTGGGGGGCAGTTTTGATGCAGACCGCGCCAGCTTCAAGTTACGTACTTTGACCAGCGAACAGCAGGCCGCACTGGACGCGTTTACGCTGGTGTTACACCAGCCGGATTTTCCTGAAGCCGTCGTGAGCCGTGAGCAAACCCGTATTGTGGCCGCGTTGCAAGAGGCCGAAACGGAGCCGGATAGCATTGCGCAAAAAGCCTTTATGCAGGCGGTGTACGGCATGCATCCTTACAGCCTGGATCAAAACGGTGAAGTGGGTACGGTGCCATCGCTGACGGTGAGCCAGTTGCGGCAGTTTTATCAAAGCCACTATACGGCAAAGTCTGCCGTGATCGCCCTGATGGGGGATCTGACCCCGGATCAGGCCCGGCAGATTGCGCAGCGTCTGAGTGCTGGTCTGCCAGCAGGACCTGCGGTGGCCGATATCCCCGCCGTGCCAGTGTTGTCTGCGCCCAAACTGAAAAAAGTGCCGCATCCGGCCATGCAGGCACACATCCTGGTTGGCCAGCCTGGCAATAAACGCGGCGATGCGGATTTCTTTGCGCTGTATGTGGGTAACTATATTTTGGGCGGCGGTGGTTTTGTGTCACGTCTGACCGAGGAAGTCCGTGAAAAGCGCGGTCTGGCGTATAGCGTGTATAGCTACTTTATGCCCATGAGCCAGTTGGGACCATTCCAGATCGGGCTGCAAACCAAAAAAGAGCAAAGTGAAGAAGCGCTCAAGCTGGTGATGGCCACCGTAAAGAAATTTGTCGATCAAGGCGTGACAGAAAAGGAGCTGGCTGCGGCCAAGGATAACCTGATTGGTGGTTTTCCCATGCGTATAGACAGTAATAGCAAGATTCTGGAGTACCTGAACATGATCGGCTTTTACAAATTGCCGTTGGATTACCTGGATAGTTTTAATGACAAGGTCGCAGCCGTCACTGTGCAACAGGTGAATGATGCGTTCAAGCGCCGCATCCATCCTGAGCATTTTGCCACCGTGATTGTTGGTGCGGAATAACAAAAAGCCGGCAGTTTGCCGGCTTTTGCTTTTATGTCTGTTGCGGTGAGCGGGATCAGATCAAGCCATGCGCTTTTTTCTCGCCAGCCAGTAGTATAAAAAGGCCCCCAGCAGGTTTAAAAAGAAAATCACCAGAAACCACACCAGCTTGTCTTCACTTTGATTGGCCAGGCAATCAATCAGCATCCATACCCAAAACAGTGACAGCGCCAGCGCGATCACGCCGCCCAGCAGACCAAAGCCAAATAAGAACTCCATAGCAATATTCCTTGATGAATTAACGAAATCATAACACGATGACTTGGGTGCACCCTCGGTTTAGCGCAGGCCATGGGTAGTCGGGATGCAAAATCTGGGATAATGCTGCTTTATTTATTCGAATCAACCACCGCTCATGAATCAGGTACGATTGAATGCCGGAAAATGGCGTAGCCGTGTGCTCAAGTTTCCCGATGCCGAAGGGCTACGCCCGACGCCAGACCGCGTTCGGCAAACCGTCTTTAACTGGCTGGGCCAGGACTTGACAAGCAAAACCTGCCTGGATTTGTTTGCGGGGACCGGCGCGCTGGGGTTTGAAGCGCTGTCTCGCAATGCCAAAGCGGTCACCATGCTCGAATTGGCCAAAGCGCCTTATGCGGCTTTGTGCCAGAATCAGCGTCTGCTGGAGGCGACCCAGGCCCGCATCCAGCAAATGGATGCCAGAACTTTTCTGAGCAGCAATCAACAGCCGTTTGACGTGATTTTTTGTGACCCGCCGTATCGCCAGGACTGGCTGGCGCAATTGTTGCCCGTGCTGCCCAGACATTTGGCGCCTGAAGGCTGGCTATATGTTGAGGCCGAATATGCGTTAAAATCCGATGCATGCTGGCAGGTGGTCAAATCGGGCAAAGCGGGTCAGGTCTATTTTCACCTGCTGCAACCCGCGTCAGCCGATGCGGCTGCTGGCACGGATTAATGCAATCAAGTCAGCGGCAGCCAGCAACGACACAACGATGATTACGGAAGCAAGCGATGAGTAAAACCAGAATTGCCGTCTATCCAGGCACCTTTGATCCCATCACCCTGGGGCATGAGGATATTGTGCGCAGGGCGGCCAAGCTGTTTGACCAGGTGATTGTGGCGGTGGCTGGCAGCACCAGCAAACAAACCTTGTTCAGCCTGCAAGAGCGGGTTGCGCTGGCAGAGTCGGTGTTTGCAGGCGATAACATCCATGTGGTCGGCTTTGACGGCTTGCTCATGCAGTTTGTGCAGGCGCAGGGCGGGCAGATGGTGATCCGTGGCCTGCGTGCGGCCAGTGACTTTGAATATGAGTTTCAGTTGGCGGGCATGAACCGCAAGCTCTATCCCAAACTGGAAACCCTGTTCATGACCCCGGCGGAAGAGTTCATGTTTATTTCCTCCAGCCTGGTGCGTGAAGTGGCGCGCCTGGGAGGCGATGTGAACCAGTTTGTCTCACCAGGCGTCGAACGGGCAATCAAGCAAAAACTGGCGATCGCCTGAGTGATGGCGCCTCTGTAGCGATGTAAAGAAAATCATGGCTTTATTTATTACCGATGAATGTATTAACTGCGATGTGTGCGAGCCCGTGTGCCCGAATGAAGCCATCTCGCAAGGCGCAGAAATTTATGAAATCAACCCCGACTTGTGTACCGAATGCGTCGGCCATTACGATAAACCGCAATGTCAGCAGGTCTGCCCGATCAGCTGCATTCCGCTAGACCCTGAGCGGCGCGAAACCAAGCAGCAATTGCTGGAGAAATATCAGCGCATTGTTGCCACGCGGGGTTAAGCCGAGTGGACCGGTTACGTCCACAACAGATTAAAAAAATCAGAGATCAAGGAGATATCAATGCGGATTTTACATACCATGTTGCGCGTGGGCGATATGCAACGTTCCATCGACTTTTATACTGGCGTACTGGGCATGAAGTTAATCCGTACCCAGGATTATCCTGACGGCGAGTTTACACTGGCGTTTGTCGGCTATGGTAACGAGTACGACCACACTGTGCTGGAGCTCACCTACAACTACGGCAAAACCACTTATGACATGGGCACCGCCTATGGTCATATGGCGATTGAAGTGGATGACGCCTATCAAGCGTGTGAGCTGGTCAAGGCCAAGGGCGGTAAAGTGGTGCGCGAGGCGGGGCCCATGAAACACGGCACCATCGTCATTGCCTTTATCGAAGACCCGGACGGCTATAAAATCGAATTCATCCAGAAGGGGACGATTGAATACCCCAAGCATGTCTAACCGGACATTGTTATTGCAGGCAGTGAGGCTGGCGCAAGCCGGAGACTGGCATGGCGCACATCAGATTGCACAGGCGTATAGTGACCCCACTGCCAACTGGATACATGCGGTATTGCATAAAATAGAAGGTGACCGTTGGAATAGTGAATACTGGTATGCCAGAACCGGCGGTCATCACTATGCAGATTTTGACAGCGACAGTGCGGCAGAGCTCGACGCGATTGCCCGCTGGCTGACGCCAGAATAGCGCTTATTTACTTGTGCTCTTCGTCGCTGCCCTGGCGACCCGTCGTAAAAATGCCCCACAGTGATTGCGTAAACAAGCCGATCACGGTCCCAAACAGAAATAGCAGCAAGCCGATGATCAGGCACATCAGCAGCAAAAAGCCATCCTGCAGCCAAACGCTCTGCGCGGCCAACGATTGCCAGACGGACAGGATTTGTGCCATCCAATGATCGAGATTGATGCATTTCATCTGTCTATTATGCCTCAGGAAACGCCATGTGATGCATCGCTGCGGCGTCTTTGCTAGTGCAAATTTCCGCAAAAAATATATCAAACTGTGCGGCCTTGCCGTTTCAGGGCCTGATGGACAGTCTGCGTTCAACGCGACTGTTGCCGATATGATTCGAGGCCCAAATCGGTGCACCGGTTTGCCTGTTGGCAGTGCATGGGAACCGCATCGTCTGAGCGGCTTGAGTTTCGTTTCTTCCAATACACTGATTTTAAAGTAAAAAAATCTTTCTTTTAGATGGCCTGCTTGTTGCTAGGGATAACCTAAGCTAGAGGAGAGGCATCATGATAAAAAAACTTGCAGCCGACGCCATGCTAACGGCGGAAATGCGGCTGTCTAACAATATTCAGTTGTTAGGTGATTTACTTGATCAGGCCATTCTGGAGGTGGAGGGCGCAGCGGTTGCGCAGAAAATTGCCGCCATCCGGCAAGCCGCATTGCGTTTTCACCAGAACCATGACCAGCAGGCTTCGTTAGATCTTGAGCAGTTGCTCGCTGACCTGAGTCTGGAGCATACGGTGCGCGTGGTACGTGCACTGGCTTATTTCAAACATCTGGTGAATTTGGCCGAAGATCTTTACGGACAGGAACTCGGCCATTGCCAGCAAAATACACCTGCGCCTGGCATGTTGTCGCACACGCTGGCACAAATCAAGGCCTCTGGCATCGCGCCGCAAAAAATCCAGCAACTGTTGCAAGACGCCCTGATCTCACCGGTGCTGACTGCGCATCCGACCGAGGTACAGCGTAAAAGTGTGCTGGACATTGAGCAGCTGATTGCAGAGTTGCTGGGGCAGCGTGGGCACATGGTGTCTGAGCGCCAACTGGCACGCAACAAGCTATTGTTGCAAGGTGCGGTGTCGGCATTGTGGCAAACCCGCATGATGCGCTACTCCAAGCTCAGTGTGCTCAATGAGATTGAAAACGCACTGACCTATTACGAAAGTACCTTCTTACATGTGATCCCTGAAATCCTGCAGGATATCGAGCGCGACCTGGCAGATTGGCTGCCCGGCATGGACTTGCCAGGTATTTTGCGCATGGGTAGCTGGATTGGTGGCGACCGTGACGGCAATCCGTTTGTGAATGGCACCACCTTGCGCGACAGTGTGCGCCTGCAGGCCACCACCTTGTTCAAGTTCTATCTGCAAGAGCTGGCTGCGCTCAAGCGCGAGCTGGCTGTGTCCACGCGCGTGGTTGGTGTGGATGACGCAGTGTTGGCCTTGGCGAAAGCTTCGCGCGACCAGTCATCGCATCGGCTGGATGAACCCTACCGGCTCGCGCTCAATGGCGTGCATGACCGTTTGCTGGTGACCGCCAGCCATTTGCTACCCGATGCCGGCTGGAGTTTGCCGGAAGAAGTCGGCAACGAGCCTTACGAAGATCCTGAGGCCTTGCTGCACCCCTTGCAGACCATTGCCGATTCTTTGCGCCGTCACCATGGCGAGGCCTTGATTTATCCGCGGCTGGGCAAGTTGATTAAAGCCATAGTCACGTTTGGGTTCCATTTGGCCACCGTCGATATCCGCCAGTCCTCTGACGTGCATGAAGCGGTGATTAGCGAGCTGTTACATAAGGCGGGCTACGATTTTGACTACGCCAGTTTTAACGAGGAAGAGAAAATCGGCCTTTTGCTCGAAGAGCTGAAGCAACCACGCCTGCTGTTTTCACCTTTCCAGCAATATTCCGAGCTGGTGCATAAAGAAATCGGTGTGCTGGAAGCGGTGCGTGAGGTGCGCCAGCGCTTTGGTGAGCATGCGGTACGCCAGTATATTATTTCGCACACTGAAACCTTATCTGACCTGCTGGAAGTGGCTTTGCTGCAACGTGAGGCTGGCTTGCTGCGCGGCGTGTGGGGCTCGGCCAACATTCAGGTCGATCTGAATATCGTGCCACTGTTTGAAACCATTGCCGACTTGCGCGACGCGCCCATGATCATGGGCAAATGGCTGAGCCTGATCGGCATCCGCCATGTGATCCGTTTCCAGGGCAATGAGCAGGAAGTCATGCTGGGCTATTCGGACAGCAACAAGGATGGCGGTTTTTTGACCTCGAACTGGGAGTTGTATAAAGCGGAAATTTCGCTGGTGGAACTGTTTAACCAGGCCAACGTCAAGTTGCGCCTGTTCCATGGCCGTGGCGGCACGGTTGGCCGTGGCGGCGGCCCGACCTATCAGGCCATCATGGCGCAACCCATCGGCACCGTCGATGGCCAGATTCGCCTGACCGAACAGGGCGAAATCATCTCCACGCGTTATGCAGACCCGGTGGTCGGCCGCCAGCATCTGGAAACCCTGATTGCGGCGACGCTGGATGCTACCTTGTTCCCGGCCGACCAGCTGGAGCCCGCCAAACGGCGTGCGTTTGAAAGCGTGATGGAAGCCCTCTCAGCCACCGCGATGACCAGCTACCGTAGCCTGGTTTATGAAACCCCGGGCTTTGCCGATTACTTTTTCAATACCACGCCGATTGAGGAAATTGCCGGACTCAATCTGGGCAGCCGGCCCGCCGCGCGCAAATCGACGCGACGGATTGAGGATTTAAGGGCGATTCCGTGGGGATTCTCATGGGGGCAGTGCCGCTTGCTGCTGCCAGGCTGGTATGGTCTGGGCAGCGCCATTCACCAGTTTTTAGCGCACGACCCAGCCTTGAAGCAGGCACGTCTGGAAATGTTGCTGGAGATGCAGGCACACTGGCCGTTGTTTAATACCCTGATTAACAACGTCGATATGGTGCTTGCGAAAACAGACCTGATCGTGGCGCGCCATTATGCCCATTTGCTGGCTGACAAGGCCTTGCGAGAAGAAATTTTCAGCCGCATTGCGCACGAACACAAGCTGACCACCGACGCGGTCAATCTGCTGCTGGGCACCACGCAACGTCTGGCCACTCAACCGGTGATCGCCAAATCCATTCGCGACCGCTTGCCCTATCTGGATCCGCTTAATCACTTGCAGGTAGAAATGATACAGCGTTACCGCAATGGCGAAACCGATGAAAAACTCAAGTGGGCCATTCCGCTGACCATTAATGGCATTGCTACCAGTTTGCGCAATACAGGTTAAGGCCTGATAGGCAGAAACAACGCAGGACAAGCTGGGCTTGTCCTGCGGGGCGCCTCTGCTTAGACAATGATACTAAAACGCCAAGCGTTGCATCATGCTAAGTGGGTATGGCACAGGCCTTAGTGGCGGTGTTTGTCTTCCCAGGCTTTGAGCTGTTTCTCAGCTTCATCCTTGGTGATGCCATAGCGTTCCTGGATTTTGCCTGCGACCTGGTCGCGTTTGCCTTCGATCACATCCAAGTCATCATTGGTCAGTTTTCCCCATTGTTCTTTGACTTTGCCTTTAAGCTGCTTCCAGTTGCCTTCGAAAATGTCTTTGTTCATCTCGAGTCTCCTATGATTACATTCTTGATTTAGATCGTTGTGTCAGTCGGTGTGCATGCCATCGACCTGAGTGCATCTTAAAGGCAAGCTTGCCTGGGTTCAGTCGGCCATGCCCGCATTTTTGGGTCGGATTTGGCTGACAAGCTGTTGAGGCGCGCCTGGGTTGAGCTGCGCTTTCAATGTGGGCAGGTATCGCGATGCCATTAAAAGCTGTTAAGATGCGGCCATGAAGAATGACACCTTTTTCAGTGCGCTCGCGCGGCGCCTGCCTTATGAGTTTTGGATAGGCTGGCGCTATACACGCGCCAAACGCAACAATCACTTTATTTCGTTTATCTCCCTCACCAGCATGATAGGCATTGCCCTCGGTGTGATGGCCCTGATTGTCGTGTTGTCGGTCATGAACGGCTTTCAGGATGAGCTCAGAAAGCGCATTTTAGGCGTGGCTTCGCATATTGAAGTGCGGAGCTTTGAAGCCGGTTTGCCGGACTGGCAGCACTTGCAGCAGCAGATAGAGCAGATTCCGGCCAAGGCGGTTGCCAGCCCCATCACCGGCGTGGCGCCTTACATCATGGCGCAAGGCATGTTGACGCATGACGAAGCGGTGCAGGGCTTGCTGATTCGTGGCGTGTTACCTTCACAGGAAGGCAAAGTCTCTGACCTGGCAACCCAGATGAAAATTGGCAAGCTGACCGATTTGCAGCCAGGCCAATTCAATATTGTATTGGGGGCAGACCTGGCGCTGGCGCTAGGCGTGCGTGTTGGCGACAAGGTGGTGTTGATGGCGCCGCAAGGGCAGGTGACTCCGGCGGGACTGGTGCCACGCATCAAGCAATTTACTGTGGCCGGGATTTTTCAGGTTGGCATGTATGAGTATGATGCGGGCCTGGCCTTGATTCATTTGGACGATGCGGCCAAGCTCTACCGGCTGGGCGATCAGGTTTCTGGCTTGCGCCTCAAGCTGGATGACTTGTTTATGGCCGATCGCGTCAGCCGCGAGCTGATACAGGCACTGGGACCCAACTATTACGTTACTGACTGGACCCAGCAACATGCCAATTTCTTTAAGGCGATCCAGCTCGAAAAACGAGTGATGTTTATTATTTTGGCGCTGATCGTGGCGGTGGCAGCATTTAATATTGTCTCTACGCTGGTGATGGCGGTAACTGACAAACGTGCGGATATTGCCATCCTGCGCACCATGGGCGCAACCCCGCAAAGCATACGCAAAATGTTTGTGGTGCAAGGTGCGATGATAGGCATTATCGGCACCTTGTCGGGGGCGGTGCTGGGCGTGTTGCTGGCCCTCAATATCGAGACCGTGGTGCCCTGGATTGAACATACTTTTAATGTGCAGTTTTTGTCCAAAGACGTGTATTACATCAGTGATTTGCCTTCCAAGCTGATGTGGTCGGATGTGTCGGCGATTGTGGGCCTGTCTATCCTGCTCAGTCTGGTCGCGACCTTGTATCCCAGTGCCCGTGCGGCGAGTATGAATCCGGCGGAGGCCTTGCGTTATGAGTAATTGGGTATTGCAGTGCCAGGGCTTGGCCAAGCGTTATGAAGCGCTGGATACCTCGGTGCTGACCGGGGTCGACTTGCAACTGGCGGCAGGTGATCATGTGGCGATTGTTGGCGCTTCGGGCAGTGGTAAAAGTACCTTGTTGCATTTGCTGGGCGGTCTGGACGCGCCTACGCATGGCGAGGTGCAGTGGCTGGGCAAGCCGTTAACCAGGCTCTCCGAGGCTGAAAAAAGTGCCATGCGTAACCAGTATCTGGGCTTTGTCTATCAGTTTCATCACTTGCTGCCCGAGTTCAGTGCGCTGGAAAATGTGGCCATGCCGCTACTGATTCGGCGTATGCCGCGGGCGCAGGCGCTGGAACAGGCTGCACATTATCTGACGCAGGTCGGTCTGGCGCATCGTCTGCAACATACCCCTGGTGAGTTGTCAGGCGGGGAGCGTCAGCGCGCGGCCCTGGCCCGTGCATTAGTCACGCAGCCACGCTGCATATTGGCCGATGAACCAACCGGCAACCTGGACCGGCAAACGGCACAACAAGTGTTTGAGTTGCTGTTGCAGATCCAGGCGCAACAGGGCACTGCGCTAGTGGTCGTCACCCATGATCTGTCGCTGGCGTCACGCATGCATCAGCAATATCGTTTGCAGGATGGGCGCTTGCAACCCCTGTTGCCAGACGCGCAAGGACTGGCTGACGAGTAGCCGTCATGTTGCCGGGCGCCACACTGGGATTATTATTCGGTGTCTGGCTGTTTCAGCAACAAGCGCAATTATGGTCGCTCCCGGTTTGGCTGGGCTGGCTAGCAGCCTTGGGACTGGTCGCGCTACTGGCGAACAGTCGCCATATCGGGGGTGTCAGGCTAACCTCAGCGGTTCGCCTTTTTTGCCGTCGGCTTGGCTGTATTTTGCTCGTGGCTGCCATCGGCTTTGCCTGGGCGCAGGCGCGCGCGGCCTGGCGCTTGCAAACGGCGCTGCCTCAGGCGTGTGAACAACAGCCACTCAAGATTCAAGCTGTGATTGTGAGCGTGCCAGCGCGCGATGCACGAGGCCAGCATGTGGATGTTGCCGTTGAGCGCACCTTCAACACACATTGTCCGTTGCCCCCCAGGCTGCGATTGCATCTCTACGAGCAGTCATATCGTCATGCCCCGGCCACGTCGCACAATGCTTTACCGTTATTACAAGCAGGAGAGCGCTGGCAATTCACCGTCAAGCTCAAACGTCCGCATTCCACGCGTAATCCGCATGGTTTTGATTATGCTGCCTGGTGCCTGGCCAACCAGATTGGCGCGGCAGGCTCTATAGTCTCCAAAGCACCGATGCGCAAGCTGCAAGCCATGGTCTGGCAACCCGCTGCCATGGTTGCGCACTGGCGAGCGCTGGTGGGTGAGCGAATCCAGCAGGTGCTGGGAACCAGCCCGGCCAGTGGCGTCCTGCGCGCTTTGGTTATCGGTGATGATAGCCAGATCTCGCGTGCGGACTGGCAATTGTTTGTCGATACCGGGATTAATCATTTAATCAGTATTTCTGGTCTGCATATTACGATGCTGGCTGGCCTCGGTTATTTCTTGACGGGCTGGGTGTGGCGGCAGCAACCGCGCTGGGCGATATATGTGCCCTCCACTCTGGTGGCACGGGTGGGTGGGGCCTTAGTGGCGGTGGTTTATTCCGCCCTGGCCGGATTTTCCATTCCGACACAGCGCACCTTATGGATGTTGCTGACCATGCTAGGCATGCTGAGTCTGCGCCGCCAATTCCCTTTTTCCTGGATACTCAGTGTGGCACTCTGGGTGGTCGTCGTGCTGGATCCCTGGGCGGTGCTGGCGCCGGGCTTCTGGTTGTCTTTTGGCGCAGTGGCCTTGCTCGCCTTTGGCATGGGCGGACGCTTGCATCCTCCGAGTGCCTGGCGGGCCGCGGTGCATACACAGAGCATGATTACGCTGGCCTTTGTGCCTATCCTGATCCTATTGTTTAACCAGGTGTCTCTGGTGTCCCCGTTTGCCAATGCTCTGGCGATTCCACTGGTTAGCCTGGGCGTGGTGCCACTGGCGATTGCCGGCGCTATGTTGCCGGTGGATGCCTTGTTAATGCTGGCAGCACAGCTGTGGCAGGGACTGGCCTGGCTATTACATTGGTTCAGCCAATTATCCTGGGCAGTCTGGTATCTGCCTACACCGTCACTGTCTGCCTGGCTGCTGGCAATGTTAGGCATGCTGGTGTTACTGTTACCCAAAGGCTGGCCATTACGCTGGTTTGGGCTGCTACTCTGGTTGCCTTTATGCTTGCCTGCCCTGTCAGTGCTCAAGCCAGGGGACATGCGCGTCACTGTGCTGGATATCGGCCAGGGCTTGAGTGTGCTGGTGCAAACGGCTAGCCATGCCATGCTCTACGATGCGGGGCCGGTCTATCATGAAGACAGTGATGCCGGTCAACGGATTGTGCTGCCTTATTTGCGCCACTTGGGCCTGTCCCGGCTGGATTTGGCGGTGGTCTCGCATGACGATAATGATCATGTCGGTGGCATGGCCTCGGTGCTGGCTGGCGTGCCAGCCACACACTTGTTAAGCTCACTCGGCACAGACGCGGCTTTTTTTGAGCAACTGCAGGCGATTCCGCAGGCGGCAAGCATGCCACATCTTGCTTGCCAGGCCGGACAGCATTGGCAATGGGACCAGGTCAGTTTCAAGGTGCTTTATCCTTTGGCGCAACCAGAAACTCCCCTTAAAGATAACGATAAAAGCTGTGTGATTCAGGTGATCTCTGCCCATGGCAGTCTGTTATTGACAGGGGATATCGAACAATATGGTGAGCAACGGTTGCTGGAGCAGTCTGGGAAAAATCTGGCTTCTACGGTGATGACCATGCCGCATCATGGCAGCAAAACCTCCTCCAGTCCTGCGTTTGTCCAGGCGGTAAAACCCAGCATCGCGATTGCCACGGTGGGCTATCTTAACCGGTTCGGCCACCCCAAGCAGGCGGTGTTATCACGCTACGAAGCGATAGAAAGTCAACGCTATCGCTCAGATCAACATGGCGCGGTGATGCTGAATTTTACACAGGGCAATCACCCAACGGTCTTAACCTGGCGCCAGGTTGAGCCGCATTATTGGGATTGACTGCCTCTGCGATCGCCCACATTTCGCAAAAGCGGTTTTGTAACCGCCTAGATATCGCACAAAACTTGCCCTTAGGGCAGGTTAACGCTAAAGTAGCGGAAGTTTAAAAAAACCATTGGAGTCATCACTGTGTGGGAAATTATTTTAGCGGCCGGTTGGCCAATCTGGCCTCTGGTTATCGCTTCTGTGATCTCGTTTGCCATTATTGTCGAGCGATTCTGGGCCTTGAGAGCTTCAGTTGTCACCCCGGACCAGTTATTGCCTGAAGTGCAAAACTGGTTAAAGCAGGGCGGCGTGACACGTGAAACCTTAAGCCGTCTCGAAGCACACTCTTTACTTGGTCGCGTTTTTGCAAGTGCGTTGGCGAATATGGGGCACTCACGTGAGGTTACCAAAGAAGCCATTGAAGAAACCGGCCGTGCGGTTGCACACAAACTGGAACAATACCTGCCCACCTTGGGGACCATTGCCACTGTAGCGCCTTTGCTGGGGCTGCTGGGGACGGTGATCGGCATGGTCGAGCTGTTTGGTTCATTCACGAATAGTGGTCACGATGTGGCACAGTTTGCGCGCGGCATTTCGGTGGCCTTGTACAACACGGCGGCCGGGATTGTGGTGGCGGTGCCTTCGATGATTGCCTATCGTTATTTCAAGAGCAAAGTGGACGGTTTTCTGGTGGATATGGAGCAGCAAGCCGTTAAACTGGTAGAAATTATCCACGGCGACCGCGGATAAGCATTTTGCGACAGGATAAAAAAAGGCAGTCTCATGAACTTTAAACGTGGTAGCCGCGACGAAGAGCTAGAAATCAACTTTATTCCGTTGATTGACGTGTTGCTGGTGATTATTATTTTCCTGATCGTGAGTGCAACCTTTTCACGTACCAGTGAGTTGCAGATTAACTTGCCGACCGCGGATGCCAATGCCCCTCAAGAAAAACCATTGACTATTACCGTGGAGGTCGATGCCAGCGGCCGTTGCCTGGTGAATGGCAAAGAAGCGAATGGTGCCGTGGTGTCTGATTTGTCAGCCGCCTTGATCGAAGCAGGCAAGGCCGGTCCGGCAGACAAAGAGCCGACCATTATCATTAATGCCGATGGCAAGGCCTCGCACCAGTCTGTGGTGAATATTATGGAAGCCTCCCGGATGGCGAATTACACACACATCACCTTTGCCACACAGGTAAACAGCCACTAATGTGTGGTGGCTGTTTGTGAGCTGTCCCGTTTAGTGCCAGGCAAGCCCGTTGTGACCGACGGGCTTGCTTGTTTTTAAGTAATCAGAGAACCCGCATGGCCCGCAAACAAAAAGTCGATTTACCTAAAATCGTCAATCCCAAACTGTTATACAAGCGCCTGTTTTTATATGCCTGGCGTTACAAGTTTTATTTTCTGGTCTCCATGGTGGCAACCACCGTGTTGTCGCTCAGTAACACCGCTTTTCTGGCCCTGATTAAAAAAGTCACCGATGAAGGCTTTGTCCAGCATTCGGTGCAGGAAGCATTTACTTTGCCGCTGATGCTGGTTGGCTTGATGGTCGTTCGTGCCGTGGCTTCATTCTTCTCGATTTACTGCTTGCGCGCTGTGACCAGGCTGGTGGTCGAAGTGATGCGTAAACAGGTGTTTGCCAAGCTGATGTTGTTGCCGGTGAGTTTTTTTGACATGCATTCCAATGGCTCGCTGGTGTCCAAGATGACCTATGACGCCGAGCGGCTATCGATTGTCGTCACGCGTTCGGCCCATAACGTAGTACGGGATATCCTGACTGTGATAGGCCTGATTGCTTACATGCTGTATTTGGACTGGAAACTGACCCTGGTATTTGCGCTGGTGACGCCGCTGATGGGGCTGTATTTATCCAAGACTACGCCCAAGTTGCGCGCAAATGCCAAACGGGTACAGCAAGCCGTTGGCGAGATTACCAAAACGGCGGAAGAGGCGATTGCCGCGCAGCGTATTGTCAAAATTTTTGGCGCGCAAAATTTTGAGAACACGCGCTTTGGCGATGTGGTCGGTAAAAACCGCCAGCTCGAATTGCGCAGTGCGCGTATCTCGGGGCTGAACAGCTTTGTGATTGAGGTGTTGTCGGCGCTGGCTTTAGGGCTGGTGGTCTATTATGCCCTGGGACAATTTACGGTAGGCGAGTTTGCCGCGTTTATCGGCGCATTGATGATGCTGATTGCACCGATCAAACACATCACTTCGGCTAACGAAGACTTGCAAGTGGGCCTGGCGGCGGCGCAGAGTATTTTTGAGGTGCTGGATTTGGCATCCGAAGAGGATCATGGCCATCATCGGATTGGCCGCGCACAGGGCGATCTGGTATTTAAAGACGTGACCTTGCGGTATCCGCAGGCCAAACACAACGCACTGGACCACATTAACGCCACGATACGCGCTGGCGAGAAAGTGGCGCTGGTTGGTCGTTCTGGCAGTGGCAAAACCACACTGGTCAATTTGCTGCCACGCTTCTATGGGTTGCAAGAAGGCAGTATTTTGCTGGATGGCGTGGATGTCCGCGAGTATGGGCTGGAGAACTTGCGCGAACAGTTTTCACTGGTCAGTCAGGATATCGTCTTGTTTAACGACACCATTTACAACAATATTGCCTATGGTGCCTTGCGCGAGGCGACTGAGGAAGAGGTCATTGCCGCTGCCAAAGCGGCTAATGCCTGGGAGTTTATCGAGCACATGCCGCAAGGCCTGCAAAGCGAAATCGGTGACCGGGGTGTCCGTTTGTCCGGCGGGCAGCGCCAGCGTCTGGCGATTGCACGTGCCATTTTAAAAGATGCGCCGGTGTTACTGCTGGATGAGGCGACGTCTGCCTTGGACAGTGAGTCCGAGCTACATGTACAGATGGCGCTGGATCGCTTAATGCAAAACCGCACGACGATCGTGATTGCGCACCGCTTGAGTACCGTAGAGAACGCAGACCGGATTCTGGTCATGGATCAGGGCAGAATCATCGAAACTGGATCGCATACCAGCCTGCTGGCACAAAGCGGGTATTACAGCCGGTTGTATCACAAGCAGTTTCAAGACGACTGATGTTGCGGCATTGGTTTGAAAAACAGTGGCAGGGGATGGGCTGGGCGCAAGCCTTACTGCTGCCGTTGTCTATGCTGTTTGCGGTATTGTCTGGCTTGCGGCGCCAGTGTTACCAGGTGGGGTTGTTGAGAAGCCAGGCCTTGCCTGTGCCGGTGGTGGTAGTCGGCAATCTCTCTGTAGGTGGGGTCGGTAAAACGCCGGTGGTGATTTATCTGGCGCAGCAGTTACTTGCCGCAGGCTACCGTCCCGGGATTTTGAGCCGCGGCTATGGCGGACAACACACCGGCGAGGTGACGCCTGATAGCTTGCCGCAGTCACTGGGCGATGAGCCGGTGTTGATTGCCGGGCGTACTGGCTGTCCGATCTGGGTCGATGCCAACCGTGTTGCAGGCGGTCTAGCCTTGCTGCAGGCGCATCCTGAAGTCAATGTGATTCTGTGTGATGATGGCTTGCAGCATTATGCGCTTCAGCGGGATATCGAAATTGCCGTTGTACAGCGGCCACTCGGTATCGGCAATGGTCACTTACTCCCTGCCGGGCCGTTGCGTGAGCGATTGCGCCGTTTGCAAACCGTGGATATCATCGTAGAAAGTGGTCAGGTCCCTGCCGGCCCCTGGCCTGTGGCGCATTATGTCGTTGGCCTGGAAGTGGGCCGCTGGACCTCAGTCACAGACCTGAATACGCATCTGTCGAATGCCGAGTTGCAGCAGCGGGCATTGGTTGCAATTGCCGGCATCGGTCACCCACAACGGTTTTTTAATACCGTCTCCAATCTGGGCATTACCTGTGAAACCGTCGCCTTTGCCGACCACCATGCTTACCGCAAGGAAGACTTCCTGCCGTTTAAACAAAAAACCATACTGATGACAGAAAAAGATGCCGTAAAATGTCAGCATCTGGGATTAACCAACGCCTGGTATTTGCCAGTCAGTGCGCAAATCACGCCGCTTGGTGATCATCCTTCCCTGACGGAAAACGTCATCAGACGTTTGCAACAATGCAAAGGAAATAGGCATGAATCCTAAACTCTTGGAAATTCTTGTGTGTCCGGTGACCAAAGGACCGCTGGTGTATGACAAACAAAAGCAGGAGCTGGTGTCCAAAGGGGCCCGCCTGGCTTATCCGGTACGCGATGGCATCCCGGTCATGCTCGAAGACGAAGCGCGTCGCCTGGAAGAGCATGAATACGCTGAATAACCATGTTTAAAGTTGTTGTTCCAGCCCGTTTTGCCAGTACCCGGCTGCCGGGCAAACCCTTGCTTGATCTTGCCGGTAAACCCATGGTGGTCCGCGTGGCTGAGCAGGCAGCCAAAAGCCTGGCAAATCAGGTGGTCGTGGCCACCGATCATGCGCAAATTCTGCAAGCTGTCGCGGAGCACCAGATCACTGCAGTGATGACGCGGGCCGATCATATTTCTGGCACAGACCGCATTGCTGAAGTAGTACAAACCATGCAATGGCCGGACGACACCATCGTCGTCAATGTGCAGGGCGATGAACCTTTGATTGATCCGGTGCTGATCAACGAGGTGGCCCAAACCTTGGCCAATGATGAACAGGCGGTGATGTCTACCGCTTGCCATGCCATTCATGACGAGACGGTTTTCACAAATCCGAATGTGGTCAAGGTGGTATTCAATGCCAAGCAGCGCGCGCTGTACTTTAGTCGCGCGGCGATTCCATTTGCACGGGACACGACAGATCGCCAGCAGCCCCTCACCGCATATCGCCACATTGGCATTTATGCTTATCGTGTCAGCTTTTTAAAGCAATATGCCAGCTTGCCAGTCACCACGCTGGAAAGCATTGAAAGTCTGGAACAATTGCGCGTGCTGTATCATGGCTACCAGATCGCCGTTAGCGTGACTGATCACGCGCCTGCCAGCGGCGTGGATACACCCGAAGACCTTGCGGCAGTCAGGCAGATTTTTGCTAGTAACGACTAAAAATAAAAAGCCTCACTTAAGTGAGGCTTTTTATTGCGTATGCGCTGTTTCTTAACCATCATTTCTCTGACAGTTTGAATCAAGTGCGGAAAATAAAGTAAACCGCACCCATCATGCATAGGCCCGCCCAAAGATAATCCCACTTGAGTGGTTGCTGCATGTACATGACAGCAAACGGGACGAATATCACCAGTGTGATGACTTCTTGCATAATTTTGAGTTGCGCCAGATTTAGTTGGGTAAAGCCAATCCGGTTGGCGGGTACCTGAAAACAATATTCAATCAGGGCGATGCCCCAACTGACCAGAATGGCGATCCAAAGCGGTTTTTGATGCAGGTCTTTCAGATGTCCATACCAGGCAAACAACATGAACAAGTTGGCTGTGGAAAGAAGCAGGATGGTTTTAATCAGTGTGAAAGACATGCAACATCAGGCAAGAAAGGGTGACTTGGGAAAAGTCACCGGATCATTGAAAAAAGCTTAAATGGCGGCTTCGCCAGTTTCACCAGTACGGATACGGATCACTTGTTCGACGGAAGAGACAAAAATCTTGCCGTCACCGATTTTACCGGTATGGGCGGCCTTGATAATGGCTTCGATCGCACTTTCTACCATGTCTGATCCTAGAATCACTTCAATTTTGATTTTTGGCAGAAAGTCGACGACATATTCTGCGCCACGATATAACTCGGTGTGACCTTTCTGGCGACCAAATCCCTTGACTTCGGTGACTGTCAGTCCATTGACGCCAATTGCAGATAACGCCTCACGCACTTCGTCCAGTTTAAAAGGCTTAATAACGGCTTCTACTTTTTTCATATGTGCTCCGTGGATAAATCTCTCAATGGCATTTTACGCAAGCAGTGCTTTTTATACAAATGTCCTGTGCATGCCTCACAAGGCCTTGCGTGTCGCGCACTTAAAATGACAGGTTACAGGTGATCGGGTAGCGACGGTCCTTGCCAAAGCCGCGCTCTGTAATCCTGACACCCACTGCCGCTTGCCGCCGCTTGTATTCATTGCGATCAATCAGGCGGGTCACGCGCTGCACATCACTGGCGGTATACCCCATTTCGATGATACGTGCGATGCTCAGGTCTTTTTCGACGTAGGCTTCCATGATGGCATCCAAGACCTCATAGGGCGGTAAGCTGTCCTGGTCGGTCTGGTTTTCTCTGAGCTCGGCGCTAGGGGCACGTGTGATAATCCGTTCAGGGATCACCCGGCTCAGGCCATTGCGGTAGGTTGCCAGCTTGTAAACCAGGGTTTTGGGTACATCCTTGATCAAGGCAAAGCCACCCGCCATATCACCGTATAAGGTGCTGTAGCCGACAGCGGTTTCTGACTTGTTGCCGGTGGTGAGCACCAGGCTGCCAAACTTGTTACTGATGGCCATCAGTAGCATGCCACGGATGCGGGCCTGCAGGTTTTCTTCGGTGGTATCAAAAGACTTGCCGGAAAACTCCTCAGACAAGGTCGCACAAAATCCTTCAAATAGCGGTTTGATGGGTAATACGCTGTACTCAACCTCAACCAGTTGTGCCATTTCAGCGGCATCTGCCACGCTGATGCCGGCGGTAAATTCAGAGGGCATCATCACTGCTTTGACGCGCGTTTTACCCAGTGCATCCACGGCGATGGCGAGTGTGAGGGCGGAATCTATGCCACCGGACAGTCCCAGCACCACCCCGGGGAATTTGTTTTTATTGACATAGTCACGCAGACCCAGTACCAGCGCTTTGTATACGGCGGCTTCGGTGCCCAACGGCGCCGTAATATCGGTGGCCAAGGGGGTCGTGCCGTCTATGGTCAGGTAAGCCATCCCGGCTTCAAACATTGGCAGCTCTTGCACCAGTTCTCCCAACCGGTTCATGCTAAAAGACGCGCCATCAAACACCAGTTCGTCCTGGCCGCCGACCATATTGGCATAGACCATGGGTAGCCCGGTTTCACGGATGCGGTCGCGCAATACCTGGTAACGTGTCTGTTGTTTGTGCAGATGGTAAGGTGAGGCATTGATCGTCAGCAGCACTTGTGCCGAAGCCTGCAGGGCCTGCAGGGCAGGGCCTGACTCCCAGCTATCCGCACAGATCAGCACGCCATAGCGTACGCCATGCCATTCAAACACCACGGGCAATTGACCTGCCTCAAAATAGCGCTCTTCATCAAAGACGCTGTAGTTGGGCAAGTGGTGTTTATGATAGGTCGCCTGTATCCTGCCAGAATGGATCACCGAAGCCGCGTTATAGCGTTTGCCTGCCACTTCATCAGGATGTCCAACAATGACTGCCATGTCGTGAGGCAGGTGCTGCACCAGCCAACTGAGTGCCTGCGTGTTGGCGTGATAAAAATCCTGCCTGAACAGCAAATCTTCTGGAGGGTAGCCGCATAAAGCCAGTTCCGGCGTTAGCAAGAGGCGTGCACCTGCTCGATAAGCCTCTTCGGCTTGCGCCAGAATGTGTTCCGCATTTTGCTGCATGGCACCGACCATGCAGTTCATTTGAGCAATTGCAAGTTTCATCTGCTTTTCATTCAGGATGGGCTGCAGGGCTTAATACTTGCCACCCGCAGCCTTGATCAGTTCTACCATGGCCGGGTTTTGGCCTTTGAGGGCATAGACATAAGCGGTCAAACCGTATTGATCACGTGTTTTGACATTGGCCTCATGTTCAAGCAGCAATCGCGCCATTTCCGGCGCATTGTTGCTCACCGCCAGGTGCAGCAAGGGCGTGCCTTCGCTGTCTTTCTGGTTGGCATCTGCTTCATGCTCAAGCAGTGTTTTGGCTGCTTCAAGCTGATTTTTCTTCACCGCCCAGGTCAGTGCTGTCCAGCCATGCTCATCTTCCTCATCCACTTTGGCACCATGTTCTGCCAAATAGGTCACGGCGGCGGCATGGCCCTCTCGGGCGGCAATCATGAGCGCAGTGGTGCCCAGCTTGTCTTTGAGATTGGCGTCAGCGCCTTTGGTTAATACCGTGGTAATGGTGGGTACATCACCACTTTTGGCCGCATACATGAGCACAGTTTTCCCATCCGAAGACCGCACATTAGCATCAAAACCACGCGCGATAATCAGGCCCACCAGTTCGCTGTAGCCGGAGGTGGCCGCCAGGCCGAGGGCGCTCCAGCCGGCCGGGTCACGGGCTTTAACATCGGCACCTTTTTCCATCAGCATTTTGGCGGCATCCAGATTATTTTTCTTGGCCGCAAACATGAGTGCTGTCCAGCCACCCTGATCTTTGGCATTAATGTCGGCGCCACCGGCTAACAACTCGCGGATCACTTCCGCCTGGTTTTTACGGGCGGCATACATGATGGGCGTCAGTTTGTCGCCATCGGTGACATTCGGGTTGGCGCCGCTTTTTAACAAGGCTTTGACCGTGGCCAGGTCGCCTTTGGCGGCGGCAATGAGCAGGTAAGACACTTCATCATCGCGAAAAGGCGCGCTGTCCTCGGCCATCTGTTTTTTGCTGGCGGCCTCCGCAGACAGGCCAGGCCAGGTGAGGCCAATCAGCAGTACGCTGCTAACAATGATGCCTGTCCAGCGATGGTGAGCCTGTAAGCAACGATACATGCCAGTTCCTTTATGCGTTTGCGCGTTGAATGGCCGCGAGGACGGCCTCACCCAGACCAGCAGGGGAGGCTGCAACAACACAGCCAGCTGATTCCAGGGCGGCAATCTTGTCTTCTGCACGGCCAGAACCACCGGAAATAATTGCCCCGGCATGGCCCATACGTTTGCCTTTAGGGGCGGTTAAGCCGGCAATATAAGCAGCGACCGGTTTGGTGACATGGTGTTTGATGTAGTCAGCCGCTGCCTCTTCATCACTGCCACCGATTTCACCAACCATGATGATCGCCTCTGTTTCCGCGTCTTTCTGAAAGAGTTCCAGGCATTCAATAAAGTTCAAGCCTTTGATCGGGTCGCCACCAATGCCGACACAGGTGGTCTGGCCCAGGCCCAGGGCCGTGGTCTGATGGACAGCCTCGTAAGTCAGGGTGCCAGAACGTGACACGACACCGACCTTGCCACGTTTGTGGATGCTGCCCGGCATAATGCCGATTTTGCATTCGTCCGGCGTGATCACGCCTGGGCAGTTTGGGCCGATCAGTTTGGTGCCATTGGCGCGCAGCGCCGCTTTGACATTGAGCATGTCCAGAGCCGGAATGCCTTCGGTGATACAGACAATGAGCTCAATGCCTGCGTCTGCGGCTTCAAGGATGGAGTCAGCGGCAAAAGGCGGCGGCACGTAAATCACGCTGGCATTGGCCTCGGTTTCCTTCACGGCTTCGCGCATGGTATTGAATACGGGCAACTCCAGATGGCGCTGGCCCCCTTTGCCTGGCGTCACGCCACCCACCATTTTGGTGCCATAAGCCAGCGCTTGTTCGGAATGAAACGTCCCTTGTTTGCCGGTAAAGCCCTGGCACAATACTTTGGTATCTTTATTGACTAAAATCGCCATGACTACACACCCTTGTTCACTGCGTTGACTGCTTGCTGGGCGGCATCGGTCAGCCCTTCTGCAGAAATAATATTCAGGCCACTCTCACGCAGCATCTGCTTGCCCAACTCGACATTGGTCCCTTCCAGCCGCACCACGACCGGAATGGTCATGCCCACCTCTCTGACTGCGGTGATAATGCCGGTGGCAATGATGTCGCAACGCATGATGCCGCCAAAAATATTGACCAGAATCGCTTTCACATTAGCGTCAGCCAGGATGATTTTGAAGGCCTTGGTCACGGTCTCAGCCGTGGCGCCGCCGCCGACATCCAGAAAGTTGGCAGGCATGCCGCCATGCAGCTTGATCAAGTCCATGGTCGCCATGGCCAGGCCAGCGCCGTTCACCATGCAACCAATATTGCCATTTAAGGCAATGTAATTGAGGCCGCTATGATGGGCCTCCGCTTCTTTGGCATCGTCTTGTGACCAGTCACGGATCTCTGCAAACGGTTTTTGACGGTAAAGTGCGTTGTCATCTACCGTCATTTTGCAATCCAGCGCCACCAGTTTTCCTTCAGCGGTTACAATCAGCGGGTTAATTTCGAGCAGTGACAAGTCATTGTCTTTAAACAATTTGTACAGGCCTTTGGCCAGCTTGGTAAACGCGCCAATCTGGTCACCACTCAGGCCCAAGCCAAACGCCAGGTTGCGCGCCTGAAAGTCCACCAGTCCATTGAGTGGGTCACAGACTTCCTGCAGGATTTTTTCTGGCTGGGTGGCCGCAATCTCTTCAATATCCATGCCGCCTGCGCTGGAAGCGACCATAACCACGCGTTCCAGCGTGCGGTCTACCAGCATCGAAAGATAAAGCTCACGTGCAATCGGCAGGGTTTGCTCCACCAGCACCTGATGCACGGGTTGGCCATCCGGCGCATTCTGGTAAGTCACCAAATGCTTGCCAAGCAGGCTACCTGCCACGGTTTGCGCTTCTAATGCAGATTTAACCACTTTGACGCCACCCGCTTTGCCGCGACCGCCGGCATGCACCTGGGCCTTGACCACCCAGGCTTCACCGCCCAGTTCTTTGGTGGCTGCCGCAGCGGCTTCTTCGGATTGAACGACCAGGCCAGCCGGTGTGGCCAAACCATATTTTTGCAGGAGTTGTTTGGCTTGGTATTCGTGCAGATTCATGAAAATTCAGAGGTTTTGATAGTTAAGCATCTATTTTCGCGCAAATACCCTATCAAGGCTAGACTGCAAATAAAAAAACCGCACAACTGTGCGGTTTTTAAACGTATTTAACGCGATAGCGTTAACGAATGCGTCGTCGCTTATAAGTCCTGCGCCCAGGCATTGCCGTAGACTTTGCCATTGCGGGACAGTACCAGCATTTGATACATGCTGATCACCCACATGTAACTGGAGGCCAGGCTGTAGCCAATGCCACCGATAATCGTCAACCAGGCAAAGTGTGGTGACAACTTGGTCAGCCACCACGACATCACGTCCATAATCAGAAAAGCAAACGGGAAGGCGATGGCAATGATTTTGGCAGGTTTAGGCACATTCACGGCAAAACTGAAAATCAGGCCGATAAAAAAGAAAATGAAACTGATGCCAAACAGGTGTATATGCGACACCCGCGTCAGGCCGCTGATCGTTGCGCCCTCATTCACCTCTGCGCGCGCCTTAACTTCATCATAGTTGTTAAAGTTGGGGATGCCGGGGATGTTGCTGTGGCACATGACGCAGTGTTGCGCAAACACCTGCTTGAAGTGTGATTCCCACTGGTCTTGCGGCGCGCCTTGTTGCGCCCATTTGATAATGTCCTGGCGGACCTCCAGGGGTGCCTTGTCAGACATGGAGCCATTGAGCTTGCTCGCCAGTTTGGTGCCACTGCGGTCGCCGTAATAACTGTAGACAATATCGTTCACTGACAAGCCGAATTTGCCATCGGCCATACCGTGCGTGAGCATGATTTGCAGGCCAGCCATACACAGGCCGACGCCAATCACGAGCAGATAACCAATAAACAGGGCTTTAAGCGGTAAGGGCAGGTTAGGCAGGTTCAGCCATGGCAGCGTTTGTGCGTCTTGTTTCATTGTAATCCCTAGGGTGTTGAGTTTAACCAGTTTTAATTTTTGCCAAGCATATCATTGCCAGGGGCAATCCAAAAACAGAAATACTCCCAAAAAAGCACGCTTATCAATGCGATGCAAGGGCAACTGCTATAATCCAGTTTTTTAATCGACGGTAGTGATCATGCGTTTAGTGGTTCAAGGGCCGGCCATCACCATGGCTCATCTTTCCCATCTTCATGGCCTGGTGGGCGGGCATGCGCAGTTTATGCAAGTGGGCGAACATGCCTACTATTTGCCGGTGCCAGAAGCGGATTATCTGGAAGTGAAGGCTTTTTGCGCCAGTCAGCAGATAGACTGCGCGCTGGTGCAAGACACTCATAGGCTGCAACACATGGGCTTATGCGTCATGGATATGGACTCCACCCTGATCTCCATTGAATGCATTGATGAAATTGCCGACATGATGAACCTCAAACCGCAGGTCGCCGAGATCACCGAAGCCGCCATGCGTGGCGAGCTGGATTTTTCTGCCAGCCTGCGTAAACGTGTGGCCTTGCTCAAAGGTCTGCCAGCGACGGCATTGCAACGCGTGATTGATGAGCGCCTTCGTTTTAATCCCGGCGCGCAAGCCTGGATCAATACCTGCAAGCAACATGGCATCAAAACCATGGTCGTCTCTGGCGGCTTTACCTTTTTTGCCAACCACGTCCAACAGACCTTGGGGCTGGATTACGCGGTCTCCAACACGCTGGAAATCATAGACGGCAAACTCACCGGCCAGGTCCTTGGCGAGATCGTCGATGCCCAGCGCAAAGCCGATGAACTCACTAAACTGCGTGATCAGTTGGGCCTGTCGGCCGCACAAACGATTGCGATTGGTGACGGTGCCAACGACCTCAAAATGATGGCGGTTGCCGCGGTGGGCGTGGCTTATCACGCCAAACCAGTGGTGCAACAGCAAGCCATGTATGCGCTCAATGTGGTGGGGCTGGATGGCGTGGCGAGTTTGCTATCGGTCTAACTCATCTGCACGGTTGCTCCATGATTCCAGAATTCTGCTCTCGAGTCATCGCCACCTACATAAAGCGTTCAAGGGTGGCTTGGGCGCTTTTTATTTAGCCGAATGAGGCCTGCGCTCGCCCACAGGCGATGCCTTGAGTTTTTTGATGATGCGATTTGTCGCGTATTGAATGCTTTTCGGGATAGATGCTTAAATAAATATTTGATTTATTTTGGTTTTTTTGAAAATAACATTTGCTATTGTGGTGCATAAAGCGCATAGTGGTTGCACGCGACGTTCAAGCATTGTTGTTTTCTCTGGTGGTATCTTCTGGTTCTCTCGTTAATCCCGCTTACTTGTGCCTCGCCCTCCAAGGGGTTTCCCTTTCATTTTTTACAAAGGATTTAGATATGGCTACAGGTATTGTCAAATGGTTTAACGATGCAAAAGGTTTTGGTTTTATTACTCCAGATCAGGGTGGCGATGATTTGTTCGCTCACTTTTCCGAGATTCAATCAGCAGGTTTTAAAAGCCTGGCGGATAACCAGCGCGTTTCATACAACGAAACGACTGGCCCTAAAGGCAAACAAGCTTCTGCGATTCAGGTGATTGCATAGTCACGCCTGACTGAGTGGCGCAGTAAAAAGCCCGGTTTCGGGCTTTTTTCATTATTGAAAAAGGAATCGCATGGCTAAAGAAGAATTGATTGAAATGCAGGGCGCAGTGACTGAAGTGTTGCCGGATGCGCGTTATCGCGTGACGCTGGACAATGGGCATCAGTTGACTGCCTACACCGGCGGCAAAATGCGCAAGCACAAAATACGTATTTTGGCGGGCGATAAAATCACCATCGAAATGTCGCCTTACGACATGGGCAAGGGACGCATTACGTTCAGGCATCTGCCGCCCAGAAGACCTGCTTGAGTCCACCTACCGCTCTTTTCGGCGTGCAGTTGATCTTGCTCAGCTAGAAAAAAAGCCCCTTGCGGGGCTTTTATCGTTGATGGCATCACGCTGATCGCGCTTAGTAGTCCATCTCAGGCATCGCAGGCGTTTTTTTGTCCTCTTTGGGCAATTCGGCCACGGTCGCATCGGTGGTCAAAATCAGCCCGGCAATCGAGGCGGCATTTTGCAGCGCGGTGCGAGTCACTTTGGTGGGGTCGACCACACCGGTTTCCACCATATCCACATATTCACCTGTCGCGGCGTTGTAGCCGGTGTTACCCGTTGCCTCAAGCACTTTGGTGATGACCACAGAAGGCTCTTCTCCGGCATTTTTCACAATCGCGCGCAAGGGTTCTTCGATTGCGCGCAACACGATGCGGATGCCAGCATCCTGATCATCATTATCCCCCTTGAGGGCACCGATACGGCTGCGAGCCCGAAGTAAAGCCACACCGCCGCCAGGGACGATGCCTTCTTCCACCGCAGCACGGGTGGCATGCAGGGCGTCATCGACACGGTCTTTTTTCTCTTTCATTTCGACTTCGGTGGCCGCACCGATTTTAATCACGGCGACACCACCAGCCAGTTTGGCCACGCGCTCTTGCAGTTTTCCCTTGTCGTAGTCAGAAGTGGTCTCCTGAATTTGGGTTTGAATAGACTGCACACGGGCTTTAATCTTGGCTTGGTCGCCAGCGCCATCAATGATCACGGTGTTTTCTTTGTGTATCTCAACTCGTTTTGCACGGCCCAAATGCTCGATGCTGACTTTCTCCAGTTGCATGCCGGTTTCTTCTGAGACGACGGTGGCCCCGGTCAGGATGGCAATGTCTTCTAGCATGGCTTTGCGACGATCACCAAAGCCTGGCGCTTTGACGGCAGCTACTTTAAGGATGCCACGCATGCTGTTGACGACCAGTGTCGCCAGCGCTTCGCCTTCCACGTCTTCGGCAATGATCAGCAAAGGCTTGTTGGTTTTGGCTACGTTTTCCAGCGTCGGCAACAAGTCGCGGATATTGCTGATTTTCTTGTCATACAACAAAATCATCGGCTCATCCAGCGCCGCCACCTGTTTGTCCGGATTGTTCACAAAATAGGGGCTGATGTAGCCGCGGTCAAATTGCATGCCTTCCACCACATCCAACTCATTTTGCAGTGACTTGCCTTCTTCTACCGTAATCACGCCCTCCTTGCCAACTTTTTCCATAGCATCGGCGATGATCTGACCAATGGCGGTATCCGAGTTGGCAGAAATAGAGCCTACCTGGGCAATCTCTCTATTGGTGGTGATGGCTTTAGACATGACTTTGAGCTCATCCACCAACGCAGCCACCGCTTTATCTATGCCGCGTTTGAGGTCCATCGGGTTCATGCCTGAGGCGACCGACTTCATGCCTTCTTGCACTATTGCCTGCGCCAGTACGGTGGCGGTAGTCGTACCGTCACCTGCGACATCCGCGGTTTTAGACGCGACTTGCTTCACCATTTGCGCGCCCATATTCTCCAACTTGTCTTGCAACTCGATTTCTTTGGCGACCGAAACACCATCTTTGGTAATCACCGGGGCGCCAAAACTGCGCTCCAGCACCACATTGCGGCCTTTGGGGCCCAGGGTGACCTTGACCGCATCGGCCAGGATATTCACGCCTTTTACAATTTTTTGACGGGCGTGGTCATGAAACTTCACATCTTTAGCTGCCATGGTTCAATTCTCCTTTCTCTCTTAGCAACGAAGTGATTAAGCGACTTTTTTGAGATCGGCAGAGGCGGGTTCAATCACACCGAGAATGTCTTCTTCGCGCATGACTAATACCTCTTCGCCATTGAGTTTGACTGTTTGTCCGGCATATTTGCCAAATAAGACATGGTCACCGACCTTCACTGCCAGGGCTCTCAGGCTGCCATCTTGAAGGGACTTGCCGCTCCCGACAGCGATGATTTCGCCTTGCTCGGGTTTTTCTGCAGCCGTGTCTGGGATCACAATGCCGGAAGCGGTCGTACGTTGTTGTTCGACTCGCTTGACTATGACGCGGTCATACAGGGGACGAATATTCATGTTCAATTCTCCTTAGCGAATAAGTTCAACAAAAACCACCACTGGAGACGTTTGCAGACGCAACTGGCAATCATGCCTCCAGTGGCGAAAAGGTATCAGCAGAGTTGCTGATACCGTGAAAATAGGGATGCGCAAAAAAATTTCAAGAGGGCTAGAGCGCTCTTTTTTTGACTAGAAACTGATTCACCAATTGGCTGATTTCAAACTTGCGGAAATGTTTTTTGATCGTGACTGCATAGAAATTCTCAAAAATCCCTTCCAGTTGCGTGAAGGATTTGAGCACACCATTTTTTAACTCGTCTTTAACCACCACCTCCGGCATGACGGTGAGTGCCCGGCTGTCGCGCGCTAACAGCCGCAACATCGCCATGTCATTCGCTTCGGCCACGATGTGAGGTTCTAGGTGATGCAAGGCGCACAAGCCATCAAAGGCCGCCCGAATCGGGCTGTCCTGATTGGGCAAAATCCAGTTGTACTCCGCATATTTGGCCGAAAATCCGTGTTTGATCTCAATCTCTGCCGGGCCGATCACACTGATGGGTTGCCGATCTAGCAGAATACACTCCCATAACTGGTCAGTATTGCCTCTCACCTCGATATTGGTGAGCGCCAGGTCTATCTGGTGATTCGAAAGCGCATTGAGCAAGTTGGTTTGCCCGCTGGCAGAAATTTCGAGTTTGATCTCCGAGTGATTCAGTAATGGCTCCACAAAGCTCTCGATGAAGTTTCTGGACATGGTAGAGAGCACACCAATCCGCAACGTTTGACTCTCAGACGCAATACCTTTTCTCAGCAGGTTTTCGAGTTCTATGCCTTTGGTAAAAATCGAATCTGCATAGGAAAACGCCAAATTACCGAACTCCGTCAACACCAGTTTACGCCCTTGTCGTAAAAACAATGCGCAGTCCAGGCTTTCTTCCAGTTGTCTGATCTGTGAAGACAGCGCGGATTGCGAGATATGCAATTTTTCTGCTGCCTTGGTCAAGCTACCCACTTTCACGATATGCCAAAAATATTGCAAGTGATGATAATTGAGTCTCGCCATATATAAATAAAATGGAACATAAAATTAATATTTATATATTTTACCTAATTAAAATCATCCGTCAAAATCTGCATCACCCGCTATTTGGTTTTTTAATATAGTTAGATAGGTGAAATGGTGATGATGAAGCGGCTTGAAATTGATGGTCGAACAGTGACGGTTTATCCCAAGAACGTAGAAATAAATGGTGAGGAGGTGGTCACCCAGGGCGAAATTCTAATTGAATTACTGCCTGAAGTCTGGGCGCCAATAGAGGGTGAGACGGCGACAAGCGCGTCGGTGCAAGAGATGGTCACCCAACAATCTGAGGCAATTGATGGGCCTACCTCCGGTTAATCTTTATCTTCTATTAAAGTGTATTTTATGTTCTGTTTTATCAATGTATTTTTTGGTCATGAAAGGCCGTGTTAATGGACGTTGTCATTTATTTTGCACTGGTACCCGGAGCCATCATGTGGCTGGCTGGGCTGCTGAGTGGAGTGCTGCCCTGGCAACATGACCCTGGCTGGCAACTGTTTAAGCGTCTGCTCAGCGTGGCGCTTGTGGCGGCAGGTATATCCGCCGCAGCCGTGTGTCTGCATGTCCAGTCGTTGCCTGGCAATTTTTTCAGTGCGTTTGGCATTGCTGTTTCCCCGCTGCAGGCGCTGATGGCTTTTTTGGTGCAATTGCTGGGGTGGGTGATCGGACATTTTTCTGCCAGATACCTCGAAGGTGAGGCCAATCAGAAAAGCTTTGTCACCGCTTTAAGCCTGGTCCTTGCCAGTGTGCATGTGCTGCTGATTGCTGATCACTGGTTGTTGTTTGTCGCGGCATGGTCAGCCATTGGCGTGTGTTTAAAGCACTTGCTGTGTTTTTATGCAGACCGGCCGTTTGCACTGTTGGCTTCGCACAAAAAGACCGTGGCGGATGTGTTGGCGGATAGTCTGTTGATGTTGACGGCCTTGATCGCCTATGTCGAAACCGGAAGCGCACAGATTTCAGTCTTTCTTTCACATGTTAGCGTGCATGGCTTGTCTCAGCTCAGTAGCTGGTGTGCCATGCTGCTGGTGGCGGTGGTCATTTTGAAAACGGCATTGCTGCCGGTGCATGGCTGGTTAATCCAGGTGATGGAAGCACCAACGCCTGTTTCTGCCTTGTTACATGCCGGTGTGGTGAACCTGTCTGGTTATGTTTTGATCCGCTTTGCCCCCTTGTTCGAACAGGCAACACTGGCCAGAAATGTATTGTTAGCGGTTGGGCTGGTGACATGCCTGTTTGCCTCGCTGGTCATGTTTACCCGGGTCAGTATCAAGGTCAGGCTGGCATGGTCCACCGTGGCACAAATGGGCTTCATGATAGTGGAATGCGCGCTGGGGCTATACACCTTTGCGGCGCTGCACCTGATCGGACACTCGATTTACAAGGCTTATGCCTTTTTGTCCGCCGCCGACATTGTCACACACACACGCTTGCAGCAGATGGCGGGTAAAGCGGCCTTTGCCAAGTTGAGCATGTTGCTTGCCCCGGTGTTGACCATGGTGATTGTGTTCGGGGTACAGGCGGTCTTGGGGACCCAGCTGTGGCCAGCCTGGTGGAGCCTGATACTGGCGCTGGCCTGGGCCCCTGTATTGTGGCAGCAGGTCGGGCAGGCAGTGACTCTGCGCATGCAACTGCAAGCCTTGCTGTTCGGCAGTGTGCTTGCCATGGGGTTGACCGCCGTTAGTGTGGTGTTTCACCTGCTTCCCCTCGGGATACACGATCAGCCTTCCCCCACGGGCGGATGGTTAAGTGTGCTGGCCATGCTCATGCTGTACCTTGCCACGACCATGATCCAGCAGATGCCCGCGCGGTTGGCTGTGCTGCATCGCTCGGTGTATGCCGGGTTTTATCTGGATGAGTTTTACACGCGATGGGTCTTGCGTTTGTGGCCGGTTAGTTGGGGCAAAAGCACGCATGCCAATGACTAGGCGCACTTCTGAAATGAATGGATAAGGAACCAAAAGATGTTTTTTATTGAAGACCAAGTATTCCCAGGGCGTCACCATGGGCAAGCACAGTCTATCCGTGAGCAGGTGATAGACCAGGCCTGCCAGCGTGCGTGCGACAGTATTGCGCCTACCTGGCCGCTGGATCAGTCGATTGCAGTCAACCCGCATTGGAAAAGAGTCCACTTGCCAGTGAGGACTGTAGCGGCACGCATGGCTGTGCTAGGCGATCTGCAAGTGTTCCCAGCCAGAAGTCATCTGTTATATGCCTGGCAGCAAGGACGCATGTCTGCACAGGACTTAACCCAGGCCATGACACAACTCGGGCTCAGGCAGACCACGATTGCAGAGGCGGTGGCCCTGTTATCGGCGCCGCTTGCCATTACCCAATTACCGCTATTGATAGATGTGCTCGATGACGATGACCAGCGGTTTCAGCGCTTGACCTGGCGCGATGCGATTACGCATCAGGTCAGCCAGACTTGTGCCGCGTATTTTGACCGGGACCAGTCAGACTGGCAGCCTGAGCGTGCAGGTGGCTTGTACCAGTTCTGGCGTGACATGATCGTGCATGACCATGGCATCGGTGTGTTGATGGGCTTGCCCAACATCCACCAGTTTCTGGATTATTTGCCACGCAATCGCCAACAGGCTGAGCGCTGGGTGGTCGAGGCGCTGGGCCTGGATGAGGCCGTGCTGGCCGATTATTTTGAAGCGGTATTGCTCACGGTGAATGGCTGGGCATCCTGGTGTGCTTATCTGGATTGGCAAGCCAGATTACAAGGCCAGAGTGATGACAGCTTGCGTGATTTGCTGGCGATTCGGTTGGCATGGGGCGTGATTTTAATGCAATGCAAAGGCCTCAATGCAACCAACAGCGCCATTAGGGTCATCCAGCAAAAATGGCAGCATGTGGCTGAAAAAATTCAAGCTGCAGAACAGGCATTGCAAGTGGATGAGGTCTGGCAGCTGGCACTGGAAATCGGTTATCAGCGCCAGCTGGCGCAACAACTGAGCCAGGTGCCGGAGGCTGCAACACCGACACCCACGCCACTGATTCAGGCCGCATTTTGTATTGATGTGCGCAGTGAACCGATCCGGCGGGCAATAGAATCATTGTCACCCAATATACAAACGCTGGGCGCGGCGGGTTTTTTTGGCTTGCCGATTGCCTATCAGCCTTTTGCTTCCGACTATCAGCGTCCACAGTTGCCGGGCCTGCTGGCCCCTAGCTTAACTGTCCGTGATCAAGTCCTTGTCGGTTCAGAGGCGGTAAGCGAAGTGGCACAGGGCGATAGCAAAGCGCTACAGCTAAAAGTCGGCCAAAAGCGGCTCAGCAATTTTATGCTGTCTGGCCAGGTCAGCCGACTGAGCAAATATCCTGGAGCGGCCTTTTCGCTGGTAGAGAGCGCGGGCCCCCTGTTTTTGAAACCCTTGTTAGCCATGATCAAGCCGCAATTGCATGCCCGCAGTTCGCTTGATCAACATGGCTTGCCGAAAAAATACCGCGCATTGACCCGGCCTCAGTTACAAGCGGTGAGCGTGGTCGAAAAAGCCGAGCTTGCTGCGCGGGTACTCAACAGTTTAGGCCTGACCAGCGGATTGGCGCCGCTGGTATTACTGGTGGGGCATGCCAGCCAGAGCAAAAACAATGCACATGCCTCCAGCCTCGATTGCGGCGCATGTTGCGGACAATCTGGCGAGGTAAACACGCGTGCCTTGGCCGCTGTGCTCAATGATGTCGAGGTGAGGGCGCAGCTGGCAAGTATGGGCATGGCGATCCCCGCCGAAACCTGGTTTGTTGCCGCCTTGCACAACACTACCACACAAGCGTTGCAAGGCTTTGATCTTGATCTGCTGCCAGCCGCAACGCACACTCGCTGGCAGCAAGCGGCTGAGCTGTTTACCGCTGCCGGTGAAGTTGTACGGGCACAGTTAGCCTCTACCTCAATGCAGTCAACACAAGCCATCGATGCCGGTCGTTTGTTCAAAGCTTTTCGCCAGCGTGCCAATGACGCTGCGCAGACCCGGCCGGAATGGGGCTTGGCCAACAATGCGGCATTTATTCTGGCTCCCCGGGCGCGTACCAGACATTTGAATTTGGCCGGGCGGGCATTTTTGCATGAGTATGATGCGGCGGCGGATATTGAAGGGGCGTTATTGGAACAATTGATGACGGCCCCCATGCTGGTGACGCACTGGATTAACTGGCAGTACCATGCCTCGACCTGTGAGCCAGTCAAGCTTGGGAGCGGAAATAAGCTGTTACACAACGTCGTCGGTGGCCGCATCGGCGTGTTTGAAGGCAATGGCGGTGACCTCAGAATTGGTCTCTCCAAACAGTCATTGCATGATGGCCAGCAGTGGATGCATGAACCGCTCCGCTTGACGGTGGTCATTGTGGCAAGCCGCAGACAGATTGACCAGATTATCGGCAGGCATGCGGTCATTAGACACCTGGTCAACCATGGCTGGTTACACCTGTGGTGTGAAGAGGATGGGCAGCGTTGGCGGTATGTTGCCGGGCAATGGCAGGCACTTGATTTTGCTGAAATGACGCAGCCCGTTTGAGTCTGTCATCATCTTGTCAGTATGCATGCCTGAGGTCGTTTACTAAAGACCGGTCATGGATGCATGCTGGCAAGTGAGTGATTTTTTAGCTATCTTGGGTTAGGTGAGCGAGCCAGGCTAAAACAGTCTTCAGCCACGGTTGGTAGCCCTTCAAACAAGGGCTTGGCAAAATAATAGCCTTGAAACAGGTCGATGCCAAAATCGACCAGTACCGTCAGTTCAGCGCGGGTCTCGACGCCCTCTGAAATCACCTCGATATTGAGTCCGCGACACACATCCAGGATGCTTTTCACAATCAGTTGTTTGGTTTTATTCTGGTCTATGTCGCGGATCAGGTTCATGTCCAGCTTGATAATGTCTGGCTGCCATTCAGCCAGTAAGTTCAGGCCAGAATAACCCGCGCCAAAATCATCAATCGCAGTCAGAAATTGATGTTTTTTGTATTCGGTAAAAATATTTTTTAAATGCGCATGGTCGGTGATTTTCTCTGCCTCGGTCACCTCAAACATGATGCGCTTTTTATCAAAACCGAGTTCATCACACACGGCGAGCGTGGATTGAATACAGTTTTCAGGGTTGTAGACTGCGTTTGGTAAAAAATTGATAGACAGAATCTGGTCAAAATGTAACTGATTGGCGAGCCTGATGGCTTTTGAGCGGATGGTTTGATCAAAGCTATGAATACTGGAGGCGTCAATTTGATCCAGAATGAACGCCGCGGGCTGGTTTTCCAGGCCACGTACCAGTGTTTCATATCCCCAAATCTGTTTGCGCTCGAAGGCAATAATGGGTTGAAACGCCATTGAAAAGTCTATCCCCAGGTGTTGAGGATTACATTTTCCACATTGCATTTAGGGTTCTCCTGTACGCAGTCACCAGCTTCTTGCTACCTGATGGGATGCGGTCATTCCAGCTAGGCGATGAAACTCAAAAATAAATTTAATACTTTAGGGATAGTAATACGCACCGTTGCAGCTTGATCAGTTGAAAAGCATTATATTTGATGCTCATATAATTCAACAAAGCATGTATTTTTATGCTGTGCTGATCCGCTCACGACAATTCCTACGCACTGCAATCCCCATTCAAATAGGCGAGCTCAATATCGGTGAAGCCGGCAAGCTTGCGTGCTGCAAGATTGAAGGGTGGGCGCAGTTTGGGCGCATGGTATTGTTGGCGCAATTGTTCAAAGGTATCCACCAGGTCGAGCTGGCGTTGATCACACAAATAGCCAAACCAGCGGTTGCCTATCGCGACATGGCCGATTTCATCGCGCAGGATAATATCGAGGATGGCGGCGGCGGCCTGGTCGCCAGCTTGTAACAGTTTTTGCTTGAGCGGTGGGGTGGCATCCAGGCCACGGGCTTCCATGGTGCGTGGGACGAGCGCCATGCGGGCCAGGACATCGGCCTGGGTTTTTTCGACCATCTCCCACAGGCTGTTGTGACCATCAAAATTGCCATAATCAAAGCCCAGCTGCTGCAGATGTTGGCGCAGTAGCGAAAAATGATAAGCCTCTTCTTTGGCCACTTGCAGCCAGTCGCGGTAATACGCTTCAGGCATGTCGGCAAAGCGCCAGACCGCATCCAGCGCCAGGTTGATGGCATTAAATTCGATATGCGCCAATGCATGAATTAAGGCGGCGCGGCCTTCGGCCGTGTTCATGGCTCGGCGCTGCACTTTGGCCGGTGCCACTAAGGCCGGGCGCTCAGGCCGGCCGGGAATACTCTGGTCGTCTGCGGATAATGCCTGCTGTGGCCGGATTTTCAGCGCGCCAGTGAGGCAGGCTTGCCACAGGGCAGCGACCTCAAGACATTTTTGTTGCGGGTCCCTTAGGGTCAGGGTTTGCAGGGCGCGGGTTCTCAGGCAGTCGTTCGTCATAGCGTTCGAATTTTACCGTGAATTGGCTGCCAATGTGACCACTGACAGGATGTGCCAGCCCCGGAGTGACTGTGATGCTGGCGTTATGATGTTCGGCAATTTCGGCCACGATAGCGAGCCCCAGGCCGCAGCCATTGCCCTGATTCGGGTCAAGCCGGTGAAAGCGCTCAAAAACCAGGGTGGTTTGATCGGCAGGAATGCCAATGCCACTGTCTGCCACTTCCAGCACCAGGAATTTGCCCGCTTGCAATAAACGGATCTGCAACAGGCCTTGTTTTGGGGTGTATTGAATGGCGTTTTCCAGCAGGTTGTTTAAGAGTTCAGAGAGCATGAGCGCATCGCCCAGCACCTGATCCTGCTGGGTTTCAATCATGACATCGAGCTCTAACTGTTTGTTACTGGCTGGCCCAATCCAGCGCGCACATTCATCTGAAATGATTTTGGTGAGTGACACTGGCTGAAATTGCAGCTGCGAAACAGCAGCATCGGTTCTGGCCATGGTCAACAGCCGCTGTATCAGGTGTGACAAGCGGGTGGTGCTGCGCAGCATGTAATTAAGCGGCTCTTGAATGGCCTCAGGCGGCTGGCTGCGCAAGGCCAGTTCAGCCTGGGTTTGCAGCCCGGCAATCGGTGTGCGCAACTGGTGTGAGGCATCGGCAATAAATTGCTGCTGCTGTTGCAAGCCTGCCTTGACCCGTGCGAGCAGCGCATTCATCGCTTGCAGCAAGGGTTGCAGTTCGTTTGGCGTCGCTTGCGTATCCAGCGCGCTCAGGTCACGGTAAGAGCGTTGGTGCAAAGATTCCCTGAGGTCTTGCAAGGGTTTGAGGGCAAAATAAATACCCAATTCAATCACAATGGCAGCCAACAACATCATAAGCACTTGCGGCAACAGCATTTCTTCGACCATTTCGGCCACCATGGCATCCCGTTTGCCCGTGGTCTCGGCCATGCTGATCAGAATGTTGCGCGCATTGGCCGCCTCGCTCTCTGGCAGGCCAAAGGTTACGGCGCGGATCGCTTCGCCCTTGTAGTGGCTGTTATAGTAAACCTGCTGGTTGCCCGCAGGCAGTTGCTTGGGCAGGGGTAAATGCGCTTCGCCAAACACCAGTTTACCCTTGGGGTCGCTGATTTTGATGTAAATGTGATCGCCTTCGTTATAGCTGAGCAAATGGCTGGCGACCTCGGGGATCTCAATTTTGACTTGATTGTGGCTGTCAATAATCACCTCATCTGCCAGCGCGAGCACGGTCCGCAACAAGGCCTGGTCGTAGGCCTGTGTGGCATAGAGCAGGGCGCGCGAGTAAGACAAGGCGGCAGAAACGCCCAGCACAACCAGCATGGGCAGCAACAGCCACAAGCGCAGCTGGCTTTTGAGCGAAAGCGGGGGCATCATGGTCTGCTCACCCTTTAGGACTGCGCATGTTGTTCGGCTTCCAGCATATAGCCCAAGCCGCGCACTGTGCGGATATTGGCGCCACTGGGCTCAATTTTTTTGCGCAGGCGATGGATATACACTTCAATGGCATTATCGCCCAGCGTTTCATCCCAATTGCATAACGATTCCATGATCTGCTCTTTGGCAATGATCTTACCCATGCGCATCATCAAGGTTTCTAGCAAATGCAGTTCGCGTGCAGACAGGGTGACTGGTTGGTCATTGATGGTCGCCAGTTTGTTGGCAACATCCAGTTTCAAGTTGCCGCATTGCAGTGGCAGGTTATTGCCCAGCTTGCTGCGGCGGATCAGGGCACGCACCCGCGCTTCGAGTTCTTCAAGGTGGAACGGCTTGGTGAGAAAATCATCGGCGCCGATATCGAGCGCTTGTACGCGTGTCGCGACATCTTCTCGCGCGGTTAAAATGAGGACGGCAATCGGGTTGGCTTGCTGGCGCAGGTGCGACAATATCGTCATCCCGTCCATGGTGGGCAAGCCTAAATCCAGAATCACCAAATCATATACATCATCATTAATTGCCCGTAAGGCTTGCTTGCCGTCTGTCACATGGTCCACGGCATATTCCGCTTGCGTCAATGCACGTACCAGACCGTTTGCAATCACCAAATCATCTTCCACTATTAATAGACGCATCGCTTTCACCTGCTGGTTTGAATACGCTCAGTTTACCTCAATGCAAGCCGGATTGACGGGTTGTAAGCTTGGTGCAAGGCGCGCGTAAGTTAGCTGTAAGGCCCGAGGCGTATCGTGTGAATCGTTGACAGCGCAGAAGTAAAGACGCTGACCAAGAAACACTAAGGATCAACGGGTTGGAACCTGATAAGGAGTGATCATGAAAAAACGCATGTTGCTGATCATAGGAATGACAGGATATTTACTTTCGATGCCCGTGTGGGCGGGGACAAATCCCTCACCACATGACCAGGTAGAAATGCAAAGGCATCTGAAAGTCGCCAAACACGCTGGTGCGCAGCCAGCGGTCAGTTCCCAAAAGGAGATTGACAAAAAAACTGCGCAAACCAAGTAACTGTGAAGTTGCCTAAGCGCGCTGAATTCCCTGCAGCGTCGTTTAGGCAATCAGCGGTTTCGTGTGTATCCTCTCACTTTAACCACGCTCTGCGTGGTTTTTTTTGCCTGTTACAAGCCACAAATATGCCAGGCCACGGCCTGGCATCCCTGTCGATTAGCGCAAAGGCAGAATATCCAGTTCGCCTGCTTTCATATCCGGCACTAGCAGATGATGGTCATCCTGGCTAAGCGCGATGTCGGCTGCAGATTGGTAACCTTGTTTGATCAAGGTGACTTTATGTTGTGCATCCACCTTGAAAATCTTGCCGGATTTCCAGTCGCTGACATAAATCGTACCATTGGCTTGCCTGACCAGGCCATCGCCGCCGCCAAATCCGCGTGCCATCTCTTGCAGTGATTTGCCTGCCAGATCGTAGCTGTATAGCACCCCAGAGGTAAAGTCGACCAACAGCAGGTGTTCGCCCTTGGCATCGGCCAGCAAACCATTTGGCGCCAAAATGCGCTCATCGATCTTGCCATCCAGCAGCAGAGTCACCTGGCGTTGCGGGGTCACTTTGTAAACGGCACCACCTTTTCCTGTGCCCAAAATGTCGCCGCTATCGCTGATATACAGATTGCCATTGGCATCTGCCGCCAGATCGTTGAGGAATTGTGGCGGTTTGGTGAACTCGTTGGCAGATAAAAACACTTCTGCAACCGCGCCTGACTGATTGAGCGCGACGCGCAGTACCCGCGTTTTGTCCGCAATATACAAGTCATTGGCAATGATCACCAGGCCTTTGGGGTCATCCAGCCCTTGCACCAGGACGGAGGACTGACCATGGTCCAGTACACGGATTTGCCCGTCGCCATCCTGGCCAAAGCCATTGATTTCTGACACATAAATTTTGCCATCGGCCGCTTGTACGACGGACTCGGGCGTCAGCAGACCTTTGACCGGCTCCAGGGGGTGCGCATGGCTGGCCAGGCTGGTCAGGGTTAGGCTGCTGGCCAACAGCCATTGTATCCATGACGGTGTGTTCGAGATGAATGATTGCATATTTTCTTTCTAGAACAGCGCCTTAGGTTGTGACAGCGTATCAATGCTGTTGCACAAGGCTTGGTAGGTTTGAACGGGCGCGGCTACGACAGAGGGCTCATAAGCCGGGTTTTGCTGGATTTTCTGGATCACTTGCTCAAATGCCTGCTGGTAGGACTGGCGGGCAAAATTCTCTACATTGTAGGTCAGCCAGCCACGCGACTGGCCTTCGCCTTTCACCGTCATCAGTGGTTTGCCTAGCGCGCTATCCGCAGCCGGGGTGTTATAAACTCTGGCCGTAATCTCGCTATAAAACACCCCAGTTTGCGGGTTGTAAAACATATTCGGTTCGATCACGACCAATGCCTGGCCTTGTGCTTCGGCTTGGCAGCTGGATGTGGTGTAATGTTGTGCCTGAAAGCTGTTCAAGCCAACCGACTCTGCAATTTCAGCGCGATTGTGCCAGTAAACTAAATAGGGGTTGAGCAAACGCACCGGATGCTGGTAAAAAGACTCTGGCACCTGAATGACCAATGAAGGCTGGGCACCTGCCTGGGTAACAGGCGTCAAAGCCAGGCACAGGGCGCCGCTTAAGTACGTTAAAAGACGTTTCATTTCAATCTCCTCAAACAATTCACCCAGACCAGAACGGGTCTGTGGCATAAATCTTTTATTACAGCGTTTTCTCACGGATACGGTAAATCCAGCCGGTCAGGTCATCACTCACATAGAGCCAGCCATCCGTGCCGACGATCACGTCTACCGGTCGGCCCCAGGCCTGATTGTCTTGTAGCCAACCCTCAATGAATGGGACGGTTGCGACAGGTTGTTGGTTCCTGAATTGTACACGCAGCAAGGCGTAGCCGCTGGGCTGTTTGCGGTTCCATGAACCGTGCAGCGCGACAATGGCATCCTCACGCATTTCTGCGGGAAGCTTGCTGTGCTGCAAAAAAGTGATGCCTATCGGTGTGCTGTGGGCGGGGAGTAGCAGGGCGGGCGCCTGCGATTGTTGGCAGGTTCCTGCGGCGCCTGGCATATTTGGGTCTGCAAAAAGCTTGCCCGCCTGTGCCGGATCGCCCCAGCAATAGGGCCAGCCATAGGATTTTCCGCCTTCAATCTGGTTCAAGTGCTCAGGTGGCAGGTCATCATCAACGGCGCCATGAGCCTGGCTGCTGCGATTGTCGGCACCATTGTTGGTGGCAAACAGCGCACCTGTTTGTGGATGCCAGGTGAACCCCTGTGTGTTACGCAGTCCCGTCGCCCAGACCGCGCTTTGGGCATGCCAGCCCAGCGTGACCAGCGTGCCGGCAGGGCGGCCATCTGCGGTAAAGCGCAGTAATGTTGCGCGTAGCGGGTTGTCTTCCACACAGACATTACAGCTGGAGCCCACGTTGACAAAGACATAGCCATCTGGCGACACCTTGACCGTTTTGAGGGGGTGGCCGCCACTGGGCAAGTGGCGGATAAACGGCTGTGGCGGCCCCCAATGGCTGTCTTGCCAGGGCAATTTCACCACGCCGGTTTGCTCCGCAACCAGCAGGTCTTTTCCTAGCAGGGTGAGGCCTTGCGGAGCATTGAGTCCTTGTGCAATCACCTCGGCATGACCCGTTTGGTCTAGCCTCAGAATACGGCCAGTGTCCGCCAGACTCACCAGTAACTGACCTTGCGGATCCAGCGCCAGCATGCGAGGCATGCCCCAGGCGCTCACATCACTAAAGCGCTCAATTTGCAGTCCGGCAGGCGCCTTGAGATTGCGCAGGGCGTCTGTCGCCAGAGGTTGCGCGGTGGCAGTATGCAAACCGGTTGCCATGCCCAGGCCGATCAGCATCAGGCCAGCCAATAGTGACTGCTGTTCTCTGACAGCACTGAGCACGGCAGTCATCATGTCAACGTATCTGCCCAGATATTCTGCGCCCAGGCCTGGGCATATTCCCCTTCCTGAACGCTGGCCTTGGCTGAAACGCCGCCGCCCTCTGCAGACACCATGCTTTTCTTAACAGGGTCATAACGATAGACATTGGCGACATGCATGGCCTGCTGGTCATCGACAAAGCTGTAGCAGGTATTGGCAAACACCGGCAGTGGATTGGGCGCGTGACCGGTTTGCATGGCGATGATGGCTGCGGCACACACCTTTGCATGTGAGGTCGCCATATGGGCGGATTTGGGCAAGCCAGCAGAAATACTGTCACCGATAATATGCACGTCCGGTTGCAGCGTAGAGGCATAGGTGACAAAGTCCACCTCACACCAGCGCTGATCCACATTGACCAGCCCAGCCACTTGCGTAACCTTGCCTGCCAGCTGCGGCGGGATGACATTCAGGACATCGGCCTTGACCGATTCAAAGTCAGTTTTGACTGTTTTGCTCACCGGATCCAGCTGCAGAATGGTACTGTTGTTGTGGTATTCAATCAGGTCTTTGTATGCGCCCTGAAAACTCTGCAAAAACAAGCCTTTTTTCGACACGATATCGGCATTGGCATCCAGAATAACGACTTTGCTACGCGGTTTTTGTTGTTTGAAGTAATGCGCCACCTGGCAAGCGCGCTCATAGGGGCCGGGCGGGCAGCGATAAGGGCCGGGCGGGATGGTCATCACAAATACGCCGCCATCCGGCATCTGCTCCAGTTGCTGCCGTAATTGCAAAGTTTGCAGGCCAGCTTTCCAGGCATGAGGGATGTCGGTCACTGGCGTGGTCATGCCGGTGATGCTTGCGTAATTGAAGTCAACGCCGGGGGCCAGAACCAGGCGGTCATAATGCAGATGACCGCGCGTCAGCTGTACTTGTTTGTTGGTTAGATCAACACTGGTGACCGTGTCTTGTACCCAGTCGATGCCATGCTGTTTGCGTGACAACGCATAGCTAAAACTCAAGTCGTCCAGTGTGCGGCTGCCGCCCAAGACCAGATTGCTTTGCGGGCAAGAAATGAACTGTGGATTCGGTTCGATCACAGTGACTTTAAGATTGCCCATGCTCCAGTCGCGTAAATATTTGGCGGCCGTGAGCCCTGCAAAGCCTGCACCAACCACGACAACATGGCCAAGCGGTGGTTTGCTCGCGCGTGCAAACGCAGGCAGACCATAAAAGGCCAGACCGCCATAGACGATGGAACGCACAAATTGTCTGCGGCCATTGGGCGTCAGGGGAGCTTGTTCAAATGCGGCGGTCATCACTGTCTCCCTAAAAAAGATTGCTTGGGCAAGGCGGGAGGCGTCTGTCTGGGTTGTTGTGCAAAATAGGCCGCCAAGTCCGCAATCTCTTCTGTTGTGAGTCCTTTGGCATGATGGTGCATCACCGTCGCGCTGACAGAGCCGTCTTTAAAGCCCTGCATGCGCTGGATAAAATAGGCTTGATTGAGCGCAGCCAGTGTCGCTGTGCCGCCCAGGCTGTTGCCGGCCGGGCCATGGCAGGCGGCACAAGATGCTGCCAGCGTTCGAATCGCCTGCGGGTCTTGCGCATGCGCGCAGAGGCCGGCGCAGGCAAGATAAATGAAAAACACACTGCTGAATAATGACTTCATGCTACCCCCGTCACACATGATGAATTTGAGCTCACATTATTCTGAATGGGCATGGTGATGTGAGTGACTGCGGTTACACAGTGGATGCAACGATCACCCATACTGGCACCTGACCCGCAAACAAAAAAACGGCCATGAAACTCATGACCGTTTTTATCAACACCCCCTCGCCAGTTCGAGGATTAGAAGCATTTTTCTTCCTGGCAGCCATCATCTTTGGTGCCTAACTGGGTCAGTAAATCTACCATTTTCTGGTTATTTTCTTCTCTGAAGTAACGAATCAACGAAACATCGCCTTTGAGTTTCTTGTTTACATCTGCGCCTGCAGAGGCCAGATATTTCATGGTTTCAGTATCGCCAATAAATGCGGCCATATGAAACGCGGTATTGCGGCTGGCCGGATGCACATAGTTCAGATCCGCCCCTTTGGAAACCAGGTATTTCACCACATCCAGCTTGCCTTTGGATGCGGACATTTGCAGGGGTTCCCAGGCAAAGAACTTCTGGTTGACCAATGAAGGGTCAGCTTCGACAAACTTTTTCACGACTTTGATATTGCCACCCGTCAGCGCCTCGGTAAACTCCATATATTCATCATCGGTCAATGCAAACGCTTGCAAGGCAAATGACAGTGAACACAAGGCCAGTAAAAACTTAATTGATTTCATAATCTCTCCAAACACCTGATTTTCATTTTTTAAAAATAACCACTTTTTGGGCCTCGTGAAGTCGCCGGTAAGGGCCGGTCGACTCCGCTTAACCTACAAACTTGCGTGCGTTTCTGAACATGCGCATCCAGGGACCATCTTCCTGCCAGCCATCTGGCCGCCAGGAATGCTGTACCGCTCTAAACACACGTTCAGGATGTGGCATCATGATGCTGAAACGACCATCTTGCGTAGTAAACCCGGTCAAGCCCTGAGGCGAACCATTCGGGTTAAACGGGTAAACTTCGGTCGCTTGCGCAACATGGTCCACATAACGCACGGTTGCCAGTTGCTGTTGTAGCACACTTGTGACCGCGCCCGCATCAGTAAATTCCGTAAACCCTTCGCCATGTGCCACAGCAATCGGCATGCGGCTGCCTGCCATGCCGTCAAAGAAGATAGACGGCGAGGCCAGAATCTCGACCAGGGCAACGCGTGCTTCAAACTGTTCGGACTTGTTGCGCACAAAGTGCGGCCAGTGCGCGGCGCCTGGAATAATGCTGTGCAGGTTACTCATCATCTGGCAACCATTACAGACGCCCAGTGCAAAGGTGTCTGCACGGTTAAAGAAGGCGCTAAATTCATCGCGTGCACGCGCGTTGAACAGGATGGACTTGGCCCAGCCTTCGCCTGCACCAAGTACGTCCCCATAAGAGAAGCCGCCGCAAGCCACCAAGCCTGCGAAATCCTTGAGTGCCACACGGCCGCTGATGATGTCGCTCATATGCACATCGACGCTGTTAAAACCTGCGCGGTCAAACGCAGCCGCCATTTCGGTTTGGCCGTTGACACCTTGCTCACGCAAAATCGCCATGTTGGGGCGTTTGCCGGTGTTGATATACGGTGCTGCAATATTGTCATTGAGGTCAAAAGTCAGCTGCGCATGCAAGCCGGCATCGTCGGCATTCAGGATGCGGTCATATTCCTGCTGGGCACAGACCGGGTTATCACGCAGGCTCTGCATGCGGTAAGTGGTTTCAGACCACATGCGGTGCAGGTCGATGCGTGATGCCTGGTAGCGTGCCTGTTTAAGCGCGATGACAATGTCCTGGCCGGCAGTGACGTGGCCGATGGCGTGCACACAGTCACCCAACTGCTGTTGCAATTGCTGGACGATGGTTGCCGTATCGCTGGCACGCACTTGCAGTACTGCCCCCAATTCTTCGTTAAACAGCAGGGCAATGTTGTCGCCAGCCAGGGCGCTGAGGTCAAGATTGAGGCCACAATGACCGGCAAACGCCATTTCTGCCAGTGTGACAAACAGGCCACCATCTGAGCGGTCATGATAAGCCAGTAGTTTGCCTTCGTGATTCAGTTGCTGGATCGCGGCAAAAAATGCTTTCAGTTGTGCTGGTTGGTCGACATCGGGCACGCTGTTGCCTAACTGTTGATAGACTTGAGCCAAAGCCGAGCCGCCCATGCGGTTTTTGCCATTGCCCAGGTCGATCAGGATCAGCTGACTGTCGCCGAGATCAGTGCGCAGTTGCGGCGTCAGGGTTTTACGCACATCTGGCGTGTTGGCAAAGGCAGAGATTACCAGTGAGATGGGGGCTGTGACTGCTTTGTTTTTACCTTGATCTTGCCAGACCGTTTTCATACTCATGGAGTCTTTGCCGACCGGGATGCTGATGCCGAGCGCCGGACATAATTCCATGCCCACGGTTTTCACGGTGGCATACAGCGCGGCATCTTCACCGGCATGACCGGCAGGTGCCATCCAGTTAGCGGACAGTTTGAGGTTGCCAATGTCACTGATTGCGGCGGCGGCAATGTTGGTGATGGCTTCACCAATGGCCATGCGGCCGGAAGCCGGTGCGTCGATCAGCGCTAAGGGCGCCTTTTCACCGATGGCAAATGCTTCGCCGATATTGGTTTCAAACCCGGCACAGGTCACCGCCACGTTGCTGACGGGCACTTGCCACGGGCCGACCATTTGGTCGCGGGCGATGAGGCCGGTCACGCTACGGTCACCAATGGTAATCAGGAAGGTTTTATCTGCCACACCTGGTAAGCGCAGTACACGTGACACGGCATCATGCAATACCACGTTGCCGGTATCAAACGCTGGCAGCGTCTTATTCACGGATTTGACATCACGCAGCATTTTTGGGGGTTTGCCCAGCAGAACAGACAGATCCATATCCACCGGCTTGTTGTCAAAATGACGGTCTTCCACCGTCAGATGACGTTCTTCCGTGGTGACGCCGACGACGGCAAACGGACAACGTTCGCGTTCACAAATTGCTTCAAATAAGGGCAACTGGTCTTGCGTAACGGCGAGAACATAGCGCTCTTGCGCTTCGTTGCTCCACAGTTCGCGCGGACTCATGCCAGGCTCTTCATTATGTACATCACGCAACTGGAACACGGCGCCGACTTTGGCATCATTGACCAACTCAGGGAAGGCGTTGGAAATACCACCGGCACCCACGTCGTGTATGCTCAAAATCGGGTTGTTATCGCCCATTTGCCAGCAACGATCAATCACCTCTTGCGCACGGCGTTGCAACTCCGGGTTGCCGCGTTGCACAGAGTCAAAGTCCAGATTTTCCGTGTTGGCGCCAGTATCCATACTAGAGGCCGCGCCGCCGCCAAGGCCAATCAACATGGCCGGGCCGCCCAGCTGAATCAGGGCTGAGCCAGGGGGAATGCTGTTTTTATGGCTGTGGCTGTCAGAGATATTGCCGACCCCACCCGCCAGCATGATCGGTTTGTGATAGCCACGCATTTCGCGCTTGCCATCGGCAGTAGGCGTTTCGAGTTCAAAGGTACGGAAGTAACCGGCAATATTGGGGCGGCCAAATTCGTTGTTATAAGCGGCCCCGCCTAAAGGACCGTCTATCATGATTTGCAACGGGCTAGCGATACGGCCAGGTTTGCCGTAATTGGTTTCCCAAGGCTGTTTAAAGTCAGGCAGGTTCAAGTTAGAGACCGAGAAGCCGGTCAAGCCTGCTTTCGGCTTAGAGCCTATGCCGGTGGCACCTTCATCACGGATTTCACCGCCTGCCCCAGTCGCAGCCCCGGCAAAGGGTGAAATGGCAGTGGGGTGGTTATGCGTTTCCACCTTCATCAGATAATGCATGTCGTCTTCGACAAACTGGTAGCTGTGATCGGCTGCCGGATAAAAACGCTTGGTTTTCTGGCCTTGTACAATTGAGCTGTTGTCAGAGTAGGCAACCACGGTGTTGCCAGGATTGAGTTTGTGCGTGTTGCGGATCATGTTGAACAGCGACAGCTCTTGCTGTACGCCATCAATCACCCAGTCGGCATTGAAAATCTTGTGGCGACAATGCTCGGAGTTGGCTTGGGCAAACATCATGAGTTCGACATCGGTCGGGTTGCGGCCCATTTTGCGGTAGTTTTCCAGCAGGTAGTCCACCTCATCTGGCGACAGGGCTAAGCCCATCTCGCTGTTGGCCGCCTCAAGCGCCGCTTTGCCGCCAGCTAAAATATCCACACTGGATAAAGGTTTAGGATCGGCATGGTGGTAGAGTTTTTCTGCATCCGCCAGCTGGTAGACCACCGTTTCTGTCATGCGGTCCTGGATGGCGGTGCGCAAGGCTTGCTTCTCGGCTTCGGTCAAGGCTTGGCCGTTCGCAGTTGTCACGTAATAGGCAATGCCGCGCTCCAGACGCAGCAGATGACCCAGGCCACAGTTATGTGCAATATCCGTCGCGCGTGAGGCCCAGGGCGAAATCGTGCCTATCCTCGGAATCACCAGCAGCAACTCGCCTGTCGGGGACTCGATATCCGTGTGCGGACCGTAAGTCAGAATCTGGCGCAGGGTGTCTTGCTCGCTCACGCTCAAGGCGGACTCGCTAAACGCAAAGTGCACGAATTCGGTGTAAATATGGGCGATATTCGGTGCGCTGGCTTTGAGGGCGCGATACAGTTTATCGAGACGGAATTGAGAGAGGGCGGCGCTGCCGCGCAGGCTAAGGAATTGCGCTTGACTAGACATGGGGCGGTTGGATTTTTCAATGAAAATTCAAACCGCCATTTTAACAGAAAGCGCGTCTGATATCGAATGCGCCAAAGCGCCTGCCCAAATAAAAACAGCAACCATGCGGTTGCTGTTTGACTGACTGCGGGGACGATAAAAAATTAGTCTTTGCCGATTTCGTAGACTTCTTCTTCGGTTTCACCAATTTTGCCGGTCACTGCGTCGACTTCGACTTCAATTTCCTTGCCGTTGGCTTGCTTTATATCAAACTCATAGACAGGGTTGCCGTTTTCCAGCTCATATTCGATGCTTTCCACGTCACCTGGATATTTGTCCAGCGCAGTTTTCTTGGCTTGTTCCATCGTCACTTTGGCTTTGGATTTGAATTCGTCGCTGTTAGGGTCAACATCCACTTCTTCTTCAAATACCTTGCCAGTTTTGGCTTCACATTCTACTTCCCATTCTTTGCCGTCTGTGCCGACAATGTCGAACTCATAAATGGCACCACGGCCTTTTTCAATCTCGGCTTCCAGTGAGACGACTTTGCCCGGACGTTTGGCCAATGCGGCTTTCATGCATTTTTCCATCGGGCCATTATGGCTGTGGTTGTTAGCCTGTGCAGACAAGCTGAATAAAGCGGCAACGGCTGCAATCACTAAAGACTTGTTCATGGGTAGAGTCTCCTTATTTTTAAGTGGAAGATTCACTTTAACATAGATTATATTTTCCTGTTTCTGTTTGAAATCAAGAAATTTCAATAGCCAAGTGCACGAGCCGTTTGGTAAAAGGCAAAGCTGACCAGCCAGGCCAGCATCAGGGACCACGCCAAAGACAGCCACATAAAACCGCTGCTTTTACTTTCGGATTTAAGTGTGGCGATGGTCGACAGGCAGGGCGTATAAATCAGTGTAAACAGCATAAAGCTCATGCCTTGTACCCAGTCGATATTGCTGGCAATTTGTTGGCTGAGCGCATCCCCTTGCAGGCCATAAATCACGGCCAGCGAGCCGACCACGATTTCCTTGGCAACAAAACCAAAAATCAGGGCAATCGCCAGTTGGGTGTCAATGCCAATGGGGTCCAGCACGGGCGCGAAAAAGCGGCCTATGCTCCCGGCCCAGGTTTCAGGGCTGGCTGGCGTGGCAGAAAAAGGTAAATGCGTGAGTAGCCAGACCAGCACCACCCCAATCACAATAAATTTGGTGGCACGTGCCAGAAAATGTTTCACCTCTTGCCAGCCGCGCATCCAGATTTGTTGCGGGGTAGGGAAGCGATAAGGCGGCAGCTCAAGCACAAAGGGCTCGCGGCTTTGAAAGCTGCGTTTGAACAGGACCGCCGTGATAAAAATGGTGGCAAAACTGACCAGATACAGCGAAAACAAGACCAGTGCGGCTTGTGACGGCGGGAACAGAATGGCGATGATAAATAAAAATACCTGTAGTCTGGCTGAGCACAGTGACAGCGGTATCGTCAGCATGGTCAGTAAACGCATGGGGCGGCTGCGCATGACGCGAGTGCCCATGAGTGCGGGCACATTGCAGCCAAACCCCATCAGCATCATGACAAAGCCGCGGCCATCCAGCCCCATTTTGGCCATCAGCGTATCCATCAGAAAAGCCGCGCGTGAGAGATAGCCGCTGTCTTCCACCATGCTCATGACCAGGAAAAATAGCACAATGATGGGTACAAAAGCGGCCACCGTACTAAACCCGGTATACAAGCCGTCCAGCAACAGTCCGTTTAGCCAGCCCGGCAAGAAGGCCAAAGCTGGTTCCAGCGCCTGGCTACGCAGCGTGTCAAACAGCCAGCCCATGCCTTCTTGCAAAGGTGCGCCTACACTGAAAATAAACTGGAACAGCAAAAATACGGACAGCAAAAACAGCGGCAGCCCGAACCAGGGATGGAGCAGAACCTTATCGAGACGGTCGGTGAGTGTGTGGTTCAGTTGAATAGGAAACTGCACGCTCTGATCGATTATGTGGTGCATTTCCTGCTCAATGGCATTCTCGAGTTCGAGCTTGCGGGCAATACTGTCAGGCGAGGTCAGATTAGGGTGCTGCAGCATGGTCTCTGCCGCCAGCTGTAGCGCTTCCGGGCAGCCTTGCCCGTACTTGGCGCTAATGGTACGCACAGGCATGCCTAACTGCTTGCTCATGGCCTGGGTGTTGATGGTGATGCCGGCCCGTTTGGCCTCATCCTCCATATTGAGCAACAGGACTGCAGGCAAGCCCAAGGCACGGATTTGCAAGGCGAGTGAAAGCTGGCGGTCGATTTGCGCACTGTTGAGGATAATCAGCACCAGATCAATCTGGTGATGGCTCAGGAAATGCCTGACCACGTGTTCATCATCAGAAAAGCCGTGCAAATCATACAGGCCGGGTAAATCGATCAGCTCGGCAATATGTCCCCCCAGCAGCAGCTTGGCGCTCATCAGGTCGACCGTGATGCCAGGCCAGTTGCCGACGCGCGCAGACGCACCACTCAGGCGGTTAAACAGGGTGGATTTGCCGGTATTCGGCATCCCAAGTAAGGCGACACGTTTCATACGGCAGGGGAGTCTAACAGGTCAACGGGGTGTAAATGAATGGCACTGGCATCGTGCAGGCGGATGATCACATCCGTGGAGCCGATACGGACATGTAACGGCCCATTAAACGAGGCCTGTCTGATCACCTCTATGCGCTTACCGCTACGAAATCCAAGGGCATTCAGGCGTTGGGCCAATGCTTGCTCTGCATGAATGCGGTCTACGATGGCAGTCTGCCCTGGTTTCAGTGCGTCTAGATGCATGGTTGCGTTCAAATGAGAATAATTCTTGATTGTAGCTTAGAATGACAATGAAGGAAATTGTTCATTCGATCTTTTCTCAAGTTGCGCGCTCAATCGCGGTATCCATCACAGCCAACAAAAAAGCCAGCAACGGCTGGCTTTTTGCAGGCTCAAAACGAATCCGGCTTATTTTTTCTCAAGGCCGCTCACGTCAATTTTGGCTTTGTCTTTGAGGCTCAACATGTATTTTTCGAGCTTACGTTGTTGAATGGTACGCTCAATACCTTCCTGAACTTTATCATAGGCCGGTGCTTGCAGTGCACGGGTGTCTACCAGCTTGATCACATGCCAGCCAAACTGTGACTGCACTGGCTCAGGTGTGGTTTCACCTTTTTTCAGGGCAACCAAGGCTTCAGCAAAAGGCTTGACCATGCCAGCTGGTGAGAACCAGCCCAGATCGCCCCCTTTGTCTTTGGAGCCTGGGTCCAAAGATTTTTCCTTGGCCACTTTGGCAAAGTCAGTCCCTTTTTTCAGGTCAGCAATAATGGCTTTGGCTTCGGCTTCTGTTTTCACCAAGATGTGGCGGGCGTTGTACTCTTTGTCACCCAGTTCTTTTTTGTATTGCTCGTAAGCTTCTTTTTTCTCGGCATCGGTCACAGGATTTTTCTTGATGAAATCTCCCAGGAAAGCATTCACTAGTAACTTGCGACGAGCCAATTCTTCACTGACCACAAAGTCAGGCAATTTATCAATACCGGCTTTTTGCGCTTCCTGATAGGCCAACTCAGAGCCAACCAGTTCATTCACCACGGCTGCTTTCATGCCATCGTTGGCTTTTTGGCCTGTACGCGCTTCAGCATCCTTGAGGATAAACTCTACCCAGGATTTCTTGATCGGTTTGCCATTGACGGTGGCTACCGCGTCGGCATCCGCCGCATACACATGTGGCATTGCGCTTAAGCAAGCAATTGCCAACAATACTTTCAAAAATTTCATGCAATATCCTTAAAATAACGTTTTGAATTAGGTGCGATATTAAAAAACAGGATTGTTTCAAATAAATGACTCATCGGTCGATAAGGCCGTAATACTGAGCGCGTGGATGCGATGAGGCATTAAATCTTGCAAACATTGATATACCATGCGATGGCGCATTATCTGTGATTTTCCTGAAAATAGCGAGCTTTTTACCGTGATGGTAAAGTGTCCGCCGCCAGTATTTCCTGCATGTCCGCGGTGCAAATCACTGTCATCCTGAATCTCGATGTGTTCCGGTGTCAGGCTCTGCAGGCGCTGCTCTATTTCAGCGCGCAGCATCACGGCAAAGTCTTTCTAAACGGTTTGACGGTCACTTGGCCATAGACGCCTGCATGCACAAACGGATCGTCATTGGCCCAGTCTGTGGCCGCCTGCAATGAGTCAAATTCAGCGACAATCAGGCTGCCACTAAAGCCTGCTTCACCAGGGTCTACGCTGTCTATGGCTGGCAACGGGCCTGCTAAAACCAGGCGGCCCTCGTTTTGCAATTGTTGCAATCTGGCCAGATGCGGCGGGCGATGCTGCAGCCGCAATGGCAAGCTGTTCGTGGTGTCCTGTGCGTAAATCATGTAAAGCATGGTGGCGTTCTTTCGCTGCGGCAGTCGATAAAGTCTGGCTAAACGTTTAGTCAGGCGGGCGGCTGATTTTGTTCAACCCAATGCGCTCTTAGCGCAAAGACTTGCACGATCATAAAGATAAACATAAGGCTGGTGGCCCCAAACAACTTGAAGTTGACCCAGTCGTCTTCGCTGTAGTGAAAGGCAACGTAGAGGTTCAATATGCCCATGCCGATTAAAAAGGCAATCCAGTAGAGGTTTAGCTTGTCCCAGGTGGCGGCAGGCGGCGTCATCATTTTGCCCAGCATGCGCTCAATCAGGTTGCGTTTGAAGGCATAGCGGCTGAAAAGCAGGGCCAGTGCCCCAATCCAATAGATTGCGGTCGGCTTCCACATGATGTAGGTTTTGTCATGTAACAACAAGGTAATGCCGCCGAGAACGGTAATCACCGCACCATTGATGGCCAGCATCTTGTCTATTTTGCCGCGTTTGAGCCAGATCACGCCGATCAGCAAGAGCGTACTAATCATGGCGACCGCAGTGGCTGCAAAGATGCCTGCTTTTTTATAAGCGATAAAGAACAGGATGACGGGGAGTAAATCGGTGATGATTTGCATGCTTGGCTTCAGTACACTGAATTCTTGCTATCTGTGAGGGCACTATTTTGCTATGATTCTTGTCATAAAGTAAAGTTTATATGTAGACAATCCTGTCCCCGCACAACAGCGTAGTCTCTCTCTGTCAATATGTCCGTTCCGATAGATTTGCATTGCCACTCCACGCTCTCAGATGGCCTGCTCTCGCCTGAGGAGTTGGTTGCACACGCCGCAAGCAAAGGTGTGCGAGTGCTGGCGCTGACGGACCATGACGAAGTCGGCGGCCTGGCGCGCGCACGGATTGCCGCTGAGCAGCATGGCATTACACTGGTGAATGGTGTCGAAATCTCGGTGACCTGGAAAAAACGCACCTTGCATATCGTCGGCTTGCGCATTGATGCGAGCGACCCGCAATTAATCACCACCTTTCAGCAGGTGCATGCGGCACGGGATGTCCGTGCCCGGCAAATGGCCGAAGGCCTGGCCAAGGCTGGTGTTGCTGGCGCCTACGAAGGTGCGAAGCAAATTGCGGGCAATAGTGTAATGACACGCAGTCATTTTGCCCAGTTTATTGTCAAGCAAGGGCATTCTAAAAACATCAAGTCTGTCTTTAAAAAATATATGGTCAAAGGCAAGCCAGGGTTCGTCAACCATGAGTGGATGAGTCTGGAACAAGCAGTGACCTTGATTCGCCAGGCTGGCGGTGTCGCCGTGCTGGCACACCCTGGCCGTTATGACCTGGGCTTCGTCAATATGCATTTGCTATTGCACGAGTTCAGGGGCTACGGCGGACAGGCCATAGAAGTCGTGACTGGTAGCCATCAGCCGCCGCAGTTCGATCAGTTCGCAAAACTGGCCCATCGCTTTGACTTGAAGGCATCTCAAGGCTCTGACTATCATGGCCCAGGACTTTCGTTCATGGAAATGGGCCGCTTGCCCGCCTTACCGGCCAATTGTGTCCCCCTCTGGCAGGATTGGCCAGAGGCCAGTCTGCTGCAGTAGTGCTTTATGGCCCAGTACTTTATTATTCATGCGCAAAACCCGCAGGCGCGGTTGATTCAACAAGCGGTACAGCTGTTGAAGCAGGGCGGTATTCTGGCTTGTCCGACTGACTCCAGTTATGCCTTGGTGTGCCTGATGGAGTTCAAGGACGCGCAAACACGCATCCGCCGGTTGCGTGGTGTGGATGATGATCACCCCTTTACGCTGATCTGCCGTGATCTAGCCGAGATTGGCACCTATGCCAAAGTGAACAATAGCCAGTTTCGGCTACTTAAAGCCTTGACCCCAGGCGCTTATACCTTTTTGCTTGAGGCTAGCAGAGAAGTGCCGCGCCGCCTGCATCACCCCAAACGCAGCACCATCGGTTTGCGCGTGCCCAAGCATATTGTGACGCAAACCTTGCTGGAAGCGCTGGATTCGCCCATGCTGAGCATGACCTTGCAATTACCCGGTGACGAGGCGCCCCTCTCGGTCGGATGGGAGATTCGGGAAGCGCTGGAACACCAGATTGATGCTGTGATTGACAGTGATATCGTGCACGTGGGGCCCACCACGGTGCTGGATTTGACCGAAGATCCGCCGTCGCTGGTTCGGGCAGGTGTCGCGCCCTGGCCTTAATGTTGTCTGAAAGCTATTTGCATGGAAGAACTGACCGTTGTACAAAAAATTGCTGCCTACGCACTGCCTATCCTGTTTGCGATTACTGTGCATGAAGCTGCCCATGGTTACGCCGCCAAATATTTTGGCGACTTGACCGCCGAGCGCATGGGCAGGATTACGCTTAATCCCTTCAAACATATTGACCCTATCGGCACCATTTTATTGCCCGCCATCAGCATTATATTTGGCGGTATCCTGTTTGGCTGGGCAAAACCGGTCCCAGTGAATTTTGGCCAGTTACGCCGTCCCAAGCAGGATATGCTATGGGTGGCCCTGGCCGGCCCCGCGTCCAATTTTGTCATGGCATTGCTTTGGGGCTTGGTGTTGGCGAGAGTGGGACAATTTCCAGACGCTGCCCAGGCATATGTGTCACAAATGAGTCTTGCGGGTGTACAGATCAATCTGGTGTTGCTGGTGCTTAACCTGTTTCCACTGCCACCGCTGGACGGTGGCCGCATTGCAGTGAGCTTGTTACCGATGTCCGCGGCGATCAAATTTGCCCAGCTTGAGCGTTACGGCATGCTGATACTGATTGCACTCCTGTTTACCGGTATTTTGGGGATAGTGCTGTCGCCGGTGCTGCGCTTTTTTCAGCATTTGCTCACTGTGTTGGTGTTCTAACGGCGAGCCCAACTTGGTTGATTCGTTGCGGCTTGAGCCGCTGCCTCTGCCTTTCAATCCTGAGTTAAATCAGGTATTGATCATTAATCTTGGCTATATTTTTAAGCCACAGTGGACTCAGAGGACACAATAACCAAATCGACTCGCTTCGGGAGTAAATTCAACGTTTCAGCCGTCATGACACCGCTCACATTAATGCTTGATCGCCTCTAGCGTTAGCTTGGTTGGTACCAAAGCGCGCTCTGCTTTTGCGGCCACTGGCGGTGCGAGGGCGATGCGATCCTGGCTCAGGCCTGCGGCCAGCAATTGCTGCTGAATTGCGTTTGCCCGTGATTTTGCTAAGGCCTGTAAGTCCGCTTCTGAAACCGGGATACTGGTCGTCAAGGTCTCTTGTGCCTGTTCATAAAATCCGGCCGGTGTTTTTTCCAGCTTTGAAGCAAGCCGCTTTAGCAGGCCTTTGTTGGTTAAGCGGTCATGCAAGGCCTTGAGCGCAGATTGCACTTTGGGGTTGTTGAGGTCTATCGGTCCCGGTGTCTGGTCTGCCTTCAGTACGATGCCCATTTCCGCAGCCACTTGCTTACGCAGGCTGCTTTCCTGCAGGGCGCGTGTATCTGCAGCGATATCGTAAGCCGGCACCACGCCCAGCTTCAATTGCTGCCGTTTGTTAAGCGCGCTGCTCACTGCCTGCAGTTTTTCCTGCTCAGGCGGGGATAAAGCCGCCGTACCGGGATCAAACAGAATGGCCTCCAGCTTTTCACTGCTGCCAAACAGCTTACCCAAGGCGCTAAATGGCGCTGTCACGATTTTGGTCAGAATGTTGGTAAAGGCTTTCCAGACAATCCCGCCTATGCTGAACTTGGGGTCATCCAGGCTGCCACTGACTGGCAGGTCGAGGTCAATGACGCCATTGCTGTCTTCAAGAATGGCAATCGCCAGATCCAGGGGGAGGTTGGCGGCATCCTTGCTGTCTACGCGCTCGCCCAAGGTCAGTTTGTGAATAACGAATTTGTTTTCTCCAGCCAGCTTGCGCTGCTTGATCTTGTATTCGAGATCGACAGACAGCTTGCCTGAGGTGATCTTGCGCCCGGCAAATTTGCCGGAATAGGGGGTTAGCCGGTTCATTTCCAGATTAGTGAACGCCAGTTTAAGGTCGGTAAATTCGCCGGTGTTAAATGGCTGCAAGCTGCCACGGATGCGGGCAGCGCCATAGTCATCCACCTTGCCATCCATCTCTACCTGGGCTGTGGAAGCCGGGTTGCTCGAAATGCCGTTAATCACCCCGCCCAGATTGTTAATATGCGTGCCAAATGGCTGCGGCAATGACAAGTCGGCAAAGTCCAGTTCGGCATTGTTGATCCGCACACTGTCTATATTGACCGGAAAATCACTCTGTTTACTTGCGTTTGCCGCCGCGGTTGCTGCGCTTGTACTGGTCGATGTTGTTGCATTGCTTGCAGGCGGATGGTCAGAAGCGGGCACAGTACGCATGAGCTTGCTTACGTTCAGGCTGCGATCGGCAGCAATCATAAACTTGGTCTGCGGTTGGCTCACACTCAAGGTGTCGATTTGCAATTTGTTCGGTGCCACTGATAGCGATACACCGTCTGCCTGTAAGGTTTGCCAGCGCAAGAATGGTTGCTGGCTTTCTTCCTCAATAATCGAGAGCTGGTTGACGGTGAAGCCGCCATCAAAGCGGGTTGAGCCTTGCGTGGATTGTTGTAACCTGCCTTCTAAACCGACTGCGCCATCTTCCAGTTTGAGTAAGGTGACTTGTGCTAGGTAGGGCGCAAAGGGTTTTAAAGATAACTGACTCAGCTGTGTTTGCAGGTCTGCTTTAAAAGGGGCCGCCGCGATCTTGCCTTGCAGGTTCAATTGACCGCCTTGTTTGACCTTGAAACCAGCCTTGACCGGAAGCCAGCGTGTTAGATTCTGGGTCAAGTCAGTCAGCGAGAGTTGACCATCGGTCACATCCAGGATCATGGGGCTTGAGGTCGATTGATCCTCAATATGCACCTCAGCCTGCTGCAAGGCTAGCTGTTTGAGACTATAGGTCCATGCAGTTTTCTGCGTTGTCGCGGTGGGTGAAGTCGCCGTATTCTTGTGGGCTTCTGCCGGGGGTGTTGCGAGCAGGGTTTGCCAGTTCAAGCGCTGGTCGGCCTGGCGAATCACCGAGGTTTTCAGACCGCTTAACTGGATCGCCGCGACCTCAGCTTTTTGTTGCGCCAGCGCCAGATGTACTTTGCCTACCGATAGCTTGCCGAGTTGTGCTAGCGTTTGTTTATCCGATTGCAGCGCGAGTTGGCTGGCATCCAGTTGCATGTTACTGAGCGTCAGGTCTTCAGCATGATCCAAGGCCAATTGCAGATTCATGTCGCCTACCGTTGCCTGCAGCGGTTTGGCGAACTGGTGGCTGGTATAGGTCAGGTGCCAGTGCGCGAGGGCTATTTCGTCAATGCTCAAATGGAACGGCTTGCTTTCAGTTGTTTGAGCTGTTTGCTCGGCTGTGGGTTGGGTGGTTGACGTATTTTTTGCGACGGCTGGTTCGAAGCTCTGTTGCCAATCCAGCAAGCCAGAGGCCAGCTGCGTGGCGGATAATTGTCCCTGATTGAGATGGACGAGCCCGATCTTCGCACGACGGTCAGCCAGGTTGAAACTGGCGTGTTCCAGCGCCAGTTCGGGCAGGCTGAGCAAGGTTTGCTGGCCATGCTGTACCTGCGCCTGTTGCAGATGAACATCCAGATTTTCAAACTGAAGCTGTGCTTGTTTATCCAGCGTGAAACTGAGACTGGGCAGTGACAGCTGGCTGCTGGCCATTGAGACGGCCGCTTGCGGCTTTTGTAGCTTGAGCTGATTCAGGGTCATGTCGATATCATGACCCTGCAGGCTGAGTTGCGCAGCAGGGAGTAGCGTCAGCTGTTTGGTGGTAACCGTGAATGAGGCCCAGGTAAGTTTGTCCGCTGGCGCCATTGTCGCCCCCAAGTCCTCAATGCGTAGCTGGACATCACTGAGCTGCAGCTTTGGTTGTTGCTGATGCATGGAAAATGCATAGTTCAACTGACCAGAAAAAGCCCCGGTCTCAACTTTAACGGGCAGCGCCGCTGTGTTGACCCACTGCATCACCTTGGCAATTTGTAACGCCTCAATCGACAGTTGCCCTTGCGATGCGAGGGGATTGACGCCGAAGTTACCTTTCCACTTCACGGTGCCGCCCTGATAGGGCAGTTTTGCCGCGATCAGGTAGTCGCCGCGGTCTTGGGGCAGGGTAGAAAAGCCTTCAAGTTCAAAATCCAGCGGCTTGAGGGAGGCGCGCAAAGGCTGGTCGTGCTGTGCATCCAGGTATTCAATATTGCCCTGGCTCATGATAATTTTTTCAATAATGACTCGGGGCAGGTCCTGATCTGGCGGCGAGGGATTTTCATTGAGTTTGGCGATCAGGTCTGCCCAGTTGAGTTTACCTTGTTTGGAGACCATCACATTCACATGTGGGCCTGTCAACTGGATCTGCTTGAGTTTCCATGCCCATTTAAACAGCCCGCTGGCGTCAAGATCGACTACCAGTCGGTCAAACGCAGCCAGGGGCGCGCCTTGCTGATCAGTGAGTGAGAGTTTTTCGATGGTGGTGGTCAGGCTGAAGGGGGCAAACGTGACCTTGTCGACGCTAGCTTTGCTGGCCAGCTGTGTTTCGGCAACCCAGGGCAACAACCATTTGGCCAGCGGGTTCACAGCCAGCCAGGCAAACAGCAGGTAGAAAACCACCAGTCCGGCGACGATCCTCAACGGTACTGATAATGCGATTTGCGCCAGTCGGCCCGAATGAGGCAGGCGAAAACGAGAAGAATAGGAACGCAAGCGATTGAGCATAGGCGATAATTTAGCAGAATTTAAATGTTTATAGCGTGATCGCAGCTTGCCTGGGCAAATCTTGAGCCAAATCAGAGGGCTGGTGAGGTGAAGGTGACATGGTCATCTGTTTTCATGTATGCTTAAGTCATCTCGTTATACAGGATGCTGTTTTCAGCAGTAAATATGGCTTCGGAGCCGGATAAGTTATCTCATAAACCCTCTCTTTTAGAACGATTAAGTCATTTTCTGTTGCGTGAGCCAGAAGATCGAGAGCAGCTTGTTGAATTGCTGCATGGCGCTTATGAAAACCACCTGATGGATGGCGATTCACTGGCCATGATCGAAGGTGTTTTGCAAGTCAGTGAAATGCAAGTGCGCGACATCATGATTCCGCGCTCGCAAATGGATGTGATTGATATCGCTCAACCGCCAGACAGTTTCCTGCCGTTTGTCATTGAAACGGCACACTCCCGCTTCCCCGTGATTGAAGACAACAAGAATGATGTGATCGGCATCCTGCTGGCCAAAGACCTGCTTCGTTACTATGCAAATGAGTCGTTTGAACTGCGCGACATGTTGCGTCCGGCCGTGTTTATCCCCGAATCCAAGCGCCTGAATGTATTGCTCAAGGAGTTTCGCAGCAACCGCAATCATATTGCCATTGTGGTGGATGAGTACGGCGGTGTGGCGGGCATGGTGACCATTGAAGACGTGCTGGAGCAGATTGTTGGGGATATTGAAGACGAATATGATGATGACGAAGGCGAGGGCAATATTATCCAGCAGGCGCCGGGTAAATACCGTGTCAAAGCCTTGACTGAAATCCCTGAGTTTAATGAAGCCATTGGCACCACGTTTAGTGACGAAGAGTTTTCAACCGTGGGTGGGCTGGTGGTCAACTATTTTGGTCATTTACCCAAGCGCGGCGAGCATATCCGCATCCAAAACCTGAGTGTGACTGTGGTGCATGCTGACAGCCGTCGTGTACATGTGTTATTGGTAGAGCTATTGCCAGAAGAAGCCTATCCTATTGAGTCGGTCTAGACCACAGCGCCGCCGCCAGCCTATGCGTAGCGGCTGCAAATGGAACCTAATGATCGTTTTGATTGCCTGAGTGTTTGAACATAAGGAGAGTGATGATGAGAGCACAAACTTGGTTGCACGGGGTGTTGGCAGTTGGATTGTTATCAGTGAGCAGTGCATTATGGGCAGGGGCGACGCCGGGGACCGTTACGACGGGAGCGATTCCAGAAGACGAGCAGGCCTTTGTGGATAAAGTCGGCAAGATGAGCCGGACCGAATTGATTGCATTGCTGGGCGAACCTGCCCGCGCAGAAGATGTGAAACTCAAGGACAGTGGACGGGTGGTTGCCTCCATCTGGCATTATCACAACATCAACAAGGATGCGAAGGGAGCTTACTACCCAACGACCGAGCTGGATATTGTGGAAGACCAGGTCAGCGTGGTGGTGTTTTTGAATAATGATGGGTCTGACGCCAGCAGTGGTCAAACCTACGAAGTGCCCAATCCCAATCCGGCAGGCATTTAATTCTTTATTGCGGGATCAAACACAAAGGGCGCTCAGGCGCCCTTTGTGTTTTTAACCCCGATAACCCTGATTTAATTGATTATTTTTTCAGGCTATCACGGATTTCGCGCAGTAGCACAATATCTTCCGGGGTCGGCGCAGGTGCGGCAGGGGCCGGTTCATCCGCGGTTTTCAGGCGGTTCATGAATTTCACCATCTGGAAAATAATAAATGCCAGGATAATAAAGTTGAGCACGATGGTCAGAAAGTTGCCGTAGGCCAGCACTGCCCCCAGTTTTTTGGCTTCTGCCAATGCCAGGTCAGCCGATTGGCCGTTAAGGGGCACATATAAATTGCTGAAATCAAAGCCGCCAAAAATCTTGCCGACCACGGGCATGATGACATCATCTACCAGTGAGGCCACAATTTTGCCAAAGGCCCCACCAATAATGACACCGACTGCCAGGTCCATGACATTGCCTTTAAGGGCGAACTGCTTGAATTCTGAAATGACGCTCATGACTTCTCCCACCATTGTTTTTAAAGATTAAGATTGTAAAGGACACTTTTATAAATTCAAGTCGCAAAGCAAGACGAGGTGCGATTAAAGAAGGAGATGCAGTCTCTGGTTGCGAGGGCAGGAAATTTTTTTTATAAACAACACCGTATGACGATGTTAGTGGTTTCAAGAGGCCCTGCGTGAAACGCAGGCTCGCAAACTGAGTTTATAGAAGTGCCCTAAAGCGACTATAGGCAATGAGGGATGTGCTTGTCAATGCTTGGGTTAAACGCCAGGTGATGGGCCGCTGGTGCGAGAGGCCTGTGATATATTGCCGGAATTGTGTTTTTGTTGGATGAATGATTGATGCAAGTGTGTCACAGTGTGCGCGAGTTACGCGCCTTTTTAGCCCGTCATCCGCAAGCAAGGGTGGGCTTTGTCCCGACGATGGGCAATTTGCATGCAGGACATTGCCAATTAGTGACGCAGGCCAAGCAGCTCGCGGAGATTGTTGTGGTGAGTATCTTTGTCAATCCCTTGCAGTTTGGGGTGAACGAAGATTTTGGCAACTATCCACGCACCTTGGCGGCCGACTGTGAACAGTTGGAAGCGGTAGGGGCGGACGTGGTATTTGCGCCTACCGTCACTGAAATGTACCCGGATTTTGATGGGCAGGATTTGCGGCAAGCCGTTGTGATACAACCGCCCGCACTGGCCAATGAATTATGCGGGGCCAGCCGGCCCGGGCATTTTGTCGGCGTGGCAACGGTGGTCGCCAAGCTGTTTAATATGGTGCAGCCGCAGGTGGCCGTGTTCGGCAAAAAAGATTACCAGCAATTGATGGTGATCCGCGCGCTGGTGCGGCAACTCAATTTTAACGTCGAGATTGTGGCGGGCGAGACTGTGCGCGAGCCTTCTGGCCTGGCCATGAGTTCTCGCAATGGCTATCTTTCTGCCACAGAAAAAACACAGGCAGCGCAACTTTATCAGCAACTGCAGCGCATTAAACAGGCGTTGCTGGCAGGCCAGCGGGATTATGCAAGCTTGTGTGCACAGGCGGTGGCTGGGTTAAACCAGCAAGGCTGGCAGGTCGATTATGTAGACATTCGCAGGCAAACAGACCTGACCTTGCCCGATGCGAATGACCAGGCTTGGGTGGTTCTGGCGGCTGCCAGGCTTGGTGGGACGCGCCTGATTGATAATTGCGAAGTGAGTCTGTAGGCCAAATGCGCCGCTTCTAACCATAAATTTATTTTGCGCTAAGCCCTTGATAACTTTATAATTACGTCCTTTTCCGCGCGAGCGGGTGTTCGAGTTAAGGAACGCAATGCAAAGAACCATGTTGAAATCAAAGCTGCATCGGGTACGTGTGACGCATAGCGAGTTGCACTATGAAGGCAGCTGTGCGATTGATGAGGCCTTGCTGGAAGCGGCCAATATTCATGAGTATGAGCAAATCCAGATTTACAACATCAACAATGGTGAGCGTTTTACCACCTATGCGATTCGTGCTGAGCGCCATTCCGGCGTAATCTCTGTCAATGGCGCGGCGGCCCACAAAGCAGATCCTGACGACTTGATTATTATTGCCAGCTACTCGCAATATACAGAAGCTGAATTGGCAAATTACCATCCACAACTGGTTTATGTCGATGCGCAGAACCGCATCGTCCAACAGAAAAACCATATTCCAGCGCAAGCTGCCTGAATTTGAAACCCTCTATGCAACCAAATACTTCATTAATGTCTCTTGAAGACATGAAACTGGCCGTTGTTGACGCGCTGGAAGACATCAAAGCCTTTGATATCACGGTGATGGACGTGCGCGACATGACCGCCATGACCAGTTACATGATCGTCGCCAGCGGTAATTCCACCCGCCAATGCAAAGCCATTGCGGACAATGTGCGCGAAAAGCTCAAAGAAAAAGGCATGGATGCGCGTGGCATTGAAGGCGAAAAAGAAGGTGAATGGGTGCTGGTCGACTTGGGCGACATTGTCGTGCATGTGATGGTGCCTGCTACACGTGCCTATTACAATATCGAGCAGCTGTGGAGCGAGTCACAGTCTCGCCGCACCGCCTCGGCCGCCTGATTCTGACGCAAGGTCATTCTTTTTATCCCGCATGAAACTCAATATCATCTCGGTCGGCCACAAAATGCCCGACTGGGTGGAGTCTGCCTGCGCGGAATACCTTAAGCGCATGCCGCGCGAACTTGAGACGCGCATCATTGAAATTAAGCCTGACAAGCGCGCTTCGGGCAAAAACAGTGAAGTGGTCCAAGAAGCGGAAGCCAAGCGCATTCTCGAGGTGGTCGGTAAAGACTATCTGGTGGCACTGGATGAGCGTGGGCAGGCTGTCACCACCTTGCAACTGGCCGATAAACTCAAATCCTGGCAGGAAATGGGGCGCGATGTGGCTTTGGTCATAGGCGGTGCTGACGGCTTGCATCCGCAATTGAAAAGTCAGGCGCAATGGTTATTCAGCCTATCCAAGCTCACGATGCCGCATGGCATGGTCAGAGTGATGCTGACCGAGCAACTTTATCGTGCGCATACGGTTCTAAGCAATCATCCTTACCACCGAGAATAAGAATGTCCAATGCCCTGGTCTGGCTGCGTCGCGATTTGCGCGACCATGATCATGCTGCCCTCTACCACGCACTCAAACAACATGCGCAAGTCTATCTCGCATTTGTTTTTGATACTGAAATCCTGGATGCCCTTACCGATAAAGCCGACCGCAGAGTCGAGTTTATCTGGGAAAGCGCACGTGAACTCAAGCAGGCGCTGCAAGCAAGAGGTGCGGATCTGATTGTGTTGCATGGCGCTGCCAGGGAAGAGATTCCTGCCTTGGCAGCACGCCTGAAAGTCTCTGCCGTCTATGCAAATCGTGATTATGAGCCCACCGCGATCGCGCGTGATGAGGCCGTCAGACAATCCCTGGCGGCTTTAGGTCAGTCACTGTTTTTGTTTAAAGATCAGGTCTTGTTTGAACAAGACGAGATCCTGACACAGGCTGGTAAGCCTTATGGCGTCTTTACACCCTACAAGAATGCCCACCTGGCAAAACTCAGCCCTTTTTATTTGCAAGCGTATCCAACTGAAAAGTATCTCGGTCAACTGGCGCCACTGCCGCCGCAAGCAATGCCCGCTTTGACCTCACTGGGGTTTGAGGAGACTAATCTGAAAGCCATGCGTTTGCCGACCGGGATGGCTGGTGCGCAGCAGCTGTTTAATGACTTTCTGCAGCGGATCAGCCAGTATCACGATGCGCGCAATTTTCCTGCCATCAAGGGCGTGTCTTACCTGTCGGTACATTTGCGTTTTGGCACCATTTCAATCCGCCAATTGGCGCATGCGGCCTGGCAATTGACGCAGACCGGCAATGAAGGCGCGGCCATCTGGCTCAATGAGCTCATCTGGCGCGATTTTTATTTCCAGGTTTTGTATCATCGGCCAGACTTGCAGCAGGGCACGGCTTTTAAGGCTGAATATGAGGGGTTGGCTTTCCTCAATCACCAGCCCTGGTTTGAGGCCTGGTGCGCTGGCCAAACCGGTTTCCCGATCGTGGATGCGGCCATGCGGCAGTTGAACCAGACCGGCTATATGCATAACCGGTTACGCATGATTGTCGCCAGTTTTCTGGTCAAGGATTTGCTCATCGACTGGCGATGGGGTGAGCAATATTTCGCACAAAAGCTGATCGATTTTGATTTTGCGGCCAACAACGGTGGCTGGCAGTGGGCGGCCTCCACCGGTTGCGATGCGCAACCGTATTTCAGGATCTTCAATCCACAGTCGCAATCTGAAAAGTTTGATCCGCAAGGCAAATTTATCCGCAAATATGTGCCAGAATTGGCACACCTGAATGATGATCAAATTCATGCGCCATGGGCAGCGAAATATCACAAGCAAAGCTTATTTAATCAAGGCGTTGCATTGAATTATCCTCGGCCTGTTGTAGATCACGCAATACAGCGGGAACAGGCGTTGCGCCTATACAAAAATAATGTGAAGCCCAAATGACATTTGAGGTAGAATGAAGAACATTTTAATCGGGATTGGGGCGGAGTCTGGATCAAGGCAAAACACAGCCAAGTGGTGGCTGTATCTCAGATATCTTTGTCAAACGCGCTTTAGTTTTTAAAAAGTGATTCCGTTAAGAATAAGCATTGCTTGGTGATTAAATGCTATTGCAAGATAAAAAACATGCAGTGTTGGGGATACAAAAAATTTAATACGCCTGAACAGCTTCTGAAATAATGACGAATATGAAAAAATTAAGAGCGATAGTACTGATTGCAACACTGGCAAGTGTGTCTGGCTGTGCAACAACCAATAAAGATCCGCTTGAAGGCCTCAACCGTGGCATCTACAAATTTAATGATGTTGCGGATCGCTATGCGATGAAGCCGGTGGCGAAAGCCTACAAAGCCATCGCCCCTTCGCCGGTACGTACTGGCATCAGCAACTTCTTCAGTAACCTGGGCACCTTGACCACTGTGGTCAATGATCTGTTGCAATTGAAATTTGCCCAGGCATTCAGTGATGCAGGTCGCTTTGTGATCAATACCACCTTTGGGGTGGTTGGCTTGATTGATGTGGCCAGTATGGACAATATTCCCAAACACCAGGAAGATTTTGGTCAGACCTTGGGCTATTGGGGCATGGGGTCAGGTGCCTATCTGGTGCTGCCAATTTTGGGCCCAAGTACGGTACGGGATGCCAGCGGGTTGGCGATTGATACCGTGACTTCTGACCCGATTCAGTATTTGCACAATATTGGCCAGGTTCGTACTTATTATCAGGTGCGTGCGGTGCAGTTGCTGGATAAGCGTACACAATTGCTTGATGCGACTGATCTCGTCGATAATGCGTCGATTGATCCTTATGCCTTCATGCGTGATGCTTATTTGCAGCGCCGTGCCAGCTTGATTCAGGATGGCTTGGTGCCTCAGGAATTGCTGCAAGACGAGTTTGAGCCCGCTGACGAAGATGTGCCGGCCAAACCAGCGGCGTCTTCCTCTAACAATGGTGAAACCGTATTGCTGCAGTCAGTGACCTCTGTGGATAAGGCTGAGCCCGGCAATATGGCTGCGGTCGTCGTGTCTGAGAGTCAAGCCGTAGAATCAATCGCTGCACCGACATTGGATGAGGTCGACGCCTTAGCCTTTGAGGCGACTGCGCAACCTGAAGAGGTTTTGCCGCCATTACTCGAGCAAACGAGCGAAACTGGCGACGAAATGCCTGTGGTTGAAAAAGAGGCGGCAGAGGTTGTGGCTGCCATAGATGAAACGCTGATGGCATTACCGGCTGAGACTGCACCACAGTAATCCTGTCTGGAAATATAAAAAAGGCTTTGCATTTGCAAAGCCTTTTTTATTGGTGACAACTTGTTTACTGATGGTAATTGGGATGAGCGAACAAGTTTATTCGGATGAGGCGACGGTCATGCGCTCTATCAAAATAGAACCCGTCAGTTTTGAACTGTTGGGAATCACGTCATTACCAATGGCGACGATACTTTTCAGCATGTCTTTCATGTTGCTGGCGATGGTGATTTCTTCGACCGGGTGCACAATGACGCCGTTCTCAACCCAATAGCCAGACGCACCGCGTGAGTAGTCGCCAGTCACCATATTCAGGCCATGCCCCAGTAACTCCGTCACCAGCAGCCCCGTGCCCAGTGTTTGCAGCAGCTGTTCAAAGGACTGACCAGTGGATCGGACCAGAATATTGTGTGCGCCACCGGCATTGCCTGTGGTTTTGAGTCCCAGCTTGCGGGCGGAGTAGCTGCCCAATAAATAGCCTTGCAGGACGCCATTCTCGACCAGTGTTCTGGTTTGGCAAGCGACGCCTTCACTATCAAAGGCACTGCTGGCCGCCCCTTTGAGCAGAAATGGATGATCTTCAATCTGTAACAGCGGGCTGGCGATGGTTTGGCCCAGGCTATCAAGCAGGAAAGAGGATTTTCGATACAGGTTGCCACCAGAAATGGCACTCATGAGGGTACCAATCAGGCCACTGGCCAGCGGTGCTTCAAACAGTACCGGGTATTGCCCGGTTTTGATCGGGCGCGCACCCAGTCGCCTGGCGGTACGTTCACCAGCGATCTGGCCCACCTGTTCAGGGCTGGCCAGGTCTAGTGCATCGCGGGCACTGCTATACCAGTAGTCGCGTTGCATTAGGCCATCGGCCTCGGCAATCACCGAGCAACTGATACTATGACGTGAACTGGCATAGCCCCCGATAAACCCGTGACTGTTGGCATAGGCGAAGGCGCCGCTTTGCGTATAGACACTGGCTCCCTCGCTGTTACTGATTCTGTGATCTACTGCCAGTGCCGCGCTTTCGCAACGTTTGGCCAGCGCCAGCGCTGCATCGACATCGACTTGCCAGGGATGATACAGAGACAGGTCAGGAAACGAGGTTGCCATCAAGTCAGCGTCAGCCAGGCCACAGAAGGGGTCCTGCGCCGTATACTTGGCGATATTGCAGGCCGCTTCAACCGTATCACGCAAGGCTTGCGGACTCAGGTCTGAGGTGCTGGCATAGCCTTTTTGCTGACCAAAGTAGACCGTGACCGAGCAGCCCTTATCGCGGTTATACTCAATATTTTCAGTCTCGCCCTGGCGCACAGACACACTCTGACCCATGCCAAAACTGACTTCGGTTTCGGCGCTGCTGGCACCGGCTGTTTGCGTCAAACGAATAATGTCTTGGGCGATTTGTTGTAGTTGGTCTGCTTGCATGCTGGCTTGCTTGTTTTTAGCTTGGCGATTAAAGCTGTTATCATACCGTGATTTGGCAGAGATTGCTTTTAACATGACATCTGAAACCTTTGATGATTCCCAACCCAGTAAAACCCGCCTCAAGGCTGAGGCGGATGCCGCGCAGGACATTGGCCGACAACTGGTGGCGCTCCCCAAGGATAAACTGAAAAAACTGGCGCTGGAAGAATCCCTGATGGATGCGATTGCCGAAGCCAAGCGCATTACCTCGAATGGTGCCATCCGTCGTCAAATGCAATATATCGGGCGCCTGATGCGTGAAACAGATTTGGCCCCGATTGTTGAGCAGTTGCAAAAGTGGGAAGGCAAGCATCAGGAAGAAAATGCCCGCTTTCACCAAATGGAACGGTGGCGGTCACGCTTGCTCGAAGACAGCAAGGCCATCGAATTATTTATTGCTGAATATCCGCAGACCCCTGTGCAGCATATGCGTACCTTGATCCGTAATGCGAATAAGGAGCATGCTGCCGGCAAGCCGCCTAAAAGCAGCCGCGAATTATTTAAAATAATCCGCGAATTGATGGAAGGTGTAGCGGTAGAGGATGACTTGCAGGCGATAGCGGGTACTGAGGAAGACGAGTTGGATGAAGATTGAACGTGATTGGCGGTCGCCAACACAGCTTGATCATGCTGACATCAGCAGCTTTTGAAAAGGGGGACAAGTATGCACACCACACCAATAGATATAGAACTCGACCTGATGGGCCTGGACAGTCCATTGCCCATGCTGAAAACCATCGAAAAACTGGAGGAGTTGTTGCCTGGTCAGGTGTTGTCCGTGAAAACGACCTCTGCGGGCAGCGAACAGAATATCCGCAACGTGATTAATCATCACCCGGTCAAGTTGTTGTCTGTGCACAAAGAAGGCGGTGTCTTTCACTTTTTGATCCAGAAAGAAACCACTCTGGCGGCTGACTAGTCACTGAGCGGGTGTGGCCTTGGGCTCCGGGCTTCGTCTGACCCTCTCCAACACACGGCGCGCGCCGTGTGTTTAATGATCTGTATTGGTTTTCTTAGGGGGTAACAAGAACTTGCCTGGCTGGCGATACAGTGCACTTAACAATTCCAGCCAAAAAGCCTTCCAGTGGCGATAGCGCACTTTTCGTGACTTCATTGCAACGTAGATTGCCAGGCCGAAACTGGTAATGAGGTTGATGGTGCCGACCAGGGCAATGCCCAAAATGGTGGTGCCCACAATGTATTGGCTGACCTGAAAATCAAGCGCCGGGAACGAGTAACCGGCAAAGGCCGCAACAAAGGTCACGTGACGGATATCGAGCGGCAATCCCAGCATGACCCCCAGCCCTGAGGCAAATCCCAACAGGCAACCAAAGTAAAAATTCCCCGCCAGTGCGCCCAGGTTATGACGAATATAGTCGGTAATGCGCCCCAGACGTTCTTTGCCCAGCAAGGACTGCAACCAGCCCAAATGTTGCAGGCGTTCTGGAATCCGGTTGTAGGCGGCCAGGTTGTCGTGGTAGCCGGCAATCAGGCCTGACAAAAACAAACATACCCCGGCGACTGCCGCATAGAGAGCGGTCAGGCTGATCAGCGGGTTATTGTTGTCCAGCAGGCTATGTGCTTTTTCGCTGCCAATAAAGTGATGGCCAGTGCTTTGCATAAACAGCCAGTCAATCAGTATGGCCACCGGAATCACCACCACCACGTTGCCTAAAATCGCAATCGTCTGGCTGCTCGTAGTTTGTGCCACAATATTGATCAGATTGTGTATGTTTTTACTGTCATGGCCATGGTCATCTATGGTTGAAGCAATGGTTGCAGCGGTCATCGCAGGCTGCTTGGTGGCCACCGTGAAGTGCAACAGGTGAATGATGACAAAGCCCAGGCCATAATTGAGGCTAAACAAAATGGCCTCGGTCAGCGGTGGCAGGTGATAGCTGGCAATCATGATTTTAAACATCGCCATAAAGGCAATGATGAGGCCCGCGCCCATGGCTGAGCCCATGAGCTTGAAATATTCACCGCGATGTTGCGCAATGTAATGCTCGCCGGTATGGCTGGCATTTTCAGTGACGCGCAAGGCCAGCAATTCCGTATTTTGGCGCCAGTAATCCGACAGGTTATTTTTCTTGCATTCGGCATCCACCAGCTGTTTCAGCAAGCTGGTGATTGCCTGGCTCACATCATGCTTGAGAATGAGCCCATGCAGAATGTCTACCACCAGTTGCATGCGCTGAATCTGTTGCAAAATTCTTTGCATCAGCGCCGTCAGCGAGATGCTGGTGCCGGTTTTGGCATTCGCCTTGCGGATTTCATAGGTCAGTTGCTCACAACGCTTGAGCACACTGTAGAGATGTTGCACATCTTCAGCCTGGATGCTGCCCAGCGCCAAAAAATTTTGAATTTCAATATTTTGCGTGATAAAGGGCGAGCTGTTTGATTCGAGATCTTCATGCTGCAAAATCAGCTCGGGGTCCAAGCCAGATGCCGAGAGCCTGAAAGACAGCACTTGCAGGGCATCCTTGAGCTCCTGGATGCAGTTTTGCTGCAATTGCCAGTCGCCTCGGCTGATGTCCAATGTCTGCATAAAGTCTCGCCAGACCTGGTCGGGCATGCCGGTGACCCAGTCAGCATCATCGTTTTGATGAAAAATCTGGCCAAAGATATCCTTGAGATATTTAGGGTCCGGTACGTCTGGCAGGATTTTATGCGAAAGCCGACGATAAATTTCGGTAAAAAAGCCGAGGTCTGATTGAATGCCGTGGTCTGAATACAGCGATATCACGCTCTTTTCGTTGAGCAGTCTCAGCACGCTGTTGCGCAATAACAAGGCAAACTGTGGATGCTGTTGCAGCAGGAAGCACAAGGCCTGCAAGGCATTGCTCGCACTTTCAATATCCGAAGAGTCCTTAGGACGGATATTGTCGAACAACGCTCGAATAAACTGAATATCGTCAATATCACCGGCCGCTTCGCGGGCGGCCTGGTGGTCAAAAATCGGTTGAAACATGTAAAGCGCTTTCTTGGATGCTTGATTTGGCAAGGATAACACGCCAAACGTTTAGAGCTGCGCCTCTAGCGAGAGGGGTTCACTTTGACGTTCCATCTCTAACTTAACCGCTTTGCCGCGGTATTTGCGCACGAGGGTGGAGAGCGTGGCTGCATCTTCTACTTTTTCCTGGTTGATGCTGAGTAGCTGATCGCCACGTTGCAGGCCTGCTTTTTCGGCAGACGAGCCATGAATCACGGCAATCACGCGCACGCCGGGGGTAGGCAGGCGTTCACTCTCACCACCAGATTGTTTTTGCACCAGTTTGATCACATGGATGCCTAGTAAAGGAGGCGGCAGTTTTGCCCAGAAACTTGCGTAATAACGATATTTGCCCGGGCTGGCAGCCATGTCTTTTTCCGTCAGAGACTGACCTTTTTTCACGGCTTCCTTGATCATCTCCATCTTGGAGGCTGGCGAAGTGTTGCCCGCTTTTTTCACATAGACCAGAATGCTATCGGCTTGGAGGCTGCGGCCATGTTCTAGTGCCAGTTCTGGCGGGACTTCCCCCGCTTCAAAACTGCTAAAGCCCATCAAGTCATAGCCATCTTCGAGCATTCTGATGTTGTCGTCATCCCGGCGCACGCCACTGAGCAACTGCGGCTCAGGATTGGCTTGCAAGGAGTGCAGGTTCCCCTGGTTTTGTGCCTGGTAATGTGTGACGTAGGGGTTTTCTTCGGCAGAGACGCGTTGACTCGTGAGCATACAGGCGAGGGCCAAGCACATGGACAACCACATGAGCCCGCCTAGGATGAGCGGACGTTTTAAGGGGGGGGAATGCCTGCTTGCATGCGCTTGGTTCATCTCGTTCTCCATGATCGATTGTCACATTGTAATGTTATGATGTATTGGTACATTAACACAGACCAACTTCTGATAGACCACGTTATGCAACAACAATTCACGCGTGTTGGACTTGTTTCCATCAGTGATCGCGCTTCACAGGGCATTTATGAGGATAAGGGCATTCCATCGCTGACTGCGTGGTTGCAACAGGCGCTCACTTCGCCTTACCACGTCATCCCCCGGCTGATTGCCGATGAGCAGGCCATCATTGCCGAGACGCTCAGGCAATTGGTGGATGAAGAGGCCTGCCATCTGATTTTGACTACCGGTGGCACGGGTCCGGCCTTGCGCGATGTCACACCTGAAGCTACCTTATCGGTCGCTGATCGTGAGATGCCGGGCTTTGGCGAACAAATGCGCCAGATCAGTCTGAGGTTTGTGCCTACGGCGATTTTGTCGCGGCAAGTGGCAGTGATCCGTAAGCAATGCCTGATTATCAATTTGCCCGGGCAGCCAAAGTCTATACAGGAAACGCTGGAAGGCCTCAAAGATGGCGAAGGTAAAACGGTAGTGCCGGGCATCTTTGCGGCGGTGCCATATTGCCTGGACTTGCTGGCAACCCCTGATGCGCCCATGCCTTATCTGGAAACAGATGCACGCGTGGTTCAGGCGTTCCGGCCCAAGTCGGCGCTCAAGCCCCAGGCTTGATCTCTTCATCTTCATTCAGGATACCCATGCGTTTTTCTCTGATTGCCAAAATCATCTTTATTGCCTGCTTGGCACTACTGACTTACCTGTTGCTGATAGAAATGGCGCCTGCCGAGCAGCGCTTTCCTTATCTGGACAAGATACAGCACATCGTCGCGTTTGGCGGTGTCACTTTTTGGGCAGGATTGGCCTATCCCGCCCGGCAACAATGGCTGATGCTAGGCTTGTTGATTTATGGTGGTCTCATGGAGGTGCTACAGGGGCTGCTCACCGTGACCCGTCAACCCAGCGTCTATGACTGGCTGGCTGATAGCGTGGGTATCTTGCTGGCATGGGGCGTTGTCATCTTGTGTCTGCGCTGGTGGCAGCATCGCCGTGGCTGAATTTGATCTGATTGCCCAATATTTCACCAGGCAAGCAGCGGTTGATCTGGGGGTAGGCGATGACGCTGCGCTGGTTAGCGTGCGTCCAGGCTATCAATTGGCGGTTTCGGCCGATATGTCGGTTTCAGGCACACATTTTTTTGCCGATGCCCAGCCCTTTGCCATTGGCTGGAAGTCGATGGCAGTGAATATCAGTGATATGGCGGCGATGGGAGCCGAGCCTAAATGGGCCACGCTGTCCATCGCATTGCCCGGGGTGGATCATCCGTGGTTAAGCCAATTCAGTGACGGCCTGTTTGCCTGTGCGGATGCCTTTGAGGTTGCTTTGATCGGCGGCGATACCACCCGCGGCCCACTCAATATCGCCATTAACATCCTGGGTGAAGTGCCTCGTGGCCAGGCCTTGCAACGTAATGGCGCCAGGGCGGGGGAGGATATCTGGGTCAGTGGTTGTTTAGGGCAGGCGGCACTATGGCTACAAAACCGTTTAGGGCATCTGCCTCTGCATGCCGATGATATTGCGATACTAGCCTCTGCCATGCATCATCCGCAGCCAAGAGTGCGTTTGGGCTTGGCCTTGCGTGGCATGGCAAGCGCTGCACTCGATATTTCGGATGGTTTGCTGGCCGATTTGGGCCATATTTTGCAGTCGTCCAGGGTTGGCGCTGAACTGGATTGGCGCGCGTTGCCGCTGCCACGACTGCAAACGCCAGTGGGTGAAGAGGCGCTGCAGCAAGCCGTGCTGGCAGGTGGGGATGATTATGAATTATGTTTTACTGCCGCTCCCCAGCACCGGGAGGCGCTGCTGGCGCTGTCGCAGCAATTGAATCTGTCGCTGAGTCGCATTGGTAAAACCACTGCCAGCCCCGGTTTAACCGTGCTGAACGGCAACGTGGCTCTGGATATTGCAAAGAAAGGATATCAGCATTTTGGCTAAGCATAGTCAGTCATCGTTACCGAGTTGGCGGCTGCTGTGGTCACACCCGCTGCATTGTCTGAGTTTGGGTCTGGGCACGGGTTTGTCACCCAAAGCACCTGGTACCGTGGGCACGCTGCTGGGCTTTCCCTTGTACTGGCTGTTGATGCATTTACCTTTAACCCAGCAATGGCTTGCTTTGGCCGCACTTTTCTTGCTGGGCGTCTGGTGCTGCGCGTTTACCGGACGTGCGCTCGGGGTCAGTGACCACGGAGCGATTGTCTGGGATGAAGTTGTGGCTATGGCTGCGGTTTTGGTCACAGTCCCCTCGGGGTTAGGCTGGGGAGCTACTGCATTTGCACTGTTTCGACTGTTTGATATCTGGAAGCCGTTCCCGATTAGTTGGGTGGATCAGCGCGTGAAAGGCGGCCTGGGGGTCATGCTGGATGATGTGCTGGCCGCGTTCATGGCAATAGTGGTGCTGCAATGGTTACAAGGGATAATATAATGCCACCCCTGCTGGAACTCAGTTCAAGCTTGGGGCAAGCCTTGCAGGCCAGAGGGTGGCAATTGGCGCTGGCCGAGTCTTGTACTGGTGGCCTGATTGCACAATCGATGACGGCCGTTGCCGGAAGCTCAGCCTGGTTTGACCGGGGTTTTGTTACCTACAGCAACGCTGCCAAAACCGACATGTTGGGCGTCCCGGCGGTGCTAATAGACGAACATGGAGCTGTCAGCGAAGCGGTGGCACAGGCCATGGCCATCGGCGCGTTAGAACACAGTTTGGCCACTATCAGTGGTGCGGTAACTGGCATTGCCGGGCCGGGCGGGGGGTCTGCTTACAAGCCGGTGGGGATGGTATGTTTTGCCTGGGCCACCCGGCAACCGGGACTGCCTCATGTGCTGGTGCACACCCGGTATTTTACGGGCGATCGCCAGCAGGTACGTGAACAGGCCGCCAGTTATTTATTGGCGGTCCTGCTACGTAGCGTGACGTCAGAAGTGTGATCAATTAATCGTCGTGGTGGTGATGGTGGTGGTGACCACGTCCCCATCCGCCACCATAGTAGTTGCGCGGGCCATAGTTGTAACCGCCGTAGCCACCATTGCCATAAGAGAACTGAATAAACCCGGGACCTGGTGGCGGTACTGGTGCGGAATAGGTCACTGCAGGGGGGCTGTAGTAGTAACGGCTTTGTGGATGTGGGTAAATGACCACTGGCGGCGGTGCATAAACTACGGCAGGCGGCGCGTAGTAAGCGGGTGGGTAAGGGTTGCCTACCACCACGCCCACCGACCAGTTATCTTGTGCTTGCGCGCTGACTGCCGCGATACTTGCCAGCGCCAACGTCAGAATCAGTTTAAAGACTTTCATAAATGCTCCTCTAGCGGAAAACAAATGCATGCTCCCTGATCTATTAACGCAGTTGCCGGGCCGCGGTTGACAGCACCATTCACGCATGCAGCTACGCAATTGCCTCAGGCCAGAATGGCTGGGCATTTATTCATGGCAACGCCATTTCACTGATGGTCGATTTATGAAATAATTAGAGGTTATTGTTTGGATTATATCGCGTTTGTGCAAGCAACGCATTTTATCGCTAAAAGAAGGTAATCAGCATGGATGACAACAAAAGCAAAGCGCTCGCCGCCGCACTCTCTCAAATTGAAAAGCAGTTCGGCAAAGGCTCCATTATGCGCATGGGCGATGCTGATATCGGCGAAGACCTGCAAGTCGTTTCCACCGGTTCATTGGGTCTGGATATCGCACTCGGCGTAGGTGGATTGCCACGCGGCCGAATTGTGGAGATTTATGGCCCGGAGTCTTCCGGTAAAACCACCTTGACCCTGCAAGTGATTGCCGAAATGCAAAAATTAGGTGGCACCGCTGCTTTTATTGATGCGGAGCATGCGCTAGACCCGCAATACGCCTCTAAATTAGGCGTGAATGTCCCTGATTTGTTGATTTCGCAACCCGATACTGGCGAACAAGCCTTGGAAATTGCCGACATGCTGGTGCGTTCCGGCTCAGTGGATATTGTGGTGGTCGACTCGGTTGCAGCGTTGACGCCACGCGCTGAGATTGAAGGGGAAATGGGCGACAGCCACATGGGTTTGCAGGCGCGCTTGATGTCACAAGCCTTGCGTAAACTCACCGGCAATATCAAACGTACCAATACGCTGCTCATCTTCATTAACCAGATTCGGATGAAAATTGGTGTCATGTTTGGCAACCCGGAAACGACCACCGGCGGTAACGCGCTTAAATTCTACGCTTCTGTGCGACTGGATATCCGCCGCACAGGCGCGATCAAGAAAGGTGACGAAGTCATTGGCTCCGAAACCAAAGTCAAAGTGATTAAAAACAAAGTCGCGCCACCATTTAAACAAGCCGAGTTTGACATTATGTATGGCGAAGGCATCTCGCGGTTGGGTGAGATTATTGAGTTGGGCGTGAACCTGAAAATGGTGGAAAAAGCCGGTGCATGGTTTAGCTATAACGGCGAAAAAATCGGCCAAGGCAAAGAAAACGCCAAAGAGTTCTTGCGTGAGCATCCAGAAATCGCAGCGGAAATTGAAGCGAAAATTCGCGCCAATGCCAAAGTGCTGGCAGATATTCTGCCTTCAGCGCGCGGCGAGGATGATTAAGGTTTTTGCGAGCCTGAGTGAGGCGCGCTTTTGACGTTTGGTTTTTCTCTTTGAGCGCTGTACGCACTGTGGCCTAAAATTCAATGGCTAATCTGGAAAAAACCTTACGCCAACGCGCTTTAGAATACTTGGCCAAGCGTGAGTATTCATACACGGAGTTGGGGCAAAAGCTAAAGGCCTATGCCGAAGAAGCGGACGACCTCCCGGCTTTGTTGGATGATTTTAAACAGCGCGGCTGGTTGAGTGACGCCAGATTCACCGAGCAATTGGTCCATGCCCGTAAAGCCAAATTTGGCAGTGCGCGTGTCGCCAACGAGCTACGTGAAAAAGGGGTAGACGATACCTTGATAGCAGAAGCCGTTGCAGGCCTGCAGGACAATGAAGTTGCACGCGCCAGCGAAGTCTGGCGCAAAAAATTTAAAGCGGCCCCGATAACACGCGAGGAGTGGGCAAAACAGGCCCGCTTCTTACAGAGTCGGGGTTTTACGTTTGATGTAATTAAACACATTTTGAATAGACACGTAGAAGATGACAGTTAAGTACGGGCAAAAACCTTCCAGCAAACAAATCCGCCAGGCCTTCCTGGATTTCTTTGCTTCAAAAGGCCACCAAGTGGTAGCTTCTAGTTCACTGGTGCCGCATGGTGACCCCACCTTGCTGTTTACCAACGCAGGCATGAACCAGTTTAAAGATGTGTTCCTCGGCTTTGACAAGCGTGCCTATACGCGTGCGGCGACCGCACAAAAATGTGTACGCGCCGGTGGTAAGCACAACGATCTTGAGAATGTGGGCTATACCGCGCGTCACCATACCTTCTTCGAGATGCTGGGTAACTTCAGTTTTGGGGATTACTTCAAGCGCGATGCCATTACCTTTGCCTGGGAACTGTTGACTGAAGTCTACGCTTTACCCAAAGAACGCTTGATGGTCACCGTGTATGCTGAGGATGATGAAGCCTACGATATCTGGAACAAAGAAGTGGGCGTCCCTGCTGACAAGATTGTTCGTATTGGGGACAACAAGGGCGCGCGTTATGCCTCAGATAACTTCTGGATGATGGGCGATACCGGTCCTTGTGGCCCCTGTACCGAGATTTTCTATGACCACGGTGCGCATATTCCTGGCGGGCCGCCAGGCTCCCCGGATGAAGATGGTGACCGCTTTATTGAAATCTGGAATAACGTGTTCATGCAGTTCAACCGCGACGAAGCGGGGGTGATGCATCCGTTGCCTAAGCCATCGGTCGATACCGGCATGGGCTTGGAGCGTATTTCTGCGGTACTGCAAGGCGTGCATGCCAACTACGAAATTGATCTATTCCAGGCGTTGATTAAAGCCGCCGCGCGCGAAACCAATACAGCTGATCTGGAGAGCCCATCACTCAAGGTGCTGGCGGACCATATCCGCGCCTGTAGCTTCCTGATTGCCGATGGCGTGATCCCAGGCAATGAAGGCCGTGGCTATGTGTTGCGCCGCATTATTCGCCGTGCGATTCGTCATGGATACAAACTGGGTTGTCGTGCTGCTTTCTTCCATAGGCTGGTGCCAGATTTGGTGGCTGAAATGGGTGAGGCTTACCCTGAGTTGACCAGCAACCAGGCGCGAGTGGCCGAGGTGCTCAAGCAGGAGGAAGACCGTTTCTTCGAAACGATAGAGAACGGCATGCAAATTCTGGAAGCCGAACTGGCGACCAAGCCCGCCGTGTTCAACGGCGATCTCGCCTTCAAACTGCACGATACCTTTGGTTTCCCGCTGGACCTTACCGCCGACATCTGCCGCGAACGTGGCGTGACGGTGGATACCGCTGGCTTTGATGCGGCCATGGCGCGCCAAAAAGAACAAGCGCGCGCGGCGGGCAAGTTCAAAATGGCGCTCAATCTTGAATATGACGGCGCTGCGACCACATTCCACGGTTATGACGAGCTGGAAACCGCTGCTAAAGTCTTGGCGTTATATAAAGATGGCAGTGCTGTACAAACGCTGAATGAAGGCGATTTGGGTGTGGTCGTGCTGGACCATACACCGTTCTATGCTGAATCCGGTGGCCAGATTGGCGATAGCGGAGAGCTCAAGTCTGCCAACGGTATTTTTGCCGTAGAAGATACACAAAAAATTCAGGCAGCCGTGTTCGGCCATCATGGCGTACTCAAAACCGGGTCTTTGTCTGTAGGGAATGCGTTGGCGGCTAAAGTCAATCTGCAGGCGCGCGCCAGTACCATGCGTAATCACTCGGCAACGCATCTGATGCACAAGGCATTGCGTGAAGTGCTTGGTGAGCATGTGCAGCAAAAAGGTAGCCTGGTCGATACGGAAAAAACCCGTTTTGACTTTGTGCATAATGCGCCGATGACTGATGATGAGATTGCCAGGGTAGAAGCGTTGGTCAATGCCGAGATTTTAGCCAATGCGGCGACACAAGCGCGCTTGATGGATATTGAGTCTGCGCAAAAAACGGGCGCCATGATGCTGTTTGGCGAGAAATATGGCGATGAAGTGCGCGTGCTGGATATCGGCTCTTCGCGCGAGTTGTGTGGCGGTACCCATGTCAGCCGCACTGGTGATATTGGACTGTTTAAAATTACCTCCGAGAGTGGCGTGGCGGCAGGCGTACGCCGTGTCGAAGCCACTACCGGCGAGGGCGCGTTGAAGCTGGTGCAATCCCAGCAATCGCTGATTAATCAGGTTGCAGGCGAGCTCAAAGCCCCCGCGCATGAAGTTCCTGCCAAAATTGCGCAAGTGATGGATCACGTCAAGTCACTCGAAAAAGAGTTGGCGCGTTTGAAATCCAAACTCGCCTCTTCACAAGGCGACGATCTGGCGACGCAAGCCCTGGAAGTCAATGGCGTTAAAGTATTGGCTGCTGCCTTGGACGGTGCAGATGCCAATGCCTTGCGCGAGACCATGGATAAACTCAAGGATAAACTCAAATCTGCCGTCATTGTTTTGGCGAGCGTGGCAGAGGGCAAGGTCAGTCTGGCTGCGGGCGTGACTGCTGACTTGACTGGCAAAGTCAAGGCGGGCGAGCTGGTGAATCATGTTGCAGGCCAGGTGGGTGGTAAGGGTGGTGGCAAGCCAGACATGGCCATGGCCGGCGGCACTGAACCCGCAAATCTGCCACAGGCACTGGCGAGCGTCAAAGCCTGGGCAGAAGCTAAACTAAATTAACTCAATTGATTAACAGAGCAAAATAATGGCATTAATCGTACAAAAATATGGTGGCACCTCAGTCGCCAATCCCGAGCGTATCCGCAATGTGGCGCGTCGTGTGGCACGTTACAAGGCCATGGGCCATCAAGTGGTGGTCGTGGTGTCAGCCATGTCAGGTGAAACCAATCGCCTGATTTCACTGGCCAAGGAAATCATGCCGGATCCAGATCCGCGCGAGCTGGATGTGATGGTGTCTACCGGTGAGCAGGTCACCATAGGCATGACCGCATTGGCGCTGATGGAGCTTGGCATCAAGGCCAAGAGCTATACCGGCACCCAGGTGAAAATCCTCACGGATGATGCGTTTACCAAAGCGCGTATTCTGGACATTGACCAGCACAACCTGAAACAAGACCTTGATGACGGCTATGTCTGCGTGGTCGCCGGTTTCCAGGGCGTGGATGCCCATGGCAATATCACCACGCTGGGCCGTGGCGGCTCCGATACGACAGGCGTGGCGTTGGCAGCAGCGCTCAAGGCCGATGAATGCCAGATTTATACCGATGTGGATGGTGTGTATACCACTGACCCGCGTGTGGTGCCAGAAGCGCGCCGGCTGGAAAAAATCACCTTTGAAGAAATGCTGGAACTGGCCTCGCAAGGCTCCAAAGTACTGCAAATCCGCTCGGTTGAGTTTGCTGGCAAATACAAGGTTAAGTTACGTGTGCTCTCCAGCTTTGAAGAAGAGGGTGACGGCACGCTGATTACATTTGAAGAGAATGAGGAAAACATGGAAGATCCAATTATCTCCGGCATCGCTTTTAACCGCGATGAGGCGAAAATTACCGTAGCAGGCGTGCCTGATAAGCCAGGGATTGCTTATCAGATTCTTGGTCCCGTTGCCGATGCCAACATTGATGTGGATATGATTATCCAGAACGTGGGCGCAGACGGCACGACAGACTTCACGTTCACCGTACACAAAAACGAAATGAACAAGGCGCTGACAATTCTGCGCGACAAGGTTCAAGGCCATATCCAGGCACGTGAAGTGACTGGCGATGACAAGATTGCAAAAGTGTCTGTAGTCGGTGTGGGCATGCGTTCGCATGTGGGTATCGCCAGCCAGATGTTCCGCACATTGGCCGAAGAGGGCATCAATATTCAAATGATCTCTACCAGTGAAATCAAGATCGCAGTGGTGATTGAAGAGAAGTATATGGAACTGGCTGTGCGCGTGTTACATAAGGCGTTTGGCCTGGAAAACGCATAATCGCAAACGCACGAATAAAGAAATAAAACATTCTTCTTTTTTGCGTTGATTTTTGAAGGGTTTTCACGTAGTATGGCGCCCTTCAATGCAGTAGCAATACTGCAAAGAAAACAGCATCAGCTGTGTTGGTATTATTAAGGCGTCATTGTTTTAATAAGGTGAGCTGGCCGAGTGGTCGAAGGCACTTCCCTGCTAAGGAAGCATACGGGCTTAAACCTGTATCGAGGGTTCGAATCCCTCGCTCACCGCCAAATACCTGGGTTTAACAATTCAAGGGTTTGGTAAATTAGGGTGTCATCGTTGCTTGGACCCCTCCACAAAGCTGAAACTTATGTTATAATGCTGTTTTTGTTGCAAAGCAACAAACCTTGGCGCCCGTAGCTCAGTTGGATAGAGTATTTGGCTACGAACCAAAGGGTCGGGCGTTCGAATCGCTCCGGGCGCGCCAAAAATAAAAGCCTTGTTTCTTTCCGAGAAACAAGGCTTTTTTCTTTTATTGATCCCTGTTCAACATTACATTTCTTAAAGCTCATCAGTGCGTTGATACATCGCTGATACGCGCTGAACATAGCGATGATGATGGCGGTATGATATGCTTCAGCTTTTCATTTAATTGGTGTTTCAGTGTCTCTTCAGGCTTGTTTGGCGCGGATTACAGGCGATATGCAGCAGGTGGATGCCGTTATTCGCCAGTCTTTGTCATCCCAAGTTCCGCTGATTAATCAAATTTCGGAATATATCATTCATAGTGGTGGCAAACGCTTGCGTCCAACGTTGGTGTTGATGGCCGCTGATCTGGCCGGGCGCGTGACACCGGCCCACCATGCTCTGGCAGCCATTGTCGAATTTATTCATACAGCCACTTTATTGCATGATGATGTGGTTGATGCTTCTGAACTGCGTCGAGGCAAATCTACCGCCAATCATGTGTATGGCAATCCTGCCAGCGTGCTGGTCGGCGATTTTCTGTATTCACGTTCCTTTCAGATGATGGTCAGGCTGCAAAACATGCGTGTGATGGAAATCCTGGCCGATGCCACCAATGTGATTTCCGAAGGCGAAGTGCTACAGTTGCTCAATGTGCGCAATATTGGTGTTAGCGAGCAGGATTACTTGCAGGTCATTCATTTTAAAACCGCCAAGCTGTTTGAAGCGGCGACCCGCCTGGGAGCGGTGCAGTGTCAGGCCAGCGTCGCGCAAGAAGAGGGACTGGCCAAGTATGGCATGCACTTGGGTACGGCCTTTCAGCTCATAGATGATGTGCTGGATTTAACCGGTGACAGCGAAAAAATTGGCAAAACCCTGGGCAATGACCTGGCCGAGGGAAAAGTAACCTTACCAATGTTGTATGCCATCCAGCAAGCGCCAACCGCGCAAGCGGACTTGGTCAAGCAGGCCTTGTTGGAAGGGCAGGTCACGCAGCTAGATGCCGTGCTGGAGATTTTGCATGCCGTGAAGGCATTTGATTATGTGCGCGCCGTGGCGCAAAAAGAAGCAGAACAGGCCTGTGAAGCACTGGCCATTTTTGAACTGACGCCCGCCAAACAGGCTTTGCTGGATTTGGCCCAGTTTTCGGTCAACCGGCAACATTAAGGTGTCGCCTGCTTGCAGGCAGGCGACAACACCTAAAAGATACCGGCTGAACAAACACCGGGTTAATTCAGGGCGATAGGCTCGCCACTCATGTGGTAGTAGCTGAGTCGCGCGCAGTCGTTGGTCGCATGGGTCAATGCGCCATCAAACAAGGATTTTCCATTGACATCGACGACGGCATAGCCGTTGTGATACAAGGTCACCTCTGCCTGCAGGTCGCTCTCTGCTGACGCCATCGCTTTTTGCAAACGATGATGATTCGAAGAGCGCATCGCAAAGCTTACGCAGTTTTCCTCTTCTTCTTCACTGTAGACTTCCCAGTGTGATTGTCCGGTCAGTTTGGTGAGCCATCCAGGTAAATCGACTTCTACTCGACAAATCACTGGCTCATCCCAGGCAGGATGCTCAACCTCGTTCAACTCAACTTCGGTTGGCGATGTAAATTTGATTTGATCAGACATAGGCAACTTCCTTCTCTAGATAACAGATGCCACTTCACACAGACGCAAACCGCTAAAGTTGCTGTGTCATGACCATCTTACACATAAATGGTGACTTGCAAACAGTTTTCAAGCCAGAAGAATGCGCTTTTAAAGCAGTTTTGCACTTTGTCAGCCTTGCCTATGGGCATCAACGATGAGATGATGCAGCAACCTTATCTTTGTTATCGGCATCATGCACGAAATCCTTGAACCTGTTTTAAGTCTGCTGCGCACGCAGCCTCATGCCCTGCAAGCCGCCTGCCTGGTCTTTGGTTTGCTGGTTGGCAGCTTTCTCAATGTAGTGATTCATCGTTTGCCCAAAATGATGGAGCGTGAATGGCAGGCCAGTTGCCTGGATTTACAGGGGCAAGAGGTGCCAGAGCAACCTAAATACAATCTTGTGGTGCCGCGTTCGACCTGCCCGCATTGCGGACACCAGATTACGGCACTCGAGAATATTCCTGTGATCAGCTATCTATTCTTACGTGGACGCTGTAAAGCCTGTCATGCGCCGATTTCAATGCGTTATCCGTTGGTTGAATTGCTGACCGGCGGCCTGTCGGTTGCGGTGGCTGTGCAATATGGCTATAGCTATTTGACCTTGTTTGCACTGGCATTTGTATTTGCGCTGGTCGCATTGACCTTTATTGATTTTGATACGCAACTGTTGCCTGATGACATTACCTTGCCGCTGTTGTGGCTGGGGCTGTTGCTTAACCTCAAAGATGGGTTTACCGATCTCTCGTCAGCCGTGATCGGTGCCATGGCGGGTTATCTGGTGTTGTGGGCGGTCTATTGGCTGTTTAAACTCGTGACAGGCAAGGAGGGCATGGGGTACGGTGATTTCAAGCTGCTGGCTGCGATCGGGGCCTGGTTCGGCTGGCAACTGCTGCCCGCGGTCATTTTATTGAGCTCGGTGGTTGGTAGTGTGATCGGCATCGGCTTGATTCTGCTCAAAGGCAAAACCCGCCAAACCGCGATTCCTTTTGGTCCCTTTTTAGCCCTGGGCGGCATCGCCGCCCTGTTTTATGGGCAAACTCTGGCCGCTTATTATTTAGTGCCTTAACGGGAGTAATACATGGCGAAAGTGGTGGCTGTGACCGGCGGTATCGGCAGTGGTAAAAGCGAGGCGTGTGCAGCATTTTCTGCCTTAGGCGTGCCTGTGGTGGATCTGGACCACATAGCGCACGCCATGAGTGAACCCGGTAGTCCGGCCATGCTAGCGGTGCGGGCGGCTTTTGGTGACCAGATGTTTGAGGCAGATGGACGTCTCAGCCGGGCAACACTGCGCGAGCACGTGTTTGAGCACCCAGAAGCCCTCGAACAACTGAATCAGATCATGCACCCGGCGATCCGTGCTGAGGCCGTACAGCAAATTGCCCAGTATGCCAGTCATGCGTATGTGATTCTGGCGATCCCATTACTGGTCGAGAGCCGCGAGGATTGGTCCATGATAGATCATGTACTGGTGATCGATTGCGATGAGGAGACGCAATTGCAGCGGGTCATGCAACGCAGTCAGCTCTCTGCCGAAATGGCACAAGCCATCATGGCGTCGCAAAGTCCGCGAGAGGCGCGGCTGGCGATGGCGGATACCGTGATTGAAAACCAGCTGACACTCGCCGATTTACAGCAAAAAGTGCTGCAATTTCACAAAAATTTCTCTAAAACTTGCCTCTGAGTTAAAAGGGTTTCATAATCAAACTTTTATTGCATACTTTTCAAGTATCAGCTGACAGAAAAGGCTGCCGTGTCGAGCTACGAATTTCCATTTAACGAGCGCATTAGAACCTATCTTCGTCTTGAAGACCTGTTCAACAAGATGCTGCATCACATTGCCATTGGTCACGAGGTCAGTCATCATGTGGCGCTGATTTCCATGCTGCAAGTGTTGGATGTCATTGATCGTGGTGATCTCAAGGTAGATTTGCTGCAAGAGCTGGACCGTCATAAAGTCCAGCTTTCCCTGCTGCAACATAATCCCAATATCGACCAAGAAGCGCTCGAAAGCACCGTAAACAGTCTGGACCGTTGCGCCACCACCCTGCGAGCCGATCATCAAAAGCTCGGCCAAACCTTGCGCGACAATGACTGGCTCATGAGCGTCAAGCAGCGGACCAGTATTCCAGGCGGGGTCTGCGAGTTTGACTTGCCCTCATACCGCCACTGGCTCTATTTGAGTGTAGAGCGCCGCAAGCAAGATTTTACGCAGTGGTTATCCCGCTTGATGCCGATGTACGAAGCCATCAGCCTGATTATGCAGTTGTTGCGTGGCAGTGGTCAGGTGTTATCCCTGGTTGCCCACCATGGCGCCTATCAGCAACAGCTTTCTGGACACAAACCAGCCCAATTGTTGCGCATTGAAATTGACCATGAAGAATGCTTCCCTGAAGTCAGTGCCAACAAATATGCGATCAACATCCGCTTTCAAAAGCTGGACTTCGTGCAACGGCCAAAAGGCTGTGAACAGGATATCCCGTTCAAGATGATCGTCTGCAACTTTACCGGAGCCAGTCACAATTGACGCAAGCAGTAGTCAAACCGCGCAAGGTGGCCTGTCCCGCCTGCGGAGAAACCACCGAGTATTCCCCTAAAAATCCATTCCGGCCTTTTTGTAGCGAACGCTGCAAACTGATGGACCTGGGCGATTGGGCTTCGGAAAAATTTCGCATCCCCGATAGCACGCCGCCAGACTTATACGAACCAGAATAATCTTAGACTGGATTTAAGTATGCAAACAAAACACCTCTGCCTGAAATTGCTCGCGAGCTTGTGCCTGTTAGCCTCCACGGCCTTTGCACATGCAGAAGTCAAACTCACCGATGCCTGGGTGCGCGCCTCCAATCCCGGCCAGTCCGTCGGCGCCGCCTACCTCACGCTCACCAGCCCGCAAGACGTCACTCTGGTCTACATTGAAACCGAGCGTGCAGAGAGCGTAGAAATGCACAGCATGACCATGCAAAACGGTGTCATGAAAATGCGCAGTATGGAAGCGTTGCCTGTCCCTGCGGGCAAGCCCGTCAAGCTGGCGCCAGGTGGATTGCATTTGATGCTGTTTGAGTTGCCCACCCCGTTTAAAGCCGGCGAGCAGGTCAAATTCAGGCTGTGCTTTAAAGATAAACAAGGCAACATCACCGATCAGTTTGTCACCATGCCCGTGAAGGCAGCGCCCTAAACATACTTATCTGCGATATGACAGAATCACCAGCAAAAAAGCCAGCGTTTGCTGGCTTTTTTATAATGGGAACATCGGCAGTAACACACTGCCAACTCGGGCAGGCGTAAGAATCGTTTAGTTTGAAAACGTCCGCAAAAACAACGCCTCCACCTCAGCCCTTGCCCAAGGCGTTCTGCGCAAAAACTTCAAGCTAGACTTGATGGAAGGGTCATTTTTAAAACAGTTGATATTAACCCTTGTCGCCAGCGCCTCCCAACCGTAATGCGTCACTAATTGCTCAACCACTTCTGCAAGCGTGATACCGTGTAATGGATTGTTCGGTTGTTCCGTGTTCATTTGATAAAAGCCATATCAAGGTCATTCGATAGTACGATGGTAGCACTTTATGTGGTTAATCCCTTAATAGCCTTGTTTTGAATCACTAACCAAATGGCTGATCTTCAGAAGAGCACGCCTGATCAGTGCGTTCTAATCAGGCCGATGAATAAGGTCTTTGTGCGCGGCACTTATTCTGGCTCGCGTTGATAACACTTATCCACAACAAGCCCGTCTTGAGAGATGCAGTTTAGCCCTTATACGCTATTGAATGCTGCCATGAATGGCTGCTGCTGACGCTGGAAATATGAAATACAGACAAAAACACCCGAATAGTCGGGTGTTTAGGTGGGTTTCGCTTGACAGGAAGGGGAAGTCTCTAGAGATGGGTTAGGTTCATTTTTTGAACGAGGTAAAAGCATTTGATACCTTAGTTGCCATTTCCGTTGTGTCATCACCCCACATAGGCAGATTAACTACAATAAGGCCATTACGTTGAGGATGCATCAAATTAGGACTGGCTTTCAAAGATACCAAGTGAGCTTCTGCCGCTGCCTCGTTAGGGCATTGCTCAATTGCGATTGGCAAAGGAAAACCTTCAATTTGAAACGCAGCTGCCGCAGAAACTTCTGTGTGTCTAAAACCGTGTCGTACAGGATAAATATGCCCTTTGATTCCTTGCTCGTTAAGGTGATTAGCAAGAGCAAGCATTTGTGGTGTTGGTTGCTCTACTGAGCGCAAAAAACCTCGATAGATCCACTCGCCAACAATTAAGGCAATTACAAGAAACACAGCAATAAAGAAAATCTTCATTGGTGAACCTAACGCTCCAATTGAGCCGCGACTTACCCTGGAGTGCAGCGGAAGGGTAAACCGTCGGACTCCAAGTGGTTGTTATGCATTTATCTCTTCTTCGTCAAATCGTCTTACGAAATCCAAGAAATTAACCAAAGCCCTAAAGGTTTCCTCGTCTTTCTCAGAATCCACAATACCTTGGAGATTATTTACGATAAGATTCCAATGCATCAGATGATTTGGACTTATCTGAGCCGCCGTGGGTAACATTGCCCTTATTGCCGGCAATTCACGCTCTGCAAACGACTTGAGAAAATCAGGCTGCACGCCAGGCAGCTTTGCCGCTTTTTCTACTTCTTCAATCAGCTGACTTACCGCCGCTGGGCTAGTCAATGCGTCTAAATATTCAATACTTGAAGTTAGTGGAACACTCCATTGAAAAAAAATTGCCAGCTGGCCTCTCAAGGCTGTTCTCAAGGCGGTCTTGTAATCCAATAAGTTTTTCTGACTTACTTTCTTCTGATACCACCCAAACAGTATGACCAGAAACACGCCTTCCAGAGTGAAGCCAAAGAGTTCAGGAAATATGCTGTCAGAAATGCTACCGCCGAACTGAACAAAGGCCCAAAGAATGAAGCTCCCAAACAAGACAAGAACAATCAAAGATATTTTTTCTACCAGACCCATGTCGATTTTCTTAGATTGCATAACGTAATGTAGACACCGAAATCGGTGTATAACTTAAATTTAACATTTACTTACTTTTGTTGATTGTTCAAATAAATTATTGTTTATCTTGGTTTTATTCTTGGTCAACTTACATGACTACTTCACAACTGCAACAGGAAACACACCTGCCAAAGTTACTAGCGTTAATGCGTGAAAAGATACGTGTTAATCATTACAGTATTCGTACGGAAACGCAATATTTACAATGGGCAAAGCGGTACATTTTGTTTCATCACAAGCGGCATCCAAAAGAGATGGGTGGCAAAGAAGTTGAAGCTTTTTTATCTTATCTGGCGGTTGAGGGGAATGTTTCTGCCAGCACACAAAATCAGGCGTTGTCTGCTTTGTTATTTCTTTATCGGGTTGTGCTGGAGCAGGAGTTACCATGGATGGCGGATGTGATTCGGGCTAAGGAGCCGAAGAAACTGCCTGTTGAGCTTTCCAAGCAAGAGGTGGTTTTGTTACTGGAGGCGATGCCGGAGGGGATTTATCGCTTAGTGGTACGTTTGTTGTATGGCACGGGCCTGAGGATTATAGCGATGTGGCCACGACTATGATCTATACCCATGTGTTGAATAAGGGCGGGCGCGGGGTGATGAGTCCGCTGGATGCGATTGTTGCTCCCAGATCGCACGTTGCATGGCAATGCCACGCGCACCACATGATTGCGCCTGCGATACATGTTCAAAAAGCATCCCACCTAGTGCATACACTGGAATTTCAAGCCCATTTAACATTTCACCAAATTGCTCCCAGCCTAGTCCAGTTGCTTCAGGGTGACTTTTTGTCGGTAGCACAGGGGAGAGCATTGCAAAGTCTAGTTGTAATGATTGTGCTTGCGCTAACTCTACACGGTTATGGCAAGAGGCACCTACTAACAAGTTATCCGGCTTGTTCGTGAGGGTCATCAGGCGCTGGCTATTTAAATGCACGCCGTGGTAGCCGAGTTGTAATGCTTGTTCGGGGCTACCATTGAGTAAGCAGCGGCAGTCATAAGGCGCACATAGCTGTAATACTTCCTCGCTCAATTTGGCGAGTGCTGCGTCATCAAGATGCGATTCGCGGATTTGCAGCAATTGCAGGCCATGGTCGAGCTGCTGCTTTAACGCTTGCAAGAATGCATGTTCACCCATTTCCTGGAGATTGCTGATGGCATACACAGGCGGCAGGCTGAGGGCTTGCATGATGGGCGCATTGGCAGGCAGCACGGGGCTGACGTTGAGTGTGCGTGGATGCTGCCAGGCAAACTGCTGGCCTTCGCGCGCTTGTAATTCGCCTTGCCAGGCATGCACAAAGAAAAAGTGCAGCAGCACGGTTTTGGCTTCGGCGTCATGCGTGGCCGGGTAGTCGTAGCGGCGTTTGATCCAGGGTTGAATCTGGGTGGGCGTAATGCCGAGTTCTTCCTGTGATTCACGGATCAGTGCCTGTTCCGGGCTTTCACCAGATTCGATTTTGCCGCCGGGGAATTCCCACCAGCCAGCCCAGCCTTTGCCGTTGGGACGGCTGGCGAGCAGGTATTCGCCATTGGGGCGGATCAGGATAGCGACGGCGACTTGGACGAGTTTTGTCATGGCTCAGGATTTCAGTTGCAGTTGGCCGGCGTAGTCTTTGGCAAACTGGTAGGCGACACGGCCGCTGCGGGCGCCACGCGTATGGTAAAACTGCAGGGCGGCATGACGGGCTGTCTCATCCATCGTGATGCCAAAAGTCTGCAGCCAGTGGGCGGCAATACTGAGATATTCGTCCTGGTCAAAACTGTAAAACGAGAGCCATAAACCAAAGCGCTCTGCCAGCGAGGTTTTTTCGTCTATGGTGTCGTTCTGGCGGATTTCGCCGCTATCTACAATCGGTTGATTGTCAGACATATATTCCGGCATCAGGTTTTTGCGGTTAGATGTAGCGTAGACCAGCAGGTTGGACGAGGCGTTTTCAATCGAGCCATCGAGGATGACTTTAAGGGCTTTATAGCCGATGTCGTTGGCTTCAAAGGTGAGGTCATCACAAAAAATAATAAACTTTTCCGGGCGGTTGCGTATCAATTGAGTGATTTGCGGCAAGTCTGTGAGGTCTTGTTTTTCGACTTCTATCAGACGCAAGCCCTCACTGGCGTAAGCGTTGAGCACGGCCTTTACTAGCGAGGATTTACCGGTGCCGCGTGCGCCTGTCAGCAACACGTGGTTGGCGGGCAGGCCTTGAAGAAACTGGCGCGTATTGCGCACCACCTCATTTTTTTGCCGGTCTATAAAGCGGATATCGTCGAGCAGAATCTGGTGTGGATGCCCGACGGCCTGCAACTGGCCTTGTCCGTTGTGCTTGACCCAGCGCCAGGCCACGGCTTGCCAGTTTGGCTCAGCAGGTGGGGTGGGCAACAGGTGCTCAAGTCTTGTAATCAGTTGGTCGGCGCGCTGTATCAGCTGTTCGATGGCATTCATGGCGAGGCTGCAAGTGTGAAACGAGGGGGTATTGTACACAAAGCGGCCGGGGCTAGCGAAACTTGCAAAGTCTCGCTAAACCAGGGTTGGAATAAGCCATAATACCGTTTTAATAATTGTGGTACCCAGCACTGGATGTCGTGCATTTGATAAAGATACAGAATGATGAACAATCGCAAGATTATTTTGGCCTCGCGTAGCCCACGCCGCGTCGAGTTACTGGCGCAATTGGGCATAAGCTGCGACATCATGCCCGCGGATATTGATGAGTCATGTTGGCCGGGTGAAGATCCTGCCCGTTATGTGCAACGCCTGGCGCTAGCCAAGGCACAAGCGATCCATGCAGAGCATGGTCAGCGCGGATTGCCGATTCTGGCGGCAGATACCACGGTCGCGCTAGGCAACGAGATATTGGGCAAGCCGGCGGATGCGGCGGAAGCACTGGCCATGCTGACGCGGCTAAGTGGCAGCTTGCATGAGGTGCACACGGCGGTGGCGGTGATGCACGAGGGTAAAGCGCAGTGCTTGTTGAGTACCACGCGGGTGCATATGATGCCTGTGCCATTGGCGGTGCTACAAGACTATGTGGCTTCGGGGGAGCCCATGGACAAGGCCGGGGCGTATGGCATTCAGGGCCGTGCCGGGGCCTGGATTGCGCGCATTGAGGGCAGTTATAGCGGGGTGATGGGTTTGCCGCTGCATGAAACGGCGCAGCTGCTGAACGCATGGTAAACTGCTATCAAAAAAACAGATTCGGGATTGGATAAGCACTATGTCGTTGGCACAGGAAGTATTGATTAACGTCACGCCGCAGGAAACGCGCGTGGCGATTCTGGAGCAGGGCATCGTCCAGGAGTTGCACATTGAACGTGCCTCTTCATTGGGGATTGTCGGTAATATTTATCGTGGCACTGTTGTGCGCGTGTTGCCTGGCATGCAGTCTGCCTTTGTGGAGATCGGCCTGCCGCGTGCGGCCTTTTTGCATGCGGCCGATATCATGGAGTGTCATACCGAGGAGGGCGCGGTAAAGACCGACCGCCCGATTCAGGAAGTGTTGCATGAAGGCCAGTCGATTATCGTCCAGGTGATTAAAGAGGCGATAGGCACCAAAGGCGCACGCCTGACCACTGAAATCAGCATTGCCGGCCGTTTTTTGGTCTATCTGCCTTACCAGAAACATATCGGCGTATCGCAGCGCATTGATCACGAAGAAGAACGCGAGTTTTTGCGCAATCGTTTGCTCGGCTTGTTGCCTGAAGCACGCGAAGGTGGCTATATCATCCGAACCATGTCAGAAAACGCCACCGATCAGGAGTTGTTGGCCGACATCGAGTATTTACGCAAAGTGTGGCAAAAAATCCAGACCGAGAGCACCAAGGTCGGTGAACGCTCGCTGATTTTTTATGACCTGAGTTTGCCGCGACGCATTTTGCGCGATGTGGTCTGTACCGAAACCACCAGCATCCGCGTCGATTCGCGAGAGATGTTTGAGCGGCTGAAAGAGTTTGCCGAACTCTACGTCTCGCATGCGGTAAAACCGCTAACGCACTACAAAGGCGAACGCTCGCTGTTTGAGTTTTACGACATTGAAAACGAGATTGAGAAAGCGCTGGCACGCAAGGTGGAGCTCAAATCGGGCGGTTACCTGATTTTTGACCAGACCGAGGCACTGACCACGGTGGATGTGAATACAGGCAGTTTTGTCAGTGGCAAAAACCTGTCCGATACCATTTTCAAAACCAATCTGGAGGCGGCGCAAGCGATTGCCCGTCAGCTACGCCTGCGTAATCTGGGCGGCATCATTATCATCGACTTTATTGATATGGATGAGGATGCACAACGTGCGGCGGTGCTCGAAGAACTGCGCAGTGCTGTGACGCTGGACCGTGCGCGGATTAATGTGAACGGGTTTTCTGCCCTCGGGCTGGTGGAGCTCACGCGCAAACGCACGCGCGAAAGTCTGGCCCATTTACTGTGTGAATCGTGTCAGGTTTGCCAGGGGCGTGGTGAGCTCAAGACCGCCCAGACCATTTGCTATGAAATCATGCGTGAGTTATTGCGTGAGTCCAAGCAGTTTAAAAATGCCAAAGAGTTCAAGATTCTGGCCTCGCCCGAGGTGATCAATATGCTGGGCGATGAGGAGTCACAAAGCCTGGCCAATTTGTCAGACTTTATCAAACGGCCGGTGTCGCTGCATCCGGATACGCAATACGGCCGCGAAGAGTTTGATATCGTTTGGGTCTAGAAAATTGTTGTTCTGGAGAGGACGGCCAGAGGTAAGGCCGTCCCAGCGATGCGCAGCACTGCGTATGCGTGTTACAGCATGCCGCCCGCCAACCCTGGCAGCACGATACGACTGATCATTTGCAACAACAGCAAGGCGACCAGCGCGGAAAAATCGAATCCCTGAATCGAAGGCAAAACATTACGCAACGGATTGAGGATAGGCGCTGATAACTGGTTTAGCACGCCATAAATCGGGCTGTCTGGATTGATCCAGCTTAAAATGGCCATGAGCAAAATGGCGTAAAAAAACACATCCAGCATTTGCCCCAGGACGGCGACAAAGGCCTGCCAGAACCAAAACACCGGGGACACCGGGGCGGCTGCAAGCAAGGTCAGCAAGGCGAACAGAATCACTTGTACCAGCCAGGCCAGCAACAGGGTCGATAAGTCCAGCTGGCGGGCAGGGGGAATCAGTTTGCGGGCAGGCTTGACCATAAAGTCAGTCAGCGCCATGGCCATTTGCCCCAGCGGGTTCTGGAACGAGGTTCGGGTCCACTGCATTAAAAAACGTAATACCAGTAAAAAAGTCAGAATGCCAAATACCGCATTCAGTAAAAAAGTTGTCATGTTTTGCAACATTATTGTGCTCCCAATTGATCGCCGAGTTCTTTGGCGCGGCGTGCTGCTTGTGCCGCGGCATGTTGCATCATGCCATGAATATCGTGCTCGCGCATACTGAGCAGGCCTTGTTCGGTAGTGCCGCCCTTGGAGGTCACTTGCTCACGCAGCGTCGCCACTGGGGTAGGGCTCGAGGCCGCGAGCAAGCTGGCGCCTTTGAATGTGGCCAGGCTGAGTTGTTGTGACTGGGCTTCGCTGAGTCCTAAAGCGACCCCTGCTGCGGTGAGTGCTTCTATCATCAAAAAAACATAAGCCGGGCCACTGCCTGAAATCGCGGTCACCGCATCCAGCTGGTCTTCAGCTTCTAGCCAAACCACTTCACCCGCCGCTTGCAACAACTGGTCGGCAACGTCACGCTGGCCCGCTGAGACGGCTGGCAGGGCATAAGCGCCAGTAATGCCCGCCTGAATTTGCGCAGGCGTATTGGGCATGGTGCGAATCAGCGTCTGGTAGCCGCCTAACCAGCGGCACAAGTCGCCAGTGCGGATGCCGGCGGCAACTGAGATCACCAATTGTGATTGTAAGTAGGGAGCCAGCGAGTGTGCCACCGCCTGCAATTGCTGTGGTTTGACCGCCAGCACCACAACTTCAGCTGCCAGTGAGGCTGCCGACAGCGCCGCGCTGGTTTGCACGCCTAATTTGGCGTGTAGCGAAGCATGCTTGCTGGTGTCTGGGTCAATCACGGTAATGTGTGACATGGCAAAGCCTCGTTGTTGCAGGCCTATCATCAGGGCTTGTGCCATATTGCCGCCGCCAATAAAGGCGATGCGGGTGGCTGACAGTGATTGCATGGTATTCAAGTTCCTTCTTTAACTGAGTCGTTATCGGGTTTGCGCGGGCGGGCGCCAAAAATGGCTGTGCCGATGCGCACCAGCGTCGCGCCTTCGGCAATGGCTGCGGCAAAGTCACCGCTCATGCCAATGGAGAGGGTATCCAGCTGCAAGCCATGCGCATTCAGGTGATCAAACAGGGCCCGTACCTGCCGAAATTGGTCACGTTGCTGGTCGAAATCTTCCACTGGGGCCGGAATCGCCATCAGGCCGCGCAAATGCAAGCGCGGTAACTGCCTGATATTTAAAGCCAGATCCAGCACCTCTTGAGCGCTGGCACCACTTTTGCTTGATTCCTGGCTAATATTGACTTGCAGGCAAATATTCAAAGGCGCCATGTCTGCAGGGCGCGCGTCAGACAAGCGTTGTGCAATTTTAAGGCGGTCCACCGAATGCACCCAATCGAAATGACAGGCAATTGGCTGTGTTTTGTTGCTTTGAATCGGGCCAATAAAATGCCATGCTATCGCACAGTCCTGCAGTTGCTGTTGTTTGGCGAGCGCTTCTTGCAGGTAGTTTTCACCAAACACCGATTGACCGGCCTGATAGGCCTCCCTGAGAGCCGAGGCAGGTTGTGCTTTACTTACCGCACATAAAGTGACCGATTGTGTGGCCTGGTAGCTTGCACGTGCCTGGGCCAGTTGTTGGCGGATGAGTGCCAGATTGTCAGCGATATCAGTCATGGGAAGCAACACGGTGCCGGGTAGCGGTAAAAAATAACATTATATAAATAATCACTGGAGTGGATTGTGGATATTTCAGATTTATTGGCGTTTTCAGTTAAAAACAAAGCCTCAGACTTGCATTTGTCAGCCGGTTTGCCACCGATGATACGCGTGCATGGCGATGTGCGTAAAATCAACTTGCCCGCCATGGATCATGCTGAAGTACATAGCATGTTGTACGACATCATGAATGACAGCCAGCGCAAAGTGTATGAAGAAAAACTGGAATGCGATTTTTCATTCGAGATCCCTGACCTGGCGCGTTTCCGGGTCAATGCATTTAACCACCAGCGCGGCGCCGGTGCGGTATTCCGTACCATTCCAAGCAAGGTGCTGACGCTGGAAGAGCTTAACGCCCCACGCGTGTTCAAGGACCTGGCCGATACGCCGCGTGGTATTGTGCTGGTGACCGGGCCGACCGGTTCCGGTAAATCGACCACACTGGCGGCGATGATTGATTACATTAATGAATCCCAGATGTCGCATATCCTGACCGTGGAAGACCCGATCGAATTTGTGCATACTTCGAAAAAGTCATTGATTAACCAGCGTGAAGTCGGGCCGCATACCATGTCGTTTGAAAATGCGCTGCGTTCAGCCTTGCGTGAAGACCCGGATGTGATTCTGGTGGGTGAAATGCGTGACCTGGAAACCATCCGCCTGGCGCTGACGGCGGCCGAAACCGGTCACCTGGTATTTGGGACCCTGCATACCAGCTCTGCGGCCAAGACCATAGACCGGGTGGTCGATGTGTTCCCGGCGGCAGAAAAGGAAATGGTGCGCTCCATGCTCTCAGAGTCTTTACGCGCCGTCATTTCGCAAACCCTGTGTAAAACCAAAGACGAGCAGGGCCGGGTGGCTGCCCATGAAATCATGATCGGAACCCCCGCCATCCGTAACCTGATTCGCGAAAACAAGATTGCGCAGATGTATTCGGCAATTCAGACGGGCCAAAGTGTGGGCATGCAAACGCTGGACCAGAATCTGCAAGATCTGGTGCGACGCAACGTCATCAGCGCCGATGAGGCGCGTACCAAAGCGGCTAACCGTGATGGCATTATCGGATAAATATTAAAGATGGATAGCAGCATGCAGACCGGCGCCGATCACGCGCAAACCGAGAAATTTATTAATGACCTGTTGAAGCTCATGGTCACGCGTAAAGCCTCGGATTTGTTTATTACCGCAGGCTTTCCGCCGGCCATGAAGATTGATGGCAAGCTCACACCGATTACCTCACAAACTTTGAGTACCCAGCAAACGGCCGAAATTGCGCGTACTGTCATGAATGACAAGCAAGCGCAAGAGTTTAAAGAAACCATGGAGTGCAATTTTGCGATCAGCATGCCATCGGTGGGCCGTTTCCGCGTCAATGCCTTTGTGCAGCGCAGTGCCGTAGGTCTGGTGATTCGGGTGATCAATACCAATATCCCCAAATTTGATGATTTGAACTTGCCGCCCGTACTCAAGGATGTGGTGATGGCAAAGCGCGGCCTGATTATTTTTGTTGGCGGCACGGGATCAGGTAAGTCGACCTCAATGGCCGCCATGCTGGGGCACCGCAATGAAAGCAGTTATGGCCACATTATCACCATTGAAGACCCGGTAGAGTTTGTGCATAGCCACCGCAACTGCATTGTCACCCAGCGCGAAGTGGGCGTGGATACGGACAACTGGCATGCCGCGCTCAAGAACACGCTACGTCAGGCACCTGATGTGATCATGATCGGTGAAATCCGCGACCGTGAAACCATGGATTACGCGATTGCCTTTTCTGAAACCGGCCACTTGTGTCTGGCCACCTTGCACGCCAACAGCACCAACCAGGCGCTGGACCGCATTATCAACTTTTTCCCCGAAGAACGCCGGCAGCAATTGCTGATGGACTTATCGCTCAACCTGCGCTGTATTGCTTCACAACGGTTGATTCCTAAAGTGGATGGCTCGGGCCGGGTGGCTGCCGTCGAAGTCCTGCTGCACTCACCGCTGATTTCAGACCTGATTTATAAAGGTGATGTACACGGCATTAAAGAAGTCATGGCCAAATCCCGAGAGCTTGGCATGCAGACCTTTGATCAGGCCTTGTTTGACCTGTTTGAAACCAGCCAGATCAGTTACGAAGACGCCTTGCGCAATGCCGACTCGGTCAACGACTTGCGACTCAAATTTAAACTCAACAGCAAAGTCGCCAACCCGGAAAATCAGGAACGCAGCAAAATTTCTGACTTGGATATTTTGTAAACTTTATTCAACAGGCATGCCGGGCAGGCATCCGGCATGCATGCAACACTCATCTTGTAAGCTGCACGGTTTCCTGCTGAAACACCAGATTGCCCTGCGTAATGGTGGCAGTGACCTTGCCGGTCAGGCTGTGATTCACAAATGGCGTATTCTTGCCCTGGCTGAGGAGGGCGCGTCCATCTACGCGCCATTCCATTTCCGGGTCGTAAATCACCACGTCGGCCGTGGCACCCGTTTGCAAAGTGCCTGCATTAACACCTAGAATCCGCGCGGGGATTTGCGTGACTTTGGCCAGGGCTTGCAAGGGGGGCAGTTTGGCCTGCGCAGACCATTTCAAGGTCAGTGGCAGCAAGAGCTCAAGCGCTGAGGCACCAGGGTGCGACTCGGCAAACGGTAATGCTTTGGCGTCATCATCGACTGGCGTATGATCCGAACAAATTGCATCTAGCGTACCGTCCAGCAAGCCAGCACGTAGTGCGTCACGGTCGCGTTGGGTGCGTACAGGCGGTTTCAGATGTACCATGCTGTCAAAAAAGCCGATATCCATATCGGTCAGGTGCAGGTGCTGGATGCTGACATCAGCTGTCACTGCCATGCCAGTCTGTTTGGCTTGCCTGATCAATTCAACCGATTCAGCCGTGGAGACCCGGGCGATATGCAATTTGGCGCCTGTAGCCTGGGCGATCCGCAGCATGGTTTGCAGCGCAATGCTTTCTGCCGCCGCCGGGATGCCTTTGAGCCCCAGTCTGGAGGCGACTTCGCCATCATGGGCGACCCCGTTTTTTGCCAGGTACGGATCTTCGGCACGCATGAATAGCGTATAGCCGAAGGTTGCGGCATATTCAAATGCCCGCCACAGGACCTGGGTATCAACAATCGCTGTATCGGCCTGTGAAAAGCCCACACAACCGGCAGTGGTCAGGGCGAACATTTCTGTGAGTAAATGGCCTTCAAGCTGCCGTGTGACTGCGCCCAGTGGATACACATGGGCGAGGGCATGTGATTTCGCTCTGTGCTTGAGCATCTCGACCAGGCCGGGTTCGTCCAGTACCGGGTCGGTATCTGGCGGGCAGGCCAGACTGGTGACGCCACCCGCCATGGCGGCGCGTAACTCACTTAGTAAGGTTGCTTTGTATTCGCTGCCCGGTTCCCGCAGGCGCGCACACAAATCCACCAGGCCAGGTAACACCCATTTGCCTTCGGCATCCAATGTCTGGTCTGGTTGGAAACCTTGGGGCGCTGCACCCATGCCAACAATCTTGCCTGCGCTGATATAAAGATCTTGCACCTGATCCAGCTGCTGGCTGGCATCCATCAAGCGGCCCTGTGTAATCAGGATATTCATGCGGCGTTGCCTCCTCCAAGAATTGCCATCACCGCCATGCGTACTGCAATCCCATACGTGACCTGTGGCAGGATCACGGACTGTTTGCCATCCGCCACTGCCGAATCAATTTCTACTCCCCGGTTCATCGGGCCTGGGTGCATCACAATGGCATCCGGCTTGGCCAGTGCCAGGCGCTCAGGGGTCAAACCAAAGGTCTGGAAAAACTCCTGTGAGCTGGGCAACAAGGCGCCGGACATGCGCTCGTTTTGCAGGCGCAGCATCATGACGACGTCTACGTCTTTGAGGCCTTGCTCCATATTGTGGAACACTTGCACGCCCAGCTTTTCCACATCGGCAGGCAACAGGGTGCGCGGTGCGATGACGCGGATTTCTGGGACGCCCAGCGTGGTCAGCGCATGGATTTCACTGCGGGCGACGCGCGAATGCAAGACGTCACCCACAATCGCCACGCGCAGGTTGTGCATCTCTGGCTTGTATTTGCGGATGGTGAATACATCCAGCAAGCCTTGGGTCGGGTGCGCATGGCGGCCATCGCCGGCATTGATCACGCTGATGTGTGGCGGCACGTGTTGCGCAATGAAATGCGCGGCACCGCTTTGCTGGTGACGGACCACAAACATATCCGCATGCATGGCAATCAGGTTGTTCACCGTATCAAGAATGGTCTCGCCTTTGGATTGTGACGAGGTGCTGACATTGAGGTTGAGCACATCGGCCGACAGGCGTTTGGCGGCGATTTCAAACGTGGTGCGCGTACGCGTACTATTTTCAAAAAAGATATTGCAGACGGTTTTGCCACGCAGCAGCGGCACTTTTTTCACTTCGCGTTCAGCAACGCCAACAAAGTTTTCGGCGGTGTCCAGAATATCGGTCAGAATGCGCTTGGGCAGACCTTCGATGCTTAGCAAGTGTTGCAGCTGACCCTGGGCGTTGAGTTGCGGGTTATACATTGGCATCCACTCCATTCGCTGCCGAGGTGGCAATGCTCAGGTGCAGTTTGCCCTGAGTATTGATTGCCAGTTCAAACGATTGATTGGCCTGCAATGGCAGATCGGCGCCAGTCATATCGGGGCGGATCGGTAGTTGGGCGCCACCACGGTTAATCAGTACCGCCAATTGCACCGAAGCCGGACGGCCATAATCAAATAATTCATTCATGACGGCACGTGTGGTGCGGCCGGTATAAAAAATGTCATCAATCAGGATGATGTGCTTGCCGTTTACATCAAACGGAATTTGCGCGGGCTGCGCAGCGGTTTTGAGGCCACGTTGCGCATAATCATCGCGATACATGGCTGCATCCAGCTTGCCATGCACAATGTCTTGCCCCAGCTCGGCCTGCAAGCGCTGCAACAATTTTTGCATGAGCCAGACGCCGCCCGTATAAATGCCAACCAGAGCCGTTTCCGCCTGAATACGCGGTTTGAGTTGAGCGTACAGATGATCAAGTAATTGTTCGGGATCAGGTAAAGTCATGAGTATCCAGTGCTACTTACGTGCGTGATAAGCATCAAAATAAGATTGTAATATAGTTTGGGCGGCAACTTGATCCAGCATCTGCTTTTGCGCGCGGCCACGAATGCCTGCTTCGCGCAGGGATTGTGAGGCCTCCGCCGACGACAGGCGTTCATCCACCATCACCACCGGCAAGTTAAAGCGGCCCTCGAGACGCTGGGCAAACTTTTGCGCCAAGGCCGTCATGGCATGCGCCTCGCCATCCAGTGACATGGGAAGGCCGACCACCAGCAGCGCCGGTTGCCATTCTTTTAGCAAGGATTCAATTTGCGCGAACTTGGCGGCGTTTTCTTCAGCCTCTATGGTCAGCAGTGGATGTGCCAGTTTGAGCAGGGTGTCACCGACGGCCACCCCGATGCGTTTTTCCCCAAAATCAAACGCCAGCAGGGTGCCGGTGATATCGGGATAGCGACGCTGGGTGATCGGTAAATGGCTTTGGTTAAGTGGCTGTTTGCCAAGCCTGGTTGCATCAGGCATGCCCGGCAACCTCGGACAAGGTGGCAAAGTCCACCCCTAATTGCTGCATGGCCCAGAACAGCTTGTCATCGCTGGGTAATTTAAAAATCAACTTGTGCAGCTGGTGGTGATCAGCCAGTGGCAGGGTTAGCCAGGCGTTGGCCTGGATTTCCTGTTCCAGCTGACCGGCTGCCCAGCCGGTGTAGCCGAGCGCAATAAACATGTCTTGTGGCGCTTCATCACGGGCGGCGGCTTCGAGGATATCCTTGGATGAGGTCATGGCCAGCCTATCGGACAAGCCCATAGTGGTATTAAATTCAGTGGCTGGCGCATGCAGGACAAAGCCACGCTCTACCTGAACCGGCCCGCCAAAATGCACCGGGCGCGCCTGTTGTTGCGCAACATGGCACTCCATCTCCAGCTGTTCAAACAGGTCGCCCACATTCAGTTGCAAGGGATGGTTGAGGATCATGCCCATGGCGCCATCTTCATCATGATTGCAGATCAGGATCACGCTTTTGCTGAAGTAGGGGTCCTGCATGGCTGGCATGGCAATCAGGATTTGGCCGGTCAGGTCCAGACGGCTTGTCTGGTCATTCAAAGTCAGTTGCTCACTCATTGGGGATAGGCTTTATGGCTGCGTTTCATGCATGCGCTTCCTCAGCGCTCAAATATCCGGTAATTTCAAAACCAAAGCCATCCATGCTCGGCATTTTGCGCGGGGCAGCCATCAGGCGCATTTTTTTCACGCCAAGGTCGAGCAAGATTTGTGAGCCGATACCGTAATTACGTAATTCCTGATTGAGGACCAGTTTTTGGTCTGCCCGCAAAATACGGTCAGTCAGGCCGAGGCCATCTTCATCATGGTTGATGAGTACGATGACGCCGCACGCGGCCGTGCTGATGGTACGCATGGCCTGGAGCAGATTCCAGCTATGTGATTGGTGGCTGCTATCAAGCAGGTCTATCATCGACAGCGGCTCATGGACCCGCACCAGCACTTCATCGCTTTGCTCGGGCTGGCCCTTGATCAGCACCAAATGGGTTTCTTGGGCAATGTGGTCGCGATAGGCGATAAGTCGCATCGTGCCAAACACGGTTTCTATTTCGCGTTCTGCGCTACGTTCTATCAGTCTTTCGTGTGCAGCACGATAGTGGATCAAGTCGGCAATGGTGCCGATTTTGATATTGTGCTCGGCGGCGACCTGCATCAGGTCTGGTAACCTTGCCATCTCGCCATCGTCTTTGAGGATTTCGCAAATGACGCTGGCGGGCTCACAGCCTGCCAGTTGCGCCAGATCGCAGCCTGCCTCGGTATGGCCTGCGCGTACCAGCACGCCGCCATTCATCGCCGATAATGGGAAAATATGCCCGGGGCTAACAATGCTGCTTGCGTTGGCCTGCTTGGCAATGGCGGCACGGATGGTGGTGGCGCGGTCTGCGGCCGAAATGCCCGTGGTGACGCCTTCGGCGGCCTCAATCGAGACGGTAAAGTTGGTGCCCAGGCGCGTGCCATTTTTTTGCACCATAGGGGGCAGGTTTAATTGACGGCAACGCTGTTCGGTCAACGTCAGGCAGATCAGGCCACGGCCATATTTGGCCATAAAATTGATATGCTCAGCGGTGACAAATTCTGCAGCGATGACAAAGTCACCTTCGTTTTCACGGTGTTCATCATCGACCAGAATCACCATTTTGCCAGCACGGATATCGGCAATAATGGCCTCGATAGGACTGATTTGCGCCGACATTATTCCTGCTCCCAAGCTTGCATCCGCTCGACATAGCGCGCAATCACGTCAATTTCAAGGTTCACCGCGTCGCCTGCTTTGGCATGCTGCATCATGGTGTGTTGCATGGTATGAGGGATCAAATTGATACTGACCTCATCCTGCTGAATCTCATTGACGGTGAGGCTGATGCCATTCACGCAGAGTGAGCCTTTTTTGGCAATGTATTTGCTGATGGCATGAGGCGCGCGCACTTTGAGTAGCCAGCATTCGCCGACGGACTCCAGTGCCGTGATGCTGCCTATACCATCCACATGCCCGGTCACCAGATGGCCGCCCAGACGATCAGCCAGTCGCATGGCTTTTTCCAGGTTGACAGGCCCAGGTTGGCTTAGGCCGGTGGTGACCTCTAGCGTGACTTTGGATACCATGACCTGAAAGCTGCGTGAATTAAAGTCAGTGACGGTGAGGCAGACACCGTTGACGGCGATGCTGTCTCCCAACTGCACATCTTCCATGCCCAAAGACGGCGCTTCTATGCGTAATGCACAATCTTCGCCATGTGGAACGACTTCGGCAATCCTGCCGACGGTTTGAATAATCCCAGTAAACATGGTGTGATTTTATCAGTGCTGCATGCTAAAGTAATCACATTCCCGCAACATTTTTCATTCATACGGATAGAGGGTTTCTGTGCGCCTGGACGATTTGGAAGAAAGTCAGCATGTTGAAGACCGCCGCGGTGGCGGCTTTGGTGGGCGCAGTATCGGCATAGGCACCATTGCACTGGTGCTGGTCGCCATGTATTTTGGCGTCGATCCCCAGCTGGTGTTAAATCTGGCGCAGCAAGCCCAACCTGTGGCCGAGTCGCCGCAGCTTCCTGAGCAAAGCCAGGACCCCAAGGTGAAGTTTGTTTCTCAGGTGCTGTGGAGTACCGAGAAAATCTGGCAGCAACAGTTCTCCGCCAGTAGACGGCAATATACGGCGCCAAATCTGCAATTGTTTAGTGGCATGACCAGCACTGCGTGTGGTCAGGGGCAGTCGGCCATGGGGCCGTTTTATTGCCCTGCAGACCAAAAAGTCTATATTGATTTGAGTTTTTATCAGGAGTTGCAAGACCGCTTTAAAGCGCCTGGAGATTTCGCACAGGCGTATGTGATTGCGCATGAGGTGGGGCACCACGTGCAAAATCTGCTGGGGACTTCAGCCAAGGTACAACAGGCCAGGCAACAGGCCGGGTCTGAGGCCGCATCCAATGCCTATTCGGTCAAACTAGAGCTACAGGCGGATTGCTATGCGGGTGTCTGGGCCTATTATGCTGATCAACAGTATCATGTGCTGGAAGCCGGCGATGTGGAAGAAGCGCTGCAGGCGGCAACGGCTATTGGCGATGATGCCTTGCAAAAGCAGGCGCAAGGCTATGTGGTGCCAGATAGTTTCACCCATGGCAGTTCTGCACAGCGGGTATATTGGTTCAAGCAAGGCTTGCAGTCTGGCGACCTTAATCAGTGCAATACCTTCAACAGTTAAGCATTCAATTAACCTTGAATATAAAAATAGTGTTAATCAGTAAAGAGAAATATGACAGAAGCAACAGTACTCAATGAGGATGCACATTTAATTGAAACAACGGTTTCCAGTGCGGTGATGGCGCAGGGGAAAATGCTCACCGTCCGCTACGATGAAGCACGCTTGCCAAATGGTCGGGTAAGTAGTCGGGAGTATGTTACCCATCCCGGTGCCGTCGCCATTGTGGCGCTGACACAGTCAGGTGAGGTTGTACTAGAGCGCCAATTCCGCTATCCACTCAAGCAGGTGTTTATAGAGTTACCCGCTGGCAAGATCGATGCAGGCGAGCCGGTATTGACCACAGGCCAGCGTGAGTTGCTTGAAGAAACCGGTTATGCGGCCAAAAACTGGATCAAGCTGGGGATACAGCATCCTTGCATCGGCTATTCCAATGAGGTGATCCATATTTATCTGGCGACAGACCTCTCACTGGGCGATCATGCCAGAGATATCGACGAAGCGATGGATGTGATGGTCTGGCCGTTTGAACGCATTATGCAAGCGATTGAAGACGGTGAAATTACCGATAGCAAGACGATGTCCGCCATGCTGATGGCCGAGCGTTACTTGCGCAAGCATCCTTTGCCTGGCCTGGCGCTGTAAAGGGCCACGATGCGTGTTTTGCAGATAGGCTGTGGTGCATTGGGCAAGCTGATTGCCCAGGCGACCCTGGCCCAAGGTCATGCATTGACAATCGTCAGGCGCTCTCAGCAGTCTGTGCCTGACGGCGCAGCCGCCCTCTACCTGGATGTCGTCTCTGCAAATGGCCTGTCTGCCCTGGCAGACCAGGCCCCGGAAATCCTGCTGTATTGCCTGGCGCCCGTGGCAGGGCAGAGCTATCGGCAAACTTATGTCGATGGCTTGCGGCATGTGCTGGCCAATGTGGATCAGCGCGCGTTAAAGCATGTGTTTTTTATTTCGAGTACCAGTGTGTATGGCGAGCAGCAAGGGCAGTGGGTTGATGATGATACGCCTGCCATGCCGGCTGAAGAAAATGGCCAGACGATCCTAGCCGCCGAGCAATTGCTGGATGATTTGCCTTGCTCGCATACTGCGTTACGTTTGTCTGGCATTTACGGCCCGCAACGGCTTTACCTGCTCAAGTTGCTGCAAACCCCTGAGCGCTGGCCACAACATATCCAATGGACCAACCGTATTCATGAGTTGGACGTTGCCGGTGCGGTGGTGCATTTTTACCGCCAAATTGAACACGCACTGCCGTTGCCAGCGCATATTATTTTGACAGATGGTGCGCCAGTGCCACAACATGAGGTGTTGCAATGGCTGGCACAGCAACTGCAGCTGCCAGGGCCTGTGACCCCGACCACTGACTTGCAGCGCGGTAAACGGATCCGCAACCCGTTTTTGCAGCAATCCGGTTACCCGTTTTTATTTGCCGATTATCAGGCAGGCTATGCAGCCATACTCTCTAAAATGGATCATGTATAAAAAAAATATTCTCACACTGTTTCTTGGCTTGCTGCTGACAGCGCTTGGCCTGTCTGCACAGGCAGGTACGTCGCAAGAGGCGTCGCCGGAAGGCTTTCAGCCCTGGTTAACGGCATTGCGCCAGGAAGCATTAACGATGCAGATTGCGCCGGCCGCGGTTGACGCGACGCTAACAGGCGTCGTCTATTTGCCACGCGTGATTGAGCTTGACCGCAAGCAACCAGAATTCGTCACCAGTTTTTCTGCTTATGTGAACCGCCGCATTAATCCGCGTGTGGTGAGCAAGGGCAAACTCATGATGCAGGACTATGGTGGCGTTCTCTATGTGGTAGAAGAGTTGTATCAGGTGCCCAAGGAGGTGCTGGTGGCCTTCTGGGGGCTGGAAACCAATTTTGGCGGATTTACCGGGGATATCCCGTTAGCGTCTGCCTTGGCGACCCTGTCATTTGAAGGGCGACGCGCTGCTTTCTTTAAAAAAGAACTGCTGAACCTGATGCGTGTGGTGGAGCGTGATCAACGCTATGATAGCCCGGTGGTGGGATCATGGGCGGGCGCGACCGGGCATATGCAATTTATGCCATCCACTTTGCTCAAATATGGGGTGGATGCCGACGCGGATGGCAAGATTGATATCTGGGACTCTTATCCAGATATCTTCAGTTCTGCCGCCAATTATTTATTGCAGGCGGGCTGGCAGCCTGGCCAGCCGGTGAGCTTTCAGGTCGCCTTGCCTGCGGGCTTTGATTACAGCCAGGCGCAATGGCAACAGACCAAAGCTGTCAGTGAGTGGGTGAAAGCCGGAGTGGCGGGCGTTCCAGCCAGCGCGCTGGCCTTGCCAAAAGCGTCGATTGTATTGCCTCAGGGCTTTGATGGTCCGGCATATATGGTGTTCCCCAATTTTGACGTCATTATGCAATGGAACCGTTCCATTAATTATGCGCTGGCTGTGAGTTTGCTCAGCCAGCAGTTGCGTCAGGACAGTTATACCTTACAGCTGCCGCCTGAGCCACCTGCGCTAAGCTATCAGCAAATGTGGCTGTTGCAAGAGTCATTAAACGCGCAAGGGTTTGATTGTGGGCCCCCTGATGGCTTTCCAGGTGCCAAAACCCAGGCTGCGATCCGTCGATATCAAGCGAGCAAAGGGTTGCCACAAGATGGCTATGCAGGCGCCGAATTGTTTAGCCGTTTAACGACACCCGTGCAAACTGCACAGTAATTTAGCGTGTTTTAAACCAGCCCGTCACGCTCACTCTTGGCTGGATGGCGGGCAATACCTGGTGCCAGAATCTGGCGGATAAAAACAGCACGAGTCGGCCGCCTAGCGGCAAGATATCCAGATGTCTGGCATCTTGCTCCGGGGGCTGGTGATGTTCATCCAGATACAGGCGCAAGGCACCCCCTGCTTGTTCTGGCCAATCCTCGTTGAGATAGATAATTGCGGTCAAGCTGCGGACGCCGCTTGGTATTTGGAGGGCGTGCTGGCGGAACTGGTCGATGTGCGTGGCGTAGCCGATGGAACCGGCAGGGTAGAGGGCAAAATGGGTTTCGTAAGTGGCCAGTCCCATCATCAGGTGACGATTTGCCATCTGTTGTACCTCAGCCATCAGGCTAAAGTAGGCTTGCAAGGCAGGTTCGGGGTCGTCGGCTTCCAGCCAGGCAATCCGGTCAGCACGAAGATTGGGGTTGGTAATGGCGGCTTTACTGGTGCCCGCCTGATGCATCTGCCCCTGCTGGTCGCGCGCCAATGCCAGCGTGCGCAATGCGGCGATGGTGTCGGACGGCAAACATTGGTCGATCAGGCAATATTGGTGTTCACTGAGGGACTCTACGAGCGTGTCAGTCAATGTGGTGATCGGTGCGCCCATGGGCAACTGAAAAATCTGCATGGCAATATTATAAGCGCGATCCCATTGCCTAACGACTGGCTTTCGGATAGAATGCGCAACCTTATTGATTGCAGTCCATGTGATCAATCTTAAAATAGTCGCGTAGCTCAGCTGGTTAGAGCACCACCTTGACATGGTGGGGGTCGATGGTTCGAGTCCATTCGCGACTACCAAAATTCAAAAAGCCGTTATAATTAACGGCTTTTGTTGTTTTTATCAAATGCTTTGTATAGGCCTTGTTTCAAGGTTGTTCGCTAAAATTTTGACGGATCTGGCATGCCAAATATTCGATTACCCGATGGTTCTGTAAGACAGTTTGAACACGCTGTAACGGTGGCGGAGGTGGCTGCCAATATCGGCACCGGTTTGGCAAAAGCCGCGCTGGCTGGCAAGGTGACTTATCCCGGTCAGGAAGCAAAGCTGGTAGATACCAGCCATCAGATTGCACAAGATGTTGAGCTGGCGATTATCACGGACAAGAACGAAGAGGGGCTGGAAATTATCCGCCACTCAACCGCACACTTGTTGGCCTATGCGGTCAAAGAGCTGTTCCCGGATGCACAGGTGACGATAGGTCCTGTCATTGAAAATGGCTTCTATTACGACTTTAGCTATAAGCGCCCATTTACGCCGGATGACCTGGTGGCCATTGAGAAAAAAATGGCTGAATTGGCAAAGAAAGACGAAAAGGTCGAGCGCAAAGTGCTGCCGCGTGATGAAGCGGTGGCTTACTTCAAAAGCATTAACGAGCACTACAAAGCCGAGATCATTGCCAGCATTCCCAGCAATGAGGATGTTTCGCTATATTCAGAAGGCGCGTTTACCGACTTGTGCCGTGGTCCGCACGTGCCGAATACCGGCAAGCTCAAGGCATTTAAATTGATGAAGCTGGCCGGCGCCTACTGGCGTGGTGACAGCAATAACGAAATGCTGCAACGTGTGTATGGCACTGCCTGGCGCAATAAAGAAGAGTTGGAAGCGTATCTGCATATGCTGGAAGAAGCTGAGAAGCGCGACCACCGCAAGCTCGGCAAGCAGCTCGATTTTTACCATATGCAGGAGGATGCGCCGGGGATGGTGTTCTGGCATCCGCGAGGCTGGGTCATCTGGCAAGAAGTCGAGCAGTACATGCGTGCCAAATTCAGGGAGTACGATTACCAGGAAGTACGTACGCCGACAGTACTGGACAAGACCCTGTGGGAAAAATCCGGCCACTGGCAAAACTACCGTGACAATATGTTTGTCACCCAGTCGGAAAACCGTGATTATGCCGTGAAGCCGATGAACTGCCCCGGTCATATCCAGATTTTCAACAGCAGTTTGCATAGCTACCGCGATTTACCGTTGCGGCTGGCAGAGTTTGGTTCTTGCCACCGCAACGAGCCGTCTGGTTCCTTGCATGGCTTGATGCGCGTGCGTGGCTTCACCCAGGATGATGCCCATATTTTCTGTATGGAATCGCAAGTCGAAGCCGAAGTGGCGGACTTTATCAAAATGTTGTACGAAGTCTATAAAGACTTTGGGTTTGACGATGTGATCGTTAAATTGTCTACCCGCCCAGAAAAGCGTGTGGGTACTGAAGAAGCATGGGACATGGCAGAAAATGCCTTGGCTAACGCGATTAAGGCGAATGGCCTTGAGTTCGAGTATCAGCCGGGCGAAGGCGCTTTTTACGGCCCGAAAATTGAATTCACCCTCAAAGACTCGCTCGGTCGTATGTGGCAATGTGGCACCATCCAGCTCGACCCAAACCTGCCAGAGCGCCTGGGCGCCGAGTATGTGGCTGAAGATAATACGCGCCAGCGGCCTATCATGCTGCACCGTGCGATTGTCGGTTCCATGGAGCGTTTTTTAGGCATCTTGATCGAAAACTTTGCGGGTGCCATGCCGGTCTGGCTGTCGCCTGTGCAGGTGATGGTGCTTAATATTTCGGACAATCAGGCCGATTACGTGCGCCAAGTAGTTGAAAAATTGAAGAAAAATGGCATTCGATGCGATTTTGACTTGAGAAACGAGAAGATTACCTATAAAATACGCGAACATAGTTTGCAAAAATTGCCTTATCTGATTGTTGTTGGCGATAAGGAAATGCAAAATGGTCATGTGGCCGTACGTACCAGAAAAGGTGAAGATCTGGGTGCGATGTCGGTAGATGCGTTTGTTGCGCGTGTACAGCAAGACATCCAAAACCGGGTCTAATTTTTTAGGTGCCGTGCGGCTTTGTTTATTGTTAGGGGATTGTTATAGCTCAGGATAAAGATACACGCATTAATGGCGATATTACCGCGCCACAAGTGCGTCTGATTGGTGTAGATGGCGAACCGTTAGGTGTGATGAGTCTCAAAGAGGCCTTTGCCAAAGCGGAAGAAGCTGATATTGATATTGTTGAAATTGCACCAAATGCTGCACCGCCCGTGTGCCGTTTGATGGATTATGGCAAATTCAAATACGCCGAGAGTAAGCGTCTACACGAGCAAAAACTCAAACAAAAACAGGTGCAGATCAAAGAGGTCAAATTTAGACCTGGCACCGATGATGGCGATTACAACATCAAGTTGCGTAACATTATTCGCTTTTTGGGCGATGGTGACAAAGCCAAGATTACTTTGCGCTTCCGTGGCCGTGAAATTACGCATCAGGAGTTCGGTTTGGCGCTGTTGAAGCGTCTGGAAGCGGATCTTGCTGAGCATGCAGCGGTCGAGCAATACCCAAAAATGGAAGGCCGTCAAATGGTGATGGTACTGGCGCCCGCTAAAAAGGTGCCACCGAAAAAAGCGGACAAGTCCGCAGAAGAATAAGTTTTTTGGAGTGATATGGCTAAATTGGCTGCCTACTCACTCTTTACTCAACCTCTAAGGAGACCAAAATGCCAAAGATGAAAACAAAGAGCAGCGCCAAAAAGCGCTTCAAGTTCTTGGGTAACGGCAAAGTGAAGCGTACACACTCTCACTTGCGCCACATCCTGACCAAGAAAACAACCAAGCAAAAACGTAAACTGCGCGGTACCGCAATTATTTCTGCGACCGACGTGAAACGCGTTCGCGCAATGATGCCAACACAATAAGGAGACCGACATGCCTAGAGTAAAACGTGGTGTCATCGCACGCGCAAAACACAAAAAAGTATTAAATGCTGCTAAAGGTTACCGTGGTCGTCGTAAGAACGTCTACCGTGTTGCCAAACAGGCGGTCATGAAAGCCGGTCAATATGCATACCGTGACCGTCGTCAGAAAAAACGTCAATTCCGCGCATTGTGGATTGCCCGTATTAACGCGGCAGCCCGTGAAGCTGGTTTGACCTACAGCCGTTTCATGAATGGCTTGAAAAAAGCTGCGGTTGAAGTTGACCGTAAAGTGCTGGCTGATCTGGCCGTGTTCGATAAAGCTGCTTTTGCCAAGTTTGTAGAATTGGCTAAAACAGGTTTAAGCGCCTAATCAGACCTACCAAAAAAAGAGGCTGCGGCCTCTTTTTTTATTTTAATGTTACTTAAACCCTAAAAGAATACCGACGATGGCTGATCTTAATCACTTAATCGCAGAAGCAGCACAGGACTTTGCCGCTTGTCATGATATCCCTGCACTGGAAAACGCCAAGGCCAAATTTTTGGGCAAGTCAGGCGCTATTACGGAGGCATTGAAGGGCTTGGGCAAGTTGAGTGCCGAAGAACGTCCTGCAGCCGGGGCAGCGATTAATGTGGTCAAGCAGGCGGTCGAGCAAGCCTTGAATGACAGGCGTGACAGTATTTTGGCCGCAGCCCAGGCCAAGCAACTGGCGAGCGAAACCATTGATGTGACTTTGCCTGCGCGTGCGCAGTCCAAAGGGGGCCTGCATCCTGTGACGCTGACTTTGCGTCGTGTGGAAGAGCTGTTTCACTCTATCGGTTTTAGTGTGGCCGATGGCCCTGAAATTGAAACCGATTTTTATAATTTCACCGCTTTGAATATCCCTGACAACCACCCGGCGCGTGCCATGCACGATACGTTTTATGTGGAAACCGGTGGGGATAACATGGAATACGTGCTGCGCACACATACCTCGCCAGTGCAGGTCCATTACATGCAAGACAATACGCCGCCTTTAAAAATTATTGCGCCAGGGCGTGTGTATCGCGTGGACTCGGATGCGACACACTCACCGATGTTTCATCAGGTGGAAGGCTTGTGGGTAGATGAGCAGATCAGTTTTGCTAACCTAAAAGGCGTTGTGCAGGATTTCCTGCAAAAATTCTTTGAGCGTGACGATTTAACTGTCCGTTTCCGTCCGTCTTTCTTTCCGTTTACCGAGCCGTCAGCCGAGATGGACATGAGCTGGAATGGCGGTTGGCTGGAAATCGGTGGTTGCGGTATGGTGCATCCCGAAGTACTCAAGCACGTCAATATCGATAGCAGCAAATACCGTGGTTTTGCTTTTGGTTTGGGTGTCGAGCGCCTGGCCATGTTGCGTTATGGCGTCAATGATTTGCGCCATTTCTTTAATAATGATCTGCGTTTTTTGCAGCAGTTCATCAAGTAATTTCAGCGCACGCGCACTTTAAACAGCAGAATTAAGACAAGGTAAGACAGATATGCAGTTCTCCGAACAATGGTTACGATCCATGGTGAATCCAGCGATGGATACCGAGCAGCTTGGTCATGCGCTAACGATGGCAGGCCTGGAGGTTGAAGCGCTCACGCCTGTTGCGGCAGCCTTTAACCGCGTCGTTGTGGCCGAGATTCTGGAGGCGGCCAAACATCCAGACGCTGATCGCCTGCAAGTGTGCAAGGTGAAAGTCGGCGAGGAGACTTTGCAAATTGTCTGCGGTGCGCCTAATGCGCGTGCCGGTTTGAAAGCCCCATGTGCGCTGGTTGGCGCACAGTTGCCAGAAATCAATGGGCAACCAGGCATTCAAATCAAGCAAGCCAAAGTACGTGGGGTTGAGTCTTTTGGCATGATGTGTTCTGCCAAAGAGCTGGGCATTGCCACAGAAGCCAACGGCATTCTGGAGCTGCCAGCAGACGCGCCGGTTGGTCAGGATATTCGTGAGTATCTGGATTTGAACGACCATGCCTACACGTTAAAGCTCACGCCTAACCGTGCGGATTGCCTGAGCATCGTCGGTATTGCACGCGATGTGGTTGCGATGACCGGCGCGCCAATGACTGCACCAACTGTTGCCCCTGCTGCGGTGACAGGGACACTGACCAAAAACGTGACGCTGCAAGCCAGTACGGCTTGCCTGGCCTATTATGGCCGGGTGATCGAAGGCGTGAATGCACAAGCTAAAACGCCAGACTGGATGGTCCGCCGCCTTGAGCGTAGTGGTATTCGTAGCATCAGTGCGCTGGTGGATATCACCAATTATATTTTGCTGGAGCAAGGGCAACCGTTGCATGCCTTTGACCTGAACCTGCTGCAAGGCGATATTCAGGTACGTTTTGCCCAGGCAGGTGAAAAACTGGTATTGCTTAATGACACAGAAGTCACCCTCAAAGGCGATGATTTGGTCATTGCAGACAGTAACGGCCCCTTGGCGTTGGCAGGCATCATGGGGGGTAACCCCAGCGCAGTCAGCGATACTACGCAAGCGATCTTTTTAGAAAGCGCATTCTTTACGCCAGATGTGATGGCTGGTAAAGCCCGTCGTTTGGGGTTGAGCACCGACTCCTCTTACCGTTTTGAGCGTGGCGTGGATTTTGGTAACACACTGAATGCCCTTGAACGTGCGACGGCATTGGTGCTCGAAATTTGTGGTGGCCAGGCCGCCGCCGTCACCGCAGTGACTGCCGACTTGCCGGTACGCAAGCAAGTCAGTTTGCGCTATGCCTACCTGCTGTCAGTGTTAGGCATAGAAATCAGCCTGGCGCGTGTAGGGCAGTTGCTCACACAATTGGGTTTCAGTTATACCGAAAGCAATGGTGTGTTCCAGGTCAATGCGCCCAGCTTCCGGTTTGATATCGCGCGTGAAGAAGACCTGATTGAAGAAGTTGCCCGTTTGCATGGCTACGAGCATATCCCGGCACTGACCCCTGTGGCACCGCAAGGCATGCTGGCCTCGCCAGAAGCGCAGCGCAGCAAGCATTGGTTGCGCGATGTCATGGTTAATCAAGGCTATCAAGAAGTGGTCACCTACAGCTTTGTTGACGCAAGCTGGGAGCGTGATTTGTACGGGAATGAAGCACCGATTACACTTAAAAACCCGATTGCCAGCAATCTGAGCGTGATGCGCTCCGGTTTGTGGGGCGGTCTGCTGGATGCCCTGGACTACAACCTCAAGCGTCAGCAAACCCGTGCCATGCTGTTTGAGCTCGGTGCGCGCTATGAACAAGGTAACCAGGGCTTTATCGAAACATTGACACTGTCTGGCCTGATCTATGGCAGCGTCCAGCCAGAACAATGGGCGACAGAAGCCCGTGCTTTTGATTTTTATGATGCCAAGGCCCACGTCGAGTCGCTGTTCGCGCAAACCGTGCGTTTTGTGGTCGAGCAGCATCCCGCCTTACATCCAGGCCAGTCAGCGCGTATTTACCTGGGCGATCAAGCTGTAGGCTGGCTGGGTAAATTGCATCCGCAATGGCAACAACAGTATGGCCTGACCAGCGCCTGTTATCTGTTTGAGCTTGATGCGGCCGCTGCGCTGGCGACGCAAGTGCCGGCGTATAGCGAGGTAAGCAAGTTCTTACCTGTGCGCCGTGACCTTGCCGTGATTGTTGATCAAAATGTGTCAGCACAAACCATGATTGATGCCATTATTGCCGAGCAAATTCCGCAATTACAAACCCTAAAATTGTTTGATGTTTATCAAGGCAAAGGGGTGCCAGAAAACAAAAAAAGCCTTGCATTTCTTGTACTTATGCAAGATACTTGCAAGACAATGGTCGATGAGGAAGTCGATACAATCGTGGCGCGAATCCTCAATAACTGGTCATCCAATTTTGCTGCATCACTAAGATAGTATCACTTAGGGGCAACATCATTTAGGTAATTCATCAGGATAATGCCATTTAAATCATCATTGCATTACTCCAAGGATTAACAGTTGATACAACTCAAGCGTCATCTCGCATAATAAGAAGGTTCAGGGGATCGTTAATGACACTCACAAAAGCTGATTTAGCCGATTTGTTGTTCGAACAAGTCGGGCTGAACAAGCGCGAAGCCAAGGATATGGTCGAAGCGTTTTTTGAAGAAGTCCGGAATGCGCTAGAAGAAGGGGACAGCGTCAAACTATCCGGTTTCGGTAATTTTGAACTGCGTACCAAATCCGAGCGCCCAGGTCGTAACCCAAAAACCGGTGAAGAAATCCCGATTTCTGCACGCCGTGTGGTGACCTTTCATGCCAGCCAAAAATTGAAATTACGCGTAGAAGAACACTACGCAGAACATCCATTACAAGCACAAGCCTGATCTGATTACACCCTATGCTAGAAACGCAAAAAGTGTCGTTGCCCCCCATTCCCGCCAAGCGCTACTTCACGATTGGTGAAGTGAGCGAACTATGCGGGGTGAAGCCACACGTCTTGCGTTACTGGGAACAAGAGTTCACTCAGCTCAAGCCTGTCAAACGCCGCGGCAATCGTCGCTATTACCAGCATCACGAAGTCCTGCTGATCCGTAAAATTCGCGAACTCCTATACGAGCAAGGCTTTACCATCAGTGGCGCCCGCAATCGCCTGGATGGTGTGGAAGAAAAAGCAGATAAACCGCGCAGCAACACCGAATCAGCGGTTTCAAGCAGTCCACAATCTCAGGGCTTGATGGCAGAAGAAATATCGCAATCCGCTATTGATGTGGCGGCGCTTAGAGAACAAATTCAACAAGTGCTGCAATTGCTCAAAGTGCCTGCATAAGCGCACAACGTAGCCATAAAAACCGCATATTCTGCTTAGCGAATATGCGGTTTTGCTTTATAATGCCACCTTCTTTTTCAAACGGTTTTATCGTTTGATTTTGAATCTTCGGGGCGTAGCGCAGCCTGGTAGCGCACTTGCATGGGGTGCAAGGGGTCGCGAGTTCGAATCCCGCCGTCCCGACCAATAAACAAGCCATTCGTGAGAGTGGCTTTTTTATTTACTGACCAGAACGTAACCAATTCGTAACCAGTTCCTCTTTCACTTCACTGTCGATAATGCCAGAAACGTTCTCAACATGTTGTGATAAATGACCAGGTGACAGGTGTGCATACTTCTGCACCATCTCCATATCAGCCCAGCCGCCTAACTCTTTTAAAACGTAAATCGGCGTGCCATTTTGCACATGCCAGCTTGCCCAAGTATGGCGTAAATCATGCCATCTGAAATCAACAATGCCAGCACGTTTTAAGGCGGCATGCCATGCCTTAGTGTTCACTTGCGTGATAGGCTTCCCACGGAACGTAAACACGTGCGTGGGGTGCTTAAATAACTCTTTACGCAGCACTTCAACCGCTTCACTAGACAAAGGGACAGGGATTGCCCGTTTACCCTTGGCTTGGTCTGCAGGAATCCATGCGCGCCTATCTTGCAAGTTCACTTGCGACCACATTAATTTAGTGACATTGCTTTTGCGTAACCCTGTCGCTAACGAGAAACGAACCATCGCTTCCAAATGGGGCGGTAATTCATTTATTAATCTGGCCGCTTCTTCGGATGTTAAAAAGCGAATGCGGATTTTTGGTTCTGGTAGTGACCGTACCTTCACGGTTTTATCTATCCATTCCCAATCTAGCGCAGCGCGTCTTAATACCCGACTGACGATTTGCATATAACGGTTAACTGTCCCGTTAGACACATTTCCCTCTTTTTTACGTATAGAAGTAATACGGTCTAGCAAGGCACGGTTAATGTCATTGAGGTAGACCCCGTCCAGATATTTGCTTAGCCATCTAAAAAACGTTAAATCTGTTGAGTGCGACTTACTGTGAGAGGTCTCATCAATGTATTTAACGACAGCTTCTTCCCATAAATACTTGGGTTTAATACCTAGGCGGGATTGCTCCCAAATTTCATTTAGCCGCTTCGCTTCGTACTCTTTCGCTTGTTGGCGGTCGGTAGTGCCAGTAGATTCATATACCGGTTTTTGACCGTTGACAGCGATTTTGACCCAATAGAACTTTGAGTCCTTTCGTTTGTAGAGTGACATTGTTCATTCCCTTCGTCACCCTGCGACGCTTGCTGAGAGTATTTTGAGCGCAGATACTCTATCAAGTCAACTTGCAAAAATACCCAGCACTTGCCGATTTTAGCGGCGGGTATCTCACCAGACTTAGTGCGATCAAGCAGCGTAGTAGGGTGCAGATGCAGGAAAGCAGCCGCCTCTTTAGTGCTTAAAGTAATCATTTGGAGTTTTCCCGTATCAAATTCATAAATCCAAATCTGATAGGTGCACGATATTCATGCACCCAAAAGAATTGGGACACATGAACGGGGTTGGATAGAAAAGAGACGGCTAGCTTATGTCAAATTGATATGTACAAAACCCAAGCGTTCGCTACGGGCTGGAATTAAACCTTTGACTTATGTATGCCGGGGGCGTATCCAACTTACGCCGTAAATATAAACCGTTCATTTGTAGATTATTATGTTCTCAGTCACGCGTCAAATGTTATTTATTGTTGGCGTGAATTCTTGTTGTGGTTGACTTAATGGTGGTAGTTTCAAATTTCATTCATAATCATTTGCATATTCTTAACTTGAACAAACAAAGGTTGTTTTTATGAGCGATAACGATCCTTTCAAGTCTCATCGGGAGATGATTGAGAAGATGGAACGTGTTAGTAATCCATTTAAATATCAAACCGACTTTATAAAGCAAATAGAACGACTCAATGATCCTTTCAAACCTTATCAAGAAATGATTGAGAAGATGGAGCGAGTTAGTAATCCATTTAAATATCAAACCGACTTGATGAAGCAAATAGAACGACTCAATGATCCTTTCAAGTCTCATCGGGAGATGATTGAGAAGATGGAACGTGTTAGTAATCCATTTAAATATCAAACCGACTTTATAAAGCAAATAGAACGACTCAATGATCCTTTCAAACCTTATCAAGAAATGATTGAGAAGATGGAGCGAGTTAGTAATCCATTTAAATATCAAACCGACTTTATAAAGCAAATAGAACGTTTCAATGATCCTTTCAAACCTTACCGAGAGATGGTTGAGCGTGTTCAGACCTCATCTTTTAATGAGGCAGTTAAAGTCTTAGGACAAATAAATTCGCTAGTAGAAAAAAATCAAATTGAACTTAGTAAGTTAGTGGTCAATGATGACAACACTTTTACTGTTGAAGAAACAAATATCTCTTTTGAAGAGGTTGGTTATATAAGCAATCGTGTAAATGAGTCATTCCAAATTGAAACAACTCAAAATTTGGAAAGATTATATTTATTAATAATTGAAGAGCTTAAAAAGCTTGGTAGCCCAAAAAAGCAAAATTATTTACTTCTTATATTTAGCCTCTTGTTATGCCCTTTGGCTGTCTCAGTAATGACTCTTTATATTGATCATCACTATTTTGATAAACCTCCAGAAAGTCCGCGTCAGATTATAAAGGAGGTAAAAAGATCCACTCCACTAGATAGTATTCGAAGTTTAGAGCTCAGAGAGTTCCGTTTTGTAAAATGCGAAATCTTACTTGTTAGAACTAAACCAAAATCCAAATCTGCAATTCTTGGGCAGATATACATAGGGCAAACTGTGCGTCTGATTAAGAAAGACGGAGATTGGTCATTGGTTGAGAGAGTCGACGAATCAACTGATCTAAAAATCCAAGGTTGGGTTAACTCTAGATATATAGAAAAATTTCATTAGGCATTCAAAAACTCATGTACTCATCCAAAATAGTCCTTTATTACCATTGCACCAATTACAACTAAGATCGAATGTAATACCTCGGTCTTTAAATATCTCAACGATGTACATCAAGACTTCAACAAACTCCCAGTTTTTTCTAAGAAGGTGAACCTCCTTAATTGGTTCGCCTATTCCTTTACTTGCCCAGTATCGACGTTTATTTAATTCACCCGATTCAAAGCTCTTGGCGATGTATTTAGAAATATAGGCAGCAATCCTGTTAATGGATGCTTTTTTGTTTCCAGAGGTTACATGAACACGCCCATTTCCTTGACCAACCACACGATGCCAAATTGACCAAAGCAGCTTGTAATCTTGTCGATTAGCTACAGCAACATGCAGATGTAACGCACCACGTTTTTGCAGTTCATGTGTGGCTACATATTGGAAATTCGATACAAGTCTAATCCGGCGCACAAACTCTTGAAAGTACCGCTGGAAAACTTCGGTATCGGTGATAACTTCTTTTGTCGTTAGCGTGAGCATATAGCGAGCCTTAAGCATCTTGCATAGGTGCCTTACCTTACGTTTAGCACGTTTTGCCGCGACTTCAGCTGAACGTTCTCTGTCCCCTTCACCGCGTTTAGATTTATGCGGTAAATCTTCTTCACTCATCTCTGACCATGTTTCGTATGGCATGACTGAAACTTCAATATTCTTGTCACCAAAATCACGAACGGTTACACGATGCCATGATTGATGGCCTGATTCATTCAGGATTTCATCTTGTAGGTCTTTAAAGGTGGTCATGATTTCACCTCAATACCAAATAGTTGAATATGTTGTTTTGGTAAGTGTTCTTATTACAAGATTAAGATCGACGCTCCGCGTCTGCGCTTTTTGCGGGCTGGCGCGCGTTGTCCGTGCGGCAGTCCTCAAAAGCTTTGCACGTTGTGTGTGGATTAATTTAAATAGAAATGACCTCACCGAATTTCCCACAGCCCCCATGCTTGATGGCTGGGGACTATGGAAAATCGGTGAGGATTTTGGGATTAAAAACGTAACCATAACGTAACCTTTCATGACTAAATAAGCCATGTTGAGGCTAATCAAGGCCTAAAATCGACGTTAGCAAGCGTCGCAAGGTATTGATTTAATTAGGTTTCTGTTTTGCCGGATGTAAATGGGGTGCAAGGGGTCGCGAGTTCGAATCCCGCCGTCCCGACCATACACATATCCAAGGTGGTTCAATACCATCCAAAAAATAGCCTTGAAACGACCTTTCAAGGCTATTTTTACGTATCAGCCATCCAAAGTAGTTCATTGATATCCACGAGTAAAGTGGGGTAAGTGACGGGGTAACAACACTTAGCCCCAGTGTGAGTTACCCCAACATTAGCAAGTGGTGGCGGCTCTAGTGTCGCTTTGCAGCAAAGAAAAGCTGCTTTCCCCCTGGTACTTCCAGATATCTCCCTACAGCAAGTCAAGCAAAAGCGTGAAGAGGCCATAAAGCTAGTGGCTGAGGGCATGGATCCCAGCTTGGAGCAGCAGCGGCTGAGGCTTTTTATTGGGTTCAATCCAAGGGTCAGTTTAATTCGACAGTGTTGGTGGGGGAGTACTTTTTAAATAGTGATTTTGATTGCACCCAATCATCATTTGCAGTTCATCCTGGCTTGTTGTTTCTGCATGCCTCAAGTCTTAAGGGTACAGCACCTAATACTGAAGATTTACGTCATTTCAAGCTGTCAACGAGGTTGATCATGTGAGGAGATCAAACTTCTGAGGCTGCGAAGATTGTGGCTTTAAGTCTGGTCCACATAGTCTTGGTTGTGCAATTAAACTGCGAGATCGGGGGTAATGGTTACGGGTACTTGAAGTTGTTGGCTGATGGTCCCAATATGGCGGGCCAGGGCTTCGTTGAGTGGCATCGGGCGGTTTAAGTAGAAGCCTTGTGCATAGGCGACGCCCATTTCTTTGAGGCAGTCCAAGGTGGCTTGGTCTTCAACATATTCTGCAATGGTCTTGATTTCCATGGATTGAGCAACGCTTTGAATGGCTTTGGCCATAGCTAAGTCTACCTTGTTGCTGGTGATGTCTTTGACATAGGCACCATCCATTTTTAGGAAGTTGACGGGCAGGTGCTTGAGGTAGCTGAATGAGGACATGCCGCTGCCAAAGTCATCCAGCATGAAGCGGGTGCCCATTTTTTGTAGTTCTTTAATCAGTTTGATCGTGTTGTCGATATTGATAATTGCCGAGGTTTCAGTAATTTCGAAGCAGACGTGGCCAGGCGAAATCTCGTAGGTTTCAAAGCAGTTTTTGATGTAGGGCAATAGCTGTGGATCTCCAAGCGACATGCCCGAGAGGTTAATGCTGACAATAAACGGTTTGATGCTGGATTGCAGTTTGAACAGGGGTTGTAATGCCATAAAGGCATGTTGAATGACCCAGCGATCAATTTTGGTCATGAGGTTGTAACGCTCTGCCGATGGCAGAAACTCGGCAGGCGGGATAATGCCGCCGTTTTCGTCACGCTTGCGGATCAGGATTTCATAGAAGGGGGGCAGTTCTTTTTGCTGTAGCGGAAAAATGCCTTGGCAATACAATACAAATTCGTTGTGTTCGATGGCTTCGTTGATGCGCAGTACCCACTCCATTTCCGCATGGCGCTTGAGCATCACGTCATCTTCATTGTGGAACAGGTGAATCTGGTTGCGGCCGTTGTCTTTGGCAACGTAGCAGGCGGCATCCGCATGGCGCGTAATCTGGCCAACGTCCTTGAGGTCTGCGGTGATTTCAACGATGCCTATGCTAATGCCAGTTTGAAATAGCCGACCTTCGTGCATGAAACGAAAGGCCTCGACCATTTGCCGCAGTTGTGCGGCGATTTCAATGGCTTTTTCAACCTGGCAATAACTCAGTAACAAGCCAAATTCATCGCCACCCAGGCGGGCAAAGGTGTCTTCGGCACGAATGCGTTGGCTCAGGATCATGCTGATCTGCCGTAGCATTTCGTCGCCTGCCAGGTGACCGCAGGTGTCGTTGATGACGCGGAACTGGTCGAGATCCATGTAACAGAAGACATGATTGGCACGATGCTGTTTGACGTCTTGCAAGGCTTGCTGCAACCGTCTTTCGAGTTCCTGTCGATTGACCAGCCCGGTTAAGGCGTCGTGCCGCGCCTGATAACGCAATTGCGCCTGTGCATCTTGAATGCGGTGACGCATGTCTGCCTCGACGTGCTGCATCTCACGCGAGATCTGGTTGATCGTACTTTGTAGGGATTTGATCTCTGGCAGGGTGTTTTTAACCTGGCTGACCTGCTGGCTACCGATCACAAAGCGCTTGAGTGCCGCGGTCATATCGCGAATTGGCTGACTGATAGAGCGACTGACCCAGCTGACAAGGATGGAACACAAGATCAGGGTCAACGTGATATAGCCGACATTTTTAATAAATGCCTGCCTATGGTCTTCGATCAGGGCGGCTTTGTCTACGGATACAAATACATACCCCAAAAGCTGATGTGCGGGCGTGGTGGAAAACACTTTCACCATGGTGATGTCGTGCGTGGCTTGCTGCATGACCATCGTGTCTTGCTGGAGCAGGCCGTCTTGCATAGTGAAGACTGCACCTATATTGGCGATCGGTTGTTTATTGGCGTCTGCAATGATCAGTGAAAGATAGGGCTCACGGTTAAGCTGGCTTGCCTTGAGCAAGCGATCAATATAAGGCTTGCCATGTAATTGATCTTGATTATGGATGACCGCAGACAAAAATTTTGCAGTGGTCAAGGCATGCTGACTGAGTTTTTCTTCTTCATGTTGCAGTTGTTCTTTAAAGTCGAACAACAGAAAAATGCAGGAAAGCGCGAAGACGGGGCCGATGACTAGAAGCAGTAGTCTGGACTGTATACTCAGGTTTTGGAAGAATTGCATGGATTCCAGGTCAAATACTAAATAACATCAGCACAAATACAAATGGGTTGCACTGCCGTCGCCGGTGATTCATGACATCCCCCCCAATTTCGTGTATAAGTTTAATGTTTGTCACTGCAAAAATTGCTTACTCACGCGTGTTCAGCCTAGGTTTGACTCATTCCGGTGACATCCGCAAGCATTCAAGTTTTCGATTCGTTCTAGTGTATTGGTTTTCTCATGATTCAGCAAATTTATATCACAGATTACTTGTCTGGAGCGGCTGCGCAGCCTGTTGCGCAAGTTGAATCACTCTTGAATCAGTGTCCGTCGTTGCAATATGCAAGCTGGCAAACAGTTGCACAGCCACCCTTAAATGCCTTATTTACGCAGTTGGTCGCGCCTGATTCCCGCGCACCACACGCTCCAGTCAGTCGCGTATTGTCGTCAAGAGTGGAGGAGACTGTCCTGCCGGCCTTTTGTCTGCTGCCTGTCCATTTGGTAATGCGACGTGATTCGTTTAGTTTGCAGTCTGTCGTGCCCTTGTCGTCAGCGATTTATCAAGCGCTCACAATGAGGCTACAAGCCCATTTTGCAGCAGATTTTGAGCTGCATATTGATGCAGGTCAGCGGTACTGGTGGCTACAACCTTTGCGACAGGTTCAGGCGCAGTGCCCCTGGCCACAGGATTGTCTGTTTCAGCAAGCCATGCACTGGCAGCCGCAAGGGCCTGATGCCGGCCTGATCCGGCAATGGGCCAACGAGATGCAAATGCTGCTGCATCAACTGGCCACCGAGCCATCCATGGCTGACTGGCCAGGAGCGCTCAACAGCCTTTGGTTTGCCAGCGTGGGCCCTGTGCCAGATTGGCAGCATGGGTTTGATTTGGTTGCCGGGCAAGGCGAGGTCTTTGCTGGGTTGAGTGCCTTGCAATTACCCAGATGCAAAGCGACCACGCTGGCTGAGGTGATGCAACTGCCGCGTACACAACAGGCGCTGTGGATCACCGATGAACTTGAAACGCTGGATTGGCCTGCGCTCAACCAGGCCTTGCAAGCTGGCACGCTTCAAGCACTTCACATCGTGCTCCCGTTTGCTGAACGTAGTGTACAGATTCATTACCAGAAACGTCCGCGCTGGCAGTTCTGGCGCAAGCCCACCACGTTAAACAAGCTATTGCAGCAACTCGAGCAATCGCTATCTTCCGCCACTGAGCAAGCGGGATTCAACCCATGAAGATTCAACAGAGAACTTATGACATCGCTGCGCTGGAAGGCTTGCAAGCGCAGGGCTTGCCGCCATTGATGGCGAGATTGCTCGCAGCGAGAGGCGTGACAAGCGCTGACTGGGGCTTGCAAGACATGCCGCATCTGCTTAAACCGGAGGCCTTGACCGGCGCAGCGGAAATGGCAAGGCAATTGGCTGATGCGATTGCGCAACAACAGCGCATTTTAATCATCGGCGATTATGACGCGGATGGTGCAACAGCGACCAGTGTCGCCATGCGCGGCTTGCGCATGATGGGCGCCGAGGTCGATTTTCTGGTGCCTAACCGGTTTGAATATGGCTATGGACTCACGCCGGAAATTGTCGCGCTGGCAGCCACGCGGCAGCCGCAGGTGCTGCTGACCGTGGATAACGGTATCGCCAGTATAGACGGCGTGGCCGCGGCCAAGGCACTGGGCCTACGCGTTCTGATTACCGATCATCATTTGCCCGCCGAGCAAACGCCTGCTGCAGATTGCATCGTGAATCCCAACCAGCGTGGCTGCGGTTTTCCTAGCAAGCATCTGGCTGGCGTCGGCGTGATGTTTTATGTGCTGATTGCCTTGCGTGCCGAGCTCAAGCAGCGCGGCCAGTTGGCTGAAGACCAAGTCCACTTGGGGCGCTTGCTCGATCTGGTCGCGCTGGGCACCGTCGCAGACCTCGTGCGGCTGGATGCCAATAACCGTATTCTGGTCAGGCAAGGCCTCAAACGTATCCGCCATGGCCAAGCCTGCCCTGGCATTCAGGCCATTCTTAAGCTCGCCGGGCGCGATCCGCAACAAGTGAGTGCGCAAGATTTGGGCTTTTATGTGGGCCCACGTCTGAATGCTGCTGGTCGCCTGGATGATATGACAATAGGTATTCGTTGTTTGCTGGCCGAGACGCCACAAGAAGCCATGCAATATGCGCAGCAGTTGCATCGCCTCAATGCCGAGCGCAAGCAGATTGAAGCTGAGATGCAATTCGACGCCATGGCCGATTTAACGCAGGATTTCAGGCCAGAGCAATACACGATTAGCGTATTCCAGCCAGACTGGCATCAGGGGGTGATTGGTATTCTGGCATCACGCATCAAAGAGCGCTTTCACCGCCCCGTCATTGTCTTTGCCGATGCCGGAGACGGCCTGATTAAAGGGTCCGGCCGCTCGATAGCCGGCTTGCATTTGCGCGATGCACTCGACTTGGTGACCAAGCAGCAGCCCGACCTCATCGTCAAGTTTGGCGGCCATGCCATGGCGGCCGGCTTGAGTGTCCGCGCTGAAGATTTTGCGCGCTTTCAGCAGGCGTTTGAGCAGGTCGTGCAAAGCCTGATCAGCGCAGAAGTCTTGCAAGAGATGCTGGAAACCGATGGCGGGCTTGCGCTCACTGAGATGTCTTTGCAGACTGCAGAATTACTGACCCAGCATGTCTGGGGCCAAGGCTTTCCACAACCGGTGTTTTATGATCAGTTTGACGTCTTGTCACAAAAATTATTGGCCGAAAAGCACTTAAAACTGCGCCTGCAAAAACACAACCAGCAATTTGATGCCATTTATTTTCAGCACGCTGAACCGTTGCCAGAACAAGTCGAACTTGCCTACTCGTTACAAGTGAATGAGTACAACGGTAACCGTAGCTTGCAATTACAAGTGGTGCATGCAGTTGTTTGAAAAGCTTGCTGATTGATGACTTTAAAAATTACAAAGCGTTATGTGATCAACTTGTTGCATCCCCTTGGCTGTTAGTTTTCATACGGCGGGCTGTAAACGAGTCCGCCCTACGCGGGCTCACCCCATCAACCAATGCAGCTTTTGCATGACCCTTATATAATGCGTAACGGATTTATTGTTGAAGGTGTTTTGGCTGGTAAGACTATGCCAAAAGGTTGGGTGTACCCACCCACAAATATCAACTATAAAAAGGCAGGCCCACAGTAAAGGTTAAAAATGAATAAAACAGAACTTGAGATAAGTAAGCTTATAAAGCCAACTTTAGAGGCTGAGGGATTCGCGCTTAAGAAAGACTGGAATAGTTTCGTCAGATACACGGATTATGGATTTGATGATTTTATGATAGTTGATCAAGGACACTTGGGGTCTGGTTATAAAACTATAGGTTGTGCATTTGGTGTGCGTCATGACGTCATCCAAAATTTGTTTAACTCAATGGGTCTTATCTATGGTGAAGAGGCACAAAAACAGAATGTCACACTTGCTCTTTCTTTTCCCTTTATACCTTGGCAAAGCAGAGAGTCAGAGTTGAAAATTTATCCAGAAACCCGCGCTGAAGATATACAGAAAGTCGCGCAGATAATCACAAATGCTTTTAAGCAGCACGCTTTGCCCTTTTATGCAAAATATGCTGATTTGAGGGCAGTTGAAGCAAAAATAAATGACTCACCAATGGCTAACCTTTGGCCCTACACAGCCGGTGGAGTAGACCCTACCATTCAGGTCATCATTAGTTTGCTCTGTGCAAAAGCAGTGAATCCGAATCGTTATGATTTGATAAAAGAAGTGTTCACCGATAAATATATCGAAAATGATACTGTGCCAGATGCATATTCAGAAAGATGGATAGCCATGCTGTACAAAATAGATGCAATAAATCTCTCATTTGGTGAGAAGGTTTGAAAACCTATTGGTGAAGGGGAATAATTGGGGTCAGAGTAAAAATAAAAAAGTCAGGCCCCGTAGGGCGTACCCGCCTGCGGTTCGCCGTATAAATGGCTAGCTACGCCCAGTACGCAATTTCAAATTTGCTTGTCTGAATCAATGGGGTCAGACTCGATTGATTTAGTCGGATTAATTTACTATCGTGCATCTATCTGTGTTTTTTAAGAGCGGTATCTGCCATGGCCCGACTCCCTCGTTTTGTTTTGCTTGGTCACCCACAACACGTTATTATCCGAGGCAATAACCGCGCCGCAGTCTTTGCTGCGGAAGAGGATTATCAATTCTTCTTAGATAAATTGGCAGACGCGGCCAAAAAGCATCAATGCGATATTCACGCCTATGTATTAATGACCAATCACATACATCTGTTAGCCACACCCCACAAAGAAGATGGGCTTTCCAAAATGATGCAAATGTTGGGGCGTTACTATGTGCAGTACTATAACTACACCTACAAGCGCAGTGGCACTTTATGGGAAGGTCGTTACAAAGCCAGCCTGATCGACAGCGAACAATATGCGCTGCTTTGTTATCGCTATATAGAGCTGAATCCAGTAAGAGCCAATATGGTCGGCCATCCTGCTGAATATCCCTGGAGCAGTTATTGTGTAAATGCCTTGGGGCAGCATGACCCAATCGTGACGCCGCATGCGATGTATTGGGCCTTGGGCAATGATGATGGACAAAGGCAATCACACTATCGAAGCCTGTTTGATGGGCAGGTAGACGAGATCAGTCTGGAGCAAATACGTGAAGCGACCAATAAGGCGTGGGTGTTGGGCAGTGACTATTTCAAACAAAGTATCGCTAGCCAATTAAATCGACGGTCGTATAAGATGGCTAAAGGCGGGGACAGGAAATCTAGTGAGTTTCAAAAGTTAAAGAGTGGAATCAATCGAGTCTGACCCCATTGATTTTGATTATTCTTGCTTAATCTGTAGATAGCTTTTTTAAATAAAGCCCATCAGGTGAGTATGCTGACATCAGCATAAAACTACGCTGATTATTTTGACCAAATGGCGGGTTTGGACTGTGACTACAATTAACCAGCTTTAGGCCCTTTACCCTAAATCAGTTAAAATATAGCCTTCATTCAAGAGGTTGAAGTATGGCCCGTCCGTTTAAAGCTCCCAAAAGTCCGATTCGTCCGCCTCGTGCGCCCAAAGTGACGCCGCCCACTGTAGAGGCTGGCGAAGAAGCCCTGCCTGCGCCGCGTGAAGGTCAACGCTTGCATAAACTGCTGGCGATGGCGGGGTTTGGCTCACGTCGCGACATGGAGGCTTTGATCGAAACCGGCCGCATTACCATTAATGGCCAGGTGGCGCAGGTGGGCGCGGTGGTTGATGAGCATGATGTGGTGCGCATGGATAGCCGGATTCTGCATTTGCCGTTTGAGGCGGAGTTACCGCAGGTGTTGCTGTACCACAAGCCGGAAGGCGAGATTGTGAGTCAGGATGACCCGGAAGGGCGTGCCACGGTATTTGACAAGCTGCCACGCATCAAACAGGGCAAGTGGATTGCCGTGGGGCGTCTGGATATGAATACTAGCGGTTTGCTGATGTTTACTAATTCCGGCGAGTTGGCCAACCGGTTTATGCATCCACGCTATGAGGTGGAGCGCGAATATGCGGTACGTATTCTGGGGGAACTGACTGAAGAGCAGATGGCGCAACTCAAACACGGCATTGAGCTCGAAGACGGCCCAGCCAACTTTGAAAGTATTTTCCCTAACGGGGGCGAAGGCGCCAACAAGTGGTACCAAGTGGTGATTAAAGAGGGCCGTAACCGTGAAGTCCGTCGCCTGTTTGAGGCATTTCACCTGCCTGTGAGCCGCCTGATGCGTGTGCGTTTCGGCCCAGTTGCGTTGCCGCCCCGCCTCAAGCGCGGCACCATGCTCAAGCTGGAACAAAAACAGGTGGTGGCTTTGCTGGAGTGGGCAGGCTTGCCTGTGCCGCGCAAACCGCTCAAGCAAATGAGCCCGCATGACCGTGACCGTGCGACGCGCGTGTTTACGCCTAAAGTACGCAAGCAGCGCCGTAGCTTGCTGGATACTGTGAATAATCCCGTTGATACGCAGCAAGAGCGTCCTGCACGCGCGCCAACTAGCAACCGTCGTATTCGTCAGGATTCAGATTTGAAGCAGGCCTCCATGCAAAATGCGCGTATCAATAGCGGTGCTAAAAAACGCACTGACCGTAATCGGGGGCGTGGTTAATCTGCGCGTCGTGTGTTGACGGAAAAGCCGATCGCATGACTGACAGTCGTATGCAAGAATCTCTGGTCACGCATCGATATCCGCGTGTGCTGTCCATCGCTGGCTCTGATAGTAGTGGTGGTGCCGGGATTCAGGCCGACCTCAAAACATTCTCTGCCCTTGGTTGCTATGGCATGACGGCCATTACCGCGCTGACGGCGCAAAATACGCAAGGGGTGCGCGCTATTCATAGCGTGCCGGTCAGCATGTTGCGTGACCAGATTGATGCGGTGGTCGAAGATATCGGTGTCGATGCCGTCAAGATCGGTATGCTGCATTCTCCTGAAGTGGTGGAGGCGGTGGCCCAGGCGCTGGATGCCCATGGTCTCAAGCAAGTGGTGCTGGACCCGGTGATGGTGGCAGCCAATGGTGCCAAACTGATTTCTGATGAGGCGATTGCCGTGCTGGTGTCCGAGTTGTTTCCACGGGCTTTGGTGGTGACCCCGAATCTGGATGAGGCGTCGTTGTTGCTGGGCCGTCCGCTGACGCAAAGCGATGCACTTGCCGAGGCCGCGCAAGCCTTGCTTGCACAAGGCGCACATGCCATCCTGCTCAAAGGGGGGCATCTGCCTGGCCATGAAGTGCTGGATATTCTGGTGCAAGCCCATGCCAATGGGCAGGACAATGTAATCCAGCGCTTGCATTCAGTGCGTATTTCTACCCATAACTTGCATGGCACCGGATGTACGCTTTCATCCGCGATCGCTGCCTATCTTGCCTTGGGCTGTAACCTGTCAGAGGCTGTGTTGGCGGCCAGAACCTATGTGCGCGGTGCCTTATATGCGGGCTCGCATGTGCGCACAGGCGAGGGCGTCGGACCACTCAATCATGGCTTTGCACCCGAAGCAATGAAGGTTTACGGCGAATAGCGTTTAATCGCTACCAAGCCAAGAAGAACAGCGTAGACCTCAGTATTGCTGTGTGCCTGCGCGGATAACACGTTATTCAGTGTGCAGCCCGGCTTCCAGCAAGTCTTCTTTAGTGAGCATAAACACAAACTGGTCGCCGCCGCTGGTATCCAGCCAGGTAAAGGGTAAGTCTGGATAGGCTTCATGCAAGGCGTCACGGTTGTGGCCGATTTCTACCACTAGCACGCCGCCATCATTCAAGTATTCAGCTGCCTGCGTCAGCAGGACGTGGGTATGGTCCAGCCCGGCAACGCCGCTGCCCAAAGCCAGTTGCGGCTCTTTGCGGTACTCTTCTGGTAACTCAGCCATGCTAGGGGCATCCACATAAGGCGGATTGCTGATAATTACGTCATATTTACGGCCTTTGAGCGAGGTAAACATATCAGATTGCACGGCTTGCACCTGATGTTCAAGGCCGTAGCGCTGGATGTTGATATTACAGACCTCAATGGCATCCGGGGAGATATCCACCACATCAATATGCGCATTGGGAAAGGCCTCGGCCAGTAACACGCCCAGGCAGCCCGAGCCGGTACAAATATCCGCTGCGGATTCCACCATTTCCGGAAACTCAACCCAAGGCTGCAAGCCATCTTCCAGCAATTCGGCAATAAATGAGCGTGGCACGATGACGCGTTCATCGACGTAAAACTTGAACCCGCGCAGCCAGGCTTCATTCACCAGGTAGGCGGTTGGCGTATGTTCTGTGACCCGCTTGTCGATCAAGGTTGCCAGGTGCTGGCTTTCCTCTGTGGTTAAACGCGCATCCAGAAAGTTATTCAGGGTGTCATGCGGCAAATGCAGTGCGCTCATGATCAGCCAGACAGCTTCGTCATAGCTGTTATCGGTGCCATGACCATAAAAAATGTCAGAGTTTTCAAAACGGCTGACGGCATAGCGCAGCCAGTCGCGGATGGTATGTAGGTTGGTTGTCATTATTTTAGCCACAGATAAACACGGATAGACACAGATTAAACCCTTAACAATTAGACTCAATAGCCATTTACAACACGTTTAACTTCTACTTTTGGTTTGCCAAAATTGATAATTAAACCAAAACGATGTTGACTGGCTTTAAGGTAGTTCATACATTGCGCAATATGTGCGTTATCAATGCCAGAGCAAGCCTTTAGTTCAACAATCACTGACTGATTGACACGTAAATCGCATACAAAATGTCCGACGATTGTCGACTGATAAGTAACATCAAGAGGGACTTGTTGTTCTACTAACAAATTTGCATTTTTAAGCTCGATAGCGAGTGCATTTTCATAGACCTTTTCTAAAAAACCTACCCCCAATGTATTACTCACTTCGTAAGCACAGCCGATTATCCTATTTGTCAACGCAGTTTCTAACAGCATCTTATCTGTGTCCTTCTGTGTTTATCTGTGGCTTAATCAGCTGTTAGCAATAATTCCATGGTGCGCTTGTAGGTTTCCTTGAGAGGCTCGATATCGGCCACGGCGACGCATTCGTTCAATTTATGGATGGTGGCATTTAACGGCCCGAATTCAATCACTTCTTTGCAGATATCGGCAATAAAGCGCCCATCGGAGGTGCCGCCAGTGGTAGAAAGCTCGGGCGTGACCCCGTAACTCTGCACAATCGCGTTGCTGATAGCTTCTACCAGCTTGCCGCGTGGCGTGATATAGGACTGGTTATGTTCCCAGTCCAGGCTGTATTCAAAGCCGTGGCTGTCCAGAATCGCGTGGACGCGGGTACGCAAACTTTGCTCAGAGCTGCCTTGCCCATCGACTTCAGGGCAGTAGCGGAAGTTAAACAATATCTCGACATGCCCAGGCACCACATTGGTCGCGCCGGTGCCGCCGTTGATGTTAGAAATCTGCCAGGAAGTCGGCGGAAAATATTCGTTGCCGTTGTCCCATATGGTTTCAACCATGTCTTTAATGGCCGGAGCCGCCAGATGAATCGGGTTTTTCACCAGGTGCGGATAGGCAATATGGCCCTGAATGCCTTTGACGATGAGTTTGCCAGACAGGGAGCCGCGTCTGCCATTTTTAATCATGTCACCGACCACTTTGTTGCTGGTGGGCTCACCCACAATGCAGTAATCAAAGCTTTCGCCACGGGCTTGCAACGCCTCCACCACTTTGACGGTGCCCTCAATCGCAATGCCTTCTTCATCTGAGGTGATCAGCAGGCCAATCGAACCAGGATGGTCAGGATGTTCGGCGATAAATTCTTCGATGCTGGTGATAAACGCAGCGAGCGAGGTTTTCATGTCTGCCGCGCCGCGTGCATACAGCATGCCGTCTTTAATCGTAGGCTCAAACGGTGGCGTATGCCATTGGTCCAAAGGGCCAGTGGGGACGACATCGGTATGGCCGGCAAACACGATCAGTGGGCCGGTGGTGCCGCGTCTGGCATAAAAGTTATCGACCTCCCCAAAACGCATGCGCTCAATTTTGAACCCCAGTGGCGCCAGGCGGGCAATCATGGCCTCCTGACAGCCAGCATCTTCTGGCGTCAGCGAGCGGCGTTTAAGCAAATCAATGGCAAGATCCAGTGTTTTTGACATAGTGGTTATTCTTGAGCAAACAGTTGGCGGTAATCGGCTTCATTAAAACCGAGGGCGATGATTTTATCGGCGTTGACCAATACCGGGCGTTTAATCACCGAGGTTTTGGACTGCATCAGGGTAAGTGCAGAGGCAGCATCTACTACGCTATTTTTTTCCGGTTCGGCCAAGTTGCGCCAGGTCATCCCGCTGCGGTTCACCAGTTTTTCCCAAGGATATTGTTGCAGCCAGGCTTGGCCGGTGACGCTATCCAGGCCCTGTTTCTTGAAGTCGTGAAATTCGTATGCAATGGCGTGTTGGTCCAGCCAGTCACGCGCTTTTTTGACGGTATTGCAATTGGGGATGCCGTATAGTTTCATGGCTGATCATCAAGCTAAAAAACTTATTTTACCAGCCACGGCAGATGGCGTCGCCATTTATTGCGGTGTTCACATAACCTCAGAACAGGTTTTGGGTTGCTGACTGCGATTGCAGTTTGCTAAATACATCAAACAGGTATTGTTGCTCTACCGGTTTTGAGAACAGGAAACCCTGCATTTGGTCACAGCCGATGTTGACCAGCGCTTTGCGCTGTTCCTCGTCTTCCACGCCTTCGGCGACGACGTTCAGATTGAGTGCATGCGCCAGTTTGACGATAGCCTCAACAATCGAGAGCGAGGTGTGCGAAACCGCCACATTTTTGGTCAGGGAGCGGTCCAGTTTGACTTCGCTGACTTCCAGGTCTTCTAAATGTGTGAGGCTGAACGGATGCAAGCCAAAATCATCCAGCGAGATTTTAAGGCCCTGCTGTTTAAATTGGCGCAATGTGTCCTTGAACTGGCCCTGATGATGAATGGCGTTAGTTTCAGACACTTCCAGAATGAGGTTGCGGGATTCTACGGCATGCGCTTCAAGAATCGATTGAATCAGCGCGCCCAACTGTTTGTTGCGGAACTGCTGGTTGGACATGTTGACTGAAATGCTTAGGTCTATGCCGCGATCGCGCGCCTGGCTAATTGTGCGGCAGGCCTGGGAGATGACCCAGGCATTGATTTCTTCAATCATGCCAAAGCGCTCAGCCGCTTCAATAAAACTGTTGGGGGAGAGCAGTCCGCGCGCCGGATGCTGCCAGCGTAACAGCGCTTCGGCGCCATGGACCATGCGCGTGATGGCATCCACTTTGGGCTGAAACAGTAGCCTGAACTCTTGCTCGCTAATGGCTTGCTTGAGTTCAATACGGGTTTGTTGCATCTCGTCAGAGGCTTGCTCGATCTCGGCATCAAAGAATCGATACTGGTTTTTGCCGTTTTCCTTGGCCTTGTACATGGCGGCGTCTGCATTCAGTTTGAGTTTTTGCAGGTTGCCGTCTTGTGGATACATGGACACGCCCACCGAGCACGAAATCTCAATCACGTGATCTTCAATGACAAAGGTTTCGCGTAACGCATCCACCACACGCTGAATCACGGTGACCACGCTCTGGTGATTTTCAATCTCACTCAATACGGCAATAAACTCGTCGCCACCCGCACGTGCCACATAATCACAATTGCGGATGGCATTGCTGATACGCTTGGAGACTTCAATCAGCAGCAAATCGCCAATATGGTGACCAAACTGGTCATTGACCGGTTTGAAGTGATCCAGGTCGATATAAGCCAGGGCCAGCGACTCCCCGTTACGGTCACAGCGCTTGGCACTCAGGATCAGGTGCTGGTTTAAAGCATCCCGGTTGGGCAGGTGTGTGAGCGGATCATAGGCCAGGAATTTTTTATTGACGGTTTGCGTATTGCGGAAGGTCAGTTTGCTTTGCGCTAGATCGATATTGCGCTCATAAAAAATCACCAGAATAAACGAGGTGATAAATAAAAAGACCGGGACCAGAACCAGCAACAGCATTAAATAATTATCGGCTTGATCGCTGGGCTGCCCAATCAGCATATTGTTATGCACAATACTGAGGTTGATGGCCGTGTGCGAGGCCAAAAAGCCCAGTGCAATTTCTATCGAAAACATCCACTTCAAACGTTTTTCGAGTTTGCCGCTATAGCCTTTGAGCCAGAGGATGGTGACAATCGCCAGGGCGGCGGTCAGGCAGGCCAGGAACAGAGAAAACAGGGCGGTCCAGCTGTCTATACGGATATTGATGGCCCCGGCACTGATCTGATAAAAATAAGACAGCAGGTAGCCACTGATGCCGGTGGCCGCAGAAGCGGAGAGCAGATCACGTAAGGGCAGTCTTTTTTTATGGACCGTTTTGAGGATAGCGGCCGCCAACAGATAGCTGCACAGCATGCAGCCAATCAGGTCGATAGGATGTTGGCTAACCTTAGGGATATTATCTGCGAGAAACTGGTAGCCAGCATGCAGGCTGAAGATACCAGCTGCCATGACGACGGCATATTTTTTGAGCATGAAGTCATGCTCTTTGGGAGTGGCAACACGCAAACGATCAACCAGTTTGAACGCAAAAAAGCATCCAACGACGCTGGATGTAAAGAGTGCGACCAATAGCATTTGCGTTGTTATCATAAGTAATTGCACGTTTATTTTGATTGTTTAATGTGTGGCACGACTACTTGTTCTTTGTGCTTGCTCTGTATTGCTCATTGCTTTACTGCTGGGATTGCTCGGACTACTGACTCTCCAACGGGTTAATACTCAACTATTCAAGAATGCTCACGCTGTCTTGCTTGCGGGACATCTTTACGGTATTGAGAGTCACTCCTTTATCGGAACCGGCGCGCAATAACTTGAGCAGGCCGGTTGAAGTGACTCTTTATTTTATTTCGGCAGGCGTATTAAATGCCGCGCAACAACTCGTTGATGCCAACTTTACCCAAGGTTTTGGCATCCACTTTTTTCACGATGACGGCGCAATACAGGCTGTACTTGCCATCGCTGGAAGGCAGGTTGCCTGAAACGACCACAGAACCTGCAGGCACGCGACCATAATGCACTTCGCCGGTTTCGCGGTCATAGATTTTAGTGGATTGGCCGATGTAAACGCCCATGGAAATCACGCAGTTGTCTTCAACCACCACGCCTTCAACCACTTCTGAGCGCGCGCCGACGAAGCAGTTATCGCCAATGATGGTTGGACCGGCTTGTACAGGTTCCAGTACGCCACCAATGCCAACACCGCCGGACAAGTGCACATTTTTACCGATTTGTGCGCAGGAACCTACGGTTGCCCAGGTGTCTACCATGGTGCCTTCACCAACGTAGGCGCCAATGTTGACGTAAGACGGCATCAAGACAGCATTTTTTGCAATGAAAGAGCCTTTGCGCACTATGGCGTTAGGCACCACGCGGAAGCCACCTGCCTTGAAGTCTTCTTCGGTGTAGTTGGCAAATTTTGGATCCACTTTATCGAAGTAGCGGGTGACGCCATCATCCATCAAATAGTTGTCTTTGAGGCGGAAGGACAGCAAGACCGCTTTTTTGATCCACTGATGCGTTTCCCATTGCTGGCTATCGCCAATCCGGGTAGCCACACGCAGTTTGCCTGCATCCAGATCATCCAGAATAGAAGCCACGGTGGCTTTGACGTCTGCCGGTGCATTGGCAGGGTTGATGTTGGCGCGGTCTTCAAAGGCCGCTTCAATAATGCTTTGACGTGGATCCATAATCTTCTCTTGTTCGATTGAAAAACAGTAAACCCGAAATTTTAACCTAATTTTGAAAGGGCAGGGGCCGTCGATGAAAGACGGCCCTTTACGCCAGCACTTACTTGCCTTTGGCAGCTAAGTAGAGCGGCATGACCTTGGGCACCAGTGCCTGCAGGTCTTTAATACGGTTTTCACTGGAAGGGTGCGTACTTAAGAATTCCGGGGGCGCTTCCTTGTTGGCCGCCATCATTTTCTTCCATAAGCTGACTGCGGCTTCCGGGTTGTAACCGGCGCGCGCCGCCAGCTCCAGCCCTATGCGATCCGCTTCACGCTCCTGTTCACGTCCATTGGGCAAGGAGAAGAACAGCTGGCTGCCCATGCTGGCGCCTTGTGCCGCCATATTTCCAGCGGTGCCGCCTATGTAGGCCGCGAGTGCCTGTAAACCGAACTGCTGTACATAGGCTTGTGACATACGCTCACGGCCATGCTCACGCAATGCATGCGAGATTTCGTGACCAATCACCGCGGCTAACTCATCATCGGTGGCATTGAGTTTTTCGGCCAGACCGGAAAACACCATGATCTTGCCACCAGGCATACAGTAGGCATTGAGCTGGTCATTTTTTTCGACATTGATTTCCCATTTCCATTTGGTGGCATCTGGCCGGAACACGCCGACCTGGGCGATCAGGCGGTGAGAAATGGTAGTCACGCGATTCAGCAAGGTCTTATCCGCGTTAAGGGTATGGTTCTTTTGCGCATCTTGCAGGGTTTGCGTATACGATTGCGCAGACATTTTATCCACGGTCGCCGATGGCAACAGCAAGAGCTGGCTACGTTGTACGCCCGAGACGCTATTGTTGGTGGTGCTGGCGCAGGCAGACAGCAAGGCGCACAGGCAGGCGATTCCCAGGGTTTTAATGGTCGGCATGTGTTTCTCCTCTTGTTTCTAGGTCACGTATTGGCAGTGACCATTCATTTTTATGATCATTCCATTCAGGTGCTACGATCAGTCTACCCATTCAGTGCGGAATGCATGTCGTTGCTGATCGCTGAATGCCTGATTCTTAAGTATCAGTCATTCCGGTTAAATTTTGACTTGCGAGCCTAGCTCTACCACCCGGTTAGGCGGTAATTTGAACTGGTTGGTAATCGACTCTGCCGTTCTAAACAAGCCAATAAAGATTTTTTTACGCCAGAACGCCATGCCGGGTTTATCCGAGGCCAGCAGGATTTCCTTGCCGATAAAGAACGAGGTATCCATGGTGTCCAGCGTGAGGCCGAATGGTTCGGTCAATGGCAAGTCACGTGGCAAGTCTGGTTCGTCCATATAACCGTAACGCAAGGTCACGCGGTAAAAACCGTAAGGCAGCACCTCCATCGAGGCGCGCTCTTCCAGCGTGGTGTAGGGGTAATCAACAAAACGCACCGTCAGGATCACCACTTTGTCATGCAGTACCTTGTTGTGTTTGAGATTATGCAGCAGCGCATGTGGCACGCCATCCGGGTTGGGGGTCATAAACACGCCTGCACCATTGACGCGGGCGGGCGGGTGCGCCCCAATCGCTTGCACAAAGGGGATCAGCTCCATGGATTCGGACTTGAGAATTTGGTAAAGCAGTCTGCGCCCGGTTTTCCAGGTGCGCATCAGTGTGAAGATGATGATGCCGATCAACAAGGGCACCCAGCCACCATCCGGGATTTTGAGAATGTTGGCCGCAAAAAACGAGAGGTCAATGACAAGAAATAGCGAAATCAGGCAGGCCGTTTTGAGTTTGCTCCAGCCCCACAGGTGGTGGAACACCACCGCTGCCAGCAAGGTCGTGATGACCATATCGCCGGTGACGGCAATACCGTAGGCTGCCGCCAGGTCACCAGAACTGCCAAAAATCAGCACCAGGCCCATGACTGCGACCATCAGGCCCCAGTTGACGCGAGGCATGTAGACCTGGCCCTCTGTTTGCTCTGAGGTGTGCGAAACATGCATGCGCGGAATAAAGCCAAGTTGCAAGGCCTGGCGCGAAACAGAGAACGCGCCGGTAATCACGGCCTGGGAGGCAATCACGGTCGCCAGGGTTGCCAGGATAATCAGCGGGAACAAGGCCCAGTCTGGGGCCAGGTGGTAAAACGGGTTTTGAATGGACTCTGGCTCGGCCAGAATAAGTGCACCTTGCCCAAAGTAGTTGCAAATCAGTGCAGGCAACACGAACAAAAACCAGGCCAGGCGAATCGGTTTACGGCCAAAATGACCCATGTCGGCATATAAGGCTTCGGCTCCGGTCACGGCCAGCACCACCGCACCGAGCGCAATAAACGCAATTTTGGGCTGGGTGGCAAAAAACTGATAAGCGTAGAAGGGGCTTAAGGCCTTGAGAATTTCGGGATGATGACTGATATTGAGGATGCCCAAAATGCCTAATACCGAGAACCAGGTCAGCATGATGGGACCAAAAAAAGCACCGACGACAGCGGTGCCTTTGCTTTGTGCCCAGAACAGTACAAACAGGACGCACAAAGTAATGGGGACGATCCAGCTATCCAGTTGCGGTGCTGCCACCTCCAGGCCCTCAACCGCTGAGAGCACGGAAATGGCGGGGGTGATCATGCCGTCGGCATAAAACATACAGGCCCCGATAATGCCTAGCAGCATGATGCGTTTGCGCTGGTCGGGTTCGCCGCCCGCATAACGGCTGGCCAAAGATAGCATCGCCATGATGCCGCCTTCACCACGGTTATCTGCCCGCATGATAAAGGCCACATATTTGAACGACACAATCAGCAATAGCGCCCAGGTGATTAGCGACAAGATGCCGTAGACATTGGCTTGTGTCAGTAATAGCGGGTGGTGCCCGACTGCAAAGACTTCTTTCATGGTGTAAAGCGGGCTGGTGCCAATGTCACCGAAAACGACACCTAGCGCGGCGAGAGCCATGGTATGGAGCGCCGTTTGCTGATTTTTTGTATGGTCCATTGTGTGAACAGCTAAAGACAAACGATTATTATCGGGTAATTTTAGAGCTTCACCAAAGATTTTGACGCAAATTATCTTGATGACCTAAATGCATGTGGACGATTACACGAAAAGTGGAGCGCCTAGTCGGGGCTGATTTGCGTCACCACCACCTCTGCCTGACCTTGATGCAAGGTCAGTTTCAAGGGCGTCTGCAGGCTGAGTTCGCTGGCCGCGGTCACTGCGCGGCCATCGGCTTTTTGCACAATGGCATAGCCCCTGGCCAACACCTGATGCGGGTTGAGTTGTTGCAGGCTGGCGGACAGGTATTGCAGTTTGCGTTGTTGCGTTTGTAAACCTTGCTGCATGGCCAGTTGCAGTCTGTGTTGCCATTGCTGCAGACCGCGGCGCTGTTGTTGCAGATGCTGGGTGGGGGAGATCAGGCGTCTGGACAAGTAGTCCAGGGTCTGGCTTTGCTGGCGCAAGCAAGATTGCATGGCCCGGCCCAGCCTTAATTGTAATTGCCTGAGTTGATCGCGAAGCTGCGCCTGATCCGGGCAGGCCAATTCGGCTGCCGCTGTCGGTGTAGCCGCGCGCAAGTCAGCGACAAAATCGGCAATGGTGAAATCTGTTTCATGGCCCACCCCGCTAATGGTCGGCAGTCGACAAGCGGCGATTGCGCGTGCAACCACCTCTTCATTAAATGACCATAAGTCTTCTATGCTGCCACCACCGCGGCAAATCAGCAGCGTATCAACCTCTTGCCGCTGATCAGCCAGATGAATGGCTTGCGCAATCAGTTCGGCAGCGCCTTTGCCTTGCACTGGCGTCGGGTAGATGATGACAGACATGGCCGGCGCACGGCGGCGGATGGCGGTTAACACATCGCGCAAGGCGGCGGCATCCGCTGAGGTCACCACGCCTATGCGTTGCGGATTGGCCGGAATGGCTTGTTTACGCTCGGCAGCAAACAGCCCTTCGTTTTGTAAGCGTTGCTTGAGTTGTTCATAAGCTTCATACAATTTGCCCAGGCCAGCGGGCTGCATAAATTCCACTGTCAGTTGCACATCGCCTCTGGCTTCATACAGCGTGACCGTGGCACGCGCCTCAATGAGGTCCCCTTCGCGCGGCACCATGCCTAATACGCTATTGCGCCCTTTAAACATCACACAACGGATTTGTGCACGTTCATCCTTGAGCGAAAAATACCAGTGGCCACTGGCGGCACGGGTGAAGTTTGAGAGCTCGCCCGAGATCCAAAAGAGGGGAAAACTGGTTTCCAGCAACTCTTTGGTGAGTCGGGTGAGGTCGCTGACACTCAAGATTTGTTTGAATGATGTCGATAACAAGCTAGCCATAGCTGCACATTATCCCTCAGCCCCGCTGCATTTGGCTACGTCTTTCATCGAATGGCTTGCGTTGGAGCAGAGGCGTTCTGTGAAGGGATACTGAGCACTGATTCAAGATAGAGGGGCACTTTTGCGTAAAAGCGGCGTCTTGATATGAGCAGCATGGGAATAGTTGATGACTGCCTGACCTTGAAACAAGGTCATTTCCCTCAGGATTGTATGCGAATGAAAAAATATTTATTTTTTGCGCGATCATTTTTTATGTGTTGTCTGTACACAAGTGCTGTGCATGGCTTGGGACTGGTTGCGCTGGCGCAGGCGGATGAAACGTCTGACAAATCGCCGCCCGAGACGGAAGTCGCCGCGGTCGAGACCACGAGTCCTGTCGTGGCCAGCTACAAGCGCGAGCAGGCGGTGATGCAGAATGACGCCTACAAGCAATTCATTAAATTACAGGTGAGTCTGGCAACGGGCACAAAAAATGCGCTAGGGATCAGCAGTTATGCCGAGGCGCACGCCCATTACTGTGCGTTGGCTGCAGAAACCCGTGATCCTGATGCGCAATTTGCCATGGGCTGGTTTTACAGCATGGGCAAAGGCGTGGAGGTCAATCATGATATTGCCGCGCGTTTTTTCAGCCTGGCGGCGATTCAAGGCCATCGCGATGCCCGGATCTGGTTGGACCAGGGCGCTGGTGATGCCTCCGCGGCCAAGCTGCCCGCCTGCATGCAAAATCAGGGGCAGTCAGCGGCTGAAGTGTTGTTCCGTAAACGCGGCCCCATTTACACGCTGGTCAAAAAACATGCGCCAGCTTATGGGGTAGACATTGATTTGGCGATGGCCGTGATTGCAGTGGAGTCCGGCTTTAATCCTAAAGCAACTTCACGCAAAAAGGCCCAGGGCCTGATGCAATTGCTACCCGAGACGCAGGCCAGGTTTCACGTCAAGGATGCTTATGATCCCGAGCAAAATATTAAAGGGGGCTTGTCCTACCTGCGCTGGTTGATCAATTACTTTGATGGCGATGTCGAGCGCGTCGTAGCGGCTTACAATGCCGGGGAACATGCGGTGTCCAGGCATCAGGGCATCCCGCCTTACCCGGAGACACGCGACTATGTGAAGCGCGTGGCGCGTTACTACAAGAAAAAACATCACGAAATCAGGCAAACTGCGGCCATGCGTGACGGGCAGAGCCCGGCGGCCAACTCCTGAATCTTTCTGCTGACTGTTTGCGCTGTTTGACCGGGAGATCCCGGCCAACTTAAAAAACACGGAACCATCCACACCCAGGGTGCCTCTTAGCTGCGTTATCCATTACAATTTGCATTTGATCATCGGGTAGGAGCGGGCAATGGCAGCATGGTTTAAAGGGCGTGGCGGCTATGTATTGGGATTTTTGGCCGGATTTGGCATTGTGGCACTCGCTTTGTATATTCAAGTACAAAACCAGCTTGAACCCTGCCCCTTGTGTATCTCGCAACGCATCATTTTCATGAGCCTGGGCTTGTTGTTTTTGCTGCACGTCTTTGTCTCCCCAAGATCTTGGCTACATGCCGGATTGGCCCTGATCGAGGTGTTGACGGCGCTTGGCGGCGCGGGGGTGGCGATACGCCACTGGTGGCTACAGGCACACAAAGAAGAAATCTTTGCCGATTGTGGTGTCGGCTTTGATTACATGTTTGAAAACTTCCCGCTGAAAAAAGCACTTACCCTGGTATTTCGTGGTACGGGCGATTGTGCCGCCATAGACTGGACGTTTCTGGGATTAACCTTGCCCCAATTGGGTCTGATCAGTTTTACTCTGTTTGCGGTGTATGCTGGCTGGTTATTTCGTAGCCGTCGCGCTGGATAGCAAAAGTCTCGATCTCAACTTCGGGTGTGCTTTCATCCAGCATGGCCGCTTGTTTTTCAATCGCGTCATGCCAGGCTTTAAAATGCGCTTCGCATGACTGCTCGGCTTGTTGCGAGATGCTCTCTGCCGGCACGCTGGCGGCCTTAAGCTTGGCAGCCTCGCGCTTGAGGCAACCCAGATATTTGGCTTTGGCATACACCTCTTCGGTTTGCAGGCTGGCGATTGCCTGATCAGCCTGATTCAGCGATTGGCACAAGGGGACGGGTTCGCTGGGGATGGTCCAGGCCTTGCCCGAGGTCTTTTGCATATGGATCACACTGGCAATATCGCGGCCACGCTGGTTAATCCAGTATTCCAGAATTTCGTTGCCACAGCGTTCATCCTGACAGCGCATCACGCTTTTTAACAACCAGGCTGCTTGCTTGGTCATGCGTTCGTCAGAAATGCCGCAGTTGTGGATGACGTCGTGCGAGCGGGACAGATACAATTTGTAATTGGCCCGCCAATTGGGATGGCTGGCACAGGCGACTTTATACAGCGGGTTAGAGACGCTGCACTGGTCTTGCTGCATGCTTTGCAGACGTTCCGGTGCGCGATTGCCCGTCATGCGGCATGCCAGCGAAATGGCCTGGCCGTAGGCTTGCGTCACCCCCCAGAACGACAGTCTGGCAGAGGCATAATCTGGCCGTTGCTTGAGCGTCTGATCGTTTTTCCAGTCCAGCGTCTCTGAGGCAAGCTCGGACTTGTGAAATACCACTTCGCGTTCAACTTCCATCGAAAACTCGCTGCAGGAGGCTTGTACCAATTTGGTGGCAATCGTATCGTCATGATCGTCTGTACGCAGCTTGAAAAGGATAATGTCTTCGTGCTGGCCGACTTGCATGGAGTCTAAATCAACCGACACCGTCAGAAACTTTTCCCGTCCTTGCACCGTATGCCATTGTTCGGCATGCAGGGGTGGGCTGGTAAACAGGCAGCTTGTAAACAGCGTCAGACAGGCGGGAAGTGCGTTTTTGAATAGCATAAAATCAATGGTCATAGATAGAAAGCAGCGGCAAGTGGCCGCCATTGTAATGATTATTCTGCGGCGGAGATAGCGACCTGATTGCGTCCGGCCTGCTTGGCCTCATATAGTGCCTGGTCTGCTCGATGCAGCAACTGTGTCAAGCTGTCCCCCATCCGCAACATTGCCACGCCGCAACTGATGCTGATCTGGCCAATGTCGGGTAAAGATCTGGCATGCACCTGCTGCCGGATTTTTTCGGCCAGCTTTGCCGCCTGAGCAAGTGTGATGCGGGGCGCATAAATCATCATTTCATCGCCTCCCCAGCGCACGGCAATGTCAGACAGGCGCGTATTTTTCTTGATGCATTCGGCGACGGTTTTAATCACTTGGTCACCGATGACATGGCCATGCGTGTCATTGATGGATTTAAAACGGTCTATATCTATCAGAATCAGCGCATCCGAGATTTTTCTGCCGACCGTGTGGGTATGCTCAGCAAACACTGTTTCAAAGTGCTGACGATTGCTCAAGCCAGTTAAAAAGTCGGTGCTGGACAGCGTTTTTAAGTTTTCTTTTTCAACTTGCAGGGCGGTATTGGCCGCAGCCAGTTGTTCGGTCCGCTGTTTGACCAATGCTTCGAGATCGGTATTCAGGGCTTTTAAATGATTGGTCTGGCTTTCACGCAGGCATTCGTAGTTGCGGATGATGAAAAACTGTCCAAGCAGGTAGAGGCACAAGCTCAGAATATCCAGACGACCATATTCTGAGGGGAAGAGATGCGTTAAGTGATTGCCCACCACCAGCAACAGTAAAATCGCCAGCATCTGGTAGCCCATCTGCCTGCCTTTGAGGTAAAACGCTCCAGCAAGAATAAGGAGCAATAATCCGCTCCGGGTACTGTTGCCCGTCGCCAGAAAATAGACCGTCAAAAACTGGAGAAAACATAACCAGAGGGCAATGCCAGAGATCAGTTCGACGCGTTGTTTGTTGCGGCGCAAGGCCCATAGCAAGGCAAACGCAATCAGACCAAACACAATATCCACGATGCCGATGAGCGGATGCACGCGCCAGCGGATGATGCCCATGCTAAAAGATACGATGCCAAAGAAGGTGAACACGTTGTTTAGGAAAACCACCTTGTAACGCATGTGGTCCGCATCGCCGGACGCTGGAAAAAGCTTGATGGGATGCAACATCATGACAAGCACTTGGCTAAACCACTTTTTCAACATCCGGTATCCTAAAGAATAATTGTTTTTGTGATGCGATCAGATTATGTAAAATTGAGACTTTGTCGTTAGCTGTACATTACCGCTGAATTTTACATATATTAAGCTGCTGCGTGTCATCGTACGCGTGCATTCACAAATTTTTATGTTTCGGGGTGGTCTTACTTCATCCCCGAAAACAGATTATCGGTCCCTATGAAACCTTACCTGACCCTGGACAATTTTGTTGGAAACACGCCGCTGGTGGCTTTGCAGCGTATGAACCCGAATCCGAGCAATACGATCTTGCTCAAGCTGGAAGGCAATAATCCGGCCGGGTCAGTTAAAGACCGGCCTGCCTACAGCATGATTGTGCGGGCAGAGCAACGCGGGCAAATCAAGCCAGGCGATACGCTGATTGAAGCGACCAGTGGCAATACCGGCATTGCACTGGCCATGGTGGCGGCCATGCGCGGTTACAAAATGGTGTTGGTGATGCCGGAAAACCAGTCCGTCGAACGCCGTCAAAGCATGAAGTCATATGGTGCTGAGCTGATCTTGACACCCAAAGACGGCAGTATGGAGTTGGCACGCGATGTGGCACTGAAGTTGCAAGCAGAGGGCGAGGGCATTGTGCTGGATCAGTTTGGCAATCTGGATAATCCGCAAGCGCATTATGAAGGGACCGGGCCGGAAATCTGGCGTGATACCGCCGGAGCGGTGACACACTTTGTATCCAGCATGGGCACCACTGGCACGATTATGGGCACTTCGCGCTTTCTCAAGGAGCAAAATCCTGCCATTCAGATCATCGGCGTGCAGCCGGAGGAGGGGGCGCAAATCCCGGGAATCCGCAAATGGCCAGAAGCCTATCTGCCTAAAATTTATGACCCCAAACGCATAGACGGGTTGCGGTATGTGAGCCAGAAGCATGCGGAAGAGACCACGCGCAAACTGGCAACCAAAGAAGGCGTTTTTGCCGGGATTTCCAGCGGCGGTGCCTTGTATACGGCAATGCAACTCTCCAAAGAAGTGAACAATGCGGTGATTGTCACCATTGTGTGCGATCGTGGCGACCGCTACTTGTCTACAGGTGTGTTTCCCGATTGATGCGCCTGTGGGCACTGCTGCTGTGCTGTTGGTCTATGCCGCTTTGGGCCATGACCGAGCTTAGCCTCAGTGCCGAAAGCATCCAAGGCGATTTCTTTCAACTCGACCACCCGCATGCGGTGGTGAACTTGCAGCGCAAACAGCATGTGCAAATTCATGCCGAGCGCTTGCAGGTGGGCAATGCCAGCATTGATCACCCGGATATGACACTGGAGATCAGTACGCGCCCCAGCCTGCTGATTACCTCCGAGCAGTTAAAAATGCCTGATTACCAGGTACGCCGCCCGCGCATCTATCTGGATTACCGTCTGCAAACTCGGCAACCGTTGATGACGGTTGATGCTGAAGTCAAAGCGATGCAAGATGAGGTCTGGGGCAAATTCCAGGTGTATTGCCAGTTGCCGACACAAGCCAGTCAGGAGACTTGGCAGTGTAATGATGGCTTGTATCATGATGTCCGTTCACATATCCCGTTTAATCTGACGGTGATGCCGACCTGGCACACTGCATCGAACACCAAGGCCAGCAGAGGGCTTGAGCTGCAACTGGCGGTGAAAGACGCCAAATTCAGTGATGCCGCAGGCTTGCACGCGGCAGAGAGACTGACCGGCGTGATGCATATTGCTGCGCATGAGGTGGCGAATGGCTGGCGCTGGCAAGGCGTATTTGAATGGCAACAAGGCGAGTTGTTCTGGCAACCATTTTATTTTGCCGAGGGCAACAAGCGATTTGAAATCCGTGGCCTGTATGCATCGCCCATCCTGGAGATTGAAGCAGCGACCTTGTCATTGCAAGGCGTAGGCACGTTACACAGTCAAAGCCGGTTTAATCTGGATAGCCAGCGCTTTGAGTTTTTAAAGCTGGATGCCAAAGACGTCGATTTTAACGGCCTTTACCAGTCGTTTATCCAGCCTTTGCTGCCTGATTCCGTGTTCGGACAGCTCAAGGTGAATGGCAAAGCCGACTGGTCTTTTGAGGCCAAAGGCCTGCAGCCGGTGAAGTTTCAGCTGGATGTTGCGGATGCCACGGTTGAAGATCAACGTGGCAAGTTTGGCTTTGCCCATCTGAATGCGCATATTCCCTGGGATTACGATCAGCCGCAGCAGATCAGCATGGGCTATGCCTCTGGCCATGTGCTTAAGATTCCGCTCGGAAAAACGCAATGGCAGGCAAACGTGAATCGGTTCTCGATTACCAGTCCAACTTTGAGCTTGCCTGTGCTGGATGGCGCCTTGATCTTTGAAGACGTGTCTGCCGCCTGGATACATCAGAGCATGGTCTGGCACCTGAAGATGGACATGCAGCCCATCAGCATGCGCACCTTTAGCCAGGCGCTCGGCTGGCCTGTCATGCGTGGTGAGATCAAAGGCCAGATTCCACTCGTGACTTATGCCAACCATGCCTTGCGCATGGATGGGGAGATGCAGTTGAGCTTGTTTAAAGGGCAAGTCGCGCTCTCTGATCTGGAAGTCGATGATCCGCTGGGGGCTGTCCCCAAGCTGCATGCCAATCTGCGCATGCGAGAGATTGATATGGGTGAGATCACGCGGACGTTTAATTTTGGTTCGATTACCGGCAAACTAGAAGGTGATGTCCAGCATTTGCGCTTACAAAACTGGAAGCCTGTCTCTATGAATGCTGTGATACAGACTGCGGATGGCCCTTTTGAGAAAAAAGTGTCTCAACGCGCGGTTGAAAACATCACTGCCTTGGGTGGTGAGGGCACGGCGGCGGCCCTGCAACGGACGTTTTTGCGTTTTTTCAAACAGTTTGGCTATGAAAAAATGGGCTTAAGCTGCGAGCTGCGTGGGGATGTTTGTAAAATGGGCGGTGTTGAGCAGATTCCGGGCGGATTCGTCATCGTCAAAGGTGAGGGGATTCCCTCAGTCAACGTGAATGGCTATACCGAATATGTCAGCTGGAAAGATATGCTGGCCCGCATGCGGCGGATCACTGATAGCAATAGCAAAATGATCGTCAAATAAGCGCACTCAATGGCGATAGTTTTAAAGAAAGGAATTCGCGAGATGGGTAGGCAACAACAAAACACGGTTCAAAGGCACAGCGTCGTCTTCAAGCGTTTGATACTCAGCCTGGCCATGCTGCTCAGTGCATGTGTCACCATTAATATTTACTTTCCCGCCGCTGCCGCTGAAAAAGCGGCCGACAAGGTGATTGATGAGGTCTGGCAACTGCCAGCCAGCTCGACCGCACCGACCCCGCCGGCGACGACTCAAGACCCTGTGTCACCCTCTGTTCAGGAGATCAAACCATGATCCATGCACTGTCTAACCTGTTGTGCCGCTATCGTCAGTCTGCAATCGCTATGCTAACTGTCATCTTGCTGGTTGCCGCACCGCCTGTCGCATTGGCGGCCGCAGATTTGGATATCAACACGCCTGCACTGGCCGCAGTTAAAGCCAGCATGCAAGCGCGCCATCCGCAATTACTGCCTTACTACCAGTCAGGCGCAATTGGCTTTACCGCGGATGGCTATATTGCCATCAAAGAGGCCAGCGGAGTGCCATTATCACAACGCAACATGGTTACCAGCTTGGTCAATCAGGAGAACAATGATCGCACCCAGCTCTACCAGGGCATTGCTGCCGCCAATGGGCATCCAGAGTGGACAGGCGAGATTCAGCGCACCTTTGCCCAACGCTGGATGGATAAAGCGCAAGCGGGCTGGTTTGTGCAGAAGGATGGACAGTGGCTTAAGAAATAAGCGGTCTGAACATGCAAAAGCCGAAATGGAAAGCTCCATTTCGGCTTGATTGTTTTGCGCAGACGATGTAAGCCGCCTGCCAGCATAAGCTTAAAAGTGATATTGGAAGCCCAGAGACAACAGGTTCATGTGTGAGTCACTGTCGCCAGCCACTCTGCCATAGTAGGCATAGGTCGCTTTAATATCGACCACTTGATTGATCGGATACTTGTAGCCAAAGCCGGCGACATAGCCCCAGCCTTTATCGTTTACTGAGCTACTTCCTACATTGTTACCCGCCGATGCGCTAATACGTGCATCTAACTCTGAGTAAATGGCACCCGCTTTAACAAAAAAATTGGGGAATTGGCTAGGGCTGAATAAGCCTGATAACTCAACGCCTTTGGCATCGTATTTGATGCTCGCTGATCTGATGTTATCAGAGGCGTCGATTTTTTCTTTAGTGGTCTTGAAGTACGCAAGTTCCAGGGAAAGATTTTCATTGACGCTGTAGCCCGCAAATATCCGTCCTGCGCCTGCATTTCTATCCTGTTTTACCGAGGGGGTTGTACCAAACTCATCAAACCACGCTTCCTTGAAGTCACGTGTTTGATTTTTTTGCCGAAGGTAAGCGACATCCAAACCAAAATAAAACGGTGTTTGTTGCAAGCCATGCTGGCTTTCTGGCTCAGCGGCACTCACAGCGCTGGCGGCTGACATCAGCAATAGTCCCAAGAGAGAAGTTGTACGCAATAGTTTCATAGAAGTGCCTTTACGGTCTGATTGAGGAATGATTTGTTTTTTTGTTACTTTAGCAGAAAAGGTTAAATTAAGTAACTTTTGGTGTGACTATGTTTGTAGGTGTGGGCTGTCACAAATCGGTCATCTAAGACCGCCGAGCAGTAAAGTGTCAGGATGGTGCATAAAACCGCGCTAAATGACTAAAAAGGCAACTTATCTACTGCCATAGATGGTCACAGTGGTGCTGTGGCTGCACAGGCCGGCTCAAAATGACCACGATGCTTATTTTTGGCTTGCCTCGTGGTGAACCGTAGGTATGTCATCAATCAAATCAATTGCTTAAAGCAAATCACCACTGCCAATAGTGCCCCCAAAGTGTGCCGCATTGAACAATTCCGGCCGGTTGCTTCTCTCATCTAGATTGAGAACAAACAGGTAAAAGTCATTGATTTCAGTTTCAGGCATGTTCATTGCATACAATCAAAGTGCGTGTCCCAATGAAAGGAGTTTGTTGTGCCAACTAATCTTTTCGTTCTACCCCGTCTGGGTGAAAGCATTCATCAGCAAGATCTGGGGATTTACTACATTCTGAATCATCACACCGGTCGGGTGCGATCATTGATCCAATTGGCGCGCGAAAACGTGCACTGGTATTTGATGCAGCTGCAACCAATTGCGGATGGACTGGATTATCGCTGGTCGGTGCTGTCGCGTGAGCAAGACTGCGCGCTCAAGGCCGCCACCGACAAGCAAATTGCACATTATTTTTCCAGGCCTGAATACACTGAACCCTCTGGTGCATGGCAAGTCATGCGCAATGCGCATTTTGGCTTTGGTAAATTCACGCCGATGGCCGCGCCCCAGGAAGTCAGTTACGCGATTCTGACGTTTGACGGTGAAGAAATGCAAACGCCTATCCGATTGCATAAAGCGCCTGCGGAATGGCTGGAGGAAGATTCTGAGACGGATATTATGCAACTGGAATTTGCCTGACCGCGCTTTAATCAGGGGGCAAGCTTGATTCCAAATTATCGGAATCAAGCGACAACTACCACCATTACAGAGTCTCTCACAGTGGTAGTTGCGGTGGATCTGGGGCCAGATGCTGTTATCTCTAAGCCTCAGTGCTGACGACGTTCCCTGCTGGACCACGATTTTGCATGTTGGAGGATAAGGCCTGCAAAAAGCCACTCAAGCTGGCATTGCTGCTACTGCCACCGAGTGCGCTAACCAGTGACTGAAAACTGCTCTCCAGCGCACTGTTCTGGTTTGTTGATCCACTGGTGGTCGTGTTACTGGCCGTTGTGTTGCTGGAATCACTACTTGTATTTAAAGCGCTAATCAAGCTTTGTAGTTTTGCTTCCATATCTTGTTTGCCATGGCCGCCGAAATGACGGTGTACGCCTGCTGTTGTGGTGGCATCAACACTCGTCTTGTCTGTACTGTCACTCGTACTTTCTGTATTGTTGCCAGCCGTCCCCTGTGATTGCAGGGCGCCCATCAGGTTTTGTAAAAAACTGCTTAATGCATCACTGGCATCTGTACTCGTGCTTGTTGTGCTACTTGTATCTGTGCTCTCTGTGCTGGTACTTGCACTGTTAGTCCCCTGACTGCCGAAGAGAGATTCCAGACCGCCTGAAATGCCAGCACTTTTCAGCGCTGCGTCTATCGCCCCTAAAAATCCGCCGCCATCCTTGCCTTGTTTGTCGCCATCTGGCGGCGGAGGCGGCGGTTGCATGCCATTACGCTGCCCTACTTGCGAAAGCGATTGAATGTAGTTGTTACTGCCGATTGAATTGATAGATGTCATGATGAGTACTCCGTAAGTTTTTAAAGGTTCAGGGCTGAAGCAATTGCTCCCTGGCAATGCTCTTGTTGACTGAACGGATACAGAGTAATACGGCACCTCTTGGTTTGATAGACTAAAAAAACATAAAAAACCTTTATAAATCATATATTTAAATGTATCAATTGATACAAAAGTGCACTGATTGTATCTTTTGATACAAACGCAGTCTTTTTTGTACAAGCTGACTGCATAGATTGCTGTCAGCACTGGCGCTGTGCTATTTTAAAAGCGACTCTTTAACAGGAAATCCGATGCTTAGTTTGGTGTTTGATATTGAAACGATTCCCGATGTTGCCGGGATCCGCCAGTTACATGATCTGCCAGCCAGTTTGAGTGACGACGAGGTGGCGAATATCGCTTTTCATCAGCGGCGCCAGCAAAATGGCACGGAGTTTCTGCCGCATCATTTGCAGCGCGTGTGTGCGATTTCCTGCGCCTTGCGTGAAGGGAACCAATTTCGCGTCTGGACGCTGGGCGATGAGCAAGCCAGTGAAGCAGAAATTATCCAGCGCTTTTTTGACGGGATTGAAAAATACACCCCTAACCTGGTGAGCTGGAATGGGAGTGGTTTTGATTTGCCGGTGCTGCATTACCGCGCCATGGTGCATGGCATTGCTGCGCCACGCTATTGGGATCTGGGCGAAGACGACAAGGATTTTAAATGGAATAACTACATCAGCCGTTATCACATGCGCCATCTGGATTTAATGGATGTACTGGCCATGTATAGCGGACGTGCCAATGCCCCACTGGATGACATGGCCCAGCTGTGTGGCTTTCCAGGCAAGCTTGGCATGGATGGCAGCAAGGTCTGGCAGGCCTATCTTAACGGTGAAGTCAAGGCGATCCGCGATTATTGCGAAACGGATGTTGCCAATACGCATTTGGTGTACCTGCGCTTTTTAAAAATGCGTGGGCATTTGAATGAGGCTTGTTACCAGTCAGAAATCCAGCTGGTGCGGGATACGCTGGCAGCCTATCCTGGCGAACACTGGCAGCAGTTTATGGCTGCCTGGGACGCAATGGATTCCACTGTTTAAGGCGTCGCTGTCGGTGCGGGTTCCTCAGCGCTTTGATCGTCAGTGACCGGCTCGACAGTATCCTCATCAATCTTGTTTTTCCAATTAAGAATGATGCGTTTAGATTTTTTTGCGTCGTGCACAAAACGGTAGCGCTGCTCGCTACCCAGATAGCTGGCAACCGCCTGATATTTGCCACTCGGCAAGTTGAGCAACAGTCTCGGTGCAGCATGGTCTAGCGTAAATATTTCCTGATTTTTACTGTCCAGAATGGCCAGCTGGATATCATCAATGACGCGACCCGCCTTGCCCTCGGAAAACAGGAAATACAAATTGAATTGTTTTTTAAAGGCTTCCATGGCCTCCACTTCTTCTGAGCCTATGCCGCCAGTGACGTACTGCACCCCATGCACATCCTGCTGGATGGAAATCTCATCGGCATGGCACACCCCGGCCGCGAATAGCGAGAGGCAGATGGCGAGTGAAAGGCAATATTTTTTTAACATGGTGACCTCCTCATTTTGATTAGACCTTGAAACGATTGTATGCCCAAATCAGGTAAAATAACAGGTTATGAGAAATAGCCGTCAACGATCATCCAATTTATCCCCCGCTGCGAAGGCAGCGCAAACTCCGCGCCATGCCAGCATTGAATCACTCGACCAGGAAGGACGGGGCGTTGCCCATGTCGATGGTAAGGTGATTTTTATCGAAGGGGCCCTGCCATTTGAAGAAGTCCTGTTTGTTTCGCACCATGTCAAATCGACCTATGAGCTGGCGACCGCGACTGAGGTTCTGAAAGCTTCGAGCCAGCGCGTGACCCCTGGCTGTGCTTATTTTGGCATTTGCGGTGGCTGTGCCATGCAACATCTGGAGTTTTCGGCACAGGTCGCAGCCAAGCAACGCATGCTGGAAAATGATTTGTGGCATATTGGCCGTGTCAAACCTGCCAAGATTTTACCGCCTATTCAGGGCACGCCTTGGCACTACCGGCACAAAGCCCGTTTACGCGTGCGCTATGTCGAGAAAAAGGGTGGGGTGCTGGTGGGCTTTAATGAAAAGGGCAGCAGCTATGTCACTTTTATGGACAGCTGTGAAGTCCTGACCCAACCGGTGTCGGATTTGATCTTGCCGTTGAAAGCGTTGATTGGACAGCTCTCAGTTAAACAGTCGCTACCACAGATTGAACTGGCGGTAGGTGAAGATGCTACGGTACTGGTGCTACGCATTCTGGAAGCGCTGACCGAGGACGATGTGGCCTTGCTGAAAACCTTTGAAGAGGCGCATGGTGTGCAAATGTGGACGCAAACCAAAGGTCCCGACACGGTCAAGCCTTTGTTTGATCATGGCGATAAATTGCACTACAGCCTGCCTGAGTTTGGTTTGGAGTATCCCTTTAATCCGACGGAGTTTACGCAGGTCAACCCTGCCATCAACCGTGTCATGATCCGTCGTGCCATGCAGTTGTTGCAGCCGCAGGCGGGTGAGCGTATCGCCGATTTTTTCTGTGGGCTCGGTAATTTTACCTTGCCGATTGCGCGCAGTGGCGCCACGGTGTATGGGGTGGAAGGTGCGCAGGCGCTGGTGAAACGGGCGATTGAAAACGCAGGCCTCAATGGCGTGACCAATGTCGAGTTTGCCGAGTCTGATCTGTTTGATATGACGCCTGAGTCATTATTAGCCTTGGGCGCGTTTGACAAATGGCTGATTGATCCCCCGCGTGATGGTGCGATTGAACTGATCAAGGCATTGCCCGAGGCTGAGGATCCGAATGACAGTCACGCGCCCTCACGCATTGTTTATGTCTCTTGTAACCCTTCCACGCTGGCACGCGATGCTGCCATTCTGACTCAGGTCAAGGGTTACCGCTTAGAGGCGGCCGGGGTGATGAATATGTTTCCGCATACGGCGCACGTTGAATCGATTGCTGTGTTTGAGAAGGATTGATGTGCTAGCTGTTCCTCTGCGCTGGCTCAAGCTGGCGCACCTTTTGGCGTTGATCTGTTTAGGGGGAGGGGTGGCCGGCTGTCATTCTTCCAATGCACCGAATACACTGGTGTTTGCAGTGGCGCAGGCGCCACTCAATCTGGATCCGCGCTATGCTACCGATGCGGCTTCAGAGCGGGTCAATCGCCTGGTTTATCAGCGACTGGTCGAGTTTGATGCCGCATCACACGAGGTCGCCGGGTTGGCTTCGTGGCAGCAACTGGATCCCCTGCATTACCGTTTTCACTTGCTGCGGGCCCCAGTATTTCATGATGGCCAGCCTTTGACGGCCACCGATGTGAAAGCGACGTACGATAGCCTGCTCACACTCAAAGACTCGCCCCATACTGCCGAATTCAGGCATATTCGCAACATTAGCACCCCGGATGCAAAGACCATAGACTTTACGTTGGCGCATGCCGATCCCCATTTTGCGGCGCGTATGATTGTCGGCATCCTCCCCGCACGATTAATTGCGGCTGCGCATGACTTTAGCCATGCGCCAGTGGGCAGTGGGCCGTTCAAGTTCGATGGCTGGTCATCTTCGCTGGTGCTGGAGCGATTGGGAGATGGACTCAAGGTGCGCTTTGAAGAAGTCAAAGACCCGAATGTGCGCGTGCTCAAGCTCAAGCGTGGTGAGGCCGATTTGATTCAGGGCGATTTGCCGCCTGAGCTGGTCAAGTATCTGCAAACACAAGCGAATATCACGGTGAATACCGGGGTGGGTGCCAATTACTCTTATCTGGGCATTAATGCCCAGGCAGCTTTTTTAAAGGATGCGCGCGTGCGGCAAGCGATTGCGTATGCGATTGATCCACAGGCCATCATCGATAAAGTCATGGTCAGTCAAAGTCGGCAAGCCAGTGCTATCCTGCCGCCCGAACATTATGCGGGCAATGCGCAATTGCAGCCATATCATTACGATCCCGCTCGCGCCAGACAGTTATTGGCAGCTGCCGGGGTCAAGCTGCCATTGACGCTGATCTATAAAACCAGCACAGACCCGCAACGGGTGCGGCTGGCGACGATTTTGCAGGCACAGATGCAAGCCGCAGGCATAGACTTGCAAATCAAGAGCCTGGATTGGGGCACTTTTTTTGCCGATGTGCAAAAAGGCAATTTTCAACTTTACGGCTTAACCTGGGTGGGCATTAAAACCCCGGAAATCTATGGCAAAGTCTTTGGTTCCAAGAGTATTCCGCCCACAGGTTTTAACCGAGGGCGGTATCAGGATGCCCAACTGGATGCCTTGTTGGAGAAAGAAGACTGGCCTGCCGTCACGCAACGTGTCCACCAGCAGTTGCCCGTGATCCCACTCTGGTATGAAGGTCAGTTTGCCGCCTATCGAGGATCAATTAAACGCTATACCCCGGCGCCGGATGGCAATTGGGATGGGTTGACCAAAGTGGCTTTTCACGCTGCGCCACATTAAGCTTGCTTAAACCGGGGCCTGAACACCAAACCAGTGGCCAATCAGCGCCGTGGCGACCATCGCCAGCGCGCCCCAGATCACCACGCGGATGACGCTTTTGCTGACACTGGCCCCGCCAGTACGTGCGGCCACCATGCCTAGCAAGGCCAAAAATGGCAAGGTGCTGAACATCAGCCACGACTGCACTTGTGCATGCGGGGCGAGTAGCGTGGTCAGCAATGGCAATAGCGCCCCGCTAGAAAAGGCTAATGCGGAGGCAAATGCGGCTTGCAGTGGTTTAGCCTGGTTGATGTCATGCAAGCCTAATTCGTCACGCGCATGTGCCCCTAAAGAATCATGTTGTGACAGCTCCTGGGCGACCTGTTTTGCCAGCGCAGGCGACAAACCGCGCTGGATATAAATGCCAGTGAGTTCGCGTAACTCGCTTTCAGGGTTTTGTGTGAGCTCTTGCGCCTCACGCGCTAGGTCGGCCTGTTCAATATCGGTTTGCGAGCTCACCGAGACATATTCGCCCGCAGCCATGGATAGCGCCCCCGCGACCAGCCCGGCAATGCCCGTCATCATTAATGCCTGTTGCGCAGTCCCTGCTGCTGCCACGCCCATCAGCAAACTGGCGGTAGAGATAATGCCATCATTGGCGCCTAATACGGCTGCACGTAACCAGCCACTGCGCTGTAAAAAATGTTTTTCATGATGTTGCATGGCGCACCTGTACGATTGAGGGGTTGCGATAGAGGGTAGAGTTTAAAAGCATTGGTGCAACGATTGTAATGCAATTTATATTGCCCCAGACGCTCGACTTGCAAATCTGCGGTCAACGGCCATGCAATTGCGATTAAATGGCTTAGAATAATAACTATGCATATTGATATTTCAATTCCGGCGCAAACGCTGACCTTGTTTGATGATCAGGGCCAGCCGCGCAAACAGTACGCAGTGTCAACGGCGGCGAATGGGGTAGGCTGTGTCAAAAACAGCGGTTGTACACCGCTAGGTACCCATATTGTTCGCGCCAAAATTGGCGAGGGCGCGCCGGAAAACACCGTATTCGTTGGCCGCCGGCCCACGGGAGAGATTTTTACACCAGCCTTGAAACAGGCGTTTCCTGAACGTGACTGGATTCTGACCCGCATTTTATGGCTCAGTGGTACCGAGCCAGGTAAAAACCGCCTCGGAGAAGTAGACACCATGCAGCGGTATATTTACATTCATGGCACGCCTGACAGCACCGAGCTCGGCAAGCCCGGTTCGCACGGCTGTGTACGCATGCGTAATACTGACCTGATTGAGTTATTTGATCTGGTGCCTGTGGGTACCCCAGTCCATCTGCACGAGGCGGATGATTAAGCGTTTATTGACATTGCTGCCTGTGGTACTCGGGGTGCTCTGCCTGACATTCCTGCTACTACATCTGGTGCCGGGCGATCCGGTGGATGTCATGCTGGGCGAGTCTGCCAGTGTGGCCGACCGCGAGGCACTAAAAGCAGAACTCGGCCTGAATCAGCCAATGCGGCAGCAGTTTTTGCAATATACCGCCCATCTCTTGCACGGTGACTTTGGTGTCTCCATACACACGCATACCGATATTTCAACCTTGTTGCTGCAAACCTATCCAGCGACCATGCTATTGGCGGTGTCGGCCTTGTGCATAGGCATCAGCATTGGTGTTCCGCTGGGCGTTTGGTCTGCACTCAAGGCAGGACATTGGCAAGACATGATGATCACCTTGTTCAGTATCCGTGTCGCGGCCATGCCGGCATTTTGGCTAGGACCGTTACTCATGCTGGTGTTTGCCGTCTGGCTGGGCTGGTTGCCCGTGAGCGGGATGGAAAGCGCGGCAAGTGTAGTGTTGCCCGCGCTGACTCTGGGCTTGGGCTTAAGTGCCATTCTCACGCGCATGACACGCACCAGCTTGCTCGAGGTCTTGCATGAAGACTATATCCGCACGGCGCGCGCCAAAGGCTTAAGTGAGCAACAAGTGATCCTTAAACATGCCCTGCGGGCGGCCTTGTTGCCGCTGGTGACCATTGTTGGTCTGCAAATGGGCAGTTTGCTGGCCGGGGCGGTGATCACAGAAACCATTTTTGGCTGGAATGGCGTCGGCCGCCTTCTGGTGGATAGCATAGAAAAACGCGACTACCCGGTGACGCAAGCCTGTGTGCTGGTGATTGCCTTGAGCTATGTACTGATTAACCAGGGCACAGATTTGGCCTATCGATGGCTGGATCCACGCACGCGAGGTCAGGCATGAAGACCTTTTCGCTGCTGACCCTGGCGTTTTGGCTGCTGGCGGTACTACTTGGTCGCCTGGTCGAGATGAACCCCAACCAGATTGATCTGGATGCGATTTTACAATGGCCAAGTGCACAACACTGGCTGGGGACTGATGATCTGGGCCGTGACATTCTGGCGCGCGTATTACATGGCGTAGAAGTGTCATTCATGGTGACGGTGATCGTGACGACCATGACCATGGCGATAGGCCTGACGATAGGCTTGCTGGCCGGGTATCATGGCGGCAGGCTGGATGACGTACTCATGCAAATCACCAGTATTTTTCTGGCGTTTCCCGGGATCTTGCTGGCGATTGCGTTTGCCGCCGTGCTGGGTGCGGGTCTCAATAACCTGATCCTGGCCTTGTGTCTGACCGGCTGGGTGACCTACGCCAGACTATCGCGCGGGCAAGCTCTGGCACTACGCCAGCGCCTGCATGTGCTGGCGGCTGAGTCATTAGGTGCTGGCGCATGGCGTATCATGTTGCGCCACATCTTGCCGCTATTGCTGTCGATTTTAATGGTTGAGGCTGCCTACAGCATGGCCAGTGTCATGATTGCAGAAGCTTCGCTGTCCTTTCTTGGCCTGGGGATTCAGGCCCCGGAAGCCTCCTGGGGTGCCATGTTGCGTGATGCGGTGCGCTTTATGCTGGTCGCCCCCCATTATGTGTTGACCGTAGGCGTGTGCATGATGAGCCTGATCCTGGCAATTAACTTGGGGGGGGATGTCTTGCGGGACAAGCTGGATGTGCGTCAGGGAGTGCAAGCATGAAAAAACAATACCGTTATTACGACCTCATTATGGCCGCATTTGCGGTTGTGCTGGTTTGTTCCAACCTGATCGGCCCCGGTAAAATCACTGAAATCCACGCCCCTGTGCTGGGTGCACTCACGTTTGGCGCGGGCATCATGTTTTTCCCCATCAGTTTTATTTTTGGCGATATCCTCACTGAGGTGTATGGCTATGCCGCCTCGCGCCGCGTCATTTGGACCGGCTTTATCTGCCTGGCTTTTGCCAGCCTGATGGCCTGGGTGATTGTGGCCTTGCCGCCCGCACCGGACTGGCATGATCAGGCGGCCTATCAATCTGTGTTTGGCTCGACTGCCCGCATTGCGCTGGCCTCGCTGGTGTCTTTTGTCGCTGGTGAGTTTGTGAATTCCTTTGTCCTGGCCAAAATGAAAGTGTTGACCAGTGGCCGCTGGTTATGGAGCCGCACCATAGGCTCGACCATTTTTGGCGAGGCGGTTGATACCATGTTATTTTTTCCGCTGGCCTTTTATGGCTCAGGCGAATTCCCAGATGCCATGATGCCGCAAATTGTGCTGGCGCAATTTACGGCCAAAGTGCTGGTAGAAGTCGCTTTTACGCCAGTCACCTATAAAATCGTCGCTTTTCTCAAACGGGCAGAAAAAGAAGACTATTACGATACCCATACCGACTTTAGCCCGTTTAAGCTTTAAACTGGCTACCTTTGACAACTTCTGATTATCGGAACCCCATTGACCCTGATTAACTGGTACGAAAAAAACAAAACACAAGCCGCTGACTGGCAGTCAGAAGCGGGTAACCCTGCGCCCAAAGCCGTGGTGATTGCAGACGACACCACCAAAGCGGATGAAGCCTACCGTCTGGCGTGTGAGGGCACCGCCTTGCTATATCGCGGTGACTTTCAAAATGCCAAGCAATTGCTGCAAGCGATTACGCGGCGTGTAGACCGAAAACCAGTCAAACCGGCGGCTAGCCTGCTGGAAGCGTTTCACCAGCATCGCGCGCGCCAGATCGGTCGTGCCAATATTACGAATAAAGTATTAATCGAGCTTAAGTATGGTGCCTGCGATTTGCCGCGTGCGCCAGACGTCAAAGCGGCCGTGCAGGCGGCTTTGATTGTGGATGACAATACCGGCAAACTGCCTGCAAGACTTGTGCTCTCACTGCGTGAGTTGCTGGGCATGGTCGGGGCACATGAGTGGCGTAAAAAAGGCGTGCCGATTCATGCGCTGAATGCCAATATACATGCGCATTACGGGGTGTATTCGCCCGTACGTGGTGAGTATCTCGACCTCATTGACCAGGCGCCGCTTAGTAGTCCGCAGGTGGCCTGGGATATTGGTACCGGCACGGGGGTGATTGCCGCCATTTTAGTAGCGCGGGGCGTCAAGCAAGTCGTCGCAACGGACAACCAGCTGCGAGCATTGACGTGTGCCACCGAAAACATCCAGCGGTTGAATATGCAAAGCCATATTCAAGTCATGCAGGCAGACTTGTTTCCAGCGGGTAGTGCGGACCTGATTGTCTGTAATCCTCCCTGGCTACCTGCCAAAGCGAATGCGCCGATTGAGCATGCCGTGTATGACCCCGAAAGCAAGATGCTGAAAGGCTTTTTAAGTGGCTTGAAAGCGCATTTAAATCCTGAGGGCGAGGGGTGGCTGATAATGTCTAATTTGGCTGAGCAGATTGGCTTGCGCCAGCCTGAGGCCTTAAATACATGGATCCATGAAGCAGGGTTGCAGGTGGTCGACAAGCTGGATATTGCGCCAACACATGCCAAGGCCAGCGATCAATCGGATCCGTTATATGCTGCCCGTGCCAAAGAAGTAACCAGTCTTTATCGGTTAAAATGCGTTTGAATTTTGAATAATAGGAATTTGTTATGTCTTTAGGTCCCGTCATGCTGGATGTGGTCGGCAAGGAACTCACCGCCGATGATATCCGCCGCTTGCAACATCCGCTAGTCGGCGGGGTGATACTGTTTGCGCGTAACTTTGAGAGTTGCGCGCAGCTCAAGGCGCTCACTGCCAGTATACATGCGGTGCGTCAGCCGCCGCTGCTGATTGCCGTGGATCATGAAGGCGGCCGGGTGCAGCGCTTCCGAGAAGGCTTTACCAAAATCCCGCCCATGCGCGAGTTTGGCCATATTTGGGACAAAAACCCACGCAAAGCGAAAGAGCTGGCGGTAGAGGCCGGGTATGTGCTGGGCGCAGAGCTAAGGGCGCATGGCGTGGATTTCAGCTTTACGCCAGTGTTGGATATGGACTATGGCGACAGCCTGGTGATTGGGGATCGCGCGTTTCACCGTGATCCGCAGGCGATTAATGAGTTGGCGTTTAGCCTGATGCAAGGCCTTAAAAAGGCTGGCATGGCTGCGGTGGGCAAACATTTCCCCGGGCATGGTTTTGTGGTGGCTGATTCGCATGTGAGCATTCCGGTGGATGACCGCGAGTTTGACCAGATTGCACAAAACGACATGCAACCTTTTGTACGCATGATAGACGAGGGCTTGCATGCGGTGATGCCCGCACATGTGATTTATCCCAAGGTCGATGATAGACCGGCCGGGTTCTCGTCCCGCTGGCTGCAAAAGGTGCTGCGTGAGCGCTTGGGTTTTAATGGTGTGATTTTCAGTGATGACTTAAGTATGGAGGGCGCCACCGTGGCAGGTGACGTCACTGCACGAACCATGGCTGCCTTGAACGCCGGGTGCGATATGGTGTTGTTATGCAACCGCCCGGACTTGGCCGATGAATTGTTAAGCAAGTTAACGTGGAAGATTTCTGCACAAAGTATTGCGCGCCTGGCACGTATGCATGGCGGTCATCATCCGCAGGATATGGTGGCATTACGTGAGTCTGCGGCCTATGTAGAAGCGGTCAAGCGTGTGGCCATGGTCGGTCAAAAAGAGGCGGATTTGTTTGCTTGAAGCCGGAAGGTTGCGGTAAGCTAGACAATTATTGATGACAATCTAATCACGGCGTAAACATCGGTATCAATTATGAAATGGATCATTCTTGGCATTTTCTTGGCTTCGGTCAGTTATGTGCACTTCAGGGGCAAGGTCAGGCACCGCTTTTATCGCCAGATATTTGACCATTCCGGCATTGTTTCGCCATTCAATGTATTCTTATACCTGTTCTCCAAAGCGCCGACCACGCCGTATTTACCGGTGCATGACTTCCCGGAACTGAAAGCGATCACCGACCGCTGGCAGGAAATCCGTGAAGAAGCGTTGTATGTACGCGAACAGGAGCGCATTGCTGCGGCCAAAACCAATAACGATGCCGGGTTTAACTCATTCTTTAAAACTGGCTGGAAGCGTTTTTACCTCAAGTGGTATGACGCACATCATCCCTCTGCCAGCATTTACTGCCCAAAAACAGTCGCCTTGCTGCAAAGCATCCCCAGCGTCAAAGCCGCCATGTTTGCCGAGCTGCCGCCTGGCGCGCATCTGCGCCCACACCGTGACCCCTATGCAGGCTCTTTGCGCTTTCACCTAGGGCTTGCCACCCCTAATGACGATCAGTGTTTTATCCGCGTTGATGGTGAGGATTACAGCTGGCGTGATGGGCAGGCCGTCATGTTTGATGAAACCTATATCCATGAAGCCTATAACAAGACCAATGAAACGCGTGTGATTCTGTTTTGCGACATTGAACGCCCCATGCGCTATCGCTGGGCGCAGGCAGTCAACCGCTTTCTGGCCAATACCATCGTCACTGCAGCCAGCTCGCCAAACGAGGCCGGGGACCAGACCGGCGTCATTAACCGCCTGTTTCATTATGCCTGGGTGATCGGTCAGTACCGGCGCCGTTTTAAAAAGTGGAATAAAACCGTTTATCAAATTACGCGCATCGTGCTGATTGCGGTAGTCATTTACGGACTGTGGAAGCTGTAAACTGAACGATTGTTCACACAAATGTCACGCAAAGCCTTGAAACTTTAGGTGTTTGCCATTATCTTAACTACAGAAGCTGTTTTTAGTTTTAATTGAAAAGAGGAAATACACTATGTCAGATATGCAAGTTTTAGGTCGTGACGGTCAATTATCCGAAACGCAAAATCGCGTACTGCGCAATACATACGCCTTGCTGGGTTTGAGCATGGTGCCAACCGTGATCGGTGCCTATGTTGGCCTGAAGATGAATTTTGGCTGGATGGCGGCACACCCATTCATGTTCTTTATTGGTTTTATGGCCGTGATGTTTGGCATGTTCAAACTGATCGCGGTTAACCAGAACAGTGGTGTAGGCGTGTGGTTGCTGTTGGCGCTGACGTTTGTCTTTGGCGTGATGCTTGGCCCTATCCTGCAATTTGCCCTGCATCTGCGCAACGGCGCTGAAATTGTCGGCTTGGCAGCTGCGGGAACTGGGATTACCTTCCTGAGTTTGGCTGGTATCGGCTCATCCCCAGCCCGTGACTTCAGCGGTATCGGCAAGTTCCTGATGATAGGTCTGATTCTGGCCATTGTCGCTGGTTTGGCTAATATGTACTTCCAGATTCCAGCCTTGTCATTGGCGATCTCTGGCGTCTCAGTGCTGATTTTCTCCGGCTACATTTTGTACGACGTGAACCAGATCGTGCGCGGCGGTCAGACCAACTATGTGATGGCGACCTTGAATCTGTATCTGGATATCTACAACCTGTTTGTGAACCTGTTGAATATCTTGTTGGCAGTATTAGGCAACCGCGACTAAGTTCTGAGTTTTTTCATCTCAAAAAACCCGCCAAGAATTTGGCGGGTTTTTTATTTGCATCAATTTAGTTCATGCGAAAAAAGAGTTTGTGATTGGTTGACTTTAGCCGATGTGGTTTATTACAACCAGATGAATTGGTTCATTCAACTTTGTAATTCGTAACACATTGTTTTAAATAGAGAAAAAATTGTGGGGGTATATGGTCTGCTTTTTGCTGTAAAGCATTCTTGGAGAGAGGGGGATGCTTTGAAGTACACAATAAAAACAATGCTTTTATTAGCTGCATTTTCGGGTGGGGCATATGCGGTTGATTCTGATAAGCCTGTTGAAGCAAATAAACGTAATCAAGATGATCAGAAGATTAACCTAGACGAAATTGAAGTAACTGCGCCAAAAGTTGTTCCTGATCTTGGGGTCACTCAAGAAGAGAGTGTCTCGAATATAAAGTCTAAAACTGCGAAAGATATACAGCGTGCACAGTCGTCCAGCCTGAGTGAGTATTTAGGTGACCGCATGCAGTCTGTGAATGTCAACGATTATGGTGGCAATGTGTTTCAGATGGATGTGAATTTTCGTGGCTTTAGCGCATCCCCCCTACTTGGAACTGCGCAAGGCATGTCGGTATATCTTGACGGCGCTCGTATGAATGATCCTTTTGGGGATACCGTGACTTGGGATACTTTTCCCATGAATGCGATTGAACGCTTGGATCTTGTACCCGGCTCGAATCCATTGTTTGGCCTAAACACTATTGGTGGTGCAATCACCATGAGGACTAAAAGTGGTTTTTCGCGCGACGTCAATGAGATTAAAGCTTCAACTGGTTCTTGGGGCCGCAAGCAAGTTCAGATGTCAGTTGGTGGTTCAGCTAACGAGCATCTGGCTGCATTTTTAGCTGTCAATCGTTTTGAAGAAACCGGATGGAGACAGTTAACACCTACGGAAGTACGGCAAGCCTTTCTTAAGTTGGAAGGTCGGGTAGGGAATCTTGATACTTCGCTGAGTGTTTTGAATGCTGATAATAGTTTGTTTGGTAACGGCTTAACGCCTTTGTCTATGCTACAAAAAGACTGGTCGAGTATTTTTACAGCTCCCGATATTACTAATAATAAAACTAATCACTATAACTTTAGTAGTAGTTGGCAAGTTAGTGATGAGCATCGTTTCGAATTCATGACTTTTTCACGAAAAACCAAACGCGATACAGAAAATGGCGATTGGAATGATGACTTTAATGACAGTGATTATGATGGCAAGAAAGGAGGGTTAGGTGATCCTGGCGGCCAAGTAGATGGTGCGCCAATTGCGTTGCTTAATAAAACCAAATCGGACTTGTCTGCAAACGGGGTGACTTTCAGCTATCGTTTTGAGGGGGAGAAAAACAATTTCCTTCTCGGTGTCTCAAAAGACACTAAGGATGTCCGATATCAAAGCAGCTCACGGTTGGCGACACTTGATAGTGATCGTGTAGTGCAAACAGTTTCTTTACCAGATTATCCGGTGAATTCTGGTGAGGATATTTTAATCAACCGACTCCGTGGTGATGAGGTGATTAAGGCTACCTTTTTTAGTGATACCTATTCCCCACGCCCTAACATACATTTCACATTTTCAGGACGTTGGACGCGTGCAACCGTGTCAAATAACCTCATCAGCAGTCGTAATGGTCTCTCGTCTGCGGATGACAGTATTTTTTACAGGCCAGAGCAATTCGAATCTTTTGATTACAAATCGTTTACTCCCTCAATTGGAGGTTCATGGTCAATCACTCCACGGCTAAATGTATTTGGGAGTGTTAGTCGCGGGAATCGTTTGCCATCTGCCCTGGAGCTGGCTTGTGCAAATCCTAATGCGCCCTGTCGAGTACCCTCTGCTTTAACGGATGACCCTTATTTAAAGCAAGTTATGTCAACGACCACTGAAATCGGTGCACGGGGGATGTGGGGTAAAAAATCCACATGGAATTTTGCAATATTCAATACTGATCTAAAAAATGACATCTTGTTTGTTGGTTCCCCGGTCAGTAATCAAATGGGCTACTTCACTAACTTTGGCGAGACGCGTCGCCAAGGTATAGAGTTGGGCACAAGTATTATCGAAGAAAAGTTCAAGTTTGACATTAATTACACCTACTTGATGGCAACTTACCAGACAGCAGCAAGGTTGAGAAATAATGCAAATAGCACATCACAATTTGATGTCAGCAATTTTGGCAAGCTGAGTGAGCGGTTTAGTTATCAAGTGGAACCAGGTGATCAACTTCCAGGGGTACCTAATCATCAATTGAAGTTGGGGCTTGAGTATTATTTTTCACCAAAGTTTGATCTTGATATCAATGCGAATATCTTTAGTTCAGCTTATGTTCGCGGTAATGAAAATAACGAACATAAAGCGGGCACGGTGGTGAGCGTGATTGATAACACAGGGACCACCGAGTCGCGTACTTTTCAAAACTCCGGTCAAATCCCTGGCTATGCTGTTTTTCACCTACAGCTTCGTTACAAGCCTCGCAAAGATATAACGCTCTTCGTTAAGGTAAACAATATTTTTGATCGCCATTATTACACTGCAGGCAGTTTGGTAACGAATCCATTTGTCAGTTCTGGCAGTGCTCCTGGGAATCTTGGGGTTAGTGGATTTAATCACAACTCATCTAATTGGGAGCGTGTTACCTCTTATGCTCCTGGCGCTCCTAGAGCTGCGTGGCTAGGAGTTGGTTGGGATTTCTAATAGGTGGTGGTTGATTTTAGCCTTCCTGCGGTTGTTTGCAGCCATGATTTAAAGCGAGAAATATTTTTCCTTATAAATTTATTTTATTTTCAATGGCTTGCACTATTTTTTTTCATTGGCATCAGATTTGCATTATAGCTTTTGGAAGCTGTAATGATTCCAGAGTTAACTAGTCTTTGATGCTCGCATGATGGCTAGTAGCTGTTAATTGTTTTTAGACATTTGGAGGAGTATGTATGATTAATAAAAAAGTGATGAAATTGGCTGTGAGTGTTGCGTTTTCTGCTGTTAGCTTATGCTCACAAGCGGCCGTAGTTGATGCCACAACCTTGCGTGTCTTTGGGTCTGCAACACTTGGTAATGATAAGTTGTATACATTAGATCCACGCAGCAATATGACGATGTTGGCTTCCTCTAGCCAGACTTTAAGCTTCCTTGGAGACTCTGTAGGCTCAGTCTTGGATCAAGTATGGAAGAACAATACAACTGGTCAGCTTTCATTCTTTACACGTGTCGTCATGGATACGGCAGGGTATGAAGTTAATGATATTGTTCGTTCCGGCTATACAGGTTTTACTACCGATGTGACTTGGTTTAAGGATGCTGGTAGCAACGTAGCGAGTCAAGGATTCAGATTGAAAAGCGCTGGGCATACCGATTCGATTGGTACTGCTACAGATGTTTATAAATCAGACTTCATCAATTTGCGTTCAGACATTTCTGTAGAAGAGGGTAAACCTACATCAGGTTGGTATGTGATTAATACTAATGCAACTGCTTTTACAACGATTACTGGAACATCTGCCTCAGCATACGGCATGTTCCTCAGATCAACCGGTGAAGATGTAGGTGCCCCAGCTTCACTATACATCTCCGCGTTTGCTCCAACTGTTGCGGTTCCAGTACCTGAGCCAGAAAATATTGCTTTGTTGATGGCTGGTTTGGGCTTGATTGGCATAGCTGCTAGGCGTCAGAACAAGCAAGCTTAATACTAATAATACTTGCTTTTAACTTGAAAAATAATTTATAACTAAGGGTGGCACAGTCCACCCTTATTGAGGGGACTCTAAAATGAATGGTTTAATAAAAGCTTTGATTATCGGAGGAATGTTTACATTTTCTGCGCATGGTTTTGCGCAGTCAGTGTTATTGAATTTTGATTACATTGCTCAAGCGAATGCAGCAGCAAACTTAACTCCCGGTGCATCAGTATCCAGTCTGGGCGGTCAAAGTGCAGGTTGGTTAAAAGTTACAGATTTAGCTGACTTGAACTTGGGAGATGGTAAAACTGGTGTGCGTATTCAAGCGCAGTTACAAAATCTCTCTCAGTTTGGTAACTACGGCTCGAATACTCTTGAACTGAATTTCCTTGGTACGGGTATTTCCAGTGGTGGCAAGGATTGGGTTGATACTGTTGAGAGTTACAGAAACATTTCTGGGAACTATACCTTGAATGGTGGGGATGAAGGTGGTATCGAATGGGCTGAGCATGGTTCCGTTGGTAATGGAACCGCAGGAACCGCTACAAGTCACAAATGGGCATTCTTCCAGCAACAATTTAATGTTCAATTGGGATCTTGGACGGATGGAGAGACTATTACATTTGATTTTGTCAATGGTAGCACTCTTAGCGATGGCCCGAATAAGGGGCAAGCATACAATGGATTTAGCGTCGCTAGCCTGCTAAGTAGTCCAGTAGCTAACCAAGATGGCGTTCAGCCTAGTGCCTATGCTTGGTTGCGATTACAACCAATTGCCGGTAACTCCGGCATTCCTAGTGATACCAGTGCTTGGTATCGGCCCTTTATGAATGCTACGAATGGACGATTGAACTTCTTGGCAACATCAGTGACCGCAGTGCCTGAAGCTGAAACTTATTCAATGCTCCTGGCGGGTTTAGGTCTGATTGGTGGCATCGTTCGCCGTCGTAAATCTGCTTAATTAGTTGATTTTGCATTAAACAAACCCGCCTTTGGCGGGTTTGTTTTTTGTATGACTAAATGAGCGCTCTTGATCTGGTCGTTATCCATTTGATTTGGCTAAGCGACGCTGCCTGAAGAAATCACTTAATAACGCGCCACACTCATCAGCCAAGACGCCATGACTCACCTCACAGTGATGATTGAGTTTCTGCTCCGCCATCAAATTCACTACACTGCCGCAACAACCCGTTTTGGGGTCGCTGGCACCGTAAACCAGACGCGCAATTCTGGCATGTTGTATGGCGCCGCTACACATGGCACACGGCTCAAGGGTGACGTATAAAGTGCAGCCAACCAGTCTGTAGTTACCTAAGTGCTGCGCTGCTTCACGCATGGCCTGGATTTCCGCATGGGCGGTGGGGTCATTGAGGCTGATGGGGGCGTTGCGGCCTTTGCCGATAATTTGCCCCTCTTTGACCACAATCGCGCCGACTGGGACCTCGTCCAGGCTTGCTGCCTCATTTGCCAGCGCGATGGCTATACGCATAAATGCTTCGTCTTGCATGCTTATCTACTACTATTTTTATCGGCGAGGCGGATCAGTATGTACACCAGGCCCATGACAAATGCGCCGGCCAGCCAGATGGCGATTTCTTCATAAGTCGGTGTGGCATCTTGTACAGGTAGCACAATCAGTTTGCGCAAAAACATGACCAGTACCACCTCGACAAAGGTTTCTACCAGTAATTTGTGGCCGCGCAGGTAGCGAATTTCTGCCGAGATGAGGGCAGAGATTGACCACAGCAACATCAAGGTGCCCAAGGCGCGCAAAAAACCATGAACCAGATTGTGTGCGTAAGCCGCTTCCTTCACGTCGAGGAAAAATAGCCAGGTAAACATCAGCACAGAGGTAGCCAGAGCCAGGCCGATAATAATATGCGCGAACCCATTGAGCCAAAGCATGGCCTTGATGGCGATGCGGTTGAGTGGTGCAAATTCTTCAGGTAGTTGTTCTTGCGACATATTGGATCCAATCAATGCGACAGCAAGGATGATAAATCATTTGCTCAGCAATTGCTCCAGTGGAATCTCGCAACAGGCTTTGAGCAGCCATTGCATGGCCTTGCCCATTTCACTGGGCCGTTGTTGGCGCCAGGCAATAAAGGTGGGCCCTACCGGTTTCGGTTCTGATACCTGTTTTAGCACCAGTTTGCCCTGCGCAGCGGCAGCTTGTGCCATAAATTTGGGTAGATAGCCGATGGCAATTCCTGCCATTTGCGCCTTTAATTTTGTCTGCATGTCAGGCACGGTGAGTACATCCTGGCCAGAAAGAATGCCTGAGGTCCTCGGGGGCAGGTTGAGCGAACTGTCTGCGGCCGCTACAACGCGATACTGCACAATGTCACTGGCGCTCAGTGGCTCCGGTAATGCGGCGAGCGGATGATGCGGGGCCACAGCAAACACAAATTCCAGTTGTCCGAGCAAATGCGTAGAAAAGCTGCCCCCAGGTGGCGCATCTCCCGGAGCGCCAATAGAAATATCAGCCCGGCCCGACTGCAATGCATCCCAGCTCCCGCCATAGACTTCACGGACTAACTTCACGCGGGTACCAAAACCCTGCTGGTAAAAGGCTTGTAGCAGATTGAGTATCGGGTCGAAGTCGAACAAATCACTGATGGCAATGGCAATATCGGTTTCAATGCCGGTCGCAACGCGTTGTACGCGCCGCTCCAGCGCATGGGCAGCATCCAGCAAATAACGGCCTTCTTTGAGCAGTTCGGCACCGGCTTCGGTCAGCGTGGCGCGGTGGCCACTGCGGTCAAAAAGCTCCAGCCCCAAATCTTCTTCCAGTCTGCGGATGGTGTAGGTGAGTGCCGAAGGGACGCGGTATAGCGACTCTGCCGCGGCGGCAAAACTGCCTTTGCGGTCAATCGCATCAATGACTTCAAGGGCTTCCAGACTCAGTTTAATGGCCATAGCTGAAGGGATAAGGTTGAAAAAGGGCGGGGTGGTTCATGGTAGTTTAAGCGCTAACGGCTTCATCAAAAAATCTGAACAAGTGATGCAAAATGTTTTGCTATCTAAAGATTAAGTGTTTTTTTATCATACATTTAAACTTTCAAATGGAGTGAATAAATGTTGCATGTTCGCCCTTCAAATAGCCGTGGTTATGCTAATCATGGCTGGTTACAAAGCTTTCACAGTTTTTCTTTCGCCAGTTATTACGACCCTGAGCATATGAGCTACTCGGTGTTGCGGGTGATCAATGACGACAAAATCGCCCCTGGCACGGGGTTTGGTATGCATGGCCATCAGGATATGGAAATTATTACCTACATGTTGGCGGGGGAGTTGCGCCATACTGACAGCATGGGACACAGCGCAGTGATTCGCGCGGGGGATGTGCAGCGCATGAGCGCAGGGACGGGTATCCGTCATAGTGAGATGAATGCCTCCTCGCATACCACGGCCCATTTGCTACAAATCTGGATCACCCCTGATACGCAAGGCTTGGCCCCGGCGTATGAAGATAAAACCATCCCGCTGGCTGACAAGCAAAACCGCTGGGCCTTGATTGCTTCGTCTGATGCACGCGCCGGGTCATTAAAAGTACATCAGGATCTGTCATTGTATGCCACGGTACTGACAGCAGAGGCTGCTTTGTCGGTTGAGGTCAGTGCGGGGCGTTGTGCTTACCTCCATATTGCATCCGGCGCAGTGGTGATCGATGGCAAACAGTTGCAGGCCGGGGATGCCCTCAAAGTAGATGCACCGGTCTCTCTTTCGATACATGCTGCGCAAGACAGCGAAATATTATGGTTTGATCTGCCTGAAATGGTCGAATAATCGTTTTACATTTTTTAAAGGAGCAATGACATGACTCAAGTTTCAATTGTTTATCACAGTGGGTATGGTCATACCGCTGAGCAAGCCAAAGCCGTGGCCCGTGGCGCGCAAAAGGTTGCGGGTGTGACCGTCAATCTGTTAACTGTGGATGAGGCGCAGCAGCAGTGGGATCTGCTCAAGGCGAGCGACGCCATTATCTTTGGCAGCCCAACCTATATGGGCTCGGCTTCAGGCCAGTTTAAAACTTTTATGGATGCCAGCTCCAAGGCCTGGTATACCCGTGACTGGAAAGACAAGATTGCAGCTGGCTTTACCACTTCTGCCAGCCAGAGTGGCGACAAGCTCAGCACCTTGATCCAGTTGGCCGTGTTTGCCGCGCAGCATGGCATGATTTGGGTAGGCCAGGATTTGCTGCCGGGGAACAATAACAGTAATGGTTCGGTCAACGACTTAAACCGTCTGGGCAGCTTTTTAGGTGCCATGGCGCAGGCGAATGCTGACCAGGGCCCTGACTTGGCGCCGATTCAGAGTGACCTGCTCACGGCAGAGCACCTGGGTGAGCGTGTGGCCAGTGTTGCGTTACGTTTTGCGAAAGCCGCTTAACCACGGCCTCATTAAAAACCTATCCTAATTCACGATCTAACAAGGAGAACTCAGTGAAAAAATTAATTTTGACGCTCGGCTTGATGATGGCTACTCAGGCTTGGGCGGTGACCGATACCTACAATATCGATGGCACCCACAGTTTTGCCAATTTCAGTATCCGTCATGTTGTTTCCAAAACTTCAGGGACTTTTAACGATGTCAGTGGCGTCATTACCCTGGATCCCACCAATCTGAATACGGCGACCGTACGCGCTGCGATCAATGTCAGCAGTGTAAATACCGGGTTTGGCAAACGCGATGAACATATCAAGGCGGATAAGTATCTGGATGTGGGCAAATATACCCAGATTTTGTTTGAGAGCACCAAGATCACGGCCAGCAACCAGACGCAGGCAGTGATGCAGGGTAAGCTGACCATGCATGGCGTGACCAAACTGGTGGATATTCCCGTGAAAGTGTTGGGCTATGGCGCCGATCCATGGGGTGGCCAGCGCGCCGGTTTTGAAGGGCATTTGACCATCAAAGCTTCTGATTATGGCTTTGGCTGGGCGACGGGCGCCAATGCGCCGGTCGGTGACGACATTGAAATCACCTTGTTGGTTGAAGGTGTGAAAGCAAAATAATTTTAAATCCATGCGCGGACGTTTTGTCCGCGCAGTCTTTATTGTATGCAGGGAATGAGGAGCGAGTATGGCATTGGATTTGTTTTCCCCGGGCAAACTGGGCAGCATTGAGATCAAAAACCGTATGGCGATGGCCCCACTGACACGTAACCGTGCAGGTGAGGGCGGTGTGCCGCAAGCAATGAATGTCACCTATTATGAGCAACGGGCGACTGCCGGGCTGATTATTACCGAAGCGACCCCGATCTCACCAATGGCGCATGGCTATCCTGCTTTGCCAGGCATTTATACTGATGCGCAGGTGGCTGGTTGGAAAAAAGTGACTGATGCTGTGCATGCCAAGGGCGGAAAAATCGTCATTCAGTTGTGGCATGTAGGCCGTATTTCACACCCCAGCCTGTTACCCAATCAGGCATTGCCAGTGGCGCCTTCAGCAATTAAGCCTGCCGGCCAGGCATTTACCTACCAGGGTTTACAAGATTACGTGACCCCGCGCGCACTGGAGGTGTCCGAATTGGCTGGCATCGTGCAGGATTATATTCATGCCACAAAATGTGCCATTGCAGCGGGTTTTGATGGTGTAGAAGTGCATGCGGCCAATGGTTATCTGCTAGACCAGTTTTTGCGCGACGGTAGCAATCAGCGCCAGGATCAATATGGCGGGCCGGTAGAAAACCGTATGCGATTACTGCTCGAGGTGGTGCAGGCGGTGGTGGATACAATAGGCGCAGACAAAGTGGGGGTGCGCTTGTCACCGGTGAACCCATTTAATGATATGCATGATAGCCAGGCGCAGCAAACATTCAATCATGTCACGGATGCCCTGAATCGCTTCAAGCTGGCCTATCTGCATGTGGTGGAAGGGGGCATTCATGGCGGTGGAAAAGCTGAGCCATTTGATTTTGCGGCGATGCGTAAATTGTTTAAGGGCGGTTATATCGCAAACCTGAGTTATGACAAGACGCGCGGGAATGCGGCGATTGCCAGTGGCCATGCAGATGCAGTCGCTTATGGTGTTCCGTTTATTGCCAACCCGGATCTGGTTGAGCGGTTTGCAAAAAACGTTCCACTCAATGAGGCTGACTCCAAAACGTTTTACGGCGGTACCGAGCATGGCTACACCGACTATCCTTTCTTAAGTGCCTGATTGTACTCGTGTCTACCTTGTGTTGACGAGGTAGACACGCTCTACTTGGCCACAGTAATGCTTGCCGCTCGAGGTGTGCGAGCGTAAAATCCGCACAACCGAATATTTGCGGGCCTCTCTGGCTCGTTATATATGCATCCACATCATGCCTCTGCGAGCTTAATTCTGCATGTCTAGCACCAGCACTGTTTCATCTACTTCAACATCCATCGCCTCAAGAAAACTGGTGGTTGCCAACTGGAAAATGCATGGCAATCTCATGCGTAACCAGCAATTGATTCAGGCCTACCTGCCAGCCTTGGCCCGTTTTACAAGCGCGGAGGTCGTGGTCTGCGTGCCTTATCCCTATCTTGCGCAAATTCAAACCCTGTTGACGGGAACTTCTGTCGCTTGGGGCGCACAAAATGTTGCGAAATATGAGGAAGGTGCCTACACCGGTGAAGTAGGGGCGCAAATGCTGACCGATTTTGGCGCCAGGTATGTGATTATTGGCCACTCGGAGCGCAGCACGGCTTATTGTGAGTCCGATGAAAACATTGCTGAAAAATTCATGATGGCCAAACGGCATGGCTTAACACCTATTTTATGTGTGGGTGAAACGCTGCTGGAGCGTGAAGCGGGCGTCATGGAGCGTGTGGTTGGCAAGCAGCTGGAAACCATCATCCGCTTATTTGGCGGTGAGGCCTTTGCTGGCAGCATTGTTTCTTATGAGCCGATCTGGGCGATTGGCACCGGACTGGCGGCCACTTCGGAGCAGGCGGTCGCCATGCACCAGTTTATTCGAGAGACGGTTGCCGCCTCCGATAAAACGGCGGCGGACACGCTAAAAATCCTCTACGGGGGCAGCGTAAACCCGCAAAATGCGGTACAATTGTTGAATCAGAAGGAAATTGATGGCGCGCTGGTCGGTCGTTGCTCGCTAGATGCAGAGCAATTTATAAAAATATGTCAGGCCGTCCCTGAAAATAGCGTCATCTAGATAGCGAAAGAGCCAAAAGCCAAATCGTTATTACTTAATGGATTAAAGAAATATGGAAAACGTCATTCTCGTCATTCATGTGCTGGCAGCCGCTGCCGTGATTGGCCTGGTCTTATTGCAGCATGGTAAGGGTGCCGATATGGGCGCCGCTTTTGGCAGTGGAGCCTCCGGCAGTCTATTCGGCGTGTCTGGGTCCTCTAATTTGCTGAGCAAGCTGACATCGATTTTTATTTCAGTGTTTTTTGCAACTAGCTTGACGCTGGCCTTTATGTCCAGCCATAAAGCAAGTTCTGGCAGTGTGGTTAAATCCACAGTGACCCAACAGACTCCGGCCAAAGGTGAGGCTGCAGAAGTGGTCAAGCCGGTTGAAAATACACCCAAAGATATTCCTAACTAAACATTGGCCGTCGTGGTGAAATTGGTAGACACGCTATCTTGAGGGGGTAGTGACGAAAGTCGTGCGAGTTCGAGTCTCGCCGACGGCACCAGACAGAGTTGCTTGCAACTTTGCTCTGGCAGGGAATAGATGGTTTGGGAGTGTTTTAATGGGCGGCTAGCTGCATTGAAATAACTTGTTAACATGATCGATGAAGGCAAATCAGTGTTAGAAAACTATTTCCCGATTTTGATGTTTATCCTGGTGGGGCTGGGCGTTGGTCTTGGTCCGTTGCTTGCCGGTAAAATTCTCTCTCCGCACAAACCTGATGCGGAAAAAAACTCTCCATACGAATGTGGCTTTGAAGCCTTTGAAGATGCGCGCATGAAGTTTGACGTGCGGTACTATCTGGTCGCCATTCTGTTTATTCTGTTTGATCTCGAAATTGCATTTCTTTTTCCATGGGCGGTGGTGATCCAAGAAATTGGCTCTGCTGGCTTCTGGGCAATGATGGTGTTTTTATTTGTATTGGTGGTCGGCTTCATCTTTGAATGGATGAAGGGCGCCCTTGAATGGGATTGATGCAAAATGAGCATTGAAGGCGTATTAGAAAAAGGCTTTGTTACCACCACGCTGGATACGGTGATTAATTACACCCGTACCGGTTCATTGTGGCCGATGACGTTCGGCCTGGCTTGCTGTGCGGTTGAAATGATGCATGCCGGCGCTTCGCGTTACGATCTGGACCGTTTCGGGATTGTGTTCAGGCCCAGCCCACGTCAGTCTGACGTGATGATTGTGGCGGGCACGCTGGTGAACAAAATGGCCCCTGCGCTGCGCAAGGTGTATGACCAGATGGCAGAGCCGCGCTGGGTAATTTCCATGGGCAGTTGTGCTAACGGTGGCGGCTACTATCACTACTCTTATGCAGTCGTGCGCGGCTGTGACCGGATTGTGCCGGTGGATGTATATGTGCCTGGGTGTCCTCCCACTGCCGAGGCCTTGCTGTACGGCATTATCCAGTTGCAAAAGAAAATCAAGCGTACCAATACGATTGCCAGAACCTGATGGTGACGTGCTCTGACAACATACTAAGCCCTAGAAATTAACTATGTCTGCAAAACTCGAACATTTGTCTGCACAGCTCAAGTTGGCCTTGGGTGAGGGTGTGGTCAGGCTGGAGCAACAGTTGGGTGAACTCACGGTGGAAGTCCATGTGAAACACCTGCTGGCCGTGGCTGAAAAATTGAAAACCCATGCGGAGCTCAAATTTGAGCAACTGATTGACTTGTGTGGGGTGGATTATCTGGAGTATGGCGATGGCCGCTGGGAAGGTCAGCGCTTTGCTGTGGTGCTGCATTTGCTTTCGGTCAGTTTGAATCAGCGTGTGCGTATCCGTGCGTTTGCAGCTGACGATGACTTTCCTGTGTTTCCGACCTTGGTCGATATCTGGCCGGTCGCCAACTGGTTTGAGCGTGAAGCTTTTGACCTCTACGGCATCATGTTTGAAAATCACCCTGATTTGCGTCGTTTGCTGACAGATTACGGTTTTGTCGGTCATCCTTTCCGTAAAGATTTCCCCATGATTGGTAACGTTGAAATGCGTTATGACCCTGTTCAGCAGCGCGTCATCTATCAGCCAGTATCGGTAGAGTTGCGCAATAATGTGCCGCGAGTTATTCGTGATGAAGGTGCTCACCATGGCTAATCACTTGCAAGCTTCAATCCAATGCGGCGTTGTCATTGCTTGCCGTATTGACTCATACAGTCTGTGCAATTCCGCCTTGTTTTGGGCTGAATCTTGCAAGCTGAGGAATGGTTAGTATGGCTGAAATTAAGAACTATACGATGAACTTCGGCCCGCAGCACCCTGCGGCACACGGTGTGTTGCGTTTGGTGCTGGAGCTGGATGGTGAAGTGATCCAGCGCGCCGATCCACACATTGGCCTGCTGCACCGTGCCACTGAAAAACTGGCTGAGAACCGCACTTATTTGCAAAGTGTGCCTTATATGGACAGGCTGGATTATGTCTCCATGATGGCCAATGAGCACGCCTATGTCATGGCGATTGAAAAAATGCTCGGCATTGAGGTGCCAGTGCGCGCGCAGTATATCCGCGTCATGTTCGACGAAATTACCCGTATTCTCAACCACTTGCTGTGGCTGGGTGCACATGCGCTGGACGTCGGCGCCATGACGGTTTTCCTGTACGCGTTCCGCGAGCGTGAAGATTTGTTTGATGTGTATGAGGCCGTGTCTGGCGCCCGTATGCATGCGGCATATTACCGCCCGGGTGGCGTATATCGTGACCTGCCGGAAAAAATGCCGCAACACGAAACCACCAAATTCCGTAGTGCAGAAGAAATTAACAAGCTCAATGAAAACCGTCAGGGTTCCATGCTGGATTTCATTGAAGACTTTACCAATCGCTTCCCGACGTATGTCGACGAATATGAAACACTGTTAACCGATAACCGTATCTGGAAACAGCGGACAGTGGGTATTGGCGTGGTGACACCGGAGCGAGCATTGGCATTGGGCATGACCGGTGCCATGTTGCGTGGCTCTGGCATTGCCTGGGATTTACGCAAGAAACAGCCTTATGAAGTCTATGACAAGATGGACTTTGATATCCCGATTGGCGTCAATGGCGACTGTTATGACCGGTATCTGGTGCGTGTGGAAGAAATGCGTCAATCCAACCGTATCATCAAACAATGCATAGACTGGTTACGCAAGAACCCAGGGCCAGTCATTACAGATGACAATAAGATTGCCCCGCCAAACCGCGAAGGCATGAAAACCAATATGGAAGACTTGATCCACCACTTCAAGTTATTTACCGAGGGTTTCCATGTTCCCGCAGGGGAGGCCTATGCCGCGGTTGAGCATCCCAAAGGCGAGTTCGGGATTTATATGGTGTCAGATGGTGCCAATAAACCCTACCGCCTGAAAATCCGTGCGCCAGGTTTTGCCCATTTGGCTGCATTGGATGAGATGACCAAAGGTCACATGATTGCCGACCTGGTAGCCATCATTGGGACACAGGATATTGTGTTCGGTGAGATCGACAGATAATCCGAACAACGTGATAGCGCGGATCGAAAAGATAGTAAGGTAAAAGCATGCTCAGTGCAGAATCGATTGAAAAGATTGAATACGAACTGTCCAAATATCCAGCTGACAGGCGTCAGGCAGCGGTGATGTCTGCATTACGCATCGTCCAGATGGAGCGTGGCTGGTTATCCAAGGAAAGTATTTCCGAAGTAGCCAAGTACTTGCGCATTCCGGAAATCGCGGCGTTAGAAGTCGCTACCTTCTACAATATGTATGATCTCGAGCCAGTCGGAAAATACAAAATTACGGTCTGTACTAATATTTCTTGCATGTTGCGTGGCTCGGATGAGATTGTCGAGCACTTGCAGCACAAGTTGGGTGTGGGCTTCAACGAAGTTACAGCGGATGGTAAATTCTGCCTGAAAGAAGGCGAGTGTATGGGCTGTTGCGGTGGCGCACCGTTACTGCATGTGAATAACAGTGAAATGCACGAATTTCTGACCACCGAAAAAGTGGATGCCCTCATTAACGAGCTAAACAAGGGCTAGGATACGGAATATGGCTAAGACTTCAAATGCTTCCTTGAATAGTAAACCAGTGATCAAAACTGATTTGGCTGGCCAGACTTTGGTGACTTTGCGTACACTTAGCGAAGACAATCCTGCCGCCCTGGCAACTTATGAGAAATTAGGCGGCTATGCCCAGCTCAAGCGCTTGGTGACCGAAAAAGTGAAGGCCCCGGATATCATCAGCCAGGTCAAGGTGTCCAATTTGCGTGGTCGAGGTGGTGCAGGCTTTCCGACCGGCCTCAAATGGAGCTTTATGCCGCGTTATTACGACGGCACCAAATATCTGGTTTGCAACACAGACGAAGGCGAGCCAGGCACATTTAAAGACCGTGACATTATCCGTTATAACCCGCACCAGTTAATCGAAGGCATGGCGATTGCCGCTTACACGCTGGGTGCACGCGTGGGGTATAACTATATCCACGGTGAAATCTGGCAGGATTATGAGATTTTTGAGGCTGCGTTAGCTGAAGCGCGTGAAGCTGGCTACCTAGGTGAAAATCTGTTCGGCACCGAATTTAGCTTTGATCTCTATGCCGTCCATGGTTACGGGGCTTATATTTGCGGCGAAGAAACGGCCCTGATTGAGTCGATTGAAGGCAAAAAAGGCCAGCCTCGTTTCAAACCACCTTTTCCTGCCAGCTATGGTGTATTTGGCAAGCCGACCAACGTCAACAATACCGAGAGCTATGCTTCTATCCCCTGGATCATGCAGCATGGTGGGCAGGCATTTGCAGATTTAGGCGTGCCTAATTCTGGCGGCAGTAAGTTATTCTCGGTGTCTGGTCATGTTGAAAAACCAGGTAACTACGAGATTAAAATGGGGACACCTTTTAAGGACCTGCTGGCCATGGCCGGTGGTGTTTGGAAAGGTCGCAAACTCAAAGCGGTGATTCCTGGCGGCCCTTCCACTGCGGTCATGCCAGCGAGCGCCATTGAAAATGCCACCATGGACTATGATGGCTTGAGCAAAGCCGGCTCCAGCTTGGGTGCGGGTTCCATGATTGTGATGGACGAAACCACCTGCATGGTGAAAACACTCAAGCGCTTGAGCTATTTCTTTTATGAAGAAAGCTGTGGGCAATGCACGCCTTGCCGCGAAGGCACCGGTTGGGTGTATCGCATTATCGAGCGTATTGTCGATGGTAAAGGCAAGATGGAAGATCTCGACTTGCTGACTGATTTAAGTAACAACATTTCTGGCCGAACCATCTGTGCTTTGGGTGATGCTGCAGCAACGCCTGTGTTGAGTTTCATCAAGCACTTCCGTCCCGAATTTGAGTATTACATCCAGCATGGAAAATCCATGGTAGATGGTAAATAAACGGTTTTAAGCTTAACGGTAATCACATGCTAAACATCGAAATTGACGGCAAACCTCTAGAAGTCGAACACGGCAGCACCATTATTGATGCGGCCGATGCGGCAGGGATCGCCATCCCGCGTTTTTGTTACCACAAAAAGCTGTCGGTGGCCGCCAACTGTCGTATGTGTCTGGTGCAGGTAGAAAAATTCAACAAACCGCTGCCTGCTTGTGCCACCCCGGTGGCGGACGGTATGAAGATTTACACCCGTAGTAAGTCTGCCGTGGAAGCCCAGCAAAGCGTGATGGAGTTTTTGCTGATTAACCACCCGCTGGATTGCCCAATTTGCGACCAAGGCGGTGAATGTGACTTGCAGGATATTGCCGTCGCTTATGGCGCATCTGGCTCACGCTATATCGAAGAAAAACGTGTGGTCTTCAATAAAAACATTGGTCCGCTGGTCAGTACTGACATGACCCGTTGTATCCAATGTACCCGCTGTGTGCGCTTCCTGAAAGAAGTAGGCGGCATGCAGGAGCTGGGCTTGGTCAATCGTGGCGAGCATGCCGAGATTACCGCTTATGTTGACCAGTCTGTGAACTCTGAGCTCAGCGGCAATATTATTGATTTGTGCCCGGTGGGCGCGCTGACCAGCAAGCCTTTCCGTTACTCTGCACGCAGCTGGGAGCTGGTGCGCAGACCTTCGATTGCGCCGCACGATGGCTTGGGCTCGCACATTGAAGTCCACGTCAAAGATCATAAAGTCATGCGTGTGTTACCGCGTGAAAAAGAGTCGATTAACGAGTGCTGGCTGTCTGACCGTGACCGTTTCTCCTACGAGGGTTTGAACAGTCCGGACCGCCTCAAGGTGCCCATGATCAAGCACAACGGGCAATGGCAGGAAACTGACTGGAAAACAGCCATTGAATTTGCAGCGGGTCAGCTCAAAGACATTACCAAACAATATGGCGGTGATGCCTTGGGCGTGCTGGTTTCTCCGAATAGCACCATGGAAGAAGGCTACCTGATCAAGCAGCTGGCAGATGGCCTGGGCTGTGGCAACGTCGATTACCGCCTGCGTCAGACAGACTTCCGCCTGGATGGCAAACGTACCGGCACACCATGGATGGGCTGCAATATTCAGGAAATCGAAGAGCTGGATCGCATCCTGCTGATTGGTTCGAATATCCGCAACGAACATCCTTTGCTGGCACAACGTATCCGCAAGGCCGTTTCCAGAGGGGCTGAATTATGTATTGTCAGCCCGCTCGATAACGATCCATTGATGGACATTGCACATAAAGTCATTGTGCGCCCGAACGACATGGTGAATGTGTTGGGCCAGATCCTCAAAGCCATGTCTGGCTTGCAAAAACTGTCGCTATGCTTGCCACCCACCCTGAACAAGTTACTCGAAGAAATTCAGGTGCGTCCCAATACGCAAAAAATTGCAGAGTGCCTGGCGGGTATCAGCGACGACTTGATCCTGATTGCACCCAAGGTTGGTATTTTTCTAGGCAATATGGCCTTGAGTGATCCCCGTTTTACCGAGATGTACAGTATGGCTGAAGCCATTGGCGGCATCAGTGGTGCGAAAGGCGGTATTTTACCGCCAGCGGCAAACAGCACCGGCATGCATTTGATGGGTGTCATGCCTACAGCCACTGGCATGCACGCACGGGCTATGCTGGAAGTCCCACGCAAAGCGTATCTATTGCTCAATATCGAGCCTGAGCTGGATTGTCAGCATGCCGCACTGGCAGCCGATGCCATCGCCAAAGCCGAGTGCGTGATTGCCTTGACGGCGTACAAGTCTGCAGCACTCGACAACGCCGATATCCTGTTACCGATCACGCCATTCACCGAGACCTCAGGCAGCTTTATGAGCATGGAAGGGCGTGTACAGAGCTTCCAGGCCGTGACGCGTCCTCTCGGCGAAGCGCGCCCAGGCTGGAAAGTCCTGCGTGTGCTGGCAAATACGCTGGACTTGCCTGGCTTTGAATACAACAGTTCCGACGAAGTGAAAAATGCCATCTTTAATGGTGAGAAACCCTCGGCCGTGGTCTGGCGCAGTCTCAACAACAACCTCAAAGAGCTGGTAGAAATTCAGGTGAATATCAAGAAACAAGGCCTGCAGCGAATTGGTGAAGTTCCACAATACGAGTCTGACCCGATCGTGCGCCGTTCTGCGCCCTTGCAAAAAACCAAATACAACATCCGTCCGATGGCGCGGATGCATGCTGACCAATTGGCAGAGCTTGGCTTGCAAGATGGCGACATCGTCGTCGCCCGTCAGGATAAAGGCAGTGCTGTGCTTAAAGCGCGTCTGGATAACCACGTTGCCAAAGGCTGTGTGCGTGTGGCTGCAGCGCATCCACTCACTGCGGGTCTTGGCGATTTGATGGGGGACATCACCATTGAAAAAGCGTCTGCCGAGCAAGTGGCAATTTACGAAAAACAACTGACCGAGATGGCATAACATGCATTTCTTTGCTGAATTATTTGGTTCCTACTGGACAGACGTACAACTGGTCGTGTGGACACTGATTAAAATTGTGGCGATTGTGCTGCCATTGATGATAGGCGTTGCCTACCTCACACTGGCCGAGCGTAAAGTGATTGGTTACATGCAGGTGCGTATCGGTCCCAACCGTGTGGGCTACTGGGGTTTGTTGCAACCATTGGCAGATGGCCTCAAATTGCTGTTTAAAGAAATTATTCTGCCGACTGCGTCTAATAAAGCATTGTTTTTTATTGGCCCAGTACTGGCAATTGCTCCGGCGTTTGCAGCTTGGGCCGTGGTGCCTTTTGATGCCACACTGGTGTTGGCCAATGTCGATGCAGGCTTACTCTATATACTGGCCATGACCTCAGTTGCTGTCTACGGCGTGATTATCGCCGGGTGGGCGTCCAACTCAAAATATGCGTTTCTAGGGTCCTTGCGTTCCGCAGCACAAATTGTCTCGTATGAGATTGCCATGGGGTTTACACTGGTCGGTGTCTTGATGTGTGCCAACTCACTGAATTTGGGCAAGATCGTGATGGGGCAAGAAGGGGGCTTCTGGCACTGGTATTTCCTGCCGTTGTTCCCGCTGTTCGTCGTCTATTTTATTAGTGCGGTGGCTGAAACCAACCGTGCGCCGTTTGACGTCGCCGAAGGTGAATCTGAAATCGTGGCAGGTTTCCATGTAGAGTACTCGGGCATGGCCTTTGCGGTGTTCTTCCTGGCTGAGTATGCCAATATGATGCTGGTGTCCATGCTGGCCGCATTGATGTTCTTGGGCGGTTGGTTATCACCGGTGCCGTTCTTGCCTGACAGTATTGTATGGTTGCTGGCAAAAGTCGCTTTCCTGTTGTTCCTGTTCTTGTGGTTCCGCGCTACCTTTCCACGTTATCGCTATGACCAGATCATGCGTTTGGGTTGGAAAGTATTTATTCCCATCACGCTGGTCTGGATTATTGTGGTCGGTGGCATGATGCAAACCCAGTGGGCTTATTTATTCCACTAACTGGACAATCGCACGGACAACGTATTTGGAAACCTTACCATGTTGAACGCAATTAAAAATACATTAGGCAGTTTGATGTTATGGGAGATGCTTAAAGGCATGGCCCTGACCGGACGCTATTTCTTCGCCAAGAAAATTACTATTCAATACCCGGAAGAACGTACACCGCAGTCCAACCGTTTTCGTGGCTTGCACGCGTTGCGTCGCTACCCTAACGGTGAAGAGCGCTGCATTGCCTGCAAGCTGTGTGAAGCAGTCTGTCCGGCGATGGCGATTACGATTGAATCCGAGCAGCGTGATGATGGCACCCGCCGTACCACGCGTTATGACATTGACCTGACCAAGTGCATTTTTTGCGGTTTTTGTGAAGAATCCTGCCCAGTGGATAGCATCGTGGAAACACGGATTTTTGACTACCACGGCGAGCAGCGCGGCGACCTGCTGTATACAAAAAAAATGTTGCTCGAAGTGGGTGACAAATACGAGGCGCAAATTGCAGCAGACCGCGCCCAGGATAAAGCTTATCGATAAGCGCGGACAGGAATCCTAAATGTTATTTACCGATATTGTTTTTTATGTGCTGGCAGCGATTCTGCTGTTCTCTGGCATCCGCGTGATTACTACGCGTAACCCCGTGCATGCTGCACTGTTTCTGGTGCTGGCATTTTTTACGGCGGCAGGCATCTGGTTGTTGCTTGAAGCTGAGTTTCTCGCCATTGCCCTGATTCTGGTGTACGTGGGGGCGGTGATGGTGCTGTTCCTGTTTGTGGTGATGATGCTGGACATCAATATCGACAAATTGCGTGAAGGCTTCTGGTCTAACCTGCCATTGGCGTTGACCTTTGGCGTGGTCATGATGGCCGAAATGGTGATGGTGCTTTCCGCCAAAAACCTCAATCCCAGTCAGGCGGTGTCTGCACCGGCAGGCTTCAGTAATACGGCTGCGTTGGGCAAGGTATTGTATACCGACTACTTGCTCCCGTTTGAACTAGCGGCGGTCGTGTTGCTGGTGGCGATGATTGCCGCAATTGTGTTGACCTTGCGTGAACGTAAAGACAACAAATCCATGAATCCGGCCGAGCAGGTCAAAGTGAAGCGTAACGACAGATTGCGTATTATCTCTATGCCTGCTGAAGTTGAAGTACCGGCACCGTCTGCAGAGGAGAGTAAATAATCATGGTCGGTTTGTCTCACTACCTGATTTTGGGGGCGCTGATGTTTGCCATCAGTGTGATTGGTATTTTCCTCAACCGCAAAAACGTCATTATTTTGCTCATGGCAATTGAGTTGATGCTGTTGGCCGTTAACCTGAATTTTGTGGCTTTTTCGCATTACCTCAATGATATTGGTGGTCAGGTATTCGTCTTTTTCATCTTGACGGTGGCTGCAGCGGAGTCTGCAATTGGTCTCGCGATTCTGGTCGTATTGTTCCGCAACCTGCGTACCATCAACGTCGATGATCTGGATCAATTAAAAGGTTAAGCGAGATGACAATAAAACAAATCCTGATCTTGATTCCGATGTTGCCTTTGCTGGCTGCGGCCGCTGTTGGCCTCTTTAGGAATTACTTACCACGCTGGGCCGCACATGTGTTGACCATCGCTGGCGTCGGCGCGGCATTTGCCTTGTCTGCCTACATTTTTAACCAGACCCTGAATGGCTTCACGCTCAACGAAGCGGTGTATACCTGGCTCAACTCGGGTGACGTGCATTTTGAAGTGGGCTTCCTGATTGATAACCTGAGTGCCATGATGATGGTCGTGGTGACTTTTGTGTCACTCATGGTGCATATTTATACCATCGGCTACATGGAAGAAGACCCAGGCTATAGTCGCTTCTTCAGCTACATTTCGCTGTTTACCTTCTCCATGCTGATGCTGGTCATGAGCAACAACTTCATGCAGTTGTTCTTTGGCTGGGAGGCGGTCGGTCTGGTGTCATATCTGCTGATTGGTTTCTGGTTTACACGTCCCACCGCCATTTACGCCAATTTGAAAGCCTTTCTGGTTAACCGGGTAGGGGACTTCGGTTTCCTGTTGGGTATAGGCATGGTGCTGTATTACTTTGGTAGCCTGGATTACGCCACCGTGTTTCAGCGCGCCCCTGAGTTTGCCAATACACAAGTTAACTTGATTGGTAGTTGCAACTGGTCCCTGATGACAGTCACTTGCCTGTTATTGTTTGTCGGCGCCATGGGTAAATCTGCACAAGTTCCGCTGCATGTCTGGCTGCCAGACTCCATGGAAGGTCCAACGCCAATTTCTGCGCTGATTCACGCTGCCACTATGGTGACTGCGGGTATCTTTATGGTTGCACGTATGTCGCCATTGTATGAGTTGTCTACGACTGCTTTATCAACCGTGATGGTGATCGGTGCGATCACTGCGCTGTTCATGGGCTTCCTGGGTATTATCCAGAACGATATCAAGCGCGTGGTGGCCTATTCGACCTTGTCGCAACTCGGGTATATGACTGTTGCATTGGGTGCATCAGCCTATTCTGTAGCCATTTTCCATCTGATGACCCATGCGTTCTTTAAGGCGTTGTTATTCCTGGGTGCCGGTTCTGTGATTATGGGTATGCACCACGACCAGGATATCCGCAACATGGGTAACCTCAAGAAATACCTGCCGGTCACCTGGATCACCTCATTGATCGGTTCTCTGGCCTTGATTGGCACGCCGTTCTTTGCCGGGTTTTATTCCAAGGACAGCATCATCGAAGCGGTTGAGTTGTCGCATATCCCTGGGAGTGGTTTTGCCTATTTTGCCGTGATTGTCGGTGTGTTTGTGACCGCATTCTATTCATTCCGTTTGTACTTCCTGGTATTCCACGGTGAGGAAAAGTGGCGCCATGCCAAACATGATGACCATGCACATGTCGCACATGCAGACGCACACCATGACGACGCGCATCCTGATGATCATGCACATGACGAAGAGCATCATCATGGCCTGGGACCAAACGATGATCCGCATGAGCCAGGCTGGGTCGTTACCTTGCCATTGGCGTTGCTGGCGATCCCCTCACTGGTGATTGGTTACATTGCACTGGAACCGATGCTGTACGGTGATTTCTTCAAAAATGTGATTTTTGTGAATCCTGAAGCGCATCCTGCCATGGAGCACCTCGCCCATCACTACCATGAGTTCATGCATAGTCCGGCAGGCATGGCGATTCATGGCTTTACCAGTCTGCCATTTTTCCTGGCGGCCTCCGGGGTGGCACTGTCATGGTTCTTCTATATGAAGCGTCCGGATATCCCTGCTGCAATCAAAGCCCGCTTTATCGTGATTTACAACATCCTTGAAAACAAATACGGTTTTGACAGCTTTAACGAGAAGTTTTTTGCCGGAGGTTCACGCTGTCTGGGCGGCTTGTTGTGGAAGTTTGGTGACATCACGTTGATTGATGGCGCCATGGTCAACGGCACCGCCAATACCATGGGCAAGATTTCTGCCAAAATACGCACGCTGCAATCCGGTTTAATTTATCACTACGCCTTTGCCATGATTATTGGCGTATTCCTTCTTATGACTTTCTTTATCAAAATTAACTAATGATGCAAGCCGACCTCACAAGTATTTCCTGGTTAAGTCTGGCCGTCTGGCTGCCGGTATTGTCTGGCGTGCTGGTGTTGTTGCTAGGCGGTGACCAAAAGGCCACATTGACTCGATGGCTGGCATTGGTAGGTAGCCTGGTCAGTTTTCTGGTGACTGTGCCGCTGTACACGCAGTTTGATATTCACGACGGCTTCTTCCAGTTTGAAGAATTGCTGCCCTGGGTACCGGCCTTCAATATGCATTACCACCTGGGGGTGGACGGCTTTTCAATGCCGTTGGTGCTGTTAACCAGTTTTACCACGGTGATTGTGGTACTGGCAGGTTGGGAAGTGATTACCAAACATGTGGCACAGTACATGGCGGCCTTCCTGATCATGAGCGGGATCATGATTGGTGTGTTCACCGCGCTTGATGCGATTCTGTATTACGTCTTCTGGGAAGCGATGCTGATTCCGATGTTCCTGGTGATTGGCATCTGGGGCGGGCCTAACCGCGTCTACGCTACCATCAAGTTTTTCCTGTATACCTTGCTGGGCTCCTTGTTGATGCTGGTCGCTTTTATTTACCTGTATCACCAGACTGGCAGTTTCGAGTTGGCTGATTACTATTTGTTACCGCTCAGCCTGCAAGCGCAAATCTATATTTTCATTGCCTTCTTCATGGCGTTTGCGGTGAAAATCCCGATGTGGCCAGTGCATACCTGGTTGCCGGATGCGCACGTTGAAGCACCTACGGGTGGTTCTGTGGTGCTGGCGGCCATTGCACTGAAACTTGGCGGCTACAGCTTTCTGCGATTTGCCATGCCGATTGCTCCGGATGCAGCCCATTACTTCACTTCAGCCATGGTCGCGCTGTCGCTGATTGCAGTGGTCTACATCGCACTGGTCGCGCTGGTGCAAAAAGACATGAAGAAGCTGATTGCTTATTCTTCGATCTCGCACATGGGCTTTGTCACTTTGGGCTTCTTCATGTTTAGCCAGTTGGCGCTTGAGGGGGCCTTGGTGCAAATGATTTCACATGGCTTTATTTCTTCTGCGATGTTCCTGAGCGTAGGTGTGTTATACGACCGCGTCCATAGCCGTGAAATTTCCGCGTATGGTGGCGTGGTTAACAAGATGCCTGTGTTTGCCGCCTTTGCCGTGTTGTTTGCCATGGCCAACAGTGGCTTGCCTGGCACCTCCGGCTTTGTGGGCGAGTTTATGGTGATTCTGGCCGCAGTCAAATTCAATTTCTGGGTGGCTTTCTTTGCCGCGACGACCTTGATATTTGGTGCCGCCTATACGCTGTGGATGACCAAGCGTGTGTTCTTTGGCAATGTGACAAATCATCACGTGGCCGAACTGAGCGACCTCAGCAAACGTGAGTTCCTGATCTTGGGTATTCTGGCCATCTTGGTGATTGGTTTCGGCGTCTATCCACAAGCACTGACCGAAGTGATGCAGGCAACCAGCACAGAGTTCCTGAAACATATGGCGATTTCCAAATTGCCCGTCACAGGCTATTAAAAGCAGGATTTTAAAAAATGGATAATATGCAATTTGACTTGCTCGCCCTGTTGCCGGAAATGGTTGTATTGGGCATGGCCATGTTTATTTTGTTGCTGGATTTGTTCATCCTGCCACAAAACCGCTTCATGATTTATGGATTAAGTCAGCTGACCTTGCTTGCGGCCGCCTTCTTTACTTTTAAAACGCATACCCCAGCGGTGGGCTTTGCCTTCTCGCACATGTTTATCGACGATACCTTGTCAGACGTCATCAAAATGATGATGTATCTGGGCACCTCGTTGATCCTGGTATATACCCGCAAATACCTGCAAGACCGTAACCTCTATCGTGGTGAGTTTTATGCCATGGTCCTGTTCGGCTTGCTCGGTATGATGATCATGGTGTCAGGCCACAACCTGCTGACCATTTATATGGGCCTGGAATTGCTGTCACTGTGCCTCTACTCTCTGGTAGCCTTTGATCGCGATAATCCAAGAGCGTCCGAGTCGGCCATGAAATATTTTGTGTTAGGTGCACTCGCTTCAGGGATGCTGCTATATGGCATGAGTATGCTGTATGGCATGACTGGCAGCCTGGATGTCAGTGATATTGCCAACAGCATTAGTCAGCAGCCCAAGAGCCCTGTGCTGATCATGGGCTTGGTGTTTCTGGTTGCCGGTATTGCCTTCAAGTTTGGCGCTGTCCCGTTCCAGATGTGGGTGCCCGATGTCTATCAGGGGTCGCCAACTCCGATGACACTGTTAATTGGCTCCGTGCCAAAACTGGCGGCTTATGCGATGACCGTGCGTCTGTTGGTGCAAGGTCTGCATCCGCTGGCCATGGACTGGCAGGATATGCTGATGTTAATGGCGGTGTTGTCCATCATCATCGGTAACTTTAGCGCGATTGTGCAGACCAACCTCAAGCGTATGTTGGCATATTCCACGATTTCGCATGTTGGGTTCATTCTGTTCGGCATGATGAGTGCCAATGCCAATGGCTTTGCTTCCAGCTTCTTTTACATCAGTGCCTATGTCCTGATGTCAATTGCCGGCTTCGGTATCATTCTGGTATTGAGCCGTCAGGGCTTTGAAGCCGAAGAGATCAACGATCTCAAAGGGCTTAACCAGCGCCATCCATGGTTTGCTTTCCTCATGTTGATCATTATGTTCAGCATGGCCGGTATTCCGCCTACCATTGGTTTTTATGCCAAATTCACCGTATTGCAGGCCGCCTGGCAGGCTGGCTTCACCTGGCAGGTGGTGTTTGCCGTGCTGATGGCGACTATTGGTGCGTTCTACTATCTCAACATCGTGCGTAAAATGTATTTTGATGCACCGGAAGACCATACACCGCTGTCCGCACCGATCGATATGCGCTTTATCCTCAGTGTGCATACCCTGGCGTTACTGGGCTTGGGCTTGTTCCCTGAAATTCTATTAGGCGTCTGCGGGCATAGCTTGCTGATGAGTCTGCAATAAGATGGCTACCAAACTCATTTTTTTGTTGCTCATGTTGTTTTTGGCAAACCTGGCCTGGATTTCGGATAAGTGGCTGGGTTTGGTCGGCAATATTCAGCAGCTATGGCAGCGTTTTGCCGCCATGTTGCCTGCCTATTTCATCACGCTGCTGATTGGCTACCTGGTTGAGCGTTATGTGATGGGACAAGTCTGGCCGCAAGGCTGGGAGTTCTACAGTGTCACGCTATGCCTGTTTCTGGTGTTTTCATTCCCGGGCTTTGTCTATCGGGTACTCTGGAAATAAAGCCTGCGTGAATGTACAAGGGCTACTCCTTGGCATGCGCTCATCGCATAAGCACCCGTCATATTTAATTCATCAATCTTTCACGCTAATTTAAAGCATCCGGTTCAGACTAGGCTTACCCAACAAGCATAGTCGGGGGAAGCCCCGGAAAGGACCTGCGATGCTGAAACTACAACAAACACTGGGATGGGTGCAGTCGGTCGATAGCCGACTGTGTGTCAAAGTCAGCCATACCGGACAATATCGCCTGATACGCAACCTGTTTCGCGCCATTTCGCGTATGGGCGATGGTATGTTCTGGTATTTGCTCATGCTGGTGATTGCCATCAGCCAAGGCCAGCACGGTCTTTACGTCTGCCTGCATATGTTGACCGTAGGACTGAGCGGTACACTGGTCTATAAATGGTTGAAACATCGCACCAGCCGTCCACGACCCTTTCAGGTGCGTCAGGATGTCTTGTTGAGTGGCACACCGCTGGATTACTTCAGTTTTCCATCAGGGCATACCTTGCACGCGGTGGCGTTTGGCATGGTGGCCGTGCATTATTACCCGCAACTGTTTCCTGTCGTTTATCCGTTTGTCATGTTAGTTGGCATCTCACGTGTCGTGCTGGGCTTGCATTATCCGAGTGACGTCTTGGCAGGGGGCTTGATTGGGTACACGCTGGTCGCTTTGTACGCGCCGCTGTTTTAATCGCCATACACATGCGTTAGCATGCGTAAAAACGGATACCTTGGTATCCGTTTTTGTTTGTGGCAGCTCACGCCATCAATGGGTTTCGACCAACTGATTCACCAAATGCATGACAATAGGCCGCACAATCAGCACACAACAGAAAGCGACAGGCATCGCAAGTGTATAAGCATGGATGACACGCGCCACATAACCGGCCTGTAAGCCACTGTTGGCAGCTACAATGACCATAGACATCAAAAAGGCCATGATGCCTGCCATAAAAAAGGCAAAGACATAAGGCGTAAATTGCTTGGGGATCTTGCGGAAAGTCGTTCTGGTTTGATTCATGGTGGTTCTCCTAATGTGTGGTGACACTATAAAAGCTCACACAGTTGTCGGGTAGAGGCTTGAAGATTTAATCACTATAAAGTTAAACTATCGAATCAATCATGCTATTCGATAGTTTATGGATACCTTAAGAAGCATAGAAAGCTTTGTAAAAGCGGTACAGGCCGGCAGTATTGCGGCGGGTGCGCGGTTGCAAGGCATTACGGCGGCAGCGGCCAGCCAGAATATCCAGCGTCTGGAAAAGTCATTGGGGACGCGCTTGTTGATGCGAACCACGCGCAAGCTGGCGCTGACAGAAAGTGGTGCGCTTTATTATGCAGAGGTCCAGCATCTGGTAGACGTGCTGGCCAGGGCACAATCGGCCATTACCGAGTTTCACGGGCAACCGCAGGGGCGCTTACGGATTGGTTCCTCGGTGGCTTTTGGCCGTCATGTCTTAATGCCGTTGATCCCGGCATTTAGCCGCCGTTTCCCGCAAGTGTCTCTGGAGCTGATTCTGTCTGATCGTAGCCTGGATCATGTGGCAGAGGATATCGATATCAGCATCCGTTTCAAACAGCAGCTAGAGCCTGGACTGATTGCCAGGAAAATCGCGAGCGTCCCCGTACTGTTTTGTGCTGCACCGGACTATCTGCAACGCAAAGGCCTGCCTCAGACCCCAGAAGACTTATCGCAACATGATTGCCTGTTGTTCCGCATCCCGGTGGATGGACGCTTGTTGAACTGGAGTTTTAACCGCAATGGCATGTTATACGAGCCTGAAATCATCCCTAGCATCGTTTGCAATGATATCGACTCCATTTTTCAACTTGCTTTGGCGGGGGCGGGAATTGCGCGCCTGGCTGCATTCGTCGTCAATCACGCAATTAAAAAGGGTACGCTGATCCCGCTGTTTCAGCCTTCCGCCCAACAGCCGGAGGCGATGGCAGCCGAGAGCGTCCCCTTAGAGTTTTATGCCTGTTATCGCGACAAGTACGCCATGACCAACAAGGTACGCGCATTTATGGATTATCTGGTGAGCGCGATCCCGCAGTCTTGGGAATGAGGCCCAATGCGGCACGCAAAGCCTGTGCCTTGATCAAGGCAACATGCTGTTTTTGACGAAGATTGTCGCGGCATCTTTCAATTTGTCAAATACTTGTTGCTAATATTTGATATTACGTGCATAGTACCAACTCACGAAGTTCAAGTAGTGTTGTTGTTCCCCGGTTCTATCTTTTGGTTCTATCGTTACTTCTCGCCATCTTGATCCTCGTTTTAATGGGCAACCGCCCGCATTTTTATTTTTTGTACAAGGATTTATTATGGTGACAGGTTCTGTTAAATGGTTTAACGACTCTAAAGGTTTTGGTTTTATTACTCCGGATAACGGCGGCGAAGATTTGTTCGCGCACTTCTCTGCAATTCAATCTGCTGGCTTCAAAACACTCAAAGAAAACCAACGCGTGAGCTTTGAAGTGGCAACAGGCCCTAAAGGCAAACAAGCGGCAAACATTCAAATCATTGAGTAATTCAATGGTTTTCGGCAAGGCTGTGTATGCAGCCTCCGAGAAAAGCCCGGAGTTTCCGGGCTTTTTTATTTTGAAACGACTTACTTTTTAGGGGGATAGCGATGGCTAAAGAAGAATTAATCGAAATGCAGGGTGCAGTGACGGAAATTTTGCCTGATGCCCGTTATCGGGTGAAGTTGGATAATGGTCACGAGTTGATCGCTTATACCGGCGGCAAAATGCGCAAACACAAAATCCGTATTTTGGCTGGCGATAAAATCACCATTGAAATGTCCCCTTATGACATGGACAAAGGCCGGATTATTTTCCGCCACCTTGAGCCGCGTAAACCTTTCTAAGCGCTGCCACCTAGCATACGCGCTACTTAACTGAGTTGACCTATCTGCTGCAAGACGGCCTGTAGCGCTACTCTGTCCTGATATATTGTGCTTTCCAACTTGAGGAAGGCTTCAATACGCGTGCGCAGAATCCGGTAGGCTTGCTCAAAGCTGGCCGCAATCTCAGCCTCGGTGCCAGTCGCCTTGGCTGGATCATCCACCCCCCAATGTGCACGGAGCACATTGCCTAGATAGGCAGGGCAGGTTTCACCGGCTGCGTTGCTGCAGACGGTGATGACAATGTCAGGTGTTTCCCCAATCTCGTCCCAGGACTTGCTGAAATAGCCTGTTGTGGCAATGCCTTTGGCCTGCAGGAGGGCAATTGAGCGAGGATGCACCTTACCCGTAGGATGGCTGCCGGCACTTTGTGCCCGCATGCCTGCTGGCGCAAGGTGATTAAAGGTGGCTTCGGCAATGATGGAGCGGCAGGAGTTGCCGGTACATAAAAACAGGATGCGCATATTACACACTTTCATACCAATGTTTAGAACGGTTTACGATGGCGACGATAGACAGCATGACTGGCACTTCTATCAACACACCGACCACTGTTGCAAGTGCGGCGCCCGAGTCAAACCCGAACAAAGCAATCGCTGTCGCCACAGCAAGTTCAAAAAAGTTAGACGCGCCAATCAGTGCAGAGGGGCCCGCCACACAATGGGCGACCTTGAATTGTTTATTCAGCCAGTAGGCCAGCAGGGCGTTGAAATAGACCTGGATCAAAATCGGCACCGCCAGCAAGGCAATCACCAACGGTTGCGACAGGATTTGCCCGCCTTGAAAAGCAAACAGCAACACCAGCGTCAACAATAACGCTGACATGGAAAAGGGGTGGATGGTTTGAAGGGTGCCTGCGAATCGATGAGGCCCTTTTGCCAGCAGCCAATGCCGTAGCAGTTGACTCAATATCAGTGGCACAACGATAAACAGGCTCACTGACACCAGCAAGGTTTGCCAGGGGATGATAATGCTGGATAGCCCCAGCAAGAGTGCGACCAGGGGGGCAAACGCGATCAGCATGATGGCATCATTGATGGCCACCTGCGACAAGGTGAATTTGGGCTCACCCTGACATAAATTGCTCCAGACAAATACCATCGCTGTACAGGGTGCGGCAGCCAGTAAAATCAGCCCGGCAATATAACTGTCAATTTGCTTGGCGAGTAACCAGTCGGCAAACAGGTGACGAATGAACAGCCAGGCGAGCAAGGCCATGGAAAACGGCTTCACCAGCCAGTTAATCACCAGGGTGACCGTGATGCCTTTGGCATGGCCCAATACCTCGCGCATGGCGCCAAAATCCACCTTGAGCAGCATGGGGATAATCATGAGCCAGATCAGGGCGGCCACGGGCAAGTTCACCTCTGCCCATTTCAACGCTCCCAGCGCTTGAAAAAAATCTGGGGCAAGTTTGCCCAGTGCTATGCCTGTGATAATGCACGCCAGTACCCACCAGGTCAGATGGCGCTCAAAATTTCCAATACCTGAAGCTTGATTTGTCATCGGCTTAAACATCCTTCTTTTTGATTTGAATACTGACTGGCTGTGCCATCGGGGTGCAGCAGGGGGCTGAAGCAGTTGTTTTCCCAGCATCGTTAAATGTAGGTGCACTTTCCAGCGTCAAATAGCTTTCCCAGGCCAGGCCAGAGGGGTCCTGCACCCAATGTTTATCCGATTTGGCATAACAACAAGTAGTGTCGGTTTGTGATAACACCGCCATGTCTGCCGCTTGCAATCGTGCCTGAATCACTTCCAGTTCTGCGGCGGTTTCTACTTGGATGCCAACGTGATCCAGCCCCGGTGCCTGGCCGCGGGCACTGATGGCAAAATTCACGCGCGGATCTTCAAGCATCCATTTGGCATAGTCTGCCTTTTCAACGCTAGGACCAATCCCAAATAGCGTCGAATAAAAGCGGATGCTCTGTGGCAGATCGGTCACGCGGACATGCAGGTGCATACGTTTCATCGGGTTTCCTTGGAGGTTGGTAAACATTGCAGCTCAGGGCAACAGGCGCTATTGCCACCACAGCAGTTTTCGGTGAGATAAGCCAGCAAGCCATTCATCTGTGCATAGTTGGCCGTGTAATAAATAAAACGGCTTTCCTGGCGGGCGCAAATCAGGTTGGCATGGGTCAGCGCCTTCAAATGAAAAGACAGCGTGCTGTTCGCAATCTGTAATGCGTCTGACAGCACGCCGGCCGCCAAGCCTTCCGGCCCTGCCTGGACCAGACATCTAAAAATGTCCAGTCGTGCTGATTGGGCAATGGCAGACAGTGCAGTGAGCGCTTGTTCTTTATTCATGTTTCTATATTTCCACAAATATGGAAATATATCAAGTGCTGTGTCTGCTGAAAAAATACAGCAGGGATTGCAGCGAAGAAAAAGCCCTGCAAGGCAGGGCGGGTGTGTTTATTCAGGCGAGGGCAAGAGCCATTGGGTTAAGCGTTGCAGCCAAGCTGTGATCAACAAAATGCTGACAGAATTTGCAGTTTTCTAGTGTCAGTTCGAATGACATTGGCTGTAAAAATAACGGTAGCCAAGGTTTGCGGTAAGGTGGGCAGTTCGGTATCGGCATGTATATATTCTAAGTAGACGCTTTTTTCAGTGTGGCCTCCTGAGTGCTCCCCCCTTGCTGGCATCTCTGCCAATATATTTATGAATATGGCCGTAAGAGTACGCTGATGGAAGCGATGCAGATGAACAAGGCACGGCCTATGCTTGCAAGAAAGCGTTGTACCAGAAGGCCGTCGAGCGATACCTGCAGGGGCCTGCCGCCTTTCTGGTAGCGGCGCTGAGTCAGCCGACCGCACGACAGGTGATAGAGCACATCCCTACGCAAGCCGCCAATATGCTGGCTAAAACCCACCATCCTGCCGGGTATCTGGTTATACAAAGGCGCACTGGCTTGCAGCACCGAAGCCGAAGCCATGAAAGCCTTTTTGAATGGTTATCGCATGACCATGGAGCAGAAATTAGGCAAGCGCTTTTCGATTGCGGTACAAGCGGGAGAAATTGCAGCTAGTGTAGAGGTGAGCTTACTGGCCAAGCTGGTAATGACTGTCCATCAAGGCATGACCCTAAAAGCCGTGCATGGCGAGTCAGAAGGCGCTTGCGTCGATAGCCAGCAGCATGAGCCGGTAATTGACGCAAGACTTCATGCCGACCCAAACAACGACTGAGCGTGGTTAAACGGCATTGCGTACCAAGGTCATGGCCGCCAGTTTGGCACGGTTGGCGGCGCCGGTATTGGGTGTGAGGCGCTCCACCAGGGCGGCGCCTTCAAACAGAATGGTCAACTGCTGGCCGAGCGCTTCCGGGTCTTTGGCGCCTGCGTCGCGGGCAATCTTGCATAAAAAGCCTTGCAACTCCTTGGATAGCACCACTGAGTATTGATTGATCGGATGATCTTGCTCAGGAAATTCGACGGCGGCAATGTGAAAGGGCAGGCCGCGAAACGCGGGCTGGCTGATCCATTGCTCCATCAATTCACACAATAACAGCAATAACTCCAGCGACTCTGCCTTGCGAGAGGTGAGTTGAGCGGTGAGCCAGGCGTAAAATTTGTCCGATTTGTCACGCAAATAGGCGGTAATCAGCAGATTCTTGCTCGGAAAGTGTTTGTACAGCGTCGCCTTGGCAACCCCGGCTTCGAGGATAATGGTATCCACGCCAGAAGCCTGGATGCCGCGGCTGTCAAACAGCGTGCTTGCAATGTTCAGAATTTTATCTCGCATGTTCATCTGGTATATCCCTTTTTTCCCGATTCAGGGCTAGTATTTTTATTCTCTTGGTAAACGATCCCGTCCTTGCGGACGCATCAACTCTTGCGGATACAAGCAGCTGACATAGCCCAGGGCTTGTCTTAAATGCTCCACTTGCTCCACATCCACCTTGCCTTCAGTCACAAACATCAAAAAGGCCTGACGCTGGGCTTCTGGTAACATCGCTGCCTGCGGTAACTGGCAACTGCCACTTTGCATTTTCTGGTAGGCCAGGTTGAGTAAACTCAATGTCACCGGGTCTGCCGTGCCGCCGCCAGCGTGGCTGACTGCGGTCTCTAATGGGGAGGCCTCTTCTGTGACAGGCTTGTGTGGGGCCGTACTCAAGCTCATCCAGATCACGCAGAGGCTGACCAGTGCACCAAATGACCAGCTGCGCTGCCATGTTGTGCTGCCCAATTGGCTATGCACAGACTGCTCAAACAATTGCCATGCACGCGCTGACCCAGTTTGTGTATGCACCTGTATCGCGCCAACGGCCAGGAAAAACCACTGGTCGAGCAGGGCGGCTGGCAGGGCTGCACTGGATTGCTGTTGCGCCTGCTCCAGTAATTGCCGTAATGCCGCAATATCCTGCGCATTCAACGCAACCGCCTTGCCGCTGCGTTGAATGCGTTGCTGGTTCCAATCCATCAGTGCATCACGCAACTGGTAAAACGGGGCATGTTTTGCCCATTGCCGCAGCCCCAAGCGCCACAGCGCCTGGCTGGCATAGGTCATGCCCCTGCGCGTCATGGACTGCCTGGTCTGATTCACAATCGCTAAAAAATTCACCCGGTGACCCCTAAAATTCGCTTGCTTTTTTTTTGTTGGCTGAAGTAGACTGGAAAAAAAGTGAACAGACCTGTCTGCATATTATCGTGTGACTGGCTAAAATGCAAGCAGGGGTTCATTCATCTTTTCAGCGGCCCGATTGGCATCATAGCCCTGGCTGCATTGCTTAACAAGGGATAGACAATGACATCTGCATCTGTAGCAAGCCAACTGGCGGACTGGCGCGATCATGCGCTGACGCTGGAGCATGAAGTGAAAAAAGTGATGGTGGGTCAGGACCAGGCCATCCGCGCCATTAATATTGCCATTTTTGCCCGCGGTCATGTCTTGCTCGAAGGCGGCGTGGGGGTGGGTAAAACCACCTTGCTGCAATCGATTGCGCGCGGTCTGGGCGGCGCTTATGAGCGGATTGAGGGCACGGTAGACCTGATGCCCAATGACCTCATTTACCATACTTTTCTCGGTGAAGATGGTCGCCCCAAGGTCGAAGAGGGGCCATTGCTGCGCGCCGGTGAGCAACTGTCGGTCTTTTTCTTCAACGAAATCAACCGTGCCCGCCCGCAAGTTCATGCCTTGATGTTGCGGGTCATGGCCGAGCGTCATGTCACCGCCTTCAAAAAAGAATACCGCTTGCCGCATATGCTGGTATTTGCGGACCGTAACCAGGTCGAGAAAAATGAAACCTTCGAGATTCCTTCCGCTGCGCGCGATCGGTTCATGATGGAAATCCCGATTGATATTCCAGACGATCGCAATTTGCGCAAGGCACTGATGTTTGATGTCAAATTCCAGCATGCAGAGCGCCTCACGCAGCAAGTCCAGTCCGGCGTGCTGGCCTATGACCAGCTGAATGCGTTTTCAGATGTGCTGCAAAGCCATATTCAGGCCAGTGACGTGTTACAGGAGTATGCGCTGGATTTATGGCAGGCGACGCAATCCCCGGCAGCGTTCGGCGTGCGTCTGGAGAGTGTGGATGTTAACCGCCTGATTCATACCGGCGCCAGCCCGCGCGGCATGGGGATGCTGCTCAAGGCCGCGCGTGTGCATGCCTGGCTCATGCAGCGCGAGCATTTGTATCCAGAGGATATCCATGCCGTCTTTCATGAAATCATCGCGCACCGCCTGGTATTGAATCCGATGTTCGAGAGCCGCCGTACGCAACTGTCCCGTGAGCTGACCCAGCAGATTCTTGCCACGGTCAGCGTCCCGGAACGGGCCAAAGCCGCATGATGCCAGACCATGATACCCGATAAAGTACAGTCCTTTTTTTACCAGGTGCCGTGGCGTTCAGCCAGTGTGCATAGCGGAGCGCATCAGGGGGTTCAGCGCGGCATTGGTGATGAGTTCAGCAAGCATGTCTCGCTGGTGGATTATCCAGATGCCAGACGGCTGGATTTGCGGCAAACCTTGCGTGACCCTTATGAACAGATCCAGATCCGGGTTTTCAAGCAAGAGGCTTCCACGCCGCTGTATGCCTTGTGTGATTTGTCCAGTTCCATGCAGTTCAAGGGGCACGTCAGCAAATATGAAACCTTGCAGGCGATAGCGGCTGCGGTTGCCTGCTCTGCCCATGAAAACAGCGATTTGTTCGGCATGGTCTGCTACCAGCATCGTGTGCTGCCAGAGCTTAGCCTGGCACCCGGGCACCACGCGCAACAATCCTTTGACACCATTGCGCAACTGACAGAAGTTGAGGCGGGGCCTCAGGATGGACAAGGGATTGTAGAGGCGACGGCCTGGCTGGGGCAGCAAAAAGGACTGGTGTTCTGGATCTCGGATTTTCACCTGCCCTTGTCGCTGATTGAGCAAAGTCTGAACAGTCTGTCTAACCATCAGGTGATTCCGCTGGTGTTATGGGATCCACAGGAATATGAGCGCTTGCCACGGTTGGGCTTTGGCAATTTGCAAGATCCCGAGACCGGGCAGCAAAAAACTATTTTTTTCCGGCCCGCTTTGCGTGCCCGCTTTGTGGCGCAGTTTGAGCAGCGCAAGCAAGCGCTGGATCAATTATTCGCCAGGTTTGAGATTCGCCCGTTGTATGTCACAGGCGCGTTTGAAGCGGCGATGCTTTCCGATTATTTTGAACAACTTATTCAATAGCGTGTGGCGATGAATCCATTTTTGATAGTTTGCTTAACCGGCTTGATCTGGATAGCACCAGTCAAGGCCGAATCCCTGGCCAAAGAGGATGCGGCTGCCCCTCAAGCGGTCGCCTCCTCTGCAGCCCAGGCCATCCAGGTGTTGCATCTGCAAAATCCTGCGCACTATGCAGGCATTCAGATTGGCGATGTCCTGCAACGGCGCATCACGCTGTCTGTCCCTGAGTCGCTGCAACTGCAGCCAGACAAGCTCCCAATCAAGGGCGTGCAGCGTAACGGTATCGAGTTAAGGCAGGTGCAAGAGACGCATGCCAGACAAGCGGACAAAATGGTGTATACGCTGACGTTTGAGTATCAGGTGTTTGCCAGCAGCGCCCAGCCCGTGCAATTAGCCTTACCGCCCGAACAGATTGTGTTTACGAGTGGCGCCAGCGTGACGCTACCCTCCTGGCGCTTTTGGCTGATGGCGCAACTGCCTGACCGGATGCAACCGGCCAAACCTACCTTGCTGGGCCAGCACCGCGCAGCCTTACTGGACACACACCCCTTAAGCCTAGGCTTGCTGGTCAGTGGGGGGCTGGCTTTGCTGGGCAGTTTCATTTTGCTATACCGCAATGCCAGCTGGGCCTGGTTGCCTATGCTGAATGGCCCGTTCGCTCAGGCCTATCGTCGCCTGCAACGCTTGCCCGCCACCCAGGAGGGGGCAAGCCGGGCGGCACTGGCGATGCAGCAAGCCTTTAACCAGCATTTTGGCCAGCAGATGCTGGCCAGTCAGGTCCCTATGTTTGTCGCCAAACAGCCTGCATTTGCGGCGTATACCGACCAGATTCAGCAGTTTTATGCGCAATCCAATACGCTGCTTTATGGTAACCAGCTGCCTGCGGCAGCCGATTATCTGCAGCAATGCAAGATGTTGACACGTCAGTTGCGCAGTTGTGAGCGGGGCGTCTGATGCACAGCCTGAGTCCCTGGTTTTTACTCCTGTTGCCGGTGATTGCCGTCCCGTTTTTGCTGACCAGCCGCCATGCGCAAACGTATTCGTGGCTGGAGATGGTGCCGGACGATCCGTTCTCCGAGCGCATTCATCTGCTGGTCAAGGTCGCAACGAGTCTGATGCTATTGTGTCTGGTGCTGGCCCTGGCCGGATTGCAGGGCGATAGTCATCAGGAAAAGAAAATCGGCAAGGGCGCGCAAAGCGTGTTTGTGATTGACCGCAGCGTCAGTATGGACCATCCGTTTGCCGGGCAAAGCGTGGGCGGGCGCGCCGCTGAAATCAAGTCTGCGGCGGCCAGACGGCTGATTACCGCCTTTATTGACTCACGGCCTGATGACATGATGGGGGTGGTGGGGTTTACCAATTCAGCGTTGTATGGCATGAAAATCACCACCAACCGCGACGGTATTCACGCTGCGATCCAGGCAGCGACGGGGCCCGCCATCAACCAGACCAATATCGGGGCAGGTATTACGCATGCCGTGACCTTGTTCGAGCAGATTCCCAGTACCGGCTCACGCGCCATTGTGCTGCTGTCCGACGGCGCCGGTAAGTTAAGCCCGCGCGTCAAATACCAGATCCGCAAACAGCTGGTGGGTAAAAAGCTCAATTTGTACTGGATTGTGTTGCGTGAGCCGGACGACATCAGCATTTTTACGCAAAACAGCTATGACGATGACCATCTGCCCGAGGCGATTGCGCTGGACCGTTTTTTTCAGTCGCTCAATATCAAATACAAGGCGTTTGAAGCGGATAACGCCACCGCACTTGAATCCGCCTTGCGTGAGATTGACGCCAAGGAAAAGAACCTGATTCAGTACGACATCATGATTCCGGGCCATGATTACGCCAGGGATTTGATCATCGTAGCGTTATTGCTGGGGCTGGCCCTGTTGTTGATTAAACAGATAAAGGTATACGAATGAGCATCTATCGCAAACATGCCAATACACTCTGGCTGGGCCTGACGCTGGCAGGCCTGGCAGGAACACTGTATTTTGGCTGGCAATTACACGCTACACGCGTACTCAACGCCCAGATCGCCGCTGGCGAGGTGATTAAAACGGGCGGCCAGGCTTATCTGCAGAAATTTACTGCGGCATATGACCAGGGCCAGCATGGCGACTATAAACATGCGGTGCAAACCTACGGCCAAGCCCTTGAGGCATCGCCACCTGCCAATGCACTGCCGCATATCCACTTTAATATCGGCAACAACCTGTTTTTGTCCGGCCTCGTACGCACGGTCAACGAAGATGGCTCGTTTCAGGATGAAGCCCGCTATGCGTTTAGCCAGGCCAAAATTGCTTATGAGCAGGCCTTGCGTTTGCAACCGGATGACCAGACGGCAAAATTCAACTTGTCGCTGCTGCATTCGGTCATGGCACGTGGCATGCAAGCCGGTAGCAAGGAGCAATCGCATATGGAACTCAGTAACTTACCGATAGGATTACCCTGATGCGTGGATGGGCGTGGTTAAGCAAACATTATGAGCCGGTCTGCTACGGTTTGGCCCTGGGCCTGCTCGGCTTGGCGCTGCTCAAGCCTGAGGTCCAGCTCAAGCAGCAGGTGCAGCATTATTTGATGATTGCCGATGTGTCACAAAGCATGAATGCAGAGGATGAGCGGCTGAATGAGCAGACTGTAAGTCGCCTGGCCTATAGCCAGCATTTAATGAAGCAGTTGGTGCAGCGATCACCTTGTGGCACATACTTTAGCCTGGGCATTTTTGCCTCGGATAATATCGCCATGCTGCAAACGCCGCTGGAGGTATGCAAAAACCTGGATGTGATTACCGACGGCATCGACCACCTGGAATGGCGCATGGCCTGGAAAGGCAACAGTCGCCTGAGCTTTGCCGTGCATGCGGCGACCCATGTCTATGATGCGCTCAATCAACCGGCGCAGATGCTGTTTTTCACCGATGGCGATGAAGCGCCGCGCGTCAATGTGACGATCAAACAGGATTTGAGCGGGGTACAGATTGGGGAGTTTTTCACCTTTGTCGGCGTTGGCGGCGCAGAAAAAGTGGCGATTCCGCGATATAACTCTGCCAATAAACGCGTCGGTGACTGGCCGGTGAGCGACAACAATAACGCGGGGGCTGTTGGCGTGACTTATGCCGACCCCAGCCAGGATGAGCCAGACCCTCCTGTGGCTTACGCCGAGTATGACCGCATGTTGTCGCAGTTGGAGGAAGACTATTTAAAATCACTGGCGGCCGAGTTTAAAGGTAGTTATGTCAAAGGCGTAGACCAGCCAGCTTTTTACCAGGCATTGGCGGCCAAGCCAGCCACCGCCAGCTTTGTCACCGATTACCCTTTACGCAGCTTTTATTTGCTGTCTGCCCTGGTGCTGATACTGGCGACTTATGTGCCCGATTTGCGCATGCGGCGAACGGCAGGGGCGCGCAGTTAATCCTGTGCTGGCATCAAGGTCAGGCAGGTAATTTCAGAAGGGGAACCAAAGCGGTTGGGGGGTCCCCAATAGCCGGTGCCGCGACTGACATAAATCCATAAGTCTTGCAGGCGGTGAAGCCCGGCAACATAGGGTTGTTGCAAGGGCACAAAGTATTTCCAGGGCCAGAACTGACCACCATGTGTATGCCCGGATAGCTGCAAATCAAAGCCGGCCGCCTGGGCGGCTTCGGCAGAGCGTGGCTGATGCGCGAGCAGGATTTTAGGCGCCGCGGCAGGCGCACCGGCAATGGCGGCCTGAGGGTCGCTGTGGTGATCCTCGTAAAAGCTGCCAGCCGTATAGTCTGTCACACCCGCCACCACCAAGGTGGCTTCTCCGTGCAGCAGTTGCACATGCTCATTGAGCAAAACGCGTATACCAAGACGTTCCAGTTCATGAATCCAGGCCAGGGCGCCGGAGTAATACTCATGATTGCCGGTGACAAAAAAGCTGCCATGGCGCGCTGATAGCTGCGTCAGTGGGCGCGTGTGTTCCGCCAGTTCATGCACACGCCCATCCACCAGGTCGCCGGTAATCGCGATCAAATCCGCTTCCAGCGCATTCACCGCTTCAACGATGCGTGACAAATAGGGCTGCTTGATGGTCGGGCCGACATGAATATCACTGATTTGTGCAATCTTGAAGCCATGCAGGGCGGCCGGCAAGTTGCGTAACGGCACGCTGACATGGATGACGCGAGCCAGTTTACGTGCGTGAAAAAACCCAATCAGGCTGATAATGCAGGCAATCAGCAAGGTAGCGAACGCGGTTTGCCGTTCCAGCCATAAAAAGTCCACCTTAACGACTCCTGTCGCATGTAAGCCGGCGAAGGCCAACAGCAATCCATCCCGCAGCACAGTGAATACAAGTAAAGACGAAAATAGCCCCATCACCGTCATGGCGATCCAGCTCACTCGGTCTCGGAGGGCTTCGCTACGTAAGCCCCGTGCCAGGAAAGCGACAGGTTGTAGCAAGGCGGAGAGTGCCAGTGCCAGCCATCCCAGCCATAACACTGTGCTTGGCCAGTCCAGGCCAGACAACAAGCGGCTGCCAATGTAGTAATGCAGTAACCCGACCAGGGTTGTGGTGATGATTAAAAAACGCAGGGGAGGCATGGTTGAGCTGGAATCTTTTATGAGGAGGTCTTAGCTTAGATGGCGTTTAAACGTTAAGTTTCAAGCCATGCGGTGTGGATGACCGCTTGAGCGGCCTGATTGCGTGGCGTCAGCAATCAGGCTGGTTAAACCATTGGTGCTGATATTGCTCAAAGGCCTGGATCGCCCTCGTAGGCCTTAAACGGGCATCTTGCAGGCATTTGCGGCGCCAGTCATCCAGCTGCTCCATGCTCAGGTGAATATGTTCGGCATGCAAAGACGGAAAGTGGCCATTGAGCAGCTGCGGCATGTCGTGCAGGGCGAGCGAGACCTGGCTGCGGTAATAGGCTAGTTTGTGTTCAAACTCGTTATCCAGCCTGCGATAACGTTGTAACAGGTAATTCGGGATGCGAGAAAAACGCAAGGCCTGGTCGGCACTGGCCAGGCGGCTGACGGCGCGCTGGACGATGCTGGCATCACAATGCAGGCCCTGGCTCAGGGTGTCGACAATGGTATTGCGGTGTATGCGCAACAGTTTGCCTGGGGTCGGAATCTCGGGCTGGTGCAAATAGGCATCCATGGCCCACTCGGCCGCGGCGTGCGTGAGCAGGCTGTGGTGTTGCCACTTGGCCTCAAACGTCGGCACAAAGTGCTGGTGGGCCACTACGTCTGTGAGCAGATGCAGGTTATAGCCCACGCCCAATGCACGCTGGCGCTCATTTTTGCTTTGCAGGAGCTGTTGGCCGATGCCCCAGCCATGGCTATGGTTGAACGAGCGCGAAACCACAGCCAGGTCGGGCAGGCAGGCGCCAGCCATCACCAGCGAAGGGTAACGCTGGATCACGCTGAGCCAGGACAAAGGAAGCAAGGGCAGTGTTTGTAGCGGCAGGCTTTGTAACCACTGGTGAGTGTAAGCCACATGCGAATACAATCCCCATGCATGCGCTTCACCAGGCAGGGCGAATAACAGGCAACAGGTGATCAGTAAGGCTCTCAGTAACATGGGCGCACTTTGCGCCTGCTAAGTGACAGTTGCATGAAGTCTGTATGACATTGATATGAAAGTGATTTTGGTCATAAAACCATCATGAAGCGTTGTTAGACTCTGTAAAGTTTTTAATATGGAATCTGTGCAATACAGCATTTGTCATGAAAATATTAATGATTTCAGATGTCTACTTTCCACGCGTCAATGGCGTATCCACCAGCATCCGCACATTTGCGCAAAGCTTGCGCCAGCAAGGCCATGTGGTGCATCTGATTGCGCCCAAATATCCGGTGGCGATTGAGCAGTCTCAAACAGAAGACGAGCAGTGGATTACGCGCATCGATGCCCGCAAAATCGTGTTTGATCCTGAAGATTATTTGATGAAATGGTCTGCCTTGATGGACTATGCCGGGCATTTGCATACGGGTGACTACGACCTGGTCCATATTCATACGCCGTTTATTGCGCATTATGCGGGGCTTAAAATTGCCAAACAATTGCAGGTGCCTGCGGTAGAGACCTACCACACCTTTTTTGAGGACTACATGCACCACTATTTGCCCTGGGTGCCTCGCAGTCTGGCGGTGCGGATTGCACAATCGGTCTCGCGCAAGCAATGCCAGCAGGTGGATACCGTGGTATCGCCTTCGGCGCAAATGCGTGATGTGTTGCAACAATACGGGGTGACGACACCGATTACGGTGATCCCGACCGGGCTGGATGCCTCACGTTTTATTCCCGGTGATGGTGCCGCTTTCCGTGAGAAGTATGGCATTCCCGCTCAGCGTCCGTTGTTGCTGTTTGTTGGCCGGGTTGCACATGAAAAAAATATCCAGTTCCTGCTCGAAATGCTTTCTCTGGTGATTCAGGATCATCCTGAAGTCTTGCTGGTGATCACAGGTGAAGGCCCGGCAGAAGCCATGCTGAAGAAAATGAGCCGCGACAAGGGCTTGCAACAGCATGTCATGTTCCTGGGCTACCTGGACCGTGCCATTGGGCTCAATGCGGCCTATCAGGCGGCTGATATTTTTGTGTTTGCCTCCAAGAGCGAGACACAAGGCCTGGTGCTGCTTGAAGCCATGGCGCAGGCCACGCCCGTGGTCGCGATTGCCGAGTTGGGCACGGCTTCTATCCTGCGTCAGGAGCAGGGCGCCCTGATTGCCAAAGATGACGAACTGCATTTCGCCGAACAAGTCCAAACCTTGCTTATTGATCGCCAATTGCGCGAACGCATCGGGAAACAAGGCAAGCGCTATGTGGAGCAAGTCTGGTCCAGCGATGCGCAGGCGACCAAGTTGATTGAGTGCTACCAGCGCCTGGTGCTCTCGCATTTGAGTCTGGCCGCTTCCGCAACGGCTTAATACGCGGACGCGCGCCTTTGTCTGCGATCGGGAAGATTGACGCTTGACGCTCGGGCATTGCCCAGCCAAGATGTGTGCAAGTTTGTGTTTAACAAACTCAATATAAAACACATCAGGAGAATCAAACATGTTTACAACCGATCAATGCTGTACGCTGGTGCCTTATTTTGAGGTACAAGCCGAACATCTGGCAGCATTCAAAGCACTGGGCGCAACATTCGTGGAAAAAACACGACAGGAACCGGGTTGCCTGCACTATGCTTTTTCGTTCAATGGTAATATCGCGCATTGCCGTGAAGGCTACCGGGACGCTGAATCATTGCTCGCACATCTTGAGAATGTGGCCGCCCCCTTAGCCGAGGCACTGAAACTGGCCAAAATTATCCGTCTCGAAGTGCACGCGCCTGCCGCCGAGATTGAAAAACTGAAACAGCCGCTGGCAGCGTTGAATCCTGACTTTTTTGTCCTTGAACCAGGGTTGCGTCGTACCGCCTGAATCACGATCATCTGATCCTGGTTGAGCGTCTGATCAAAGCGCCACGAGTTTCGTGGCGCTTTTTATTGGACGGTCTTCACGCAGACTAAGCGTTGTTTTGACAAGAGTGTTGTTAGGAAAAGGGATGTCGCATGACGTTGCAAGCGATGCAAAATATTAATCTGGTGTCGTTGCTAGACTCATTGTTGAGCTTGTCGACGGCTTTTGTTTGCGGGGCTATTATCGGCTTTGAGCGGCAATACCGCCAACGCACCGCCGGTTTGCGCACCAATGTGCTGGTGGCCATTGGCGCCGCCATTTTTGTGGATATGGCCAATCGGCTCATGTCGCATGATGGCGCGGTGCATGTGGTGGCCTATGTGGTCTCCGGTATCGGGTTTCTGGGCGCGGGCGTGATCATGCGTGAAGAGGGCAATGTGCGAGGCTTGAATACGGCGGCTACGCTATGGGGTTCTGCGGCCGTGGGGGCGTGTGCCGGTGCTGACCTGTTGCTGGAAGCCTTCTTGGGTACCTTGTTTGTGCTGGCGACCAATACCTTGTTACGCCCGGTCGTCAATCAGATCAACCGCAAACCCATCAATACCTTGCATGTGGAGGCGACAACGACGGTGTATGTGATTGCTGCGCGCCGTTATCAGAAAGAGGCGATGAGCTTGCTTGAAAGCACGCTGGAGCAAGCCAAATATCCGACCAAGCATTTGCAGATGCATGCATTTGGCAACGATTGTGTTGAAATTGAGGCCATGTTGCTGGCCAGTGCCATCCGTGAAGCCGAGCTGGAAGCGGTGATTCAGCAATTGTTGACCTCACCCTATGTATCACAAGCGTTCTGGAGCCCAAGCATGCTGGATTAGCTATTGGGCTGAAGGCGGCTCAATGCGCATCACGTGTTGTGAAAGCGCATGATTAACGCGCATAAAAAACGCCGCAATCTGCGGCGTTTTTTATAGCACGGGCAATTAACCAAACTTGCCGGTGATGTAGTCTTCGGTTTCCTTGCGGCTGGGGTTGGTGAAGATCTTGTCAGTGTCATCGTACTCGATCAACTCACCCAGATACATGTAAGCGGTGTAGTCGGACACACGAGCTGCCTGCTGCATGTTGTGCGTCACCACCAGAATAGTCAGTTTGCTGCGCAGTTCGACCATCAGTTCTTCAATGTTGGCTGTTGCGATCGGGTCCAGCGCAGAGGTGGGCTCGTCAAACAGCATGATTTCTGGATCAGTGGCCAAGGCACGGGCGATACATAACCGTTGTTGCTGACCACCAGACAGGTTAAAAGCGAGGTCATGCAAGCGGTCTTTGACTTCGTTCCACAACGCCGCGCCTTTCAAAGCTTCTTCAACCTTGTCATCCATAATACGTTTGTTGTTTTCACCACGCACACGCAGGCCATAAGCCACGTTTTCATAGATGGATTTTGGGAAGGGGTTAGGCTTCTGAAACACCATGCTGATGCGCATACGCACTTCAATGGGGTCTACGCCTGAATCCAGCACATTGGTGTTGTCTGGATGCATCACGATTTGGCCCTGGTATTTGTTGCCAGGATACAAATCATGCATACGGTTGAAGCAGCGCAGGAAAGTGGACTTTCCGCAGCCTGAAGGGCCAATCAGCGCGGTGATTTTGTTCTCGTACAAAGGCATGGAGATGCCTTTGAGTGCGCGTGCGCCGTTGCTATAAAAAAAGTTTAAATCGCGTGCTTCGGCTTTAATTGCAGTAGTGACAGTGGCCATGAAGTTTCCTAATTCTTGTGTGGCATTACCATTTAATATTTTTACGGATTTTATAGCGCAACCAGATGGCTGTACCATTCATTAACAGCGTGACGATGATGATCAGCGCCCCGGTGGCTGCCGCATTGACATGGAACGCATGGTCAGGGCGGGACAACCAGTTAAACATTTGAATCGGCATCACAGTAAAGCCTGAAGATAACCATTCGAAATTCAGGAAAGGCGGCTCCAGCGTGATCGGGCTGGGTGGCAAGAAGGCAATAAAGGTTAGCGCACCAATGGTAATGATGGGGGCTGTTTCACCCAGTGCACGTGCCATGCCAATAATAATACCGGTCAGAATGCCGCCATAAGAGTATTTAAATACGTGGTCATAGACGACTTGCCATTTGGTTGCGCCAACGCCGTAGGCCGCTTCACGGATAGACAGCGGGATAGAGCGGATCGCTTCTCGGGTTGAGACGATGACAATCGGTAAAATCAGCAACCCCAGGGTGAGACCTGCGGTCAGGATGCTTTGACCAAAGTCCAGCATGTAGACAAACAGACCCAGCGCCAGCAGGCCGTAGATAATCGAAGGCACACCGGCCAGGTTGGACACGTTAATTTCAATCAGGTCAGTAAACCAGTTTTTCGGCGCATATTCTTCGAGATAAAGGCCAGCAGCAACCCCGACAGGGACTGCGGTCAGGAAAGTGACGGACATGACGAGCAAAGAACCTACCCAGGCAGACAGCAGGCCGGCTCTGGCCGCACGGCGTGACGGGAATTCAGTCAAAAAGTCCAGATTGAATTTTGGATAGCCATCCGCAATCAGTTGCCAGAACAGCAGCATCAGCGTAATCAGGCCCAGCATGAGGCAGATCAGGCCGATGGCAGCAAACAGGGCGTCATTACGCTTATGACGTTTAATCATGGCGCGGACTTCGGCCAGATTTTCGAGGACTGAGGCTTTATGTTCCATTTGGTATAACTTCCGCAAGTGCCGGTAAGCAAGGGTTACCGGCAGTGTATGGTGGTGATATTTCAGTAATAAGACAACGGGCAGACTTTACGAGTCTTTGTTTAGTAATTCTCGCGGTATTTCTTGCGTACCCAGTGACCCACGATATTGAAAGACAGTGTCATGATCATGAGTACCAGGCCGGCGGCAAAAATACTCTGGTAGCCTATGCTGCCATGCGGCAAGTCACCCATGGCCACCTGTACGATGTAGGCGGTAATCGTGGCAGCGCTGTCTAGCGGATTAAAGGTCAGGTTAGGCTGTTGGCCTGCTGCAATGGCAACCACCATGGTTTCACCCACTGCACGAGAAATCGCCAGAATATAGGCCGCCACAATGCCTGAGACTGCGGCGGGTGTGACCACTTTAATCGCGGTCTGGAAACGAGTTGCACCCATGGCATAAGAACCTTCACGCATGCTCATGGGCACGGCGCGCATGGCATCTTCGGACATGGAAGCAATGTAAGGAATAATCATGACGCCCATGACGATGCCGGCGCCCAGCATGTTAAAACTAGGTAGCTGAGGGTAAATGGCTTGCAGCATGGGGGTGACAAAAAACAAGGCAAAGTAACCAAAGACAACGGTAGGCACACCCACCAGCAATTCCAGAATCGGCTTGATGGTTTCACGGGTTTTATGTGAAGCAAATTCGGACAGGAAAATTGCCGAAACGGTGCCAATTGGCACAGCAACGGCCAGCGCAATCGCGGAGGTGGTCAAAGTGCCGGAAACCAGCGGCATGATGCCGTAGTGAGCATCTTCAAACAGTGGCGTCCATTGGCTATCGGTTAAAAAATCGACGACAGACACTGTTTTAAAAAAACTCAATGATTCAAACAGCAAAACCCCCACAATTGCAAACGTGGTTGCCACTGCGACCAGCGCGGCGGTCATCAGGATGAATTCAATAATACGTTCTTTGACGTTACGGCGAATGTTCTTCGCCAGTCGTGGGCTGATAGTCAGTTGCGCAGGTACTTGCATTGCTTGAGTCGCCATAGTGTGATCTGTCAGGGGTGGATTTTAGCGGATAATCGGTTGTTCAGGCCGGCTTGTCAGTAAAAAAGGGGCATTTAAGCCCCTTTGTCATCATTACTTGATTCGGGACAACAAATCAGTAATTTTGATACCGACTTCTGCTGTGCCGTTAAACCCTGTGCCTGGTTTCATGGCTTTGAAGTGTGTTTTCACTGCTTCGTAATCTTCTTTTGGCAGTGGCACGTATTTGACTTCTTTCACCAGCAGTGGCGCATTTTCCAGGTAGTAATTCACAAAGGCTTTCACTTCTGGTTTAAACGCAGCAGCTGTCGCGTTCACGTAAATGAACAGTGGACGTGACAATGGCTGATAAGTCCCGTCCATCACAGTCGTTTCAGAAGGCAACACTGGTTTAGCCCCTTCTTTGGCAACCACTGGCACCGCTTTCAGCTTGTCAGTGTTTTCCTGATAATAGGCCATGCCGAAGTAGGCCATGCCACCCACGTTACCGGCAACGCCTTGCACCAGTACGTTGTCGTCTTCTGACGGTGTGTAATCTGTGCGGCTAGCTTTTGCCTTGCCGTTAACTGCTTCGGTAAAGTAGTCAAACGTACCGGAAGCCGTGCCTGGACCGTACAGGTTGATGGCTTTGTCTGGGTAAGTGGCGTTCACTTCTTTCCAGTTTTTCACTTTGGAACCTGGTTCCCAGATTTTTTTCAGTTCGGCGACGGTGATTTGTTTCACCCAGTCGTTTTTGCTGTTCACAACCACAGTCAGTGCATCATAAGCGATAGGCAGTTCGATGAATTGAACGCCACCTTCTTTACAGGCGTCGATTTCTTTTTGTGAGATCGGGCGGGAAGCATCGGAAATATCGGTTTCGCCGCGGCAGAATTTTTTGAAGCCGCCACCAGTGCCAGATTCGCCAACAGTGACTTTCACGCCTTTGCTGCGTTGAAACTCTTCGGCAACGGCTTCGGTGATTGGGTAAACCGTGCTGGAACCATCAATTTTGATGATTTTGTCCGCAGCCGCTGCGGTGTGCGCGAAGGTAAAGGCCTGTGCGACCAGTGCGGCTATCATGGTATTGCGGAACAAACGGGTTTTCATCTAAGGACTCCTGTATTTGAGTGTGGTTTGTATGTGATGACGGAATCATAAAAACTTAATATGACAGAAATGTGACAAAAGCCAAAAAAGACCTTGGGCAGGTCCTTTTTAGCTTACGTCAGGCTTACAGCACACTTTCACCAATATGGTAGGCGATGGCTGCCATGATGGCGGCACAGGGAATCGTCAGCACCCACGCCCAGACAATGCGTGACGCCAGGCCCCAGCGCACCGCGGTCATGCGGCGCGAGAGGCCGACGCCGACAATGGCGCCGGTAATGGTGTGCGTGGTCGACACCGGGATGCCCAGGCTGGTGGCCAGGAACAGCGCAATCGAGCCTGAGGTCTGGGCCGCAAAGCCGCCAGTGGGGCGGATTTTGGTGATACCCATGCCCATGGTGCGCACTATGCGCCAGCCCCCAAACAGTGTGCCCAGCCCCATGGCCAGCTGACAGGCAATCACCACCCAGAAGGGCACATGAAAGTCACCTTGCAGATAGCCATTGGCAAACAGCAGCACGGTAATGATGCCCATGGTTTTTTGCGCATCGTTGGCGCCATGGCCAAGGCTGAATAAAGAAGACGAGATAAATTGCAGCTTGTTAAAGCGGCTTTCGATTTTATAGGGCGAGGATTTCTGGAACGCCCACATGATGCCGATAGAGAGCAACAGCGCCAGCAACATGCCAAATAACGGCGACAAGATAATGGCAATGCCGGTGCTGATGAGCTTACTGCCGAAAATGACGCCTTGGGTGCCGGAGTGGGCCATGCCTGCGCCAATCAGACCGCCGATCAGCGCGTGGGAGGACGAGGAGGGGATGCCGAACCACCAGGTAATGACATTCCAGGCAATCGCCCCGAACAAGGCACCAAACACTACGGTATTGTTGACGATGTTTGGGTCTATGATGCCTTTGCCAACCGTGTCGGCCACATGCAGCCCAAAAAACAGAAAGGCAACAAAATTAAAGAACGCGGCCCAGATGACGGCTGCCTGTGGCGTCAGTAAGCGGGTAGACACCATGAGCGCAATCGAATTGGCGGCATCGTGAAAGCCGTTCATAAAGTCAAAGATCAGCGCCACGATGACCAGCACTGCCATGACCACAATCACATGATCCATGGTCGTGTCCTAGATGCGTTCTAGCACGACACCGTGAATCACGTCAGCGACGTCTTCGCAGCTGTCGACTGCTTCTTCAAACAGGTCGTACAGTTTTTGTGAGCGGATCAAACTGCGTGCGTCACTGTCTTCGGCAAACAGCCTGTGCATGCCTGAGCGCATGATGTGATCGGCTTCGCCTTCGATCTGGCTGATCTCTTCACAGGTGCGCAGAATGCGTTCGGCATTTTTCATGTCTGACAGCATATGCACCGCATCCCTTACCTTTTCTGCTGCCCTTAATAAGATCTGTGCCAGGGCGACCATTTCGGGGGTGAACTTGCTGTGACCATAAATCTCGGCGCTTTGCGGAATCGCTTCCATAAAGTCAATGATGTCATCTAGCGCCATCGCCAGTTCACGGATTTCGCGGCGGTCAAACGGGGTAATAAAGGTTTTATGCAGTGAAAGCAGAATTTCCTTGGTGTATTCATCTGCCTCGGATTCGATTTTGCGGATTTCGGCAAAATGCGTTTCAAAGCCTGCCTGATCAACAACGGCCGCCATCAGCGCAAGGACTTTGGAGCCACGGACTGCACAATCAGCCAAACGGTTAAACAGGACAAAATAGTTATCGTTTCTGGGGCTGATCGCGGCCATGATGCGGCCGAAAGTGGCATTCGCCATTGAGGACTCCCTATACGTTCAAAAGTTTTGTGACAGTAATTTTACTATTTTGTGACAATCATTGTGACAAAAATATGGGGCCGTCTGACTGTGGGCAGCGTAAGTTACGCCTGAACCAAGGCATAGCTGCGTTATAATGCTGGTTTTTACATTTTTATACTCACAGAAAATGGAAGCCGAACACCTTAATAGTATTGCCAATGCACTGAGCGACCTGACCCAACGCCACGAAGCGCTTCGGGGGTATCTTTGACTACGAGAACAAGCAGCAACGCTTAGCCGAAGTTAACGGCCTGCTCGAGGATCCTAAAGTCTGGGATAACGCCGAAAAAGCGCAAAATCTGGGCAAGGAAAAACGCATGCTTGAAAGCGTGGTCATGACGCTGGATGATGTGTCTCAGTCATTGTCCGATAGCCGTGAATTGTTTGACATGGCACGTGAAGAAGGGGATGACGACACATTGCTGAGTGTGGAGGCTGATGCCCAGAAGATAGAAAAAATCGTTGCCGAGATGGAATTCAAGCGCATGTTCTCGCAGCCGATGGATGCCAACAATTGCTTTATTGAGTTTCAGTCCGGCAGCGGTGGCACTGAAGCACAGGACTGGGCCGGCATGTTACTGCGTATGTACTTGCGTTACGTAGAGCGCAAAGGTTTCAAAGTCGAGGTGCTTGAGGAGTCTGAAGGCGACATTGCGGGGATTAAAGGCGCCTCGATTAAAGTGACTGGGGATTATGCGTTTGGCACCTTGCGCACTGAAAGCGGCGTGCATCGCCTGGTCCGTAAGTCGCCCTTCGATGCCAACTCCAAGCGACATACCAGCTTTGCCAGCGTGCAGATCTTCCCGGAAGTGGACGATTCGATTGAAATTGAAATCAATCCTGCAGATTTGCGCATTGATACTTACCGCGCCAGTGGTGCCGGTGGTCAGCATATTAACAAAACTGATTCTGCCGTGCGGATTACCCACTTGCCAACGGGGGTGGTCGTGCAATGCCAGAATGACCGTTCACAGCATAGAAACAAAGAAGAAGCGATGAATATGCTGAAAGGCGCCTTGTATAACCTGGAACTCAGCAAGCGTAATGAAGAAAAGCAGGCGCTGGAAGATGCCAAAACCGATATTGGTTGGGGTCACCAGATCCGTAGCTATGTGCTGGATCAAGGCCGGATCAAAGACTTGCGTACCAATGTTGAAATCGGCAATACGCAAGGCGTGCTCGATGGCGATCTCGATCCGTTTATCATGGAAAGCTTGAAGCAGGGCCTGTAATAGATGTCAGAAGTCAGTGATGTAAACGCGTTTGAGGAGTTCCTCAAACCGGGAGTCTATGTTCAGGATATTGATGCATTGTTTCCCCTGTTGCAGTCCTCACACATCATCGATGTGCTGATCGGGCTGTTCCGCGGCGGCCGCGATGAAGTCATGATTCGCCTCGCCGTGATGCGTGAAATTGCAGCCCGGGCAGAGTTGCCGGAGTGGACGCCAGCCCAGCTGCAAAATCATCTTTCTTTTATTGATGCCACCAAGCTGGAAACCGTGTTGCACCGCTTGCGCAGCCACGACTTGCTGCAATGGGACGCAGACCGCCGCGTGTACCAGATTTCTGCCGCGGGCCGCATGGTGTTGTCAGCCATCAGTGGCTTGTTGCGGTTTGGCGAGGCCGATGACGAGTTGGGCTACCTGATGTCGCAGGCGGCGGGCGGCAGTGCTGTCGGTGAACTCAGTGCCGAGCACCTGAGTCACGTGCTGGCCAAACTCACCGAATACGAACATTTTTTCCAGGAAGCGATTGCCTCAGGTTCCGAGTTCAGGCTGAAGTCGGCGCAGGCCAGATTGAGCAAGGCGCAACCCTGGATTGAAAAAGCCACGGCACTGATCAATACCATTTCAGAAAACGGCATGGATGATGCCGGTTGGCAAATTGTGCATAAAATTGCCAGCCAGCAGTCGCGTTTACTCAATATGGCCTCGGTCTTTCAGCGTGAACTGGCCAAAGTGGCCAGGCAGCGGGTCATGCTGTCGCAAGGCGGCCTGAGCTCCACCGAGTTATCCGCCTGGTTGCAGCAACGCAGCGTTGAGTCGCTGGCGCAAATGGGCGCGCGGATGGCGGTGACACCAGAACCGCTGTTTGTGCTGCCCGACGTGATGCTGGATATTGCCGATGACGTGCTCGAACGTGAAGTGGCAGTGCCTAAAGTCTCTGTCATGCCCCCGGATGTGGAAGTCACCCCTGCGCAAACCGAAGCCTTTTCTTACCCGCCACAACTCACCGACCTTACGCGTGTGCTGGCACAACTCGAGGACGATAGCGCATTGCCAGACGTGGTCGTTGGTGGTGGCTTTGCCCAGGCGTCTTACCGCTATTCCCTGCTGACCTTTTTAGGTGAAAAACATGAGGATGCCGACTTGAATGCGCTGGCAGAACAACCGTTCCGCCTAACGCACGCACTGGATGCGCCACTGCAAGCCGTACATCGAAACGAGGTGGCCGCCATGACCGCCGGTCAATTAATTAAACATACGCCAGCCAAGGAGGGTTAACCGCATGCAACAAACAAGCGAACAACTGGCCGCCAGACTGATTGCTCATCGTTATTTACCACGTTCTGATGAAGTCATCAGACGCGTGCTGTTCGACCTGGATTTTCGGGTCTCGCTCGAAAACAACCTCAAGGCCTGCGGTTTGCGCTTGCTGGACAACCCTTACGCCAGCCACGTGGCGGTGGGGCTGCACCAGGACGCAGAGCGTGCCGTGATGGATGATGGTCAGCAATGGCTGAGTAACAATATTGGGTTGCCCAAAGATACATTAGCCTTGACCGTGGTGCTGTGGGCCTTGATTATCCTGCCCAAGCGCGAACGTCAGTTGGGGCGGGAAGCCGCACTGGAGTCACAAGGCGAGTTGTTTGGCACGCTGGTTAAAGCCGAGCCATCAGAGGAGTTGTCACGGGGCATTCCCGAAAACGTGTTGCTTGAGGATTTTGGCAAGTTGCTAGGCGGCAAAGGCCGTATCAGTAATTTTGCCTTGCCACAGTTATCGCGCCTGGGACTCATCGAACGCCGTAACAAGATTATTTATGAAGGTCCTTTACTCGACCTGGTGTTTGACTATGCCGAAATGGCCCCGCGCATCATCCAGGGCGCCCTGGGTGATCTGATCCGCGAGCAGGCGCAGAGCGCTGGCGCGGGTCAGGCAACTTCTTAAATCAATGAACACACAGAAAGACGATCAATAAGATGTTCAGGCTAAATCGACTGGAAGTCGTACATTGGGATTACTGGCAACGTTTTGTGGTGCCGCTGGATGCTTCCATTATTACCATTGTCGGGCCCAATGGCTCGGGCAAAACCACGCTGCTGGATGCCATGCGTACCTTGCTGGCGCTGGAATGCTCAGGCTCTGGTTCAGGGAAACGGGATTACAAGCGCTATGTGCGTCGCAACGGCGAAGATTTTTGCTGGTTGCTGGGCGTGGTAGACAACAGTCGCCCTGTCGGGAGCAGCAAGCGCCCATTCGGCATTCCGTTCATGCAGGACAAAATCACACTGGCTTGCCATATCGAGAAAAAAGGCGGTGACTGGGTACGGCATTACTGGGTGGCCGATGGTGAAGTGGCACTCAAGGACATGGCGCAACAGGGCCAGGAATTTGGGGTGCGCGATTATCAGCGTCTGCTGCATGAGGCCGGATTGTCGCCCGCCATTGCCCGTGTGCTGTCACTCGAGCAAGGCCAGACCGACAAGTTATGCGAATACAAGCCACGCGAGTTGCTCGATTTGGTGTTTGATGTGTTTGGTGACAAAGAGATTCTGACCCGCTATCAGGAGGCCAGGCAGCATCAGCGGGCCACCGAACAGGAGTTGCAATACACACAAAATAACCTGAAGGCGCTGGAACACAGCCTGCAAACCCAGGAGCAGCGTGTGAACCGCTATCTGGAATGGCAGCAGCTGACCCAGGAGCAGGCCTTGCTGGTGGAAGAGGTGAAACCCCGGCTGGAGTTTTACCAGTTGCAGGAAGAAGCGGAGCGTGCAGCCCGAAGTCTGGATGCCAACCGTAAAGAGCGTGAAGGTCTGCAGGCAGACCTGTCGGCCAAGACCAGTGAACTGGACTATCACAAAACCCAGGCCGAGCATTTGCAGAGCCAGCAGCAAGCCACGCGTCTGCATGAAGCCGACTTGAGCCAGCAGGTTAACCAGCTCAACAAGGAAGAGGGCAAGCTGGAAGCGGTCCTCGAGCAGAAGAAGCAGCTTGAAGCACAAGCGGCATTGAGTGCCGACGTGGTGCAAGCAACGACCGAGCTGGGGCAGCTTGAGCAGCAGCGTAGTGCCTTGCAAAACCGGTTATGGGCCAAGCAGCAACAGCAGCAGCAATGGCAACATACCCTGGAAAACCTGAGCAGCGGGCGCCGGGCAGATCCACACGAAGTGACGGAGTTCAGGCAGGCGCTGAGTAAGGCCAATATTGCGCATGACACACTGGCCGATATTCTGGAAGTGACGGATGCCGGTTGGCAAACAGCCGTTGAGGCGGTATTGGCACCGTTTGCGCATGTCATCATGCTGCACAGTGAAAAACAGGCCGAGACGGCCTTTGCGCTGGGTGAAAGTCTGAAGTATCGTCACCTGATTGTGCCGGAAAGACAGTTGGCCGGTTTGCCGCCCAAAGGCTCCTTGCTGGAAGTGATTAAACTCAAACAACCGGTGGCGCCCTGGATGCTGGCGATGCTGGAACGCACGCAACGGGTGGAGGATACTGCCGCCGGCGTTGCCTTGCCACGCGGTGAGGACTGGGTGACACGTCAGGGCTACTTGCGTGAGCGTCGTGGTGGCCGGCATGCGGCCCCGAATGAACCCAGGTTTGGTAAAGCCAGGCTGGACAGCTTGCGCCATAACCTGCAACAGATCGAAACCGAGATCAATGCCTTGCAGGATGAACTGCATCCGTTGCGGCAGCAGATTCAAACCCTCAAAAATGCGCTGGCCGGGGTCGATGCAGCCGCACAACTGGCGGCACGTGCCGAGCAGTTTGCCAGCGTTGAGCGGCAGTATGCGGACGTCAAGGCACAACGGCAGGCGGTCGGCGAGAAGTTGTATGAAGTGTCGCAACTGAATACACAGCTGGAGGAACGTATCCGCGAGTCTATCCGTGCTCAGGAAAGCATACGCAACAAGATTGCCCAGTTGCAAAAAGACATTGTCGATAAAGAAAACCGGGAAGGCTGGGCTGAACAAGAGCGTCGGTTGGAGCGTATCCGTCACGACCAGCAGAAATTGCCCGCAGATTGGCAGGAAACTGCGGCCAACAAGCAGTTGCTCGAAAAGTGGGAGAGCCCACGCTTGGTGGATATTCAAATTGAACAGATAGCCAAGCGACTGGAAACGCAAAGTTGGGAGACCGACCCTTATGTAATCGCCATGCGCGACAAGATGCAGGCGGATTACCTGACGCAAAAAGAGGATGTTGAAAGCCGCGAACGTGACAACCGCGCTGCACAAACGCAAACCGAACATGCCCGTGAAGCCTATATTGGCCGCTTGCGTTACTCGGTGAGCAAGTACAGCAAAAACCTTAAAGAGCTGGCCAAAATGGCCGATGTCGACGTCGATTGTGCGCCGGTCGCGCTGGAGGCAGATGATCTGACCTTGTCACAAGCTGGGCTCGAAGTGCGGTTTGGCTTTGACGACAAAGGCTTGTCTGGCATGAATGATGGGGATGCTTCTGGCGGTCAGCAGGTCATGAAGTCACTGATTTTGCTGGTGGCGCTGATGATGGAAGAAACCCGGCCAGGTGGGTTTGTCTTTATTGACGAGCCGTTTGCACACCTGGATATTTTCAACATCAAGCGCGTGGCCAGGTTCCTGCAGGCGACCAAGGCACAATACCTGCTCACGACGCCGGTGACCCATAACGTCGATGTGTATGACCCTTCGATGTTGACGCTGGTCACCGCCAAGAAGCAGGCGAATGCCGGCTGGGCGCCGCGGGTTGGCGTGCTGGTGCGCGAGCATTAGTCTCCGATTGTCCGGTCATGCCCGGGCCGGACAATCGCCATTCGATACAAACCGCTACATTACGATACACCGTTGCCGTTATGCCGCGCTTACAATGGCCTGGTGATGATGACATCAAGCAGGAGGTGGCGACATGGCGAGTATTCTTTGTACTGTGAGTGCGCAAATCACACAAAACATCTTTTCGCGCATCGATTTGGAACACTGCGGCTTTTTGGATCAGCGTGCCTTGCAGCGCGCGTTGAAAGACCTCAGTCAAGCAGAGGTGCGCAGTCTGCTCCACAGGTTGGACCAGGATGGGGATGACCGCATTTCCCCTTATGAACTCAATCTGGCGATTATCGACTGGTTGAGTCAGACGCAACTGCAGTCCAGGCAGGCACCGGTCAGTCCTCTGTTTGCCCGATTGGTCAGTGATTACGGTCCTGCGCACTAATCTGTTTGTATCAGGCGCATAGCAGCCGTTTTTAAGCCTCTACCTGGCCGCAATACAGCCAGCGCCCGTCTAGATATTCAAAACGGCTGTGTTCAGTCATGGTCGTCTTCTTTTGCTGACCACTTTGATAAGTCGCCACAAAAGTGACTTCAGCATGGGTGGCATCCTGTTGGTGATGCGCAAGCACCTCGAGTTTTAACCATTTAATTCCCTGCAAATCTGCTTGTGTCAGGCTACTCGGCCGTGTCTCAGTGTGCCAGGTTTGTAAAATATAGTCAGGCAATCTGAGGGCATAAGCGCTGTAGCGAGAGCGCATCAGGCGCTCGGCATCGGGGGCGGGTAAGCCTTGGTGTAAAGGCTGGCAGCAGGCTGCATAAGCATTTCCGCTGTAACAAGGGCAGGCATGTTTCAAATTTGGGTATCCCGGTAAGTAAAATACATTCAGCCGTGATCAGCACTGAATGCTGTTTTAAAATGTTTAAATCTGTTTACTCGTTTGAGAGAAGATTCTAAACTATCGCCCACTCAGGTGTCCTATGCATATTTTTAATTTTCTCCCCGCAAACCGCCGACCATGTTTATGTCGCTGCAATCCTCTGCATGGACACGCTTTCAATCTATCCCCGCTGGTTGCCCCTGTTCTTAAGCATCCTTGAACATCCCTTTGGTTATTTATGCACAAAAAACGGATTGATTGGATGAAGCACGTGAGGTATACGCGGCTTGGCTCTGTCTGGTTATCCTTGAGGGTCGTTGTGTAATGGGGCTGGATGCACTGATGCACAGCGTGCGTTTGATCCGTCAGTCAGCTCGACTGGTGCGACTTCTGGCACGCTGGCAGATGGCCAGGCCGGCTAGAGTTTCAACGCTAGTCTCAGGCATGCGCACAACGACGGTGAGTGTGCTGGTGGCGGTCAGCTTGAGTGCGTGCCTTCATACAGAGATGCCTGCGCTGGATACGCCAGCACCGGCTCAGTGGCGTCAGGCGCACACCACATCGGCCACGCAACTGTCAGCGGCCGAAACAGCGTGGTGGCTTGCATTCAAGGATCCGCTGCTAAACCAGCTCATGCAAACCGCCCTCAAGCAAAATCTTACGCTACAGCAAGCCAGTGAGCGGATCAGCTATGCCCGTTCTTTGCAGGCACATGAGCTGGCGACCGAAAAACCGCAGCTCAGTTTATATGCTGGTCCGAATAGCCTTTCGCGCATGCTTGCAGTGGGCAATAGCTCCTCCGGTCAATCGCGCCATGCCGCTTCTGGGGCATTTCTGGCTGGCTTTGACCTGATTTGGGAGTTGCCTATCTTTGGCCAGGGCGCCGGTCAGCGGCAAATCACGCAGGCTGATTTAAAAATTGCAGAGGCGGACGTCTCCAGCAGGCAATTGTCATTAGCGGCTGAATTGGTCCGCGTTTACGCTGAGCTGGAAGCCGCTGTCCAGCGTGAAAAGCAGTTGGCACTCGCCGAAGCGGGATATGCCAACTTGCGGACACTGTCGAATAAAGGCGTGAGCGGTGGGTTTACTTCTCCAGAAACTGCTGAGTCGTTTATGACGGAAGTTCAGGGTGCCCAGCGCATGCGCAGGCAAAACCGCCTTAACCAGGAAATGGCCTTGCAAAGACTGGCTGTGCTCTGTGGCCAGGCGGAACCAGCTGAGGCTTGGTTGACAGAATTACAGTCACGTCCGGCTGGCAAGCTTGCCGAGGATGTGCAATCCATCTCGTTACCAATGCGCGTCCCTGCAGAAATTATCCGCCAGCGTCCAGATATCAAGATGGCAGAGTCACAGGTATTGAAAGCAACCGGGGCGTTGGGTATCGCCAAATCTGACCTGTATCCAAAATTATCTATTGAGGGCGCTCTGATGGTTGCAGGGCGGGTGACGGGTGAAAGCTTGAGGCACACTGGATCATTGACCTATATTGCCCCTTCTATCAATATCCCCCTGCTGGATTGGGGGTTAAGACGGGAAGTGGTAAATCAGCGTGAGTCGCAACTGCGGGAGGCATTGCTGGCTTACAAGGAGGCTGTATTACTGGCAATTGAAGAAACTGAAAATGCGCTGGTGAATTTTAATGAAAGCCGAGCACAGCTACTGGCGGAAGAGCAAGCTTTGAGCCGGTGGCAGGCACAGTCTGCCAAGTTACAACGTGCGGTGGATGTCGGCTATCTGAGCAAGATGGATGTATTCAAGCAGGATATGCGAAACCAGCAGACCTTATTACAATATATAGACGCCAAACAGGCCTGGATGAGGGGGTATGCTTTTGCAAATAAAGCGCTCTCCGGGACTGTCAGTCTGAATCCTGATCAACAGGCTACGGAAAATACACAATAAGGTACGAATGAACAATCGGCTCATCGATCAATTGCCCCTGTTTTTGCGCACACGTATGGCTTTAGCCATTGTGGTGCTGACCTCGATCTTGATGGTCTGGCACTTTAGCACGCACTCAGAATCTGCCAGACCCAGCAATGCAGGACTGACGGTGACAGCCATCACCGTGGAAAACAAACCGCTCAATTCGACATTGGAGTTGTTTGGTAAAGTGGTTGCGCAGGAGCAGGTGCCGGTGTACGCGGACATGATGCAAGGCCGGATTACCAAAGTGTTAGTTGACGAGGGCGATCACGTCAAGGCCGGTCAGCAACTGGCGGTGGTGGATACCCAATTGGCCAAAGTGCAACGGGTACAATCGCTTGCCAGCAAGCAGCGGGCGATTGTGGCGTTTAGTGAAGCGGAAGCGGCGCTCGATGATGCCAAGAAAACGCTTGACCAGGCGCGGACTGAACGCGTCCGCGGTGAAAAAGTCGCAGAGGATGGGCTGATTTCAAAAGAGTTACTGGAGCAACGTATCCAGACCGAACAGGCCGCAGAGAGCAAGCTTAACACGGCCCGCAACCGTTTAAGGATGGCCTTATCCGATCTGTTGTCAGCCAATGCGCAGGTGGATGAAGCGGATCTCAAAATCAAACAGGCAGAGTTGGTGGCGCCGGTGTCAGGGCTGGTGATTCAAAGAAATGCGGTCGTTGGCCAATTGCTCAGTCAAACCAATCAATCCCAGTTTTTACTGGCCAAAGATGGCACGCTCGAGGTCGACATCGAAACCAGCGCTGAGGTGGCTGCGTCCTTAACGCATGGCATGCCAGTGCAGGTGAAAATCAAGGATGCAGAACGAAGCTATGCTGGCCATATCCGTAAAAAAGGCATCATGGTGCATGATGAAAACCAGATGTTGCATCTCAAGGTTGCTTTTTCCAAGGCCCCGGGGCTGAGCCCAGGACAAGCCGCTACCGTGCTGGTCACCCTGCCGCAACGCAATGCCATCCGTGTGCCAGATAGCGCCATTGCCATAGAAGGCGACCAGTATTATGTCTACAGCGTCGAGCAAGGACATGCCAAGCGCATTGCCGTTACTATTGGGCAGCGTTTGGATGGGGAAGTGGAGATCCTGTCCGGGGTTAGCCCTGGCATGCGCCTCATTGATAAATTTGCCGGGTTTATCCGCGAAGGTGAACCAGTCAACGTCATTGCGGCAGTACACTAAGTGAAATTAAAGCTTTCTTCCTGGGCGATCGCCAACCCTTTGCTGATTGCCTTGGCGACCTTCATCCTGCTTGTTTGGGGCGCGGATTGTTTCCATCGTTTGCCGGTGAACGGCATGCCCACGGTCAGAATTCCAGTCGTCTCGGTATCCATTGCATTGCCGGGCGCCTCCTCCTCAACCATTGAGCGACAGGTGACCATCCCGGTAGAAAATGCTGTGGCCAATATCCCGAATATCAAGCATGTCACGTCCTATATCGAAAACGGCGTCTCGGTCACGCAGATTGAGTTTCGATATGGCACCAATATCCGTACTGTGTTGTCACTGGTGCGCGAGAAAGTTGCCAGCCTACGCCGTCAATGGTCCAGCGATGTGGGAGAACCCCTGATCCAGCAGTCCGAAGATGACAATACGCCATTAATGACCTATGCCTTTCAATCCGGCACGCTTTCACTGCCCTCGCTGACGCAACAGGTAGACAAAGGCCTGGTCAGCGCTTTAATGGCGGTGGAGGGCGTGGAGAAAATTGAACGTCAGGGCGGCTATGACCGCGAAATTCACATTGAGCTGTTACCGGAGAAGCTATATGCACTCGGAGTCAGTGCCGCCACGGTGAATAAGCAAATACAGGCCTATATTGCGCAGGCTCCGGCTGGGCAGTTTAGCCTGGGCAGCAAACAGACATCGCTACGCGTGCAAGGGGATCCGCAATCTGTGGATGCCCTGGCGCATCTGGAAATAGCTGTGGGAGAGCATCACTATGTCACCTTGTCCAGCCTCGGCAATTTACTTGATACCTTCAAACCTGCCCAGCAATTAACGCGGCTTAATCGTCAGCCGGCCATCGGCATTGCCATTTACAGAACGGCGAAAGCAGATGAATTAAAAGTCGCAGAGGCGATTGAGCAGGCCATACAGCGCTGGCAACAGACGCAGCCGCATATCCAGGCCGAGCGGGTGCAGACGCAGATCGACTTTACCAAAAAAACGTACTTTTCTGCCATGATGTCCTTTTTGGAAGGCGTGTTGTTGGCAGGTTTGGTGGTGTACGCCTTTTTGCGCTCCACCCGTGCCACCCTGATTGCCGCTATTGCCATTCCTCTCTCTGTAATCCCAACGTTTATTGTCATGCACTGGCTGGGGTTTTCCTTGAACTTGGTCAGCATGCTCGCCCTGTCACTAGTGTCGGGGGTCTTGGTCGATGATGCGATTGTCGAGATTGAAAACATTATCCGCCATATGGAAAACGGCCAAGCGCCTTATCCAGCCGCCATGCGCGCGGCGGATGAAATTGGCCTGGCCGTGATTGCCACCAGTTTTGCCATTATTGCCGTGTTTGTCCCGGTCAGTTTTATGGGCGGGCTGGTTGGCCAGTATTTCATTCAATTTGGCATCACGGTTGCAACGGCGACTTTTTTCTCCTTATTGGTCGCACGTTTCATCACACCGGTGATGGCCGCCTACTTTCTAAAGTCGACTCCGCCAGTGGCACAGCAAGGCCGCTGGTATCACTTTTATCAAGGATGGTTGGAACAGTCGCTCAAGCATAGACGGATTAGCCTGTTGCTGGTAGGGGTGTTACTGCTGCTTTCGGCCAGTCTGTTACTGATCTTGCCAGCAGACTTTATGCCGCAAGAAGATAAAGCCTTTTTCATGTTGCAGGTGGAGCTGCCTGCGGAAGCACAGTTAAAACAAACCGATGCTGCGATTGAGCAGGTGACTGAAGCCTTGCTAAGCAAGCCTGAGGTCAGCAGCGTCTATTCCTGGATTGGTGGACGTGACGCCGAGACCATGGTTGCAGGACAAGTCAATCGCGCGACCATGATAGTCAAGCTGGTGGCGCGGTCACAGCGCAACATCAGTGTCGATCAGTTCAAGCTGCAAGCGTTATATGAGTTGCGCCGCGTACCCAATATGAGACTGAGTGCCTTAAATGAAAATGGCAGCAAGGCTTTTGGTCTGGTATTAACCGGGCATGACTCGCAACGTTTGTACCGCACTGCGTTGGCACTGGAACATGACATGCGCAAACTGCCGGCGTTTTCTAACGTGTTGTCCACGGTGCCGGCCATGAAAAGCAATCTGGTGGTGACGCCCAAGCCGCATGAAGCAGCGCGCCTGGGCGTCACCACCAGTGCGATTGCCGAGGAGCTGCAGATCGCCTTGAAAGGCGGCAGTGAAGAGCAACTGGCACATGTGTTGCTGGATAATCAGTCCGTCCCGGTCCGCTGTGCTGTCAGAGTGCCTGAACAGTCTGCGCTGGCATTCTTGCGTCAGCTGCCGGTGACGACCAATACCCAGCAGATTGTCGCGCTGGATGCTGTGGCCAATTTGTCATTGATGCATGACTATGCCAGCATCACGCGCTATGACCGTATGCCGCAAATCGTCATTTCTGCCGACCTGAATGGTATTTCCTTGGGCGATGCGATGCAGACGGTGCGGCAATTGCCGACCCTGCAGCAGTTGCCTGCGGGCATCAGCCTCAGTGAAACTGGCGATTCCGAAATGCTGAGTGAAATGTTCAGTACCTTTAGCATGGCCATGCTGAGCGGCTTGTTCCTGGTGTGGATGGTGTTGGTACTGCTGTTCAGAAAGCTCTTGCAGCCCTTCACCATCATGATGGCCTTGCCTTTATCCATCTGTGGCGCGCTATTGGCGCTGGCACTCACCCATCAGGCGCTTTCTCTGCCTGCAGTGATCGGCATCCTCATGTTGATGGGCATCGTCGGCAAAAATGGCATCCTCATTGTCGACGCCATCATTGAATGCCGCTCCGCAGGCTTGTCCAGAGTTGAGGCGATCATTGCCGCCTGCCAGCAGCGTAGCCGACCGATTATCATGACCACGATTGCCATGATTGCGGGCATGCTGCCAGTGATCATAGGCGCCGGGGCGGGGACTGGATTCCGTACGCCCATGGCTTATGCGCTGATAGGGGGGCTGGTGACCTCCACCTTGTTAAGCCTGATTGTCGTACCGCTGATTTATACGCTGATGGATGACCTTGAGCAACGCGTCAAAAGTCGTCTAAACACTGCGCACGAGTAGAAGAAAAACGCCCCGCAAGCGGTGCTTAACGGGGCGAGGACAGAGGCTATACGGATAATAAAGCGATTCGCTAGGCGATTTCGCGCGTTTCCATAAACTGGATATCCGGGTAGCGTTCCTGCGCCATTTGCAGGTTGACGCGGTTGGGTGCCAGGTAGACATAATCATCCGCGCTATCCAGGCCCACGTTAAAGCCATATTTATCTGTAATGGCTTTCAAGTCTGCATCCGAGCCTTTGAGCCAGCGCGCGGTATAGCAGTCATAGGGCTCAAATACCATATCGACGCCGTATTCATGCTCCAGACGGTGTGCCACCACGTCAAACTGCAGCATCCCCACTGCGCCCAAAATCAGGTCATTCGACAGCAGCGGACGGAATAATTGCGCCGCGCCTTCTTCGGATAACTGTTTGAGGCCGATTTGTAACTGCTTCATTTTCATCGGATTTTTAATCCGTGCACGCCGGAAAAATTCAGGCGCAAATGACGGAATGCCAATGAACTTGAGAGCCTCATTTTCGGTAAAGGTATCGCCCAGTTTGATGGTGCCGTGGTTGGGAATACCAATAATGTCACCAGAATAGGCTTCATCCATGATGGTGCGGTCTTGCGCCATAAAGGTGATGGCGTTGTTAACGTTGAGCATCTTGCCAGTGGCGACTTGCTTGATTTTCATGCCGCGTTCAAAGCGGCCAGAGCACACGCGCAAGAAGGCAATGCGGTCACGGTGTTTGGGATCCATATTGGCCTGAATTTTGAAGACAAAGCCGGCAAACTTGTCTTCGTTGGCGGCGACTGCGCGTGTCGCCGTGTTGCGTGCCTGTGGCGGTGGCGATAAATCTACCACTGCATCCAGCAAGGATTGCACGCCAAAGTTGTTCACCGCGGAGCCAAAAAACACTGGCGTTTGCTTGCCGCTCAAATAGCGCTCTTTGTTGAATTCGTTGGAAGCACCGCGGACCAGCTCAATATCAACGCGCAATTCTTGCGCCTGGTAACCAATCAGCTCGTCCAGACGTGGATTATCCAGGCCTTGAATCGTTTCAGAAGTCCCTTTTTCAGCACGGGGATCAAAGAACAGGATGCTGTCATTCACCAGGCTGTAGACGCCGCGGAAGGTCTTGCCCATGCCAATCGGCCAGGTCATGGGCGCGCATTCCATCCCCAAGGTGGTCTCGATTTCATCAAGTAACTCTATCGGTGCGCGGCTTTCACGGTCCAGCTTGTTGATAAAGGTAATGATGGGCGTGTCGCGCATGCGGCAGACATTGAGCAGCTTGATGGTTTGCGCTTCGACGCCATTGACCGAGTCAATGACCATGACGGCCGAGTCCACGGCGGTCAGGGTGCGGTAAGTATCTTCGGAGAAGTCATCGTGGCCGGGGGTATCCAGCAAATTCACCATGTGTTCACGATAGGGAAACTGCATCACAGATGAGGTAACGGAAATGCCGCGTTGTTTTTCCAGTTCCATCCAGTCCGAGGTGGCATGACGGGCGGCTTTACGACCACGCACTTCACCTGCGACCTGAATCGCGCCACCAAACCACAGCAGTTTTTCAGTGAGGGTGGTTTTACCCGCATCCGGGTGCGAAATAATGGCAAAGGTACGGCGGCGTTCAACTTCTTGCTGCAGACTGGACATGAAAAAATAGCGCTTTGGAAAAAAGCGCTATTTTAACCCAGATTTTATATTGGGACTTGAAAAGGCAACGACGTGCAGTTTGATGGGTTTTTGTGCAATTTTTTTGGCAATAGTCATTCTATTGCCAAAAAAATTAAGCAGAAAAGACGCGAACTGCGCAAGTTGACATTCAAGTAGGTCTGCCGCCCAGATATAAAATCTGGGTTGGCTAATCAAACACTTAGCCGGATTATTTTCGCATGAGGAAGATCGCCACCGCTGCGAAAATAATCAGAATAATTAACCCTTCCATCGGCAGCAGAGGGTTAATTGACGGCCTGTTTCAACTGTTCGAGGATGGCCGGGTTATCCAGGGTCGAAATATCAGAAGTGATTTCCTCACCCTTGGCCAGGCTACGCAACAAGCGGCGCATGATTTTGCCCGAACGCGTCTTGGGCAGGTTGTCGCCAAAGCGGATTTCATCCGGCTTGGCAATCGGGCCAATTTCTTTACCGACCCAGTCACGCAATTCGGCCACGATCTTCTTGGCTTCTTCGCCTTCTGGGCGCTTGCCTTTCAGTACGACGTAAGCCACCACAGACTCACCTTTGATCGGATGTGGTTTGCCGACCACGGCAGACTCGGCGACCAAATGGTTGGCGACCAGCGCAGACTCGATTTCCATGGTACCCAGGCGGTGGCCCGACACGTTCAATACGTCATCAATGCGGCCCATGATGGTGAAATTACCGGTGTCGGCGTCACGCACGGCGCCATCCCCAGCCAAGTACAGGTTGCCACCCAGTTCGGTCGGGAAATAGCTGGCTTTGTAACGCTCGGGATCGTTGTAAATGGTGCGGATCATGGAGGGCCACGGCTTTTTGATCACCAGTAGACCGCCATTGCCCCAGGCAATGGCTTTGCCGGTTTCATCTACGACGTCGATATCAATGCCAGGGAAGGGCAGGGTGCAGGAACCTGGCACCAAGGGAGTCGCGCCTGGTAGCGGGGTTATCACATGGCCGCCGGTTTCGGTTTGCCAGAAGGTATCGACAATCGGGCAGCGATTGCCGCCCACTTGTTCGTAGTACCACATCCAGGCTTCGGGGTTGATAGGCTCGCCGACGGTGCCCAGCAAACGCAGGCTGGCTAAATCGAAATGGTTGGGGTGCGTGGTAAAGTCGGTTTCACCGGCTTTGATCAGGGAGCGGATCGCGGTAGGCGCGGTGTAGAACACGCTGACTTTGTGGCGCTGAATCATTTCCCAGAAACGCCCTGCATTCGGATAGGTCGGAATACCTTCAAACACAATCTGGGTCGCCCCCACGGCAAGCGGGCCGTAAGCGACATAGCTGTGACCGGTGATCCAGCCCACATCGGCCGTACACCAGTAAATATCGTTGGGCTTAATATCAAAGGTCCAGCGCATGGTGTTCATCGCGTGCAGCAGATAGCCCGCCGAGCTATGTTGTACGCCTTTGGGTTTACCGGTCGAACCTGAGGTGTAGAGCAGGAACAACGGATGTTCTGCGTCGACCATCACCGGCTCACAAGTATCGGCTTGGCCTGCAATCAGGTCATGCCACCAGACACAGGTGCTATCCCAGGCGACGTCCATGCCGGTTTTCTTGAACACCACCATATGGCGGATGCTGTCACAGCCGCCCATGGCAATGCCTTCGTCGACTGCTTGTTTGAGCGGCAGCGTTTTACCGCCACGGTATTGGCCGTCTGAGGTAATCACCGCCACCGCGCCAGCATCGATAATCCGCTCATTGAGGCTTTTGGCAGAAAAGCCGCCAAACACCACCGAGTGAATAATGCCCAGACGGGCACAGGCCTGCATGGCGACCACGGCTTCAATGCCCATGGGCAGATAGATAATGACGCGGTCACCCTTGACCAGCTTGAGTGACTTGAGGCCATTCGCAAACTGGCAGACCTGGTGGTAGAGTTCTTTGTAGCTCACACTGCGCACATCGCCGTTATCCGCCTCAAAAATAATGGCGGTTTTGTTGGGGATGGTTTGCAGGTGCTTGTCCAGGCAGTTGGCGGACACATTTAACTCGCCATCTTCAAACCATTTGTAGAAGGGGGCATGGTCCTGATTGAGTGTCTTGGTAAACGGTTTGTGCCAGATTAATAGCTCGCGAGCCAGTTTGGCCCAGAATCCTTCGTAATCCTGTGCCGCTTCCTGGCACAGGCGTTGGTATTCCTCCATGCTGCCGATCGCGGCCTGGCTTGAAAACTCTTTGCCCGGCGCGAATACGCGGTGTTCATGAAGTACAGATTCGATAGACATAGCGTCCCCCAAAAATCAATGTCAAAAAATGAAAGTGTGAGCGAACCTCAGGTGTTATTATTTTGGTTCTGATTGACAAACTCTCCGAGCACACATCCCGTTACTAGAGCCACAGCCCATGCAACAGCTTGCCCAAATTCTAACAGAAAAGCAGGTCGCGTCTACAGAGGCCGCCTATTTGCTGCATGCGGCTGCTTGTAGCCCCTTTTTTGCCAGATTCGTTACAAAACATCCAGATTTTGTAACTGATCTGTTAGATAACTTATATAAGACATATAAGACTCAAGATGTCAAAGATCTGTTTTTAATTGAAAAAAATAGTGAAGAATCTGTTTTTCTGCAACAAATCCGCTTGATCAGGCAGCGCTTGATGGCACATTTGATCGTGCGTGACCTGAATGGTCTGGCGGATTTTGCCGAGGTGGTGGAAACCACAAGCGCGCTGGCCGAGTCGGCAATTGCTGCGGCTATCACCTTCTACCACGCCCGCCTGGCTGATATCTATGGTCAGCCTTGCTCAGCCAAGGGCGCGCCGCAGCAACTGATCGTGGTCGGCATGGGCAAGCTGGGCGGGCGTGAATTGAATGTCTCCTCTGATATAGACCTGATTTTTGCCTATGAAGAAGAAGGGAACACCAATGGAGAAAAGTCCATCAGTAACCAGGACTTTTTTACGCGACTGGGTAAAAAGGTCATTGTGGCGCTGGATGAAGTCAGGGCGGAAGGCTTTGTCTTTCGCGTGGATATGCGCTTGCGCCCGTTTGGCTCGGAAGGCGCACTGGTTTGCAACCTCGATGCGCTGGAGGATTACTACCAGAATTATGGGCGGGAGTGGGAGCGTTACGCCTGGATTAAAGGCCGGGTTGTCCATGGGCCAGACGCTGCACTGACCAGGCTGATCAAGCCGTTTGTGTTCCGCAAATATCTGGATTTTAACGCTTATGCCTCCATGCGCGACCTCAAGCTGCAAATTCAGCGCGATGTGCTGCAGCGCAAGCTCTCGGACAATATCAAGCTGGGGCGGGGCGGCATCCGCGAGGTCGAGTTTATCGCGCAGTTGTTCCAGCTGATCCGTGGTGGTCAAGTGCCGGATTTGCAAATCAAGCCGACGCTGGCGGTGCTCGATTGTTTGGCGATGCGCGGCATGTTGCCCGCAGACGAAGTCTCTGCGCTCAAGCAAAGTTACGTCTATCTGCGCAACCTAGAGCATAGACTCATGTACATCGACGATCAGCAAACCCAGGATTTGCCTGAGTCTGAGACCTACCGTGGTTACTTGCTGCAGATGCTCAAGCAGCCGGACTGGTCCAGTTTTATAGTCGAACTCAATTTGCATAGAGACCGCATACAACGTTTTTTTGATGAAACCTTTAAGGACGAACAGCAACAGGATTTACAACAGGAAACGGCTGTTTGGCAAGGGACGCTGAGTGCCGCTGACAGTGAGCAATGGCTGGCTGCGCAAGGCTATACGCGTGGCAGCGATATCGTGCATTTGTTGCAGCAGACGCGGGCGAGCCAACGCATCCAGCAATTGCCCGAACAAAGCCGTCGCCGGCTGGATCAACTGATGCCCTTACTGTTGCGGGAAGCTGCACAGCAACAGAGTACCTCGCCGGATACCGCACTCATTCGTACGCTGGACTTGCTGGAAAGTATTTGCCGCCGTGCCAGCTATCTGGCCTTGTTGGCAGAGTTTCCTGATGCCCTGTCGCTGATCGTCAAACTGTGTGCCGCCAGCCCTTGGATTGCACAGTATGTCTCTGCCCACCCCATTTTGCTGGATGAGTTGCTCAATAAGCAGACCTTGTTCAAGCGACTGGATGCAGCCCAATTGAAAACCGAGCTGCTAAGCCAGATGCAAGCCTTGCACGGCGATATGGAAGCGCAAATGGATGCGATGCGACATTTCAAGCATGCCAGCGTGCTTAAAATTGCGGCACAGGATGTGATGACAGCGTTGTCGCTGGAGGCGATTTCGGACGACTTGAGCGCACTGGCCGACGTGATCTTGCAGGTCAGTTTACAGACCGTGTGGCAAAACCTGGCGATCAAACACCGCGATACGCCCCAGTTCGCCGTGATCGGCTACGGCAAGCTGGGCGGCAAAGAATTAGGCTATCTCTCGGATCTGGATATTATTTTTCTATATGAAGATGACGCGGAGCAGGCCCCGGAGGTCTATGCGCGCTTTGCTCAGCGCCTGAATACCTGGTTTAACACGCTGACCAATGCCGGCTTGCTGTATGAGACCGACTTGCAGTTACGCCCAGATGGCAATAGTGGTTTGCTGGTCAGTACGGTGGCCGCGTTCAGGGAGTATCAGCATCATAAAGCCTGGGTATGGGAGCATCAGGCACTGACGCGTGCACGTTTTGTGGCGGGCTTGGAACACATCGGCGCGGCCTTTGAACAGATCCGCCGTGAGATCATCGTGCAGCCGCGAGATGCAACTGCGCTCAAGCAAGATATTGTGCACATGCGCGAGAAAATGCGCGAAGCCCACAAGTCCAAGCTTGGCCGCTTTGATCTCAAGCAAGGGTCAGGCGGCATTATTGATGTCGAGTTTATGGTGCAATATCTGGTGTTATTGCACGGGGCTAAGCATCCCGGCCTGGCCGAAAATATTGGCAATATCGGCTTGCTGGAGCGTTGTGCCGAATTGGGGCTGATTGACTCCGCAACCATGGCGGAAGCGGTGGCGACAGCCTACCGGGAATACCGGAGACTGATCCATCACACCAAATTGCAAGGGCAAGAAGCCATCGTTGAGGATACGGAATTGTTACCGCAGAGAACCGTGGTCAAGGCACTTTGGCAGCAGTTACTGGGGCAGCAGTTGCTGGGCCAGGTCTGACTGACAAACGCTTTATTCGCCTGCATTCCAGGCTTGCGCGTCTGTGACGGGTGGTTGCCATTGACTGTTGTAGCAAATCACCCGGTTACGTCCGGTTTGCTTGGCCTGATAAAGGGCCAGGTCGGCATGCTTATAAAGCAATTCATAGGCATAAATCGTTTCATTCGCGCACGAAATACCTATGCTGATCGTCGTGCTGAATTCATGGCCGCCCTGTGGGGTAAAAAAGCGTAACTCTGCGATCGAGGTACGGATGCGTTCAGCAATCACGCGCGCTTCTTCGGCTGTTGTGGCGGGTAAGACCACGGCAAACTCCTCACCGCCCAGTCTACCTAGCAAGTCCTTGTCGCGGATGGCATTTTCAATCGTCCGTGAACAGGCAATCAGCACCTGGTCGCCTTGCGGATGGCCGTAAGAGTCATTGATCACTTTAAAGAAATCAATATCCAGCATCAGGAAGCACAGTGGTGCACCGGTATGGTCTGCTTGTTGCAGTATGGCTTTGGCACGGTTATAAAAAGAGTGGCGGTTGGGGATTTGCGTCAGGCTGTCTATGGTAGCCTCTTTTTCTGCTTTGTCTTTTGCCTGCTGCAACGCCCGGGTTCTGATTTTTACTTGATCTTCCAGCGAATGGTTCAGGCGTTGCATCTCATTGCGGTATTGTTGCAAGCTGCCAGACATGCTTTTGAACATCCTCGCCAGCTTGCCAATCTCGTTTTGCAACTTAAAGGGCAAGGGTAGGGTATGGTTGGTGATTTTTTCATACTGCTGTGCTTCAATGGCGCTGGAGGCCGCCATAAACGTCTCCAGCGGTTGAATGACTTTTTTCTTCATCACCAGATACAGCATGATCAGCTCTATCACCAATGCCAGTACACTGACAATCAGGATAAACCTGGCGGCACTCATGGACGGTGCAGACAATAAAGATTTTGGGTAGACCGTGACAAACCACCAGCCAGGGCCTTCTATTTGTGTGGCTGCCAGAAATGCGTCATCATCCTCAACAATAAAATAAGCCTGCTGCCTGTTTTTGATGGATTGAGTCAGCACCTGAAACTGCTGGCTCAAATGCCCGTCTTTGAGGTCAGGGATCATCAGCATGCCCCGTGTACGGTTCATTTCTGTCTCTTTGGCCGGGTGCGCAATCAAGCGCCCATCTTCGCGGAAGATAAAATTGTAGGTCCCTGACAGATGGTCATTAAACACGCGGTCAAACAGGGCATTGAGCAAAATGTCATGCCCCACATTCAGCGTGTTTGTCTCAGTGATATCAATAGGGGTCTCCAGTGACACCATCCATTCATTGGCGGTCGGGTCAAAGTAGAGGCCAGTCCAGACACTCTTGCGCTCAGGATTGCGCTGCCGGGTGGTGATGTAAACCCACTCTTCAGTGAGAACATCCAGTTTGCTACTGGCGTTGTCAGCCCAACGCATGCCTGGCCAGTACACAATATTGACATTTTCTGGCATGGAGACATACAGGTTGGCAAACTGCTTGGTCCACGACGTGCCAAAGTGATCGACCATGACATACGACAGAAGTAATTTCTTCCTGAAATCCTTATTGGCAATCGGGGCCTTGGCGCCGATATATGCGGTGACGTCTTTGCTGATCAGGCCGGATTGATTATAAAAGCCATCGTAGGCTTTTTTTTGCAGGTGTATGGTGTGGTCTGGCATGCGCTGGAAGACTTGCCAGAAGAAGCGGTCATTGTAGAAAAAATCTTGTTGCCAGTGCGCGAGAAAGGTGGCCCTGAAAATCTGGTGATTGGACTCGGCCAACTTGAAAATGGCACTTTCACGCTGGCCGCGTTCCTGAATGTAATGTTCTAGGCCATCAATGGTGGAGGCCACCAGCGTTTTGTAGATGTGCCAGTAAGTGAGCGCACTGACCGCGACGATGACGATGCTGACCCTGATCGCCATTTGCAACATGACATCCAGCGTCAGCGATTGTTTGTGGTTGAGCAGGCGCTTCATCAGGCGGTCCAGTCTGATTTGCAGAAAAATGAAGCCGAGACTGAATCTGAATTCAGGAAGTCTGCCACAGGTTTGTTGCTGCCATGCATCATCACTCAAATATACTGCTTTTGTTTATTGTTATGTCCACACTGATATGAACAGTGGATTTGCATCCCTTGGATTAACATACACCTGCCGCAAGCAGGAAGCAATCATAATGTGAGAGAAAGTGGCGATTTAAAATAAATTAATGCAGGTGCCTTTGCTGCCTGTGAGCGGACTGACTATGGTCAGCGTTTAAGGTAGCTAATCGTGTTAGCAGCCCCAGCGCAAGCCAGCGGTATGCACTGGGCTGTCCCAGTGCTTTAGGATTTCCTGATCCAGCAGGCAAACCGTGATTGAGGCGCCTGCCATGTCAATGGCGGTGGTGTAGTTGCCAACCAGACTGCGGGTGACTTGATAACCTTTGGCGGTCAGCTGTTCTGCGGCTGCGTGATAAATCAGGTATAACTCCATTAGCGGTGTCGCGCCCAGGCCATTCACCAAAAGCAGGATATCGCCCGCACCAGGCAGTTGCTTGGCTTCAATATCATGCACAATCGCGGCGACCATGTCCGTGACGATGGCGTCTGCTGCATGCATGGCTTCACGGCGGCGACCTGGTTCACCATGGATGCCTACCCCCATTTCAATTTCAGCTTCAGTGATATCGAAGGTGGGTCTCCCTGCCGCAGGAACCGTGCAGCTGGTCAGGGCGACGCCTATGCTGGAAGTGCGTAGATTGATTTTATCGCCAAGCGCCTTGCAGGCAGCGAGGTCAGCGCCGCTTTCCGCCAGGCTACCGACGCATTTTTCGACAATGACGGTGCCTGCCACGCCGCGGCGACCTGAGGTATAGGTGCTATTGACGACGGCACAGTCATCCGAGGTCAGCACCGTGGCATGCTCAAACGGCAGCATTTCAGCCGCCATTTCAAAATTCATGACATCCCCGGCGTAGTTTTTCACGATAAACAGGACGCCTTTATCCGCATGCACCGCTTCGGCTGCCGCCAGCATCTGATCTGGGGTAGGTGAGGTGAATACCTGGCCTGGACAGGCGGCATCCAGCATGCCTTTGCCCACATAGCCCGCGTGCAAAGGTTCATGGCCTGAACCGCCACCGGAAATCAGCACGACCTTGTTTTGTGCTTTTTGTTTGCGGCTGACAAAGGTCGGCTCAAATTGCACTTGCACCAGCTCGCGATGTGCAGTGGCAAAGCCAGTCAGACTTTCAGTCAGCATCTGGTCAACCTGATTTAAAAATTTTTTCATTTTTCGCTCCGTGATTAAAACCGTGCACAGCTGGCTAAGCTAAGCCTGATACCCAGTGCGCCGCGTAGAGGGGTGAGTGGGGCAAACTTGATCTGCAATGCCCTTAACCGGCAAGCACGAGATCGCATACTGCATGAATCATGACCTGGCAGCTTTTTGCCCCCGCATCGAGATGACCAATGGCGCGCTCACCCAATCCAGCCGCGCGACCTTTGGTGGCCAGCATATTGCGCGTGGACTCAAGACCTTCACTGGCTGTCTTTTTCAGGGCGGCTGCAATTTCCGGGCGGGTGTGGCCTTGTTCTGCCATGTGTTTAAAGGTCTGGGCGACGGGGACCAGCACATCCAGCATGGTTTTTTCACCGGTCTGGGCTTTGCCCCGTTGCATAATGGCTTGTACACCAGCGTCAAATGCGGCGGCAAGGTGGTTGATGCTGATTGCTTCACTGGTTTTAAGCGATTTGCCCATGGCCATAAAAAAGCTTGCAAATAACGGCCCAGATGCCCCGCCTATGGTGCTCAGTAATTTCATGCCAATTTTATTCAGGGCATCAGATGCGTCTAGGCCATTGAGTTCGTTTGCCAGTCCTGCAATCGCTTCACAGCCACGCTTCATATTAATGTAGTGGTCGCCATCGCCTATTTCGCGGTCCAGGCATTCGATATCCGCTTCATGCGCAACAATTGCCTCGCGTATCGCCGAGGCATAACGATTGATAGAGTTAGTATCCATATCTCTGTCTGTCAGTTAGAAAGTTTGTAGGTGCATGTTACTCACAGCCATCGGGCTCGGCAAGCTGGCTGAGGGAGGCGTCAGCGATTTTGAATAACAGGGTGGTCGTTTTGCAGACAAGCGTTTAAAATAGCGCCGCTGTCCTCGTGGTGAAACAGGATATCACCAGCCCCTCCTAAGGGCTAGTTTCAGGTTCGAGTCCTGACGGGGACGCCAGCTTAGCTGGAAATGCTTAAGTGCTTGATAGTATTCGGATTAAGCGCTATAATTTTGGATTGACTTTTTTGTCAAACACTTGCTTGCAATCACATTGGGTGCCGTTAAATACGGTGTTTTTGATTGCAAGTTTATGAATAACCCTTTGAATGGAAAGATAAAATCATGTCCGTGACTATGCGTCAAATGTTGGAGGCCGGTGTTCACTTTGGTCACCAAACTCGTTACTGGAACCCGAAAATGGCAGAGTTCATTTTTGGCGATCGTAACAAAATTCATATTGTTAACCTGGAAAAAACCCTGCCACTGTTTGAAGAAGCACAGAAATATGTGCGCACTTTGGCAGCAAACAAGGGCCGTATTCTGTTTGTGGGCACCAAGCGTCAAGCCCGCGATATCGTGAAAGAAGAAGCACAGCGCGCTGGTTGTTCGTATGTGAACCATCGCTGGTTGGGTGGTATGCTGACCAACTTCAAAACCGTGAAGCAATCTATCAAGCGTTTGCAAGACTTTGAAGCCATGATGATTGATGGCAGCATCGACAAGTTCGGTAAAAAAGAAGCTTTGGGCATCAAGCGTGAAATCGAAAAGCTGGAGCGTTCCATCGGTGGTATTAAAGAGATGGGTGGCTTGCCAGATGCGATTTTTGTGATCGACGTTGGTCATGAAAGCGGCGCGATTACTGAAGCACGTAAACTGGGTATTCCAGTGATTGGTATCGTGGATACCAACAACTCACCAGATGGCATCACTTATGTCATCCCTGGTAACGATGACTCTTCACGCGCAATCCGCTTGTACGCACGTGGCATGGCTGATGCCGTGTTGGAAGGTCGTGCAAACGCGATTTCTGAAATCGTGAAGGCTGCACAGGAAGAAGCTGCACCTGCTGAGGCAGTGGCTGAGTAATTCCCGGTGGCATGAAAAGGGGCGCATCGCCCCTTTTTCTATTGTGTCTTCTGTTGCATAGGCTGACAGAATGGGCACGTAAATGCGCTGGTGTCTGGCGCAATCTGGCTGTCACACAGTCTCTGTATAGTGAAAAGAATATTGATGGCGGCCGCTCAGGTCGTTGAATAAAAGGAGCAAATAAATGGCTGAAATTACCGCAAGCATGGTGAAAGACTTACGTGAGCGCACCGATGCCCCAATGATGGACTGTAAAAAGGCTTTGACAGAAGCTGAAGGCGATATGGCTCGTGCGGAAGAAATTCTGCGTGTACGCTTTGGTAACAAGGCAAGCAAAGCGGCTGGTCGTGTGGCTGCAGAAGGCACCGTAGGCATCAGCATTACCGCTGATGGCAAACTGGGTACACTGATCGAAGTGAACTCTGAAACTGACTTCTGCGCCAAGAACGAAGAATTCCTCAAGTTTGTAAGCGACTTGGCACAAACTGTGAACGAAAACAATCCTGCTGACATTGACGCGGTAGGGGCTTTACCATTGCGTGGCGAAACAGCGGAGTCTGTGCGTGCGCAACTGGTTGGTAAAATTGGCGAAAACATCACCCCACGTCGTTTTGTGCGTACACAAGCACAAGGCCAATTGTTCAGCTATGTGCATGGTAGCAAAATTGGTGTGCTGGTTGATCTGGTGGGTGGTGACGAAGCGCTGGGTAAAGACATTGCAATGCATATTGCTGCAGCCAAACCAAAATCGCTGGATGCCAGTGGTGTGGATGCTGCGCTGATTGAAGCCGAGCGTCGTGTGGCTATCGAAAAAGCCAAAGAAGCTGGCAAGCCAGAAGCCATGCTGGAAAAAATTGCAGAAGGTACGGTGCAGAAGTTCTTGAAAGAAGTGACTTTGCTGAGCCAGGCCTTTGTGAAAGATGACAAGCTGAGCATTGAGCAATTGCTGAAATCCAAAGGGGCAAGCGTGGCTTCTTTCAGCATGTACATCGTGGGTGAAGGCATTGAAAAAGCCGTAGTCGATTACGCGGCTGAAGTGGCTGCTGCTGCAAAAGTCTAATTGACTGGCTAGTAGCGTCTCACAAAAAGTGGAATCTTAGGATTCCACTTTTTTTATGGCTGAATTTTGTTTTATGGCTGAATTTTGGTTTTTATGGATCAGCCTTGTGGTTTTACCGCGAATCACTAGTTTTATTTCTAATTGCGCCTGCAACATCCAAAAAATGACGTTTTTGTGATTAAATAGGCACATTTTTGAGTTTGGGAAAATAATTATGGCACAACCTGTTTTCAAGCGCATATTACTCAAGTTATCAGGTGAAGCGCTGATGGGCGATGACGCATATGGCATTAATCGCGAAACAGTGACGGCTATTGTTGCGCAAGTCAAAGAAATCGTCAGTATGGGCGTACAGGTAGGCATAGTCATCGGCGGTGGCAATATTTTTCGCGGTGTTGCCCCTGCCGCAGAGGGTATGGACCGGGCAACTGCGGATTACATGGGTATGCTGGCCACGGTGATGAACGCGATGGCCTTGCAGGATGCCATGAAGCACGCAGGCTTGCCAGCACGTGTGCAGAGTGCATTGAATATTGAGGCGGTCGCTGAGCCTTATATCCGCGGTAAAGCCATTCGTTACCTGGAAGAAGGTAAGGTGGTGATTTTTGGCGCGGGTACCGGGAATCCGTTTTTTACCACGGACACGGCAGCTGCTTTGCGCGGCGTTGAGATTGATGCCGAAATTGTATTGAAGGCGACCAAGGTCGATGGCATTTACACGGCAGATCCGAAAAAAGATCCGACAGCGACCCGTTATGATATGGTGACCTACGACGAGGCGATCAATAAAAACCTCAAAGTGATGGATGCAACTGCATTTACGCTGTGCCGAGATCAGAAAATGCCGATTGCGGTATTCAGTATCTTTAAAGAAGGCGCGTTGAAGCGTGTCATTCTGGGTGAAAATGAAGGTACACGCGTGATGGCTTAAGCCCCGCGTGTCGATTGGAGAATCAAATGGTTGAAGACATTAAAAAATCTGCCGAGCAGAAAATGCATAAATCGCTGGAATCCCTGAAAGTGGATCTGGCAAAAATCCGTACTGGCCGTGCACACACCGGCTTGCTGGATCATGTGATGGTGGAGTATTACGGCTCTATGGTGGCAGTCAATCAAGTTGCGAATGTCAATTTGGGTGATGCACGTACCTTGAATGTGCAGCCCTATGAGAAAAACATGATTGCCAAAGTTGAAAAAGCGATTAGAGACTGTGATTTAGGCCTGAACCCGGCCACCAATGGTGATTTGATTCGCGTACCTATGCCTATGTTGACCGAAGAGCGTCGCCGCGACCTCGCCAAAATTGTGCGTCAGGAAGGCGAGGGCGCCAAAGTGGCGATCCGTAATGTGCGCCGTGATGCAAACGATGCTCTGAAAAAACTGATTAAAGACAAAGCCATTTCTGAAGATGATGAGCGCCGCGCACAAGAGGAAGTGCAAAAAATGACAGACAAAGCTGTGGCGGAAGTCGATAAAATTCTGCAACAAAAAGAAGCGGACCTGATGGCTGTTTAACAGCCATTTGCGCGAACGGAAACTGTTTTGGGTTTTTTCTCCAGCTCTACCAAAGAAGTCCCGCCTGTTCAGGAAGTGCCCCAGCACGTCGCCGTCATTATGGATGGCAATGGGCGCTGGGCCAAAAAACGTTTTTTGCCCCGTGTCGCCGGGCATCAACGTGGCCTGGAATCTGTGCGCGCCATGGTCAAGGCCTGTGTCCGGCTGCAAATCAACTACCTCACCCTGTTTGCGTTTAGCAGTGAAAACTGGCGCCGCCCGCAGGAGGAAGTGACTTTTTTGATGAGCCTGTTTCTGGAGGCCCTGGACCGCGAAGTCAAGAAACTGCATGATGCCAACGTGATCCTGAAACTGATTGGTGATCGTAGTGCCTTTAACGCGGCATTACAGCAAAAAATGATCGAGGCCGAAGCGAAAACGGCTGCCAATACCGGACTGGTGTTGACGATTGCTGTCAATTACGGTGGGCGCTGGGATGTGGTCAATGCCATGAACCAGTTAATGCAGACACGGCCCGACCTCAAGCAGATCGAGGAGTGTGATCTGCTGCCTTACCTTTCCATGCCATATGCGCCAGAGCCGGATTTGTTTATCCGCACTGGTGGTGAAACCCGCATCAGTAATTTTTTACTCTGGCAGTTGGCTTACACGGAATTGTACTTTACGCCCACCTTGTGGCCCGATTTTGATGATGACGCCTTTGAAGCCGCACTCTCTTCATACCGTCAACGTGAACGCCGCTTTGGCCGCACCAGTGAGCAACTGGTTGATGGTAGCGACGCCTAGAGAGACTAAAAGCAAGGATATGCTAAAAACAAGAATTGTGACTGCGGTTATCTTGCTGGGATTGTTTTTGCCAGCCTTATTTTTGCTGCCATTGCTGGCTTGGGCCCTGATTATGTTGGGGTTGTCGCTAGTCTGCCTGCGTGAATGGTCTGGCTTTTTGCAGTTTAATCGTGTGCAAACCGCGCTGTATCTGGCAATTTCTAGTCTGGCAGGCGTAATCCTGTTGTTTGGTCTGCTTAACTTGGGCTTTCACTGGTTTTTTTATCAATCGTTACAGGTCTTTGCACTTGCCAGCCTATTCTGGCTATTGATTGTGCCAGTGGCCTTGTACTTCAATATTTTTTTTAACAGTGCCTTTGTGAATGCATGGGTGGGTGCCGGACTGATGCTGTCGTTATGGATGGCGTTGGTTGTCGCAAAAGCGGTGAATCCCTATGTGCTGCTGGTGATTATTTCCACCATTTGGCTGGCTGACAGTGCGGCTTATTTTGCGGGTAAACAATTTGGCCGTCACAAACTGGCGCCAGCCATCAGTCCAGGCAAAACCTGGGAAGGCGTGCTTGGGGCGTTAATCGCCGTCACAGGCTATGCGGGGATTTTGTATGGCAGCGGCTGGGTGGCTACAGGCTGGATTTTCCCAGGCTTGTGGCTGGTGACGGTGGTGGGTATTTATGGCGATTTGTTTGAGTCATTTTTCAAGCGCCGAGCCAACCTCAAGGATAGTGGACAGTTTTTGCCTGGGCATGGCGGCTTGCTGGATCGGGTCGATGGCGTTGTGCCAGCGTTGCCGGTCGGGCTGTGTCTGCTGTTCTGGTTTCACTTCTGCGCGCAAGCTCATTCATTTTAAGAGGTTGATTTGCAATACGTCACCATACTAGGCAGCACTGGCACCATCGGTCAGCAGACGCTGGATGTGATTGCCCAGCATCCTGAGCGCTATGGCGTGTTCGCGCTGGCAGCACACAGTCGGGTCGACCTCATGTTGCAACAGTGTGCCCAATACCGGCCAAGATTTGCTGTGATGCAGGATGCGGAAGCCGCGCGACAACTAAAACAATGCCTGGCTGCCGAGCAACTGCCGGTGGAGGTATTGTCTGGCGTAGATGGTTTGAGTGAAGTCGCTGCGCATGAAGACGTCAGCATCGTGATGGCGGCCGTGGTCGGGGCTGCCGGATTGTTGCCTGCCTTGGCCGCGGCGCGTGCGGGTAAGAAAATCCTGCTGGCAAATAAAGAAACCCTGGTGATGGCTGGCCAATTGTTTATGGATGCTGTCACGCAAGGTCAGGCCACTTTGTTGCCGATTGACAGCGAGCATAACGCGATCTTTCAGGCCATGCCGCGTCAGAGCTATCAAGCGCTGGCAGATGTCGGTGTGAATCAGATTATTCTCACCGCGTCAGGCGGCCCGTTCCGCGGGTATACACAGACACAATTGCAGGAAGTGACGCCTGCCTTGGCGCTCAAGCACCCGAACTGGGTGATGGGTGCAAAAATTACGATAGACTCCTCAACCTTGATGAACAAGGGGCTGGAAGTGATTGAGGCGCGCTGGTTGTTTGATGCGCGTCCAGATCAGATAGAAGTCGTTGTGCATCCACAAAGTGTGATTCACTCTATGGTCTCTTATGTGGATGGCAGCATTCTGGCGCAACTGGGTAATCCAGACATGCGTACGCCAATTGCCTATGGCTTGGGCTATCCAGACCGAATTGCCTCTGGGGTCAAACCCTTGAGTTTGATTGACGTCGCCAAGCTGGAGTTCGAGGCGCCTGATACGCAACGTTTCCCCTGTTTGCGTCTGGCTTATGAGGCCTTGGCTGCAGCCGGCACGGCGCCAGCAATCCTGAATGCCGCCAACGAAGTGGCGGTCGCTGCCTTTTTGCAGGAAAAAATCCATTATCTGGATATTCCATGCCTGATAGAACGTACCTTGCAATCGCTGCCGGTCGAAACAGTCAGCTCTATTGAGCAATTGCTGGCGGTTGATCAGCAAGCCAGACAGTTTGTCGAGCATGCGCTGGCTGCGCAGGCGGTCAGCCCCTTGCGCAAGGTGGCGAGTGTATGACTTCGGTCTGGGCTTTTATTGTCGCCATAGGCGTGCTGGTGACTATCCATGAGTTTGGCCACTATTTGGCCGCCCGCAGTTGTGGCGTGCGTGTCCTGAAATTTTCCATCGGCTTCGGTCGGCCGATTTTCAAGTTTCAAGCCCATCCCCAGGCCACAGAATGGGTGCTTTCCTGGATCCCGCTCGGCGGCTACGTCAAAATGCTGGATAGCCGTGAAGCGACTGAAATGCCTTCTCGTCCCGATGTGGATTGGTCGCAGGCCTTTGATCGTCAGTCCATTGCGGCCAAAATGTGGATCGTATTTGCCGGCCCGCTGGCCAATCTGCTCCTGGCATTCGTGTGTTATTGGGGATTGATTGCGCAAGGCGAGACTGGCCTAAAACCCTTGATTGGTCCGGTCGAGCCTGGCTCATTGGCTGCGGCCGCCAAACTGCGCCAAGGCGATCTGATTGTATCGCTGGATGGTCAAGCGGTGGCGACATGGCAAGAGGTGCAGTGGCAAATGCTGGATCAATGGATGGCACACCATAGCCTGCGTGTCGTGACTAAAACCCCGCAAGGCGAGCTGCATCAGCATCAGTTGCCGCTGCAACAGTTAGCGGGCGAGCCAGATGGCGAGGTGATGCAGAAAGTGGGATTGGCCGTATTGATGCCGACGGTGCCAGCAGTGATTGGGGAAGTCTTGCCTGGCTCGGTGGCTGAGAAAAGTGGCTTGCAGCCTGGGGATCGTATCCTCAAGGTGAATCAAAAGCCGATTGCAGACTGGCAGCAATTCGTCAAACTGGTCCGTGCGAGTCCCGAGCAAGCGCTAAAGCTGGAATACCAGCGGGCTGAAAGATCCTATGAAGTCAAACTTTTGCCAGAACTGACTCTGCAAGGTGGTCAGAAAATTGGCCGTCTGGGGGCGGCTGTGGATATGGCAGCAGTGGATTTGACGCCTTATCAAGTGGTCAGGCACTTTAGTCTGATGCAGGCGGCGGGCCGGGCGTTGGAAAAAATGCAGGAGACCATTGCCTTCACCCTCAAAATGCTGGGAAAAATGGTCACGGGTCAGGCATCACTCAAGGCGATCAGTGGCCCGGTCAGTATTGCCGATGCGGCTGGTGAGTCGGCCGATATGGGCATTAAACCTTACATCGGCTTTATTGCTTTGCTCAGTATCAGTATTGCCGTCATGAATCTGCTACCGATTCCAGTATTGGATGGCGGTCATTTGTTGTATCATATGGCGGAGTTGATACGAGGAGAACCGTTACCTGAACGTGTGCTGGCGATTGGTCAGCGACTGGGTTTGGGTATATTGGGCGCGTTAATGTTAATTGCTTTTTTTAACGACATTAATCGCTACCTGATTGGTTGAAAGCATAGTTAATGAGAATAAAATCAAGTTCCAAATTGTGGTTGGGTTTGTTAGCTGGGGTGATGCATTTCAGCGCTTACGCCACAGAACCGTTTGTCATTTCAGATATCCGCGTTGAAGGTTTGCAACGCACCGAGGCTGGGACTGTATTTAACTATCTGCCCATGCAGGTGGGCGATGTCATGAGTGATGAAAAAGCTGCGCAAGCGATTAAATCCCTCTATGCCACCGGATTTTTCAAGGATGTGCGTATTGAAAATGAAGGCGATGTCCTGGTTGTCACCGTTCAGGAGCGTCCCTCTATCTCACAAATTGATTTTAGCGGAAACAAATCGTTTCAAACGGACAAAATCAAAGAGGGCCTGAAGCAGATCGGCATTGCCGAAGGGCAGATTTTTGATAAAGCCCAGTTAGATCGCGCAGAACAGGAAATCAAGCGCCAGTATCTGTCGCAAGGCAAGTACAGCGCAGAGGTTAAAGCCACGGCAAGTCCGCTGGAGCGTAACCGCGTCGCTATCCGCTTTGAGATTACCGAAGGCCCTGCAGCCAAAATCCGCGATATTAATATCGTGGGTAATCATTTGTTTACCACGCAGGACTTGCGTGCCAACTTTCAACTGACGACTCCAAACTGGATGAGCTGGTGGAACAAGGATGACCAGTATTCCAAGCAAAAGCTGACGGCGGACCTGGAAGCCTTACGTTCGTTTTACATGAACCAGGGCTATCTGGAGTTTGCGATTGATTCCACGCAAGTTTCCATTTCGCCAGACAAGCGGGACGTGTATATCACCATCAATATCACCGAGGGTGATAAATACAATATCAGCAAAACCAAGCTGGCTGGCGAGACATTGCTGCCAGAAGACGATCTGCGCAAACTGATTAATATTCAGGATGGCGAAGTATTCAATCGCCAAAAAGTCACCGACGCCAGCAAAAACATTAATGACAAGCTGGGCGAAGAAGGCTATGCCTTTGCTAATGTCAACGCTGTGCCCGAGATCAACAAGCAAGAGCATACTGTTGCATTTACCTTCTTTGTTGATCCCGGCCGTAAAGTTTATGTCAGACGGATTAACGTACAAGGGAACACACGTACGCGTGACGCGGTGGTCAGACGCGAGATGCGTCAACTGGAGTCTGCCTGGTATGCAGGCGATAAAATCAAGCGTTCAAAAGAGCGTATCCAGCGCTTGAACTTCTTTGACACGGTCGAGCTGGAGACGCCTTCTGTCCCTGGCATCAATGATCAGGTCGATATGAACGTGACGGTTGCAGAAAAGGCCACCGGTAGTGTCCAGTTCGGTGCTGGTTTGTCCAGTAGCAGTGGCGTGATTCTGGGCTTCAACGTCAACCAGCCGAACTTCCTCGGCACCGGTAACCGTGTCGCGTTGGTGGTTAATACCAGTAACTACAATAAAACCTACTCGTTATCCTATACCAACCCATACTTCACCCCAGACGGGATCAGTCGTGGTTTTGATATTTACCGGCGTGACGTCAACACTGGTAATACCAATAGTAGTTTGTTAAATGTGGGTACCTATAGCAGCCGTTCTTATGGCGTGGGTGTTAACTTTGGTATGCCGCTGTCAGAAAGGGACTTTGTCAATGCCGGGCTGACGCTAGACTTTACCAATGTCAGCTTGAGTAGCAGCAGTCCGATCCAATACATTAACTTCTGCGGTAATACCAGTGGCTGTGACAGCAACTCCTTAGTGGCCAATGCCAGCTGGACCTTTGACTCCAGAGACAGCATTCTTTTCCCGCACCGCGGTGTGTTACAAAGACTCTCTGGCGAGGTCAGTGTGCCGGGGCTCAATCTGCAGTATTACAAAACCACTTACCAGCATGCCTGGTATAAAGAGTTAAATGATAACTTTACCTTCATGCTAAACGGGCAAGTTGGCTATGCGAACAGTTATGGTGGTAAAAACTATCCTTTCTTTAAAAACTTTTATCTGGGTGGTGTAAACAGTGTCCGCGGTTTTGTGAACTCTTCATTAGGCCCTAGAGGTATAAACCCAACGTCAGGTTCAACGTATGCGCTGGGCGGCACCAAAGAGGTTTTAGGCAATGCGGAATTGTTTATGCCAGTGCCGTTCGTCACCCAGTCTAGTCAGTTCCGTCTGAGTGTGTTCTTGGATGCGGGGGGAGTTTACGGGCAAGATGATCCGATTAACTCGGAATATTTGCGTTTCTCAACCGGTGCAGGCGTGACCTGGGTGTCGCCATTTGGACCGTTGAAATTGGTACTGGCCAAGCCTTTGAATAGTAAAAGTTATGACAACACACAAGTGCTGCAATTCCAGTTTGGACAGCAGTTCTAACGCATGCTGTGTCAAATCACTCATCATGCTGGCGCGGAAAGGAGGACTCTCATGAGAAGCATCTGGTTTAGCGTGCTAGCGATTGTATTGTCTTGTGCACATGCACAAGCCGCCGATTATTACAAAGTCGGGTATGTACAGGTGGACAAGCTTCTGCAAGAGGCACCGCAAACCGCCGAGACGGGTAAAAAGCTTGAAAAAGAGTTTAGTCCGCGCTCACTCGAGCTTGATAAGCTGCAAAAACAGATTCGTGAGTTGGAAACGCAGCTCGATCATGATCGTTCAAATTTGACTGAGTCAGATCGCCGCCTGAAAGAGCGTCAATTGAACAATTCACGCCTTGAATTTCAGAGCAAGCAGCGTGAATTGCGTGAAGATATTAATTTGCGCAAAAATGAAGAGCTGGCCTTGTTGCAAGAACGTATCAATAAAGCGGTGCAGACTGTGGCTGAGAACGAAGGCTATGATCTAGTCGCCTACAGTGGAGTTGCTTATGCCAGCAAGCGTATTGATATCACGGATAAAGTGCTGAAATTGCTAGGTAAAAAATAGAGATTTTGCCTGGCTTTGGGTTGTACGCTGCTCAGTCATGTTGTTTCCGAGTTATTTTTCTAAAGTTGTTTTCTAGGGTTGTTTTTTTATGGCGCAACACTATACATTACAAGAGATTGTTGCGTCTCTGGGAGGTGAGCTATGGCTAGGCGAGCAGTCACAACATGCGAGCGCCCTGACCGTGTCTCGCATGGCTTCCTTGTCGCAGGCGCAGCCAGGCAGCATTGCTTTTTTTAACGATACCAAATACACGCAATCCTTACAGGCCACCCAGGCATCTGCCATCATTTTACGGCCTGAGCATCAGCATTTAACGGCTCTGCCGTGTATTCTGACGGATAATCCTTATGCCTACTTCGCAAGGCTGTCCGCGCTATTGAATCCGCCGCGTACTTACCAGAACCAGATTCATGCAACCGCCGTGCTTGGGCAAGGGGTGCAGCATGGGTCCGAGTTAACCGTTGAGGCGCAGGTCTATATTGGTGACCGCGTTGTTCTGGGCGAAGGGGTCAGAATTGGTGCCGGTTGCGTGATCGAAGACGATGTAAGCATTGGTGCGCATACCGTGCTGGAACCGCGTGTGGTGGTCAAGCATGGCAGCCAGATTGGCAGCCATTGCCATTTGTTTTCTGGCTGTATTATTGGAAATGATGGCTTTGGTTACGCAGAAGCGCAGGGCGAATGGGTTAAAATACCGCAGATAGGCCGGGTAGTGATCGGAAATCACGTGGATATCGGTGCAAATACCACAGTCGATCGCGGCGCTTTGGATGACACTGTGATTGCAGACGGTGTGAAGTTGGACAATTTAATACAGGTCGCCCATAATGTCCGCATTGGCGCGCATACGGTGATTGCTGGCTGCGTGGGCATCGCAGGAAGTGCAGTGATCGGTGAACATTGCAAAATCGGTGGCGCGGCCATGATTTTGGGCCATCTGCAGATTGCAGATGGTGTCACCATCTCGCCTGGTTCCATGATTATGCGCTCTATCCAGCAGGCAGGCACTTATACGGCGCTCATGCCATTCCAAAAACATGCAGACTGGTTGCGGACCGCGGCCAATATCCGGCATCTGGAACAATATCAGCTCAAGCTCAAGCAGCTTGAGCAAGCAATTAGCAATATACAGAGACATTCAAAAGATTGAGAGAGACTATGGCTGAGAACCCAATGAATAGCATGGATATTCATGAGATACTAGAACATTTACCGCACCGTTATCCGTTTGTGCTGGTTGACCGCGTACTGTCTATGGAGTTGGGTAAAGAGATCACCGCCGTCAAAAACGTTTCGGTCAACGAGCCTTATTTTCCAGGTCATTTTCCATACCACCCTGTGATGCCTGGCGTCTTGATTGTTGAGGCCATGGCGCAGGCGGCAGCCATCCTGTCTTTTAAAACGATGGGTACCAAGCCGACCAATGACTCCGTATATTATTTTGCTGGCATAGACAATGTGCGCTTTAAAAAGCCGGTGTCCCCAGGTGATCAGATCGTGCTCAATGTCAAAATTGACCGTATCCTGAAGGGTATCTGGAAATATGTCGCCGTGGCCAAAGTAGGAGACGAAGTGGTGGCCGAGGCCAACATGATGTGTATCCTGAAAGCCATTGAAAAATAACGATATGATACTGCGCTCATGAGGGCGTAGCAGGCGAAACATGCAAAGTTTGATTCATCCTACCGCAATTATTGATCCCAAAGCCGAGCTGGATAGCTCGGTCGAAGTGGGCGCGTATAGCACCATAGGTGCGGGTGTCCGTATTGATGCGGGTACCAAAATCGCCTCACATGTGGTGATTGAAGGCCCCACCACCATTGGTAAGCATAACGAGATTTTTCAATTCTCATCGCTAGGGGCAAAGCCACAAGACAAAAAATTCAAGGATGAGCCTACGCTGCTTGAAATCGGTGATCACAATGTCATCCGTGAGTTTTGTACCTTTAATCGTGGCACGGTTCAGGACAAAGGCACGACCAAAATCGGCAGCCATAACTGGATTATGGCCTATGTGCATATCGCCCATGATTGCATCGTTGGCAACCATACCATCATGGCGAATAACTCCTCGCTGGCAGGGCATGTCACTATTTATGATCATGCCATTCTTGGCGGCTTTACCTTAATCCACCAATATTGCCAGATCGGTGAGCATATTATTACTGCGGTTGGGTCTGTGGTGTTCAAGGATATTCCGCCCTATGTGACGGCTGCGGGTTATGACGCGCAGCCGCATGGGATTAATGCCGAGGGCCTCAAGCGTAGAGGCTTTAGTGCTGAGACCATACAGCAAATCAAGCGCGCCTATAAAGTGCTTTATCGCCAAGGCTTGTCGTTAGAAGAAGCAAAAGCGGCCTTGGCTGACATGGAAACATCCTGCCCGGAAATTGGCTTGATGACCCGTTTTCTCGCGCAGACCACGCGCGGCATTGTCCGTTAATTCACACACATTATGGCTAAGATTGCAATGGTGGCGGGAGAGGCCTCCGGAGACTTGCTGGGCTATCACTTGATTCAGGAGCTGAAAGCAGCGCAACCTGACGTCGAGATTTTTGGCATTGCGGGTCCTAAAATGATGAGCCTGGGTGCCAAATCCTTATTCCCGATCGAACGTTTATCGGTACGTGGCTATCTTGAAGTGCTCAAGCATCTATGGGGCCTGCTCAAGTTACGCCGCCAGTTGTACAAGCAGATTCTCACTGAAAAGCCCGATGTATTCATCGGTATTGATGCCCCAGACTTTAACTTTTGGCTGGAGCGTAAGCTCAAAGCCAAGGGCATCGCGACTGTGCATTATGTCAGCCCCTCTATCTGGGCGTGGCGTAAAAACCGGATTCACAAAATCAAGCGGGCGGTTTCACATATGCTGGCCTTGTTTCCGTTTGAACCTGCGCTTTACCAGCAGGTCGGCGTGCCTGTCACCTATATCGGCCATCCTCTGGCGGATGCGCTACCGATGGAGCCGCCTGTTGAGCAAGCCCGCGAGAAACTCAAACTCAAAAAAGACACAGTGGTGATTGCGATGCTGCCTGGTAGCCGCCAGTCAGAGGTGACGTTTCATGCAGAACTTGTTCTGGAAACAGCGATTGTATTTGATCGCCTGATGCGTGAAAACGGCCAGCAAGCGCAGTTTCTGGTGCCATTGGTGACGCGAGAAACCCGTGATATTTTTACCAGTGCCTGGCACCAGTTATTAACGCAAAAACCTGAGACCAGCATAGACCTGCAAATCATGTTCGGCCACGCACATGATGCGATGACAGCCGCAGATGCGGTGCTGGTCGCCTCAGGCACAGCAACCTTGGAAGCCGCGTTGCTCAAGAAGCCGATGGTCATTACCTACAAGATGTCTAATATGAGCTGGCAATTGCTTAAACGTATGCGTCTGCAGCCTTATGTTGGCTTGCCTAACATCCTGGCTGGTGAGTTTATTGTGCCTGAATTGTTACAGGATGACGCGACTCCGGAGCGCATTGCGCAAACACTCTACAATCTGCTGGCTGATAAAGTTGGCTTGAGTGCGCTACAAGAAAAGTATCGCCATATTCACGCGCAGCTCAAGCAAAACAGCGCGCAAAAAGCGGCGGCTGTGATCAGACAATTTCTACAGGCTTAACTGTGATGCATATCCTGTGTGGTATTGATGAAGCAGGTAGGGGGCCTTTGGCTGGCGCAGTGTATGCCGCCGCAGTCATTCTGGATCCGTCCAGACCTATCGCAGGCCTGGCAGACTCGAAAAAGTTATCTGAAGCCAAGCGTGATGCACTGGCGATCACCATCAAACAACAGGCTTTGGCCTGGGGCATTGCCAGCGTCAGTGCGCAAGATATTGATCGGATCAATATCTTGCAGGCCAGCCTGCTCGCCATGCAGCGTGCTTACCAGGCCATGTGCGACCAGTTTGATGTACAGGCCACACTGATCCAGGTGGACGGCAATCGTAAACCTGCATTCCAGATCCCTTGTGAGGCCATTGTCAAAGGCGATAGCAAAGTGGCTGAAATTTCGGCAGCCTCTATTTTGGCCAAGACGGCTAGAGATGCTTCATTGCTGGAATTAGACGCGCAATATCCAGAGTATGGCTTTGCCCAGCATAAAGGCTATCCCACCGCGTTGCATCTTGAGCGACTGGCCTTACATGGCGTCACGCCTGACCACAGGCGCAGTTATGCACCAGTTAAAAAACTGCTCATAGCCATGGACAGTTAAGCACTTGGATGCCAGTCGCAATAAAAAAGCCGCTTTTTAAAAAGCGGCTTTTTTGTGACCTCAAGGCCAGAAAAACTTATTCGACCAGCAGTTCAGTCTTGCCGGATTTGCCATTCATTTCATCGGCATTCGGCAAGGGTTCTTTGCGTGCGGTAATGGTCGGCCAGACTTTTGCAAGACGGGCATTGAGTTCGATAAAGTGCTGCTGGTTGGCTGGCACATCATCTTCAGAGAAAATGGCTTCTGCCGGGCATTCGGCCACACACAGCGTGCAGTCAATGCACTCATCCGGGTTGATTGCCAGAAAGTTAGGGCCTTCAACAAAACAGTCTACCGGGCACACATCTACGCAGTCGGTATATTTGCACTGAATACAATTTTCGGTTACTACATAAGTCATGTTTTAAATCCTTTGTGGGCTTTTAGGGCCAAAACGATATTTTATTGCAATTTAGCCAAATTGACGATGGATGGCTTGGTGTGACATCCGCTTGCGCTGGTTTAGACAATCATGCCTGCGCCAACCGTGTTGTTGGTGCTCTCGTCAATGACGATAAACGCGCCGGTGGCACGGTTTTTATCATAGCTGTCTACCATCAGCGGCTGCGCCAGCTTAAAGCTTACGCGGGCGATATCATTCATTTTGAGGTCAGTAGTCGCCTGTTGTTCCAGCGTGTTGACGTCCACCTTGTATTGAATGCTGCCGATTTTCGCTTTGGATTCGCGTGTGGTGTGACGCACTATGTAAGTCCGTGCCGGCGACAATGGGGTTTCTGACAGCCAGCAGACATGTGCTTCAATGTGTTTGACGGCTTCAGGCGCTTGACTGGTTTTCACGATCATATCGCCACGTGAGGTATCAATCTCATCTTCAAGCAGCAGGGTTACGCTTTGCTCCGTTTGCGCACGTTGCAGTTGCTCGGCACCCAGTTGAATCGCCTTGACTTTAGACTGGTAACCGTTCGGCAATACTGTGACCGCATCACCGACGGCGATTTCGCCGGACTCAACGCGCCCCATAAAGCCACGGAAATCATGCAGGTCGGGATTGGCTGAGTCATGTGGGCGGCAGACAAACTGTACCGGGAAGCGGAAGGCTTCTGATGCCTCACTATTTGAAGCCGGGGCCGCTTCCAGCAGCTCCAGCAAGGTTTCGCCCTGGTACCAGTTCAGATTCTCCAGACGGTCTACCAGCATGTCACCATTGAGTGCAGACATGGGAATGAATTTGATGTCACGCGCTTGCGCCAGACCGATCTCGGTGGCGAATGCCGTGTAATCCGCCTTGATTTTGTCAAAGACGGCTTGGTCATAATTGACCAGATCCATCTTGTTCACTGCCACGACAATATGGGGAATGCCGACCAGATGCGCCAGATAACTGTGGCGGCGGGTTTGGGTCAGTACGCCTTTACGCGCATCGATCAGGATAATGGCCAGATTAGCCGTTGATGCGGCGGTCACCATGTTGCGGGTGTACTGTTCGTGACCAGGGGCATCGGCGATGATGTATTTGCGGGTGCCGGTGCTGAAATAGCGGTAAGCCACATCAATGGTAATGCCTTGTTCACGCTCGGCTTGCAAACCATCGGTCAGCAAGGAGAGATCCACGGCTTCCATACCGCGTTTTTTCGAAGTACGTTCAATGTTGTTGAGCGTATCTGCCAGGATGGTTTTAGTGTCATACAGCAAGCGGCCAATCAGCGTGCTTTTGCCATCATCCACGCTGCCGCAGGTCATGAAGCGCAGCAAAGAGTCGTTGTGTTGTGTTGTCATATTAGAAATAACCTTCTTTCTTACGCTGCTCCATCGAAGCCTCGGAAGTTTGATCGTCCAGACGCGTTGCGCCACGCTCGGTAATGGTGGTGGTGGCGGTTTCTACCACGATTTTGCTCACATCATCGGCATCAGAAATGACGGGCGCTGTACAGGTGACGTCACCGACGGTACGGAAACGTACCTGCATGTTGATGACTTCTTCACCGGCCTTGGGCTGGTTGATCAATTCGCCAGAAGTCAGCGGCACGTTGACCGGGAAAATCGCACCATGACGCATCACCACATCGCGCTGGTGGGCAAAGTAGATGCTAGGCAGCTCCAGTTTTTCACGCTCAATATATTGCCAGACATCCATTTCCGTCCAGTTTGAGATCGGGAAGGCGCGGATGTTTTCCCCTTTGTGCACACGGGCGTTGTACAGGTTCCATAATTCCGGGCGCTGGTTTTTCGGATCCCATTGGCCAAACTCGTCACGGAAGCTCATGATCCGTTCCTTGGCGCGCGCTTTTTCTTCATCACGGCGGGCGCCGCCGATGCAGCAGTCAAAACCGAACTCTTCAATGGCTTCCAGCAGGGTCACCGACTGATGTTTGTTGCGTGGCTCATCCGGCGTTTTCAGCACCACAGTGCCACGCTTCATGGAGTCTTCCACTGAACGCACAATCAGGCGCTCGCCTAGCTCGGCAGCGCGCTGGTCACGGAAATTGACCACTTCCTGATAGTTGTGACCGGTGTCGATATGCATGAGCGGGAAAGGGAAGCGACCTGGGCGGAAGGCTTTTTCTGCCAGACGCAAAATGCACAACGAATCCTTGCCACCGGAGAACAGCAACACAGGGTTGGCGCACTGACCAGCCACTTCACGCAGGATATGAATGGCTTCAGCTTCGAGCCAGTCGAGATGTGATAAAGGTTGTTTCGTTGTCATCTTAATTTATTACCAATCAAATTTTTACCGCCGATCAACGTAGATACACGCTCATTACTGCTTTAACGTTTTACCGGCAGTTAACTATTTCTTTACGTGCAAACCGCACTCTTTGCTGGTCGGATCTTCCCACCACCAGCGACCGGCACGGATATCTTCACCCATGGCGACGGCACGCGTACAAGGTGCACAGCCAATGCTGGGGTAAAACTGGTCATGCAGGGCGTTGTAAGGCACTTCATGCAACCGGATATAGGCCCAGACTTCTTTTTCTGTCCAGTCACTAAGCGGGTTGAATTTTTCCAGTTTGTTGCCTGCGTCAAATTCACGGACAGGCAAATTGCTGCGGGTGGTGGCTTGTTCAGCACGCATGCCGGTGATCCAGGCTTGTTTGCCAGCCAGTGCACGTTGCAGCGGCTCCACTTTGCGCATATGGCAGCAGGCCTTACGCAGTTCTATGCTGTCATAGAAGGCATTGATGCCCTGGCTACGCACATACTGCTCTACGGCTTCATGCTTGGGGAAAAACACCACCGGTTTGGTGGCGTAGGTGTGCTCAACTTCCCCCATCAGGGTGTAGGTTTCTGCGGGCAGTCGACCCGTGTCCAGTGAAAAAATCTCGATGGGCAGGGCCTCTTTGGCGATCAGGTCAGTCAACACCATATCTTCAGCGCCATAACTATTGGCAAAAGTGATGGCCGGAAACTCTGCCGCAGCAGACTGAAGCAGGGCTACTACTTGGACGCGCTTGGCCTGGACAGAAGCAACCAGGGCTTCTGTCAGCTCAGGGCGTGTCGCAGGATTGCTGGCTGCCGGTTTGAGCATGCTGACGCCGAAACTCATGCGCGCTGTATCCTTCTCCACACTGGCACATCACCTACCGCGCCCTGATAGGGCTGGCTGAAGTCATTCAGGCTGGCCAGTGCATCTTCGGCCGAGCGGTCAGCACGAATTAAAAAGCTGGTGAAGCCTGCGCGCTTGTGAAAGAACAATTGATCACGCAATACATCGCCAATCGCGCGCAATTCGTTTTTAAACCCGTAACGCGTGCGTAGCCAGTTGCCCAAGGTGAAAATGCGGCCATCGGCAAAGCGTTCCACATAAATCGCAATGATTGGCAAGGTATTCAAATCTGCAAATTCGGCTTGCAGTGTCTCGGCTGTTTCGTTGGTGGCCAGCACAATGCCGAGCTCGCCAGCCGCCAGGCGCGCTTGCAACTCTGCCTTGCGGGCCTGCCAGACAGCGAGCGGCACCAGAATTTTGCCCGTGGCTGGAATCTGCGTATTCGCAATTTGTTCTGGACTATAGGTTTGCTCGCCAGTCAGTTTGAACAGCACGACTTTCCCAGCCTGCTTGCGGACAGACTCTTCAGCCGGGGCCGGTGGGACCACGCGGGTCCAGGTATCTGCCACAATGCTGGCCTGGCCGTTGCTGCCCAGTTGAATTAATTGACTCATTATGCAGACTCCTTCTCAGCGTAGACGTGGGCCTTGAACGGCGCTACGCCCAAACGACGTACCGTGTCGATAAAACGCTCCTCGTCGCTACGCTCACGCACATAGACCTCAATCAGGCGCTTGACTACGCCTGGCATTTCTTCTGCCGAGAATGAAGGGCCGATCACGGTACCTATGCTGGCATCATTGCCTTGCTTGCCACCAATGGTGACCTGGTACCACTCCGAACCATCCTTATCCACACCCAGAATGCCGATATGGCCGACATGGTGATGGCCACAGGCATTCATGCAACCAGAGATATTGAGCTCAAGGTCACCGATTTCATACAGGTAGTCCAGATTGTCGAACTGCATCTGAATGGCTTCGGCAATCGGAATCGATTTGGCATTGGCCAGGCTGCAGAAGTCACCGCCAGGGCAGCAGATAATATCCGTCAGCAAGCCGATGTTAGGCGTGGCCAGACCGGCTGCGCGGGCTTTTTCCCACACGGCAAATAGGTCGGACAATTGCACGTCGGCCAGGATCAGGTTTTGCTCGTGAGAGGAGCGCAGCTCGCCAAAACTGTAGGCATCGGCCAAGTCAGCCACCACGTGCATTTGCTCGCTGGTGATATCCCCAGGCGCTTTGCCGTGTGGTTTCAGTGACAAGGTCACCGCGCGATAGCCTGCAACACGGTGTGCGTGGACACAACGTTTGACCCAGGCAGCAAATGCCGGATTGCTGGCTACGGCAGCATCAAAAGAGGCATCATGCGCTGGTAATGTTTTGTATGGCATGGGCTCAAAGTAATGCGCCACGCGGTCTAGTTCGGCTTGAGTGATGGTGAGTGGACCGTCTTTGAGGTGGGCCCATTCCTCATCTACCTGGCGTCTGAATTCATCAATGCCCAGCGCCTTCACCAGAATCTTGATGCGGGCTTTGTAGATGTTGTCACGACGGCCGTGAATGTTATAGACACGGATCACCGCTTCGCAGTAAGACAACACATGTTGCCATTCCAGATGTTCGCGAATCACAGTGCCCAGGATCGGTGTACGGCCCAAGCCACCACCCACCCAGACTTTGATCGCCATCTGGCCTTGTGCGTCTTTGTAAAATTCGAGGCCAATGTCATGCGCCTGCACAATCGCACGGTCTTGTTGAGTGCCTGAGACGGCAATCTTGAACTTACGTGGCAACAGGGCGAATTCAGGGTGAAAGGTACTCCACTGGCGCATGATTTCAGCGATGGCGCGCGGATCAATGATTTCATCTGGCGCAATGCCGGCAAACTGGTCGGTCGTGATATTACGGATGCAGTTGCCTGAGGTTTGAATCGCGTGCATTTCTACGGTCGCCAGTTCAGCCAGAATCTCTGGGGTGTCTTCCAGTTTGGGCCAGTTGAGCTGCAAGTTCTGACGGGTACTAAAGTGACCATAGCCACGGTCATAGCGCTTGGCAATGTCTGCCAGTTTGCGTAATTGTTTGCTGGACATGAGTCCGTAAGGTACGGCAATCCGCAGCATCGGTGCATGGCGCTGAATATACAGGCCGTTTTGCAGACGCAGTGGGCGGAACTCTTCATCCGTGAGTTCGCCTGCCAAATAGCGGCGGGTCTGGTCGCGGTACTGGGCGACACGTTCATTAACAATTTGTTGGTCTATAGGATCGTATTTGTACATGCTTGAGTCACTTTGTTCGCAAAAAGCGAAGAGGCAGTATTTTAATGGAAAACTAGCTTAAAGCCTACATAAATCAATATCATAGCCAAGGCAATACGTACCCAGTGTTCTGCAACACGTGAGCTCATATGGCTACCCAGGTAAATGCCCGGTATGGAACCGATCAGCAAGGTGCCGAGTAACTGGTAGTCTATGGTGCCCAGGGAAGCATGGCCGAGACCGGCCACCAGCGTCAGCGGGACGGCATGCGCAATATCACTGCCGACAATCGTGGTGATTTTCTCCTTGGGATATAGCAGAATCAGCGCTGTTACCCCAAGCGCGCCTGCACCGACCGAGGTCAGCGTCACCAGTGCGCCCAGTACCACCCCGAGTAATACGGTGGCCGGAGGTACGTAATGGGCTGGAATCCATTCGTCTTTGGAGACTAAGGCGATTAATTTGTTACGTAACAGCACGGCCGCTGAGGTTACCATCAAGGCAATGCCTAACCAGAATTTGATTGTGGATACCACTTCGCCTGACTGTAAATCCATGCTGTGCAAGGCCCACAGGGTTAACAGAGACGCTGGAACGCTACCCATGGCCAAGCGTTTGACGATACGCCAGTCAATATTCCCCAGTTTGCCATGCGCAAAAATCCCCACAGATTTTGTGATCGAGGCATAGAGCAGGTCTGTCCCTACGGCGACGGCGGGCTTGATGTTATAAATAAGCAACAAAATCGGCGTCATTAATGAGCCGCCGCCAACGCCCGTCAGACCAACCAAAAAGCCCACGACAAAGCCTGCCAATATGTATCCGAATTCCATGAGGAGTATCTTGAAAAGTTAAGCGCGGCATCATAACAAGTTTTTAAGTGTTGATTTAATAATAAATTCTTCTATGATATAGCTTTTGGTTATAAAGGGTGGTCTATGAAGTTTCACCAGTTACGCTATGTGCATGAGGTGGTGCGGCAGCATTTGAATATTTCTGCTGCCTCTGAGGCATTGCATACCTCCCAACCTGGGGTCAGCAAGCAAATCCAGCTGTTAGAAGAAGAGTTGGGATTGCAGATTTTTCAGCGTAATGGCAAACGCCTCATCGGCGTGACTGAGCCTGGCCGTAAAATTGTCGAGCTGGCCGCACGTGTCATGCTGGATATGCAGAATATCAAACGGGTGGGCGACGAATACAGCCGCGAAGACAGTGGTGAACTGACCATTGCCACTACCCATACGCAAGCGCGTTATCGCCTGCCTGCTGCGGTCAAGCAGTTCATGGCGCAGTATCCCAATGTGAAATTGACGATTCATCAGGGCAACCCGTCGCAAGTCACCGAACAGGTTGCTGCCGGAGAAGCCGATATCGGCATTGCGACCGAGAACATCAGCAAGGATGAGCGTTTGTCGTGCTTGCCATGCTACAGCTGGAACCGGTGCCTGGTCGTGCCGTCGCAACATCCCTTGCTGGAAAAGAAAACCATCAGCCTGAAAGATCTGGTCAACTATCCGCTGATCACCTATGACTTTGCCTTTACTGGCGGCACACTGGTGTCTAAAGTCTTTCACGATGCCGGTCTGCAGCCCAATGTGGTGTTTACGGCGATTGATGCCGACGTGATCAAAACCTATGTCAATCTGGGGCTGGGTATTGGGTTGATTGCCAATATGGCTTATGAGGAAACCCGCGATGCACCGCTAAAAAGCCTGGACTGCAGCCATCTATTTCCTGACAGCACCACTTATCTGGGTGTGCGCAGGGATGCTTTTTTGCGTGATTACATGCTTAACTTTATTACCATGCTGTCACCGCAATATGACAAGCGCAGTGTGCAACGGGCCTTGCATCAGGACTTGTGATGCGCGTCACATTGGTCTGCGTAGCGGCATGCTGTAATGCTGCATAGTCTTCACAGATAGAGAGGTCTTTCATGCGTTTAAGTCACCTCAAGGGATGGTGTTGCCTCTGTTTTTTGATCCATTGCTCGGTTTGGGCCGCGCCGGCGCATGTCCGTGTCATTGGTCATGGCATGCCAGACGTCGATCTCGATAACGCCATTTATGAAGTGCCGGTGCAGCCTGACGTGAGCTACCAGGATCTGGTGGATAGCCTTAAATCGCTCTCTGAGGGCATGAATTTTGTAAACCCTGCAAACTTCCCGATTGGTGACCATATGAAACAACGCGGCCAGGATCCGCAAGGCATCAAAGAAGTCCGCACCTTTTGTAACCTGAGCATGGGCACCGAAATTATCCTCGATCACCCCGAATTTCTGGTGTTTGCGCCTTGCCGCCTGGCCATTTATGAAAAGCCGGATGCGCACGGCAAGCGGCAACTTTACCTGGGGCTGGACAGACCCACGCATGACTTGAAAAATATCAAGCATCCCACCGCCAGGGCGCAAGCCTCGGCACAACAGCTTGAAAATGCCTTGATTGAGTTGATGGAAAAAGCCCGACGTGGGGATTTTTGATAGTTCTTATAAAAACATTTTTTAACCACAGAGAACACAGAGGGAGCAGCATCAATCCGCTATGTTCTGATTTACTGTGGTGCACACTCATCGCTTTTCTCGGTGTTCTCTGTGGCTAAAAGTTTTTTAAACGATTTCTCCTTTAAGGCAAAACAACAATCTTCCCCTTTTTAGAGCCATCCCCTATACTCAACTTAACTTTAATTGTTAAGAGTGCATTCCATGGTTCAACCTATGCTCATCGCAAAAAATAATGACATCGAAAGTGTGATGCTGCCGAAAATGGCCAACCGTCATGGCCTCATTGCCGGGGCCACCGGGACGGGCAAAACCGTGACCCTACAAAGTCTGGCGGAGCAGTTTTCGCGCATTGGTGTGCCGGTATTTATGGCTGATGTGAAGGGCGATTTGTCTGGCATGAGTCAGGTTGGCGGTGGCAACGCCAAGGTGGAGGCGCGTGTGCAGCAGCTGGCGCTGACTGGCTATGCGAATAAAGCCTATCCAGTCATGTTCTGGGATATGTTTGGTGAAAAAGGCCATCCGGTGCGCACCACCTTGAGTGAGATGGGGCCGTTGCTGCTGGCACGCATGCTGAACCTTAATGAGGTGCAGGGCGGTGTCTTGAATGCGATTTTCAAAATCGCCGATGACAATGGCATGCTACTGCTGGATTTAAAGGATTTGCGCGCCATGGCGCAACATTGTGCCGAAAATGCCGCCACCTATCAGACCCAGTACGGCAATATTTCTACCGCCAGTGTTGGTGCCATTCAGCGAGCCTTGTTGCAACTGGAGACAGAAGGTGGCGATGTGCTGTTTGGTGAGCCGGCCTTGAATCTCGAAGACATGATGCAAACCGATGGCAAAGGATTGGGATTTATCAATATTCTGGCTGCGGACAAGCTGCTGAATTCGCCGCGTGTGTATGCGACGCTTTTGCTGTGGTTGCTCTCCGAGTTGTTTGAAAAACTGCCTGAAGTCGGTGACCTGGATAAGCCAAAACTGGTGTTTTTCTTTGATGAGGCGCATTTGCTGTTTAATGATGCGCCGACCATTCTGATGCAAAAAATCGAGCAGGTAGTGCGCCTGGTGCGCTCCAAAGGCGTGGGCGTCTACTTTGTGTCGCAAAACCCGCTGGATATTCCAGATGTGGTGTTGGGTCAATTGGGTAATCGGGTGCAGCATGCCTTGCGCGCGTTTACCCCGCGCGACCAGAAAGCGGTACAAGTGGCGGCTCAAACCTTTCGTGCCAATCCCAAGCTGGATGTCGCCACAGCGATTACCGAGTTAGGCGTGGGCGAGGCGCTGGTATCATTTTTGGATGAAAAAGGCGCGCCGACGCCGGTTGAGCGCGTGTTTGTCTGTCCACCCGAGAGCCGGATCGGACCGGCGACCGATGTGGAGCGCAAGCAGGTGATGGCGCTGTCTCTGGTGGCGGGTGTTTACGACAAGCTGGTGGATCGTGAATCTGCGTATGAGATTCTCAAACAGCGGGCAGAGCAGGCCAGTGCTGCGACGCAGGCACAACAACAGGAAGAAAGTTCAGGCTTTGATTTGGGCGGCATTCTAGGCGGTAAAACCAGCCGCTCAGACTCGGTGCTGGAGTCTGCGGCCAAATCAGCCGCGCGCGCCATCGGTTCACAACTAGGGCGGGCGATTATCCGTGGCGTGCTAGGCTCCATCATGGGGAATGGCAAAAGCAAGCGTTAACCGTGAAGTCAGTCAGGAAGAGACATGCTCAGTGATATCGCGATCGCCCAGGCCGCCACGCTAACGCCCATCGTTAACATAGCCAGCAAACTTGGGCTGGTGGCGGACGATGTGCATGCCTATGGTCAGCATATGGCCAAACTGACGCAGGCCACCGTCAACCGCTTGCAGGCGCAACCTGCCAAAGCCAAACTGATCCTGGTCACGGCGATCAATCCGACCCCGGCAGGCGAAGGCAAAACCACGACCACGATAGGATTGACCGATGCCTTGAATCAGGCCGGGTATCAGGCAATGGCTTGTTTGCGTGAACCCTCTTTGGGCCCGGTGTTTGGGATGAAAGGCGGGGCGACCGGCGGCGGCTACGCGCAGGTGGTGCCAATGGAAAATATTAACCTGCATTTTACCGGTGATTTTCATGCCATCAGTGCCGCCAATAATTTGCTGGCTGCCCTTGTAGATAACCATATATATCAGGGCAATGCGCTGCAGTTTGACACCGTCAGCTGGCGCCGCTGTATAGATATGAATGATCGCGCCTTAAGACGGCTCACGCTGGAAAATAATACCCATACCGGCTTTGATATCACCGTCGCCAGTGAGGTGATGGCCATTTTTTGCCTGGCGACCGATCTGGCCGATTTGACGTCTAGACTGGGAAGGATTCAGGTCGGCTTGAGTGCAGCAGGCAGCCCGATTCTGGCGAGTGACTTGCAGGCTGAGGGCGCCATGGCTGCCTTGCTTAAAGATGCTTTTCAACCCAATCTGGTACAGACCCTGGAAGGGTCGCCGGCGCTGGTACATGGGGGACCGTTTGCCAATATTGCCCATGGATGTAATTCTCTGGTGGCGACAAAGACCGCCTTGCGCCTGGCGGATTATGTGGTGACTGAAGCTGGCTTCGGTGCCGACCTCGGTGCAGAAAAATTCATGGATATCAAATGCCGCCAGTCTGGCCTGCGGCCGGATGTGGCGGTGATCGTTGCCACGGTGCGCGCCTTGAAATATCACGGGGGGGTGGATGTGGCGGACTTGAACCGCGAAAACCTTGCCGCTCTACAGGTAGGCGTGGCCAACCTTCGCAAGCATGTGACGAATTTACGCCAGCATTTCAATTTGCCGGTGGTGGTGGCGCTGAATCATTTTACCGCGGATACCGAGGCCGAAATCGCGTTAGTACAGGCAGCCGTGCAAGCCTTGGGCGCCAGTCTGCATGTCTGCCATCACTGGGCACAGGGCGGCGCCGGGGCGATTGCGCTGGCGCACGCGGTGGCTGACCAGGCCCAACAAGCATCGACGCCTTCGTTATTGTATGCAGACGATTTGTCCCTGACTGAAAAGCTAGACACTATTGCGCAAAAACTCTATGGCGCCAGCGGGGTGACCTTTAGTGTGCTGGCACAACAGCAACTTGCCCGTCTGGCAGAAGTCAGCCAGGGCCTGCCGGTGTGTGTCGCCAAAACGCAGTATTCGTTCTCGTGTGACCCCAAGTTGCGCAATGTGCCCGCGGATCATGTATTGCATGTGCGAGAGCTGCGTTTGTCGCGTGGTGCAGGCTTTGTCGTCGCTATCTGTGGAGACGTGATGACCATGCCCGGCTTGCCCAAACAGCCCGCCAGCAGCCGGATTAGCGTCGATGCAGATGGTAGAATACAGGGGTTATCCTGAAGTCTGTGTCATGCAAACGTTTAGCCAACTCGGTCAAGCCGATCAAACCATCAATAAATCCCGCTTTATCGCCCGCGCCAAGCGCTGTGAAAACGAGCGCGAACTGGCCCTGTTTTTACGTCAGTTTGCCAGCGAGCATCAAACTGCCGGCCACTTGGCGTATGCGTTTCGCATGAAAACTCCAGAGGGCATCGTCGCGCGGTTTTCAGATGCCGGTGAGCCGGCAGGCACGGCGGGTAAACCCATCATGCAAATGCTGGATGGGCAGAATTATGTCAATTGCTGTGTGGCGGTGGTGCGCTATTATGGTGGCATCAATTTAGGCACTGGCGGCTTGGTGCGGGCGTATGGTGGCACGGCCAAGCAGGCCATGGATCAAGCCGGAAACATGCCTTTCGTCGAGATGGTGCAACTGAAGATCTCAACCAGTTATAAACGGGTAGATGAACTGACCCGCGAAGTACAAAAGTGCCAGGGCGAAATTCTGGACAAGCAGTTTGATGAGGCTGTGCATTTTCTACTCAAGCTGCCCATGGATGCCGCCCAACAAATACGCGCCAAGTTTTAGTCGCGCAATAGACTGAACAACTGAGGAACCGGAGTTCGACGTGAACCAAACCCAACGACTGGATACTGCCACCTGTTTGCTCATGGTAGGGTTAATGTGGCTGGTATTGCAGGTGCAATTATTGCCCGCGTTACTGGTCGGCATGCTGGTGTTTGAGCTGATTCATGTCATTTCGCCGCTGATTGCACGCAAATTGCCGGGTAAATATGCCAAATGGCTGGCAGTCATGCTGATTGCCACGCTAGTGATCGGCCTGCTGGTTGCCTTGGGCATGGGGATTGTAACGCTGATCCGCAGTGACAGCGGCGGTTTGGCCATGTTGTTTGATCAACTGGCTAAAATCATTGAAGACTCGCGCAAAGTGTTGCCGCCCTGGCTCAACGAGCGTTTGCCTGATGATGCGATTACCTTGCAGCAAACCGTGATTGAGTGGTTACGTTCACATTCGGCAGATTGGCAATTGCTGGGCAAGGAGGCCGGGCATCATCTGGCGCATATTCTGATCGGCATGGTGATCGGGGCCATGGTCGCCTTGCATGATGTGCAAACACACGGTAACCATAAACCGCTTGCGCAAAGCCTGCTCAATCGCATCACGCTGTTTGCGCTGGCGTTTAAAAATATCGTGTTTGCGCAGGTGAAAATTTCCGCGGTCAACGCCAGCCTGACCGCGATTTACCTGATCGTGATTTTGCCGTTGTGCGGTGTACATCTACCATTCACCAAGACCATGATTGCGATTACCTTTTTGGTTGGCTTGCTGCCTGTGGTGGGCAACCTGATGTCCAATACCGTGATTGTCATAGTCAGTACCAGTCATTCCTTTGTGATCGCCATGGGCTCGCTGGCTTTTCTCATCGTCATTCACAAGCTGGAATACTTTTTAAACGCGCGTATTGTTGGCGGGCAAATCCGCGCGCACGCCTGGGAGTTGCTGGTCGCCATGTTACTGATGGAGGCCACCTTTGGGCTGCCGGGCATCGTCGCTGCGCCGGTTTACTATGCCTACCTTAAAAGCGAGTGTCGGGCACGGGAGTGGGTTTAAGGGCTGCAATGTCTGGATATTCGGTAAAAACATTAATCAGCCATGGCGGTCATGCTCAGATTTGTCAGTCTGGCCTGACGTGGTCGGAGGTTGAAACAGATGACCCGAACGGGCCATTGTGGCGGCTTAACCAGACAAGTATTCTACACACATCGCAAGGACACAAGAAATGACAGGGTTTAATCTAAAAGTATTATGGTTTGGATTGCTCATCCTGCTCATTGTCAGCATTTTGGATGCTTTTGTGTAATTGTGGCGTGTTTTTCAAGTTTAAAGTCTCTTTGGCCCCGACTCGTCGGGGCTTTTTCTTTTTGTCTTTTTGGGATAGCGCGCTGCGGTTATGGTGCTTTGGCCAGGCGGCTGCCAGTGCGCGCTTCATCGTTGAGCGTTTTTAAAAAGGCCACAATCGCGTCGATCTCCTTTGCATCCAGCGGAGCGGGGTCACCAGGCTGCTGGCCAAATGGGGCTTTCATCTCGATATTGTCTTGATACTTTTCTGGCAGGTCATTGAATTTGAGGCGCTTGCCGGTACGGTCATGCGGATACCATTTTTCTGGCGCGGTATCGCGTTCGGCATAAAAGCGCACGGCATCTCTGAGGGTGTGTACCACGCCATTATGGAAAAAGCTTTTTTTGCGCGCCACATTGCGCAGCGTCGGCACCTTAAACAAGCCACAGTACTCTGCATTCAAATCCTGTCTGGCCGGGCCGCACAAGCCGAGGTCGTAATAGTGCCGGTCATGATTTTGCGCGATGTGTGGATTGCGTGGCAGACCCAGCGCAGCATAGCCATGATCGGTAAATTGCGGCAGGGCACCATGGACGACTGCTGCCTGGTGACAACTGGTACAGTTGCCTTTGTTGGGATCCATAAATAGCCGCAGGCCTTTTTCTTCCAATGGGGTAAAGCGGGCCTGGCCTTGCATGACGTGATCAAACTTGCTGGAATAGGGCGCAAATTCTGTCGCGTCTTGCTGGTAGGTTTGCAGTGCCAATAAAACCGCATCCGTGATGGCGGCGTCGGATTGCAAGCTGGCCGTGCCAAACAACTGGCTGAACGCCTGGGGATAAGCCTTGCGTATTCTTTTGGTCAGCAGGCTCGGTGTCGAGGCCATTTCATTGCTCGAAAACAAAGGGATTTTTGCTTGCTCGGCCAGTGTATTGACGCGGCCATCCCAGGTAAAACCGCCTGCCGGACCATTATCCAGGCCAGGCTGTAAGCCTTCATCTTCCGTGTAGTGTTCTGTGAAAGGCGGGGTCGATTGCAAGTACATCAGGGTAGGCACTGCCCGCGTCCCCATTAACTGTATATGGTCACCGCCCTTTTGAACCGGCTGCGGGTTGCCTGGCGTAAACGCGTGCTGGGCCTGATGGCAGCTGGCACAGGATAACTTGCCCGAAGCCGATAGTTGCGCATCATGAAACAGACGTTTACCCAGCGCCGTCAATGCCTGAGTGCGTGAGGTGGGTGACAGTTTAATGGCCGCCTGGGGTTCTTGTACCAGCGGCGGGACTAAGGCTTCATCTTCCTGAGCTGTCAATTGCAAAGAAGAGAAGCAAAGCACGGTCAGCAATAATGTTTTCAAGTTGAGCATGGCTGTGAATGAGGTGAGTAAAAAAGCGGATAAACAGGCTGCTCATCCGCTTTGTTGGGCACAGAAATGTGATTATTTGGACTGGCGTCTGCGCAGCATCAGGCCAGTCAAGCCCAGGCCGGCCAGCATCATCGCAGTGTTGCTGGCTTCTGGGACTGCAGCGGCGGTTACGCGTACAGCCGTGCCGGACAGCGCGCTGATGGTCACACCTGCATCGGTACTTTGGAACATATTGCTGGTACTGGCGGCATCTTGTGTGTCAACCAGTGCACTGTAGCCAGTCGCGCCAAATTGACCGGAACCAAAGATGATGTCATAGCTGCCTGCGGCCAGATGAACGGTGCTGCCCAGTGAAGCGAGTTGATCGCCACCGGTCGCTGCAAAGACGGTATGTGCCAGGCTGTTGGCGCCCAGGGTGCTGCTATTCCAGTCACCGGCTCTGACGATCGCCCCAAAGATATTGCCATCGGAGAATTGGCTGAAGTTACCGCCAATGTAGGAAATATCCATGCTGCTGCTCAAGGTAAGGCGTACACCCAGATAATCCGTGTTATCGATGATGTAACTACCGAAAGCGGCAGATTCGCTCACATAGTCAGCACTTGAAAACACGATGGTAGGGGTGGCCGCAACACTGCTGTTGGATGCGAAGGTGAAGGCCAGCAGGGTGGCAAAGCCCAAAGATTTGATCATGATTCTTCTCCAGAAGTTAAGATTCAGTCAGCGCAATTGGGGATACCCAACTGCGCCGTATGTTGTAATGATTAGAATGCCAGGGCGTTGGTCAGGTCGCCCATGATGTTGGCACCATTGCTTTGCAAGGTTTCATCACGCTTTTTCAGGCCGTCCAATGGCGGCAGTGAGTAGCGGTGTGTGATAAAACGCAAGGCAGAACCGGTGTCATACTGGGTATGATCCACGGCGCCTTTTTTGGCAAAAGGTGAAATGATCAAGGCCGGAATACGTGTGCCTGGCCCGATCAAATCGCCTTTAGGAGGCACGGCATGGTCAAACTGGCCGCCAAATTCATCATAGGTAATCAATACCAGGGTGTTATTCCATTGCGGGCTGTTTTGCAACTGGCTGATGATGGTCATCACTTCATCATCCGCATTGGTGACGTTGGTATAGCCTGGGTGCTGGTTCAGGTTGCCAATCGGTTTATAGAACGACACGGCTGGCAAGGTGCCTTGTGTAATGTCATTCAACAAATCTGCACGGTCTTGCAGGTGGCTGTTACGGTAGGTGCCATGGGCCACTGGGTCAAAATTTGCATAGTAGTTAAATGGCTGGTGATGGGCCTGAAAGTCGCCATGGGTCGCATCTGCCACGCCAAAGCTGTTTGACTTGTAGACATTGCCGCGATCATTGACCGCATCATTCCAGCCGCCTGAGTACCATTTCCAGCTGATTTGCTTGCTATCCAGCAGGTCTGCAATGGTGGTGATGGTTTGTGCTGGTAAGGTGGTGGAAGCCGATGGATTGGCGTACAGCAGCTGGTTACCTGAGGCGCTGGTCACCGGCGCATTGCCACTGGGTTGGAATGGTGGCTGCATGGTGTTCACGGCGCGATAGCCATCACCCGCACCAAAGTAGTCCAATGGGGCAATATTGCCGCTCTTGAATGAGGTGTTGGTCGCGTTGGTGCCAATCGCAGAGGCGCTCATGGAGCTGTTGCGGGCCAATTGTGGCACGCCGTTGACTGGGGTAGTCAAGACGTTGAGAGAAGCTTTGTTATTGGCGACGGTATCAGCGGAAATTGCCGGTGCGCAAGCGCAGACCAGATACTGGTGGTTCAAGAATGAACCGCCGTATGCGGCCTGGTAAAAGTTATCTGCCAGGGTGTACTTTTTCGCCAGCCCCCACAGTTGCATTTTGCTACCATCAAAATAACCCATGGATAAACCACCGGCATCACTAAAGGCCGCATAAAGGTTATTCTGGCCGTCATTGATTTGCATGGCGTTCTCAAAAAAGCGGTGATACAGATCGCGGGTGATGTTGTTACCAGTCACCAGGCCATAGCCAAACTGGTCACTCGTGGCATCGACCTGAAAGGGCGCATTGGGCCACACCCCAGTGGTTTGTGCCTGGGTGATGGTCTGGCCAGCGGTGTTTTTCTGGCCATTGGCCAGCATGCCACCCCAAGCCGGTGGCAAGGTGGTCAGCGTCGTGGTGTAGTCTCGGTCTACCTGTTTGATCGCTTTAGCTTGCGGTGTATTCAGGCCGTTGGCGCCTGGATATTTGCCAAACAGATTGTCAAAACTGCGGTTTTCGAGGTAGATCACGACAAAATGCTCGATTTTGTCCAGATTTAGACGGTTGCTCAGCGCTTTATTCAGATTGCCTTTGCTGCCAGCCTCACGCACCGCTTCGGCAAGGCGATTTTGCAGCTCATCGTTTTCGGTCATCAGGCTGTCAAGGTCGGCGCCAGTGCTCGTTTGTGTGAAGTCAGCTTCGAGCTGTGATCCGCTGACGTGTAGTCTGGCGGCCAGACGATCGCGTGCGGTCATGTAATCAAGATTGCTGCCTTCCATGAGCGCCAGGATTTCGGTGCTCAACGCACTGACAACGGTCGTGTTTTCGGCAGCTGCGCGGTACACAGACTTCCCTGCTTGCGCCACCAGAGCACCATGGCCTGCCAGGTTAAACTCGCCGTTGGCATTGGTCTGTGTGCTGACTTCACCGCTGTCACAGCGGGCATTCAGGTTGGCGTCAATGCAAACCAGGGTATTGGCAAGCTTGGCGCCATGCAAGCCGATCACAACACCAGCGGTGCTGGCCGCGGCGAAAGCTGATCCGCTTAAGGCCATCCATACTGCAGCAGAAATTGGTAACAAACGAAAAAAATTCATAAATCATCCCCATATCAAGAGCACAAGAACAATTCTTGAGCACGGAAATCTTAACCTGGCTGTGTAACAGGTATTCAGTGGTCCTGCGCCTGAAACGTAGCTCATCATGACTAGTGGGCGTGATGGTTTTATGAAGGTTGCGTGAACCCAATACTGGCTTACATTTTTTAATGTTTTAGCGGGTGTTGAACAGCTCAAAACTAGTCAGGCATGTCACATAAATTTCATGTTTCCGTAACCTGTCTGACACAGAGTTTTTCAAGAATGCATGGGCTAACACAAGCAAATGACTTGTGACATGACAGGCACTTAACCGTGTACAAAAACGTAATATAACCATCTGCGAGAGGATGAATGATGACATTGAAACCTTGGCTCATGGCTGGGTTGATGGGAGCGACTTTGCTCTCTCAAGCACACGCCGCTGAATTAATCCAAAATGGTGGCTTCGAGGTGCAGGGTGTAGACGCCTATGACATCGTCGGCTGGCAAGTGGCTGAAGCTGGCATCCTTGGGAGCGTACTGGCACAGCAAGGCACCACGACTGAAGTCACCGGAAACACCACCGTTGGCGCTTATCAGGGCACACATTACGGTTTGCTTGATAATAACGGCCTGGCCAGCAACATTTTGTATCAAAACTTTACGACGTCGGCGGTCAGCCAGGCGACCTTGACCTTCCAAATGTTTGTCAACAATCAGTCAGCCAGCAGTGCTGTCGATGCAGGTGGCCTTGATTACACCGTTGACGCAACCGATCATCCAAACCAGCATATCCGTGTGGATATCTTAAAGGCGGGCAGTGATCCTTTTTCTACCAGCCAGGGCGATGTCCTGCAGAGCCTGTATCTGGGCGGTGCCAATGGCACGCTGGCTGCCAACAACTACCTGAGCTACCAGTTTGACCTGACCTCCATCCTGTCTGGCGGTGGCCAATTCATGTTGCGCTTCGCCAGTGTCGCCAACCAGGGTTCTCTTCAATTGGGCGTAGACAATATTAGCTTGCAAACGGCTTCTGCAGTCCCAGAAGCGGATACCAATGCCTTGATGCTGGTGGGGCTTGGTTTGATTGCCGCCATCATGCGTAGACGCGCACAATAACTTATAACGAATATCTTTGAGGAAACAATCATGCAACTGTTTAACTTAAAACGTACTGCTCTGTTGGCCATGCTGCTGGGGACACAAGTCTCCCTGACACAACCTTTGATGGCTGAGGAAAACGCCCAGTTCTGGCTCAACGATGGCGCAGCCAGCCTGAGCGACAGTAAAAAACTGGTACCGAATGCACGCAAAGCCAAAAACGTGATTTTGTTTGTCGGCGACGGTATGGGGATTTCGACAGTCACTGGCGCGCGTATTTTTGAAGGTCAGCTCAAAGGCAAGGATGGTGAGCGCAACAAACTGTCTTTTGAAGAGTTCCCTTATGTGGCCCTGTCCAAAACTTATTCGACCAACCAGCAGACCTCTGACTCTGCACCGACCATGACCGCCATTATTTCTGGCGTGAAAACCAATGACGGCATCATTTCATTGAACCAGTCTGTTCCGCGCAATGAGGCTAACCCTGCTGTGATCAATGCGAATAAAGTAACCACCCTGCTGGAACAGGCCGAGCAAGCTGGCAAAGCCACTGGTGTGGTGTCGACTGCCCGTATCACGCATGCCACCCCGGCAGCCACCTATGCACATATTTCCAACCGTGACTGGGAAGCCAATGCTAACCTGTCAGCGGCGGCGGCTAGCAATGGCGTCAAGGATATTGCCGCACAACTGATTGATAACTTTGGCAATGGCAAGCTTGGCGATGGCGTTGATGTCGTATTTGGCGGTGGCCGTAGCTACTTTTTGCCTAACAGTATTAAGGATATCGAAGGCGCCAAAGGCCGCCGTACCGATGGCCGTAACCTGACGCAAGAATATGTGAACAAGTTTGGTGGCGTCTATATCGAAAATCAATCGGCATTCAATGCCTTGAATCCAGCCACGACCAATAAAGTCTTGGGCTTGTTCAACCCCTCCCACATGGAATACGAGCAAGACCGTCCGAACGATATCGCTGGTGAGCCTTCTTTGGCAGAGATGACGGGCAAGGCCATCGACATTTTGAAGAAAAACCAGAATGGCTTCTTCCTGATGGTGGAAGGTGGCCGGATTGACCATGCTTCTCATGCAGGCAATGCTTACCGTACCTTTAAAGATGCGGTGGCGCTGTCAGATGCGGTGCGTGAAGCGGCTTCCAAAGTGAATCTGAACGACACCTTGATTATTGTCACAGCTGACCATAGCCACACCCTGACCATAGGCGGCTATCCAAAACGTGGTAACCCGATTTTGGGTAAAGTGGTTGAGCCAGGTAAAACCACGCCAACCCTGGCGGCTGATGGCAAGCCTTACACCACCGTGAGCTTTGCCAACGGCCCAGGCTATCACACTAACTCACCAGGTGATGCGGTTTACAATGAGGCGATTGCTGCAGGCCGCGTGGTCGACATGTCGGGCGTAGATACTGAGGACCCAGATTTCCACCAGGAGGCACTGGTGCCACTGAGCTCTGAAACGCATGCTGGTGAAGAGGTTGCGATTTATGCCGTCGGCCCTAAAGCCTATCTGGTCCATGGGGTACAAGAGCAAAGCTACATTTATCAAGTCATGAAAGATGCATTCGGTTTTTAATCGACTGTCTTTAGAATAGACCTGAACATCAATTGTTTTAACAGTAGGGCAGCGAAAGCTGCCCTCTGCCTTTAGTAAGAAATGGAATCATCATGAGATTGAAACAAACCGCTGGCCGTTTTGCGCTGGTGATGGCGATGGCAAGCGCTGGTGCGCAGGCCGAAGAGATCGTCAATGCACGCTATGACACCGTGCAGTGCGCCTTGCCATGCCAGGCCGATGCCGCCAAGCACTTGCAATGGTGGCTGATGCGTGACCAGGATGAGGTGGAAATTCGTCAGTTGTATCAAAATGGCGAGCCAGCACACCACAGCAGCTTGTGGCAGAAAAAACCGGGTGGGCAATTCAGCTATATTTACCTGATGCATGACGAGCAGCGCACCATTGATTACAGCGATGTGGATTTAAAACTGCTGGCGATCAAAATGGATGAAGCCACATGGCAACTGAAGACGCAATTGGTCACCGATAGCGAGTTGGCCAGCCTGCAAAAAGTGGCAGACGAAGCCAGCGAACAGTATGGCTATGCTATTGAGAAGTACAGTGGCACCTTGGGCAACGGGATCCGTAGTCAGGTCTGGTGGATTCCAGCCTTAAAATTGCCCTACAAGGTCGAATATACCTATCCACAACACACGGTCAGCATACAGTTGCAGGCGCTGCAACCGGCAGCCAAGCCTGGTCAGCCCGTCGAAGTCGCGCCCAAAACCTCTTTGACGGCGTTGAGTCAGTACCAGCATGTAGATTATGCCGATTTGGGCGATATGGAACACAACCCTTCCGAAATGCAATGGCTGGCCAAAGCGCACGATGCGCCTGGCTTGCAGTCGCATCATCATTAGTCGCGTCGGCCTGATCGCTAGCGATGTCTGGACTGCATGCCCAGGCATCGCAAAGAATAGGTGTTGATTGCTCTGATCGCATGGCGCATGCGATGGGCCTGCCGCCCGGCGGCCGAATTTGCAGCCGGGCAGTGTGGCCCTCCCAGTCATCGGCTATAATGCCTGCATGACGTTTCAAATTATTCAGCTTCTTTTATTAGTGGTGATTATTGCCATGCTGGTGTGGCAATCTCGCAGGCAACAACAGGCTGCGCAGCAGGCGCTGGCACAGTTACTGGCGCAGCAGCTTGAAGAGAAACACCGCATGATGATGCAGGAGATGCACCAGTCACTCAATCATCTGGCTGATCGCTTGCAAAGCCTGAATACCGACCAGCAAGACCGTTTGCGGGCGCAATTGTCGCAAGAGCTGACCGCGACGCGTGAAGCGATGCAGGCGTTACAGGTTGCCCAGCGCGACCACTTGAGCCAGAGCACTGAACAACTCAGCCTGAGCTTGCGTAATGGCTTGTCGGAGCAGGGCATTGCCCAGCAAAACTTGCTTAAAACCGCCTTGCAAACAACGACTCAAAGCCTGACGCAAAGCATTGAAGCACTGACCAAAGTCGTCGATGGCCGCCTGGAGGAAATGAGTGGCAAGGTGTCTATTCGCCTGGAAGAAGGGTTCAAAAAAACCAATGAGACCTTTGTGAGTGTGATGGAGCGACTGGCCACCATTGATGAGGCCCAAAAGAAAATTGATGGTCTCAGTGTGAATGTGGTCAGTTTGCAGGAGCTGTTGGGGGATAAGCGTAGCCGCGGTGCTTATGGGGAAGTGCAACTGGAAGGGCTGATCCGCAATGTGTTGCCCAATAGCAGTTTTGCCATGCAACATACGCTGAGTAACGGCGCACGCGTGGACTGTGCTTTATTTTTGCCTGAGCCAACTGGCACAGTGGCCGTTGACAGTAAATTTCCCCTGGAAAACTACCATCGCATGATAGATAGCAGCCAGGGCGATCTGGTGCAGGCGCAAGCCGCCAAGCTGTTCAAGGCCGACATCAGAAAACACATTGATGATATCAGCAGCAAATACATCATCGCCAACGAGACCTCCGATGGCGCGGTCATGTTTATCCCGGCTGAAGCGGTGTTTGCCGAGATTCATGCCTATCATAGGGATGTGGTCGATTATGCGATGCAGAAACGCGTGTGGCTGGTGTCGCCGACCACCCTGATGGCGGTGCTCAATACGGCACGCGCAGTGCTCAAAGATGTGGAAATGCGCAAACAGGTGCATATCATCAAAGACGAGCTGGGCAAATTAAGTAAAGATTTTGACCGCTTTGATACCCGCATGAAAAAACTGGCTGATAATATCCGGCAGGCGCATGAAAATGCGCAAGACGTGCATATCAGCAGTCAGAAGATTTCCAGACGCTTCGCCCAGATTGAAAAAGTCGAGCTGGCAGAGGCTGGTCTGGAAACGCTGGAATTGCTGGATGAATTAGACGAGGTTGGAAAGAGCACCCCTACATGAAGATCACCATTTTATATTTTGCACGCATCAAAGAGGTGGTGAATTACTCCTCTGAAGACGTAGAGTTGCCGGATGAGATAGAAACCATCGTCGCACTCAAGTCCTGGTTGTCTGGCCGCGGCGAGACCTGGCAAAAACTGTTTAACGGCAGCGGGGTAGTGCGTGCGGCTATCAATCATGAACTGGTCGACGATATGGCAACCTTTGAAGAAGGCGATGAGGTGGCGTTTTTTCCACCTGTGACCGGAGGCTGATTTGAGCAAGCCACCATTTCTGGATATTTCTGTTCAGTCTGAGGATTTTGACCTGGCCAGCGAGTTGCAGCGCTTGCGCCTAGCCTCGCCAGAAGCCGGTGCGCTGGTGAATTTTGTCGGTTGGGTAAGAGAGCACGCCAGTGAAGGTCAGTTAAGCCAGATGTTAATCGAACATTATCCTGGCATGACCGAAAAGGCCTTGCAGGGTATTGCGCAACAGGCGGCCAGTCGCTGGCCATTGCTTGGGGTGCGTATCATCCACCGTGTCGGCCTATTGGCTGCTCAGGCGCAGATTGTGCTGGTGGCCGCTACCAGCTTGCACCGCCAGGCAGCCTTTGAAGCCTGTGCCTTTATGATGGACTATTTAAAGACCGATGCGCCGTTCTGGAAAAAAGAAATCGGCGCGTTTGGCGAACACTGGGTAGAAGCCCGTGCCTCTGATGAACAAGCAAAACAACAATGGAAACAGCCCTAAATGATGCAAGTCCTCAGTCCTGAAGAAATGACCGTTTCCTACAAACTGTCACCCATGTCATTTGAGTCCACCGCCGACCTGCTGGATGCGAGTGAGCTTAGCCTGACCGACTACGGCTGGAAACTACAGCCAGAAGCACAGAAAACACTGATGATGGGCCTGTCGCTGCAACAGGATGGTTGTAATGTGCTGGTGCTGGGCACGCCTGGTTCCGGTCGTGCCGGACTCACACTGGCGGCGATGAAAGCCTCTGCCATGACCGGGATTGATACCACGCTTACCGACCTGGTGGCGCTGTATGATTTTAGCCAGCAATCCTGCGCCAACTACATCAAGCTGCCAGCCGGGCTGGGCGCCCAGTTGCGGACTGTGATGGAATCGTTTATCAAGTCGCTGGTGGCAGAGATGCAGCAATGGGTGGATGCCAATGGCCAGGTCAATTTTTCGCAGGCCGAAACCTGGCTTGAGGAGCGCGTCGATGGTTTGCGCTCGCAATTAAGCAGCGCCAAGTTATCGCCATTTTTTAATCTGATCAAACCCGAGGTGCTGGGGTATCTGCAAGCCTGGCAGCAAGTCGGCAGTGAGGGCGACAGCGGCACTGACGGCTTGGTCAATGACGGCTTCTTATCGCGTTTTCGGGTAAATCTGCTGGTCGATCAGCGCGCTAACCTCACCTCCGGCATCAAGCAGCCTGTGGTTGAGGACAAAGACCCCGGCTTTGCCGCCTTGTTTGGCATGCTGGAAACCGCGGCAGGAGAGTCGGCGCAATGGCCGGAGTTCTTACGCTTGCGTGCCGGCAGTGTGCACCAGGCCGATGGAGGCATGTTGCTGCTGCATTTACGTGATCTGATGCAAGACGAAGGCAACGGCAGCGCCTTGCTCGAAAAGCTTTACCGTCTCATGCGTAACCGCGAGGTGCAGATTGAAGACTGGGCAAACCATGCGCAGCAAGGGGCTGGTGGCAATCGTCATGGCGCCTTGCCGGTCCATGTCAAAATTGTCATGATTGCCAGCCGCGAAGATTATTACGACTGTCTTGAAGCACAGCCGGATTTCTTTGACTTCTTTCCGGTAAAAGTTGAATTTGAGGACCGCGTTGCCGCCACACTAGACAATTATGCCTGGGTGGCCGGTTATATTGCGCGTAAATGCCAGCAACAAGAAATGCCGCATTTTACGAGTGCGGCGGTCAATGTGTTGTTGCAGTTCATGCACAGGCTGGAAGAGGACCAAGGCCGTATCAGTACACGCTTTGTGCATCTGGACCAGCTCATGCATGAGAGTGCTGCGGTGGCGGCTGAAGCGCGTCTCGTGACCGATGCGCATGTCAAGCAGGCTCTGTCTGCGCGCTTGTTGCGTCAACAGTTTTTTGAAACACAGATTCGTGACTCGATTATTGATAATGAGTTATTGATTCAGGTGCATGGCAGTGTGGTCGGACAGGTCAATGGCCTCACGCACATCGAGTTGGGCGATGCCAGTTTCGGTTCGCCTATCCGGATTACCGCCCGTTGTTATCCTGGCCGCAGTGGCGTGATCAATATTGACCGCGAAGTGAATATGAGTGGCCCCACGCATGACAAAGGTATTTATATTCTGCAAAACTGGCTAAGTGCCAGTTTTTGGGCGTTGGCACCGTTGAGCCTGAACGCTTCGCTGGTGTTTGAGCAAGAATATAATGGCGTAGAAGGCGACTCTGCCTCCTGTGCCGAATTGTTTGCGCTGTTATCTGCGCTGACCGGCTTGCCGATCAAGCAAGGCATGGCCGTCACCGGCGCCCTCAACCAGTTTGGCGAAGTGATGCCGATTGGTGGCGTCAATGAAAAAATCGAGGGCTATTTCCGCGTCTGTCAGGCATTGGGCTTAAACGGCGAGCAGGGCGTCATTATCCCCAAACGTAACCAGCGTCACCTGTTGCTGGATGAGACAGTCGTCACGGCCGTGAATAATGGCATGTTCAAAATTATTGCCATTGACCATGTGCTGGAAGGCATTGCCCATCTGACCGACTGCGAAGCCGGCGTGCAAGAGGCGGATGGCACCTATCAGGGCGATACGCTCATGGCACGCGCGCAAGCTGCACTCGCCAGCTACCGGCAAACGCTGGAACGTAATCAGGCGCGAATGGCCTATATCCAGCAACAACAAGACCATCAACATTTTTGATTTATGCCACGCACGCATCACCGCAAGCAAGAGGCACCGCCAGAAAAAGACGACGGTTGCCGACTAGACAAATGGCTATGGGCCGCCCGTTTTTTTAAAACACGCAGTCTGGCGGCCGACGCCGTCGATGCCGGCAAGGTGCGCATTGATGGTGACCGCGCCAAAAATGCACGCGAAATGAAGCCTGGCATGCGCGTGAGTATTAAAAACAAGGATATGCAGATAGAGGTGGAAGTGCTGGCGCTCAGTAATGTACGGCGCGGCGCGCCCGAAGCCGCCTTGCTATACCGCGAGACTGAAGAAAGCCAACGAATACGCCAGCAGATGAAAGAGAGCGGTGCGGAGCATTTTGCCGAGCGCGACCGTGGCATGGGGCGTCCGACCAAGCGTCAGATGCGCGAGATTCAGCGCTTTATTGGACGCGGTTAGTCTAGCTTGGCCTGCGGGCGCCATTGCTCAGGCCGGTTTTTGCCACCGCCTGTGCCCGGCAAGAAACATCCAGTTTCTGGAAAATGCGTTTGAGATGGTTTTTGACCGTATTGGCACTGATATGCAGGATCATGCCTATCTCCAGATTGGTTTTGCCACTACGCACCCAATGCAGAATCTCCTGCTCGCGGTCTGATAACCCGCCTTGCGCCATACTGTCCAGCAGGTCCTCGTCTTTAATCACCGGTTTCAGGTGTCCAATACGGCGGATCGCCGCATCCAGGTGCGGCATGATCATGCCCAGCATCTGGTCTGGCACATGAAACTCTTTGGTGCGGTCAAAAAACACATAAATACAGTCTGATTTGCCACGGGTATCGCGTACGCCATACACCATGAGCGAATGCATTTTTATCAACTGCTGCGTGAACGGGTTGGGCGACTGTGCATGAATGCCCGTGGCATCAAAACGGTTAATCACAAACCATTTTTCGTCGTTTTCTACCCAGCGTTTGTACAGGTTGCACATCAGGTAGTTCACAATGGCAGAGTCTTCCAGTAAGCGCTGGGTAGACATTTCCGGGATTGCAGAAGAGACATCAAAATGCAGTTCGCCAGTGCTGAAGTCGCCCCACGCTGCCAATAGCGCATCGTGCCGCATCAGTGGATGAATGTCTTGTTTCAGCCATTGAAAGAATTCAATATGCCGTTTAATCGCATATGATTTCTGTATGGCTTGCAAAATGCCTTCCCAATAGGTTTGTTTTTTTTGTACCAGCATGCAATGACCTCAAACGGTAATGAGCAGGGCAGCATTGCCCGATGTTTCATGGTTTAAGGGTTTTACGGCATAGGCTGGCAATTCTTTAACCATGCATGTGGGAATCCTTGCAAAGTGCGCACTTGATATGGCGCAAGGGTTGAACGATTTGGCCACATCGTTTTCCTACTACTTGGGGCCTTAAGGTAAAATAAGGCTGGTGTGATGAGATGGCTTTAAGGTCCAGACATTCATGGGTATTTTGAAAAGACTTCCTGGTGGCGTGCGTTACCCTAGCTATAAAGAATGGCAGCTGCTCAAGAAACTGCCTAAATGGTGGCTATTGGGGAGCGTGGTGTTTGCTGCCCCCATTGCTTATGACTGGTGGCAGTCAGGCGATTTGCTGGCTCATGACCTGGAACGCAACTCCATGTTTTTGGGCTTGCTGTTTACCTTCTGGTTCTTTATCGGTGCCGCCATGATAGGCCTGATCGTGATCATTATCATGAAGGGGCCTGGCTACGTCGCTGACCCTTATTACCTGCCAAAAGAAGACAAATCCCTAGAGAATCCGCCTAAAACATAATCGGTTCTTGATCAATCCTTAAAAAAGGGTTTATAATCGCGTGCTTTGCAACCTTGCCACACTTTGATCAGGCATTCTTAAGTTTGATCCGAAGGTGGCTTTAACCATAAGGAAATCTCATGCGACACTATGAAATCGTGTTTATTGTTCACCCTGACCAGAGTGAACAAGTGCCTGCGATGATTGAGCGTTACCGCGCACAAATCACAGGTAATGGCGGCAACATCCACCGTCTGGAAGACTGGGGCCGTCGTCAACTTGCCTATCCAATCCAAAAAGTACACAAAGCACACTACGTGTTGATGAACATCGAGTGCAGCCAAGAAGTGCTGGAAGAGTTGGAGCATGGCTTCAAATTTAATGATGCTGTATTACGTCACCTGACCATCGCGACGAAAACAGCGGTCACCGCACCAAGCCCAATGATGAAAGAGGAAAAATCCAAAACCATCGTTGGTGACGCACCTGCTGCTAGCACAGAGGCGGCTGCTTAAGTGTTGTGAATACGCTGGTGATTGCAGCGACGGTTCAAGCAGTTGAAACGTTGCGATACACACCGGCGGGCTTGCCCTTGTTGCAATTGCAATTGCAACATGATTCAGAGCAGCTAGAGGCTGGGATGAATCGGAAGGTGCAGTGTCAGTTACCCGCAGTGATTATTGGTGAAAAAGCCAATCTGCCATTGCAAAGCGGCGATCAGATCAAAGTGAAGGGTTTTCTGGCACAGCGCAGTGCAAAAAGCACACAAGTGGTACTGCACATACAAGAGTTACAGCGAATACAGTATTAAAGAATTTAAGGAGTTTCAAATGGCAAGAGATATGTACAAACGTCGCCGTTACTGCCGTTTTAGCGCAGAAGGCATCAAAGAAGTTGACTACAAAGACGTAGATCTGTTGAAAGATTTCGTTTCTGAAAACTTCAAAATCATCCCAGCCCGTATGACTGGTACCAAGGCTAAATACCAACGTCAATTGACAACCGCGGTAAAACGCGCACGTTTCCTGGCGCTGATGCCTTACACAGACAAACACCCAGGTTAATCGGCGGCTTAGGAGAACAACATGCAAGTAATCTTATTGGAAAAAGTAGCAAACCTGGGTTCCCTGGGTGACGTGGTTAAAGTGAAAGACGGTTACGGCCGCAACTTCCTGATCCCACAAGGTAAAGCAAAACGCGCTACCGAAGCGAACAAGGCAGTGTTTGCTGCTCAGCGTGCCGAGTTGGAAAAACAACAGGCAGACCTGTTGGCCGCAGCACAAGCGCGTGGCGAAAAACTGGCTGGTTTTGTACTGACAGTCGCTCAAAAAGCGGGTGTGGATGGCCGTCTGTTCGGTTCCGTGACTAACATGGACATCGCTGAAGGCTTGCAAGCACAAGGCCACGAAGTGAAAAAAGCTGAAGTGCGCCTGCCAAACGGCCCACTGAAGACCATTGGTGATTTCGCTGTGAGCGTGGCATTGCACCACGACGTAGTGGTTGATATCACTGTGACTGTGACGCCAGAAGCCTAATCAGGCATCTGCATGCATGACAAGAAAAGGCTACTTCGGTAGCCTTTTTGCTTTTTTGCCACAAAGCGTTATTTGATAACGTACCAATAAAGTACATGAGGTTTTTCTCTATCTACTCTACGATCTCTGTGGCTAAAGTATTTTTAATCTTTCATCTGTTCTGAAACCCAAAAATGCCAGTCAGCTTTTCGGTATAATCGCCAGATGGCTGATGAACAACTCGAATTCTTAAAACTCCCTCCACATTCCATTGAAGCTGAGCAGTCCGTGCTGGGCGGCCTGTTGCTGGATAACGAAGCACTGGACAAGATTGCCGATATTCTGGCCCCGCAGGATTTCTACCAGCATGACCATAAACTGATTTATGAACATATCGCACGGCTGATTGAGCGCAACCAGCCAGCCGATATTGTGACGGTTGCTGAATCGCTTGAAAACAGTGGTGAGTTGACCACGGTTGGCGGTGTGGCTTATCTGGGTGCGCTGGCGCAAAATACGCCCACTGCTGCCAATATCCGCCGCTATGCAGAAATTGTGCATGAGCGCTTTGTCATGCGCCAACTGGTCGCAGTGGGCACTGATATTGCCGAAAGTGCTTACCAACCAAATGGTCGCGATGCACAGCAGTTACTGGATGAAGCCGAAGCCAAGATTTTCCAGATTGCCGAAGGTGGTAACCGCAAGAGCCAGGGCTTTTTGGGCATGCAAGTGCTTTTACCACAAGTGGCTGACCGCATTGACTACTTGTACTCACGCGAAAATCATTCTGATGTGACGGGGATCCCCACCGGCTTTACCGATCTTGACTCCATGACCTCCGGCCTGCAAGGCGGTGACATGGTGATTATTGCCGGTCGTCCGTCCATGGGTAAAACCGCGTTTGCAATTAATATTGCTGAGAATGTGGCACTTGAGACCAATAAAGCGGTCGCTATTTTCTCGATGGAGATGGGGGCGACGCAGTTGACCACGCGTATGATCGGCTCAATTGGCCGCCTCGACCAGCACAAGATGCGTAACGGTAACCTTGAAGATGAGGACTGGGAAAAGCTCACCACAGCGCTGGGCAAATTGAACGAGGCGCCGATTTATATTGATGAAGGGGCCGGTTTAAGCAGTTTTGACGTGCGGGCGCGTGCCCGTCGCTTGCATCGGCAAACAGGCGAACTAGGTCTGATTGTGATCGACTATTTGCAGTTGATGAGCTCACCAGCCGGCCGTCAGGGCGAAAACCGTGCAACCGAGATTTCAGAAATTTCACGTTCGCTGAAGGCATTGGCCAAAGAACTCAATGTGCCGCTGATTGCGATTTCGCAGCTTAACCGTAGCGTGGACCAACGGCCAGATAAGCGCCCGGTGATGAGTGACTTGCGCGAATCCGGCGCGATTGAACAAGATGCTGACTTGATCATGTTCGTATATCGCGATGAGTATTACAACCCGGACAGTGCCGAAAAAGGCACGGCGGAGATTATTATTGCCAAACAGCGTAACGGCCCGATTGGCCGGGTGCGCCTGACCTTTATGGGTGCGCATACGCGCTTTGCCGACTATGCCAATGCGGCTTACATGCCGGACGAGTATTAATGCGTCCGATTGTTGCTCATCTGTCTTTAGCTGCGCTGAGGCATAACCTGGCGCAGGTCAAACGTTACGCGCCAGCTGCGAAGATCATCTCCGTTGTCAAAGCCAATGCTTATGGTCACGGTTTGCTGAATGCTGCACAAGGGCTCAGCGAAACAGATGCTTTCGCTGTGCTCAATCCTAGTGAAGCCATCGCTTTGCGTGAAGCGGGTTATACGCAGCCCATATTGTTACTTGAAGGGGTGTTTGCGCCCGAGCAATTGCTTGAGGTAGACAGGTACCGGCTGGATATTGTCGTGCACCAGATGCAGCAGATTGCCTGGTTGCAGCAGGCCGCATTGAGTGCCCCCATTCGAGTGTTTCTCAAGCTGGATAGCGGCATGCACAGGCTTGGCTTGTCGCCAGCCGAGTATCCGCAGGCGTTATCTGCTCTTGCTGCATGCGCCAATGTGTGCGAGATCGTCATGATGACGCATTTTGCCAATGCGGATCTCGCGGATGGCGTTGAGCAGGCCATGCACACCGTGGAGGCGGTCATGGCCAATCAGCCTTATGCGCGCTGCCTGGCGAATTCGGCCGCCGTGATTCAACAGCCGCAAACCCATGCCGATTGGGTGCGGCCTGGGATTATGTTGTATGGTGCCTCGCCGATTGCCGACCAGTATGCTTCCATGCTGGGCCTGAAACCTGTCATGACCTTGCAGTCCGCTATTATTGCCTTGCAGTCAATTCAGGCCGGGGAAAGTGTCGGATATGGCAGCTTCTTTACCGCAGATCAGCCTACCAAGGTCGGTATTGTCGCTTGTGGTTACGCCGACGGCTATCCTCGTCATGCGCCAACAGGGACGCCGATTGCCGTTAATGGTCAATTGACCCGTACACTGGGGCGCGTGTCTATGGATATGCTGGCGGTAGATGTCACCGATATCCCTGACGCAACCGTTGGCAGCATTGTGGAATTATGGGGTGAGCAAGTCCCTGTAGATGAGGTTGCGCAAGCAGCGGGGACGATAGGCTACGAATTATTATGTGCGGTCACCGCCAGGGTCCCGTTCAAGCACTATGGCTAAAGCAAAAACACAATACACCTGTACCGAATGCGGTGCCACTGAGCCTAAGTGGCAAGGGCAGTGCCCGAGTTGCCATGCCTGGAACACGCTGGTAGAGACGGTGCCGGAAGCGGCAACGACAAGCCGGTTTGCCAGTCTGGCGCCAACGGCCCAATTACAAAAACTGGCTGATGTTGAAGCGCAGGATGTGTCCCGTCAGGCGACCGGCATTACCGAGTTTGATCGGGTGCTGGGGGGCGGGCTGGTGGCGGGCGGTGTGGTGCTCATCGGTGGCGATCCTGGCATTGGTAAATCGACCTTGTTGCTGCAAACCGTGTGCAAGGTTTCACAATCGCTCAAAGCGTTTTATATCAGCGGTGAGGAGTCTGCGCAGCAGATTGCCATGCGGGCACATCGCCTGGGGCTTGATGCGAGCCAGGTCGATGTGCTGGCGGAAATCAATCTCGAAAAAATCAGCCAGGTATTGCAGCATCATCAGCCGGACGTGGTGGTGATAGACTCGATTCAGACCGTGTATTCCGAGGCTTTGCAGTCTGCACCAGGCTCGGTGGCGCAAGTGCGTGAATGTTCTGCGCAACTCACTCGGGTGGCCAAGCAACTTGGGATCAGCATGATTCTGGTTGGTCATGTGACCAAAGAAGGCTCGCTGGCGGGCCCGCGAGTGCTGGAGCACATTGTCGACAGCGTGCTGTACTTTGAGGGCGACCAGAATTCGAGTTTCAGGCTGATTCGCGCGTTTAAAAACCGGTTTGGTGCGGTCAATGAACTCGGTGTGTTTGCCATGACCGAAAAGGGTCTGCGCGAAGTCAGCAATCCTTCCGCCTTGTTTTTATCGCACCATGAATCACCAGTACCTGGCTCCTGTATCACGGTCACGCAAGAGGGCACACGGCCTTTGCTGGTCGAAATTCAGGCGCTGGTGGATACGGCACATGCCCCCAATCCCAAGCGCTTGTGCGTGGGTCTGGAGCAGAACCGGCTGGCTATGTTGCTGGCGGTGTTGCACCGGCATGCGGGGGTGGCCTGTTATGACCAGGATGTGTTTATCAATGCCGTCGGTGGTGTCAAAATCAGTGAGCCTGCGGTGGATCTGGCAGTGTTACTGGCGATTGTTTCATCGTTGAAAAACAAACCGTTGCCAAACAAGCTGATTGTCTTTGGTGAAGTCGGGTTGGCAGGCGAAGTGCGGCCCGTGCAGCGGGGTCAGGAGCGTCTCAAGGAGGCTGCCAAACTGGGTTTTACCCATGCCATTATCCCCAAAGCGAATGCGCCCAAAGGCGGCATTGCCGGTATGCAGGTTGAGGCCGTGGATAGGCTGGAACAGGCCATAGACGTCATGCGCGCATAAAAAAATGGCAACGATAGATGGGAGTCCTATCGTTGCCTAAGGATGAGGTTGCCCAGAAGAGGGTAGGCAACCACAGGGAAGTCGGTTCACTTAAGCGGCTTGATGGCCGTGTCAAAAAAACTCGTTTTGATTCGGGTTATCTGTCTTTAATTTTTCTATATTTCTGGCTGTTCTTTGTTTTACAGACGGGTCACGCGCGAGTGGATCCTGGGTGAGTTGGTGTTGGCTCAGTTTCTCCTGGCAATCGCGCAAAGCCTGCTCGTTATCAGCCAAGCGGATGCACTCTGCATGTTCCCCCAGTTGTTTGAGGATGCGTACTTTTTCCCCTGTCAGGTTTGCGTAATCTTCTGTCGGTAATATATCTGAAGCGAAGATTGACATGTGGACGAATAAGCCGGTGGCCATGACGGTCGCATATTTCATGCTTAACTCCTTTCAATCAATGACATTGAAAACAGTATAAAAAACCCACTGGGTTCTGTCAGTTACAAAGGCCGCGCATTTTGTAGGCATTTGTAGCGAGTTCGATACAGAGCAAGTATCGCGTGCATCACCAATAATTTTAATTTATATAAAAGTAATTGTCATAAAAATTTAATGCAACTATTCCTACAAAATGTAGGCCGAAATAAAGTTAGATTCACAAAATTATGACAATAAGATGACGATATGTATTAAAGGAGAAAAAATAATGAAAAAAATCATTTTTCTTTTGCCACTGTTAATGACGGCTTGTGCCAGTGTCAGCCCGCAGCAATATACAGGCAACAATGGTAAAACGGGCTATACCCTGACATGCAGTGAATTCAACACGACCTGGGAGCAATGCCAGCGCAAGGCGGGTGAACAGTGTGCCGGGGGGTATGAGCTAGACAAACGTTTGTCTTACACCGAAACCTTCCCCGATAGCGGTGATGGGCTTTACAGACCAGCGAATAATCACCTGGCGGTGGTGTGTAAAGGCTAATCGCCTGTCTTGGCGCTGCTAGCCCAGTAATCGCGCAATTGCTTGCGCAGCGGCCTCACCGCTACGGATTGCACTTTCTATGGTGGCCGGATAAGGGCTCGCGACATAGTCTCCGGCTAAAAAGATGCGTGCATGTGCGGTTTGAGGGCCAGGCCGCTTTAAAGCCGGGCTGCAACTGAAGGTGGCGCGTTTTTCTGTGATGATTTTTGTCCACAGAGGCGTTTGCTGCAATGCCATGTCGTAGTTGCCGAGCGCAGCATTAATCTCATTAAGGCAATGTGTGACCAGGACGGCCTTGTCCATCTCAAAGGGCGCATGCGCACTGATGACTACGGCGAGCAATCCGGCCTGGTCACAACACTGCCCGCGGTCAAACACCCATTGTGCCCAGCCGCCGCATAAGCCCATGATGGGGTGCGGCAAGCGCACCTGATCGCTGAATTGCAGGTAAATGGTGGTAATGGGTTGATACTCGCGCCAGGGCAACGTAGGTGCGCCTGCGATGGTTTTCAGTTGGTGTGGTCCGACCGCAAGCACCACTGCATCAAACACTTCTTGTTGCTGATGTGTCAGTTTGCAACCATGTTCAAAAGCCTCGAGGGCGGTGACAGTGGTCCCCAGCCTGACTGCAACCCCTTGTGTTTGTAACTGCGTTAACAGCGGCTGAATGAGGGCGGTGGACAAATCAGATCTAGCCACTAGAAAGTCACTGTCCTGACGACGATGCTGAAAACTATCCCTGAGTACATTTAAAAATACCTGTGCACTGGCAAGCGCTAGCGGCGTGTTCAGTGCAGCCAGACATAAGGGCTCCCACAAGTACTTGATCGCCAGTGGCGTTTGTTGGGCTTGAGCCAGTAAGCCGGATACCGGCATATCCTGCGCAAGCGTAAAAGCGGTTTTTTGTAACTGCCGCATCCAGCAGATGGCGCGCCATTTACTTTTCCAGTCCAGTCCAGTCGCGGTGATTAAGCCCCACAGCAGATGCAGCGGGGCGGGTAGCCATTCTGGTGTGACCAGCGAAATACGATGCTGGCCATCATGCATGTGCAATGCCAGCGCCAAGCGCTTGAACACATGCCTGTGATCCAGGCCGGCATCGCGTAGCAAGGCCAGCGTGGCATGATAGGCGCCCAGGCAAAGATGTTGGCCGTTATCCAGCGTGGTGGAAGAGTGCGATACCCCACGTGCACGGCCACCTGCCTGCGGGGCGGCCTCAAAGACGCATACTTGATAGCCTTGCTGACCTAAGCGCAACGCCGTAGACAACCCGGCCAGACCGGCGCCAATCACCGCTACTCTGCGAAGCTTCGCGGTGGCGCTAACGGTTGGGGATGTTTTCTGACTAGCCCTGAATAACACTGCACTCATGAACGGCGGGATTTAAACCAGGCGCCCAGCGCCAAGGTGAGCTTTCTAAATGGCGGCAACGCAATTTTATGGTTAAGTACCAGGTTGGGATCTTGTTTGATTTCCTGCAGCAGTGTTCGGTAAATGGCCGCCATCATCAATCCTGGTAATTGGGCTTTCCGATCTTCTGGCGGGAGCTGCTGCAGGGCTTTGTCATAAAACAGTTCCGCGCGGGCAATCTGCTTGAGCAGCAAGGCCTGCGTTTGCGGCGTGGCTTCGCTATTAAGCAGTTGTTGCTCAGTGACACTGCCACGCTCCAGCTCATCCAGTGGAATATAAATGCGTCCGCGCCGCGCATCTTCGCCGACATCGCGGATGATATTGGTCAGTTGAAACGCCATGCCCAAGTCATGCGCGTATTGCAAGGTTGCCGGATTTTTATAGCCAAAAATTTGCGCTGACAGCAAGCCGACCACACTTGCCACACGGTAACAGTACAGGCCCAGCTGTTCAAAATCCGCATAGCGATTGTATTGCGTATCCATTTGCATGCCATCGATGATTTCAATGAAATGGCTTTCTTGCAAGCCATAAGTTTTGATGACGGGCTCTAAGGCTTTCGTCACCGGATGTTGCGGCGTGGCATGAAACAGCCGCTCAACTTCCTGTTTCCACCAGCCAAGCTTGGTTTGGGCGATCTGGTAGTCCGTACACTCATCCACCACATCATCCACTTCGCGGCAAAAGGCATACAGCGCCGTCATCGCCTCGCGCTTGGCTTTGGGTAAAAAAGCAAAACTCAGCGTGAAGCTGGAACCGCTTTCACGGGTTTTTTGCAGGCAATATTGTTGCGGCGTCATTGTTTAAACAGGGCTTTCAGCAAAATCAGTGGCCAATCATAGGCTTTCAAGGTCGGGCGGTGATGGTAAATATCGCCACGACAGGATTTTAATTTATGCACGATACGTTCGCCACCGGCAATCATCATGCGCAACTCAAAACCGATCCGTCCAGGTAGGGCGCGACCTAACGGTTTGCCAGCCTTTAACATGGCCTCAGCACGCCCCACTTGTGTCAAAAAGAACTGTTGCCAGTGTCTGTCCAGCCGTTGAGCTCGCAAATCCTGCTCACTGATGCCTGCTGCCAGCATGTCCTCCTGGCTCAGGTAAATCCGTCCGACGGCCCCATGTTTTTGCAGGTCTAGCGCAATGTCCTGATAAAAATTAATCAGTTGCAGCGCGCTGCATATTTGATCGGACCACAGCCGGTGTTGCGTGCTGTCACTGCCATACAGTTGCAGCATCAGGCGGCCTACCGGATTTGCCGAGCGGCGGCAATAATCCAGCACTTCCTCAAAGTTAGCATAACGGGTTTTCACCACATCCTGTTTGAAAGCATCGATGAGGTCGATCAACAGTTGGACATCGAGAGTGTGAGTCCGGATCACCGCTTGCAACGATTGAAACAATGGCTGTGAGGGCTGTATATAGGCCTGGATCAATAATAACTCATCTTCATAAGCCTGCAGGGCTTGCAGGCGATCGATTTCGCTCGCGTTGCCTTCGTCTGCAATATCGTCTGCCTCGCGCGCAAACTGGTAAATGACCGTCACTGCATGACGTAAATGGGCCGGTAACAGCAAGGATGCAACCGGAAAGTTTTCGTAATGCGTGTGCGCCAGTGTCAGGCTAGGTTGGGGCTGGGCGGGCTTGGAAAAGGCATGCATGGCTTAAGTATGCCATAAATCCATGATACGCTTACGCCTTGCAGATGAACAATCATAAAGAGAACTTATGTTAGGCATTATTGGGGGCACTGGGCTCACCGCACTGGATAATTTGAACATTTCTAAGCGCTTGATCGTGCGCACGCCTTATGGGGAACCTTCGCAGCCCTTAGTCTTTGGCGAAATCAATGGCAAAGAGGTGGTGTTTTTAGCCCGTCATGGTGGTGGGCATACGATTCCGCCACATGCGATCAATTACCGGGCCAATGTCTGGGCCCTGCATTCGGTCGGCGTCTGTGATTTGCTGGCAGTGGCCACGGTGGGTGGCATTACGCGTAATCTGATCCCGGGAGATATCGTCTTGCCTAACCAGATACTCGATTACACTTATGGCCGTAATAATACCTATCACGATGGCATAGAGCTGCCTGTGCGGCATGTAGACTTCACACAACCTTATTCACAAGCCATGCGTGAACGCTGTCTCAAAGCCGCTGCCGATGTGGGCTGCAGCGTGGTGGATGGCGGTGTGTATGCTTGCGTGCAAGGGCCGCGGCTAGAGACCGCCGCAGAGATAGACCGCTATGAGCGGGATGGTGCCACCCTTGTCGGTATGACTGGCATGCCGGAAGCGGTATTGGCGCGTGAATTGGGCGTGTCTTATGCGGCCATCTGCCCGGTAGCCAATTTTGCGGCTGGTCGCGGCGATAGTACACAATCTATCCAGTTTGAGCAGGTCATGCCTTTGCTGCAGCAAACCATGGATAAAGTCCGTGCCGTCATTGCGCAATACCTGTCAGATAATGATTGTTCTGTGGCTTAAACGGCAGTCAGAGGAGCAGAAATGGCAGTCAAACCTGTGCTGAGAATGGGCGAGCCTTTACTTTATCGGGTAGCAGACAAGGTCACCGAGTTTGATACGCCCGAGTTGCATGCCTTGATTCAGGATATGCACGACACGATGACGCACATGCAGGGCGCAGGCATTGCCGCGCCACAAATTGGTGTCAGCTTGCAGGTGGTGATGTTCGGCGTCGGTGCCAATCCGCGTTATCCGGATGCCGAAGCCGTGCCTTTTACGATTTTGATCAACCCCGAACTCACACCTGTGGATGAGGCAGAAGAAGAGGGTTGGGAAGGGTGTCTGTCTGTGCCTGGCATGCGCGGCCTGGTGCCGCGTTATCAGCACCTGCATTATCGTGGCTTTGACCCGCAAGGCAACGTGATTGACCGCACAGTGAGCGGCTTTCATGCGCGGGTGGTCCAGCATGAATGTGACCACTTATTTGGTGTGCTTTACCCCATGCGTATCCGTGATCTGACAAAATTTGGCTTTAATGATGTACTTTTTCCTGGAATAACGCTTCCAGATGACTGATTGTTTGCTATAATGCGCGCTTTCGGGAAGAGTGGCAGAGCGGTTTAATGCAACAGTCTTGAAAACTGTCGAGGGTTCACGCCCTCCGTGAGTTCGAATCTCACCTCTTCCGCCAGACATGAAATGCCGCAGTTTTGCGGCATTTCTATTTGCAGTTTTTTATATTTACATGAAGGAACCGTCATGGCTCAAATCATTATCGATAGCAACCCATCCCAAGAGAAATTGAACGAGCTGGGCGTGTCCAGCTGGAACATTTGGGATTGCCCTCCATCAAAATTCCCACTCGACTTCACCATGACTGAAAAAGCCTATGTGTTGGAAGGTGAATTCAAAGTGACGCCAGCCGGTGGCGAAACTGTTACCATCAAAGCAGGTGACTATGTAGAGTTTCCAAAAGGCCTGAAATCCCAGTGGGAAGTGGTCAAGCAATTGAAAAAACACTACAAACACTTTTAATTGAAGTGGTAGTATGATGAAAACCCTGTCAATCCGGCAGGGTTTTTTGCTGATGGGCCTCCGTTATCCTAAGCAAGAAAGGAATACACATGAGTCATCATCCAGTGAATCAAATTAAGGTCGAGCGTCCCAGCGCCGAGATACTCGCCGCACTTGGTGTGGATCAGTGGCCAACCTGGTCAAAAGAGGTTTCTATTTTCCCCTGGCAATATAGCAGTAGCGAGATTGCTTATATCTTGCAAGGGGAGGTGACCGTGACACCTAAAGATGGCGAGCCGGTGAATTTTGGGGCGGGTGACTTAGTCACCTTTGCCAGTGGGCTGGATTGTGTGTGGGAAGTCAAACAGCCGTTGAAAAAGCATTACCATTTTGAGTGAGCCAGCTATATTTGATGGAGTGCTTGCGTCAAGTTGGTGATGGATGTTGCATCAAGCAGGCCGTTATTACACGCAGAGATCAAGAAACTATCTTCTACCCGGTTGCCTAAGGTGTTGATTTTGGCATTATGTAATGCAATGCCATGTTGCTGAAAAATCAGCGCCATACTGGCCAATAATCCTGGGCGGTCATTGGCGATGATATCCAGCTGTTGAAAAGGCTGGTCTGCGTCCTGTGGATTGGGCACGGCTTTAAAACTCACTTGCGTGCTAATCGGCATATGTTTGACTTGCCTGCTGACCCGGCCGCGAATTGGCGCGGGAATCGCCTCATGGCTGATCAATTGCGTATTCAACCCTTGTTCAATATGCTTCAATAAGCCGTTATAGCTGATCTGCCGTGTTTCAGGTTCCAGCACAATAAAGTTATCCAGGGCGTAGCCGTGAGCGGTGGTATAAATCTTGGCCTGCACAATGTTGTATTGCATGCTGTCAAAAAAATGGCAGATACGGGCAAAAATCTCTTTTTGATCTCGGCTGTAGATCATCACCTGAATGCCGTCGCCTTTAGGGCTGAGCCGGGCACGCACAATGGCTTGTTCGGTATTGAGATGCGGAATCAGTAATCGGCTTTGCCAGGCGATTTCATCACTGTCAAAACGACTGAAATAGCCATTGCCAAAGGCTTGCCACAGGGCTGCCACCGAAGACTCTTTAAGGTTGAAACTGCTGAGTTTCTGCAACACTTCCTGTTTGCGTAAGCTGAGCTGGGCTTCGGTATTCAGTGATTGTTGCAGCACTCGCCGCGTTTGCAAAAACAGGCTCTCGAGCAGTTTGGCCTTCCACGCATTCCAGACATTCGGGCTGGTGCCACGAATGTCGGCCACCGTCAGTAAGTACAACGCTGTCAGTCGATATTCTGTCCCCACCAGATGCGCAAAGGCTTCAATCACATCGGGGTCGGATAAATCACTTTTTTGTGCCGTACTGGACAGTTTTAGATGTGCCTCAACCAGCCAAGCGACTAGCTCTGTATCCGTTTTGCTTAAGCCATGTTGTTTGCAGAATCGGCGCGCGTCCAGGGTGCCAAGCAGCGAATGATCGCCGCCACGGCCTTTGGCAATGTCGTGAAAAATGGCCGCCAGATAGAGCAAATGTGGCTGGCTGAATGCATTAAATAGTTGGCTGCACAGCGGAAATTCGTGTCTCAAATCGGGTTTGGCAAAGCGTCTGAGGTTGCGTAAGACATTCAGCGTGTGCTCATCTACCGTATACACATGAAACAGATCATGCTGCATTTGTGCGATGACGCGGCCAAATACCGGGATATAGCGGCCGAGGATGCCATAACGGTTCATGCGCCGCAGGCTGCGGTGCACACCTTCGCGGCTGTGCAAAATTTGCAGGAACAAGGCTTTGTGATTGGCGCGTTGTCTGAATTGATGGTTGATCAGCGGCTGTGCCGCCTGCAATGCACGTACGAGCGGCGCACTAAAGCCGGTAATTTCCGGGTATTGTTGCAGGAGTTGAAAACATTGCAAGATGGTTTCTGGCTTGCGTTGAAACAGGTCTGGCGCATTTGCACTTAGCAAGCCCTGAGACAGGCTAAAGTCTTCTGTTAATGCTTGCGGCGGCTTGGTTTCTGGCTGAATGCGTGCATGCAGTAATTTGAGCAGGACTTCATTTTCTATGATGACCGCTTTGGCACTCCGGTAAAAGCCTTGCATTAACTGTTCGCTGGCACGTTTTTGCGGATTGGTCTCATAGCCCATCTGCTCCGCCAGCGTGTTTTGAAAGTCGAATACCAGGCGGTCTTCCCGGCGCTTGGCCATCAAGTGCAGGCGGATGCGCAGGTTTTGCAGCAAACGTTCGTGTTTTTTGAGTTGAATGGCTTCATGCCGACTTAATAACCCCGCCTGGGCAAGCGCGTTCCAATCACTGCCCAAGCCCTGGCTTTGCGCGACCCAAAGAACCATATGCAAATCCCTGAGGCCGCCTGGACTCTCTTTGACATTGGGTTCTAGGTTGTAAGCCGTGTCATGAAATTTGGCATGACGGATTTGTTGCTCACGCAGTTTTTCAGCAAAAAAACGGGCTTGGTCCAGCTGTGTATGCAGTAACTGCGTCAGGGACTGGAAAGTTTTTTTGTCTCCGCTCAGCCAGCGGGCTTCCAGTAGGTTGGTCATGATGGTCACATCCAGCTGCGCTTCGTCCAGGCACTCTTTGAGGCTGCGCACGCTATGACCGATATTGAGACCAATATCCCACAAGGTGCCAATCAGCGATTCAACCAGCGTCTGTAGCGCAGCATCGCTGTTTTCCGGCATCAGGATCAGCAAATCAATGTCCGAGTAGGGAAACATATCGCCACGGCCATAGCCGCCGACCGCAACCAGGCAAGCACTGTCTGGCAGGGCATAAGCCTGCCAAATCTGTTTAAGCAGTAGATCGAGTGAGCGCGTATGTTGTTGTAGCAGGCGTTTGGCTTGCGGCTTGGCCAGATAAGCATCGGCCAGTTGTTGACGTGTCAGTTGTACTGACGCTCGCCAATGCTTGAGATGTTCCTTGCCAATGACTGTCATGCGGGACTGACCATCGACATGCGTGCCTTAGAGCGTGGGCCGGGCTGGCGTACCCGCTGAGACGGTCATGATTTCAAAGCCCTCTTCAGTGACGAGTACGGTATGCTCCCATTGTGCCGACAAGCTACGGTCCTTGGTGACCACGGTCCAGCCATCCGGCATGAATTTGATGTCGCGGCGTCCAGCATTGATCATGGGTTCGATGGTAAAAATCATGCCAGGCTTGAGCGTCAAACCTGCCCCAGGTTTGCCATAATGCAACACTTGGGGCTCGCAATGAAATTTTTTGCCGATGCCATGTCCGCAGAATTCACGCACAATGCTGTAGCCATTTTTTTCTGCAAATGACTGAATCGCATAGCCAATATCGCCCAACGTGTTACCAGGCTTGACCTTTTCTATGCCGCGCCACATGGCTTGGTAGGTGAGGTCGCACAGCCGCTTGGCCTGTGGTGAGACACTGCCGACCATAAACATGCGTGACGTATCGCCATGATAGCCGTCTTTAATGACTGTGATGTCCAGATTGACGATATCACCATTTTTAAGCTCTTTTTCGCTAGGGACCCCATGGCAGATTTGCTGGTTAATCGAGGTGCAAATAGACTTGGGGTAGGGTGCATGGCCATCTGGTGCATAGTTTAATGGGGCCGGGATCGCTTGCTGTACATTGACGATGTAATCATGGCAAAGCTGGTCCAGTTCGTTGGTGGTCACCCCCGCCACGACAAACGGTGTGATGTAATCCAGCACTTCTGAGGCCAAACGACCTGCGATGCGCATTTTTTCAATTTCTTCGGGGGTATGCAGAACAATTGCCATAAACGAGTGACCGCTCTTACGTTAATCCGTTTTCCAGACAGGCTTTCGGAATTATTAACTAAAACAACATTCTAACATAGACACATAGCAGTCATGATGTTTGGCCTACTTCGCTCAAGGAATGCGCAAGAACGCCGTTAATAGAGTTGAGTCATAAAAGAAACTGACTGGCATTAGTGTAATTGATCCCGACATGGCACTTGATGGCAATGATTTATACTCGGGCATGATTTTAGCTGGAGCACACTTATGGTGACACTCACCGAAGCAAGAGCCAACCGCACCGTTAAAGATTGGGTGGCTTTTTTTAAGGCGGCAGAGATTCCGGTCTTGCGGCAGACGGCCAGAGAGATCGCTCAATTACAGGCGCGTGAAGATGAAACGGGCGCCCGTGACATTACCCGTGTGGTCATTAATGATCCGCTCATGATGTTCAAGGTGTTGGCGTACGCCAATAATCATCGCAGCCGTCATCAGTTACAGGACCTGGTGCAGGTCGAGCAGGCAATTATCATGATGGGTACTGGCACGTTTTTCGCACAGATTCCTACCGTTCCGCATGTGGAGGATGTGTTGCATGAACATATGTCCGCCTTGATCGATTTGCTCAAGCTCATGATACGGGCTCACCGTGCCGGTTATTTTTCCGCAGAGTTTGCCTCGCATTTGATGGATTTGCACGCAGAAGAGGTGAGGGTGGCAGCCTCGCTGCATGATTTTGCCGAAATGCTCATGTGGTGCTTTAACCCGGATGCGATGGGCGAAATCAGCCAGCGCCAGGATGCAGATAAAACCTTGCGTAGCCGGATCGTTCAACAAGAGGTGCTGGGTTTCAGATTGCTGGAGTTACAGGCCGAGCTGGTGCAGGTCTTTAACTTGCCGCCATTGCTCAGTGACCTGATGGACGAAGCGCGCGCAGACCTGCCCAGGGTGCGTAATGTGCAGTTAGCCGTGAATCTGGCCAGACATTCTGCCGACGGCTGGGATAATGCTGCCTTGCCCGATGACTACAAAGATATTGCCGAGTTGCTGCATGTTGATGTTGAGCGCGTCAAACATATCGTCGGCGTGCCACAACATTAGTCTTGTGCGGCTTGTTCGCTTGCGATCAGGCGCTCATGACGCTGGGCCAGCACATCGGTGACGGCCTGATGTATCCGGTCAATCACTTGCTCCCAAGCTTCGTCATCCCCCTGTCTGAACAGGCGCATGCCTGGATACCACGGACTGTCTTCGCGCTGTTGTAACCAGCGGAAATGCGCATGTTGCGGCAGTAATAACCAGACCTCTTTGCCTAAGGCCGCAGCCAAATGCGCGACGGCGGTGTCAACTGATATCACCAGATCCATTTGCATGATCAGCCCCGCAGTGGCGGTAAAGTTTATTAATTCCGGGTGATGACATTCCAGCATGGGAAACCGTTTGAGCATGATATGGTCTTCGCGCCTGAACTCTTTTTGCAAGCTGTGCCATTCGACTTCCATATTCAGCAGAGGCGCCATCAGAAAGAGCGGAATACTGCGCCACTGATCATATTTGTTCGTCGCCTCGCCACACCAGTTGAGCCCGATGCGCAACCGACGGCCAGGCCCCAGTAATTGTTGCCAGGGTTCACTGTGGCGTGCCTCTACCCCCAGATAAGGCAAGCCGGCCGGTATCGTATCCAGTTGCGTGTTAAACACCGCTGGCAAGCTCAGCATGGGGCAGAATACGTCAAAATGCGGCAGGCTACGTCCATCCTGGCAAACGACCAGAATCGTTGCATCATGCGCCCAATACTCATTAAACAGGTCAAATAAAGCCTCAGGGACGGCTAATACCAGATGGTTAGGTTTGCAGGCTTGAACCATAGGCAGATAACGGCAATATTGCAGAGTGTCGCTCAACGTCTGCTCGGCCCAGATCAGAATGGTTTTGCCGACCAGAGCGCCTGCCGATGACCATAACAAGTTTAAATCTGGCCGGTGTTTGTCCGCAAGCACTTGAAAACGCGCCGCATACAGCGGCCAGCCGTTTTCGAATTCTCCGCGTGCCAATCGCAGCATACTCATGGTATATCTGGCTTGTGCATGATTCGGCGCCAATTTAAGCGCCGTCTCCAGGCAGGCGTAAGCCTCATCGTGCTGCCTGTTTTCATACAGCGCCAAGCCCAGGTGGCATTGGGCAGCTGCATACCCAGGGTTCAACTGCAAAGCCAGGCGGAAATCGGCAATCGCTTCAGTGTACTTCCCCAGTTGGCATAACACTACGCCACGGTTGTTGTACGGTAAATGCAAATTTGGTTGATAGCGGATAGCTTCATCAAAACTTAGCACGGCCTCTTGTGGCTTGCCCTGTGATTGCAGAATCAAGGCGCGCTGATGATAGGCATCGGCAAAGTCAGGCTGTATGCGGATCGCCTCGTTCATACATAGCAGCGCATCGCCTGTCTGTTGCAGTTGCATGCATAACACCCCCAGACGATAGTGAAAATGGGCATGCTCCGGATGTGCCGCCACTGCCTGTCGTAAAACATTGGCTGCCTGGTCGACTTGCTGCAGTTGCAGCATCAGGTCAGTACATTCGGTAAAAGCGGGCAGTCGTTGCGGGTCAAGCTTGATGGCGGTACGCAGGCGCAAAATGGCTTCTTGCGTTCTGCCCAGGTTTTTCAGTGCGCGTGCATCCAGGTAATAAAGCTGTGCCTGTTTGGCATCCAGGGCAATGGCTTGTTTGTAGCACTCATGCGCCGCCTTGAACTGTTGTGTGCGCATATGCAGGTTGCCTAGCTGCACCCGCAGTTCCAGCAGGTCAGGCCGCAGACTGATCGCTTGCAGCAAATATTGCTCAGCCGCATGAAACTCCTGATTTTGCAGCATTAGGCCTGCCAGCTTCTGATAGGCATCCCACTTCTGCGGATCGGCAGCAATCAGTTTCAGCAGTTTTGCAATGGCTTCATTGTTCATGGGATAACTGGCAACACTTCAAGCGATTGCGGGCGACCTTAAATGGATGGATGGCGGATTAAGGTACAATAAGCAGCTGTCAGCGTCAACGACCTGAATGTCATTTACCCTAAAGAAAGGAAACTCAATGCTGATCAAACTGATCATGTACGGCCTGTTGTTCTGGTTAGCCGTCTGGGGCTATCGCCAATATCAGCAGCCTTCTACACGTGTCAGCGTCGGCATGAAAGCTCCGGCATTCAGTCTGCCAGATGCCCAGGGACACCTGCGGCAACTCTCCGAATGGCAGGGTAAATGGCTGGTGCTTTATTTTTATCCCAAAGATGACACGCCTGGTTGTACGCGCGAAGCTTGCCAGTTCAGGGATGATATCCAGCAGATCCATGCCCTGGGTGCCGAGGTGGTAGGTATCAGTGTCGATACCGTTGCCAGCCATGCCGCATTTGCGCAAAAACACCGCTTGTCTTTTCCGTTGCTGGCAGACAGCAATGGTCAGGTGGCTGATGCCTATGGCGCCTTGTTTAACCTTGTCGTCTTCCAGGCTGCCAAGCGCATGACCTTTATTGTTGACCCGCAAGGCGTCGTTGCCGAGTCCTACAGCAACGTCAACCCTGACGGGCATAGCGAGGCCATCATTCGCGACCTCAAGCGCCTGTCGGCTTTTTAGTGAGTATCACCATGCAAGCCCTTTCCCTGATCGTCGCCCATGCAGACAACCGTGTCATTGGTCACAATAATCAGTTGCCCTGGCACCTGCCCGAAGACCTCAAGCGCTTCAAACAACTGACCATGGGCCATCACATTATTATGGGCCGCAAAACCTATGAGTCGCTGGGTCGCTTGTTGCCCGGACGCACCACGGTAGTCGTCACTCGCGATACTGAATACGCGGTTGAAGGGGCCAAGGTTGTACATTCACTGCCACAAGCGCTTGCAGCCTGTGCCGGTGATGAAGAACCCTTTCTGATTGGCGGCGCGGAGTTGTATGCACAGGGCCTGCCTTATGTCACGCGGCTATACATTACGCGGGTATATGCACATGTCGGCGGGGATGCGTTTTTTCCGGAAATGGAGATGCATGAGTGGGAATTGTTGAGTGAGGAAGGGCATACCTCGGAGAATGGCTTGCATTATAGTGATATGGTTTATCAGCGGCGATGATAGAAGCCTTTGGCTTGATGCATCGAAAAAAGAATAAGGTTATTCTTTTTTCGATGCTTAATCTCAATCCAAGTTAGTCCAGTTTTTCGTCATTCCGGCGTAGGCCGAATTCATGCAAGGTTAATACTAATCTGATTAAAATTGAAGAGCGCGTATTGAATTTGCTGCAAGTCTTCTTAGATATTTACGGAATTCCACCTTTCTTTTTCGCCTGTAGGCGAGTTACTTTCTGTTGCTTGTCCCACAGAAAGTAACCAAAGAGGAGGGCACCCAGCCATCACGGCCTACGGCTTCCTTGTGTTGCTTAACAAAGTGGGCGTCCATCGAAACTCGCCCTAGCGGCTTGCACAAAACGCAAGCCACCGCGGAACTCGAACAGCCGATGGCCGACATCCCCCACTTCGTCTGCGCTACTCAGCGTGATGGGATGGGATTTGTCGCGTCAAACTCACACTGTTGAAATTTGGACCGATCAAAAACTCAAATTCTTTTCTTTTTAGCCCACAAACGGTGGCGCTCATGGGTTTTCGGGCCCCTATCTGCCGCGCCGAGTAGCGCAGCCAAAACAAGGAAGAAGGGAGCGACTGTTCGAGTCCCGCAGCAGCTCACGTATTTTGTGAGCTGCCAGGTCGAGTTTCGTGACCGCTTGTTTTGGCGAGCAACGCAGGAAACAAGCGGAAGCTAGGGTGTCTTGTTCTTTGCCTTCTTTCTTCTGGACAAGCATAAGAAAGAACGGTCGCCTAAAAGGCGAAATAAATCATTCACCCATCCTGTTAATGCCTAATACAACCTTGTTCAATGTACGCAAAGAAAGGTGACTCGCTCACAGGCGAAACAGAGGTCTCGGTAAAATAGCAAAGGCAACCATTAAGTTGCCTTTGCTGAAGCTCACAAAAAAGAAAGCTCAGTAAAAAATAGCTGAGTGAAGCTAAAGAGCTAATCTTCCTGCTGCACACAATCCACGTAATACACGGCTTTACCATCCACGACTTGCTTCACCAAACCATGGTTATCGGTCTCAAAGCCGGGGAATTTCTCGTTGAATTCGCGTGCAAATTTGAGGTAGTTCACAATGACCTTGTTAAAGCGTTCACCTGGAATCAGCAGCGGAATGCCTGGTGGGTAGGGGGTTAAGAGCACAGCAGTCACGCGGCCTTCGAGTTCATCAATGGCCACGCGCTCAATTTTGCGGTGGGCCATTTTTGAGAAGGCGTCCGTCGGTTTCATGGCTGGAACCATGTCAGACAGATACATTTCTGTAGTCAGGCGGGCGACGTCATTGGCTTTGTAGACTTCGTGAATTTGTGTACACAAATCTTTGAGGCCGACGCGTTCGTAGCGTGGATGCTTCTGCACAAATTCCGGCAACACTTTCCATAATGGCTGGTTTTTGTCGTAGTCGTCTTTAAACTGTTGTAATGCAGCAACCATGGTGTTCCAGCGGCCTTTGGTAATGCCGATGGTAAACATGATAAAGAACGAGTAGAGACCGGTTTTTTCGACGATCACGCCGTGTTCAGCCAGGTACTTGGTCACAATCGCCGCCGGGATGCCAAATTCTTCTGAGAATTCACCATCTACATCCAGTCCGGGGGTGATGATGGTGGCTTTGATTGGGTCCAGCATGTTAAAGCCTTCGGCCAGGTTGCCAAAGCCGTGCCAGCGCTCATTGGCTTTCAGCATCCAGGCATCTCGTTCTTCCAGGCCATCTTCTGACAAATCAGTCGGGCCCCAGACTTTAAACCACCAGTCAGTGCCCCATTCTTCGTCGACCTTGCGCATGGCACGGCGGAAGTCCAGGGCTTCTTTGAGGGATTCTTCTACCAGGGCGGTACCGCCAGGGGCTTCCATCATGGCGGCAGCCACGTCGCAGCTGGCAATAATCGAGTATTGCGGGCTGGTAGAGGTGTGCATCAGATAAGCTTCGTTGAACACATCGCGGTCTAGGCGGTTCTGGTCAGCATCCTGTACCAGAATTTGCGAGGCCTGGCTTAGGCCAGCCAGCAGTTTGTGCGTGGACTGGGTGGAGAACACCATGGATTCTTTACAGCGTGGGCGGTCTGCGCCAATCGCGTGGTAGTCACCATAAAAGTCATGGAAGGTCGCGTGTGGCAGCCAGGCTTCATCGAAGTGCAGGGTGTCGATCTTGCCATCCAGCATTTCCTTGATTTCTTCAACGTTGTACAGCACGCCGTCATAGGTGGATTGCGTGATGGTCAGTACGCGTGGCTTGGCGTTTTTGTCGGTGGCAAACGGGTTGCGTTCGATTTTCTTCTGGATGTTTTCCCAGGCAAACTCGCTTTTCGGAATCGGGCCGATAATGCCAAAGTGGTTACGCGTTGGCATCAGGAATACCGGTACGGCCCCGGTCATGATGATGGAGTGCAATACGGATTTATGGCAGTTACGGTCAACCACCACGATGTCACCAGGCGCGACGGTGGAGTTCCAGACGATCTTGTTCGAGGTCGAGGTGCCGTTAGTGACAAAATAGAGGTGATCACAGTTGTAAATGCGCGCGGCATTGCGCTCGGAAGCAGCCACCGGGCCGGTATGATCCAGCAATTGACCGAGCTCATCAACGGCGTTACAGACGTCTGCACGTAGCATGTTCTCGCCAAAAAACTGGTGGAACATCTGGCCGACCGGTGATTTCAGAAACGCGACGCCACCGGAGTGACCGGGGCAGTGCCAGGAGTAGGAACCATCAGCCGCGTAATGCGTCAGCGCCTTGAAGAAGGGCGGTGGCAGGCTGTCCAGGTAGGCCTTGGCTTCGCGGATAATCAGGCGTGCCACAAACTCTGGCGTATCCTCGTTCATATGGATAAAGCCATGCAACTCACGCAGCACATCGTTTGGAATGTGGCGGCTGGTGCGGGTCTCGCCATGCAAAAAGATCGGAATCTCTTCGTTACGGTAACGGATTTCCTGTACAAAATTACGCAGTTGCTCGATGGCTTCTGGTTTCTCTTCAACGATTTCCTCATCGTCAATTGACAGGATAAACGCCGAGGCACGGCTTTGCTGCTGCGCGAAAGAGGTGAGGTCGCCGTAGCTGGTCACACCAAGCACCTCCAGACCTTCGTCTTCAATCGCTTTGGCCAACACCCGGATGCCCAGGCCAGACGAGTTTTCCGAGCGAAAATCTTCGTCAATAATCACAATGGGAAATCTAAATTTCATAAAGGAATCCTTTTACCGCTTAAGACACAGAGGCACAGGGAAAGTCATCGCTTAACCCTGTGCCTCTGTGGTGAAATGTTCTGATTGTGTTCAAGAGTGTGATTATATCTTTGGTAATGTGACACCAATTTGACCTTGGTATTTGCCACCACGGTCTTTATAACTGGTTTCACAGACTTCATCAGACTCCAGGAACAGCACTTGTGCACAACCTTCACCTGCATAAATCTTGGCTGGCAACGGCGTCGTGTTACTAAACTCCAGCGTTACATAGCCTTCCCACTCAGGTTCAAACGGTGTCACATTGACAATAATGCCGCAGCGCGCGTAAGTAGACTTGCCTAGGCAAATCGTTAACACGGAACGCGGGATGCGGAAATATTCGACCGTACGTGCCAGTGCAAACGAGTTGGGAGGAATGACGCAATAGCCTTTGCCTGAGACCTCGACAAAAGACTGTGGGTCAAATGCCTTGGGGTCGACAATAGTGCTATTGATGTTGGTGAACACGCGGAATTCATCCGCACAACGGATATCGTAGCCGTAAGAGGAGGTGCCGTAAGACACGATTTTTTGACCATTCACCTCGCGGACCAGCCTGGGCTCGAACGGCTCGATCATGCCGTGTTGTTCAGCCATCCTGCGTATCCATTTATCAGACTTAATGCTCATTACGATATCCAGTCATTTGCGTCATCAACGCATGCAATAAAGAGAAAAAAGCGGAGTTTAAACTCCGCTTTTAGTGAGTGCAAATAATAACAACAATTAGAGTTAAATTTGCAAATTTTTTTGGCTTTGAGGCGAATTAATCTACCGAGGAGGCATGAGCCCCCAAGGTTTACTTATCGCCGCCCAATTCAATGCTGTAGCGCCAGAATTGATCTTCCGCTTCAAAAATCACTTTGGACTCGATTGGATCGCGGCTACCGGCAGGGTACTGATGGACCGGACGCTTGTCTTCTGCCCAGGCTTTCACCACTGGATCCACCAGGCGCCATTGTGCTTCGGCTTCAGAAATATGCAGGTAGTTGGAGTTGTCACCTTGCATCAGGTTCAGCAGCAAGGCCTCGTAAGCATCTACGGAGTCGTCTGCGTCCCAACGGTTGGCTGCATCCAGCTGGATGGTACGGGTTTGTACATCCAGGCCAGGAATCTTGGACTGGATTTCGAGCTTGATGCACTCACGTGGCTGGATGCCGATGATGAGCCAGTTTTGGTCCTGGTCATTGATTTGCAATGGCGCTTTTTTGAAACGGATAGCAATACGGGTATCGGCTTCGTGCAGGCGCTTGGCGGTGCGGATGTAGAAAGGCACCCCTTTCCAGCGTGGGTTGTCAATAAACAGTTTCAAGGCAGCATAGGTTTCTACCACGCTGTCATTGTTGCCCAGCTCTTCGAGGTAGCCAGGCACTTTTTCGCCATTGATTTCACCGGCACTGTATTGCGCGCGGAAAGCATGCTTCTCGAGCTCGTTAACTGGGATAGGACGAATCTGCTCCAGCAACTTGATTTTAGCGTCACGTACGCCTTCCGGTGACAGGTCTTTTGGCAGCTCCATGGCGGTCAGTGCCAAGGTTTGCAGAATATGGCTTTGCAACATATCGCGCAGGGCACCTGTGCTGTCGTAGAACTGCGTACGGTCGCCTACACCCAGCATTTCGGTGTTGGTGATTTGCACGTGGTCAATGTACTGGTTGTTCCAGATCGGCTCTAACACGGTATTGGTAAAGCGTTGCAGCAAGATGTTTTGCAGCGCGGATTTGCCCAGGTAGTGGTCGATACGGTAAATCTGGCTTTCTTTCAGGTGCTTGGTGATGGCAGCCTGCAGTTCTTTGGCAGATGGCAGATCGGTACCGAATGGTTTTTCGATCACCACGCGGCGCCAGTATTTGTCTTCCTGAGTCAGACCGACATTGGCCAGTGATTCAACAACTGGTGCAAAGTCTACCGGACGTACAGACAGGAAGTAAGCCAGGTTCTGCGGAAATACTTTTTCGTCGCTCAGCGTAGCTTTCAGTTTGTTGAACGCGTCTGGGTCAGTTGGTGGGTTGGCATGGTAGAAGTTACGGGCGATAAAGCGCTCGAAGACTTTCTGGTCATAGCCTTTTTTGAATTTGGTATCCAGCATGGATTTGATGTCTGCACGCCAGGCATCCAGATCAACCACTTGACGGCCAACGCCGATAATTTTCATGTCATCAGGCAGGCGGCCCAGCAGGTCTAGCCTGAACAAACCAGGATACAATTTTACGCGGGCCAGGTTGCCACTTGCGCCAAATAATACCAGGGTGCATGGATCAATTTTATTCGTCATTTCTAACCTTAAGATAAAAATGTAAACGGGAAAGGGCAGGCCTTTCCCATATGTTTATGACTAGCGCTAATAAGTTCTTAAACTTAGTCGTGTCAGCATGTGGCTATGAACAAATAAGCAAAAGCCTCTCGTGATGAGAGGCTTATATCACTTACTTGGTTTTCACTGAGTGGCCACCGAATGCATTACGCATCAGTGACAGCAGCTTGTAGCTATAGCCTTCTGAGTCTTGGCTTCTGAAACGTGCTTGCAATGCAGTGGTCAACACTGGCGCTGCCACACCTTGCTCAACCGCCTCAACCACGGTCCAGCGGCCTTCACCGGAGTCAGCAACGTATGGTGCAATTTCTTGCAGGCTTTGGTCTTGTTTGAGTGCTTCAGCCGTCAAGTCGAGCAACCAGCTGCGTACCACAGAACCATGACGCCACAGTTCAGTGATTTGTGCCAAGTCCAGGTTGAACTCTTCTTTACCTTTGATCAGGTCCAAACCTTCAGCAAAGGCTTGCATCATGCCGTATTCGATCCCGTTGTGGATCATTTTAGTGAAGTGACCGGAACCGACAGGACCAACGTGTGCCCAGCCGCGATCCGCGTGGGTCAATGCCTGTGCATATGGAGCCAATACATCAGCATATTGTTTTTCACCGCCGTACATCAGGCAGTAACCGTTATCCAGGCCCCAAACGCCGCCGGAAGTACCACAGTCGATAAAGCCGATACCATGTTCGGCCAACATTGCGCCACGGCGCTGACTATGTTTGTAGTTTGAGTTGCCGCCATCGACGATGATGTCGCCTTTGTTCAGCATTGGGATCAAATCTTTGATTTGATTTTCGGTGATTTCGCCAGCGGGCAACATCAACCAAACAATTTTTTGGCCTTCGAGTTTGCTAACTGCATCCGCAACGGAGGTCGCTGCTTCCAGGCCTTCTTCTTTAACCAGTCTGTTAACGAATTCGGTGTTAAAGTCAAAACCAACCACGTTAATTTTGTGACGCAGCAAGCGAGCAGCCATGTTACCGCCCATTTTGCCCAAGCCAATCATTGCTAATTTCATTCGGATTTTCCTATGGTGTGAGGATAGTTTAAGAGACACCCATCTTTTGGATGGCATGAACCCGATCAGTGCTTCGGATAATTTTGCAGAATTATCATGTCGAGTCAGCTATAATTATAACAAATGCAGTCACGGTCTAAAAGGCTGCGCAAGCTTTTTTGTATTGTTTTTTACAGGTTTTCTATGTCTTTGAATGCTCAAACCCGTTGGCACACGTATCAATCCCAGGAAGAAATCAACCAGGCAGCACTTAACAGAATTCTGGCGGCTGCCGACGCCGCCATTGCCAAACATGGCAGTTTTCTGATTGTGCTGGCAGGCGGCAGTACGCCCAAAGCGGTGTATCAGTTATTGGCAAAAGCTGATGCCGACTGGTCCAAATGGCATGTCTATCATAATGATGACCGTTGTTTGCCAGTCGATCATGTGGATCGCAACAGCAAAATGGCCCGCGATGCGTGGTTAAGCCATGTGGCGATTCCTGAAAATCAGATTCATGATATTCCGGCCGAGCTTGGCAATGTGGCTGGCGCGCTGGCTTATAGCGAGATCCTTAAAGGCGTGCGCACCTTTGATCTGGTGATTTTGGGGCTGGGTGAAGATGGGCATACTGCCAGCCTATTCCCGGGACAGGCCGTGGATAACAGTGCTGATGCCGTGCCGGTGTTTAACTCGCCCAAACCGCCCGCGGATCGTATTACGATTAGCCAAAAGCGGCTGAACGATACGCATGAGGTCATGTTTCTGGTGACGGGCGCGGGCAAGCAGGAGGCGGTGGATAACTGGCGTGAAGGTGTAGCGATTCCGGCCACCTTGATTCAATCACCCAATGGGGTGGACGTGTATTGCTTTGGCGTAGTGTTGAAATAAAAATGCACCAATAAAAAACGCAAGCTGTAAAACTCTCATCGAGATACCCTCATAGATCCCTCTGTGAGGGTTTTTCATTTGCAGCCTGTGTTAACAACCTGATGTATTGACTGTGACCGTGGGTGGGGCGCCAAAGCTTAAGGCATATTGATAGTTAACACTACACATGGCTGGGTTGGGCGTATTTGCAATATAAAACGAAGTAAATAAGAAATTGCTGCTGTCCATTTGAAAACCAGAAAACGTCATCCATAAACTGATGTGAGAGCCGTCCATGTTTGATGTTGGATAGCCGTTATACATAGCTTTTAACGTAGGGTCGTCGGGAGAAGCAATGACTTCGTTTGACCAGTCAGGGACGTTACATTCCGCTGTGATAAAACATTGCGCATGAGCCATTTGCATTGCGCTTTTTATGGAGCCAGCCAGTGCGTTAAGGGAGGCAATGCGTGCGTTTTTATCAACACTTGCAAAACGGGGCAAAGCGGTGGCGGCCAAAATAGCCAGAATGGCTATGGTTGTGACCAGTTCTACCAGCGTGAACCCGGTTAAATACCTATTGGCGACGGCCCTTGGTTTGTGAGTATGCTTCATGATTGCTTGTTGCGTTGTTTGCGACATCGCTGGAAAGCATTAGCGGGTGGTGTGCTCACTAACGAAAGTTCGCTTGAATGGCAATAAGCCTAAGATAACAAAAGTAAATACATTTTAAAGTGATAAAAAGAATAACAAATACATTTTAACCGGCCGTTTGGATGGACGAGAGTCGCTCAGTTGAGCAGGTAGTTAAAAGCGTTGCTTGAGAATCACGGAGGCTTTAAACCCGCCTTAAAACCACATTAAAGGGGGTATCACTGCACTTTGTAGGGCTTAGTTCGTTGGTATGGTTTTTTCTTGGAGTAGTTTTTCGAGCATTACGATTTGCTGCTGCTGAAGTGAAATTAACTCCTGCCACTGTTGCTCGCGCAAACCATCCATTTTTTCATGCAGCAGCAAAATCTCCAGTTCTGCTTTCAAGTTCACTTCATAGTCATGCTCTGCATGTTTGCGGTCTATTTCTGCTTGCCGGTTCTGCGACATCAGGATGATGGGGGCTTGTATCGAGGCCAGCATAGACAAAAACAGATTGAGCAGAATATAAGGATAGGGGTCAAACGCACGGTCATATTTGAGCAAAATGACCGAGTTCAGCACGACCCAGGCGATCAGCACCAGGGCAAACACAAAAATAAAGGTCCAGGAGCCGCCAAAACGAGCTACGGCATCGGCGGCCCGTTGAGCGGTGGTCATGCTACCGTCACTCTCATCTGCCGTATTGCGTGACACATGCCTGCGCTCGGTCAGGTGCCGGGCGACGCGCTGGGTATGCGCGTCCATGGCGTCATAATCCTTGCCGATCAGCGTTTCTGCAATCTCATGTTCACTGGCGGTCATTGCAGTCTGTCGGCTTGATTGATTATGTATTTTGAATGACGATGTTGGGGAACTTGGCGCTATGGTCCAGGCTGGCAATGGCGATTTTGCTTGCTGCTTTGCGTGCAATTTCTTTATACGTTTTTGCAATGGCGCCATCCGGCATGGCGACTACGGTAGGCTGGCCGCCGTCTGCTTGCATGCGGATATTGATATCCAGCGGCAAACTGCCGAGCAAATCCACGTTGTAGTCTTTAGCCATCAAGGCGCCACCGCCTGCGCCAAAAATATGCTCTTCATGGCCGCAGTTGGAGCAGATGTGCGTACTCATGTTTTCAACAATGCCTAAAATCGGGATGCCGACTTTTTCGAACATTTTCAGACCCTTGCGCGCGTCGAGCAGGGCGATGTCTTGCGGGGTGGTGACGATAATCGCGCCGGTGACCGGAATTTTTTGTGCCAGAGTCAGCTGGATGTCGCCGGTGCCAGGAGGCAGGTCAATCACCAAGTAATCCAGATCCTGCCAACGTGTATCGCGCAGCAATTGCTCCAGAGCGCCGGTCACCATCGGGCCGCGCCACACCATGGGTGTGTCGGTATCGACCAGAAAGCCGATGCTCATGGCCTGGATGCCATGCGCACGCATCGGTTCTATGCTCTTGCCATCGGCGCTATCCGGGCGGCCAGAAATGCCTAGCATCTGTGGCTGGCTAGGCCCGTAAATATCCGCATCGAGCAAGCCGACGGTGGCGCCTTCAGCAGCCAAGGCCAGTGCCAGGTTGACCGACGTGGTGGATTTGCCGACGCCGCCTTTGCCAGAGGCCACGGCAATCACGTTTTTCACATTAGGCAGCAAATTGACGCCGCGTTGCACGCTATGCGCCACAATGCGGCTGCCAACATTGACGGTGATTTTGCCAATGTCGGCAATGCTTTTTAATGCCTCGGTAATTTGTGCACGTATCAGGTCCAGTTGTGTCGCTGCAGGGTAGCCTAGCACCACATCCAGGCTGACATCATTGCCATTGACTTGTATGTTTTTGATTGATTTGCTGCTGACAAAGTCCTTGCCAGTATTGGGGTCTATGCTCAGTTTGAGCGTGCTTTGAATCACAATATCGCTGATGGCCATGCCTTGAATTCCCGCAGAAATGCCTGACTAATTAAATCAGGAATTCTACTCCATCCCCCCTGATTCGTCATGCAATCTCTGCGTTGGTCGTGGCAGGCTGTGAGCGCACACAGGGGCTATGGTCAGGATAGTGCTTTTGAAACGTCTCAAAGCAATGCGCCCAGCTCCACTGGCTGCGCGCCTGCTCGCGTATGGCCTCCTTATCCAGCGATGAACACTGCACAATAGCTTGTGCAATATCCTCGGCCAACATGCCTGAAAAGCCATGTTTGATCACATCTCTGGGCCCCGTCACATCAAATGCTGCCACGGGCAAGCCGTTGCACATCGCCTCTATCATCACAATGCCAAACGTATCGGTACGGGAGGGGAAGGCAAACACATCATGCTGTGCATACAACGCTGCCAGTGCCTTGCCATATTGATAGCCGACAAAATTGACGCGCGGGTATTTTTGCTTAAGCTGGCTTAAATAAGGACCATCGCCAGCGATGGTGATGTCAAAGGTATCCTGATGCTCACATAGCGCATCCAGGTTTTTTTCACGGCTCACCCTGCCGACGTTCAACACGCGCAATTTTTGCCCGGCTGCTTGTGGCTGCGCAACGCTCAATAACTGTTCAGAAACGCCCCGCGACCAAATCACCAGACGCTTGAATCCATGCGTCTGCAAGGTCTGGCGCATACTTTCGGTGGTGACAAAGGTGGCATGTGCACCTTGGTGAAACCAGCGTAAATAAGCATAGGTCCAGCGTGCGGGGATCCGCCACATTAATTCGAGGTATTCAGGAAAGCGCGTGTGATAGGAGGTCGTAAACGCAATCCCGCGCGATTTGCACCAGTGGCGCGCCACCAGGCCCATGACGCCCTCGGTGGCAATATGCAATTGTTTAGGCTGGATGCGATTGAGTGTGCGCCACAGGCGCAAGGGTTGGATATTGAGCTGGATTTCAGGATAAAACGGCAACGGTATCCAGCGATACAGGCTAGGGTGCAAAACACGAAAACGCAAGTTGCGTGATTTGGCCACCCGCCGCAGGTTTTTGTAGGTCGTAGAGACGCCATTGGTTTGCTGAAAAGTGTCCGTCACAATCAACATCGTCATCATGCAAGCTCCGCAACAAGGTGCCATGATCTTGCCAAGCCAGCATGACGAGTTTATGAACATCTCGCTTTAAAGCTGCGATAACCATTGCCCAACTGATCATCCCTGCGCACATGCTTCACGGGTGTTCAGCTCGCTGTAAGTTTTGACCATGCCCCGGTAAGTTAAGCGTAAGGCTGGCTTGCTAAGGTAAGCACATCGACGACAGCAGCACGCAAGCCGCTAAAAGTCTCGGTAATACACGCTTTAGTTTCAGTTAAACAATAATTCTGGAGAACACGCATGAACAAACTACTTGCACTCACCTTGTTAGCCATCAGCTATACCCATCATGCCAATGCAGATACCCTGCTGCAAACCGCAGATCAGGAAGGCAACTTCAAAACCTTTTTACAAGCCGTCAAAACTGCCGGCCTGGAAAGCACCCTCAACGATAAAGGCCCGATTACCCTGTTTGCCCCTAACGATGCCGCCTTTGCCAAATTGCCCAAAGCCAAACTCAAAGCCTTGATGGCAAACCCGACTGAACTTAAAAAAGTGCTCAGCTACCATATCTATCCTGGCAAAATTACCCAGGCAGACGTGAGTGCTGGCAAGGTTAAATCGCTAGAGGGTGCAGACTTGAAACTCACTGTGACCGATGGCGTAAAAGTGGACAATGTCAAAGTCATTGGTGATGAAATCAATGCTGATAACGGCGTGATCCATACGATGAGTGCTGTGTTGATTCCGAAGGGCTAAGCCGATAGATTGATTAAGCAAAAGCCTTGATTTTGCGAGGCTTTTGCTTAAATTTTAAAAGTGTCACGTCAATTTTGAACGCGCCAAATGATTACTTGCCCACATCAAAGTCATAAGTGAGTGTGATGAAAGCAGATCTCGGAGCCCCAGGCGCAAGGAAGGTTGTTGCTAACCAGTCATTGCTGTTGTAATTGAATCCACCAGGGCCGATTGCACCGTTGATAGAAGGTGAAAACGGATTGACACCGAGACGACCAGCACTGTAATACTCTCGGTCAAACAGGTTGTTAATCATCAAGCCGGCCGTCCAGTTCTTGTTTAATTTATAGGCAGTTTTGAAGTTAAACACCGCATAGCCTGGTACCTTGCCTGGATAGCGAAAGTTAGGTCGGTCAACTCTGGTTTCGCATGTATCGTTTCCGTACTGAACTCCATCATTCACTGAGGGTGAAGCTAAGATGCTACATATGTATCGTGAATTCGTAGCTCCAGCTTGGTGCTTATTATTCTCGTTACCGCGCACAAAGCTCTCTGAGTGCAATATCCCTGTCAGGCTCACAGTCCAATCTGGAGTGATGTCGTAACTAACAGTGGCATTCAGGTTATGTAGAGGTACGCCTGGGATGCGATTGCCGGGGGAAACAACAATCTGCTCGTAGCCATTGCCTCGCCCAACTACATTGCCAGCGGTACTGTTATTAGGACTAGCGACAGTAAAGCGGTCCTGAAAGGTCGCATCCGTCAGTGAGTAGTTGACTCTAAAACCAAGTCTATCAACCTTGCCTTGCAACCCAAGCTCAATCCCACGGCGGCGAGTATCCCCTATGTTTTGGAAGAAACTACGGTCAGCGGTAAAAGAAACGAAGTAAATATCATCTGTCAGCTCAGTTTGATAGGCAGTGGCATTCCACTGTATTGTTGGAGTGAGATAGCCGCGCCCACCAAACTCTATCGTCTCAGATCGTACTTGTTTTAAGTAAGGGTCACCAGAAAGCGTGCTGGGTAGTGAACAAAAGCGACGCTCAACTAGTGATCTTGGTCCGAATGTTGGAGCACCCGTAACAGGGTCGTTTCCGATTCTGACTGGGGTATCATCAAACGCGCATCCAAGTTCAATCACACTTGGGGTACGAGCGCCTTTATTCCAGTTGGCATAAAGGTTAAGAGTTTCAATCGGTTGCCAGGTAGCCCCTAAACTGGGATTAAACGAACGATAAGTAAACTTCTCTGTTTCTGGTTGACCAAGATAGCCTAATCCGCCTGCCAGCTCTGGGCTAAACGGCAGCACACTCACTACAGGACACTCCTCCAGCTCTAAGGTGCCGTTTCCATTGCTATCAGGGCACAGGATAGTATCTTGATAGAAGTTTTTAAATGCAGTGGGCCCTAACAAACCCAAGAAATTATTAATTGCCAATACGTTCTTGATCTTTGTATGGTTGAATCTACCGGCGGCGGTAAACGCCCATTCTTTATTCGGCGTCCAGGTTTCGCTAAAGTAAATACTCTTGGTCGTGCTATTGCCTGCAAAGTTATTCAGATCTATGCGATGATCAGCCGCATAAAACTCATACCCAAGCTGGCTCGGGTCAAGGTAAGACCGGCGGTTTGCATCAAACAAGCCCAAGTATTGACCACTCTCGTAAGTAGCATCGGCAGCATCAATCGAAGTACCAACCATGAATTTATGCTTCTCGAAATTCCAGTTGAGCTGCATAGATGCACCATCGGTTGTCTGATCAATCTCGGTTTGAGTAATCAGTGCGGTCGGTGTGCCTTCAACATAACCAGAGCATTTACCTTGCCCGATCTGCCCGGAATTACAATCAGCGCCATTACGTTCAATTGGCGTACCATTGGCATCGGTGACTAACAACCCTAGTGGCTTATTGATCCCTGGGTTACTCCCTGAAAATACACGAATTAGATTTGCACCTGTTACGGGGTCTACTGCTGGCACAGAGTAAGAATCACCCCCAACAAGAAAACCATTAACATCCTTATATGCATAAGTTAAATCTTGAGGATCAAAGCGCTGCCCATCGGTTCTTGGATCTGGCGCCGAAATTTGGCGCAGCTTCCAGGCATTCAAAGCATATTGATAAAACTCAGGAGTAAAGGCTGGTGCAGTAGTAGGATTCTGCGGATTAAGCGTCCAGATTGGATTCCCGCTTGCATCTACAGATTGCCCTGTCACAGCAGTCGAATTTGCATTACTACCTATGGCTAATCGACTTAAATCATATCCGGAGGGTGAGGATGAATCGTAAGCAGAGAATGCGGAATTTAATAAAACATTTCCACTGGAATCAAGACCAAAATATTCTGGTTCGCCATTAATATCCAACATTGCTAAAATAGTGCCCCCATTTCCATCTGGCACAGTCTGTGCAGCCACATTCTCAATCGATAAACTACTAGATTCAATATCTGGCAACCCATCCCCATCAAAATCAGGTACGCCATTAGATAATTGCTCACCAGGGTTTGGTCTACGGGTCGCACTACCACCAAAGTTTTGGTTTACATCGCCGTTACTGGCATTTCTGCGGCTCTTACGTTTGTAAACTTGACCGGTGATATTGAAGGTGTCACTGACATCCCAGATGCCGTTGAGTTGAAATTGCAGTAATCGGTTTTTGGTTTCATCTGGGCTGGTGAAAATCTGGCTGCCATCTTGTTTGGCCATTTCAGTGGGTAACAATCCGTTACCGATCAGTTTGTTGCCTGCATAGAGCATGCTTAAGCCCAGTTGCACACTGTCATTACGCCATTCGCCTTTAGCAAATATCTGGTTGACCTCACTAGGTGAATTCACACGCCAGCCGTCCTCCCTAAAGATATTAGCTGCCGCAAAACCTGCCACCACACCGTTGTTGCCACTCACAGAGCCTTGAAACTGGTTACGCTTGAAAGAGCCACCCAGGTATTCCACCGTACCTTCGTTGCTGTCAAAGCCACTTTTGGTTTTCATGCTGATGGCGCCACCTAACGTACCCAAGCCAAACAGCGGGTTAGAGCCTGGGAATACGTCCAGGCTGTTGAGCGCGTTCATGGGGATCATGTCCCAGTTCACCACATCCCCAAACGGTTCGTTAACACGGATGCCATCAAGAAACACGCTCAAGCCTTGTGAGGTACCTAACTGCGGACTGGCAGTGAAGCCCCGATAAGTGACGTCCATTTGAAACGGGTTGCTTTGGTAGTCGTTAACGTTCACCGACTGCAACTTGCTGTTCATGAGGTCAGTCAGGCTGACTGCTTTAGACTCTTTGATCTCTTTCGCGCTAATGCTTTGTACGTTGCCGGGGATTTCTTCTTTGGTCACCGCAAGCCCGCGTAGCGGACCCACATCGTAACGACGCTTGGCAATGGTCTCGATTTTTTCGAGCTGAATGTCTTGTGCTTCAACCTTTGTGATGCGCTGTATATACAGCGTATTGTCATTTAACTTCGCTTCAAGCCCGGTATTTGCTAGCAGTTTTTGCAACGCCTCCTTGCTACGCATGGTGCCACTCAACGCCGGGGCTTGTTTATCTGCCACCAGTTTATCGTTGTAGGTGATGTTTAAACCTATTTTGGCGCTCAGTGCTTTGAGTGAGGCTGCCAGTGGTTGGGCTGGCAGGTAGATGGTGATTTTTTGCGAGAGCAAAACGTCTTCTTCTGACTGCGGCAACTTGGTATTAAGCTCTGCCGCCCATAAAGGGTTGAGCCAGGTCGGCTGGCTGCTAAAGCAGGCGGCGATGGCTGCGCCCAGAATCAATTTTTTTGGTGTGTGCATCTGACTTCCCCGTTACTTTTTGGCTTGTTATTGCCTTAATGCACGGGGCGTCAAAACCCTGATATGTTGATTGCAAAAAAATGTAATGATGTGCGATTTGCTTATTTGGCTGCGGGGTAAGTTTCTAGTTGAATACCTTCTGGGCTGCGGTGCACACGCACATTGGCTATGCGGGGCAGGGTGGCGATAAAGCTGTTGCTGTCTTTAATGGCGACCACGGCGCTGATTTTTTCGCTGGAACGCTCATCGCTGGTGATGGGTTGGGGCTGGTAGCGGGTGAGGGTTTCGGCGATTTCTGAGAGCGAGGATTGATTAAATACCAAGGTGCCGCTAATAAAGCGGAAGTAGTCCTGGGCACTCACTTGTGGGCGAGCTTGCAGGCCGTGCTGGTTGATTTCAGCGACCTGGTTATTTTGCAGGATGAGGCCTTGCTGATCTTGCTTGTTGAGCACTTGTACCTTGCCGTGATCGACGCTGACACGTTCAAGCTGTTTGAGTTTGTTGACGGCAAAGCGTGTGCCCAGCACGGTGACTTTCAGGCGCTGGGTTTCTACTACAAACGGGCGGTCGCGGTCTGGTTGCACTTCAAACACGGCTTCACCTTGCAGCAGGTCAATGTGACGCTGGTTGCGGTAGTACTTGATCTCAATACGCGAGTTGGCATTGAGTGTGACACGGCTGCCGTCGTCCAGCGTTTGTGTGCTGAGTTGAGCGGTGGTGGTTTGCGCGGCGAGTTGTAGCGTGGGCGCGCTTTGCCAAACCTGATATTGGTGCAAGCCAGCCCAGCCTATGCACAGCGCCGCGATCACGCTGGCCACCGTGCCTGCCAGTTTCTGCCGCGATTTTTTGCGCTCGCTCTGTTTGAAGAAAGCATCAGCCTGTTTGGCCTGCGCCAGAGATTGCAGCTCGGTGACCGAGTCTATGCCTTGCCAGGCTTCGCTGATGCTACGGTATTCTTGTTGATGCAATGGGCTTTGCATGAGCCAGGCTTCAAACTGGCTGCGTTCCGGCGCGTCTGGTGCCGCTTCTTGCATGCGGATAAACCAGCGGGCAGCTGTCTCAGCGATTTTTTGATGGGCCGACATGCGCTTATTTGAGAAACTGCTCGCGCGCCGCACGCAGGTCAAGCAAGGCGCGGATCAGGTGGCGTTCGACCATGTTGAGGCTAATGTTGAGTTGCGTTGCAATGTCTTTTTGCGCATGGCCTTCAATGCGGTACATGACAAACACCTGGCGGCATTTGGGGGGTAAATCCTGAATGATTTGGGTGACCAGTTCCAGCCGTTGTTTGATGTCTGCCAAGTGTTCGACGGAAATCGTGACGGGTTCTTCCAAGTCTGCCTGCTGCTGATACTCGGCAAAATAACGTTCTTTACGGTAATGCTCAAGCAGCAGATTTTGTACGATGGTGCGCAAATAGGCATGCGGTTCTTGCCCGCGGTTGGGGCTGGTGGTCAGGGCAAAGCGCAGAAAGCCATCATGCAAAATATCCTTGGCATGATGCTGGCATTGCGTTTTACGGCGGATGCCGGGTAGCAACGTGCTATATGCCCAATGAAGATTAATGCCATGCCATAACATGCGAATTTGCCAGTAAGGTGAACTTGTTTGGCATCAGGCAAGGATTGTACCGTGCCGCCAGCATGGGCTAACTTGTTGTTTATCATGATTTTTATAAATTCAAGCTGTGACTTTGGTTGTGAGTATATGGTTGATATCAACCATATTGGTTTAAATGAGCCAGGGGTTGATCGCGCGTTTGCTCACAAACATTATCTGCCGCTGGCATCGCTGAAATGCCGCATGGTTTGCTAAAATAGTCGTTTTATTTTGATCTGGCTGACATGACACGCAAACTTCTGGTGACCTCCGCCTTGCCTTATGCCAATGGCAGTATCCATCTGGGCCATTTGGTTGAATACATTCAAACCGATATCTGGGTGCGTTTTCACAAGATGCAGGGGCATACCGTGCATTATGTTTGCGCGGATGATACGCATGGCACGCCGATTATGTTGCGTGCTGAAAAAGAGGGCATTACCCCTGAGGCGTTGATTGAGAAAGTCCACGCTGAGCACAGCCAGGATTTTGCCGAATTTTTGGTGCAGTTTGATAACTACTATTCCACCAACTCGCAAGAAAACCGCGAACTGGCCTCTGGCATTTACAAGGCGCTCAAGGCCAACGGCAAAATCGCCAGCAAAACCATAGAGCAATATTTTGACCCGGTGAAAAGTATGTTTTTGCCGGATCGCTTTATCAAAGGCGAGTGCCCCAAGTGCCACGCCAAAGACCAGTATGGCGATAACTGTGAAGTGTGCGGTGCGACCTACAGCCCGACAGATTTGCTGAATCCCTATTCTGCCGTTTCTGGTGCGACGCCAGTACGTAAAGAGACCGAACACTACTTCTTCAAACTCAGTGAATGTGCTGACTTTTTGCGTGACTGGACACGGTCTGGCACGCTGCAAGCCGAAGCTGCCAACAAGATGAGCGAGTGGGTAGGCGAGGCGGGCGAGAACAAGCTCTCCGATTGGGATATTTCGCGCGATGCGCCTTATTTTGGCTTTGAAATCCCGGATGCGCCAGGCAAGTATTTTTATGTCTGGCTGGATGCGCCAATTGGCTACATGGCCAGCTTCAAAAATCTGTGTGCCAAAGCTGGTTTGGACTTTGATGAGTACTGGAAGAAGGATTCTTCGACCGAGCTGTATCACTTTATCGGCAAGGATATCCTGTATTTTCATGCCTTGTTCTGGCCAGCCACGCTGGAATATTCCGGTCACCGCACGCCTACGCAGGTGTTTGCGCATGGTTTTTTGACTGTGAACGGCGAAAAAATGTCCAAGTCGCGCGGCACGTTTATCACGGCGCGTAGCTACTTGGAACATGTCAAAAATCCTGAATACTTGCGCTACTACTATGCCGCTAAACTGAATGGCAGTATGGAAGATATCGATCTCAACCTGGAAGATTTTGTTGCCCGGGTGAATAGTGATCTGGTGGGTAAATATATCAATATCGCCAGCCGCACGGCCGGCTTTATCGCCAAAAAATTCGATCACCAAGTGATTGCAGCGCAGCACGCTGTGATTGACGAGATGCGCGCCGCCGCGCCTGTGATTGCCGAAGCCTATGCCGCGCGTGATTTTGCGCGTGCTTTGCGTGAAATCATGAAGCTGACCGATGCCGCGAATGGCTATGTCGCCGAAGCGGCGCCGTGGGTGGTGGCTAAAGACGAAAGCAAGGCGGCTGAGCTGCATATCATTTGCAGTAATGCGCTGGAAATGTTCCGTCTGTTGACCATTTATCTGAAGCCAGTGTTACCAAATATCGCCAGTGCGGTGGAGGCTTTCTTGAACGTGCCAGCCTTGCAGTGGTCACATGTGAACCAAGGCCTGGCTGCGCAAACGATCCAGGCTTATAGTCATATGGTGACGCGTTTGGAGGCCAAGCAAATCGAGGCCATGGTTGAAGCCAATAAAGAAAGCCTGCAAGCGGCAGCGCCAGCCAAGGCTGAAGTAAAGGTAGAAGCGAAAGCCGAAGCCAAGGCGACAGAAGAGGGTGCGTATATCTCGATTGATGACTTTGGCAAGGTGGATTTGCGGATTGCAAAAATTGTCAACGCCGAGCACGTAGAGGGTGCAGAGAAGTTACTTAAGCTGCAACTGGATATTGGCGAAGAGAAGCCGCGTCAGGTGTTTGCCGGTATCAAGTCCGCTTATGACCCGGCGACGCTGGTGGGGCGGCTGACTGTGATGGTGGCTAACCTGGCACCACGCAAAATGAAGTTTGGCATGAGTGAGGGCATGGTGTTGGCCGCCAGCGATGAGCGTGGTGGGCCTTATATCCTCTCACCTGACAGTGGTGCGCAAGCGGGGATGCGTGTGAAATAATGGTTGCATGCGCATCAGGCGGTTTTCTTGGGCTGTCATGGACGCGATGTTTGCGCCAAATCAACAAAGAGAAGATCGTTTGCTGCTTTAATGACGGCTTGAAAAGTTCGCTAACACATTGATTTATATTATATTCAATCATATAATATAAAGTTATAGATTGTTTCACGGATGCTCCATCACCCAATGGCAACCCCTTTAGCAGTGAGCAGTGCAAATCCCTGGCAGGGGCTGGATGTCCAGTCCGAGTGGGAGCGGTTTAGTCAGCGTGATGCTTCTGCCAACGAGGTGTGGACCTCGCATGTCTGGGTTGATAGCATGCATTGTGCCGCCTGCAGCGGCCGCATTGAGCAGACATTGAAACAAATGCGTGGTGTGCTGGCTGTGCATGCCAGTGCCGCTTCCAAGCGCGTCCGTGTGGTATGGGATGCGCATCAAACTTCCCCCTCGCAATGGTTTGCCGGTCTTAACGAGATTGGCTACCCAGCGCTTCCGCTTAACGAATACAACGCCATCAGCGACAGAACCGTGCAGCAGCGCAAGATGCTGTGGCGCCTGGTGGTCGCCGTCTTCTGCATGATGCAGGTCATGATGTATGCCTATCCGACTTATTGGACCGGCAGTAATGACATGGCGCCTGACATGGTGCAGTTGATGAAGTGGGCGTCATGGGTGCTGACACTGCCCGTGATGCTGTTTTCTGCGACACCGTTTCTCTCCCAGGCCTGGAACAGTCTCAAACAACGCCAGTTAGGCATGGATGTGCCGGTGTCACTGGGCATACTGGCTGCCTTTATCATGAGTACGCTGGCCACGTTTGTGCCGGGTGGCTGGTGGGGCGATGTGGTCTATTACGATTCTCTGACCATGTTTGTCAGCTTTTTGCTGGTTGGCCGCTGGCTGGATGTGAAGCTGCGCAATCGTACGGCAGGCGCGCTGGAAAACATGATGCGACGCTTGCCACATGCGGTGCTCAAAAAGAATGAAACGGGCGAATGGGTGCAAATCGCCGCCAGCAACATCAATGTGGGCGATGTCTTATATGTGCGCCCTGGTGAAGTGTTTGCCGCCGACGGCAAGGTGCTGGTAGGCAATACCAGTGCCGATGAATCCATGCTGACAGGTGAGTCAGATCCAGTATTGAAACCTGCCGGTGCAACTGTGATTGCCGGTTCGGGTAACCTGACTTCGGCGATTGAAATGCAGGTGGAGCAAGTGGGTGAGGGTACGCAGTATCATGCGCTGGTGAACCTGATGGCCTCTGCTTCAACCGAGAAACCTGGCATCGCTTTGCTGGCTGATAAAGTGGCGCAACCGTTCTTGTGGGGCGTGCTGCTGGCCGCGCTGTATGCCCTGGTTTTCTGGTGGACCACCGATCCGGCCAAAGCGATTATGTCAGCAGTGGCGGTGCTGGTAGTGACTTGCCCTTGTGCCTTGTCGCTGGCAACGCCTGCGGCCATGCTGGCCAGTGCGGGCACGTTTGCCAAAGGCGGTGTGCTGATCCGCCGTCTGCAGGCGATTCAGGCCCTCAGCGAAATTGACACTATTGTGTTTGATAAAACCGGAACCTTGACCGAGAGCTTGCAACAGGTCAGCGCGGTCGAAATGGCCGCCGGGCAAGACCATCAGTGGCTGCTGGATGTGATTGCCAGCATGAGCCGTGATTCCCTGCATCCTGTGGCGCAGGCCTTGCACGGATTTGCCACCCGGCAAGACGCGAGTGACCAGCTGGAGATGCAGGACTGGCAAGAAATTGTGGGGGGTGGCATGTCTGCGACCTTGATCACACAGTCTGGTGATTCCATGCCATTAAAATTGGGCAATGCTGAATTTTGCGGGATCACGGTCAAGCCGGAACACGAGGCGTTGCGAGTGGTCTATCTGGCTAGCAATGGCCAAATGTTGGCAACATTAGCGTTGTCTGAGCAAGTGAAGCCACACGCCAAGGCGGCTGTTTCACAATTAATTGCATCCGGGCTTGATATTCAACTGTTATCTGGTGATAGAATAGCGGCCGTTAAAAACCTTGCATCACAACTGGGTATCCAGCGAGCAGCAGGGTTACAAAAAGCAGAAGATAAGCTGCAGCATGTCAAGCAGCTGCAACAACAGGGGCGGAAAGTGTTGATGGTAGGTGATGGTTTGAATGACGGCCCTGTCATTGCAGCAGCGCATACTTCTATTGCAATGGGTTCCGGCGTCCCTTTGACGCAGGCACAGGCCGATATGGTAGTGTTGGGCAATGATATCGGCGTGCTGGTTTCGCTCATTTCACACTGCAAAAAAACCATCCTCATCGTAAAACAGAATTTGTTGTGGGCGGCGTTGTATAACGCGGCCGGTGTGCCTTTGGCGATTATGGGGCTGTTGCCTGCCTGGTTAGCCGGGTTGGGGATGGCGGCCAGTTCGTTACTGGTACTGTTAAATGCATTGCGATTGACCGACTGGGATAAGTCGGCCTGGCAGAAAGGTTAGGCATCGCTCAATGGAAATTGCATACTTACTGATTCCACTGGCAGTGTTGCTGGTGTTTGTGATTTTGGGTGGCTTGTGGTGGGCCATTCAAACCGGGCAATTTGAAGACCTTGAGGAAGAGGGGTCCAGAATTCTCGAGCAGGATTAGGAATTCTCAAGCAAGAACGGGGATTCTTAAGCAGTATTGATGTGAGTCAAATCAAATTTGTGACATCTCTGAGAATATCAGGGTGAACAACTAGAAGTTTTTTTAGTGTTGGGTGTTTGTTTTAATCATTGGGAGAAATCCATGCAAAATGCAACCGTGAAGGCTGCGACCTACAACGATAGTGTAGTCCGCCAGTTCGCAATCATGGCAGTGGTTTGGGGTGTTGTGGGTACACTGATGGGCGTGATTATTGCGTCCCAGCTGGTGTGGCCAGAGCTGAACCTGGGCCTGCCGTTTACCTCTTTTGGCCGTTTGAGACCACTGCATACCAATGCAGTGATTTTCGCGTTTGGTGGCTGTGCTTTATTTGCTACCTCGTACTATGTTGTTCAGCGTACCTGTCAGACACGTTTGTTCAGCGACAAGTTGTCCAGCTTCACCTTCTGGGGCTGGCAGGCTGTTATCGTGGCTGCTGCCATTTCTCTGCCTTTGGGTTACACCCAGGGTAAGGAGTACGGCGAGCTGGAGTGGCCAATCGATATCCTGATTGCCTTGGTATGGATTGCTTATGCAGTCAACTTCTTCGGTACTATCGGTATCCGTAAAGTAAAGCATATCTATGTAGCTAACTGGTTCTACGGTGCATTTATTCTGGCGGTGGCTTTGTTGCACATCGTTGAAAGTGCTGCGATTCCTGCTGGTTTCATGAAGTCCTACTCTGCTTACGCCGGGGTACAGGATGCGATGGTGCAGTGGTGGTATGGTCACAACGCGGTAGGTTTCTTCCTGACTGCGGGCTTCCTGGGCATGATGTACTACTTTGTGCCTAAACAAGCTGAGCGTCCTGTCTACTCTTACAGCTTGTCTATCGTTCACTTCTGGGCACTGATCTTCACTTACATGTGGGCGGGTCCTCACCACCTGCATTACACTGCCTTGCCTGACTGGACACAGTCCTTGGGTATGGTGTTGTCTCTGATCCTGTTTGCACCAAGCTGGGGTGGCATGATCAACGGTATCATGACCTTGTCTGGCGCATGGCACAAACTGCGCACAGACCCAATCTTGCGTTTCCTGATCGTTTCCCTGTCTTTCTACGGTATGAGTACCTTTGAAGGTCCGATGATGGCGATCAAGACTGTGAACGCCTTGTCTCACTACACTGACTGGACCGTGGGTCACGTGCACTCGGGTGCGCTGGGCTGGGTTGGTTTCGTGTCTATCGGTTCCCTGTACTTCCTGATTCCACGTTTGTTTGGTCAAAAACAAATGTACAGCGTGAAAGCGATTGAAGTGCACTTCTGGATGGCAACCATCGGCGTGGTGTTGTATATCGCTGCGTTGTGGATTTCCGGCGTGATGGAAGGCTTGATGTGGCGTGCCATGAACGCTGACGGCACATTGGCGTACACCTTCGTTGAAAGTGTGAAAGCCAAGTTCCCATACTACTTCACACGTGCATTGGGTGGTTTCCTGTACATGAGCGGTTTGATCATCATGTTGTGGAATACATATAAAACAGCAACTAACGGCAAAGCAGTCACTGTAGAAGTGCCAGCTGTGGTTGCTCACGCTTAAGGAATTCACTATGGCTACGCATCAAAACAATAGTGGCAATTTTCACGAAAAGATTGAAACCAGCAACTTCCTGCTGATCGTGCTGACCTTCATCACGATCTCGTTTGGTGGTCTGGTCGAAATCGTGCCTTTGTTCTTCCAGAAGTCAACCACCGAGCCTATCCGTGGTCTGGAGCCTTACAACGCGTTGCAACTGGCTGGCCGTGACATTTATCTGCGTGAAGGTTGCTACAACTGCCACTCACAGATGATTCGTCCTTTCCACGCTGAAACGCTGCGTTATGGCCATTACTCGGTTGCTGGTGAGTATGTTTATGATCACCCGTTCCAGTGGGGCAGTAAGCGTACGGGTCCTGACTTGCACCGTGTAGGGGGCAAGTACAGTGATGACTGGCACCGTGTGCACCTGCACAATCCACGTGATGTCGTGCCTGAGTCCATCATGCCAGCCTATCCATGGTTGGAAGAAAACCTGGTTGACGACAAAACCATTGGTGACCATATGGCTGCGCTGCGTAAAGTGGGCGTGCCATACACCGACGCGCAGATCAAGGCTGCAGGGGATGAAATCAAAGGCAAAACCGAGCAGGACGCACTGGTGGCTTACCTGCAAGTGTTGGGTACACACCTGAAATAAGGAGACGCGCCATGGATATCAACATACTACGCATATTTTTTACAGTACTGAGTTTCGTCCTGTTTGTGGCAATTTTGATTTGGGCATGGCGCAATCGCAACTCCGCGCAATTCAAGGACGCGCAAAATCTGCCGTTCGACCAAGACTAAACACTGCGCGGAAAGGTTAAGGAAAACATCATGAATGATTTTGTAAATGGTTTTTGGCCGATCTGGATTTCGACCATTACCTTGGGCGGGATTGCTTTCTGTGTCGGTTTGCTGATTTTCGCAAGCCGCGTCAAAGTGCCTTTGGATAGCGATAACACCAATGGTCACGAATGGGATGGCATCAAGGAGATGAACAATCCGCTGCCAATGTGGTGGGTAGGGTTATTTATCATTACCGTAATTTTTGGCCTGACCTATCTGTACCTGTTTCCTGGCCTGGGGACTTACAATGGCAAGTTCGGCTGGTCGGAAGTCAAGCAGTACGAAGCTGAAGTGGCAAAGAACAATGCCAAGATCGCCCCGCTGTATGCCAAATATGCAGCCATGCCGGTAGAAGAAGTGGCCAAGATTCCTGAAGCCCGCGACATTGGTAAGCGTATTTTCCTCAACAACTGTGCTGCTTGTCATGGTTCAGACGCCAAAGGGAGCCGTGGCTTTCCTAACCTGACCGACAATGACTGGTTGTATGGTGGTTCACCTGATACGATCAAGTTGACTATCAACAATGGTCGTAATGGCATCATGCCTCCCATGGCTGCTGCTGTTGGTTCTGAAGAAGATGTGAAAAACGTCGCCAACTACGTATTGAGCTTGTCTGGCAGTATTCATGACTCTGGTCGTGCCAATGCCGGTAAAGAAAAATTTGTGGTGTGTGCTGCTTGCCATGGCCCAGAAGGTAAGGGCAACCAGGCGATTGGTGCACCTAACCTGACAGACAACATCTGGTTGCATGGTCAAGGTGAAGCCGCGATCATCAAGCGTATTCATGAAGGTAAAAACAACGTGATGCCAGCCTGGAAAGAAAAATTCAGCCCAGAGCAAATTCATCTGCTGACTGCTTATGTTTGGGGTCTTTCCAACAAATAGGCGAATGCAGATAACCCATGAGCGATATTAAACAAAACGCTGTGAACAAAACCACCATCCCTGAACAGGAGGTGGTTTTGTCACTTTATAAATCCGCAGATAAGATCTATGCCCGTAGCGTCTCCGGTATGTTCAATAACTGGCGCTGGGTCATGGTGTGGGCTACGCAACTGTTTTTTTATGGCGTACCCTGGTTGCAATGGGATGGTCGTCAGGCCATGCTGTTTGACCTTGATGCCAAACGCTTTTATATCTTCGGCCTGATTTTTCATCCGCAGGACTTGATCTATCTGTCGTTTTTGCTGATTGTGTCTGCGCTGTCGCTGTTTCTGTTTACGGCCATTGCCGGTCGCTTGTGGTGTGGCTACACCTGTCCGCAAACGGTGTATACCGAGATTTACATGTGGATGGAAAATAAAATCGAGGGCGATCGTATCGCACGTATGCGCCTCGATGATAGCAAATGGACTCTGAACAAGTTCACGCGCAAATCGCTCAAGCAGTTTGCCTGGATCACCTTTGGCTTGTGGACAGGCGTGACGTTTGTCGGTTACTTCTCCTCCATTCGCGAGCTGGTGCCCAATATTGTGAACTGGCAATTGGGTGGCTGGGAAACGTTCTGGATTTGCTTTTACGGCTTTGCCACCTATGGCAATGCAGGCTATATGCGTGAGCAAGTCTGCAAATATATGTGCCCTTATGCCCGCTTTCAGAGTGCCATGTTTGATGATGACACCATGATTGTGACCTATGACGAGGCACGCGGTGAACCGCGTGGTGCACGCTCTAAAAAAGCTGGCGAGAATGCCAATGGCCTGGGCAGTTGTATCGATTGCAGTATCTGTGTGCAAGTGTGTCCGACCGGAATTGATATCCGTAAAGGCTTGCAGTACGAGTGTATTGGTTGCGGTGCCTGTATTGATGCGTGCGACGATGTAATGGACAAAATGGGCTATGCCAAGGGCTTGATCAAATACTCCACGCAGAACGGCATCACCAACCGTTGGAGCCGTCAGCAAATGCTGCAACGTTTGCTACGCCCACGCGTGATAATTTATACAACGATTTTGTTGGCGCTCACCATCGGTATGGTGGTCAGTCTCTACTTCAAGCCTGATTTCAGGCTGGATGTGTTACGTGATCGTGCCGTCATGTCTCGCTACACTGATGAAGGCATGATTGAGAACGTGTATAACCTCAAGCTTGAAAATGATACCGAAGCCGTGCATGACTATGCATTGAAGGTCACGGGGCTCGAAGGCTTGGTGGTGCATTTTGCTGACGAGAATAGCCAGGACTTCAAAGGCTTGCGGCCGTTTGAGACACGCAATGTGGTGATTGAGCTGGAGTTGCCTGATGGGGTCACCAGAGCTGGTTCGCATAAAATCTTTTTCGAAATGACGGATTTACAAACCAGCGAAGCGGTCAAAGAAAAGTCGGTCTTTATTGTGCCGAGCAACTAATGGAGCAGAGATTGTCACAACACCAAGCACAGCAGAAACCGGCCGCTAAAGCGGTTGACCAGAAAAAATGGTATCACAACCCTTATGTCTGGATGATTATAGGCGGCCCTTCTGCCGTGATTGTGGCTTCTTTCATCACCTTGTATCTGGCGATTACGCATCCTGATCCAGCGATTGATGATTACTACCGCAAGGGCATAGAAATCAACAAAACGCTGGATGCGCAAGCGCAAGACGGCCAGACAGATGCCATGGCGCCCGCCATCCAGGCGCGTAACCATGCGCAGACCGGCCTGAAGCCTGCTGAACAGTAAACTGTCTGCCTGTCTCTCAGCGCTGACGCGCGTCTAAGACCTGATTCAGGCGCGAGCATTGCGGGTAGGGGATCAGCGTTTAGGCAAATAGGCGCACGTTGAAACCCTGCGTGCGCAAAGCCTCAGCATACTGCTGTAACAGCCGGATGTCTGGTGCTTGAATGCTGGCCAGCGTGTCTTGCTGGCTAGGTCTGGCGATGCCATACAACAAAATGCCTTCAATGTTCTCTTTAAGTGGTAGCAACGCCTGCACATAGCCGGCCAATGCGGGGGTGGTGACCAGTTGGTCCGCGATACGTCGCTGCATCACAGCGGTTTGCACCCAAGTCCGGCAAGCCATGCTGCAAGCCTGCAGCCGTTGCAGATGCAGGCTAAGTGGCAAACGCGCATCATTCACTGCCAGCATTTCTGCATCGTTGCCTGCGTCCAGCTTAAACCAGACTTCTCCCCCCATCTGTTGCAGTACCTTTAAGGCTTGCTGTGTCGTGGCCAGATGCATTTGGCTGCCATTGGTAATGAGCCTGACCCGTGCCGGACGGTCTGTTGGTGATGTCTGGCTCAACAACCGCTCAACCAGTGCTAATGCTTCATAAAATTGCGGCGAGGTGGTCGGTTCGCCGTCTCCGGCAAAGGCAATATCCTGCACATCTTCCGACAATACACGCTTTGCTGCGTGTAAGTGCTGTCTTAGCCAGTGCAAGCAGGTGCTTAATTCTTGTTGCAGGCGCTCTATTTGAATGACCGGGGAGGGGCCGCGATGCAGCCCTGGCACCTGGCAATAAATGCAATGCCAGTTGCAGCATTGATTCGGGTGCAGGTTTATGCCGATGGAAAGGCCCTGCGCACGGCGGGACCAGACAGGATAAATATATTGCCAGGCTTGTTGCGCGGCCATACGCTGTAAGGCCTCAAATGGAGACGAAGGCAGTGGCATCCCTCAGCGCTTACAGACGTCAGCAACCGCCTAGCAGGTGCTGGCGTTGAAGATGGTTTTAAGCTTTTCGTGGTCCAGAATACGGATATTCTTTTGCTTGACCTCAATAATGCCTTCATCACTAAATTTGGAGAAAGTACGGCTCACTGTTTCCAGTTTCATGCCCAGGTAGCTGCCGATTTCTTCACGCGTCATGCGTAAAATCAATTCGCTTTTGGAGTAGCCGCGTGCATGCAGGCGTTGCAGCAAGTTGAGCAGAAACGCCGCCAGGCGTTCTTCGGCGCGCATATTAGCCAACAACATCATGACGCCGTTTTCGCGCACGATCTCGCGACTCATGATTTTGTGCACATGGCGTTGCAAGACAGGAATCTCACGCGACAGGTCTTCGACATGATTGAAGGGCATGACACAGACTTCGGCGTCTTCGAGGGCAATGGCGTTGCAGTTGTGCTTGTCACTGACAATGCCATCCAAGCCCATGATTTCACCAGCCATCTGAAAACCGGTGACTTGTTCACGGCCATCTTCCGAAACGACGCAAGTCTTGAAAAACCCAGTGCGGATCGCATAAAGCGTGGTGAAGGCATCGCCACTGCTATACAAGTGACCGCCTTGCTTGATCTTTTTACGGGTGGCAACCATGCCATCCAGTTTAGTCATTTCATCTGTGCTCAAGCCTACCGGCAGGCACAGTTCACGCAAGTTACAATTGGAGCAGGCAACCTTGAAACTGGATTCTGCTTGCATGGAGGGCGTCCTTGACTGACGTTGAACATGCGGCAAATTATACGCCTCTTCGGTTGCGATTTCATTGAACATGGTGTGACCTCTTCCTTTTGTATTTAGGCGCATTATGCAGCAGGCGACGCAAGCTGCATTTGACGTGTGTCAAAAAGCCCTGCATTGGTTTATGGCACAGTAACGCCAGATGAACCCGTAAAGTCTAGTTTCGGGATACTGATAGGAAAGAATTTGCCAGAAACCATGAACTCCCCGTTGCTGATTACTCAAGAGCATATTGAGCGCTATGACGTCTCCGGGCCTCGTTATACCTCTTATCCGACAGCAGACCGCTTTGTTGAGGCGTTTGACGCCGCTGCTTATCTCAAGGCGGCCGAGCAGCGCAATATCAGCAACTGGACGCAGCCGCTCTCGTTGTATGTGCATATCCCGTTTTGTGCCTCGCTGTGTTTTTATTGTGCATGCAACAAGATAGTCACCAAGCGCTATGAGCAAGGCGCGGTTTACCTCAACTACCTGCAACGCGAGCTTGATTTGCACTTGGACAAGTTTGCCAAAAAGCAAACCGTCAACCAGTTGCATCTGGGCGGGGGCACGCCGACGTTTCTCAATGATGCCGAGTTGACCCAACTCATGCAGATGTTCAAGCAGGCGTTTGCCTTTGCCAAAGACGGTGAATACTCGATTGAAATTGATCCACGTACCGTCAATCAGCAACGCTTGCAACACTTGCGCGAGCTGGGCTTTAACCGCCTGAGTTTTGGCGTGCAAGACTTTGATGCCGAGGTACAGCAGGCCGTGCACAGGGTGCAGTCTTATGCGCAGGTTGAAAGCCTGATGCAACATGCGCGCGACCTGGGGTTTGCGTCTATCAATACCGACTTGATTTACGGCTTGCCCAAACAAACCCCGGCGACCTTCCGCCAGACCATCGCCCAGATCATCCAATTGCGGCCAGACCGTATCGCGTTATATGGCTACGCGCACTTGCCGTCACGTTTCAAGCCGCAACGCCGGATTTTGCAAGCGGACTTGCCACATGCCGTAGATAAAATCCAAATGCTGTCAGAAGCGATTCAGCAGCTGATGCTGGCAGGCTATGTCTTTATCGGCATGGATCATTTTGCCTTGCCTGACGACCCGCTGGCGATTGCCAAACAGCAGGGCAGGTTGCACCGCAACTTTCAGGGTTACAGCACCATGGCTGATCAGGATATTCTGGCTTTGGGTGTCTCCGCGATTGGCAAGATCGGTGCTACCTACAGCCAGAATGCCAAAACCCTCGAAGAGTATTACGACTTTCTTGACCAAGGCCAGTTACCTATCGTGCGTGGGCTGGCATTAAGCCGCGATGACCTGATCCGCCGTGCCGTGATCATGGCGGTCATGTGCCATGGTGAACTGAGTTACGAATCCATTGAGTTGTCTTACATGGTCAATTTCAAGCAATATTTTCAGGCAGAAATTGCGCAATTGGCCGAGAAAGAGAAACAAGGCCTGGTCGTACTCGAAGACGATGGCCTCAAAGTCACCGAAATGGGCTGGTATTTTGTGCGCGCCATTGCCATGGTGTTTGACCGTTATTTGCAGCACGATGCCAACCGTGCAAGGTTTTCCAAAATCCTTTAAACTGCTGGCATGTTAGCCAGTTTACTCTTGACTGCTTTTGTCATGGGGCTGGCAGGCGGCCCGCACTGTGTGCTGATGTGTGGCGCTGCTTGCGGCGCCATGCAAACGCCGCCGAATCTTTCTAGTCCCCCGCGTTCCATCCCTCTGCGTGTCGTACAGACCATCCCCTGGAGTTTTTACCTGGGCCGTATGCTCGGCTATGGCTTGCTCGGCGCGATTGCTGCCGAAACCTTGCGCGGTTTGGCCTGGTTATCCAATCAGAGCCATCTGTTTCAACCATTGTGGACGTTCTCGCATACGCTGATCTTCGCCTGGGGCGTGTTGCTGCTTATCCTCGGCCGACAGCCACAATGGGCGGTGCAGCGGGCGCAATTGGTCTGGGCATGGATCAAGCAACATACCGCGCATGCCAGGTCGGGCTATTTTGTGACCGGCATCGTCTGGGCCTTGCTGCCTTGCGGCTTGCTGTACTCGGCGGTGATGCTGGCCTCCCTCCAGTCGCAATGGCTGCAAGGCGCACTGGTCATGATTGCCTTCGCGACCGGTTCCGCCACCATCCTCGCCTTGGCCCCCTTTTTCTGGCGCGCGGGCCAGCAAAGCCTGCCGCGCTGGTTCAGTGAAGCGGCAGGCATGCGCCTGAGTGGCGGCTTGCTGGTCGCCCTCAGCCTGGTGGCGCTGTGGATGGACGTCATGCATCACGACAAATTGTGGTGCCAGTTGTTATAGCCGTGTCTGATTGTGTGCACCAGCAGCCTCTGTGAGGCTTATTTGGGCCATCCGTGTATTGCCTACCTAGTTAAATTCCGCTAACTTACGATTGTTAAATTAAATTTACAATCTGGGCGGTGATGATGATATGGATGCGCATCTGTTTTTTACTGTGGCTGATCAGTCAGTCTGGCATGCCAGCCTATGCGCAGGTACCAGAAATCCTGCTGGCACAGGTTTACCACGAAGGCATCACTGTCAAGGACTACTTGGTCAGCGAAAAGCTGGACGGCATACGCGCCGTGTGGGATGGCAAACAACTGATCAGTCGACAGGGCCATCCCATCCACGCGCCGGCCTGGTTTGTGCAAAAATTCCCCCAACAGCCCCTAGATGGTGAACTGTGGATCGCCCGCGCACAATTTGAACGACTCTCTGCCACCGTGCGCCGCGCCCAGCCTGATGAAGCGGAGTGGCGTCATGTGGCCTATTATGTGTTTGAACTGCCAATGGCCCCAGGCACTTTCACTCAACGTGCCCAGCACATCGAGCAACTGGTCAAGCGTCAGCAGAGCCCGTATCTCAAAGCCATCAAACAGTTTCGCGTGGCAGATGCCGCTGCCCTCAAACGCACGCTGGACTGGGTGGTGGCCCGCAAAGGCGAGGGCCTCATGTTGCATCAAGCCGATGCACCTTATCTGACCGGCCGTAGCCATGTGCTACTCAAACTCAAGCCACAGCTGGATGCCGAAGCCAAAGTCATTGCCTACGTGCCCGGCAAAGGTAAATACCAAGGTAAAATGGGCGCGTTACTGGTAGAAACCGCGCAAGGGATACGTTTTAAACTTGGCACCGGCTTTAAAGATAGCGATCGCGCAAACCCGCCGCCGATCGGCAGCCAGGTGACCTATTCCTACCGCGACCTCACCAAAAACGGCAAACCCAAATTTGCGCGCTTTGTACGGGTACGGCCACCGGAATAATTGACACAGAAAGGATCACACAATGAAATGGATGCTTGGATTGGTCGGCGTTTTTGTTGCAATCAACGCCTATGCGATGGATTTAAGCGGTGTTTACAGCTGTACCGGTGACGATGCACATGAAGGCAAATACACCGGCACAGTTACCATGAAATTGCGCCCGGAACATAGTAAAGGCGCGGATGCCAGCTATGATTTTGAACTGGCTGTGCCGGACTATGGCACCTATAAAGGCCACGCTGCCGTGCACGGCATGCATGCGGCCATGCATTTTGCCTTGCCGATGGAAAATGGCGAATATGGCGGCAAGACGCATGATTATGGAACCGGGATTGCCGAGTTTAAGAAGAATGCCAAGGGGCAGTTGAGTTTTAGGAAGTTTTATTTTGAGCCTGGGTTTAAAGGTGGCAATACGGGAGTCGAGGAGTGCGTGAGGAAGTAATTTTTAGAATTTTAATTAGAGGTTTATGAATGTTGGATAGGTCATTTTCCTCTGTCGGCGAGTTAATTTCTTTGCCCTGCATCCCGTTCAATCTTAGGTGAAAAGTAGAAGTTGTAGGGTGGGCATGAATGCCCACGCGGATTGGTGTGTGTTGTATGTGATGTTCTGTTTCGCCTGTAGGCGAGTTACTTTTCTTTGCTTGCACAAAGATAAAGTAACCAAAAGAAAGTGCACCCCAACTTCCGCTTGTTTCCTGCGTTGCTCGGTTTAGGACTTTCGTCCGTTGCTTTGCCGGACTTAGGCATAAGCGCTCGCAGAACTCATCCTAGCGGCCTGCACAAAACGCAGGCCACCGCGGGATTCGGACAGCCGCTCGCTTCATCTTATTTTGCCTGCGCTACTCGGCGCGGCAGATGGGGACCCCGAACACCTGATGGGCGCAGCGATCAGTGAAATAAATAAAAGAGTTATTTTTTTGAACGGTCCAAACTTCTACGCTCGTAGTTTGGCGAGACAAATCCCATCCCATCACGCTGAGTAGCGGAAAAAAGTAAGGAAGAAGGGAGCGACTGTCTGAGCTCCGCGGCAGCTTGCGGGGTGGGCAAGCTGCTAGGGCGAGTTTCGTGACCGCTTACTTTGTTGATAACTAAGACTGCTAAGCAGTCTGTTACGGCGTAGGCTAACTCGCGTAGCGATGTTAAGCGTAGCGGCCGAAGCCAACAACGCAAGGCAGCCGAAGGCCGGGATGGCTGGGTGCCCTCTTTTTGGTTACTTTTTTGGGGCAAGCAAAAAAAGTAACTCGCCATTAAGGCGAAAAAACATACATTAAACTAGAGAAACTTAAGTTATATGTAAGCAGCTAGGCTGCATGCCAATTAGCATGCCATGATAAAATCTCACCCCTATGACCGCCGTCTCTCCCATCCAACTCATCAGCCAACTCGAAAAACAACTCCCCCAGTGCATGCTGGCTGATCGCTTTCCGCTCAAACGTCGTTTGCAGCAGCTACGCGATGCTTTAAAACAAAATAAACCCGTGGATAAAGCGCTGGTGGAACTTGCACACAAGGTGCAGGCTTCCCAGCAGCGGTTACAGGCACGTCAGGCGGCGTTACCCCGGCCTGATTACCCGCCAGAGTTGCCAGTGAGTGGCAAAAAGGATGAGATTGCGGCGGCGATTGCCAAACATCAGGTGGTGATTGTTTGTGGTGAAACCGGCTCTGGTAAGACCACACAATTGCCTAAAATCTGCCTCGAACTCGGGCGCGGTGTGAGTGGCTTGATTGGCCATACGCAGCCACGCCGGATTGCTGCGCGTTCGGTGGCGTCGCGGATTGCGCAGGAGTTGCAAAGTCCGCTCGGTGAGGTGGTCGGTTACAAGGTGCGCTTTAGCGACAAGTTGTCCGAGCGCAGTTACGTCAAGTTGATGACGGACGGGATTTTGCTGGCGGAGACGCAGAGCGATAAATTCCTTAACGGCTATGACACCATCATTATCGACGAGGCGCACGAGCGCAGCCTGAATATTGATTTTCTGTTGGGCTATCTCAAACAGTTACTCCCCAAACGGCCAGATTTGAAAATCATCGTCACCTCAGCGACGATTGATGCAGACCGCTTCTCGAACCACTTTGATGGCGCGCCAGTGATTGAAGTGTCTGGCCGGACTTATCCGGTCGAAATCCGTTACCGGCCGCTGGGTAACAAAACCACCATGGTGGCCGTGGAAGTGCCGATTGATGACGGGCTGGATGACATAGACCGTTTTGCGCAGGACCTGATGGGCATCAAGCGCAAGCCGCCGCGTACCGAGACGCGCTGGCTGGAAGAGGATGACGAAGAGGAGGTCATGGAGGATGCCATCCTTGATACCGCCGAGGATTTGTTGCGTCTGGGGGATGGCGATATCCTGGTATTTTTGCCGGGTGAGCGTGAAATCCGTGACACCGCCGAGCATCTGCGTAAATATCAGGGCCGCTCGCCCAAACTGAAGTCGATTGAGATTTTGCCGCTATTCGCGCGCTTGAGTATAGAAGACCAGCAAAAGATTTTCCGGCCCAGCGGCCAGCGCCGCATTGTGCTGGCGACCAACGTGGCGGAAACCTCGCTGACCGTGCCTGGCATCAAGTATGTGATTGATACCGGACTGGCCCGAGTCAACCGCTATAGCCCGCGCGCCAAAGTCGAGCAATTGCAGATTGAAAAAATCTCGCAAGCGGCAGCCAAGCAGCGGGCAGGGCGCTGCGGGCGTGTGTCTAACGGCATTTGCGTGCGTTTGTACGGCGAGGATGATTTTAACCAGCGTCCGGCGTTTACCGATCCCGAGATTCTGCGTAGCTCGCTAGCCAGCGTGATTTTGCGCATGGCGGATTTACGGCTGGGGGATGTCGGTGAATTCCCGTTTATTGAGGCGCCTTCTTCACGCCTGATCAGCGATGGCTATCAGTTGCTGCAAGAGCTGGGGGCGGTGACCGAGCGTCGTGAGATCACCGAGCTGGGTCGGCAGATGGCGCGCTTGCCGCTGGATCCGCGTGTGGCGCGCATGATTCTGACCGCAAAAAAAGAAGGCTGCGTGCGTGAGATTCTGATCATTGCCAGCGTACTCAGCATCCAGGATCCTCGGGAGAGGCCCATGGATAAACGCGAGGCCGCCGACAATGCGCATGCCAAATTCAAGGCGGATGACTCTGACTTTATGAGTTATCTCAAACTTTGGGACTGGTATGAGCAGGCGCTCAAAAGCAAAAAGTCCAACCGTGATTTGCTCAATCAGTGCCACCAGAATTTTCTCTCGTTTTTACGGCTGAAGGAATGGCGTGAGCTGCATGCGCAGTTGCTGGAAATGGTGGATGAGCTTGATATCAAGCCTAATCAGCAAGAAGCGAATTATGCGCAAATCCATCGTGCGTTACTGTCCGGCTTGCTTGGCAATATCGGCTTTAAAGATGGCGATAGCGAGACCTATGCCGGCGCGCGCGGGATCCGCTTTACCGTTGCACCGGGTTCGGTGCTCAAGAAAAACCGCCCCAAGTGGGTGATGGCCGCCGAGTTAGTCGACACCACCAAGCTGTATGCCCGTTGCGTTGCAAAAATTGACCCGGACTGGATAGAACCAATTGCGCATGAAGGCGGCGGCCGTGGCATTACACAAAGCCATTACAGCGACCCGCGCTGGGACCGCAAAACCGCGCAAGTGGTGGCCTGGGAGCGCGTGAGCTTGTACGGGCTGACCATTGTGCCCAAACGCCGCGTACATTATGGGCCGATTGCGCCGGACGAAGCGCGTGAAATTTTTATCCGTGAAGCCCTGGCCAATATGGAATTTGACACGCGGGCCCCGTTTTTTGAAGCTAACCGTCGCCTGATCGCCGAAGTGGAGGCTTTGGAGCATAAAGCCAGACGTCAGGACGTGCTGGTCGACGAACACCAGTTGTTTGTGTTTTATGACCAGGTGGTGCCGCCGATTGCAGACCCTTACCGTGTCTATAATGGCGCTGCATTTGAAAAATGGCGGCAGGATGCTGAAACAGCCAACCCCAAGGTGTTGTACTTGACGCGTGAGTCGCTGATGCGCCATGGCGCCAGTGCCATTACCGAGGTACAGTTTCCCGAGACCATGGTGGTTGACGGCGAAACCGTGCCACTCAAATACCGTTTTGAACCCGGGCATGTGCTGGATGGGGTGACAGCGACGATACCGCTGGCCTTGCTCAATCAGCTTGATGCCACCGTGACTGAATGGCTGGTGCCGGGCATGGTGCGTGACAAGGTGACGGCACTGATAAAAGCCTTGCCCAAAACCCTGCGCCGCGTCTGTGTCCCAGTGCCGGAGTTTGTGACCGGCTTCCTCGAAGCCAAACAGACTGCACAGCCATTACTGCCCGCTCTGGCTGAGTTTATCCAGCAAAAAACCGGGCTTAAGCTCAAGCCGGAAGAGTTTGACCTGGCGGGCCTGGAACCGCATCACCGCATGAACTTTAGCGTGGTTGACGAAAAAGGCCGTGAGCTAGGCATGGGCCGCGACTGGAACCAGCTCAAAAAACAACTGGGTTCGGCCGCCCAACTGACGTTTAGAACCGGCTCGCCCGGCATTGAAAAATCCGGGCTCAAGCAGTGGGATTTTGGCGACTTGCCAGCCACCCTTACCTTTAGCAAAGATGGCCGCCAACTGACTGGCTATCCGGGCCTGGAAGACAATGGTGACAGCGTGGCCATCAAGCTGTTTGATACGCCAGAAGCCGCCTTGGCCGCTCACCGTAAAGGCGTCTGCCGCCTGATGCGTTTTGAGCTTAAGGAGCAGGTCAAACAACTGGAAAAAGGCCTGCCAGGCTTTAACCAGTATGCCTTGCTGTTGCGCGCCATCATGAATCCTGACCAGTTGCGTGAAGACATGCTGCAATGTATTGCTGACCGCGCCTTTATTGCCGAGGACGACTTGCCGCGCAGCAATGCCGAGTTTATGCAACTTAAAACACGGGCGCGGACCCGCTTGCCAGCGGTGACCGAGGCGCTGACCCGGCAGGCGCAACTGATTGCCAATGAGTATCAGGTGCTGGTTGCCCAGTTACAGAAAATGACGCCGGTGACGCAGAAAATCAAACGCGACTGCGAGCAACAATTACAGGGTTTGTTGTATCCCGGTTTTTTTAGCCGGACCCCGTGGGAGCAATTGCCGCATCTGCCGCGTTATCTCAAGGCGATCAAGCTGCGCATAGACAAATATCCGACCAGCATAGAGCGTGATGGCCGCCATGCGCAGGCGCTGATGCAACTGGAGCAGCGCTGGCAGCAAAAAATTGAGCAATTGCGCAAGGCGCATCTGCCTGTAACCATCCAGTTACAAGACTTTGCGTGGCAATTACAGGAGTTGCGTGTATCATTATTTGCGCAGGAATTAAGGACGCCTTATCCTGTCTCAATCAAACGTCTTGAAAAACTCTGGCAAGAAATGCAATAGTATCGCGTGACCACTGCTAACCTGTGACCAACCCTGTTCATGCAGCCTTCTCCCTTTGAACCATTTAGTACGCCTAACTGGCTAAAGCCCAAGCAACGCGAGCGCGTGTTGCGCATCCCGGCACGCCTGATGTGGGCGATTTTGGTGTCGCTGCTGATACACGCCATCCTGTTCTGGGGCTTTTTACTCGATTTGCTCAAGCCGCTTGAGGAGCCCGCGCAAGCGCCGCTGAATATTGTGCTCGACTTGGGCGTGCCGGCGCCGACCAAACCCAAAGTGGTGTCGCCGCCGCCTGAGATTCCGCCCACTCCGCAACCGCGGCCTGAACCCAAACCGAAGCCACCGCCCAAATCTGAGCTCAAGCTGCCTAAAAAGATTATTCAGTCACAGCGGCCGGATAGCGCCTTTAAATTGCCCGAGCCCAAGCCGCAACCCAGGCCAGAGCCTACGCCAAACTTGCCGCCACCGCCGGTGGAAGACTTTTCAAGTTTTATCAAGCGCAAGCAGACCGACCGTTATGCGGATGAGATCTCGGCCAAACAGGCCAATGATGCTGCTGCAGCGGCCGAGCGTGGTCCTTCCGAGGATGAGCGCCGTACCAAAAACATCATGAACAATCTCAAGTTCGGCACCAACGGCTTGTTCCAGATCCGCCGCATGGATCCCTTGAATGCAACCTTCAGCTTCAAGGGCTGGGTCAATGATTACACCTCGGCCAATACGCAGTACTACGAGGTGGAAGCGCGCAGTGGTGAAGATATCCGCCTGGTGATGGTCAGACGAATGATCAGTATCATCCGTGAGCACTATAACGGTGATTTTGACTGGATATCCAACCGCCTGGGCCGTACTGTCACGCTGTCAGCGCGGCCTGCAGACAGCGCGGGGCTCGAAGACTTTTTGATGAAAGAGTTCTTTGGGCCCAATTATAAAAATCAGGATATTTACGGCCGCTAGCGCCCGGAGCAGCAGATGGCAGACGGCTTTGTTACCTCCACAACGTCGCATCGGCCAGACTGGCAATATCAGCTGGTGTTGTGGTCGGGCATAGCGCTCACCACCTGGGTGGGTGTCTGGCATTTTGCCAGCCTGGGTGTCACGCTGCTCACCTTGCTGTATATGCTATGGGTGTTGTGGGCGGCCTATTTCCTGCACTTTGCCACCGCCATGCTGACGGCGATTGCCGCTGTCCTGCTGATCAATTACTGTTTTATTGAACCGCTGTACACCTTGCGCGTGGCTAGCCTGCAATCGTGGGTGATGCTCATGGTGTTTGCCGTGCTGGCATTGACGGTGAGCCGGGCCATGCAACAGCTCAAGCGGCAAAGGCAACAGGCACAATTGGCCGCACAACAATCCCGTTTTTTTCAATCACTGGCCGAAGTGTTATCCAGCCACTTGAGCGTTGCAGCGTTGTTGCAGGCCGCTTGCCAGCATGTGCAACAGGGATTTGGCTGGCAGCTTTGTGTTGTGCAATTGGCGCCCGACATGCAATTGCAGCGCCTGGCTGGTGAGTCCACGCTGCTTGTTCAGCCTTCCAGTGTGCAATGGGCACTCGATTACCAGCGTGCCATCGGCGCAGGCACTCAGGATTGGCCAGCGCTGGGTCAATGTTTATTACCGTTTGGTTTCCCGCAGCACGAAGTGCTGGTGGTGGCTGTGCCTGTCGGTCACGCGCCTGACCTGCATTTTTTACAACGGCTGGTACAGCAATGTGCTGACGCTACGCTCAAGCTCAGGCAGCAGATTGCCCTGGCAGACGCCGCCCGCGAGACCACTGAGGCCCAGTTCAAAAAATCGCTGCTGACCGCTTTGTCGCATGATATGCGTACGCCACTCACGGCGATTTTGGGCGCGGCCAATGTGCTGGCCGACCAAGAGATTACGCTGGCGCCGGCACAGTCCTCACAGTTATTGCAAAGCATCCAGGCAGAAGCCGGTTATTTAAGCCAGGCCACTGAAAATATCCTGACTCTGGTCAAGCTAGAAGCGGGCGAGCGCGCCTTGCATCGCGAATGGCAATCGTTGCAAGAGGTGATTCAACATGTGATGCACCGCTACTTGCAGCGCACGCCCCCCGTATCACTGGCCTTTGCCGCTGTTGCAGAGGGCGAAGAATGGCTGGTGCATATGGATGCGGTGCTGGTGGCGCATGCGCTCTCTAATCTGGTGGATAACGCCTTGCAATGGCGCAGCACCGAGACGCCCGTGGCATTGCAGCTGGCAAGGGAAGGGGATTGGCTGGTACTATCTGTCATCAACGAAGGTCCCGGCTTTGCACCAGATTTTGAGATTGCCTCGTTTCACTCGTGCCGTCCTGCGGGCAGTGGTAGCCGTGGCTTTGGCCTTGGCCTGAGTATCGTCAATACCATCATGCAGTTGCATCAAGGGCAATTGCAACTGACGCAGCAGTCAGATCAGCCCCCATTAAATGCAGCGCCGTTAGATAAAACGGCAGTTGCCAGGCGCACCTGTGTGCGTATGTTGTTTCCATTTGTGCCCGCCACCAGCTTGAGTGCAGGGGATGCCGGATGAGCCAACCAGTCGATCACTCTACGCACCCACATCTGTTGCTGGTCGAAGATGATCCTGGTGTTTACCAGTTTCTGCTGCCCGCGCTGTCTGCGCATGGCTATCACGTGCAGCATGCACGTGACCTGGCTCAGGCCAGACAGGCCAGCGGCTTTGCCATGGTGATACTTGATCTTGGCTTGCCAGACGGGCAGGGCGAACAACTGATTCCGCATCTGCGCAGTTATTCCGACGTGCCGATACTGGTGCTGTCCGCACGGCAGGATGAGGCAGACAAAGTGCAATGTCTTAATCTGGGCGCAGATGACTATTTGATGAAGCCATTTGGCTTGCAGGAATTGCTGGCCAGATTACAGGCGGCCCTGAGGCGTTCTGCCATGATGCAAATGCGCGACCATGTGTATCAGTACGCCGGTATCAGCGTTAACCGTGCCACCGGAATTGTGACCAAGGCTGGTGCGCCCTTGCACCTGACGCCCATCGAGCACGCCTTGCTCATGCAACTGGCCAGTAAACCTGGCAGCATTTTTACCCATGCTCAATTGCTGCAAGCGGTGTGGGGGCCAGAATATCTCAACGATACGCAATACCTGCGTATTCACATCGGCCGTTTACGCGCCAAGCTCGAAGATCAGCCCGCTGAGCCTAAAGTCGTCTTAACTGAGCTGGGGATCGGCTACCGGCTGGCTTAATCATTGTCGCCATGACCATAGGCGTTGTAAACATTGCATCATGTATATGCGATTGATATACGCCTGATTGCACACTTGCGCCATCAATCAACCATAAGGGGATGTGATGGAAACGTTTTCCACCAAAAAAAGCAGTCTGGCCGCCTTGGCCTTAGGGGCGATCGGTGTCGTCTATGGCGATATCGGAACCAGTCCGCTCTATACCGTACAGGTCATTTTTAGCGAGAGCACCGGTGTGCCGCTCAACCAGCCCAATATCCTTGGCGCGATTTCGTCTATTTTCTGGTTACTCATGTTTGTGGTGACGTTTAAATACGTCCTGCTCGTGCTGCGGGCTCATAACAAAGGCGAGGGCGGCGTCATGGCCTTGCTGTCGCTGGCGGTCTCCAGCTTGCGTCCACAAGACAAGCGTAGCACTGTGCTGTTATTACTCGGCGTCCTCGGGGCGGCGCTGTTTTATGGCGACAGTGTCCTGACGCCGGCCATTTCGGTGCTGTCTGCCGTAGAAGGCCTGCAAGTGGCGTCGCCCACCCTGGCTGCGCAGGTGCTGCCGATCTCAATCGGCATCCTGATCGGCTTGTTCTGGGTTCAGCGCCATGGCACGCATGCCGTCGGGCGTTTTTTTGGCCCGGTGGTCATTAGCTGGTTTCTGGCGCTGGCCTGTATCGGTGTCTGGCAAATTAGCCAGGCGCCAGAAGTATTGCAGGCCATTCATCCGCAGTATGCCTGGCAGTTTCTGCAATCACGCGGGGCTGGTGTGTTTATCGCGATTGGCGCCATCTTGCTGGCCGTGACCGGGGCCGAGGCCTTGTATGCAGACATGGGTCACTTTGGCCGTCCGGCCATTCAGTTGGCCTGGCTGGGCTTGGTATTTCCGTGCCTGATTTTAAATTATCTGGGCCAGGGCGCCTTGCTGCTGCATCATCCTGAAGCCGTCAACAATCCGTTTTACCTGTCGTTTCCCGAGCCCTTGCTGATTCCCGCCGTGATTTTGGCCACTCTGGCCACCATTATTGCCTCGCAAGCAGTGATTTCTGGCGCTTTCTCCATGACACGTCAGGCGATTCAATTAGGGTTTTTGCCTCGTATGCGCATTATTCACACTTCAGCCAGCGAGTCCGGCCAAATCTACATGCCCTCCGTCAACTGGGCGCTGCTGATCGCCGTCATCATTGTCTGTCTGGCTTTCCAAAGCTCATCGGCACTGGCCTCGGCCTATGGCATTGCCGTGACGGGCACCATGCTGATTACCACCATCCTGATGTTTATCGTTATGTGCAAGCGCTGGCAGTTTCCGCTGTGGCTGGCAGGCTTGTTGACGGCCGTATTGGCGAGCGTAGATGGTATTTTGCTCAGTTCTGCCTCCATGAAGTTTATGCAAGGTGGCTGGTTTCCGGTTGCGCTCAGTGTGGTGTTGATTCTGTTCATGACCACCTGGAAAAAAGGCCGTTTTAGCCTGCTCAACGGCATTGCGCAGTCTGACCCCAAACTGCTGCCTTTTATCGAGTCACTGGCACACTGTACGCTACCCCGCGTCCAGCGCACGGCCGTCTACATGGTCTCCAATCTTGAGACTGTGCCACAAGCGCTGTTACACAACCTCAAGCATAACCAGGTGTTGCATCAACATAACCTGTTTGTGAATGTCACGTTTGAGGAGGTGCCGTTTATGAGCGCAGAAGAGCGTGTGAGGGTGACGCGGCTGGCAGAAGGCTTCTGGCAAATCCAGTTACGGTATGGCTTTATGCAACATCCTGATATTCCGCAAGCCTTGCGCTCGGTGGCGCTGGATGGCAAGACGCTGGATCCGTTCACCAATTCTTATTTCTTGAGCCGCGAGATTATTGTGCCGGATGTAGGCGGTGCCATGCCACGCTGGCGTGACCAGTTATTCTCGGTGATGTCGCGCAATGCCAGCAGTGCGGTCGAGTTTTTCAATATCCCGGCCAATAGCGTGATTGAGCTGGGTAGCCGCGTGCAATTGTAGGGTGAGCTCCCTTGATTGCCAGCCAGAACAGGGCATCAAGGGGAAGCCAGCCGTTTATGCCTAAAAAGGCTGCCCATACGCTCCGGGCATCCGTTTCATGACGGGTAGTGGCGCTGATATGCGCCGCTACGCCCGTCTTTTTTGAGTGTTTTGTAGCGTGAACTGATTTTGTTGTCCGGCAGTATTGCCACTGTGATTCAATTTGTAGTGACTGACTTTCTCGTTTAATTGCTCGGCCTGGTCTACCAGTGACATGGCCGCAGCGGCCGCTTCTTCGACCAGGGCGGCATTTTGTTGCGTGACTTCGTCCAATTGCGTCACTGCGGTATTCACCTGTTCGATGCCTATGCTTTGCTCACGCGAAGCAGAAGTGATTTCAGTGATTAAGTCCGAAATTTGACGTATCGCGCCTATCATCTCCTCCATCGTACTACCAGCCTGATTGACGTATTGAGAGCCGCTCGAGACTTTTTCAGAAGAGTCTACAATCAGTTGTTTAATCTCTTTGGCCGCACTGGCTGAGCGTTGGGCGAGGTTACGCACCTCACTGGCGACGACGGCAAAGCCACGGCCTTGCTCCCCCGCACGGGCGGCTTCCACGGCTGCATTCAAGGCCAGAATATTAGTCTGAAAAGCAATGCCATCAATCACTGAAATAATTTCCTCAATCCGTGAGGAGCTCTCGGTAATTTCAGACATGGTGATGACCACCTTGCCAAATACCTCGCCACCGCGTGCAGCAATTTCGCTGGCTTGGGCGCTCATGCTGTTAGCCTGTTTGGCATTTTCAGCATTCTGTTTTACCGTAGAGGCAATCTGTTCCATACTGGCCGCGGTTTCTTCCAGCGAGCTGGCTTGCTCTTCTGTACGTTGAGACAAATCATTATTACCCACAGAAATCTCGCTGGCGGCGGTCTTGATGGTCTCTCCGGCAATTTTGATGGCAGCGAGGATCTCAGCCATGGTGTCGACAATACTGTTGACCCCCAGGCACAATTCCCTGATCTCTCCTTGTTTGTCATCTGTCTTGATGCGCTTGGTCAAGTCACCCGCTTTAGCTAATGCCACCACCTCTCCGGTTTCATCGACCGCCTGTTTCATGGCTTGTGCTTCTAGCATTTTGTCGGTGATGTCAGTCGCGTATTTCACCACCTTCAAGGGTTTGCCTTCCATATCCAATATCGGGTTATAACTCGCTTGTAGCCAGACCTGCTTACCCCCTTTGCCTACACGCAGATATTGGCCGTTATCAGGTTCACCACGTGCCAGTTTTTGCCAGAACTGTTTATATTCGTGACTATTTTTATAAGCTGACTCCACAAACATACTGTGGTGGTTGCCGATGATTTCCTGCGGGCGGTAGCCAGTGACGGCTGCAAAGTTGTCATTGACATGGGTGATCGTGCCTTTTAAATCAAATTCAATCACCCCCATCACTTTGCTAATGGCCGCAATTTGTCCGGCAGAGTCTGCATTTTTAACGATTTCTGCCGTGATGTCGGTGGCGTATTTAATCACCTTCACCGGCTTACCAGCGGCATCCAGAATCGGGTTGTAGTTGGCTTGCAACCAGATCTCTTTGCCGCCTTTGCCCAAGCGCTTGCATTGGCCGCTCATGGCTTCGCCGCGCGCCAGTTTTTCCCAGAACTGTTTATATTCCTGACTATTTTTATAAGCCGGCTCGACAAACATACTGTGGTGATTGCCGATGATTTCCTGCGCGCTGTAACCGGTGACTGCGGCAAAAATGGGGTTTACATGTGTGATATTCCCTTTGAGGTCAAATTCAATCACGCCCATCACCTTGTTGATGGCCGAAATTTGGCCTTCAAACTGCGCATTTTTTCTTTTTTCAGCGGTGATGTCGGTGGCATATTTGACGACTTTGAAGGGTTTGCCTGTCGCATCAAAAATGGGGTTGTAACTGGCTTGTAGCCAAACCTCTCGGCCGCCTTTGCCGATGCGTTTGTATTGCGCGTTATCGGCCTCACCCTTGGCCAGTTTGTCCCAAAACTGTTTATATTCCGCACTGTTTTTATAAGCGGATTCAACAAACATGCTGTGGTGATTGCCGATGATTTCCTGCTTGCTATAGCCAGTGGCTGCGGCAAAGTTGTCATTCACGGCAATGATTCTCCCGTCAAGGTCAAATTCAATCACTCCCATCACCTTGTCGATCGCAGAAATCTGGCCTGCAAAGTCAGCGTTCTTGCGTTTTTCTGCCGAGATATCAGTGGCGTATTTAACAACCTTGAATGGTTTGCCCTGTTTGTCTAGAATCGGGTTATAACTGGCCTGCAGCCAGATTTGTTTGCCGTCTTTGCCCTTGCGCAAATATAGGCCTTGATCTGGCTCGCCGCGCACAAGCTTTTGCCAGAGTGCCTGATATTCCGGGCTTGCCTGATACGCGGCATCCACAAGCAGCCGATGGTGCTGGCCGACCAGCTCCTGCCTGCTATAACCCGTCACCGCCGCAAAGTTGTCGTTGACCGCAAGGATGTTTCCCTCCAGGTCAAATTCAATCACGCCCATGACTTTATCAATCGCGCGCAGTTGTCCTTCTTGATCCAGCTGCCGGAGCAGTGTTTCCTGAGAAGGTTGTTTGCCAAGCTTATTAAAAATATTCCAGTTCACTTTTACACCCTCATTGATATAAATTTATCTTGTAATTATTATCGCGATACCAATAGGATTAGAGACTAATCAGGTGTAAAGGCATGCTGGGATAAGAGACGGGTTAGTGTCTGTATTCAATAGATCAAACAAACACGCTATAGACGCTGATCCGCTGGCAGAAAGAATGCTTGAGATGGACTATCGTCGATGTATGAATCGCAACCAAGCCTGAGTTTAGTCTGATCAGGGGATTAGGCTTAAATGTTACTTTAAAGTATAATTGTTATCGTAGTAACTATATAAACAAATTGGGGATATAAATATGTTTTGGAAACTGACTTGTGCAGGGGTCATGTTTGCAGCTTTAAATGCAAATGCAGCTACGATTACAATCACAAATGGCTACGATGAGCCAGGAGCAGCTTCGGGTAAAACTGAAATCATTGACTTTGCTCCACAGAATACCGCTTTTAATCTTCTGGGCTCACTCGACCTAGACGGTGCCCTTCAGAAAAACGGTAACCAGGACTTTGTGTTTGGGCTTTACAAAAACGATACGCTGATTAAAGGCCTGGCAGATTTTACTGCTGCCAGCGGTGATGTCTATAGATTCAATTTTAGCAACCTGGCCTCAGGTACTTACAGCCTAAGATTCAACATCAATGGCGGTGGTAACTATAGCTTCAATGCGAACTTGACGCCATTTTCCTCAGTAGTCACCCCAGTGCCAGAGCCAGAAAGCATGGCCTTGATGCTCGTGGGTTTGGGCGCGATTGTCGCCCGCCGTTTTAAAAAGGCTTAATCAGCCGCATATAAAAAAGCCCCAGTAATGGGGCTTTTTTATTGGCTCAGGTTTTGTGGCTCCCCGCTGCACGCTTTTCATGCATGAGTTGATACACCTGCTCGATTTCCTTTTGCTCCGCCACATCCAGCACACCATCATGATTGGCATCCATATGCTCAAACATCTTTTTCTGATGCGTCGGGTCGCCTTGCAAATACTCTTGTAACGAAATCACACCATCGGTGTTTTCATCCAGATAGCTCAAACTGTAATTAGGCGGCAGCTTGTTGCAATCCGGTGTTGTCGCATGTTCGTCTGCATGCGTGTTTTGATACAGTGATGGAATCAAAAAAACAATAAAAGTGAAGACAGGAATTTTCATAGTTAGCCACCCCAATAAAGTTGTTAATATGATTAACGCGATAGCTAACAGGTTCCTTTAAGGCTATTATTTTTGCAAGATTTAATAGGTCTCGCAAACAACAAAAAACCCGCCGCAGCGGGTTTTGTAGTTTAGCCTTTTAAAGACTAGCAACGGTGTTCAGTCAAGCAAGTCTGGGTTTAGTGGTCATCCCCATGTCCGGCAATTTTATCCATCCAGGCAAACAACACGCCGGTGATGATAAAGGTCAGGTGAATGCCCACCAGCCACGCCATTTGCTCGGTGCTAAACGTGGCGGTACCAGAGCTTTGGTGCACAAAAGCCTTAAGCAGGTCGATGGCAGAAATCGCTACAATCGAGCCAATCAGTTTGAGTTTCAGGCCGGAGTAATCGACTTTACCCATCCATTCAGGGCGGTCTTCGCTATCAGCCGTATCAATGCGCGACACAAAGTTTTCATAGCCGCTAAAAATCACCATAATCAGCAAGTTACCCACCAAGGTGATATCCACCAGCGCCAATAGCGAGAGCACGGTTTCCTGCTCGGTGAGCGAGCCCAGATGCCCGGCAATATGCATAAACTCCTGGCCAAATTTAACCAGTAAAATGACCAGCCCGCCGACCAGGCCGAGGTACATCGGCGCCATCAGCCAGCGGCTCTTAAAAATCAAACTCTCTAAAATTTTTTCCAAAAACTTCGCCATGAAAACTCCAAACGTAAATAGCGATTAATAAACTCTTTAAATGCCCAGCGGTTTAAAACACAAACGGCTAGAACTGCGTCAACATTTCACGCACAGCCTCTTCATCAATCCCCTTGCCAATAATCACCACGCGGCTAATTGGCTCCTCTTCATCCCAGCCCTCAAGCAAGGTGGGCGGGTAGGGCGTAAAGTGCACCGCGTGAATCGCCAGCGGGGCAGGCGCATCTTCCACATGCAAAATGCCTTTCATGCGCAGCAGCTTTTCACCATGCGTCTGGCACAGCTTTAAAATCACACTTTTAAAATCCGCATAAGCCATCGGCTTGGGTAAATACACGGTAAACGTGCTCACCCCATCATGCGCAGGCGCTTTGGGCAAGGTGCCTTTTTTCGCCGCACTAAACCCACTGGCCGGGGCACGCAACCAACGCTGCGGGCTCGCCTGCTTGCTGGCAAAGTCGAATAAGCCTACATCAATAATCTGCATCGGGTCTATCTCGCCATGCAACACAAATTTCTGCGTCGCATTCGGGTTGATCTCGCTCAGCTTTGCCTGCAAGGCTTCAATCTGTTCCGGCGTCGCGGTGTCACGCTTGGTAATCAGCAACACATCTGCCACGGCAGCTTGTTTGAGTGCTTCTTTCTGCTCTGCAATCTGCTGCAAACCATACGCCGCATCAATCGTCACCACAACAGCATCTAAGCGATACACCGACTCAATTACCGGCTCATTCATCAGGTTAGCCAAAATCGGGCCCGGGTCAGCCATGCCCGTGGTTTCAATCACCAGACGGTTAAATTCCGGCACCGCCTGCAAACTGCGCTTAAAAAACAAATCGCGCATGGTGTCCGCCAGCTCATTTTTGAGTGAGCAGCACAAGCAGCCAGAGCTCAACAACACCGTGTTATCGGCAATATGCTCGCTCTCAATGGTTTGCGAAATCTGGCTATTGGCAAAAATCTGGTCTAAACCTGCTTCGCCGAGCTCGTTAATGATGACTGCGGTGTCTTTCATCGCCGGGTTATGCAGAAGCTTGTTGAGCAAAGTGGTTTTACCGCTGCCCAAAAAACCAGTGAGCAGCGTGACGGGGATACGTTTGTCCATAACAATTCTAATAAAACGAGTGTGGCGGTATTTTAACGCGGATGGTTGTAAGGGATGCTAAGTGTTTCGACTTATATGTTTGTGAGATATTTATTCTGAAAATAAAGTAATAACAAATGCCCCGAACTGCAGGGGCATTATTGAGCATTAGCGGCTTTCTAACAAAATTAGAGGATTTGTAATGCTTTAAACAGGCCTCGGTGCACTACTACACGTTCATTGAAGTTCAGTCTGGCTTCGCGATTTTGGTAACGAAATACATATCGTCCAGTTTTAGGGGTATTGCCAATTACACTGAACAAATATAAAACTTGCAGAACAAACTTAACATTTTTTTCTGTTATGAAGCCATTTTTTAATTGAGACTTATAAGCAGTTTCTATCTCTGAGATTGAGAAGTTCCATTTTCTAAGTTGAGAGATAGCATCAAATATATTCGAAATATCAGGCAATATAGCGAATAGTTCATCAGTAAATTCTTCTCTCAAATAATTCGAAAAAGCTTTATCTACTTTCTTAATAATTTCTGGGGTAATGATTCTTCGCCCGTCTGCTGCTTCTGCACAGTTTTGGAGATAAACTACAAAGTCACGAGGTCGTAATAATGTACTTCTGGAAATAAATTCAAAAGTATCAATTTGATTTCTACCTCTGCTTCCAACACCAATTCTCCTTTTTCCGAAAACTTTATTCCATGCATCATCAAAAGTTAGAATACTTTGACAATTAGGATTGATAGCTCTGGATATTCTAAAAGCAATAACTTTTTTAAGTTTTTCAGTGTCCCAGTTTAAATCTACTCTGAAATCGCCCCATTTATTTTTGTCAGCATCTTGAACGATCTCATATATGTCATCCCGTAAGAAGATTACAGGATAGATTTTAGGGCCGTTATTGTTTGAAAATACCATTCGAACATCTTGCACTGCTTTAAAAAGGCTGGTTATTAAGGATGAGTATTGTTGATATTGCTCATCTTTAACAATATCTCTGTAATCCTCATCAAGCTCATCAAATAAAACAAAATACGTTGCCGAGCCAGCATGTTGCATAATTAAATCTTCTAATAAATCAACATGTTCTATCCAATCTTCTGGAATGTGATCTTTTTTCGTGATTTTTAGTGATAATCCAAAAAGCGATATTCCAAATTCTTTACCAATCCATTTGTTTATTCTGCGACCTAAAGATGTTTCATCATTATAAAGTTGTGATAATTCATTTTTAATATGTGAGTCAACCGCTTCATTTTTAAGCATCAGTCTACAAATAGTGCTGTAAATTAGATACTTCCATAGTGTTATATATTGATTTGGAGCCGTATATTTTAGATTTTTATTTGAATATAACTGATTAAATGGGAAATTCTTAAAGCTTAGTTTCTCTGCAAATATGTCAAATTTATTTTGTCTATTAAAGTATTCTGAGAGCGCTGTTTTTCCGGCTCCTTTTCTACCTATAACAAAATACTTTTCTCCTTTTGCGATCTGATCTACTTCTTTCACATGCCAAAAATATCTATCATTATCTTCAGCCTTTCCTTCTCGCTTCCAAGAAGAAATTTCAGAAATGAGAGCTTGATCGACATTTGATGTATCTAAGTCTTCTATTTCTTCTGATGTAAACGCCGAGTCAATTACAAGTTCTTCATTCATTGGGTTCTCCTTATATAGTCAAAGGTTCGCTATTACATTAAAAGGTATTAATCTAAGTGCTTTGTGTAAAGCTAATAATGCCATTTTATGAATATTAAAATAGAGAGAATATATAAAAATGATCTGTGTGCTTAAGTTTATCATTCTGGCTGCGGCGGTGATAAATATATTCACATCCATAAACGCCAGGCTGACACCAACGGCCATGGTATCTATTCTGGTTGCTACTGCGAGGATGTAGAAGTCGTGTTCGGTTGGTTTTCTTCTTTGGGCTATTCTGGTTGGAAGCCTTTGTAAATCATATGCAGGCCAAAATGAATAAAGAAAGACTTCAATCTCTTGAAGTCTTTCTGTGAGGTTTTTGCCTTCGCAAGCCACAAACTTAAAATTATTTACGCATACTTATGCCCAATCTATTCAGCTCATTCATAGTAATAATCGCAAATGTTAGGTCCGAGATTTCTTGATCAGTAAAATGCGCCTTTAATGCGTTAAAAACATCATCTGGTGTGCCTGAGGTCGTGATGTTGGTCCGCATCTGTCCACGCCAGGGCTGCGCGCTCTTTTTCGGTATATTGGTCACTCACTTGCCAGCCGCCTAGTTGATCAATGCGTGAGTTGCTTTCGCCAGCAGCGCGGAGTGATTTGGGGTGAATCCCTAAGCAATAAGCACAGCAATCAATCTTGGGGTCAGGTCTTGCAAAATAAAATAAGCAGAATCTAAAGGTTCATACACGATTGATTCTATTTAATATTCCATCCCAAGTCTTGTAAAAGGTTCGTTCACTTGTCTAAAAATAAACCCCATGTCAAATAACATGGGGGAGTGCAAAAGTGAATTCCTTTTTAAAAGAGGTTTTTACAATCAAAGGACCTGCAGAGAGTTATGTGAAATGGTTTATAACTTCACGCATAGATCTTCTTTATGAGTCATGCAAATCTTAGAGTATGCAAGCCATGAGGTTAGGTTTGCGACGTTTCTTACTAGCTGATTTTGTTGCTCGTTGTTGGTGTTGATGGAGAATGTTTTGTTAAAGTCCTCATTTCCAGTTAGATTTGACCAAAGCTTTTCATTTCTTATTTTCCTTGCTTTGGAATATTCATCTTGGCTTAAAGTACTTGAATGAACTAACGTCAAATCAGCAAGTTCATTATTTAAATATTCTTTTATAGCAAGCTCTAATTCAGAATTGCCAACTAACTCTTTGATATTTGATAAAGCCTCCACTCTACTCAGAAGACTAGCTGCCAATTGATGTGAGTTTGTTTCAGTTTGATCAAAGATAAACTTTTCGTTTTTATTAACCAAAAATAAAACTTTATATAGGGCAACTATTTTCGTATCGCCTGTCAGAGAGTCCAGTTCTTTAACTGGCGTATTTTCTTTCCATACCATTTGAAGTTTAATATTTTTATCAATAGGTAGTTTATGACCAGTTTCCATGACCTTTCTGAATGAGGCGATGTTCACCTCTTTATTTGAATTATCATTAATTTCAGTTGCTACAGCTTTTCCTGTAATCGCAACGACTATTGCGATAAAAATAAGCAGAGTGATTTTTCGCATGATTGCCTAGAGTTATTGAAGGTTGATGATTTCCATACGTAGATTGGTGTCAGAGTAAAATTAAAACCTTCATCAGCTATCGCTCCTGCCAGTTTTCAATTTTGAGGCCGTGAATACGGCTAAATTCTCGCAGATTATCCGTTACAAGTGTTAGCTTTAAAGTATAGGCTTGTGCAGCAATCAGTAAATCGTTCATGCCGATGGTTTGGCCTGCTGCTTCAAGTTCTGCGCGGATGCGTCCATACTCGGTATCTACTGGGTTCTCTAATGGGATCACCGTGATGGTGGCGAGTAGATTTTCTACTTTTTCTGTAAGTTTGACTGATCCTTTTTTTGCGCAGCCATAACGCAGCTCGGCGGCGACGATAATGCTGGTAAAGATGTCTTTAGCCTCAACTTGCTCAATATGGCGTGCGGCGGCACCTGAAGGATTACGAATCAGATCGCTGATGATATTGGTATCTAGCAAGTAGCCACTCAAAATATGTCCTCCGGCTTGGCGGGCATATCTTCAATATCCGGGAATTGATTTTCTGGCGCGAGTGGTGGCTCCTGACGCCATTGCGCCAATAGTTCGGCAAGGTTGGCGGGACGTGCTACTGGTTCAATAATCAGCTTGTTGCCTTCACGATGAATTAATACACGATCACCTGGTAGCTCAAACTCAACCGGGATGCGCACAGCTTGGCTGCGGTTGTTGCGGAACAGCTTGGCTTCTCGGTGAGGGGCTTTGGATGGACTTGACATGATAGGCACTCCTTTTTGCATATACAAATAGTATATGCCATATTTTGTGAACGTCAATCACTAAGAGAGTCATGGCTTTTGAGCGTAAAACTCTTGCATTTTGCCTGCGGTGCAGGACTGACAAATCAGTGAGCTGCTCAATCCCGAGTTCGGGGGGGGGGCTTGCAACGGTTAGCATGCGTTAGAAATCTCTCTAAATAGTGGATAAATTGTTGGATTTACGTTGTCACACGATCATGCAAACAAAACCATTGCGGCTTAACCCTAAAAAGCTGTTACATTCTAAGTGGACAGCGGTAAAGCCCGTGAATAAAGAAAAACACTTTATGGTGACCAAGCTCATCGTAAGCGATGAGAAGATGGGTGATGAGGAGACGCAAGTGATTAAAACCGTTGAGTTAGAAGCGGTCATGACTGGGCGCGTGCAGGTGATTGACTGGCATGCGTTGCAAGACCGCGCAGTGTGGAAACAGGGGTGGGTGGCGTGAAAAATATTGCGGTGATTGGTGCGGGGATGGCGGGCTTGTCTTGCAGCCAGGCGTTGCAACAGGCCGGTTATCTGGTGACGGTGTTTGAAAAGAGCCGTGGGCCTTCGGGGCGCGTGTCTACGCGATTGGGCGAGGGCTGGCAGTGTGACCATGGCGCACAGTATTTTACGGTGAGCCAGCAGCCGTTTGTGACACAGGTGCAAAAGTGGTTGCAGGCGGGCGTGGTGGCTGAATGGCAAGGGCGCATTTACGAGGCGAATGAGGCCGGTTTACGCGCCAAGCTGTCTGAAAAACAGCGTTATGTTGGCGTGCCGCGCAATACGCGACCAGCGCGGCAGATGGCACAGTCTTTAACCGTAGAGCTGGAGCAGACGGTGCAGCAGATTACCTTTGCCGAGGGGAAATGGCGCGTGCACAGCAAAGAGCACGGCGCGTATCCGCAGGTGTTTGACAAGGTTGTGCTGGCGATTCCGGCACCGCAGGCACAGGCGCTGCTAGGCTTTAATCTGGAGATGCAGGCGCTGGCGGCCAGTGTAAACATGCGTGGCTGCTGGGCCTTGATGGGGCGCTATGCGCATACGCTTGATTTGCCGTTTGATGGCTTGTTTGTGAATGCGGGGCCGCTGAGTTGGGTGGCGAGAGACAGTAGCAAGCCGGGGCGTGTGCCTGAGGGCAGTGCGGTCAAAGAGGTCTGGGTGTTACATGCCAGCGCTGAATGGTCCGAGGCGAATATTGAGCGTGCACCAGAGGAGGTTGCGGTGGCGTTGCTGGCGGCATTCCAGGCCTTGGGTGGTGAAGCGCCCATGGAACACAGTGTGCACCGCTGGCGCTATGCGGATTGTGCCAATTATCTGCACCAGGGCTTTGCCTGGGATGCCGCCCAGCAACTGGGTATGTGTGGCGACTGGCTCAATGGCGGCAAGGTAGAAGGCGCATGGATGAGCGGCTACCAGCTCGCGCAGGCGATGATAAAAACCTGCGAGCCTTGTTATTGATTAAGGATTACTTGTATTCGTTGTCTTGGGGAGTTTTGGCATCACCCATTTGCGGAACATGAGCGGTGTGATCAGCGTTGTCACCACGCCCATCAACACCAGCACCGAGAACAAGTCCTGCCCGATAAAGCCGCGTTCGTAGGCGATACTGGCGATGACCAGCTCCATTACGCCGCGGCCATTGAGGATAAAGCCGATGCCTAGTGCATCGCTTTTGCTGAGGCCGATGAGGCGGCCCCCCAGCCAACCGGCCAGGATTTTAGTCACAATCGACACTACCAGCACCACAGCGACAAACCAGACTGAATCAATGACCTGGATTTTGAATTCCAGCCCGAGATAGGCAAAAAATACCGGGGCCAGAAAGCCACCCGTGATGGAGCTCAATGTGAGCTCTAGTTCTTTGTAGCGCTCGGGTGAAAAGAAGGTGCGGTCTATGAGCAGGGCACCAAAGAAGGCGCCGATGATAAAGTGAAACCCGAGCGCGGCACTGACTGAACCAAATACGAGTACCAATAGGAGCAGCAAGCCGAACAGGGCCTCGTTGCCGATGATGGTGACCAGCTTTTCTGACAGTTGGTCGATAAGAATGCCTCTTTGAATGACCTGCTTGATCAGCACACTAATGCTGACAATCAGCGTCATGAGCAAAATCAGCTTCCAGCTCGCGTTAAACGTGGCAGCGGCCACGGCCTGGTAGGATTTTTGCTCGGGCAGGTTGAGAATCACCCCTAACACCAGCAGCGCGGCGATATCGTTAAAGATCGCCGTGGCGACTGAATAGCGTGCGATGGTGGAGTCCAGCAGTTTGAAGCTTTGCAGAATGCTAACAGTGACCGGTAGCGCTGTAATCGAGACACACAGGCCCAGAAACACCGTACGGCTGACATCCAGACCAAAGCCGACCCCGACCAGAATGCCACCCGTGAGTGGCAGCAAAAAGCCCAGCAGCGCAATGACTGCGCCTTTGCCGCGCATGGAGTCTATGACCTCCTTGAAGTTCATCTCCAGCCCGGCCGACAGCACGATTAAGAACACGGCAAACTCAGAGATGCCAGACAGCGCTGGGCTGGGCGTGATCAGGTTGAGCAGGCTGGGCCCAAGCAACACCCCGGCCAACATTTCGCCAATAATGGCGGGTTGGCTAAAGCGACTGAACACTTGCCCGAGCAGGCGGGCGGTGACGATCAGAATCAGTAGCGATGTCAGTAATGGCATTGGTTTCTCTTATGGTTGGGCAGCGCGCCATAAGGCAAGATCAATGGGGGCGTTGCGCGAGGACTTCTTTTGGTTTGAACCATCAAGATTAAAGTCACGGACGGTGTAGGCTTAGCGTAGCGCGCGTGCAGAATAGAGTGTAACGGATTTAGGCGCGGATGGCATGTATCAGGGCGCGCATTGGCGTTCAGGGTTGCATCTGTGTCAATTCCGTCGCAAAAAAACCAACGGCGCTTTGTCGCGCAGGCTTAGTGCGTAAAGACCTGGACCATTTCTTTGCGATTTTTGCGTGCGCGCTTATCGGCATACATGCGTTTGTCAGCGATGCGCATCAGCGATTCGGTATCTGTGGCTTCGTGGGCAAACACGATGCCTACGCTGGTGCCCGCGCCAACGATGCCTTCTTTTTGCAGGTGCAAGTGCGTGTATTCCAACTGGTGCTGGCACCATTCCACATCATCCTCATGGCAGACGATGGCAAATTCATCCCCCCCCAGGCGGTAAAGCTTGCCATGCGTATCCAGCTTGTTCGTCAGGATGCGGCTAAAACTCTTGAGCAGCTGATCTCCGGCCTCGTGGCCATATTGGTCGTTGACATGCTTGAGGTTGTCGATATCAAGGAACATCAGGCAACCATGCTCGGGAAAATGCAGCATCTGATTCTCTAACGCATGCCGGTTGGGTACGCCAGTCAGGCGGTCTGTCATGGCCAGCGAGCGCGTGGATTCGAGTTCGGCCAGCATGTGTTCTTTTTCTTTGTGCAGACGGTTGATCTGGTATGCCACCAGCAGTGAAAGCGCGACGGCTTCCACGGTCACTGCGATGAGGCCGAGTTGCTCTACGGTCCAGGCGTTTGAGGTGAGGCGATCTGCGGTAATCGTCAAACCACCTAGCACGCCAAAAATGGAAATGGCCAGCAGGTATAACTGGGCCACGCGCTGACCTTGCAAGCTCAAACGGATGCCACACACCAGTCCAAAGACCAGGAAAATGGCCACGCCCAGCCTGTCCATTTCCAGCATCCAGTTGGGGTAGATCATGGCGAACACCATGAGCGCCAGTAGCGTTAGCCTGGCCGCAATCGAAACCTGATAAAGCCGGCTATGGCGAAACGGGCTGATGCCGAGTAAATGACAGACAAAACTGATATAAGCGAGATTGGAAAACAGGATAGGCAGGCTGGTCAGGTAGAACCAGTGCCAGTCAAACAATTGTTTGAACAGGCCGAGCACCGCGCTTTGAAAAATCAGGTTGCCCAGAATAAACAAGGCATACATGCGCTCGGTGACGTGGCCGGGCATGATGCCAATGGCCATGTAATAACTGAAAATCCCCAGCAAAATGCCGAGCAGCAACAGGCTCACGGCAGTGCTGACATTGGTTTGTTGCTGGTGGCTGGCGAGGTCAGTCACAAACACTTCTGGTTGCGCCAGATAATAAGGGGATTGCAGCCAGGTAATGAGCCGGTAGGTCCCCGGCTGCAGTGCTACGAGGCGGCCATGCCTGAGCAGAAGCTGGTCTGTATGTTCGCTACTGAGTCCGCCTGACAGCACATGCATGGTGTGGTGACCATCAGAAATTTCGTGCTGGAACTGGGCCAGGGTAGAGGTGTTTTTAAAGTCAATCACATACTGACCGGCCTGCGTGATCTTGAGCACGCCCTGACACACAAAGCGGCCGCCTTGCAGCGGAATATTACCTACGATTTCGCCCTCGCTGCTCATGCAGGTTGTGCCCGACAATTGCGCGTCTGCCTGGGCTTGCGTGGGCAGCCAGGTCAAGAGCAGCATCAGGGCACAGAGGAGAAAGCGTTGCAAGACTGTTATCCATCAAGAGTAAATCTAACAAGCCAGTTTACCTGAAAAGTTCCTGTCTCTCTTGTGGGGAAATGGATTAAGAAACGCAAAGAATTACTAACGAAGGTGTGGTTGCGGGTGATGTGTTCTAGGCCAAACAGCGCGCTTGTCTGGGGCGCTGTTTGAGTGGAAGGGCGGGGGGTACTAACTCATGTTTCAGGGTTGGGTTGGCATTGCTTTGATCTGGCTGGCGATCTGGTCAGATAATTTGTCCAAGTCTTGCCCCAGTGCGCGGACCAGCGCCGGGTAACCGTTTTCTGTGAGCGGGGTGGTAAATTGAAACGGCTGGATTTTGAGCGGGCGTTGATCTGCTGACAGCCATTGCCATTGGCCGCTCATGATCGCTTCGCCACGCATATGTCCTTGAAACTGATCTATGCGCAATTGCAGGCGGCTGGCTTGCAGTTTGGTGCCGGGCAAGGCATCGGTGACCAGCGTGTCTGGCAGGCGTTGGGCGAGCCGGCTGCGCAGGCCTTGCCGTAGTTCTTCAGACAGCGAGGCGCTCCATAAATGGTCGCGCGTGGGCTGAATGGTAATGTCATCGAGCTGGATCAGAATACGGTCGCTGTCCAGCGCATCGGCCAGCACCAGATTGCCCAGAATAAGGATGCGCGTAGGGGTGGTGGTATTTGGCAGACTGACTTCTGGCAGGCTGTAGCGCTGGGTATTGACCGGCGGGCGGTTGCCCAGACAAGCGGTCAGCGACAGGCTGCAGAGCAGGCAAATTGTCGTACGCAAGAAAGAAAAAGGCATATGCATGAAAACTGTCCTTATGGAGTTGCCGGTGCCAGTGGCAGCGGGTCGTTACCGGGTTTGCGGTCAAACAGGATGGCATTGGGCTGCTCATTCAGCGTACGCACCAGCGGCTGGACTTCGCGCAAGACCTTTTCCAGCCGTTGCAGGGTGCTGCTCAGCTCCTGATAAGCCGGTGACTCGGGCGACAGGCCTTTGATGGTGGTGCGCAGTTCTTGCATGGTCTGGTTCAGGTTGGCCGGCATTTGCTGGAACTCTGGTTGTGCCACAAACTGGTTCACTTGCTGGCTCAGCGCACGAATCTCCCGCAAGGTTTGCTCGGATTGTTGCAGGTTTTTATCGAGGCCGCTTAATACCGGCTCCACATTGAGCTTATTCAGTTTATCCAGCAGATCAGACAGTTTCTCTTCGATCTGTGCCAGGCTGGTCGCGCTCGTGGGCAACACTGGCAAGCCTTCAAAGGTTTTGGCTTTGTAGTTGACTTTGCGTGCGTGCTTGTCCATGTTCAAGTCGACAAACAATGAGCCTGTCAGCAGGTTGCCAGATTTGAGCGTGGCATGCAGACCGTTTTTGAGCATGATGCCGAGGCGGGATTTCCACTCATTGAGGTCTGCCTTGCCACTGTCTGCCAGACGGCCAGGTTCGAGATGAATCAGCACCGGAATCGCATAGTTAAAGTCCTGTTTGCGTGCGGGCGAGTTGAATTTCCACGGCACTTGCATCACCGTGCCTACGCGCAAGCCGCGGAACTCGACCGGCGCGCCACTGGAGAGTCCGCGCACCGTATCATCCACCAGAAGCACATATTCCAGATATTGGTCGTAGGTTTGCTGGCGGGCAGCTTCTTCATTGGCATACAGCTCAAAGGTGGTTTCGGACGGCACCGGTTTACCCATGGGCCGGTTGTCGGCATGGCCAAAGCTAACCCCGCCTGCAATCAGCGACTCCACGGTGGGGATGCTGGCCTTGAAGCCTTCGGAATCCAACTTGAGGTCTATGCCAACGGTGGTCCAGAAGCGCGTGTTTTCAGTGATCAACACGTCGTAGGGCTGCTCGATAAACAACTCATGCTGCATTTTGCGTTGCTTGGGGTCAAAGGTGGCGCTCGCCACCCGGCCCACGCGCAGGCCCTGATAGGTGACCGGGTCACCAATGCGCAAGGCGTTGCCGACGGTGCCGATCAAATTAATATGTACGCCGCCGGCGCCATTCAATGAAATGGGGGGCTGGTCGAGCACGGTAAATTCGTCTGTTTCTTCATGACCCTTGCCCGGTTGCAACTGGATGTAGGCGCCTGAGATCACGGTATTGAGGCCGCTGATGCCCTCAAGGCCGATCCGGGGTTTGACTACCCATAATTGCGTATCTTTGACCAGCAGCGGTTGCGCATCTGGCGCGATGCGGGCGATGACCTGGATGTGCCCAAGGTCTTCGGACAGTTTGACTTGCTCGACCAGACCGATATCGACGCTATGTACCTTGATTTTGGTTTTGCCGGCTTCTATGCCTTCGGCGTTGGACATTGAGAGCGTGATTTGCTTGCCAGCACGCGTATAGTTGTCATAAATGAGCCAGCAGCCTATCAGCAACGCGACAATGGGCACGATCCAGATCGGTGAAACCCTAGCCTGCTTGCCTACCCGGGCCAATAAATTGTCATCAGACGTATCAGTCATGTTGTTTTCCTTGAGTATCCCATAACAGGCGCGGATCAAACGCCATTGCGGCCAGCATGGTGGTAATCACCACGGCGCAAAAGGCCAGCGCGGCGGGGCCGGGCAATACCGACATCAGGTTGCCGGACTGGATCAGTGCCACCATGATGGCGACCACAAACACATCCACCATGGACCAGCGGCCGACAAATTCGGTTAGATGATAGAGCCGGGTTTTTTGCAGGGCATTGAGTGGCCCTGGGTGTTTGACCAGCCACGATAGCAGGATTAACACCAGCATTTTGAGGATGGGCACCAGTACACTGGCGACAAAAATTACGACCGCAATCGGTTGCGAGCCATGCTGCCAGAGCTCCATCATGCCGCCGATAATGGTGGCTGCATGGCTTTGCCCCAGCGCGGTGGTAATCATCATCGGGTAGGCATTGGCCGGGATATATAAAATGATGGCGGTGAGCAACAGCGCCCAGGTGAACTGCAGGCTGTGCGGCTTGCGCGCATGCAAGAGCGTGCCGCAACGGATGCAGCTGGCATGATGGCCTTCGTTATCAGGATAACTAGCCAGGTGGTTGATCAGCCCACAAGTCGGGCAGCCGGTGACATGCTGCTCGGCGGCGGTGATGCCGCAACGGATGTCTTCCGGGGTTTCCGGTTCGCCTGCCAGCCGGTACCACAGCCAGTCTATATCCACCGAGCGTGTCGTCATCAGCAAGAGTAGCGCAAACACGCAATACGCCCAGAACGAGGCGCCCAGATGCACATCCGCCATGCCGGTCAGCTTCACCAGGCTGATCAGCGCGGCGACGATAAAAACATCCGCCATCATCCATGGGTGCAGTTGTGAAAACAGGCGCGCAATCACATCACTGTAGGCTTTGGGTACCGTGCGTAATACATTGGCCTGCATGGCAATCACCCCGGTCAGGTACAAGCCAGGCAGCACAATTGCCGTGCACGCTACAATAAAAGCCACAATGGGTTGATGCGATTGCAACAAGGTGGAGGCTGTTTGTGACAGTGCGATCTGGTTATCCAGCCCGCCGGCATCGACACGGATAAACGGGAACGCCACCGCAATCAACAGCGTGATGAGCGCGCTTGCCGCCAGCGCAATGCTGCGTTGCACCGGATGCAGGTAGCGGCGTGCCAGCACATGACCACAGCGCGGGCAACTGGCGTGCTGACCCGGCCGCAGTACCGGAATGGCACTGACCATGTCACAGGCTGGGCAGGCACGCAAGCGTCGCCATTTTGTCGGTTGCTGGGTCGTCATACAGGGGGTTGCAGGCAGCGGATTGTCAGTTTTTCAACAGGCTGGATACATGCATAGTAATGGGATTGGATTTGATCAGGCAAGAAAAATTCCGTGCTGTAGACACTCAATAAGAGGGACTGATGACAAAAATTGTCTCTAAGGGCGGTTTGATGCACACGATTTTTCAACGCATATGCGCTTTGAAATCCCTGTTGTCTCATCCTTTTCGCCATGGTGAAAAGAGCAGGGGAAGGGGGCAAGAAGGATTTTCTGAGCGATGCGCGGCCGGGTGTGCGCAAGCCGACCTATTCAGCAGAGGAGGCGCGCCTGTTTTGATGAGATTCTTAAGTATGCAGGCCTGCCAGACGCATGCAAAAGCGCAGCAATAAACTGACTACGCCCAATGCCGCAATGCTGGCGAGCCAGATCAGGCATAGCCAGCCTACACGCTTGCGCCAGTTGGGGCGTGGGGTGTCTGCCTGAACAGACTTTGTCCCTGTTGTGTGCTTAATGGTAGTGCTCATCTCTATTCACCTTGCCCCTGAAAATATAGTAGCCCCAGGCGGTGTAAATTAAAATAATCGGGATGATCACCAGTGCGCCTATCAATGCAAACATCTGGCTGATATGCGGCGCTGCGGCAGCTTGTATCGGCAAGTCGGGCGGAATGATGTTAGGCCAGATGCTGATGCCCAGCCCGGCATAGCCCAGCAGAACCAGTGCCAGTGTGTAAAGGAATGGGCGGGTTTCAGCGTGCTGGCTCAGCGCACGCTGCAAGCGGTAAAAACACAACCCTACCAGCAACGGCACGGGCGACAGCCATAACAGATTCGGCATGCTGAACCATCGCTCAGCAATGCGGCTATCCATCCATGGCGTCCACACGCTGATGATGAAAATGATGGCAAACAAGGCGGTGGCGATGTGTTTTGACAGGCGGTAACAGCTGGCCTGTAGCGCGCCATCGGTTTTCATGATCAGCCAGGTGCTGCCGAGCAGGGCATAGGTGACCAGCAGCCCAAGGCCGGTAAACAGCGAAAACGGTGAAATCCAGTCCAGTGAGCCACCCGCATAGGCCTGGTTTGACATGGGGATTCCTTGCAGGTAAGCCCCTAGCGTCATGCCCTGAAAGAAGGTCGCCGCAACCGATCCGCCGGTAAATGCCTTGTCCCAGAAGTGCCTTTCGCTGTCCTTGGCGCGAAACCTGAATTCAAACGCCACCCCTCTAAAGATCAGTGCCATCAGCATCAGCAGCAAAGGCAGCGCAAACGCACTCAAAATCACTGAATAGGCTAAGGGGAAGGCGGCGAGCAAGCCGGCGCCCCCCAACACCAGCCATGTTTCATTACCATCCCACACCGGGGCCACCGTGTTCATCATGAGGTCACGGTCGCTTTTGTCTTTAAAAAAGGGATAAAGAATGCCTATACCAAGATCAAAGCCATCCATGATGATGTACATCATGATGCCAAACAGAATGATCGCAGCCCATATGAGAGACAAGTCCATTTATTGATCCTTTGATTGATCGTCAGCCTGAGTGCCAGCCTGGTGCTTTGCTGACTGCGCCGAAGCGGGTGTCTTCGTCTCCGGGTGAAACTCAGGGGCCAGCGTAAATGCAGTGGCGTGGTCAAGCTGCGGTGAAATGGCGTCGCCGTGCAGTGCCTCCCCGGTACTAGGGCCTGCTTTGAGCAGCCGGAGCATGAAGCGCGTGCCCATGCCAAACACTAACAGGTAAATGATGACAAACAGGCCCAAGGTCAGTGCCACCTCGCTGGCAGGGTGCGGCGTCACCGCCTCTGCAGTACGCAACACGCCATACACTACCCAGGGCTGGCGGCCGATTTCGGTGGTGAACCAGCCTGCCAGGATGGCAATAATGCCTGCGGGCCCCATGGCCACTGCAAACTTGAGGAACAGCGGCTGTTGATACAGTTGTTGTTTCAAGCGTAGCCACACGGAGGAGAATGCCAGCAAGATCATGAGCAAGCCCAGCGCCACCATCACGCGGAAGGTCCAGAAAATAATGGTGGCATTGGGCCGATCTTGAGGGGCGAATTGCTTGAGTGCAGGAATCTGCTCGGTCAATGAGTGACGCAAAATCAGGCTGCCAAGCACCGGGATTTCGAGGACAAAATGATTCTTTTCCTGTTGCATGTCTGGCCAGGCAAACAGAATCAGCGGCGTCGGTTCATTGCCTTTGTTCTCCCAGTGCGCTTCAATCGCGGCGATTTTGGCGGGTTGGTATTTGAGGGTATTCAAGCCATGCATATCGCCAATAAATGCTTGCAAAGGCGCAATCAGCAGAATCAGCCATAACCCCATGGACAACATTTTACGGATGCTGGCGTGATCCCGCTGCTTGAGCAAGTGCCAGGCAGCTGTCGCCACCACCAGCAAGGCTGTGGCCAGATAGGCACCGATGACCATGTGCATGAGCCGGTAAGGGAATGAGGGATTGAATATGATCTGCCACCAGTCCACCGGCACTACTTTACCGGCGATTAACTCAAAGCCCTGTGGCGTTTGCATCCAGCTATTCGAAGCCAGAATCCAGGTGGCAGAGATCAAGGTGCCAACCGCGACCATCAAGGTTGACAGAAAGTGCAGGCCTGGCCCGACCTTGTTCCAGCCAAACAGCATCACGCCGAGAAAACCCGCCTCAAGGAAGAAGGCGGTAAGCACTTCATAAGCCAGTAAAGGACCGGTCACGCCGCCGGCGACATTGGAGAAGCCAGCCCAGTTGGTGCCAAACTGGTAAGCCATCACCAGGCCAGATACCACGCCCATGCCAAAACATAGCGAGAACACTTTAATCCAGAAGTGGTAGAGATCCAGATACACGCTTTGTTTGGTCATGAGCCAGCGTGCTTCGAGGACTGCCAGGTAACTGGCCAAACCTATGGTTATGGCCGGGAAGATGATGTGAAACGAAATCGTAAAACCAAACTGGATACGCGCCAGCGTCAGTGCCAAATCAGACATATTGATCTTTCTACCACCTTACCTTCCCGCCGCCGGAGAGGGATATCGCCTGCTGTTGCGGAAATCAACAATATAGACCGTGTCTACGCCCATTAAGTTTGCCACAGGGCCGTCTGCAAGTAAAAAAATCTATCCTCGGCGTTTGCCTGACAAAGAGACGCCGTTTGATGACTTGTTGGTAAGAGCGCAGGCCCGCATAAGTAAAAAGCCTTGCAACAATGCAAGGCTTTTAGCAGACATCACTCACAAGATTAGTGCTGATCCATGTCTTTTAATAGTTGCTGCTGCAGCGCGATCTCGCTAGGCAATGCGGTGGCAACCATCAACGCGACACTATCGTTAGGCGCTAAACTGGATGGACCATGTTCAGCGGCGGCTTGTTCAGGGATCAAGTCAGCGATATGCAAGGCATCCGCTTGTGGCGGATGATCCGCTGGGGCCGCAAAAGCGGCAAACTCCAGCGGTGATTGTAAGAGGGTAGAAATATCCAGTTCGGTATCGCCCGCCTGTAATGAGGAGAGGACATGTTGCAACAATTGTGCATCAATCGCATCATCACTGGCATGCGGCAGATAATCCGCCGTCAATTGCGCGCTCAGTGTCATGGTTTGCAGACCTTGCACCTGCAAGCGTTCACCAGTCGCAGTCTCCAGCGAAACCTGAGCGCCATCCTGCGCCACAATACGCTCACCCTCACGTAACCAGTCCCCAGCGCTCAGTGGCCGGTGCTGGCCCATTGCGTTGACCGCCTCGACCTGACCATCCAGGTGTGAAATTTTTGCCACCATGCTATGCATCTTTATTCTCCTGGAAATATTATATCCTCATAACCTTACATGCCTAAGTCTGTCAAGCTTGGACAAGCTGAATATTACAAAAATTTGCCGAAAATTTGCAGCGTGAGTGGCATTTTGCAGATGGCTGGCCTGTGGCCAAAAAAATATAAAATATTTCGCAAAAAGTGGTTGACCAAGGGGCGTGGTCTCAGTAATATAGCGCCTTCAAACGACGTACCGATTCCTCAATAGCTCAGTCGGTAGAGCGCCGGACTGTTAATCCGTAGGTCCCTGGTTCGAGCCCAGGTTGAGGAGCCAACTAGATGCAAAAGTGGGCACTGTTAATTCAGTGCCCATTTTTTTCGTCTCAACAATCGCACTTGCCATGGCGTCATAACTTCCTGATATGGTCGCCTCTCCATCTTTAAGCACTATTTGCTGGATCAGCCCTTTTAAGTATTGTTTGCCGAAATTTGATTTGCGATCTGTGAGTTTCTCTTTAAGCACCTGAATAAATACTTTGATGTTCTTTTGATTGAGCGCATCGACTGGCATATCCTGCTGCCGCTTCATGGATGCAATCTCAAGCAAAATATCCTGTCGTCTGGTTTGGATGCTTCTTGATCTGGCTTGCAGTGTTTCGTCCATTGGCAGAAAGCCCTTCTCCACCGCTTCAAACAAACGCTCATTGCGCTGGTTTAACTCTTCCAGTTCTTTTTGTAGCGGCTGCGCGTTGTTGGACTGTTCTTTATTGCGCTGGACAACCCGTTTGCGCATCTCCTGCATCATGGTCGATACTCGCTCCGGCGTAAAAACCTTGTCTGCAAGGGTGGTCAGCACAAGATTGTCCAGTTTTTCCATTGAAACGGCAGGCATGGTGCACAAATGATTGCCCTTCCCAATGCGTGTATTGCATTTATAGTACCGATATCGCCCGCCTTTACCCGTTGCCAGCGTCATGCCTGCACCACAGATGCCACATTTCAATATGCCAGTGAGCAGTGTCGGGGAATTGACCAACCTCGGCGGCACTTTTGCGGGCGCGCGCTCCGCTCTGCGGATGCGTGCGTCCTCAAACGTGCTCGCCTCAATAATGGCAGGTATCTCGACCTTGATCCATTCGTCTGATGATTTCAGCTCGCCTGTTTTGTTGTTGCGCTTGTTAAAGTAATACTCGCCAATATAGGCTTTATTGCTTAGCACCTCATGCACTCGGCCACGGTTCCATTTTTGAGTGCGTAGCTTGATGTTTTTATCATTCAGATAGGTAGCAATTTCTTTTGCCCCCATGTGACCGTATTCGTTGCCAAACAGGTACAAATGAAAAATCTTTTTGACGATTTCAGATTCAACCGGATCAATGTCAATTTTCTTTTTCTTTTTGCCCTTGGCGCCCATGACCTCGATTTCAATCGCACGATAGCCAAAGGGTGCGCGTGATCCGTTCATAAAACCGCGTCTGGCATTTTCTTTCATGGCGCGGATTGTGTGTTTGCCGTTCTCTTTGCTCTGGTATTCATCAAATAAGCTGAATATTTTGCTAGCCATTTCGCCGGCAGGATCATCGCTTGTAATCTGAGTAATTGAAACCAGCTTGCAATGCGCCCGTTTTAATCTGCGCTCATAGTTCAAAAACTCGAACATATCGCGAAAGAAGCGTGACCGACTATGCACAATGATGGCCTCATAAGGTTCGCTGTCGCTCGTAGCGTCTGCAATCATTTGCTGAAAGACTGGTCGCCTGTCATCGGTGGCGGACGCACCTGGCTCGATATACTCCATCGCCACGACATAGCCATTTGCCTGACACCAGTCACGCATTTGATTAATCTGATCAGGGATGGATAAATCCTTTTCAGCTTGCCTGACTGTGGAAACTCTCGCGTAAAGTGCAACCGCCATTTTGGTTTACTCCTGGTCTTGTTCAATACGCTGCAATATCTCAGCTAAAATTTCTGGAAAAAACGTGCTGATATGCTGCAACTCTACTTCACTTACATTTTCATCGGCTTGCTGTTGATACAGAATGATCAGCAGCTCTATGGATTGCTTGCTCAATCATGATGGCACCCCCTTTCGTGCATAATCTATTCCCGCCCATTCCGTTCATCAAAATGACTCTCGGTGTATATCTTTTGCAACTCCCCTTCCAAGCCCTTATCACCGAACTGAATCAATAAAAATTTTCTGAATGCTCTAAACTGGTTTTCAGGCAAACTCGACTCAGCCACTAGAAGCACCATGTTTTTGCGCTCGTTGATCATTTCAATCAATTTACTTAATGCAATTACCATTCGCCTAACCTCATTTCATTCGCTCTACGGTCAACCTCTTGTTGCCATGTCAATGGATCATGAATTTCAGAAACGATATTGAATAAATGCTGAAACGTTTCATCCATGTATGACTTTTGATTCCCTGAATATAAAACATCGATTGCAGCCACTCTTTTAAGATAGCCATAAACACTCATTGCAATGCGAGTTAATCGCTCATCGTAAAGATCAAGCGGCTTATGTTCACGCTTGACGCCTAAACCTTGAAGTTGATCAATTTGGGCTAACAAATCAAGCCAGAGTGGATGCATATCCCACCGTGATCGGTTGCTGTCATCTGCTTTAATTCTTAATGTAGTGTGATTGGTTGAAAGCAATCGCAAAAGGTCTGCCTGACGTTCCTCAAGAGATTGCATAGATGAAATGCCTATTTTGCGGAGCTGATCTTTTCTGACCTGCCATTCAACACGCCAGACATCCTGATCCATCCCCCACAATTTGAAAAGCCAGTTTTTTTGACTTTGCTCATTGATTTCATCGACTTTGTTATAAACCCTTAGCACCACGTTTTCAGTGCCGAATTTAAACGTCTGGACTTTGCCATCTTTGCGATATTGGCTGTCTTTAGTTGAACGAGATACAAAACTATCTTCATCAAAATCGACCACTGGCAGATGGTAGTCAAACGCATAATCCACGCGCGACAATCGCTCAGGCTGTGCCTGAGTCAACCCTACGGATGCAGCCCAGTTTAAAAAACGCTTATGCAAATCCAGCAAGCTGTTATGCCATAAGGCAATACTGCGAAATTTGACGAAGAAGTTTGGACGGTTAAATTCGCCAAACTGAATGATGAACACATCATTTTCAATCAAAAATGGATAGCCGCTTGATGTGCCATGTGAAGCAAGCAAGAAATCTTCACAACCGAGCTTAATTGGCTTGGGCTTGTTTATCTTAGCCTTGATTAATGCCTCTTTCTGGGATGCTAAGTCCAGAAAGTCAAGTCTGGCCTGATCGAGCGGGATCAAGTAATAGGCACACTCAATGGTGTCGAAGCTGGAAAGAAGATATTTGAAATTCATTTATCCAGATTTTCCAAATAATCTTGGGAGCCATAAATTGAGCCATATAGTGCTGTTGGCTTTTCATTTCCTAGCTCTTTCTCATACTCCAAATAGTACTTATTGGCAGCACAACGAAATTGCGCACGTGCACCGCCTAGCTCATAGATTGTCTCAATCTCGTAACCTAAATGTTGTGAGACATCCCTCTCTTGATCTTGTACATGTCTTGGTGCTTCATGTATTGAATATGGTAAATTTTTTTCGAGATCGTCCAAAGCAAGAGTTAATAAATCAGCAATAATTTGAGTGCGATTTTTTTGAGGGTATAGTTCACTCAATGCAGCTATTTTTGCAGCAATATGAACAGGTAAACGAAGTGAAATTTGCTTGGAAACTAGTCGCCCGTTGTCGGGGCTTGACCACATATCATGTAAATGAGCTGATTTCATAATTTATCCGTATGTTGTTTGAATTTCAAATGAATCTAAAATAATAATATTTAAATGTCAATCAAATTAAAACACAAGGATAAATTTTTATTTTATTCTGTTGTTTATGTATTTAGAGCCCCCCGTGTTACATAAACGGGGTTACAGTTCAACTAACCATCAGGAATAAACCAGTGCAAGATCACTCCCATCTAGATTCAAAATATTTTATTACACACGATATCTACAATTGCCCTTACTGCAATAGGCGTCATGTTAAATATAGAAATCTTGGTTCCGAGGGTTTTCATTGGACTAGTGACAAAATTTGCTACATATGGAGAGTTATTTGTGAAAGCTGCCAACATATATCAATGCATTTGACTTTTTCAAACCTTCAAGATTCATCTTACGGTTTTGGCAGATTTAAAGATGACGTGGATTTAGATCAGGAATTTTTTTATTCGGTACCTACATCATTTTTTGTTGTCGATAACCGTATCCCCAAAGAAATAAGAGAGTTGATTTCAGAAGCTGAAGGTTGCGCAAAAATGAATTATCTAACTGGCGCATCTGCATGCACACGCAAAGGTATTTACGAGCTACTTGCACTGCAGAGGGTTGAAGGTGCGAATTACGACGATAAAATTGAAAGTTTAAGAAAAAAATATTTATTTATTGATCCTGTTTTATTTGAAATTTTAGGTCACATAAAAGATATGACCAGTGATCATGTTCATGAACAAAGTTGGATAGCGTGGGATAGTCGTAACTTACAGCTTTTTCTTGAAACATTTAAAGCCATTTTGCATGAAATTTACGTAATCCCAGATGAAAAATTAAAAAGAACTCAATCAATCAGAGATCTCAAAGAAAAATTAGGAAAAGCAAAAAACGTAGGTGTGCCTACAAAAAAAACTGCGTCTGAATAATTCAAGTTGGTGCGTATGTATAGATTCAAATTTTACAAGTTAGAATCCAGTTATCAGTTTTATCTAAGATGGTGAGCCAAATAGAAAAAGGCCTTGCAGAAATGCGAGGCCTTTTTGCTTTTCTGCAGCATTGCCTAGCGCTTCGCAATATCGGATCACCTTATCCTGATGCATTCTTTATCTCTCTCTTTGTTTATTTTGCAAACGCCTGATCATTGCTGTTTGCTTCCAAAGGCTTTCCTGCGCATGTCAAACAAGAATAACCTGTGTGAGGAGGAATCACTTGGAGCGTTGGTCGCTTGCTTGGTATGATGTGGTTTTTATATTTGTATAAATGTAATTGTGAACGTCTGTGCTGTTGTTTGTGCTTATGTGTTGCTGTTAACCAGCGCCCTTGTTTCGGAGGCTTCTGAAGAAGCGCTATTTCTTGAATCGGATGCTGCGCATAGTGACCGTGTGTTGAGAGTGCCTGAGCCTATGGTCTATGACCTGGTGCGACCGTTGGGGGTGAAGCAGGGCGATCTGGAGGTAAATGCGCTGGTGGATGTGAGTGCGGCGACTGGGGATGTCAGCTGGGCGCCTGAGCTTGAATATGGCCTGGCGGACGACATTGGGGTGGAGTTGGAATTGCCTATCGAGAATACGCGGCACGAACGCTATAAATTGGCCATTCAGCAGACGCTGCAGGTTTCCTCTGCGCGAGGCATGGCCACCGGTTGGCAGGCTTTTGTTGATATGCATAAACATAGTAAAACTGTTTCTGTCGATGCAACCTATATTGTCGCCAAACGATGGACTGAGCCATGGTCGTCGCTGAGTATGCTGGGACTGCGTGTACAGGATGTCAATCGGCGTGCCAGGGCTGGCTATTTGCTTAATCACTCGGTGTTTTATGATGCATCGACGCGCGTGACCTTGGGCATGGAAATAAATCAGGAAATCAGCCGCGGCGGTACTTGGCGTTACCGATTGACGCCACAAGTACATTTCGATGCGAGCGAGCGTTATACCTTGCAGATGGGTATGGCAGTCTCGACCTTGAACCCTGCGCAAAGCGCAGAAAAACTATGGAGTTTTAGGCTGATACGCTTGTTTTGAGCGCTACACTGATTTTGTGACAGGTGTTGCGATGCAAAAGCAAAAAGCGCCCGCAGGCGCTTTTTGGTGACTATATTTGGGACTATCTTGTTAAACCTTAAGTGCGTGCTCGATGCGGTCTAATGCTTCGCGTAAGTTTTCCATGCTGGTGGCAAACGAGATGCGGAAGTAGCCTTCTGCACCAAATGCGGAGCCAGGCACCACTGCCACATTATGTTCTTCGAGCAGGTACTCAGCGAGTGCCATATCGGTAGTTTCCTTGATTTTGCCAGCCTGGTGCAGGTTGGCAATGGCTTGGCGCGCATCCGGGAAGGCATAGAATGCGCCACCTGCCATCAGGCAGCTCAAGCCTGGCATGGCGTTAAAACGATCCACCACATATTTGTGGCGCTCGCGGAAAGCCGCAACCATGGGCTTGATGCAGTCTTGCGAACCGCTGAGGGCTGCCTCGGCCGCATATTGCGAAATCGAGGTTGGGTTGCTGGTAGACTGGCTTTGCAGGATTTCCATCGCCTTGATGATGTAGGCCGGGCCTGCGGCATAACCGATACGCCAGCCGGTCATGGAGTAAGCTTTGGACACCCCATTGAGCACAATGCAGCGGTCTTTGAGGCCTGGCGCGGCATTGAGGATGTTGTGGAATTTTTCGCCGGTCAGGTTGACGTGTTCATACATGTCATCAGTTGCGACCAGCACATGTGGATGTTTGAGCAGCACCTCGCCCAGCGCCTTGAGCTCGTCCAGGCTATAGACTGCGCCGGTTGGGTTGGAAGGTGAGTTAAACATCACCAGTTTGGTTTTGCTGTTGATTGCTGCTTCGAGTTGCGCGGGCAGCAGTTTAAAGCCTTGCTCAATCCCGCATTCAATAATCACCGGTTTTGCCTCTGCGACCATGGCAATGTCGGCATAGCTGACCCAGTAAGGGGCAGGCACGATGACTTCGTCGCCTGGGTTTAACACCGCAAGGCACAGGTTGAAAATGGTTTGCTTGCCACCGACGCCAACAATTACTTCATTGACTGCGTAATCAAAGCCATTTTCGTTCTTGAATTTGTTGACGATGGCTTTTTTGAGGGCAGGGATCCCGCTCACAGGGGTGTATTTGGTGTACCCGGCATCAATTGCTGCCTTGGCTGCATCTTTAATATGTTGTGGCGTGTCGAAATCAGGTTCGCCTGCCGCCAGGCCTATGATAGGACGGCCTTCGGACTTGTATTTGGCCGCTTTGGCTGTAATGGCCAGGGTGGGCGATTCTTTAATGGATAACACGCGTGCGGACAGCACGTTGGCAGCAGCTTGGTTCAAGATCACTTCCTTGTTGGGTCGTATGCTTAATAAGCAGGCTGCGTATGCAGCCTGCAAAAAAATGAAAAACGCAATATTTTACGCAAAAACAAGCGGATAGGGAAGTGAAAGGCGCGCGCGAGGCGCGCCAGTTGTTTTAAGCTGGTCGCCCCGGGCGGGGCGGTGAGGCGAAAATGATGACAGGAAGATTTAACATTGTTTGCCGCAGCCGAGATAAGCCTGGTAGACAGGCACCAGGGTGGGATCTATTTGTTGTAACTGGCCCTCAATCTCATGCACAGTGTGTTGGTCGCCCAGTTTCTGGGCCATTTCACCACGTCTAAACCAGGCCTCAACAAACTGTTTGTCCAGTTTGACGGCTTGGCTAAAGGCGGAGGCGGCGACATCAAAGTGCTTGAGTGACATTTCTGCCAGCCCCAGACTAAACCAGGCATCTGGGCTGCTTGTTTCTTGCTGGGTCCAAAGCTGGCTGACTTGTGCCAGTGCAGGCCAATCTTGACGGGATTCGGGCACGGCAGCACGCATATAGTAGGGTTTTTTGTCTTCGTCTTCCTCCCACAATGCTTTGCCTGACACAGGAAAGACGTTGCTGGCTGGCATTTTCTCCAGGGTCTCCAGCCACTCGACGGGCAATGCAAAGTGAATGCTGCCACCATTGCCTGCCGTTTTAAATGTATTGATGCCTACCAGTTTGCCATCCATGTCAAACAAGCCGCTGCCGCTGGCTCCCATGAGAAACTTGGCGCTGCTGCGGATCATATTGCCGGCAGGCGTGGGATACAAGCCCTGAATTTCACCAATAGAGGTGATGGGTGCAGGCACACCATTTGAGTGTCCAATCGCGGTGATTTCCTGGCCGCGACTCAAGGCCAGGCTGTTGCCGCGCGGGACTGGCTTGAAGGGCATATTGCTAGTGGTCACCAGACACAAATCATGCCAGGCATCTGCGCGTACGCTGGTGATTGGGTAGCTGTCTTCGCCACGCGAGACCCAGGGCTGTTTGGTTGCGCGCAAGACATGGCAATTGGTCACCACTGAATTGTCGCTGACCACCACGCCGGAACCATACGCCATGCCACCTTCCTGATTGTAGCCGCGGATCATGACCACGCCAAAGTAAGCTTCCATCAGGGCTTGCTGATTGTAGGCTTGCGCCGCTGGTGTACCGAGTGCCAAAATGGCTATTAAAAGGAATTTCACGCGACCCCCAAAAGAATATGATTCATTGTGGTTTAACTGACTGGTGATTGCGATAAAAGTTCAGGCGCAAAGTAGTTGAGAAAATTGTAAATCATATGCCTGCCTGCGCAAAAGCAGTTAAAATAGAATCTATATTATTTATCCCATGCACAGACTGTTGTTGTGATCGTTACTTTCCCCGGTAGTAAATATGAATTACACCAGCCCTTTCCGCCGGCTGGGGATCAACCACAGGCAATTGAAAAATTGACGCAGGGGATTCATGACGGCCTCAAGTTTCAAACCTTGCTGGGGGTGACAGGCTCTGGCAAGACCTACACCATGGCGAACGTGATTGCGCGCACCGGCAAACCGGCGATTGTCATGGCACCGAATAAAACCTTGGCTGCACAGCTTTATAGCGAGTTCCGCGAGTTTTTCCCCAATAATGCCGTCGAGTATTTCGTCAGCTATTACGATTATTACCAGCCGGAAGCCTACGTGCCTTCGCGCGACCTGTTTATCGAAAAAGACTCCAGCATCAACGAACACATTGAGCAGATGCGTTTGTCAGCGACCAAAGCCTTGCTCGAGCGCGAAGATGCCGTGATTGTGGCTACTGTTTCGGCCATTTACGGTATTGGTGATCCAGGCGAATACCATGGCATGGTGTTGCATATTCATCAGGGTAAAAAGATTGCACAAAAAGACATTGTTGCGCACCTGATTGCCATGCAGTATGACCGCAACGACTTTGACTTTAGCCGGGGCTGCTTCCGTGTCCGGGGCGACATTATTGACGTGTTCCCTTCAGAGAACAGTGAAACGGCGGTCAGAATCAATCTGTTTGATGACGAGATTGATACCATTCAGTTGTTTGATCCGCTGACGGGCCAGATTTTTAACAAGATACACAATTTCCGTATTTTCCCGTCCAGCCATTATGTGACCGCGCGTGAAGCGACGGTAAGGGCCATGGAAACCATCAAGGAAGAACTGCGTCAGCGCGTCAGTTTTTTCCTGAGTGAAAACAAGCTGGTAGAAGCGCAGCGCATCGAACAGCGCACGCGTTTTGATCTCGAAATGCTTAACGAAATCGGCTTTTGCAAAGGCATTGAAAACTACAGCCGTCATTTGACGGGCCGCAACCCCGGCGACCCGCCGCCGACATTGATTGATTACCTGCCCGCTGAAGCGCTGATGATCATAGACGAGAGCCATGTGACCGTGCCGCAAATTGGCGGTATGTATCTGGGTGATCGCTCACGCAAGGCTAACCTGGTGGATTATGGCTGGCGCCTGCCCTCGGCTATGGATAATCGTCCGCTCAAGTTTGAAGAGTTTGAGCGTATTATGCGGCAATGCGTATTTGTCTCGGCCACGCCTGCCAATTACGAAAAAGAGCATCAGCAGCAAGTGGTGGAAATGATTGCTCGGCCAACCGGACTGGTAGACCCTGAAATTACCGTCAAACCTGCCGATACTCAGGTAGATGATCTGCTCGGCGAGATCAAACGCTGTGTCGCCGTGGGCGAACGCGTGCTAGCAACAACCCTGACCAAGCGCATGGCTGAAGACCTGACGGATTACCTGAGCGAACATGGCGTCAAGGTCCGCTATTTGCATAGCGATATCGATACGGTGGAACGCGTGGAGATCATCCGTGACTTGCGCCTGGGTGAGTTTGATGTGCTGGTCGGCATTAACCTGCTACGTGAGGGCCTGGACATCCCCGAGGTGTCGCTGGTGGCCGTGCTGGATGCCGATAAAGAGGGCTTTTTGCGCTCTGAGCGGTCATTGATTCAAACAGCGGGCCGTGCGGCGCGTAATTTGAATGGGCGCGTCATTTTTTATGCCAATAGCATCACACGCAGCATGAAACTGGCGATGGATGAAGGGGACCGTCGCCGCAAGATTCAATTGGCGTTTAACGCGGAGCATGGCATTACGCCCAAAGGCGTCACCAAGCGCATTAAAGACATCATTGATGGCGTCTATGACAAGGATGAGGCCCAGCGTGAACGCAAGGCTGCGCAGGAACAGGCCAGCTATGAAAGCATGAGCGAAAAAATGCTGACCAAGGAAATCAAGCGCATTGAAAAAGCCATGCACGACGCGGCCAAAAACCTTGAGTTTGAAAAGGCGGCCCAATTCAGGGATCAACTCAAAAAACTCAAGTTACAGGCCTTTGGTGCCGAAGTAGAAGATTTGAAATGAGCATAGTAAACACCTGTATTGGATCAATCGCTGCCGTGTGCACCACGTTAGCCTTTATCCCACAAGTTTTGCAATCATGGCGTACCAGGGATTTAAGCGGCATCTCGTTGCCGATGTACACCATTTTCACTTCTGGCGTGGTGTTATGGCTGATTTATGGTCTCTTGATCGGAGATTGGCCGGTGATTATCGCCAATGCGGTGACGGCATTGCTGGCAGGGACTGTTCTTTGCTTAAAGTTGAAATCTATATTAAAAGTTTGAGTCACACCTTTATTCTTTTGTTATAACTATTTTTATTTATTAGGATACGACCATGAAAAAAATTACAAAAGCAGTCTTCCCGGTGGCAGGGCTAGGGACCCGATTTTTGCCAGCGACCAAGGCTAGCCCTAAGGAAATGCTGCCTGTCGTCGATAAGCCGCTGATTCAATATGCAGCCGAAGAGGCGATTGCCGCTGGCGCAACCGAGTTAATTTTTATCACGGGTCGCAACAAACGTTCGATTGCTGACCACTTTGACAAGGCCTATGAACTGGAAGCCGAACTCGAGGCGGCCGGCAAGCAAAAACTGCTGGATATCGTGCACAGCATTCTGCCCAAAGGGGTCAGCTGCGTGTTTATCCGCCAGTCACAAGCATTGGGCCTGGGCCATGCCGTGCTTTGCGCCAAGCCTGTGGTCGGGGATGAGCCATTTTCAGTCTTACTTGCGGACGATTTGCTGGTTGGTGATGTATCCATCACGAAGCAAATGGTAGACATGTATGAAGAGCAGCAATGCTCCATTTTGGGCATTGAAACGGTTGCACCGGAAGAAACCAGCAGCTATGGTGTGGTGGATGCCGTGGCAAAAACCGATGACTTGCTCGAAGTGAAAGGCATGGTAGAAAAACCAAAACCGGAAGAAGCGCCTTCCAACCTGGCCGTGGTCGGTCGTTATGTGTTGAGCCCACGCATTTTTGAGTGCCTGGAGCACGTCAAGCCAGGCAAAGGCGGCGAAATTCAGCTGACAGACGGTATTTCTGCCTTGATGCAGTACGAGAAAGTCATGGCGTACCGCTACAAGGGCAAACGCTATGATTGCGGCAGCAAACTCGGCTTTATGCAGGCCAACGTTGAGTTGGGTCTCAAACATCCCGAAATCGCCGACAGCTTCAGAGCGTATCTGAAAACCCTGAGCCTCTAACGCGCATGGTTGCACCGCAGGATCAACCGCCGGCGCACTGGCTGGCGCAGTCGCAGGTGGTATTTACCGCAGAAGAGGTCAACGCCGCCATGGAGCGCGTTGCGTTACAGTTGCAGCAGCGCATGCAAGACCTTGCTAGCGAAAGCATCGTGTTGCTTTGCGTGATGCGTGGCGGCCTTTATCTGGCCGGTCAATTAATGGCGCGACTCAATCTGCCAGCACGAATAGACTACTTGCAGGCCAATCGCTATCACGGCACGGCTGGCCATGAAATTGTCTGGAGCAAGCAGCCCGAGTTAGACCTGCGTGACCAAACTGTGGTGATTGTGGACGATATTCTGGATGAGGGGATTACCTTGGCAGAAGTGGTGCGCTTTTGCCATGCGGCAGGTGCGCGCCACGTGCTCACCGCGGTGCTGACTGAAAAAGACAATGGCTTGCAAAAGCCATTGCAAGCCGATGTGGTCGGGTTGGTGGTGCCAAACCGCTACGTATTTGGCTGCGGCATGGACGTGTATGGCTGGTGGCGCAATTTGCCCGAGATTCGTGCTTTAATCTAGTCACCGCATGCATTGCACGCTGCTCTGCTCAATCCTGTTTTTTCTTAGAACGCATCCTTCTTCTTAAATAGATTTGCTAACGGAGAGGCGCGTTGCCTTTCCATTAGCAATTTATCAGGCTGATGCTCTGGCGCATGATCAATTTTTGCGCGGCGGGAAAATGCTTTTTTTCACCAACGCATGCACGCCCCAGTTGCCATCCACCACCTGCGTAATGCCAAAGTCAACCGCAATTGACATCAGTGAGATCGCCTCGTCTTCACTCAATCCTTGGGTAGTCATCAAGAAATCGCGCATTTTGCGGTAGGCATCGCGCAAGGCTAAATCGACCGAGGATTTGGCAAAAATACTATTCTGCGCATCTGGCCCCAAGTCCGCCAGGTAGTTTGGATAACTGAATCCATGAAGCAGCCATTCATCTTGCGTTTCCAGCAGTGGATATTTCAGGCTTTCCAGTGCCGTGCCGGGCAGGCTGGCTTTTTTATGCAAAATCAGCTGAAAAGTGCCGGTCAGAGAACACTCGATGGCCGTGCCACACAGCTCGGAATCGCCTTGTGACGCATGCGGATCGCCGACCGAAAATAAGCCGCCTGACACCGATACCGGGTAGTAGAGCGTGGCGCCTTTACCAATGCGCCAGTTATCTATGTTGCCGCCGGTGTAGTTGGGTGGAATCGAGTTGACCATGTCGGCTTCACTCGGCGCGACCCCCATGGTACCGAAGTGCGGACGGATAGGGATACGGACGTTTTTCAGTACATTGTGATTTTCTTTGATGGTTTTATGGTCGACCGGGACGCCGGGGTAGTCAATGATGGGGTGCACAATTCCGAATGGATCGATTTGTGGCGTCCAGCGGAAGTTATACACTGCGGATGCATAGTTTCTTTCCCCGGTCGCATCGACTTCATAAATGGTGATCACTTCACGTTTTTTTGGCTCCTCTATCGTGTCACCGTAATGAAACCCCCACCAGGCAGCAGCATTACTGCCAAAGGCCTTGCCCTTGTATAAGGGGTTAGCGCTGGGTCTGGGGGTGACATCCACAATGCGGACTTCCAGAATATCACCCGGCTCAGCGCCCTTAACTGCAATCGGCCCGGTACAAATATGGACACCTAAGCCACCCCCTGCGCCCACTTTGGCATTCATGGCGCCTATCCCGCGACGGTCTACTCCTTTGCGTTTGCTATCCCAGTAAAACACACTTTCTGCGCCCGCATCGCCTCTCACCATCCGTTCGGCATCATCATTGGCATGGTGGGTCAGGGTTTCCAGGGTCACATAGTCACCAGACTCGACCTCAATTAACGGTTTGAGGGATTTACTGAAAAATCCCCAATGGACCGTTTTGTCATTGGCAGGGACATAAAAATGATTGGCGCGGCCCGTACCGACCTTGGGACTCTGGGCAAAGGCGTTTGACGACATGGTAATCCCCATCGCGCCAAGCGCGGCAGTGGTGCTGCCGACGGCAAAGGCATCTTTTAAAAAAGACCTCCTTGCCTCGTGAAACTCTTCTTTGATGTGTGCTTCATTACCTGGGGTAACGCCATGCTGACAACCGGGACTACAAGTATGCTCTGACATATTGAAAGACTCCACTGGGTTAAGAATGTGCAAGTGAGCTCGTTAACATGGCGCTGCTAGGCGTGATAGTCGTTGGCTCAACGAACAAGGCTTGAGAGCGGCTGAATGACGAAATAAGAGGTGTGCATGCCGCCTATGGGGGGCTGGCTGAATATGGGGAAGTGCGCTCTATGACCTGTTACTCTTTTACTCTGACCACCGATCTCGCGGGCCTGAAGAAAAGAGAAACAGAAGGGCTGATCACCATTGCACGGTTTACTGCCAAGCTTGCTTGTTACTATGCTCGCACCGAAGTCATGGTTGATTAATACGTTAAACAACGTAGTCGAGCTTGATGCAGGACCAGGCAGTTATTGATGCCACGGGGTTGTCGGATCAGTCAGGACGGGGCTTGCGCGCTTGCTAGAACTGTTGCGACGATCAGACGAGATCAAACATGACGCTTTAAATATATATTGATCAATTATTTATCGTATATCATTAAGTATCTCAAAACATGAGCACAGCCATGAAATTTGTTCTGTATACAAGCGTATTAAACCAAGAGCACTACGACGTATTGGTGGTGCCTGACATCGTTAAAACTTCGCGTGCTGCAAACAGCCGTGATGGAATTACCGGTGTATTACTGTTTGATGGCTTAAATTTCACGCAATATTTTGAAGGAGAAGCGGCCAGTGTCGATGCGCTGCTAGCGAATATCCTGCGTGATCGGCGACACAAAAATATCGTGATGATCCTCAGCGGTGATCTGCCAGGGAGGCTATATGCTGACTGGGGAATGGGCTATATTGATATCAGCGACAATCAATTTGATATGGCCGCATGTCTTGCCGCGGCTGACTTTTCTGTAAACAGCTTCAAGCAAAAAATGAGTCGACTCGATGTCGAGTAGTGTGGTTGTTCTAAGCAAATAGAATGAATGGGTGAACATTAAACAGGCGTGACTAAAATGTCATCAGAATCCAGCTACGGATTTCTCATGCCTGAGATGACTGGCGGAGAAGGGGGGATTCTAAATCCACTCCCACCTATCCCCTTGAATGCATTGATATTACTACATTCTAGAGTGTTTGTGTAGGGTAAAAACGTGGGGTAGAATGAGATTTTACGCCATAATAAACACATGCCAAAGTACATCAGAGAAGGTCGAAATAATTGGGATGCTGTCTTGGATATTCCAACAGCACTTAGGGGGGTTAACGGAATACCAGACCAGTTACGTTTCAAAAAGTCCACAGGCACTACGGACAAGCGCAAAGCGGAGTTGATTGCTTCCCAATGGGTTGCTGGCTGGAAGTTGCAACTTGAGGCGGCTAGAAACAGCGACACTGCCCACTTGGCAAAGGCCGTCCAATTCCGCGCTGAGATGCAGGCTCAGCAGGATGCAGAAAGAAGGCGAACGCTCGAAGAGGTTTTAGTCGAGGAAGCCGAGAAGATTGCAGACTCACGCGGCTTGAAGAGGGCCGCTGAGTTTTACAGCGTGGGTTCAGGTCTCTCCAAACCGTCCAATACCTTCTTTGAACCATGGAAGAAGCAGCTCAAGCTAAAGCCCAAAACTATTGACCAGATGACCAAGGATGTAGCGGCATTCTTAACTCACTTCCCTACGATTGATTCAATTCACGATGATTCGGTATTAAACTGGCTTGATAAGCTGGAAGACAACGGAGAGACTTACTCAAGTCGTAAACGCCAAGTGTGGGCTGCAAGGAATTTCTGGAAGTTTCTCAAGCATAGGAGGGCAGCTCCACGGTCGGTAGACCCGTTCATGGATGTCCTTGGGGAACCAGATAAAGAGACGGAATCATGGCTTCCGTTTACTAAACAGCAGGTCGTGGACTTATGGACAAAAGCCAGTAAGGCCGACCCAATCCTAGCAGACCTTATTGCCATTGGAGCATACACAGGCGCACGTATTGAGGAGCTTTGCAGTCTGAAGATAACCGAGGTGACTGACAACAGCTTCAGTATTGTTGCAGCCAAGACTAAAGCAGGGGTGCGCCTAGTTCCTATTCATTCAGCCATCATGCCTGTAGTTGCTCGTTTAAAGAAAGGCTCGAAGGATGGCTATTTAATCTCAGGGCTGAAGGCTGATAAACACGGTAAACGAGCGAATGCTATTGGTAAGCGATTTGGGCGGCTGAAGACAGCCCTAGGGTTCAATGGTGATTATGTCTTCCACTCAATCCGCAAAACACTGGTGACGGCGCTAGAGAACGCCAGAGTATCTGAGAACCTTGCAGCGGACATTGTAGGCCATGAAAAGCCCAACATCACTTATGGCCTGTATTCAGATGGCAATGAGCTAGAGATTAAGCGGGAGGCCTTGGAGAAGGTGTCCTATCCGTTCCATCAGATGAAGTAAAACATACCTTTCGATATGAATTTAATTATGGATAGCTTCCCCACCTTGAGCCCAGCCTAGCGTATACAACTGATTTGGCTGAATTGCACCTTCGCTATTATCTGATGAAATGCGAAGAAGACACCATCCAAGTTTTAGATATTTATTCACGTCTGCTGCTACACGAAGTTCAATTACTTCAGTTACCTTTGTTATATCACTCATAGCGCTATTTCTGATTAATGCGATAGAGGCATTATATGCCTTGGAATCGGGAATAATAAAAATTTCTACAGCAAATTTGTTTGAGGTTATTAATAGATTTAGGAGTAGGCCGCTTCCCCCGTGCCACCCCTTCGAGCTGTGGCTGTAGCAATCCCTTTCCGAATCCATACTTTAATTGTTTCCTTTCCGGCGGCTGGATAACCTAGGTTTCTCCTAGCCCTTTCCTCAGTTAGAACCTGTAGGTAATCACCAGCGCATGACGGCCAGTCAATTCCCAACACTAGCGGCAGCAGGAGTCGCTGTCCTTACTCCACTCATTACCAACTGGTTCATAAGGTGTACCCTGTGAGCCACTCCAGACCATAGCTAAACCTTACCTCTTTGATTGGTTCATTGCTGTTGACATTAATTGAGCCATGCAGTACATTATGAGCCATACTTAATGAGCCAACCAAAGGAAGCACTAATGAGCGAGCACAAGGGAGTAATCATCGGCTATGGCCGTGTGTCTACAGAAGACCAGACTTGCGATAATCAACGCATGACCATCGAAGCAAAGTATAAGGATGTTAGGTGGTATCAGGATGCAGCAGTGTCCGGCACAGTCCCAGCTTTAGAACGGCCATCACTAGCCACCATCATGAAGTTTGCAGATAAGAATGACACGCTTGTAGTGACAGCCATTGACCGTCTAGGCCGTAACACTATCGACGTACTAACCACCGTAGAAGCCTTCAAAAAGAAAGGGGTGAAGGTCATATCTCTGAGAGAACACTTTGACCTTTCCACGCCCTTCGGTGAATTTATGTTGACCATGCTTGCAGGATTGTCCAAGCTGGAGCGTGAGAACATCCGAGAGCGCCAACTAGCAGGCATTAAGCGAGCTAGGGCCGAAGGCAAGAACCTTGGTAAAGTGAAGACGATAGTGGACAGCCAAGTGGCTCAATGGAGAGCAGATAACAACGCTTCTATTGCTGAGACAGCTAAACACTTTGGCATTTCTTTGAGTTCGGTTAAGCGAGCCTGTAACAACTCATTAGTTTGACTTGAAAGCTAACGTATCCAGATATGACTCTCTACTTTTTCCCTCAAATATTGTGATTAAGTTTTGGCTCGATAATATTTTAATCACTGCCTTTCTCAACTGGCGCTCTAGCTCTGCCATTAAATCCAAAGATTCATCCCCATTAAACTTTTTCAGTTCAGAACCGTGTACTACCTTGCTCCTGTAAACATAAGCCCTTTTTATAAACTCATATATTTCAGACGCTTCTTTCAAATCCGTGCCTAAGAACAAACCCATTCTTTGGGATAGTCTGTATCGAATCTCTGTCTCAGCTCCAAAAAGAGCTTCTAAAGCCACCCAAAAGCAAAGATATCTCCACTCCCATTGAAACTCGGTTACGCCTTTTATAATAGACTTCAAGGTAACCGTTAAAGGTGTTCCTCTTTTTAAGCTTATCAATGTGTTGAATATTTTGATGTAATCATCAAAGTCACCATTATCTAGCGGCTCATATACATCATTCCCTGATAGGTAACATATCGAAGTCTTCACCGCCTGTCGCACAATGTATTCGTTCTCAATCAAGTTGATGTGTCCATAACCTTCGACTCCAAAGCTTGCATTCTTTAGGAGCCACAAAGTTTTGTGAGCGAAGCATAGTTTTTCAGAAGCGTTTATTTGCTCTTGACCCAGTGACTCAGCTTCATACTCAATCAATAAACAATATCTTTTGCTCTCGAGAGACTCTTTAAATGCTTTACTCACACTATCATTTTGTTGCAAGGCAAATATAGCAGGTGGGATTTCAGCTATGGACACACCATGACCTAAGTTAAATGGTAACTCAATCTTCGGTGCAATATTGGGATTGGAAAAAGGCGCAACCGTAATCCATTTACTAGGCATGAACTCTCCCCTGTGACAAAAGGCACCTAACCAACTTTTCAATTAGGTAAGAATTATTTTTTATAGATTTTAACAGCTTAAGCTCTCACCTCAAGCAAAACCCTTCCAGCCTGACAACCTCACCAGCGCACACTCCAAATAAACGCTCAGAAACGCGCTACAGCTCATCATCTCGCCCCAACCCAAGCAACCCCATTGCCTCGAGCTTAAAGTGTCTCCACGTGGCTGGAAATGGCCTTGGCTAATCACCCCCATGGTGGTAATACACACAAGTTTTTTGGTCGTCCCCAGACGGTCAGAAAGCCCTACCCAACTACAGGGAGAGGGCAAGAGATTTGTATTCAATCCAAAGGATGAAACTCATCCGAATCAGTCTCAAATCTGCTTAAAAATTAGGCAAATCTAAGCTGAAAATTGGTCAATTTTGCACTTTGAGTAAGTGACTGATTTGTAAGGGTTAATTAATTCCCCCCACTACTAGAGAAGCCCCAAGTAATTTTCAGCTCGAAAATTGGCTTGTTTCTCTCATCTTTAAATCAATCAAAACGGAGCATATGAAATGAATGAATCACACGCGGTGTACAGACACATCGCATTCCCTTTAACAACCTTCGACTATCTCAAGGACTTCCAGCGTAACTATGCTGGCAAGCATGGCGTAGTCTTAAACAACAATCAGGCGTTGGCTTTGATTCTGTCCCAGCATAAGGCACTATCTCAGCAGGTGTCGGCATGATTGGTATTGAAAACAATGACAGCTTATTAGCTGCTAAAGCCAAGCTTAAAGAACGCATCGACAAAGGCCAGCCCCCACCAGCGCAGAAGGTCACTAAACTGAAGCTCAAGGATATCCATGAGTGTCGACCTGTATTCCTGCATAGATGGCAGCAACAAATAGACGACTGGCACGTCAGGTCACTAGGGCAAGCTATTACGCGACACCCTGACCAGCCTTTAGCGCCCTTGGTTGTCTACTGGATTGGCGATGCTTGGTGCGTCATTGATGGTCATCATCGGCTGTCAGCATACCGTAAACTGGAGACCAAGGCAGCAATCCCTGTGGTTGTCTTCAGCGGCAAGCTTGAGGATGCAATGTTGGAAGCTGCCAGACGCAACTCAAGGGACAAGCTGCCTATGTGCTCTACAGAGAAGTGTGAGGCGGCGTGGCGGTTGACCATTGGCACCACCAAGTCCAAGGCTGAGGTCTCTAGAGCCACAGGGGTAAGCAATGGCTTTGTGGGCACTGCTAGGAAGACCAGAGACATGTTAAAAATCAATCATCCCGATAAGGAGTTAGATAGTCTCACATGGATGCAGGCGCGTGACCTTCTGGCGGGCAAGGCCACTAAGGGTGATTATGATGATAAGGAGTGGCTCAAGGCTGAAGCAAAGAAGATGGCTGACAAGCTGTCCAAGACCTTTGGCGACACCTTGAGGAGACACCCTGAGATGGCCTATGAAGCATTGGCTATTTACAGTCCCGGACTGCTTGATTACATCGGAGAGTACCATTCACCAGCAGAGGAGGATGAGAACCCGTTTCCTGCGAATGATATTGATGATAATCCAGAGTTCTAAAGCGCGGCAACGGCACTGCCCCTAGTCACACATGAAGAATCCCCTTGAGGCCAGCTATAACAAGGCTTTGAGGGGACTTCAAGGGACAGCTAGGGTGTACACCGTTGGGGGTATGCTAATGCACAGGCAGGTGTCCACCGTGGACAGGTAGACCAGACGCCCATAGGTGAATATTCGAGCGTCCGTTTGTGTATCTATGTAACTGAATTAATCAGTTGAGGATGACCTTCAGCTTCCCGCCAAGGATGACATTGAGCGACTGCCCATCGTGCCACTTATCGAATACGCCGGAGGAGTCTACAGCCTCAAAGGCGATACGATGAGCAAAGGGGGTTGTCAGTTTGTTGAGGGTTGTTGCTAAGCGTTGCATGGTATGTCCTTAAAGTTGAATTAATTGAGCATTCAAGGGGACATCCATAGACTACCTAGCGAGGGGTAAAAGCGCGGGGTAGAGCCGAGAAATGTACTGTATGTAACCTATTGATTTATAAGTATTAATAGACACATAAAAAAGCTGGCGGAGAAGGGGGGATTCGAACCCCCGATACGCTTTCACGTATGCCTGATTTCGAGTCAGGTACATTCAACCAGCTCTGCCACTTCTCCGGGAGGTCTTGCGTAATCATTGCGACCAGCAAGCTTTGATAAGGGCGCTAGTCTACACTGTGGTGGCCTCGCGCTTCAACAAAAATATGCAAGCAGTGTTACGCAACGGCTGATTTAGTTCAGTGGTAGCACAATCTGCACGACCAGGCCGGTTTCAGGGGCTGTCTTGTTGTTCAATGTCATTTTTCCACCGTGTTTTTCAACAATCATTCGTGCAATGGCCAGGCCGAGGCCGGTGCCACCGGTCTGGCGGGAGCGGGAGTCCTCCAGGCGCCGGAACGGTTCCAGCACGCTGGTTAGGGCAGATTCAGGAATGCCTGGGCCATTGTCCGAGACGGTACAGATGACTTGTTTACCTTTGACTTGAATGGATAAGGCAGGCGTTTTTGCATAGGCAATGGTATTGTTGAGCAGGTTGGTGAGACAGCGTGTGAGCAGATGGGCTGAGCCCATGACGGTGATTGCCTGTTCGGGTAGTGTTTTTTGAATGGCTTGGCCTGCGTCTTCAAAGTCGTCACAAACAGCCGTTGCCAGGGCGGTGAGATCCACTTTGTTTTTGTGGATGTTTTCACCGCAGAGGCGCGCAAAATCCAGTCCTTCTCGGACCATTTCCTGGGTGGCGGTCAGGTCTTTGATCAGTCCCTGCTTGAGTTCTGGGTCTTTGACTTTTTCGAGGCGCAAGCGCAGACGGGTCAACGGTGTTTGCAGGTCATGCGCGATGGCTCCCAGAATAAAGCCACGCTCCTGAATATGCTTGAGGATGCTGCGTTGCATTTCATTAAAGGCTTTGGCGGCATGGCGAACCTCTGTCGAGCCTTTATTTTCTGGGAGCGGCGGGTGCTCGATATTATGGGCGAGCTGCAAGGCCGCATCGGCCAGTTTACGCAGGGGTCTGGTGGCCACGGAGGCTACGGTCCAAATGATAAGCAGTAAGCCGAGGAAGGCCAGTAAAATGGCTAAAGGGTTGCGTTCGTGCGGTGGCGGTGGTCTATGGCCGCCATAGTGCAGAGTGATCACTATCGGTGTCTGGTCTTCAAGGTGGGTGTAAATGGCTAGACATTGCCCATGCGGACGGGGCGGCGGCGAGAAACCCATGGCAGACGGCGGCGGCAGTGTCATGCGGCGTGGAGCACAATTACTGAGGGGAACCAGATCAATCATGTCTGCCACTTCTGGTACCAGCAAGGTATTCAAGTGCGCCAGTTCTGCGGGTAAGGCGGGCATCTGTGAAGGTTTGTTGGCGCCAATGGTGACGTGGCTGCCCATACGCTTAAACACATCTTGAATTTCGACGCGTTTTTCGGGGACGGTGGCTTCAAGTATGCGCACCATGCTCTCAATGCGGTCAAAGGCAAATTGGTCGCGCATGCGAGATTCATTTTCTTTAAAGTCCCGCTGTCCCAGCATCCTGACCGTGGTGGCGGTCAATAGAATACCGATCACCGTGATCAGGAAAATACGAACCGACATGGTGCCTAGCCATTTTTTCATCATCTTGTGTATCCGGTCATTGAATGTCACACATTATTTAATGTAACGCACTTCGGCGGTGAGTAAATAGCCTTCGTTGCGTAGCGTTTTGATCATGGATGGATTCTTAGTATCCACTTCAAGTTTCTGTCTTAATCTACTGATTTGTAAGTCTATTGACCGGTCAAATGGACCCGCCTCCCGTCCATGCATTTCTTCCATGAGCTGATCACGGCTCAAGGTGCGGTTGGCATGCAGGAGCATGAAACGCAAGAACTTGAATTCGGCATTGGAGAGGGGAATGCGCGTATGCTGGCTGTCGACCAGGGTACGGTTTTGAATATCCAGAGTCCATTCGTTAAACTCAATGAAACGCAAAAGAGCGTGATCGGTCTGCCATTCGTGATCGGGTTTGCCTGCGCTCTCCAGCATCATGCGCGACCGTCTGACCACGCTACGGATACGCGACAGCAGTTCCAGCGGCTCAAACGGTTTGGCCACGTAGTCATCTGCCCCGGTTTCCAGGCCCATGATGGTATCCAGAGAGCTGGTTCTGGCTGTGAGCATGATGATGGGCAGGAGATGATATTTGCCGGACTCGCGCAGTTCACGGCAGAGCTCAATACCACTCCGCTGCGGCATGTTGATGTCGAGGATAATGACATCAGGCATGCGCTGCTGCAACGCTTGCCACATTTGTGCATGATTGCTGGCTTGTTGTGTGCTGAGTTGATTATCCTGCAAAAAGTCGCACAATAAATCACGGATGGCATCGTCGTCATCAACGACAAGCACATGGGTATCAGGATGGCCGTCAGTCATAAAAGTGTCTCGGACTTGCAAGGGGAGTATTTGAGCACAAAAACCGGCCATTGTGGCCGGTGAGTCTGTGAAACGCGTTGAGATTATTCACGCACAGGTTTTTCGTGATGCGCATTGGCATGATGCGGATATTGCGGTAAGGCATTTTCATCAAATGCTTTCTTCTGTGCATCATTCAGCTGGGCGTAAAATGTACGGATGGCTTTGGCACGTTCAGCCTGACGTGCGTCACGCGCTTTATCCCAGGCTTCCATTTTGTCCAGGCGTTGCAAGGTATTCAGTTTGCTTAACTCTGCAAAGTCCGGATGTTCCTTGTCTTGCGGTTTGATCTGTGCCTGATAGGTTTTCCAGGCATTTTCCTGTGCGCTTGTCAGTTGCAAAATGGTATGCAATTTTTCCTGATGCTGTTCAAAGTGCTCCAGGCGCTGTGCTTGCCAGTTGGCAGGGTCAAATTTGCCTTTACCGCAATCATGGCCATGCTCGGCAAAGGCAGTTCCGCACACCAACACCAAAAGCCCCGCGAATACCAGTTTGTTCAGTTTCATGATGGTTCCTTTCAATCACCATTGCGAATTTGCAATGATGATATTAAAACACCCGATTGTATCGGGTGTTTGTCAGGGGTGGTCAGCTGTGTAACGGAATGTATCGTCAGTTTTTAGGCAATCCCCTGGCTGGCTAAATAGTCTTCATAGTTGCCGGTAAAGTCGACAATGCCATCCGTCTTGATTTCGATAATACGGGTGGCAATCGAGCTGACAAATTCACGGTCATGGCTGACAAAAAACAAGGTACCCTTGTATTTGTCCAGTGCCGTATTCAGCGCTTCAATCGACTCCATGTCCATATGGTTAGTCGGTTCGTCCATCAGCAAAACATTGGTTTTCGCCAGCATTAGTTTGCCGTAAAGCATGCGGCCTTTTTCACCCCCGGACAGCACTTTGACTGATTTTTTAGTGGCTTCGGTCGGGAACAGCAAACGGCCCAGCATGCTGCGCACGGTGTTGTCATCATCGCCTTGCTGGCGTTGCTTGGTCATCCATTCAAACAAGTCTTCACCTTCTGCAAACTCGTATTCATGGTCTTGCGCAAAATAGCCCAGCTTGGCTTTTTCTGCCCATTTGACTTCGCCATGCTTGGGCTGCAAATCCCCGGCCAGGCAACGCAAAAAGGTGGTTTTACCAATGCCGTTTTCACCAATGATGGCGACTTTTTCACCTGCTTCGAAGATCAATTCCACGTTGTTAAACAAGGGTTTGTCAAAGCCATGGCCGAGTTTCTTGAGCTCGACGGCATTGCGGTGCAGCTTCTCTTTGTCGTCAAATTCAAAGCGAATAAACGGATACTGGCGGCTAGAGGGTTTAAACTCTTCGACCTTGATTTTATCAATCTGTTTGGCGCGGCTGGTTGCCTGCTTGGCTTTAGACGCATTAGCAGAGAAGCGACGGACAAAGTCCTGCAAGTCTGCAATCTGCTGTTTGGCCTTGGCATTGTCCTTGGCTTGCTGATTACGTGCGGCAATGCTGGCTTCCATGTAATCATCATAGTTACCTGGATAAGAGGTAATCTTGCCGTAATCCATATCACAGGTATGGGTACAGACCTGATTTAAAAAGTGGCGGTCGTGCGAAATAATGACCATGGTACAGTCACGATTATTGACCACATCTTCCAGCCAGCGGATGGTGTTGATGTCCAGGTTGTTGGTCGGTTCGTCCAGCAATAACACATCTGGATTTGCAAACAGGGCTTGTACCAGCAGCACACGCAACTTCCAGCCTGGGGCTACGGCGCTCATCGGGCCATTATGTTGCTCCAGGGGAATGCCTACGCCTAACAGCAATTCGCCAGCACGTGCTTCGGCAGTATAGCCGTCATACTCTGCAAACACGCCTTCCAGTTCGGCGGCACGCATGTAGTCGTCCTCGGTGGCTTCGAGGTTTGCGTAAATCGCGTCACGCTCTTGCATGGCTTTCCACATTTGCTCGTGACCCATCATCACCACGTCCAGCACGCGCTGGTCTTCATAGGCAAATTGGTCCTGCTTCAAAAAGGCCATGCGTTCGTTCGGGTCCAGGCTGACGTTGCCACTGGTAGGCTCCAGCACCCCGGCCAGGATCTTCATAAACGTGGATTTACCACAGCCATTGGCGCCAATCAGACCATAACGGTTGCCATCACCAAATTTGACGGAAACATTTTCAAACAGTGGCTTGGAGCCAAACTGCATGGTGATATTGTTCGCAACTAACATGCAAGAACTCTCAATCAATAATTAAAAAGGTGCGCCTGCTTCAGGCATCGTAATTTTGCTAAAAACGGTTATAAATGACGACTTCATCCATGGCCAATTGGCCACCACGTGGCTTGGCTGCTTCGAGGGCTTTTCCTACCACGACAAACATCACGGGGACATGATCTTCAGGCAAGTTGATTAATTTGGACACAGCCTCAAAATCAAAACCATCCATCGGGCAGGTGTCATAGCCCATTTCTTTGGCGGCCAGCATCAAGGTCATGGCTGCCATGCCGCAAGAACGCATGCCTTCATCGCGTTGTGCCAGAGGTTGATCAGTGTAATAGCCGTGAATGGCCTTGACCAGGTAGTCACTAACCGGCTGTGGCGCGTTGACCCAGTAGCGGGCAGGGTCTTTTTCCCAGGCCTTTAAATCCGCAGTCAGGATAATCAGCAATGAGGCATCGGTGACTTGTGCCTGGTTCCAGCTCACCGCGCGGATCTGATGACGTAACACCGGGTCAGTCACGACCACAAAACGCCAGTGCTGGATGTTAAAAGCGGTCGGGGAGAGCATGGCCAGCGACAAGAGTTGCTGGATTTCTGCCTCTGTCATGCGGTGTGCAGGGTCGTAGGCTTTAATAGAGCGGCGTTGTTCAATTGCTTGGGAAACGTTCATCGTGTTTTCAGTATTTAATGTCTAAAATATCCAGTGACAAGGGACCCGCAGGCCGTTGCCAGACCGTGGTGTCACCGACTTTACGGCCGAGCAGGGCTTTGGCCACGGGCGAAACATAGCTGACTTTGTGCTGCGCAATGTCTGCCTCGTCTTCTCCAACAATCTGGTAAGCCTGTTGCGTCCCCAGTTCGTCTTCTACGGTCACGGTCGCGCCGAAGAGCACCGTATGTTGCGGCTGTTGGACGGGATCCACCAGTTGTGCGGTTTCCAGCCGTGCGACAAAGTAGCGCAGGTCGCGGTCTATCTCGGCCAGCTTCTGTTGCGCGTTGGGATCTTCCTTGCGCGCACTATAGTGCAAGCGGTCAGCTTCCAGCGTTTTCACTGCCTGCTGCAATTGTTGCAAGCCTGCAGGCGTGACGTAATTGACATGCGCACTGATGGGGCGTTCCGGTAAATCGGTGCCCGCCAGTTCCAGATCGTCTTCTTTGACAAAGCCCCGGCTCATAGGTGAGGTGTGGTTGCCTGCGCCATTTAAAAGTAATTCAGGCCCAGCGCCGCGCGCACTTCGCTCATGGTTTGAGCGGCGACTTCACGCGCTTGCTCGGTACCTTCGCGCAACAACTGCAAAATGTAGCCTTTGTCATTGGCCAGTTCGGCCCGGCGGGTACGAATGGGTTCCAGCATTTCCTGCAATACGGCTTCCAGGCGTTTTTTTACAATGCTGTCTGCCAGTCCACCGCGTGTGTAGTGTGCTTTTAACTCGGCGACCGCTGCTTTATCCGGGTCAAACGCATCTAGATAGGTAAAGGCAATATTGCCCTCTACATGGCCAGGATCTTCAATCTTCAAATGCAAGGGATCGGTGTAGACGCGCTTGACGGCTTTGGTGACTTCGTCTGCGCTTGCACCCAGATTTATCACATTACCCAGGGATTTGCTCATCTTGGCTTTACCGTCAATGCCAGGCAAGCGGCCGAGTTCAGGCACCAGAGCCTTGGTTTCAACCAGAATCTCTTGCTTGGTTTGAATGTTTTTATAGGTGCGGTTAAAGCGGCGCACGATTTCATTGGTTTGCTCAATCATGGGAATCTGGTCTTCGCCCACTGGCACCAGCGTTGCTTTAAAGGCCGTAATATCGGCTGCCTGACTGACTGGGTAGGTGAGGAAACCGGCCGGAATGTCGCGCTCAAAATCACGCAGGCGTATCTCTTCTTTCACCGTCGGATTGCGCTCCAAACGCGCCACAGTGACCAGGTTGAGGTAGTAAAAGGCCAGCTCAGTCAGTTCAGGTACTTGCGACTGGATAAATATGGTCGACAGCTTGGGGTCTATACCGACTGCCAGATAATCCAGCGCGACTTCCACCACGTTGCGATGCACCTTGTCGATATCATCCATATTGTCGGTCAGCGCTTGCGCGTCGGCCAGCATGACATACTGTTTGTATTCATGTTGGTATTTGACACGGTTGCGCAAACTGCCGACAAAATGGCCCAAATGCAGCGGGCCAGTCGGGCGATCACCAGTAAGGATGATGGATTTAGTGCTCATTTTTTGTTCTCAGTGTAGGCCGTCAGAATAATGTTTAAAGCTTATTCCCACTCAATCGTTGCGGGAGGTTTGCCGGAAATATCATAAACCACGCGGTTAATGCCGCGCACTTCATTAATGATGCGGTTAGACACTTTGCCCAGCAGGCTATAGGGTAATTCCGCCCAATGTGCAGTCATAAAGTCGCTGGTGATCACGGCGCGCAATGCCACCACATAATCGTAAGTGCGGCCATCGCCCATCACGCCAACAGACTTGACCGGCAGGAACACAGTAAAGGCCTGGCTGGTGAGGTCGTACCAGGTTTTGCCGCTGGCGACATCCACGGTATTACGTAATTCTTCAATGAAGATCGCATCTGCTCGTTGCAATAACAAGGCATATTCCTGTTTGACCTCACCCAGAATGCGTACGCCCAAGCCAGGGCCAGGGAAGGGGTGGCGATAAACCATGTCGCGGGGTAAGCCGAGCGCGACGCCCAGTTCACGCACTTCATCCTTAAACAGGTCACGCAATGGCTCCAGCAGCTTGAGGCCTAATTGTTCTGGCAAGCCACCGACATTGTGGTGGCTCTTGATGGTGACCGCTTTTTTGGACTTGGCGCCGCCCGATTCAATCACATCCGGGTAAATGGTGCCCTGTGCCAGGAAGGTGGCGCCTTTGTGACCGGCACCGCTGGCCTTGAGCTTGGCGGCTTCGGCCTTAAACACTTCAACGAATTCTGCGCCTATGATCTTGCGCTTGGCCTCCGGGTCACTGACGCCAGCCAGTTTACCCATGAATTGTGCAGAGGCATCCACGCGGATGACTTTGGCGTGCAGACGACCAGCAAACATGTCCATCACCATATCGCCTTCATTCAGACGCAGCAGGCCGTGATCGACAAAGACGCAGGTGAGTTGGTCACCAATGGCACGGTGTATCAGTGCGGCTGCCACGGAGGAGTCTACGCCTCCTGATAAGCCGAGAATGACTTCTTCATCGCCAACTTGCGCCTTGATTTTTGCAACGGCTTCGGCGATATAGTCACCCATGATCCAGTCTGCCTTGGCCGCGCAGATATCCAGTACAAAGCGCTCAAGCATGGCCTGGCCTTGCTTGGTGTGGGTGACTTCAGGGTGAAATTGCACCGCGTAAAACTTGCGGCTTTCGTCAGCCATGGCGGCGATGGGCGTGGTGTCGTTGCTGGCGATCACTTTGAAACCGTCAGGCAGTTCGGTGACCTTGTCGCCGTGGCTCATCCAGACGTCGATCAGGCCGTGGCCTTCAGCGTTGGTGGCATCCTGAATGTCGCGAAACAGGGCAGAGTGGCCACGTGCACGCACTTGGGCGTAGCCAAATTCGCGTTTTGCACCTGCCTCAACCTTGCCGCCTAACTGCTGCGCCATGGTTTGCATGCCGTAGCAAATGCCCAGCACAGGTACGCCTTGTTCAAACACGGCTTGTGGGGCCTTGTCAGTTTCTTCTTCGTAAACGCTGGCGTGGCTGCCAGACAAAATGATGCCGTCAGCACCGAAATTGCGGACAAATTCATCGGACACATCACAAGGATGAATTTCGCAGTAGACATGCGCTTCGCGTACACGGCGTGCAATCAGTTGGGTGACCTGGGAGCCGAAATCTAGAATCAGGATTTTTGAATGAGACATTTGTTTAGCCACAGAGTGCACAGAGGACACAGAGTCTTAGAGAAGTCATTTCTCTGTGATCTCTGTGTCCTCTGTGGCTTTGATTAAATGGATGAATTCGCGTTTATCAATAAGGGTTAATCAATACGGTAATTCGGTGCTTCTTTGGTAATCTGCACATCATGCACATGCGACTCGCGCATACCGGCACTGGTGATTTGCACAAACTCTGCCTTGTTACGCATTTCTTCAATAGAAGCGCAGCCCACATAACCCATGGAGGCACGCAAGCCGCCCATCAACTGATGGATCACGGCAACGACACTGCCTTTATAAGGGACGCGGCCTTCGATGCCTTCAGGCACCAGCTTGTCGGCGTTGGCCGTGCTGTCCTGGAAGTAGCGGTCAGAAGAGCCTTTTTGCATGGCGCCTATGGAGCCCATGCCGCGGTAGGATTTGTAAGAGCGACCTTGGTACAACTCTACTTCACCAGGCGCTTCTTCAGTGCCTGCAAACATCCCGCCCAGCATGACGTTGTACGCGCCTGCAGCAATGGCTTTGGAAATATCGCCAGAGAAGCGAATGCCGCCGTCTGCAATAAATGGCACGCCTGATTTTTCCAGCGCTTTGGCCACATTGCTGATGGCTGTGATTTGCGGCACGCCGACGCCAGCTACGATACGAGTGGTGCAGATAGAGCCAGGACCGATGCCCACTTTGACACAGTCAGCGCCATGATCCACCAAGGCCAGCGCGGCTTCTGCCGTGGCAATGTTGCCACCAATCACTTGCAGTTTTGGATAGTGGGTTTTAGCCCATTTGACGCGATCCAGTACGCCTTGTGAGTGACCATGCGCGGTATCGACCACAATGGCATCGACACCGGCTTCAACCAGTGCGGCAATGCGTTCTTCTGTGCCGTCACCCACGCCCACTGCCGCGCCGACGCGCAAGCGACCTTTTTCATCTTTACAGGCCAGGGGGTGATCTGACGATTTTTGAATGTCTTTAACGGTAATCAAGCCTTTGAGCTCGTAGTTTTCACCAATAACCAGCAAGCGCTCAAGACGGTGTTTATGCAGCAAGCCCATGATTTCTTCGCGACTGGCGCCCTCACGCACGGTGACCAGACGGTCTTGCGGGGTCATCACATTGCTGACGGCTTGATCAAGGTTGGTTTCAAAACGCAGGTCGCGGTTGGTAACAATGCCGACCACCTTGCCATCTTGCAACACAGGCAAGCCTGAAATTTTTTGCTGTTGGGTGATATTCATCACCTCGCGCACACTCATGGCCGGGTGGATGGTGACCGGGTCAATGACAACGCCAGACTCAAAGCGTTTTACGCGGGAGACGCGAGAAGCTTGCATCTCTACCGACATGTTTTTGTGTATGATGCCCATGCCGCCCAGTTGCGCCAAGGCAATGGCCATGCGTGCTTCAGTGACGGTGTCCATCGCAGCAGAAAGCAGGGGAATATTTAAGGTGATGCTCTTGGTAAGCTTGGTGCTGAGATTGACCTCGCGCGGCATCACATTCGAATGTGCGGGAACGAGTAAAACGTCATCAAAGGTAAGAGCTTGTTGCAACAAACGCATGTGAATTCCTTATCTCCAAAATATAATTATACCGATTTCACTTTGCCTTGACAAAGCGTTTTGCGTTTTTGCAGTTCTGTTTGCTGATGTCTGGCATGGTTTGTGCATGAGGCCTTTACTTAACCTTTTTCTAAGCAAGTGTGGGTTTATCAAATGAGAATGACGTTGAGATGGATGTTGATGCTGGGCTTGTGCTGGACCATGCAGGCGGCGGCCGAGATTTATAAATGGCGCGATGAAAAAGGCATTATGAATTATTCGGATACGCCTCCTGTCGCCGGTCCATCCACGCAAAAAATCAAGGCGACGACGGTGCCAGCGGATACGCCACTGACGCGATCCGACGCCTATTCGCGCGAGCAAATGAATCCGGCCAAACAGAAAATGCCCGAGAACTCAGCCGGGCAGAATGCGTCCCCAGAAGCTGAAGCGCTCAAGGCGATGGAAGCGCGTCAAAAAGCCCAAAATTGTGCAGCAGCCAGAAGCAACTATCGTAACTATGCCGTGGGTGGCCGCATGCAGAATGTGAACGAGAATGGTCAGCGCGAATATCTGTCAGATGAGCAAATTCGTCAGGGGCTGGCAGCCGCGCAGCAAGAAATCGACGAAAATTGTCCACCCGAGTAATGCATCTTTATGGTGTTGATCAGAAAGCCTGCAGTTTTGTCAGTGCGCTGAATGGTGCAATACGTAATTAACGGGAATTGGCCCGCTTGGCCGTGGCTGTTTTCTGTTTAGTGGCACGCTGACGGCGCATTTCTTTGGCGTTCGCAATCAGCGGGCGATAAATTTCCACCCTGTCCATCGCTTTTAGTGGCCTGTCGTGGCTGACTTTTTTGCCAAAAATGCCTAAGGGTAATTCTTTGCTTGCGGTCATCTGGTGTTGTTCCAGAATGCCGGATTGTCGCACGGCCGCGATTGCCGTGGTGCCTGGCGGCACAACAAGTGTGATCAGCGTTTGCGACGTTGGCAGCGCATAGACCACTTCTATATTGAGCATCCCGGTAAGTTCTTCAGGCATGGCTGGTGTGACCCGTTTGGTCCTTACTTGAGTTGGAGCTTGCCAGCCTGTTTGACGAAGCTGTCGACGAAGGTGTTGGCAATATGGCTGAACACCGGCGCAATCATGCGTTCAATCAGGCCGTTGGCAAAGACATATTCAAGCTTGAATTCAATTTTGCAGGCATCTTCACGCAGTCTTATAAAGTGCCAGTGTCCACTCAGTTGCTTGAACGGGCCATCCACCAGCGTGATTTCCATGCGGTGCGGGAACTGTTTGTGGTTGCGTGTTGTAAAGTGCTGCTGTATGCCGTGGTAACGGATGTGGATGGTGGCCTGGGTTACGGTATCCGTGCGCTCGATGACTTGGCTACCGCCACACCAGGGTAAAAAGTCAGCATAGGTTTCAACGGCATCAACCAATTGAAACATCGCTTCACACGAATGCATGACCAGCACGGTTTTTTCTACTTGAGCCATTGCGTCAGAACGAAAGTCGGTTTTGAGTTAAAATGCTATTTTAAGTGATTTAAGCCCGCACAGCAGCGTTATGACTATCGCGCAAAACAAAAAAGCGTTTTTTGACTATTTTATTGAAGAAAAGTACGAAGCCGGCCTCGTGCTCGAGGGCTGGGAAGTCAAGGCGATACGCGATAACCGTACCAACCTCAAGGAATCCTACGTGGTGGTCATGCGTGGGGAGTTGTACCTGATCGGTTGCCACATTACGCCGCTAGGCTCGGCATCCACCCATGTGCGTCCCGATGCGATCCGTACACGCAAATTGCTGCTGCACCGCGAAGAGATCGACAAATTGATCGGTAAGGTCGAGCGTGCAGGGTACACCTTGGTGCCGCTGGACATGCATTTCACCCGCGGACGGGTAAAAGTGCAAATTGGGTTGGCTAAAGGTAAAAAACAACACGATAAGCGTGATGCTGAAAAAGAGCGCGACTGGAAGCGCGAGCAAAATGCGCTGATGAAAAACAAGATGAAGCGTTAAAAGTGACGCGAAATCAAGTGCGCTTAGCAAAGGCGAATCTTTAGAAAAGGGTTAAGTTTTTAAAAGCGCCTGCAACACGGCCGGAATCATCCCTGGCAAATCTTCTGCAATCAATCCCACTCCAAATAAACGCGCGGCTTGCGCATGCATCCAGGTGGCCGCCGCACATGCTTCGAATGCGGGCATGTCTTGTGCCAACAGACTGGCAATCATGCCCGCCAGCACATCGCCAGCGCCTGCAGTCGCCAAGGTCGGTGGTGCCTGTTCGTTGATCAACACCCGGCCTTCCGGTGTGGCAATAATGGTGTGGGCCCCTTTGAGTAAAACAATCGCCCCGCAGGTTTGTGCCGCCGTCATTACTTGTGTGATACGGGTGGGTCTATCATGCGCCGCACTCATTCCAAAAACGCTTTTGAACTCGCCTTCATGCGGGGTGAGCACGCAACTTGCACGTATTGCTTGCTTGAGGGTGTCTGCCTGACCGGCAAAGGTTGTCAGGGCATCGGCATCGATCACCACCGGTTTGCCTGTGGCTAACATGGCCAGGGTGGTGAGTCTGGTGTCTTGTGAGAGACCTGCCCCGGGGCCAATTAAATAGCAACTCACGCGGGTGTCTTCAAGCAGTGTCTGTAATTCTGCGGTATTCGCATAGGGTTTCACCATCACGCTCAATAGCGCGCTGGCATAAATAGGCAGTGCGATCGCTGGTGCCGCAATCGCTGTCATGCCTGCCCCGCATCTGGCTGCCGCCATTGCCGCGAGGCGGGCTGCGCCAGTGACCGGGTAGCCACCCTGGATCAGCACATAGCCGCGGCTATATTTATGGCTTTGCGCATGCGGTTGCGGCAATAATGGTTGCCACAGGGCTGGAGCGTTTGTTTGAGTGTCATACATCATTGAATTGTATGCGTAAGCGCAGGCCTTGGCGAGTCTCTGCCAGATTTAATGCCTGACTTTCATTGTGGGAGAGGGGGCTTTACGGTAAAATGTTCTCCCGTCTGTAACAATCTCAAAGTACCTGATCCATGACCAAATATGTATTCGTAACCGGCGGTGTTGTTTCTTCTCTTGGAAAAGGTATCGCGGCCGCCAGCCTCGGCGCCATTCTCGAATCGCGTGGCATTAAAGTGACCATGCTGAAACTTGATCCCTATATCAACGTTGACCCCGGCACCATGTCGCCATTTCAGCACGGCGAAGTGTTTGTGACCGACGACGGCGCGGAAACCGATCTCGATCTTGGCCATTACGAGCGCTTTATCAGCAGCAAGATGTCCAAGCGTAACAACTTTACCACAGGCCAGATTTACGAGACGGTGATCAAGAAAGAACGCCGTGGCGAATATCTGGGTAAAACCGTACAGGTCATTCCGCATATTACCGATGAAATCAAGGCACACGTGAAACGTGGTGCTGAAGGCGCGGATGTGGCGATTGTCGAAGTGGGCGGTACGGTCGGCGATATTGAGTCCTTGCCGTTTCTGGAAGCGATTCGTCAGATGGGGATTGAAGAGGGCAGAAACAACGCCTGTTATATCCATCTGACCCTGTTGCCATGGATTCCAACCGCAGGCGAGCTGAAAACCAAACCCACCCAGCACTCGGTGAAAGAATTGCGCGAAATCGGTATTCAGCCGGATATTTTGATGTGCCGCGCCGAGCGTGAAATCCCTGAAGACGAAAAACGCAAGATTGCCTTGTTCACCAATGTGGCTTTTGAGGCGGTGATTAGTGCCATTGATAGCGATTCGATTTATAAAATCCCCGGCCTGTTGCACGCGCAAATGCTGGATGAGATTGTTTGCCACAAACTGAATATTCTTGCCAAAGCAGCGGATTTGTCTGCCTGGCAAAAAATTACTCACGCGCAAGCCAATCCCAAAGAGATTGTCGATATCGCATTTGTCGGTAAGTATGTCGATTTGACCGAGTCATACAAGTCGCTGACCGAAGCGCTGATACACGCCGGTATTCACACCGAGTCCAAGGTCAAGATTCACTACATCGATAGCGAAGACATTGAGAAAAGTGGCACCGATAGTCTCAAAGGCATGGATGCGATCCTGATTCCTGGCGGCTTTGGCGTACGTGGTACCGAAGGCAAGATTGCGGCTATTCGGTATGCGCGTGAAAACAAAGTGCCTTACCTGGGTATCTGCCTGGGCATGCAATTGGCCGTGATTGAGTATGCGCGTAATGTCGCAGGGCTTAAGGATGCGAACAGCACTGAATTTAACCCTGGCACCGAGCATAAATTGATTGGTCTGATTGACGAGTGGCAAGATGCTTCCGGCAAGATCGAGAAGCGTGATGAACACTCCGATCTCGGTGGCACCATGCGTCTGGGTGCGCAAAGCTGTCCGATTGTGCCGAACACGTTGGCCGCCAGCATTTACGGCAGCGAAGTTAATGAGCGTCACCGTCACCGCTATGAAGTCAACAACCACTATGTGGACCAGTTGAAAGACGCCGGTCTGGTCATTTCTGCACGCACGCCGCGTGAAGAATTGTGTGAAATGATTGAGTTGCCACAGTCTGTGCATCCGTGGTTTGTCGCGTGCCAGTTCCACCCCGAGTTTACGTCTAACCCGCGTGCGGGTCATCCATTGTTTAAAGCCTATGTGCAGGCTGCGCTGGCACAAAAAGCATCCAAAAAATAAGGAATGTTGAATGAAATTATGTGGTTTTGACGTCGGTCTCGAACATCCTCTGTTTCTGATCGCTGGCCCTTGCGTCATTGAATCCAAACAAATGGCAATTGATACGGCTGGCCAGTTAAAAGAGATGGCTGCCCGCGTGGGGGTGCCATTTATTTATAAATCTTCTTACGACAAAGCCAACCGTAGTTCGACCAAGACTTTCCGTGGTTTTGGCATGGAAGAGGGCCTGAAAATTCTGGACGAAGTGCGTGCCCAGATCGGTGTACCGATCTTGACCGACGTGCATACCGAAGAACAGGTGCCTCATGTGGCCGCGGTGGTGGATGTGTTGCAAACCCCGGCTTTTCTGTGCCGTCAGACTGACTTTATCGTGGCTTGTGCCCAGTCTGGCAAGCCGGTCAATATCAAAAAAGGCCAGTTTCTAGCCCCTGGTGACATGAAACAAGTGGTCAACAAGGCTAAAGAAGCCAACGGCGGTGCCGACAATATTATGGTTTGTGAACGCGGCGCTTCGTTTGGCTATAACACGCTGGTTTCTGACATGCGTGGTTTGGCGATTATGCGTGAAACACAGTGTCCAGTGGTTTTTGATGCCACCCATTCTGTCCAGCAACCAGGCGGGCAGGGCGAGAAGAGTGGCGGTCAGCGTGAGTTTGTGCCGGTGTTGGCACGTGCAGCGGTGGCAAGTGGTATTGCCGGGGTCTTTATGGAAACGCATCCTGACCCGAGCCAAGCTTTGTCTGATGGCCCGAACGCCTGGCCCTTGGGCAAAATGGAAGACTTGCTGCACTTGCTGGTCGATCTCGACAAGCTGGTCAAAAAAGCCGGTTTCGCAGAACAAACCCTATAATTTTTTTTCATCTTAGATAAGGATAAATCATGAGCGCTATTGTAGATATTATCGCCCGCGAGATTATGGATTCCCGTGGCAACCCGACGGTTGAAGTCGACGTTTTGCTGGAAAGCGGGGTGATTGGTCGTGCGGCAGTGCCTTCAGGCGCATCTACCGGTACCAAAGAAGCCGTGGAACTGCGGGATGGCGATAAAAGCCGTTACCTGGGCAAAGGCGTATTGAACGCGATTGAGAACGTCAACACGGAAATTACCGAAGCGATCATTGGCCTGGATGCTGAAGAGCAAAGTTTTATCGACAAGACGCTGATTGAGCTGGATGGTACCGAGAACAAAGACCGTCTGGGTGCAAATGCGATTTTGGGCGTGTCTATGGCCTGTGCACGTGCGGCGGCTGAAGAAAGCGGTTTGCCACTGTATCGTTACCTGGGTGGTTCTGCGTTCATGCAATTGCCAACGCCTATGATGAACATCATCAACGGCGGTGCACACGCAGATAACTCTGTGGATATTCAGGAATTCATGATTGTGCCAGCGGGCTTGCCAAGCTTCCGTGAAGCCTTGCGTGCGGGGGCTGAAGTGTTCCATGCACTGAAGAAAACCTTGCATGCCAAAGGCTTGGCGACAACCGTGGGCGATGAAGGTGGTTTTGCACCTAACTTGCCCTCCAACGAGTCTGCCTTGCAACTGATCATGGAATCTATCGAAGCGGCTGGCTATGAGCCAGGCAAAGATATTTATCTGGGTCTGGATTGCGCCAGTACCGAATTCTACCGTGATGGTAAATACCACCTCGAGTCTGAAGGCGCTGCACTGACCTCTGCCCAGTTCTGTGACTACCTGGCTACCTTGGCCGACAAGTATCCTATCATCACCATTGAAGATGGTATGAGCGAGTTTGACTGGGAGGGCTGGGACCTGTTGACACAACGCTTGGGTAAATCCACACAGTTGGTCGGCGATGACCTGTTTGTGACCAACCCAAAAATCCTGCGTGAAGGCATCCAGAAAGGCGTGGCCAACTCTGTGCTGATCAAAGTCAACCAGATTGGTACCTTGACTGAAACTTTCCAGACCATCGAGATGGCAAAACGTGCCAACTACACGGCCGTAGTGTCACACCGCTCTGGCGAAACCGAAGATACGACGATTGCCGACATCTCTGTGGCGACCAATGCCTTGCAAATCAAGACGGGTTCCCTGTGCCGTTCAGAGCGCGTTGCCAAGTACAACCAGTTGCTGCGTATTGAAGAAGAGTTGGGCGATGCCACCAGCTACGCTGGCTTGTCTGCTTTCTATCAGTTGTTCAAATAACTGATTTTGGGCCACGGTGCGTAAACTGACAGTTGTATTAGTGGTCCTGATTGCCCTGCTGCAATATCCGTTGTGGCTGGGCAAGGGCAGTTGGTTGCGCGTATGGCAATATTCACAGCAGATTGAGGCGCACCAAAAGCGTAACGATTATTATCGGCAACGCAATGAAACACTGCGCGCTGAAGTGCGCGATCTCAAGCAGGGACAGTCTGCGATTGAAGAGCGGGCACGCAGTGAGCTGGGCCTGGTGAAGCAGGACGAAGTATTTTTTCAGGTGATTCAGAACAAGTCTTCAGCCAGCAAGAGCCAGAGCGACGCTGTGGCCAAGCCCGCAGATGCAGCGCCTGTGATCCCGGCGCAGCCGTCCCAATAAAAAAGGCGCTTCTAGCGCCTTTTTTATTTTTATTGACCTAGTAGATTAGGGCAAGGCATACGGTAATTCTTTAAACAGCAAGGGCTGACCTTGCCAGAGAATCTCTCCGGCCTCTTTGGCCTCCAGCCGGCATTCTGCCAATACCCACCAGCCGCCACTCAAGGCATCGGGCGCAACGCGCACCAGTTGACCCGCGTCTTGTGTCTGGGCATCCTGCAAGGTGTCGCCTGCCAGTGGGACTTGGGCGGTTTTAGGCAACTGTGCCAGCAATGTGCGGCGCTTGACCTTGCCCAGATAGTGCGTGCGGGCAACGATCTCCTGGCCGGTATAGCAGCCTTTCTTAAAGTTGATGCCATTTAATGCATCCAGATTGACCATTTGTGGGACAAACTGTTCTTTAGTGGCTGGGTAAACTTGCGGAATCCCTGCCTGAATTTCAAGCGCTTCCCAGTGAGCCGTGCTGCTTGGGGTGAAGGTCGCGCGCAGCGATTGCCAAACGGTTTCAGCCTTGTCGGCAGCGACAATCAGCTGGGCGCGTTGTTGTGTGCCAGCGTCAGCGAGGCGGATCAGCGTCCCCAGCTCGGTTTGGGCCAGTTGATGCGGATCCGCGGGCAGGCCAGTCAATGTGCTCGCAAGCGCATCACTCGCCAATCCCAGGCTGTACAGGCGCTCACTGGCATCCTCTACCACCACCTTGCTGCGGAGCACATACATGCGCAAGCGTTTCACCAGGTCTGGCACCAAGGCGCGCGGGCATTGCAAGTAAATGACATCCTCAACAATAAAGGAGTAGAACAGCGCCAGCAAGCGGCCTTTGGGCGTGCAATAACCATTGAATTGCGCACCTTGAGCGAGCAGTTTAATATCATTGGTGACCTGGCCCTGCAAAAAGGTCTGGCTGTCTGCACCGCTGATGGCGATCAGGCCATTGCCCGACAGGTCAAATAGTTGCGCAGAGGCCTTTTCTATGGGGAAGCTGGCTTCACCTTGTGAATTGAAGTGCGCCCCTTGCGAGATTAAAAACGTTTGCCATGCGGTGGCTGGATTGGACATAACTCGGTTTTCCTTCTGGGCCAGAGTCGCTTGCGCGGCTTTGCCCTGGTTCATGCAATGAAAAAAGCTATTTTATCAACTGAAATTGATCTGCGCTTACGACCATCATATCTTTTATGGGGCTGGTGGTGCTTATTTTCAATGCTGGTGATGGCCTGCCTGTGGTGGAAATTAGCGTTTGTGTGGGCGTTGAGTGCAACGGCTGTCTATGGACTGGCAAGTGGCTGGCACTGGACGCAACTGGCGGCAACTTCTTGGAAACACAGTATCCAGAGACTGCGTGTGGATGTTTATGGGCAGATGACGGTCGTGAACCGCACGGGACAGGTCTATCAGGTCAGCGTGCTCCCTGATAGCGTTGTGCATCCGTGGTGCCTGGTCTTGCATATGCAGCTGCAACTGCTGCATGAGGCTGCGGCTGAACCCATCATGCGCACGCAGCGTATGCTACTGCTCCCTGACCAGGCCGACAGGGCAAGCTTGACGGCTTTGCGCGTCTGGTTGCGTTGGGGACAGGCTTGAATGGCCCATGCTTAAAAGTGATTGTCGTGTGCGACATCGTGTCTAGCTTTAAACAAGCGCGTCTGCCTCAACTTGGTAAATCGTTTGCGTAGTGTATGCGTGAGCTGTCGTTTGGAGTCCTGGTTGATATAGGCGCTGACGATGCATACCGCAGACAGGGTGGCGAGTATCCAGTCTATCGGGTATGCCACAATTTCATAACGTGGCGAGCTGTGTTTTTGGATGTGTTGCAATACATGGTGGGGGTCATCGCCATCCAGGTATTGCGCGCCAATTTCTTCAGACAGTTTTTTCAAATAGGCCGACGCCCGTCTGGAAATATAGCGGTCATAGTCCGAGACAGCCACGCTGTCATCACGTCCACTGCTTTTACTGGCGGTGACCTGCGCGATATTAGGCTGGACGGCGAAGCTTTCATTTGACCAGTAGCCTATCATCTGATTGTTTTCTGTCAGCTTGGGAATGCCAGCCCCTTGGTCTGTCCCGACGCCGACAAAGTAAAAGTCGTCCGAGCCCTGAAAGTCTTTGAGGTTACGCGTGTTAAAGGCATGCAACAGGGGCGCTTCATCGCCATCAGTAAAAATGACGGCTTTGGTTGCCTCAGGCATTTGCCGCAATAGTTTTGCTGCCATCGGCACGCTTTGGCGTAACTGACTGTTGCCGGTCCAGGCCATGCGCCAATCGAGATGGTCTATGGTCTGCTGTATAGCTGAAAAGTGTTTGCAGACATGCAGGGGCGTATAAAGGGCGGCTACCGCATCGCCCGCAAACAGGCCGATACTGATGCGGGTCTGACAGGGCAGTTGGGCGATGATGTCATGCATCATGCGTTTGGTGTAATCGAGACGGCTGGCAGGGGCATGATCGAGCGACATATCGACCACATTCATACTTTGCGTGATATCTGCTATCAGCAGGTAAGTATGGATATTCCGCTTAATCGGTATTGAAGGCCGCAAGGCCGCCCCGAGTAAAAGCATCAGGGCAATGCCTAGCAGCAGGGTGTCGCGATGTTTCAGGCAAAAGGGTAGCCATTTTTTGTGCATGGTCAGGTCTTCTGTTTGCCTGCATCGCTGGCCTAGGATGTCAGAGGGGCGAGGCGTTAACGGTTATTGAAAATGGTTGTCGTGGGCGACGGCCTCGCTTTTTACAAAAAATCTGGATTGAATCTCACGACGGTAAAGATGCAGATTCTGCTTGATTTGCCGCCAAGGGTGATGGCTCGCATAGGTCGCGAGTATACATAAGCCTGCTAGGCTGGCCAGTAGCCAATCCAATGGTAAGGGAGCAATATCGCGGCGGGCCGGTTTTTGCTCCTTCATGGCTTTGAGGACGGTATAGGTGCTGTCACCTTTGATGAATTTTGCGCCAATTTCTTTGGTCAGGTTTTCCAGATATTCGCTGGCCAGTTTGGAGACATAGCGGTCATGGTCACCAAATGCGACGTTATCGTCGCGCACGCCCAAAGTGCTTTCGGAGATCTGTGCGATACCAGGCTGCATGGCAAAACTTTCATTAGACCAGTAGCCAATGACCTGATTATCCTGGCTCAGCTTGGGAATCGCCACGCCTTCATCGGTACCGATGCCAACAAACAGCCAGTCATCACCGCCTTGAAATTCATCGAGGTTTTTGGTGTTGAAGGCGTGCAGTTTAGGGGCTTCTTCGCCATCGGTAAAATACAGCACTTGCGCCGGCTCAGGCATGGCACGCACCACTTTCGCGGTCACAAACAGGCTTTCACGCACCCGGCTGTTACCTGACCACGCCATACGCCAGTCCAGATGGGCAATGGTGTCCTGGATTGCGGCAAAATTACGGCATACCTCAATCGGTGCATACATGGCGGCGACCGAGTTACCTGCAAACATGCCGATGCTGACTTTGGTGCCACATGGCAATGAAGCCACCACTTCATGCATCATGTTTTGCATATAGGCCATGCGCGTGACTTTTTTGCCATGCAGCATCATGTCCTCTGCATTCATGCTTTGCGAAATATCTGCAACCAGAAAATAGGCATAGATATTATGTTTAAACGGGATGCTGGGTCGTAAAATTGCTCCCAGCAGAAAGAGCAGTGCCAAGGCGAGCAGCGCCGTGTCGCGATGTTTGATAAAGTGTCTTAGCCAGATTTTCATGCCATGCCAGTCAATATGTTCAGATCCAGAGCCAGAGAAAATCGCCGCCTGTTATGGCAATCCGTTGGGAATGTTGCCCATGATCAACCCGGGATTGTCAGATTCGCCTACACCTGGCGTGGGTTTTTCTGGCAGCAAGCCAAGAACGCGGTCATAGTTGCGGCGTGTGCCCCAGTTGCTGTTATCTGCTTTGAGCGCTGATTTATAAGAGGTGGCCGCTTGCGACAACAGGTATTCAATCTCATCACGTGTGCTGTTGTCATTGCCGCCCGTCATTTGGATTGCACGCATGAAAAACATATTACCCACATTGTGCAGAATGGCCGCGCGCTGACTGGCATTGGCTTGTTCGATGAGCTTGGTAAACAAAAGTGTGGACTCCTTGTAACGCTCATTTTTGCCTAACCAGTAGGCGACTGCATACTTGGCTTCGAAACTTTGCTGGTCCGTTTGTGGACTTTTAGCTGTCGCCACGGCCTGATTAAAGGCTTCGACTTGCTTGATACGTTGCCAGCTGTAGGCGATGGTGCCCGCGGCCAAGACCGCAACAACGACCAGTCCAATCACAAGTTTATTTACGCTGAGCGCCATGTATGAATCTCCAAATATTTAACCGCCAGCAAGAGTGCAATCATGACGAAAGCCACCCAGTAACACACATTGGTGTAATCATGGCCGGGGATTTTTTCCAGATATTGAATCGGTTTTTTTTCTTTGCTGTTGATATCGGCAATCGCCGCTTCCAGTGACTTGGGATCTGCGGCTTCATAGGCGCTAAACGGGGTACGCAGCGTCTGGAAGAACTGATACAGCAACACTTCGGTTGGCATGGGGCCGTCGTAGCCACTGGCCGTATATTTGGGATCGAAGATGGTAATGCCACCTGGCTGGCGCAATACAATCCAGTACAAGCCGATGTTATAGCGTTGCAGCCAGTCACGCAGCTTCTGTTGCACCATGTCACTGACGCGTCCTGCACCATCAGAAATCAGGATAATCACGCGAGAGCCGGAGTCCGGCATATCCTTGAACAATTCAACCGCACTGGTCAAACCGCCGCCAATATTGGTTTGAAACAGCGAGTTGCCGGCAGTCGCCTGAATGGCAGACAAAATCGCTTCTTTATTTTCAGTCAGGGGTAACACATACATGGCTGAGTTACTAAAGGTAATCAGACCCATCATGTCGTTCTGACGGCTTTGCACAAATTTGGTCATGATACGTGCGGCTGCGACCGATTTGGTTTCACCGACATTGCCATCTTTGTCTCCGGCAAACGGGTCGTCCATACTCGCGCTGCGGTCCAGCACCAGGCCGATCTGCGCACCTATGCCGGTACGCTCCACTTGTTGCTCCAGACTATGTGGGCCGGCCAGGCCCAAAATAATGAAGACGATGCTAATGACGGCCAAGACCTTGAGTAAAAAACCGATGGTTTTGGACAGCGGGTCCGGTGGCAACAGGCTCACCCAGGAGTAATGTTTACTATGGGAACGATCTAGCAATAATGGTAATAGCGCCAAGGGGAGTGCCCACAACAGCCACGGATGGGTAAAAGCCATTATGCATGTACCTCTGGCTTCAAGCCGCGTTCGCAGTCGCGCATGTGCCTACAGAATTTTTTCAGCCATTCACGTGGTGGGATGCCCAGCTCCAGCGGTGTGCTGGCGTCAAAAAATACTTGGCGAGACAAGGCAAAAAAACGTTCAATTTCTGGCCTGGCAGGGGTAAAACCAGGTTTTTGCTGCAAGAAATGCTCGATACCATTACCAAATACGCTGTGCCCCGCCACCTGATGCAAGGCTTCATGTACCGTGGAAATTGCCTGTTGCAGACCTTGCGCGTCGTCCGGCAATTTGCCAAGCTTGCGGTAGGCCTTGGCAAAAGCACCACCCATGCGCGGTAACCAAGTATTGGCCGCCAAAATGTAGACTAAGCCTAGCAAACAGACAGCCAGCACACCAGTCGCCACCTTTAGCGCCAGCCATTCTTTGTCGGCATGCAGTTTCAAGGGGGCTACAAACGGGCTCATTTCATTCTTCAGGTTGACTTCGCCATACACAGAGAGGGGCGAGGTCCTGAAGTTAAACGAGGGCATGCGGAATTGCTTGATGTCCTGACTGCCTTGCTGGCGAAGCTTGACGATTTCACCTCTGAGGATGGCGGGCTTGACCACGCGACCAGATTTGAAGACCTGATATTCGAGATGTATCGTATACACGGTCTGTTGTCGCTCATGGGCTTCCTCCATGTCAATTGCCGTCAATTCAATGCCAGAAACCTGGCCGCGGTAACGGTGCTCATAACCGACAATCGGTAGCGACTCCTTGATCAATTCGTAAGGTTGCTTGACGGTCAGGATCATGGTCCGTTGCAGCTTGTCACCGACGAAAAAGCCGGCATCGCGGGTCGGGTTGATTTCCTGGACACTGACAAATTTATTGTCAACGGATGGCAAAATCACATCGGCAACGCTGCTAAGTGAGGCAGACAACAGGCTGGCTGCTAACACTAAAGATAAAAGATGGTGGCGCGCTTTCATGGGTCGCTTTCCTCAGGCAGGCACGTATTGATGGAAGTATTCGGTCAGTAAATCGGCATCGAATTGGTCTTCCACAAAAAAGGGCTGCATATCAAATCTCATAAAAATATCTTCAATGGCCTGGCGACGGGCCGCGAACGCTTCCAGGATGCGTTGACGATAGGAGGCACGTAAAAACAGCGTGCGCCGCTCGCCGGTTTCAGGGTCATTGATACTGGTGATGCCAAATTCCGGCAACTGCTTGTATTCAGTGCTATTCCATAACACCACTGGCACAATATGATGACGCAGCATGAGCACCAGCGCGGCTTCCAGTTGCTCCAGCGGCATATGGAAATCGGACACCATGAAAATCAGGGATCGCTCGCGTGGCAACAACCTGACGCTTTCCAGCAGGGCGGCGGCACCGACCTCATTGGGTAAATGGTTTTCAAGGCGGTCAGCCAGGTCAAACATGCTGTGTGGCCGTGAAGACAACGTAGACAGCCACGCGTCATGCAAATCATCATCAAAGCCGATAAAGCCAACAGGATCCGTATTGCGGCAAGCCGATTGGGCGACCGAGCGGGTGATTTCAGCCGCAGTCACCAGTTTGGTATGCGGTGTGCCGTATTGCATGGAGCCCGACATATCACACAGGACAAACACAGGCGTGGCGCTTTTCTGGTTAAAAATACGCACATAAACCTGCTCCATGGGGTCACGTATGGTTTGGCGGATGTCAATCCGGCGCGGGTCAGGATAGGACAGCAGCGTGGTATGACCGCGAAACTCCATCCCCATGCCACGCTGATTGCTCTTGTGGCGGCCAGGGCGACGTGCGCGCGAGCGCCAGCCGATGTGGTAGCTGAATTCCTTAATTGTCTGCATCACTTTTCAGTACTCGTTATTTGTGAATTCGTGCATCATCCATTAAGGGGCAGCAATCGCGTGAACGATACCAGACAGCAATTCGCGGGCGATTTCAGTCCGGCGCATTTCGTAGACCGGGCTAAAGACCAGGCGGTGGGCAATGGTTTCATGGAATACTGCATGGATGTCTTCCGGTACCACTGCAGCGCGGTTATTGAGCCAGGCATTGACGCGGGCGGCACGCAGCAGCATACCCATCCCGCGCGGGCTGGCGCCACTCAGTACCAGGCGCTTCATGTCTACGTTGGAGACCTTGACGCCATAGGCAACCGGATCTTTGGTGGCCAGCCACAGGTCAAGTGCATATTTGCGCAGGGCAGGGCTGGCCTGAATGTTTTCCTGGATTACCTTGGCAAAACTGTTTAGCTGGTCAAACTGGAGGATGTCGGCTGGCACATTTGAAATCAGTTGGTCTACATCATGAAAGCGGGTATCAAAAATCAGGGATTCCATAATGTCGTGTGCAGGCGGCACCACGATTGGAATTTCCATCATGAAACGGTCGCGCGCTGCTGAAGGAATATCAAAGGTTTCTTCACGCTCTACCTGGTTGCGGTCAGCAAACACCAGCATGTGCGGGAAGTGATGTTCTTTGTTAAACGCGGTCAGTGTCCGTTCCGCCATCACGCGCAGCATGAGGGAGTGCACTTGTGGTCGCGCGCGGTTGATCTCGTTAAAGAAGAAGATCGACAAGTCCTGGCCTGACATCAGCAGCGGACCGGGGCTGACATGAGGTTTGCCATCTTCGCCCAAATAAGTGTGATACACCAAATCATTCGGCATCAGGTCGATGGTGCCTTCAATTCGCTGGTAGCCACCGCCAATGCCACGGGTGAATGCGCGCAGCAAGGTAGTTTTGCCAACGCCCACATCACCTTCCAGCAGCACATGGCCACGCGCAAACACGGCCGTGGTAATCAGGCGTACCGGGGTTTCCTGACCGACGACCACTTTGTTGACTTCTGACTCGAGTGTGAGCGCATGGGTACGCCAATCGTTGAGTTGTTGTTCTTGCATGCCTGATTTCCTGATGATTTGAATGTATTAAGTGATTCTGATTGTAACTAAATTGTAACTTTAACGGGGTGAAAAAATCACGAATCCTTTTTTAAACCCCGTCAGACAGCCGGTTTTTAATATGTAAAATTCAGTAACAATTTTGGGAATGTTACCTGTGTTTTGAAGAAAAGTATACAGGTCTGTATAGTCTTTGCGTGACAAAAAGCTTTCACTAAACGCAATTTCCGGCGAAAATATTGTTTTATACTAAAAATCTAAAAATACATGACTAGAAAAAGTAGTTTCAGTAAAGAGGAGTTGCTGTCTTGCGGTCGCGGCGAAATGTTTGGTGAAGGCAACGCACAATTGCCACTGCCTCCTATGCTGATGTTTGACAGGATCGTAAAGATTTCTGATGAAGGTGGAAAATATGGCCAGGGCGAAATTATTGCCGAGCTGGATATCCGTCCTGACCTGTGGTTTTTTGAATGCCACTTCACCGGAGACCCTGTGATGCCAGGCTGTTTGGGTCTGGATGCGATGTGGCAGTTGGTTGGCTTTTTTCTGGGTTGGAAAGGTGGGCCTGGACGTGGTCGCGCGCTGGGTTCAGGCGAGGTGAAGTTTACCGGTCAAGTCCTGCCCAAGGCCAAGTTGGTGCGTTATCACATTGACTTAAAACGCGTGATCATGCGCAAACTGGTGATGGGGATTGCAGATGCACGGATGGAGGTGGATGGTCGTGAGATTTATTCTGCCAGCGATTTGCGTGTTGGGCTGTTTACCACCACAGACAATTTTTAGTACGGATCATTTTTAGTATTCGTGACCGTTTTTTGAAGTTTAAGGGAGGCGCAATGCGTCGCGTAGTGATTACAGGATTTGGTATCGTATCAAGTCTCGGTAATAACAAACAAGAAGTGCTGGAGAGCCTGAAAGCCGGGCGCTCTGGCATAAGCTATCAGCCGGAGTATGCCGAGCGCGGTTTGCGCTCGCACGTGGCGGGTTCGATTAAGAATTTGGATATCGAAGCCCTGATTGACCGTAAGTTGTTGCGTTTTATGGCCAAAGGCCATGCTTATGCCTGGTTGGCCATGCAGGAAGCGATTGCTGATGCGCAACTGCCAGCGGAACTGGTGTCCAGTGTGCGGACCGGCCTTATTGTCGGTGCCGGGGGGACCTCCACCGAGAGTATGCTGGAAGGCACCAATACACTGGCTGAAAAAGGGATTCGTCGTGTGGGACCTTACATGGTCACCAAAACCATGAGCAGTGGCATTGCTGCCTGCTTGGCGACCGGGGCGAAAATCAAGGGCGTCAATTACGGCATCAGTTCTGCCTGTTCAACCAGTGCCCACTGTATCGGCGCCGGTGTAGAGCAAATTCAATTGGGTAAACAGGATATCGTGTTTGCTGGCGGCGGCGAAGAAGAGCACTGGACCATGAGTTATCTGTTTGATGCCATGGGCGCCTTGTCGAGCAAGTATAACGAGACGCCTGAAAAAGCTTCCCGTACTTACGATGTGGATAGGGATGGCTTTGTCATCTCCGGTGGAGGCGGCATTGTCGTGCTTGAAGAGTACGAACATGCCAAAGCCCGCGGTGCGCAGATTTATGCTGAAGTGATCGGTTATGGAGCAACCTCTGACGGCTACGACATGGTCGCCCCTAGTGGCGAAGGGGCGGTGCGCTGTATGCAGCAAGCCCTGCAAGGGATTAGTCCGGACGATATTGATTACATCAATACGCATGGGACCAGTACCCCGGTTGGCGATACCAAAGAGCTCGAAGCCATTCGCGCTGTTTTTGGCACGCAAAGCCGGGCAGCGATTGCTTCGACCAAATCACTGTCTGGTCATGCGCTTGGGGCCGCCGGTGTCAATGAAGCCATTTATACCTTGCTGATGATGCAGCACGGATTTATTGCGGCCTCTGCCAATATTGATCATCTGGACCCGGCGGCTGAGGGCTTGAATATTGTGCGTCAGGCCATTCCATCTGCCAAGGTGCAAACCGCACTTTCTAACAGCTTTGGTTTTGGTGGCACCAACGCCACATTGACCTTGTCAACCAAACATCTTTAAGTTTGGGTTGAGCTGTATATAGCCGTGTGTGATTTCAACACACGGCTTTTTTATTTTTGGCGCTTGTTGGAGGTGTTATTAGCAACCGCTACTGTCTGTCTGGATTGTCAGGGGCTGAGTGCTGTTTGCACCAGAGGTCAGGATATATTCCAGCTTGCAGTGTGCGCTGTTTCTGGCCCCTTGCAAATAATAGGTGGCATGCTCACGATCTGACAGGGATGGCTGGATAGCAAATTTCCCAGTGTCTAGTAACTGGTTGAGGGTGCCTGCACCATCACTATTGCCCAGCCAGCCGACAGGATAGCTTTGGCTGAAGTAAATAACATTGCCCTCTATCGTAGTTGACGGTGCCACTTGCTGGCTGTCACATTGCGGGTCGGACATGCATACGCCTTTGGCCATGATGGCAGTCGCTTGTACGTTAGCTTTGAAGGCTGACAAGCTGGCTTGTCTGGCCTGTGAGTCGACCTGAGAAATACGTGCATAGGCAGTCACAGCCAGCGCTGATAGAATCAGCATGACCACAATCATTTCTACCAATGTAAATCCAGGCTGGAGGCGATGTTTAATTTCCATAGCGCACGATCTTATCGTATCCTCTGTGAAGTGTTTTCGATTTTTGTTGAATGTTACAAGTGTTAAATAGGGCTTACAAATGCGTCAATTAATCGGGCTTTGCCTCAGTGTTTTGCTAGCGTTACTCCTCTCGCACTGTGTGAGTCTGGGCGAGCGCACCTTGCATATTAATACGGCACAATTACAGCAAAAGTTGAATCGAAAACTGGAAAAACCGATCACGCTCATGCGTATATTTCACCTTCAGCTTTCTAATGCACTCGTGTCGGTCGAGTCTGGCTCAGGCCGCATACATGCCTTGATGGATGCGAATGTTCGTAGCGATTTGCTGGCTAACTCTGCGACCGGCAAACTCGGTCTCTCCGGTTTGTTGCGGTTTGATCAGGCGCAACAGGCGGTGGTGCTGGATCAGCCTGAGGTGGATTCGTTACAGCTGGATGGTGCCGGCAGCGAGTGGAGCAACCTCGCCCAGCAGTTGGCTAAAGACATAGGTCGGCAATGGTTTAAGCAGGTCGTCCTATATGAAGTGAAGCCGGAAGATTTGAGTTATGCCGGTAGAAAGTATCAACCCGATCAGCTCAAAGTCACCCCGGAGGGGCTAAGCGTGACGCTCAAGCCGCAGTAAGCGGTTAACTTGCGTCCGAGAGGTGTTTTTCAAGTAGCAGGGCAGCCACGACTTTTCTGTTTTCTGCGCTTAAAATGTTGAAGGTACGGCAAGCGGCTGCAGTGGTCATGCATTCCACAGCGATCAGTTCAGATAAAAAGGGCTGCAGATGTTTGGGGTGAATAAACCGCTGTTTGTCTCCCGTCCCCAATAACACGACTTCTGGTTTGAACTCCAGAATGAGTGATAAAGCTTGAGCGTCCAGCTTTTCCCATGGGCCATGAAACCAGTCCGTGCGCAGAGTCTGATCGCTGACAATGACTGGTTGTGGATAGCGCTGCTGATTGATGGTTACCGCATCGCTATCGACGCCATGAATCTGGTATTGCTGTTCACCGGTATGCAGATGTAGTTTCATAAGTTTGAAGCTCGATTGTGAGGTGACTGAATGTGCAAGGACTATCCAATCCAGACCCGATGCCGCGTACTAGGTTCATTGATGTAGCAAGGGTTTGCAGGTAGAATGAAAGTTTTACTTTAAGAGCTTAACACACGCCAGATGTGTTTGTTAATCCGCTATGCAGCCAGTCAATAAATCCAGCAAACTCAGTAATGTCTGTTACGACATCCGTGGCCCTGTATTACAGCGCGCACGCCAGATGGAGGAAGACGGGCAGCGCATTATCAAGCTGAATATCGGTAACCCGATGCCATTCGGTTTCAATGCGCCAGAGGAAATCGTTCAGGACGTGATTCATAATATGGATCAGGCCTCTGGCTATACGGATTCCAAAGGCTTGTTTGCCGCGCGCAAAGCCATCATGCATTACACCCAGCAAAAAAATGTTACTGGTGTGACCATAGACGACATTATTATTGGCAACGGCGTGTCCGAGCTGATTGTCATGGCAATGCAAGGCCTGCTCAATAATGGTGACCAGATTCTGGTGCCCATGCCCGACTATCCACTGTGGACGGCGGCTGTCAATCTGGCTGGCGGCACCGCAAGGCATTATGTGTGTGATGAGCAGTCTGGCTGGTTGCCTGACCTTGAGGATATTGAGAACAAAATCAATGCCAATACCAAAGGTATTGTGATTATCAACCCCAATAACCCCACCGGTGCCTTGTATCCTAAAGAGACGCTGGAAGGCATTATTGAGATCGCCCGCCATCACGGCCTGGTGATTTTTGCCGATGAAATTTACGACAAGGTCTTGTACGACGGCAATACACATACTTCGATTGCCTCTTTGGCCGATGACGTATTGTTTGTGACCTTCAATGGCTTGTCCAAGAACTACCGGGCTTGTGGCTATCGTTCCGGCTGGATGATTATCTCTGGCGATAAAAAAGACGCCAAGGACTACATCGAAGGCCTGAATATGCTGGCCTCTATGCGCTTATGTGCCAATGTGCCAGGTCAACTGGCGATCCAGACTGCGTTGGGAGGATACCAAAGTATCAACGATCTGGTGGCCCCTGGTGGTCGTCTGTGCAAACAGCGCGATCTGGCCTATGACATGTTGACCGCGATGCCAGGGGTGACCTGTGTCAAACCTCAGGCCGCCATGTATTTGTTCCCCAAGCTGGATGCCAACATGTATCCGATTGCGGATGACCAGCAATTTATTCTGGACTTGCTGCTCGAAGAAAAAGTGCTGTTGGTACAGGGGACCGGTTTTAACTGGAAGTCGCCAGACCACTTCCGTGTAGTCTTCCTGCCTAATGTGGATGACCTGACCGAGGCCATGACACGTATAGGGCGTTACCTCGATGGGTATCGAAAGAAACATTCAAAATAAAAGGTGTGCCAGTGGGCATGCCATCAATGGTGAGTATTAAGTATGAAAGAATTAAAAGTTGGATTGTTGGGCATAGGCACAGTAGGCGGTGGTACTTACACCGTGCTCACCCGTAACCAGGCGGAAATCGCACGCCGGATTGGGGGCAATATCCGTATTGTGCAAGTGGCTGACCGCAACCTGGAGCTCGCCAAACAGGTCACGAATGGGCAGGTTGCCTTGACTGACGACGCCTTTGCCGTGGTCAATAACCCGGAGATTGATGTGGTTGTCGAGTTGATCGGCGGCTACACCATTGCCAAGGAGTTGGTGCTACAAGCCATTGCCAATGGCAAGCACGTGGTCACGGCCAACAAGGCCTTGCTGGCCGTGCATGGTAACGAAATTTTTAAAGCTGCGTCTGATAAAGGCGTGATCGTAGCATTTGAGGCGGCGGTCGCAGGTGGTATCCCCATCATCAAGGCTTTACGTGAAGGCTTGAGTGCCAACAAAATCGAATGGGTGGCTGGCATTATCAACGGCACCACCAACTTTATCCTGAGCGAAATGCGTGACAAAGGCCTCGCCTTCGCAGATGTGCTCAAAGAAGCGCAGCGTCTGGGATATGCCGAGGCTGATCCGACGTTTGACGTCGAAGGCATTGATGCCGCACACAAGCTGACCATCATGGCCAGTATTGCGTTTGGCATGCCCATGCAGTTTGAACAAGCTTACACTGAGGGCATCACTCAACTCAGCATTCAAGATATTAGCTATGCGGCAGAGTTGGGCTACCGCGTTAAATTGCTGGGCATCAGCAAGAAAACCAGTGAGGGCGTCGAGTTGCGTGTGCATCCGACTTTGATCCCGGAAAAACGCCTGATTGCCAATGTCGATGGCGCCATGAATGCCGTTGTGGTGAAAGGCGATGCCGTCGGGCCAACCTTGTACTACGGCGCCGGTGCGGGCGCTGAGCCTACTGCGAGTGCTGTGGTGGCTGATTTAGTCGATATCGCGCGCTTGCAGGGCACGCAGGCCGAACAACGCGTGGCCTATTTGGGCTACCAGTTGGACCAGCAGCAAGCTTTGCCCGTGTTGCCGATTGCAGATGTGCATTCTGATTACTACTTGCGTTTGCGTGCATCGGATAAACCTGGTGTCATGGCCGATCTCACCAAGATTCTGGCTGATCTGCAAATTTCGATTGATGCCATGCTGCAGAAAGAGCCGGCAGATGGGGAGTCAGAAGCGGATATCGTTATTCTGACCCACACCACCCAGGAAAAAACCATGGATACCGCGATCGCCCGTATCGAGGCCTTGCCCGCCTTGACCGGTAAAGTGACAAAAATCCGCGTCGAATCCTTGTCGCGCTAAGTCAGTGTAATGCTGACCCGGCCTAATTCAATGAGTGTCATACAATGAAATATATCAGTACCCGCGGGCAATCGCCTGCTTTGAATTTTAGTGCGATTTTGCTGGGTGGCCTGGCGCCAGACGGCGGCTTGTATCTGCCTGAGCAGTATCCGCAATTCAGCGATGCTGACCTCAATGCCATGCGTGGCATGAGTTACCGTGAGCTGGCGTTTGCGGTTTTGTCACGCTTGGTTGATGACAGTGATATTCCACACGCAGATCTCAAAGCCATTATTGATAAAACCTATCGGGCTGAAGTCTATCAATATGCGCGTGCTGGCCAAAATGCCGAAGACATTACACCTACACTCAAGCTCGAAGATAATCTCTACCTGTTGAGTCTCTCAAATGGGCCAACGCTGGCGTTTAAAGACATGGCGATGCAGCTGCTGGGCAACCTGTTTGAATACGTGCTGGAAAAAACTGGCCAGACCACCAATATTTTGGGCGCAACGTCCGGTGATACAGGCTCAGCGGCCGAATACGCCATGCGTGGCAAAAAAGGCGTGCGTGTCTTCATGCTGTCGCCTTACCAGAAAATGAGCCGCTTCCAGACGGCGCAGATGTTCAGCCTGCAAGATAAAAACATCTTCAATATTGCGGTTAAAGGGGTATTTGATGATGCACAGGATATGGTCAAAGCCGTCTCAAATGATCATGCATTCAAGGCGCAATACAAAATCGGCGCAGTCAACTCCATTAACTGGGGGCGCATTGCAGCCCAAATTGTGTATTACTTCAAAGGCTATTTGGCTGTGACCACAAACAACAGCCAGAAGGTCAGCTTCACCGTGCCAAGTGGCAACTTTGGTAATGTCTGTGCAGGGCATATTGCGCGCATGATGGGCTTGCCCATTGATCAATTGATCGTTGCTACCAACGAAAATGATGTGCTGGACGAATTTTTCAATACCGGCGTTTATGCGCCGCGTGGTTCAGCCAATACTTATCATACCTCCAGCCCGTCCATGGATATCAGCAAAGCCTCCAACTTTGAGCGCTTTGTCTATGACTTGGTGGGGCAAGACAGCGCAAGGGTACGCGAGCTGTGGACCGCTGTGGATCATGGGGGCAAGTTTGACCTGAATGCAGATGGTTATTTTGAGAAAGTGGCTGACTTTGGGTTTGTTTCAGGCCATAGTAACCATGCCAACCGGATGCAAATCATACGCACTACCAAAGAAAAATATGGCGTGACTATTGATACGCATACTGCCGATGGCTTGAAAGTCGCTCTGGAACACCGTAAGCCAAATGTGCCCATGCTAGTATTGGAAACGGCACTGCCGGCCAAGTTTGAAGACGCCATCGTGGAAGCTCTAGGAGAAAAACCAGAGCGGCCAGCCAGCCTGCAAGGCCTGGAAGACTTGCCGCAAACCTCGACCGTCATGGACGTCAGTGTCGATGCGATTAAAGCATTTATCGTCGCCAATACCTAAATTAGCGGGAGCCTGTCTATGCAACAGTATCATGATTTACTGAACCACGTACTTGCGCATGGTCATGTCAAAACTGATCGCACCGGTACAGGCACGATCTCGGTGTTTGGCTATCAGATGCGCTTTAACCTGGCAGAAGGTTTTCCATTATTAACGACCAAAAAGGTACACCTGAAGTCGATTATTCATGAGCTCCTCTGGTTTTTGCAAGGCAGTACCAATATTGCCTATCTCAAGGAACACGGCGTTACCATTTGGGATGAGTGGGCAGACGAACAAGGCAATCTTGGGCCTGTGTATGGTTATCAATGGCGCAATTGGCCCAAGCCGGATGGCAGTCATATTGACCAGATTTCGCAGGTTATAGAGCAGATCAAAAAGACCCCTGACTCTCGTCGCTTAATTGTGTCTGCCTGGAATGTGGCCGATGTTGAGCGGATGAAGTTGCCACCATGCCATGCTTTTTTCCAGTTTTACGTGGCAGATGGCAAACTGTCCTGCCAGCTCTATCAGCGAAGTGCGGATATTTTTCTCGGCGTGCCGTTTAACATTGCCTCATATGCTTTGTTGACCATGATGGTCGCGCAGGTGTGTGATTTGCAGCTGGGGGATTTTGTGCATACGCTGGGCGATGCCCACATCTATAGCAACCATATGGAGCAAGTCAAAGAGCAGCTTGCACGCACACCACGTGCCTTGCCTAACATGCGGATTAACCCGGCAGTTAACGATATTTTTGCCTTTAAGTTTGAAGATTTCACACTGGAAAACTACGATCCTTATCCTGCTATCAAGGCGCCAGTTGCGGTCTAAAGAGGCTGGTGAAGGGCGTGAAATGGTTGATTTAAACCATTTTGTTAATAAGGTGTAATATTTGCAAAACCCCTGTTTGTTTTTGATATCCTTTGCATCGTTGTGAATGTGTCAAGATGCGTCCCTAGCGCAGTCTTGCACGATGAGTTCATGACTTAATCTTAGGAGATCATTATGCAAATCAAAGCGTCATTCATCATTGCCGCTGTATGCGGTGTATTGTCAGCGCCAGCATTCGCTGACCATGAAACTATCAAACCAAAAGCCTACGACAGCCTGGGTAAGTGCGTAAAAGCGGCCTTGTCTGTGCATGATGGCAAAATTGTAAAAGTCGAAGCCAAATCAGAGCGCAAGCAATTGGTATACGAGTTTGATGTGCAGTCCAAAGACGGCACTGCTTGGGATATCGAGTGTAGCGCCAAAACAGGTAAAGTCACAGAAGTAGAGCAAGAAGTGACCGCGGATGACGAGAAATTCAAAGCCTTGGCTAAAGTTTCAGAGGCCGATGCCAAAGCCACAGCTCTGGCGGCGCATGCCGGTAAAGTGGTTGAAGTGGAGTATGAGCTTGAACCAGATGGCAAAGCCTCTTACGAATTTGATATCCTCGAAGCAGACAATGAAGAAGTCAAAGTTGAAGTTGATGCGACAACCGGTAAGATTGTGGAAACCAGCTACGAAGTGTACCAAATCGGTCAAGAGTAATTGGGTTGTGTCTGTCTCTCAGTGAGGCAGATCCAGTCTCTAAGGCAGAATAAAAAAGGCAGCGCAATTGCGTTGCCTTTTTTATTCTGACTGAGATCAATATGCAAGTTTGGGAGTGTCTACCCCGATACCGGCGGATATGCAGTCTGCTGGTATCGGTCCTAGTGATAGCTCACTCCCGGCTTGAACTTAGCATTTCTCATGCCAACTCTATAAATTCAATTTAACTCAATGTTTTAAAAATCTATTTTTAAAGTAAATAGGATTTTTTCCCGAAAATTTGGTGGTTATTAATAGCCGATTTTCGCCTTTGTTTGGTTCCTTTCAACCAATTTGGTGCGTGCCTGATTGCTAGGTGAGCGTATTTGTTTAAGCCATGGTGCGATGTATTGTGGTCACCAGTTTTTTATACTCACCGCGTTTAATCAGGTCACTTTGCGCCAGCATATTCAAGAGCAACGGAGATTGTGAATGGGCGTCCATTTCATTCAAGAACTTGTCTGTGAATCCCAGGTTGCTCGCCACATAGCAAATGTTGAACATCTCGCAAAAGGTTCCATAGAGGCTGCCGAGTAGCAGGCTGCGTGCGTACTTTGCGGCCAGTGGCGGTTGATGCTCAAGGCCCAGGGGGAGGCGGCTACGCTGGTCATCAATGAGCAGCAGGCCATAATCGGACAATTTTTGTGCAATCAGGGTGTGTTCGGCTTCCAGGTGGTCTGGTGACACAATCTTGCTGCTATCACACCACACTGCGGATACCGGAAAATTGATGCAGTATTTTTCAACCTGATCAATAAACTGCTGAGTCTGGTTACATGCCATTTCAGGCAGTTTCATGACTGGAATACCGTGCTTTTTCAACGCGCGCTCCAACCCCGTCCCGACTTCGGCATCAATTAATACATAACCATGGGCTGCATCCAGATTGCAGAGGATCGCCTGTTGCAGGCCATGCCGCGCGCCACAGGCAATATGTTCCGGCGGCACCAGATAGCGCCGTTCATGTGCCAGCAAATTTGCCAGCAAATGCTTGAGATGATGCAAGCCCGTGACATCGTAATCTGCTTGCCGCAATTTGTGCAGATGCAATGCTGCCCGCCGCAGATGATGAATACTACTTTTTTGGATCAGGCTTTCTATGTTGCTGGTTTCGGTGAGTGGTGCGAGAGATGACTGGCTCTGGCCCGCCATCACTTTGTCTGCTGAGCTGGCGCGCTTGGCGGTCTCGGCCACAAAAGTGCCGCGCTTGGGTTGAGTGTAGATCAGTCCTTGTGCAGAAAGCTCTTCGTATACGCGTGAAACCGTTTTTCGGTTGATCCCCAGGCGTTGCGCAATATCGCGTGAGCTGGGCAAGGGACTACCGCCTAACCAGTCACCTGCTTCTATCATCGACCTGAAGTGGTCTATGAGTTGCTGATGTATGGAGGAAGGGGAATCCTTATCTAATACCAGTGAGTAATACCAGGGTCTCAGCACGTCTGCGTTTGCCTTATGTTCAAGAAAAGGGTGCCTGCACATCACATTGGGCACGCTTACCTGAAGGGCACACTAGGACATGGCCTTCCGTTACCAGATGATACAAAAAAAAAGCAATTCAATAAAGTTTTCGGAAAAATTCCCGCTCTGGCCCATGAATAAAACCTTAAACTGGCTGGCTGTCATGGGCGGTTATTTATATTACAGTTACAAGCGCTTAATAAAGTGACATATATCCGTTACAGGATGTTTCAGCTCTGGAAATCCTAGTGCCAGTGGCAACTTAAGCACCGCGCAATTGATGTTAACAATTGCTACCTTGTGATTATCTCGGAGATATAACTATCATGAAAATCAAAACTGCTTTTGGTATTGCTGCCAGCGTTGCGCTTGCCATGCCAATGCTCGCATTCGCTGCTGCTGATCAAGAAGCTGCGATGAAAGATCCCAACAACTGGGCACATCCACGTGGTCAACATAATAACCAAGGCTACAGCGCTTTGGCACAAATCAACAAGGGCAACGTTAAAAACCTGAAAATGGCGTGGACATTCGCGACTGGTGTAAACCGTGGTCACGAAGGCTCTCCAGTCGTTGTTGGCAACATGATGTATATCGTGACTGCTTTCCCAAACAACGTATACGCACTTGACCTGAACGACAATCAGAAAATCGTTTGGACCTATTTTCCTAAACAAGACCCAAGCGTACAAGCAGTATTGTGCTGTGACAACGTGACGCGTGGTCTGGGTTTTGGTGACGGTAAAATCTTCTTGCAACAAAACGACGGCATGCTGGTTGCTTTGGATGCAAAAACCGGTGCTAAAGTTTGGGACGTTAAAAACACTGATCCAAAAGTCGGTGCAACTAACACCAACGCACCACATGTGATCAAAGACAAAGTACTGACCGGTTGCTCAGGTGCTGAGTTCGGCGTACGTTGCTTTATCGCTGCATACAACCTGAAAGACGGTTCTCTGGCATGGAAAGCCTACTCTACAGGTCCTGATGCTGAAACACTGCACGACGCTAACACTAACAAAGACAATCCGCTTTACAACGCACTGTCTGTTTATCAAGACGTGAATGGTGGTAACAAAGAAGGTGGTTCTTTCAAGCGCTTGTCAGCTGACCAAATCAAAGGTGGCGAAAAAGAGTTGGGTACTCGTACCTGGTTGAAACCACAAGCGATTAAAGACGGCTGGCAACATGGTGGTGGTTCCGTATGGGGCTGGTGGCCATATGATGCACGTACAAACTTGGTTTACTACGGTGCGGGTAACCCATCCGTTTGGAACCCAGATGTACGTCCAGGCGACAACAAATGGTCTATGACTGTGACTGCACGTGATCTGGATACTGGTGTTGCTAAATGGGCAATGCAAATGACACCACACGATGAGTGGGACTACGACGGTGTGAACGAAGTGATCCTGTTTGACAAAGGTGGCAAAACATACGCATGGCACCATGACCGTAACGGTTTTGCTTACACCTGGAACGCACTGACCGGTACTTTAATTGCCGCTGAAAAAGTACACCCATTCGTTAACTGGGCAAATGATGTAGACCTGAAAACAGGTGTGCCAAGCAAAGATGGCCGTTACTCAACACACCAGGACTACAATGCTAAGGGTATCTGCCCAGCAGCTTTGGGGACTAAAGACCAACAGCCAGCAGCCTACTCACCAAAAACCGGTTTGATGTACTCTCCACTGAACCACGTATGTATGACATACGAGCCCGTTGAGTCCAAATACGTTGCTGGTCAACCATGGGTTGGTGCGACACTGACCATGTTTGCTGGTCCAGACGGCGTGATGGGTGGTTTCGGTGCTTACGACCCAATGACCAACAAAAAAGTTTGGTACAACAAAGAGAAGTTCTCTGCGTGGAGTGGTGCACTGACAACGGCTTCAGACATCGTGTTCTACGGTACATTGGATCGTTGGTTCAAGGCGGTTGACGCGAAAACCGGTAAAGAACTGTGGAAATTCCAAGTGGGTTCCGGCGCGATTGGTAACGCATTCACCTACGGTAACAAAGGCAAGCAATACGTGGGTATCTTGTCTGGTATCGGTGGTTGGGCTGGTGTTGCGATGAACTTGGGCATGACGACTGACACAGACGCACTGGGTGCTGCTGGTGGTTACAAAGAGTTGACCAAGTACAACGCTGCGCCTGGCGGCGGTGCATTGAGCGTGTTCGCACTGTAATCAAGCACAGCTTATAACCGATCAAGTCATTGATCGGTTAAACAGACTAAACACCCTGCTTCGGCAGGGTGTTTTTTTGTCTCTCAATACTGAAAAATGAATAAAAAACGGGGGGAGTTAACCGTAGACTTGTACGCTATTTTCGCTACGGATTTGCTGGAATATTTGTAAGCGTTCGGGGGGGATGCTGCCTGCTTGGACAGCCTTCAGAATTGCGCAGTCTGGTTCGTGCGTATGGGTGCAATTATTGAATTTGCAGTGACCAATAAAAGGCCTGAACTCGACAAATGCATATTCAAGCTCGGCCTCATTAATATGATACAGCCCAAACTCCTGCAGGCCCGGCGAGTCAATAATGGCGCTGTCCTGATCAAGATGGTAGAGATGGGTGGCTGTCGTGGTGTGTTTGCCACTATCCAGTGTGGTACTGATTTCCTGTGTTTTGCTGCGTGCTTCAGGGAGTAGGCTATTGATAATCGTAGATTTTCCCATGCCGGACTGCCCAACTAATACACTGGTGTGACCCGCAAGTAGCGGTTTGAGCGCCTCTACCGATTGCCGTGCATTGAGTTGCAAAGTGAGGTAGCCAAGCGCTGCATATTGCTCCAGCTTTTGTAGGGCTTGTGGATTAGGCAAGTCACATTTGTTGAGGAGAATGACAGCCCGAATGCCAGCGGCTTCTGCAGCGACCAGGCAACGGTTAAGCAGGTCTTCATAAAAGCTTGGCTGCGTTGCCAGCACAATCAATATCTGGGTGACATTGGCTGCCAGCACTTTGCTTTTATAAGCATTGCTGCGATAGAGCAGGGTGGTCCGTTCTGCGGTTTTCTCAATGACGCCTTCATTGTTGGCAGTGAGGGTCACTGTGACGCGGTCACCTGCCGCATTATCGACTTTTTTGCCACGCGTGACACAGCTAAGAATACGCCCATCGGGCAATTCTACGTTATAGCGCTTGCCATAGGCAGCGACAATCAGGCCTGGATACGACATGCTAGAAATGATAGTAGGTATGATTCAAGTACTGTACCACTTGCTGTTCTTCATCATCGAACCATTTAAGGTTGAGCATGGTATTACAGTTGGTGACTTGAGCTTTTAAACCATTGAAAGAACGCACTTTGCGGTAGTCACGTGTATAAATGCCGCTACCATCGCCGCCATAGCTGCTGGCATGACAACTGATGCAATGGGTGTCGACCAGTTTTTTTCCTGCTTGCAGCTGGGCTTCAGTTGCGCTTGCATCATGGCTGGCGAGCAATAAAGACCAACTGATCAGCAGGAGCGCTTTCATGCGTACGTTTGTAACTTGGCAATCCGCAGGCTCGCCGGTGGATGCGAGTCATAGAATGCAGAGTGGAGTGGATCCGGCGTCAACGTAGACGCATTGTCACGATACAGCTTGACCAGTGCATCAATCAGAAACTGTGGTCTGGATTGTTGTGCCGCGTAGTGGTCGGCTTCAAACTCATTGGTTCGGGAGTAAGCCGCCATGACTGGACGCAGAATAAACATGAAGACGGGAGAGACCAGCACAAACAGCAGCAAAGCCATGTGGTTACTCGGTGCCGAAATCCCCAGCCCTGTAAAGAACCATTCCTGTTTGATCAGGTAACCCAATAACGCCAATCCTAACAGGCTTAATCCAAACATCATGATGATGCGTTTAATGACATGCTGGTGTTTGAAGTGACCAAGCTCATGGGCCAACACCGCTTCAATTTCATCGGCACTGAGCTTTTCAAGCAAGGTGTCAAAGAACACGACACGTTTGTTTTTGCCAAAACCGGTGAAGTAGGCATTGCCATGACCAGAGCGGGTGGATCCATCCATCACAAACAAGCCTTGGCTGGCAAAGCCGCATTTTTGCAGCAAAGCTTCAATGCGTGCCTTGAGGGATTGATCCTGCATGGGCGTAAATTTGTTAAACAGTGGCGCAATCCAGATGGGATACACTGCCAGCATAAACAGATTAAAGGCACTCCAGATCAGCCACAGGTATAGCCACCATAAATCGCCAGCACCTTGCATGAGCCAGAGCGCGACAAACAAGATTGGTCCGCCTAGCATTAAGCCAACAACGGTGTGTTTAACCAGGTCACTAAAAAACATGCTGCGTGACATCTTGTTAAAGCCAAATTTCTCATCGACTTTAAAAGTCTGAATGTAATCAAACGGCAGGGTGGCTGCACCCGAGATCAACATGGCCGAGCAAATGACCAGTGCACCACGAATGATTTCATGGTCAGGCAGCCATTGTTGCCAGGCCTGATCCAGCAGTTGTAAAACGCCGCCTAGCGTGAGTGCCAGCAAAATCAATGACTCCATGACGGTTTCATTCAGGCGCAGTTTTACCTTGGCGGTCGTATAGTCTGCAGCGCGTTGATGTGCCTCCAGGCTGATTGTTTGACTAAAGGCAGCAGGCACTTGTGCACGATGTTGCTGGATATGGCGAATATGGCGCAAGCCCAGCCAGACACGTACTGCCAAGCTGATTACAATCACAGCGACAAAAATTTGAGTAAATAATCCGGACATAACAGTAATGATGATGAATGATTTCAGTTAGCTATTTTGATGGATTTAACTCCACCTTGTTCACTGAACTGAATATAATGTTTCATTTTAATGGAAATCATGACGAGAGGCACACAATTGGCAACTAATCAGGACAATTTAATCTGGCTGGATATGGAGATGAGCGGTTTACTGCCTGACACGGACCGCATTCTGGAATTAGCTGCCGTCGTCACCGATGCACAATTAAATGTGATTGCAGAGTCCCCTGTGCTGGTCATTCATCAGTCTGACGCGGTACTCGATGGCATGGATGCCTGGAATAAAGGCACGCATGGCCGGAGTGGCTTGATCGATAAGGTCAAGGCATCGATCCTGGATGAAGAAGCGGCAACAGATGCCATGCTGGCATTCTTGAAAGAGCATGTGCCTGCAGGCAAGTCGCCGATGTGTGGCAATTCCATCTGCCAGGACAGACGCTTTATGGCGCGTTACATGCCGCGTCTGGAGTCATTTTTCCATTACCGCAATCTTGATGTAAGCGTGTTTAAAGAGTTATCACGTCGCTGGCGCCCGGATATTTATGCGGGATTTAAAAAAGCCAGCCGTCATGAAGCCCTGGCGGATATTTATGAGTCGATTGATGAGCTCAAGTATTACCGTGAACACTTTTTGAATATGACACCACCTGCGGCCGCTGAATAAGCGACTGAGTCTGAATTCAGGCAAAAAAAAGACGCCTATTCGGCGTCTTGAGGGAGGAGAAGTTAGCTTTGGAGAAGCTTGATTAGTAATAAGCAGCTTCCGTGCCAACTTCTCCTTTTTGTCTCTCTGGCTTTAAAAATCAGGCTTTTGGGCTTGAAAGCACGTTTTGGTACAGTGTTTGATAGTGTTGGGCGCTGGTTTCCCAGCTCACATCCTGTTGCATCGCTTGCCGTTGCAGCTGTTGCCACTGACCAGAATTGGCATAAACCTGTATCGCAGTTTGTAATGTGACCAAAAGTGTCGATGCGTCATTGTCAGCCATGACCCATCCAGTCATCGTGCCGGGAACTCCTCGTGCATTGATTTCGCCGCCATGCACTGAGTCTGCCAGTCCACCAGTATTGGCGACTACGGGAATCGTGCCATATCGCAAGCCATACATCTGGTTCAGCCCGCAGGGCTCAAACCGCGAGGGCATGACAAAAATATCGGTACCGGCCATGATACGGTGCGAGAGTGGCTCGTTATAGCCGATGGTCACGGCCACTTGTCCAGGATAGCGTTGCATTAAACTCAGATACTGCCGTTGCATGCTGGCCTCACCACTGCCAAGCACGGCTAATTGACAACCGCTGCCAAGCAGTGAGTCAGCAATCTCGATCAGCATATCCAGCCCTTTTTGATAGGTGAGGCGACTAACGACCCCCAATAGTGGCGTATCTGCTTGCTGACGCAGTCCTAATTCTGCCTGCAAGGCTTGCTTGATCGCTTGCTTGCCGGATAACGCACTGGCAGTGTAGTGTGCTGGTAAGTAAGGGTCTTGTGCGGGATTCCAGATTTCGGTATCGATGCCATTCAAAATCCCGGTTAAATCTGCCGCACGATGCTGCAGCAAGCCTTGAAAACCAAAACCAAACTGATCGGTTTGAATTTCACGAGCATAGGTTGGGCTGACGGTTGATAAAGCATCGGCGTAAAACAGGCCGGACTTCATGAATGAGACCTGGCCATAAAACTCGTAGCCTTCTGCCTGATAGTCCTCAAGGTTGAGGGTTAATCGATAGCGCCAGTCAGCATGAAAGTTGCCTTGGAAGGCCAGGTTGTGGATGCTGAACACGGACTTGGCCTGACTGCCCATTTGCTTGAGGTAGTAGGGTGTTAATCCAGTTTGCCAGTCATTGCAATGGACGATCTCTGGCTGCCAGGCCTGCAGCATGTTAGGCATCGCCAGCATGGCTGCCACTTTTGACAACACCCCAAACCGCAACGGGTTATCTTCCCACTCCCCATGAAGCGGGTGATGGTAAGGGCCGCCATCCCGGTCATAGAGCGCAGGGCAGTCTATGAGTAGCAAGGGGATATTGGTGCCTGGTAACAAAGTTTTGTAGAGCTCGCAGCGGATATCATGGAAGGGCTGTAAGCTGCCCAAGTGTTTGGGCGAACTACATTGCGCCAGCATGCCACGATAAGCCGGTAACAGAATTTGAATCTCTGTGTCACTGCTAGCGAGGGCGGTGGGGAGTGCACCACTGACATCTGCCAAACCACCTGTTTTGATTAACGGGAAAACTTCTGAAGTAACGAATAGTAAACGCAAGGCAATCTCTTTAAATCAACGGGCGGTTGAAGCTGAATGTTTTTAAACTTATGATACATTGCCTGTTCACGTTTTAGAAGGATATTCAAATGAAATCATGGCTAGCAGTCGCATTCGGTGCCAGTGTTGGTGCATGGATCAGATGGGGCCTGGCATTGAGCTTGAATCAAGGTGGACTGATTCCGCTCGGCACTTTTCTCGCCAATGCCATTGGGGGCCTGTTAATGGGCATTGCGTTGGGTATCTTGCAGGTGATTCCAACCCTGTCTATGGAGTGGCGCTTGTTGATGACAACCGGTTTTTTGGGCGGGTTAACCACTTTCTCAACCTTTTCGGCAGAAGCTTTCAGCTTGTTACAAAAGCAAAATTACGGTGGAATGTTGCTTTATGTCACCTCGCATGTGGTGGTCTCTATCTTGCTGACGATAGTCGGCTATTGGAGTGTCGTGCGTTTGCACTCCAGTTGGTAATACCATTGATGCCATAAAAAAAGAGGGCCTGACAGGCCCTCTTTTTTATCATACTCAGCGTTTTACTTCTGAGTCTCTACCATCACCAGTCCATCTTCACCGGTGCCGGCCTCATCTTTTTTCCATTTAGCCGCATTACGTGGCTTTTTGGTTTTTTGGGTGGCTTCCACGCCCGTATTCACCACTTCTGCTTTGGTCTCTACCAGTTGAATGCCACTGTCCGCCTGGGCTTCTGTGGTTTTTGCCGTGGATGGCTTGCGTTTACGGGCCGGTTTCTTTTTCGCGTCCGCTGGAGCTTCAGTGGTTTCAGTCACCACAGGGGAGGACGTTGCAGCGGTTTCCACCAATTCAATCCCGCTGGTGTCTACCGCCTGATCAGCCTGTTTCGCTTTGGCTTTTCCTGCTGGCTTGCCTGCTCTTGAACGATTGCGCGCAGGTTTTTGTGCCTTGGGCGCTTCAGTCTGATTGTCATCTGCGGTTTGGATGGCGGTGTCTTCAACGGGTGCTTCCACTGCGGCAGCCGGGCTCTCCACGATTGGTGCGGCAGCCACTACTTCTACTGGGCTAACTGTGGCAGTTGTTTCTGCCACCGCAAACGTAGGCACTGTGTCAGCAACAACTGGTGCAGCGGCAAGATTGACGGATGCAGCAGTTTCAGTCACCACACTGTTTTCAGACTCTACAACGTTCTGGTTAGGTGCTTCATCACGGTTACGGCGATCACGGCGGCCATGACGGTTACGGCGGTTGCCGCGCTCACCACGTTCCTGCTTGTTGTCGCCTGATTGTGCGGTCAATGCGGGCTGATTGGTCTCTGCTTTGACTTCTTGATTGGCTTGGCGCTCTTGACGTTCTCTCTGCGCAGGTTTTTCCTGTGCCGGACGCTCCTGGCGAGGTTTGCTACCATGCTGCGTTTCCTGTTGCTCTTTGCCTGTACGTTCATTGGCTGGACGCTCATTACGCTCTTGACCGCGGTCACGCTGACGGTCACGACGGTTACGGTTTTTGTTCCGGTCACGGCCATGCTCTTTGCTTTCGCGCGCTGGTTTTTCAGGTTCTGAGGGCAGCACTTCTTTTTCGTCCAGACCAAGCCAGGACTTGATCACGCCAAAGAATGACTTTTTCTGCTCAGTCACTTGTACCGGCGCAGGCGCAGGTTTCTCTTCTACAATCGGGGCCGATGTTGCAGGCGTAATGCCTTTAACTAGAGCTTCAGCTTTGGCAGGGGCTGCGGCCTGTTCCAGGCGATGCTGGTAATCGGACTCGCTTGGCAAGTCCACCATCTTGTAGCTGGCTTGCGTGGTTTCTTCGTTCACATCATCATGGCGGATACGCAAGATGTTGTAATTTGGCGTTTCCATATGGATATTAGGAATCAGGATCACTTCCACGCCGGTACGTTGCTCAATCTTGTGGATGTCGGCACGTTTTTCATTGAGCAGGAAGGTGGCGGCTTCAACCGGCAACTGTACCTGAATGATGGCGCTGTTGTCCTTCATGGCCTCTTCCTGCGTGATGCGCAGGATATGCAGTGCCGTGGATTCAATGCCGCGGATATGACCTGTACCGTTACAACGTGGGCAGGTCATGTGGTTGGTTTCGCCCAGGCTAGGACGCAGGCGCTGGCGGGACATTTCCAACAGGCCAAAGCGTGAAATCTTGCCCATTTGCACGCGTGCGCGGTCGTGATGCAAGGCGTCGCGCAGGGCATTCTCGACATCACGCTGGTTGCGCTGGTTTTCCATGTCAATAAAGTCAATGACCACCAGGCCACCCAGGTCACGCAGACGCATCTGACGTGCCACTTCTTCGGCCGCTTCAAGGTTGGTATTAAACGCGGTTTGTTCAATATCTGCGCCTTTGATGGAGCGGCCAGAGTTGACGTCGATGGACACCAGTGCTTCGGTGTGGTCGATCACGATGGCGCCACCGGAAGGCAGACGTACTTCACGCGCAAACGCAGATTCGATCTGATGTTCGATCTGGAAGCGGGAGAACAGCGGAATTTCGTCCTGATACAGTTTGACGCGGGTGACATTGCCTGGCATCACGTGGTTCATGAACTGCAAGGCTTGCTCGTGTACGTCAGCGGTATCAATCAGGATCTCGCCGATATCAGCACTGAAGTAGTCACGGATAGCGCGGATCACCAGGCTGCTTTCCTGGTAAATCAGGTAAGCGCCAGGCTGGAAATTGGAGGCATCTTCAATCGCTTGCCACAATTGGGTCAGGTAATTCAAATCCCATTGCAGCTCTTCTGCATTGCGGCCAATGCCAGCAGTGCGGGCAATGATGCTCATGCCGTTAGGCACTTCCAGTTGCGCCATGGTGTCGCGCAACTCATTGCGATCTTCACCTTCCACGCGACGGGAGACACCGCCTCCGCGTGGATTGTTGGGCATCAAGACCAGGTAACGGCCAGCCAGCGAGATAAAGGTAGTCAGCGCAGCGCCTTTGCTGCCGCGCTCGTCTTTGTCTACCTGCACAATGACTTCCTGACCTTCTTTGATCACGTCCTGAATACGGGCACGTCCTTGGTCCGGTTTTTCCTGGAAGTAACTGCGGGCGATTTCCTTGAACGGCAAAAAGCCGTGTCTGTCAGTCCCGTAGTCGACAAATGCGGCTTCGAGAGACGGTTCAATACGGGTGATCACCCCTTTGTAGATATTACTTTTGCGCTGTTCTTTACCAGCGTGTTCAATATCCAGATCGATGAGTTTTTGTCCATCGACGATCGCAACGCGCAATTCTTCTGATTGCGTTGCGTTAAACAACATTCTTTTCATGCAGGGCTCCTAGACGAAGCCACAGAATAGAGATGTGCGCAGGGCGGGCCGTGGTCGTAAACAACCACCAGAACTTAACGAAGTGACCAAGATGTCACCGGGGATGTGCAATGGCTTTTGCGAGGTGCGCTACAAGATTGTCAGCGCAGCAGGCAGGCATCAATATGCACTTGAGTGCAGCCAACACTGAATGTGGCTGAAGACTCGGTTTCTGCAAGGGGCAGTGTGTGCGTGGCAGGAGTGTGTGACCTGTATTGTCCAGCGCGATAGACTGCAAAAATAAAACCCTAAACAGAGGGCAATTTCGTTAAAATTCGGGTTGGCTAACGCCGAGCTCATTTCTTTGTTTATTCTGCGTGAGCTTCGCGTTAAAACATTTCTAATTAATTATCGCTACTTGATGGCGAGCGGTATTCACCAAAATTTTTTTGATTCTGAATGCAGTGACGAGACCCAAAATCTGGCGAGTCCGGATATCAGGGCTCTCAGGTCAGAGATGAAAACAGTTTGTCATCTCGAAATCGGCATGGCAATGTTGTCGCTTTTGCCGGTAAACCATTGATTCAGAATCTCGACAGTATATCCATAAGTCCTGATAAAGCAAAGCACGACCTGCAACTATGAGCTCACAATTACGATCATCTACATCCGCGACGGCCGCAATGGCTTCCAGCCTCGATTCCGAGCCCAGGCCCGCCAGTGATCGCGTCACATTCTTGATGGTGGACGAGGCATCTGAAACACAGCGGGTAGATAACTTTCTGACCAAGGTGCTCAAAGGCGTGCCTAAAAGCCATATTTACCGGATTTTGCGCAGTGGCGAAGTCCGCGTCAATAAGAAGCGCGTTGATGCAGAATACCGATTGCAACTGGGCGATGAAGTGCGCGTGCCGCCCATTCGCCTTGCGGAAGCGGCAGCCAAGCCAGCTGCTCCCACGGTCAAGGCCAAGTTAGCCGAGCAAGTGATTTATGAAGATGATGCCATGCTGGCGCTGAATAAACCGGCCGGGATGGCGGTGCATGGTGGCAGTGGCATTAGTCTGGGCGTGATTGAGCAATTGCGCCTGGAGCGGCCGCAAGCCAAATTTCTCGAGTTGGTGCATCGTCTGGACCGTGAAACCTCCGGCGTATTGATGATTGCCAAAAAACGCTCGGCCTTGACTGCCTTGCACGAAGCCATGCGCCATCATCATATGGATAAACGCTATTTAATCCTGGTGCAGGGGCAGTGGACAGAGGCGAAAAAGAAAGTCACCCTGGATTTGCAAAAATACGTGACAGAAAGTGGTGAGCGTAGGGTGCAAGTCGTCGATGAACCTTTGCTCAATCACGAAGCGGGCGGCAGAAAGTCACTCAAGGCAAGTGGCTTGACCGCCAAGCGACACGCGGCCAAAGGCAAGTTTGAGGTGGAAACGCAAATCTCTGAAACCTGGTTTTACCTGCAATCCGTGTTGGGACAGTACAGTTTTTTACAAGCCAAATTAATCACCGGACGTACGCACCAGTTGCGGGTGCAGTTGTCTCATTTGGGCTTCCCGATTCTGGGCGACGATAAATATGGTGACTTTGCCTTGAACAAGCAATTAAGCAAGCAGGGCTTGAAACGCATGTTTTTGCATTCCAGCGAGACGCGGATTGCCCATCCGCTGACGGGAGAGCCCCTGCATTTGGTGGCACCGTTGCCGGCAGAATTAGAAAGCTTTTTGCAACAACAACGTCAACTTCAGGCCGTAAAATAAAGTTGGTCGTGTGTTCTGGCCGCATCAATGTTGAGTTTTAAAGAAAGTTTGCTGAGTGAAGAAGTCTGATTTAGTGAAACAGTTTGATTTAATTGTCTGGGATTGGGATGGCACCATTGCAGATTCTACCGGTTTGATTTCTCAGGCGCTGATTAAGGCCGCAGAACAGGCAGGCCTACCCGGCCTGACCGAAGCACGTGCGCGTAGCATTATCGGCCTGGGACTGCGCGAATCCATAGAAGTACTGTTTGGTGATATTCCAGAGTTTCAGGCACAGGCCCTGGTCTCCAATTACAACCGTAACTATTACAACAATGAAAACAATATTGTATTGTTTGAAGGCATTGCCGAAACGATTATTGCCATCGACCGCAAAGGTTGCAAGCAGGCGGTCGCGACAGGCAAAGGGCGGCGTGGCTTAAATACTGCTTTGCAACAATCGGGCCTGGCCAGGTGCTTTAATGCCACCAAAACCGTGGATGAGTGTTTTTCAAAACCGCATCCGCAAATGCTGGATGCGCTCATGGACGAACTGGTGGTGATGCCAGAGCGTACCTTGATGATAGGCGACTCACAATATGATATGCAAATGGGCAAAAACGCTGGGGTGATCACGGCTGCGGTCAGTTATGGGTCGCAAACAGCCGAGCATTTACAGCAGTATTCCCCGGATTACCTGTTTCATGATGTGGCAACATTAAGCGCCTGGTTATTGGAGCAGACATGAGCCTGAACGCCGTCACTTTTGACAGTGCCGCCTTGCCTGAAAAAGGCGATGGGTTACGCTTTGATATCCCGGCGTTCGGTCCGCATGCCACAGGCTTTGTCGTCCGCTTTGAGGGCAAGCCCTATGCGTATGTTAATCGCTGTGCGCATGTGCCGGTGGAGCTGGACTGGGAGCATGGTAAATTTTTTAACATGACACAAGAGTGGTTGATCTGTGCGACGCATGGAGCCATGTACGCGCCAGAAACCGGCTATTGTGTGGTGGGGCCATGCCAGGGCAAACGCCTGTCATCCATCCCTGTTACTGAAGCCGATGGCATGATCACGGTCCATCTCGATCAGTTTTAGTGATGAGGATTCGTCCGTGTGACAGCCTCTGCCTCATTGCTTAAATAGCCAACGGCGAGCACACAAATATTGCTAGAATAGCTAAAAATTAATAGACGAAAGTTGAATGATGCAAGAAAACCATACGCCATCCTCAGACACACAACCGAGCCCTGCCTCGCAGGATTGGGCTTTGCGCACGGTAGAAAAAATTGCACTGGCCGGATTGCAGGAGCAAAAAACAGCCAGACGCTGGTCTGTGTTGTTCAAGTCGCTGACGTTTATCTATCTGTTCTTCCTGCTCATGATGTTGTTGGGCTGGGTCGGGCAAAGTAAAAGCACCTCTATTGCCCACACTGCGCTGATCGACATTTCCGGCGTGATTGAGGCCGGTGGCCAAGTCAATGCCGATGCGGTGATCAGCAGCCTCAATGATGCTTACGACAACAAGGGCACCAAGGGTATTATCTTGCGTATCAACAGTCCAGGTGGCAGTCCGGTACAAGCAGGCATCATCAATGATGAAATTCACCGTCAGCGCAAATTGCACCCGGAAATTCCCGTTTACGCCGTGGTTGAGGATATCTGCGCTTCGGGAGGCTATTACATTGCCGTCGCAGCGGACAAAATATTTGTCGATAAAGCCAGTATCGTTGGCTCCATCGGCGTGCTAATGGATGGCTACGGTTTTACTGAAGCCATGAAAAAGGTGGGGGTAGAGCGCCGTTTGATGACCGCTGGCGAAAACAAAGGCATGCTGGATCCATTCTCACCGGTCAATCCAAAGCAGCAGGCGTTTGCGCAAAGCATGCTCAATCAAATCCACCAGCAATTTATCACCGTGGTGCGTGAAGGCCGCGGTAGCCGCCTCAAGGAAGATGCAGACACCTTTAGTGGCCTGTTCTGGAACGGCGAAGAAAGTATCAAGCTGGGTCTTGCGGATGCGCAAGGCAGCGCAGAATACGTCGCCCGTGAAGTGATCAAGCAGGCTGAGATTGTTGATTTCACCTACCAGGAGACGGTTGTTGATCGCTTTGCCAAGAAGTTGGGGGCCAGCATGGCACAAGAGCTGGGCGTGAGCGCAAAAAATCTGCTGCCCACCTTGCGATAACCTTTGAAAGGGATACAAAGGGACCGCAAGGTCCCTTTTTTTGTTTGCCGTATGACTGAAGGACTCTCATGACACAACCATCCCGTTTCCATATTCGTCCAATCGCTGGTGAAGATCATGCCGAGTGGTCAGCCTTGTATGCTGACTACGCCAGGTTTTATGCTGTGAATCAGTCTGTCGCCATGCGGGAACAGGTCTGGCAGTGGTTACACCAGCCGTCTCCCGCCATATTTGCTTTGGTGGCAGTGGATGCGCAGGGGCGCCTGATTGGATTTGCACATTATCGTGCTTTTGTTAGACCCTTGGCGGCGAGCATGGGCGGTTATCTCGATGATTTGTTTGTAGCATCCGCTGCCAGAGGGCAAGGTGTTGGCACCGCTTTGATCAAGGCAGTGGTGCAGATTGGACAACTGCAGGGATGGTCGGTGATCCGTTGGGTGACTGCTGAGGATAACCAGCTGGCACGTGCCTGCTATGATAAGCTGGCAAGGCATACAGGCTGGCAAACCTATGAAATCAGCTTGAAATAAGTCTGATTTCAAGTTGAGCACTCAAGAGGCGTGCTGCCAGTGCGTGTGAGCTTGACTGCGCAGGATGGAATAAAGCAAAAGCCCATCCTGAGCGCCCAAGCAATTATTTTTTGGTTTTATTTTGCTCGTTGCGCGCCTTCAGCTTGGCGCGCATTTCATTTTTACGTCTACGCATGGTGACCAGGCCTTCGCCTTTTTTGCGCTCTTCTTCTTTATCAAACGGGTTTTCACCCTGATGGTATTGCACGCGTAGCGGCGTGCCTACCAATTGAAAGGCTTTACGGAACACCCCTTCGAGAAAACGCGTATAGCTCGCTTTGACGCCATCAATGTGGTTGCCGTGTACCACCACAATCGGTGGGTTGCTGCCGCCCTGGTGTGCATAGCGCAGTTTGGGGCGAATACCACGGCTGATGGGTGGTTGATGCTGGGTGGTGGCCTCGCCAAGCACGCGCGTCAGTTGTGGCGTGGCTAACTTGGCCATGGCCGCCTTAAAGGCAACATCAACTGAGTCCAGTAACTCATTCAGGCCTTTTTTACGCAGTGCCGAGATGTAGTGGAATTTGGCAAAGTCGAGGAATTGCAGTTTGCGGTCGATTTCGCGTTTGATCCATTCGCGTTCATCATCCTGCAAGCCATCCCATTTGTTAATCGCAACTACTAGGGCACGTCCGGCATCGACAATATAGGCCGCAACATGTGCATCCTGCTCGGTAATGCCCTCTTGGGCATCCACCACCAAAATAGCCACGTTGGCGTCCTCAATGGCTTGCATGGTTTTGATCACGGAGAATTTTTCAACCGCTTCAAAGACCTTGCCGCGCTTGCGTACGCCCGCAGTGTCAATAATCGTATAGTGCTTGCCGTTCTTTTCGAGCGCGATTTCAATCGAGTCGCGTGTCGTGCCTGGCTGGTCAAAGGCAATCACGCGGTCTTCTCCCAGCAGCGCATTCACCAGTGTCGATTTGCCAACGTTAGGGCGGCCAACAATTGCAATGCGGGGATTGTTCGGATTCACAGGCTCGGCAGCTTCGATTTCCTTATCGGCGATGGTTTCCAGCGCCAGTTCAATCAAGTCTCTGACCCCTTCGCCATGCGCGGAAGAGATGGACAGGGGTTCACCCATGCCCAGTTCATGAAAGTCAGCGCTGACGATGGCTTTGCGCATGCCTTCGGTTTTGTTCACTGCCAGCAGCACCGGCCGCTGGGCCTTGCGCAAGGTTTGCGCAATGGTAAATTCTTGCGGTGTCAGGCCAGCACGGGCGTCGACCAGGAAAATAATGACATCGGCTTCATCAATGGCAAGCAAGGTTTGCTTGGCCATTTCTTTCAAGATGCCCGTATCTGCGGTGGGCTCAAAGCCGCCGGTATCAATAACCAGATAGGGCTGGCTGGCGCCCAGGCCACGGCCGTAGTGCCGGTCACGCGTGAGACCAGGCAAATCGGCGACCAGCGCATCTCGCGATTTGGTCAAACGATTGAATAAAGTAGATTTGCCGACATTGGGTCGGCCAACAAGCACGATGGTAGGTAGCATTATTTATATGTCACTGCGTAAAGGTGACCGTCACGCGATTGTGCAAGAAACTGGTTGGCATTGGTGCCTGCGATCAATGCCATAAGGGGTTTGGAACCTAATTGCAGACGGCCGACAAAGCTGCCGTCATCCTGGCTCAGTAAATGGACATAGCCTTCCAGGTCACCAACAGCCACAATATTGCTGAGTGGCAGAGGCACAGTCAGGTTGCGGTAGCCCAGGTTGCCCTGGCGCCAAAAAGTTTTGCCATTGCTGGCATCCAGTGAGTAGACTGAGCCGATGGTGTGACTCAGATACACTTTGTTATTCTCTGCGGTCAGGCCGACATAGCTTGAAATATCGCGGCTCCACACCACTTGTCCACGCTGACGGTCAACGGCGGCGACTTTGCCCTGATAAGCTACCACATACACCAGCGGGCCATCGACAAACGGCAAGCTGGTGATGTCTGCAATGCGTTCGATTTCGGTCACGCCTTTGGGTTGGGCAACCGTTGCTTCCCAAATCAGTTTGCCATTGTCCGCACGAATCGCCACCAGTTTTCCACCAGGAAAGCCTGCATAAATGGCGCCGCCATCCACGACGATGCCGGCATGCGTTTTGAGCGAGAGGGAAGGGGTGGCACGTTCATAAGACCATTTGCGACGGCCATCCGCCGCATCAATGCCGTAAATGTGGTGATCGGTGGTACGCACAATCACCGTACCATCATAATAGCGCGGGGAGCCTTGTATTTCACTGGAGAGCACGGCGCTCCAGAGCTTTCTGCCATTCAGGTTGAGTGCATAGACGTGGCCTTTGCTGGTCCCGACCAACACCAGGCCACCGCCCAGTCCTGCACCACTGCTGATGGGCTCGCCTAATTCTGTTTGCCACAGCGTTTTGCCATTTTCTGCAGAAAGCTGCATCACGCTGCCTTCAGCATTGACGGCATATACCATGTTGTCAGCCAGGACGGGCACGTAGCTGAAACGGCCTGCCTCGCCCACATCGGTGGACCACTGTACGCGTGTCTCGTAAGAGGATTTGATATCCTCAAGCTCTACAGGCGGGTTGGCAGGCTCGGCGCCAAAAATACTTTCACTTAAATTGGTTTTAACGTCGTTGAATGCCGTACACGCAGTCAAACTGCTCCCTATGACACACAAGGCAACCAGTGTCCATTGTTTGAGACGGTGAGACGGGACAGGCATGGCGGCAACATTCAACTTCATTAGCAATTATCCTAAAGCATCCAGCTTCTGCTGGGTCAGGTAAAACAATTTTCCTTCAGGATCAAGCGCTTGCAATGCTTTGGTATAGGCTTGTTTCGCTTCTTTTTCCTGTTTTTTCGCCATCAGGATATCGCCAAGCAAACTGTTTTTAATGCCATCAAAGCCTGGATCATTGATGCCTTCCAAGGTTTTCTTGGCATCGTCCAGTGCATTGCGTTCAATTTGCAAGCCGGCAATTTCAATGGCGGCCATCTGTTTAATGGCGGGTTCTTTTGCTTCAGCCATCGCCCAGCGCAATTGCTTTTCAGCGGCTTCGGACTGCTTGGCTTCATGCAATGCGCGCGCTGCAAACAGGGCGGCACGGCCTGCATAAGGGGTCATGCTGTAGTCTTGCTCAATGGCTTGCGCTTCTTTGCTAATTTGCTCGGCTTTTTTGCTATCAACATCCAGCAATGAGCTGCTGATCAAGGTCTGATAGGCGGTAGAGGCGGCAGTGGCCTTGCTATTCATGTAAGACTGGTATCCTTGCCAGCCGCCATAGACGACGACCGCTGCAATCACCAGGCGGGTGACCAGTTTACCGTTTTTGTTCCACCAGGCTTTAAACTCGTCTAGTTGTTCCTGTTCTTCCAAATCGTATGCCATTGAATTTCCTGCGTATTCTTGTATTAGGATCTTAATTATGCGGCAGCCCCGCGCAGGCCTTGACCAGGAATTGCGCTGAGCAGCTGTTGGGTATATTTTTGTTGGGGAGCATTATAAATGGTTTCTACGCTTCCTTGCTCAATTACTTTGCCTTTTTGCATGACCAAAACCTCATCGGCAATATGCCTGACCACGCGTAAATCATGCGTGATAAACAGGTAACTGAGCCCCATTTCTTGTTGCAGTTGCTTGAGTAATAGGAGGATTTGCGCCTGCACTGATACATCTAGCGCCGACACCGGCTCATCGCAGATGACCAACTTAGGCTGCAGAATCAGGGCACGCGCGATGCCGATACGCTGGCGTTGGCCGCCGGAAAACTGGTGCGGATATTTGCTGGCATCTTCAGCTTTTAGCCCGACTTTTTCCAGCATCTCAAAGACGCTGTTTTGTTGTTGTTTTTTATCGCCGATGCCATGGATCACCAGGCCCTCGGCAATGATTTCACCCACACGCATTCTGGGGTTGAGTGAAGCAAATGGGTCTTGAAACACCATTTGCATATGGCGGCGTGCATGCCGCAGGCTGCTTTGGTCTAGGGCGAGAAAGTCTTGACCATCGAACAGTACCTGGCCTTGGTCTAGCGGCAACAGGCGCAAAATGCCGCGAGCCAGTGTGGATTTTCCGCTGCCAGATTCGCCGACCACAGCCAGCGTACTGCCGCGTTTGAGTTGCAGGCTGACATCGTCGAGGGCATGTATGGTCTGGGTATTCAGCCCGAGCGTGCCGGTCCGCTGGCGGTAACTTTTGCTTAGATGATGGGCTTGTAACAGGAAATCCGTCATATCGACCTCACGCAGGCGTCAGCCAGTCATAGCGCATGGGCTGCAACACTTTTTTGCCCTCGGCATCGGGCACACAAGCGAGCAACGCGCGGGTATATGGATGCTGTGGCGCATCCAATACCTGGCTGACCGGGCCAGCTTCTACGATTTCACCTCTGAACATGACGATGACATCGTCGGCAATATCAGCGACCACACCGAAGTCATGGGTAATAAACAGCATCGCCATATTCAGCCGTTGCTTGAGTTCATCGAGCAAGCGCAGCACCTGTGCTTGCACGGTGACATCTAGTGCAGTTGTCGGCTCATCGGCAATCAGCAGGGCAGGTTGGCAAGCAATGCTCATGGCAATCATGACACGCTGACGTTGTCCGCCTGAAAGTTCGTCGGGATAACTGTTGGCGCGCGTGGGATCAATGCCCACTTGCGTTAGTAATTCAGCGACTTTTTGTTTAAGTGCGGCACCTTTAAGCGCTAAATGCGTTTGCAGTGGCTCACCGATCTGAAAGCCGATGGTGAGTACCGGGTTTAACGAGGTCATGGGCTCCTGAAAAATCATGCCGATTTTTCGGCCACGGATGGCTTGCATTTCGCGCTCGCTTAATTGGCTGAGATCCTGGCCTTGAAACACCACGCGGCCTTGCATGCGCAATTGCGGGGAAAGTAGCTTCATGATGCTGAGCGCAGTGAGGCTTTTGCCACTACCAGACTCACCCACGATACAAGTAGTCTTGCCACGGGCGAGGCTGAGCGAGGCCTGTTTGACCAAGTAGCGCCCTGGCGCATTGGCCGGGTAAATATTGAGGTCCTGGATATTTAAGATTTCGCTCATGTTGATAGATCAATCACCAGATTCACAAAATTACGGATTTATCGCCATGCCAGCGACCGTTGTTGATATTTACCAGCCTTGCTATTTAGACCAGTCATCATTTAAACAGAACACTGCCGCCAATCAGCCCGCATTAACGATGGAGGCGACTCGATCATAGCTGACACGTGCTTGCTCGCCTTGACCCAGCATGGGTTTTAAGGTGAGTTCGTCAACGGCTGCTTCATCATCCCCAAAAATGCCGGCAAAGCGCGCACCACTGCGGTCGGCCTTTTTCATTTGTGATTTGAAGCTACCGCCACCGGCGTGCAAGACCACCTTGAGTCCCATGCTACGCAGTCTTTCGGCCAGCGTAAAGGCTTTTTGTGTCGCCAACTCGCCCACATTGACCAGGTAAATATCGGGTTGGTTCTGAGCGGTGACGCCATATTCCTGCATCAACAGGAATACACGTTCCAGACCAATGCCAAAGCCACAAGCTGGCGTGGCGCTACCACCAATACGTTCTACCAGCGTGTCGTAGCGTCCGCCGCCGGCAATGGTGCCTTGCGCGCCAAGTTTGGTGGTCACCCATTCAAAGACCGTGCGGTTGTAATAGTCCAGACCACGCACCAGTCTGTGGTTGATGGTATAAGCAATGCCAGCCTGATCAAGCAGGGTGCACAATTGGGCAAAATGCTGCTTGGATGTTTCACCCAGGCAATCCATCAGCTTGGGGGCCGCCTCACACATGGCCTGCATGCGTGGGTTTTTCGTATCCAGAATGCGCAGGGGATTGCTATGCAGACGACGTTTTGCGTCTTCATCCAGCAAGTCCATGTGTTGCTCAAAATAGGCAATCAAGGTTTGGCGATATTGCGCGCGCTCCTCCGCATCACCAATGCTATTTAACTGTAATTCAACGTCGGCAATGCCCAGCGCTTGCCACAGTCTGGCCAGCAATACGATTTGCTCGGCATCCACATCCGGCCCTTCAAAGCCAAAGGCTTCTACGCCGATTTGGTGAAACTGGCGCTGACGGCCTTTTTGTACGTTTTCATGACGGAACATGGGTCCCATATACCACAGGCGTTGCGGGCCATTGTAAGTGAGATTGTGTTCCACGACGGCACGTACGCAACCAGCCGTGCCTTCCGGGCGCAACGTCAGTTTGTCGCCATTGAGCTTGTCTTCCCAGGCGTACATTTCCTTTTCTACGATATCTGTATGCTCGCCTACGCTGCGCACAAACAACTCGGTCGGCTCGACCAGTGGCATGCGAATATTGTTGTAACCATACTGGCTCAAGATCCGGCGTGCCGTATCTTCAAGCTTGAACCACAAGGGCGTGGCTTCTGGCAGGATGTCGTAAAAACCTTTAATGGATTGAAATGTTTGACTCATCTTGTACGAATGGGGGAGGTGGATGGCTTATACGGCCACAATCGGGATCACGGGCGCTTTGTTTGTGCGCAGTTTGCCACCTTCGGCATAATGCGTGCGCACATACTCATCCACGATCTGTTGAAACTCTTCAGCAATATGGTCGCCTTTAAGGGTGACGGTTTTTTCACCATCAACAAACACCGGCGCCACCGGCGTTTCGCCCGTGCCCGGCAGGCTAATGCCGATATTGGCTAATTTGGATTCGCCAGGGCCATTGACCACGCAGCCCATGACTGCCACATTGAGGGTTTCTACGCCGGGATATTGGCTACGCCAGATTGGCATCTGATTGCGTAACCAGCTCTGGATTTGCATCGCCAGCTCCTGAAAATAGGTGCTGGTGGTCCGGCCGCAGCCAGGGCAGGCGGTCACCAAGGGCGTAAACGAGCGGATCCCCATGGTCTGCAGAATTTCTTGGGCGACCACGACTTCTTTTGTGCGGGACTCATTCGGCTCGGGGGTCAGTGAGACGCGGATGGTGTCGCCTATGCCTTGCTGTAACAGAATCGCCAGTGCGGCAGTGGAGGCAACAATGCCTTTGGAGCCCATGCCCGCTTCAGTCAGTCCCAAATGAAGGGGATAATCACAGCGTTGCGCCAGCGCCTGATAGACCATTACCAGATCCTGCACGTTGCTGACCTTGCAAGAAATGATGATTTGATCGGGGTTTAAGCCTAAATCGACGGCTTGCTGGGCACTTTCGAGCGCGGATTGAATCAGCGCTTCGCGCATCAATGCATCGGCCGTGAGCGGGTTGGCAGATTTGCCATTCTCATCCATCATTTGTGCCATTTTGGCTTGATCCAGGCTGCCCCAGTTCACGCCGATGCGGACAGCTTTTTTGTACTGGATGGCGGCTTCTATCATCGCCGCAAACTGTTCGTCACGCTTGCTGCCTTTGCCGACATTACCGGGGTTGATCCGATACTTGGCCAGTGCTTCGGCGCAATCCGGGTAAGCTTGCAACAGCTTGTGGCCGTTAAAGTGAAAGTCGCCCACCAGAGGCACAGAACACCCCATAGCATCCAGGCCTTTGCGGATGGTGGCGACTTGCGCGGCAGCTTCGGCGCTGTTGACGGTAATCCTGACCACTTCAGAACCGGCCTGCCATAAGGCATAGACCTGCGCGATGGTGGCAGCCGCATCGGCGGTATCGGTATTGGTCATGCTTTGCACGACCACAGGCGACACCTGTGTACCATATAAGCCACCGCCGACCGCAACGTGTCCGACCATGACCTGACGGGTATGTCTACGGGATATCATGATTATTTCAATTGAATACGCGCAACACGACCACGTGTGGCTTGGGTTAAATCGTAAGGTTGGTTATCAATGGTCAGTTGGGTGCCTGCGGCATGTCCAACCGTGATATTGACCGGTTTGTCTGTCACTACCTGACGTTCTGAACCGGCCGGCAGTACCTCACTAAATAATTTTTTGCCTTGCATATCTTCAATGCGCACCCAGGAGTCTTCAGTCACTTTAAAGCTCAGATTTGCCTTTTGCGGATCCACGGCTTTGAGCGTGGTCGTTTCAAGCGACTGACCGGCTGCCGGTGTCGGGGTGCTGACAATGGTAGGCGTGCTGGCAACCGTATCAGCCGGGCTTGCTGGCTGCATGCCTGCGGCCGGTTGCATGGCTAGACTGGTTTCTGCGGGCGCCTCTACTGAGGCTGTACTGGCAGTATTACCGGTTTCTACGGTCGCGCTATTGCTTGCTTCGGGGGCGGTCGCAGTTGCCGGAGGCACTGGAATTTCGATTTGCTGACCCGTTGTTTCACTGATTTCTTCCACATCCAGCGCCAGTGAAGCATCTTTGAGTGTGTGCGGCTTGATATGGTTGATATAAAAATAGGCGGCAATCGCGGCCAATATCAAAAAGATCAGCAGGGTGAGCAAGCGTTGCGGACGCAAGACGCGCACCGGTTTATCAATCACCGAACGGCTGGCATTCGAGCGGACACTCAAGGGCAGCGGGGTCTTGTTAGGCACGATGCGTTGATAGGCCTCGATGATGGGCGCCACATCAATATTGAGCAAGCGTGCGTAGTTACGGATAAAGCCGCGCACAATGCTTGGTTGTGGCAACTTATCAAAGTCATCCTGCTCAATGGCCTGGATTTGCTTGACGCCCAGGCGCAATTGGCCAGACACTTCGTGGATACTCAAGCCCTGTGCCTCTCGTGCCGCTTTGAGGACATTGCCGCAGCCAGAGCCATAAGCGATCGACGGGTTCACTGCTTGCTGCGGGATGCTTTCCAAGCCCATGGCGGCACCGTACTCTTCAGGCGCATCGGTAGGTGCTGGATTGAGATTGCTAGTATCGCCAGGTGTGATATCCATGCGCGAAGCTTCTGCGGCCGCTGCTTGCGCAACCGAGACTGCTGCAGGCGTTTGCTCCAGGCTCACCGCAGTGTCTGTTGTGGGCGCATGGCTGGCTGCCGTCTGCGTGGTGGCAGCATTCTTGGGCCGACGGCCACGTCTGGGTTTTTCTGCCGGTGCAGGATTGACGTTGGTGGTATCTTCTGACGTCACGTGCATTTACTCCGTTTTCAGCAATTGTTTAGTTTCATTGGCATTCGGAAACAGTTTGTGCAGTTGCACACTGTAATAATTTGCATCATCGGCCAATTGTAAGGACCGGCAAATTCGGACTGCCAAAAAGAGGGACTCTGGTGTCGGGGCAACGTTCACACTATTTTGCACGGTGTTGAGTGCCAGTTGTGCCTCGCCGCGTGCAAATTGCAGGTTGGCCAATTGATAAGCACTGGCGTGGGCCAATGGGTCCACTTGCAGTGCCTGATAAAAATACTGCTCAGCCTGTGGTTTTTGCTGGGCACGTAAGGCACAGACGCCGGCGTTATACAGCGCAATTTGCGGTGTTTTATACAACGGATTCTTCACCGCGAGCAGAAATTCTTTTTGTGAGGCGTCGTATTGGCCTTGGTCGCACAAAAAACGGCCGTAGTTGTTGTGTGACTCCGAGTTAGCTGGTTGCAGTTGAATCGCCCGCTTGAATGCGGCTTCTGCCCGTGCTTTTTCACCGAGGGCCGCATAGACCAGGCCTAAACCGTTGTAGGCAAGGGCATAGGTCGCGCTGCGTTCAAGCGCGGTATTAAACTCTTCAAGCGCCACATCGTAGCGTTTGAGACGGAAATACTCCGCGCCAAGTTCGGTATGCACGCGGGCAGATTCCATATCGCCGCTTTCGCGTCCGATAGGCTGCTGGTCATAAGGTTGAGCTTGAGCGTTGGAAGAAGGGTTTTGCGCACACCCTGACAGCCACAGTAACAAGGTCACTGCAGAGATGACCACGAAAGGCTTGTAAAAGGGGGCTGTCATCACTTACTGTTCCGGATGTATCGCTATGGTTTTCTCAGTGCGGCGGGTTTTATCGAGCACTTTACCTGCCAGTTGCCCGCAGGCCGCATCAATGTCGTCTCCGCGGGTTTTACGTACGGTGACTACAAAGCCTGCCTGCATTAACATATCACGAAACGCACGCACCTGCATGGGCTTGGACGTCCCGTAACCACTGTTAGGGAACGGGTTGAATGGGATCAGGTTAAATTTGCAAGGGACATCGCGCACGATATTCATCAGTTGCTTGGCGTGTTCCAGGGTGTCATTGACGCCGTCCAGCATGACATATTCAAACGTCACGAAATCACGTGGTGCTTTGACTAGGTAGCGCTCGCAAGCGGCCATCAGATCTTTAATTGGATATTTTTTATTAATTGGGACGATCTCATCACGTAGCGCATCATTCGGCGCATGTAACGATACCGCCAAGGCGACGGGGCAGTCTTCCTTGAGTCTGTCCATCGCTGGCACCATGCCGCTGGTCGACAAGGTGACGCGGCGACGGCTTAAGCCATAAGCGCTGTCATCCAGCATGATTTGCATGGCCGTGACGACGTTGTCATAGTTGGCCAGTGGCTCACCCATGCCCATCATCACCACGTTGGAGATAATGCGCTCACCGGGTGGCAGCAAGTCATAGCCAGGCGCCTGGCGCAGGGCGTGATTGGCAATCCATAGTTGGCCGATAATTTCGGAGACGTTGAGATTGCGGTTGAAGCCCTGGCGACCGGTGCTGCAGAATGTGCATTCGAGTGCACAGCCTACCTGGCTGGAGATACACAGCGTACCGCGGTCATCTTCAGGGATAAAGACGGTTTCCACACTGTTAGACGTGCCGTCTCTTAAGTTATTAGTGCCGATCAGCCATTTGCGGGTGCCATCATCTGACACTTGTTCCAACTGCACGTCTGGCAGCGCAAATTCGGTTTCCTGACGCAGTTTTTCGCGCAGGGTTTTCGCAATATCGGTCATCTGGTCGAGGTCAAGTACCCCGAAATGATGCATCCAGCGCATCAATTGTTTGGCGCGGAAAGGCTTCTCGCCGAGACTGGTGAAGTACTCGGCGAGTTGCGATTGGTTAAAATTCAGTAAGTTAACCAAGTGTATTCCTAGTTCGGTATCAATGTGATCGTCGTTAAGTGACGAAGGGTGTGATTAACCGAAGAAGTATTTGATTTCGATGGCCGCATTTTCCAAAGAGTCGGAACCGTGCACGGCGTTAGCATCAATGCTTTCAGCGAAGTCAGCACGAATGGTGCCAGGGGCTGCGTCTTTAGGATTGGTTGCACCCATCAGTTCACGGTTTTTCAATACCGCGTTTTCGCCTTCCAATGCCTGGATCATCACTGGACCAGAGATCATGAATTTAACCAGGTCGTTGAAGAAAGGACGCTCTTTGTGCACAGCGTAGAAGCCTTCAGCTTCAGCTTGAGTCAGGTGGGTCATTTTAGCTGCAACAATTTTCAAACCGGCGTTTTCAAAACGGGTGTAGATTTGACCAATCACGTTTTTTGCAACGGCGTCTGGTTTGATGATGCTGAGTGTACGCTCTAAAGCCATGAGAACTCCAAATAAAGTAATGAACAAGAAAAACAAACGACTATTCTACTATTTTTACTGTGATTGATAAACCTTAGATACTGATGACAGGCTTTTATTGCGTTAAATAGCAGGCATTCATTGCTTTATTTTTTTTATCTATTGTCAGCAGATGTTTTATGATGTGATGGTTTCCCACGGTCAGGTGGATATTCAGGATTGAATACATAAAGATCAAAACGAGAGACTATAAAGCCATGACAAATCAACAAAACAGTATGCATGCATGCCCGGCTTGCGGCTTGCTATGTGACGACATTTCGGGGGAGGCCATTGCCAAACAGCAGTTTTCGTGTGGCAAAGCCGCAAAGTTCTATGCGCGAACGAGTAATGGTGCGCAACCTCGGGTGGCGGGGCAACCCGTGTCGCTGACCCAGGCCGTACATACCGCCGTCGAACTGCTCAAGCAAGCCAAAACGCCATTGATCGCCGGCAGCAGTACCGATGTTCACGGTGCGCGTGCCCTGGTCAGTCTTTCGCATCATACGCATGCGGCGATGACGCATCTCAATGCCAGCAGCACGCTGCGCAACATGCAGGTATTACAGCATCGCGGCTGGCAGACCACCACCTTGACCGAGGTACGCAACCGTGCAGATGTCATCCTGATGATAGGCACTGATGTGGTGAGCCACAATACCCGTTTTTTCGAGCGCGTGGTGTGGGTGCCTGAGGCCATGTTTACCGCGCCTGCCGCCCGCAAGATCATCTACCTGGGCGGCGATGACCTGAATACCAAGCCTGGCGTCTCTCCCGATGGACGCGCACCTGAAGTCATTCCTTGTGCGAGCGAACAGTTACCGGAGGTGGTCGCCACCTTAAGGGCCCTGGTGATGGGCAAGCCAGTGACTGCGGAAACAGTGGCCGGGGTAGACGTGAGCCGTTTGAGAACCGTGGCTGAGACCCTGAAGGCAGCCAAGTACGCCACCTTGGTGTGGGTATCCAAAGACCTGCACTATGCGCATGCCGAATTAACCATTGAAAATATCACTGAAACCGTGGTCGCCTTGAACCAGAAGAGCCGCGCCATGGGTTTGTCGCTTGGCGGCAGTGATGGCGATACCAGCGTCAATTACGCACATACCTGGCTCAATGGCGTGATTATTGATACGCCAGACTGGGAAAGCCATGACGCGGTGGTATGGGTGAATAGTTACAGCCCGGATGCGATGCCGCCTGCAGGCACTAAACCCGTGATTGTGCTCGGTGCTGCTGACAGCCAATGTGAAGAGACGCCTGCAGTGTTTATCCCCGTTGCGACGCCAGGGCTAGACTGCAACGGCCAGCAATTCCGTGTCGATGGCTCGGTTACCTTGCCGCTCAGCACAGCCAAGCCTTCTGACCTGCCTACCTTGTCACAAGTGATCGCCATGATAGAAACAGAACTTAAAGGAGTGACGGCATGATTACCGTACTCAAGAACGCGAAAGTGATTGACCCCGCGCACGGTAAGGATGGCGTGGTGCAGGATATTTATATCCGCGATGGCCGCATTATTGCCAAACCGGCCGACAGTGAAAAAATTGCGCAGGTGTACGACCTGAATGGCAAGATCGTCATGGCTGGGGCGATTGATATGCATAGCCATATCGGTGGCGGCAAAGTCAATATTGCCCGCATGCTGCTGCCTGAATACCAGGCCATGCGCAAGCTGGAGGAGCCTGAAGCTCACATCTGCGGCGCCAACTGCAGCCACCATGCGACACCGAATACCACCGATACCGGCATGCGCTATATCGAAATGGGTTATACCGCTGCCTTTGAGCCGGCCGTGCTCGCCGTGAATGCGCGTCAGGCGCATATGGAAATGGGTGACACGCCGATGATTGATAAAGGCGGCTACGCCATGCTGGGTAACGATGATTACCTGCTGCGTTTGCTGAGCCAGAATGCTGACCAGAAAACCATTAATGACTATGTGGCGTGGACACTGCATGCGACGCAAACCATAGGCATCAAAGTGGTCAATCCGGGCGGCATTTCCGCATTTAAATTCAATGAGCGCCGCCAGGACCTGGATCAACTGCACAGTTATTACAATATCACGCCGCGCCGCATTTTGCAGGCTTTGAGCCGTGCCGTAAATGAGATAGGTATTGCCAAACCTTTGCATGTGCACTGTAATAACCTGGGTGTGGCTGGTAATTTTCAGACCACGCTGGATACCATGGGCGCCAGCGATGGCATCCCCATGCATTTGACCCATATCCAGTTTCACAGTTATGGCACTGAGGGTGACAAGAAATTTTCTTCCGCCGCCGCCAATATTGCCGAAGCGATCAACAACAACAAACACATCACTGCCGATGTCGGCCAGATTCTGTTTGGACAGACCGTGACCGCGTCTGGCGACAACATGATGCAGCATTTAAACGCCAAAGTGGCCAACCCGAAAAAATCGGTGATCATGGACATTGAATGCGACGCAGGTTGTGGCGTGGTCCCGTTCAAATACCGCGACCAGAACTATGTCAACGCCTTGCAATGGGCGATTGGCCTCGAGGTATTCCTCAGTGTGGATGACCCCTGGCGCATTTTCCTGACTACAGATCACCCGAACGGTGCGCCGTTTACCAGCTATCCGCATTTGATCCGTTTGCTCATGGATAAAACCTTCCGTAATGATGCGTTTGACAAGCTCAACCTCGATGCGCAAGCCATGAGTAACCTGAAATCATTGGAACGCGAATATAGCTTGTATGAAATCGCCACTATGACCCGCTCAGCACCGGCCAAGTTGATTGGCCTGCAAGACCGTGGCCATTTGGGCGTGGGCGCTGCGGCTGATATTACCGTCTATACCGATCAGGCTGACAAGGAGGCGATGTTTGCCAAGCCAGACCTGGTGTTTAAAGACGGTGAGCTGGTGGTGAAAGAGGGCAAAGTGGTCAAGGTGGTGTGGGGCGCAACACATACCGCCAAACCAGCCTTTGATCTGGGTGTGGAAAAAGACATCAAGCAGTATTTTGACCACTACCACACCATGCAAATGCACAACTTTAAAATTTCGGATGACCAGATTGCGGAAGATGGCCGCAACCATGTCATTAACCATAGCCAGGGGTGAATATGCAGTTAAATGGCGTAGACATAGACGATACCTTTGCTGAAGCATTTAATATGCGCGGCACGCGTATCCTGATTACGGCGCAAAATTTGCGCTGGGCATATAACGCCGCCAATGCCATGACGGGTTTTGCCACCAGTGTGATTGGCTGTGGCGTCGAGGCGGGCATAGAGCGGGAGTTGTCCGAGGATGAAACCCCGGACGGCCGTCCGGGCGTTAGTGTGCTCATGTTTGCCATGGGCAGCAAAGTGCTGATGCAACAGCTCGAAACGCGCATGGGCCAATGTATTCTCACTTGCCCAACCGCGGCGGCCTTTGCCGGGATTGAGTCAGAAGACATGATCAGCCTCGGCAAACATTTGCGCTTTTTTGGCGATGGTTATCAGGTCTCCAAACAAATCCCCGATGCCACGGGCAAGCTTAAGCGCTACTGGCGTATTCCGGTCATGGATGGCGAGTTTTTAACCGAAGAAACTACGGGCATGGTACGTGCCATTGGCGGCGGTAACTTTCTGGTCTTGGGGGCCAGTCAGGCACAAGTATTGACGGCCTGTGAAGCCGCCATTGATGCCATGCGCAAACTGCCCAATGTGATTATGCCTTTCCCGGGCGGGGTGGTGCGCTCTGGTTCCAAGGTGGGCAGCAAGTACCCCAAAATGTTTGCCAGTACCAACGACGCATTCTGCCCAACCCTTAAAGGCGTGGTTAAGAGCGAGCTCGATCCACGGGTGGAAAGCGTGATGGAAATTGTGGTCAATGGCCTGACTTTTGAAGATATTGCTGTTTCGATGAAAGCTGGGATTGAAGCGGCCTGTAGCCTGGGTAAAGACAATGGCATCTTGCGTATTTCTGCTGGTAACTACGGCGGCAAGCTGGGCCAGCATCACTTTAAACTGCGTCCAATTTTAAGCGGGGAGGTGACCGCATGAGCCATATAGTATTAACCGCCAAGCCAATCTCGCGCACGGTCGATTGCCGTGCCTTATTGCCGCTGGCCTTGCAAGGCAAAACCGAGACCGAGATCGGCGCCATCAAACTGGCCGCCAATTTGTCTGTTGCCGACGCGTTTGAGGTGAGCGTGGACGCAGCCACAGAGGCAACTAAGCTGACTTTTAAAAACACAACTTCTTCGCACCAATACATCGGCTTCGGCATGACGGCTGGCCAGCTATTGGTTGAGGGGGATGCGGGTGACTTTTTAGGGGCGCAACTGCAAAACGGTATTCTGATTTGCAAAGGCAACGCTGGCGCACGTGCAGGTGACCGGATGCGTCGCGGCATGCTGTTGATTGAAGGTGATGCCGGTGACTATTGCGGCTCGGACATGATGGCGGGGACGCTGGGCGTACTGGGCAGCACAGGTGTCTATCTTGGTTACGGTATGAAACGCGGGACTTTATTATTGGCACAATCGCCAGCGCCGCAGGCGACCTGGATAGACTGTGGTTTGCACAAGCTGCCTTTCCTCAATATTCTGTATAAATCATTTAAGTTGCTGGATAGCCGCTTTGCGCTAATCAGCAGTCAGCGCGTACAACGCTGGATGGGGGATATGGGTGGCCTCGGTAAAGCTGAGATACTGGTGATTCAGCCTTAAAGCCAATCAGTGTGCGTATGAAAACGGGCCGCGTGCCCGTTTTTCTTTTTGCATCAGTAGGTTAGAGTGGTAAAATCGCGCTTTTGCAATCAAGCCAGATTTCTCATGAGCCAATATCTCACCGCTGCCCTCTATAAATTTGTCACGCTGGATAATTACAAAGACCTGCAACAACCGATTTTAGAGACCTGCCAGCAACACCAGATTAAAGGCACCTTGCTGTTGGCGCATGAAGGCATTAATGGCACCATTGCCGGCAAGCCGGAAGATATCCGCGCCGTGCTCACCTACTTGCGCCAGGATCCGCGACTGGCCGATCTCGAGCACAAAGAATCCTGGGCCGATTCTCACCCGTTTTACCGCATGAAGGTCAAACTTAAAAAAGAAATCGTCACCATGGGCGTGCCAGAGGTGGATCCCAATCTGGTCGTGGGCACCTATGTTAAGCCCGAAGACTGGAACGCCATTATTTCAGACCCGGACGTCATTGTGCTGGATACGCGCAATGACTATGAAGTACATATTGGCACCTTTAAAGGCGCGGTGGACCCGAAGACCACCACCTTCCGCGAGTTTCCCAAATATGTTGCCGAAAACCTGGATAAAACCAAGCACAAAAAAGTCGCCATGTTCTGTACCGGTGGCATTCGCTGCGAAAAAGCCTCTTCTTTCATGAAGCAACAAGGGTTTGAAGAGGTGTATCACCTGCAAGGCGGCATCCTTAAATATCTGGAAACCGTGCCCAAAGAGCAAAGCCTGTGGGAAGGTGAGTGTTTTGTCTTTGACCAGCGCGTGGCGGTCAAGCATGGCCTGGAGGTAGGGGACCATGACCAGTGTTATGCCTGCCGCATGCCACTCACCACAGAGGAAATGCAAAGTGAGCAATATGAAGCCGGTATTTCTTGCCCTTATTGCTACGAAAAATTGACCGCAGAAAAGAAAGAGTCTTTGCGTGAGCGTCAAAAGCAGGTGAAGCTGGCCAGATTGCGCGGCCAAAATCACATCGGCGACAGTCAATAACCCTTTGATCAGCGCGCTTGCGCTGATGGCATAAAATTAGTAGTGTTACAAAAAATTTAATTTTATGAATTGACATAAAAGCAAATTGACATGTCATTCATCTATGCTCTTTGCCTAGGGGGTTGTGATGAAATGCCCAGTAATACTTGCTAATGAACCGCAAAGGTTGCAAGCGCTATTTGACCATGGCCTGCATCAGCCAGAAGTCATTGCCAATCTGGAGCCGGTAGTAGACATTGCGGCACGCATGTTTCGCATGCCGATTGCGGCCGTCAATATGATAGGTAGCGACCATGTGTTTTTCGCCGCCGCCGTCGGTGCTGGCGAAATGGATATGCGCCGTGATGTTTCTTTTTGTGCCCATGCCATCAACGAAAACCAGGTCATGGTCGTCCCAGATGCCTTGCTGGATGAGCGCTTTCATGACAATCCACTGGTCACGGGTGAGGCGAATATTCGTTTTTATGCCGGGGTCAGGTTGCTTTCACCAGAAGGCCTCCCCTTAGGCGCCCTGTGTATTGTCGACCACCAACCTCATTTTGACTTTTCTTTAGAAGACCAGGCCAGATTGCGGGCGCTGGCGCAAATGGTATCTGACCGGCTTGAGTTACGCCGCATTGAAATTTCAGCCAGCCGTACCCGGCCACACTTTGAAGAATATGCGGCGCATGCTGCGACCCCTATCGTCTGGTTTAATGCCGCCAAGCAGATCATTGCCTGGAATCAGGCCGCGGCCGATATGTTTGGTTACCGTCTCATCGAGGGTGAGGGCCACCCACTGCAAACATTGTTTTCCAGCTCGGATGCTGCGCTTTTACAAGAGAAAATAGACACCATTTTGCAGTCTCGGTCACTAGACCGTGTGGCGAGTTCGTGTGAGCTCACTGGGCTTCATAAAGAGGGAACGAGCTTTCTGGTCAATCTATCGTTATTTTCCTGGCAAGCCGAAGGCCAGCTGCAATTCGAAGCCGTGCTCAAGCCTGTGCCAGCCACTGCAGTCGCGCTGCAAGCGGAAAGCAAGCAGTCGTTGCTCGATACACTCACAGGCCTGTATAACCGGGTCCGCTTTTACCGTTTTGTTGAAGAAACACTCAGCCAGCCACATGCTGCCGCGGTGTTTATGATAGATCTGGATGGTTTTAAAGATATCAATGACACCATGGGGGGGACCGTTGGCGATGCCGTATTGAGAGAAATCGCGCAACGGTTATTACGGATTGTCCCTGCGCATGGTCTGGTTGCGCGTATGGGTGGGGATGAGTTTGCGGTCGTCGTGCCCGGCCTGCAAGTGCCAACTGACGCCACTCAGCTTGCGCAGCAACTGATTGATGGCATTGAGCAACCGATGCAAATGCAAGGCCAGTCTGTGAGGGTGATTGCCAGTTGCGGAGTTGCGCTTTCGCCCTTGCATACGCTTGAAGCATTAGAGTTAGTCAGCAATGCCGACCTTGCTTTATTCAAAGCCAAGGCACAAGGACGTGGCCGCGCCTGTTTGTTTGTGCCTGAGTTGCGCCAGGCCGCGGTATCGCGCCGCCAACATGCACTTGAATTGCATCGTGCTGTCGATGAAGGCGAGTTTTTGTTGTATTACCAGCCTCAAGTGAACCTGCAAACTGGCCTTATCACTGGCGCCGAGGCCTTGATCCGCTGGAATCATCCACTACGCGGTCTTCTGCCACCTATTACTTTTTTATCCGCACTAGAGAGCGGGCCACTGGCCGCCACGGTGGGCAGCTGGGTACTTGATGAAGCCTGTAGCCAGTTGGCATTTTGGCGCCGCCAAGGTGCTGAGCATTTGCAGGTAGGGGTGAATTTATTTAGCGCGCAGTTTCATACCGGCGAGTTGGTCGATGAGGTGATGCTGGTGTTGGCAAAACATGGCCTACCCGCGCAAGCGCTGGAACTCGAAATCACCGAAAATATCGCGCTGGATCAAGATGAGATTGTGTTAGCCACGCTACGCAAACTCAAGCAGCACGGCGTCGGTATTGCCTTTGACGATTTTGGGACCGGTTACGCCTCGCTCAGCCTGCTCAAGACTTATCCCCTCACACGCATTAAAATCGACCGCACCTTTGTCAATGGTATGCTGCAACACAAAGAAGACGACTCCGTGGTGTGCGCTACCCTCGATATCGCCCATGGCTTTGATTTACAGTCGATTGCCGAAGGCATAGAAACGGCAGAGCAATATCAATACCTTAAAAGCAAACAATGCGAAGAAGGGCAGGGGTATTTGTTTGGCAAACCCATGCCTGCTGATAAATTTTCCCAATTAATCGGCTGTGAAAATCTCTCGATGATAAAGCAAACACCTTAGCGAGACTTGATTACACAATTGGTTTGATCACATCAAGTGGACTGGCCACGCTCCGTCCGCCAGTGTTGACCAGTTGCGCATAGACTTTAGTGTTTGCCTCATTGGCATGACCCAACAAGCGCTGCACGGTCTGCAAGTCATGGCCACCTTCCAGCAAGTGTGTGGCAAAGCTGTGCCTCAGTGTATTCGGCGTCACGGTTTTTTTAATGCCTAATTGCTTGGCCACATTTTTCACCGCCCGCTGTATTGGTTTTTCATCCGCATGGTGGCGGTAAACTCCGCCTGATTGCTGCGCAACCGATAAACGGCTTGAGGGAAACACATATTGCCACTGCCAATCCTTACCCGCATTGGGGTAGCGTTTAGCCAATCCCTCAGGCATCCAGACTTCCCCTAAACCTTTACTCAAATCCTGGGCATGTAATGCCTCAATAGACGCCAAATGTGTTTTTAAAGGATGCACCAACGTTCCTGGTAATAATGTCGTACGGTTTTTATAACCTTGCGGGTCGCGCACCAAAATTTCCTGCCGATCAAAATCAATATCCGCCACCCGCAAGCGCAAGCACTCCATCACCCGCAAGCCGCTACCGTATAACAAGCTCACCATCAACCACATCATCCCCTCCAACCCAGAAAGCACTGCCTGTACCTCCTGCTTGCTCAAGACCACAGGCAACTCTTTTTTTGCCGGGAGTTTGGTCAAGTTTTCAAGTTTGGGTAGATTCCGCTCCAACACCTCATCATACAAAAACAGCAGGGCGCTTTTAGCCTGGCTTTGCGTGCTCGCCGCCACCATTTTTTCTACTGCCAGATGATTCAAAAACGCCTCAATTTCGGCTGCGCCCATGTCTCTGGGATGCCGCTTGTCATGAAACAAAATAAAGCGTTTAATCCACTGTATATAAGCTTCTTCGGTGCGGTTGCTGTAATTTTTTAAACGCAATCGCTCTACGATTAAAGGAAACAACTTTGGTGCTGGTTTTACCTCAGGTGTGTTTTCCATACTGCGATCCTTTTATTAAGGTGTAATAAAAATCAAATAATAATTGATTTAATTATGATAAATCATTTTATTAAATTTACAGCCACCGGCCTATATAAAGTTTAGGTTCGTTTTTTGGGTCTACTTTTCGTTAGGCATAATTCCAAGGAGTAGTTATGAAGATCGTCGACATCAATAAACTTTGTTCAATCATTGATGAAGAAAGCAAAACGGCAACAGAAAGGGTGCTCTACAGAGATACATTTGCTCTCGCCTGTTATCTGCATTTGAATGGTCAAAAGATTGCGGGTATAAAGCTCTGCAACACGCTCTTCGATCATCTGGGCAGAAATTTACGAAGTACATATCTTTCGAGTGTCACATCTACGCTGGCTGGTAACGAAAAAACATATGCTCGTAATATTTCTGCGCATCTGGAAATCAATAAACTTTTTGCGCATAGGGAAAGCAATGTCTAACATACGGTCAAGTTCGCTATGCTGGGACTGCGCTAAAGCGCAGCCCCTTCCTCAACGTTAACCATATGAACCGCGTAGATGCTCTCAAAGCTCTTGTCTATGCTGAGTTACCAATTGCTCAAGCAATTGCACGAATGTCTGAATTTGCATGGGACAGTGAAGAGTATGTAGTTGTCTTAACTCCAGAAAACCTAGAGCGGGTTTTAACTTTATTTGCCGAGGGTTCAATCACTCGGTCAGATGTTGAGAGCTGGGCCAATGCTCTTGAGTGCAGAGATGATTTGGCATTATCCGAACCTGTCGTTAGTGAGGTTCTTTTCGAGCTTGCGAACCCATTATTAACTCATGCACTTTCGCCAGAGAGAGTCTATCATTTGCTCTCTGTTGTTAAGCATGTTGGCTAACTCATCCATGAAGCGGGATTGGCGAGAACTTACTTCGATGCGCGCAAGTTTAATAATTCCGGCTGCGCTGCCATCCTCGCTAGTCCATTAAACTAACGCTAGACTTATTGAGCATTTAAATATGAATCTGCCAGTAAAAACAAAACAATACATCAACTTTGTCTCATTTTCTTTTTGGATCATGGCAATTTCAGGCTGCACTTCCCAGTCTTGGTATGAGGGGGTCAAGCGTGGCGCTGAGAACAATTGCCGCAATCAGCCGCCGAGTGAGGTTGACCGTTGTTTAGAGAATTTGAACAAGAAAACCTATGAAGAGTATGAAAAAGAGCGCTCTAATCAAAAGTAGCTGCCTTGTCACAGCTCTCCGGTTAGGTCCTGTCTAACGGCACACTGGGTACACGTTAGAGTCCAGACTTTCTTTCCAAAACGCTATGAAGCTGTTCGTTAATTTGATGCGCCGGTTGGTAATGTGGCCGTTTCGGAGGAGAGCTTTTTCAGCCATTGCCAATATCGGGCCTCAAGAGTTTGACTGTGTTTTGCCCCAGCTTGAGCAGATGGGGTGGAAAGTTTATGCGCGTTACGGTGGCTTTGATGCGGGGATTGATTACGACTGCATTCGCTTAAAGCGTGCTGGCATAAAGCTTAAATGTGAGTGGGATCCCTGTGATGAGTGGCGCATTGAGGGGCCGGTAGAGGTCATTGAAGCAATTGCAAGTCAGTTTGATCTCGCAATATCTCAGTGAGCCTGGGTAATATGCAATCAGGTTTCGGCAAAAGTCATCAACTAGTGGCTGCTGATCGCGCCAGAGTATGAGGGGGGAGTATGACGGTTTCAACTTTTCAAGCCGTGAAATTGGCGATTGTGAGTGTCACGGGCCTTTCAAAAGACGCATTGCATATTTACGTTGGGTTGGTGGTATTTTTTGCTGCGATGCGCATTTTTCGCAGGCAGGGGCATCGTTTTATGCCCTTGCTCACTGTGTTTATCGTGGCCTGCTGCGGTGAAGTGCTGGATATGCAGGATGACCTGCATAGCCTGGGATATTGGCGCTGGGATGCCAGTTTGCATGATGTGATCAATACGCTCTTTTGGCCATTTGTGATTGCGCTGTTAATGCGCAAAGGTTGGTTATTTAAACCGTAACCTTAGCCTGAAACTTACGTGGGTGTGGTCGTGAGTTCCGAAAATCCATGCTGGACGCGTGCATGTATAGCCTTTACCATGAGCATCAATGTATTGCGTTGAGGCAGAAAGGATACACGTGGCCATTCAGTTTTTACCCATTCTTAAAGCCGTTGCGCCTTATCTGGCGCAGGTGGCAACGGCTGCCATTCCGGCATTTACCGCCAAGCCTGAGGCGGAAAAGGTTGATCCTGTATTGACCAAGCAGATTGAGGAGTTGCAGACAGCGACTTTGCAGAATGCCGAGTCTATTCACTTGCTGGCAGAAAAAATGCAGCAGGCCATCCTCGCTCTGGAAGACGCCGCTGAGGAGGCCAGAACACAGGTAACGACATACAAGACCATGTTGTTTTTGTCGTTGGGGTTATCTGCGACAACAACCATCGCGATGATCTATTTACTGGTTAGATAGCGAAAGGGGCTGAGATGTCAACTCTCCAGGTCACTGAAATCAAGGCGTTTGTGCCGAGCAAAGACTTTGCGTTATCCAAGCAGTTTTATCTTGATTTAGGCTTCAAGATGGCTTCTGAGGGCGGCGGGGTAGCTTATTTTCACTTTGAGCATGTGAGTTTTTTATTGCAGGATTTTTGTGCAGAAAATCTGGCAGAAAACTTTATGATGCATTTGCTGGTCCCGGATGTGGATGCCTGGTGGCAGCAGATTGAGCAAACGGGTATCGTGCAAAAATATGGCATCAAGCTCTGGCCGATACAGTTACAGCCATGGGGGATGCGCGATTTTTGTCTGACAGATCCTTCTGGCGTGTTGTGGCGCATCGGCCAGAATGTGGATTAGGTCGCTTTAAGTTTATATAGGACGGGGAGGGTGTAAATGACGGGCGATTGGTTTTTCTGGGCAGCACTGTCGGCCTGTTTTGCCGCCTTAACGGCAATTTTTGCCAAGGTCGGTATTCAGGGCATAGACTCAGACTTTGCAACATTGATTCGTACCGTGCTGATTACGCTGGTGCTGGCGCCCTTTGTCTGGCTGGCAGGTAAGTGGAGTAATCCCTTGAGTTTGCCGGGACGTGCCTGGCTGTTTTTGAGCTTGTCAGCGCTGGCGACGGGCGCTTCCTGGCTGTGTTACTTCCGTGCCCTGCAATTGGGTGATGCGTCGAAAGTGGCGCCGGTGGATAAATTCAGTCTGGTGCTGGTTGCACTATTTGCCTGTCTGTTTTTGGGTGAGCGCTTGTCTTTGCGCGAGTGGTTGGGCTTAGCACTGGTTGCCGCAGGCGTGTTGCTGCTAGCCCTGAAGCGTTAGTTGTACCCAGGGCTGATAGCCCCAAATGGCTATTGCTTGCGCTGTGAATTTATTGATAAATGCATGCGGTGATCACGGCGAATGAAGCTTTTTATGCTTGATGACGTGATGCCTAGCCAACAAACCAGCGTTGAAAGTATTCAGCATGCCATCTTCACTGTCCTTTTACCGTGCTTTTGCCGTCACCCTGGCCTTAGGGTTGGCTGGATGTTGTACGCCTAAGCCGACCAGCATTACCCAGCCTATCCCCCTCAAATCTGCCGCGGAATCCAGCGTGGCTTTGCATGTGGTTGGTGTTTACCAAGGCACATTGCCACCAGAGGCAGACCAGCGGCCCTGGTGGGCGCAATGTCAGGCAGCCAGGGCGGCAGTGGGCAAGTTGGGGCCACTTGTGCCAGGTGAATGCGATGCGTTTTTACTGGCGGGTCGTGATCAGCGCACAGTCACTGTAAATATCACTGACGATAGCAAACCCATGATTCTGGGCCTGATGGCTTATGAGCCTGTCACCTGGCATATTCAGCTGGCGCCGGGTGTGGTGATTCAGAAAGTCATCCTGGGGGCTTATCACACGCAACGTATCGTCGGGCTGGATGAGGTGCAGGTGGACGTATACAGCTATGACAATATTGCTTGCCCGCGCTGCATCCAAAAAGGGCACGCGCTTTATTCCTACGAACATGTCCCGCTGGAAATGGAGTTAGTGGCAGGCATGCGGGCGACTTCGTTTCAGGGCAATTATACGGGCGGCAGTTACCAGATTTTTAAAGGCATGCAGTAGTCTATCCGTGCAGCCCACTTTACAATGCTGGCTTTAAGTATTTGGGATTGGGTGACGCTGTGTTGCGAGGTTTAATTTACGGGTTAACCATTTTGCATTTAGGTCCAGGCTTTGCCTTTGCAGTGGTTGCATTTGGGTGCGATGCGTCTTTTGCCGCCTTGCAAGGGGTTTGCCAGCAGGACGCATTTGCCGCCTTTATTCAGCTCACCTTGATCGCTTGGGGCGTACTGATCGCCGGACTATTGCTTAAAATTTATATCACAAATTACTTTAATAAAAATAAATAACGTATTGTTTTAAAATATCTTTTAATTTTATTTTTAAACTTTTTTAGCAAAGGCTACTCGAAAAAATAAACTAATAGGGAGCCTTCATTGCATTATTCACTCAAAAGCGCGTGCCGTGCCTCGCGCGTATCTTTGATTCATTTTTTCTTTGTTTTGTTGTTGTCCGGGTGGTTGGGCCAGGTGCAGGCAGAGGATGCGACAGTGCCCAAGTTATTGCTCTCCGGCAGTGATGCTGCCCAAGCCGACAAAGAGGCAAAGCAGGAGCCGGAGACACCAAAGATTGTGTCCGTGTTTGGGACGCAAGCCCTCAAAGAGTATAAATTACCGTTTGAGGATCAGTACCCGACGGGCCCGTTTGAGCGCCTGGATAAAAAACTATTCCTGTTTATCAGCAAGTGTGGCGAGGTTTATTTTGTTCGCCAGAATGAAACCATGGAGCTGGTGAAGCCGGGCAAGCCGCTGGCGAAGTTTATTCCGGGTGAAGAAACTTCTGCCGATGAAAGTAGCAGTAAATCGCTGGTGTATTGCCGTGAACTGTCGGGTGTCAAGGATTCATTACTGGTGGGTAAGACCCTGTATGTGGCTTATACCGCCTGGGATCAGGCCAATAACGGCGTACGACTGGCTGTCAGCGAATTTGAGGTCGACGTAGAGAACAGCGAAGTCAGTTTTAACCGCGAAATTTATATAAGCCGGCCGGCGATGAAAGAGCCGATACTCGGGCATCAGGTGGGTGGCAAACTGGCGCTGGGCGAAAACGAGCGGACCTTGTACCTGAGCATAGGCGATTTTTCCAAACCCGACCGTGTGCAGGACAAGACCACCTCGGTTGGCAAAGTGATTCGTATAGACTTGCAGCGCTTGAATGCAGAGGTGTATGCCAGTGGTTTCCGCTCCCCCTCTGGCGGCTTGTATTTTGACCGCGACAGTAACGAGTTATGGTTGACGGATCACGGCCCCAGGGGCGGCGACGAGATCAACCTGATCAAGCGCGGCAAAAATTATGGTTGGCCGATTGTCAGTTATGGCACTATTTACGAGCGCGACGGTATGAGCGGCTATTATGGCAACAAGTTTAATAGCCACGAAGGCTACGAAAAACCGGCCATGACGTTTGTGCCTTCCATAGGCATCGGCCCGCTAGTGAAGTATCCGGCCACTGGCCGCAATGATTTTTGGGACCATGATTTGTTTGTGGCTGGCATGGGTAATACTACGTTGTATCGCGTGCGCAAAGAGGGCACGACTCTGGTGTATGCCGAACCTGTGTTAAGTGGTTACCGGATTCGTGCCATCCAAATTGACCAGAATGGGACGTTTTATCTTAAAACCGACCACAATCAATTACTGATTTCCGAGCAGGAGCCGCCTGAGTCCAAATAGCACGGACCAGGGAAACCAGGAGGGGCGAAAATGATAGCGGTGACGAGCTATAAACATCGTGGGTGCTATGCAGTGGATGGTGAGGTGAGCGCATGTTCAAAGCAGCGCTCATGATTACGGCTATGATAGGTGCCCTGTTGGCACTTGGCTTTGAGCTATATGCTGCGCGCGGATTTGCTTTTTTGGAAAGCGCGAGCGGTTTGCTGATCACTTTATGGACGATAATCCCTTATCTGACGCTGCATGCAGGCTATTATTTTTTTGAGCATCCGCGCATACAAAAACAATGGTTGAGCTTTAGCGTGATTGAAGTGGCTGTCGTCGCCTGGCTATATTTCCAGACCGTGGTCATGTATCCCGATGCGCAGGGCGGTCTGATTTTCCTGTTTTTGCCCGTCTGGCAGGGGACACTAAATATGCTGGTTGGCATGCTGCTGTACTGGCGTCAATCGCGCTTAAATCGGCTCCCTTAACCCGGTATCTTTTCATTCTTTGCGCAATCTCCTGCCCTATGCCTAAATTTATCGTGGATTGTTTGCGCTATCTGTGGGCCGCACCTAATACCGTACTTGGATTGCTCTTTGCCAGCCTGCTCATGCTGACGGGCGCGCGAATGCGACAAGTGGCGGGCGTGCTGGAAGTCTATGGCGGTTGGCTGGCCAGCCGCTTGGCCCGGTATAGCGGCTTTGCTGCGATAACATTCGGTCACGTGGTGCTTGGCTATTCCGCGCATGCTTTGCAGCAGTTGCGCGTACATGAGCATACGCATGTGCGGCAAGCTGAATGCTGGGGCCTGTTTTTTATTCCGGCCTATTTGCTGGCTGGACTGTGGCAGCTGTTACGCGGACGCCATGTCTATCACGATCATCCGTTTGAAAAGGCAGCCGTGGCCGCTGAATGCCGTCACTTTAAGCGCTTGCCGCAGGCGGTGATCACGAAAGGGCAATAAAAAAACGCCAGCAGACTGGCGTTTTTCTAGGGGATGGAAGGCGCTTAATACAAGCTTTCCCAGAATTTCCACCAGACTTTTTCTTCTTCCTGAACCTTACCGGCAATCATAGGATTATCAGGATAGTTGGTTTTTAAAACACGCAGCGCTTCATTTTTCAGGTCTGTCATGTCCATGGCATCGTAAGCACTGATCTCCATGACCAGCGCATCTTCGATGGAGCTGGAATTGGGATAGGTCTCAAGCACATAGCGAGCACGATTGAGTGCGGCGACGTAGGCTTTGCGTTGCATGTAATAACGCGCGACATGCATTTCGTGCAGTGCCAGTGTATTGACCAGGTAAATCATGCGCTGGGTGGCGTCGTTTTTATAGCGGCTGGTAGGGAACCGTTCAACCAGTTCTTTAAAGGCGTTAAACGAAATACGCAGAGTTTTGGGGTCGCGGTCGTTAATTTCTTGCTTGGTATATTTTTCAATGACGCCGCGCTCGTTAAAGGTGGCCAGGCCCTTGAGATAGTAGGCGTAATCGAGGTTGGGGTGATTAGGGTGGAGCTTGATAAAGCGGTCTATCGCAGACAGGCAAAGAATCGGTTCTGATTTTTTGTAGTAGGCATAAGCAACTTCGAGTTGGGACTGTGTCGCATACGCACCATGCGGATAACGTGCCTCCAGCTTCTGGAAGTACTCAATCGCCTTGTCATAGTTACGGTCAACCATTTTTTCCTGGCCCGTGGCATAAAGGCGTTGTTCGCTCCAGCCTTTGGTTTCGTCAGGGGGATTCGGATTGCCGAAAATGGCACAGGCACTCAAGGCCAGCGCGCCAATCAAAATAAAAGCACGCGTGAACAGGGTGTTAAGCGGTAAAATGCGAAGCATGTTGATTTATGTTGTTTTATCAAGGGAACTCAAAGCATTATAACTGATGCTGTTTGAAAATATGAAAGAAAGCACCTCCTTACAGCTGGTCGTCCCCAGCAACCTTGGCGGGCAGCGCCTGGACCTGGCCTTGCAGCAGATGTTGCCAGACCATTCTCGCAGCCGCCTGCAGGCCTGGATAAAAGAAGGTCTGGTCTTGCTCGATGGTAAGGCGCCCACGGCCAAAACCAAGGTGTGGGGGGGCGAGCGACTGGTGGTGACTCCCCCTAAAAATGCGCAGGACAATGCGTTTGAGCCAGAAGACATTGCACTGGATGTTGTATACGAAGACGATGCACTGATCATTATTAACAAGCCTGCTGGTCTGGTAGTGCATCCGGCGGCCGGCAACTGGAGTGGCACCTTGCTCAATGCCTTGCTGTTTCACTGGCCGGCGCTCAAAGAGGTGCCACGTGCCGGTATTGTGCACCGGCTGGACAAGGATACCAGCGGTTTGCTGGTGGTTGCCAAAACGCTGGAAGCACAGACCAGCCTGGTGCGTCAGTTGCAGGCGCGCACGGTTAAACGTGAGTACCGGGCCATCGTTTGGGGCCAGTTGTGGCGTAATGGTAAGGTGGATCAGCCGATAGGGCGCCATCCGCACCACAGAACCAAAATGGCGGTGGTGCGACGAGGTAAAACCGCCATCACGCATTACGAGATCCTTGAGCGGTTTGGCACCAATACCTATTTGCGCTGTAACCTGGAAACCGGTCGTACCCACCAGATCCGCGTGCATTTGCAGCATCTGAAAGCGCCTATGGTCGGTGATCCGCTGTATGGCATAGGCAATATTATTCCGCACAAGATGATGACGCCGGAATTGCGTGAGGTCATCGGCAATTTCAAGCGTCAGGCCTTGCATGCGATCAAGCTCGGCTTGATTCATCCGGTGACGAATGCGCCCATGGAATGGCAGATTGAGCTTGCTGATGACATGCGTGAACTATTAGACGCTATGCGCACGACCGACTTGCCCGATGAGCCGCTGGCGCCTGTCGATTTCAATGTGGATGAAAACGGCTTGTTCATTGGTGAAGATGACGAAGATTGGGGCGATGAAGATTTTGACGAAGATCTCGATGCTGAGCTGGATGAGGATGCCTGGGATGAAGAAGGCGAAGAGGATGGGGCATAATGGCTGATTTGCCTGTTATTTTGCCTGATTGGCCCGCGCCTGCTTGCGTGAAGGCCTTGCAAACCACACGTCTTGGCGGTGTCAGTCAGGGCATCTATGCCAGTCTGAACCTGGGGGATCATGTGAAGGATTTGCCTCAGCATGTGGCGGCCAACAGACAATTACTGAGTCCTTATTTGCCGAGTGAGCCGGTGTGGCTTAACCAGGTGCATGGGGTGCGCGTAATTGATGCTGCGTTATCTTCATGTCTGGAAAGCGCAGATGCCAGTTTTAGCACCCGCAAACAGGTGGTCTGCGTCACCATGACCGCCGATTGCCTGCCAGTATTACTCTGTGATCAGGCGGGGAGTGTGGTGGCGGCTGTGCATGCTGGTTGGCGCAGTTTGTGTGACGGGGTGATAGAAGCGACGGTAAAAGCCATGCCGGTTGAGCCCGCCACGCTCATGGCCTGGTTAGGTCCGGCCATTGGCCCGCAAGCGTTTGAAGTGGGGAGTGAAGTGCGCGCGCAATTTATGGCGCAAGATGCGCAGGCAGAACATGCATTTCAGGCGCATGGTGAAAAATGGCTGGGAGACTTGTATACGATTGCGCGACAACGGCTTTCCAGGCTAGGAGTGACGCAGGTCTATGGCGGTGGACGCTGTACTTATCGTGAACCAGAGACGTTTTTCAGCTTTAGGCGTGATGGCGATACCGGGCGTATGGCCAGCTTGATTTGGCTGGAGTAGTGTATTTCGCCATAGTGGATACAGCGTCAGGCACGAACGTATTGGATCCTCATGAGGATTCATACGCTGGAGTATGTGAATATTGCGCTATTGCAAGCTGGTTGATAGAGATTGATCTCTGAGTGCCCTGTGGCTCAACCCAATATATTATTTAAATAATGAAAAAACATCTGATTTTTGACCTCGATGGCACGCTCATCGATTCCGCACCCAGTATTCTGCATTGTTTTGAGTCGGCTTTCCGTTCGACCAATACGCCACTCGGGATGGCACTGGGCAATGAGGTGATTGGCCCGCCGCTCATGGAAACGCTTAAACGGCTGTCTGGCAGCGAAGATGCGGCTGTGTTGAACGCCTTGGCCGCAGCTTTCAAGCAGCATTATGACAGCACCGGTTATCAGCAGTCAGTGGTGTTTGATGGTGTTCCGGCCATGCTGCAGCAACTCAAGGCAGAGGGCTATAGGCTGTATATTGCGACCAATAAACGCTTTGATCCGACTGAAAAAATCATGGCCTATCTGGGCTGGCAGGATTTTTTTGCGGGCGTCTATGCACTGGATTATTTCAGCCCGGCATTGAAGTCTAAAGCGCAGATGATAGGGCGCGTGGTCGCCGAGCATGATTTAAAAATCCAGGATTGCCTGTATATCGGTGACCGTCTTGAAGATGGCCAGTCGGCCGAGGCCAACCTGATGGACTTCGTGCTGGTGACCTGGGGCTATGCCGGCGATGTGGCCTTGCGTCAACCGCATTGGCAGTGCTGCGACGCTGTGCCTGACTTGCCTGCCTTGGTGGCCGGGCTATGTGCGGACAGTGTCTTATGATGAAAAGATTGCGCGCCAGACGGCACCCGGCAAATACACCAGGGGAGGTGAGCGCTACGCGTAGTACATTGCGCGCCTGGCCACAAATGGTATTGTTCGCGGTGGCTTTGCTTTGCTTGTTTTTACTGGGGCAGCATTTCCATTGGGATACGCGGGTACTGGCGGCGGTCACACTGTTGTTCGGCCTGTTGTCAGGGTTGCTGGTGTGGCTGATCGGCGTGATCGGCCTGGTGCCATTGATTGGCCCAATCATTGTCAAGGTGCTCAGCTTTGGCTTTATCTGGCTGCTCAATGCCGTAGGTTACCTGATGTCTTACATTGCCATTCGACGTGGTTACTCACGGGATGTGTTGACCTACCGCGGATTGACCATGGCCTTGCTGATCGGCATTGTGATTGGCTACATTATTGCGCAGTTTATTTGAGCCAGGTGACCTGGCATCTGCACGCGTTAACTAATTGTTTATGCTTTGTTTTTTTGATAACTCACGTATAATGCGCGGCTTCCTTTAATCACTCGGCATGCTTGCTTTGACCCCTTTGTTGACTGATATTTCGCCTTTTACCGGCATGATGCTGGCCTGTTTGCTAGGGGGCGTGCTCAGTGTGTGTGTCGCAGCCCTGTTTGCGCTCAATGCTCAAAAGCATTGGGTGCCTTTGCTGGTGAGTTATGCGATTGGCGCCTTGCTGGCCGCGGTGTTTCTTGAGATTTTGCCGCACGCGATTGAAAGCAGCCCCAATATCGAGGCAATGACCGGTACCATGCTGTTTGGTGTGCTACTGTTTTTTACGCTGGAAAAACTGGTGCTGTGGCGGCATTGTCATGGCGAGCACTGTGAAATACATGCCATGCATGACGAGGCCCATTGCCCCGAGTTACATCCAGGCCAGCCTGTTACCAAAAAGCCGCAAGGCGCAATCAAGTTCAGATTGCCCGCGGCGCAGCCTAGCCAGATGATAGGGCATCCTCATTTACATGGTCACGCGCACGGCCATGATGGTGGCCGCAGTGGTTTGATGATCATGGTAGGCGATACCTTTCACAATTTTGTTGATGGCATCCTGATCTGCGCGGCATTTATGGTGGATATGCAGGTGGGCGTGGTGACTGCACTGGCGATTATCGCCCATGAGATTCCGCAGGAAGTCGGCGACTTTCTGATTTTGTTACATTCCGGCTACAGCAAACAAAAAGCTTTTTTGTTTAATATCGGCTCCAGCCTGGCCACCTTGCTTGGCGGTATTATTGCTTATTTTGCGCTGCATGCGGTACAGCACTGGGTGCCATATATCTTGAGTCTTGCCGCGGCCAGCATGCTCTATGTGGCGGTGGCAGATTTGATTCCGGGCTTGCACAAGCGTACTGCATTGCGCGATACCATGAATCAGTTATTGTTAATTGTGTTGGGGGTGGCTTCAGTTGCCCTGACCAAATGGTTGGTAGAAGGTTAAGAGGGAAGCATCATGCAAAGTTCACCTAAAGTTGGTTTCGTCTCATTGGGTTGCCCCAAGGCAGGCTCCGATTCCGAGCGTATCCTGACCCAATTGCGGGCCGAAGGCTATGAAATCAGCAACAGTTACGAGCAGTCTGACCTGGTGGTGGTGAATACCTGTGGTTTTATTGACTCTGCGGTGCAAGAGTCGCTGGATGCGATTGGCGAGGCACTCAACAAAAACGGCAAGGTGATTGTGACCGGTTGCCTGGGCGCGAAAAAAGACGTGGTCACGGACGCACATCCCAACGTGTTGGCCGTGACTGGCCCGCATGCTCTGGAAGAGGTGATGGGGCATGTACATACACACTTGCCCAAACCGCACGATCCCTACACCGACCTGGTGCCGCCGCAAGGCATCCGTCTCACGCCTAAGCACTATGCTTACCTTAAAATTTCCGAAGGCTGTAACCACCGTTGCAGCTTCTGCATTATCCCCAGCATGCGCGGCGACTTGGTCAGCCGTCCGATTGGTGATGTGCTCAATGAGGCTGAGAGCTTGGTGAATGCCGGCGTTTCCGAAATTTTGGTCATTTCGCAGGATACCTCTGCCTATGGCGTGGACATGAAATTCCGCAAAGGCTTCTGGAACGGCAGGCCAGTTAGAACGCACATGACCGAACTCAGTAAAGCCTTGGGCGAGCTGGGCGTTTGGGTGCGCTTGCACTATGTGTATCCCTACCCACATGTTGATGACGTGATCCCATTGATGGCAGAAGGGGCGATTTTGCCGTATCTGGATGTGCCGCTCCAACATGCCAGCTCGGCGGTGCTTAAAGCCATGAAGCGTCCGGCCAGCAGTGAAAACAACCTGGCCCGGATCAAGGCCTGGCGTGAGATTTGCCCGGAAATCGCTATCCGTAGTACCTTTATTGTCGGCTTCCCCGGCGAGACTGAAGATGACTTTAAAATGCTGCTCGACTTTATGGAAGAAGCGCAGCTGGACCGCGTCGGCTGCTTTGCCTATTCGGCAGTGGATGGGGCTACGGCCAACCATTTGCCTAATCCGGTGGCTGAAGAAATCAAACAGGAGCGCCTGAGCCGCTTTATGGAAGTGCAAGAGCGCATCAGTGCCGCCAAGGTGGCGGCTAAAATCGGCAGCCTGCAAACCGTGCTAGTGGATGAACTCACTGAAGATGACGATGGAAACATCATCGGTATTGCTCGCACCAAGGCAGATGCGCCCGAAATTGATGGCATTGTTTATCTGCAAGATGCAGATGGCTTGAACCCGGGTGATTTTGTGGATGTACAGATTATCGATGCGCAAGGCCATGATTTGATCGGGGCGCCACCGGAGTTTTAGGGCTGCTGGGCCAAGGCGTTGATTCAGGCCCGCTTAAATCAGGCAGGTTTTTAAGCAGATCGCTGTCGTAGTGTTCAATCAGTGTTGAGATAAAAGGTTGACGCGTTTCAGCTTGGGCAGGCAACGGCCTTGCCTAGCGTCTTTTTAAATGGCGAGCTGTGGCCGTTCGCTATCCGCGCGTTCAGCAAAAATATCGGTGGTAAACGGACAGCGTGTGAGCTTGGTGGCTGCATTTTTTTTACGTTTGTTGGCTTGTTGCAAGTTGACGTAGGGTGTTTGACTCAGGCGGATGTAGCCGGATTGCAGTAGCTTGCTTGCTGTGGTCTCAAACTGACTGAGCGGATTGTCCATATTTTGCAAGGTGATGCCCTGTTTGTGAACAGCCAGCACGTGATACAAGACGGCAATGTGGCCATCGGCGTCTGGCTTGCCATAGAGCTCGCCTACATGAATTTCCAAGTTTGTATCTAATGGAGCAGTTTGCATACGCGCATCTTAGCGTGATTTTAAACCAGCTTCAATGCGTCCTCTGCGCCCACGGCTTCAATCTTAACCAGACTAAACACGGTGTTGACAGGCGGCATGTTAAAATGCACGCCTGTTTTAATTTCAAGAGTCATCATGCAAGCTGTTAAAACCCGTTTTGCCCCCAGTCCTACCGGTTATCTGCATATTGGCGGTGCACGTACCGCCTTGTTCTCATGGGCGTATGCCAAGCGCCATGGCGGCAAGTTTATTTTGCGTATTGAAGATACGGATGTTGCACGCTCCACGCCGGAAGCCGTGCAGGCCATTCTGGATGGCATGGCCTGGTTGCAACTGGATCATGACGAAGGTCCGTTTTACCAGATGCAGCGCATGGAGACTTACAAAAAAATGATCCAGCAGATGCTGGATGCTGGCCATGCTTATTATTGCTATTGCAGCAAAGAAGAGCTGGATGCCTTGCGTGAAAGCCAGATGCAGCAGGGATTGAAGCCGCGCTACGATGGCCGCTGGCGGCCTGAGCCCGGTAAAGTGTTGCCTGAGCCGCCTAAGGATGTGCCACCGGTCGTGCGTTTCAAGAACCCGACCGAAGGCGTGGTGGCCTGGGAGGATATGGTCAAGGGTCGCATTGAGATTGCCAATGCCGAGCTGGATGACCTGATTATTGCGCGGGCTGACGGTACGCCAACCTATAACTTCTGTGTGGTGGTGGACGACTGGGAAATGGGCGTCACGCAGGTGATTCGCGGTGATGACCATGTCAACAACACTCCGCGCCAGATCAATATGCTCAAGGCACTGGGTGCACAGGTGCCGCAGTATGCGCACTTGTCCATGATTTTGGGCGATGATGGTCAGAAGCTGTCCAAGCGCCATGGTGCCGTGAGCGTCATGCAATACCATGAAGACGGTTATTTGCGTGAGGCGGTACTCAACTACCTGGCGCGCCTGGGCTGGTCGCATGGCGATGATGAAGTGTTCAGCATGGCGCAGTTCTGTGAGTGGTTTGATCTGGACCATATCACGCCGTCCGCCGCACAGTTCAATACTGAAAAACTCAACTGGCTCAATGCGCATTACATTAAAACCTTGCCCTTGGAGCGGATTGCTGATGAAGTCAAACCCCGTTTGACTGCATTAGGCGTCACAGAAACACAGTCGCCAGATTTGCTGGCAGTATTGAATTTATACCGTGAGCGTGCCAATAACCTCAATCAACTGGCCAGGGAAATTGCCTTCTTCTACCAGATGCCTGAGATCAATGAGGCGGATAAAACCAAACATGTGTTGCCGGAAACCGCCGGCTATATCGAACTTTTTTTAGAAAAAACTCAAGATTCTGACTGGACTGCCGATATGCTTCACGATGCGCTAAATCAGGTGGTCACTGAGCAGCAGATCAAGTTCCCCAAGCTGGCGATGCCTTTGCGGGTAGCTTTGATTGGCATAGCACAGTCGCCTAGCATTGATCAGGTGATGTCAATTCTGGGTAAAGAGGCATGTCTGCAGCGCATCCGCGCTTTATTTCCAAAAAAGTAAAGCGCGGGGATTGAAAAAGGAACAAATTAGTACAATCATAGTCACTATGAGGGATTGGTGTTCAAGATAATAAAACTCCAATACGATTAAAACAAACAAGGAGCAATTCCATGAATAATAAAGGCCAAATGCTGCAAGATCCGTTTTTGAATGCACTCAGAAAAGAGCACGTTCAAGTGTCCATTTACCTGGTAAACGGCATTAAATTGCAAGGGCAGGTCGATTCTTTTGATCAATATGTCATTTTGTTAAAAAACACCGTGACACAAATGGTGTACAAGCACGCCATTTCCACCATCGTTCCTGCACGTCCAGTCAGCCTCGGATCGCACGACGCCGCACAAGAATCTTAATGCATGTTTGATAGACCAAGCGGCGGAGATGCCGTCGTTCTGGTCAGCGTCAACTTTGGTGATGCTGACTACGCAGAAAGTTTGCAAGAACTCCGCCACCTGGCCGGGACTGCTGGCCTCAATATCTCAGCGACGCTGGAGGGCAAGCGTCATGCGCCTGATCCCAAATACTTTATCGGTTCTGGCAAGGCAGATGAGCTAAAGGCCTTGATGGCCGCCTATGACAGCAAAGTCGCGGCTTTCAATCACGACTTGAGCCCTTCGCAACAGCGCAACCTTGAAAAGTTGCTTGAAGCACGTGTGGTAGACCGCACTGGCCTGATTCTGGATATCTTTGCCCAACGTGCGCAATCGCACGAAGGTAAGCTGCAAGTCGAGCTTGCCCAACTGGAGCATTTGTCTACGCGGTTGGTGCGTGGCTGGACCCACCTTGAACGACAAAAAGGCGGGATTGGCGTGCGGGGTGGCCCTGGTGAAACCCAGCTCGAGCTGGACAGACGCATGCTGCGTGTGCGCGTCAAGCAGTTGCGTGAAAAACTGGATAAACTCAAGCAGCAACGTGGCATGCAACGCCGTGCGCGCAAACGCTCCAACCTGATGACCGTTTCTCTGGTCGGCTATACCAACGCGGGTAAATCTACCTTGTTTAATCGCCTGACACACTCGGGTGTCTATGCGGCGGACCAGCTGTTTGCCACACTGGATACCACCTCTCGTAAAATGCACCTGCCGGAAGGTTATCCGGTGGTGTTGTCAGATACGGTCGGCTTTATCAAGCATTTGCCTACGACTTTGATTGAAGCCTTTGGTGCTACGCTTGAAGAGGCCGCGCAGGCCGATTTATTACTGCATGTGGTTGATGTGGCCAGCCCGAACCGCGATGCACAAATCGAACAAGTCAATATCGTATTGAACGAGATTGGTGCTGCCAGGGTCCCACAGATTCTGGTGCTTAACCAGATTGACCGCATGGGCATGCCGCCCGGAGTCGACCGCGACGAGTATGGTAATATCCGAACTGTTCGTGTGTCAGCCAGAGATGGCATAGGCATAGAGGATTTACGCCAGGCGCTGTTAGAGCATCAGCAATACCTGAAAAAACTCAGCACCGAAGAAAGTGCTTACGTTTAAAAAGATCAAAACATACGGAGTACACGCATGAAAAAATTTCCAGGCTTTTGGAATAAAAACAATGAAGGCCCGCCCGATCTGGACGAGGTGTTCAAGGATTTGAATCAAAAGCTGAACCGGTTATTTGGCAACAATAAAGGCGGGCAGGGTGGTCCGCGTGGATCAGCACCTGCGCCACAATCCTTGCCAGTGGCTCCGATTTTAGGGTTGGTGGCGCTGATCTGGCTGGGCTCTGGCTTTTATATTGTTGACCAGGGCTCTCGCGGTGTAGTGTTACGTTTTGGCAAACATGTGGAAACCACCATGCCTGGCCCGCGCTGGCATTTGCCATTTCCGATTGAGACCGTGGAAAACGTGAACCTCGAGCAGGTGCGTACCATTGAAATGGGCTACCGTTCTTATGAGGGCGAATCTGGCCGTAGCAAAGAGCTGAAAGAGTCTTTAATGTTGACCGATGACGAAAACATTATTGATTTGCAGGTGGCTGTGCAATACAACCTGAAGTCGGTGGAAGATTATCAGTTTAGCAACCGCTCCACCGAAGAAAGCGTGCGTGGTGTGGCAGAAACAGCCATCCGCGAAGTGGTAGGCAAGAGCAAGATGGACTTCGTGCTGTATGAAGGCCGGGATGATGTGGCTGCCAAAGCGAAAAAACTCATGCAGGACATGCTGGACAGATATCAATCCGGCGTCAATATTGTTAACGTCACCATGCAGAATGCACAGCCCCCAGAACAGGTACAGGCGGCATTTGATGATGCAGTCAAGGCCAAGCAAGATTTGGAACGCCAGAAAAATGAAGGTCAGGCCTATGCCAATGATGTGATCCCTAAAGCACGTGGTACAGCGTCGCGGTTGGCCGAAGAGGCCGCGGGTTACAAGCTGCGGGTGGAGAACGAAGCCAAGGGTAATGCAGACCGTTTCGAGCAGATTCTGGCGCAGTACAACAAGGCACCAGAAGTAACCCGCCAGCGTTTGTATCTCGATACGCAGGAACATATTTTGGCCAATACCAGCAAAGTGCTGGTTGATCAGAAAAATGGCAACAGCATGCTGTATTTGCCACTGGATAAACTCATGAGCATGAGTGGTGCAGGCAGTAATGCCGCAGCTGGGTCTGCCGTCCCGGCGGATAAGCCAGCCATCGAGCCACCGGCTGACGCGAGTGTGCTAGACCGCTCCAGGGATGCCATGCGTAGTCGTGATCGCGAATATCGCTAGTCTGCCCCTCAAGGAAAATACATGATGAGAAATATTGGAAGTTTGTTAATTGGGGTGTTTGTCTTGCTGGTCTTGGTGACATCATCAGCATATACGGTCGATCAGCGTGAATATGCGCTGGTCTTCCGTCTGGGCGAAATTGTCTCGGTGAAAAAAGACCCTGGTCTTTATTTCAAGATGCCTATGGTGGAGAACATCCGCTATTACGACAAGCGGATTCTGACGCTGAACTGGGAAGAACCAGACCGGTTTATCACCAGTGAAAAGAAAAACGTACTGGTGGATTCGTTTGTGAAATGGCGCATTATCGACCCGGCCAAATACTACGTTTCTGTGCGTGGCGATGAAGTGCAGGCCGAGCGTCGTTTGTCGCAGATGGTCAATGACGGCTTGCGTGCCGAATTTGGTAAACACACAATCCACGATGTCGTCTCTGGCGAGCGTTCGCAGATCATGGAAATCCTGCGTCAACGCGCAGACAAGGAAAGCCGCCAAATGGGCATCCAGATTATGGACGTGCGCTTGCGTCGTGTAGATCTGCCGAAAGAAGTCAGCGAATCCGTGTATCAACGCATGGAGGCCGAGCGTAAATCGGTGGCCAATGAGTTGCGCTCACAAGGTGCAGCAGCGGCAGAAAAAATTCGTGCCGATGCTGACAAGCAGCGTGAAGTGATTATTGCTGAAGCCTATCGCGATGCGCAGAAAATCAAAGGCGAGGGCGATGCCAAGGCCTCAGAAGTCTATGCTCAGGCGTTTGGTAAAAATCCTGAGTTTTATGCCTTCTACCGCAGCCAGGAAGCTTACAAAAACAGCTTCAAGAGCAAGTCTGACGTGATGGTGATTGACCAAAGTTCAGACTTCTTTAAATACATGCGTAGCAGCGGTAAAAAGTAATACTTGCGCCATGAACTGGTGGTGGAGTGTGCTGGGCGGCGTGTTGCTGATTGAAGGCTTGATGCCGCTGTTATTAACCAAAGCCTGGCGCAATACTTTTGAGCGAATGCTACAACTGCGGGATGGTCAAATCCGTTTCATTGGCTTTATTTCCATGCTGTTTGGTTTGTTCATTCTCTGGTTAAATCGTTAACGGGTGAATGCCACCAAGCTGATATGGTTAAGCGTTTTAAAAAAAGCACACCTTGGGTGTGCTTTTTTGTTTGGATTTTAACGGAGTGCAAGGCTGACGCGACTTGCTGGCAGGTTGCTAAAGCCGTGCTTTCGGCAGGGGTTTGCAGGTATAATGGCGGGATGCATAATTGGTTACTCCCTGAATATATTGAAGATGTGCTGCCTGCTGAAGCAGCACGGCTTGAGTCCTACCGTCGGCAACTGCTGGATTTGTTCCGTGTCCATGGCTACCAGTATGTGATGCCGCCCATGATGGAATATGTTGAATCCCTGCTCACCGGGACCGGTCACGATCTGGATATCGCCACCTTTAAAGTGGTGGATCAACTGACCGGGCGCTTGATGGGCTTGCGTGCTGATACGACGCCACAGGCTGCGCGCATTGATGCGCATATGCTCAATCATGCCGGTGTCTCGCGCTTGTGTTATGCCGGGACCGTTTTGAGAACCAAGCCGGATGGCCTGGCGCGCACCCGTGAGCCTTTGCAACTCGGGGCAGAATTGTATGGTCATGCCGGTATTGCCAGCGATATTGAAGTGCAGCGGCTGATGGTCAAAGCCTTGCAGTTGTTAGGCATGCAAACCTTGTTTGTGGACCTGAGTCATGCAGCGATTTTCGCCAGCCTGTCGCATACCGCGCAATTAGGCCTGCCGCAAGAACAAGCCCTGCAAGCGGCTTTGCAAGCCAAAGACATTTCATTGGTAGAGCAACTGGTGGTGAATTTGCCCGAAAAATCCAGGCAAGCTTTTATTGCCCTGGCCCAACTCAATGGTGGCATTGAGGTGTTGGATCAGGCGCGTGAAGTATTGCCTGACTCAGAAGAGATTGAACAGGCTTTGCTTGAGTTGGAGGCAGTCGCGAAAGCGCTGGGTGATCGTAATGTGACGGTGACCATTGATTTAAGTGAGTTGCGTGGATATCACTACCATAGCGGCATCGTCTTCGCTGCCTATGCCAAAGGCTATGCTGGCCCCATTGCGCTGGGTGGCCGCTATGATGAGGTGGGGGCTGCCTTTGGCCGGGCACGTCCGGCGACAGGCTTTAGCCTGGATCTGCGTGGTGCTTTACTCGCCTTGGGCCCTGCGACCATGGACAAAGGGATTTTGGCGCCTGCAACGCAGGATGCTGACTTGGTAGCCCTGATAGAGACCTTACGCGCGCAAGGTCAGGTGGTGGTTGAAGCCTTGCCTGATGCGCAGGTGGATTATTCTGAATTGGCCTGTGACCGTCTGCTGCAAAAGGTGGATGGTCGCTGGCAAGTGGTGGCTGTGTAATACGCCGCCTCTTTAATTTGTATAGACAAGATATTGATTGAACATGACACAATTTAAGCAAGCAAAGAACGTCGTTGTGATTGGCACCCAATGGGGCGACGAAGGTAAAGGTAAAATTGTTGACTGGCTGACCGACCATGCGCAAGGCGTGGTGCGTTTTCAGGGTGGTCACAATGCGGGTCACACCCTGGTCGTCGGCCAAGGGGATGCGCAAAAAGTCTACAAGTTAAACCTGGTGCCTTCTGGTATTGTGCGCGATGGCGTCAATTGCTATATCGGCAATGGCGTGGTGCTGGATACCACCCATTTGCTGCATGAGATTTCCACGCTGGAACAAGGCGGGCTGGATGTTAAAAACCGTCTCAAAGTCAGTCCTGGCTGTCCATTGATTTTGTCTCATCACGTTGCGGTTGATTTGGCACGTGAAGCCAAGCGCAGCGCCGAGAAAAAAATTGGTACTACAGGCAAGGGCATTGGCCCTGCCTATGAAGACAAGGTCGCACGCCGCGCCCTGCGTGTCTATGATTTGTTCCACCCTGAGCGCTTCGCCGAAAAGCTGCGCGAAGTCATGGATTATCACAATTTTGTATTGACCAATTATCTGGGGGCTGCTGCGGTAGATTTCCAGCAGCAATACGATGCTAGCATGCAGCACGCTGTGGCGTTGAAGCCGATGGTGGCTGATATTTCTGCGGCGTTATATGAAGCCAATGCCCGTGGCGAACACTTGTTGTTTGAAGGCGCACAAGGCACCTTGCTGGATGTGGATCATGGCACTTACCCCTATGTGACTTCCAGCAACTGTATCGCTGGCCAAGCCTCAGCAGGGACCGGTGTTGGTGCCAACATGCTGCACTATGTGCTTGGTATTACCAAAGCCTACACGACGCGTGTGGGTGGCGGCCCCTTCCCAAGCGAGCTGGATATTGAAACAGAAGGCGCACCAGGTTACCAGATGTCTCACAAGGGACAGGAAATCGGGACCGTGACCAAACGTAAACGCCGCTGTGGCTGGTTTGATGCTGCCGCCTTGCGTCGCTCTGCGCGAATCAACGGCTTGACTGGCTTGTGTATTACCAAGCTGGATGTGCTGGATGGCATTGAGTCACTGGATATTTGCACGGGTTACAAGCTGGATGGCAAAGTGGTTGATATGCTGCCGGTCGGTGCGGATGACGTCGCCCGTTGTGAGCCGATTTATGAAACCGTGCCAGGCTGGAGCGAAACCACCTTCGGTGTCAAAACCTGGGATGCATTACCCAAAAATGCGCAGCATTACCTCAAGCGTCTGGAAGCGGTCTGTGGCGTGCCGATTGCCATTGTCTCGACTGGCCCGGAGCGGGATGAAACCATCGTGCTGCAACATCCTTTCGCCTGAGTAAGGTGACTTGACATGCGTGCACAACGATTGGCATGGGCAATTACCGGTTCCGGCCATTATCTGCGGGAGTCGTTGACCATTCTGCAAACCTTGCAGGAGGTCGATATCTACCTGAGCCGTGCAGCGGCCGAAATTATCCAGCAATATGGCTTTCAGGCTGCACTGGAAGCCACTGGCCACAAGGTCTATCAGGACAAAACAGCAAGCAGCGTCCCGGTCGAGCGTTTTTATGAGGGCGTATATCACACGCTGGTGATTTCACCTGCGACGTCTAATACTATCGCCAAAATGGCATATGGCTTTTCGGATAGCCTGGTCACCAACCTGTTCGCGCAAGCAGGTAAAACGCGGATCCAAAGCATTGTGTTTGCATGTGATACGGCGCCAGAGTTGGAGTCGGAAGCACCCAGAGACAATGTGGTCAAAGTCTATCCACGCCAGATCGACCTGGATAATGTGGCCCAGTTAAAACGCTTTGCGGACACCACAGTCGTTGAAGACATGGCTGGTTTGCAGCATGCGATTATGGCGCGTCTGGCAGCCGTGCATGAGTTGCATTTGCACCAGGGCGTACAGGTAGAGCACACTCACGACTAACACCATGAATCGACTGCTGTTCCTTACCGGAAAACTGGCAGAACACAGTCTGCATCAGGTATTACAAGCGATACAGGCCGACAGTAAACAGTCTCCGTTTGAATATGAAGTGAAACAGATAGGGGTGTCTGTTGCGGCATTGATGACGCCGCCCCTGATCGCCCGCCGCTTACCCAAAGTCGAGAATATTGATAAAGTCATTTTACCTGGTCTCTGTCAGGGCGATCTCGGCCTGCTGGAGTCGCAGTGGGGTGTGCCTGTAGAGCGAGGACCTAAAGACTTGAAGGATTTGCCACAATATTTTGGTCAGCAAGGAAAAGTGCCCGATTTAAGCCAGCATAGTGTGCTGATTTTTGCTGAAATCGTCGATGCACCAGATCTGACGGTTGAGCAAATCATCGCCAAAGCGCAGCATTTCAAACAGCAGGGGGCGGATGTCATCGACCTCGGCTGCCTGCCGGGAAAAGCATTTGCGCATATGACAGAGAGCGTGCGTGCGCTCAAGTCAGCAGGTTTTCAGGTAAGTGTAGATTCCATGCGTGAAGACGATCTGCTGGCAGCTGGTAAAGCCGGTGCCGATTACCTCTTAAGTCTGCATGAAAACAGTCTCTGGATTGCAGAAGAAGTCGCTTCTACCCCCGTGTTGATTCCAGCCAAGCCTGGCAGCATGCCCAGCTTGCAACGTGCCATCGAGCACTGCCTTAAACGGGAGCTTGCGTTTATTGCCGATCCTATTTTGGATCCCATCCATTTTGGTTTCACCGAATCGATTGTACGTTATCACAAGCTACGCAAAAAATATCCGGATATCGCGATCATGATGGGCGTGGGCAATCTGACCGAATTGACAGATGCCGACACCACCGGGATTAACGCCATGCTGTTCGGGATGATCAGTGAGCTGAATATCAACGCTGTGCTGGCGACCTCGGTCAGCGCGCATGCCTGCGAGGCTGTGGCTGAGGCTGATATTGCCCGCCGTGTCATGTACCGCGCCAAACAGGACAAACGGTTGCCCCGTGGCTATGATGCCGGCTTGCTTGGCCTGCATGATCGCAAGCCATTTCCTTACAGTGCGGCGGAAATTGCTGAGATGGCCAGGCAAATTAAGGACCCCAGTTTTCGCATCATGGTGAGCGAAGCGGGTGTACATGTCTATAATCGGGATGGTCTGCAGCAAGCGACGGATCCCTATGTATTTTATCCAGAACTGCAGGTACAAGACGATGCTTCGCATGCGTTTTATTTGGGGGTAGAGCTGGCCCGCGCGCAAATTGCCTGGCAACTGAAGAAACGCTATGTGCAGGATGAAATGCTGGAATGGGGTGTTGCCTCGGTCGCCCAAAACAAGCAAGCTAAAGTCGCGCATCGTGAGGCGTCTATCAAAGAGCGTCAGGAAACGGTCAAACCTGATCAAGCCAGTGGTGCCACGGTTCACGCATCAGCGAAAGAGCACGTTGGAAATTCAACCAGCCCGGAAAACAAAGAATGATTTACGAAACCATCATCACCACGTGCTCTCCTGAAGGTGAGGTGCATATTGCGCCGTTTGGGATCCAATGGCAGGCAGGGCGCGTGCTCATCATGCCTTACCAGCCCTCAACTACCTTGCAGAATATTTTACAGACCCGGTCGGCCGTCTTAAATCTGACCGATGATGTTCGTGTTTTTGCTGCCGCTATTGCCAGAAAAAAAATGTTTTCCACCTTGCCAGTCGAGCATGGCCACAGCGTGCGGCTAACTGACTGTCTGGCGCATCATGTATTGCGTCTTGATACAGTTGAGCCGGATGAAAATCGACCAAAATTATGGATGCAAGTGGTTGAAAGTCAGACACATGCGCCATTTATGGGCTTTAACCGTGCCCAGGCGGCAGTGGTTGAATTGGCCGTGCTTGTCAGCAGGCTGCATCTGTTGCCTGCTGAGAAAATTACGCAAGAAATGCAGTATTTACAAATTGCGATTGATAAAACAGCCGGCCCCAACGAGCTTGAAGCCTGGCAATGGCTGGTGGATTGCGTTAACAACCACCAGGCACAGCAAACAGGCATGCAACAGGCATAAGGAATCTATGCGCATATTAGTCAGTGTAAATTCGGTTGCCGAGGCGCAGTTGGTACTGGCCGCTGGAGTCAGCTTGATTGATTTGAAAGACACCAGTCATGGTGCGCTCTCTGCATTAAGTATGTCGCAGTCAGTTGCCATCATGCAGGCAGTGAATGGTTACAAAAAGCAACATGCCCATACGGATATTCTGGTCAGTGCCACCGTGGGCGATACTGCTGAATCCGTGGCTGCATTGCTGGAGTTGATCCAATCCCGTCTAGAGATTGGCGTGGACATTATCAAGCTGCCGGAAGCCATTTGGGATCATCCTTTGTTTACAGCGGCGATTGGCCAAGTGCTTGTGACAGGCACGCGGATGGTTGCGGTGTTTAGCCCTGATAGTTTATTGCAAACATCTATGCTTGAGTTGCGCTTGAACAAGCTCGCCACACAAGGGTATGTTGGGGTTATGGTCGACACGATAGACAAGTCTAGCTCAGTCTTGGACTGCGTTTCTATATTGCATATTCAGAAATTTACCGAGATGGCCAGACGCTTGCAGTTAATGGTCGGGGTGGCCGGCGGACTCAGACCGGCGTATTTGGCGCAATTGTGTTCGTTAGAGGCGGACTTTTTGGGTTTTCGTAGTGGTTTATGTGAAAAAGGGTTAAGGCAATCAAACCTGTTGGCTGAATCGATTGTGAGCGTTGTCAGGCAGCTGTCAGGAAACTGTTGCAAAATGAGCGCCTAAACCAATAAATACTTGGGCTTGTAGCTCTCTAGGCTTGCGCCTCTTGCACTGTTTGCGTATAGTTGGGTTTGTAAGTATTTTCAAAGATGTGGCGAAAATGCCCAATAACAAAGGAGTCAATGAATGAAAAAAAGTTTTTTAGGCTTGGCAATTGCTTCTGCATTTGTTTTTGCATCGCAAGCTGCGCAAGCTGAAGACATGTACCGCGGTGCTTGGTATGTTGTTCCAGGTGCCAGCTACATGCACACTGACAGTGATCTCGAAGCTGACAATGCCCGTGGTGGTTTCTTGTCCATTGGTAAAGAGCTGAGCGAGCACTGGGACATTCAAGGTCGTCTGGGTTATAACCGTGCTGATGAAGATACAGGCATTGCTGGCGCAGGTGGCAAGTACAAACAAACCACTTTGGGTTTGGACGCATTGTACATGTTTAGCCGCGAAAAATTCCGCCCATTCCTGCTGGCTGGGATTGGCGCAGCACGCAACAACGTTGACTACAGCAATGTTGGTTTGACTGACAAATCAAACACTTCTTGGATGGCAAACGTTGGTTTGGGTGCTCAATATTTGTTTAACGACAAATTTGGTGTTCAGGCAGATGTACGTCACCAGTGGAGCCGTGCTGATGCGCGTAACGCTGCTGGCACAGTGGATGCCGATGGTACAATCAACAACACCTTGGTTAATTTGGGTGGTATCTTCCGCTTTGGTGCACCAGCACCAGTGGTTGAAGAGCCAACACCAGAGCCAGCACCAGCACCTGTTGCTGCGGCTGAACCAGCTCCGGCACCAGCACCAGCTCCGGCACCAGCACCTGTTTGCAAGCCAGTGAATGAGACTGTGACTGTATCTGCTGAAGAGTTGTTTGGTTTTGACAAGGCTAACCTGAAAGAAAAAGGCCGCGTTACACTGGATGCAGTTGCTGCCAAGATCAAAGAAAATCCTGAAATCAAAGCTGTGATCGTCACTGGTCACACAGACCGTATCGGTTCTGAAGCTTACAACCAGAAGTTGTCTGAGCGCCGTGCAAAACAAGTGGCGGACTACTTGGTTGCTCAAGGTGTAGACAGCAGCTTGATCACTGCTGAAGGTAAAGGTAAATCTGAGCCAGTGGTTCAGTGCGAAGGTAAAAAAGTAAGCAAGAAATTGATCTCTTGCCTGCAACCTAACCGCCGCGTTGAAATCCGTGCAGAAGGTACGAAACAAGAAGGTTGCCAATAAGCACTGACTTGTGAGTTTAAAAAAGCCACGCAATTGCGTGGCTTTTTTGTTGCTGCACGCAGGTGGACTTTCAATTTGCCAGCCTGCCTCAGTTATAATCCAAGCATGAGTGAATCCCAATTTATCATCAAACCACGCTGGCTCGTTACTATGGATGAAGGGCCACAAGTGCGGGAGCAGCATGCAATTCTTGTGGATGCTGGAAAAATCAAGGCGATTGTACCCAAATCCGATATCCCGGATTGGGCGGTTGACTGGCCCGTCGTTGATTGTTCACAACATGTCGTGATGCCCGGGCTGATCAATTTGCATACTCATAGCAGTATGAGCCTGTTAAAGGGGTATGCTGATGATTATGCGTTGATGCCGTGGTTGAATGAGCATATCTGGCCAGCAGAAAAGAGATGGGTCTCACCCGCTTTCGTACAGGATGGCAGCTTGCTGGCATGTGCGGAAATGCTGGCAGGCGGAATCACCACATTTAACGATATGTATTTTTTTCCGCAAGCGACCATAGAGGCTGCCAAACGCACAGGGATACGCGCACATATTGGCTTAACTATTATGGAGTTTCCCAGTAATTATGCGGCAACTGCCAGTGAATATATCCGCTTGGGCACAGAAGTGCGCGATCAGTATAAATCCGAGTCCTCTATCAGTTTTTCTTTTGCGCCGCATGCCCCCTATACGGTGAGTGATCAAACCTTTACCGACGTTGTCACACTTGCCGAACAGTTGAATCTGGGGATTCATACGCATTTGCATGAAACCCAGGCGGAAATCGCGCAAAGTCAGGAGCAATTTGGTGTACGGCCGTTGCAGCGTTTGCAAGCGCTGGGGGTAATTGGTCCCAGCACCGTATTGGCGCATGGAGTACACCTTGAAAAGTATGAACAGGAGACCCTAGCAACTTTAGGCGCGCATATCGCGCATTGTCCAAGTTCTAATCTGAAATTGGCGAGTGGGATTGCGCCGGTGGCATCTGCGTTGCGTTCGGGGATCAATATCGGTTTAGGCACTGATGGTGCCGCCAGTAATAACCGGCTCGATTTGTGGCAGGAAATGCGCACAGCAGCCTTGCTTGCCAAGGTATCAGCGCAACAGGCAGAGGCTGTGCCAGCTTATCAGGCGCTACAGATGGCAACCATTAATGGAGCCACGGCACTGGGGTTGCAAGCACAGATTGGCAGCATTAGCGTCGGTAAGCAGGCTGATCTGATAGCGGTTCGTCTGGATGAGCTGAATAGCTTGCCTTGTTTTGACCCCATTTCGCATCTGGTGTATGTGGCTAGCCGCGAGCAGGTCACGCATACCTGGGTCAATGGTCAATTACGGTATCAGCGTTTACCAGATGGCCAACCACAATTTGCAGGCATTGAGACCGAGGCATTACGGTCTATCGCTTTGCAGTGGCAGCTCAAGATGCAACAGCCCGCACATTAATTTTGTTTAGGATAACATCATGGACAATGTCGAAATTGCAGAAGTAAACAAATTTGCTGAACTTGCACACCAGTGGTGGGACCAGCAAGGTGTCTTCAAACCTTTGCATCAGCTGAACCCTATACGTTTAAATTATATTGACAGTCGCGCGTTGCTTAAGGGCAAACAGGTGCTCGATGTCGGCTGTGGCGGCGGTATTCTGAGCGAGTCCATGGCACAACGTGGTGCACACGTGATGGGGATTGATATGGCAGACAAGTCGCTGCAGGTGGCGCAATTACATGCGCTTGAAGCGGCTGCCCAGGTTTCGTATCGCTGTATTGCCGTGGAAGCGTTGGCTGCAGAAATGCCGGAGCAGTTTGATGTAGTGACCTGCATGGAAATGCTGGAGCATGTGCCCGACCCATCCAGCGTGGTGCGTGCTTGCGCTGCGCTGGTCAAGCCGGGGGGGCAATTGTTTTTTTCCACGCTTAATCGCAATGCCAAGGCATACCTGATGGCGGTGGTCGGGGCTGAGTATGTCCTCAATCTGCTTCCCAAAGGCACACATGATTACAGCAAGTTTATCAAGCCGTCTGAGTTAGCGAGCTGGTTACGTCAATCTGGACTGGAGTTACAGCATCAGACTGGCGTCACTTATGACCCTTTCAGTAAACAATATAAATTGACAACAGATACCAACGTCAACTACATGCTACATGCGGTCAAAGAGGATTGAGCGCATGCAAGCCGTATTATTTGATCTGGATGGGACGTTGGTAGATACCGCTCCAGATTTAGCATATGCACTTAATTTGCAGCGTGAACGGCATGGATTGCCCTTTTTACCAGAAGCGACGATTCGCCCCTATGCCTCGCATGGGTCTCGAGGGCTGCTGGAAGTCGGATTTGGTCTGTTACCGGATCATGCTGAGTTTGAACAGATGCGCACTGAATATCTGGAGTTATACACCAAAGTCATGACCCGTCAGCCACAATTGTTTGACGGCATGGCAGAGGTGTTACAGGAGATTGAGCAGCGGGGGCTCCGCTGGGGCATTGTCACCAATAAGCCACGCCGGTTTACCTTGCCTATGATTACACACATGGCGCTGGATAGCCGCGCGGGTGCGGTCATCAGCGGGGATGATGCGCCCCAGCCCAAGCCGGCGCCCCAAACACTGTTATTGGCCTGTGAACGTATGCAGCTTGATCCTGAACAGGTGGTGTATGTTGGCGATGCCGAGCGAGATGTGCAGGCCGGTAATGCAGCGGGCATGACAACGCTGGTGGCTTTGTTTGGCTACCTGTCAGACATGGATCGGCCTGAGGCATGGGGTGCGGATGGCTGTATCCAGCAGCCCCAGGACTTGCTGGCGTATTTATAACTGAGCAGATTCCGCGCCAATTTATCATTGCGCTTGCCGCTCAGCTAATTGCGCTTGCTGCTGAGTACCGCCATCGCCGCAATATTAATATCTGCGACTAAAATACTAGCCAGCTGGCCGTCCTCACCCAAAATTGGCAAAGAGACCGTGAGGCAGAAGTCTTCGGTTGCGGTAGACAGATAAATGCTTGAAATATAAGGCGCCTGAGTTTCTGCCACGCGACGATAATAGGCTTGTTGGCTCCGGTCTATGCCTGCACCGCCAGCCTTGATTTTTCCATACATGTTGGGATTTATCCAGTTGGCATAGCGCTGTACACCGTTTGGCTCCAACTCAAAGATCACCTCAAAGAAGGGGAATTCGGCAAAGCAGCTATCCAAATCATGGGCGCCTGTCGAGCGTTGCGTGTGTAGCAGCGACTGTAAGGCGGACAGTGCTTTTTGCTGCCAGTCTGAATAAAATTCTTTTTTCGGCAGGATGGTTTGTGGCGGCGTATCTTCTACAACCACAATGCTGCCGATATTGGCTTTGCCTATCTTTTTAAGCAGCGCTGCGCGTTCCGCGGCAATGACGCTGTTTTCGAGCTTGCCTTGTTTGCCATTCACCACCGCAATCGAGACACTGGCGACCGGGTGATCCTTACCGTCTTCAGTAGTAAAAAATCCTCGTTCCAGATCTGTCGCGTCATACAGATGCACGGCCAGGGCCTGAAACTGGCTAATGATATGCAATAAGGTGTCATTAAGGGTAGGCGCCTTATGATCATAGATCAGCACAAAGTCATCGCCACCAATATGGCCCACCATCACGCCCGCTTTATCCTGAAACTCCTGTCGGATGATTTCGGAGAGGAGTCGTATCATGGCATCGCCACGGATAAAACCGTAGCGGTCGTTATAGGCCTTGAAATGATCCAGATCTATGTAGATCAGTTGCGTATTGGGATTGTTACGCAAGCTGTTATCCAGGGTTTGCCGGAGTGTGGGGCCTGTCGTCAGATGGCTTAAGGGGTGAAGATTGCCGGTAGCAGTTTTGCGGCTGATCAACTGAGCCATGATTTCCATCGGCTGCAAGATACCGACATAGCCGCCTTCGTCATTGACGGTGATCCAGATGTCGATATTGCCACGCTCCAGATAAAAAATGCGCGCCAACACCGAAGAGGGCAGTTTATGGTTGATGACCTTGGGCAAGGGGTCGCAACAAGCGCCCAGGCCTGTGGGTTTCTTGGAGAATACTTTGCCCCGCCGCAATACCCCCAGCGGTTTTTGCCCGTCCAGCACCACCGCCGTTGCAATATCGGCATGCGCGTTAAACAAGCGTCTGGCTTCAGCCAGCGTGCTGCTGACATCAATTGTCAAGCCGTGACTAATATATTCACCAATATGAAAATCATCAGGAATATGCGAACGGTGGGCTTCATCCCGTACGGGCAGTGCCGCAACCTTGTCGCTCGGCGTGCTTTGTGGCTGGGCAAAATAATGGCCCTGGGCATAATGCAGGCCTAAATCCTGGCAATAGGTAATATCCTCTACGCGCTCCAGCCCTTCAGCGATAATGGTGCATCCTAGTCGTTGCGCCATCGAAATAATCGCCTCAAGTAACACTGTCCTCACACGGCTGCCTTGTGCTTCATGCACAATGGCACGGTCTATCTTGATAAAGTCAGCCCGTACCTCAGCCAGGATGCGCAAACCGTTAAAACCGGAACCCATGTCATCCAGTGCGATGCGCAGACCATGCATACGGATTTCATCGCAGTAGCGCGCCAGTACTTCGGGATTGGTTTTTTCACTCTCAACAATTTCGATGACGATATCCCGTCGATCAATCTGCTGCTGGTTCAAGAGGTTTAAAATAAAATTGAGCCACCCTGGACTCATGATTGTTTGTGGCAGCACATTAATAAAGAGGGGCTTGTCCACAGAAATTGATTGTGACTTGCCCATCAGCGCCAACTGTTGGCAGGCTAGGTCTAACTCGTGGCTGCGTTTAACCTCGGCGGCAAGGGCGAAAGCCTCCATGCCGTTGAGCCACTTGCCTTCTGGTGTTTTCAGTCTGCATAAGGCTTCAAAGCCAAAGACTTTGCCGCTCTGGCCAAAGTCGACAATCGGTTGATAATGCATTTGTACATGTGGCGTCAGCTCAGACAGCAGCCACGGGTATTTATGCCGAGCATAAAAGGTATTGAATGGCATGGTGGCCTGCAAGGCTTCCATTGGATGCATGGCCTGCTTGTCCTGTGACACCAGCACCCAGGTATCTCTGAGCGTATGTGCAGGTTCCTCGGCAATGACACGGTCTAAAATCTGCAGTAGTTCTGCTTCAGTCTCATAACTGAAAGATGCGGTGTTGATGCCTGAAAAATGCGGACTTTCAGAGTTGGTATGACTATTGGCGTCAAAAGTATGCAGAAATAATTCCATGGAATACGACCTTGCTTTTATTTTTATTAGCTCACGATAATGACGTCTCGCCTGATTGAAAACCGGGAGGGCGTCATTTGTATAACGACAGGACAGAGTGTTTATGAAGAGAAAAAACGAAGATAAAAGACAAGTGTGCTTAAAAACTTGTTAAGGTCTTGGCAAAAGGGCATCAAATCGGGCAGTCATCTTGACTGCTTGACGATTGCTTTGCAGTTAAGTGACGGCTTTTCTTTCCAGCAACGCGGTAGACAGCGTGCCACTGTCCACATACTCAATCTCACCACCCATCGGCAACCCACGCGCAATCCGGCTGACGCGAATGCCACGCGATTTGAGCATCTGCCCAATATAGTGTGCAGTGGCTTCACCCTCGGAGGTAAAGTTGGTGGCAATAATCACTTCGTTTATCGCGCTGTCCTGTGCACGTTTGAGCAGTTTATCCAGGTGAATGTCTTTGGGCCCAATGCCATCCATGGGCGAGAGTTTTCCCATTAATACAAAATATTGGCCCTGATAGCTACGCGTATTCTCCAGCATCATGAGGTCGGTCGGCATCTCCACCACACATAGCGTGGATTTGTCTCTGTGGGTATCCTGGCACACGCTGCATACGCGATGCTCGCTGAAGTTGTTGCAATAATCGCAATGCGCCAGCTTATCCAGCGCCTGTTGTAGACTGGCTGCCAGCTTTTGTGCACCTTCACGGTCACGTTGCAGCAAGTGATAGGCCATCCGCGTGGAGGATTTAGGCCCCACGCCCGGCAGACAGCGCAGGGCACTGATCAGCTGATCCAGAACTGCCGGGTGATTCACGCCTGGTCTCCGCGTCGACGATAATATGGGTGGGCGTCAGGCACTAGAACGGCAACTTGAAGCCTGGTGGCATCAGGCCACTCATTTTCGCTGAACTGGTCGCTTCGGCTTTCGCTTTCGCATCTTTCAACGCAATCATAAGCAAGTCTTCCAGTGTTTCTTTGTCATCCATGGCCGCGTCATCAATCTGTACGCGTTTCACATCATTGCTACAGGTCATGGTCACTTTGACCATGCCATTGCTGGCAATACCTTCCACCTCAGTGTTTGCCAGTTCTGCCTGGGCTTTTTGCATATTGGCTTGCATCATTTGGGCCTGTTTCATCATATTGCCCATGCCACCTTTCATCATTGTCTGCTCCTGAAGTTACGTGTGGTTAATGTAAGGGTTTAATGGAATTTGGCACTATCGTTGCGCCCATTTCCTGCATCAGGCCTTGCACAAAGCGGTCACTCATAATCGCTTGTGTAGCCTGATCCTGTAATTCTGCTTTTTCGACGGCCAGCTGTCTGGCGGGCGTATTGGCTTCCTGGCTGGTGGTGATGATCAGTTGCAAGCGGCGGCCAAAATGGCTGTTTAAAGCAGCATTGAGTTTTTCGAGATAATTGGCACTGGCCAGGTGTTTATGTGACTCGCTAATCCGCAATGTCATGGCATCGTCCTCAAACTGGACCAGCTCGCAATTTTGTGCCAGTGCGCGTACCAGGCCCAATTTGCTCAAATGGTTCTCTACCAGCGCGCGCCAGTTGCCATCCCAGTCCAATGCAGCGCTTGTTTCTTGCGTCTCAGGCATTGCAACATGTACTGCTTCACTGGCAACGGCTGTCGGTGCTGGGGCCGAAAGCGCTGGCTGCGACATTTCTGCCAGGGGGGCAGTGGTGAAAGATGCGCCTGGTTCAGTAGCACTTTCGGGAGCCTGTTCCACCGCACGCTTGCGCATCGCATGATCAGCTGTTGCAGGGTTGGTTGCGCTGCTGGCTTGATAACTTTGCGCCAAGGCGGCGCGCGCGCTGCCAACACTCGGAGCGCTGCCACGGCCATGACCTTCTGTGCTTGACGGGGGCGCGGGTGTGGGGGCCGTTGCATCGGCTTTAAATGCCAGCATACGCAACAGCGTCATGGTAAAGCCTGCATAAGCATCCGGGGCCAGGCCAATATCGCGGTGACCTAAAATAGCAATCTGATAATACAGCTGCAGGGTTTCTGCGGGCAAGGCTGCGGCAAGTTCCAGCAAGTTCTGCCGCTCGGGGTGATCGTCTGCAATTGATTGGGGCGCGTATTGCGCGACAGCTAGCACATGCAACAAAGCTGCAAGATCGTTCAGGGCACTTTCAAAGCCGATGCTGCGCGACTCCATTTGCTGTGCGATATTGAGCAGGCTGGCTGCATCTTGTGCGATCAACGCCCGCAACAAATCATACAGATAGCTTTGGTCAATCGCCCCCAGCATGCTGCGCACATCGCTTTCGCGGACGGACTGGTTGCCATAAGCAATTGCCTGGTCGGTCAGTGAGAGCGCATCACGCATGCTGCCATTGGCCGCACGCGCTATCAGCTGTAATGCGGGCGCCTCAAATGGAATTTGCTCCTGGCCCAGAATGTCTTGCAAGTGGGCGGTAATGGTACTGCTGGCCATTTGGCGCAGGTTGAATTGCAGGCAGCGCGACAAAATGGTGACCGGGACTTTTTGTGGATCTGTGGTCGCCAGAATGAATTTGACGTGGGCAGGCGGCTCCTCCAGCGTTTTCAGCATGGCATTAAACGCCTCTTTGGTCAGCATATGCACTTCGTCTATCATGTAGACCTTGAAGCGGCCGGAGGACGGCGCGTAGATCGCCTGCTCAAGCAAGCTCACCATGTCTGCAATACCGCGGTTAGAGGCCGCATCCATTTCCACGTAATCTACATACCGGCCGATATCAATCGCACGGCATGCTTCGCACTCGCCGCAAGGCGTTGCGGTGATGCCGGTCGCACAGTTCAGCGATTTTGCCAGAATACGGGAGAGGGTGGTCTTGCCAACGCCACGGGTGCCGGTAAACAGGTAAGCATGATGCAGGCGCTGTTGGCTCAGAGCATTGCTCAGGGCCTGGACCACATGGTCCTGGCCCACCAGACTGGCAAAAGATTTGGGGCGCCATTTACGCGCCAACACTTGGTAAGACATCGCGCACTCTACTGATTAAAAGCAATAAGGCAAACCTGTACTTTAGCCTATTTTGCCGACTCATGCTTGCCACAAACCATAACATTAAGATCAACGCTGGCATGACAAACAGAAGGGCTGGAGAGAAGGGGCGAGCCCAACCCCCGGCACTTGCTTGATAGTTGTGGCTGCTTGCTTCCGCACCTGACCAGGTTGGCTACCTTACAATGCGGGGAGGCCCGCGGACGCTATTGTAACGCAAAAACGTTTTTTTACCGCCTTATTTTCGCCGTGCCTCATTTCACCTGCAGAGGTAAAGCTTCTGAAATAAACAATTATTTACCTTCTTATACACCAATAAATTCCAATCATCGCCCCGCATAATATTTGCATCCTATTAATTTTAGTGTGATTTGGCAGAAAACGATGGCAGCAAACGGATCATCCATGACAGCTTCAGAAGTTGCACGTGAAACCATCAAGCAAATGGCTGTCAGGCGTGTCGAACCGACACCGGACAATTACATGCAGATTTACTATGAGATTGCAGGTAAACCGGTGAAGGAGGATGCTGCCAGTGCGTTGCGCAAGGCATTGAAGCAGTTGCCCCACGACACGCTGGAGCAAACCAACTGGATTAACCGCTGGGAAAAAGTGCTTAAACAGGATAACTGGCAAGGGCTGGGGGAATTGCTGACTGAGGCCATGCAACAGCAGCTTAGTCATTCCACCAAATGGCCCAAGGCGATTCGTGTTTTATTGCAAGCCTGGGACGACAAGCGCAGTGGCATAGATACTGCCAGAAAGCGTGAGACGCTGGAACGTGTGCTCATTAATTTTGGTGATGACGAGAGCCTGTCCGACAAGTTGATCGGCATGGCGAATATGTGGTTGCCTTCTGAAGCCCGGGTTGAGGGGATTGCCTTGACTGATGCGGCTGACGCGTCCACAGCTTCGACGTCGCAACCTGTCTTGGATATATCCAGTGAACAAGGTTTGCCCTCTGAAGTACAGCAGTTCCATGGCGCTTTTACCATTTTGCAGACCTTATTGAAGCAAACACTTTACCTGGGCTTGATTCCCCGTTTGCAAGGGTATCCAGACTTGCAGGCGGAGGCGGTGGCCCTGCAGGAATCTGCCGAGCGCGCCAAAAAGCTGAAAGAGTGGGAGGCTTTGGCCAAGTCACTCAAAGCGTTATTGATGCGGGTCGAGGTGATGGGCGCGCAAGAAGATGACGTGCGCGGCGACATTATCGACTTGTTGCATTTGCTACTGGAAAATATCGGCGAACTGGTGGCTGAAGATAGCTGGCTGAGTGGTCAGGTTTATGCTGTGCAGTCGATTATTACCGGTCCGCTGGATAGAACCAAGCTTAAACAAGCCGAAAAAAGCCTCAAAGAAGTCATTTACAAGCAAGGGCTGGTCAAGCACAGTCTGATTGAGGCGAGGAACTCATTTAAAACCTTAATCAGTACTTTTATTGATAAGCTCAAATATATGGGTGAAGCCAGCGAACTCTACAGTGGCAAAATCGAGACCTATGCCAAAGAGCTCTCTCAAACTGATGATTTGATTAAAATTAATGAGCTGGTCAACCAGTTGATGCGCGATACTTCTGTCATGCAGACCGACATCCTGCGTTCGCGCGATGACTTGCTTATCCAACAGCGCAAGGCAACGGATACGCAAGACCGTATTGATCAATTGCAACTGGAGTTGCAGCAGTTGAGTGAGGTCGTCAGAATTGACCAACTCACCGGCGTGCTCAATCGCCGCGGTATGGACGATGCCTTCCAGGCCGAGATTGCGCGTTTTCAGCGTAGCGGTGAGTCATTTAGTGTGGCTTTGCTCGACATCGATAATTTTAAATCGCTCAATGACCAGCATGGGCATGCCGCCGGGGATGCTGCGCTCAAACATCTGGCTTCAGTGGTAAAACGTGCGGTGAGGCCGACGGATATTGTGACCAGAATGGGGGGCGAAGAGTTTGTTGTCATTCTGCCCAAGACCGACTTGCAAGAGGCGGTGATCATTATGTCGCGCTTGCAGCGATCACTGACCAAAGAGTACTTCATGGGTAATAACCAAAAGCTGCTGATCACCTTTAGTGCAGGCGTCGCCTTGTTCCAGAAAGAGGACGATGTCAGTGCCATTTTGTTGCGCGCAGATCAGGCCATGTACCTGGCCAAAAAAAGCGGCAAAAACCGGGTGATGACTGAAACTGATCTAGTTGGCAGCGTCAATCCCTAGCTTGTGCGCTTGGTCAGCGCTTCGTTGATCGACAGCGGTTTTATCCGGGATCACTGACTGTCATATCCAGCCGTGGGTTGGCATGATATGCTAGCTGGCATCTTGATTGAGGTGCCATGTGTCTACGCCAGCCAGCCATTTTCCTATTGATAGTGTCCAACATGCCTTGCATGAAAGCGAGCGCAGATTCTCCGCCATTGTTTCCAGCATTCCTGGACTCGTGTTCCAGATGCATATGACTGCAGATGCTCAAGTGGTTTTTACTTATGTGAGTGAGGGCTGCGAAGCCTTGCTGGGTATCCCGGCCGCAGCATTGCTCAAGGATGCCAACACCCTGTTTGATGCCATGGATCAACCTTCCGCCCATCTGTTCAAGCAAAACTTGCAAAAATCCGCCCGGCAACACAAACGCCTGGATTGGGAAGGACAAATCTGGATTGCCGACTGGCAAGACATGAAATGGGTCAATATCCGGGCTACCGTGCAAGACTTGGGGCAGGGCGCGGTGCAATGGGATGGCATTATGCTCAATATTAGCCAAAGCAAGCATGAAAAACAGGAGATCGAGCAAGCCAGGCAAGATCTGCAGGCACTGACGGCGCACTTGAACCAGGTCAAAGAGCAGGAGCGCGTGTCGATTGCGCGTGAAATTCATGATGACCTCGGCGGCAACCTGACCGCGATGAAGCTGGGCTTGTCGACCATCATCCAGCAAATTGAGGCCGGTGAGCCGGTCAACCTCGAGCAAGCGCATTTATTGCAAGGGATCATCAACCAGACGTTTGATTCCGTACATCGTATTTCTGGCAATTTGCGGCCCAATATTCTCGATCTGGGGCTGGTGGATGCGCTGGAGTGGCAGGTGAGCCAGTTCAAAAAGCAATTAGGCATCTCGGCAAAATTTATCACCAATTGTCATGATTTGGAGTGTGATCCCGACCAATCCATGGCGTTGTTCCGGATTTGTCAGGAGGCGCTCTCTAACATCGCCAAATATGCGCAGGCCAATGCGGTCGAAGTGGAGCTCAGCCTCAAGGATCAGCTGTTATTCATGAACATCACGGATAATGGCATCGGCATTGCCCCTGCCGACAAGATCAAATCGAACGCATTTGGCCTGAGAGGTATGCAGGAAAGAGCGGCGGCACTGGGGGGCGAGTGCCAGATTGAATCTTCCAGCGCCGCATCTGGCACTTGTATCCGGGTGCAAGCACCGTTCAAGCCCGCAGAGTCGTGACAGAATGGCTGATCCGATTTACAATCAACAGCGCAGTTTCTGGATTAGCCATGGTGCAACCAGCAAAACAGAGGGATCAGGTTGGATATACAAAAAATAAAAGTCATTATCGTAGATGACCATGCCATCTTACGTTCTGGCATCAAGCAAATATTGCTTGCGAGTGGGGATATTGATGTCGTCGGTGAGGCGGAGAATGTTGCGCAGGCGATTAAATGTGTACGTGAAGTGGCTGCCGATGTCATGCTACTGGACATTTCGTTGCCGGATAAAACTGGCATAGAAGCCTTAAAGCTCATCAAGCGAGAAAATGCTGCGCTCAACATCTTGATGCTTTCCATGTACATGGAAGAGCAGTATGCCGTGCGCTCCATTCGTTCCGGCGCTTCTGGCTATCTGTGCAAGCATACGGCGTCAGAAGAATTGCTCACCGCCATACACACGCTGGCCAAAGGCAAAAAGTATATTACCCCCAATGTGGCAGAGATTCTGGCCGAGCAGGTGGGGAATGATTATGCGGTGGCCTTGCACGAAACCCTTTCAGATCGCGAGTTTCAGGTCATGCGCATGATTGCTTCCGGGCAGTCAGTGAGTGAGATTGCAGATAAACTCGCACTGTCGGTGAAAACGGTCAGCATGTACCGGACGCGGCTGCTCGAAAAAATGCATCTCAAACATAATGCGGATATCACCCTTACGCCATTAAAAACCAATTGGTTTAAGGGCGCTTGACGTAGCACCGCACAATAAAAAAAGGCCTCAATCGAGGCCTTTTTTAATATTAATCAATATGCTATGAAATTTTCTTCGCGTAATTGATTAAGCCGTTGGTTGAGCTATCAAAGCTGTTTACCGGCTCGTTGGTATTCAACTGTGGCAGAATTTGGCTCGCAATCTGCTTACCATATTCCACACCCCACTGGTCATAGCTGTTAATGTCCCAGATCATGCCTTGCACAAAAATCTTGTGCTCATAAAGCGCAATGAGTTTACCCAAGGTAAAGGGTGTGAGCTGTTTAAACAGGATAGACGTGGTTGGGCGGTTGCCTTCAAACACTTTATGCGGCAGCAGATCTTCCAGTGCCTGGCCGCTCATGCCTTGTGCTTCCAGTTCGGCGCGTGCTTCTTCACGGGTTTTGCCCAACATCAAGGCTTGGGTTTGTGCCAGGAAGTTAGCCAGCAGAATTTTATGGTGCTGATCGTCTGGGCTACCCACTTTGTAATGGCTGTTGGCTGGCATCAAAAAGTCTGCCGGAACCATTTGTGTGCCCTGGTGAATCAACTGGTAAAACGCATGCTGGCCGTTGGTGCCAGCTTCGCCCCAGATGACCGGGCCCGTTTTGTAGCTGACGCGGCTACCGTCACGGCAAATAAATTTGCCATTACTTTCCATGTCTGCTTGTTGCAGATAGGCCGCAAAGCGAGACATGCCCTGGTCATAAGGCAAAATCGCGTGCGTATCAACATGGAAGAAATTGTTGTACCAGACCCCCAGCAAGGCCATGATAACAGGCATGTTCTGTTCCAGTGGCGCCGACAAGAAGTGCTGATCCATGGCGTGACCGCCTGCCAGCAACTGTTCAAAGTTGTCCATGCCGACATAGAGCGCAATCGACAGACCGATGGCTGACCACAGGGAGTAACGACCACCGACCCAGTCCCAGAAAGCAAACATGTTGTTGGTGTCTATGCCGAATGCCTGCACGGCCTCGGCATTGGTGGACAGCGCGACAAAATGCTTGGCCACATGTTGGTCTTGTTTAGCTGCTTGCAAGAACCAGCGGCGCGCTGAGTGCGCGTTGGTCATGGTTTCCTGGGTGGTAAAGGTTTTGGAGGCGACGATGAACAGGGTGGTTTCAGGGTCGCAGACTTCCAATACACGCATCAAGTGCGCGCCATCAATGTTGGAAACAAAGTGGGCTTTCAAGTTGGGGCTGGCGTAGGGTTTTAACGCATCACATGCCATGACTGGACCGAGGTCTGAGCCACCAATACCGATATTTACGATATCGGTAATCCGTTTGCCGGTAAATCCTGTCCATTGGCCGTTGCGTACTTGCTCGGTAAAGGCCCGCATTTGCGCCAGTACGGCATTCACTTCTGGCATCACATCCTTGCCATCCACATACACCGGTGTATTGCTGCGGTTACGCAGGGCGGTGTGCAGCACTGCACGCTTTTCGGTAATGTTGATTTTTTCGCCGCTGAACATGCGGCTACGCCATTGCTCAATATTTGAGTCGCGCGCTAACTGGAATAACTGGGACAGGGTTTCTTTAGTGATGCGGTGCTTGGAGTAGTCCAGCAGGATGTCGTCCACCGTTAAACTGAATTCTTCGAAGCGTTTGGGGTTTTGGTTAAACAGATCGCGCATTTGAACATCGCGCATTTCAATTTGATGCTGGTTCAGCGCATGCCAGCTCGGATGTGTGGTTAGTTTTGCCATGTCGTGTTGTTACTATCGTTTTTCAAGTCAATTAAATTTACGGGGCCAGACAAGGCAATCTCTGAATTTTCTTGTCTGGCCAAAAATCTTTACTGCCAGGCTACATCATATAGTCAGTGTAACCAGTTATTGTAACTGAAGTATGACACCCCCAAGTGGCGGCAAGTTTAGGCTGATGGAGGCTGGCTGGTTCATCCATGGCACGGGGTCACTAGGACAGCCGGAACCATTACCAACATTGCTGCCACCATAACAAGCGGCGTCACTGTTAAACAATTCCTGATAGTAACCCGATTGTGGTACGCCCAAACGGTATTGATGGCGCGGTACCGGTGTGAAATTAAGTAGGATTATAACAAAACTATGGTCTTTGCCGCGTCTGACGTAGCTTAATATTGATTGCGCGGCATCTTCGCAGTCTATCCATTGAAAGCCCTGTGCATCAAAGTCATGGGCATGGAGTGCGCTTTGTTGGCGATAGAGCCAGTTGAGGTCCTTGCAAACGCGCTGTATGCCGCGATGCATGTCATGTTCAGCGGCGGTGTCTTCAAGCAAATGCCAGTCCAGGCTTTGGTTGACGCGCCACTCACGGCGCTGGGCAATTTCATTGCCCATAAAGTTGAGCTTTTTACCTGGCATGGTCATTTGCAAGGTCATCAATAGACGCAAGTTGGCGAATTTTTGCCAATCATCTCCAGGCATTTTTTCGAGTAAGGATTTTTTGCCGTGGACCACTTCGTCGTGCGAGAAAGGCAGGACAAAGTTCTCGGAATAAGCGTACATCTGACCAAAGGTCAGGCGATTATGGTGGTATTGGCGGTAGACCGGATCCAGTTGCATGTAGGTCAGTACATCATTCATCCAGCCCATATTCCATTTCATGCTGAACCCCAGGCCCCCGGCATAGACTGGTCGCGAAACGGCGGGCCAGGCCGTTGATTCCTCGGCTATCGTCAATGCGCCGGGGAAGCGTTCGCCCACCATCACGTTCAGTTGCTTGAGAAACTCGATCACGTCCAGGTTTTCACGTCCGCCATAGACATTAGGCAACCATTCTCCATCTTTACGCGAGTAATCCAGGTAAAGCATGGACGCCACGGCATCCACACGCAAGCCGTCGATATGAAACTCTTGCAACCAGTAATAAGCATTGCTGAGTAAAAAGCTGCGGACTTCATTGCGGCCATAATTGAAGATATAGGTGCCCCAGTCCATATGTTCGCCCAGGCGGGGGTCTGCATGTTCATACAGCGCCGTGCCATCAAAACGCGCCAGCGCCCAGTCATCTTTGGGGAAGTGACCAGGGACCCAGTCCAGAATGACACCGATATTGGCGGCATGACAGCGGTCAATAAAATATTTAAGATCATCCGGGCTGCCATAGCGCTGGGTGGGGGCAAAGTAGCCCGTCACCTGATAACCCCAGGATTCATTCAGCGGATGTTCGGCAATTGGTAACAGCTCGATATGGGTATAGCCCATCTCTAGCAAATGTGGAATCAGCGCCTCTGCCATGGCGCGATAGCCCATAAAGTGGCCATTTGGGTCTCGTTGCCAACTGCCTAAATGCACTTCATAACAGTTAAAGGGTGCATGCAGCCAGTCATGCTGCTGGCGTTGCTGCAACCAGCCATCATCTTGCCAGGTGTACTCGCTATGGCAGATGCGATTGGCCGTGCCGGGTCTAGGCTCAAAGGCTCTGCCATAGGGATCGGCCTTGAGCATGACGTAGCCATGCTCGCGGTTGCGGATTTCGAATTTATATAGATCATGTTCGCTCAGGTGGGGAATAAATAACTCCCAAACGCCGGTGCTACCAATGACACGCATGGCATGGATACGGCCATCCCACTGGTTAAAGTTGCCGACCACACTGACCCTTGACGCATTGGGCGCCCAGACAGCAAACCGGACGCCCGCCACCCCATTCACCTGCATGGGGACCGCGCCCAGGGTATTGTAGGCCTGGTAAAAACGACCTTCAGCAAACAGATACAGGTCATCGGCAGACACGGTGCTGTCAAAACCATAGACATCCAGGGTTTCGTAACGACTAGTTTGCCCCTTGGGCTGAACTTGCAGTGGGGCAGGGGTTGAAATCGGATTATCTGACTCGTAAATAAACAAGCCCTCGGCATGCGCCTGCTGCATGGGCTGCCAATTTTTGCCATTGTTGAGCCATACTTGTTCTGCCGTTGGTATGAACACACGCACCTGCCAGCGCTTGGTTTTCGCATCCTGATGCGACCCCAAATATTCAAAGGGATTATGATGGGTGGCGTCTAAAATCCGTTGCAAATGATGATTGTCGGTGGCAATTTGATGAGAAGCTTTGGCAGTCATGCTGTCGGTATCCGGTTAAGCAGATTCCATGCTATCAAAAAAAGTTAAGATTTACGTCATTCGCCCCCGGAATTTCGTTGTCTTTACCCCAATTATCATGCAGACTGTGGATGTCAGACCTGCAGATGCAAAGCCTTGTGTCGTCTCTGCTGAAACGCGCAACGCTGACAATAATGACTGTAGGCTGGTTCCCAGGATCAGGAAAAACAGGAATAGCATCATGTCTCAAGTAGCAGAGTTTGTTGAACGTCGTAAAGCCAACCGGCGGCAAGAACGTCCCTCCGACCGGTTTATCAGTAACCTGACGAAAAATACCGTTGCCATTATCCTGGCGGGTGGTCGTGGCAGCCGGTTAAAAAACCTCACCGACTGGCGGGCCAAACCGGCTGTACAGTTTGGTGGTAAATTCCGCATTATCGACTTCCCCTTGTCTAATTGCATTAACTCTGGCATCCGCCGCATTAATGTGGCGACCCAATACAAAGCGCAAAGCCTGATTCAGCATGTTCAGCGCGGCTGGGGCTTTTTGCGTGGGGAGTTTAACGAATACGTCAACATTATTCCTGCCCAGCAGCGTCTGGGCGAGGAGTGGTACAAAGGCACGGCTGATGCGGTCTATCAGAATATTGATTTGCTGCGAGAGAATGGCGGCGAATATATATTGGTCCTGGCCGGCGATCATATCTATAAAATGGACTACGGCAAAATGCTGGCGACGCATGCGCGCAGCAATGCCGATATGACCATTGCCTGCATCAATGTGCCGCTCGAAGACGCCAAAGGGTTTGGGGTATTGGAGGTGGACGCCACCGACCGCGTGATCGCCTTTGATGAAAAGCCAGCGCATCCCAAGCCTAGCCCGAACAATCCCGAGGTGGCTTTTGCCAGCATGGGTATTTATATCTTCAATGCCAAGTTTTTGTACGAACAATTGATCCGGGATGCTTATGACCGCAAGTCACACCACGACTTTGGGCAGGACATTATTCCTTACATCATCAAAAAATACCGGGTACAGGCGCACCGATTTACCGATAGTTGCGTCGGTGCACAAGGCAACAACTTTTACTGGCGGGATGTGGGAACCATAGATGCCTACTGGGAAGCCAATATGGAGCTGACCAAGGTGATTCCAGAGCTCAATCTGTATGACAGTGAATGGCCGATCTGGACTTATCAGGAACAACTGCCGCCGGCCAAATTTGTATTCAAGGATGAAGGCCGTACGGGCAAGGCGACAGACTCGCTGGTGTCAGGGGGCTGCCTGATCAGTGGTTCTTGCGTGTCTAACTCAGTGCTTTTTTCCGGCGTGCATGTAGCGGATTATTCCGATCTGGATGGCGCTGTAGTGCTGCCCAAGGTCAAAATTAACGAGGGGGTCATCATGCGCAACGCGGTGATAGACCGCGGCTGCGAGATTCCTGCTGGCATGCAGATCGGTGTCGATCTGGAGCGCGATAGAAAGCGCTTTCATGTCTCTGAAAAAGGCATCGTACTGGTCACACCCGACATGCTGGGCCAAGATTTATACCGTGTGAAGTAGTTTAAAAGTCATTGAGTGAGTGAAAGAGGTTGAAGGATGTCCGATAAAAAATTGCTCTTAAATTTATATTGGCACATGCACCAACCGGATTACCGTGATCTGGTGACAGGCGAGTTTGTGCTGCCATGGACGTATTTGCATGCGCTCAAGGATTACAGTGATATGGCCTTTCACCTGGAGCAAAATCCAAACGCCAGGGTAACGTTCAATTTTGTACCTATTCTGGTGGAGCAGCTCGAAGATTATGCTGAGCAGTCACGGTCCGGACAGTGGCGCGACCCATTACTGCGTTTGCTGGCAAATCCCAATCTGGAAAACATCACGGATGAAGAGTGTCGCCTGATTGTGGACAGCTGTTTCAAGGCACATCATGAAAAAATGTTGAGTCCTTTTCCGCATTATCAGCGTTTGCTCAAGCTGTATGAACTGGTGGCGCCTATCATGCAAAACGGCCAGTTTCATTATCTCTCGGCACAATATAAAGTGGACTTGCTGGTCTGGTATCACCTGGCATGGACGGGGGAGAGCTTGCGCCGCAAAAACAAAACTGTGCAAACCCTGATGCAAAAAGGCGTGTTGTTTACCCTGGAAGACAGGCAAGCGCTGTTAGACGTGATCAGCGAGACCTTGCAAGGCATTTTGCCGCGCTATCAGGCCTTGCTGAAAAAAGGCCGCATTGAAATGACCACCACGCCTTACTACCATCCCATCTTGCCATTGCTCATTGATTTGGAAAGTGCGCGTGACGCCATGCCCGATGCGCCGTTGCCGCAGTCAGCCACCTATCCAGACGGTTATCCGCGTGCGATTGCTCATGTGCAGGCGGCACAGCGCTATCATGAAAAAATATTTGGTCAGCCCGCCAATGGCATGTGGCCTGCTGAAGGCGCGGTCTCACATCCTGCACTATCGTTGCTGGCCGAGCAGGGCGTGGCCTGGGCAGCCACTGGCCAGGGTGTGCTCGCCAACAGCTTGCGTAAACTTGGGCTGCCGCACGACACGCCATCGCAATACCTGTATCAGCCTTATAAGATCACCAATGGTCAGCAAGATATTGTGTGCTTTTTCCGTGACGACCATCTGTCTGACAAAATTGGTTTTGAGTATTCCAAGCAATACGCAAGTGAAGCGGTGCATGACTTTATTCAGTCGCTGGAGCATATCCTGGCCAACAGTGAAGAGACGCCGGTGGTTAGCGTGATTCTGGATGGCGAGAATGCCTGGGAATACTATCCATACAACGGTTATTATTTCTTGCACGAGCTCTATCAGGCGCTGGCGCAGCATCCGGATATCCAGATGACGACTTTTAGCGATATTCTCGCCTTGCAGCAGAAACACACATTGCCAGCGCCACGCTTGCTGGATGATATTTGCGCCGGGAGTTGGGTCTATGGCACCTTTAGTACCTGGATTGGGGAGCCGGCCAAAAACCGTGCCTGGGATCTGTTGTGCGAAGCCAAGCGGCATTATGATCAACAGATACACCAACTTTCAGCCGAACAGAAACAAAAGTGCCAGCAGCAATTGGCCCTGTGCGAAGGTTCGGACTGGTTCTGGTGGTTTGGCGATTACAACAGCGCCCAAAGCGTAAAAAGTTTTGACCAGCTCTATCGCCGTAATTTGAGCAACCTGTACAAATTACTTGGCCTGACAGCCCCTGCACATTTGTTACAACCCATCAGCCTGGGCGGTGGCGATGCCGAAAATGCAGGCACCATGCGCCGGGGCAATGCCTGATTCTTTCAACTGATTTGAATGCCAATCCATGACGCAACATAGACAAGCGGGTGTGCTGATGCACATCACTTCATTGCCTGAGGGCAATCTCGGCCCAGAGGCCTATCGTTTTGTAGACACCCTGGTCAAAATGGGCGTATCGGTTTGGCAGACCTTGCCGGTCAACCAGCCACATGGAGACCAGTCGCCCTATCAAAGTGTCTCCGCGCATGCAGGACATAGCGGCATGATCAGCGCGCAGCAATTGCAGCTTGATGGCTGGTGTCTGCCCAATGAGCTGACGCTGAGTTTGCCTGCATTGATGGCCAAAGTCATGGCGCGCGTGCAGTCAGGCAGCGCCCCCACACATGGTGAAGGCCATGGTCTGTCGTGGTCCGGGTTTGCGAGATTCTGTCAGACGCAGCAATACTGGCTGGAAGATTTTGCCTTGTTTGGCTGCTTGCGTGAGCAGCACCATAATCAAAGCTGGCAGCAATGGCCACAAGCTTACCGCAAGCATGATCCACAAGCCTTGCAAGCTTATCGGGTCACGCACCAGGAGCCGTTGACGCTGATTAAATTCACGCAGTATGTGTTTTTTCAGCAATGGGCGCAGCTCAAGCGTTACGCCAATCAGCGCGGCATTCGCTTGTTTGGCGATATCCCGATTTTTGTCGCTTACGACAGTGCCGATGTCTGGGCGCATCCCGCATGGTTCAAGCTGGATGACACCCTCAACATGACCGTCGTAGCGGGTGTGCCGCCAGACTATTTCTCTGAAACCGGACAACGCTGGGGGAATCCGCATTACGACTGGCTGGCCATGCAAAAAGATGGGTTTTCATGGTGGCTGGGGCGTATCGATACGCAGGCACAGCTGTTTGATGTGCTACGGATTGATCACTTCAGGGGCTTGCAGGCCGCTTGGGAAATCCCCGCAGAAGAGCCCACTGCCATTAACGGGACTTGGCAAGAGGCGCCAGGTGAAGCGCTGTTAAACGCCATCACCGAGACCTTCCCGGAGCTGAGTCTGGTGGCTGAGGACTTGGGCATCATCACCGCAGAAGTGGATGCCTTGCGCCATGGATTCGACTTGCCTGGCATGAAAATTTTACAGTTTGCGTTTGGTGGCGGTGAAGACAATCCTTACTTGCCAGAAAACATAGAACAAAACAGCGTCGCTTATACCGGCACGCATGATAACGATACCACCCTGGGCTGGTACCTCACCGCGCCAGAGCATGTGCGCAATCATTTACATGATTACCTGAATCAACATCCTCCGCAAATGCCTGCTGCCTTGATTAAACTGACCCTGGAGAGCCAGGCCAAGCTGGCAATTATCCCCATGCAAGACATTCTCGCGCTGGATAGCCAGGCGCGCATGAACACGCCAGGCACCATAGAAGGCAACTGGTGTTGGCGCATGCAATGGTCGCAACTGAGTGAAGAGAAATTATTGTCTTTTAGACACAGTGTTGAAGAAAGTGGCCGCTTCCATGCGTGATGTGACTCCGGTTTATCGTTTGGGTCTGGATGTGGGCGGGACCAATCTGCGTTTAGGTGTGTTTTCTGATCTGCGCCTGATTGAAGAAACGCGTTTTGAGGCAAACTATTCTGCCATTTGCAAGCAGCACTCGCCAGCACAGGCCTGGCAAAAGATTATTGCGGTTACGGCAGAAGCCATCCAGCCATTGCTTGAAAAATATCCGACGATTCAGAGTATCGGCATTGGTTTTCCCGGCTTTATTGATCCGCACACGGGCATCCTGGCGCAATCGCCCAATTTACCGGGCTTGTTGAACGTGAATCTGGGCCACGATCTGGGTGCCCGGCTTGGTTTCAATATCCGGGTCGAGAACGATGCCAATGCTGCAGCCTTTGGGGAATTTAGCCTGCTTGGTCAGCCAGCTGGTGGTTTGCTGTATCTGGGCCTGGGCACCGGAGTGGGTGCCGGCTTGGTCGTGAATGGTCATGTTTGGGCCGGGCAGCATGGTTATGCGCTCGAGGCCGGGCATATTATTGTCGAGCATCAAGGCCGCTTGTGTGGCTGTGGTAACCGAGGTTGCGTCGAGCAATATGCTTCTGCCACCGGCATCAGCAAAGGCTATGCCGAGTTGACTGGCCAGGCAAGGAGTGCTTTGGAGATTGCGCTGGCTGCGGAGCAGGGCGATGAACATGCGCGCGCAGTCTACGCGGATGCTGGTCGCAAACTGGCGCAAATGCTGGCGAGTGTACTCAAGGTGGTTGATGTTGGCACCGTTTTGATTGGCGGTGGCGTGGTTGCCGCATGGTCGCTGATGTCTGAGGCGTTTTATCAACGGCTAGAAGCTGACTTGATCCCGGTACTCAGAGGCAAGATCGTGGTTCATCTATCTCGTTCTGGCGATATTGCGGGCATGTTGGGTGCTGCCTTGCTGGCCGAGTCCACCACCCGCTCAGCATAACCCTTCATGCGCGTGCGCCTGGTGTTGCGCCAGTGCCCAGGCTACATGCTCCCGCACCAAGGCATTTTCGTCTTGTGCCCGTGACTTCAGTGCTGCAATCACCGCCATCGACGTCGGTGCATTACCCAAGCCGACGGCAATATTGCGCAACCACTGCGTGTAGCCTATGCGGTAGATCGCGCTCCCCGCCATTTTTTGCTGAAATTCAGCTTCGGTCCAGCCAAAACAGGTCACCAGGCTCAAGCTGTCGAGTCCATGCCGTACCGCAAAGTCGGGCTCTGAGGTCCTGACGGCAAATTTGTTCCACGGGCAGGTTAGCTGGCAATCGTCACAGCCATACACCCGGTTGCCCATCAGTGGCCTTAACTCCTCGGGAATGCTGCCTTGATGTTCTATGGTGAGGTAAGAGATACAGCGGCGGGCGTCTAGTTCGTAAGGTGCAACGATGGCAGCGGTCGGGCAGACATCAATACACGCAGTGCAACTGCCACAATGTGCTGAGATGGGCGGGTCCACGGGTAGCGGCAGGTTGGTATAAATTTCCCCCAGAAAAAACCATGATCCCTGCTGGCGATTGAGTAGCAGCGTATGTTTGCCGCGCCAGCCCACACCCGCTTTGGTCGCCAGTGCTACCTCCATCACCGGCGCACTGTCCGCAAATACACGGTATTCAAAACTGCCAAAGGTCTCGCTGATGCGGGTACACAATTGCTGCAATTTTTGCCGCATCACTTTATGGTAATCGCGCCCCATGGCATAGCGGGCGACATAAGCCTGCTCAGGGCTCTCCAGCACCTGCCAGCCGTCGGCTGCATCTGCGGGCAAATAATTGAGGTTGACCGAGATCACGCGCAAGGTGCCAGGCACCAATTCTGCCGGACGGGTTCGCTTGGTCCCATGTTTTGCCATATAATCCATGTCGCCGTGGTATTGTTTGTCCAGCCACTTTAAAAATTCAGGCTCCGCGGCAGACAAGTCGGTATCGGTAATGCCGATATTGCCAAACCCCAGTTCTCGCGCCCAGCCCTTGATGGTCGCTGCCATTTGCGCAGCGACATGAACATCAGGCAGTTGAATCGGGACGGGATGTGATTGATGTGACATGACAGAAACGTATTCTACACAGATTTTAAAAGACGAAGCAGCGACCGTGCATGCCGCAAGCGTGCTGGCAAAGCAATTGCAGCCTGGGCAGGTCATTTACCTGCACGGTGATCTGGGGGCCGGTAAAACCACGCTGGTGCGCGGCATGCTGCATGCCTTGGGGCATGTCGGCAAAGTGAAAAGCCCCACCTATACGCTGGTGGAACCCTATATGCTGCCATTCGCCACGTGCTATCACTTTGATCTTTACCGCTTTCAGGATGCAGAAGAGTGGGAAGCTGCCGGCTTCCGCGATTATTTCAACCCTGCCAGTGTTTGTCTGGTCGAGTGGCCTGAGCGTGCAGCCGAGCTATTGCCTGTCGCAGACATCGAGATTCGCTTTGATATCCTGCCGCACGGCCGCGTGCTGCACATCACAAGTCAGCAGGCGCTGGCCTTGGAAACACTATGCCAGTAAATCGTAAGCATTGCCTGGGCTGGCTATTGCCAGTCCTGTTCTTCATCCTGAGTCAGGCCGCACATGCCGCTGAAGTCATCCTGGCCAATTTGCAGCAGCAAGGCGGTCAGGCACATGTCGAGCTTTTGCTCGACCAGCAAGTCAAATACCGTGTCTTCACGCTGGATAATCCATTTCGCGTGGTGATTGATATGGACGGTGTTGCCATCAGCCCGACCCTGAAAGCGCTCGCGCTGCAGTTGGATGCCCAACATCCTTACCTGTCTAAAATCCGCATTGCGCCGTTTACCGAGAAAACGGCGCGTATCGTTTTTGACATCAAATCTGATATTAAACCGCAGGTCACCGATATGAATGCGGGCAGCTCGCAACAACGCTTGGCCATCAGCATAGGCCCTGCGGGTGGTCCTGTCGAGTCAGCCATGGCGAGCCCGGTACTGACACCTTCCCGGCAATTGCAAGAAGTGCCACGTCAAGACGACAAACCCGCTGAAAAAGCAGCCGAGCCCACACCAGACAATGCCAATCCAACGGTGGAAAAATCTGCCGAAAAACCGGCGGATAAAGTGGCCGACAAGCCAGTTGAAAAACCACTCAAACAGGCAAAACCTGGCCAAAAACTCATTACCATTGCCGTCGATGCCGGTCACGGCGGTGAAGATCCTGGTGCACGCGGTTCCAATGGCAGCCACGAAAAGAACATTACTCTGGCCATTGCGCGCAAGCTCAAGCAACAGATCGATGCCGAAGAAAACATGCAAGCGATCCTGATCCGCGATGGCGATTATTTCGTGCCACTGGGGGACCGTGTCAAAAAAGCACGGGCGGCCAAGGCCGACCTGTTTATTTCCATCCATGCCGACTCGTTTGTGAACAGCACCGCCAAAGGGTCTTCTGTGTTTGCCCTGTCTGAGCGTGGCGCCACCAGTGCTGGCGCCCGCTACCTGGCGAAAAAGGAAAACGCGGTAGACTTGATTGGTGGTGTGGCGATTGATACCCGCGATATGGACCTGGCAAGAACCTTACTCGATTTGTCGCAAACGGCCACTATTCACGACAGTATCCGCATGGGTAAAGCCGTGCTGGGACGCATCGCTAAAATCAATACGCTCCATTCCAAGTATGTTGAACAAGCGGCGTTTGCGGTGCTTAAATCACCGGATATCCCTTCGATTCTGGTCGAGACGGCGTTTATCAGCAATCCTGAAGAAGAAGCCAGGTTGAATGATGATGCTTATCAGGATAAGTTGGTCAATGCGATTTTGTCTGGCGTGAAGTCTTATATTGCGACCAATCCTTCCTTCGCTAAAAAATAAGCGTTATTTATTTGGTTCAAAAGTCATTCGATGATTGGGCTTATCTTTGCCTACATGCGAAAAGGACGCCGTAAGCGTTCTTGGTAGAAGTGCTATTAAAAGTATTGCCCTAATTCCGCCTCTCGCTGCGTCTTCCCATAGCCCGCCTGAACTCTCAACGCCCGACCAATAAAACCATTGAGCTTTTTCCTGGCGTCATCAATCAATGCGCTATCCACAAAGATGTGTGGATATTGATACGATAACCAGCTATACAAGCTCAAATGCTGGCATATGAGTTCGGCCTGTTCCAGATATTGCGCCTGTTGGCCATTCAGCCATTCTGGCATTTGCGGCAATGACCTGGCTTGTTGCGTAGCGACGGCTTGTACGCATTGCAAAAAATAGTCCCGTGCAATCGGCACCTGGATCGCGAGCGGGGCGCACATCAAGCGGTATTTGTCCCGCATGCAGAGTTGCGGTGCGGTTTGGTCTATCAGCATGGCTTGCTGGTGTTGCAGGCTTGTCACTTGCCACTGCAAGACATGCTGGCCGGGTGACCTGGCATATTGCTTGTGCATGTACTCCATGCATTCGGCCAGTCGCCAGGTAGGGATGCGTAAACTCAGCGCTTCAATATCCCCGCCACCAACCGCAATCGGCAAGGCAAATGGTGGCACCGTGTCATCGGCGTCTAACATGGCCTGTAAATGCCATTGCTCGTCGTCTTCCAGGACGGTGACATATCCCGTGTCATATAAGCCATGGCGTCCGGCGCGACCGGCAATCTGGCGCATTTCGGTGGCATTGAGCGGCCGCGAGGCGATGCCGTCAAATTTATGGATATTGGCAAAAATCACGCGGCGAATCGGCAGGTTGAGCCCCATGCCTATGGCATCTGTGGCGACCAGGATGTGCGCCTCGCCGCTGGCAAAACGCGCAGACTCGACGCGGCGGACTTCAGGCGAGAGGGCGCCATAGATGGTGGCCACAGACAGCCCCCATTGGCGGATACGCGCAGCCAGTGTGAGCACATCTTTGCGGCTAAAGGCGATGATGGCATCACCGGTGTGTAGTGCTTTGCGTAGTTTGGCGGCGTGGTAGCGTGCACCGCAAATACTATGTTCTTCGATCAGCAACGGTGTCATGCGCTGTAAATGAGTGAGAGTGTAGGGCTCGTTGAGCGCATCTAGCACGCGGGTACAGCTGCTGGTGACGCTATTGGCCCCGCAGATAAATACTTGTTTTGCCGGGACCCCGACCAGCGCCGCCGTCCATGCACTGCCACGGTCCGGGTCCATCAGCATCTGGATTTCATCAATCACTGCGACGTCTACGGCGTGGTCTGGCCGCAGCATTTCGATGGTGGAGGCGGTGTGTCTGGCACCGGGCACCATGACACGTTCTTCGCCAGTCACCAGATTGCAAGGGACGCCGGCCTGCATCAGCCGGTCGCGGACCTCCATTGCCAGCAGTCGTAACGGCGCGAGATAAACGCCAGACTCAGCCTGGCGCAGGGTTTCGAGTGCCTGATAGGTTTTGCCTGAGTTGGTGGGCCCGACATAAAAATGATGTTGGCGACCCAGCTGGCGGGCGAGGGTAAAGCGAGATAAATACGCCTGAAATTCTTGTGAGAACATACAGTCATTCTACCAAACGGTTTAAAATGCCAAGATGCAAATTAAACTTCTCCCCGATCAACTGATTTCTCAAATTGCCGCCGGTGAGGTGGTTGAGCGCCCAGCCTCCGCCCTGAAAGAGCTGCTTGAAAACAGTGTGGATGCTGGAAGCACGCAGATTCAGGTGGCCTTGCAACAAGGCGGTATCAAGTTGCTGAAAGTCACCGACAATGGTCACGGGATTGCCAAGGATGAATTGGCCCTGGCGCTGACACGGCATGCCACCAGCAAGATTGAGAGTCTTGAAGATCTCGAACAAGTTGGCAGCCTGGGCTTCAGGGGCGAGGCATTGGCCAGTATCGCCTCTATCTCGCGTACTGTGCTCACCAGTCGTCAGCAAAGCGCCAGTCATGCCTGGCAAATCGCTGCAGAAGGCACGCAAGCGCCACAGCTGAGCCCGGCCGCACTGGATGCAGGTACCATTGTTGAGGTGCATGATTTGTATTTTAATACCCCGGCGCGGCGCAAGTTTCTCAAAACCGAAAATACCGAGTTTGGCCATTGTGAAGATGCCTTTACCCGCGTCGCCCTGTCGCGTCCGAATATCGGTTTTTTGTTGCAGCACAATGGCAAAGCCATTAGCCGCTTGGCGGCCAATACCCCGCAGCAACGCATCACCGATGTGTTAGGGAGCGAATTTGCTGCACAAAGCCTCTGGCTAGAAGAGCATAGCGGTGGCTTGCGCCTATGGGGGATGACCGCTTCGCCCACTTACCAGCGCCACAGCCGCGATAGCCAATATGTGTTTGTGAATGGCCGGTTTGTGCGCGACAAACTGATTGCACACGCCATCAAGCAAGCCTATCAGGATGTGTTGCACGGCGATAAACATCCCGCTTTTGTGCTGTTTCTTGAGCTGGATCCCTCCCTGGTCGATGTCAACGTGCATCCCGCCAAAACCGAAGTCCGCTTCCGCGAATCGCAAGCGGTACATCGTTTTATTTTTCATAGCCTGCACAAGGCCCTGGGCAAAACATCTGCCGAGATACAAGCCAGTCAGCCTGTGCAAGCGCCGTTTAATCCCTTCCGCCCAGGCACGGATGCCTCTGTGTTTAGCATGCCACGCGAACAAGTGGAAATGCCACTGCACAATCGCCCGGCCTTTGGCGGCAGCTACCCCCCCAATATCAGCAACGGGGGTGACATGGCGCAGCAGTTTTATGGTCAACTCTACGGCGACTTAAAACCGGCCGCGATGGATCAAGCGACCATCCTTGAAAGTAATTCTTTAGAGGTTTTTGCCTCGGTGGTGGCCTTGGATCAGCCGATACAACCCACGCCAGATCTGCCGCAACAATACCCGTTGGGGTTTGCGCTGGGGCAGTTGCATGGGATTTATATCCTTGCCCAAAACGCCCAAGGTATGGTGGTGGTCGATATGCATGCCGCGCATGAGCGCATCATGTACGAGCGCCTGAAAAATGCCCTGAGCGAGCAGGCCATCGCAACTCAGCCGTTGCTGATTCCCATCAGTTTTTATGCCGAAAAAGTTGAAGTTGCCACGCTGCAATCCTTGCAAGGCAGCGACACATTACAGCAACTGGGCTTTGAGTTGGCTACCTTGTCACCCACCACGATTGCCATTCGTGCCATCCCCACCATGCTGCAAGATGCCGATGCCGTCACGTTGGCCCGTGCTGTATTACGCGACTTACACGAATATGGCGCCAGCCGCGTGCTGCTAGAACGCCAAAATGAAGTACTGGGTACCATGGCCTGCCACGCTGCCGTTCGTGCTAACCGGCAACTGACCATTACTGAAATGAACGCCTTGTTGCGTGATATGGAAGCGACTGAAAGAAGCGGGCAGTGCAATCACGGCAGACCCACCTGGTTTCAGGTGAGTTTGGCCGATTTGGACAAGATGTTTATGCGGGGGCAGTAGCCGTCTAGCCCCGAGTTTAAACGCGTGTGCGTCTTACTCGTCAAAGTCTAGGGTAAATTGCGCTGAATCTGTTTGGTCTATACGATCAGCACGCAGCAGACCGCTGACTTTAACGCCTAACAATCGTATTTTCTTATCTAAATCTATCCTTTTCAGGCATTTTCCAGCAAAAAGCCGTAACGATTTCGCATCGCTGATCGCCGTTGACAAGGTGAGGTCACGCGTGACCGTTTTAAAGTCCTCAAAACGCAGCTTGGTCCCGACCTTGCAGCAGGTATAGCCTTTCTTTTGCAGATCGTTGGCGACACGTTCACATAAGCGGGTAAATGCCTCGCTCAGTGCTGGTTTGTCTCTCACCGGATGCAAGTTGCGTTCGAAAGTGGTCTCCCTGCTCATGGAGACCGGAACGCTTTCTGTCACGACCGGTCTGTCGTCCTGCCCGCGAGAAACACGGTATAGCCACCTGCCATAGCGATTGCCAAAATGTTGAACAAGCCAGGCTTCGCTCATAGCTGCGATTTGGCCTATGGTCTTAATCTGCAACGATTCGAGTTTTGCACTGGCTTTGGGACCAATGCCATTGATCTTTTTTGCCGCCATCGGCCAGATGCGGCTGGGGACATCTGACATCGTGATGACCGTGATGCCATCTGGCTTTTGCATTTCAGAGCATAACTTTGCCAATAGTTTATTGGGGGCGATCCCGACTGAACAGGTCAGGCCGGTGGCAGCGAATACGGCCGATTTCAGCTGTTGTGCAATCTCGGTGGCGTCTCCTGGCAGCGTTGAAACATCGGCGTAGACTTCATCGATCCCAATATTCTCCACCTGCGGGCTGATGCTACGAATCGCTGCTTTGAACAATTGCGAGTAATGGCGATAGAGTTCGAAGTTGACCGGTAGCAAGACCGCATCGGGCGCGAGTTTGGCTGCCTGCATGGTGGGCATGGCCGAGTTCAAGCCTAGCGCCCGCGCTTCATAGGTGGCTGTGGTCAACACGCCGCGCCCTGCGTAATCACGCAAGCGCGAGAATTCGCGTGTACCATCTTCTCTGATCCTCGGCACATGTGAGGAGCCACCGGCCACCACCATGGGCAAGCCTTTCAACTCCGGGTAGCGTGACAATTCGCAAGATGCAAAAAAAGCATCCATATCAATATGTGCGATGCGTCTGTGCTCTTGGTCTGACATGTCCGGCACTCACTAATTGATCAGCAGATTAACAATCAGAGATTTACGCATAAAATGAAGTATCAAGGATGGCAGCCAAAGAGATAGAGGAGATTGCAAAGCCGGATTATCCCACGATAGTACTTAAAAACAATTCTTGTCCAAGAGTGCTTTTTTAAACGGCCTCTACAATCACCATTGCTTTATCCGCTATGAAAACCGCCGTAAGAATAGCCCACTTGGGCGGCCTATTCATTCCGTTTCTCGGTAATGATTGTGTTGCATGCGTTTTTTCAACAGCGATGTACTGATTGATTAATACCGCGGTTGGATCATATAGTTTAAATCGCTTTAAGCAGTGCGGTAGCGGATATTGCTGTAGGCGCAAAAAAGGCCTATCTTGGATAGGCCTTTTTAATCGGTGAAAGTTACTGAATAACACCTAGTTGTTTGAACAAGCCATAAGCATCCAGCACATCCCAGTGCTCGGCCAGTTTACCGTTCTCGATCCTGAAAATATCCACGGCGTAAATACTGTAGTGTTTGCCTGTAGCCGGGATGCCTAACCAGTCGCCTTTTTGCGTCCCGGAGTACACGCCGTACGCCCAAACGGTATCCCCTTCGGCGACCAGCTTTTCCAGTTGATAGTGCCAGTCTGGTACAGCTTTAAACCAGGCACTAAAGAATTGCTCGAAGCCAGTCAGGCCTTGTGGCACGAGCGGGTTGTGTTGAATATAGCCTGGCTGCATGAAGTTGGGCAGTTGGCTCAGGTCTTTTTTCACAAAGACGGCAGTGGCAAAGTCTGCCAGCAGTTGTTTGTTTTGTTGCGTTTGGTCTTGTGCCATGGTGAGGGTTCCTTTGGTTAACAGGGTGGTGAATAGCAAGGTGGTAAGCAGCGATTTGAATAGATGCATATGGCTTCCTTAAGTGAGTTGAAAATGCTTGCGTGCTGTAGGTGTTGCGCATCATAATTTCAATGGTTACTTTTAGTAAGTAGGCACCTTAAAGTAACTTATGCACTTGTTACTCACTTGAACGTCTTGGATACCGAGGGAAAACCATGCTGGAACAGATAGAACAACCGTTGCAGATTGTCAGTAGCTGGAATGCGTATCAGGCAGCGTGCCCGACACGTTTGATGTTGAACCGGATAGCAGATAAGTGGACGGTACTGGTATTGGGGTTGCTGGAGAATGAAACCAAGCGGTTTAGCACCTTGCAGCGCGAGATTGGTGGAATTTCACAAAAGATGCTGACGCAAACATTGCGCGGGTTGGAGCGAGACGGGCTGATTGCGCGTACGGTGTATCCTGAGGTGCCGCCAAGAGTGGAGTACAAGATGACACCACTGGGGAACACGCTGGTGGGCCTGCTAGCCGCATTGCGGGACTGGTCTGAGACGCATATGGATGAGGTGTTGCAAGCGCAACGTGATTATGATCAGGCGCAGCAGGCAGCCTCTAATATCGAGGCTGCCTCTGGTGTGCGGGTGGTACGTTTTTGATCCCTTAGGCTAGCAGCAAAAAAACGGTCGGTTTTTTATGCAAATCTGGCAGGGGTGCTTTCTTCCAGTCAGCCACTGTTTTTGTCACAATCAATTCTTCTTTGCCTGACACATTGCAGGCCACACATAATTTTGTTTGTGCTTGCAGGTTAGCAATCAGGTCTTCTAATACATGCTGATTGCGGTAGGGTGTTTCAATAAACAGCTGGGTAGCTTGCTGTTTTTTTGAGTCAAACTCAATGCCTTTGATGGTTCTGATACGTTCATTTTTATCGCTGGGAAGATAGCCTAAAAACGTAAATCTCTGGCCGTTCAAGCCGCTGGCCATCAGTGCCAGCAGCAAGCTGCTGGGGCCGATGAGCGGGGAGACGCGTATGCCTTTGTGATGAGCGACGGCGGCGAGCGCGGCCCCTGGATCGGCGATACCCGGACAACCGGCTTCACTCATCAAGCCAACATCCATGCCCTGTTGCACAGGTTGCAGTAACTTTTGCAGGTCTTTATTCGGTGTATCTTTAGTCAGCACCGTGAGCGTGATTTCACGCATAGGCACTGGGTGCCCGCTGGCGCCTAGAAAGTGACGGGCCGTTTTTTCGTTCTCGACGATAAAGTGACGCAAGCTGTGCATACGTTGTATGACTTCAGGCGGTACGACTTGTTGGGGCGTGGTGTCTTCCGTGAGGGGGACGGGAATAAAGTAGAGGGTTCCAGCAGTCATGGCAATCTTAATGAGTTAAACAGCGTGATTATCCCACGGCCAGACAGCAAAAAAGCATTCTTTTGCAAGAATGCTTTTGTTGACGCCCTTGAAGCATGTTGAGCGGGAGTGTGGCAGGCTAATATTTCACCTGCACACGATATTTCAGCGTGGTATCGCCATCGGCAGGCACATTGATTTTCCAGCTGGCCTGGTGGGCACTGGTTTTCTGGTGTGGCTGTGATTCGCTTAGTATTTTCCAGCTACCTGCAATCGGCTCTTGCACGGTGACGGTGACCGTTTCTTTTTTCGCGTTGTGTAAAGTGATGGTATAAGCGCTTTCATACACGGGTGGCTGGTTTTGCTTGCTCAGGTTTTTAAAATCGGTTTGCACACGGTCAGCCGTCACATCAAAGGCATTGCCAAGTTTGAGGCGCACCCTGTCGTTCTTTGGTGTATGGTCGATCTGGTCTTCGCCCACAAACTGTGCCGTGCCGTCGTGATCTTTTTTGTAAACGCGCATGGTGCCTTTAGGCAGAGGAATGCCCAACTGGCTACTTTCTTTGTTATCAAATTCTACAAAGACCTGTACTTTGAGTTTTTTGTCGATATCAGGATACTGACCCTGGAAATAATACTCCGAGCCATTCAGCACCAGCTCTTTATGCGCCGGGATATGTTGCGCAGAAAGCAAGGCCACTTGTTTGGTTTGGTTTTCTGCAATGGTGGTGGGGCGTGGCAGGGTGTATAAATGATATTCGAGTAATGCTTGCTCGGTGGGCATGGCGGCTTCGGCGACCATGGCATCCGCGCGCATCATCATGGTTTTGGGGTGCATGACTTCACGCACACGGTTGACATCCCCTGCCACCAGTTGCACTTTTGCGTTGGGATAGCTGGTGCCGCTGGTATTGGTGAGCGTGACCCAGCCAGACAGATCTATCGCATCCTCTTTGCTGCTGAGCTCAGCGACATAGTCGGTTTTCCACTGCAAGCCGCCTGTGAGGTAACTGAGCTCCAGAGTGGACTGTTCACCGCCTTTATATTGCAACTGCGTCGTCAGGGTTGGACGGTCTTTGAGCATGCCGGGGACGTTAGGATAGGCGATACGGCCCGGGATCACGGTTTCGATACGGTTACCTATTTTGAGCACCGGGCCATCCTGGGCAGAGAGTACGGTGGCTGTTTCTTCTGTTTCGGCACCTGTGTTCGGGTTGGTACGAATCACGGTGACTTGTTGGCCGACATATTTTTCCAGCAGTTTGTGCGGGGTGAGCAAGTCAAAGTCGAAGTTCTGCTCCAGCACCTGCAAGCTGGTGTTAGGGAGCAAGCTACGCAACAAGGCGGTTTCAGGCTTGATCTGCGCACTGACATCGCGGAAAGAAACGGCAGAAAGCCCGTTGCTTAACTTTAACTTGCGACTGTCTTTGACCAGCGCAAGGTCTTCATTGTAAATCGTCACCGCCACACTGGTCTGGTCAGATTGCGGGCTGGTGAGGGTGGTTTCCGCTTGTGCAGCGGCTGCATACGTCAATGCAGCCGTCCCCATGGAGAAAAATAGCAGGGTGCTGAGTCGCATGTGTATCCTTTCGTTATGGGTTATTTGCGTTTTAAGCATGAGACTGCCTAAACGCATTGGCCGTTCAAAAGTTAACACACGACTTTGTTTTATGCTATCGAGTTGAAGCCGATAATACGTCTACACCCGCTTGTCGCAGCATCTCGACCAAGGCAATCAAGGGCAGTCCTATCAGCGCATTCGGGTCATCGCCGCGCATATAGTCCAGCAGTGCGATGCCCATGCCTTCAGATTTGGCACTGCCTGCACAATCATAAGGTTGTTCAAGGCGCAGGTAGGTCTCGATCTGGCTGGCACTTAAGGATTTGAATTTAACGAAATAGGGCACGATGGTGGCTTGAAGGTGCTGCCGTTGGCTGTCATACAGGCACAAGGCACTATGAAAAACCACCTCTTTGCCGCTGAGCATGGTGAGTTGCGTGACAGCATTGGCATGATTACCAGGTTTACCTATCTGCATACCATCCACGGTCGCGACCTGGTCGCAGCCAATAATCAGCGCATCAGGCTGGGTTTCTGCCACTTTGCGGGCTTTGGCCTCTGCCAAGCGCAAAGCAGTCTGTTCGGGGCTTTCATTTGGCCACGGGGTTTCATCAATCTCTGGTGACAAGCAGGTAAACGGTAAATGCAGCTTTTGCAGTACTTCACGACGGTAACGTGAAGAGGAGGCAAGAATCAGTGATTGTTTCATGGATCAGGCAGCTCAAAAGCAAAAATCCCTGAATTGCTTCAGGGATTTTTGTTGATTGTAATTATTCAGGTTGAATTTCAATCAGTGTTTCATCTGGCGTGACACTGTCGCCCTTGGCCACGTGAATGGCGACCACGGTGCCCGATTTGCTGGCCTGGATCTCGTTTTCCATTTTCATGGCTTCGATCACCAACACGCCATCACCGGCATTGACTTTGTCACCCACATTCACTTTTACCGTCACTATCGTGCCTGGCATTGCCGTGGTGACGCAGCCTGGATGGTGAGGGCGTGGACGCCCACTCGCGGCGACTGCAGCGGCTTTTTTCTTGCTGCCGTTACTGCCGCCACCGCTGACTTCCATTTCGCTCAAGGTCTCAACAAACACTTCTTCAGAAATGCCGTCTACCTTGACATAGTAAGGTCTGCGCTCTTCACCCGCGTGACCGCTGCCGGTCAGTTTGATGTGGTAGGTTTCACCGTGCAGGGTAATGTTGAACTCATTCGGCGCATAACGGGCGGCCGCTGTTTGCTGGGTGACCGCGTCTTTGCTCAACAATGGCTCGGGATTTAATGAGCCTGCATTGCGTTCTTGCAAGAAGGTTTTACCAATGTCCGGGAACATGGCATAGGTCAATACATCTTGCTCGTTATTGGCAAAGCGCTCGGCCTCGGACTGCAGCTTGACCATTTCTGGTTGCAGCAAGTCTGCTGGACGGCAGGTAATGACTTCAGCATCGCCGACCGCTTGTTTACGCACCTCAGCATTCACTGCCGCAGGAGCTTTGCCATATTGGCCTAACAAGTAATTTTTGACTTCGTTGGTAATGGACTTGTAGCGGCCACCGGTCAATACGTTCAGTACAGCTTGTGTCCCGACGATTTGCGAGGTGGGCGTCACCAACGGAGGATAACCAAGATCTTGACGCACACGTGGAATCTCGGCCAGCACCTCGTCCATACGGTTAAGCGCACCTTGTTCCTTCAGCTGGTTGGACAGGTTGGAAATCATGCCTCCTGGTACCTGGTTGACCAAGACGCGTGTATCCACGCCGGTAAACTCGCTTTCAAATTGCCAGTATTTCTTGCGCACTTCTTTAAAGTAGGCGGTGATTTCCTGCAATTTGCCTAAATCGAGGCCTGTGTCGTATTCCGTGCCTTTCAATGCGGCCACCAGGCTTTCTGTGGTCGGATGGCTGGCACCTTCGGAGAATGAAGAGTTGCAGGTATCAATAATATCCACGCCGCTTTCCACGCTCTTGAGCAAGACCATACTGGCCAGACCGGAGGTGGCGTGGCTGTGCATGTGTACGGGCACGCTGACCGCAGCCTTCAGACCCTTGACCAGTTCGGCGGCCATGGTCGGTGTCAGCAGGCCAGCCATGTCCTTGACACCAATGCTGTCACAGCCCAGCGCCTCAAGCTCTTTGGCCATGCTCACAAAGTAGGCCACATCATGCACCGGGCTGGTCGTAAAGGACAGGGTGCCGATGGCATGTTTCTTGACCGATTTAACGGCTTCAATCGCGGTTTTCAGGTTGCGGATGTCGTTCATTGCATCAAAAATACGGAACACATCGACACCGGCATCAGCTGCCTGTTTGACAAAGGCATGCACGACGTCATCAGAGTAATGACGGTAGCCCAGCAAGTTCTGGCCACGCAACAACATATTGATAGGCGTATTGGGCAAGGCTTTACGCAAGCTGCGCAGGCGTTCCCATGGATCTTCCTTCAAAAAGCGGACGCAAGCGTCAAAGGTTGCACCGCCCCAGGCTTCGAGAGACCAGAACCCAATCTCATCCAGCTTGCTGCAGATCGGCAGCATGTCTTCGGTGCGCATGCGCGTTGCAATCAGGGATTGGTGACCATCTCTTAAAACGAGTTCGGTGACATGTATTTTGCTCATAGTCTTGTCGATCTAAATAAATATCTTGCAATGCGGGTTAATCAAATACCTTCATGGGCGGCAATCGCAGCCGCAATGGCGGCTGCCATTAACTCTTTGGGTAATCCTACGTCGTACTCAGTCAGCTCGGGGTGTTGCTCCACAAAACTGGTATTGAAATCAGCGGCGCGGAAGTCCGGATGCTGCATGATCTGCTGGTAGTATGGAATGGTCGTTTTGACGCCATAGACAATCATGTCATTCAAGGCACGGCGACCGCGTTCAATCACGCTTTCCCAATCCAGGGCCCAGACCGTCAGTTTGGCACACATGGAGTCGTAATAAGGCGGAATGACATATCCGCTGTAAATCGCCGCATCCATACGTACACCCGGACCGCCGGGCGCATAGTAGCGGGTGATTTTACCAAAGCTGGGCAAAAAGTCCTTTTTCGGGTCTTCTGCGTTAATCCGGTACTCCATGGCAAAGCCACGGAAAGCAATTTCACTTTGCTTGTATTGCAGCGGTAAGCCGGCCGCAACACGAATCTGCTGTTGAACAATGTCCACGCCAGTAATGGTCTCGGTCACAGTATGCTCTACCTGTAAGCGCGTGTTCATTTCCATGAAGTAAAAGTTATTGTCTGAATCCAGCAAGAACTCAACCGTGCCTGCGTTCTCATAGCCGACGGCCTTAGCCGCTTTCACACCCAGACCACCGATATATTCACGTTGGGCTTGAGTCAGTTGTGGAGAGGGGGCGATCTCGATCAGTTTCTGGTTACGACGCTGGATGGAACAATCGCGTTCAAACAAATGAATGACATTGCCATGTGAGTCGGCCAGCACTTGCACTTCGATATGGCGCGGATGCACCACGCACTTTTCGAGAAAGACTTCTGGCTTGCCAAAGGCTTTGCTGGCTTCTGAAATGACGCGGTCATAGTTGCTGAGCAGCTCTTTCTCGCTATCGCAACGACGAATTCCGCGGCCACCGCCACCATTCGTCGCCTTGAGCATCACGGGATAGCCAATTTTATTGGCCAAAGTCACTGCGGCCTCTACCGATTCCAGATTGCCTTCACTGCCTGGCACGCAAGGAATACCTGCGTTAATCATGGCATTACGTGCCTGGATCTTGTCACCCATTTGACGGATGACGTCGGCATCAGGACCAATGAACTTGATGCCGCGACGTGCGCAGACTTCAGCAAGTTCTGGATTCTCTGACAGGAAGCCATAACCAGGATGCAAGGCGTCACAGCCTGCAGCCACAGCAATGTTGACTATATTGTGTGCGTTCAGGTAGCCTGCGACAGGGTCTGAGCCAATGTTATAGGCTTCGTCTGCCTTTTTAACATGCAACGCATGGCGGTCAGCATCGGAGTAAATAGCTACCGATTTAATGCCCATTTCAGAGCAGGCACGTACGATGCGCACCGCAATTTCACCGCGATTCGCGACTAAAATTTTCTTAAACACACATTACCCTTAAAGCAAGAAAAAAGGACTAGAGTCTTTTAGTAACTCAACCGAGTTTTTCAATCTCCAGGAGACTGAATATAAAACGGTTCAAGTTGATTTGGTTGTGGTTTGGAGTCGTCTTTGCTACAGCAACAAATGGCCGATCAGGCAAACCGGCACCATGGGTGCGCCCTTGAACAGAGCGCCGCGTGATGCGGTGTCATTATAACAACAAACCTTGCGCTTAAACAGAGGCCTGTCATTTTAGTGCTGGCCTTGTCCGTGTTTTAGTCGTCAATGATCATTGAGTTTGTTATAGTGCCGGCTTAATAGTTGATTGAATTGTTTGGTAAAGATCATGGCGCATTTTCAGGAGCTGGCAAAGCAGCAAAAAACCGTTGAGGGGGTGTTAGCGCTGAGCGCTATGCCCAGGTTACATGAGGCGTTGCAAGCGCTAGGAGTGACGGATGCGGCCGCGCTCGACGGCATGCAGGTGCATTATCGGTTGCAAGGCTTGCCATCCCGCTATTTTGGTGAGGTGTCGCTGCCTATGCTGGCGCTAAGTTTGCAGACGACTTTGCCGCTGGTGTGCCAGCGCTGCTTTGAGCCCATGCCAGAGTCGCTAGAGATGACCTTTGAATTTGCGCTTTGTGATGAGCCGCCGGAAGCATTGCTAGAAGATGAAACGGTGGATTGGCTGGAATCTACGGATGAGTCGTCACTGGAAGTGTTGGTCGAGGATGAGTTGTTGATGGCGCTGCCTATCTCTGTCATGCATGAAGAGGCGTGTACACAATTACAGCAGTCTGCGGGTGAAAAGCCGAATCCATTTGCTGTGCTCAAGCAGTTGAAGCTGGACAAATAACCCCGTAAGCTGGGTGTTCATGCCGCGAATCATGGCAAATAAACCAATGAAAAGCGATATTTGCATGATTTATTTGCAGTTATCCCTGAGTTATTTTATAATGCTGGATTAGGTAGCATTTTTAATTTATTAATAACCGAGTTTGTTTTATAAACTGTCATTGAGCTTCGATACATGAGGTGTGGCGGTTTGATATTGGAGTAACTTAAATGGCCGTTCAGCAAAACAAAAAGACACCTTCCAAGCGTGGTATGCACCGTTCCCACGACTTTTTGACTAACCCACCTTTGGCAATTGAGCCAACCACAGGTGAAGTGCATTTGCGTCATCACGTGAGCCCTAACGGTTTTTACCGTGGCCGCAAAGTGATGCCTGCAAAAGGCGAATAATCGCCACATTAAAGCGAACCGCTTTAAAACGCGCCGCGCAGTAAAATGCGCGGCGTTTGCGTATCTGACGTAAGCCGCTGTGATGGCTGCGCTTAAACGCGCAAAGTTAACAAACTTGGAAAATCACATGACAACTGGTCAACACGTGCATTCACATGAAGTAGTGATTGCCATTGATGCCATGGGAGGAGATCACGGTCCGCATGTGACTGTGCCCGCGGCAGTTCGAATTCTGAACGAAAATCCTGAATTAAACATTATCCTGGTCGGCCTGCAAGAGGCAATTGAATCCGAGCTTAAGGTCTTGAATGTCCAGCCGGGGCCGCGATTGCGTATCCGCCATGCCAGTGAAGTGGTGCTGATGGATGAGTCGCCACAAAGTGCGATGAAGAACAAAAAAGATTCTTCTATGCGGGTGGCTATTAATATGGTGAAAACGGGAGAAGCGCAGGCTTGCGTGAGTGCCGGTAACACCGGTGCATTGATGGCGACCGCGCGCTTTGTCCTCAAAACCTTGCCCGGGATTGACCGGCCAGCCATTGCCTCGACTTTACCCTCTGAAAAAGGCAGTACATTTATGCTGGATCTGGGGGCGAATGCCGACTGTACGCCTGAGCATTTGTACCAGTTTGCCATTATGGGCGCGATGGTGGTGAGCTGCCTGACCAATAAGCCGAATCCAACCGTGGGCTTGCTCAATATCGGTTCTGAAGATATCAAGGGCAATGAGGTGGTCAAGCAGGCGGCGGAGTTGTTACGCGGCAGTCATTTGAATTTTTACGGCAATGTAGAAGGCGACGATATCTTCAAGGGCACGACAGATGTGGTCGTTTGTGACGGTTTCGTGGGCAACGTATCGTTGAAAACCACCGAAGGCCTTGCGCATATGATGGGTAAATTCCTCACCCAGGAATTTAAACGTAACTGGTTGACCAAATTGATGGCGCTGGGCGCTTTCCCGGTGCTAAAGGCCTTTAAAAAGCGGGTAGATCCAAGACTTTATAATGGGGCAAGCTTTTTGGGCTTGCGTGGCATTGTGGTCAAGAGTCATGGTGGCGCAGACAGCGTCGGTTTTTACCATGCGATTCATGTCGCGATGGAAGAGGCGCAGAGTGGTGTCCTCAAGCGTATTCAGTCGCAGTTGGAGATTGAGCATCTGACGACCTCCGAGCAACCCTGAACCCCTTTTTGTTAGGTGTTTCAAACCAATTAAGGCATAATCGCACGAATGATTTACGCTCGCATTGCAGGTACTGGAAGCTACCTGCCACCCCATATTTTGACCAATGCCGATCTGGAAAAAATGGTGGATACCACCGATGAGTGGATTTACGCCCGAACTGGCATCAAACAACGCCACCGCGTCACGGATGAGCGTACCAGCGATCTGGCGACCCACGCGGCGCGTCAGGCGATTGACGCGGCCGGCATCGCGGCTGAACAGATTGACCTGATTATTGTGGCAACAACCACGCCTGACAAGATTTTCCCAAGTGTGGCGACCATGGTGCAACGCAAATTGGGCATCAGCGGCTGTCCCGCTTTTGATGTACAGGCGGTATGCAGTGGCTTTGTCTATGCGCTGACCACCGCCAACCAGTTCATCAAGTCTGGCCAGTCCCGCAATGTCCTGGTGATTGGGGCGGATACATTCACCCGTATTACTGATTACAGCGACCGCAGCAACTGCATTTTATGGGGCGACGGTGCCGGTGCGGTGATCCTGCAAGCCAGTGAGCAACCCGGTATTCTTTCTACCCACATCCACGCCGATGGTAACTACGAAACCTATTTACATGTGCCGCGCAATCCTGATGGGCCTGACACGGTGGTGATGGAAGGGAATCCTGTGTTCAAAATGGCGGTCAATACACTGGATCAGATCGTCGATGAGACGCTGGAGGCTAACCAGATGCAAAAGTCAGATATTGACTGGCTGGTGCCGCATCAGGCTAATATCCGTATTTTGCAGGCAACGGCCAAAAAACTGGAAATGCCGATGGATAAAGTCGTCGTGACAGTGGATCGCCATGGCAATACCTCCGCAGCCTCAATTCCACTCGCACTGGATGTGGCTGTGCGTGACGGGCGCATCCAGCGGGGACATACCTTGCTTATGGAGGCCTTTGGTGGTGGATTTACCTGGGGCTCAGTCTTGGTAAAGTACTAACCAGTGCTAACAGTACCAAGGTTCTACAATGAAGCATGCCGTGCTTGCATGACCGTTTTAATTGAATAAATAACTGAATCAATATGTCTAAATTTGCTTTTTTCTTTCCTGGTCAAGGTTCACAGTCTGTGGGCATGATGCAAGGGCTAGCAGCGCATGCCATCGTCAAACAAACCTTTGACGAAGCCTCTGCTGTGTTGGGTGTGGATTTCTGGAAAATGGCCACCGAGCCAAATGAAGAAATTAATATGACTGAACACACACAACCCATCATGCTGACCGCCGGTATTGCTACCTGGCGTGTTTATCAGGCGCTGGGTGGCCAGTTGCCAACCGAGATGGCGGGTCATAGTCTTGGTGAGTACACTGCACTGGTTGCAGCCAATGCCATTTCATTTGCGGATGCCTTGCCACTGGTAAAATTTCGCGCCCAGGTTATGCAGCAAGCCGTGCCGGAAGGCCAGGGGGCCATGGCTGCGATCTTGGGGCTGGATGATGATACCGTGCGTGCTGTTTGTACCGAGGCGGCACAAGGTCAAGTCTTGCAGCCCGTTAACTTCAACTCACCAGGCCAGGTTGTCATTGCCGGTGACAAAGCGGCGGTTGAGCGTGGCATGGAGTTAGCCAAGGCGAAAGGGGCCAAGCGTGCGCTCGCATTGCCTGTCAGCGTGCCTTCGCACTGCGACCTCATGCAGCCAGCGGCTGAAAAGCTGCGCGAATATCTCAATGGCGTGAATGTACAGGCGCCGATCGTGCCTGTCTTGCATAACGCCGATGTCGCAGCCTACTCGGATGCCGCGCAGATTAAAGACGCGCTGGTTCGCCAGCTCTATAGCCCGGTCCGCTGGGTGGAGACCGTGCAACAGCTGGCTGCACAAGAGGTGCTGAGCGCCGCTGAATGTGGCCCCGGCAAGGTGCTGGCTGGTTTAGCCAAGCGCATTGTGGCCGAGGTGAGCTGTGTTGCGCTCGTCAATGACGAAGCCATGCAAACATTGATTACGCAATAAGGGAGAGACCATGTCTGACCAACAAATCGCATTAGTGACGGGCGCCAGCCGCGGCATAGGTGCAGCGATTGCACAAGCCCTGGGCAAGCAGGGAGCCACCGTGATTGGTACGGCGACCTCTGCCAGTGGCGCAGAAGCAATCACCGCCCATTTGAAAGCAGCTGGGGTCAACGGCGTCGGGATGTCGCTGGATGTGACACAGCCTGAACAAATTGAGGCGGTATTAAAGCAGATTGCCGAGCAGTATGGGGATGTCAGCATCCTGGTGAATAATGCCGGCATCACCAAAGATACCTTGCTCATGCGCATGAAAGACGAAGACTGGGATGCGGTCTTGACGACCAACCTGAAGTCCGTATTCCGCATGAGTCAGGCGGTATTGCGTCCAATGATGAAAGCGCGTCAGGGACGTATTATCAACATTTCCAGCGTGGTGGGTCATATGGGCAATGCCGGGCAGACCAACTACGCAGCGGCCAAGGCTGGGATGACTGGCTTTACCAAGTCTATGGCGCAAGAAGTCGGCAGTCGCGGTATTACTGTGAACTGTGTGGCGCCTGGCTTTATCGCCACGGATATGACCGCTGAACTACCTGACGATATCAAGACCAAAATGCTGGAGCGTATTGCGCTTGGGCGTTTGGGGGCTGTGGATGAAATCGCGGCGACAGTGGCTTTCCTGGCTTCGCCAGCGGCCGCTTATATCACGGGCGAAACCATCCATGTCAATGGCGGCATGTACTGCGCTTAATATTTAGTTTCTTTGGTATTCTGGGCAAGTTTTGCTAGAATACTGGTTTACTGTACACGACACTTATCAACAAAGGGGTATTTTAGATGTCCGACATCGAACAACGCGTAAAGAAAATCGTTTGTGAACAATTAGGTGCAAACGAAGCTGACGTAAAAAACACATCATCTTTCGTAGATGATCTGGGTGCAGATTCTCTGGACACCGTAGAATTAGTAATGGCTTTGGAAGAAGAGTTCGATTGCGAAATCCCTGACGAAGAAGCTGAAAAAATCACTACAGTGCAGCAAGCGATTGACTACGTCAACGCAAACCTCAAGTAATTCATTGACTTCATTCTTCAATCAGCCCTCGCAAGAGGGCTGATTTTCTATTATGACGAAACGCAGAGTAGTAGTAACTGGCTTGGGCGTGGTGTCTCCAGTAGGGATTGGTACCCAAACCGCTTGGAACAATCTGGTCGCTGGTCAATCAGGCATTACCCGTATCACTAAATTTGATCCTACCCCATTTGCCTCGCAAATTGCAGGTGAGGTTAAAGGATTCAACGCTGAGGACTTTATTCCAGCCAAGGATGCGCGCCGCATGGATACTTTTATCCAGTACGGTCTGGCTGCTGGCTTGGAGGCTTTCCGTGATTCCGGCCTTGAAGTGACCGACGCAAATGCAGAACGCATTGGCGTGACCATTGGTTCCGGGATTGGTGGTTTGGGCTTGATTGAGTCCACCAACGACAGTTATGACGAAGGTGGCCCACGCAAGATCTCGCCATTCTTTATTCCTGGCACCATCATCAACATGATCTCGGGCAATTTGTCCATCATGTTGGGTCTCAAAGGGCCGAATATTGCGGTGGTGACTGCCTGTACCACAGGCACCCATAGCATTGGTGAAGCCGCACGTATGATTGAGTATGGTGACGCCGATGTCATGGTGGCAGGTGGGGCCGAAGCCGCCATTACCGAGCTCAGTGTCGGTGGCTTTGCCTCTGCGCGAGCCTTGTCTACACGCAATGACGATCCCGCGACGGCCAGCCGTCCCTGGGATAAAGACCGTGATGGGTTTGTCATCGGTGAAGGTGCAGGGGTGATGGTACTCGAAGAGTATGAGCATGCCAAAGCACGCGGTGCCAAAATTTATGCCGAGGTGGCAGGTTACGGCTTGAGTGCCGATGCCTATCACATGACCGCACCGAATATGGACGGTCCACGCCGCTCCATGGTCAACGCGCTCAAAAACGCAGGGGTGAACCCGGACCAAGTCCAGTTCATGAATGCGCACGGGACCTCGACGCCCCTGGGCGATACCAACGAAACCAATGCCATCAAGGCAACGTTTGGCGATCATGCCTACAAGCTGGTAGTCAATTCGACCAAATCGATGACTGGTCACTTGCTCGGTGGCGCAGGCGGTCTGGAGTCGGTCTTTACGGTGTTATCGATTTACCATCAGGTTTCACCACCGACCATCAATCTGTTGAATCCTGATCCGGATTGCGATCTGGATTACTGTGCTAACACGGCACGTGACTTGCAGATTGAATATGCCCTCAAAAACAATTTTGGTTTTGGTGGGACTAACGGCAGCTTGTTGTTCAAGCGCGTTTAAAAGTATTTAAGACGGGTCTTTAGCAATATAAAAGCAGTAATAAAAAAGCCAGCTTAATGCTGGCTTTTTTATTACTCAAATCTGCTGACTTATTTGAGGACTGCCAAGGCAGCAGCATAGTTTGGTTCGTCAGCAATTTCGCCAACCAGTTCGCTATGCAATACCTGATTGTTCTCATCCAGTACCACCACTGCACGTGCAGTCAGGCCTGCCAGGCTGCTATCGGTGATCAGGACGCCATAATCATTGCCAAATTTGGCTGTATCGCGGAAGGTAGACAGGGTTACAACATTCTCCAGACCTTCTGCACCGCAGAAACGGCTTTGTGCGAAAGGCAGGTCTGCAGACACGCACAGCACGACGGTGTTGCTGACGCTACTGGCTTCCTTGTTGAAGGTGCGCACTGAGGTGGCGCAGGTGGGCGTATCAATGCTAGGGAAAATGTTCAAGACTTTACGCTTGCCTGAAAACGCATCCAGACCAAGCAGGTTGCGTTTGGCATCTGCCAATTGAAAATCAGGAGCCTTGTCGCCTTTGGTTAAAAATTTACCGCCAACCGCGACCGGATTTCCTTTGAGCGTAACGCTAGACATAGTGTTCTCCAAAATGTGATGAATAAAACTTAAACAAGCACTTTAACGTGTCAGCGCAACGCAATCAACCACATAAAAAGTAAGGGAATCAGGCGGGCAGCACCGCAAGCACGGCTTCGTAGTCTGGTTCCATGACCAGGTCCTTGACCAATTCAACGTGGAGGACGCGGTCATTTTCGTCCGCGACGATGATGGCGCGTGCAGGTAGGCCTGCCAGTTTGCTGGTCATCATGAGCACGCCATAATTCTTGAGCATGTCGCGGCCACGCAAGGTGGATAAAGTCATGCATTGCGGCAGGCTTTCCATGGCGCAGAAGCGGGCCATGGTGAATGGTAAATCCGGTGAAATATGCAGGATGGCGGTGTTAGTCAGATCTAGCGCCATGCGCTCAAGAATACGCACGCTGTTAGCACTGGTGGGCGTATCAATGCCCGGGAAAAAATGCAGTATCTTGCGCTGACCTGCAAAGGCATCCAGCGCAACGTCCTCAAGCTCGCGGTTAACTAGCTGGAAATACGGCAGGGGCTGCCCCACGGCAGGCAGCTCGTCCTCCACCAGTATCGGGTCATCGAGCAGGGCAGTGGCATTGGGCATGTGATCTATCGCTTATGACAAAAACGCCTGCCATCATAGAACATAATCCCGGTTCGTTTCAATTTTTTACAACTATCAACAATCCATTTTTTACGAGGTTTGCATGGCTTTTTTGAGGCTGTCAATGACATTATTTGTCGTCGGCATGGGTACAAAAAAGCAGGTTGGCGGTTAAAATAAAGTGATGGAAGCGCCTGAAACACCCTCTCTCCAACCTGCATTTATTCACCTGCGTTGCCACAGTGAGTATTCCATTGTGGATGGCACGGTGCGCATTGATGATTACGTCAAGGCTGCAAAAAGTGATGCCATGCCAGCGATTGCGCTGACCGATCTGGCTAACCTGTTTGGGGCGATCAAGTTTTACAAGGCTGCCCGTGGCAAGGGGCTCAAACCGATTCTGGGCTGTGATGTCTGGATCGAGAATCCGCTCCAGCGCGACCAGCCTCACCGCTTGCTGTTACTGGTACAAACGCAGCAGGGCTATCGCAATCTGTGTGAATTACTCAGTCGCGCCTATCTGGAGAACCAGTACCGTGAACGGGCAGAAATCAAACCCGAGTGGTTACAGCAAAAAAACGCAGGGCTATTGCTGCTGTCGGGCTTTGCTGCCGGTGACATTGGACAGGCACTGCAGGCTGGCAACCAGGCTCAAGCCTTGCAAGCGGCAGCACACTGGGCCGGGGTATTTGAAGGCCGCTACTACCTGGAAGTTCAGCGCGTACATGTGCCCGGCAATACCGAAGCCTATGCCCAAGAGCAATTGATCAGACAAACCATCGCCATTGCACAGCAGCTTGATTTACCTGTGGTGGCCACGCATCCGATCCAGTTCCAGACGCAGGATGACTTTATGGCGCACGAAGCGCGCACCTGTATCGCGGAAGGCTATGTGCTGGCCGATACGCGTAGACCCAAGCGGTTTGTCGCCACCCAGTATGTGAAAACCCAGGCAGAAATGCAGGCTTTGTTCGCCGATATGCCCATCGCCTTGCAAAACTCGGTGGAGATTGCCAAGCGCTGCAACCTGACGCTGACTTTGGGGAAAAATTACCTGCCCGATTTTCCGACGCCTAATGGTGAGAGTCTGGATCAATATCTGGTGGACCAGTCTAAAGCAGGCTTGGAGCACCGCCTGGCCTATTTGTACCCGGATGAACAGCTGCGGGAAGCCAAACGAGCTGAATACGAAGCGCGCTTGCAGTTTGAGTGCGGCATCATCATTCAGATGGGGTTTCCTGGCTACTTTTTGATCGTGGCCGATTTTATTAACTGGGCAAAAAACAACGGCGTGCCAGTCGGACCAGGCCGGGGCTCCGGTGCGGGGTCTTTGGTCGCTTACAGTTTGGGGATTACCGACCTCGACCCGCTCAAATACAACCTGCTGTTCGAGCGTTTCTTAAACCCGGAGCGGGTCTCCATGCCCGACTTTGATATTGACTTCTGTCAGGAAGGGCGAGATCGCGTCATCGATTACGTCAAGCACAAATATGGCTTGGCTTCGGTGTCTCAGATCGCCACCTTCGGGACCATGGCGGCCAAAGCGGTGATCCGCGATGTGGGCCGCGTGCTGGATTTGCCGTTCAACTTTGTCGATGGCATCGCTAAGCTCATTCCAATGGAGCTGGGCATCACGCTTGAATCCGCACTGGAAAAAGAGCCGCAACTGCAAGAGCGCCGCGAAAAAGAAGAAGAGGTCGCAGAATTACTGTCTTTGGCATTGCGGCTGGAAGGCCTGGTCCGTAACATCGGTATGCACGCCGGGGGGGTGTTGATTGCGCCTGGCAAGATTTCAGATTTCTCGCCCGTCTATTGCCAGCCCAATGGCGACAGTCTGGTCAGTCAATATGATAAGGATGATGTGGAGGCGGTCGGTCTGGTTAAGTTCGACTTTTTGGGCCTGCGCACGCTGACTATCCTCAATATGGCGCTTGAAAACGCCAATGCGCAGCGCGCGCAAGAAACGTTGCCACCACTGAGTTTTGAGACGATTCCGCTCGATGACAAGCGTAGCTACCATCTGCTGAAAACAGCCAATACGACAGCGGTGTTCCAGCTGGAATCGCGCGGTATGAAAGATATGCTTAAGCAAGCCAAGCCAGACTTGTTTGAAGACATTATTGCGCTGGTTGCCTTGTACCGTCCTGGCCCAATGGATCTGATTCCAGACTTCTGCCGCCGTAAACATGGCACGCAGCGCGTGGAATACCCGCACCCGTCGACCGAATCTATTCTCAAGGAAACTTACGGTATTGCCGTGTATCAGGAACAGGTGATGCAGATCGCCCAGGTGGTCGCCGGGTATAGTCTTGGTGGTGCAGACTTGCTGCGCCGCGCCATGGGTAAGAAAAAGCCGGAAGAGATGGTCAAACAGCGCGAAATCTTTAATGAAGGTGCGCTCAAAAATGGCCTGACCTTGCAGCAGTCCAACGATTTGTTTGACTTGCTGGAAAAGTTCGCGGGGTACGGCTTTAACAAGTCGCATGCGGCAGCGTATGCCTTGGTGGCTTATCATACCGCTTACCTCAAAGCGCATTACCCGGCGGCTTTTCTGGCGGCGACCATGTCTGCCGATATGAACAATACCGATAACGTGCATACGTTTTTTGATGACTGCGGCGCCAATCATATCGAAGTGTTGCCGCCAGACATCAATGCCAGTGTCTATCAGTTCAAGCCGCTCAATGCGCAGCAGGTGCTTTACGGCCTGGGCGCTATTAAAGGCACCGGCCTGGCGGCGATTGAGTTGATTATGGCGTCCCGTCAGTCTCAAGGCCCTTTCAAAGACTTATTCGATTTTTGTCAGCGCCTGGATTTGCGCAAGGTCAACCGTCGGGTGATTGAATCCCTGATCCGCGCCGGCGCTTTTGACAAGCTGGAACCTAACCGGGCTGCGTTGCTGGCGGGCCTGGATAGGGCGATCAGTGTCGCAGAGCAGGGCGCGGCACACGCCGGGCAAGATTGCCTGTTTGGCGGGGTGATCGAAACGCAGCATGCTTTACCGGATATTGCCGCCTGGAGCCCTGAGCAGGCCTTGCAAGAAGAAAAAACGGCGCTGGGTTTTTACTTGAGTGGTCACCCTTATTTAAGCTACAAAGCGCAGCTTGGCCCCTTTATCAAAGGCAATCTGGGTGAGCTTGCGCCACAAGAGCAGCCGAAACTGCTGGCCGGGGTGGTCATGGGTGTACGTGTCCGCATGACGCAGCGTGGGAAAATGGCGATTGTGACGCTGGATGATGCCGTCGGTCGCGTGGATGTGGTCGTCGGTAGCGAACTGTTGAATCAGCACGCACAGTGGATCAAGGAAGACCAGCTGCTGGTGGTAGAAGGGCGCATCAGTAATGATGAGTTCTCCGGTGGCATCCGCGTCAGCGCCCGTAAACTCTATGATCTGGCCGCCGTGCGTAACCGTTTTGCGCAAATGCTGACCTTGAGCTGCAATGGCACTTCGGATGTGCAGCGTCTCATGACAGTATTGACGCCTTATCGCTACGCCGGTGAGGAACAGAAGCGTTGTCCGATCAAAGTCGACTACCATAATCAGTCTGCGCAGGTGAGTTTGATGCTAGGCGATGACTGGCAAGTCGTGCTGCATGACGATCTGCTACACAATTTACAGGGCTGGTTGTCTAAAGAAAACGTCAAAATCCTTTATAATGCCTGAACTTTTTTCTAAAGAATTCATATTGGAATTCCAATGAGTGTAAAACGTTTAACGCCTAGTAAACTGACTTATCTTGATTTTGAACAACCGATTGCCGAACTGGAAAAGCGGATTGACGCGCTACAAGTTTCGCATGACGAACATGACTCTCTGGATATTTCCAAAGAGCTGGATTTGTTACAAAAGAAGAATACCAAGTTATTGCAGGATACCTTCCAGGCCTTGACTGCCTGGCAGATTTCCCAGGTGGCCCGCCATCCGCAGCGCCCCTATACTGCAGACTATATCAATGCCTTGTTTACTGATTTCCAGGAGTTGCATGGCGACCGTGCCTATGCAGATGACCCGGCCATTGTCGGCGGCATTGCGCGCTTTAAAGGCATTCCGGTCATGGTCATGGGCCATCAAAAAGGCCGCGATATCAAAGAACGCCAATACCGCAATTTCGGTATGCCGCGTCCTGAAGGCTACCGCAAGGCGCTGCGCCTGTTCCGTCTGGCCGAAAAGTTCAAGATGCCGATTATCACCTTTATTGATACGCCAGGCGCCTATCCCGGCATTGGGGCTGAAGAGCGCGGCCAGTCAGAAGCGATTGCACGCAATTTGTATGTCATGGCCGAACTGAAAACGCCGATTATTGGCGTGGTGATCGGTGAGGGCGGTTCTGGTGGTGCGCTGGCCTTGGGTGTCGTGGATCATTTGAATATGCTGCAATATTCCACTTACTCGGTGATTTCGCCTGAAGGCTGTGCGTCCATTTTGTGGAAGAGCGCCAGCAAGGCCCCGGAAGCCGCCGAAACCTTGGGCATTACCGCAGACAGGCTCAAGTCTTTGGGCTTGATTGATACCATTATCAACGAGCCGCTGGGTGGCGCACATCGTAATTATGAAGATGTGATGGAGAAGGTCTCGCAAGCGATCGGCCAACAGCTGAAAGCATTGCAGGCCAAAAAAATACCGCAGTTGCTGGAGACACGTTACCAGCGCCTGATGAGTTACGGTAAATTTAAAGCGGCCAGTGAAAAATAATGCTTCTCTTATGACCAGCCTGAAAAGCCAGTTATCTGGTTTTCTGGCTGGGCTGTCAAATCCGGATGCCAACACACCACATCTGCTGCTCGCACTGAGCGGTGGCGTAGATTCTGTGGTGTTGTTACATCTGCTCGCAGAGCTCTGCCAGCAATTGCCATTTCGGCTGTCAGCCATGCATGTGCATCATGGCTTGAGTCCCCATGCCGATGCGTGGTTGCAACAATGTGAACACCATTGCCAGACCTACAATGTCCCTTTTTTTGCTGACAAGGTGCGCGTAGATTTGCAAAGCGGACAAGGTCTGGAGGCCACCGCCCGCGAAGCACGCTATCATGCCCTGGAGCAACAGCGTCAGCAGATCGGTGCAGATGCGATTGTGACGGCTCATCATCTGCAAGACCAGTCAGAGACGTTGATGCTGCAACTGGTAAGAGGCGCTGGGGTCAAGGGCTTGAGTGCCATGGCCGCGTGGGATGGCGCACGCCGCTTGTATCGGCCACTGTTAAGTGTGCCAAAAGCCACACTTTTACAGTTTGCCACCGCACACCACTTGCAATGGGTAGAAGACGAAAGCAACGCAGATACGGCTTACGACCGCAATTTTATGCGTCATGCAGTGATGCCAGTGTTGCGCGAACGTTATCCGCAAGTGGATCAGTCGTTATTGAGAACGGCGGGGCACATGGCAGACGCGCAGAGTTTGCTGGATATACTGGCCAGTCAGGACTTGGCGCAATGTGATTTACAAGCCGAATGGCTGGGGCAATCGATTGCGATGTCAAAGCTGTATGCATTGGGCGATGTCCGCGCCAAAAACTTGCTCCGTCATTGGTTTCAACAGTTGCAGTTACGGATGCCCAATCAGGATCAATTGCAAGAATATTGGCAGCAGCTTTCATCGGTCAAACCTAACCGTTATCTGCATTTGCCGTTACAAGGGCAAGCCTCGCATCAGTCAGCTTATTTGCACCATTACCAGCAACGCCTGTATTGCGTTACCAAACCAAGCGCATTGCCACAAACACCACTGGTGTGGCAAGGGCAAGCCTCGCAGCAATGGGGTGACTGGCAAGTGCAGTTTAAAGTCGTGAAAGCGCGCGGGATTGCTTTGGCCAGACTGGGGGTTTCCCCGGCAGCGATTACCCTTAACCGGCGGTATGGGCAACCTTTGGTGCTTGCTGAAGGCACTTCGCTCAAGTTGATGCCTAGGGCAGGGGGTGAGAGTTTGCAGCCTGACGCCAAGCGTCCTCGGCGTGAATTGAAAGTCCTTTTTCAAATGCTGGGCATTCCGCCATGGCAACGTGCTTTTTATCCTTTGGTCCAAGTGGCCACCACCCATCCAGGTGCTTCTGAAACGCTGGTCTCACTGGCAGGGCTGGCGGTGGATGCCGCCTGGCAGCCTGGCCGCAATGCTTACGGTCTGGAAATCAGCCTGACGCCGTCTCCCTCTCTTCTGTAATTGGTTGTATATATCCAATGGTGGTTGTTAAATTGGTTGTAATAAACCAATTTTAAGATAAAATCTGGTTGTAATAAACCAGATTTATTTTTATCTCATTGATTAAAAAAAGATATTTTTTTAGCCTGCCAATGGAATGATTTTTGCTCAATACCTTGAGTGTTTTTTGCAGCCAAAAGACATTCATTTAAGTATTCTCGGGAAAAGGATCATTCGTTATGAATAAACAAGCAGTCAAACCATTGTTGATGGCCATTCTCTCTGCTTATGCGGCGCATGTGGTCGCTGTGCAAGCTGAAGAGGTGCAATTGGATAAAGTCGAGGTCATCAGCACCACGCCGCTGAATGGGGTTGGTGTGCCTCTTGAGCACATTCCTGCCGGCGTGCAGCAAGTGAAACAAAAAGAGCTGGTTAAGCAAAAGAGCCTGACATTAGGCGACTACATGAACCAGAATATGCTTGGGGTGAATGTGAATGAAACACAGAACAACCCATTCCAGCCCGATGTGAACTATCACGGTTTTACCGCTTCCCCTTTGCTTGGCACGCCACAAGGATTGTCCGTGTATGTCGATGGCGTACGTGTGAACGAAGCCTTTGGTGACGTGGTGAACTGGGACCTGATTCCGATGAACGCCATTAATCAGATGACTTTGATTCCAGGCTCTAACCCATTGTTTGGTTTGAACACTTTAGGCGGGGCGATTTCAGTGCAGACCAAGAGTGGCCGTACCAATCAGGGCGGCGCTGTTGAGGCCTACACTGGTTCCTGGGGCCGTCATGTGTTGAATGCAGAATATGGTGGCGTGTCCGAAGACGGTTCTAAAGATTTCTTTATCTCTGGCAACAGTTTTGAAGAGGATGGCTGGCGTAGTTTTTCAGCCTCCCGCGTCAAGCAGTTGTTTACCAAGGCCGGTTGGCAAAATGAAAAAACGGCTGTCAATGTCAGTTTGTCGCTCGCAGATAACAAAATGCGTGGCAATGGCTTGCAAGCAGGCAGTTTGCTGGATTCTTTGGGCTACAAAAGCAATTTTACCGTGCCTGACCAGACCAAGAACAACATGGCTTTTGTAAACCTTAATTTGAGCCATTACTTTGCTGACGACATTCAGTTAAGTGGGAATGTTTATTATCGTGATGTGCGTACCAAAACCTTCAATGGTGACTTAAATGATGGTTTTGAATTGGCTGCTGGCGGGTTAGGTGACAATAATTCAGATTGCTTGGCTGGCAATGATGCTGATGAGAACTGCTCTGGCGCGATTAACCGCAGCAGATTAACGCAGAAAAGTTACGGCTTTACTTCACAGTTAACCTTTTCTCAGGATTTACTGGGCCTGAAAAATCAGTTTATCAGCGGCTTGGGCTACAACCGCGGTAAGACCAAGTTCTCGCAGAATACCGAGTTTGGCTTGTTAAACAGCTACCGTGGCGTGGATGGTACTGGCGAACTTAATGCCTTGACTGACCAAGTGAATTTGAGCGGTGTGAACCGCACCTGGAGCGTCTTTGCGACGGATACCTTGTCTTTGAATCCCTACTGGCATGTGACAGCCTCTGCGCGTTACAACACGACTAAAATTGATAATGATGACAAGATCACCCCCAGTGGTTCTGGCTCGCTCACCGGCACGCATTCCTTCAATCGGCTGAATCCGTCTTTGGGGATTAATTTTACGCCCAGCAATCAATTGACGGCGTATGCCTCTTATAGTGAAAGCAGCCGTGCGCCTACCTCTATCGAGCTGGGATGTGCGGATGAAAACAATCCTTGTAAATTGCCAAACGCAATGGCCGGTGACCCACCACTCAAGCAAGTGGTTAGCAAAACCTATGATGCCGGCTTGCGTGGCTTCCTGACACCCACAGTCACCTGGAGTCTGGGTGCCTATCATACGATCAACACTAATGACATTCAGTTTCTGACCTCTGCGACCGCCCTCAATAACGGTGCTGGCTTTTTCTCTAATATCAGTAAAACCAAGCGTCAGGGGCTTGATGCTAGTCTTGCAGGGCGTATGGATGCGTTTTCATGGAATCTGGGCTATAGCTTTGTGCAGGCTACCTACGAGTCTTCTTTCCAGATTGCGAATCAGGTGAATACCAGCGCTACTGTAGATCCTGTTTCAGGCAACAGCTTTATTCAGGTGAACAAGGGAGATTACCTGGCAGGTATCCCAAAACATCAGCTTAAACTGGGCTTGGGCTATGACGTGACTTCTGCCTGGAATGTGGGCAGCAATATTGTGGCCTTCTCCAGCCAGTACTCCCGTGGCAACGAAAACAATAAGGATACAAGCTCTGGCGCAAAAGTCCGTGGTTATACGGTAGTCAATCTGTTCACAAACTACCGCTTTGACAATGGCTGGAACATCTTCGCCCGTGTGAATAATGTGTTTGACCGCGAGTATTACAGCTTGGGCATGCTGGGTCAGAATCCGATTGACCCGACTACCGGCCAGTTTAGCGGCAATGAAACCAACGATACGTTTTATGCCCCTGGTGCGCCAAGAGCAGGCTGGATCGGTGCGCGTTACGATTTTGGCGTCAAAAAGTCCGTCGCTTCTTATGATAAAGACTAAATAAGCGAGGAGGATGCGTGCTTTCACAACTTTCATCATCAGTGGATAAATCCAGCTTAATGCCTCTCAAGAAAAAAATCTTGCTGGTAGAGGATGAGGCGCTTTTTGCGCGCGCGGTGGTTAAGCGTTTGCAAAAAGCAGGATTTGAGTGCGAGCACGCAGAATCTTTAAGCGATGCAAGACTGCTAATTAAGCAGTTTGAACCGGATATGGCGCTGTTGGATATGCGCCTGCCCGATGGCAATGGTCTAGACCTGTTATCAGAGTTTATTGCCAGAAATATCAATACGATTGTCATGACTGCGTTTGGTGACGTGAGTGATGCGGTCAATGCCATCAAGCTGGGGGCCATTGATTACTTAAAAAAGCCCATTGATCTTGAAGAGTTATTGCTCATTATTCAGAAAAACGAGAAGACGACAGAACTGCAAACCAGCCTGGATTACTCGCGCCAGCGCAATGCCGTTGCTAATGACTCCGTTCAACTGATAGGCGAAAGTACGCCTATGCAAAGTGTGCGCCAACAGATCACGCGTATTGCCCAGTTAAGTGCGCTCAGTGATGCCGTGCAACCGACGGTGTTGATTACAGGGGAAACCGGGACGGGCAAAGACGTTGTTGCACGTTTTTTGCATGGCAGTTGTGCCAATCATGACAAACCTTTTGTGCATGTGGATTGTGCCTCTTTGCCGGCTGAGTTGATTGAGAGCGAGCTGTTTGGGCATGAGAAAGGCGCATTTACCAATGCAGTTTCCTCGCGGCCAGGCCTGATCGAATCTGCAGAAGATGGTACCTTGTTCCTCGATGAAATTGGCGAGTTGCCGTTGGGTTTACAGGCAAAATTACTCAATGTACTTGAGCGCAGAATGGTGCGTCGCTTGGGTTCTACCAAGGAACGTCCCGTGAACGCGCGTATTATTGCCGCCACCAATCGTGATTTATACCAGATGTCGAATGAGGGGCGCTTCCGTTCGGATCTATATTATCGACTGAACGTGATCACCATGAAAATGCCTCCCTTGCGTGATCGTGGGGCAGATGTCTTGTTGCTGGCTAATTATTTCCGGCAACTGACTGAGAAGCGCTACGCCTTGCCGCATCATGAGTTCAGCGCCGCGGCATTGATGGCAATGCAAACCTATCACTGGCCGGGCAATGTCCGTGAATTGCGTCATCAAATCAGCCGTGCGGTTTTGATGTGCACACAGTCTATGATTTCCGAGCTTGACTTGGGCTTGCCTCAGGTTGGCATGAACCAGGTGGCGAGTGTCTTGCAAGGCGACAGCCAGGTGACGCTGGATGATGCAGAAAAGGCCATGCTGCTAAATGCCTTGGAGCAGTCGCGTAATAATGTCTCTAAGGCCGCAAGATTGCTGGGCATCACGAGAATGACCATGCGCTATCGTATGGATAAACATGGCATCTCTGTATAACGCGCTGAATCTCTGTCATCCTGAATAAAACGCCTCGCAACTGCGGGGCGTTTTGTTATGCCCGTGCGTGGTTGTTGCATGATGTAAATCAAGCGTACGGCCTCTTGCACATAAATCGCGCATGGTATCATTACGCTTTTACAGTGGAGCTAAAAATGATTGGTACCCCGTTAAGCGCAAATGCGACCAAAGTCATGTTGTTGGGCAGTGGCGAACTTGGCAAAGAGGTGATTATTGCCTTGCAGCGTTTGGGGGTGGAAGTCATTGCGGTTGACCGTTATGAGCATGCGCCTGGTCACCAAGTTGCCCATCATGCCTATGCGATTGATATGACTGACGCGGATGCGCTTAAAGCCTTGGTGAGTCAGGTCAAACCACATTATATCGTCCCGGAAATCGAGGCGTTGAATACGCAGGCGCTGGCCGAGATTGAAGCCACAGGCGTCACGGTGGTGCCTACTGTACGTGCCGTGCAACTCACCATGAACCGTGAAGGGATACGCCGGCTGGCCGCGGAAGAATTAAACCTGCCGACGTCACCGTATGCGTTTGCCCGTTCTGAAGCTGAATTGCAAGCAGCGATTGACGGTGGTATTGGTTATCCATGCTTTATCAAGCCCACCATGTCTTCGTCTGGTAAAGGTCAATCCCGCATTACACAAGCCTCAGAAGTGAAGGGCGCCTGGGAGTATGCCGCCAGTGCGGGGCGTGTCAATCAAGGGGTGGTGATTGTCGAAGGTCAGATTGATTTTGATTATGAAATCACCTTGTTAACCGTGCGTGCCAAAAATGCCGCTGGCGAGATTGAAACGCATTTTTGCGCGCCGATTGGCCATGTGCAAAAGCAGGGCGATTACGTTGAGAGCTGGCAGCCACAAGCAATGGATGCGCTAGCCTTGAAAAATGCTCAGGACATTGCCAAAAAAGTGACGGATGCCTTAGGTGGTCAGGGCTTGTTTGGCGTTGAGCTGTTTGTCAAAGGTGAGCAGGTTTGGTTCTCTGAGGTTAGTCCTCGTCCGCACGACACTGGGATGGTCACCATGTGCACGCAGCGCCTGAATGAGTTTGAACTGCATGCGCGTGCGATTTTAGGCTTGCCTGTGGATGTGACTCAGCGTGAGACTGGCGCAAGCGCCGTCATTTATGGCGGTGCAGATACCAAAACACTGGCCTATCACGGTCTGGAAGCGGCCATGTCAGTACCTAACAGCGAGATTCGCTTGTTTGGCAAGCCGGAGTCTTTTGTGCGGCGTCGCATGGGCGTCGCCTTGGCGACCGCTGACAATACTGACCTCGCGCGTGCGCGTGCCAAAGAGGCTGCGGGTCTGGTCACGCCTAAAGTCGCAGGATAACTGGTGTGGCAATGACTGAAATTCAAGAGCCAAATGCTTCCAAACAATCGTTGTTTGACTGGCTGGGCGGCACAGAAAAAGGGACTGAGACCATCCGACAGCTGGTGGAAACCTTTTATGACATCATGGATAGCGACCCAAAAGCGGCGGGGTTACGCGCCATTCACCAGCCAGATCTCACCGAGGCACGCGAAAAGCTGTTTATGTTTTTAACTGGCTGGACGGGCGGGCCGCAGTTGTATATCGAACGCTATGGTCATCCCAGATTACGGGCACGGCATTTGCCGTTTTCCATTGGTGAGTCCGAGCGCGATCAATGGATGTATTGCATGATTAAAGCCATGCATACCTTACAGTTTGACGAGTCGCTGATGAAGCATATTGCCAATCAATTGTATGGCGTGGCGGATTTTATGCGCAATCGCGAGGGTTAATCCCCTTAATATTCGCAAGCTCAAACTCTCATCTGCAGAAAGAAAAAGCCCCGAATCTCGGGGCTTTGTCATCATCGCGATCCCAGTTCTAGGACTTCAGTGTCGTCTCTGGGATTGCAGGCTTAGGACTCAATATTCGCGGTCTCCGCTGTATTTTCAGCAGGTTGCTGAGCAGGGAGATCTGATTTCTGCTTAGACCTGCCTGTTGTGCGCTTGGCTTGCGTGCGGTTTTGCGGCGTCGCTTTAAAGCCAAATCCGCCCAGCAGCGCGGCAACCACTTTGCGTTTTACGTTTGCTGCAGATTTTGCCGTGACCGCTTTGGGCGCGGCCGTGGCGGCGGCTGGCTGGTAAGGCTGCTCAAACCAGGCATCTTTGCCGCTGGAGGCTTTAGAGGGGCGTGAACGCGCAGGGGTCGTACTGCTGCTGACATTCGCTTTTTCTTTTGGAATCTGTTTTTTGATGAGCTTTTCAATCTCGTCAAAATACTTGGTTTCATCCTCGTCGATCAGCGAAATGGCAATGCCTTTAGCGCCTGCACGGCCTGTACGGCCAATACGGTGCACGTAATCTTCTGGCGCAGTAGAGATTTCGTAGTTAACCACCAATGGCAAGTCCGTGATGTCCAGACCGCGTGCGGCAACATCGGTTGCAACCAAGGCGTGAATAGTGCCCGCCTTAAACGCATCAAGCGCTTCGATCCGTTCTTTTTGTGACTTGTCACCATGAATCGCGCTACAAGGCACCTGATCACGTTCCAGTGCTCTGGCCAGTTTGCTGGCCGAAAGCTTGGTTTTGGTAAAAACAATCACTTGCTGATTGGGGTATTGCTTGAGCAGTTGTACCAAAAAACGTTGTTTCTGGTCAGTGTTCACCAAAAACGCTTTTTGTTCCACATTGTCGTTGGTGGCGTTGCTGCGTGCCACTTCAATCAATGTCGGATTATTTAAAAACGCATCTGCCAGTTTTTTGATTTCATCAGAAAACGTCGCCGAGAACATCAGATTTTGCCGCTGTTTTGGCAACAAGGCCAGAATGCGCTTCAAGTCAGGCATAAAGCCCATATCCAGCATGCGGTCGGCTTCGTCCAATACCAGAAACTGTACCTGGTTTAACGACAAGGTTTTTTGCTCGACATGGTCCAGCAGGCGGCCGGGTGTCGCGACCAGGATTTCAACGCCTGTCTTGAGGATAGGCGTTTGCGTCTTGATATCTACACCGCCATACACCACAGTACTACGCAAAGCCGTGTGTTTGGCATAGGTTTTGATGTTGTCGTATACCTGAATCGCCAGCTCACGTGTCGGCGCCAGCACCAAGGCCCGGATGGGATGCTTGGCTGGCGAGGTGCTGGTGCTGGCCAATGGCAGCAAGGTATGCAAAATTGGCAGCGAAAACGCCGCCGTTTTGCCCGTCCCTGTTTGCGCACCGGCCATCAAATCCATGTGCTGCAAGGCAAGAGGAATCGCCTGCGCCTGAATCGGCGTCGGCGTGGTATACCCGGATTCCTCAATCGCTTTCAACAGCGGCTCGGCCAGGCCGAGCGCACGAAAATCTACAATGGTTTGCTCAGTCATAGGCTAGGCTTAGGCAAATGAACGAGGACGTTTGGCGGCGCCACCACCATTGTCACCAAAGGATTTTCCCGCTGGACGTGGTTTTTGATTGCTACGGCTGGCGTTAGGGTTGCCAAAGCGTTCCTGGCTATTGGTTGGACGTGGGCGGCGCTGGCCAAACTCGTCCGCCAATGCGCGGGCAAACTGGAAGTCGGTATCCTTGTTGTAGCTCTTGCTGTTACCGTTGACTTCTTTGCTTTGTCCAGCTTCTGGGGTACGCGGTGCACGTGGCTTATTGTTTTGCGCATCGCGCTGGCCTTCACGTGCAACACGTTCACCAAATGATTTTGGCTGTGCTGAACGCTCGTCGCGACGGAAGCCACCTTTACCTTGTGGTTTGCCAGGGCGCTTGCCACGACGGCTATCGCCATCATCCATGCGTACCGCACGTTTTGGCTCAAAACCGGCAATCACTTCAGCCTGTAATTTCTGGCCAGTATATTGCTCGATTTTGCGCAGCAAATGACGATCAGCGTTTGAAGCAAACGAAATCGCAACGCCGGTATTGTTGGCGCGGCCAGTACGGCCAATGCGGTGTACATAGTCTTCAGCAAATTTAGGCAGGTCGTAGTTAATGACGTGTGAAATACCTTGTACGTCAATGCCGCGCGCTGCGACATCTGTCGCTACCAGCACTTTTACATCGCCGTGGCGCAATTTTGTCAGCGTTCGGTTACGCGCACCTTGAGTCATGTCGCCGTGCAATGCCGCAGTGCTATGGCCGGCAGCATACAAGTCTTCAGCCAACAAATCGGCATGGCGCTTGGTGCTAGTGAAAATAATGGTTTGATTGACATCTGGTGCAATCAGCAAGTGCTCCAGCAGTTTGTTCTTGTGGTTCATGTCATCCACAAAGTGCAAACGTTGTTCAATGTTGGCATGTTTTTCTTTTTGACCAGCCACTTGAATAGTGAGTGGATTATTGAGGAAACGTTTGCCGATATCCATAATGCCGTCAAGTGTGGCAGAGAACAGCAAAGTTTGGCGCTCAGCAGGCAAGGCTTCGCAAATACGCTCTACATCCGGCATAAAACCCATGTCCAGCATGCGGTCAGCTTCATCCAGCACCAGCATCTGCAGGCGGCTCAGGTCAATGCGGCCACGCTCAAGGTGATCAATAAAACGGCCTGGCGTTGCTACCAGAATATCCAGTGGTTGCGACAGCAGCTTGTTTTGCAATGGGTAAGGCATGCCACCCACAATGCTGATGCAGCGTGCGCGCAAGAATTTACCGTATTTACGTGCGGCTTCATTCACTTGTGCAGCCAGTTCACGGGTTGGTGTCAGTACCAGGATACGTGGGCCACGGCTGCGCACCGGGTGTGGTGTTGCCAGCAAGTTTAAAGCGGGCAGGGTAAATGCAGCGGTCTTGCCGGTGCCGGTTTGTGCAGAAGCCATAATGTCACGGCCTTGCAATGCTTCAGGAATAGATTGTGCCTGAATCGGTGTTGGGTTTTCATAGCCTGCGTCGGTCAATGCGCGCAAAATGGAGGGGTCGAGATTTAAATCTGCAAAAGACAAGGAATGTCCCTTTCATCAACAATTAAAAAGGGCGCTAGTAAAGCAAATGCAAAGCCAGTCAATTACATTGCACAAAGTGCGCATGTAGTACTTGCTGAGCGAAAGCAACATCAGGAATGGATTGCTTTTACCGGCGCTTGGGCATGGCCACTAACCGATAAAAGAAGATGGTGTCATCAAGACTTCATCTAAAGATGATAACCTCAAAAATTCGCGAGTTATCGACAGGTCAGGGCAATGAATTTAAAACGTATTGGGCTAGTAGAGCACCAGCAACGCTTTAAAGTTGCTCGCAGTATATCCATTTTATTTTAAAAGTCAATTATTTAGTTGATTTGTGATAAAATCGCGCCCTTTCCAAACAGATGGCAGTTCACATGGCACGCAATTTAAGAAATATCGCAATTATCGCCCACGTTGACCACGGTAAAACCACCATGGTCGATAAGCTACTTCAACAGTCAGGTACTTTTGCCTCACACCAAGCGGTGACTGAGCGTGTGATGGATAGCAATGATCTCGAAAAAGAGCGTGGCATTACCATTTTGGCCAAAAACACCGCCTTAACGTATGAAGGCACGCATATCAATATCGTTGATACCCCGGGCCACGCCGACTTTGGTGGTGAGGTAGAGCGTGTATTGGGTATGGTGGATGGCGTATTGCTGTTGGTGGATGCCGTTGACGGCCCCATGCCACAAACCCGTTTCGTGACGAAGAAAGCACTGGCACTAGGTTTGAAGCCTATTGTCGTGATTAACAAGGTAGACCGTCCAAGTGCCCGTCCGGATTGGGTGATCAACCACACTTTTGATTTGTTTGCCAATTTGGGTGCAACGGATGAGCAATTAGACTTCCCTGTGGTCTATGCCTCTGCCTTGAATGGTTTTGCAACGCTGGACCTGAAAAATCCTTCAGACAATATGCGTGCCTTGTTTGAAACGATTTTGAGTCACGTTGAGCCGCCAAAAGGCAACAGCGATGCTCCATTGCAATTGCAAATTTCAGCCTTGGATTATTCGACATATACAGGTCGTTTGGGCGTTGGTCGTATCACTAACGGTCGTATCAAGCCAGGCCAAGTCGTAGCAGTGATGCGCGAAGATGAACAAGTCGCACAAGGCCGTATTAACCAAGTGCTCGGTTTTAGAGGTTTGGAGCGTGTGCCGGTTGAAGAAGCCGAAGCAGGCGACATTGTGATCATCTCAGGGATCGAAGAAATCGGTATTGGTTTCACCATCTGTGATCGCGACAAACCTGTTGGTTTGCCACATTTGGGCGTAGATGAGCCAACTTTGACCATGGACTTTATGGTCAACACCTCACCATTAGCAGGGACTGAAGGTAAATTCATCACCTCACGTCAAATTCGTGATCGTTTAACCAAAGAGTTGTTGGTTAACGTTGCTTTGCGCGTTGAAGATACTGAAGACACCGATGTTTTCCGTGTGTCTGGTCGTGGCGAATTGCACCTGACCATTTTGCTGGAAAACATGCGTCGTGAAGGCTTTGAAATTGCTGTAGGTAAACCACGCGTTGTGTTCAGAGAAATCAATGGCGAAAAATGTGAGCCTTATGAAATCCTGACTGTAGACGTTGAAGATGAAAATCAGGGCGCGGTCATGGAGGAGTTAGGTCGTCGTCGCGGTGAAATGACTAACATGGAATCTGACGGTAACGGTCGCACACGTTTGGAATACCGCATCCCAGCACGTGGCCTGATTGGTTTCCAGGGTGAGTTCTTAACCTTAACCCGTGGTACTGGCTTGATGGCGCATATTTTTGACGAATACGCCCCGGTAAAAGCAGACATGCCAGGCCGTCGTAACGGTGTGCTCATTTCAGCTGAACAAGGTGAGGCCGTTGCCTATGCCTTATGGAAGCTACAAGATCGCGGCAAAATGTTCTCTAGCCCAGGCGACAGATTGTATGAAGGCATGATCATCGGCATTCATAGCCGCGACAATGACCTGGTCGTTAACCCAATCAAAGGCAAACAACTCACAAACGTGCGTGCTTCTGGTACAGACGAAGCGGTGCGTTTGATTCCACCAGTCTCACTGAGCCTGGAAAGTGCCGTAGAGTTTATTGACGATGACGAATTGGTCGAAATCACACCAAAAACCATCCGTCTGCGTAAACGCTACCTGTTAGAGCACGAGCGTAAACGTGCTTCTAAAGACTAAGTGATATGTTGATAAAAAACGCCAGCGAAAGCTGGCGTTTTTGATTGCGAGTAATCAGTAGTGGTCATGAATGAAAGCTACGCACTTGTCATGATTAAAAGTGTGGCGTTTAATCCAAAGAGATCAGCAGCTTTTGGAGTGATTGCTGTTAGCCCAACCCGCAATTAGTCAACAATTAAAGTTAGCAACTTTAAAAAGGTTTGCTTAATATGCTTTACATAAAAACCCTTATTTGGGTGAGATATAATAAAATTAATAATTGATTTTGTGCTAAAAATTAATTGGTATGTTTTTATTACAGTATCTTTAATAAGAGGGTGTATTCGGTTTTTTGTCTGATTTATGTTAGGTGTTGTCGTATGTCTAGTAAGTCCATCAAGGCAAGCTTCTTAAAGCGTTATACCGATTTGCCAGCAACTTTAGCGGTATTGCGGAATCGCGAATTAACGCTACTAAGCCCTATGACCTGGGACGATACAAATGATCGCGGAACATTAGCGCACTATGCAGAACGTCGAGAGTTAAAAACTTTGTTGAGTGCCTGTTTCTCTCAAGCGATTGAGACGTATCATCATTGGAAAGTATTTTCCCCTGGCTCAGCAGGAGTATGTATCTACTACTTTAAGGACAAGCTATTAAAGGCAATTCCAAAACAGGGCTTTTCTCACCGGCTTGTTGATTACAAGTCGCCAACGGAGTTGCTGGCCTCATATTCTGAATTAAACGATATGCCATTCACTAAAGCAGAGGCGTATCGAGACGAAATCGAATACAGAGTTATCTATTCATCGAAAACAGAATTTCTTAGATATAAAACCATTACTATAGAATTGGATGTTATTCGTTCAATTGTGCTTAGCCCTTGGATGGCACCATCGTTATTTGAGGCTACTAAAGAAACATTATTGTCTATTGAGGGTTGTGAAAATATACCAATCACACAATCCAGAGTGGTTGCAAATGAGGCTTGGCTTCAGTATGTAAAAAACACCTAGCCGTTCTATGAAGCTGGAAGTAGGATCCGACGGGACTTCTCAGGCCTGTCGAGCAGGGTGGGCAACTCGTTGCCCACGTATTGTGATCCCAAGCTAATCAGACCTTTTGCAACCCTCTCAGCTTGAGATACACTGCTTGTGATTTTGTGATCTTGGCAGGCCTTATGGAAAAGCTGGAAAAATACCGCGTCAACCCTAAAAAATTCTCCCTCAAGCAATATTCTCCCGATGACCGTTCTGCGCGGAGTGAAGATAAAGCGCAGGATTTAGCTGAGTTGGCAAAACTGACTGAGGCGATTAATGCGCGGCAGGATATTTTGCATGCTGAGGGCAAGCATAAGGTGATTTTGCTGTTGCAGGGCATGGATACCAGCGGCAAGGATGGCACAGTCAAGCATGTGTTCAGTGCTTGTGACCCGTTAGGCATTCGTCTGGCGAGTTTTAAAGCGCCTAGCGCTGATGAGCTGGCGCATGATTATTTGTGGCGGGTGCATGCGCAGGTGCCGGCTAAAGGTGAGTTGGTGATTTTTAACCGCAGTCATTATGAAGATGTGCTGATTGTGAAGGTGCATGGCTGGATTGATGATGTGGAATGCAAGCGCCGTTACCAGCAAATCAACGATTTTGAGCGTATGTTGACCGAGACGGGCACGACACTGATCAAGTGTTTTTTACATATCTCGAAAGAGGAACAAAAAGAGCGCCTACAAGAGCGTCTGGATGAACCGACCAAGCATTGGAAATTTAATCCGAAAGACCTGGAGGAGCGCGCGCTTTGGGAGGATTATATGCAAGCGTATGAGTCTGCCTTGCAAGCCACTTCTACCGAACATGCGCCTTGGTACGTGATCCCGGCCAATTCTAAAACCAACCGCAATCTGCTGATTTCACGTTTGTTGCTGGAGACGCTGAATCAACTGCCATTGGCTTACCCGCCTAAACCCAAGGAATGGGATGCTTTGAAGATTAAAGACTAAGCGCCGGATTGGTTGAATTTAATGATTTTACGCTGTGAGAATGCGCGGTAGTTAAAGTCTAATAGGGCAATTGCGATTATCATCACTCTCCATGAGTTTACGTTTCAGGTTAAATCTTTTAGTCACCATGCTGTCGCTGGCTTTTTTGGTCGCGGCAGGCGTGGTGTTGGTGCGCGACACCAAAGACAGTATTCGTGAGCGGGTGGAGGCGGCTACGCGGGTGACGGTGCAATTGCTGGATACGGTGATTGTCAGTTCTGCCATGAATCCCAGCCTGGGGCCGACGCATTATGTGTTGCAGGACTTTTTGCGCTCTTTGGGCTATGTGCGCAGCAGCCGGATTGAGTTGTATGACTACGCCAATAACCCGTTGTATCTTTCCCCCGGCTCCACTTTTAAGTCTGAGGTCATCCCGCCACAATGGTTTGTACGCCTGGTGGCTCCCAAGGTCGAAACCGTGACGCGCCGGGTGCGGTATGGGGTGCTGATTGTTCACTCCAGTGCAGAAGGCTCGATTCGGGAGGCTTGGTCCGGCTTTAGGCAATTGATGATTATGGGCATTGGTTTTTTTGTGCTGCTCAACTTGCTAGTGTATGGCTTGCTGAGTCATGCCTTGCGCCCGGTCAGGCATATTTTGCATGCGATTAACCGCATAGAGCAGGGTGATTTGACAACGCGCCTGGAGCGCTTCTCTTTGCCCGAGTTTGACCGTATTGGCCAAAGCTTGAACCAGATGGCTGTCTCGCTGGATGCCGAGCGCCAGTTGGAGCAAAACCGCCAGCTTACGCAACTGATACAGCAGCATATTGAAGACGAGCGGCGCAGCCTGGCGCGTGAGCTGCATGATGAGCTCGGCCAGTATGTGACCGCGATCAAAACCTTTGCCGTGGCTATTGTGAACAAAACCAAGGCGACCACGCCTGATATCTCTGCCAATGCGCAGACCATCGTGGCGGCGGCCAACCATATTTACGACGGCATGCACAATATCATCCGCCAGTTACGTCCGGCCGCCATGGATAATATGGGCCTGGTGGAAACCTTGCGCGATATGATATCTGGTTACCAGGCGCAGCATCCAGAATTAAGCATACAGCTGCATGTCTCTGGCGAGTTTCAGCCCATGGGCGAGAATGTGAACATCAATCTTTACCGCATTGTGCAAGAGGCGGTGAATAACGCCATCAAGCACGCGCATGCACAATGTATCAATGTGCATTTGCTGCTGGATAAGGATGGCTTGCGCCTGATGATCTGTGATGATGGCGTGGGGATGCATATCGACAACGTGGACCAGACCAAGCATTTTGGCTTGCTGGGCATGCGTGAACGTGTACAAGCATTGCATGGGCAATTTAAAGTAGTTTCGCAGCCAGATGCTGGCCGTGGAACCACCCTGGAAGTTCGGTTGCCTATACAATCAGCATAAATAAAGGGGAGACAAGTGTGATTAGTGTAATGCTGGTGGATGACCATGCCGTGGTCAGGATGGGTTTTAAAATGTTGCTGGAGTCCGACCAGGATATCAAGGTGATTGCTGAGGCTGAAAGCGGCGAGGCAGCCATCAAGGCCTATCAGGAGCATCATCCGCAAGTGGTGGTGATGGATATCACCATGCCTGGTATCGGCGGCATGGAGGCGATTGAGCGGATTCTCGCCAAAGACAGCCACGCGCGTATCCTTGTACTGTCTGCACATGAAGACTCCGTGCATCCCAAGCGCGTGCTAAATGCCGGTGCGATGGGCTATGTCACCAAACGCAGTGCGGCGGAAGAGTTGATCAAAGCCATCCGCAGTGTGGCACAAGGCAAAAAGTATCTTGAAGCCAGCGTGGCCCAGCAAATGGCGATTCAGCAATTATCAGGTGAGCAAAATCCAGTCGATGTGCTCAGCGAACGTGAGTTTGAAGTGTTTATGTCGCTGGCGCGAGGCAAATCCACCAACGAGATTGCTGAAACCTTGTTTTTGAGTCCGCGTACCGTGGGCACGCACCTGTATAACATCAAACAAAAACTCAACGCACAAAACTCTGCCGAGATTGCGCTGATTGCGATGCGTTGTGGCTTGCTAGAGCCATAAGCGTTCAATTAAAACCAGCTTAGGTCTTTAATAAAAAGTCATTCTTAGCAATAAGAATGACTTTTTTTATTGCATTTTTGGGGGAGGGTAAGGCCTTGGGATTACTTTAAGCGCGGCTGCGGGTACTTAAAACACCAAAGGCGATAATCAACAGCATGCCTGCTGTTTCAAGCAGACTCAGGGCTTCTGCCCAGAAGAGGATCCCAAGCAGGGTGGCAAAGACGATGGTGCTATAAGCCAGGCTTGCCACCGTCAAGGTGTTGCCTGTGCGGTAAGCGCGGGTAAGCGCCAGTTGGCTCAGGGTTGCCGACAGGCCGAGACCGCACAATAATGGCAGGTCTTGCCAGCGTAGAGCTGTGACATGGTCGATCAACATCCAGCCGCCACTGGCAATCGTGCACACCAGTGTGAAGTAAAAGACGGTACGCCAGTCGGGTTCGCCTTGTATCCCCAGTTGTTTGACGTGGACATAGGCGAGCGCTGCCCCAATGCCTGAGAGCAGACCCACGCCCCCGGCCAGCCATTGCTCGCGATGGAACGTAGGTTGCAAAAGCAGGCAAATGCCAATAAAGCCTCCCACCACGCATAGATTAAGCCTCAACCGCTGTTGGCGCGTCAGTGGCTGGTCGCCTGTGAGCAGCCAGGGGGAGAGCAGCGCGAGGAACATGGGCGAGGTGTAATTGAGTGTAATGGCTGTGGCCAGCGGTAAATGCGCGATGGCATAGAAAAATAGCAGCAAGGCCGTGAACCCCACGCCGGCCCTGCGTAACTGCATATTGAGTAGTGGTGTTTTTATCTGCTTGCCTTGACCGTAAACGATGGCGGCAATCATCACAAAGCCAAAGGCAGAGCGGTAAAACACCAGTTCACTGGTGGTGAAGCGTGCTGCGCCTGCTTTGACAAATGCGCCCATGATGGCAAACCCCAAGCCTGCCAGCAACATCCAGTAGCTACCCAGCTGCCAATGTTGGGGGTGCCAGGAGCGTGGGGAAGGTGGTTTTTTCAAGCGGAAACAGTAAGGTGTGTGTTCGGTTAGCGTGGCAAGTGGGCAGGTAGATGCGGTTCCATCTGGCGGCGATACCATTGATGGAAGTGTTCCAGTCCTGTTTCCATCGGGTGCTGATAGGGGCCACGCTCATCTTTACCTAGCAGATACAAGCCTTTGCGGCCATCCTGCATACGCTGGCAGATTTCTTTATCTTCTACTGCGGTCTCAAAATAAGCCGCTTGCTGCGCTTTGATGTATTCACGCTCAAACAGCGCAATATCTTCTGGATAGTAAAATTCGACCACGTTTTTGCACGACTCGACGCCGGTCGGGATGATGTGGGAGACGACCAACACATTGGGGTACCACTCGATCATCAGGAAAGGATACATGACGAACCAGATGGCGCCGTATTTGGGCGCGGTGCCTTGTTGGTAATCGGTGACCGTTTGTTGCCACTGCTTGTAGACTGGCGACAGGCTGTAATCTGGCAGCGGTTTGTAGCCCACGGTTTGTACGCTGTAGTGTTCGCCAAATTCCCAGTGCAGTTCACCACAATCAACAAACTGGTTCAGGCCAGGGTGGAAAGGGCCTACATGGTAGTCTTCCAGGTAGACTTCGATAAAAGTCTTCCAGTTGAAATCATAGTGATCCACAATCGCCGAATCAAAATAATAGCCGGTGAAGTCAAAGTCCTGCTTGCAACCAAGCGTTTTTAACACCTGGCTAATCTCCAGACCTTTTTGTTTGCCAGTGGTCTCGTTCGCTTTAAAAAGCAGGCCTTGCCATTCTGTCAGGGATTGTTTTTCAAGGTGCAGGCAAGGGGTTTGCTCAAAATGCGGGGCGCCGAGCAATTGTCCGCTCAGGTCGTATGTCCAGCGATGAAGCGGACAGACGATATGTTGCGTATTGCCTTGTCCATTGAGCATGACTGCTTGCCGGTGACGGCAAATATTGCTGATCAGTTGAGGCGTGCCTTGCTGGTTGACCAAGGCCACGGCGTCGTGCATCCAATCCAGCGCCCGGTAGTCTCCGGCGTTAGGCACCATGCGCGTATGCCCCATGTATTGTGGCAGCAAGGAAAACAAATGCGCCTGCTCCAGCGCATAGATTTCCGGGTTGAGATACCAGTCTACGGGTAATTGTGCGAAGCGAGTCTGATGGTGTTCTTTATTTAAAGAGGTGACAGAGCCCATATGCCCAACGGATAGATTACTTGCAAAAAAGGTGAATTGTGCCCGAAAAGGGGGTAAATGAAAAGTCAAAGCGCCTTTATTCACTGTAAAAATCCGGCTCAATCATTTGATTTTAATCAAAAAAATACGCGTTGTGTGTGAGGTAGACCTGGCCCCGGGGCTTATCCAAGGCCAAAACGAGGCTTAACCAACTCAAATAAATTCAGTTATAATGTTCGAGGTTTTTGTGTATAACAATACGTAAACGATAATTGCAATTTTTAGGAGCAATCGAATGGCAAATTTATTAGATCAGTTGAAAGCAATGACAACCATCGTGGCTGACACTGGTGATGTTGAAGCAATCAAAAGTGTTAAACCTGTGGATGCAACCACAAACCCATCTCTGGTGTTGAAGGCTAGCCAAATCCCTGAATACGCACCATTGATTGACACTGCCATTGCTTATGCTAAAGCACAAGGCGGCTCTAAAGAGCAACAAATTGAAAACGCAGCGGATAAATTGGCTGTGTTGATTGGCGCTGAAATCACGAAAGTGGTTCCAGGCCGTATTTCTACAGAAGTGGATGCACGTCTGTCTTTCAATATCGACGCGATGGTTGCTAAAGGTCGCAAATTGATCAGCCTGTACCAAGAGTCTGGCATCAGCAAAGATCGCGTATTGATCAAACTGGCTTCTACCTGGGAAGGTATTAAGGCCGGTGAGATTCTGGAAAAAGAAGGCATCCAATGTAACCTGACTTTGCTGTTTGGTTTTGGTCAAGCCCGTGCGTGTGCTGAAGCTGGCGTATTCCTGATCTCCCCATTCGTTGGCCGTATCCTCGACTGGTACAAAGCGAAAAACCCAGGCACTGAGTACACACAAGAAACTGACCCAGGTGTAGTTTCTGTGCGCGCAATCTACCAGTACTATAAAGAGCACGGTTACAAAACCGTGGTAATGGGTGCTTCTTTCCGTAACACTGGCGAGCTGATTGCCTTGGCTGGTTGTGACCGTTTGACCGTGTCTCCAAACCTGCTGCAAGAGTTGGCTGCAACTGAAGGTACATTGACTCAAGTGTTGAAAGATGGTGGAAAAACCAAAGAAGTGCCTGCCAAATTGACAGAAGAGCAGTTCCGCTTTGAATTGAATCAGGATCCAATGGCGACAGAAAAATTGGCTGAAGGTATCCGTGGTTTCGTGGCTGACCAGAACAAACTGGAAGCTGCATTAGCCGCAAAACTGTAATATCGCCATGCGATAATGCACACGGGCAGTGATCTGCCCGTGTGGCTTTTAAGTCAGGCATAAATTGGCCTGCAACATTGACTTATTTTGGCTGCGAGCTTACTATGGGCGACCAGCTTGAATTGGTAGTACGCTAGCAATAGCATTTAAATTTTAACTTTTGGAGAAAAACATGGCATTAACACAAATGGCATTAGACTCATTGGATTTCGACGCAACTATCGCTTTGGCAGAAAAAGTTGCTCCACACGTTGACATTCTGGAAATCGGTACACCATGCATCAAGCACAACGGTATCAAATTGCTGGAAACTCTGCGCGCTAAGTTCCCAAACAACAAGATCCTGGTTGACCTGAAAACTATGGACGCTGGTGAGTACGAGTCTGAGCCATTCTACAAAGCTGGTGCTGACATCTGCGTAGTTTTGGGCGTATCCGACATCGGTACAATCAAAGGCGTAATCAAAGCGGCTAACAAATACGGCAAAAAAGCTCAAGTTGACCTGATCAGCGTTGAAGACAAAGTTGCTAAAACTAAAGAAGTTGCTGCTGCTGGTGCACACATCATCGGTATCCACACTGGTTTGGACCAACAAGCTGCTGGTCAAACTCCATTTGCTGACCTGGCTGCTGTTGCCGGTTTGAACCTGGGTGTTGACATCTCTGTTGCTGGTGGCGTTAAAGCTGCTACAGCTGCTCAAGTACGTGACGCTGGCGCGACTATCATCGTTGCTGGTGCTGCTATCTACGGCGCTGCTGACCCAGCTGCTGCTGCTGCAGAAATCACTGCTATCGCTCACGCTTAATTCATTTAAGCATCAATAAGCAATTATTGATTAGCGATCATAAAAACCCGACCCAGTAATGTGTCGGGTTTTTTATTCAATTTTATGTTTACACAGGATTTAAAAATGGATCATCAACAATTTATTCTGGACAACCTGAAACGCATTCTTGACGTGACCGACAAATCAAAAGCAGCTGAGCTGCTCAAGTTGGTTGATGAGGCAGGTTCTACGTTCATTGGTGGCGCAGGTCGCTCACTGCTGGTCTCACGTTTCTTTGCCATGCGCCTGGTACACTCCGGTTACAGCGTTTACATGATCGGTGAAGTGGTGACTCCAGCCATCAAAAAAGGTGACTTGCTGGTATTGGTTTCTGGTTCCGGTGGTACAGCGACGTTGCTGCCATTTGTGAAAAAAGCCAAAGAAGTGGGCGCAAAACTGGTGGTTATCTCCATGAAGAAAACTTCTGCCATGGCAGATGTGGCTGACCTGGTGATTCAAATTGGTCAGGATGACAGCTTCCCACTGGTCAAAGGCATGCCTATGGGTGGTCAGTTCGAGCTGTCGACCTTGGTATTCCTTGAAGGCGCGATTTCTGAATTGATTCATGCTAAAGGCCTGACAGAAGAAGGCATGCGCGCATTGCATGCAAACCTTGAGTAAGTGTTTAGGCTTGGCCTATAAAAAACCGGTCGTATGACCGGTTTTTTTATGCGCCCCATTTGGATAAATCATGTGCTGTGAGTTGCTTTTGATGTAGCGCACTGGCGATCAATACGCCGCTGGCGCCTGCCTGCGATAAGGTTTCAATATCTTGCGCATCACGTACGCCACCAGCGGCATATAAAGCTTGTTGCGGATGCTGCGCTTTGAGCGTGGCCAGTTGTGTATGGTCTGGGCCGCGATTTGCCCCGACCTTGGACAAGCTCATGACGATGGTGGGGTGTGTCCATTGCTGTGGCGCTGAGAGCAGTTGGGTGGGCCCATGAAAGCCATCTTGGAAAAAGTCCAGCGAGAGTAGGCTGTTTGGGCACGTTTGCCGCATTTGTGCATAGGTTTGATCATCTTGCATAGACTCACTGGCCAGAATAGGGGTGATGCGGGCAGATTGCCAAGGAATCAGCTGGTCGGCGGTTTGAAAACCTGCGTCTATCCACCAGGCTAATTGCGGGAACTCGACCATCGCCTGCTGGATCAAGGACAGGTGGTTCGGCAACGTGCCTTGGCCAGTGATGGCATTTAAATCTGCAATATACAGGCAGTCAAACGGATAAACTTGTAAAATAGCTGCCACGATATCGATCAGGGCATGGCTCTCCGTCAGTTGCGATTGAATAGGACGGTAGTGCTGGCGCTGGCCTTGTATGGCCTGGACCACCTGGCCATGCATCAAATCGATGACGGGAATAATATGCAAAATACCACTCGTTTCAAAATCTGGGTTTGTGAATACATCAGCGCCGGCGGCTTGGTTGCAGAAGCCTTGCCTGCCAGTTTGCTGCAGGAAGGGCTGTTGATGCGAGATGCCCTATTGGCAGACCTGGCTGCGCTGGGCATGGATTGTATCACTAGCCATGACTACCGCGTGATGCCGCCTGCAATGGCGCAGAGTGTTGTTATAGAGGCGCATGAAAATGCGCATTCGGTATGGCAACAGCAACTCGCTGAGCAAGACATTGATGCCTGTTGGGTGATCGCACCCGAAACGCAGGGGATTCTGCAAGCGTTGTGTCATCTGGTGCAAGACATTGGCATTCCCTGGGTCGGATGCACGGCACAGGCTATTGCCGATACCACTAGCAAGGCATGCATGGCTGAGCTTTGTCACCAGGCCGGTGTGTCAGTGATGCCGCATGTCTTATTGGATGAATTGATAACATTGGAGTCACTCCCCTGGTATGGTCAGGGGCAGTTCCATGGCTGGGTAGTGAAACCTGATGATGGCGCGGGTTGCACTGCAACATATTACTTTAAAAAAGATTCTGAACTGATTGAATTTAAAAATAATTTAATCAATAATTCCTTGCTGAGTCTGACGCGATTTTTGCTACAGCCCTATGTGCCTGGCATCGCCTTGAGCATGTCGGTGGTGGCCACCACTACCGAGGTAAAAGTGATCGCTGCGCATCGCCAGCAGGTGAAAATCGTCAATGGTGAATTTACTTTTAACGGGGCTGGTGTCAACGAAGCGACGGATCAGATCCTCGCCATGCAGCGACTGGCCGAGCAAGTGCATCGTGCGATCCCGGGCCTGATCGGTTATTGGGGGGCGGATATGATTTTGAATGCAGCGGGCGCCTTGGTTCTGGTTGAAATCAATCCACGATTAACCACTCCGTATATTGGATTGTCGAGGATAATGAACAGCAATCCGGCAGGAGTCATTCTGCAGGCAGTATTAAACAATCAGTTACAAGCAGACGTGGCTAGCAGCTCGCTAAGACTCACGCTGAACACATTGCAAGAGGGGGGATATGACCAGGTCTAAACCTGTCATTGGATGGGATATTGGCGGTGCGCATGTCAAAGCGGTGATGCTGGATACACAATCGCAGGTACTCAACGTTTCACAGCAGGCATGCGCTTTATGGAAAGGCCTGCCGAGATTGGAAGAGGCCATCAAGCAGCTGTTGCATGACTGGCAATTGTCGGCGGACGAATGTGATCATGTCATTACCATGACCGGCGAGTTAGTGGATTTATTTGAAAATCGGGCACAAGGCGTACAAGCAATTGCGGAAACGGTCCATCGCTATTTGCCAGCCGCCAGGTTTTATCAGGCCACAAAGCGTTCAGGCATGACCTTTACCGACAATGTGACAGGCCAGGCGGAAACGATTGCATCGATGAATTGGCATGCCTCAGCACAATGTCTTGCCATGGCCTTGCCTGATGCCGCGATGGTTGTGGTTGATATCGGCAGTACGACTTGCGATCTGACACGATGTCAGCAGCAACAGGTCTTGCCCTCAGGCTGGACAGATGCCGAACGTATGCGGCAATCTGGACTCTGTTATACCGGTGTCGTCCGCACGCCGCTGATGGCGCTGGGGCCATTTATTGAATGGCAAGGTGCACAGCGGCATATCGCTGCCGAGTATTTTGCCACCACGGCGGATGTCTACCGTATTTTGGGCGAGCTGCCGGCCAGCGATGACCTGGCAGACACGGCGGATGGTCAAGGCAAATCGCTGTTAGAAAGCATGCGGCGCATCGCTCGTATGGTTGGGCATGATGTCGAATCAGCCGAGGACAACCTCTGGCAGTCTCTGGCGCAGGCGTTTAAAGCGGCGCAGCTCACCTTAATCAAGCACAGTATTCAGGCAGTAATCGCGCAGGGGCAAGACCGCCCGCAGACCTTGGTGGGTCTTGGTGCGGGCAGCTTTCTGGTCAGCCAATTGGCTGACGAATTGGGGATGAAGTACTACGCTGCTTCTGCTGTGGTAGAGGCTGCTGAGGCAAGTTTAAAAAAGGATGCAGAGGTGTGTTTTCCGGCCTATGCAGTGGCGAGGTTATGGCAGCAATGACATTGAATACGCTGACGCTCCCGTATGCTGAAGGCATGCATTGGTTCAAGCAGGTGAGAGACCTCACTTGGCCCATGTTGCTTGAAAGTGGGCAGATTGAGAAAACAGATGCAGTCGCGACCGTGGATGAAGAGATCAGCCTGGGCGCGCGCTTTGATATTGTGGTGGCTGCCCCTGTGGCGAGAATAATTCATCGGCATCCGCACACAGACGTGCTGGTTGATCAGCAGCGCACCCGCACGGAAGAAGATCCTTTCAAAGCCATTCAGCAATGGTTGCTCTCTCATCCTGTTGAACGTACCCCTGAGGTTCCGTTTGCGGGGGGCGCCCTCGGCTATTTTGCCTATGACTTGGGTCGCAGTATTGAAAAAATCCCAGTGATGGCGCAACAGGACGTGCCGTTGCCAGAGATGATGGTGGGCATTTATGACTGGGCGATCATCGTGGATCATCACGCACGGCAGTGCAAGCTGGTTTCGCATTTACGCTATCTGGATCAAGCAGGGCTTGAGCAGCTGCATGCCAGGCTGCTATCCACGGCGCCAGAACGCAATAGCGTACCATTTGAAGTCGTCGGCAACGTAGAGGCCAATCTGGATCAAGCCGCTTATGCTCAGGCCTTTACACGCGTCAAAGATTACATCCGTGCCGGGGATTGCTATCAGATTAACCTTGCGCAGCGTTTTGCCGTGGAGGTGCGCGGTGACGCCTGTCAGGCGTATGATCATTTCCGGCAATTGAGCCGTGCGCCTTTTATGGCGTTGATGCAAGTGGAGGACGGAGAGGGCTTGCCTGTTTCGGTTCTTTCCATGTCGCCTGAGCGTTTTTTGCAGGTGGTGGATCAACAGGTGGAAACGCGTCCGATCAAAGGCACTCGTCCGCGTCACCAAGATGCTGAGCAAGATGCGGCGATTGCTCAGGAGTTATCCGGCTGTATCAAGGACCGCGCCGAGAACCTCATGATTGTTGATCTGCTGCGCAACGACATTGGCAAAGTGTGTGCCGTCGGCTCGGTGAAGGTCGAAGCGTTATTCAAATTGCAGCGATTTACCAATGTGCATCATCTGGTCAGCATCGTTCGTGGTCAGCTGGCCAATGGGTTTCATGCGCTGGATTTGCTGCGCGGTTGCTTCCCTGGCGGCTCCATTACCGGTGCGCCCAAGTTGCGTGCGATGGAGATTATTGAGGAGTTGGAGCCGCATCGGCGTGGGATTTATTGCGGCAGTATCGGCTACATTGGCTTTGATGGTTGTATGGATACGAATATTGCGATTAGAACGGCGGTCATTGCCCAAGACCGCATGACGTTTTTTGCCGGCGGTGGCATTGTCGCTGATTCGGATTGCGCCAAAGAGTATCAGGAAACCTTTGACAAGGCGTCGCAGTTCTTCAAGCTGGTTGCGGCATTTAAAACAAAAAACGAATGGTCAGCAAAAAACTAATGTTCAGGAAGATGCGATGTGGGTGATCAAGCTAGGGGGTAGCGTGACCCACTATGATAGCCTGATGCAATGGCTAAAGCTGGTGGTGCGCTGGGGGGATGGTAAGGTGATCATCGTCCCCGGGGGCGGTGTGTATGCTGATGCGGTACGTGAGTTCCAGCGTTTGCGGGCGACGATGCCTGAGGGACATATCGATGACAGTCAGGCGCATGCGCTGGCAATTTACGCCATGGATCAAATGGCACGTAGCCTGGTAGCGATGATGCCCGCGCTAACTCTGGTGCGTAATCCCTTTGAAATTGCAGAGCGTGGCTGGCAACACCGTGGCCTGGTCTGGTTGCCGAGTGAAATGGCATTAAACCAGGCATTTGCCACGGAATATCCGCTGCCGCACAGCTGGGACGTGACCTCGGATAGCCTGGCCGCGTGGTTGGCTTTGCAACTGGATGCTTGTCAGTTGTTGCTGGTGAAGTCTGATGAACGCTTGCTGAGCCTAGACCAGGCGCTGACATTGCCGCAATTGCAGGAGATGGGCATGATAGACACTGGAGTTACTGCGCTCCTCAAGCTGGCGCGGTTTAAAACCCGGGTGGTGCATCAGAGTCAATACATGCTGTGCGAGCACGGCTTTGATGCCAGCCATTTTGATCGTTGTGGCGTGACGAGTATTTCAACTGCGTAATGCAGGTTTAGCCAGGCGCATTATTGAGGGGCTGTCTGCTCAAACTTGCCAAAATGCAGCATGATCGTGGGCAGAATCAGCAAATTAAGAATTGTTGAAGACACCAGCCCGCCGACAATAATGGTCGCCATCGGGCCTTCAATCTCCCGCCCGGGTTCGCCGCTGCCAATGGCGAGCGGGAGTAAGCCTAACGCCGTTACCAATGCGGTCATCAGCACCGAAGGCAGCCGTTCTGAGGCGCCACGAATGCAGGTTTCCAGATTCCATTCACAGCCTTCATGATCCACCAGATGCTGGAAGTGCGATACCATCATGATGGAGTTGCGCAACGTGATGCCAAACAAGGTGACGAACCCCACCAATGTGCCTACCGAGATCCAGCCGCCACTAAAAAAGGTCACCACTACGCCGCCAATCAAGGCAAAAGGCAGATTGGCAAAGGCTAGCAGCAGGTTACGCAGCCGGCCAAACGCCATGTATAGCATGAGAAAAATGGCGATGCCAGCGACCAGCGAATGAACAATTAGGTCCTGACGCGATTGCGCGTTAGCTTCAGCCTCACCCGAAAATTCAAGATAGTTGCCGGGATTGAGTGTCATCTTTTCATGTAAAGCGCTTTGTATCTGTTTAAGCAATAATGCCTGGTCACGCCCGGCCATATTGGCGGTGACAGTTTGGATGCGTTTGGCACCTGAATGCAGGATTTTTGACCGTCCACCTTCCTGCGCAACATAAGCGACATCAGACAGCTTGAGCATCTGGCCTTCGGGGTTGAAAATGGGCAGGTTGCGCATATCGGCAATATCGTCGCGTGCAGCATCATTGAGCAGCACGCTGACACCGACCGCTCGATTGCCAATGTAAACCTGGTTGACCGGCACCCCTTCATAGCAGGCTTTAACCGTCTCCAGGACGTCCATAGGCTGCAACCCCCACAATGCCAGTTTTTCCTGTTTGAGCCGAATCACAATCTCTGGCGTTTCAGGCGGGGATTGCACCATAACATCACGAATGCCGCGTATCCCGGCCAATACACTGGCGACTTTTTGTGCATCCCTGTCCAGGGCATCCAGGTCCTGGCCGTAAATATTAATCACCAGGCCAGCGGCGTAACCCGAGATGGTTTCTTCAATCCGCTCGGTTAAAAAAGTATTCATGGCAAAATTGGCGCCGACAAATCCAACCTCCACTTTACCGTCATCCTCTTCGTCCGTGGATTCGCCAGCCAGCTCCTCTCGGATGGCATGAAAAATACGCTCCTGCTCAGCGCCGGGCAAGGTGCCAGTTTCGACCTCAAACTCGCTGTAGTGCGTGCCAAACGTATCTGCTGCATTCGGGGCCCGGCCTACCCATTGGGCGACCGTTTTCACTCCGGGGATTTCCAGCAGGGTTTTAGTAACCTGATTGCCCAGCTTGAGTGACTGCAGCTCTGAAGTCCCCGGCACAGTAGTCATGTGCAGTACGTAGTGCCCTTCATGCAGGGAGGGAATAAATTGGCTCCTGAATAAAGGCAGCAGGGCCAGGCCGAGTGCAATACACACAAAGCTGCTCAGCAGAATGAGCTGATAATGCTGTTCAATGCGGTGGAGCAGGGCGACATAACGGTGCTTGAGCCAGTGTAATAAAGGTGATTCTTGCGCATCTAAAGGCGCTTTCGCCAGCAACAGATAACAGAGTGCGGGGGTAAGGGTGAGCGCGACGAATAATGAGGCTAAGATGGCAGAAATATAAGCGTAGCCCAATGGCGCGAACAATTTGCCTGCCACCCCTGTTAAGGTCAGCAACGGTAAAAATACCAGCGCGACAATCATGGTGGCGTAGACCACCGAACTGCGCACCTCCATCGAAGCTTGAAAAACCACGGTTGACAGCGGTTGTGGCTGTGCGAGCTGGCGGTTTTCGCGCAGGCGGCGGAAAATATTTTCCGTATCAATAATGGCGTCATCCACCACTTCGCCCAATGCAATCGCCAGTCCCCCCAGCACCATGATGTTGAGGCCTGCACCACACTGGTAGAGCACCACAATGGCGGTTAGCAGTGACAAGGGAATGGCGGTGGCAGAAATGACTGCCGTACGCACGTTGAACAAAAATACAAACAAGACGGCGATGACTAGTATGGAACCAATCAAGATATCGGAGCGCAGGCTGTGAATCGCCGTTTCAATAAAGTTGGCCGGGCGGAACAGGCCGGTGTGCAAGGTTGCTTGCGCGCGTTGCAAGCTGGGCTGTATCTCTGCCAGTTTTTGCTCCAGCTGTTTGGTGAGGGCGTATACGTTGGCCCCCAATTGCCCTTGCACCGATAGATAGACGCCCACCTTGCCATTGATCGCCGCACTGCTAATGGAGGGGGCCGCACCTTCTGCGACTTCGGCCACATCGCTGATGCGAATGGTCCGGCCAAGTTTGCGGAGCAGGGTAATGTGTGCGAGTTGCTGTGGTGTCGTGGTTTGCCCTTGCATATTCAGAATGAGGCGCTGATTGTCATTTTGGATAAACCCGGCCCCTCTGACTCCAGTTGCGCGGGAGGCCGCATTGACGACATCTTGCACATTCAGCTGGTATAGCATCAATTTGCGCGGATCAATCTTGATTTGAAACTGACGCACTTGTCCGCCATAGACATTGACGTCAGCCACGCCAGGTATGCTCATCAAATGCGGAGTCAGTTGCCAATCGACCAGGGTCCGTAGCGCCATCAGCGACAGCTTCTCCGAGGTAATACCCAGCCCGAGAACGGTACTGGCGGACGAGGTCAGCGGGGTCATTTTGGGAATAATGCCTGCAGGTAGCAGATTGCCCAGCATATTCAGGTGCTCCGCAACCATTTGCCGATTGCGGTATATGTCTGACTTGTCCTGGAAAACGACGGTGACGATGGACAAGCCTGGAATCGACTGCGAACGTAAGCTTTTGATGCCTATCGATCCGGAGAGCACGTTTTCAATCGGTTGTGTCACCATTTTTTCTACCAGGCTGGCGGACAAGCCCGGCGATTCGGTTTGAATCACCACCTGTGTTGGCGCAAACTCTGGAAAAACATTCAGGTCGCTCTGCTGCAGGCTATAAACACCATACAGTACTACCAGCAGGGCCAGGCCGATGATGACACCGTAAAAGCGGATGGAAAATCTGACTAGGGCTGCCATCATGGTTTGAAATCTCTATTTTTTTCAAACAGTTGCAGATTAATCTTCATTTTCATTCTTGATCTGAAATTTGAACTCTTCCGACAACAACAACTGTGCACCATGGGTGACGACTTCTGTGCCGGGCGTTAAATGGGTGTCGAACCAGCCGTGCTCGAGTTCAATATCAGAGGCCACCGGTTTGCGCAAAAAGGTATCTGGCTGGGTCTTGATGTAAATCCAGGCGATGCCCCCGTGCCAGGCAATCGCCTGGTTAGGCACCAGTACGCCCTTGAGTGATTTTGACGAGGCCTCGGCCGGAACCACATTGACCCGCATGCCTACCCGCAAATAATCGGCGGGCGCACTGTAAAAATAGGTTTTTCCGATATTGCTGATATCGGTTTGGATCGATTGCGAAACAAACTCTGCCCGGATGGGGGTGACTTCATCTTGAATCGGGGTCAGATAAACAACGGAGTCGGTGGCTGGTACCTCATAATTCAACGGAAAACTGACTTGTACCAGTACTTTTTTTTGCTTGATCAAGTCATTGAGCGGGCCTTGCGAAGGTTGCTGGGTGATGAGGGTGGCTAGCGGTTTGCCCCATTGTGCCACGATGGTGTCTGTGAGCGCCCTGAGTTGCTCTTGTGTCGTTTTGATATGCGTCTGGTCGCTAATCATCACTGACTGCGCCTCTTGTAGTGCCTTGTCCGAGATATTTTTGTCGTCTTCGTTCAGTTGCTTGTAACGCTGGTATTGCAGTTGATGGTTAGGCAACATGTTTTCAGCCAGTGCTAATTGTGACTTGAGTAGCTGATACTGGCTGTTGTAGTCCACCAGTGTCTGGATCGAGATCACCGAACCCAGCACCTTGATATTGCCATGGTATTGGTAAGCTTGCAGGGGCTGCACCTGGATGCCACTGTTTTTTTGCGTGGCTGCATTTAATTTGACCACTTGCAACCCATTTTGCTCGCTTACTCTTGACGGGCCTTCAATGGTTTCATCTCCGTCATTCTGGACGGATTCATACTCGTCGCGACCGACAATGGCAACGCACCATATCAAAACTACAATGAGTAAAACCTGAACCACAATAATCCACAGCGTTTTTTTATTCATTTGGCTGTTGCCTTTTGCTGTTGTTTTAGGGTGACCACCGGGCGCTGTGACAGCGCGATGGGTGTTTGCATTACGTTTTCAATCTCTTGCAATGCCCGCATGACATTGGCTTGCTGCAAAATGAGCCGTTGCTGCGCATTGTAAAATTGAATTTCGGCTTGCAAGTATTCCACTTTGTCGATCAGCCCTTGTCTCCACTGTTTTGCAAGCTGGGCTTTTCTCTGCATTTGCTGTTCATAGGTTTGTGTCAATGTGACCAGCAAACGTGCGCTATCGCGGTATTTGACATGCACCTGCTCTGAAGATTGAATCACCTGATGCTGTAAGGCATAAAATCGCGCAGCTTCATTCAGTCTCACTTGCTCGGCTTGTGCCCACAAATCCGAATTGCGGTTGAGCAGGTTCAGCATGGTGCTCAATCCCAATGACCAGATTTTATCGCCATATTCATACATGATGCCGGGGCTGAGCGAGAGGTTGGGGTAGCGCTTGGCCATCTCCAGTTTCAGTTGCGACTCAGCCTTGGCATATTGTGCTAAGCCGCGTTGAATGTCCATGCGGTTGGTCAGCGCATAATGTTGTATGGTGGTCGCATCGGCATATACCGCTGCATGCGCAAAGCGCTCCTTGAGAATTTGGGAAAGCTGGACTGGCGCCAGTTTAAACAGCGGGTTGTTTTGTGTGGTCAGTCCGGCATCATGCAAGATTTTCTGCTCGGTCTGTTTGATTTGAACACTGGTTTGCTGCAACTGCCAGGCTGACTGGTCACGCTGCAAACGAATCGGCAGCACGTCAGATTGCCCTGCGACTCCCACATCCAGCCGTTTCTGGTAAGCATCCAGCAATTGATCCTGTGCTGTTTGCAATTTGCTCAAGTTTGCCAGCATGGCTTGCTGCTCTGCCAGCAAAATCAAGTCTACGCTCAATTGCTGCCTGAGCATCCACGCCGTTTCCGCGATCTGTATTTTGGCGATGTCAGCTTGATATTGCGCGATTTCAATGCTGATTTGTCGCTTGTTAGCAGTAATCAGCGGGATACTCACTTGCAGGCTATAAGCCCAGGGGCTGATGTCACCATTGGCCTGGTTGCTATGCGCTAACTGGCTGTTCAAGCCGACTTGCGGCCGGAGTCCGGCACTGGTGATGCTGGCGAGCGCAACTGCGTAATCGGATTTTGCAACTTTAAGGGCTGGATGAAAATAAAGCGCAGATAAGGTCAGGCTATCCAAATCCCAGGTCTGGATAGGCCAGGCGGTCTGGGGTGCATTGCTTAGAACAAACGTCTTGAAGCCATCTTCATCCGGCACCGCTTCATGGATGGTGGTAATGTTTTCTTGTTGAGGAATCGGGTGTGGCTGAAAAGCAGTGCCGCAAGCAGTCAGTAACCATGGAAAAGCAAAAGCTAGCAGACGCATCACATCTCAAGCCCGCATGTCAGACATGCACTTCACCAGAACTTAGTTGACGATGGTCGCGTGAACAGCGTCCAGCGCGTCTTGTAACAGGTCTTCTGGCAGCTGATTAATGGTCGTGGCCAATAAATCAGCAGCTTCCACCGTGCGAATTGGCAAATCCGGTGTGTTGAGTTCTGCAATGAGTCCGGCAGCCACCCCGGTGATTTTGAGCAAAATTTCACGCTCTCGCATCAAGAGCTCAAGTTCCGCTCTAAGCATGTTTTCTTCGGCTGAATGCATATCCTGTCCTATAACAACGTTTTTATGATGATTAATCTGGCATCTTGCAGTTGAACGGCTGGCTTGTCAATCTGAACTCGGCAAGTTTGTGAAAGCTGATGCAATTAGGGTATACTATCGAATTGTCAGCGAACGATGGCAGTATGCGAAAGTGGCGAAATTGGTAGACGCACTGGATTTAGGTTCCAGCGCCTCGCGGCGTGAGAGTTCGAGTCTCTCCTTTCGCACCACCTCACCCGATGGGGGAGGATACAAATTAAAGGCTTCCTTTGCGGAGGCCTTTGTTGTTTTTGGCGGCCGTTCAATGGTCATGATAGACCGGCCTAAGCAAATGATCTTGAGTGATTTGAGCGAGTCATCTTTGAATGACGCTCTGAAAGGAACGAAAAATGAATATTGTACAAACAGCGAATGCACCAGCCGCGATCGGGCCTTACGCACAAGGTGTTGTCGTCGGGAATATGCTTTATACCTCAGGCCAAATCGCCTTGCGCCCTGATGGTACGCTCAATGATGGCGATATTGAGAGCCAGACGCGTCAGGTACTATCCAATTTGCAGGCCATTATCGAGGCTGCAGGGGGCAGTTTGCAGCAAGTTGTGAAAACAACCGTGTTTCTCAAGAATCTGGATGATTTTGTGGCGATGAATCAGGTGTATGCCGAAGTGTTCGGCACGCATACCCCGGCACGCTCCACGGTACAAGTGGCCAAATTGCCGCGCGATGTGCTGGTTGAGATTGAGACGATTGTTGCGCTTGCTTAATATGGCGAGTAAACATTGCTAAGCTAGGCGGCTTGCAATTAAAGTGCTTAGCCCCATCTTCGATTCATGTAGTGAGTATTTCGCATTTTGATGGGGTTGTCGTTTAAAAGTACAGTGTCTTTAGCCATGTGTTGTGCGCAGTTGCGCTAAACTGGCTTTAAGTTTATTTCAATTCAGACTTGTGTTATATTTTTACGCTCTTTTTTCATCATTTGATCGCCGGCCTCTGCCTTTAGAGTGTGGTCAGGTTGTGTGAAAACATTATTAAATGCGCATTCAATGGCGCTCACTTACATAACCCATCGTTAAATAACGATTTTTACAGGAAGTTCAGCATGGCAGCAGTATCTGTTGAAACAGTCAGCAACTTGGAACGTCGCATGACAATCAAAGTCCCTTTGGCACCGCTGGAAGGGCAAATCAGACAACGTTTACAGCAAATTTCACGTACCGCCAAGTTTGCTGGTTTCCGTCCGGGCAAAGCGCCCATGGGTTTGGTCAACCAGCACTACGGCAATCAGGTCCGCGATGAAGTGTACTCCAAAGCGGTAGAAACCAGCTTTGGTGAAGCGGTAGAGCAGAATCAGCTGCGTGTGGCAGGCTTCCCGAATATCGAACACATTCCGTTTAAGGATGCTGCAGAGGAATTTGAATACATTGCTACTTTCGAAATTTTCCCGGAAGTGAAACTGGGCGATCTGAGCAAAGTCAAAATTGAGCGTCCAGCGTTGGAGTTGACCGATGCCGATGTGGAAAAAACATTGGATGTGTTGGTGAAGCAGCGCGTGAGCTATGAGCCGGTCAAGCGCATGTCGAAAAAGGGTGACCGCATTAACATTACTTTGACCGCTTCTATTGATGGTGAGCAGGTTGAAAGTACTGGCGACCGTGGTATTGATCTTGTGATCGGTGAACCAGGCCGTGTGAAAGAATTTGACGATGCGTTGATCGGTGGCAAAGCTGGTACCGAAAAAACATTTGAGATCACTTATCCGGAAGATCACAATCCGGCGCAGTTGGCAGGTAAAACTGTGTCTTATGCGGTGAAGTTTGTTTCTGTGTCGCAGCCAGTCTACCCTGAAGTGGATGCTGAGTTTGCGAAAAGCCTCGGGGTGGAAGATGGCAACATCGACACCATGAAAGCTGAAATCAAGCAAAGCCTTGAGCAAGAAGTAGATAAACGTATCAAGGCACGGGTTAAAGAGTCTGTCTTCCAGGCCTTGGTCGATGAGAGCAGCTTTGAATTGCCTAAAGCGGTGATTGCGGCCGAGACTAATCGTTTGATGCAGGTTGCTGCACAAAACCTGCGTCAGCGCGGTGTGGATCCGGCACAAGTGCCTATGGAGCCTTCTGTGTTTGAAACGCAGGCACAGCGCAATGCCAAGTTGCGTTTGGTTTTAACTGAGTTGGTCAACACCAACAACTTGCAGGCCAATGCCGATCAGGTACGTGCGATGGTAGATACTTTCGCGCAAAGTTTTGAGAAACCTGAAGAGCTGGTCAACTGGTATTATGCAGATGTGAAACGTCTGGATGAGCCAGCGGCCTTGGCGACCGAAGAAAATGTTGTTGCCTGGGTGTTGGAAAAAGCCAAAGTAACAAACAAAAAAATTAAATTTGATGAATTGATGATGGCAGGTGCTTAAACCATGAATTATATGAACGCGAACGAAGGCATGATGCAACAACGTATGGAGCCACAAGGCCTGGGATATATCCCTATGGTTATTGAGCAGAGTGGCCGAGGAGAGCGTTCATATGACATCTATTCCAGGCTGCTCAAAGAACGCGTCATTTTTCTGGTGGGGCCGGTCAATGACATGACCGCCAATCTGGTGGTGGCGCAGTTGCTGTTCCTCGAGGCCGAGAATCCTGACAAGGACATTTCTCTCTACATTAACTCTCCCGGTGGCTCGGTCACTGCGGGGATGTCTATCTATGACACCATGCAGTTCATCAAGCCCGATGTCAGCACGCTGTGTATCGGTCAAGCTGCCAGCATGGGTGCGTTCCTGCTGACCGCTGGTGCGAAAGGCAAGCGTTTCTGCCTGCCTAACTCACGCGTGATGATTCACCAGCCGCTTGGTGGCTTCCAGGGGCAGGCGTCTGACATCGAGATTCATGCCAAAGAGATTTTGTACCTGAAGGACAAACTCAATGGCATCATGGCCCATCACACTGGCCAAAGTATTGAAACCATTGCCAACGATACCGATCGTGACAATTTTATGAGTGCTGACGCTGCCAAAGCTTATGGTTTGGTAGATCAGGTGATTGCCGCACGTAGCGCTGCTTAATCAGCGCGTAACTAGCAGGGGAATAGCATGGCAAACAAATCTGACAGCGAGAAGCTGTTATATTGCTCGTTTTGTGGCAAAAGTCAGCATGAAGTGAAAAAACTGATTGCAGGCCCCTCTGTGTTTATTTGTGATGAATGCGTTGATTTATGCAATGACATTATTCGTGAAGAAATTCAGAGCCTTAACGAAATCAAGTCCGCAGACAAAAAATTGCCGACGCCACAAGAAATCTGCTCTATTTTGGATCAGTATGTGATTGGTCAGATACAGGCGAAAAAAAATCTGTCTGTTGCGGTGTATAACCACTACAAACGTCTGGGGTATAACCCTTTGTCTGACGGCAACCAGTCTGGCAAAGATGATGTTGAGGTACAAAAAAGCAACATTTTGCTGATTGGACCAACCGGCTCTGGCAAAACATTGCTGGCGCAGACCTTGGCACGTTTGCTGGATGTGCCTTTTGTGATGGCGGATGCGACCACACTGACCGAAGCCGGTTATGTGGGTGAGGATGTTGAAAACATCATGCAGAAACTGCTGCAAAAGTGTGATTACGATGTAGAAAAAGCACAGCGCGGCATTGTTTATATTGATGAAGTCGACAAGATTTCCCGTAAGTCTGATAACCCGTCAATCACCCGTGATGTGTCTGGTGAAGGCGTGCAACAGGCCTTGTTGAAACTGATCGAAGGCACGATTGCCTCGGTGCCGCCACAAGGTGGACGCAAGCATCCTAACCAGGAGTTTGTGCAGTTGGATACCACTAACATTCTGTTTATCTGCGGCGGCGCTTTTGACGGGCTGGAAAAAGTCATTCGTCACCGTTCAGAAAAAGGCGGTATTGGTTTTGGTGCCGAAGTGAAGAGCAAAGAAGATGTGCGCGCGGTTGGCGAAGTTTTGCGTGAAGTGGAGCCGGAAGATCTGATCAAGTTTGGTTTGATTCCTGAGTTCATTGGACGTCTGCCAGTCGTGGCGACACTTGAGTCTCTTGATGAGGCTGCACTGATGACGATTCTGGTAGAACCCAAAAACGCGCTGACCAAGCAATACATGAAGCTGTTCAAAATGGAAGGCGTTGAGCTGGAGTTTGAAGAGTCTGCCTTGCGTCTGATTGCTAAAAAAGCGCTGGAACGTAAAACCGGTGCACGTGGCCTGCGTTCGATTCTCGAGCACGCTTTGCTAGACCTGATGTATGAGCTGCCATCTCTCAAAAACTTGTCTAAAGTGATTGTAGATGCTGGCGTGATTGAACACACCTCCGAACCAATTCTGATTTATCAGGATGCACAAAAACGCGTTGAAAACGCACATTAAATCCCGCTTGCAATAGCCGTCCGGCTATTGCAAGATAGCATCTAATAGCATGAGATGCCTGCTCTCTTGAATTCTCAAAGAATGTTCCCATCTATATGCAAAGGACTTGTTCCTTTGACACTTATTGAAAGACGCTATGACAGAACACACTTTGCTTGACTCCGAGACACCGGAAAACGCTTTAATCCCTTTATTGCCTTTGCGCGATGTCGTCGTCTATCCCCACCTGGTGATTCCATTGTTTGTTGGCCGGACTAAATCGGTCAAAGCGTTGGAGCGCGCTTCAGAGGGTGACAAAAAGATTTTGCTGGTTGCACAAAAGTCAGCCAACAAAGACGATCCTGTGGCTGAAGATTTGTATGAAATCGGTACCCTGGCGACCGTGCTGCAAATGCTCAAGCTCCCGGATGGTACAGTGAAAGTCCTGGTAGAAGGCTTGCATCGCGTACGCGTTTCCGATTTTGTGGAGACTGACGAGTGCTTTATGGCCTTGGGTGAAGAAGTTGAGCAAACAGACCAGGATGACAAAGAGGCCGAAGCCTTGATGCGTACGGTCATGACCCAGTTTGATCAATACGTTAAACTGAATAAAAAAATCCCCCCCGAAATTCTGACTTCACTGGCAACAATTAACGAGCCTGGTCGTTTGGCTGATACCATTTCAGCCCACTTGACGCTCAAGCTGGAAGAAAAGCAGAAAGTGCTTGAGATGCTCAGCGTGATTGAGCGTCTGGAGCATTTGCTCTACCTGATGGAGTCTGAAATTGACATCCTGCAGGTAGAAAAACGCATCCGTGGCCGTGTTAAACGGCAGATGGAAAAAAGTCAGCGCGAGTACTACCTCAATGAGCAGGTGAAAGCCATCCAGAAAGAACTCGGTGAGCAGGATGAAAATGCCGAGATGGAAGAGCTGGACCAGCGCATTAAAAACGCAGCCATGCCTAAAGAGGCATTAGCCAAAGTCACCGCCGAGTTCAAGAAGCTGAAACTGATGTCACCGATGTCAGCTGAAGCTTCTGTGGTACGTAACTACATCGATACTCTGTTAAATCTGCCATGGAAAAAGAAAACCAAAATCAGTAAAGACTTGCAGGCAGCAGAAGCGATTCTGGATGCGGATCACTATGGTCTTGATAAAGTCAAAGAGCGTATTGTGGAATATCTGGCAGTACAGCAGCGTGTTGGCAAGCTCAAAGCCCCAATTTTGTGCCTGGTGGGCCCTCCAGGGGTGGGTAAAACCTCGCTGGGACAGAGTATCGCCAAAGCGGTCAACCGTAAGTTTGTGCGCATGGCTTTAGGCGGTGTGCGTGATGAGGCGGAGATTCGCGGCCATCGCCGTACTTATATTGGCTCCATGCCTGGCAAAGTGCTGCAAAGCATGACGAAAGTCGGTGTGAAAAACCCGTTGTTCCTGCTTGATGAAGTCGACAAAATGGGCCAGGACATGCGTGGTGATCCGTCTTCCGCCTTGCTGGAGGTGTTGGATCCAGAGCAAAACCATACCTTTGCTGACCACTATGTCGAGGTTGATTATGACCTGAGTGACGTCATGTTCGTCGCGACGGCTAACAGTATGAATATCCCCGAGCCGTTACTGGACCGGATGGAGATTATTCGTCTGTCAGGCTATACCGAAGATGAGAAGATCAATATTGCGCAACGCTACTTGTTACCCAAGCAGCTTAAAGCCCATGGCTTGAAGTCTACCGATATTTCGGTGGCGGAAAGTGTGTTGCGCGATATCGTGCGTTACTACACCCGTGAAGCGGGGGTGCGTCGCCTGGAGCAGGAAATTGCCAAGGTCTGCCGTAAAGCAGTCAAAGAGCAATTGCTGGCCAAAGGCAAAACCAAAACCGTTAAAAAGATTAACATCACCAGCAAGAATATTGAACAATATCTGGGCGTCAAGCGCTATGACTTTGGTGTTGCCGCTAAAGATAACCAGGTAGGGCAGGTGACAGGCTTGGCATGGACCTCGGTAGGCGGTGAATTGCTGACCATTGAGGCGGTGACTTTGCCTGGTAAGGGTAAAACGATCACCACAGGTAAGTTAGGCGATGTGATGCAAGAGTCTGTCACTGCGGCCATGAGTGTGGTACGTAGCCGTTCAGAAGGATTGGGTATTCCGACCGACTTTTACGAGAAGAAGGATATTCATATCCACTTGCCAGAAGGTGCGACGCCTAAAGATGGTCCAAGTGCGGGTATTGCCTTAACCACTGCCTTTGTGTCTGTGCTGACGGGCATTCCAGCCCGAGCAGACGTGGCGATGACAGGCGAGATCACCTTGCGTGGGGAAGTGCTGGCGATTGGCGGCTTGAAAGAGAAATTGCTTGCCGCTCACCGTGGAGGGATTAAAACGGTATTGATTCCTTCCGCCAATGAAAAAGACCTGGTTGAAATCCCTGCCAACATCAAAAAGGATCTCGACATTCATTGCGTGAAGTGGATAGATCAGGTGCTGGATCTTGCGCTGGAAAGAGCACCGCAACCTTTGGCTGTGGAAGCGCCTGCAGTCGAGATTGTTGCCGCTGGCGAAGGGAATGCCGAGCAAGCTGTCACGCATTAGTAAAATTGATGCGAATTATTGTCAAAAGGCCGGAATACCGCTTGACAGCTCGTTTTGCGGCTTGATATAAAGACGGTACAGGATGTACCTGTCTTTTTAACTAGTTATTAGGGGAAACACGTGAATAAATCAGAATTGATAGATCATATTGCAAGTGCTGCTGGTATTTCTAAAGCCGCTGCGGCTCGTGCTCTGGATGCAACAACTGAGGCTATTTCCGGTGCATTGAAAAAAGGTGATATGGTGACCTTGATTGGTTTTGGTACATTCTATGTAGGTGAGCGTTCTGCCCGTTCTGGCCGTAATCCTCGTACCGGCGCAACAATTAACATCAAAGCTGCTAAATCTCCTAAATTTAGGGCTGGTAAAGGCCTTAAAGATGCTGTAAACTAGCATTCTTTGGTTGAGCAGCGTTTGTTGCTTAACTGCAGTAGCAACACCAGTGGTTGTTACGGGTGCTTAGCTCAGTTGGTAGAGCGTCGCCCTTACAAGGCGAATGTCAGCGGTTCGACCCCGTTAGCACCCACCAAACAATTTAAATTAAGAGTGCGAAGTTTGCGCTCTTAATTTTTTGAGTGACACGGTACTTAAGAAGTTACTTTAATTAGCAATGCTAAGTACCGAATAAGTAATTAAAAAAATTAGTTGATTTTATAAAAAACAATGTTATAATTTCAGCTTAACGATTACCGGGAGCGGTAGTTCAGTTGGTTAGAATACCGGCCTGTCACGCCGGGGGTCGCGGGTTCGAGCCCCGTCCGCTCCGCCAAATAAAAGCCCTGATTATTCAGGGCTTTTTTCTTTTTATTCGATTAAAACACTTCTCATTTGTTCACTTGATATTCCAAATTTGGAATCAGGTTTATCTTGTATGTTTGTCAGTATCGACTGCTGTTCTTTCCCATTCGTTTTAATCTCTCAGACCTCCAGCGCTTATTTGATCGAGTGCATTGGCTAACGTACGGTTTATTTTTGGATCAAATCTTTGGGTGTAATGCCTGAAGGGTGTTGCACTCAGGCGGTTTTAATCGCTTTATGGTATAGTTTGCTGTTGCAAAAAATCAGGTAATGGAAACGATAAAATGTTGGAAGCACTTAGAAAACATACACAAGGATGGATGGCAAAAATCATTCTGGCACTGATTGTGGTGCCGTTTGCATTGTTTGGCATCGACTCCTATTTGAATCAGGCGGGTGGGCAGGTTGCAGTGGCCAAAGTTGATGGCCAGAAGATATCCCTGCAGGAATATTCTAACGCCGTGGAAAATGCGCGTAACTATATGCAGTCCCAGGGACAAAAAGTCGATACGGCTTTGCTCGAAAGCCCGGCTTTCAAGCAATCTGTGCTGGAAGGCATCATTACACGTCGGCTGATTGAGGGTGCGATTCATGATTACCGCTTTAAAATCAGTGACGAGCAACTCAGCCAGCATATTCTTGGCATGCCGGAGTTTCAAAGCAACGGTAAGTTTTCTGAGGAAACCTACAACCAGTTGCTGACACAAAACAAGCTGACACCAGCCAAATTTGAGCAGAGCATACGCAAAGACCTCGCGGTCCAGCAGGTAAGAGAAGGCCTGAGCAATCTGGTCTTTATGCCGAAAAAAGTCGCTGAGCAATCGCTGATGTCCGAGTTTGAACAGCGTGAAGTCAGCGTGACCGATATTAAAGTAGCTGACTTTATGAATCAGGTGACGGTGACGCCTGAGCAGGTACAAGCGTATTACAACCAGCATAAAACTAAATTCATTGCACCAGCCAAGGTGAAGTTACAGTTTGCTTTGCTCTCTGCTGCAGGCTTGATGGGCCAAGTCAGCGTGACTGACCAAGAAGTTAAGCAATACTATGATGAAAATGCGGCTAAATTTCAGGGCAATGAACAACGTCAGGCCAGCCATATTTTGATCGGTTTTAATAGCACTGCCACACCTGCTGAAAAAGCCGCTGCCAAAGAAAAGGCAGAGTCCATTCTCAAGCAAGTCAAGGCCAATCCTAAGAGTTTTGAAAAGCTGGCAATTGAGTTCTCCCAAGACACAGGCTCAGCAGGCAAGGGCGGCGATTTAGGCAGTTTTGGCCGTGGTGCGATGGTCAAGCCTTTTGAGGATGCAGCTTTCTCGATGAAAGTTGGCGATATCAGCGATTTGGTGGAATCTGAGTTCGGCTACCATATCATCAAGCTGACAGGCATTACAGGCGAGTCTTCTGATTTTGATTCGATGAAGCTCAAAATTAAAGCCGAATTGCTGTTCCAGAAAGCACAAGCTAAATATGCAGAATTGGCCGATGATTTTGGCAATACTGTGTATGAGCAATCCGGCAGCCTGGAGCCAGCGGTCAAGAAATTTAACCTGCAATTGCAGTCTTCTCCAGCCATGAGCAAAGATGAAGTCGCCAAGTTCTTCAAAAGCGATCGTTTTGCTTCCTTGGTGTTCTCCGATGACGTGCTTAAAGATAAACGCAATACCGAAGCCGTTGAGGTATCACCGAATAACCTGGTGTCTGCACGCGTGGTTGAGTACAGCCCAGAAGCGCCTCGTAGCTTTGATGAAGTTAAAGCCGGTATTGAAGGCTTGCTCAAAGCTGAAGCCGCAGATAAATTGGTGCAGCAAAAAGGCGAGGCCTTGTTGGCTGAGCTAAAGGCCGGTAAAGCAAGCAATGCAGACTGGATTACGCCCGTGACGGTTGATCGCAGAAATGCGCAGGGCTTGAGCGATGGTGTGATGAGAAATGTGTTCAAGGTCAACACACATACACTGCCAGCGTACTATGGCTTTAACGAGGCCAACAAAGGCTATACCGTGATTAAAGTGATTGCGGTGAACCAGAAGCTCAAAGACCAGCCAGATGTGGCGGACAGAGCCTTTAAAGTGTATCAGATGGCACTGGGGGCAGAGATGTCACATGCTTATGTCGCTTCGCTCAAAGCCAAGAAAGATATTCAGTTCAATGCCAAAGTGTTGTTATCTAAAGGTAACGAATAATTAGCGAACTGAAGTGAAAAAAGGAGGGCATAGCCCTCCTTTTTTATTTGATGTCACTCTGTAATTGATACACCTGGCTAATTTAAAAATGCGCCAATCACGCGCTCTGTAAAAGCAAATCCATCTATGGAAAGCAGCCACGCTAATGTCGCGCAGTTCAGAATAATAGTTGCCCAAAAAATCACTTGAAAAGAAAGCTTCTTTGATTTGTGGCGAAACAGTTTCTGCCCAATAATGGCCCCAGGCCAGCCACCGATTAATGCCAATAGATGCAAGGTTTTTTCAGGGGTACGTCTATTGTTCTGCCTTGCAGCACTTTTATCCAGCTTGTAAGCAATGAGTGTGCAACTGCTCATCAGCAAATAGATCCCTAACACCCATAATGGCAGTTTTCCGGCGAAAACGGATATTGCCATGCAAACAAGAAAAATGATGGCAAATAGCAATAGAAACTGCCCATCCTTTGATCGCGATGGTGCATCAATGTATTGAACACGCTCGGCTTTTAATTTCCCACTCGCATCTTTACTGACTTCATAACTCACAATCTCGTTGCCAATCGGCCGTCGCCGCCGGTTTGAAAATGCAGTGATATGAACAAACACTTGCTTTCCGTTACTATTGGGCGTGATAAAGCCAAACCCTTGTTCGTCTTTCCAGGTGGTAACTCTGCCTTGATAACGAGTGCATTTCATAATTCATCTTTGTTAGAGTCCGTTTGATATGACTCGCTAGGTTTCGCCTTCATAGCGCATGAACTCTGCAATTCTTTGATAATCTACTAAAGATAAGGAGACGAGAATGGCTGCAGCTTTTGCGAGCGTTCTCATAACCCGCTAACGTTTGAGGTAAGGGGCGCGAAGCCGGCTGATCGGCGTAGCGTCCCTCAGGAGCAGCGGGTTAGAGAGCGCAACCCTTGTTCACTGCTTTACACTTAGCAAAACTATTTTCAGCGGAACGGCCGGTACATTAGTAGTGTCTTTTGAAACTAGTTTAAGAATTAGTCGGCAGTAAGTGCTATCAAGAACAAGATTACCCCACTCGTTGAACGAAGCATTCCAGAGTAGCTTCGATCCGACTGGACCGCCGAGGCCAATACCACTGCTGGTGAGTAGTCCGTCTACGAAAGTGAGCGGTAGTGAATCGCTTGTCGGCGGCGCTCGACGTGAGATAGAAACTGCTTCTTTTTTGATGGTCCATATGTCATTAAAAAAACCGTATGGTGGAGCTTGGTTACGCAGGACATTCTCGTAAGCGATGACTTCCCAGACCCCTTGCAACCGTTCAATAGTTGGCAACTTTGAATAGTCTCTGACATCGTATGCCGTTGCTGCGGGACTACTCGAATTATCATTTACCAGTTGTAAACTCATTGGTTCAAGCTTTTTGTCAAAACCTATGATGCGCTTGAAGGTACGTTGGCTTTCATATTTTTGGGTGATGATCATAGTCTCAGTATCAGGAAATGTCACAGTCATGACTCGCGCTTGCCCACCCGGGAAGGTTACCTTCAACTGCTTTCCGTCGAAGGTGTAATCAGTTGGGGTGAAATTCGCAATCGATATTGCATCAGGCCTCAAAGAGAATAGCTTTCCATCGTGTGTGAAGTACATTTTTGTATTTGTAATACCGCCTGGTATGGTATTTTCCACGTCCTGCGGCGCTACGTAAGTCAAAACCCACGTACCGACTATGGACGTATCTGCTCCGCATACGAGTGGAAAGATGACCGCAAAGTTAATTAGAATGCTTCCAATCCACTTGATCATTTACTCACTCTCTAAAGTTTGAAGTAAGGGCTGGAGAGACTAGTGGCTCAACCCTCGTTATTAATAATTTTCTCATAAAAGAATCTTATCACCAGTCCCGCTTGAGTGATGGGTTAGGTTTTTTTGTGTGGCCTAGATATATAAGCCACCCACTAAACAAACAAAGTAATAATGTTGTTGGTACTTTGCCAAGATAAATACAGGTAAACAATAAATCTGCTGCTAAGCCCTGAGATTTAGGAATAGCAGTTACAGAAGAGAATGGAAATGATGGGCACTGGTTGTTTAATAAAACATCGCTAGCAAGCAAGAGAGTGGCTATACCAAACACAATATAAAACCTATTGAATGCTACTTCTGAGTAAGTAGTGCCGAGTGGCCAAATCAAGTAAACGAGCAGAATGTAAATTAGAGATACAAGTGCTATAGGAGTGTATGGGCTTGAAGGAGAGTGTAGTACCACCAACGAAATAACTGCCCAAAAGAGCGTTAAGACCAAAATGAGTAGTGCTTTTACAATAATCATCGAGAACCTAACTTACATAGTTGAGCACCACCCCGCAGCGCGGGATGAAGTGGTCAATTGGGGTTCGTGATTGACCGCACCCGCGCAAGTGGCCGGAGTCGTGAGCAACGGAAACGATGTATGCTCAAACGAGACGTTAGATTTTGTTGCTGCGCCTCTTAGTGAAACAATCTCTTTTTGCAATACTGTGATCTTCATCACTCCTCACCTATTCCAGCTGGCCATTCAACTACAAGGAAGCGTCACGTACCAAGAGCTAAAATGCGGCGTTCGCATCAACTCAGTTATGCGACGACGCATACTTCGTCCTTCGTTTTTTACCAGCTTTTCCAGAGTTTATACACCCGCTTTTTTTCTTCGTCCGAAGAGCTGTCAAAATCTAACGTTGATTAGACTCCAAAAACGAACCAAAAATTTTATTTTGAATAGGGTCTATAAATATTAAAAAATAAATTATTATTAAAATACAATATATTATATATTTTTAGTGCACCATAATTAAATGGGAGTTAAATTTTAGTGCACCTTTATTAATTTTTTTGATTGCTTTGAGATACTGGGCAATTTAGCGCATTGTTGTTAAACAGTGCAAGTATTCGGCGTTTAGCCATAAAAAACGCCTGGCTTTTTACAGCTCAGGCGTTTTGTTTTGCTAGTGGTCAGCTTTAGTCAATTTGACCGGCAGCAGTAATATTCATGCCACCATCTACATAAGTGATTTCACCAGTCACACCAGAGGCGAGGTCGCTGGTCAGGAAGGCGGCGACATTGCCAACTTCGTCGATGGTCACGTTACGGCGCAAGGCGGCGTGTTTTTCGTTAAAACCGATCATTTTGTCAAAGTCAGCGATGCCAGAGGCAGCCAGCGTTTTGATTGGGCCGGCTGAGACAGCGTTAACACGGATGCCACGTGGGCCCAGGCTTTGTGCCAGGTAACGCACGTTGGCTTCGAGGCTGGCTTTGGCTACGCCCATGACGTTGTAGTTAGGCATGGTGCGTTCTGCGCCCAGGTAGCTGATGGTCAACAGGCTGCCATTGCGGCCTTGCATCATCGGGTAGGCTGCTTTGGCCATCGCAGAGAAGCTGTAGGAGCTGATATCGTGTGCAATGCGGAAATATTCGCGGTCGATTCTTTCGAGGTAGTCACCATCAAGAGCGACTTTAGGGACGAAAGCAATCGAGTGCACCAGGCTATCCAGGCCATCCCAGACTTTAGCCAGCTCTACAAACAGGTTGTCGATTTGTGCATCTTCAGCAACGTCACAGGGGAGAACGATCTCGGATTCAAAGTCTGCGGCCAGGTCACGTACACGCTTTTCGTGCTTGTCGACTTGATAGGTAAATGCCAGTTCGGCACCTTCACGTTTCATTGCGGCTGCGATGCCATAAGCGATTGAACGGTTGCTCAGCAAACCGGCAATCAGGATTTTTTTTCCAGCAAGAAATGCCATGCTTGTTCCTGTGTGGTTGTTAGTTCGTTTGGTCAGTTGATTGAAGGGTTAGCGTACTGTGTTGGAACGTGGGTCGAACACATCCCGCAGTCCTTCGCCGAGCAGATTATACCCTAACACCGTGATTAAAATGGCAAGTCCGGGAAACACGGATAACCACCAGGCAAACTGGATATACTCTTTACCATCGGTGAGGATGTTGCCCCAGGAGGCTTGCGGCGGTTGCACGCCCAGACCTAAAAAGCTGAGGCCAGACTCAAGGAGCACGGCGCTGGCGATGCCCAGCACGACACTGACTAGAATAGGGGTGAGGCTGTTAGGCAGGCAATGCTTGAAAATAATGCGACTGTCCAGAGCACCAAGCGCCGTGGAAGCGGTGACAAATTCACGTTGTGTCAGACTCAGGAATTCAGCGCGCACCAGCCGCGTGACGCCCATCCAGGAGGTGAGGCCGATGACCACCATGACGTTGGTGATCGAAGGACTTAAAAAGGCAATCACGGCTAAAATCAAGAAAAAACTGGGAATAGACAACATCAAATCAACCAGTCGCATGATCAGCGTATCTACCCAACCACGATAGTAGCCAGCTAAAGCACCGAGCACGACCCCGATGGCAGTCGAAATCCCCACCGCGACCAGGCCTACCAATAGCGAGACGCGGCCGCCAAACAGCATCCGGCTCCAGACATCCCGCCCCAGACCATCGGTGCCCATCCAGTGCTGGCCCGAAGGCCCCACCAGAATCTGCTTGACCTGGATCGCATCCGGGTCATAAGGGGCAATCCAGGGCGCAAGTAGCGCCAGCAGCAAGATGATGCTGATAATGATCAACCCGGTTAGGGCTAAGGGATTTTGCAGGACTTTTTTCATGTCTGGATAGCCTAGCGTTGTGGCATGACCCCTTTGCGCAAACGCGGATCCGCCCACGCGTAGGCTAGATCAGCCAATAAGTTGCACACCAGTGTCAAGGCTGAGCCTATGGTGAGTATGCCCATGACGACCGGAAAATCACGCATCATCACCGCTTCATAAAACAGTTTACCCATGCCTGGAATGGCAAAAATGGTTTCAGCAATCACCGAGCCGCCAATCAAGCCGGGCAGTGACAGGCCGACCAAAGTAATCAGTGGTAGCAGGGCATTGCGCAGAGCATGTCTATAAGTCACGACCCGGTCACTCAAGCCCTTGGCGCGTGCGGTGATCACAAAGTCTTGGCTCAATACGTCCAGCATGCCGTTTTTCACAAACATGGTGACACCTGCGAGGCCCGTCAATGCTGGAATGATCACAGGCAAACACAAATGCATGAACAGATCCTGTGCTTGCTGCCAGGCGTTGAGTTGGTCGTAGTTGAGGCTATGCAGGCCAGAAATCGGAAACCAGGGGTGAATCACACCCAGCCAGTACATCAGCAACAGGGATAACCAGAAGCCGGGGATAGAAAAACCAATAAAATTAAATAAGGTAATGCTGCGATCTTGCCAATGACCATGTTTTTTGGCCGCCATGACGCCCAGCGGAATCGCAAGGCTCAGCGTCAACAACAAACCAACTAAATTCATGAGCAAGGTCACTGGCAAGGCTTCTTCAATCATGCCCTTGGTGGTATTGCCGTCTTTGTCGGTTTCTGACCAAAACACCGGTTTTTGATGGCTGGCAAACGAATGGCCGAAATCAAGGTGCACCATGCGCTCCAGCCATAAGCCATACTGCACGATAATGGGTTTATCCAGATGATAAAGCTCACGCAGTTTTTGCCGTGACTCTTCTGAGGATTTGGGGTCGAACGCAGATTCCGTACTGGTGATATCGCCAGGCGCCAGATGCATGATAAAAAACGAAATCAGACTGATGCCGATCAACATCGGGATCATCCATAACACACGTCTGATTAAATAACGTAGCATGTTTTATTCAGCCTGTATTTGCGCGCGGCGCAGCGGCGCCGGAATATACCATTTTTGTGAGTCGTAGCCGACACCCGCCGGTGGTATAGGATTCATAATCCCTTGCACACGTTTGTGGATGGCGGTCAGCCCGTAGCCGGCAGACAGGTAAACCAGAGGACTGTCGTCATAGAGGGCCTTGGCGAATGCATGATAAATCTGCATGCGTTTTTCCGGGTCAAACTCAAGCCGCCCTTGCTCCAGCAGATGGTCTACTTGAGGATTGTGGTAGCCGATAAAGTTGAATTGCCCGGGATCCTGCTGACTGGAATGCCAGATATTGTACTGGTCAGGGTCCAGACCCAGTCCCCAGCCCATTACCACGGCATCAAAATTACCCGGTTTGATAAAATTGGTCAGTAAACTGGCCCATTCCAGCGTACGCAAGCGGGTATCAATCCCGACTTCCTTGAGTCTGCGCTGAATAATGACCGAGGTTTTCTCGCGCTGCTTGTTACCGAGGTTGGTCAGGATTTCAAATGACAATTTTTGACCATTTTTGTCTAGATAACCGTCGCCATCGCTGTCTGTGTAACCTGCTTCGGCTAGCAATTGTCTGGCTTTGGCCGGATCGAAGGCATAGGGGTGAAGATCAGGATTGCTCCAGCGCGTGCCCGGCTTGTACGGGGAGGCAATCGCAATGCCGAGGCCAAGATAGACGCCGTCAATAATTTCCTGTTTATCAATGGCATAGTTGATCGCTTTACGCACACGCACATCATCAAATGGTTTGCGTTTGAGGTTAAAGCCCAGGTAGGTATAGCTGTTGCCTAGCTCTTTGTATTGGTTGAGCCTGGCTGCGAGTGCCGGACGCGAAGGAATAATGCGTGCATAGGTAATCGGATCCATGTTCATGCTATCAATATGGTCCGCCATGAGCTCGAGAAATTGGGCGGCTGGATCAGGGATCACGCGTTCGACCAGCGTTTCGATATTGGCGGCTCCCATGACAGACTTGGGGTTGCGGCTTAATTTGATGTATTCGCCGTGTCGCCACTCCTGAAGCTGGTAATAATGACTGCCTAACGGTTTTTGCGCAAAACTGGTGGTATGTATATCCTGTCCTGCCAGTTTGTGTTTGGGTAGCACTTGCAAACTGGCCCAGCTTTCGAGCGCGGGTGCAAAGGGCTGCGAATAGTGCACGATAAACGTTTGTGGATCTGGCGCTTCTGCCTGGGTGACGAGTTGATAATCAGAGGCATAAGGGCTATGCGTTTTTTCGTCTGTGATCAGCTGCCAGGTGAAAAGCACATCCGCACTGGTAAGCGGCTTGCCATCGGCCCATTGCAGATTGGGTTTGAGCTTGAAAGTGATGGTCTTATTGTCGTCTGCGACTCGCCAGGAAGCGGCTAATTCGCCGGCCAAATCCAGATTCTGGTCGTATTTGAGCAGTGAATTAAACAGGTAACTGCCAATTGCCAGCGAGGCGGATTCGCCAGCCACCATACCGATCATGCTGCTCGGATCTGAGGGCATGGCGCTCATCAGGGTGCCCCCGGCCTGTGGTGGGTAGGCATGATCAAACGCCAGTGTCTCCTGGTTGGCTTGCTCTGGACTACAGGCTGACAGCATGGCCGCCAGAGCCATGGTCATCATGGCATGGCGCACATATCCTCGGCGCTTGCCTTGCGCATTCTGCGGATGAGACACAACGTGCAAATTGAGCGGAGAGTGTGCAGTGCGCATGATGGGCCGATTTAATGTTTGCTGGACTGACTTTTCTTATGATGCGATGTTGTGCTCTTTTTAGCTGAATCTGATGAAGAGGCACTATGTTTACTGTGGCTGCCTGCTTTCTTAGCACCAGATTTTACGCTTGTTTTCGAGTCATGCGATTTTCCAGAGTTCCCTTTACTTGATTTGCTGGCATGGCTTTCTTGTTTTTGCAGTTGCAATACCTGGCCAGCCGCCAGTTTTTTAGACTTGAGATGGTTCTGTTGCATGATTTGCTGGCTGCTAATGCCATAGCGCTTGGCCAGAGTAGACAAGGTCTCGCCAGCTTTCACTTTATGGGAAAAAGTCGTTGGTTCGCTGGATGACGCTTTTTCAACCGGCACTTCTACGGAAAGTTTGGCCATGGCTGCGACATCAATCGGTTTGGTCAGGCCAGCTGACTCCACGCTGGCGGGCACTAACAATGGTCGACGGACAATCAGATTGCGATTCGGCTTCAGGTTATTGGTTGCGCTCAATTCGTAAATACTGATATCAAACTTGCTGGCAATCACACCCAGACGCTCACCACGCTTGGGCTGGTAGCTGTGCCAGTTGGAGAGGGGACGGTTATACGCATTTAGATTTTGTGTAAAGTTGCTGGCCGCCCAGGTTGGTAGCAGAAGTTTTTGATAACTGTTTTCCGTGATGAGGACCGGCCGCGTAAAACTTGGGTTGAGTGCGCTAAACTCCTCCAGCGTAATCCCTGCCAACTCTGCAGCCAGTTTTGCATCAATCTTGTTGGGGGCCTGGACGGTGGTAAAGTAAGGCCGGTTTGGAATTTCGTTGAGCGTCAATCCATATTGTTCAGGCCGGAAAATAATGTTTTTGATGGCCTGCAGCTTGGGCACGTAATTGCGAGTTTCATCCGGTAAGGACAAGTGCTGGTAATCGGTCGGCAAGCCCAGGCGCTCATTGCGCTCGATGGCGCGTGCAACCGTGCCTTCGCCCGCGTTGTAAGCGGCCAGTGCCAAGTCCCAGGCGCCAAACATGGTATAAAGCTTTTGCAGATAATTGAGCGCAGCCTGGGTGGCGGCAGTCACGTCTTTGCGTGAGTCTTTCCAGTAGTTCTGCTTGAGGCCAAAATCTTTGCCGGTAGAGGGAATGAATTGCCAGATGCCTGACGCCTTGCTGGTAGATAGCGCTTTAGGGTTAAAGCCGCTTTCTATCATGGGCAGTAGCGCAATCTCGGTGGGCATGCCTCTTTTTTCAACCTCAACAACGATGTGGTAAAGATACTTTTTACTCCGCTCCAGCATGCGTGAAACGTAGTCGGGGCGAGAGGCGTACCATTGTTCGTGTTTGTTGGTGTAGCTTGAGTCGATGTCAGGCATGTTAAAGCCATCGCGCACGCGGTCCCACAAGCTGTTTTGCAAGGTCAGGCTATCTTCAAACTGATAACTGGAGGTGTAGCCTTCTACGCCAGTCTCTCCATAGCTTTCGTCATAACTGCCATTGTCATCGGACAAGGTGGCTGGTTCCACGTATTCAGCCGATCCGCACCATGGCGAGGCTGACAGTGCAATGCAGACGATGAATCTTTTAAAACGCATGACGGTAATACTTTATCCTGAGAGTGTTGTGCATCCGGCAGGGCGGATACACATGGATTGCTAAATCCGGATGGCCGTAGCGGCCGCGCCGATCTGTTTGAGATAGGCCTAACGCACACAAGCGCTTTAAGGAGGACATCATTCTACGTTAAATTCGGGGGGAGACAAGCCCTTGCCAGCGAGCCCAGACTGTGCATCAATGTTGCGCGATCAGAAGTCATTGCGACGGGTGCGGATCTCGGTAAACACTTCCAGCGCCGAGCGCGATTGAAATTCAGGGCGCAGACGCAACTGTTCACAGCGCAAAAACGGATTGGTCGCCAATTCTTGTGCCAAGGACGTTGGCAGGCTGGGGCGTTGCTGATGGCGTAACTCGCGGGTGGTTGCGATACGTTGGAGTAATGCGCGGTTATCCGGCTCTATGGTCTGCGCAAAAGCAAGATTGTGCGCGGTATATTCATGCGCCGGGTAAACGAGTGTTTCTGGGGGAAGCGCGGCAATCTGCTGTAGCGAGGCATACATTTGTGCAGGCGTGCCTTCAAACAGGCGGCCGCACCCTGCACCAAACAGAACGTCGCCGCTAAACAAATGCTGCTGATTGACATAATAAGCCACATGATCAAGTGTATGGCCCGGCAGCGAAAGCACTTCGCAGCTTATTATGTCTTCTGGCAGCAGACTGATAGTGTCCCCGGCGTGGACGGGGATGGGCTGCATGGCCTGATAAGACGGCTGTGAACTGTCCGGGGCATAGACAGGACAGCGCCAATGCTTTTGCAAGCTGGCAGCGCCGCCCACATGGTCTGCATGATGATGTGTGAGTAAAATCCCTTTTAAGCTCAGTTTTCTCTTGCTCAAAGCCTGTTCAACCACGTCGGCATCGCCCGGATCAACCACCCAGGCCAGCGAGCCAGACTGAATTAACCACAGATAATTGTCGCTAAAAGCGGGCAGGGGGATGATTTCTATACTTGCAGAACTTTTGTCCATCACGCATCATTGAAAAAATCATGATGCTTGTCAAGGGAGATGCCCTGGACGGTATTCAAGAGGTGTTTTAAGTGCGTGAGGGAATCTATCTTGCAATCAAGCCAGTCAGTGTTCTTTGAACAAATGCCTCTGGGTCAATATATTGTCGCGCGTGAAACGCCTTTGTACGCGCAAGCCGTGGCTGATGTGTTCGGCTTTCATGCTCTGCAGATCGGATGGTCTGCGCATGACCTGCTCGAGCAGTGCCGGATTCCTTACAAACACTCCCTACAGCTAACCGCCTCGGCCAATGCCTCGTTGTTATGCGAAAGCGAGTTTTTGCCATTTGCCGAAAATTCAGTTGACTTGGTTTGCATGCCACATGTGCTGGAGCAGTGCGCGGATCCACAGCAGACGTTACGCGAAGTGTTTCGGGTACTGGTGCCTGAAGGTACTTTGGTGCTGACCGGGATTAGCCCTGCCAGTTGTTTAGGCATGCGCGCTAGAGTCGGGCAACTCAGGCAGGCAGGCGGTTTCAGCAGATTGTTTACAGCCTGGCGCATTCGTGACTGGTTGGGTGTGTTGGGATTTGAGGTTGTGCGCAGTGGTTATTTGATGCACGCTTTTCCATTCAATGATCCTGACTGGCTGGCGCGCCAGTCTTGCCTGGAACGGTGGGGGCCACGCTTGTGTGGCATGAGTGGTGGCATTTATTTCCTGATCGCCAAAAAAAGAGTCCTCAACATCCGTTTGTTAAAACCAGACTGGAAAATGTTGCCGCTGAATCCGGCGTTGCAGGTCAGAAAAGGCCGTTCCAGCATACAAAAAAACGGCCAAAAGCAGTTAGAATGCGCGGATGTCGAATCAACAATGGATAGAAATGTACGCTGATGGTGCTTGCAAGGGCAACCCTGGCGTCGGTGGCTGGGGGGTCTGGCTTAAAGCGGGCTCGCACGAAAAATCCCTCTACGGTGGCGAAGCGCTGACCACCAATAATCGTATGGAACTGACTGCGGTGATTCAAGGCTTGCAGGCGCTCAAGAAACCCTCGCATGTCAGGGTGTATACCGATTCCAGCTATGTGCAAAAAGGCATGACCGAGTGGTTGGCAGGCTGGAAGCTCAAGCAATGGCGTACGGCGGATAAAAAGCCGGTTAAAAATGCGGACTTATGGCAACAGTTGGATGTCATCGCCCAGCCTCACCAGATTGAATGGATTTGGGTGAAAGGTCATGCTGGCAACGAGGGCAACGAGCGTGCGGATGCCTTGGCAAATCAAGGTGTATTAACCGTGGCGATAGGATAGGAGTGTAGCTTAAATGAGACAGATTTTCCTCGATACCGAGACCACTGGCCTCTATCCCGATCAGGGACATCGAATTATTGAAATTGCGGCGGTGGAGATGCTGAACCGCCGACCAACCCAGCGTCACTTTCACTTGTATATCAATCCCGAGCGTGAGATTGATGCCGGTGCGCAGGAAGTACATGGCATTTCGCTGGAGTTTTTGCAAGATAAGCCGCTTTTTGCGCAAATTGCACAGGATTTCATTGCGTTTATTCGTGGTGCAGAGCTCATTATTCATAACGCTCCGTTTGATGTCGGCTTCCTCAATATGGAGTTGTCCAGGCTTAACCTGGACCCGTTGCCGTCATTCGTCAGTGGTATCGTTGATACCTTGAAAATGGCCAAGGAAATGCGTCCCGGCCAGCGTAACAATCTGGATGCCTTGTGCCGCCACTTCGGTATTGATAACTCACAGCGGACTTTGCACGGCGCCTTGCTCGATGCGGAATTGCTCGCCGATGTCTACATTGCCATGACGCGCGGACAAGAGAGCCTGTTGATGGAACTCTCAACCTCCGAGCAGCAAACCACGCAAAGCCATATTGACGTCGACTTTTCTGCACTGAAGCGATTGCCGCCGAGCGAAGAGGAGTTGGCCAGCCATCAGCAATATATAGAAAGTCTTAGCAAGTCTGGCGCTTCACCCTGGTGACGACCGTCTTTTGTTGTGATTTGATGCGGCTCTGCTGCGCTTATTCACTCTTTACATGCCGGGTGCTTGCGGTAGTATCAAAAGATATTTCCAAGTTGTAATCACTATTAAGCAGAGATTTTATGCACACAGACACCATTGTAGTGACCGGGGGTGCCGGTTTTATCGGCAGCAATTTCGTCAATGCCTGGGTAAAGCTGAAGCTGGGTAAACTGGTCAATCTGGACAAGCTCACCTATGCTGGCAACATGGAAAATCTGGCGGAGATTAGCCACGACCCGGACCATGTCTTCATTCATGCGGATATCGGTGACCGCGCTGCGGTTAAAACTTTGCTGGAAACCCACAAGCCCAGGGCGGTGCTTAATTTTGCTGCAGAAAGTCATGTAGACCGCTCTATCCACGGGCCGGATGCGTTTATCCAGACCAATGTGGTCGGTACGTTTAATCTGCTCGAAGAGGTCAGGGCCTATTGGCAAGCATTGCCGGTAGAGTCACAACAGTCGTTCCGTTTCCTGCATGTGTCTACCGATGAAGTCTATGGCTCACTGGAACCCAATGATCCTGCATTCAAGGAAACCAACCCTTATCAGCCCAATAGTCCATATTCAGCCTCAAAAGCGGCCTCAGATCATCTGGTGCGTGCCTATCATCACACCTATGGCCTGCCGACCCTCACCACCAATTGTTCCAACAATTATGGCCCTTACCACTTCCCAGAAAAACTGATTCCATTAGTAATTCATAACGCCTTGTCTGGCAAACCCTTGCCGATCTATGGGAATGGCAGCAATATCCGTGACTGGCTGTATGTCGAAGACCACTGCAATGCCATCCGTGAAGTGCTGGCCAAGGGCCTGCCTGGCGAGACATACAATATTGGTGGCTGGAATGAGAAAACCAATCTGGACGTTGTACATACGCTGTGCGACATCCTCGATCAGGAGCAGCCCAAAGCACAAGGCAGCTACCGCGATCAGATTACGTTTGTCAAAGACCGTCCCGGTCATGACCTGCGTTACGCCATTGACGCCAGCAAGATCGAGCAGACCTTAGGCTGGAAACCTCAGGAAACCTTTGAAACCGGGATCCGTAAAACGGTGCGCTGGTATCTGGAGCATACCCAATGGGTGGCACGCGTCACCAGCGGTGAATACCAGCACTGGCTCAGTACAAACTACCATGAACGTGGCGAGGAGTTGGCATAATGGCAAGAAAAGGCATCGTATTGGCCGGTGGCTCCGGCACCCGCTTATATCCAGTGACGCAAGTCGTCTCCAAACAACTGTTGCCGGTGTATGACAAACCCATGATCTACTACCCCCTGTCCGCACTCATGCTGGCAGGCATCCGGGAAGTGTTGATTATTTCTACCCCGATGGACACGCCACGCTTTAAAGAACTGCTAGGCGATGGCAGCCAGTGGGGCATGCGCATTGAGTATCAGGTACAACCCTCACCCGATGGGCTGGCACAAGCCTTTATCCTCGGCGAGTCGTTCATTGGTAACGACAGCAGCGCCTTGGTGCTCGGTGACAATATTTTTTACGGGCATGAGCTCGGTGACATGGCCATGACTGCCGGTAAACGCGAGCAGGGCGCCACCGTGTTTGCCTACCCGGTCAACGACCCCGAGCGCTATGGCGTGGTCGAGTTTGATACGCACGGCACGGCCATCAGCCTGGAAGAAAAGCCTACACAACCCAAATCGCGCTATGCGGTAACGGGGCTGTATTTTTACGATCAGCGCGTGGTTGAGATTGCCAAGAACCTCAAGCCCTCGGCCCGTGGCGAACTCGAGATCACTGACGTCAACAAGCATTATTTGGCCTCTGGGGACCTCAATGTCGAAGTCATGGGGCGTGGCATGGCCTGGCTGGATACCGGTACCCACGAATCACTGCTGGAAGCCAGTGGCTTTATTCAAACGATTGAAAAGCGCCAGGGCCTGAAGATTGCCTGTCTGGAAGAAATCGCCTATCGCCAAGGCTTTATCAATGCAGAGCAACTGGACAAACTGGCGGACAAATATGCCAAGAATGGGTACGGACAGTATTTGAAGATGATTTTAAAAGAGCGGGTGTTTTAATGCTGGTGACTGCGACCAAAATTCCAGAGGTGTTGATTCTAGAACCCAAGGTATTCGGCGATGCACGAGGCTTTTTTATAGAGAGCTTCAATGCGCAAGCCTTTAAACAAGCCACGGGGCTGGAGGTGACATTCGTGCAAGATAACCATTCCCGTTCGGCCAAGGGCGTATTACGCGGCCTGCACTATCAAGTCCAGCAAGCGCAGGGCAAGCTGGTGAGAGTGGTTGCCGGAGAAGTGTTTGATGTCGCGGTCGATCTGCGCCAGAGTTCAGCGACCTTTGGACTATGGGAAGGCGTGCATTTAAGCGCTGACAATCACCGTCAGCTATGGATTCCGCCTGGCTTCGCGCATGGCTTTGTCGTGCTCTCTGACACGGCTGACTTTCTGTATAAAACAACGGATTACTATGCGCCACAACATGAGGCCTGCCTTAAATGGAATGACCCGACGATTGGCATAGACTGGCCGCTGGACATGCCCCCCAGCCTGTCTGCCAAAGATCAGCAAGGGCTCCCCTGGGCACAGGCGCCTAAATTTGACTAATTATTAGCATATTCTTTGATTCGGACCTTGCTCACGCATATGAAAAAAATCCTGTTAACAGGCGTCAATGGTCAAGTGGGGCATGCACTTGCCGCACAGCTGCAACAACAGCCCATTGCTCAAGTACAGCTAATCAGCTGTACCCGCCAACAACTGGACCTCAGTCAGCCAGCGCACATCCGGCAAGTCATCCGCCAGGTCAAACCAGACCTGATTATTAACCCTGCCGCCTATACTGCGGTAGACCAGGCCGAAACCGAGCGTGAACTGGCCTTTGCCATCAACGCCACGGCCCCACAAATCATTGCAGAAGAAGCCGCACGACTGAATGCAGCGCTGATCCATTTCTCGACTGACTATGTATATGACGGCAGCAAAGCCACAGCTTACCTTGAAACTGATGCAGTTAATCCAGTCAGTGTTTACGGCGCCAGCAAACTTGCAGGCGAGCAGGCGATTGCTGCGGTTGGCCTCCCGCATCTCATCCTGCGTACCAGCTGGGTCTATGGCAGCTACGGCAAGAACTTCCTCAAAACCATCATTCGGTTAGCACAGAGTAGGGAACAACTACGCATTGTGGCAGACCAGCATGGCGCCCCCACGGCCGATATCGCGATTGCTGAAGCGGTAGCACAATTAATTGAACGCTGGCATCCGCGCAACGCTGAAGAAACCGGGATTTATCATTTGGTGAATCGAGGTGAAACCACCTGGTATGGTTTTGCCAGTGAGATTGTGGCGCAGTATCAAGCGCTGGCGCTAAAACAGGGCTGGCCCGCCTTGCTACTTAAAGAGCTGCAAGCCATATCAACTGCAGAATACCCAACGCCTGCCAGACGCCCTCAAAACTCAAGGCTGGTCAGTGATAAGCTGGAGCAGGTGTTTGGTGTGCGTTTGCCGGGATGGGACACATCACTTGCGCAAGTCATGCCAGCGTTGAGTGCGCTGGAAAATTAATTCTGATCGCCGACTATTTCTGATCGAATGCATCCGTCCAGCTATTGGGCGTTTCGTAAAGGCGAACTCTCACCAGCTTGAGCTGATTGCCGAAGGTATCACGATATTGCGCCTTGAGCAGCTTAAAGGCCTCCGCAGCCATGTTTTCTGCCGTCGGGATGGTTGGGAACACCACAGTCTTGTGATTGGGCAGGCTATTTAGAAAATCCAGCACCGCCGTATCGCCATGGTAGACCAGAAAAGCATGGTCCCAGCGATCGACAATGGTTTCGCGGGCAATTCTTTTTACATCAGCAAAATCCATTACCATACCATTTTCAGAGGCATGCTCTGCCTGAATCACCTCTCCAGACAGTGTAATTTCAATTGCGTAGCGATGACCGTGCAGATTACGGCATTGACTCTTGTGATCAGGAATGCGATGGCCCGCATCGAATTCCAAGCGTGTAGTAATTTCCATCACGCCATTATATCAGCAACCACGGCTCACGCTGATGCGCGATCACGGATTGCAAATGCAAGTGCATGCATTAATACAAATCATCAATATTCATCAACGCATCTTCATCGGCAGAGTAGTGCTTATGACTTTTTTCATAGCTGCCATAGCCACTGTCATAATCATCGACTTCATCGCCGGCAAAGTCTTCGAGCATTTGATCAATTTTCTTGAATTTATCGTTAGGTGCTGCTTTTTGTAACATGATGATCTCCCATGACGTTATTCTGTTAACAAAACCTGTCAGTATCAAATTGCTTTAGAACATCTTTAGCATAGACTGTGCCAAGCATGGCAAAGGTTCCTTACAAGAAGGTTAACGGCACCTATTAAAAAAAGTAAAATATGAAAACTTAATTGAGAACAATCAAGCTAACACATTGTCTACAAAGGCATAACACAATCATAACTATTTGGAGAGATGCAATGCGCAGTTTTATATTGATGTTTTTAACCCTGGGGGGGGTATCCATGGCTGAGGCAGAATGTCTACCGTTATACCAGCACCAGTTTAAGACACTGCAAGGTCAAACTGTCGATTTTTGTCAATTTCAGGACAAGCCAGTGCTCATAGTGAACACTGCCAGCAAATGCGGATTCACGCCACAGTTTGAAGCGCTGGAAGCCATGTATGAGCAATATAAGGATAAAGGGCTGGTGGTGATTGGCTTCCCCTCCAATGATTTCCGTCAGGAGCCTGGCAACAACAAGCAGATTGGCGACTTTTGCAAGCTGACTTATTCGGTCAAGTTTCCTATGGTTGAAAAGTCCAGCGTGACTGGAAGTGGCGCCAATCCGCTTTATCAGCAACTGATCAAACAAACAGGGCAGGCACCACAATGGAATTTTTACAAATATCTGATTTTGCCAGGCGGGCAGAAGGTTTATTCTTTTAACAGTATGACACGTCCGGAAAGTGAAGAAATTCTCGGCAAGATCAAACCCCATCTCAAGTAAGTTTCTCAAGTTTTTTCACGGCAGGCTCTGTGCAACACAAGGCAGGGCCTCATAAAACAAAACGATATAAAGTTTTTTTCATGTTTTCTTATCAAAGTCGTTGACAAGATATCTGGGCATCATTAATATGGCGCCTTCTTTGAATTGCACTGCAAAACAAAGAACTGCAATACCAGAGATTTGGGGGTATAGCTCAGCTGGGAGAGCGCTTGCATGGCATGCAAGAGGTCAGCGGTTCGATCCCGCTTATCTCCACCAAGTGATTGAAAATATTGAATTTTTTAAAAAATAAATATTTTAATTATTTGAAAAACTGGTATAATGCACGGGTTGTTAAATTTCTTAGGTCCCCATCGTCTAGAGGCCTAGGACACCTCCCTTTCACGGAGGCGACCGGGGTTCGAATCCCCGTGGGGACGCCAAAAATCACTCAGTGATTTCTAGCTTTAAATTTCATATTTATTTAAATCACCTGCTTATTAAAGCTTAAGTTTCTTTAAGGCTATGGTGTAAAGCTGCGTACAGGTTACGCAGTAAAAAACCCGGCATTGCCGGGCTTTTGTTTTTCTGCATGGTCAAATGGCTTATCCGCGTATATTACTTTGCGCAGAAAACTGAGAGAGCTCGACAAAAGGTTGTGGCTGCCAGCCTGGGGCACGATGTTCGGCCACCACATTGGTGAAAATGCCACCACGGACATAAAACTTGGCGGTTACGCGCATAAATTTCGGGTCTATGGCAGAGACTAGATCATCCAGAATCTGATTGGTGACCGCTTCATGGAAGCAGCCCTCATCGCGGAATGACCACATGTAAAGTTTAAGGCTCTTGAGCTCAACACATAATTTGTTGGGAATATAGTCCAGATAAATCACCGCAAAGTCAGGTTGACCGGTTTTTGGACACAGGCAGGTAAACTCTGGAATTTCCATATGGATATGGAAGTCTCTCTGCGAATTGGGATTTTCAAAGGTTTCCAGTGTTTTAGTCGGTTGTGCAGTGGGTTTCCCACCAAGTAAATGTTCGTTCATTGTGCGCATGTTTCGTCTTAAAAATGGGTATTATAACGCTTAAGCGACCACTCAAATTCTTATAAGCAGTTTACTTACTTTGCGTCTGACACATTTAAAACTTGCGGGGTTCAAGTCTTTTGTTGATCCAACGACCATCCACCTGCATGGGCAGCGTGTGGGCGTGGTAGGGCCAAATGGCTGTGGCAAGTCTAACGTTATGGAGTCGGTCCGCTGGGTGCTGGGCGAATCCTCCGCCAAGGAAATGCGCGCCGATGCCATGGATGCAGTGATTTTTAACGGATCTTCGCATCGCAAACCTATTTCGCGGGCCAGTGTCGAGCTCATTTTTGATAACAGCCTGGGTGGTGCCAGTGGCGAGTGGAATCAATATGCCGAAATCTCGGTCAAGCGTGTAATCGAGCGCGATAAGGGCTCAAGCTACTATATTAATAACACTGCGGTACGCCGTCGGGATGTGGCAGATTTGTTTTTGGGCACCGGCCTTGGGGGGCGTGCTTACGCCATCATCGGTCAAAACACGATTTCACGTATTGTTGAAGCCCGGCCAGAAGAGCTGCGCGTATTTCTCGAAGAAGCCGCAGGGATCAGCAAATATAAAGAGCGCAGGCGTGAAACAGAGCTACGCCTGCGTGATACACGTGAGAATCTTGCGCGCGTGGAAGATATTTCACGCGAGATGAACAAGCAGATTCTCAAGCTGGAGGCGCAAGCCGTGGTGACGCAGAAATATCAGTCACTGCAAGCTGCGTACCAACTGGCTGAGGCGCAATGGTGGTGGTTGCGCAAGCGAGATGCTGTGCTGGCTTACGAGGCCGCTTCACAAGCGGTAGCGCACGCAGTGAATGCGCTGGAGGAGAAAGTTGCGGCGTTAAGGCGTTGCGAGCTGGTTTTGGAGCAGGCTCGACAGCAGCATCAGGCCGCATCAGGCGAATTGCATACGGCACAGGCGGCCTTTTACGAGGCCAACGCGCAAGTTTCCAATCTGGATTTACAAGTCAAGCAATCGGAAGAGGCCCGCTTAAGACTGCTGCAACAGCAGCAACAGCTGCAGGGGCAGATTGAACGTGGTAGCCAGCAGCAAGCGCAATTACAACAGCAACTGGACGAAAAAACCACGGCACTCGCCTCCGCACAACAAACGCTGACCGAACAAGCGCAGCAGTTGCAAGCCTTGCAACAGGCTTTGCCTGCACAGTCATTACAGTTGCAAGGTATACAGCAAGCCGCCAGTGAAGCACAGCAAGCCGTGCAGCAATGCCGCCAGCAGATGCAACTGGAGCAGAATAACGTACAGTTTTTGCAACGCAATCTTTCGGAATCCAACCAGCGCTTGCAACAGTTACAAGGTGAGCTATCAGCCTGGGCCTTGCCAGATATGCAGGCCTTGGAGGGGTATAAGCAGCAGCAGGCGCAACAGCAAGCTCAGTTGCAGCAAGAAGAACAGCAGCTACAACAATGGCGGATAGATGAACAGCAGCAACAGCAATGGTTGCTGCAAGCCAGGCAAGACTGGCAGCAGGCTCAACGCCAGCTGAACCAGCTTGAAGCCGAAATCCAGTCTTTGCAAAAGTTGCAGCAAAGCCTCAAGCAAGACCAGCAACTAGGGCCCTGGTTGCAACAAAGCGGTTTGCAATCAGCGGCGCGTTTGTGGCAGGCGGTACAGGTGGATGCCGCATGGCAGCCCGCGCTCGAAGCGGTCCTGGGCTATAAACTGAATGCCTTGCTCACTGATTCTTTGCCGACCTTGGCTAAATTACCGCATCCGCAAGCCGCTTTAGCCATAGCCATGCCTGGAACGGCACGCGATAGCTTGCCAGACCATTGGCAAGGATTACCCAGCTTATATAGTTTGCTCACGCTCAAGCAGTCGGAAATGGCTGGTGCCTTGCAGCACTGGCTCATGGGTATTTACGTGATTGAGGATGTTGCCCAAGTGGGCCAGTTTCAATCGCAACTCCCGGCAGGCGTGAGTCTGCTTAGCAAGCAAGGGGATCTCTATCAACGCTATAGCGTGGTTTATCATGGCCGCCAGAATGCCATGCAAGGCGTGTTGGAACGGCAGCAGCAACTGGACAAGTTACAGGCCGGTTTGGAAGCCGCGCAAGCAGCGGTTAATCACAGCCAGCAGCAGGTGCAACTGATTGAACAGGCGCTGCAACAGTTGCGCTTGCAACAGCAACAGGCACATCCACGGATCAAACAACACACTGCAGCCATGCATGAGGCGCAGATGCAACAGTCAAGCTTGCAGCAGGCCTATGACAACGCGTCGCGCAGGCAAACCGCCTTGCAACAAGACCTGTCTGCGCTGCAAGTGCGACAGCAGAGTCTCAATGACGAGCTTTCGCAAGCACAAGCCAGGATCGCGCAGTATCAGGCGCAGTTTGCCAGCCTGGAACAGGCGGCGCGCGAAGCGCAGGCCCTCAAGCATCATGCAGAGCAAGCCTATTTTGATGCGCGTGACAGCGTACAGCAGGCTGAAAAAGCCCATCAGTCACAAGTATTCGAGCAAACCTTGTTGCAAAATGCTGTCAATGATTTGCAGCACCGCTTGAGTCAGCTCAGCCAAGAGCGTGAGCATTTGCAATTACGCCTGCAAGAAACCGAGCAAACACTGGCCGTCAGTGCTATGGAAACCTTGAAGGCACATTTGGCACAGGCCTTGGACATGCAGCACACTTGTGAGCAGGCGCTGGCGCATGTGCGTAACGATCTGACGCAGAAAGAAGCCGTTTTGCAGACAGAAGAGCGTCAGCGCATGCAAATCGAGCAGCAATTGCATCCCTTGCGCGACACCGTGGAGCAACAAAGACTTAAACAGCAGGCCTGTCAGCTGCAAGTCGAGCAATGCCAGCAGTCTTTGTCTGAAACGGGGCTGGATGAAGCCTTGCTTCAGCAAGGGCTAAATCATGACAGCAAAGCCGAAACACTGGCGCAAACGACCCAAAGGTTACAACAGCAGATCCAGCAACTCGGTGCGGTCAATCTGGCTGCGATTGAAGAATTAGCCAGCGAGCAAGCGCGTAAAGGGTATCTGGACAGTCAACTGCAAGACCTGCTCACCGCCAGCGAAACGCTGGAAGAGGCGATCCAGAAAATAGACCGCGAAACCCGCGGAAAACTGCGTGCAACCTTTGATGAAGCCAACCGTCACTTTGGCGAATTATTTAATACCTTGTTTAATGGCGGCAATGCCAAGCTGGTGCTGTTGGGTGATGAAATTCTGGATACCGGCGTGCAAGTCTTTGCGCAACCGCCAGGCAAAAAAAACACGACCATCCAGTTATTATCCGGGGGCGAAAAAGCGCTGACGGCCATGGCGCTGGTATTTGCGCTGTTCAGGTTAAATCCGGCACCGTTTTGCCTGATGGATGAGGTGGATGCCCCGCTGGATGACAGCAATACCGAGCGTTTCTGCCAACTGGTGCGCGTGATGTCAGAAAAAACCCAATTCTTGTTTGTTTCTCACAACAAAATCACCATGGAGATGTCTGAACAGCTAATTGGGGTCACCATGCAAGAGTCGGGCGTGTCACGGATTGTCGATGTGGATATCGAAGAGGCCATCCGCATGCATGCGGCTTAGCGCCAGTTTTGTTGTATCATAATGCAAGCGTTATAAAGGATTGTTAAGTCACATGTCTGATTTGTGGATGATATTGGTGTTGCTCGGGGTCAGCATCGTTCTGGCAGTGGTTGTATTTAACTGGTGGCAGGAAAAAAAATATCGTAGAGACGTTGAATACCGTTTTAGTCATACCCGTAGCGATTTGCTGGATGGCGAGCCTGCCGCCAAAGTCAAAGAGGCTGCCAAGAAAACTGCCGTGGATACCGCGCCTGTGTCCGAGGAGGTAGAGGGCTGGATGTCTGAGCCCCGTGTCCGCCAAACCGGCGTGCGGCCTTCAACTCAACCTTCTGTTAAAGTTGAGCCGGAGTTTTCCAATCCCCCCCCGGCAAAAGCCGCAGAGCCCGCCAAGCTTAAACCAAAACCAGCGCCTGCCACTTCTCCAGTTAAAACAGCGCCTGTTCAACCGATTCATGAGCCAGTGATCAATGTGACCAAGCCAGAACCGGTCACTCCACAGGTGTCGGCTTATCAACCGCCAGTCGCAGTGCCAGAGCCGGCTGTGGTGGCAGAGCAACCGACTTTTGCTTTTGAAGCACCGCCAGTCCAGGCCTTGGAAGAGATGCCATCGGCAGAACCGGCTTCCTTGTCCCCGACACTGCCGGACTTGCCTGCTGAAGTGCACCCCTCTATGGATTGGATCGGCTTGATTGATGCGCCGCTAGGCGTCATGTTGGTTGAGCTGGAAGATATGCAAGCTGAGGTACGTACGTTCCCACAACATGCCACACTCTGGGCGCAGAGCGCAACAACAGGCGAGTGGCAGGATGTATTGGCTCTGGATGCTGCCGCCATGCAAACACAAACGCCAGCCAGTCAGGTCGCTTGCAGTTTGCAATTGGCTGACCGTGGCGGTCCGGTTGATCAGGAAACGCTCAAGCGCTTTCAGAAGTCCATGGAAACATTGGCCAGAGCCTTGGGCCTGACTGTGGTATGGCAGGGCGGATATGAGCCTGCATTGCAAGCACAAGCGATAGATGCTTTCTGTATCGACGTTGATAAAGCCGTTGAATTTCATGTGTTAGCCAACCAGGGCATGTTTCATGCGACCAAGCTGCGTGGCTTGGCTGAAGCTTGCGGCATGCAGCTGAGTGCCGAAGGCCGCTTCGAGTTATTGAATGCTGACGGTCAATTAGTGTTTTCAGTACGTAATTACGAGGGCAAGCCATTTTCTGCAGATATGTTGAAATCCGCAGTGATGACTGGGGTGACTTTCCAGCTGGATATTCCTACTACGCCTGACAGTTTGCAGGTGTTTGACCAGATGGTCGAAATTGCACGTCATCTGGCGACTAGCCTCAATGCCGCCCTGATTGACGTCAACCGCAAAGCGATTGGTGATCCACAGCTGGATAAAATCCGCCAGCAACTCAAAAATATCTCTAATGCAATGGCGACGCAGGGGATTATCCCCGGTAGTAGCCATGCCAAGCGCCTGTTCTCCTGATGATGTCCATGCAAGAGGCTGCGCTGGCGTTGCAGCAGCTCAAGCAACGTATTGCCGAGTATGACTATCACTATTATGTGCTGGACGCGCCCTTGGTCAGCGATAGTGAATATGATGGCCTCTACCGCCAGCTGGTCGGGATTGAGCAGCAATATCCAGCGCTGATTACTGCGGACTCCCCCAGCCAGCGGGTGGGGGGACAGGCGCTGGCTGCTTTTGAAAGTGTGCAACACAGGCAAGCCATGCTTTCCCTGAATAATGCCTTTGCAGACGACGAGCTAGAAGCGTTTGACCGCCGAGTGCGTGAAGGTACCGGGGAGGCCGTGGTGGCGTATGCCGTCGAGCCAAAATTTGATGGCCTGGCGATTACCCTGACCTATGAGCACGGGCTATTTGTGCAGGGCGCGACCCGTGGCGATGGGTATACGGGGGAGAACGTCACCCATAACCTCAAAACCATACGCGCCATTCCCAGCCGCTTGAATATTGCGCAGCCACCAGCCTTAATTGAGGTGCGCGGCGAAGTCTTGATGTTGAAAAGAGACTTCGAGAAGCTCAATCAGCAACAGGCCGCTGCTAATGGCAAACTGTTTGCCAACCCGCGCAATGCCGCAGCAGGTAGCTTGCGCCAGCTGGATCCTCACATTACCGCCAAACGTCCTCTACATTTCTTTGCCTATGGCCTGGGCGCGAGTATAGGCGTGCCGGAATTACATACCCATTCTGAAGCCATGCAATACCTGGCTGACTTGCGTTTTCCTGTCAGTGATTTGCGCGCGGTGAAAATAGGCGCTCAGGGGTTGCGTGAATACTATGCCGAGATTGGCGAAAAACGTCACCAGTTACCGTTTGACATTGATGGCGTGGTCTACAAAGTGAATGACTTTGCCTTGCAGGCCAGCCTAGGCTTCGTTTCGCGTGCGCCGCGCTGGGCGGTGGCACACAAGTTTCCGGCCGAAGAGGCAACGACCATTGTTGAAGATATTTCTGTGCAGGTGGGCCGTACTGGCGCAATCACACCTGTTGCCAGATTGAAACCCGTATTTGTAGGCGGCGTGACGGTCACGAATGCCACCTTGCATAACGAGGATGAATTAAGGCGCAAGGATATCCAGATCGGCGACACCGTGATTGTCAGGCGGGCAGGGGATGTGATCCCAGAGGTTGTTTCGGTAAAAACAGAATTACGCCCGGCAGATGCGCGCCGCTTTGAAATGCCTGCCGTCTGCCCGGAATGTGGCTCGCATGTGGTCCGTCCGCAGGATGAAGCAGTGGCACGCTGCACTGGCGGATTGATCTGCCCGGCACAGCGTAAACAGGCCATTACACACTTTGCTTCTCGCCGTGCCATGGATATTGAGGGCCTGGGTGAGAAGCTGGTTGACCAGCTGGTTGCACGCGAACTCGTCCATCATCTGGATGATATTTACCGTTTGACCCTGCCCATGCTCAGCGACCTCGAACGCATGGCAGAAAAATCTGCACAAAATGTGCTGGTAGCCATTGAAAAAAGCAAGCAAACGACCTTGCCCAGATTTATTTATGCATTAGGGATTCGCAATGTGGGTGAGGCCACTGCAAAAGACCTGGCACAACATTTTGGTAATCTTGATGCCTTGATGCAGGCCGATGTAGCCGCACTCACGCAAGTCAAGGATGTCGGGCCGATTGTGGCGGAAGCTGCATATCAGTTCTTTCAGGAACCGCATAACCGCGAAGTGATTGCTGCCATGCGCGATTTAGGCGTGCATTGGGCCGACATTGAAAAAAAGGCCGCTTTGACCCCGTTTGCTGGCAAAACCTTTGTGCTGACTGGCACATTGCCTACGCTCAAGCGTGACCAAGCCCAAGCGATGATTGAAGCCGCGGGCGGTAAGGTCAGCGGCAGTGTCTCGGCCAAAACCAGCTATGTGGTGGCCGGAGAAGAGGCGGGCAGCAAACTTGAAAAAGCGCAGCAACTGAATATCGCCATTCTGGATGAAGCTGTATTGCTCGCCATGTTACAGGCCGCTTCTGAAGATGACACGACAACGGAAACGCCCTCTGATTCAATCGAACCTCTCTCAAAACAATCGAGTTTATTCTGAATATGAACTTAAAATTAACTTTAATTTTGGCTGTTAATCTATTGATTATCAATGAATCAATGGCTAAGGATGCTGCATTAGATGCCTGCGATACTGCCGTCCAAAAACATCAATACGCTGAAGCCGTCAAACTTGCGGAGCAGCATGCAAAACAGGCTGAATTTTGGCTTTGCAAAGGCCGCGCGCAATCGGGTTTAGGGGATAACACCGCCGCCCAGCAGAGCTTTAAACAGGCACTCAGCCTCAAGCCGGAAGGGCTGGATCTGATTGCGGCGCATATGTTGTTGGGCAATGCGCAGCTGGAAGCCAAAGTGCATGCCGCAGCGCTGGAGAGTTATCAGCAAGCATTGAAATTTAGCGAGCAGCAAAACATGCGCCGCTATGCCCGCGTTGCCCACAACCTCATCGGCGAAGCCTATTTTGAAATGGAGCAGTATGCTGACGCGCTCAAATCATTTGAAGCCGGCGAAAAGCTCTCCTTGAACGACGACGAGCGCGCGGATAGCTATATCCACGAAGCCATGACCTATCAGCAGTTAAAACAGGCTGAAAAAGCGATTGAATATCAGCTCAAAGGTGTCCTGATGCTGCGCAAATCAGGCACCCCTGACCAATATGCTGAAGCCAGCCTGACTTTGGGGCAATTGTTTACCGATAAAAAAGACTTTGTCGGGGCAGACAAAACCTACCAGCGCTTGATGGACTATGCGCATGAAAATGGCGGCGAATTTTATGAAGCCAAGACCGCCATTCAATGGGCCGCTTCAAAAAAAGCACAAGGGGATCACGCGGCTGCGCAACAGTTACTACAGCAAGCCCGTACCATTGCCGCCAAATTAAAAGATGCTGAACTGGACGCCTTGTTGACACAGGCAAAGTAAAGCATTCCCAATCAAACTGGATGATTTGCGCTTGAGGCCCAGTTAAGGGCCTCAAGTGACGCATTTAGCCCTGTCAAACTTCCCTGGCAGTTAAAGATTTATTTTTATTTGGAATCCCCTGTAAGGTTTTCCTGTCATACGCGACAAACATACAATTGTCACCACACAGGAAACAACATGCAATTTGACCCTCACCGCAGCAACCCCAGCGGAATCTTACCCTCAGAAATCACGCCGCAAGCGCTGTTTGAACAACGCCGGACCTTGATCAAGGCTGCTGGTATCGCCGCTGCCAGTTTGTGGTTGCCAACCACGGCACAGGCAGCGCAAACGCTGGAGTTTCAAAAAACCGCCTATGGCAAGGAGGAGACGCTCACCGCTTTGCAGGACGTGACCAATTACAATAATTATTATGAGTTTGGCACCGGCAAAGAAGACCCGGCGCGCGAGGCGGTGCTGTTCAAGCCGACGCCATGGACCATCAAGATAGAAGGTGCGGTCAAGCAAGCGAAAACCATAGGCATTGAGCAACTGATGAAGCTGGCACCGCTTGAAGAGCGGATTTATCGTATGCGCTGTGTCGAGGGGTGGTCTATGGTCATCCCATGGATAGGGTTGCCACTCAAGGCGCTGATTGACTGGGCGCAACCGACCGGCAATGCAAAGTATATTGAATTTGTGTCGTATAACGACCCCCGGCATATGCCTGGCGCGCGCATGCCGATACTGGACTGGCCCTATGTGGAGGGGTTGCGTATGGATGAGGCCATGCAACCACTGACGATTCTGGCGGTGGGACTGTATGGCAAGGTCTTGCCAAATCAGAACGGTGCACCAGTGCGTCTGGTGGTGCCATGGAAGTATGGGTTTAAAGGGGCCAAAGCCATTTCTACCATTCGCTTTGTAGAGCAGATGCCAACGACAACCTGGATGCGGGCGAGTCCGCGTGAATACGGGTTTTACGCCAACGTAAACCCGCAAGTCGATCATCCACGCTGGACGCAGTCCTCAGAGAAGCGTATCGGCGCAGGACTGTTTGCCGGGCGCGTGAAAACCAAGCTGTTTAATGGTTATGAAGAAGTCGCCAGCTTGTATGCAGGCATGGACTTGAAGAAAAATTTCTAATATGAGTCCTTTATTCACATGGCCTTCTCTTTCAGTGAAAGACCGCATCAAGGCGGTGAAGATGCTGGTTTGGCTAGGCGCATTACTGCCGATACTGCGCCTGGTCTATCTGGGGGTTACCAATGACCTGGGGGCGAATCCGGTTGAATTTATTGAGCGTTCGACCGGCACGTGGGCACTGGTATTTTTGTTACTGTCACTGAGTGTGACACCGCTTAAATCTCTCACCCGTCTAGGCTGGTTGATCGCCGTGCGGCGCCTGTTAGGGTTATGGATGTTTGCCTATGCCAGTTTGCATGTGACCAGTTATGTCTGGCTGGATTATCAGTTCGACTGGTCGGACATGGTCAAAGATATCGTCAAGCATCCCTATGTGCTGGTTGGGGCATTGGCTTTATTATTGACTGTGCCGTTGGCGGCTACTTCTAACCAGGCAGCCATGCATGCCCTTAAACAGCGCTGGAAAACATTGCATCAACTGGTGTATGTGATTGCGGTCTTGGCCTTGCTGCATTTCTGGTGGCTGGTCAAAAAAGACCTGACCGAACCGATCATTTACAGCGGGGTGTTTGGCTTGATCATGCTCTTGCGTTTGCCTGTCTTTAGTAGAAAGTAGATTTGGGCGATTTTTCTTTGATTTTTTATGATGCAAAGCCATCTTACGTGGGACGAACTCCAATCGCCGGATTTACCCCAAAGTGAGGCCGGGGAGGGGGATGGTCGCGCACTGTTTCTACCCGCGAACTTGCTTGCAGCCAGACAAGTGTTAAGGTATCTGTGCTTGACATCGCACTGCTTTTTGGACACATTATTGTAAATATAATGCGCAGCCATCCATTGGTAGTGCTATTCTAAAAATATTCTTCGGGGGTGTGCCATCTCATGACCAGCGTATTTACCTGCGTTGGAGGGACAGAGATTGTGCACTGCAGTTGTGAAAGTTTGCGATGTCTTCAGTAATCTCTGAGCCAAGTGCTTCAATATTGGCCAATCCTGCACTGTGTGTGCTTCTTGAACAGTGGTCTGATTTGCTTGATCCGGCCCAGTATTACCTGGCGGTTGAGACCAATGCCGCCGGTGATTGTTTGTCTGTGTTAGCGCAAGGGCCAGCTGCGACTACACCAGCGCATCAAGTCTTGAATAGCAACGGCCTTTGGCAAGCCTTACCCGCCGAAAGTCATGCGTTGATAAAAGCCCTGTTAACGCCCGCCACTGATCAGACCACCCAACAATGCATACAGATTGCCTGCGACCAGCTGGGAGTGCAGTGGCTAGAGTGTCGAGTGCATTATTTTTTGCATGGGCAAAACGAGCCACGTTGTTTGCTGCTGGTGCGGGATGTGAGTCAGCTGCATCAAGCTGCCTTGCTTTACCAGCAAGAAAAACAACGAGTGCGAGACTATGATCGCTTCAAGTTTTCTATGCTGGAGCTGATTCTTAAAGAACAGGATACCGAACACATCCTGGCCTGGATCGCTGGCGAGATCGAAGCGCTGCATCCCGAGACCTTTTGTGCCATCGTGCTGACGCAGGATCTGGGGCAACGTGTACAAACCGTGATCGCGCCCAGTTTGCCAGCCCCGCTACTGCAAACCTTGCAACAACTCAAGCTGGAGGCCGGTAATGGCTCTCTTGCCACCGCGATTGCCACGCGCCAGCGCGTGATGGTTGAAAATGTCATGACCCATCCTTACTGGCAGTACCACCGAACGGCAGCACAGGCTTCGGGAGTGCAGGGTGGATGGGCAGAGCCTATTCTCAATGCTGCGGGGGAAGTGCTCGGGGCGTTTGCCTTGTATTCGCGTCAGGTACAACTACCTACAGCCGCTGAGCAATCCCTGATCGGGCAGGCGGCCAGACTGGTCAGCATCGTCGTGGATCGCCATTTGTCACAGCAGTCGATGCAAACCCTGGCCTATCTTGAGCCGGTGAGCGGCTTGCCTAACCGCAAAAAAATGTATGAAGTATTGCATGCCTTGCATCATCAATCCGCCGCAGAGCAACATGGCGGTCTCATTTATATCGACCTCGACCATTTCAAATGGGTGAATGAAGCCCATGGCCACAATGCAGGCAATACGCTGTTGCAGCAAGTGGCGCAGCGCCTGCAAAAGGCGGCACAACCGCATTTTATTGCCTGTATGGGCGGCGATGAGTTTCTGATTCTGCTTTCCGGGCTGTCGACTCAAAAAGACAAGGCGGTACAACAGGTCTGGGCCTTGCAGCGTAAATTGCACAAAACCCTGCAACGGCCGTTTAACGTGGCAGGACTCAAGCTACCGGTGACCGCCAGCATGGGTTTGTGCAGTTTTAGCGGGACAGACATGGATGAAACGGACTATGTGAAAGCCGCGGACATCGCCTTGCACAAAGCGAAGCAGTCTGGCCGCAACCATGCCTGTCTGTATGAGCCTGGCATGCAGACCGAGATTGCGACGCAAGCGCGCCTGGAAGCCGAGCTGCGCGAAGCCATCGTCCAGCAACAGTTGCGGGTTTATTATCAGGTGCAAGTGGACCACACTGGCCGGCCGTTTGGCGCAGAGGTCTTGCTGCGTTGGCAACACCCCACGCAAGGCCTCATTTCACCGCTGCAATTTATCGCGGTGGCCGAGAGCAGTGGCCTGATTGTTGAAATCGGCATGTGGGTACTCGACCGGGCATGTGCACAAATTGCCGTTTGGCAACGGGCACAAAAAACACGTGAACTCAGTTTGTCGGTGAATATCAGCGCGCGTCAGTTCCGTCAGGCCAATTTCACCGCCATGGTCAAAGCCTGTTTACAGCGACATCAAATCAATCCTAATGCCTTGCGTCTGGAGTTAACCGAAAGCCTGCTTTTGGAAAATGTGGACGATGCGGTACGCATCATGACAGAGCTCAGCCAGTCAGGCATCCAGTTCTCCCTAGACGACTTTGGCACCGGCTATTCTTCGTTGCAATATCTTAAAAAATTGCCACTGTATCAACTCAAGATAGACCGCTCATTTGTAAATGATATTGTGACCGATAGTCATGACCGCACCATTGTGCGTACCATTATTGCCATGGCGCAGAGCATGTACCTCGGCGTGATTGCCGAAGGGGTTGAAACCCCAGAACAACTGGAACTGTTGCTAAACAATGGTTGCCGCCGCTACCAGGGTTACCTGTTTGGTAAACCCATGCCAATAGACGCATTTAATGATTGGTTGCAACAAGCGTTGGTTTAGAAATGATGCCCTAAAAGGCGATGGTTTAAAAAATAACTTTTACGGCCGCACAGCCAAGGTCAAGGCTGACTGTTGCGCTTGTTTGTCATTGCTGATGGCAAAGTAGCTGGCGTTGCCATCGTTGGAATCTCTGCGGTTGCTTCTGGCTCGGCTGGCGAGACTTCCTGGCGGTTCGCCAGATTGGTGGTGAGTTGCTCACCTGCCTCTGCGGTGAGGATGCGCAGGGTGATACGGCTGTTGAGCGATTGCGCCAGATTGTTGTCACTGCTGGAGACCGGCCTTGTTTCTGCCAGGCCAAGGGCTGAAAGCCGTTTGGCTGCGATGCCATCGGCGGCCAGTGTTGCCGCGACGCGTGCTGCCTGCGTCGCCGTCAATGTCCAACGCTTGCTTTCTGCGTCAACCATGCCACTGAAGGTGTGCTTGTCACTATGCCCTTCAACCTGGAGGGTGCGGTATTCATTTTTTAGTTGTGCGCTGATGATGTGCAGTACCTGGCTGGCCTGGGGTGTATATGCCGCCTGGTTGTTCTGGAACAGCAGATGGGTGGAAATATCCATTTCCACCCCCAAGTCTGACTGGTAAACCGTGATCTGTTTTTGCTCTATCCATTGCCCCAGAGTGTTGGCCAGTTGCTGAGCCATGGCACGAATTTTCTCCTGATCACGCAGTTTTTTTTCCTGATATAGATAGCTGAGCGGCAAAGGCTTCATCACCGCACTTGGAACTTGCCCATTTTGATTCTGTGCGCCAGGAACTGGCAAACCAGGCGTTTGTAAGCCCTGTGGCATATTCTGCGGCTGGCCGACAGCCCCCGGTTGCCCCTGAAACGCATTGACGACCGAGCTGGAGAGGGCGCGGTATTTATTCAGGTTAATGTTGGAGGTGGCATACATGACGACGAAAAAAGCAAACAGCAGGGTAATGAAGTCTGCATAAGAAATGAGCCACCGTTCGTGGCTTTCCTCTTCATCTTCGAGCTTGTGGCGTCTGTACATCACGATTGTCTCAAATGCAGATAAGATTCCAGCCGCTCACTGACCAGTTTTGGATTGTCGCCCCGTGCGATGGAGACCCAGGCATTGAGCAGCATTTCGCGCCTGGACATTTCATGCTGGACATGGCCTTTGAGTTTATTGGAGATGGGTAAAAACACCAGGTTGGCGAGCGCTACACCATAAATGGTGGCAACAAAGGCCACTGCGATGCCGCTACCGATCTTGCTTGGGTCAGACAGATTCTCCATGACATGAATCAGGCCGAGCACCGCACCCAGAATGCCTACGGTGGGCGCATAGCCGCCTGCCGCTGACCAGATTTTGACAGCGTCGCGCTGTTGCATTTCGTAGTAATACATATCAATGGCACAGACTTCGCGGATGCGGTCAGGCGGGGTGCCGTCCACCAGCAATTGCAAGCCCTTGCGTACGAAAGGATCCTGCTCACGCTTGATGTAGCTTTCCAGCGACAGCACGCTTTCTTTGCGCGCCTGCTGGCTCCATTGATTGATTTTAACGGCGAGTTTTTTACGGTCATCTTGTGGGTGGACAAAGGCCAGCTTCAACATGCGCAGGCCTTTGATAAACACTTTGAGTTCGGTTTGCAGCAAGACGGCGCCAGTCGTGCCGAGAATAACCACGGCAAAGGCAGCAGGTTGCATCAGGGAGTTGAGGTGGCCCCCTTCTATGACTTGGCCCAGGACCAGGCCGCCGAGTGCAATCAGCAGTCCGGCCAGGCTACCCCAATCCATCAGGCAACTCCGGTCCAGGCTTTTTCACGCATGGCGGCACGCAAGCGGGCGACCGCCTGGCTATGCAGCTGGCAAACGCGTGATTCGGACACATTCATGATGGCGCCAATCTCCTTGAGGTTAAGCTCCTGCTCGTAATACAAGGCCATCAATATCTTTTCGCGCTCTGGCAAGTTGTCGATAGAGGCAATCAAGGCTTCACGGAAGTCGCTTTCGAGCAGGGCTTTCACCGGGTCGCTGCTATCATCGTCCACATACCGATCCAGAAAGTGCTCGCTACCGTCATCGTCCTGAAAATCTTCGTAATAAATCAGCTGGTGACCCTGGCAGTCGCTCAAGACCTCGTAGTAATCTTCCAGGCTAAAATTCATGTGCTTGGCGATTTCGGATTCAGTTGGCGGGCGACCCAGTTTTTGTTCCAGTTGCTGCACAGCCAACTCGATATCGCGCATGTTTTTGCGGATACCGCGCGGCAGCCAGTCGGCACCGCGCAATTCATCCAGCATGGCGCCGCGTACGCGCTGAGAGGCGTAAGTTTCAAATTGTGCCCCATGCGTATCTTCGTAACGCTGTATCGCGTCCATCAGCCCGATCATGCCCGCTTGCACCAGGTCATCCAGCTCGACGCAGGAGGGCAGCTTGGCCTTCATTTGATACGCCATTTTCTTGACCAGGCCGCTATGCATTTTGAGCATCTGATCGGTATTTTGAGTCGTGCCTTTAGCGGTATACATGTTTTTCCTTTTTGACTTTAGGCAACAGCCATGGATGGCATGGAAATCCGTTGTTGTTCTAGACGATGGGCGACGGTTTTAAACGCCAGTGTGCTGGAAAGCTGTTTGCTCACTTCTGCAGTCGCGCGCCCAGGGTTGGCAGTGACTGCCTTGGCGGTTTCAGCAGGCATGGCCCCAATGAACTCCAGCGTGATGCCCAAAAATTGTTTGCACACCTGGTTCAGGCGCATAAAGTACTGATTGCCTTGATCATGGTTAGCGTCTGTCACGACGACACCCAACGGAATCTGCCCATGCTGCTGGCTGATGTGCTTGATGGTCGCATATGCAGACTTAATGGCGGCTTCGCTTCTATCCATTTGGATCACCAGCTCATGCGCGGCAATTACCGGCAGCAGCAGGCTGTAGTCTTGGCTATCCAGTTGTGCTTCAATCATCACAGTGTCGTAATCGTACGCAAGTTGCTCCACTATACCGTTGAGTTGCGTTTTTAAATCGTGAGATAAAGGCGAGGTTAACAGGTCATTTTCGCCCAAACAGGTCAGGTCATAGCCTTGCGGGTGTTTGAAAATGCCCCGCTGGATGGCCTGACGTTGCACGGCGATGCCTTGCAGGGAATGTGTCATCGCGGGTTGGCGGTGCGCGTGCACCAGCAACAAACGCTGTTCTGGCGTCAGCATGCTGGTCGCCAGTTGACGCATCCACTGGCTGGCTGGCTGGCCATTGGCCCCAATCACACTGATAATGCGGGCAGAGGTTTTGGCCATGATACGGCGCAAGCCGTCCGCCTGGTCACGGTAATTAAACATGTGGCTGCTCCTGGCTGGCGGTTTGCATCATGCTGGAGATCACCAGCGGTAACTCTTCATCCAGATACTGGTAGGGCAGGCTGGCCTGGTGTGGTGTCAACACGCGCTCGACCAGGGCTTGCTTGTCTGCAACCTCGATATCCTCTGGCACACGCTGACCGCTGGTGGTATAAAACAGGCGCATGCGTTCGCGAATCAACACGTCCAGTACATTGCCAATCGCAGCCGCTTCGTCGAGTTTGGTGACGATACAGCCAGCGATATCATGCTTTTTGTAGCTACGCATCACATCAGTCAAGGTATCGCCGGTTGAGGTCGCATTCAGGCACAACAGTTTCTGTATCGGGCTGTCGGCACGGCTCAGCATGGAAAGTTGCTCAGTCACCGCCTGGTCACGCTGGCTGACGCCGACGGTATCCACCAGAATCATATGTTTGTTCTTGAGTTCGTTTAAGGCTATTTTTAAGTCTTCTTCATCTTTGACCGCATGCACCATCACGCCCAGAATCTTGCCGTAAATGCGTAATTGCTCGTAGCCGCCAATCCGGTAGCTGTCCGTGGTGATCAAGCCCAGGTTTTGGGTGCCATGTTTCATCACATAGCGGGCGGCCAATTTGGCCGTGGTGGTAGTTTTGCCGACCCCGGTCGGGCCGACCAAGGCATAGATGCCGCCACGGTCCAGCAAAGCATCTTCGTCGTCCAGCGTATGCAAATTGCGGCTGATCACTTCTTTGGCCCACATTGGCGCCTTGTTCACATCAATGTGTTGCGGCATTTTTTCGGCAATCTGGCGCGAAAGAGACGCACTGAAGTTGGCAGCGAGCAGGGTGCCCAGCACTTTTGATTTGGCCGGGCTATGTTGTAAATGATGCTGCCAGGTCATGGCACTCATCTGGGTTTCAAAGTGGCTGCGCATCTGGCGCATTTCCACCATCATGCCTTGCATTTTTTCTTCCAGCGTTTGTGTTGCCAGCTGATACGCATGCTCTTGTTGTTCACTGTGCTGCTTGAGCATGTCCATGATGGCCGATTCGTTGACACTGGCCTCTTCAGAGACCGTTGCTGCCGGCGGCTGAACGGCGCGCGGTGCCGGTACTGGAGTTGCTTGCCGGGGTTGCTCTTTTGCATGCACAAAATCAAGCAGGCTGCGGGTTTGCTCGCTGCCTTGCTCAGCAGTTGCCTGACTCGCACTGGCATCGACATCCGACTCCAGCATGGCCATGATCTCGGTCCCACCGTTGACACTGCGATTCGCAACAATAATGGCATCTTCCCCCAGGGCCTGCTTGACCTGGGCCAGGGCTTCACGTGCGTTTTTGCCAAAAAATCTTCTGATGTTCATATTACTGCGCTCCGATTAAACTGGTGACACGAATCGATTTGTTGTCTGGCAACTCATCGTGGGATAACACTCTGAGGTGCGGGACGGTCCTTCTTAAAAATCTGGATAAAGCCTGGCGGAGGGGGCCAGCCACCAGCAGGACTGGTGTCAAGCCCATCTGCTCTTGCTGTCTGGCGGCCATTTCGGTCTCTTGTGACAGTCTTTCGGCAATGCCAGGCTCGATCACGCCCTGGCTAGACTGGTTGTTTTGTAATGCTTGCAACAACAGTTTTTCCAATTGACCATCTAAGGTCATGGCGGTGATTTCGTTGCTGTAGGGGAACAGGTCCTGCACAATTGCACGCCCCAGCTTGATGCGGACCATGGCGGTCAGGTCATTGGCATCTTGCGAATACTGGGCATGGTCTGCCAGCGTTTCCAGAATCGTGCGCATGTCACGGATATGCACGCCCTCATTGAGCAGGTTTTGCAAGACCTTTTGCAAGGTGGACAAGCTGATGATCTTGGGCACAATTTCCTCAATCAGCTTGCTGGATTCTTTGCTCATGTGATCCAGCAACTGTTGGACTTCCTGGCGGCCCAATAGCTCACCGGCATTGAGTGAAATGATGTGGTTTAAATGAGTGGCAATCACGGTGCCTGGATCTACCACGGTATAGCCCAGACTTTGTGCGAATTCTTTCTGCTCGGGATCAATCCACACTGCCGGCAAGCCAAAGGCTGGATCTGTAGTGCGGGTGCCTTCAAGATCACCGGTCACCGCACCTGGATCAATCGCCAGCATTTGATGATAGTTAGATTCCCCGGTCGCCATTTCCACGCCTTTCATGGTGATGCGGTAGGCGTTCGGTTTAAGCGTCAGGTTGTCGCGGATATGGACCGTCGGTGCCAGGAAACCAATCTCCTGGGCAAATTTCTTGCGAATGCCCTTGATACGCTTGAGCAATTCACCGCCTTGACCTTTATCGACCAGCGGGATCAAACGGTAGCCAACTTCGAGGCCGATGGTATCTACTGGCAGCACATCGTTCCAGGTGGCTTCTTCCGCCTCGCTGGCCGGGGCCAATTTATCATCTGGTTGTGGTTCAATCACCGTCTGCTGTTTGGCTTTTTCCTGTTTTTGTTTGACTGAATAAGCAATACCACCCAACAAGCCCCCCAACCCGATAAAGGCCAGGTGAGGCATGCCTGGAATCAGGCCGATACCGCCAATAATGCCGGCGGTGATGGTCAGCACACGTGGATTTTCAAACAGTTGGCTAATCAGCTGGCCGCCGATGTCTTCATTGTTGGCCACACGTGAAACCACCACACCGGCCGCAATGGAGATCACCAGCGAAGGGATTTGCGCGACCAGGCCATCACCAATGGCGAGCAGGGTGTAGTTTTTCACTGCATCGCCAAAGCTCAGGTCATGTTGCACCATGCCGACAATCAACCCGCCGACAATGTTGATAATAATGATCAGAATCCCGGCGATCGCATCCCCGCGCACATACTTGCTTGCACCGTCCATCGCGCCATAGAATTCGGATTCCTGGCCGACTTCTTTACGGCGGCGACGGGCTTCATCTTCGCCAATCAGGCCCGCGTTCAGGTCCGCGTCAATCGCCATCTGCTTGCCTGGCATCGCATCCAGGGTAAACCGTGCACCCACTTCTGCAATCCGGCCCGCACCTTTGGTGATCACGGTAAAGTTGATAATGGTGAGGATGACGAACACCACAATTCCGACCGCATAGTTCCCGCCAATCAGAAAGTGACCAAAGGCCTCGATCACTTTACCGGCGGCATCAGGACCAGCATGGCCCTCGGTCAGCACGATACGGGTCGAAGCCACGTTGAGCGACAAGCGCAACATGGTGGTCATCAGCAGTACGGTCGGGAAGGCGATAAAGTCCAGCGGCTTGGTGGTTTGCAGACCGATCATCAAGACCAGGATGGACAAGGCAATATTAAAAGTGAAAAACACATCGAGCATGATGGCCGGTAACGGCAAGATCATCATGGCCAGCAGCAAAACAATAATGAGCGGGGCGGCGATGCTGCGGCCGTCCATTTTCCCCATTATTTGTTGCCAGTTATTCATTTAAATACTCCTCAGTCTTGCTTATTCAATATCTGTTGCCGTGGCAGGCGCTGCGACCAGTGCATGTGGATCCAGTGCGTCCGGGACCGGTACATCAGTAGGGATGACCGGACGGACGCCGCCATGCTGCTTGAACACGCGCAGTTGAAACACATAAGCCAAAATTTGCGCTACCGCGGCATACAAGGTTTGTGGAATCTCGCGCTCCAGCTCGGCATGGGCATACAAGGCCCGTGCCAGTTTGGGGGATTCCAGCGTCATCACATTATGTTCTGCAGCAATTTCCTTGATTTTTTGCGCAAGTACATCGACGCCTTTGGCAACGACGACAGGCGCTGCATTTTCACCTTCTTTATAGCTGATCGCCACGGCATAGTGGGTCGGGTTAGTAATCACCACGTCTGCCTTGGGCACATTACTCATCATTCTTCTGCGCGCCATTTCACGCTGCTGCTGACGGATACGGCCTTTAATTTCAGGGCTGCCTTCGGACTCCTTGGATTCGTCCTTGAGTTCCTGTTTGGTCATTTTGTGTTTTTGCGCGTATTGATACAGCTGGTAGGGCACATCAATCACGGCGATCAGGACCAGCGCAGAAGCCAATGTTAAAAAGCCGGTCACCATAAGTTCGCTGACAGTGCTAATTCCGGATTCCAGCGGCATGTTGGACAAGCCCAACATCGGTTGCAAATCCTTTTTCACCAGCGTGTAGCCGACAGAACCAACCAGGATGGTTTTTGCAATCGACTTCACCAACTCCACCAGCGAGTTCTTGGAGAACAGATTGGACAAGCCTTTCATCGGGTTGAGTTTGCCAAAGTTGGGCACCAGCGATTTCTGCGACATCACCCAGCCACCGACCAAGATCGGTGAAGCAATCGCTACGGCAACCACAATGACTGCCAGTGGCAAAAAGGCCCACATCGCCTGTTCCACCACCTTGATCATATGCACAATCAACAGCTGCGGCTCAAACGCCATGGCCCTGTCCAGACTCAGGCCCTGACGCAATACATCCTTCATGGCCTCACCCATCGGCTTGCTCATCATCATGATGGCAATGCCGCTGGTAAACAAAACCGCACAAGAGGCCAATTCGCGCGACCTGGGAACATCGCCGTCTTCGCGTGCCTTCTCCAATCGCTTGGGGGACGCGTCTTCGGTCTTTTCCATATCGCTGTCTTCAGCTGCCATGTCTTTCACTCGTTCCGGGTTTGCACACCACGCCATGTCGTGTGTCTTGTGAGTGATTATTGGCTAGATAAATGTATTTCTAAGTTGGGAATAAAAGGGCGAATTGACCGCTTTCTCACAGTTGCTGCCTGCCTGTTGTTAAGGGGTGTAAAAGCTAAAAATATTTTTTATTAATAAACAGTGACTTATCAAATTTTTGGATTTTTTTTGATTGTGCACCCTAAAGTTTTATCAAGTAGGGACGTTAACCGGAATATCTGAAAAAGTATCTGGCCATCATGAAGACGGCTTGAAAACGAATAAAAGTCATTGTTTACGGAATACAACAAGAAAACTTGAATTAATTTTTGAATTGGAAATCAAAAAATGCTGACAGACTGCACATAACGAACTTGTAGCTCAACTTTAGGTTTGAGCGATAAGTGATTGATATTATTGTTAGTGAATAATGCCGTGTAGGGGTTTGTAAGACAAACTCCTACACGGCTGTTTTCGTCTGTCTTACAAAATAAACCGACAAACCCTGATTGTTGCAGTTCATGATTGCGCGCAAAGTACGCCTAACGCTCAGGCGGACTTAAATTTACGCAAAAAAACGGAGAAAAGATCATGAACATGCAAAACGATTTACTCGCTGAAATCAAGGATGCCAACCTGAACTACCTGATGTTGGCGCAACAACTGATCCGTGCTGACAAAGCCACTGCCATCTTCCGCTTGGGTATTAATAAGGAAATTGCAGATCTGCTCGAAAACTTGACCAATCTGCAGCTACTGAAACTCTGTAACACCAACATGCTGCTGACCCGCTTCCGCTTTGATGACAGCGAAATCCTGGGAATGTTGACCAGCTATGCCAAAGACCCTGCCCAAGCCCATCTGCATACTGCGGTATTAATGTCAGCCCAGGCCGCAGATTCCACCGTATAAGCAGCGTAGTTGTCACCACACGGCGATTAGAAAGAGAAAAGAGGATATCATGCAAAAGAAGAGTGTAGTAAACGAAGCAGAACAAATTCAACTGGCCATGCAAATGATCGAACTGGGCGCCCGCCTGCAGTTGCTCGAATCACAAACCACATTGTCACGTGAGCGTTTGATCAAGCTGTACAAAGAGATGAAAGGCGTTTCTCCTCCAAAAGGCATGTTGCCATTCTCTACCGATTGGTTCTTGACCTGGCAACCAAACATTCACTCCTCGATTTTCTACAACATTTATCGCTTTATGGTTGATTACGCAGGGGTAGACGGCATCCAGGCCATCATCAAAGCCTATACCTTGTATATGCAACAAGTACAGCATCCTGATGCCGACGCCAAAGAAGAGCCTGTGTTGTCACTGACACGCGCCTGGACACTGGTACGTTTTATTGAAAGCAAGATGCTGACAACTAAAGTCTGTCATTGCTGTGGTGGTCAATACATCGTCAATAGCTATGATTTGAACCAGAACTATGTCTGCAACTTGTGCCATGTGCCTTCACGTGCCGGCAAAACCAAAAAGGCAAAAGAGTTGAGCTACAAACTGGTTTCCATGACTGCCTGATCAGCCGGATCAGTGTCACGACACTCTGTGAGTGAAAGGATTCAGCATGCCATCGGCCAAACTTTCGGTAGAGACGCTGTTGCCCAAACCCTGGCTACAGCGCCTGCTACCTAAACGGTTGTGGTGCCAGGCATTACTGATCCAGACACTGAGTATACTGTTGATCGCGGGCCTCGCGCCAGGCGTGATCAACAGTGTATTCGCATTTGAATTAAGCCATCTTGGCATTTCGCTAGAGCATGTCTGGATTTGGCTGCTCCTGCATATTTGTCTGGTCAGCCTGCTGGCCAAAGCCGCGCAGATGCCAGTCTGGTGGCGCTGGATTCATGCGATTTTTCCAGTCGCTGTCCTTGGCATGCAGCATATTAACTTGCCTGCCACGGTTTACCTGGCTGGATTTATCATTACCTTGACCCTGTACTGGTCTGTACACAACACCCGGGTCCCATTTTATCCTTCTTTCCCTCCCACCTGGCGCGCGCTGCATCACGTGCTGGAGCAGCATGGCGATGATGCTCCGCTCAAAGTGCTGGATATTGGCAGCGGGATTGGGGATCTCGCCCTGTTTTTGGCGAGCCAGCGTGTGCATGACGAGGTTTCAGGTATCGAAATTGCGCCGCTGCCATGGGCGGTCAGTGCGGTCAGAGCCTTGTTTTCTGGCACCAGTGCCAGATTTACGCTCGGTGACTACCGCGAACTGGACTTTGCAAAATTTGATGTCATCTTTGCTTATTTGTCGCCTGCTGTGATGCCCGATGTCTGGCAAAAGGTGAGGGCAGAGATGCCGGCTGGCACGCTGTTTGTCAGCTCCGAGTTTCCGGTGCCAGACATGACGGCGCAACGAATCATCTATCCGCAAAAAAACGCCCCTGCCTTGTACGTCTACAGCCTGTAGACAGCCTTTATTCCTTTCTTGTATCCGCCATCGCAGGCGCTTAGGCCTGTCGTTGCTGGCATGAAATCTAACCAGAATTAACCATATTTAATAAGGGGCTAAAGCCCTTTTATTTGGATAATTGAATTCCTTGGCCTGTTGCTATGCTTTTAACATTGGTAAAACCATTGTGGAGTGTAGGCATGTTAGTCATTGTCGGGTATGTCGTTATTTTAGGGGCGATTTTTGGCGGGTACGCAGCGGCCGGGGGGCACTTGGGTGGCCTATGGCAGCCATTGGAAGTCGTGATGATTTTCGGGGGGGCTGTAGGTGCATTTGTTGTCGGCAATGATGCCAAGTCATTGAAAGCCACACTTAAAGACTTACCAAATGCCTTCAAAGGCTCCCATGTCAACAAAGCCATGTATATGGATTTGCTGGCTTTGCTGTTCGAGATTCTGACCAAAATTCGTAAAGAAGGGCTGATGTCGATCGAGAAGGATGTTGAAGATCCTGAATCCAGTGCCTTGTTTGGCAAATATCCCAAAATTCAGCATGACCATCATGTGGTCGAGTTTATTTGTGATTACTTGCGTTTGATGGTGTCCGGCAACATGGATGCCTTCCAGGTTGAAAACCTGATGGATAACGAAATTGAAACCCACCATCAGGAGGGCCATGTGGCAGCGCATTGTATTGCAAAGCTCGGTGACGCCTTGCCAGCTTTTGGTATTGTAGCTGCGGTGATGGGGGTGGTACACACCATGGAAAGTTTGCATTTGCCGCCCACCGAACTGGGTGTGCTGATTGGCCATGCCCTGGTGGGTACCTTCCTCGGTATTTTGCTGGCGTATGGCTTTGTTGGCCCGCTGGCTGGGGTGCTGGAAGCCAAGCTGGAAGAAAGCTCCAAGGTCTTTCAAACCATCAAGGTGACGCTTCTTGCCAGCCTGAATGGGTATGCGCCTGCAATTGCTGTTGAGTTCGGCCGCAAGGTCTTGTACTCCACTGAGCGTCCAAGTTTCTCTGAGCTTGAAGATTACGTCAAGCAAGCTAAAAAATAAGCCTGGCAAACAAGATCAATCCAAATAAAGCACAGGACCAACCCTAGAGGACCACGAAAATGGCAGAAGAACATATTGCCCCCATTATCGTTAAAAAAATCAAGAAAGGCGGCGGCGGTCATCACGGGGGTGCCTGGAAAATCGCTTACGCCGACTTTGTGACGGCGATGATGGCGTTCTTTTTGCTGATGTGGCTGCTCGGCTCCACCTCTAAAGCACAACGTGAAGGCATTTCTGAATACTTTAAAACCCCGCTCAAAGTCGTGCTCATGGGCCCGGGCGTGGGTGCCAGTGATTCCGCCTTGAAAAATACCGGCGGCAAGGATGTGACACTTAAGCAAGGTCAGGTGAAGCCGGTCGATGGCGACCCTGGTCGTAACAAAACGATTAAGGAAGAAGAGTTAAAAGAAGTCCTCAAGAAGGCAGAAAAAGCCAAGCTGGAAGAAATCAAGGCCAAGATTGAACAGGCGATTGATGAAAACCCTGAGCTCAAGCAATTCAAATCCCAATTAAAACTGGATATGACAGCGGAAGGCCTGCGCGTACAAATTATCGACGAACAGAATCGCCCGATGTTTGAAAACGCACGCGCTGACTTGCAACCTTACGCCAAGAAAATTTTGCGAGAGATTGGTAAAACACTCAATGGCGTGGATAACAAAATCAGCCTGTCTGGGCATACCGATGCCACGCCTTATGCCAGCGGTGATCAGGGCTACAGTAACTGGGAGCTCTCAGCCGACCGTGCCAATGCTTCAAGGCGAGAACTGATTGCCGGCGGCATGGATGAGACCAAGTTATTGCGTGTGGTTGGCATGGGCTCGGCCATCATGATGGACAAGGAAAATCCGTTCAATCCTATTAACCGCCGGATCAGTCTGATCGTGATGAACAAAGAAGCAGAAGAGGATTTACTCAAGGATAACGAAAAAATTTCTGTTAGTGAGAAAGACCATTCGCAAGTCGATGCATTGCAGAAAACCGCCGATACACCTGCGGAGTAAAAAAACAGGGAACGGTAAAAGCGCAAGAAATAAGTCATTTTTATGATGCTTATTTCTTGATTGAAAATCAGGGGAATCAGGCAAGATAGGACCACTATGAAAACATTGCCCATAGAAGAACTAAGAGAGTTACTGGCTGCAGTTTCGCACCATGGTGATTGGCATTTGCTCGAAATCGAAACCGATTTACAGCAAACCAGCTTTTTGCTCAATGAGGCGATTGAAAAGCTCAGTGCCAGCTTTATGAATGTGTATGCCCAGTTAATGGAGCAACAGTCTGCCCTCCAGTTATTGGTAGAGGCCGGCAAGTTGCAGCCTGAAGAAATGCAGCAGTTGCAGGTGTTTCAGGACAATATTGGTCAGGAAGTGAATAAAGTGGTGACTGGCATGCAGTTTCAGGACATGACCAATCAATTGCTGCAACGGACGATTAATCGGGTGAACGGCTTAAAAGTGCTGTTACATGAGTTATCCAGCCATCAGTTTCCGATGGCAGCGGATGACGAGCATGAGGAAATCAGAAGCTTCATTCAGCAATTGAACCAGAATTTTGATCAGGGTAGCCAGCATTTGACCGGCAATTTACGCAAGTCAGTGAACCAGCAGGACTTGGCAACCGGTGATATCGATTTATTTTAGTCACAGCGGCGTTTTACAAAATTAGTGAAAAAGGCGAATCAAACATGGCGAAAACAATTTTAACAGTAGACGACTCCGGATCATTGCGTCAAATGGTGGCTTTTAGCCTGAAAGCGGCTGGCTATGATGTGGTACAGGCGGTCGATGGTCAGGATGGCTTGAACAAAGCAAAAGAGAAAACCGTTGACCTGGTTTTGACGGATCAGAACATGCCCGTGATGGATGGGCTGACGCTGATCACCAACCTGCGTACATTGGCTTCTTACCAGAAGGTGCCTATTTTGATGCTGACCACTGAGTCATCAGACGAAATGAAGGCAAAAGGCAAAGCGGCTGGTGCAAATGGCTGGTTGGTCAAACCATTTGATCCAAAACGTCTGATTGAAGTTGTACAAAAAGTAATTGGTGCCTAAGGGCACAAGGTTAAGGGACTGGAGTAAACAATGACAGTGGATATGAGCCAGTTTTATGAGGTGTTCTTTGACGAGGCTGAAGAGTTATTGGCCGAAGCAGAGCGCCTGTTGCTTGATATTGACGTAGAGTCACCTGATATCGAGCAGTTAAACGCGATTTTCCGTGCTGCGCACTCAATCAAAGGGGGCGCGGCAACGTTTGGCTTTATGGACATGGCAGAGATTACCCATGTTCTGGAAAACCTGCTTGATAAGATTCGCAAGCAGGAAATGGCATTGACCACAGAGCATGTGGACGCCTTTTTGGCCGCCAAAGACGTAATCAAGATGCAACTGGACGGGCATAGACATGGTTCAGCAGTAGATGCTGAGCAAGTCGGCGATGTCTCCATGATGCTGAAGTCCTTGTCTGAAGGCAAAAGCGCCATTCCCGAAGACCCTGTCATTGCTGCTGCGACACCGGAGCCGGAAGTGTTGGTCGTCGGTGCTGAAAAGCCAGCCTTGTCTGTCAGTGAAGATGAAAAAGCCAAAGGCATCACCTTATATGACGTCGGCTTGCCGGTAGTCACTGAGCGCGACTTGGCAAACTTGAAAGACGAGTTAGCCTTGTTAGGTGAGGTGGCCGTGTATCAGCGTGCGCCAGGCTCACATGCACTGCTGGTTAAAACCGATTCTAGCGCAGACGACATTGTTTCGATTTGCTCCTTTATTGTAGACCCTGACGCACTGGTGATTCAGGTTGCGAGCGAGACCGCCAAAGCGTCAGAAGCCGCCGCCGCACCAGAGGCTGCGCCTGCCGCTGCCGTCGCGGTTGCCGCACCCGTTGAGGAAGATCTGGGCTATGGCTTCTTCGATGATGATCCGATTATCAAGCCTGAAGCAACAGCGGAGGCCGCCCCGGTTCAGCCGGTCGCTGCAGAAGTGACTGGTAATGGCAAAGTTCAGGTGGCTGAAGAAATGGGCTATGGCCTGTTTGGCACTAATAATGAGGAGCGTCAGGAGGATGGTTACGGCTTCTTTGCCCCATTCAAGCCACACCCAGATGCCCCCAAAGCACAATTGATCGGTGACGATACTGCCGTCGCAGCGCAAGTTGCGGCAACACCGGCGCCTGCACAAGTGGCTGAAGCGGCGCCTAAAGAAGTGAAAGAGGACCGCAGGTCACAACAACGCCGTGAGTCCGATAAACCGGCGGCAGCGCAAAATGCAGAAAGCAGCTCCATCCGTGTCGGGATTGAAAAAGTTGACCAGTTAATTAATCTGGTTGGCGAGCTGGTGATTACCCAGGCCATGATTGAACAGCGTGTCAATGCACTGGACCCTGTGGATAACGAAGCACTGATTAATAGTGTCAGCCAACTGACTCGTAACACACGTGACCTGCAAGAGTCCGTGATGTCTATCCGTATGATGCCGATGGACTTTGTATTCTCACGCTTCCCTCGTATGGTGCGTGACCTGGCAGGCAAGTTGGGCAAAAAAGTGGACTTTGTCACTAGCGGTGCCACGACAGAGCTCGACAAGAGCCTGATTGAGCGGATTGTGGATCCACTGACCCATTTGGTGCGTAACAGTGTAGACCATGGTATTGAAAAACCGGAAGTGCGTAAACAGCTAGGCAAAGCCGAGAATGGCACGTTGACCCTCTCTGCGGCACACAAGGGCGGCAGCATCGTGATTGAAGTCACCGATGATGGTGGCGGCCTCAACCGCGACAAGATTCTGGCTAAAGCCATGTCTAACGGCTTGCCAGTCAGTGAAAGCATGTCTGACGCTGACGTTTATAGTTTGATTTTTGCCCCAGGCTTTTCTACCGCTGAGGTGGTGACCGATGTCTCTGGCCGCGGGGTTGGCATGGATGTGGTGAAACGGAATATCACCGCCATGGGCGGCAATATTGAAATCCGCTCAGCGCTGGGCTATGGCACGACCATCTCGATTTCCTTGCCACTGACGCTGGCCATCCTCGATGGCATGTCGGTGTCGCTGGACAAGAGTGTGTATGTGGTGCCATTGAACCTGATTGTCGAAACCTTGCAACCTCGTGCAGAAGACCTGAAAACGGTCACAGGCGAGGGGCTGATGGTGCATGTCCGTGGAGAGTATCTGCCGATTATCGCCTTGCATGCCTTGTTTAACCATCCTACCCAGATCACCAATCCGACTGATGGTGTCTTGCTGATTCTGGAAGCCGATGGCAAGAAATCTGCCCTGTTTGTAGACCGTCTGGTTGGTCAGCAGCAAGTGGTGATCAAGAGCCTGGAAACCAACTTCAAGCGGATTCCCGGTGTTTCTGGCGCCACCATTATGGGCGATGGCTCGGTGGCATTGATTCTGGATGTGCCAGCCATTATCCAGATGGGTCAGACAACCAATTATGTGACTGGTGGATTGGCATTTTCCAACCAGAACTATTCGACTTCACAAACACATATCAATGCATAAGGAGTATATGCAATGAGTACAACAACAGAATTAGCAAATACATCGGCCAATAACACTGGCGGCAGCCTGAAAACGGCGGCCGGCGAGTACCTGACCTTTGTGCTTGGCAGCGAGCAATATGGGATTGAAATCCTCAAGGTGCAAGAAATCCGTGGCTACGATGCCGTGACGCAAATTGCCAATCTGCCATCGTTTATCAAGGGCGTGATCAATCTTCGCGGCAAAATTGTGCCGATTGTCGATTTACGTATCAAGTTCAATCTGGGCAAAGTGGAGTATGACGAGTTTACTGTCGTCATCATTCTGAATCTGAATGGCCGCATCGTTGGCATCGTGGTGGATGGTGTGTCTGATGTCCGTGAATTGCGCGATGAACATTTGCGCGAGGTCCCCACGCTGGTCACCCGTATCGACACCAAATACATTGTGGGTCTGGCCACTATTGAGCAGGAAATGCTGATCCTGGTGGATATTGAGAAACTCATGACCAGTGACGAAATGCAACTGATGGATGCTGCCGTACATTAAATAGAGAGAATGCAATTAAAGCATTGACACAATAATTATTATAAAAATTGCAACTCGTTTCATAGAGATCTTTTGCAAGGGGTAACAACCATGTTTTCTACAATCATCAACAAATTGGCAGCAAACACAAGGGGCTATCAGAATGTGTTGAATCAGGTGGCTGAATTTAGTGCCCTGAAGTCAGAAATCAACAAGGCACGTGCCATTGTTGAGTTAAATGACAAGGGTGAAATCAGCCATGTGAACGAGAATCTGTGCCACTCTTTAAAATACGCAGCCAATGAGCTGGTCGGCAAGCATCATCGCGCCCTGTTGGCTGGTGTTGATACAGAAAAACCAGAATATGAACAATTCTGGAGTGCCTTAGGCAGTGGCAAGTCGCAAGTGGGTAGCTTTAAACTGATCAACAAAGAGGGCAAGGATGTCTGGTTTCAAGGGTATTACGCCCCAGTGATGCAAGGCAACCAGCTGCGCAAAGTAGTTGCGTACCTGACAGACATTACAGCAGACAAGCTGCGCAACATCATCCTGCAAGAGGAAGAGCACGCACTCAACCAGTGTTTTGGTGTCATGGAATGTGACTTGCAAGGGCATATTCTCGAATGTAATGATGTTTTTCTGACCCCGCTTGAGTTTCGCCGTGAAGAGGTGATCGGCAAGCATGTGTCCATGTTGCTCAAGGCTTCTACCGCGCAAAGCGATCAGTACAAGCAAATGTGGGAAAAATTGAACAAGGGGCAGAATGCAAAACTGGAAATCTGCCGTGTGGCAAAGTCTGGCAAAGAGTACTGGTTTAGTTCCAGCTATGTGCCTATCCCAGATGCGAGCGGCCAATTAGCCAAGGTCAAAGTCTATTCGTACTGTATTACTGAAGAAAAGCAGCGAGAAATTGACTTTCAGGGTAAGGTGGCTGCGATTAACAAGGTACAGGGAGTCATTGAATTTGACCTCCAAGGCAATATTTTGCATGCCAATGACAACTTCCTAAAACTTACAGAGTACTCACTGGCTGAGGTGGTTGGTAAGAACCATAGCATTTTTGTTAGTGAGCGTTACAAGAATAGCCCTGAGTATAAAGTTTTCTGGGAAAAGTTAAGTAGCGGTCAGTACGATGAAGGGGTTTATCATCGCTATACTAAAAATGGTAAGGATATATGGGTGCAGGCATCTTATAACCCCATTTTAGGGTTAGATGGTAAGCCGATGAAAGTAGTTAAATATGCTACTGACATCACCAAAGCAGTGCTGGCAGACAAACAGCAAAAAGAAAAGTCCAGAGAAGCTTCGATGATCAAGCAAGCGTTGGAGTCTTCCTCTAACAACTTGATGGTTGCGGATAACGATGGTGTCATTACCTATATGAATCCAACAACCTTGAGCTTAATGCGCGAGGCTGCTGATACGTTCAGAGCCATCTTCCCATCTTTTGACCCAGACAAGTTGATTGGGCAGAACTTTGATCTGTTCCACAAAAGTCCTGCGCATCAACGCAATTTACTGGCAAGCCTGAAGGGCAAGCATGTTGCTGAGTTACCGATTGGCGAGATGTTTTTCAGACTCACTGCAAATCCTCTCATTGATGAGCAAGGCGAACGTATTGGCAGCGTGGTGGAGTGGGTCAATTTGACCGAGGAAAAACGTCTTGAAAACGAAATGAAATCTGTGGTTGAAAATGCCGTGGATGGTGATTTGTCTACAAGACTGGATGCGAATCGTGCAAAAGGTTCTGCCGTCAAAACGATGGAAGCCATTAACCAGCTCCTGGACACGTTTAGCGATATTTTGTTACGTGTGCGTGAAGCGGGCGAAACGATTAATACGGCAGCCCATGAAATTTCCAGTGGCAATAATGATCTGTCCAGCCGAACTGAACAACAAGCCTCTAATCTGGAAGAGACAGCTTCCAGCATGGAAGAACTGGCATCAACCGTTAGACAGAACGCCGAAAATGCCCGCCAGGCCAACCAAATGGCTGAAGCAGCTTCACAAGTGGCGCTTCGTGGTGGCGATGTCGTTGGCAATGTAGTGACTACCATGAGCGCGATCAACGAAAGTGCGCGCAAAATTGAGGACATTATTTCTGTCATTGATGGCATTGCCTTCCAGACCAACATTTTGGCATTGAACGCCGCAGTTGAGGCTGCCCGTGCAGGTGAGCAGGGTAGAGGCTTTGCCGTGGTCGCTGGTGAGGTACGTAACCTGGCTCAACGCTCCGCCAGTGCTGCCAAAGAGATCAAGGAACTGATTACTGACTCTGTCAGCAAAACCACTGAAGGCACCAAACTGGTGGAAAGTGCTGGTGTAACCATGCATGAGGTGGTCACTTCCGTACAACGTGTGACCGACATCATGAGTGAAATCACCGCGGCGTCAGCAGAGCAAAGCTCAGGCATTAACCAGGTGAATGACGCGGTCAATCACATGGATGAAGTCACACAGCAGAATGCTGCCTTGGTTGAAGAAGCCGCTGCGGCAGCAGAATCGCTGGTAGAGCAGGCTGCGACGCTGATGGATACCGTGAATCGATTTAAATTACGTGGCGTGAGCCAGAGCAGTGCTGTCAGCCGCCCGACGATGACAAGCAAAGTGGCGGCCGCACCTGCGGTAAGCAAAGCCAAACCGACGGTAGCTGCGGTCAATCATGCGCCAGTCAAAGCCGCAAAAACCGGCACGGATGACCAGGAGTGGGAAGAGTTTTAATGTGAGCGCTCAATACAAGGAGGTGCAACATGATCAGATGTCCTGCAATGATAGAAAAAATAATTGAAGGCCTGAAATTGTGGGCCTCCTTATTGAGCGGTTATCCTCTGTGGTAAAAAGTTGTGATTTCAAAGTCCTGTTGCAGGGCTTTGTCATTTTGAAGGTAGAAATACAATGAGAACCTGGCTAGGCATACTCAAGCAATGGATGACTGGATCTCATCATTCTCAACTCAGTGAGGTGGATCTAGAACGCTTGAACAGGATGGAGGCCCTCCATCGCGTCGTGGCGATGATCGAGTACGATCTAGATGGGAACGTGCTTGATGCCAATCAAACATTTTTTGACTTAACCGGTTATAAGCGTGACGAAGTGCTCGGTCAGCATCATCGCATGTTCCTGCCATTGGGAAACCTTGATGCGCCAGAGCATAAGCAGTTTTGGCAAAAGCTTTGCAAAGGAGAGGCGCTGACGGGCCAATTTAAACGCTTAAGCAAAGGAAACCGCGAAGATTGGATTGAAGGCAGCTTTATCCCGTTAAAAAACCAAGACGGGCAAGTGGTTAAAATCGTCAACTACTTTAGTCTCATCACCGCGCTTAAGGCACGTGAGCTTGAGAGCCAAGGCCAAATTGATGCCTTAAACCGGGTGCTTGGAGTCATTGAATTTTCGCTGGATGGCACGATTCTGGCATTGAATCAGAACTTTGCGCGGGTGACCGGTTACGATGCTGCTGAAGTGGTTGGTAAACATCATCGCATTTTCATGCCACACTCAGAAGCCAGCTCCTCGGACTACATCAGATTTTGGCAAGATCTTGCCAGAGGTGAGTTTAAATCGGGGATTTACAAACGCATTGCGAAAAATGGACAAGAGGTCTGGTTACAGGCGACCTATAATCCTATTTTAGACAGTGACGGCAAGCCGTTGAAGATCATTAAATTTGCTACTGATATCACACAGCAAAAGGCGCGAGACTTAGACTTGGCCAGCCAGTTGTCCGCCATTCGGCAAATCATGGCTGTGATTGAGTTTGACCTGCAAGGCAATATTCTGGATGCCAATGATAACTTCTTAAATACTGTTGGTTATCAGAAAAGCGCTGTTGTGGGCAAGCATCATAAAATGTTTGTTCCAAGCGACGTTCAACAATCCGCTGAGTATGCGCAATTTTGGCAAAAGCTGGCTCAAGGAAACACACAAGCGGATGTTTATCAACGTGTCGCGGCGAATGGCAACCCACTATGGTTGCAAGCCAGCTACAATCCGATTTTAGACTTGAATGGCAAGCCCTACAAAATTGTCAAGTATGCGATTGATGTGACTGAGCAGCGCCTGCGTGATATCGATAACCAAGGGCAAATGACCGCTATCCAACGCTCATTAGGAACGATAGAGTTTTCGCTGGATGGTCATATTACTAAAGTGAACGCAAATTTCATGCAAGTCGTGGGTTATCAAGCGGCGGAACTGATTGGCAAACATCACAGTATGTTTATGCCACTGGAAGAGCGTCATTCAATGGAGTATAAAAACTTTTGGCATCGCCTTGGTCGCGGCGAATTCATGCAGGGTGTGTTTAAACGCATAGATAAACACGGCCAGGAAATTTGGCTCCAAGCGAGTTATAACCCTGTGCTGGATGAGCATGGGAAACCCATCAAGGTAGTGAAGTATGCAACAGATATTACTCAGCAGAAACGTGCTGAAACAGGCTTGATGGAGGCCGTGCTATCTACTGAGCAATTACTGGAAGCGGCTCAGCACGGAGACATGACCGCACGCATAGACTTGCATGGTAAAACGGATCAGATACTTAGTTTGTCCAACGGTATCAATCGCTTGATGGACCGTGTGTCTGAAATTCTGTTGCAAGTCAAAGAGGCCACCACCACGATCAATAGCGCAGCCAATGAAATTTCAACGGGCAATATTGATTTATCTACGCGCACAGAAAGACAAGCGCACAGCTTGCAGGAAACCTCCTCCAGTATGAGCCAACTGGCCGCAACGGTGAAGCAAAATGCTGAGAATGCATTGCAGGCCAACCGAATGGCAGAGGCGGCTTCCAAAGTGGCTGAGCGTGGTGGGGAAGTCGTGAATCAGGTCGTGGATACCATGACTGCGATCAGTCAAAGCGCGCGTAAGATTGAAGATATCATTTCAGTGATTGATGGGATTGCCTTCCAAACAAATATTCTGGCATTGAATGCGGCGGTTGAGGCTGCGCGTGCTGGCGAACAAGGTAAAGGGTTTGCTGTTGTGGCTGGAGAGGTGCGTAATCTGGCACAACGCTCTGCAAGTGCTGCCAGAGAAATCAAGGATCTGATTGCTGACTCTGTCAATAAAACCACGGAAGGTACACAACTGGTCGAAGGTGCCGGTCAAACCATGGTGGAGATTGTGCAGTCAGTCAAGCGCGTCAGCGATATTATCAGTGAAATTTCTGAAGCCTCGATTGAACAGACCTCAGGGATTGATAGTGTTAACCAAGCCATCACTAGCATGGACGATGTGACGCAGCAAAATGCAGCGTTAGTTGAAGAGGCGGCGGCCGCAGCCGAGTCTTTAGTTGAACAAGCCAGCCAATTGTCTGATCTGGTGGCTGATTTCAATCTGAATGAAGCAACTCAAAACAAAGCCAAACCACCTCTATCCCGAACAGGTACTTACAATTGATCCATTGAATGGTGGAAGTGTTGTTAGGACCTAGCAAACTCTGATTGAAGCCGACTGTAAAGTCGGCTTTTTCTTTTTTCAAATCTGCTATTTAACACGCGATCACATGCTTTTTCGGTATCTATGTTGCAGTCGTAATCTAATAAACTCACAGGCAGAAGTAAAAATTGTAATTTCGTCCTAGTGAAAATACAAAATATCGAAAGAGATCAGATTATGAAAATCAACTTGCCCGTGACACAAAAAGAGATTGAACTCAAAGAGGATGCCTCTATTGTGTCCAAGACGGATTTAAAAGGGGCCATCACCTATATCAATCGTGAGTTTATTGAAATCAGCGGCTTCAGTGAGGCGGAGCTGATAGGTAAAAATCACAATATTATCCGTCACCCGGACATGCCAGCAGCGGCGTTTGAGGACTTGTGGCGGACGGTGAAAGCAGGGAAGCCCTGGAACGGTATGGTGAAAAATCGCTGTAAAAATGGTGACCACTACTGGGTAGAAGCGAATGTGGCCCCCATCCGTGAAGGTGCTAAGGTGATAGGGTATATGTCTGTTCGCAACAAAGTGAGCCGCGCGCAGATTGAACAGGCTGAAAAACTGTATCAACAGATGCGTGACGGCAACCTTCCACAACCTGGCTGGGGTGAAAAACTGGCCGCAAAAGTACATGACCTGCCGATTTTCTACAAGCTGTCAGCAGCTATGCTGACCCCGGTGGCTGTTGTTTCTTCAGTGGGCTTTTATCGTCATGATCCTGGCGCATGGGTAGGCATGGGGATGGGGATCGCGGCTGCATTGGTGGCTGGCGGCATTTTCTCGCTAAAACTGAAAAAGTCGATGGCTGTGATGGCACATGCGATTGAAGGCTTGGCTGGTGGCGAGTTGAATCTCAAGATTGATACGCGTGGCAACGACGAATTTGGCAGTTTGATGAAGACACTGAAGTCCATGCAAATCAAGGTGGGCTTTGATGTCAACGATTCTAGGAAAATGGCTGAAGAGGCGGGTCGTCTGCAAACCGCGCTGGATCAAAGTGCCACCGCCTTTTCCTACAGCGACAGTCAACATCAATTGCAATATATGAATGCTGCGGCCCGTAGCCTTTGGCAACAACTGGTAGAAGAGATTGCCAAAGAACAGCCAGGATTTACCTTGGAAAAGATGTTTGGGAATGCGATTTCCAGTTATTTACCTGAGGCTTACCGCGCGGCATTTGCCGAAGTTTCCAAGATACCTCGGGTGATTGAATTTGCTGCTTATGGCAAAAAAATTCAAGCGACCATTGTTTCAGTGTATACCGCCAAGGGCGAATATCTGGGCCGTATGACGCAGTGGGATGATAAAACCGCTGAAGACATTGGTCAGCAAGAAGTCTTCCGCTTGGTGCGTGAAGCTTCTGCGGGCAACCTGAGACAACGTGTAGATCTGGGAAAACTGCCTGAAGGCTTTGTGCTTGAAATCGGTAAAGGCATTAACCAGATTCTGGATGCCTTGATTAATCCGCTTAATGTCGCCGCCAAATATGTTGAAGACATTTCCAAAGGCCATATCCCGGCAAAAATCACGGATACTTATCAGGGTGACTTTAATACCTTAAAAAACAACCTGAACCAGTGTATCGATGCCTTGAGTACCCTGATCGCTGAAATGAACCATATGAGTGCCGAGCACGACGCAGGTGACATTGATGTTGAGATCGATGTCACCAAATTTGATGGCGCTTATCGCACCATGGCTGGTGGCATCAACCAAATGGTGGGCGGCCACATTGCTGTCAAGAAAAAAGCCATGGCCTGCATGCAGGGACTGGGCGAAGGCAACTTTGATACTCCACTGGAAAGATTCCCAGGCAAAAAAGCCTTTATCAATGACACCATCGAGCAGGTGCGTGCCAATTTGAAAGCCTTAAATACAGACACTAGCATGTTAGCCGAGGCCGCCAGAGATGGTCGCATCAGTGTCCGTGCGGATGCGGCGCGGCACCCTGGCGATTACCGTAATATTATCGATGGTATCAACAATACGCTGGATCTGATTGTTGGGCCGATTAGTGCGGTGACTGAGGCGGTGGAAACCATCACTACCGCAGCCAATGAAATCTCCAGCGGTAACTCTGATCTGTCTGCCCGTACCGAACAGCAAGCCTCCAGCCTCGAAGAAACGGCGGCCAGTATGGAAGAACTTGCTTCTACGGTTAAACAAAATGCCGAGAATGCCAAACAGGCCAATCAGATGGCGCTGTCAGCCTCTAGTGTTGCAGCCAAAGGGGGCGAAGTGGTAGATGAAGTCGTCGCAACCATGAGCGCGATTAATGAAAGCGCCAAGAAGATTGAGGACATCATCTCAGTCATTGATGGGATTGCTTTCCAGACCAACATCCTGGCGTTAAATGCGGCGGTTGAGGCCGCCCGTGCAGGTGAGCAGGGCAGAGGGTTTGCCGTGGTGGCCGGTGAGGTGCGCAATTTGGCACAACGCTCTTCGACCGCGGCGCGTGAAATCAAGGAACTGATTACGGACTCTGTCAATAAAACGGCGGAAGGGACCCGTCAAGTGGAGCATGCGGGGACCACCATGCAGGAGGTCGTCAGTTCTGTACAGCGGGTCGCCGATATTATCAGTGAAATTTCCGCAGCTTCTATTGAGCAGACCACGGGGATTGATCAGGTCAACGAAGCGGTGACCAGTATGGATGAAACCACACAGCAAAACGCAGCGCTTGTAGAACAAGCGGCGGCGGCGGCTGAATCCTTGGTGGATCAAGCCAATCATTTGGCTCAAGCGATCAGCCATTTTAAAGTGGACAGTGGCCGTTCTACAGCGGGGCATCAAGTCATGCGCAGAACCGGCACGCATGGCTAAAAATAAAGTTGTAATTGTTTTGTAACAACACTAAAGAAATCATAAGGTCTGTCGTTATTAACAATAAGTGGTAGTGAAAAGCCACCTAAACCATGGTTAATAATTTGATGGAGACTTTATGAAAAAACATTTGAAAACAACGTTAAGTATTATTGCATTATCAACATTGGCAACACCGCTGTTTGCGGCTGAAGTGTGCAAAGTGTCTATGATGGGCCGTGTCTGTTTTGAAGAGGGCAGCCCAGAATTGACTGCAGCGCACATGAAAGGTGACGCAGTGGCTGAATCTTCAGCAGCGAAGAAAAAGGTAGATGTTGCTGAAGCTGAAAAAACCAAGAAGTAATGCATTTCTTGCTTTGAAAATCCCCCTCTGCAAAGGGGGATTTTTTATGCGTATCGCCAAGCTGTAGCCCCGGCAAAATATATGAAAACTTGAGTAGGAAAAGACCTGTAAAAAGCTTGTTTATTAGCGCATGAAATATGTTTGGAGTATTACAAAATAAACGAGAGTCTGATAAAGGCGAATAAAAATCTGGATTTGGAGTTTTAATTATGACCATTGCGAAGAGAATGTATATTCTGATTGCAGTTGCAGCGCTGGGGCTATTTACGCTAGCGACGCTCAGCTACTTTCAGACTGATCGTGTATTTAAATACACCAACGTTGCCAATGAAAATGCGGCACCCAGCATTGAGGCATTGGATGACACGCTCGCTGAGTTTGAGCTATTAAATAGCTTGATCTGGCAGCATATGCTGAATACAGACAACGTCAAAATGCAGCAGATTGAAAAGCAGGTTGCTGAGGTGCATGGTGATCTGATGGCTGCACTTAAAAAATACGACAGTCTGATCAGCGATGATAGAGACAAGCAGTTACTGCAAAAAGACTATGAGGCGATCAAGTCTTATGATGAGCTAGGTAGCAGCGCGCTGACGCTTTCGCTCTCTAACAAGAAAACAGAGGCCAGGGATGTGTTGCTGGCTAATCAGGCGGTGATTGAGCATGTTCAGAAAGCGATTCGTGAACATCGGGCCTACAACAATGAGATTGCTAAACAAGGGGCTGCTGCAGCGGTGAAGGTTAAGCAAAATGCATTGTTGATGCTGATTGCGATTGCCGGCCTCTCCTTGGCTGTCGTGGTTTCGATTGGTTTCTATATCAAACGCAGCCTGTTTAAGCAATTGGGTATGGAGCCTGCCGATTTAACTGTCATTGCACGCAACTTTGTAGAGGGCAATCTGACCCAGAAGATTGTGTTGCCTGAAGATGACAAAACCAGTGTTGCTTATTCTATCCGTGTACTGCAACGTACCTTGGATGGCCTGGTACAGTCATTGAATTATGTCAGCCAGCAGCATGATGAAGGCGATATTGATTGCACTGTTGATCAAAACCGCTTTAAAGGCGGCTACGCAGAAATGGCCGCCGGGATCAATAAAATGGTGGCTGGGCATATTGCCATGAACCGCAGTGCGATTGAAGTGGTGAAAGCGTTTGGCGATGGCAATCTGGATATGCCGTTGGAGCAATTCCCAGGCAAGAAAGCCTTTGTGAACGAAGCCATTGAGCAAGTGCGTACCAATATCAAGCGTCTGGTCAATGATACTGACGAGCTGGTGCATGCTGCCGTAGAAGGGCGTTTGTCCACCCGTGCGGATGCGAGCCAGCACCAGGGCGAGTTCCGCAAGATTGTCCAGGGCGTGAACGAGACGCTGGATGCGGTGATCGATCCTCTCAACGTGGCGGCCCAATATGT
>NZ_JADKYR010000014.1 GCF_015354335.1 Methylophilus sp. 13 | reverse complement strand
AGTTCAACTGATATTCATGGGAACATGTTTGGCACAAACTCAATGGATGATACGTTTACCAGCACTTGGGATAGCATCTTCGATCATCACTCTTCATTCGATAGCACGAATGCCTTTTCGCATCATGATGATTTTTCAAGCAGTTGCATGGATTCAACTTACAATACGTTTGGTGACATGCGGTTTTAGTGAGTATTTTCATCAAAATGACCACCGTTAATTATTTAAGTCAGGGTCGGTTTTAGCCATTTGATATCTAAATTTTCTTAACGTAAATTAATTTTACTAAGATAGTGTTATTCTTGCCGAAGGGGAAATAAATAAAATCAAACTTACTAGTGGATACTTATTATGGATCAGAGATATCTCTATGATTCACTTAATTTTGAGGGCTGCTTGATACTATCTTTTGAAGACTACCCATCTGACTATGGTAGCTGGAGAACGAACTTCATGATTTCAAATATTTCATGTGAGGTTAGCTGCAACCGCAGAGATAGGGTTATCAATTTATCTTCAAAGAGTCAGATGCTTGGAAACCAAATTATTACTTTATCAAGCAGAGAGCTAGTTTCGGATCGGCTGGAAATTTTGAAGGTTATTGAATGGATACGAAGTTTGACTACTGAGGACTT
>NZ_JADKYR010000013.1 GCF_015354335.1 Methylophilus sp. 13 | reverse complement strand
GACATGGTTGACAGGTGTACGAGGACATAGTTGACACTTTCGCATTGGATAAATGCGGAGAACACTATGCCTTGGAAAACAAAAGACATCATGAGTCTGCGTGAAGAATTCGTACACCTCGCCACCCAAGAAGGGGCTAATCGTCGTGAGTTATGTCGGCGCTTCGGCATCAGCCCGCAAACGGCCTATAAATGGTTGCGTAGATTTCATACGCATGGGCTGGCGGGTTTAATTGACCAGAGTCGAAGGCCGCAACACAGCCCCACACTCACATCAGAGACGCTACAGTCAGAGATTGTTCAGCTGAGGCAGCGGCATCCAGCGTGGGGTGGCCGCAAGATCAGCCGACGGTTAGAGGACTTAGGCTTAGGCGCTGTGGCACCAAGCACTGTCAGTAACGTGTTACATCGGCACGGCCTCATTGAGGTGGGCGTCGAATACCGGCAGGCTTGGCAGCGATTTGAGCATGAAGTGCCCAATGCGCTTTGGCAGGCCGACTTCAAGGGTCACTTTGAAACGCTCTCAGGACGTTGTATGCCGCTGACGGTGATTGATGACCACTCCCGCTTTAATCTGGTACTTCAAGCTTGTGACAATGCCAGGGCGGAAACCGTCAGGGATTGTTTGAATACCGCATTCAGGCGGTATGGCATGCCGGTTCGCATGAACTTTGATAATGGTGCCCCCTGGGGCTGCCCTAACCAGCCGGGGCAGGTGACTAGCCTTGAGTTATGGCTGGTGCGCTTAGGCATACGTATTAGCCATAGCCGTCCCTATCACCCACAGACCAATGGTAAAGATGAACGGTTCCACCGTACGCTC
>NZ_JADKYR010000012.1 GCF_015354335.1 Methylophilus sp. 13 | reverse complement strand
TTCCGCAAGATTGTCCAGGGCGTGAACGAGACGCTGGATGCGGTGATCGATCCTCTCAACGTGGCGGCCCAATATGTGTCCGATATCTCCAAGGGCAATATTCCGGCCAAGATTACCGACCATTACAATGGTGACTTCAACACCATTAAAGACAACCTCAACCAGTGTATAGACGCCGTCAATGCGCTGATTAGCGATGCCGACATGCTGTCACAAGCCGCGGTCGATGGCAGACTCACCACCCGTGCCGATGCCAGCAAACACAATGGCGACTTCCGCAAGATTGTTGAAGGCGTCAACAACACCCTGGATTCCGTGATTGGACCATTGAATGTGGCTGCGAATTACGTAGACCGCATTTCCAAAGGCGACATCCCTGAGCGCATTACCGACCATTACAATGGCGACTTCAACGAGCTCAAGAACAACCTCAATACCTGTATTGAAGCGGTCAACCTGCTCGTCAACGACGCCAATCAACTGGCCGAAGCCGCAAAAGAAGGACGCATCACCGTGCGTGCTGATGTCGACAAACACAATGGCGACTTCCGCAAGATCATTGCAGGCGTGAACAACACGCTGGACATGATCGTAGAACCGATCATTGCAGTGACCGAAGCAGTGGAAACCATCACCACGGCCGCCAATGAAATCTCCAGCGGTAACTCAGACCTGTCTGCGCGTACCGAGCAGCAAGCCTCCAGCCTGGAAGAAACTGCCGCCAGCATGGAACAACTGGCTTCGACCGTGAAACAGAACGCTGACAACGCCAAACAGGCCAACCAGCTGGCGCTGACCGCCTCAGGCGTTGCCGTCAAAGGTGGCCAGGTGGTGAACGAAGTGGTTGCCACCATGAGTGCGATCAACGAAAGTGCCAAGAAGATCGAAGACATTATTTCGGTGATCGACGGCATTGCCTTCCAGACCAACATTCTGGCCTTGAACGCAGCGGTAGAAGCGGCGCGTGCAGGTGAGCAGGGCAGAGGCTTTGCGGTGGTCGCGGGTGAAGTACGTAATCTGGCGCAACGCTCAGCCAGTGCGGCAAAAGAGATCAAGGAATTGATCACCGACTCTGTGAACAAGACCACCGAAGGCACCAAACTGGTTGAGAATGCTGGTAACACCATGGAAGAAGTGGTTTCCTCAGTCCAGCGTGTGGCCGATATCATCAGTGAAATCTCAGCCGCATCTACCGAGCAGACCACCGGCATTGACCAGGTGAACCAGGCAGTGACCAGCATGGATGAAACCACCCAGCAGAACGCTGCACTGGTTGAAGAGGCCGCTGCTGCGGCTGAATCCCTGGTCGATCAGGCCAA
>NZ_JADKYR010000011.1 GCF_015354335.1 Methylophilus sp. 13 | reverse complement strand
GATGAAACCACCCAGCAGAACGCTGCACTGGTTGAAGAGGCCGCTGCTGCGGCTGAATCCCTGGTCGATCAGGCCAACCAGCTGGCTGATGTGATTAGCCAGTTCAAGCTGGAAGGTAAAGTCAACACAGGGTTCACTGCAACGCTCAAATCCTCTTCTGGTAGTGGCGGATATTCAGCGCCAAGACCAAGTGCAGATTCGCGTTCGGGCAGAGCTGTGCCAGCCCCTTCAGGCTATGTCGATAAACCGCAGTTTTCAAAATCTCCACCGAGCGCGCCAAGGCCGCCCGCAAAGACAGGCACTGACGATTCGGATTGGGAAGAATTCTAATCATCGTCTAAATAAAAAACCGGCTGCTAAACAGCCGGTTTTTTTATGTGATCTGCTGGATCACATTTGTCTTTTATGGAGATGCATTCAAAGACATTAAAAGGATAGGTTTTAAGCCTTTCTTTAATGGATGCTTGATGGATGACTAATTGCAAGATAGCAAAGTATTAAGGAAAAAAGTGTTTGTGTTGGCAAGACATGTCAGAAGACAGTCATGTCTTTGACTTTTGTAATCTTAAACAAGCATTTGGCATAGGCGTAAGCAAATACTGAGGATGGATAAATGTTCGGAAACATGAGAGTAAAGAAAAGCCTGATGGTCGGGTTTGGTAGCATGATTCTGCTGATGGCAGGATTAACTGTTATTGGGATTGACCGTGTGCGTGAAATCGACGATACGCTAACCGAAATCAATGATGTGAATAGCGTTAAGCAGCGCTATGCCATTAACTTTCGCGGCAGCGTGCATGACCGGGCGATTAGTTTACGCGATGTGACCCTAGAGGCATCCAGTGCTGAAGTGGACAAGTCCATCAGTGATATCCGCCGATTGGCGGTTGCTTATGAAGAGAGTTCGGCCAAGCTGGATGCTATTTTTAAAGAGGATGCGGCTGTTACGGCAGATGAAAAGGAAATTCTCACGCACATCAAGTCTATCGAAGCCAAAACATTACCGGTGATTGAACGTGTGATTGCATTACGCCATGCAGGTGATGAGGAGCAAGCGAAAAGTCTGTTAATGAGTGAAGCTAAGCCCTTGTTTGTAGAATGGCTCAAAACCATTAATCAGTTTATTGATTATCAGGAGGCATTAAACAAAACGGCTTCAGCGCAAGCCAAGTCTGTCGCTTCCGGGTTTTCCATACTCATGCAAATTGCATTAGGGATTGCCATTCTTATCGCTGGCTGGATGGCTATTTCAATCTCTAAATCCCTGCTTAACCGTTTAGGTGCAGATCCGTTGGAACTCACTGAGTTTGCCAAAAAAATTGGTGAAGGGGATTCTGACTTTGCCGTACCGCTGGCTGAACATGACCAAGGCAGTGTTGCCTACCAGCTACAACGCATGCGGCAACATGTGCTAAAAGTCATTAGCGAAATGAAGGATGTCGCGCATGCGCAAGCCAATGGTGAGATTGATCGCCGTATCCACAGTGCACAACACCAAGGAATGTTTAAAGACATGGCCGAAGGGGTCAATCAAATGCTGGATGACCAACATGCGTCGACCCGCAAGGTGATGGCTGTGATCAACGGCTTTGGCAATGGCGACTTTGGCATTCCGCTTGAGACATTCAAAGGGAAAAAAGCCGAGATCAACCGCGATATTGAGCAAGTCAGAGCCAATTTGACCAATATCATTTCCGATTTAAACCAGATGTCTGCTGCCCATCGTCAGGGCAATATCAGCTATTTTATTGACCCTGCCAAATATAATGGCCACTTCAGCGCCTTGGCTGAAGGGGTGAACGGCATGGTGCAGGAATATATCGAAGAAAATAAAACGGTGACTGATTGTATTTTGCAATTTGGTGAAGGTAACTTCTCCGCCACCATCAAGGAGTTCCCCGGCGAAAAAGCGTTTATCAACAAGAGCGTCAAGAAGATTGGCGGCAACCTCAAAGGCTTGATTGATTCGGTGAACTGGGTCAGTAATGCGCATGAGCAAGGTGAAATTGATGCTTTGCTACGCGACGATATGTTTAAAGGCGATTTCAGTACGCTGGCCAAGTCTGTCAACAATATGGTGACTGGCTTGTTGGAAATGAACCAGCAATCCATGCAGGTCGTGAAGGGCTTTGGTGAAGGTAACTTCGACATTCCGCTTCAGCGCTGGCCAGGTAAAAAGGGCGAGATCAACGACACGGTTGAGCAAGTTCGCGCAAACCTGAAAGGGTTGATTGGTGACATCAACGGCTTAACAGAAGCTGCAGGCGAAGGCCGCATTTCAGTGCGGGCTGACGCTTCCCAGCATAAAGGTGATTTCCGCAAAATTGTTGAAGGCGTTAACCACACCCTGGACATGATTGTAGAGCCGATCATTGCGGTGACTGAAGCCGTCGAAACCATCACCACTGCGGCCAATGAAATTTCCAGCGGTAACGCTGATCTTTCAGCCCGTACCGAACAACAGGCTTCCAGCCTGGAGCAAACGGCGGCAAGTATGGAGGAGTTGGCATCCACGGTTAAACAGAATGCCGACAACGCCAAACAAGCTAACCAGCTGGCACTGACAGCCTCTGGTGTCGCGGTTAAAGGTGGCCAGGTGGTGAACGAAGTGGTTGCCACCATGAGTGCGATCAACGAAAGTGCCAAGAAGATCGAAGACATTATTTCGGTGATCGACGGCATTGCCTTCCAGACCAACATCCTGGCCTTGAACGCTGCGGTAGAAGCCGCGCGAGCAGGTGAACAGGGCCGTGGTTTTGCGGTTGTAGCGGGTGAAGTGCGTAACCTGGCCCAGCGTTCAGCCAGTGCTGCGAAAGAGATTAAAGAACTGATTGCAGACTCTGTAAATAAAACCACTGAAGGCACCAAGCTGGTTGAAAATGCCGGTAGCACGATGGACGAGGTGGTCTCCTCTGTGCAACGCGTGGCTGACATTATCAGTGAAATCTCTGCTGCCTCTATTGAGCAAACCACCGGCATTGATCAGGTGAACCAGGCAGTGACCAGCATGGATGAAACCACGCAACAGAATGCAGCCTTGGTTGAAGAAGCGGCCGCTGCGGCTGAATCCCTGGTTGATCAGGCCAATCAGCTGGCGGATGTGGTCAGCCAGTTCAAGCTGGAGAGGGGCGCGGGATCAGGCTTTACCGCCTCACCTAAGTCTCAAGCCAAGGGAAGTGTTTCTTCAACACCGCGAAGCATGCCTCAGCATGGCTCGGGACGACCGGTTCCAGCCCCCTCCGGCTATGTGGATAAACCCCAGCGTGCTCAAGCGACGGCCAGTCTACCTAGGCTCACTGCCAAAACCGGCACGGATAATTCGGATTGGGAAGAGTTTTGACCTAAGTCATCTTCAGAAACGGCTGCTTCGGCAGCCGTTTTTTTGTGTCTGCACTTCATTGGGCATGGTTTGCACAACCTCATGCCTGAATGACTTTAAACAGAACCATAAAAATACGTTTTACATTCAATTTGGATATTTATCTTTAGCGGGATAATGATTACATAAACAGTGAATAAAAAATCTTATAAACGGATTTTATTATTCATATAAAAATTGGCTTTACGGTCATTGATTGACTTCAAGCTAGAAATAACTCGGAAGAGCAGTGCGTCAGCAATGCACGCCCCCTATTTATTTTTATGCAAAGGAAGTCAATATGCAGTTGTCTCAGCGCTTTCAATCTATTCAGGGCAAAATCGTCCTGATGGCAGGGCTGTCCATTCTGGTTAGCGGCAGCATTCTCGTCGGATCCTCTTATCTCTCAGCTAAAAACAATCAGCAACTGGTGTCTGAAAACGTATCGTTGTTAGTCAACGAAGGCACCAAAAACAGCTTGAAGAATCTGGCTGGCTCTGAAGCAGGAAAAATCCAGGCCAAGTTTGATGTCGCACTGGATGCGGCACGCACGATGGCAAATACTTTTGTGTTGAGTAAAGAGGGTTCCGTGGCACTGGGGCGTGACCAGATTAATGCCATCTTGCTCAATGTGCTGAAACAAAACCCAGAGTTCAATGGTACTTATAGTTGTTGGGAGCCGGATGCGCTTGATGGTAAAGATGACGCCTTTAAAACCGGCAAGGATGGCAACAATAGCCTTACCGGCCGTTTTACGCCTTATTGGAACCGTGATGAAAGTGGACGGATTGCGGTGCAACCACTGGTGGAGTATGACACGCTCGACAAGCACCTCAATGGCGTCATGAAAGGCGGCTGGTATCTTGGCCCCAAAACAAACCATACCGAAAGTGTATTGGACCCATTCCCTTATATTGTGCAAGGTAAATCTGTATGGTTGACCACGCTGTCGGTGCCCATTATCAAGAACGGCAAGTTTTATGGTGTCGCCGGGACTGACTACAATCTGGACTTTGTGCAAAAAACCGCTGAAGGTGCCAGCAAGAATCTGTTTGACGGTAAAGGCGAAGTGGTTATCGTCAGTAATATGGGGCTTATCGTGGCCGATAGCCGTAATCCAGGCTTGATTGGCCAGCCCTTTGGCAAAATTGTGGGCGACAGCAGCGCAAAGTATCTCCAAGAGATCCAGTCTGGTCATGATTTAGCGGCGATTGACCAGCAAGCCGGTCAAATGATGGCGCTCGCCCCGATTATGTTGGGCCGCACTGGCAAACCTTGGTCTGTCCTGATTAAAGTACCAACCGCCGTCGTGCTGGCAGAAGCGCAAGCGCTTGATCAACGATTGTCTAGCGGTGCGAATCAAGCCGCTTTATGGCAGTTATTGTTAGGCTTGATGGTGACGGCAACCGGGATTGCGGTCATCTGGTTTTCAGCCGCAAAAATTGCAAAACCCATACGTGAAGCCGCCCAGGTTGCACAGGACTTATCACTAGGTAGAACAGATGTCGTGATTGAGGTGCATAGCCAGGATGAAACCGGCCAGTTAATGACGGCCATGCAAAGCATGGTCAAGTCGATTAAGTTACTCATTCATGATACCCATGGCCTGGCACAATCTGCGGTACAAGGCAATCTCTCTACACGGGCAGACATTCAGCCGCATCAAGGCGATTTCCGCAAAGTGGTTGAGGGGATAAACGAGACACTGGATGCAGTTGTAACGCCTTTGGGTGTGGCTGCGAGCTATGTGGAACAGATCGCCAAAGGTGAAATTCCAGAAAAGATTACGGCTGACTATAAAGGCGATTTTAACGCCATTAAAAACAACCTGAACCAGTGTATAGAGACCATTAATAGTATGGTGTATGACACTGAAGAATTGGTGCACTCAGCGGTAGAAGGCCGTTTATCCACCCGTGCGGATGCCAGCAAGCATCAAGGTGACTTCCGCAAGATTGTCCAGGGCGTGAACGAGACGCTGGATGCGGTGATCGATCCTCTCAACGTGGCGGCCCAATATGT
>NZ_JADKYR010000010.1 GCF_015354335.1 Methylophilus sp. 13 | reverse complement strand
AAAAACCTCTGTATAATGCGCGCTTCGCTTGAAACGTTGGAAGTTAAAACGGAAGAGCGAAAAGCCTTCGAGGCACTGTTCTTTAAAAATTAGGATGACTGATAAGTGTGGGTGTTTGTAGTTGGGTGTGAACGCATTTGATGCGTAAACTCAGAAAATACAAATGCTTACGCTTAGATTTATGACAAGTATGTACAGTGTAGTTTACACACATACCTTGAAATGAATTTGAGATATAGCGAAATCGAATACCGCCTCTTGATTGAGGTAAAAAGTAATAGTTAGGAATTAAACTGAAGAGTTTGATCCTGGCTCAGATTGAACGCTGGCGGAATGCTTTACACATGCAAGTCGAACGATGAACCTTAGCTTGCTAAGGGGATTAGTGGCGAACGGGTGAGTAATATATCGGAACGTACCTTGTAATGGGGGATAACTAGTCGAAAGATTAGCTAATACCGCATACGCCCTGAGGGGGAAAGTAGGGGATCTTCGGACCTTACGTTATAAGAGCGGCCGATATCTGATTAGCTAGTTGGTGGGGTAATGGCCTACCAAGGCGACGATCAGTAGCTGGTCTGAGAGGACGACCAGCCACACTGGAACTGAGACACGGTCCAGACTCCTACGGGAGGCAGCAGTGGGGAATTTTGGACAATGGGCGCAAGCCTGATCCAGCCATTCCGCGTGAGTGAAGAAGGCCTTCGGGTTGTAAAGCTCTTTCGCAAGGGAAGAAAACTTACACAATAACACTGTGTGAGGCTGACGGTACCTTGATAAGAAGCACCGGCTAACTACGTGCCAGCAGCCGCGGTAATACGTAGGGTGCGAGCGTTAATCGGAATTACTGGGCGTAAAGCGTGCGCAGGCGGTTTTGTAAGTCAGATGTGAAATCCCCGAGCTCAACTTGGGAACTGCGTTTGAAACTACAAGACTAGAATATGTCAGAGGGGGGTAGAATTCCACGTGTAGCAGTGAAATGCGTAGAGATGTGGAGGAATACCAATGGCGAAGGCAGCCCCCTGGGATAATATTGACGCTCATGCACGAAAGCGTGGGGAGCAAACAGGATTAGATACCCTGGTAGTCCACGCCCTAAACGATGTCTACTAGTTGTTGGTGGAGTAAAATCCATGAGTAACGCAGCTAACGCGTGAAGTAGACCGCCTGGGGAGTACGGTCGCAAGATTAAAACTCAAAGGAATTGACGGGGGCCCGCACAAGCGGTGGATTATGTGGATTAATTCGATGCAACGCGAAAAACCTTACCTGGCCTTGACATGCCACTAACGAAGCAGAGATGCATTAGGTGCCCGTAAGGGAAAGTGGACACAGGTGCTGCATGGCTGTCGTCAGCTCGTGTCGTGAGATGTTGGGTTAAGTCCCGCAACGAGCGCAACCCTTGCCATTAATTGCCATCATTTAGTTGGGCACTTTAATGGGACTGCCGGTGACAAACCGGAGGAAGGTGGGGATGACGTCAAGTCCTCATGGCCCTTATGGCCAGGGCTTCACACGTAATACAATGGTCGGTACAGAGAGTTGCCAAGCCGCGAGGTGGAGCTAATCTCAGAAAGCCGATCGTAGTCCGGATTGTTCTCTGCAACTCGAGAGCATGAAGTCGGAATCGCTAGTAATCGCGGATCAGCATGTCGCGGTGAATACGTTCCCGGGCCTTGTACACACCGCCCGTCACACCATGGGAGTGGGTTTTACCAGAAGTAGTTAGTCTAACCGCAAGGGGGACGATTACCACGGTAGTATTCATGACTGGGGTGAAGTCGTAACAAGGTAGCCGTATCGGAAGGTGCGGCTGGATCACCTCCTTTCTAGAGAAGATCACCTGTCTACAAGCATTCACTCTTATCGGTCATCTTAAAAATAAGCAGCAACAAAGATTTAGGCAAACCGCCTTAGGGTCTGTAGCTCAGCTGGTTAGAGCACCGTCTTGATAAGGCGGGGGTCGTTGGTTCGAGCCCAACCAGACCCACCACCGAATATTGGGGGATTAGCTCAGCTGGGAGAGCACCTGCTTTGCAAGCAGGGGGTCGTCGGTTCGATCCCGTCATCCTCCACCAACGACTTGGTGTCTTTGTTGCGGTTTAGAGATTAGAAGCAAGCGTTATTAATTGATGTTTGATTAAATGTTTGCTTCTGGTTTTTAAACGTTAGTTTAAAAAACTAAGACTGCTCTTTAACAAAATGGAAGAAGTAAAGGAATATAGGTTGTGTGATGACAACTTATATTCAATGGGCGATATTATTTTTTAACCGGAAATAATATCGATTGATTGCAAAATCAGAAATATTAAACGCAAGTTGAGAAGCGACATTGATGAGTAATCATGAATGTAGCGAATCTAACGAGGTTTGATAGTGCTTTAGAATTACCTGTAACGCGTGTCTCATGCACGACGAAATCTAGATTTAAAAAGGGTTTAGGTTTTAACGTTATAGGGTCAAGTGAATAAGTGCATATGGTGGATGCCTTGGCGATATCAGGCGATGAAGGACGTGATAGCCTGCGAAAAGCTTCGGGGAGCTGGCAAATAAGCTTTGATCCGGAGATGTCCGAATGGGGAAACCCGGCCGTAAGGTCATTCTCTTCTGAATATATAGGAAGAGTAAAGCGAACCTGGAGAACTGAAACATCTAAGTACCCAGAGGAAAAGAAATCAACCGAGATTCCGTAAGTAGTGGCGAGCGAACATGGAACAGCCTGTTACTTTTAGCAGACGCGATAGTAGAACGGAATGGAAAGTCCGACCGTAGTGGGTGATAGTCCCGTATACGAAATCCCGTTTGTGGAACTAGGGTAACGACAAGTAGGGCGGGGCACGAGAAACCCTGTCTGAACATGGGGGGACCATCCTCCAAGGCTAAATACTCGATATCGACCGATAGTGAACCAGTACCGTGAGGGAAAGGCGAAAAGAACCCCGGGAGGGGAGTGAAATAGATCCTGAAACCGTATGCATACAAACAGTGGGAGCCTCGTAAGGGGTGACTGCGTACCTTTTGTATAATGGGTCAGCGACTTACATTCAGTGGCAAGCTTAACCGATAGGGGAGGCGTAGAGAAATCGAGTCCGAATAGGGCGAATTAGTCGCTGGGTGTAGACCCGAAACCAAGTGATCTATCCATGGCCAGGATGAAGGTGCCGTAACAGGTACTGGAGGTCCGAACCCACAAATGTTGAAAAATTTGGGGATGAGCTGTGGATAGGGGTGAAAGGCTAAACAAACTTGGAGATAGCTGGTTCTCTCCGAAAACTATTTAGGTAGTGCCTCGTATATAACTCTCGGGGGTAGAGCACTGTTATGGCTAGGGGGTTCATAAGAACTTACCAAACCATTGCAAACTCCGAATACTGAGAAGTTCAATTACGGGAGACAGTCCATGGGTGCTAACGTCCGTGGACAAGAGGGAAACAACCCAGACCGACAGCTAAGGTCCCAAATGACGTGCTAAGTGGAAAACGAAGTGGGAAGGCATAGACAGCCAGGATGTTGGCTTAGAAGCAGCCATCATTTAAAGAAAGCGTAATAGCTCACTGGTCGAGTCGTCCTGCGCGGAAGATGTAACGGGGCTAAGCACGTAACCGAAGCTTCGGATGCCAGTTTACTGGCATGGTAGGAGAGCGTTCTGTAGGCCTGCGAAGGTGTACTGTGAGGTATGCTGGAGGTATCAGAAGTGCGAATGCTGACATGAGTAGCGATAAAGGGAGTGAAAAGCTCCCTCGCCGAAAGCCCAAGGTTTCCTGCGCAACGTTCATCGGCGCAGGGTGAGTCGGCCCCTAAGGTGAGGCAGAGATGCGTAGCTGATGGGAAACAGGTTAATATTCCTGTACCTATATACAATGCGATGTGGGGACGGAGAAGGTTAGGTCAGCCGGGTGTTGGATGTCCCGGTTCAAGCGTGTAGGTTGGTTCTTTAGGCAAATCCGGAGAGCTAAGACTGAGACGTGATAACGAGTCTGCTTGCAGACGAAGTGATTGATACCATGCTTCCAAGAAAAGCCACTAAGCTTCAGTTGTATAAGACCGTACCGCAAACCGACACAGGTGGGCAGGATGAGAATTCTAAGGCGCTTGAGAGAACCCGGGAGAAGGAACTCGGCAAATTAGCACCGTAACTTCGGGAGAAGGTGCGCCCCGGTAACGTGTATAGACTTGCTCTAGAAGCGTGATGGGGTTGCAGTGAAAAGGTGGCTGCGACTGTTTAATAAAAACACAGCACTCTGCAAACACGAAAGTGGACGTATAGGGTGTGACGCCTGCCCGGTGCTGGAAGATTAAATGATGGGGTGCAAGCTCTTGATTGAAGTCCCAGTAAACGGCGGCCGTAACTATAACGGTCCTAAGGTAGCGAAATTCCTTGTCGGGTAAGTTCCGACCCGCACGAATGGCGTAACGATGGCCACACTGTCTCCTCTCGGGACTCAGCGAAGTTGAAATGTTTGTGAAGATGCAATCTCCCCGCGGCTAGACGGAAAGACCCCATGAACCTTTACTGCAGCTTTACATTGGACTTTGACAAGATTTGTGTAGGATAGGTGGGAGACTATGAAGCGGTGTCGCCAGATATCGTGGAGTCATCCTTGAAATACCACCCTGATGTTGTTGAGGTTCTAACCTAGGTCCGTAATCCGGACTGGGGACCGTGTATGGTAGGCAGTTTGACTGGGGCGGTCTCCTCCCAAAGAGTAACGGAGGAGTGCGAAGGTAACCTAGGTACGGTCGGAAATCGTACTGATAGTGCAATGGCAAAAGGTTGCTTGACTGCGAGACGGACAGGTCGAGCAGGTGCGAAAGCAGGTCATAGTGATCCGGTGGTTCTGTATGGAAGGGCCATCGCTCAACGGATAAAAGGTACTCTGGGGATAACAGGCTGATTCCTCCCAAGAGTTCATATCGACGGGGGAGTTTGGCACCTCGATGTCGGCTCATCACATCCTGGGGCTGTAGCCGGTCCCAAGGGTATGGCTGTTCGCCATTTAAAGTGGTACGTGAGCTGGGTTTAAAACGTCGTGAGACAGTTTGGTCCCTATCTGCCGTGGGCGCTGCAAGTTTGAGGGGACCTGCTCCTAGTACGAGAGGACCGGAGTGGACGCACCTCTGGTGGACCAGTTATCATGCCAATGGTATAGCTGGGTAGCTAAGTGCGGAAGAGATAAACGCTGAAAGCATCTAAGCGTGAAACTCGCCTCGAGATGAGACTTGCCTCTGGCTTTAAGCCAGCTAAAGAGTCGTTCAAGACCAGGACGTTGATAGGTCAGGTGTGGAAGTGCAGTAATGCATTAAGCTAACTGATACTAATTGCTCGTGAGGCTTGATCCTATAACCTTAAAACTTAGACCAAAATCTAAGCCAGGTGTAGTTCAAAGCAATATGATTTGGCAATCATCTAGAAATAAGAAACACAAGTTGTTTCATACCCTGCCCATTGATGCCTGAAAAAGCAAAATCCTTTACTTCTTCCAATTTGTTAAAGCAGGCTGA
>NZ_JADKYR010000001.1 GCF_015354335.1 Methylophilus sp. 13 | reverse complement strand
AGTTGTTTCATACCCTGCCCATTGATGCCTGAAAAAGCAAAATCCTTTACTTCTTCCAATTTGTTAAAGCAGGCTGATTCATATCAGCACCATGCATAACATTACCAGTTATGTTTGGGGACAATAGCAGTTTGGAACCACCCCTTCCCATCTCGAACAGGGCCGTGAAACGAACTTGCGCCAATGATAGTGTACTCTTCGTATGCGAAAGTAGGTCATCCCCAAGCTCCTATTCTAAAAAGCCCTCGGCAGCAATGTCGGGGGCTTTTTTATTGCCTGTATCCGGCAGGCAAATGAAATTCAGGCAGAAAAAAACCCGGTGCAAGCACCGGGTTGAAGTGTCTATTAAGATCAACTCAAAATAGACTGCCATGAAAACTTAAGCGCTGCACTGCAGCGTAAAATATAATTGACACCGCTCAAGCGGTTGTTGATCTGCTGCTTCTCCCTCTTTTACACACATCTTAAAAAATACACAGGCGTATGTCATTGACCCAGGTGGGCTATCAAGAAATCTCAGTAAGAGTTTCAGCGGAATAGACGTGTGAGCATAAAGCCTTAAAAGAGACATGTTAAAATGACATGATGTCTCAATACCATGTCTTAATCCCCAGTGCTGGTCGTGGTTCGCGTATGCAATCATCACGACCGAAACAGTATTTACCATTGAATGGTGAGCCGCTGTTGAAGCATGTGATCCAGACATTTGAGTCGTTTGCAGCCATCGCTAGCATTTCGGTGGTTATCGCAGAGGATGATCAGGACTGGCAACCCGCTTTACTTGCGGGATGCCATAAAACACGCGTGCTGCTGTGTGGTGGCGCGACCCGCGCTGAAAGTGTGCTAAACGGATTGCGTGCCCTGAATACTCAAGTTCAGGCGCGAGACTGGATTCTGGTGCATGATGCCGCGCGGCCTGGCATAGATCATGAGATGCTATTACGGTTAATAGACAGCGTGGGTGATGACGATACTGGAGCGATTCTGGCTTTGCCGCTGGCCGATACGCTAAAGCGTGCCGGGACGCAGACCACGATTGCAGAGACCATCCCGCGTAATCATTTATGGCAGGCTCAAACGCCACAAATGTTCAGATATGCGGAGTTGCAATCTGCGCTCAGTCACTCGATCGAAAAACAACCTACCGATGAAGCGCAAGCCATGGAGTGGATGGGACATCACCCAAAACTAGTCCAAGGTAGCCTTAAAAACATGAAAGTCACTTATCCTGACGACCTGCAAGTGGTTGCTGCGTTGATGCAGATGAGCCAGTCATAGAAAGCAAAAAGTATGATTCCTGTGAGAATTGGGCACGGTTTTGACGTGCACGCCCTGGTAACCGGGCGGGATTGCATTATCGGTGGCGTGAATATCCCGCACAGTCATGGACTGGATGGGCATTCGGATGCAGATGTCCTGTTACACGCTATTTGTGATGCCTTGTTAGGGGCTGTCGCGTTGGGAGATATCGGTAAGCATTTTCCACCAACAGATATGCGCTTTAAAGGCATAGATTCACGCGAGCTTTTGCGGCATGTGGTGCGCTTGCTTCACAACAAGGGTTATCTGGTTGGTAACATTGATGCCACGGTGATATGTGAGGCGCCACGACTGGGCAAGCATACTTCGCAGATGTGTATGAACATTGCCAGTGATTGCGATGTGGCGATTGAACAGGTCAACGTCAAAGCGACGACGACTGAAAAGCTGGGCTTCACTGGCCGCAGTGAAGGTATTGCGGCAGAAGCCGTTTGTACTGTGTATTCCAAGTAGTTGATGATGCGATTGTTTAGCCGTTTTGAAGCACTGGTTTCGCCGTTTCCTGCCGAAATCCTGAGGCGCTTGCCTACGCGTTTCTGGCCTTTTATGTGGGCCTGTTCGTATGGGATGCGCCGTTATATTTTAATCATGACGCTGCTGACAGCCTGTATCGGCTCGTTTGAGGCTTTGCTGTTTGCCTTGATGGGCAAGGTGGTCGATAAGTTGACAGCCATCCAACCGTCACAATTATGGACGACACATCAATCTACATTATGGCTAGTGGCGGCGGTATTGGTTGGCAGTACCGTGGTCATTCTGTTCCAGACCTTACTCAAGCATCAGACATTGGCTGGTAACTTCCCAATGCGTTTGCGCTGGCAGTTTCATCAGCATATGCTCAATCAAAGCATGGGGTTTTATCAGGACGAGTTTGCTGGCCGCGTGTCGGCGAAAGTGATGCAGACTGCATTGGCTGTGCGCGAGGTCTGGTTTATTCTGGCCGATATCATGGTGTATGTGTTGCTGTATTTCACTACCATCGTCACGGTGGTGGGCAGCTTTCATCCTTGGATGGTTTTGCCGTTTTTAGGCTGGTTAAGCTTGTATGCCTGCGCGCTGGTTTATTTTATTCCGCGTTTAGCCAAAGTCTCGCAGCATCAGGCAGATGCGCGTTCTCTGATGACCGGCCGGATTACGGATGCCTATACCAATATTTCCACGGTTAAACTGTTTTCGCATGCCGGGCGCGAGGCCTGCTATGCGCAATCTGCCATGCAAGAGTTTCTGGATACCGTGCATGGGCAAATGCGCATGGTGAGCTGTGTCGAGAGTATCAATCACTTTTTAAATATGTGTTTGATCATTGCCAGTGGCAGCATGGTGCTATGGCTGTGGTCACAGGGCCTGGTCGCTGCCGGTGCGGTTGCGGCCGTAATGGCGATGAGCTTGCGCTTAAATGGCATTTCACATTGGGTCATGTGGGAGCTGACCTCGTTGTACGAGCAAATTGGCACCGTACAAGATGGCATGAATACGCTGTCGATTGAAAACCGCGTGCTCGATCAGCCAGATGCCGTCGCGTTAAACGTCCCTAAGGGGGAAGTCGTATTTGAGAAAGTGGAGTTTGCTTATGACAAGCAACCACCGCTCTTGAAGCAGTTTGATTTGCATATCCGCCCCGGAGAGCGTGTCGGCCTGGTCGGCCGCTCTGGCGCGGGCAAGTCTAGCATCGTCAATTTGCTGATGCGGTTTTATGACATTCAGGCCGGGCATATTCGTATCGATGGGCAATCGATCGCCTCAGTGAAACAAGACTCCTTGCGGCAACAGATTGGTATGGTGACGCAGGATACTTCTCTATTACACCGCTCCGTCAGGGAAAATATTTTATATGGCCGCCCAGATGCAAGCGATGAAGAGATGATAGTGGCTGCCAAGCGGGCCGAGGCACATGAATTTATCCTCACCTTGCGCGACGCCAAAGGCCGTACCGGCTATGACGCCCATGTCGGTGAGCGCGGGGTTAAGCTGTCCGGTGGCCAGCGGCAGCGCATTGCCATTGCCCGTGTCATGCTGAAAAATGCACCGATTCTGGTGCTGGATGAGGCCACCAGTGCCCTGGATTCTGAAGTCGAGGTCGCTATTCAACATCATTTGTCGCAGTTGATGGAAGGTAAAACCGTCATTGCGATTGCGCACCGCTTGTCTACCATTGCGGCCATGGACCGATTGATTGTGCTGGATCAGGGGCGGGTGGTCGAAACCGGCACCCATCAGGCCTTGTTGGCGCAAGATGGGATTTACGCCAAATTATGGACGCATCAGAGTGGTGGCTTTTTGGGCGAATAGCCCGTTCAACTACCAGACGTTTCCTTTTCTAATATCACGTTTGAATCATCAGGCCATTCGGCCTGATTTTTTTATGGCTGTGCTTGGCATCGCCTCTGTTCAATTGTGACAGTCTGTCATATTACCGCCACTTTTCTGCAATCTAATCTGCTTAGTATTGTCATCAAATTTTCATGGAGTATTTTCGATGGCTAGTCTTGCTATCCGTTGTAATCGCGGGTTTACCTTGCTGGAGTTATTGGTGGTGATGGTCATTATCGGCCTGTTGGCCGGCTATGTCGGCCCCAAATATTTCCAGCAGATTGGCAAGTCAGAAGTCAAAACGGCCAAAGCGCAGATCGCCGCGCTGGAGCAGGCTCTGGATCAGTTCCGTCTGGATGTCGGGCATTATCCGAGTACCGAACAAGGTTTGACGGCCCTGATGAATAACCCAGATAACCAGCCAAACTGGGCCGGCCCTTATTTGAAAAAAGAAGTGCCCAACGACCCTTGGGGCAAGCCTTACCAATACCGTATGCCCGGCCAGCACGGCGAGTATGATCTCTACAGCCTGGGTAAGGATGGCCAGGTCGGTGGCAGTGACGAAGCGCAGGATATCAGCAACTGGTAAATGCCATGCACTATCAGGCAAAAGTGTTGAATGGCAGCACCCTGACCATGGTGGAGCTGCAAGCCGATGATGAGCAGGATGCTTACGCCCAGTTAAAGGCGAAAGGCTTGTTGCTGGTCTCGCTGCAGGCACAAAAGCAGGGCAAAATAGCCAAGCGCCAGGCGTTTCCGTTGGCTTTGTTCAGCCAGGAGTTGCTGGCCTTGCTCGATTCCGGCTTGAACCTCGTCGAAGCCATTGATGCACTGGCTTTGCGGCAGGATCATACACGCGGTGTTTTACAAGGCATCTTGCAATCACTGCAGCAGGGTAAGTCGTTTTCTGCGGCCCTAGAGCGGCAGTCTGCGGTATTTCCGCCCCTCTACATCGCCACGGTGAAAGCCGCCGAGCGCACGGGCGACCTGGGCAATGCCTTGTCTCGCTATATCGCTTATGACAATCAGGTGTCATTACTCAAAAAGAAAATCGTCAGCGCGTCAATTTACCCGCTGCTGCTCATCGTGGTTGGCGGCTTGGTCATTGCGTTTTTGATGGGCTTTGTCGTGCCTAAATTCAGCAGTGTCTACGAAGGCACGGGGGCAGACTTGCCTTGGATGTCGCAGCTGATGCTGCAATGGGGCAGCCTGATTGCCCAGCATGGCGAGCTCATGTTGACGCTACTGGGCAGTGTATTGGTCATGCTGGTCGTGTTATTGAAACATCCAGCCATGCGGCAGTGGATGTTACGCACCTTGTGGCGTATTCCTGCCATCGGTGAAAAGCTGCAACTCTATCAATTGGCACGCTTTTACCGCACGTTGGGGATGTTGCTGGCGGGAGGGACCCCAGTGATGGTGGCGCTTGATTCGCTGGAAGGATTGCTGGATAGCAGTCTTGCGCTGAGTCTCAAGCAGGCACAAACCATGATTAGCCAGGGCCAACCCCTGTCGCAAGCCTTCCAGGTCAACGGCATGACGACGCCGATTGGCGAGCGCATGTTGCTGGTGGGCGAGCGCGGGGGTAATGTGGCACAAATGATGGACCGCATCGCCAGCTTTTATGATGAAGAGTTGGCACGCTGGATAGACTGGTTTACCCGGCTGTTTGAGCCCTTGCTCATGCTGTTTATTGGCCTGGTGATCGGCGTGGTGGTGCTGTTGCTGTATATGCCCATTTTTGAACTGGCAGGACAAATTCAATGAACCAGCCTCTCCCCAATCAGCACGTGCCTGCTGAGCCACTACAGTCGCTCTCTGCAGAACTATTATCGCAAGCACAAACGCAGGCCTTGCAACAGCAACGGCGCGTGATCGAGGTGCTCGAAGACCTGCTCCCGGTGGACACTGAAATTCTGGTGAGCCAACTGGCTGACTTGCTGCATTACCCGGTCGCCACCATGCGCGATATGCGCGAGTGGCAGGTAGCTTTTGAAGTCATCAGTTATAACGAAGCGCAGCAAAAAGAGTGTCTGGCGTTTTATGACGCGCAAAAAACACTCATTCTCGTGTTTGCTGACCCGTTTAACCGCCAATTGCCGTTGTGGGTACAGCATGCCGTAAAGCAGCCGTTTGTCTGGCAGCTGGCACATCGGCTGGAGATTAGCGCCTACCTCGCGGGTGAAGAAGAGACCATGCGCGCCATGGATGGCGTAGGTTTGCCCAGTGAGCAAATGCAAGAAGGCGAGGACGAGCTGGTCATGCAGCTCTCGCTCAAGTCCATTCACGAAGATGCCAACCCCATCGTCAAGCTGATTAACTCCACCTTATATGATGCCCTCAAAACCGGCGCCAGCGATATCCACCTCGAAACGCATGCAGGCGGTCTGGCCGTGAAATACCGGATTGACGGCGTGATGGCCAGCATCGCCAATAGCCCCGGTCTGGACAGTGCCGAGCAGGCTATTTCGCGGATCAAGGTCATGGCGCAACTCGATATTGCTGAGCGCCGGATTCCGCAAGATGGCCGCTTTAAAGTGCATGCCATGGGCCGCCTGATTGATTTCCGTGTCTCTATCATGCCCAGTGCGTTTGGCGAGGATGCCGTACTGCGGGTGCTGGACCGCAAGGCCTTGACCGAGCAGGCGCAAGGCTTGAGTTTGAAAGCGCTGGGCTTTGATGCCGATGTGATTGCCAGATTCCGCAAATTAGCCAGCGAGCCGTATGGCATGGTGCTGGTCACTGGCCCGACCGGCAGTGGTAAAACCACCTCTTTATATGCCGCCATCTCAGAGGTGAATACGGGGTTTGACAAGATCATCACCATTGAAGACCCGGTTGAGTACCAGTTACCTGGCGTGCTGCAAATCCCGGTCAATGAGAAAAAAGGCCTGACCTTTGCGCGCGGCCTGCGGTCAATTCTGCGGCATGACCCGGACAAGATTATGGTGGGTGAAATCCGCGATGCCGAGACTGCGCAAATTGCCGTCCAAGCGGCGCTGACTGGCCATCTGGTGTTTTCTACCGTGCATGCCAACAGTGTGCTCGATGTCATCGGCCGTTTCATGCATATGGGCGTAGACCCTTACCATTTTGTGTCAGCAGTGAATGGCATTATTGCCCAGCGCCTGGTGCGCGCCTTGTGCCCGCATTGTGCCGAACCGTTTGTGCCGGATGCTGATTTACTGAGTGCCTCTGGCTTAAGTGCTGAGCAGGCCGCCAGCATGCAGTTTATGCATGCCAAGGGCTGTGGCCATTGCCGCGGCACGGGTTACAAAGGCCGTAAAGCGGTGGCCGAAATACTGGTGCTTAATGACGAGTTGCGCGAGATGATTATTGCCCGCCAGCCGATCCGCCAGTTGAAAGAGGCGGCTGCCAGAAATGGCATGCGTACCATCCGCGAGGCGGCGATCAGCGCCGTGGCTGAAGGCATGACCAGTTTGCAGGAGGTTAACCGTGTCACGTTTGTTGCCTGAGTTCAGCGTACTTGGCCTGACGCGGATCCTGGTGTTGTCTGACCAGTTGCAGGCCGAACATATTCCGGCGGGCTTTGCTTCGTCCCCTGTCTTTGCGACGACTGCCTGGTCAGGCGCAGATGCGCTTGCGCTGCAGCCAGCATTACAGGCAGTGCTGGCACAGTTGCCAGCCACACGCTGGCAAAAGATAGAACTCTATCTCGCTGACCAGCATGTGCATCTGATGCGCTTGCCTGCCATGACCCAAGGTCTGCAGGCATTTGACTGGAGCGGGCAGGATCAGCAAGCCTATGCGCGCGCCATGCTTATGCAAACTTATGGTGAAGCCGCACGTAGCTGGCCTTTCCGCTTACAGGATGTTTGCCAACCACAAGATAGCCTGCTGGTGGCTATCCCGGTGTTGCAGACACTGGATTGGACTGCGTTGTTACGTCCGCATGCCCTGCAATGGCAGGTGCAAGCCTATGCTTGCGCCTTGTGGGCCAACACTAGGCTGCCCAAAACCGGCACCGTGCTAACCGCAGAGCCGCAAATGCTCAGACTGTTGCAGCTTGAGCAAGGTCGTATCATGCATGTGGCCGGGCTGGCGACCTCTCTGCAGGCAGTGGAAACCATGGCAGACTGGGTGTTGCGTGAGCGTACCTTGCTGGGCGTGCAGGCGTCAGCATGTTACTGGGTAACCGAGCCCGGCAACCACAGGGCGTTAAATACCGGTCATCGCCTCAAACAAGCTTTGGCGGGCCAGGTCAACTGGCAGCTGTTGCCATCAGCGAGATCACTCACTCAGTTGCGTCAGGAGGTCAGTCATGTGGCCGCAGCCTGAGTATCATATGGATTTTGCGCGTCCGTTATTTGCCTGGCAACGTGTGCGTTGGCCAGGACTGGCGCTGGTGGCAGCATTATTGATGACGGTATGGCTCACCTATGCCGAAGAGGCCGAGCAAACCTCTCACTTGCAGTTACTCACAGCGCGGCAGCAGCAACTGACCGAGCAGCAGTCCGCAATGCAGGGCGCTGCACCGCGTACTGAGCAACACCCACTGAGTCAAGCCAACATCAAGCCGGTAGCGGTATTAAGCCAGCCGCAACAAAAGGCGGCGCAAAAAATTGTGCAGCAACTCAATGTGCGCTGGTTTGACTTGTTGCAGGCGCTAGAAGCGAGCCAGGTCGCCGATATCGCGTTGTTGCAATTGACCCCTGATGCCAATCGCGGCCAATTTGTGTTGTCGGGCGAGGCGAAGAGCTACGCGGCGTTATTGAATTATGTGAGTCACTTGCAAGGCCTGACGACGCTGCATGAGGTGCATTTGCAAAAACACCAGGTCAATGACAGCCATCCGCAGCGCCCGGTCAGCTTCGAAATTCAAGGGGGCTGGCAACCATGAAATCGGCACGTATGTTCTCGGCCCTGACTATGGTCTGGCTGCTACGGCGTGCGGCTTGGTATCTTGGCTGGCTGCCCATGCTGATGAGCGTCTTGTTGCTCATCTTATGGGGCGTGTTGTCGCAGCAGCAGTCTGCCACAACGGCGCAAATTGCCTTGCTCACGCAAGCCATCCAGCAGCTTGAGAGTCAAGCGGTAGCACCTGTGGCCCCGGTCTCAACCGTCATTGTCAAACCGGAGGTGAGCGAAAGTGCGCCGGAATACCTGGCCGCCTTATGGCAGCAATTACCAGAGTTTGCCGACCTGTCGCCACGCATGATGCAGATTGCGCGCCTGGCGCAAAAACGCCAGATGGCCTTGAATGTGGGCGATTACCAGTGGCAACTGCATGCCGCCAGTGACGCCACGCAGGAGATTCAGCAATATGACATGCGCTTCAATATTCAGACCGATTACCTGACTTGCCGGCAGTTTATTGTCGATGTGTTGCGGCAATATCCTGCCATGGCCTTGACTGGCCTCGAGTTGCGCAAAAACGAGACCATGCAGCCGATGCTGGACGCGACGCTGACGTTTTCAGTGTTTATCCGGGGAGGGCGCAAGCATGGCAGTTAGCGCCAAATCCTCGACTTCGCCCGTGATTTGGCTGGCCTTGCTGTTGACGTTGGGCCTGGTCTACTGGCAATGGTCGGCAGCGCCTCAAGCGGAGCTTGATCTGGTTGCGGTCAGACCTGCCAAGAAAGTAGCAGTGGCTGAGTCTGTGCCAGTCAGCGCGGATACGCATCAGCCGTCAGCGCGTGTGGCGAGCAGTCAAACTGCCAGCCCTCAAGTGGAAACCGCTGCCATGCCAGAGGCCGCGTATTTCAAGCGCCAGTTACCCGCGGGCAAGCCTGCGCATGTGCTATTTGCGGCGCATGAATGGTTACCGCCCCCGGTCAAGCCGCCCCCACCGCCTCCGCCGCAGGCGCCGCCTTTGCCTTATAGCTATGTCGGTAGTCTCAAGGAGATGCCGGGGGGCGACTTGGTGATTTTAATGCAGCAGAAAAAGATGTTGATGCCCAAACTGGGCTCTCAGGTCGATACGCAATGGCGCTTGGACCGCGAGGATATGCTGGCGGTGTATTTCACCTACCTGCCATTAAACAAAGGGGTGGTGTTGAGTAAAAGCAAAGCCGCAACCACGCGTCAGGTTGAGCCAGAAAACAATCCAACAGAAGAAATGTTAAACCAATGAATGTTTTGAATCCAAGTCTGCGATCATGGTCAAGCGTGCCACGCAGTTTGTCTTTCGCTGCCTGTACGCTGGTACTGTCATCGTGCGGCCTGTTTCCGCCCAAACTGACGGCGACGACCCCGGAAGGCAAAGTCCAAGAGCTGGCCCAACAGGTGGCAGAGCATCCTGCGGATGTGACTTTGCGCAACCGCTGGTTTCGCGAGCGTGAGCTGGCAATCAACGCCTTGCTGGCGGACGCCGCTGCGGCAGATGCCAAAGGCGATATTGCCACCGCCAAGCAAGCTTATGCCCGCATCCTGACGCTGGATCCTTATCAACCTAAAGCGCTGGATTATGCGCGTGCCAGTGATCGTGAAATTGTGCTGCGCAAGCAGTTAGAGATTGCCAAGCAGCATATCAACCAGCCCAAGCAGGCACTCAAGGAAGTGCGGGATATTTTGTTGGAGCAACCGACCAATAGCGAAGCCCAGGCGCTGGAAAAGCAACTGATAGCCATGGAGCCGCGTGCACGTGCCAGCCTGCCGCAATTGCAAACCGCCATCAACAAACCGGTCACGCTGGAATTGCGGGATGCCAACATCAAGGTAGTGTTTGAGGCATTGTCCAAAGCCACCGGGATTAATTTTGTGCTGGATAAAGACATTAAAGCCGAGACCAAGGCCTCGGTGTTCGTCAAGAAAATGCCAATTGAAGAGGCGGTGGAGATGGTGCTAGCCAGCAACGGCTTGCAGAAAAAAGTGCTGTCACCCACCAGTGTGTTGGTGTATCCGGCCACCCAGCAAAAGAACAAGGACTATCAGGACCTGTTGATCCGTAACTTTTATTTTGCCAACACCAGTGCCAAGCAGTGCGCGGATATGTTACGGACGATTTTAAAAATCCGTGATGTGTATGTCGATGAGCGCCTGAACATGCTGGTGTTGCGTGACCGGCCGGAAGTGTTGGCCTTGGCAGAAAAAATGATCAAGGCGCAGGATATTGCCGACCCTGAGGTCATGCTCGAAATTGAGGTGATGGAAGTCACGCGTGGCAAGTTGCAACAACTGGGCATCAGCTATCCCACCTCACTCACGGTGCTTAATAGCCCTTTGACGCTGGAAGCGCTCAAGAGCATCAAGTCGAGTGATATTGGCGTCAGCCCTAACCCTGGCGTACAGTTCAAAACCACAGACAGTGATTTGAATCTGTTATCCAATCCGCGTATCCGCGTCAAAAATAACGAAAAAGCCAAGGTGCTGGTGGGTAACAAGGTACCAGTGATCACCACTAACACCACGGCCAATGTGGGGACCTCCGAGAGCGTGTCCTATGTCGATGTTGGCCTCAAGCTCGAGGTCGAGCCGCGCATCATGCTGGATGATTTTGTCAGCATCAAGGTGAACCTCGAAGTCAGCTCACTGGGTGAGGCTGTGACCTTGAGCAATAACTCCAAGGTTTACAATATTGGTACCCGCAATGCCAGCACCATCCTGCGGCTTAAGCATGGCGAAACGCAGATCCTGGCCGGCTTGATCCAGGATTCCGAGCGCAAGAACGCAACCAAATTACCTGGGCTGGGCGAAATCCCGATCTTGGGCCGCCTGTTCTCCAACAACACCGATGACAAGAGTAAAACAGAAATTGTGTTGGCGATTACGCCCAAGGTTATCAGTAACGTCACTTTGCCAGAAGCCACCTTCTCTGAGTACTGGAGTGGCACCGACAGCGTGATTTCAGACAAACCACTGATGAACAGCATGCCTGCTGCGCCTTCACTCAATCGTAGCCAGCAAATCCGTGAGCTGCAGTTACAGCGACAAAATGAGTTAAATGAGGGCAGCAGCACACCTGCCAATGAGCCCGCCAATGATACGCCTGACGCTGCGCCGCCGCCTGAACCGGCCTTACCCGCGCCAGACACGACACCGGCCAATATAAACGCCGCGCCACAAGCGACGCCCTCAGCGGATGGTCTTTCAAACAATATCAGGGACTTGCCCGAACAGGGCACGACCAGTTTGCCAGCGCCCAAGGAGATCCCCTGATGCGCCAACGCGCGTGCTTGCAGTCTAGTGCTTGCCCAGGCTGTGGATTCACGTTGATTGAGCTCATGGTGTCACTGGCGATTATCGCCATCATGGCCAGCATTGCCACGCCCATGATACAAGTCACCGTGCAGCGGCAAAAAGAACAACAGTTGCGTACACATTTGCATGATATCCGCCGCGCGATTGATGCCTATAAAAAGGCGGCGGAGGATGGCCGTGTGAAAAAAAATTCAGATGCCAGCGGTTACCCGCCCAACTTGCAAGTGTTGGTCGAGGGCGTCGACGATCTTAAAGACCCCAAGCACAAAAAATTACGTTTTTTAAGGCGCATCCCTTTTGATCCCATGCTCAATAAGCGCGACGACACTGCACCAGTGGCGGCTTGGGGCTTGCGTAGTTATGACAGTCCACCCGACCAGCCGCGCTATAACCAGGATGTCTATGATGTGTATTCACTGAGCCCGCGCATCGGCCTGAATGGAGTTCCCTATGCGCAGTGGTAATCGTTGGCGGCGGTGGCGTGGTTTCACTCTGGTGGAATTATTGGTGGTGCTGTCGATTTTAGCCTTGTTACTGTCGCTGGCACTACCGCGCTATTTTTCTGGTGTACAACGCGCCAAAGAGCAGGCGCTCAAACAACAGTTAATTACCACGCGCAAGGCGCTGGATGAGTTTTATGCCGATCAGGGGCAATACCCGGAAAGCTTGCAGGAGCTAGTGGACAAGCGCTATCTGGACAAATTACCTTGGGACCCTATCTCGGAGCATAACGATACCTGGGTAATTACACCGCCAGAGCTGCCTTTGCTGGGTGGCGTTTATACCTTGCATAGCAGTGCGACCGGCCAGGCTTCGGATGGCAGCGCCTATACGGACTGGTAATGGGCCAGGGCTATGTCGCTTGATATGAGGCCTGTTAAACCAGCAGTCACCTATCCGCGTGGCAGCGTATTCCTGCGAGGCTTTTCGTATTTAGGCATCATGGTCACCCTGGCGATTGCCGCCATTGCCATGCAGGGCGCGGCCAGCCTTTGGCAGCAACAGTCCCAGCGCAGCAATGAGGCCCTCTTGCTTGAGGTGGGAGAGGCTTACCGGCTGGCAATCGGCCGCTATTATGAATCTACGCCGCAAGCCGTTAAACAATACCCGGCGAGTCTGGAAGAGCTGTTAGAAGACAAACGGTTTCCTGTGCCAAAAAGACATCTGCGCAAAGTGTACGCAGACCCCTTTGCGGTCAAGCAGGGCATGCGTCTGATCCTCAGGGATGGGCGCATCATCGGCGTTTACAGTCCGTCTACGCTTGTGCCCATTTGTCGCAATGGTTTTCAGGATGCGCAGGCCGACTTTCAGGCGGCCAAGCATTACAGTGACTGGAAGTTTGTATATGAGCCGAATAGTCTGGCCAGTTTGGAAGAGGCCTGGGCCAACCGCTAATGCAGCGGCTGGATGAGTTTGGACTTAAATACCTGATAGTAGCGCAATACCTTAGGCACATATTGCTGAGTCTCAGCATAAGGCGGCACCGTCCGCTGATGCGATTTGACCGCTTGCGGCCCGGCATTGTAAGCCGCCAGTGCCAGCACCACATCGCCTTCAAACAAGTCCATGAGTTGCTTTAAATAGCGGGATCCCCACAAGATTTGCTGCGAGGCCGACCAGGCACGCACCGGGGTAGGGGTCAGCGTTTTAGCAGTGGCAGGCATCACCTGCATCAGGCCATAAGCACCTTTGGGCGAGGTGGCTTTGGCATCGTAGCCAGACTCGGTAGCAATCACGGCATGAATCAGTGCGGGCTCGAGTTGTGTGACTTGTGCCGCCGCTTGTACTTCTGCCTGATAGGGCAAGTGCGCTGAGGACCAACGAGACCCCGTCAAGGTTTTGCGCCCGTCGTCTGTAATTACTGGCTCGGTTTCTGTGTCCGTCCCCCCGGTATTGCTGATCACAATTTCTGTGTCATCAGAAGGGTCTAGTACAATTTGTCCGGCCAGATGTTCAATCGCGTCAGCCGCGTGTGCTGGAATGCACACCAGTAAGGTGAGCACAAAAAATACACGCAATTTGACTACGAGGTTTCGCATTTCTCAATAGTCTCATGCGCAAGTGACATTCTTAAGACACGTAGACTGGTTATATTGTTAATGAGCGCTCAGTGCGTGAATGCTTCGATAACCATTGCTGTTGCTTGATGACTGCTTTGTCTGATGAATTTCTCTCTTCGTAAAGAATAGTCCGCGTATTAATCCATTGTCATTAATTCATCAACAAACTGACGCTGTGCAATCATTTTTGTGTCACAAATTTTAAGCACACTTGCTGCACATTTATATCAATGTGCACAACACATGGACACCATAATCACAGGGAACGATCAGGCCAATGATCAATGGACGTTGGCACTGAATGAGGAACAACGCACGCTATTTATGGAGGTGATCGAGGAATCACTTCGTCTGCAAAATCGTGCACATTTATTTAACTGGCTGCAGCGTGGCTTTCAATATTTGCTTGCCCACGAAGTGGTGATTATCGCTGTGCGTGGCATGGAGCGTGCCAGTTACGATTACGAGTATCTGACCTCTAGTCGTTATTTCGGTGATGCGCAGTTCGATCTGGTGTTGCACGAACAAGACGGTCTTGTTAATCAGGCTTTTATGCAGTGGGGAAAACTTGGTACCCCTCTGTTCTATACCACCGAACACGCATCACAGGTTCATAGTCATTATGCAATAGAACAAATTGCTGCCGAGCCTATGCTAGCTTCTGAGCTTAAACGGTTCGTGGTGCATGGATTTGGCAATGAACACAGTCGGATTGCCACCATGGTGATGTTTGGTCGCTTGAGCTCTCCATCCAACGCACGTACTGCACATCTGCTTGAGTTGTTGATGCCACACTTGCACTGTGCGATTGTCAAAGTCACCTCTAACAAATGCCCATCTGTATTATCAACCGCAACCAAAAACGGTCGAGTCAAGCCGTTAAGCAAGCGCGAGGTCGAGGTGCTTGAGTGGTTGCTGGTCGGAAAAACCAATTGGGAAATTGGCAATATTATGCAAGTCAGCCCGCTCACAATCAAAAACCACGTCCAGAATATTTTGCGTAAGCTCGATGTTGAAAATCGTAGTCAGGCTGCGAGCAAGGCGCTAAAACTAGGGTTAATTCATAGAAAGCAGTAAACCTGCTGTCGTTTATTTCGTACCGTCCTCAAGCCTATATAGTCCGATAGGACTAGTCTTTGTTGAATGGATGTCATCTCCTCTCCTTAAACTCTGCTGGATTCATCGACTGGCAAATTATTTTGTTTTGAACTAGTCCATGTGGACTAACTGCAAATCATATGTATGACATGCCAGCCTGACAATATTTCTGATGTTGTGTTTTAAATCGCCATCTTGATGGTCTGTTCTTTCAGCTGTTTTTAATAATTCTTAGGAGAGGTTTATGAAATTTCAATATAAAGCATTGGTAGCCGCGTTGGCGTTGTCTACAGCATCCTTGTCTGCACAGGCGGCGTTTGATCTGAACGCAAGTGGAGACTCCAGTTTCTTCCTGACTGTAGTTGATAACACCAATAATGTTTCTGCATTGTTTGATCTTGGTTTTAATAATAGCCAGTTCAGCGCTATGGTTTCCCAAGCAACAGCAAATGGTGGTGTATTGAGCTGGGATCTGACAAAAGGTGACTACGCAAGCGCATGGAGCAGCTTCTGGTCAATTGCCCAAGATAATGCTGCTTTGCAATGGGGTGTAATGTCTGCTGACAACACAGGTGGTGCAGCAGGTTCGAGAAACGTTATCACTACTTATGCATCAGGTACCAAGTTTGTTTCAACTACGCAAATGCAATCATCATTAACAAACTTTGATGACTATTTGAAAGCTAACCAGAGCTTAGGTAACCACGCTGATGTTGCAAATGGTGCTAGTACTGCTACAGCAGGAGCAGCTTTTGCTGAAAGTAAGGCCTATGGCACATCTGGTCGTATTAATGGTACTGGCTACGATACAACAAAACGCCTGGGTGAGGTAGCTGATATTCGTCAAGTGTTTACAGGCGCTAACGCACCTGCTCCAGTTACAGAATTTACACTGGGCAATGCAAATGGCCGCTATACATTTAGCCTGAGCAGTGCCGGTGTGTTGACCTTTGCTGCTCCTGTTCCAGAAGCTGACAGCTACGCCATGTTGTTGGCAGGTTTGGGTGTGATTGGTCTGGTTGCACGTCGTCGCAAGGCTTAAGAACAACATTAAAAGCCATGAATTGAAAGCCAGCCAAAAGCTGGCTCCTCATCATATAGATACTTTTACTGAAGGAAGCGAAAATGTTTACATTAAATAAACTGTTGCTGGCTGTTGCTGGCACTTTGATGGCAGGTCAAGTATTTGCTGTGCCAGTGACGCCAGATGATATTAAATCAGCCAAGCAAAATGGCAGCCTGCATGAAGCTTGGATTTCAGGCGCTTCTGCACCTACATACAATGTGTTCCAGGGGTTTGCTGCTGGTTGTGATCCAGATACCTTGTCATTCTTCCATGATCAAACAACCACAAATGCTGTAAGACCAGGCTCTGCAGGCGATAACCTTGGTTATGCTTGTAAGCGTGGCGGCACTGTTTCAGTGTTGTATCACACCATTGCTGGTGGCTCTTATAACGCATTTGCGCCCCACGTTGATGGCGTTAAATTAACTCGTCTTAAAAATCTGAATAGCTTATCCAACAACGGCTGTGTGGCTGGGCCTACTATCCGTGTGAATGACAACCAGACTGCTGTTCGTGTTTATCGTACTTGTGCTACTGGCGTTGGTGCAACTCTAAATGACAATGCACCAACCTTGCCAGCAGGTGGTTTTTCTGATGTTGAAGCGCAATTGTTTGGCAAAGATGTCAGTGCTGTGGGTTCACAAGCACCTGCTAACGTAGGTCAGGTATTTGGTGTTGCAGTGTCTGCCCCTCTGTATCGCGCATTGCAAACTGCACAAAAAATTGCCAAAAATACTGATGCGTTAGACCCAGGTTTCGATCCAGAAAACGCACCTAGTATCAGCAGCGCGCAATACACGGCCTTGATTACTGGTACTTATACTGACTGGAACAATATTGTTCCAAGAGCTACTTGGGACAATATTATTGGGAGCAATAAAACGGCTCAAATACGTATTGGTCGTCGTGTCGATACTTCAGGTACACAAGCCTCTTCAAATGCGTTCTTCTTGAAGAACCCATGTAATGGTGATCCTGCGATTTTGGGTGCATTGCCTCCACAATCTGCAGCATCTGCTGCAAGCCTTGAGGTTCCTACATACATCGTGACTGAGGATTCCTCTACCTCTTCACTGAAGTCCAAGTTCAAAAATTCCACATCAACACAAGAAGATGATTATGTAATTGGCATTATGTCGCTGGAAAACAACTGGCGTACAGAAGTTAATACTGCACGCAATGGTTACCGTTTTATCAAGGTTGATGGAATTCACCCTGAAATGCCACAAGCAGGGAAGACTTACGCTGCTCAGGAAGCTGTGAATGGCGTATTGGTAGACGTAACAACGACTAAGTATGATCCAAATGCCCGTTTCAATGCTGCCAATGGCCAGTATGGTTTCCACATGGAAATGGTTTCATTTGTGGCTAACTCCGCTGCTGGTACTTTTGGTGAGACAGTGATTGGTGAGATCGTGGGTGCATTTGCAGGCTTGGCTTGTGCTGATGTTCCACGTGGTTTGACATTGAACCCACTGGCCGGCTCATCATGCGTCGCTGGTGAAGAAGTGGCAAAAATGACACGCAGTGGTAACAATTGCCAAGCAAACCAGATGTTGTTCTAAGTCATAGTAATCACTACGATCAAAAGTCGTAGTATGCTGATTTAAAGCACACCTTACCAGGTGTGCTTTTTTATTTATGCTCTGGTTTTTGAATACTCGTTGATGTATACACAGCACCATTCAAACGCATTTTTCAGCCACCCACTGATTCATTGATTCGCATTCGATTGCTATAGAAACGACTTGATCTCATCGGATCGCTGCAATGACCCACTCGGGCTAACCAAATCAGCCACCGGACTAGTCCGCATTTCATCTTTGTGACACGGTGTGCTCTCAAAATGGCAAGCCTTAAGAAGCGCCTTTGGCGATTCAACTGATTTTGAAAGGGCTTGCAATTGTTGCTACGTGTAATAACTTTGACCTGTGCGCTTTGGTCTTTTGCCTTGTATGCGGAGGAGACCGAGCTATCTGCACCAAAACCGATGAATGCATGGGGCACAACAATTAGCGACGAGGCTAAGGCGAAAGCACTGGTCGAACCACAAGCAGAAAACAAAGATCAGTTTGATATTTTTGAATATGTGATTGAGGGCAATACTGTTCTGGGTATTTCTGACATTGAAAAAGCGGTTTACCCCTATCTTGGAGAGCAACGCACGATTGAAGATGTCGAGAAGGCACGCAGTGCGCTTGAGAAAGCGTTTCATGATGCGGGTTATCTCACCGTATTTGTGAATATTCCCGAGCAGGAAGTCAATGCAGGGCTTGTGAAGCTGGACGTGCTGGAAGGCAGGGTTGAGCGGCTCAATGTGGTTGGCTCCCGGTACTACTCTCTCGGTAAGATCAGACAAAGTGTGACCGAGTTCAAGGAAGGTCAGGTTCCACATTTTCCAACTGTGCAGAAACAAATTGCCTCAGTGAATATCAATCAGGATCGTGTTGTAGCGCCTGTGTTGCGCCCTGGCAAAACACCTGGCATGGTCGAAGTGGATTTGAAAGTAGACGACAAGCTTCCATTACACGCCAGTATGGAATACAACAATCGCTATACGCCTAACACGACTAAAACGCGGCTTTCCGGCAACTTGAGATACGACAATCTATGGCAGAGCGATCATAGCCTTGGTTTAGGTTTTCAGGTGACCCCTGAAGATACAAATCAGGTCAAGGTCTTTTCAGCCACCTATGTGATCCCTTATGCCGGAGACTACTGGGCCATTTATGGTGCGGTTAATGAAAGTGATATTAGTGCGGTGGGTGATTTGAATGTGGTCGGCAGGGGGGATTTGTACGGACTGCGCTACATCCATCCGATGCCTAGCCCGATTTCTGGATTTAATCACAATGTGACACTCGGTGTCGATTACAAGGATTTTCAGCAAAATACTCGGCGATTGGGTGCCGACTTAGACAGTAATCCGATTACTTACTTGCCTTTTTTGATTGGCTACAACGGCAATCTATCTACCTCTGCAAGTACAACCAAACTGGACTTGAACTTTGTGTTTTCTACCAAAGCGTTGGTCAATGATGAAAAAGAGTTTGCACTTAGGCGTTATTTGGCGCGGCCAAATTTTTCTTATTTGCGCGGTCAGCTTGAGCACACACACACCTTGCCATACCAATGGCAAGCCTACGGTTCTATTGGTGGTCAGGTCACAGGTGACTCTTTGGTTTCCAATGAGCAGTTCTTTTTGGGTGGCCTAGATACCGTACGCGGCTTTCTTGAAGCCAGTGCGCTCGGTGACAATGGTGCCAACCTCACGATGGAGTTGCGGACACCGCCCTTGCAAAAATATGTTGGCTCTTGGGTGAAAGAGTTACGCCTGCTGGGTTTTTATGACTATGGTCTGGCCAAAACACGTAATCCACTTTCTTTTGCCGACGACAGGATTTCACAAATTGAGCGCTATATTTTGTCGTCTTATGGATTTGGCGTAGATGTAAAAGGCTTGCGAGGGTTATTTATGCGGCTGGATTTTGCCCGCGTTTTGCAGTCAAGCTGGGAGCTTGAAAATGGGCGGAGAGCAACCAAACCTGCTGGTATGTATGAAAGCGGTGATACGCGGTTGCATTTTAGAGTGGGTTTCGACTGGTAATACAAAAACTGACTTTTGTCAGTGGGTTCCTGAAGTATATGAGGTGATGTGATGAACAAGTTACGATTCAAATTGGTATTTAGCAAACGTTTGGGCATGCTAGTGCCTATTGCTGAAATTGCTCGGACGCATCAGAAAACAGAGAACTCTTCCAGCCGCTCTTCAACAGGTGTACGGGCGGCAACGATTCAACCCTCTTTATGGCGCATCTCCAGCGCAAGTGTTGCCTTGCTATTGGCAGGCTATTTGAGCTGGGTTTCATCGTCAGTGTTTGCAATGGATGCTAATACCTTGCCAACAGGCGGCAGCATCGTTTCTGGTGCTGGCAATATCCCGATAAATCCAGTTGGGAATATTCTGGATGTGACCACGACGACCAGAAATGCTGTCATTCGCTGGGATAGTTTCAGCATCGGTTCAAACGCAGCCGTCAAATTTATAATGCCTGATAGTTCCTCTAGTGTGCTTAACCGGGTGATGGGTAGTACTCCCAGTATCATTAACGGCCTGCTTGAGGCGAATGGCCATGTTTATATCGTCAATCACAATGGCATTTATTTCGGCGCTGGTTCACAAGTCAATGTTGGTTCGTTGACTGCGACCACACTGGATAACGTGTTCGACAAGAGTATTGAGGATGTTTACAACCGGGGCATTTTGTCTAACCAAAATGAGCCAGTGTTTTCATTTGCTGATGCTGTTGGCATCATTGAAGTCGCTGGGGCCGTTTATAACGAAAAAGGCGAGTTGGTCAAAAAAGGCGCTGAGATCAGAACAGCTCCTAATGGTCGCGTGATGTTGTTAGCGCCAGATGTGAAAAATAGTGGTTTGATTTCAACCCCGGATGGTCAAACCCTGCTGGCGGCGGGTAAAACCATTTACATGGCCAAACAAAATGAAAATATTCTGGTAGAGGTTTCCTCTGGCGGTACGGTAAAAAATATTGGTCAGATTGTCGTCGGTAACGGCAATGCGAGCCTAGTTGGTTTAGCAGTAAACCAGGAGGGCAGAATCACAGCCACTACCTCTGTCAGAAACAACGGTAAAATTCTTTTAAAGGCTGAAGAGATTCAATCTAAAGGTACACCTGTGAATAACCGTTTGGGCACCGTTACGCTGGCAAAAAACAGTACCACAGAAGTGTTGGTTGATATTGCGAACACTGAAGAGGCCGTTCTTGCTCAGAAGGTCGGGGAGAAAAATCAGTCTATCGTTGAAATTCTGGGTAAAACCATTGATATTCAAGGCCGCGTGACGGCCAACGCCGGGCAGGTGAATGTGACGGCAAACTCAAATGGTATAGGAGAGTCCAGAATATTTTTGGGTGAAAATGCGATTATTGATGTGTCTGGCGTAGATGCAAATGCCCCGATGTCACGTAATCAACTCATCATACAGCTTTACTCAGAGCAGTTGAAAGACTCACCTGTGCTGCGGGGCGGCCCATTGTTTGGCGAGTTCCTGTATCTGGATTCAAGAGACGGAACGCCTATTATTAGTCAGGCAGTCATCGAGCAGGCCAAGCAGTCACAAAAACAAACCATTGCCGAAGCTATGACTAATGGTGGTAGCGTGAAGTTTACAGCAGATGGGGTGGTAACCAAAGCAGGTTCTGTGGTGAATACTTCCGGAGGTAAAACTACCTATGCATCTGGAGCAATTAAAGAAAGCAGGCTGCTCTTCAATGGTCTATGGGTAGATGCCTCTGATGCTCAGGCCGGGGTCGCTTATGAGTCTACGGGTACAAAATTCACTATCAAAGATCCACGGTGGAGTGCGACACGCACTTGGGATTTAGCTTCAAGCCCTGATGGCACATATCAGGCTGGCTACGTACAGGGTGGTAATGCAGGGTCTTTTACTGTTAACTCAAGTCAACTGGCATTGCAAGGTGATCTCGTTGCCAATACGACAGCAGGTACTTACCAGCGTGGAGATACAGCTAATCGTCTGACACCTCAGGGAGGTGCCCTCAATATCAACTTTACAGGTAACAGTACCCTGAACTTTGTCAACCAGTTGAGTGACCCGTTGAACACGGCTTTTAATGCCAATAGTGATTTAAGTGATAAGCAAAAAGCCGTTTCAGAAATTGACACCAAGGTGTTGCGTCAAGGGGTTAATCGATTAGTTGTGAATGCGAACAGCCAGATCAATGTCAACACGCAATTACAAGCCAATCCTAATGGCAGTATTCAACTGGATGCCAATGGCGGTTTAAATGTCAATGCCAATATCATTGTGGCAGGAGGCAATATTACGTTGGCTGCCAGCGAGCGTAACAATGTAGTTTTGGCTAAGGGAGTCAACATCAATACCTCTGGCCTGTTAACCAATGATAAACCTGGCATTGCAGGTGCCATGACAGGTTTGGTAATCAAGGATGCTGGCAATATTACGGTGGCTGATGGTCTAGTCATGCAAGATGGCGCAAGACTAGAGGCTAATGCAGGCGCTTGGATCACGCAGGACAAAACTACAGAAACCGGGCATGGCGGTGATATTAATGTCACGCTGGCACAAAACAAGGTGGATCGAGAAGCTTTTTCAGCTTATGGTTTCTATGATGATGCTAAAACTAGTCAGGGCGGCAAGCTGACAGTCAACTTACAAGGTGATACAGGTTCGAGTCCGGTCCGGAATATTCAGTTGGGAGGAGTTAATCCTGAAAAAGCCGAGACTTTGTGGCTTGATGAAGGCTTTGTCAGTCGCGGTGGTTTTTCGAATTATGTGTTAAGTAATGAAAGTCGCGTGGATGGTGATATTGTTATTGGTCAATCTGGTGTGAGCACTCTAATACAACCACAACAAAATGCTCGTATCTTGATTGATAGTGCCCTAGTTGCAAGCAGTGGTAGTGCAATCAATAGCGTTTCATCAGTCACTGCACCTCCTGCTATTTTCCGCAGCCCCGTGGCATTAACCATGAAAGCAGGAGACGATCTTACGCTACACGAAGGTGCCGCGATCATCACACAGGCACCTAACAGCAAAAGTGACTTAAGAGGAAATGTGAATTTAACTTCCAAAGGGCAAATGACCATTTTGGGAGATATTACAGCACCGGCCGCAAGCATTTCATTGACGGTTCAGCGGCCAGATGGAATGGATCCGATTACGCCTAACAAGCAGTTTGATCCGACCTTAAGCCTGTTTGTCGGAGAGAAGTCGGTACTCTCGGCCAGAGGTCAATATATTGCACCACCAACAGTAGACGGGACTCTTAATAACGCAGTGGTACTCGATGCAGGCCATATTACAGTTAAGTCTGGTAACGGTGTAGTCATCCTTAAAGAAGGAAGTCAGCTTGACGTGTCTGCCGCTTCAGGTCTTGTAGATTTGCCAACCGTTAACAACTTTGTGCGGCAACAGGTGGATGGCAAGGCCGGTATCATCGAAGTCGAGGCGCGTGATGGCTTGGCGTTAGATGGCAGCATGATAGGTAAATCTGCAGGTCAAGGTGAAGGCGGTACATTAAGAGTCACGCTCGGCGGTGATACTTGGAGTGCGATTGAGAAAGATGATAACAATCCCTTGTTTTTCGCCAATGGTAAGCGCTTGTTAACGGTGACACAAACCAAGAAAATGATGGCTGGCTTAAATCAACCTGGCAGTGATGCAGGCAATCTCATCCAAACCAATGACCCTGATCTGCCTTTAACTAATGCTGTTGGTAAAGGGCAGGTTTCGCAAGCCCAAATCGCCGAAGGCGGATTCGATCATGTGCAGTTAAAGGTGAATAATGCAAACGGCAATCCGGACAGCAAGATTATTCTAGAGTCTGGCACTGTACTCTCAGCACCTGCTAGTGTGACTCTAGATGCAACTGCAATTGCGGGTGCTGGCCGGATCCAAGCTTCGACAGTGAGTTTGAAAAATACCGGTAGTGTAATACTGGATGCACCTGCTAACGGCAATGGAGAGATGGTGGTTGATGCCAATTTCATTGACCTGATTGGTAATGTGACACTGGACCAAGTGTCATCAGTAAAGCTTAACAGTAAAACCGACATCCGTGGACGTGGTGTAGCCAATGGCTTACAGAGCATTGGTTCATTGACCGTCGCTAACAAGCTGGCGATGGATGCAACGCAAATTTATCCAGTCAGCGCAGCCACTTTTAATATTAACGCTCAAGGTAACCAGAGCCGAGTTGAGGTCACGAATTCACAGGGCATTAAGCCACAAGTTCCTATGTCTGCTCAGGGCAAGTTGACTATTAGCGCCAATCAAATTTTGCAAGAAGGTAATTTGCGCGCGCCCTTAGGTGAAATCAATTTAAATGCCAAGCAAAGTTTGGTGTTGGGTAAAAACAGTCTGACTTCTGTTTCTGCCGAGGGGAGTGTGATTCCTTATCTCATGACCGTGTTAGGGGGTACAAGCATGGTAGAGCAGGAAGGGAATGAGCAAGCAATTGCAAAAAGTAAGCTAAACGAAAAGAAAATAACACTGAATTCCAGCAGTATTGACTTACAGGCTGGAGCCAAGGTAGATATCTCTGGTGGCGGGGATACACTCGCTTACGGATGGATACCAGGAATAGGCGGCTCAGAGAATGTGCTTGCCAAGCAGGGGTACTATGCGGTCTTGCCTAAATTGGGTCAGCAATATGCGCCGTATGATTACTTGATGTATGGCAGCAATAATCCCTCAGATCTAAATGTCGGGCAGGCCATTTACCTGAACGGCGGGAGTGGACTGGCGGCAGGGACTTATACCTTGTTGCCTGCGAGATATGCCTTGGTCCCAGGCGCTTATCTGGTGAAGGTCAATACTGACAGCGTGCCTATCAATACCTCACTGATCCAGTTAGATGGTTCCAGCAATATGTCGGGTTATTTTACCCGTCTGGACGGCACCAGCCGAGGCCAGTTTGCCAGCTTTAATGTCATGAGTGGACAGGTCTTTTATAACAACGCTGGCACAAAAGACTATAAAGGTCCTGCAGAGTATTTAGTGACGTTGGGCAACCAGTTTTTTATGAATAAAGCCAGCCAAGATGGAACTGTTACTCCTCAGTTGTCTACAGATGCCGGGCAACTCTCTATCAGTGCAACATCGCAGTTGAATCTTGACGGTCAGATTGTGGCGCAAAAGCCAACTGGTGCAAAAGGCGGGTTGGTTGATATTTCATCTAACAAAATCCAGGTTGTCTCGAATGTGGGGGCGGTGCAAGACGGGGTACTGCAATTAAGTGCCAAACAGTTATCTAATATTCAGGCTGACAGCGTACTGTTGGGTGGGGCGCGCAGCGTTTCTGGTAATGCGCAAACCATTACCACGCAAGCGTCCGAAGTCACCTTCACTAATGATGCAAACCATGTGGTAGAAAATGCAGAGTTGATTGTCAGTGCGAAAGACAAAGTCAGTGTTAAGTCAGGTGCAGTCATTAAAACAACAACCGCTGCAGCCAATCCTGGAAATGTGACTTTAAATACTAATGGTGATGGTGCCTTGCTGGCCGTTTCCTCGAGTAATCATTTAAGCTTTAACCGGACAGGTGCCAATGGTGCAGCTGGCGAACTTGAGATTGATCAAGGCGCCAAGGTAGATGTTGCTCGCTCCGCAGTTTTTGATGGAACAAAGGTTTTTGACAAATCTGGTGATGTGAATGTCGCCACTGGCGGCAGCTTGACATTAGGCTCGCAGCAGTTTGCGCTGGGTGACAGTAACCCGAATGCCGCCACCAAAATTGATGCTGCCACCTTGCAAAGTTATGGTCACTTGTCCTCGGTAGCGCTTAATAGCTACAAGCAAATTGATATCTATGGCGCACTAGATTTCGGATCTCGTAATTTGAATCTTAGGTTGAATTCGAGTGGTTTGGCGCATCATGGTGACGGCAGTGTCGTCATCAATGCAAAAACGCTTACCTTGAGTAATACGCTGGGAAATAGTTTTTTGACTCCTCAGGATACAGGAACATCACAGTTGACGTTGAATACTGAAAACACAGTATTCGGTGCTAGCAATCAATTGAATATTGATGGTTTTGATCAGGTCAACGTCAATGCAGCGCAACAAATCAAATTTGTGGATACGGGCAAGCTCAATATCAATGCCGCAGAAACCAATTTGCGCTCTGCTGTGGTGACAGCAGACACGGGAGCCAAATATGACCTGAGCACAACCGGCGCTTTAGACCTGCTCAATAACGGCAATACTGCTGCAGCGACCACTGGCCTGGGGGCAAATGTTGCCTTGACATCGCGTGCAACGACGATAGCCAATCGGGTAGAAATGCTGGCTGGGCAGTTTAAAGCCACTTCAACTAATGCAGACTTAACGGTGGCTGCTGGTGGGCAGTTGGTTACGAAAGCGGCTACTGTCCAATTTGACCAAACACATAGTAAAACGACCAATGCGGGCAATGTGACACTCGTTTCGAATACTGACAATGTGGCGGTGGCCCAAAATGCGTTGATAGATGTCTCTGGTGGTCAACAGGCCGGTGATGCTGGCAGCTTGACTGTAGAGGCCAAGCGTGGACGGTTTACTGTCGCAGATGGCACGCTTAAAGCCAGTGCTGCTGGCAAGCAAAAAAAAGGGCAGTTTAATCTGGATGTCAACCAGCTAGATAACTTTAGTGGTGTGAATCGGGCACTGGAGAGCGGCCAGTTTAATCAGACGCGTGATATTCGTGTCAGAAGTGGCAATGTTGATATTCAGGCTACGGATATGGTGACTGCTAAACAGTTTTCCTTGGGGGTAGATAACGGCAATATTCAGGTAGCGGGTACCGTGAATGCGGATGGCGATAAAGGTGGAGATGTCGCCATGTATGCCAGGGGCACGGTCACCCTTAAAAACTCTGCCAAAATTACCGCTAGAGGCACACAAACCAATCAATCTATTGGCGATGCGCAAACTGGCTCAGGTGGTAAGGTGTTGCTATCATCCAATAGCTTGGCAACGACAGATGCAGTATCGGCTGAGAGCGGTGCATTGATTGATGTAAGTGGCTACGACAAAAAGACAAATAGCAATGTAGGTGTGGATGGCGCAGATGGCACGGTTACTTTACGTGGTCGCCGTGGCATCAATGGCACTGCTGATTCCGTTAATGTGGCTTTTAATACCACTGGCGCAATTAAAGGCGCAAGTGAAGTGAGGGTCGAGGGTGTCAGGACCTATACACAACCTAACCTCACGCTCGCCAATCTGGCTCCAATCATTAATGATACCAATAGCTTTTATAACGCTAACCTTGGTGCGGGCAGTTATGCCAATACACAAGATGGTTTGGCGGCGCAAGTATTGCCTTATATCGAACTTAGAAGCACCGCTGGTAATAATGCGACTAACATGACCTCCAGTACCGACCTTAACTTGCGTGCATTAGGCACCTTGATAGCAGGCAGAGGAGGTGTGTTTGCATTGCGTTCGAGTGGTGACCTAAGTCTGAATAGCGTCAGTGATGGTTTTAGTACTGCATTAGCAAACACAGGCGTCTTGCAGGATAAAATCAAGACTTTTGATTTGAATTTTGTGGCGGGAGCAGATTACACCTCGGCAAATGTGAATAAAACAGTCGCAGGCATAGGTAATTTCACACTGGCCAATAACAAGATTATCCGAACTGGCGAGGGCGATATTACTATCTCATCAGGTAATAATATTACGCTCGGCACAGGTGTTATTTACACAGTTGGTAAAGCGGATATCGGTGCCGATGGTTTTACCAAACCATCGGCAGCCACCGCGGCTAGCTATGTGAACAACGGGGGTGATATTCATATTGAAGCACAAGGGAATATTTCAGGCACTGCTACTACGCAAAGTGTCAACCAGTGGTTGTTGCGTCAAGCAAGTAACGCTTCCAGTGAAACGGATACCAGCTGGTGGGTACGGCCTGATTTGTTTCAACAAGGCGTTGCCGCACTAGGCGGTGGTGATGTGAATATCACTGCTGGTGGTAATATCACTAACGTCTCAGCCTCGTCTGCTACCAATGCGCAGTTTGATAACAGAGGGGCTAATGCCACCAACAATAGTGTTGTCAAAGGTGGTGGCGATGTGAATGTCAGCGCGGGAGGGAGTGTCACTAATGGTGTGTATTATGTTGGTCGTGGTAAGCTGAATATTGATGCCGATGGAAACATTGGTAAACCAGAAAATGCGCCTGCCAACTCACAAGGTCTGTTGATTGCCCTGCAAGATGCAAGTGCTAATGTCAGTGCCAATGGCAACGTCAAGGTGGATACTGTATTTAACCCTACGTTATGGGCACAAGGTTCAACCAATTCTAGTGTGGCAGCTAATAATAGCTATTTTAATACATACTCAAATCAAGCTAGTTTTGAAGTTTCTTCTCTGGTTGGGGCAGTGCAACTCGGCTTGCAACACAGAGACAATATCTCCTCCGCAGGTTTAAGTACCGCAACGGGGTCGCTTAAAAATCATGACTATGGTGCAATACATCCAGGTATAGTCAAAGCAACTGCGTTTTCGGGTGATATCACAGCGTACAAAATGATATTGGCACCTTCGCAAAATGGACAATTGCAATTGTTAGCCGCTAATAATGTCATTGGTGTTACTTCAACATCAACAGGTGGGCAACTCCCCACTGCATCAGTCATTATTTCGGGTGCGGATGTTTTAAATCAGTTTACGATTAATCAACCCTTTGTTGGTAATGCAGCAGATGGCACATTAGTTGACTTTGTTGCAGCATTCAAAACTGGTCAAGCTGCAATACCTGTGCACACGGGGGATAGCAGTCAATCGATCATTATTGCAAGAGCGGGTAATGTTGAGTTTAAAGGCCGACCGTCTTCCAATGCATCTGATAATGTTTATGGCTTGAAGTCATCGATGCCTGTTTATATCAGTGCGGGCCAGGATGTGACCATGCACGCTTCTATACAGCATAATAATCAGGGTGATATTTCTATTGTCAAAGCGGGTAATGACTTTGTCATGGATCTGCCCAATCCGGACGCCGCGTTTGTGGTCCATGGTCCTGGCGATTTGTTGATTGAGGCCTCCCGTAATATTAATCTTGGCAAGACCAACGGCATATTGTCTGTCGCCAATACTGTTAACGCTAATTTGCCCGAAAATGGTGCCAATATCACCATACTGGCTGGTTTGAGCAAAGCTGGTGCAGCAATTAACGAGTTTGTAAATACTTACATTAACCCAAATGGTACGGGACCCCAAGCGATTGCTGGAGACACGCAAAAATTAAGTGCATACCGCACTGTGGTGGCCGATAGTGTTCAAGTATATATGCAAAATAGAACTGGCAAAGTACTGAGCAAGGAGCAAGCGATGGCCTTATTTTTGGCACTTTCTGTCGATGAGCAGAAGCCACTTGCTTACGCAATGTATGGTATAGAAATGACCAATGCTATAGTTGATTATGTACAGACTGGCAAAGCCATCCGAGGTGAGGAGCTGATCGCAGCCATGTTCCCCAATACTCGTAAATATGAGGGGGATATGTTGATGTATCAGAGTCAGGTTAAAACCTTGCGCTTTGCGGACATTAATCTACTCACACCTGGTGGGCTGATTAATGCTGGTGTCCCGGCTACAACTGGTGATGATGCCGGTAAAGATATCGGTATTGTTACCGAAAAAGGTGGTGCATTAAGAGTCTATGCTGATAAAGGCTTTGAAATCAATCAGTCCAAAGTCTCTACGTTATTTGGTGTTAAGGGGGGGGGCAGTGATCAGGATGCCAATGGAAACTTGCTTGGAGTTCGAGGCAAGGGAAGTGATTTGAGTGCATGGGTGAATAACGGAGATATTGACGCAGGTCGAGGCTCCAAGACTGCGTTGGCTGTACCTGAGCGCTTGGGCAAACTTGACGATTTTGGTAATCGGATTGTTGAGCTGAAAGGGGTCGCTGCAGGTAGTGGTATCAGTACCTCAACCTATGATCCTGATGGGCCAATAGGCATTCAAAAAGAGGTTAAGGCTGGTGTCGTGTTTTTAGCCGCGCCCAATGGTGTCCTCGATGCTGGTGAGGCAGGTGTTTCATCTGGTGCAGATTTGTTTGTTGGCGCGCAAGTGATCAACAACGCAGCTAATATTTCTGCCGCTGGCACTTCTGCTGGCGTGCCGGTTTCTGATACTGGCAGCTTGGCCGGGGCCGCCTTAAGTGCAACCAATACTTCAGCGGGGGCCACCAATGCGCTGACTGAGAACATCTCCAGTCAGATGAATAACCAGAGCGTTGCGCCCAAGGAATTGCCACCGATTGTGACAGTTAAAACGATCCGACTAGAAGATTAGCCGGTTAGATTTCACACTTTTACGCCCGCCTTTTGGTGGGCGTTTTTATTTCTGATCCCTACCTCTGCTGAGTCATGAAGAAGTGTCTTTCTATGGGCTGTTCTGATTACACGGACTAGCGGCCACATAGTCAAGCAAGACTAAAAAAGTACAAATCTCCCTTTGTTTTTAGCAGATTTCATAGTCCGAGCTACCTAGTGTTATGGCGCGAAAATTAATATTGGCAGCAATCTAAGTTGCTAAAGTATTCAGGATTTTACGTGAGCAGATAACGACGGAGTTCTGAATGAAACTAAAAAAAATGCATTGGTTGCTGGCTTGTCTGGGCTGGTCTTCTTTAAGTCTTCCTTTACATGCCGAGGTGGTGATTAGCCAGGTGTATGGCGGACAGGGCAGTGTGTATAACCAGGACTACGTTGAGTTATTCAACAACGGTAGCGCTGCGGTTGATATCAGTGGCTGGTCTGTGCAGTATGCCAGCGCGACAGGGACGGGGAATTTTTCTGCCAATGGGGTGACTACCCTGTCTGGCTTGTTGCAAGCGGGTCAATATTACCTGGTGGGTTTGCGTAGCGCGGCTAACGGTTCAGCCTTGCCAACGCCTGATACCAGCAATAATGGCACTGATATGAGTGGCACCAATGGCAAGGTGGTGCTGGTTAAGAGCAGTACTGGCCTGACTTGTAATGGCAGCTCTAATCCATGTAGCAGCAGCCAGTTGGCGCAGATTGCTGATCTGGTTGGCTATGGCACGGCCAACTTTGCTGAGGGTTCAGCAGCGCCGGCGATTAGCAGCAGCAAGGCCTTGTTGCGCAAAGGCGACGGTTGCCAGGATACCAACCAGAACAGCAGCGACTTTGTCGCTGGCACGCCTGCGCCACGCAATAGCAGCACGGCCGTGAATGTGTGCGGTGGCGGCAATAGTGGTGGCGGCAGCACAGGCAATCAACCGATTGTGACTTCCTGCCCGGCGATTACGCTGCAAGTGGGCGAGACAGGTGCAGGCCAGGTGCAGGCGTCGGATGCTGACAGTGTAGTGAATGCAGCGACCTTGGCTTCTAATGCGCCCAATGGCGTGAGCCTGGTTAATTTTGCCGCAGCCAGCAATGATGGCCAGTCAGCCAGCGCCGCTTTGCAACTGGATGGCAGCTTGCCAGCCGGACAATATACGGCCGATATCCAGTTTGCCAATAACGAAGCGCAGACCGCGACTTGTACCGTCAATATCACGATCAAAAACAGCAATATCACGCGTATTTACCAGATTCAGGGCAGCGCCTTGGGCACCGCCTCTGTCAGCCCGCTGAATGGTCAAACCGTCACCACTGAGGGTGTGGTCACAGCCGTATTCCCAAGCCTGAACGGGTTTTATCTGCAAGATGCGAGCGGTGACGGCAACCCACAAACCTCAGACGGTGTGTTTGTGTACCTGGGAACCGGCGTTGCACCTACCGTCAGCAAAGGCCAAAAAATCCGCTTAACGGCCAACGTGACCGAGTTCAATACCATCACTGAGTTGGTGAATGTGAGTGGTTTGCAAGTATTAAGCAGCAACAATGTCATCTTGCCGACCGACATCAGCCTGCCTGAAGTGACCGAGGGCGATCTGGAAGCCTACGAGGGCATGCTGGTGCGTATCACCACCCCCATGACCGCCTCACAGAATTACTTTTTGGGTCGCTATGGTCAAGTGACGCTGTCTGCGGATGGCCGCATGCTCAAGCCTAGCAATCTGTATCCAGCCAACTCTGCGGCAGCAGCCCAGTTAGCGGATGAGAATGCCCGTCGCCGTTTGGTGCTGGATGACGGCAGCAGTGCACAAAATCCTAATCCGATCCCGTTTATCGGTGAAGACAACACGCTACGCGCCGGCGATGTAGTGGAAAACCTGACCGGGGTGATTGATTATGGCCTGATCACGGCCTCCAGCACCGGCCCACGCGATTACAAGTTGAATCCTACCGAGCCCGTGCAGTTCCGGCGTGAAAACCCACGTACGGCAGCGCCTGCCAGCGTGCCGGGCAATCTCAAGATTGCCAGCTTTAACGTGCTGAATTACTTCACCACCTTTGCCAATGGCGCCACAGCGAGCGGCCAAACTGGCCAGGGCTGCAGCCTGGGCGGCAGTGTTTCTGCCTCTAACTGCCGCGGTGCCAACAACCTGGCCGAGTTTAACCGCCAGCGTAACAAAATCATCCGCGCTCTAAGTGCAATGAATGCGGACGTGGTGGGCCTGATGGAAATCCAGAATAACGGCAGCACCACTGTCCAAAATCTGGTAGATGGCTTGAATGCCGCCGTTGGCGCCAATACTTATGCGGCGATTGCTGATCCAGTGACTGGCACAGGGACTGACGCGATCAAAGTGGCGATGATCTACAAGCCTGCCAAGCTGACCCCGGCTGCGGCGGCCTTGTCTGATAACGACAGCATCAACAACCGTCCAACCTTGGCACAAACCTTCAAGGCGGCCAATGGCGAAAAATTCACAGTGTTGGTCAACCACTTTAAATCCAAGAGCTGCTCCGATGCCTCCGGTAGCAACGCCGATCAGGGCGATGGTCAGGGCTGTTACAACACGCGCCGTGTGGCCCAGGCCGATCGTTTGTTGCAATTCATCAATACCGTACAAGCGCAAGCAGGTGATCAGGATGTGGTGGTGATTGGCGACCTGAATAGCTATGGCAAAGAAGATCCTATCCTCACCCTGACCTCAGGCGGCTTGCAGGACCAGATTGCCCGCTTTAGTGGCGACAGTGATTACTCCTATGTGTTTGATGGCGAGTCTGGCTATATCGACCACGCCTTGGCCAGCAGCAGCATGGCGGCACAAGTGACTGGCACGACCCACTGGCACATCAATGCCGACGAGCCGATGGTGATTGATTACAACACCGAATTCAAACCGCAAGACCTGTATAGCGATAGTCCATACCGCTCATCAGACCATGACCCGGTGATTGTCGGCGTGCAATTGGTGAAAACAGTCAATGGCACGAATCAGCGCGATACGCTGACCGGCACCGCAGGCGATGACGTGCTCACCGGCGGCTTGGGTGCAGACACCCTCACTGGTCTGGCCGGGCGCGATACCTTTGTTTACCAGAGCATGCGTGATGCCACTGACACCATTACCGACTTTACGCCAGGTGAAGACCAGTTGCAGATCAGCGAACTGCTGCAAAGCCTGGGTTACAGCGGCAGCCAGCCGTTTGCCGATGGCTTCGCCCGCTGGGTGAGCGTATCAGGCGGCGTGCAATTGCAAATCGATGCCGATGGCACAGGAGGGACGGCCACCGCCAGACCACTGGTCACGCTGAAAGGATTAGCCATGAATCAACTGGATGCACAACGCGATGTGCGCTGGTAATCAACCATAACAAATCAATAAGTTGTTTTTAACAAACCGAGTGAGAGGATATTTAAGATGAAAAAAATCAGTTTAATGGCAGCTTTGTTGCTGTCTAGCCAAGCCAACGCGGCCCTGAATGCCGGTGACATCATGTTCACTGCGTTTAATGCCGATGAAGATGGTTTGTCATTTGTGACCTTTGTCGATATCGCCGCCAACACCACCATTTTCTTCAGCGATAACGAATGGACTGGCAGCGCTTTCAACAGTGGCGAAAGCTATAACCAGTGGGTTTCCAGCGACGTGGTTGCTGCAGGCACAGTGGTACGTTTCTCTGCCTACGACAAAACCAGCCTGTCTGCTTCCACTGGCGTGCTGTCGCGTGTCAACGTGAGCGGTAGTGCAAACTGGGGTATTTCGAATTCTGGCGAAACTGTTTATGCCTACCTGGGTACTGCTGCGACTGCACCAACCACATTCTTGAGCGCCATTACCAACGGGACGTTTGATGCCCATGGCCCTCTGAACAACACTGGTTTGACTGCAGGCGTGAACGCCATTGAATTGACGGCTAAAGCCGGTGCCTCCAGTAATCCTGACTACGCCGAGTATAACGGTGTACGTGGTGGCCTGAATCACTTTACTGATTACAAGGCGCAAGTGGCTAACGTCAATAACTGGAATGTAGACACTGTAAACAACAGTGATTCTGCTGCATTGGTTCCTAATACCACAGCGTTTACCGTGGCTGCTGTGACGCCAGTGCCCGAAGCTGACAGCGTAGGCATGTTGCTGGCTGGTCTGGGTATGTTGGCACTGGTACGTCGTCGCCAATCCCGTTAATCCCTAAAGCGTCTATCAATCATTTGTCAGGAGTGTCATGCAAGTGCATGGCACTTTGTGGAGAAAAGCATGTTTAAACTGAAACAATTAGCGGCGTGTGTGGCTTTGGCCATGAGCGCCAGCAGTGTATGGGCTGAGGGCGTGACCCTGTTGCATGTGGGGGATCAGGAGAGCTGGTTGCTGTCTGCCCAGGGCAACCTGCGTGACACCAGTGCCCAGGCAATTTCATTTTATGGTGGCGTCGACCGTCTGGCGACCGTGATCAAAAATGCCGAAACGGCAGCCGTGGCCCAAGGCCGTACGGTACTCAAGCTCAATGCCGGTGATGCCTTTTTGCCTGGTCCACGTTTCACGGCCAGCCTGAACAACCTGTCTACCAGCTACAGTGATGGCGGTCAGGATTTTTATGACGCGATCGCCTTGCGCCAGATTGGCTTTGATGCCATGGTGTTTGGCAACCACGAGTTTGATCTGGGTCCACAAATGGCTGCGCGTTTTGCTAAAGTGACAGGCAGCACTTATCTCTCTAGCAACCTGGACTTTAACGCCACCGCTGAATTCAGTGCTTTAAAAGCCAGTGGTCAAGTGGCACCTTCCAAAGTGATCACCACCGCAGCGGGTCATAAAATTGGCCTGGTCGGGGCGACTACTCCGCTATTGCCTACCATTTCTTCACCGGGTGCAGTCAGCGTGATCGGCTACGATGCCAACCACACCGAGGCACAAAACCTGCAAGCCTTGATTCCCCTGATTCAGGCTGAAGTCAATCGTCTGCGTAACGAGCAAGGTGCGACCACCATCATCTTGATGAGCCATCTGCAAAATGCCGCTAACGAAATTGATGTCGTGGTCCCTGCATTGTCCGGGGTGGATCTGGTGTTATCTGGCGGTGGTCATGAACTCATGGTGGATCCAGATGACCTGCTGATCAACGGCGGAGTCGGTGCCACTTATAATTCTGATCCGGTCTATGCCGTAGATGCCAATGGCCGCAATGTGCCTGTGATGACCAGCCATTTTGGTAACCGTTATGTCGGCCAGCTCAATTTTACGATTGATGATGCCAAAGGCACTTTTACAGCGGTTGAATCCAGCAAGATGATGCGCGTGTCTGGCGCGGCCGCCGATGCTGACCGCGTGACTGGGGATGCGACTTTGCAAAGCAAGGTGGTGACACCCGTGCAAAACTATATCAATGCGCTCAATGCACAAATCATCGGCACCACTGCGGTGAAATTAAACGGCCCCACACATACGTCCTGTTCTGCCTTGCCATGCACTTTTGTGGCAGGTGTACGTAATGCCGAAACCGGCTTGGGTGATCTGGTGGCTGATGCGATGCGCTTTGCCGGTAAAACCGATGTGGCGATTCAGAACGGTGGCGGCATCCGTACCAATATCGCTGCGGCTGGTAATGTGTCCGTCGGCGATACTTTTAATATTCTGCCGTTTACCAATCTGGTTAAACGCGCACCGGCCATGAACGCGACCCAGCTCAAAGACTTGCTGGAGCACGGTTATGGCGACACCAGCCCGACCGGTCGTGCCAATGGCCGCTATGCCCAGATTTCTGGCATGCAAGTGATCTACGACAGCCGCAACCCGGCCAGAACCACGCAAGGCACAGGTAGCCGCATTCAACGTGTGGTGCTGGATGACGGCACCGTACTGATTGATAACGGCGTGGTTGTCAACAATAGCCGCACTTTCTCCTTCACCACCATAGACTTTACGGCCGCTGGTGGCGATGGTTACCCGTTTGCAGCCAATGGCGTGGTGTTTGAAAACAGCCCATTCACGATTACCTATCAAGAGGCCCTGGCTAATTATATCCAGACGCCTAAAGCTGAAGGCGGTCTGGGTCGCTTGAACAATGCCGATGGCGATGAAATCACCACCAACCTGTATGGCTTGGAAAACCAGTACGACAAAGGCGGCCGTTTGATTGACCTGGCGATTGCCAGCACAACCGCTGGCGTCACGCGCACGGGCACGGCGGGCCGTGATGTGCTGGTAGGCACTGCGGGGGATGATGTGATCAATGGTGGTCTGGGCGTGGATACGCTGACAGGTGGCGCAGGCAATGACGTGTTTGTCTACAGCAGTCTGCGTGAAGCTGGTGACACCATCACTGACTTTACCCCTTATGCCGACAAAGTGCAGTTAACTGCCTTGCTGGCTTCACTGGGTGTGTCTGCCAATACCGCATTGACTGGTGGCTATCTGCGCCTGGTGGATGTGACAGGCGGTGTACAGCTTTGGGTAGACAGTGACAGTGCTGCCGGTCCTGCCGCTGCCAGATCGCTGCTCACGCTCAAAGGCCTGACGGCGAAACAAGTCATGCCTGCTCGCGATTTCACACTTTAACGCTCAAGTTTTCACAGTTTTACTAATACATACTTTTACTATTTAAAAGTTTTACGATTTCAAAGTTTTCTAGAGGAATATTGCAATGAATATGCTCAAAAAAATCACCCTGGTGGCCTTGCTGGCTGTGGTCATGCCCGCGCAAGCCGCTATTCAATCCCTGCAGTTCAGTGGCCTGGTAGATTCCGGCTATTACAATGGCACCAGCTATCAGGGCTTATTCAGCTTTGATGATGCGGGCGTACAGGCAACTGGCAACCAGCTCATCAATCTGAGCAGCTTGAACTTTAAATTTGGCAGCAGCCTGTTTGATCTGGCCACGCCTGCGTTGTCAAACGCAACCGCTGTATTTCAGGATGGCGTGTTTACTGGCATTGAGTGGTCTGTTAACTCAAACACCCCGGCGATTGGCTTTAGCTTTATCGCGGGCAGTGTTGATGCCTCTGATGCTTACTTTGCCTATGACACCACACTGGGTTTGTCCGGTGTTGGTAGCCTGACTTACGCAGCTGCAGTGCCAGAGCCTACCCAGTCTGGCCTGATGCTGCTGGGCTTGGGCATGATTGGCTGGATCGCTACCCGCCGTCAGTCATAACCCTGTTTGCACTTGCAGCAAAAAAGCCCGGTTCGCCGGGCTTTTTTGCGCTCTGCCTATGTGTCAGAAAAAACTAGTCCGACTAGTCCTGTCTTAATGTGACTGCAACATTCACTCTTTAGACTTGCTGCTCAAATTCACTTGTCAGCAAAACTATGAAGAACACACTTGGTTTATTGGTTGCAATTTTAGGGCTCACACTCTCTGTTTCCGGCGAGGCTGCATGGAACAAAGACTGGGCTACCCAGCAAAAAATCAGCATAGACACTACCAATATCAAAGAGGCAGTCAACCAGGCGCCGATGCTGGTGCGTCTGCATTCCGGTAATTTTGATTTTACCGGCGCCAATGTGGATGGGGCTGATCTGCGCTTTATTGCGGCGGATGACAAAACCGAACTCAAGTTTACCCTGGAAAAATATGATGCCGTCAACGAATTGGCAGTGGCCTGGGTGGTGTTGCCGCAAGTATCTTCGGCCAACAAGGATTTGTTTATCAATCTGGCAGCAGGCAATGAGTCTGCCACAGCCGCCAGCGATGCACAGGCACTGAATGATCCGGCCTTGCTGGCACGGTTTGCCTTCTCTGAAAATGCCTTGCTCAAGGATAGCGGCCCGAGCCAGCTGACGGCCAGCGGCAACGCGACTGTACAAAAAGCCGGGTTGATTGCAGAAAGCGCCGTACTGAATAACAGCCCATTGGCATTGACTTTGCCAGCCGTACTAGCGTTGGCCAATGGCAGCACCTGGTCAGTCTGGCTCAAGCCTGCCAGCTTGCCACAAACCGCCGTATTGTTCAAAAGCGGCAATATCAGCCTGCAGCTGGATGGCAGTACCTTGTCATTGCAGGCCGGTGGTGCAGCCACCAAAGCAGGCGAATTAAAGGCCGGCCAATGGCAGCATGTGGCGTTGGTGTTTCAGGCTGGCCAGGTTTTGGTTTACCTGAATGGCCAAGTCGCTGGTCAAGTAGCAGTGACCGATGCGCAAGCGGCTGCGACATTCACGCTGGGCGAAAACCTGAATGCTGAAGTCGATGAATTGCAGTTGGCGAACACTGCCCGCAGTGCCGCCTGGCTGACCTTGGTTGCCCAATCACAAGGCGCGGATGCCAGCATGGTGAAAGTGGCAGCCGCGGGCGGGGAAGAAGAAGCAGAAGGCGGCGAAGCCAACTACATGGGCATCCTGATCAACAGTCTGACCGTGGATGCCAAAGTGGTGATCGCGATTCTGGCAGTGATGTTCGCCATCAGCGCCTGGGTGATGGTGAGCAAAGCACGCCTGGTGAGCCGGACTGACAAAGACAATGACTTGTTCTTGAAGCGTTTCCAGCAATCGAACGCAGCCGACTTGCTGGCACTGGACAAAACCGGTAGCTACACCCACTCCAATCTGTTTGGCTTGTACAAAGCTGGCTTACGTGAAATCAAAAAACGTGAAGTGGATGGCAAAGTGGCTTTGGGCGGCGCCTCAATTGATGCGATCAAGGCCGCTGTGGATGCCGATCTGGTGCGTGAAACCCAGCGCATGAACAGCATGATGGTGTTGCTGACCATTGCGATTTCCGGTGGACCTTTCCTGGGCCTGTTGGGGACTGTGGTGGGTGTGATGATCACCTTTGCGGCCATTGCCGCCGCCGGTGACGTTAACGTGAACGCGATTGCGCCGGGGATTGCAGCCGCCTTGCTGGCCACGGTGGCTGGCCTGGGCGTGGCGATTCCTGCCCTGTTTGGCTACAACTATCTGGCTAGCCGCGTCAAAAACATCACCATCGCCATGCAGATTTTTGTCGATGAGTTCATTACCCGTACCGCTGAACTGTACGGTAAGGAATAAGGCATAAGCGATGTCAGAAGGCGTCAAAGAAGAGAACCAGCTCTACGATGAGATCAACATTACGCCCATGCTGGATCTGGCGTATGTGCTGCTGGTGATTTTTATCATCATGACTACCGCGTCCGTGCAAGGCGTCAAAGTCGACATGCCACACACGGTGAACTCTGCTGCCTTGGCCAAACCGCAAATGCGCGCGATTACCGTTACCAGTGATGGCAGTGTCTACCTTGATGCGTTCCCGGTGGATATGGCACAGCTGGAGCAGCGTCTGGCGCAATACAAAAGCAGTAATCCCGAGCTGCCGGTGGTGCTCAAGGGCGATGCCGCTGCGCATTATGAAAAGGTCTCTGAAGTGCTGGAAATCTGTAAACGGCTGGACATTACCGAAGTCGGCCTGGTGACCAAGAAAGTGGTGGAGTAAGCCATGCAAGTTCAGAACGACGCCCAACCATACGACACCATCAACATTACGCCCATGCTGGACCTGGCCTATGTGCTGCTGGTGATTTTTATCCTGATGACCACGGCGGGCGTGCAAGGCTTGACCATGAATCTGCCCAAGCCGTCCAACAAGCCCAGCACTGAAAAACACGACATCAAAATCGTGCAGGTGCAGCAGGGCGGCACGCTCACCATCAATGGGGTTGGCGTGACCATGGCTGAACTGGAGACACAACTCAACCAGGCCAAGGCCATGGATCCCAAGTTCAACGTCATGATCAAGGGTCAGCCACAAGCCCCGTATGCCGGTGTGATCGGCGTCATTGACCTCGTTAACCGCTTGCAAATTGAAAATGTCGGCCTGGTGACCGGCAAAATCGGGACTTAGGGTATGGCGATGGAAGATAACCTTTCCACTGACACGCCGGTACATCTCGCACGGCTGTGGGCGACCCGCATCCTGATTGCTGTATTGGTGCTGGTCGTCTTGGCTGGCATCGCTTATGGCATCAAAAAACTGTTTTCGGGTGGGCCGACGCAGAAAAAGCAAATCACTACTGTGAAATTGCTACCCGACACACCGCCGCCACCGCCGCCACCGCCGCCACCGCCTAAAGAGCCGCCCAAGGAAACGCCGAAGGAGCAGCCGAAAGAAGCGCCTAAAGAGCCTGAGCCCAAACCGGTTGAAGCACCGCCTGCCGAGAACCTCAAGATGGAAGGCGCTGCGGGAGATGGCCCAAGTCCCTTCCAGTCCGGTGCCGTGAATAATGAGTACAAGGGGGGCGACGTCACCACTGGCCCCAAAATTGGCGGCAAAAAGAATATGGCTGCGTTTGCCTGGTTTACCAACAAGGTTGATGCGCAAATCAAGAAAGCGCTGGATGCAGAAAGTGGACTGAGCAAAGTGAAGTATCAGGTCGATGTCAGGGTGTTTTTAAATGCCCAGGGCGACATTGATCATGCGGAATTGATTGACTCCAGTGGTGATGCTGAAACCGATGCCTTGATCCGCAAAGTATTGAGCCGGATTCCGCCGTTGAAAGAGTCTGCGCCAGAGGATATGCCAAGAAAGGTCATCGTCAGAATGGCCTCGAAAAACATGTCATGAAGTACGGAACACACAACAGCGTTAATTACTATTGATCGCAAGCCTCGCAGTAAAGAGCCTCTTGGTAAAGAGCGAAAGTAACTAGGGAAAGATATGAAGATAAAAGCAAAGAACTGGATGATTCCATGGCTGGTGGCCGGCCTGTTTAGCACACAAGCCCAGGGTGTACTCGCCGGTGAGCGTGAATCACTGGAAGAGGTGCGTGCCACCACCATGAATTTGATCGAGTTGCTGGTACAAGAGGGTGTACTGTCTAAAGAAAAAGCGGATGCTTTGCTCAAGCAAGCGCAAGCTGCCAAACAAAAAGCACAAGAAGAAGCGGCCAGTGTTGCCGAATCTGCAGCACCAGATGCGCCAGCTGCGGCGACGCAATCGAAAGCGATCCGCGTGCAATATGTGCCTGAGCATGTCAAAAACGAAATGCGTGCTGAGATTGAGCAAGAGGTGATGAAAAAACTCAATTACAAGGCAGGCGAGCGGTTAGGGATTCCAGAGTGGATTGATCGCGTTGAGTGGACGGGGGCTCTGCGTTTGCGCTACCAGGAAGATATGTTCAGTGATAATAATGTGACGCCTGCAGATCTTGCTTCTAATAATAGGCAATATATGCAAGTCAATAACACCAGTGAAGACAGACAGCGTCAGCGTATTCGCGCCTTGTTTGGCGCTAATCTACATATTAATGACTGGTTGAATGGTGGTATTCGGTTTACCACTGGTATGCTACAGACGCCAGTGACTCCAAACCAGACAGAAGGCTTCTCGCAGGGTAAATTTATCTTTGGGCTGGACAGAGCTTTTCTTGAGGCTAAACCCTATGATTGGTTAACCTTAACAGGCGGCCGGTTTGCCAACCCATTCTTTACTGGCAATCAGACGTTCAACACAGACTTGCTCTGGGATCCTGATTTGGCATTTGATGGCTTGGTAGCGAGAGTCAATCCTAAACTTAACCAACACTGGCAACTCTTCTCAACAGCAGGAGCTTTCCCTATTGAAGAGATTGAAAGTTCAGATACCAACAAGGCTCGCGATAAATGGTTATATGCCGCGCAAGGTGGGATTGAATGGACCTCTGATAACAACAGTAAGGTGAAGCTTGGCGTTGCCTATTATGATTTTAAAAACGTTGAAGGTAAGCCGAGAGAGTTTGTTGGAGATACACGCTATGACGCGACTGTTCCTCTCTGGCGACAAAAGGGGAACAGTACCTTTAAAATGAATCCGTTTGGAAATAACTGCGGCAGTCAAAACAATCCTTCACTTTGTGGGCTGGCCTCGCAGTTTCAGCTAATCAACTTTACTGGTGAGGTCGACTTGGCAGTTTTCGATCCTGTCCATGTCATTTTGCATGGGGCCTATGTTAAAAATATCGGCTTCGATCAAGAAGAAATATTGCGTCGAACCAACACATTATATGATGAGCAGGATGAGGGGTATGAGTTTGCGCTCATGGTTGGGCATCCAATGATTAAAAAACTGCATGACTGGCAAGTGTTTGGGGGATATAGGCGTCTTGAAGCTGACGCTATGTTGGATGGTTTCACCGACTCTAACTTCCGTCTTGGTGGCACAGATGCCAAAGGCTTTTATTTGGGCGCACAGTACGGCTTGGGCAAAAATGCCTGGTTATCTTCCAGATACGTCAGTGCCGATGAAATTTCTGGTTTGCCATTCTCTGTGGATACCTTTTTCCTCGACTTTAATGGCCGGTTTTAAAGGGACTGTATGAAACTCATCTCGTCACTCCTGCTGAGCCTGAGCTTGATTGGACTCTGTGTAGAGCCAACGGCTGCTGCAGAAAAGCAGGACAAATCGGCCAAACGTGCCGCCATCCTCATGCAAAAAATGAAGCAGGATTTGGAGGCTGAAAAATCTGCCCTGCAATCGCAGTTTGAGCAAGAAAAACAGGGCTTGTCGCAAGCCTTGGATCAGGCACAGTCTGCACAGCGCTCGCATTCGGCCAAATTGCAGGGACAGCTGAAACGTAACCAGCAATTGCAGTCTGACAATCAAAAGCTATTGCAGGAAAAAGACGCGTTATCTGCACAACTCAAACAGCTGCAAACACAGCTCGCCGAAAAAAACCAGCAACTTGAGGCGGCCGAACAACAACTCAAGCTTGCACATGCGACGCAAGAGAGCAGCGAGCAGCAACGCAAACAACTGCTTTCCAAAGTGAGTGACAGCCACCAGAAGCTGACCAGCTGCGAAGAAAAAAACAGCCGTTTGTATGCGTATGGGCATGAGTTGGTGGATTTGTATGACAATGCCAGTTTTTATCAAAAAGTGCTGCGTTCAGAGCCGTTTTTTCAATTAAAGCGGGTTGAACTTGAGAATATCCTTCAAGAAAAGCACAGTCAGTTACTGGAAAACAAGGTCGACAAAGTTGCAACGCCTTAAGTGGCTTCCAGCATAGGCAGGTAGACTGTTTGATGATAGGCTTACCTGCATGATGCATTTAATTGATCACTGGTTCACGCGCGCAGAATGTGCGCGCATCTTTCCGTTTATCGGCTTTATTTTGCTGTTGGCCCTGCAGCCTTGGTTAGTGGATCTCTTCACTGCGCTGGGGGTGGTTGGGCAAGCGGCGTATTTGTGTCGCTGCTTGCTGGCCTTGGCGTGCCTGTTCTACTTTAAAACCGATTATCGCGAGTTGACCGACAAGCCTGCGCGCGCGCAGATCGGGCTTGCCTTACTGGCGGGGGTGCTGGTGTTTTTGCTGTGGATTGCGCCTTACCCAGTCTGGTTGGGCGGGAGCGAGACACAAGCCATCGTGGCGATGCCTATGCAGACTGGGACGGACTTGTTCTGGTTAGCTTGCCGTTGGGCGGGTTCTGCATTGGTGGTGCCTGTAATTGAAGAATTGTTCTGGCGTTCGTATCTGATGCGCAGGCTGGATGCGAACGATTTTCTGACTGTGTCACCTGCCGCAGTCACGACTTATGCAATCCTGCTAAGTAGCGTATTATTCGCTGTGGAGCATCAACTCTGGTTTGCAGGGCTGTTGGCAGGATTGGTATATGCCTGGTTATACCGTCATTTCCAGGTGCTCTGGGTCGCAATCATTGCGCATGTCACCACCAATGCTCTCTTAGGGGCGTGGGTAGTGTTTGGTGACCATTGGCAATATTGGTGAACCGAGTGTGTAAGCGTTTGTCTTGAACAGCGCGTCTTGCTCAAGACGGCGGATTAAAAACCGTTATCAGGTTGCGAGTGATCGCAACAGAAGTTAAAAATAGCGAATATTAAAGGGTGATGATGAAAAAAATCGCATTGATCGTACCAGCACTGATGCTGGTAATGGCTGGTTGCAGCAAACATGATGAAGCCAGTAAAGGCGGCTCCCAGGTGGTTGCCAAGGTGAATGGCAGCGAAATTACTGTGCATCAGTTGAATTTTGCCTTATCCAAACTGGGCAAGCTGGACCAGTCGCAAGTGAAAGCCGCATCTGAAAAAGTGTTGCAGCAAATGGTAGACATGGAATTGCTCAAGCAAAAGTCTGTGGACGAAAAGCTTGACCGTGACCCGAATGTGTTACAAGTGCTTGAGGCCACCAAGCAGCAAGTGCTGGCGCAAGCCTATATGCAAAAAGTGGCTGCTAAACAGGGCACCCCATCTGCAGCGGATATCCAGAAGTTTTATGACACGCATCCTGAATTATTCAGCGAGCGTAATGTGTATGTGATCCAGGAATTTGCCGTGAAAGATGGCACGCAACACGTCAGCGAAATTGAAGCAGGCATTAATGCTGCCAAGACGCCTGAGGAAATTGCGAAATGGCTGCAAGACAATAAATACGTCTTTAACGTGAATGCCAGCCGCAAAGCCGCCGAACAGTTGCCACTCGAGTTGCTCAAGCAGCTTAACGCGTTGAAAGCCGGTGATACCTTGGTGGTCAAAAGTCCACAAGCGCTGGTTTTGCTGTATCTGGCCAAAGTCGATCGCCAACCGGTCAATTTTGACAATGCTAAACCAGTGATCCAGCAGTTCCTGGTCAACTCGGGACAGCAAACACTGATCAAGAATGAAGTTGCGAGTTTGCGCAAAGAGGCCAAGGTCGAGTTTTATGGCGACTTCTCTAAAATGACCCTGAACGCTGACACCACTGCGCCTGCAGTCCCGGCAGCCAAACCAGAACCTGCAGCGGTTGCACCAACATCGCCAACAGATGCTACACATAATCAGGCGATTGAAAAAGGCCTGTCCGGTTTGTAAGCATTGACTTGCCAACCGGGCGGCAGACCTGTCGCACCAACAAAAGCCCCGCATATTGCGGGGCTTTTGTTTTAATGGTGATCACTGAACGGGCCTGACTTTCAAGATGATATCTAGCCTAGCTGCCCACAATGAATTAATTGTGGATGAAAACTTAGTTTCTGTTGGACAACGAAATGCGACCGAGAGGATCGCTCTATTGTTCATTAGTTTATACAAACGGGCAGCTCAACTTGGATTAGTCGAATCCAAAGGATTTGATTTTCCAATGACTCAACAACACATCGCTGACGCGATGGGATTGTCATTGGTTCATACGAACAAGTCGTTGGCAAAACTTAAGAAAATGGATTTGTTTGAGTTTGATGGTCAACGATTGATCATCAAACAATATGAGAAACTTAAGAAGCATGCAGACTACTATTCCTTGCCTTTAAGACAAAGGCCATTAGTCTGAATCATTACGCATGGACCCATGCACAAAAACGAAAGATTGAAGCACTCGTTTCAATTGGTGGCATCCTTCACAGTCAATAAAGCCATTCCTACAAGGTTCAATCGACCTTTTTCACAGTTGTTTAGTTAGACACAGACGCTATGAGCGTTATCCAGGTGGTATACGACAGTGGATTCTGACAGTACTTTGCCCTTTTTGCCGATAACAAGCATCCACAAAAAAAAGCATCATGCATATAACGCTCAATTTTCACTAAATCATTTTAGTTGTCTTAAATCACTAAGGAGAATGCAATGGGTAAATACGTGTTGGCTTGGCTTTTGGGAGTGCCGGGGCTTTTATTGCTGATTATTTATTTCTTTTTCCACTAATTTTTTGAGGTGTAAGTGAATGAAAAAAGATACAAGAAAAAGTAGTGCTTCATTGAATTTGGACATTAAAAAAATCAAAGAGAATGCAAGAAAACATGTAGAAGACGGCGCAAAGACCTCTTCATACAAAGGAAACGTTGATGAGGTGATCGCATTACTAAACGCTTCTTTAGCAACAGAAATTGTGTGTGCACTTCGTTACAAACGCCATTATTTCACCGCAACTGGCATCCACTCCAATTCTATTGCGAGTGAATTTAATTTACATGCACAAGAAGAGCTATCCCATGCAGATCTGATTGCTGAGCGTATCGTTCAACTTGGCGGAGAGCCAGATTTCTCACCAGAAACCTTAACACTTCGCAGTCATGCCGATTATGTACCATGCCTGGCATTGAAAGAAATGATTAAGGAGAATTTAGTGGCTGAGCGCATCGCAATCGATACATATCATGCATTGATCCGTTATATCGGCGATAGCGACCCGACAACGCGTGTAATGTTAGAAAAGATCCTCGCTCAAGAAGAAGGGCATGCCGATGAATTATCAGATTGGCTCAAGGTTGCTTAGCTTGCCAGCCTCAGCATTTTATTTTTTAGGAATTAGAAAATGAAATTCTGTTCACTTAAAACTAGTATCTTTGTAATGGCCACATTGATCTCAATAACGGGCTGTAAAAAGCATGAAAATGCTGAGGCTTTAGGCAGACAAATAGATAATAAAGTCGAAAAAGCAGGAGAAAAAATCGACGTTACACTAGAGCAGTTCTCTATAAAGGTTGACGAGGCAAGAGAAGCAATTAAAAATGAAATTGAAAGTGACCACGATTAGAATTGGTATGACGACTTTAACTCCACAGCGTGTTGAATTTGTATAAAGGCCGATGGGTGACAAAGTGGGCTTTTATCTTTGGATATTTCTAAGCGTATGGTAAACCTGATACTCACAGGAGACCAATCTCTGCGTGGTGCAGCCCGTGTAGGGCGGACTCGTTTACAGTCCGCAATCTCACTGATGATCTTGCGGTTATCAAGCGTCCTCTCAATCCTCTGAACGCACTAACCTTTAACCTTACCTCAAGCGCGCTGTTTTCTGCGCCAGGCCCAGCCGCCAGCGAGCAGCAAGGCCAATGGCAGCCCAAACTGAAACCCGTTAAACAGCAGCATGAGCCAGGTACGCTGCGTTGGTAATGCAATCACGGTATCGCGTAGTGGCGTCACCGGCAGGCTGACGCTAGGCTGGTTATTTACTACCCATTGCAGGCTTTGCAGACTGAGTGCCAGGTTGCCGCCGCGCTGGATTTGCTGGTTAGAAAAAAAGTCTGGGCTTGCGATGACCAGAATGCGTTGTTTGTTGCCCGAGGCTAGGGGTTTTTCCAGCGCCAGCATCAGTGTGGCCGGGCCGGGCGTATCTTTGGTGGCATTAAAGGTCATGGCGGAGGGCGCCGGATGGGCGGGCTGATAGCTTGCGCTCACCCAGCCTTGCTCTGCGGCGGCCACTAGCGGCAGGCTTTGCCACGGGTCATTCGGGATGCGCTGGTGTTCTATCGCATGCGCCTGGGTGAAGAAGGTGCGCAAGGCAAATTCCTGGGTCGGTCCGCGGGCGCCATAGCGCTGGGTACTTAAATCATGCAGGGGAATATCAAACTGGCGATTGACTGGATCAATGACTATGCCTGGGCTAATGGTCAGGCGCAGGTCTTCTGCCAGTGCTTGCAAGCCTTGTGCCTGTGGCGAGGCGGTGAGCCAAACCAGGTTGCCGCCCTGTTGCACATGTTGGCGAATCGCCGCGATTTGTGCAGGCGAGTAGGATTTGTCGCTCCCGGCCAGGACCAAACTTGGTAAGGTTTTCGCCGGTGTGGCTGGCAGGTCTCCGGTCAAGACGGGGATGCCTGCGTTTTGTAGGGCTTGTGCCAATTGGCTCAAGCCAGTGCCATGCGTGTCATGCAATGCATGGGCCACGAGAAATTGCAGCGGGGCGCGTTCGCCATGCTGCAGGCTGAGCAAGGCATTGGTAAAGGCTTCTTCGGTGTAAGGCAAATACAGGCGCTGCTGCTGGCCGGCATAGCGGATCAGCATTTCGCCTTCTTTTTTTATTTGCCATTCTCTGGCCAGCGTAGGCGCGGTGACCGGATCAATAAATTGCAGGTGTATGTCGCGGTGTTGCTGCTGATAGCGCTGCACCAGCGCCACAATCGACTTGCGGAAATAGCGGCCTTTGAACGGGCTGTTGCTGCAAAAGGCGATAATCTCTATGCGCCCCGGCAGGTCATGGAGAACCTGCTGGCTGGCGGCAGATAAGGTATTACGATGATTGTGTGTTGTGTCTGCCGTGGCATGAAACTGCCAGCCCAGCCAGCCCAGTCCCAGTGCCACAATCAGCAGCGCAGGCACCACCAGTTGATGCTGCCACCAGTGAGCAAGGCGCTGGTTGAAAGGAGGGGCGGTGGAGGTGTCTTTGGTTGTATTAGCCATACAGTCGGTCCGCATGTAAACGCCGGATCGCCAGCAGCACAAAAAAGCCGGCAAACAAGACAAAAAACAGGATGTCGTAGCTATTGAGAATGCCCAATGCAAACTGGCGGTAATGTTGCATCAGTGAAAAATCATGAAACAGGGCCTGGTGGTCGTCGCTGAAAAACTTGTCCAGTAACAGCCAAAAAGTCAGCGCGGTCAGGCTGCAGAATGCTGCCAGGATAGGGTTGGCGGTCAGGCAAGAAATATAGAGCCCGAGCGCACTGCTGGCTAGCATCAATAACCATAAGCCAAACGCATGCGTGAGCAGATAGGGCAGGTCAATTTCTGCCCAGGGCAGCAGCAGCGCGATCATCAGCACCATGCTGAGAATTAACAGGCTCAAATAGCTGAGGATGCCAAGCAGCTTGCCCAGGATCAGTTCAGTCATGCTGAGTGGTGCACTCATGAGCAAGGCCATGGTCTGGTTTTTGCGCTCCTCACTGATCAGCTTCATGCTTACCAGCGGCACCACAAACAGCATCAGCACGGCTGCCACACCAAACACACCTTCTGCCATAAACTGGGTGAGGCCGATACGCTGTACCTGCCAATGCGCGCTTTGCATGATCTCGAAATACTGGTTAAAACTCAGGCTGTAATAAGTGCCAACAATGGCCTGAAAGATGGCCAGCACCAGCCAGCCCATGGGTGTGGCAAACAGGCTGCGTAATTCTTTGCGGGCAATGATCAGTATCATGGGCAACCCTGCGCTTACAAGCCCTTGATAATGCCAAAACGCACGGCAATATGCACCAGCTGGCCCGTGGTTTCGACGCCCAGCTTTTGCCGCACACTGGTCTGGATATTGGCGACGGTTTTGTAGCCAATATGCATGGCCTTGGCAATTGCCGCCAGCGCCTCGCCTTGGGCAATGCGTCTGAACACCTCAAACTCGCGTGGCGAGAGTTTCTGGATCGGGTTTTCCTGGCTTTCCAGGTGATACATGGACAAACTCTGCGCCAGTTCGTTATTGATATAGCGGCCGCCCTTGAGGATTTTCTGCACCGCTTCCAGCACTACTTCTGGCGGCTCAGTTTTGGTCACATAGCCGCGTGCGCCTGCTTGAATCGCACGCGTGGCATAGATGCAGTCATCATGCATGCTAAAAATCAACACGCGCATCTGCGGCTTGCGGTGCAAAATGCGTTTGAGCGTTTCCAGCCCCCCTATGCCAGGCATGTCCAGATCGAGGATCAGCAAGTCCGGGTGGTTTTTTTCCACCAGCAGGCAGGCTTCTTCGCCGCTCAATGCATCTTGCGTGACCTGGTGGTTGGCCTGCTCCAACATGGTCCGCAAGCCTTGTCTGAGCATGGCGTGGTCATCTGCGATCATTACTTTGGCCATGACGCGTACGACTCCTTACTTCTTGTTGGCAAAGGTGATGTTCACACATTTGTCGTTGGCAAATGTGAGTTCGGCGGTATTGAAATATTTATTCGGCGCATATTGAATCTTGCCCTGGTAATACCACATTTCAACGCTGTCACCTTCGCCTGCCGTCGCTTGACCTTTTTCCTGCAGGATCTGGTCAGCGTTATGGGGTTTAACGGCCACTTCCTTTTTCACCGGTTTGCCCAGTTGCTCTTCGACAAATTGGCGGGATTTTCCGCTATAAGCCTGCAAGAAGGGTTGCTCTAGCGTGTTGAGGTCTTTGGCTGCGAGCGAAAAAGGGAACAGCAGTACGATCAGGCCTTGCCATTTAGGATGTTGCATAGTCATTGACTCCCGGGTTGGTGGGTAAGGAAGAGGCAGGCAAAGCCTGCGGGTGTGCCTGCAAGGGCAATAGGCCGGTAATCAAGGTGCCGGCTTGCAAGCCACTCATGAGCTTGAAGCTGCCATGCAGGGATTCGATGCGTTCGCGCATGCCGACCAGGCCGACGCCTTCGGTGGCCAGTGAAGTATCCATGCCTTTGCCATTGTCACGTACTTCAATCTGTAACCACCATTTGTCCTGACGCTGGATCACCTGCAAATCGATCCAGACTTCGGTGGCCTGGGCGTGACGTGCAATATTGGTCAGCGCCTCTTGCGTCACGCGAAACGCCACGATATTGATATCTTCGTTTAAGGCATGCTCGCCGGTATCCAGCATCAAATGGCAATCCACGCGCGGATTGAGTTTTTTCCAGTCACTCACCAGTCGCTCGATGGCCCCGACCAGGCCCAGTGAATCCAGCGCGGGTGGGCGCAGATGCTTGATCAAGGCGCGGATGGATTGCTGGACGTGTTGCGTATTGGAGGCGATTCTGACCGCAATCACATGCGCCTGCTCTGGCGTGCTTTTTTGCAGGGTGAGTGCATCCATACGGATCGCCGTCAGGTATTGCCCGGTTTCGTCATGAATCTCGCTGGCAATATATTTGCGCTCATGCTCTTGCACCTGCATGGCATGGCGCGCCAGCACACGGTTTTCTTTCAGAGTACGTTCCAGGTCCTGCTCGACTAGGCATTGCTCGGTCATATCTACCAGATACCCATGGATTTGAGCGGCCTGGTTGTCGCTGGGCGCCATGTAAACAAAGCGGGCACTCACATAACACGGCAGGCCATCCGGGCGGCGGATTTGCAGCTTGTTGAAATTGATTTCCTGCTGCTGTTGCAATTGCACAATAAATGGCAGCCAGTCAAAGCTGAACAACTCACGTGTATTGCGGTTGTGGCTCAGTGGGCGGCAAATACGCTCAAAGGCGCGGTTGTGCATGCCGATGTTGCCTTCCAGGTCCAGCACTACATTCCCGGTCAAATCTCCATCAAACAGGGTTTTATAGAGCTGCTGGCTGCTACTCAGACGCGCCTCGGTCTGTTTGCGGCGCTGGATTTCGGCATGAATCTCACGCCAGCGGCGCTGACTGAACCACACACTGAGCAACACCAATACAAACAGGGTCAGTGGGACTTCGTCTAATTGCGCATATTCATAGGTGAGTAGCCAGGCGTTCACACGTTCTGCCAGGTCGAATGCGGATGACAGCACAAAAGTGACGGCCACGCCTGCGATCACGATAAGCGTGTCACGACTGGCCCGACTGAGATGGCCGAGCTGATGAAATACCCTAAAGAATGGCATAGACCAATGATATGAATGCATGACTTGAAAGATCCACTCAGTCAGCGCAGAGCACATCTGCTATTGACGGTGTTGGCGGTCAATTTGCGCCAAGTGAATGTGCGCCACTATAGACCACATCCTTAAGCTGGCTGTAGTGAAAGATTCCCGTTGTGGGGTGTGATGCGATGATGAATTCTTGAATAGATGATAGGGAATGTTTCATCTATTGCCAATGTTACAAATTATTAACAATTTCGGTCGTGAAGTGCAGCATTCGGGGGGGTGACTGCAACAACACATCAAACTCATTCTTGAGAGATTAGGAGATCGTATGAAAAACAATTCAACACGTGCCATTGTTGGCGCTTTGGTTGGAGGCTTGTTTGCCAGCGTTTCTGGTCTGGCATTTGCGGATGCTGACCTGGACAAGGCATTAAACACCCCAGGGGCTTGGCCTGTGGCAACCGGTGGCTATTATAGCCAGCACAACAGCCCGCTGGCACAAATTAACAAATCCAACGTTAAAAATGTGAAAGCAGCCTGGTCATTCTCTACCGGTGTGCTCAATGGTCACGAAGGTGCGCCATTGGTCATCGGTGACATGATGTATATCCACTCCGCTTTCCCAAACAACACTTATGCTTTGAATCTGAACGATCCAGGCAAAATTGTTTGGCAACACAAACCTAAGCAAGATGCTTCTACCAAAGCAGTGATGTGCTGTGACGTGGTAGACCGTGGTCTGGCTTACGGCGCGGGTCAAATCGTGAAGAAACAAGCCAATGGCCATGTACTGGCATTGGATGCCAAAACCGGTAAGGTGAACTGGGAAGTGGAAATGTGTGATCCGAAAGTCGGTCAGACATTGACACAGGCACCGTTTGTCGCCAAAGACACGGTCTTGATCGGTTGTTCTGGCGCTGAGCTGGGTGTGCGTGGTGCGGTTAACGCACTGGACCTGAAAACAGGTGAACTGAAATGGCGTGCGTTCGCAACCGGTTCTGACGAGTCCATCCGTTTGGCAAAAGACTTCAACAAAGAAAACCCACACTACGGTCAATTTGGCCTGGGCCTCAAAACCTGGGAAGGCGATGCCTGGAAAATCGGTGGCGGTACTAACTGGGGTTGGTATGCTTACGATCCTAAGTTGAACCTGTTCTACTACGGTTCCGGCAACCCAGCACCATGGAACGAAACCATGCGTCCTGGCGACAACAAGTGGACCATGACTATCTGGGGTCGTGACCTCGACACCGGGATGGCGAAATGGGGTTACCAAAAGACACCTCATGACGAGTGGGACTTTGCTGGTGTGAACCAGATGGTACTGACTGACCAACCTGTTGACGGCAAGATGACACCGCTGCTCAGCCACATTGACCGTAACGGTATCTTGTACACGCTGAACCGTGAAAACGGCAAGCTGATCGTGGCTGAAAAAGTCGACCCAGCCGTGAACGTGTTCAAGAAAGTGGACCTGAAATCAGGCACACCAGTGCGTGATCCAGAGTTTGCAACCCGTATGGACCACAAAGGCACCAACATTTGTCCATCTGCGATGGGCTTCCACAACCAGGGTGTTGACTCTTACGACCCAGAAAGCCGTACTTTGTACGCAGGCCTGAACCACATTTGTATGGACTGGGAGCCGTTCATGCTGCCATACCGTGCCGGTCAGTTCTTCGTCGGTGCAACTCTGGCGATGTACCCTGGCCCGAATGGCCCAACCAAGAAAGAAATGGGTCAGATCCGTGCATTTGACTTGACCACTGGTAAAGCCAAATGGACCAAGTGGGAGAAATTTGCAGCTTGGGGCGGTACTTTGTACACCAAAGGCGGCCTGGTTTGGTACGCAACACTGGATGGTTACCTGAAAGCGTTGGATAACAAAGACGGTAAAGAGCTGTGGAACTTCAAGATGCCATCTGGTGGTATCGGATCTCCAATGACTTACTCCTTCAAGGGTAAACAATACGTCGGCAGCATGTACGGTGTCGGTGGCTGGCCTGGCGTTGGTCTGGTGTTTGACCTGACAGACCCAAGTGCTGGTTTGGGTGCGGTTGGTGCGTTCAAAGAACTGCAAAACCACACACAAATGGGCGGTGGCCTGATGGTGTTCAGCCTGTAATTCAAGTCCTGAACCTGTTGATGTAGTGTGCAGGGTGGCCGTTTGTCGCAAGACGGGCTGGTCACCCTGTTCTCAGCCCTAGAGTGAAGAGAGCAAATATGTTTCCTGATGTAAAAAGAGTCCGTGCTGGCTGGGTAAGCGCCTGCCTCACGTTGGCATTCAGTCTGTTGGCGTTGCCTGCCGTGGCTGCAAATGCACTCAATATCTGTGCTGGTAAGTCCGAGCTGCCTTTTTCAAATGACAAGCAAGAGGGCTTTGAAAACAAGATTGCAAATGTGATTGGCAAGGCCATGAATCTGCCAATTAACTATTTCTGGTGGACCAATCCACTCACCCTGCAAAAAGACATGGAAGCAGGTAAATGTGATGTGTTGATTGGCACCGATCCGAATGATCCGCGTGTGCTGACGACCAAACCTTACTATCGTTCAGCTTACGTGTTTATCACACGCAAAGACCGTGAAATTGATGTGACCTCCTGGGATCATCCCTACCTCAAAGAGAAAAATTTCCGTATCGGTGTCATGCCGGATAGCCCCGGTAAAAACATGTTGCTGCAAATCAATCGTTTTGACGACATGTTTGACTACTTTACTGAAATCCAGAATTTTCAGTCCACCCGCAACCGTTACATCCACGTCGAGCCGTCACGGCTGGTGAATGATGTGGCCAATATGCATTTGCATATGGCGATGTTGTGGGCGCCAGAAGCTGCGCGTTATGTGCGTGCTTCCGAAGTGCCGTTGAATATGGTGATCGTCGAAGATACCGCCAAAAAAACCAACGGTGAAAAAATCCCCATGCACTACAACGTGGTCATGGGCGTCAACAAGCAGCACCCCGAGCTGGTGGATGCTTTGAATCGTGTCATTGATGCGCATGGCGCAGAGATTACTGCCATCCTCAAGGATGAAGGCATTCCTCTGTTGAGTCTGCATTAAGTCACTGTATTTTGTTAATCAAGTTTTGGAGTTTGAATTGAAAGAATCTCAACAACCGCATTTACGCCGCCTGCGTCAACCGCTGACCATGGCTTTGGGTCTGACGGGTTTGGTCATGGCTGCTTTTCTGACGGTGGCCTGCGCCAAAGATGAATCTGCTGCGAGTCCTTCTGCGGCTAAAGCAGAGGCGCCTGCCACCCCAGCCACTGCCGTGCATGTCTCGTTGAAAGATGGTCCGCCATTGGAGTTTCGTGGCACGATTTCGGGGGATGTGCTGGAGATCGCACCGATGGACGGTGAGACCTTTACCCCTGAAGCCAAGCATTTTTTAGCCACCGGTGAAAACCCCTACCGTTCCGATCCTGAAGCCATCAAAAAAGGCTATACGATTTTCTCAACCGCCTGTTCTGGTTGCCATGGTCACCTGGCTGAGGGCAAGTTAGGTCCGGCGCTGGCAGATGAATACTGGACTTATCCTAAAAATCAAACCGACAAGGGCATCTTTGAAACCATTTATGGTGGGGCGAACGGCATGATGGGGCCACAACAGGGCCGTCTGCAAGTGGATGAAATTATTCATATCATTGCCTGGATTCGTCACCAGGAGGAAGAGAACCTTAAAAACGGTGGCGCGGCAACGCCTCACGGTTAAACGACTTACCAGAGGGTTAGGCTGGTGGGCCCTCTGATAATTTAAAAAAATACACCAGCTAATTTGTGATTAAGGAGAAATGTGATGAAACACGTAATGACATTACTGGCCGTGGCTGGTGTGTTGGCAGTGTCCAATCAGGCTCTGGCTTACGATGGTCAAAATTGTAAAGAGCCAGGTAACTGCTGGGAAGCCAAACCCGGCTATCCGGAAAAAATTGCGGGTTCCAAATACGACCCAAAACATGATCCGGTGGAACTCAACAAACAAGAGGAAGCCATCAAAGCCATGGATGCACGTAATGCAAAACGCATTGCAAACGCCAAATCCAGCGGCAACTTCGTATTTGACGTGAAGTAATCTTAAATTCCCCCCAGGAGACTGACATCGTTTCCGGTGTCAGTTTCGTCCCCCGTTTGCATGTGACATACCGGTGTCGATTGTGCGCAGTCGATAGTGGCCTGTTTCATTCTGAATCATGGATGGTGTATGGAAAAACAAATGGATTTGGCCGCATGGCGTGAAGGTGCGCTGGCGTTCGAGCAAGCATTAAACAGTGTGGTTGTTGGCATGCCTGAGCAAGTCAGGGCGCTCACGATTGCGATTTTTTCACGTGGCCATGTGCTGCTGGAAGGCGACGTTGGCGTGGGTAAAACCACGCTGTTACGCGCGGCGGCGCAATTGCTGGGCGGCGGCTATCAGCGCATTGAGGGCGCGATTGATCTCATGCCGAGTGACTTTTTGTACCATGCCTATATCAACGAGCAGGGGCAGGCTGCGGTCAAGCCGGGGCCACTGTTGCAACATGAAGATGCGCTCTCGGTGTTCTTCTTTAACGAAATCAACCGTGCCAGACCACAGGCCCACGCCTTGTTTCTGCGCCTGATGGCTGAACGCTCGGTCAATGCCTTTAACCGCGAATATCATTTTCCGCACCTGACCGTGTTTGCTGACCGTAACCGGCTGGAGCGTGAAGAGACGTTTGAGATCCCGGCGGCGGCACGTGACCGTTTCCTGATGGAAATTTCGGTGAAGGCGCCGGATGCACGTGAGCTGCAACGGGCACTGATGTTTGATACCCGCTTTTATGATGTCGATGCTCTGGTCGGCCAGTTACCGTCAGGCCTCACACCCTACGATCAACTGAATGCGCTGGCTGCGCAGGTGCAAAGCACCGTGCGTGCAGAGATGGCCTTGCAGGAGTATGCGGTCAAACTATGGCGCGTGCTCAAGGATCCGCTGGCCGCAGGCATCAGCCTGCCCGAGGTGGATATGAGCCGCTTGCTGGCCGGTGGTGCCAGCCCACGGGGCATGGCCATGTTGATGCGCAGTGCGCGTACGCGTGCCTGGCTCGAAGGCCGCGATTATCTGACCCCGGATGATATCCGCGCCGTATGGCCGTATGTGGTGACGCACCGCGTGTTTTTGAGCGGCGCCTATGCCTTGCAGCATGAGCGGATTGCCCCGCAATTGCTGCAAGCCGTGCTGGATAAAGTCTCTGCGCCCTAAGCGGTGCTGCAGGTTCAAGTCATGATGCAGACACGATGTGTGTGTATGGATGTGAGTGAAGCATGGTAGCTGCAAGCAACGCAATGGTGCAACAGACCGGGCAGGGGCCTATGCAGCCGCTCTCGGCGGTGTCCGTACAAGCCGCCTTCGAGCCGCACCAGTTCTTTTATCCGGTGCCATGGCGGGCGCACAGCTATCACGCGGGCGCGACGCTCACCAAGCATCATGGCAACGGCACTGACTTCGCTGGCTATGCTTCTTTACTGGCTTGTCCGGATCCCAAACGGATTGATATTCGGGCCAGTGTACGCACGCAGCCACAGCAATGGCTGGTCAGGACCTATCTTGAACGTGCTGCCATTCATGTCTACGCCATTGTGGATGTTTCCAGCTCCTTATTTTTTCAGGGCCCTTCTGCCCAAGACTTGCAGCAGCGCCTGACCCGTTTTGTCGCGTCGCTCGCGTGGTCGGTGACGCGCCAGGGCGATGGCTTCGGCATGCACGCTGCCAGCGACCATTTACCCGGCAGTTTGCAACGCCTGCCCAGTTTTCAGCCTGGCACAGCGCAGCAAGTACATGGGCTGCTCAATGACTATTGGCAGCAGGCGCGTAGTTTGGGTGCTGATCACGGCCACACGGCCAGCGCGCTCCCTGCTGCGATAGAGGTCATCGGTCCACGGCGTGCGCTGGTATTCCTCATCTCTGACTTTTTTTGGCCAGAGTCACTGTTGCAAGCCACCATGCGTGCGGCTCAGCCACATGATGTGGTGCCTGTGGTATTGCGCGATGCCTCGGCGTTTGAGGCATTGCCGGCGTTCGGCTGGGCGCGATTACGCGATATGGAAACCGGGCAGGAGCGCAGCTGGCTATTGCGGCGCAAGTTGCGCACACAGATCGCCGCGGATGCCGCGCAGCAAAAGCAGTCGCTCAATCTTGGCTTGGTCAAGGCGGGTGCCAGATCCCCTTTGTGGCTAGCCCCGGATTGGCGTGCGGAAGACGTGAGCCGACACTTGATGGAGACGATGGCATGAGTATCACAAGCAACCGGTTTGCGGGCACGATGCAGTTTACGCGCTGGCTGGCGACATTTTTTGCAGGGTATCTGCTGGCGGCCACTACGCTGGCATATGCCGCCAGCACCACAGCAAGCACCCAAGCCACAACGCACGCCAGCATAAGCGTAGAAAGCGCCACGCGTGAGGCAGATTACACGCTGGGCAGCATTGCAACACAGCATCTCAAGATTCATGTCCCGCCTGGTTTTGTGCTGGATCCGGCCAGTTTGCCTGCCCCGGCACAAAATGAGGCCATTGAGCTGCGCGATGCTCATTGGCAACATGAGGACCTGGCGAATGAGCGCGTGATTAACCTGCAGATAGACTGGCAAATTTTTGTTGCCGGCGACACGGTTAAAATCCTGCCCTTAAAAAAACTGCATCTTGAATTCACCTGCGATCAGTCCAGCTGCGCTCAACAACGGTTGACCGTTGATGTGCCACCAGACAAGGTCATTGTGTCGAGTTTGCTGCCTGCGCGGATTGATGCCGAGCACGTCAAGCTTTACCCGGATGCGCCCATGCCTAGCTGGCCGCTCGCGCCACAACTGTGGTCACTGGCAGGTTGGGGCAGTGCGCTTGCACTGGCATTACTTTACCTGGCCTGGGTGGCCGGCTGGATCACCTTGCCACCAGAAAAACACATGCCTTTCCGTCAGGCCTGGCGCCAGATCCGCAAACTCAGGGGCGAGGCGGCCTCGGATAGTTTGCAGGCCATGCGCTTGCTGGTGCGGGCCATGGATCAATTTGCCGGGCATGCGGTCACCGCTGAAAATCTGCCACAGTTAATGCAACAGCAACCCAGGCTACAGGCCTATGCGCCTGCGCTTGAGGCCTTTTATGCGGATGTGCAGCAGGCGTTTTTTGCTGGCCGATCTGTGACGTCTTCGATCGCTTTGCTGACACAATTAGCCAAAGACTTGAGTCAACTGGAGGTCGCTTAAGCATGTGGCAGGCCTGGGGGCAATCCGTCATCACCTGGAGTGGCTTGGGGGAGTCATGGGGGCTGACACAGGTGTGGCCCTTGCTGTTATTGCCATTGGCCGTATTGCCCTGGTGCATGCGAGGTCAACGGCATTTCAAGCATCCGGCCTTGCAAGGGTTGCCCGAAGACCCGCTCTCCGTCTGGCTGGAGCGTGCTTGGAAAATCAGTTTAAGTACTTTGCTGCTGGCACTGGCCATTGCGCTGAGTGGCCCGTTTCTTAAATCGCAATCCATCGAAAAAATTGGGCGTGGGGCCCATGTGATGATTGTGCTGGACCGCAGCGCCAGCATGAACGAGCCGTTTGTGAACAAGGGCGATGCTCAGGCGCGGCAACCGAAAATGCAGGCCGCGCGTGAAGTGTTGAAGTCATTGGTCAAGCAAGGCCATGAAGACCTGATGGGCATGGTGACCTTTAGTACCTCCCCAATTCTGGCAGCACCGTTGGGGAATGACCGGGCGTTTGTGCAAGCTGCACTGGAAGCAACCGAAGCCGGTGGCATGGGTTTCACGGCGGTCGCGCGCGGACTTGGCATGGCGCTCGATTACTTTGCCGATCAGCCGGTGACCGGGGCGCGTGCCATTGTGCTGGTCTCTGATGGCGGTGCACACCTGGATGGCAAAACCCAGGACATGTTGCGTGCCATGTTTATGCGGCAACAGGCCTCTTTGTACTGGATTTATCTGCGCTCTGAAAACGGCGTCACCATCAAGCAAAGCCTAGCCGAAGGCGAGAATATTGACGCCTATCCCGAGGTGGCCTTGCATGACTATTTCCAGACGCTCAATGTGCCTTATCACGTGTATGAGGCAGAAAATCCGCAGGCGGTGATGGCGGCCGTGCGCGATATCGCCAAGCTTAAAAACAAACCAACCCGTTACCTGGAACCGATTGCACGACAAGACTTGAGTCAATACGCCTATGGTCTGGCCTGGCTGGCAGCCTTGCTATTAATCGCGATGGTACAACTGGAGTTAACACGGTGGCAAACATGAGTCATCCCAACATAAGAAGGCAATGGATCAATCATTTACGCCGCGGCGGGCTGTGGGCTGCGCTGCTGGTGGTGCTATCACTGGTGATGCTGGCGCGTCAGGGCATGGAGCTCTATCAGTCTGCAGTGTACAGACACAGCCTGGCGCCGCATGTGCTGATCCGTTCTACCCTGCTGGGGGCTGACCAGACACCGCAGGCCTTGTTTGCCAATGCAGTGTTTTATGACGATCAACTCAAATCTGATCAGGCGCTGGCGCAGTATGCCGCCGTGATTGCCCGCACCACCGATAGCCAACCCTTGCGCAAGCAGGCCTATTTCAACTCGGGCAATGTCTATTTGCGCACGGCAATCCGCTTGCTCGAACAACGTGGCCTGCCTGCCTGGGATGAGGCGGGGCCATTGGTCGCCCTGGCCAAAGAGAGTTACCAGAAAGCCTTGCGTATCGAGCCTGACTGGTCAGAGGTGAAGTACAACTACCATCTCGCCCTGAGGCTGGCGCCGACCACGCATGGCATGAATGGGCCGCAACAGTACGAAGATGAGCAGATTAAAGCGGAAGAGCAACCCAGTGGCTGGCCTGCGATGCCTGGCAATCCGAGAGGCATGCCCTGATGATGGCTTGGTTTAAACAACTCAGGGCTTTGCTCGTTGGCAGCCCTGAAAACGCGCAGGTGACGCCCGGGCTTGTCTGGCGCAAGCGATGCTTGTGGCTGATTGCGCTGTTGCTCACGCTCACGCTCTTTCACCCGCAACTGAGTTTACCCAACCGTGTGTATGACTGGTACTTTGTGGTGGATATCACACAAAGCATGAATGTGCCCGACTATCAGCTGAATGGGAAAAGCATCAGCCGCCTGGAGATGGCCAAGCAAAGCATACGCAAAACCCTGTCTGTGTTGCCCTGTGGCTCACGCGTGGCGCTGGGCATGTTTACCGAGCGCAATACGGTTAATGTGGTGAAGCCGGTGGAGGTTTGCAGCCATTTTGCCGCGCTGGATCATACCGTCGCCAGCATGGATTGGCGCATGGCCTGGGCCGCAGATTCGTTTATCGCCCATGGCCTCTATCACGCGCTGGAACAAGCGCCGTTGTTGGGCAAACAGATGCGCCTGCTGTTTTTTACCGATGGCCAGCAAGCGCCGCCGGCCAATCCGCAATACATGCCCAAATTTGCAGGCAAACCTGGTGAGGTGCAAGGCTACCTGGTGGGCATGGGCAAGCCCACACCGAGCAAGATCCCCAAACTGGACGAGAAAAATGCCGTAGCCGGCTATTGGGAGCAGGAAGAGGTTCAACGGTTTGGCAACTTTGGCATGGCCGAAACGCTGTCAGTGCTGGCCATGGAGCAGGGGCAGCATGACCGCAATTCCGGACATGGGCCAGGGAACGAACTCTTAAGTAATGCCCATTTATCTGCGCTGGATGAAAAAAACTTGCAGCGTCTGTCGGTAGAGACCGGTTTGCATTACGCCAGGCTGGAGCATGTGGCACAAAGTGGTGACTGGGCGACCGGCTTGGGCATGACGGCCTGGCGCTGGGCCAGAACCGATTTGCGGCCCTGGCTGGCGGTGCCTGCCTGCCTATTGTGGCTCATGTTTATGGGGCTGACGTTTGCCGATAGCCCCTGGCTGCTTGGCATGCGACAAATGTTTAAACGATTTTTTAAGAAGGAGTAGTGTTTTATGAAGTGGTCTTTATGCGGAATGATGATGTTGTTAAGTGTGCAAGCTTGGGCACACGGGCCTACGCCGCAAAAAACGGATGAATCCATTCAGGTCAACGCATCGGCTGACGCGGTATGGAAACGTGTCAGCAGCCCATGCAGTCTGGCGCAATGGCATCCGCAAGTCACGGCTTGCGAGCCAGTGAACGACACCCAGCAAAAACTGACCCTGAAAAATGGCAAGCAGTTGTTGCAGGAAATCGATGAAGTGTCTGCGGCAGACATGACCGTGTCTTATCGCTTATCTGGTGACATTGACCTGGAAGCGCTGCCTGTGAGCTCTTTGAACGGCAAAATCAAAGTCGCTGCCGATGGCAGCAATGCCAAGGTGAGCTGGACAGCGCGTTACTATCGCGCCTTTACCGGCAATGAACCCCCTGCAGGCCAGGATGATGAATCCGCCAAAAATGCGGTAGACGCCTTTGTCAAAGCCGGTTTGCAAGGGCTGAAAGAAGGCCGCCAGAATGCTGCGGCAAACACCCAGGGTTGGCGCCAAAAACTCTGCGCCAGCTTGCGCCCTTTGTTTAAACGCATGGGTTCCAGCCTGTGTGCATAAATTGAGCTCCGCCGTGTTGATTGTGTGGATTCAGCGAGGCATGTCATGGTGAGTAAACACTTAGGGTTATCCCGGCAGTCTGTATGGCTGTGTATCTCTTCAGTGGTCAGTCTCCTGGCCCAGTGGGCAACGATGATGTTGCCAGCCGTAGCTTGTGTTTTGGTCACAGCCAGTCTGCCCGCCAGGGCGGAAGAGGGCGTCGCCAGCAATGAGGCTACATGGGTGATACTCGAAGAGACGGATGACTCGTTATGCCTGGCGCATGGCGGCAAACTGATCACGCTGGCCCTGACTGACAGCGGCCAGCACGCTGCCCCGGCCGGACTGGAGGTGTGGGTGGACCGCTGGTTTATGCAGGTACAGACCGCAGACCATACCCGCCATCAACTCACTGCCGAACACCCCAGCCAGGAGTTGGGGTGCTCACAAAGCATCGCTGGCCCGCAACACTGGACACTCAGTACCATTAAACGCCTGCCCGAGCAGGCGCATCCCTAGGAGTCTCGTATGCAAACAACCAACCCTTCAGATCCGCAATCCAATCTGGCATCTACCCAAACCGCTGCCGTGGTGCAGACACTGGCAAGCCAGGCGCAATTCAATGCGTGGGTGCAGGCGCATCCGCTCGCCGTGGTATTGTTCACGGCCGAATGGTGTGAGCCTTGCCAGCACTTTGCCCCCGTCCTGGCAGCGGTTGCCGCCCAGCATCCACAAGTCGCGTTTGCGGTAGCCGATGTTGATGTCGCCACCGATCTGGTCGCCAATTTCCAGGTGACACAAGTGCCTGCACTCATGACGGTGCGTGATCGCGTCATCATTGATATGGTCAGGGGCGCCATGCAGGCGCATGAGCTGCAGCACCACCTGCAAATGTGGCAAGCGCTGGATATGCGCGCCATCAACGCACATTTCTCGCAACAGAGCGCCTCTGCTATTGCATGAAAAATTCCTGACCCTTTGCGGGAACAGGTCTCAATTCTTACGGCTCACATCGCGCTATCGTAACGCTTGTATGAGGACGATTGATGTGAGCGCGTGCTGGCGCCTGCGCTTGAAAGCGTTGTCGGTTACGCTCAGTCTTTGTTTTACGCTGGGCGCATCCGCGGCAGAGTTCGCCTATATCACCAATCAGGGAGAGCACACGGTTTCGGTCGTAGACCTGCGCCAACTGCAGGTGATCAAAACCATCGCGGTCGGTCAATCGCCGGTCGGCGTCGCTATTCATCCTCAACAGAAAAAAGTATACGTGAGCAATGTCGATGGCCGTTCAATCTCGGTGATAGACATCACGCGGCAGCAAGTGGTGCAGACCCTAGAGCTGCCGATTGCCCCGGTCGGACTGGCCGTGAATCAGGCCGGTAACCGTTTATATGTGGCTGACTGGTATCACCATAGTTTGCTGGTGGTTGAGCCCGTGCACGGGCAAGTGCTGGCGACTATAGAAGTGGGGCAGGCACCAGGCGGCTTGCAGTTAAGTCGCGATGGCCAGACGCTCTACGTGGCGAATCGCGACAGTAATGATGTGAGCGTGGTCGACACGCGCGCGAACAAAGAACTGCGCAGAATTAAAGTGGGCGAGCACCCGTTCGGTTTGGGGCTGAGCCCCGATGGCAAGCAGCTGTATGTGGTGAATGTCTACTCAAACTCAGTGAGTGTGATAGACACGCATGACCAGCGTGTGGTGGCCACGCTTAGCGTGGGGCGGCACCCTTACTGTGTGACCACAGACCCGCAAGGGCAGCGCTTGTTCGTCACCAACACCGGCGAAGATAGCGTCAGCGTGATTGACCTGGCCAGCCAGCGGCCGCTGGCTAAAATTCGCGTCCCCGGCACGCCCGAAGGCATTGCTTTTGACCGCCAGCAACAGCAGCTCGTGGTCACCAGCTGGATGGACAACGTCGTAGCCGTCATTGATGGACAGCGCCTGGACTCGCCGCGACAGGTCAAGGTTGGGGCACAGCCGCGCGCCTTCGGTGGATTTGTGTTTGAGGCTGGCGAATGAGTATAGCGTCGGGAGTTTATCCCGGTTAAATCGGGAAGCATGACGCTATTGCCAAGGATTTTAAGTGCTTAATATGCAATGGTCATTTAAATTTCAAATTTAATTGATTTGCATAAAGTATATCTCCATGTTCTGGCCAGTTGTTGCAGCAACTGGCCGACTTTTTTTAAGGATGCTCTATGCAATACGCTCGATTGTTGACCCTCACCGCAGGCCTGCTAGCCAGCCTCACTCTCAGCGCCCAGCCGCTCGCTTATGTCCCCAACGAAAAAGACGGCACGGTCTCGGTGATTGACACCAGCACCGACGAAGTCATCAACACCCTGCCGAACAAAGGCAAGCTCGGCAAAAAAGTGCAGGCTGCCGCCATCCACCCCAGCAACCAAAAACTCTACGTCGTTGTGCGCGATAAAAATGCCGTCTCGGTGGTAGACACCAAGCTGGGCAAACAAACTGCCCTGATCAAAGTCGGCGACGAACCAGAAGGCATTGATATTTCACCCGACGGAAAATTGCTGGCCGCCTGCCTGGAAGAAGAAAACGCGGTCTCGCTGGTAGACCTGCAAACCAACAAGCTCAAACACACCATCAAAACCCAGGGCAAAAACCCCGAGCATTGCGTGTTTTCACCCGACCAGCAATGGCTGCTTGCCAGCAATGAAGAAAGCAACAATGTCGATGTGATTAACCTCAACATGCTCAAGTCAGAACACCTGATCGCATCCACCAAACACCCGCGCGGCGTCGATTTTAGCCCCGATGGCAAATGGGCTTATGTGGCAAATGAAGCCGCCAGCCTGCTAGAGATCGTCTCCACCGCCGACTGGAAAGTGCAAGCCAATATCAAGGTCGGCCTGCGCTCCAACGGCGTTAAGGTCAATGCCGATGGCAGCCGTATTTATGTCAGCAATGGCGGCGACCACAACCTCAGCGTGATCGATACCGCCACCCGCGAAGTCATCGCCACCATCCCTGTCGGCCAACGCCCTTGGAATATGGCTCTCACGCCGGACGGCAAAAAACTCTATGTCGCCAACGGTCGCAGTAATAATGTCTCAGTGATTGATACCCAAACCAATGCCAAGCTTAAGGATATTGCAGTGGGGAGTTTACCTTGGGGGGTGGTGATTCATTAACCTTGGTAGGTGATTGTTGCTTTTTATTCTGCATCACCACAATATGCGGCGTACCGTGTATGGGTACGCCCTACGTGGGCTGCTCGACTGCCAGTCTGTAGGGTGGGCAACTCGTTGCCCACGCGTACGAGCCGAAATGCTCACGTTGGGTAGAGGAATTCACTTTTCTCTGGCGTGTCAAGATAGTTTCCCCATATGGCCCATTTTGACTGGTCTGGAGATACACACGCTAGTAGCCAAAGCGCGGAAATGTTCAGGCTGGGTGGTATTGCTAGTTCATGGGGATTGAACCGAACTTGCTGGTTTAAGTGGATGATAACCGTTAGGTCATTCGTTCCCGAGTACTTTCCAAGTGAGTTCAATACGTCTTGTAACTCGGCCTTGCTGTTTAGGTCCTTGGGCGCGACCTCCTTGATTTGAACTGGAGCAAAATGCATTTCTTCGCCGTTCGCCCAAAACGCCACGCAGTCCGCGTCCTCGAACTCTCCCTTTGAGAAAAAGATCTTCTGACCGATCCTCTCCCCATAGCCGTGACAGAAGAGTGCGGCTACACGAGTTTCGCGCCACTCCTTCAATCCCTGTGTGCGCAAACGTCGAACCTTTTCGTCTTCGACTTGCTTGAGAACCAGCTCCGCAGACCGCAGCCTCTTTAAGAAATCTTTCGGGTCGCGGTAGTCGCGCTTCCTCAGTTGACGAAACCGTATTGAGTCCATTTGTGGCCTAATAACGTTTGACATAAGGGGCTGGCGACAATGGTGGCTCAACCCTCGTTATTGAAAATTGGTTCATCGAAGATTGCTTTCGCCAGTCCCTCTTGATGGATGGGTTAGACATTGTTTAAAAGCACATAGGGTTGAGCATGGTGTACGCCACACACACCCAGTAGCAAGCACAGTACCCCAGCAGCCCCCTTTACTTCCAGATTGACTTTCACTTTAATGACAATATTTCTCATGGCTACGGCCCTCCTTTTGCTCAGTATTGGCTGGTTTAATGTTTGTAATTCTCTTGCTAGGGGTTTTCGAAGACCCCAAATCTCTTCCGGTCACAACGTTTACTACTTGCGTAATTTGGTTGCTGCGGGGCTGATTTTGCTCACTCCTATGTGCTCTCCTATTGATATGGCTAACGTTTGACATAAGGGGCGTGCTTTAGCGCGTCCCGCTTGATGGAGGGGTTAGAGCGGTATTACATTCGATAAATGTTCTAGTGGTTATACCAAGCCAACCCGTCACATTTTTTGCGCATGCCTCCATTCCGATAGCGTATTTTTCATAGTCGGATTTAGTAACCCCAACTCGATTTTTCATAGTGTTGGTTCCGATCACGAATGTATTACCAAGGCCTTTGATTTGTTTAAATTTTTCTGTTATCAAACCTTTTGAAACAACCTCAGTAGATATTGGACCTATTTCGTTAAGATAGCCAGTTAGAAAAAGAGAATAAAAAATCATGAGGCCTGCAATTGACGACAAGTTACCATGCCCTCGAAAGCACACCCATATAACCGCAGTAAGAATACAAAAAATAATCGTCGCCAAAATAAAAAAGTGTAAAAAATTTAGTATTTGAAAACCATATGGTACAGGGTAAGCAAAAATCAACGCCAAACCCAAAGTGCTTATAAAGAGAGGGTCGAACAGATTTATGCGGCTACTAAGCAAAGGCTTAAACTTAGGCTCTCTAATTTCAAATGTGTTTTTGAAAATTAGGTTTGCTATAACCATTGCTGGTAGAAATAAAACAGCACAAGTTGTTGCCCAATAAAAATGCCAATATGGAAAAAAAATGAGCCAAACCAATAAAACAAAAGATATTAGTATCAGCGTTGCTTTTATAAGTCTCAAATCTTTGTACCTAAGCTCTAACGTTTGAATTAAGGGGTGCCGTTAGGCGTCCCGCTTGAATGATGGGTTAGGGTTAATTTCTCGAACCATGATTTTTGCCTAATTTATCATAGTCTCTAAGTAGGCACATTAGTGGGTGGGCTTCTTCTATCCGCGAATGATAGTCATACTCTCGCATGGCCTGTAGTCCTAACTCGTAATTTTTCTGGGATTTACCTTTTTTTGCGTCCTCTCTTGCTTTAGGTAAAAAAACACATTGGAGCCATTGTTCGAAAGTCGGGAAGACTTGCCCGGACTCAATTGCTTCTAGCTGTGGTGGAGTATCTGTCCAAAAGCCAATGCGCCTCATTTCAGCCTCAATCCGCTCAAGTTGCTGGAGAGCCAAGAGGTTGGGCGACTTTTTCCTAAATAAACTGAACATAAACCCTAACGTACAGTAGGCATCCTAAATGACGCAAAACTTTCCGGCATTGATGCTTTTTTGATTGAAGGTTTAAGGTTTTTATTTAACATTTTCAAGCTGTTATTAATTTTTAGACCATCCTAAAATACAACCTTAACTGCGTCAACTTCTATCAGCTCTACACAACAAACCATACCTTTTAATGGCATTTTCATCAAAAGCCGAGTCTGCCGAGAACAGTTCCAGGCCTTCTAGTTTGGCTTGAGCAAGAAGCAATCCGTCCAATAGGTCTTTGTTGTGAGCTGGCAAGTTTTTTGTTAGGCGCTACAATCGACCATGTGACCCCACGCCTTGATAATTTCTTGCTGTACGAATGAATAGGGAAAAATTCCCGAATGTTTTTGGTGAATACTCTTTAAAATCCCCCTAGCATGATGAAATCTCTCAGCCTTCAATTCAAACTCAATCTGATTATTACCCTGTTATTGCTTGGGTTGTTGCTGACGTGGGCTGTGTCGGTGGTTAAAAACGCGCGCGAGGATGTGCTGGCGGAGGTGCAGTCGACCAGTAATCTGGTGATGCATTTGCTGGATGCGGAGATTGCCCATTACATGACGGACTTTGGCTGGTTGCAGCATAACCAGCAAGAGGGGATTCAGATCTTCCGGCTGGAGGAGTTGAAGAATATCCGCCATTTGAAGGTGGATTTTTACGATAACAATGGCCGGTTGCGCGAATCTAACCGAAGTACGCGCATGGCGCATAGCGGGGAAGACCCCCCCAAATGGTTTGTGAAGTTGCTGGATATTTCTAGTGTGCTGAATGAGCCCAAGCGCAAAAATATCATTTTGAACGGCCGCTTTATTGGCGAGTTGGTGATTACGCCGGACCCTAGTTTTGAGTTGCGCGAGATTTGGGATGATACGTCTGGCTTGCTCGCGATTGTGAGTTTGTTTGGCTTGAGTGTGCTGCTGTTTGTGTATTGGACGGTGCGGGCGACGTTTAAGCCGGTTAAGCAGATTATTCATGGCTTGAATCAGATTGAGCGCGGTGAATACCAGAGCCGCTTGCCGGGTTTTGAGCAGGTGGAGTTAAGTGAGATTAGCGACAAGTTCAACAGTATGGCGAGCACGCTTGAACAAAGCATTCGCAACAATCACCGCTTGACCCAGCAGATTATTCATTTGCAGGAAGAAGAGCGTAAAAAACTTGCGCGCGATTTGCATGATGAGATTGGTCAGTATTTGACTGCGGTGCATGTGGATGCGAGTGCGCTGGTGGCGGCGAAAAAGCTCAGCTCGGCGCGGGAGAGTGCGCAGGCGATTGCGCAGATTACGCGGCAAATGATGGTGACGATACAGGATATTTTGTCGCGCTTGCGTCCGCGTGTGCTGGATGAATTGGGGTTGAGCCTGGCGCTGGCGGAGTTGATTCATCACTGGCGCGACCGCAATCGCGGCATTATGGTGGTGAATCAGATATCTAACCATTTGTCGCAGCCGGATGAAGCGCTGTCGGTGACGGTGTACCGCATTTTGCAGGAGTGTTTGACCAATATCAGCAAGCACGCCGCCGCGACACGGGTGACGATTGAGGTGAAGGAGATGGACAACGGCCTTTACCTGATGGTGGAGGATGACGGACGGGGCTTTGATCCGCAGTTGCAAACGCGCGGGTACGGCTTGGCCGGGATGCAAGAGCGGGTAGAGGGCTTGATGGGGCGCATGCATATTCATACGGCGCCTGGTCAGGGGACGCGCATAGAAATCCATTTTCAGATGACAGAAGCATTTCAGGAAGCAGCGGTATGACAGTCAAGGTGGTGTTGGTAGATGATCACACAGTGGTGCGATCAGGGTTAAGGCGCCTGCTTGAAAGCCACAAGTCGATAGAAATTATCGCTGAGGCGGATACGGGCGAACAGGCTTATCAGGTGTATGGTGAGGTCATGCCTGATGTGATGCTCATGGATATCTCCATGCCAGGCATGGGCGGGCTAGAAGCCGCCAAGCGTATTTTGCAGCGCTACCCGCAAGCCAGGATCGTCATTTTCTCTATGCATGAGGCCGTTTCGTTTGCCGCGCAGGCGCTCAAAACCGGCGTCAAAGGCTATGTGACTAAAACTGGCGTGGCTGAAGACCTGGTACAAGCCGTGCTGGATGTGTCCAAAGGGCGCACGTTTTTAAGTCAGGATGTGGCGCAGAAAGTCGCGTTACAAACCCTGGTGGGCGACAGTAATCCGCTCCAACAGCTGACGTCACGAGAGTTTGAGGTGTTTCGGCTGCTGGCCGAGGGCAAACGGGCGGATGAGGTGGCAGACATGCTGAAAATCAGCCAAAAAACCGTGGCCAATTACTACACCCTGATCAAGCAGAAGCTCTCTGTGAACAGCCCGGTAGAAATGGTCAGGCTGGCCATGAAACATGGGCTGATTGATGCCAGTTAACAAGCTGATAAGCTCAGCTTTTATTTGTTAAGTCTCTACTCTCAATCCACACACAGCAGGTCTTTCCAGTTGGTCGTATAACTCGGGCTCTTGCGCATTTGCTTCATTTGCCAGGGCTGTTGCCGGCCTTCGCTTGCCAGCCGCAAGGTGGCTCTGCCCATTTTGCGGTTAATTGCGTCCATGGCCTGCATCAGCCGCGCAGTGTTGTCTGCTTGCGGGCTTGAATGAAACAAATCCTGTTGTATCGCCTGCGCAGGCACCAATTCGCCCAAGGACACGCCGGCTTTGGCATAGTCGTGTCCGGGCTGGTAAATGCGCCTGAGTGCCCAGAGTGCCGCTTTGACCAGTTGCCGGGTATCGTGCGTGGCCACCGGTAGTGGCACGGTGAGGGCATTGCTGTAAAAGCGGCTGTCCTCGCGGAAGGGGCTGGTGCGGATATACACATAGACACTGCCAGCAAACAGCTGTTTTTTGCGTAACTTTTCTGCAGCACGGGTCGTGTACAACGTCAGCGCTTCAGACAGGCCTTCGATTTCTCTGACCGGCTGGCCAAAGCTGCGAGTGCTCAAAATCTGTTGCTGCGGCCCGCGCACTTCTTGGAGTTCCAGGCACACGGTGCCATTCAGTTCACGAATGGTTTTCTCCATCACCACGCTAAAGCGCCTGCGCATGGTTTCGGCATCACTGTATTTGAGGTCATAGGCGGTGTGAATCGCTAGTGGACGTGCATGCAGCGTGGCGGCCAGGCGGCGGCCGATTCCCCAGACTTCATCCACCTGTATTTCGGCGAGACGGGCATCTACCGCAGGCGGCGGCAGGGCGTTGAAATTGCACACGCCTTGCATGGCAGGGGTATGCTTGGCGCAGTGATTGGCGAGTTTAGCCAGCGTTTTGCTGGCGCCTATGCCGACACACACCGGTAAACCGGTGCCGCGCAAGATGGTTTGCCGCAAGGTTTGTGCATACTCGGTCAAATCGCGCCGCGTAAACCCGGTCAACTCCAGAAAGCATTCGTCGATGGAGTAAATCTCCTGTGCCGGACTGAACTGACGCAAGATGGACATGACGCGGTTGCTCATGTCTGCATACAAGGCATAGTTAGAGGAGAAGGCAATGACGCCAGCGCGTTCTGCCTGCTTGCGAATCTGGAACCAGGGCGCACCCATGGCGATGCCCAGCGCTTTGGCTTCGGCGCTGCGCGAGACCACGCAGCCATCGTTATTGCTTAATACCACCACGGGCCGTTGGCGCAATGCGGGTTTAAACACGCGCTCACAGCTCACGTAAAAGTTATTCACATCAATCAGTGCAATGGTGCGTGCATGCATGCTTGGGCAGTCTGTCGCGTTCATTGGCATGAGGTGTGTTTCATGAAATTCCCTAATCCTTGTTCATGATCGGCAATAGCAGGATTTTGGCCCGCCGGGTCGATAATACTTTCACACGGGCAAGACATGGGGTCGGCCCGGGACAACAACAAGGAGATCAATCATGTGGACTAAACCAGCTGCAACTGAAATGCGTTTCGGTTTTGAAGTAACCATGTACGTCATGAACAAATAATTGTTCTGACTGACGGACAAGAGACCCGGTCGCCTAGTACCGGGTTTTTTGTGCGCGACGCATGACTCTCTTGCCGGTTTGCAACGCGCTGTTTTTGATGTTGCCTCAATGTCTCACCCATCAGCATGGCGGCCGTCAGCATAGAAGACGGCTGCCTGATACGACATTCAGCTGGATGCGCTGGCATGCGCATGCAGACCAGACACCTAGCCGCGACTCCCCTTGTTAGCAAGCCTGATCGCGGCTTTGCACGTCGCGCTTGATTAATAGGCGTAGGCTGCGCGCATGGAGAACATGCCCGGTGTCGCCTGCAGGCGCGGTTTGGCGGCGGTTTTTGGTTTGAGGAAGGCATGAATCGCTGCCGCCAAACGGGCGGGTTCATCGTATGGCAGCCCGTGCCCTGCATCCTGAATGACCTTGTATTGCAGATCAGGATTGATGCGGTGCAAGGCGCGTGCCGTTTCCGCCGAGACCACGCCTTCGCTGCCAAGCAGCATTAAGGTGGGCACATAAATATTGCGGATCAGTTCATCAAACTCTGGATTCGGTGGAATCAGCACATCAAATGCTTGCAGGCTGGTTTGCAGTCTGGCTTCTATCAGGTGCTCGATAATGGCCGAGGCGCGAAAACGGTGTTTCGCCTTGTCTGCTTTAAATAATGCTTCTTTGCTGGAAGTCAGCATCTGTTGATGTTGCTCAACCAGCTGGCGGTGATAGACCTCATGCGGCCACTCTGCACTCAGAAAGGTCGGGTCTGCCAAAATCACGCCATTGATCGCCAGGCCGAGTCTGCTGGCGACCATGGCCGCAGTCATGCCTCCCATGGAGTGGCCGAGCAGGTAGGGCGATTTGATGCCCAGCGTGCGGATCAGCTCAATCACATCATTGGCGTGGTCTTGATAGGTGTAGCCATGCAGGGGCGCGCTGGATTGGCCATGGCCGCGCGCATCCGGCATGATGATGTCATAGTGTTGCTCCAGCGCACGGGCAATGGGTGACCAGCATACGCTGTTGCCGGCCAGGCCGTGCAAGGCAATGATGGTCGGTTTGTTGCCGCCAGTGCGCAGGTAGTGAATATTGATACCGTTTGCTCTGCAAACGCCATCTGTCCAGTGAGAAGCAGGGGTATTTTGACGTGCCATGATTAAAACTTTCTAAAAGAACCAGTCACCACGCCCCAGATTTCAAACTGCATGTGTTGCGAGATCAGGATAGGGGCGTATCTTCCTGATGAATTAGCGGGTAATAACTTGGGCATACCATCTTTTTGTTTGGCGAGGGTTTTGACCGTAAATTCGCCATCAATCATGGCCAGCACAATATCGCCCACAGCGGGCACCTTGTCTTTTTCAATCACGGCTTTATCGCCAGGCATGAGGCCCACCTCAATCATGGATTCGCCTTGTATCGTGACAAAGAAGGTTTTGTCGGCCTTGTTGATCAGATAGGCATTCGGGTCCATGCGTGCATCGACATGGTCGTCAGCAGGGGACGGTAATCCGGCGGGCACTTTGGACTCAAACAGCGGCAAACTGACCTGGTCAAGCTCAGCCGATAACTGTGTAAATTCTTCAATGCGATCAAGATGGTCTTTCAGCTGCGCCAACCGCTGTTTTTTCGCGTAGGCCTCCAGAAAGTCGCTGATGACCGGCTTTTGGCTGTTAGGCACGCGCATGACCGAGGTTTCTTCCCGGTAGGTGCCTGTGCCTGACTTGCGCCCGGCGCCCGCTCTTTTGCCGCCGTGTGTATTGTCTTCATCGTTCATGGAAATTATTGTAACAGCAATCAAGTTTTATTGTAACAATAATCAAGATTTTTTTAAGTGTGATGAAAAAACGAGTGCACCCTGGCTAGGGGGTCACAGCAAACAGCTGTCGGTGGGCACAGTGTGCCCGGATGTGTGACTAATCAGGAATGGGTTTTTTGACGGATCTGCAGGTACTTATCTGAAGCGCCTGAATGAGCCAATGACGACGCCCCAGATTTCAAACTGCATGTCGTCTTCGATCAGAATCGGGCGGTACTTGCCTGAGGCATTGGCAGGTAACAGTTGTGGTTTGCCATTTTTTTGCCTGGACAGGGTTTTGATGGTGAATTCGCCATCAATCATCGCCAGCACAATATCGCCCATCACCGCCTGTTTGTTTTTATCCACCACGGCTTTATCGCCAGGCATGAGGCCCACCTCAATCATGGATTCGCCTTGTATGGTGACAAAAAATGTAGTGTCTGCCTGATCGATCAGGTATTCGTTGGGGTCCAGCCGTTGTTCGATATGATCATCCGCAGGCGAGGGGAAGCCTGCCGCCACTTTGGACTGAAATAAAGGTAAGGCAATGCCTGACGTATCGCGCGCCGGTTGCGCAAAAGATTGCGGGTTATCCAGGCTGTCCGGTGATGGTTGCCGCTGTTTGCGGCCATAGCTGGCCAGCAGTTGGCGAATGGCGGCCTGTTGGCTGGCAGGCATCCGCATGCCCGTTGTCGCTTCCTGGTATAAGCCAGAGCCCGGTTTGCGACCGGCACCGGGGCGCTTGCCTCCTGCTTTTTGATCAACCATCTCGTTCATTTGATTATTGTAACAAAAATTAGTGCGTGGGCAGTTAAACAAAACAGGAGGGATGCAAAAGAAAAAATAATCTCAGAAGGTATACTGTGCGGCCTGATCATTCAAAAAACTGCTATGGACTGGTTAACCGTTTTTTTTGAACAATATGCTGTGTTTTGCCTGATGGGCGTGATTGTCGGTGTCTTGTCTGGCTTGCTCGGGATTGGTGGCGGCATTGTGCTGGTACCCATGCTGCATGCCATTTTGGTCGCCAAAGGCTTTGCAGCCGACACGGCGTTTCATATGGCGCTGGCGACCTCGATGGCTTGCATCGTGTTTACCTCGCTGTCCAGCATTTTGGCGCATCATAAAAACCAGAATATTGTCTGGCCCTATGTGTGGGCCATGGTGCCGATGGCGTTTGTGGGGTCGTTGCTGGCGACACTGGTGGCGATTCATCTGGATGCCAGGTATTTGACGCTGTTTTTTGCCACCTTTACTTTTTTTGCGGCGGTGCAATTATTTCTGGATCGCAAACCGACCCAGCATAAAGTGCCAGGCAAGGTTGAGATTGGCCTGGTGTCATTGCTGATAGGCGGTGTGTCTGCGCTGGTGTCGATTGGCGGCGGAACCTTGACGGTGCCTTATTTAGCCATGCGCAATGTGTCGGTGAAGCAGGCGATTGGGACCTCGGCGGTATTGGGCTTTCCGATTGCTCTGGCCAGTACGGTCAGTTATTTGCAAGATGCCTGGCGGCAAACCGCACATGCGCCAGAAACGTTTGGCCTGCTGTATTTACCCGCGGTGATACTGCTGACGCCTTTTAGCATGCTCTTTGCACCAATGGGTGTCGCCCTAACGAGACGACTTCCGGTCAAGGTCTTGAAGCGCATTTTCGCCGTTTTTTTGATCGGTGTGAGTCTGAATCTGGTATGGTCACAACTGTTCTGAAACATCTTTTGCCTCGCGAGATCCACCAGTCAGCTTGCAGTCGTCCATGGTTATCCGTTGCCGCTATAATGTTGGTCAGCAGGCTAGCCAGCGCTCAACATTCAATCATCATTATCAGGGGGAATACATGCAGGTCGATGAACTGGAGTATGTTGGTTTTTGGGCGCGTGTCGGGGCTTCGCTCATTGATACGGGCTTGTTGGGTGTGATTATCTGGCCAATCCTGACCGCCTTTTATGGCGAGTCCTATTGGTCCAGTCAAAAGATGCTGCAAGGCCCGATGGATTTCATCATGTCGTGGTTGTTTCCTGCCGTGGCGGTGATCATTTTCTGGCTGACAAAGCAGGCGACACCGGGAAAAATGGCTATTTCAGCAAAAGTAGTCGATGCAAGAACTGGACAGAGTTTAACCACAGGGCAATCCATCGGCCGTTATCTGTCCTATTTTCTTGCGGGTCTTCCGCTGGGCCTGGGGATTCTGTGGGTGGCTTTCGACCGTCGAAAGCAAGGATGGCATGACAAACTTGCGGGAACCGTTGTGGTGCGTCAGAAAAACAGGCATCCGGAACCGGTCACCTTTGAGCGCTAGCATATTGTTTTTCGGGTGAAAGACCGTGGATATCTGCGAACTTACCCGTCATAAAAAAACCGCCGGAGTCCGGCGGTTTTTTGTTCAGCTCACTTGTGATTAAGACAAGCGCTGATTATTTGTTCATGACGTACATTGTTACTTCAAAGCCAAAACGCATTTCAGTTGCAGCTGGTTTAGTCCACATAATCGTCTCCTTAAGTGTTTGTTTAAATGCATCATGATTGATGTATTTGTATGACTCTCACTATACGCGGGTGTTTCAATCCAGACCTGAAGCGAATCCGTAAAAACGGCTCATGATTTTACGTAGTTTTTATAATCAGGTCGCTCACTCGGCGTAGAATAAGGCTGTCTGGTCTATGCAGGATTCGAGGTCTATATGATGCAGCGATTGCCACGCTGGGTAGAGTGGGGCGGGTTTTTAATGGCATTGAACGCCGGCTTTATTAATGCGGTGGGGGTATTAGGCTTCAGACATCAGGCGGTGTCGCATCTCACCGGGATTTCGACTTTTTTCTCCATTGAAATCATGCAGGGCGACGGGTTGCAGGCCTTGCACTTGCTTTGCGTGATGCTGTTTTTTTTGCTGGGCGCCATGCTCAGTGGTGTCATCATCGGGCATGAGGCACTCAAGCTCGGGCACCAGTATCATTGGGCGTTATGGCTGGAGGCCGGCTTGTTGGCCGCTGCTATCCTGCTATTGAATACGGGCTGGCACAGCGGACAGTGGCTGGCCTCGGCTGCTTGCGGCTTGCAAAATGCCATGACCAGCACCTATAGTGGCGCCGTGGTGCGCACCACGCATGTCTCGGGCCTGTTTACCGATATCGGCATTGCACTGGGCTTGCGCTTGCGCGGCAAGGCCGTGGATAAGCGCCGGCTCACACTGTATTTGTTGCTGATAGGCGGGTTTGTTTGTGGCGGGGTATTGGGCGCCTGCAGCTTTATGCGCTGGCATTTTAATGCCTTGTGGTTGCCGGTGGGCCATGTGGCCGCGTTGTCGCTGCTGTATTTTAGTCTGCGTCATCGCGCAGCCTGAATCATGCGGAGAAGGAGAAATCCCGCCGCACACAAAACTGCCATCAATTTGTAATACAATCAAGCTTAGATTTTTTTACATTTCACGAAGCCCATATCATGTCGATTCAAACTGTCGCTACACAAGCTTTTTCTGATCAAAAACCCGGGACCTCTGGCTTGCGCAAAAAAGTGCGCGTGTTTCAACAGCCACACTACCTGCAAAACTTTGTGCAAAGTATTTTTGATACGCTGGAGATTCCTGCCAATGCGACCTTGACGCTGGGCGGGGATGGCCGCTACTTTAATAAAGAAGCGATCCAGATCATTATCAAAATGGCGGCTGCCAACGGCTTTGGTAAAGTGCTGGTCGGCCAGCACGGTATTCTGTCTACACCGGCGGCTTCTCATCTGATCCGCAAATACCAGACTTTTGGCGGCATTATTCTTTCTGCCAGTCATAATCCAGGCGGACCGGATGACGATTTTGGCATCAAATACAACACCAGCAACGGCGGCCCGGCACCGGAAAAAATCACCGATGCCATTTTTGCCAATAGCAAACAAATCAGCCAATACAAACTGGCCGACTTGCCAGAGGTGGATCTCTCCAGTATCGGTGTCACCACCCTGGATGGCTTCGTGGTTGAAGTGATAGATGCGGTGAGTGACTATGCTGAACTGATGGAAAGCATGTTTGATTTTGCTGCCATCAAGCGCTGGCTGGCCGCGGGGCATCGGCTGACGTTTGATGCCATGCATGCCGTGACCGGGCCATATGCCAAGGAGATTTTGGGCAATCGCCTGGGCGCATCTGCAGACAGCCTCATGAATTGCGAAGTCTCCGAAAACTTTGGGGGCGGCCATCCGGACCCTAACCTGACCTATGCCGAAGACCTGGTCAAAGTGGCGTATGGCGCACAGGCCCCGGATTTTGCAGCGGCTTCTGATGGCGACGGGGATCGCAACATGATTCTGGGCAATCACTTTTTTGTCACGCCGTCTGACAGCCTGGCCCTGATTGCCGCCAATGCCAAGTTGATTCCTGCTTATGCCAAAGGCTTGTCTGGCGTCGCCCGTTCGATGCCAACCAGTGGTGCCGTAGACCGCGTGGCCGCCAAATTGGGCATCGCTTGTTACGAAACGCCCACCGGCTGGAAGTTTTTTGGCAACCTGATGGATGCTGGCCGCGTGACCTTGTGTGGTGAAGAAAGCTTTGGTACCGGCAGTGACCATGTCCGCGAAAAAGATGGCTTGTGGGCGGTGTTGTGCTGGTTGAATCTGCTGGCCGCCACTGGTGAGAGCGTTGAGTCACTGGTGCGCAAACATTGGCAAACCTATGGCCGCAATGTGTATTCTCGCCATGACTACGAAGGCGTGCCCACCGAGCAGGCCAATGCTGTGATGGCACATATCAAGGCCCAGTTTGCCAGCTTGCCTGGTCAGGTGTTTGGCAGCTACACCGTGAACACGGTGGATGACTTCAGTTATACCGACCCCGTCGATGGCTCTGTCAGCACTGGCCAGGGCTTGCGCATTCTGTTTGCCTGCGGCTCACGGGTGGTGATCCGTTTATCCGGCACCGGCACTGAAGGTGCCACCATCCGCGTTTATCTGGAGGCCTTTACGCAAGACCTGGCTCAGCAACAGCTCGATGCCCAGGAGGCATTGGCAGAACTGATTACGGTCTCGCATCAGATTTCGCAGTTGCCACAGCTGACTGGTAGACAGCAACCTACGGTGATTACTTAAGCAAAGGCTGCACAGGGAACCGTGGCGTGAACATGATCAAAAAAAGCATTCTTTGTCCGCTGATAGTATCTGCAGGCCTGCTGGCTTGCGGGGTGAATCCGGTCACCAAAGAGCGGGAGTTCCAGTTTGTCTCGCAAGACAAGGAAATCCAGATTGGCCAGCAAAACTATAGCCCGGCGCGTCAATCGCAAGGCGGCGACTATACGCTGGATCCTGAGCTGACACGCTATGTGCAGCAAGTCGGCCAGCGGTTAGCCGCGGTGTCTGACCGCCCGGATTTGCCCTATGAGTTTGTGGTGCTCAATGACTCAGTGCCCAATGCCTGGGCCATGCCGGGTGGCAAAATTGCGTTTAACCGGGGCCTGTTATACGAATTGCACAGCGAAGCTGAACTGGCGGCTGTGTTGGGCCATGAAATTGTGCACGCGGCGGCCAGGCATGGTGCCAAAGGCATGGAGCGTGGCATCTTTATGCAAGGGGCCATGCTGGCGGTGGGCCTGGCCACGCGTGACTCCAATTATGCCAATCTGGTGGTCGGTGGCGCGCAATTGGGCGGGCAACTGATCACGAGCAAATATGGCCGTGAGGCTGAGTCCGAGGCAGATCACTATGGCATGAAGTATATGAAGCTTGCCGGTTATGACCCTGCTGCGGCGGTGACGCTGCAAGAGACCTTTGTCCGGCTCAGTCAGGGCAAACGGCAGGATTTTCTGTCCGGCTTGTTTGCCAGCCACCCGCCTTCGCAAGAGCGTGTCGATCTCAACGAAAAAACCTTGGCTGAGCTGGGCACTGGCGGTGAGATGGGGAAAGAGATTTATGCACAAAAAGTCGCCAAACTAATGGCGACGCGCGAGGCTTATAAAGCCTACGATGAAGGCAAAGAGGCCTTGCAAAAAGGCGATACCGAAAAAGCAAAAACTTTGGCGAAAAAAGCCATCAGCATTGAGCCGCGCGAAGCGCGTTTCGAGGAGCTGCTGGGGGATATTGCCCTCACCAAGAAAAATACTACCGAAGCGCTGGCGTTTTACGACAAAGCCATCCAGATGCAACCGGACTACTTCAAGCCCTATGTGCAAAGTGGCATTGCCCTGTTTAATGCCGGTAAAAAAGAGCAGGCGGAATCCTTTTTGAAAAAAGCCAACGCCTTGTTACCAACGGCGCCAGGCTATGCCTTGCTTGGGCAGATTGCTGAAGGGCGTGGCGAAACCGCCCTGGCGTTGCAGCATTATCAACTGGCGGCAAGTTCAGATTCCGAAATCGGCAAAGAGGCTGCGGCAAGAGCCATGCGACTCGATTTGCCACGCAACCCTGGCCGCTATTTGCCTGCTGGTCCGCTGGCTGATGATACCGGCATGGTTTACGCTGCCGTGCAAAATAACAGCAATGTGCCGGTGGGGCGCGTGCAAGTACGCATGCTGCAATACGACAGCCGTGGCCGCATGGTCAACCAGACGCGTTCGATGTTGATTACGGGCGGCATTGCCCCCGGTCGGCGCGGTTCAGTGGCCACCGGTGTCCGCATCATCGACCAGGCCGATTTGCAGTTTTTCCGGGTCGTGGTTGAAGGCGCCGAACTCGCCAATTAATCACGCGATTATTCAATCATTTGGTTTCATCCTATGGCCACTACCGATTCCTGTGTCTCCGTCTCTCCCTACTTTGAAATCCAGCCTGGCCAGGCTTCTGCCTTTCGGGCGATTTGCGAAAAATATGTGAGCTGGTCATCCCGTGAGCCTGGTTGCCTGTATTACGGCTTTAGCTTTCACGGTGACTTGGCCCATTGCCGCGAAGGGTTCACCAATGCAGAAGCGCTGTTGGCGCACATCGAAAACCTGCGGCCGATTTTGCACGAGATGGGGGAAGTGTCTAAGTTGGTGCGGATTGAAGTGCATGGGACAGAAGCCGAATTGGCCAAGCTGAGGGAGCCGTTGGCAGGGATGCATCCGCAGTGGTTTGTGCTCGAATTCGGCTACAGAAAATAGCTTGAAATTTAATAGCAGCCTTATTCTGCGTTCTGAATGGTCATGGTGCCTTGGTATAAGCGCACATCCATTCTGCCTAAAAAGCTCATGCCGAGCAGGGCATCGCCTTCCAGTCCAGGCGAAATCGTCGCGGCGACATCATGGGCGACGACGCCACCCAGTTGCACGGTTTTAAGCCTGACCAAATAAGCGACCGCCGTGCCGTTGGCAGTGTGGGTGCTAATCGCGTCATGGCTGACCAGACCCAAGCGGTCTGCCACATTTTGTGAGATGGCGACACCGGTGGCTCCGGTATCCACCAGAACGCGTACCCGTTCGCCATTAATAAGGGCTTCGGCACTGTAATGGCCGTCGGTGCCGCGCTTGAGCGTCACCACTTTTTGCTGGCCGAGTTGTTCCAGGGTGTTGGGGTGTTGTACGCGGTCTACCAGAAACCAGATCAGTGCAGCTAGCCCCAGCCAGAGCAGGGTGTAAAGCAGGCTGCGCCCGCGGAGATGGTTTTTTTGAGTGGCATGTCGCATGCTCATTCAATGGAGGCTCAAAAAGGGATTTTCAAGTCTGGGTGAGCGCTGAGTAGCCGTTGTTTGAATGTCTGTTGAATGCGGGTTAAGGCCGCATTGTCATCGGCCTCAAAGCGCAAGGTCAACACGGGTGTGGTGTTTGAGGCGCGAATCAAACCAAAGCCATCGGCATACTCAACGCGCAAGCCATCGATGGTGATCACTTCTACTGCGCCCGGAAATTGCGCGGCTTGTTGCAGTTGCGCAATAAAGGCATGTGGCTCGCCTTCTTGCATGGCGATTTGCAGTTCTGGCGTGTTGAGGCTGTCTGGCAGGGCTTCTAGCACGGCGTTGGCATCGGGGCTGCGGCTCACCAGTTCGAGCAGGCGTGCCGCGCTATACAGGCCATCATCAAAACCAAACCAGCGCGGGGTACCCGCGACACAGTCATTAAAAAACAAATGACCCGAGAGCTCACCACCGATGGCGGCACCCGTTTCCTTGATTTTGGCTTTCATCAGCGAGTGGCCGGTTTTCCAGATCACCGGTTTACCCCCATGTTGGCGTATCCAGGGCGCGAGATGGCGGCTGGATTTGACATCAAACACCACTTGGCTGCCTGGTTGCTGGCTGAGTATATCCTCTACAAACAACATGAGCTGGCGGTCGCTACGGATGATTTGCCCGGATCGGGTGACCACGCCCAGACGGTCGCCATCGCCATCAAACGCGATCCCGATTTCGGCGGTGCCGCCTTGCAAGGCGTGGATGACGTCCTGCAAGTTTTTGGCTTCCACCGGGTCTGGGTGGTGGTTGGGGAAGTGACCATCGACCTCACAAAACAGCGGCTCGACCTCGCAGCCTAATGCCTGGAGTATGGCGGGCGCGTAGGCGCCGGCGACACCGTTGCCGCAGTCGATGACCACTCGCATGGGGCGTGCGAGCTGGATATCCGACACAATGGCTGCCTGATAGGCGGGATAAATATCGTAGCTGGTTTGATTGCCAGCTTGGTCGGGCTGGTAAAACTGCTGCTGCATGATGCTGTGCTTGAGGGCCTGGATGGCTTCGCTACTGAGCGTCTCGCCCGCAATCACCATTTTGAGGCCATTGTATTGCGGTGGGTTATGGCTGCCGGTGATCATGACGCCACTGTGCGTTTGGGCAAGGTAATGCGTTGCAAAATACAGCATGGGCGTAGTGATCATGCCCAGATTCAGCACATTGACGCCCGTTTGCATCAGCCCTGCACTCAAGGCAGTGGCCAGTGCCGGGCTGGATAAGCGGCCATCATAGCCCACGCAGACACTCTGCTCGCCGCGTGCCTGTGCCAAAGAGCCCAGCGCCAGGCCAATCTGCTGCACAATCTCTTCTGTCAATGTGTCGCCGACAATGCCACGGATGTCGTAGGCTTTGAAAATCGACGCTGGCAGCAATGGAATCATTTATTCGGCTTCTTCTATCCAGGCCAGTTGAATCGCCTCCAGGATTTTTTCGCCGCAGCGGGAGGGCTCATCATCAAAGTCTTCCAAATCCATCACCCATTGCATGAGGTCGGTAAAGCGGATGGTTTTGGGGTCAATCTCGGGGAATTGATCATACAGCTCTTCAGCGATACGCTGGCTGTCAGTCCATTTCATGGTGGTGGGCTCCTGTCGATGTGAGTGATATTGGCTCATTATAACTGACAGTAGCTGCCGGATTTGCCAGAATCCACCTACAGCGCTGTCAGACGTGGGGCACTGGTCAGCCTGAGCTGCACGCGGCATCATAACGTGTTATGAGTGATATTGATAAAACACCTCGCGCTCCCCTGTTTGCACGCTGGCTGGGGGGCATGCTACTTGTGCTTGTCTTTGTAGTCATGGTCTGCGAAATGCTGGGCTGGCCTTTTTTGCGCCAACCCCTGCAAACCGCGTTGCAAAATCAGTTGCAACGGGCCGTGATCATAGACCGTCCTTTCCATTTGCAATTGCTGGGTGGCATCCGGTTGCAAGTAGGCGGATTGAGAATTGCCGCGCCCGCAGGCTTTGACGCGCCTTATTTTGTTGAAGCGCATGGCTTGTCGCTGGCGTTGCGCTACCGCGACCTGTGGTCACTCAAAGCACGCGATCCTTATCGCATTGCGTCGATTCGCGCGGACCGTTTAAATGCTTACATGATCCGCCATGCCAACCAAGAGGCCAGTTGGGATTTTGAGCTGGATGACGGCAGTCCGCCCCGTCCGTTTCCCATCATTGAGCAACTGGCCGTTAATGAGGGGCAAGCCAAGGTTGCCGATGCCGTTACGGATGCGCAACTGAACGTCAAGTTTTATACCGAAGAGGGCGCCCATCTTAAAACGCCGGAATCGCAAATCAAAGTGGATGGTCAGTTCCGTCGTTTGCCCTTGCAGGCCGCATTGGTGACGCAAGGCTTTTTACCGATCGCGACTCAGGGGCAGGACTCACCGCCAGTTAACTCGCAAGGATGGTTAACGTATGGTGCCGTGCATGCCACGTTCCGCGGTGCCGTATATGATGTGTTGGGTGTCCAGCGTGTCAAGGGGCAGGTAGAGGTAAAAGGTTCATCGCTGGCCGATGTCGGGGACTTGCTGAGCCTGACATTCCCTAGGACACCGCATTTCAAAATCAAGGCGGCGGTTGAAAAAAACGCGACGCAGTGGGCTGTGAATGTCGCCTCTGCACACATTGGCAACAGTCAGCTGGCGGGACAGTTTGTGTATGATCTTGCCCCAGAAACGCCGATGTTGACTGGCAAACTGCAAGGGTCTTTATTGATGTTGGCGGATTTGGCGCCCGCCTTTGGCGCTGCAGCGACTTCATCAACAAGCAACCCGCATCCAGGCAAATTGTTTCCAAATACCTCGCTGGATTTTACGACCTATGGCCGCATGAATGCGGATATCGATGTGCATATTGATGCGGTCGATTTAGGATCGGCCTTCAGGCAGCGCATTGCACCGCTTAAATTGCGCTTGCGTCTGCAAAAACACAAGTTAAGTCTGGCAGAGCTGGAGGCCAGTACGGCTCAAGGCTCGCTCTCAGGCGCGCTATCGATTGATGCACATGATGTGCAGAACGCCGACTTGTCGCCACCCGCTGCCCCGGATTGGGAGATTGCGCTGGCGGTGCATGATATCCGTTTGGAACAATGGCTAAAAGTCTCGCCACAGACGGATAAAAAATCGACCAGTGACGCAGCCAAAGAGACCAGCCAACAGCCGGCGCCAGCTTATGTGAGCGGTAAATTGAATGGGCGTGCCAAGCTGCAGGGGCATGGCCGCTCAACCGCCGAATTATTGCGCTCGCTGGATGGTCAGCTCGCCCTGATGGTGCGTCAGGGGGAAATGTCTCACTTGTTGATTGAGGCGGCTGGCTTAGACATCGCTCAAGCGGTTGGTGTCATGATCAAGGGCGACCAGCCCTTGCCCATGCATTGCGCCGCGATGGGCTGGCGGGCCAAAGAGGGTGTTTTGACACCAGAGGCAGCCGTGATTGATACGCCTGTGACGACCGTCACGGTCAATGGTGCCGTCGATTTGGGTCAGGAGCAGCTCAACCTTAAACTCCAGGCCAGTCCTAAAAACTTTTCGCCGTTAACCGTGCGCTCACCTATTCTGGTGACAGGGCCTTTTGTGGACCCCCAGGTTTCGATCAGCCCGGGACCGATTGCCGCACGGGTCGCTGGCGGCATATTACTGGCATTGATCAATCCGTTTGCCGCCATCCTGCCATTTCTCGATCCGGGCGATCAAAGTGCAACTACGGATGTAGGCTGCCAGCAAACCTTGCAACAATTAAAAATGCGTCAACATTGAGTCAAGACAAGACAGCATCCCCTGAAAAAAAAGAACCCAACCGAAGTTGGGTTTAGGGAGCGATTTTGGAGATATACGCTTACGCATCTTATTAAGCATAAGCTGTGCCAGATTTAAAAAAATAATTTAAATCAATTGCTTAAGTATTTAATTCTGTTTTTTGGTGCATGTTGTTTCAATCAGGCTGGTGATGTTTGCACTGTATTGGTGCGCTTTGTGTCTGGATTACACCACGCCTCAAAGTGATAGGCGCTCAATGAGCGCATCGCTAAAGATGGATGCTGAGGTCGCCTCATGCTAAAATCGCGCTTTATTTTTGTGATACGGAAACTTGATCGTCATGTTTAGCTTTTCAAGAAACTTAAGCGTTGCAGACCCGGCCTTGGCCCAAATGATTTCTTCCGAAGTGGAGCGTCAGCATCAGCATATCGAGTTGATTGCTTCAGAAAACTACACCAGTCCAGCGGTGATGGAAGCCCAAGGCTCGCAATTGACGAACAAGTATGCTGAAGGGTATCCAGGCAAACGCTTTTACGGTGGCTGTGAGTTTGTTGACCAGGTTGAACAGCTGGCGATTGACCGACTGAAAGCCTTGTATGGGGCTGAGTATGCCAACGTGCAGCCACATTCTGGCTCACAGGCGAATCAGGCCGTGTATTTCTCCATCCTGAAACCAGGCGATACCGTCATGGGCATGAATCTGGGTCACGGCGGTCACCTCACACACGGTTCTCCGGCTAACCTGTCCGGCAAGTTGTTTAATATCGTGCCTTACGGTTTGAACGATAAAGAAGAGATCGACTACGATGAGATGGAGCGTATCGCGGTGGAGTGCAAACCAAAGTTGTTGATTGGGGGTGCTTCTGCGTATGCCTTGCGTTTTGACTGGGCGCGTATGGCTGAAATCGCTAAAAAAGTCGGTGCTTATTTCATGGTCGATATGGCGCACTATTCTGGCCTGATTGCAGCGGGTGTCTATCCTAACCCGGTGCCCCATGCTGACTTTGTGACTTCAACCACGCACAAGACCTTACGTGGTCCACGTGGCGGTATCATCATGGCCAAGGCCGAGTTTGAAAAATCACTGAATTCCAATGTGTTCCCAAGCTTGCAAGGCGGCCCGTTGATGCACGTTATCGCCGGTAAGGCGACAGCTTTCCTCGAAGCGGCACAGCCAGACTTCAAAGCGTATCAGGAACAGGTATTGAAGAACGCCAGCATCATGGCCAGCACGTTGGCTGCGCGTGGTTTGCGTATTATCTCCGGCCGTACCGAGTCTCATGTATTCCTGGTGGACCTGCGTCCTAAAGGCTTGACGGGTAAGGCGGCAGATGCTTATCTGGGCCAAGCGCACATTACGGTCAACAAGAATGCGATTCCTAACGACCCCGAGAGCCCGTTTGTGACTTCCGGTATTCGTATCGGTTCGCCTGCGATCACAACGCGTGGCTTTAAAGAAGCCGAAGCCGAGCAAGTGGCTAACCTGATTGCCGATGTGCTGGATAATCCGGAAAGCGCTGAAGTGATTGCGGCCACCAAGGCGAAGGTGCATGCCTTGACCGATCAATTCCCGGTGTACGGTAAATAATTTTTCCGGCTATCCACAGCCATGAAATGTCCGTTTTGCGGTGCTGATGATACGCAAGTGGTGGATTCCCGCCTCAATGAGGAAGGGAACTCCATCCGCAGGCGCCGTCGCTGTCAGGTGTGTGACAAGCGCTTTACCACCTATGAAACGGCAGAATTGCATTTGCCACAGGTGGTGAAGCAAAACGGGACGCGCGAAGAGTTCAAGCGCGAAAAATTGCGCCTCTCATTTACACGCGCCCTGCACAAACGTCCGGTGCCTACCGAATATGTCGATAAAGCACTGGACCGCATTGTTCAAAAAGTGCTCGGTTTGGGTGCGCGCGAAGTGCCTGCGCGGTTGCTGGGTGAAACCGTCATGCAAGAGTTAAAACAAATGGATCAGGTGGCGTATATCCGCTTTGCTTCGGTGTATCGAAGCTTTTCAGATGTGGATGACTTTCATAACGCCATCCGCGATCTGGATAACTGACAACAACCATTGCCGGACGCACCCTCTGTGCGCTGGTGTATGTGTTCCGTGTGCCTTGCTTCAACCGGTGCACGGTCTATCAATGTTGCATGTGAAGGCGGGGGCGTATGAAACTGATCAAGCTGTCTGCAGTGGTATTAGCGGTATTCACCGTGATTCTCACCATCGTGTTTTTTACCTGGTGGGCATTTAAAGATGAGGCTGTGTTTGGTCGAGACAAGTTTGACCAGACCCGCTGGATGCAATTGTCCAACACCGTGCAAAAGGAGTGTAGACGCGGTGACATGGCATACGATCTCAAAAATCACATCCTGATTCGAGGCGCCAAAAAAGAGGCCGTCATGGCCCTGCTTGGGCGGCCTAGCCTTGAGGACGCCAATGCACTTGAGTATGATCTGGGTAAGTGCATGCATGTCTATCATGCCTTACGCATATACTTTGACCAGGACGGACGTCTCACCCATAGTCAAATCTCCTCTCATTAGCTTTCTTTAATACGCGCTTTATTCAGGCCGTGGTCTTATTATTCACTGGCCGTTCAAAGGTGTCCGCCATACAAAACCACCGCAAGGCGGGCTTTTTTTGTATGATGCTAGTCTATGTTACACAGTGCTCAAGATATTCAATGGATGACCCATGCCTTGCGCCTGGCGGCGCATGGACTGTATTCGACCACGCCTAATCCGCGTGTCGGGTGTGTCATCGTCAAACAAAGCCAAGTGGTTGGAGAAGGCGCTCACCTCAAGGCGGGGGAACCCCATGCTGAAGTGCACGCCTTGCGCGCCGCTGGCGAGCAGGCGTGGGGGGCTACTGCATACGTGACTCTGGAGCCCTGCAGTCATTTTGGCCGGACGCCCCCCTGCGCCGATGCACTGGTGAATGCCGGTGTGAGCCGGGTCGTGGTTGCCATGCAGGATCCGAATCCTTTGGTTGCTGGCAACGGCATTGCACGTTTGCAGGCACAGGGTATTGCTGTCACGGTTGGGGTTTGCGAAGCGCAGGCCAAGGCGCTGAATCCCGGGTTTATTCTGCGCATGACGCAACAACGCCCTTATGTCCGTCTCAAGGTCGCTGCCAGTCTGGATGGCCGCACAGCGTTGGCGAATGGCGTCAGTCAATGGATCACGTCGCCGGAGGCACGGAAAGATGTCCATCACTGGCGTGCGCAAAGTTGTGCAGTGATCACGGGTATCTCTACCATTCTGCAGGATAATGCCTCGCTCACCGTACGTGAGGTGAAGACTCCACGCCAACCGCTACGCGTCATTCTCGATAGCCAGTTACGCATCCCGATAGACGCCAAGGTGTTGCAGGATGGCCATGCGCTGGTGGCGTATGCGCACGGGGAGGCCGCCAAGCTGGAGATATTGCAAGTGATGGGGGTACGTACCCTGCATGCACCGAATGTGCAGGGGCAGGTGGATATTGCTGCCGTCATGCAGGCACTAACGGCCTGGCCTTGTAATGAGGTATTGGTCGAGGCCGGGGCAACGCTGAATGGGGCCTTTTTGCAAAGCGGGTTTGTGGATGAGTTATTGCTGTATTACGCACCCAAGCTAATGGGAGACGCGGCACGCGGCATGTTTGCCCTGCCAGCATGGAGGCAGATGGCAGACATACATACGCTGGACATCATGGATCTGCGACAGGTCGGGCAGGATATCCGTCTTCAGGCCAGGCTTAAGGCCTGATTCTTATGCTGATCGACACCCACTGTCATCTGGATGCCCGTGAGTTTGATGCCGACCGTGAGCCGGTCTGGCAGGCGGCCCTGGCGCAGGGCGTTCGTGCGGTGGTCATCCCAGCCGTGACGCAGGCGACATTTGAGCCGATTATGGCCTGGTGTGCACGGCATCCACAAGCTGGATTCGCTCTTGGCTGGCATCCCATGTATGTGTCTGAGGCACCTGAGGATGCGCTGGCGCAGCTCGAGCAAACCGTCGCCAGGGTGCTGGAGGGCCCTCAGGCGCATCAATTGCTGGCGATTGGAGAGATCGGTCTCGACTTTTACCTGACGCGCGAACATGAGGCCAGACAGCTAGAGCTATATGAAGGACAGTTGCGCATTGCCAGGCAGTTTCATTTGCCTGTGATTTTGCATGTGCGAGGTGCGATAGACACCATCCTCAAATATTTGCGCAAGCATGCGTTAACGGGGGGCATTGCACATGCTTACAACGGCAGCAAGCAACAAGCGGAGATATTTGCTAGTTTGGGATTCAAATTAGGGTTTGGTGGTGCCATGACCTGGCCGCGCGCATTGAAGCTGCGTCAGCTTGCTGCAGAATTGCCTGTGGAAACACTGGTTCTGGAGACCGATGCGCCGGATATTCCGCCGGTTTGGCTGGGGCATCAAGGAAGAAATGCGCCGGATCAATTAAAAAAGATCGCAGAAGAGATGGCCCTGATACGTGGCTTGGAAGCTTCGCAACTCATTGAAATGACTGGTAAAAATTCTGTAGAAGTTTTGCCAAAAACAGCCCATTTATGCACATGACTTAAAGTGACACTTTAAGAATGTGTCGAAAGTGACTATATTATAGTGGTGCTTTGTAAGTTATTGATTTTATTGAATAAAAAAATAGATTAAAAAATGAACTTTTGGAAAAAGTCCTTATAAATTGGTAAGTTACGGAATTAAGACACAGCAATCCACAAAGTTATCCACAGATTTTGTGGATAGCAAAATACGGTGTTTGTCCTACAAGAAAAGCAAGTGGTTTTACAAACTTTACAATTACTAATCGGTGCTTGGCCAGGCCTCTCATATGCGCATTCAATCCCAACATTTCCGTAGCATTTGGCAACAAGCCAACGCTGTTTATATCATTGACCAGACGCAGTTGCCGTTTGGTTTTGTGACGGTGGAATTAACGTCTTTGGCGCAAATATGTCATGCCATCCGCCACATGCAGGTCCGTGGTGCACCCCTCATTGGAGCTGCGGCAGCCTATGGTGTGGCGTTAGGCATTCAGCAGGATGCCAGCGATGAACACTTGCAGGCGGTGGTAAAGCAGCTGATCGCCACGCGACCGACTGCCGTCAATCTGGCCTGGGCGGCACAGCGCATGCAACAGACGTTGATGCCGCTGGCTGTGGCGCAACGCGCAGCCGCTGCTTGGCTGGCGGCACAAGCGATTGCTGATGAGGATGTGGCGCAGAATCTGGCGATTGGCCAGCACGGTAAAGCCTTGATCGCTGAAAAGGCGACGGTGGGTGCCAAACAGGCTGTGAATATTTTGACCCACTGCAATGCCGGGTGGTTGGCCACGGTGGATGGCGGGACGGCCTTGGCGCCGATTTACGCCGCGCATGATGCAGGTCTGAAAGTACATGTCTGGGTAGATGAAACGCGGCCACGCAACCAGGGTGCCAGCCTGACCGCGTGGGAGCTGGCGCAACACGGAGTTCCGCATACGGTGATTGCCGATAATGCTGGCGGCCATCTGATGCAGCATGGTCAGGTAGATCTGGTCATCGTCGGTGCAGATCGTGTCACCAGTCAAGGGGATGTCTGCAACAAGATAGGCACCTATTTAAAAGCGCTGGCAGCATTTGATCAGCAAATCCCATTTTATGCTGCGGTGCCGACGCCGACCATAGACTGGCAGATCGCACGCGGCGCAGAGATCGAGATTGAAATGCGTGATGCGGATGAGGTGGCTTATATGCAAGGGCAGACGGCAACAGGAGACATAGAGACGGTCCGGGTAATTCCGCATGAAAGCCCGGCATTGAATCCGGCGTTTGATGTGACACCAGCCAAGCTGGTGACAGGAGTGATTACCGAACATGGGGTGTTTGCCCCAGACCAGTTGCATGCGCTGAAAACGCATAGTCTGGGCAATTAACATGAGCAAACGCTCGCCTGCGCAACAGTTGTTATACACGGCCCAGCAAATGGCCCTGACCGGCCTGAATAAAGGCACCTCTGGCAACGCCAGTGTCCGGCTAGAAACGGGTTTTCTGGTGACGCCTTCTGGCGTGCCGGCAGAACAGCTGCATGCTGACAGCATGGTGCATATGGATTGGCAAGGCCGGGCTGAAGCCGGGAAAACCCCCTCCAGCGAATGGCGTTTTCATCTGGATATTTTACAGGCGCGGCCTGAAGTCAATGCGGTTGTGCATTGCCACAGCATGTTTGCGACCACGGTAGCCTGCATGGGGCACGACGTGCCGCCGTTTCATTACATGATTGCCAGCGTGGGTGGAGATAATATCCGTTGCGCGCCCTACGCCTTGTTTGGCACCCAGGCGCTGTCTGAGGTTGCGCTCGCTGCATTGCATGAGCGCAAGGCCTGTTTGCTGGCACATCATGGCATGATTGCGCTGGGCAAGGATTTATCCCACGCACTGGCCGTGGCGGTAGAAGTGGAAAACCTGTGTGAGCAGTACTGGCGACTGTTACAAGTTGGGCAGCTCCGCTTGCTGACGCCTGCGCAAATGCTTGAAGTCCATGCCCAATTTAAAGGCTATGGGCAATGGCGTGATCCGGTTTAATTACACCGGATGGATTTAGAGTTTTGGAAATAGCGCCAGGGTGGTCATGCGCAATAGAGCGCCAGGGTCACAAATGTAGGTGTTCTGTTTCATCTCGCTAGCGGATGGAGGTACTGCGAGGATGGCTTCTGCGGGAGCAAAGCATTTGAGCAGAACGCCACCGGATTCTACGGCGTTGAGTCCTTTGGCATAGCTGGTGGCCAGCGCCTCCGCGGGTGTCCAGCAAAAGCCAATCTGCTCTTGATCAAATAAAAACCAGCTTTCGCCACGATACAGGGTCAGTCCCTGCAGCGGTTGATGCCGCGTGTCGGCCAAGCATTTTTTCAGCACGCGCAGTACCAATGCGTCATTTTTAATCAAGGCGCGCAAATCGCCGCCATATTGTCGCCACAATGCGGCAATGCTTGATTGGTCAAAGCCGGATTCATCCTGAATTCGAGCGATGTATTCGAAGGTTTGCCGCCATAAAGCAGCATTCACGGTATTCACGTACTGACCATGACAAAACTGCCTGGCCAGCGACTGTACGGAGATACTTTGCATACGTATTGAATCAGGCGTCTTCATCGCTTGCCCCGCTGGGTTAACGCACCCATACGCCCTCAATCAGTTTTTCCTGCGGCTGGAACTGCTGCTTGTAAGCCATTTTCTGGCTGTCTGCAATCCAGTAGCCCAGGTACAAATAGTCCAGGCCGAGTTGCTTGGCCCACTCGATTTGCCAGAGAATGCTATAGGTGCCATAACTCGCTTTGTCATGCGTATCATAAAACGTGTACACCGCAGACAGACCATCCATGACAATATCAATCACGCTGACCATCTTGAGCTGCTGCTGTGCATCTCTGAACTCGACCATTACGCTATCTACATTGCTTTGACACAAAAACTGCTGGTATTGCGTCGCTTCGTCTTCTTGCGGCATGGCTGACTCCAGACTGCTGGGATGACGCTGTTGCTGGTAGGTCAGGTACAGGGCGAAGTGTTCTGCATCATAACTGGCTTCACGGATGGTGGCCTGTAACGGTGCATGCTTCTTAAATGCCCGTTGCTGGCTACGCGTGGCTTCAAACGCATGTACCGGTAAACGGACCGAAATGCAGGCATTGCAATGTTCGCAATGCGGCCGGTAAGCAAACTTGCCACTGCGGCGAAAGCCCTGCTGTATCAGTCCGCTATACACGCGGCCATCTACCAGTGTCTGCGGTGTGGCAATCAGGCTTTGCGCCAGCTTTTTAGGCAGATAGCCACAGGTGTAAGCGGTGGTCACATAAAACTGTAATTTTTGCAGAGGTGCGTCGTTAGGTAGGGTCATATTGCACTAAATGCGTTAATTCTTCGATAAACCGGTCTCTGGGAATTTCATAAGCACCAAAACTGGCAAGTAACGGTGTATGCATCTGACAATCAATCATACCGACTTGTTGCGTGATTAACCATTCCACCAGATGCGCAAATGCCACTTTGGACGCATTGCTGACATGGTGAAACATGCTTTCACCATAAAACATGCGGCCAATCTTGACCCCATAACAACCGCCAACCAATTCCCCATCCTGCCAGGCTTCCATACTATGCGCGTAGCCCATGGCATGCAACTCGCTGTATGCCGCAATCATTTCATTGGTGATCCATGAGCCGGATTGACCTGGGCGCGGGGTGGCAGCACACGCCTGCATCACGGCGGTAAATTGCGTATTCATGCGTAACTCAAACGGCTGTTGCTGGATGACCTTGCGCAAGGAGCGGGTGATTTTCAGCGCTGGTGGAAACAGCACCATGCGTGGGTCCGGACTCCACCAGAGGATAGGCTCGCCCGGACTAAACCATGGAAAAATCCCTTGTTTGTAGGCGCTCAACAGGCGTCGTGGCGTCAGGCTACCGCCGATGGCGATCAGGCCGTTGGGCTCTGTCAACGCCTGCTGCAAGTTCGGGAATGGGGTCTCTGCTGCGAGAATGCGCACCGGCCCGCCCGGGAGAGGATAGTAATTGTCATGCATAAACAGTCATTGCGGTGGTGTAGGGACGCAAGTTAATCGCATTACGGTTTAGTCGGCTCTCCGTGATTGCCAGATACTGATGAGTCTGGTGATCACATAGCTATCCTTTAACGCACATGAGTAAAGTCAGCCTGATATTCAATACGGCATTAGGCACGCTTTATGCGGGACTGACACAGGCCCTTACCCGCACGCATTTGCATTTGGTACTAGAACTTAAACGGATTGTGCTTGCTCGTCCATTCTATAACCTTATGGCCGGGGATGCCACGCGAGATGCCAAACCCTTGGGCATAGTCGCAGCCCAGTTCGGCCAGAATCTGCGCCTGCTCGGCTTTTTCGACGCCTTCAGCCACCACCTTGCGGCCGAAGTCGCGGCAGAGCGTAATCACGCCACGGATCACCGCCATGTCTTCCTGGTCACTTAACATGTTATGGATAAAGGACTGATCAATTTTAATGATGTTGACTGGCAGGCGGCGTAAGTAAATCAGCGAGGAGTAGCCTGAGCCAAAATCATCAATCGAGAATGCAACGCCCAGCGCCTGGCATTGCTGGATGACGCGGTTGACGCGGGCAAAATCGCTGATGGCAGCACTTTCGGTGATCTCGATATGCAGCTGTTGCGGCTTGATCATGGCATACTTTTTAAACAAGTCAGCCAATCGTTCCGGAAACTGTTTATGCATTAAATGCTGGGCGGCGATGTTGACGGAGACTTGTGTGTCCAAGCCCTGGCTTTGCCACTCGCTCAATTGGCGCAGGCTTTCTTCTATCACCCAGTTACCAATGTCTACAATCAGATTGGTATGTTCGACCGCGGTCAGGAAGTCGTTAGGGTAGAGCAGTCCGCGCACCGGATGCTGCCAGCGCAGCAAAGCCTCAAAACAGAAAATTTCACCAGACTGCATACAGACTTGCGGTTGGTAAACCAGGCGAATATGGTTGTTTTGGATGCCATGCAGCAAGTCCTTGAGCAAAGCTTGCTGTTGCTGGGATTGCTGCGCAGACGCCAGGTCAAACAAATGGCATTGATGCCCACCATGCGTTTTGGCATGGTACATGGCATGGTCAGCATGCCGTAGCAAGGTGTCTGGCGGATTGCGGTCTATCGGGTATAGCGTATAGCCAATGCTGGCTGAAATGGAAAACTTGAATTTATCTACCTTGAACGGTTTTTCAATCGCCGTCAGCAACTTTTTGAGCAGTCGTGCATATTCGTTGGCCGTCCGTAGCCCGCACAACAACATGGCAAATTCATCGCCTCCGAGCCTGGCCAGAGTATCTTGCGGTTTGAGCAGGCCATTCAGTCGGGCTGCCAGTTGCATGAGTAAACGGTCACCGTATTCGTGGCCGTATTGGTCATTGACGATTTTGAAGTCATCCAGGTCAATATAACAAATGGCCACCAGCGTCGACTGGCTTTCGGCTTCGTGTAGCGCTTGTTGCAATCGGCTCGAAAACAACACGCGGTTAGGCAGTTGCGTCAGCACATCATGATAAGCCAGATGCTCAAGCATGTTTTGTTGCTCTTTGGCGCGCGTAATGTCTGAAAAGAGGCCGACATAATGCTGAAATTCGCCCGCCTGGTTGAGCACTGGCGACAATTCGAGTTCTACCAGATACTCATGACCTTGTTGATGACGGTTCCAGACCTCGCCCTGCCACTCCTGAAAGCCATGCTGGCTGTCATACAAGGACTGGAACAGATCTGGTTGCTGATAGGCGATGCCCAGTTGTTGCGGAGTTTTACCCATGACTTCAGGTTGTGCATAGCCTGTAATCACGCTGAAGGAGGGGTTACACTGAATGATATGTCCCTGGGTGTCGGTAATGAAAATTGCATCATGGGCATGGTCAAACACGCTGGAAGAGACCTTTAGCCGGCTGGCATTGGCCTGCAGCTGGCTCACCATTTCACGCAGGCGTCTGCGCATTTTAAGCATGTTGGCGATCAGGCTGTCCGGGGCTGCCGTGGTTTGGTCTTCGGCAAAGTCGCCGCTTTCAATCCGCATCAATAAATGCTTGGCTGTCTCGGGATCGCCGCCCAAGGGGTTCAACACAAACCGCTGCAAGCCGCTGACAATGGCAATCAGCACGACCAATGTCAGGATAAAGGTAATGATCATCAAAGGCGACAGCGCGCCCAGTGCAGACCAGTAAGCCTCACTGGTCGGGTACACAATATTGATCTGAAAATCCCATTCTGGCACCTGCCGCGTGACCTTGGTCCAGCGGTGCTGACTATCTTTGAGGGCGGTTTCTGCCTCCAGGCGTGTCAGTCCATTGGTCAGAAAGCGGATATTGCCGTGTCCGTCGGTGATGGCCACAAAGCCTTTTTTCAAAAATCCCCATTGCCGGATCGCCTGGTCAATGGCGTTAAAATCAAGCTTGTAACCGACGTACCAGGCCCCAATCAGGTTACCGTGATTATCCTGCATGGGCTCATAGCGGGAGAGATACGATTCCCCAAGGATATCTACCACGCCAAAATAAGCCTGATTTTTTTGCAGTGCGACAATCGCCTTGCCAAACGGATCCAGCTCTGTGCCAAAAGCATTGGTGCCATCCGCTTTTTTGACATTGGTAGAAATCCGCAGAAACTGCCCGCCACGTTTGACAAAAATGGTGGCGGTACCGCTACCTATGCGTGTCACTGAATCGACCAGTAGTGTGCTGCCGGTTTGAGGGGTATCCCCAAATTGCAAGTTTGGGACGTCCATTCCCAGTATCTGGGTCGTGCCGTTAATATTGGGCGGGCCTTCAAGCGAGCCATATTGTTTGAGCAAGGCCATACTTGAGAATACATGTTCGCTGACCAGGGTTTTCGCCGTGATCAACAGGTTGGACAGTTTTTGTGTTTCTTCCTGAGCCTGGGTTTCGATATTGTTTAAATGCGCGTTGAAAATAAATGCGAAAGAAACTAGACCGATCAGCAACCCCAAGCTGGTCAGTGGTAAAAGGATTTTTTTAAAAAGAGTGTAGTGCTTCATTGTGAGTTTATGTAATTATTTTATAAGTAATTTCCCCGTCCTGCATTTTTGTTTATACATGGCTTTACAACTGACTGCAATCATTTATAAGACCGGCCCCCTGTGGGAGCCCAATTTTAAATAAATGTCGTCTTATTTATTACACAAATATTTGGGAATGGTTTGTGGTGATGAATGATTGTGATTGATTTGGCCAGGTAAGGTGGCACTCACCTGAATGTTGTGAAAAAAATCTTTCAAATCAATCAATTAATGCGTAAAATGCGCAACTCTCAAGCATTAGCTGGTTACCCGCGTGGAAATCTATACTTCCCTCACTGCCAAACCCATTCAAAGTTACCGTCCTTATTGGGCGAAACGCTTTGGCACCGCCCCCGTGCTGCCCATGAGTCGCGCCGAAATGGATGCATTGGGCTGGGATAGCTGCGATATTATTCTGGTCAGCGGCGATGCCTACATTGACCATCCCAGTTTTGGCGTCGCCCTGATTGGCCGCTTGCTTGAGGCACAAGGTTTTCGCGTGGGCATTATTGCGCAACCAGACTGGCAGTCGGCAGAACCGTTCAAAGTGCTGGGTAAACCCAATCTGTATTTTGGCGTCACGGCCGGGAATATGGATAGCATGGTCAACCGCTATACCGCGGACCGCAAGATACGCTCGGATGATGCCTATACGCCGAATGCCGAGGCCAATAAGCGCCCTGATCGCGCGGTACTGGTTTACTCTCAACGTTGTAAAGAAGCCTATGCGGATGTGCCGCTGGTGATTGGCAGTATTGAAGCCAGCCTGCGCCGCATAGCGCACTATGATTACTGGTCAGATAAAGTCCGTCGTTCTATCCTGATGGATGCCAAGGCGGACTTGCTGGTGTTCGGAAACGCCGAGCGTGCCATTGTCGAACTGTCGCACCGCATTGCCCGTGGAGAAGCGATCCATGAGATTGAGGATATTCGCGGCACCGCGTTTATCCGCAAGCAAGTGCCAGATGAATTTGTGGAGGTGCCCTCTACCCGTCTCGACCGGCCAGGGGTGGTGGATAAGCACGAAGACCCCTATGCGATGAAAATGGGCAAAGCTGATGCCAGTTGCGCAACGGATGATCAGGCGAAAGACGCCAATGCTGCGGCGATCAGCTTGCCTTTACCGCTGAAAGCTGCCAAAGTGCCGCGCGAACGTCAGGTGATCCGCATGCCGTCTTATGAAGAGGTGGTGAGTGATCCTGTCATGTATGCGCATGCTTCACGCGTGTTGCATCTGGAGTCTAACCCGGGCAATGCACGGGCACTGGTACAAAAGCATGGCAACCGGGAGGTCTGGCTCAATCCGCCGCCGATTCCCCTCACGACCAAAGAGATGGATTATGTATATGACTTGCCTTATGCCCGCAAGCCCCATCCGGCCTATGGCGATGCCAAAATCCCGGCCTGGGAAATGATCCGCTTCTCGGTCAACATCATGCGTGGCTGCTTTGGCGGCTGTACTTTTTGTTCGATTACCGAGCATGAAGGCCGCATTATCCAAAGCCGTTCAGAAGACTCGATTTTGCGTGAAATTGAAGAAATCCGCGACAAGGTGGATGGCTTCACCGGGGTAATCTCAGACTTAGGCGGCCCGACCGCCAATATGTATCGCCTCTCTTGCAAGTCTGAGGAAATCGAAAAGAATTGCCGCAAGTTGTCTTGTGTCTATCCGGGCGTATGTGAAAACCTCAATACCGATCACTCTGCGTTGATTCAGTTGTATCGCAAGGCGCGCAACCTGCGCGGTGTCAAAAAGATATTAATCGGTTCCGGCTTGCGTTACGATCTGGCCGTGAAGTCGCCCGAGTATGTGAAAGAGCTGGTGCAGCATCACGTGGGCGGCTATCTCAAGATTGCGCCTGAACATTCTGAAGAGAATGTGCTAAGCAAAATGATGAAGCCTGGCATGGGCGCCTATGATGAGTTCAAGCGCATGTTTGAGCGCTTTAGCGCCGAGGCGGGTAAAAAACAGTATTTGATACCGTATTTTATTGCCTCACATCCAGGCACCACCGATGAAGACATGCTTAATCTGGCCTTATGGCTCAAGCGCAATGATTTCCGGCTGGATCAGGTGCAAACCTTCACGCCAACGCCGATGGCGATGGCCACTGCCATGTATCACAGCGGTAAAAATCCGCTGCGTAAAGTGACGGCGGATTCTGAAACCGTGCCCGTCCCTAAAGCAGGCAATATCCGCAAATTGCACAAAGCCTTCATCCGCTATCACGATCCGCAAAACTGGCCGATGCTGCGTGAAGCATTGAAGAAAATGGGCAGAGCGGATTTGATTGGCAATGGTAAAAAGCACCTGGTGCCCGCGTACCAGCCTGCCGTGTTGCCACAAATCGTGCAATCGGACGGCAGCCGCTTCCAGGCCAAGCCATTACCTAAAGGCTTTAACCAGACCAAAAGCTTTGCCAGCCCGAAAAAGCACGCGCCGCGTAGCAAAAAACATTGATGGATTAGCGTGCCGCTTGCGTCGGCGCTATGCCGGCATTGAGCAGCGTAGGCGGGCGATAATCGGCTTGTGCCAACCATTTTTCCGCTACCGAACTATCCAGCGTCACGTTAACCGCCGTCACAGGCAGGGCTTGCAGCGCATTGGCTACGTCGGGGGAGGGCGTGACTGGGCTGCCACGATAAGGCCGGTAAAATCTACCATCGCCTTTGCTAAACAAGCCCTTGAAAAAAGCATACAGGCCATAAGCAAACGCTTTGTATGCATCTGTGGGGCTCGATAAGCAGGCATTAGGGGCCACTGAAAACGGTTTTAGTTTAAGGCCTGCGGCACGGGCTTTGTCCAGCATCCATCCCAGTGCAATGGTGGCCAGCGGGTCATGGCCATAACCGCCGCCGACATTGGCGTGCGCGCCGATAAACCAGCGCTGCTCCACCGCAATGTTCTCAGGTTTTTGCTGGCCGCCCGCATTGGTCCACATCGCTACTTTATAAGCTTCACGGTGTTCGTCTATTGCCATCGCATGGTAGGCATGAGAAACGATTTTTGACAGCTCGGTATCATGCCAGGCATAAAATCCCTGCTCTGAAATCATGGTGCCGGGGATGCCGAGCGCGCCGACGGTATCCCAAACTCCCAGAAAATGGACACGGACTTCCTGGCTGTAGGTCTGCCTGAACGCCAGGCACTGGGGGCTCTCCGGTGCAGCGGATTTGTCGCGGTAGAGCGCTTCAGCGCGTGCGAGCAAATCTGGTGTGCTGGTGTTGAGTAACCCGCATTTTCGGATCAAGCCGACCAGGCTTCTGGCCGTATACGCGCCACGGCTAAAGCCAAACACCCATATCTCATCACCTGTCTGATAGCGCCTGACCAGCCAGTCATAGCCTTTAAGCAGGTTTTTGCTCAAGCCATACCCAAATAAACCCCCGCGCAACTTTTCGCCGGTGCCGGTCCCCACGCCAGGTTCATAGAAAAAACGCTGTTCAATGTCGCCATCCTTGGCTTCGATTAAGGTTGAGAGTTGGTAGACGTTGGTCAGGTCTTGCGGGTCGTTCCAGGTGCCATCAAATAAAACAATCAAACGTTTGTTGCTTTTCATCTGGCTGTCTCCGGGGTTGAGGGGGAAGTGTCGCTGTATCCTTGAGTGCTCGATCATGGAGCTACCTGCCTATGGTAGCCCTCGGCGTGGGGGCTGGCAATGACGGCCTGATGCCTTGCAATCATGGCAGCGGATATTTATTTGTGAGACGATGTCACAATGCCGGTTGCTGAGGGTTTGCAACTGTTTAGCTAATCACAAAAAGTGAGGAATTTGATGCGAAGTGTCCGTTTGTTCGCCCTGTGTTTATTGATGGTAACCCCACTGCTGCAAGCGGCTGAGAAAGGCCTGTTCTGGCAGCTGGAGGCGCCCAATGGCCAGGTCAGTTACCTGTTTGGCACTATGCATACCGACGATAACCGGGTCACCAACTTTTCAGCGTCGGTGATTCAGGCGCTGAAAAATGTGAATATGTTTATGCTGGAGGTAGCAGAGGCGCCGCCAGTGAGTCTTTTGCAAATGCCAGACAGCAATTTGAAACAGTTACTCTCGGAAGCAGAATTGCAGCAGGTCGCTGCGCTGGCAGACATGCACGTGATCCCGATGGATGCGGTGGTCAAAATGAAACCCTGGTTGCTGGCAGTCATGTTTGATTTGCCCAAGCCACAAACGCCGTTTGCGCAAGATCTGTTGCTTAAAGCTAAAGCAGAGGACTTCGACAAACGTATTGTGGGGTTAGAAAGTGCGCAAGCACATTTCGGGGTCATGGATAGCTTGTCCATGGATGAGCAGTTGCTCATGTTGCGTGCGGTGCTCAAACGCAGCCAAAAGCAAAAGGAGCAAGACTTTGAACGGCTGATGAAGGCTTATCTGGCGGGGGATGCCGAGCAGGTCGCGAATATGGATGATGCCATGACGCGTGGCATTTTGCCGGCCGCTTTGTGGCAACGTATGCGTGTCAAGTTGCTGGACGAACGCAATGTGGTGATGGCCGAGCGTAGTCTGGAGCAGGCGCGACAAGGCAGTGTGTTTATTGCCGTTGGCGCGGCGCATTTGGCCGGTAAAAATGGCTTGTTACAGGCCTTCAGGCAGGCGGGCTTTAAAGTCACCGCCATCAAAAAATAGCGGCTGAACTGTCTCGTTGGAAAGCGTCATCAGATGTTGGTCTAGCGCGTCTGCGCAGAGGCGACTTCCTGTGCAATCTGGTTAATGTGGGCGACAAAATCAGCATCTTCGCCGACCAGCAGTCGTGGCAGGTGCTGGCGGAAATCTTCACGCTGGCACCATTCACGCATGTAATCCTCCCACGACATCCAGCGGCGTAAGCGTTTGCCACGCATGTCGGGATCGTAAGCCAGTAAATAGGCGCGCTCAAACAGTGAAATAAGGATTTCAAACAATACCAGTTTGCGCTCCTCCTGTTCGGCGCTAAGTACCAGGGATTCGCGGTTGGAGCGCAATTGCAGGTCCGGGTGAGCCATCACCAGCTTGAGAAAATCCGTGTAGTTATCTGCCAGTAACTGGTAGACCTCTTCATCTTCATTTTCGCGCTCTTTGCGCTGTTCAAGCACAAACGTGACAATGGCCAGCGGCAAGCCGACCACGGTGACCACATAGCTCAGTAATTCCCAGGTTTCTAAAGACATCAAAGCACCGCAGTGTTTCAGGCCGGGTCCGGCCAGGGTTAAGAAAGGTAGTTAGTTGATCTGGCTGGCACGCTGTTGAATGATGTCTATGCACTCATCAAACTGCAAGGACTTGTCAAAAAAATACTCTACGCCCATATTTTGCGCCAGATTACGATAGTAACTGTTGCCATGATTCGTCAACATGACAATGTCAGGCGTCTTGTAAGGGTAGCTCTGCTGGCGGGTATGCCTGACCACATCAAAGCCCGTGCCTTTGGCCAGCTCAATGTCGAGCACGACCATGTCGTACTCATGTGCATTGAGCAGGTTGATCGCTTCATCACTGGTGGTGGCGACATCCTGGATATCAAGCTGCTGACAGTCTTGCAGCATTTCCACAATGACATCACGGATCAACGCAGAATCTTCAACTAACAATAATCTATACATAACAATCTCACCAATGACTCCCTGGGTGATCTAAATTTAAGCAAGTTGAATGCTGACATGACAAAAGGGCGCCTTGTTAGTGATTTTTCTTTAATTAAGTAGCCCATATTTAATGGCATAGTATGTCAGGTCAGCATTTGATTTCATGGCCATTTTTTCCAGAATGCGACTGCGATAAGTGCTCACGGTCTTGATACTGATGAAGAGCTCCTCTGCAATTGCCGTTGGGGTCTGCCCCGCAGCCAGCTTGACGAATACTTGAAACTCTCGGTCGGACAGGGTTTCATGTAACTGCTTTTCCGAAGGATGACTCAGTTCATTGGTCATCAGCTCTGCCAGTTCGGCCGAAATATAGCGTTTGCCGCTGGCAATGGTGCGGATGGCCTGAATGATTTCATCTGAATCCGCATTTTTCGACAAATAGCCCTTGCAGCCGTTACGCATCAGGTTCAATGCGTACTGGTCTTCAGAATAGCCGCTCAGCACCAGCACCGGCAAGGTCGGGGCGACGTGCTTAAGCTCATGCAGCGTATCGACCCCGTTTTTATCCGGCATGGAAATATCCAGCACCATGGCATCAAACTCGTTTTTGCGTACCAGCTGGATGGCTTCTGAGCCAGAGCTTGCTTCTCCGGTGACCTGCAGGTCAGACTCAAGCTCAATCAGGTTACGTAAACCATCACGAACAATACTGTGATCATCTACCAAAAGAATTCTTTTCATGTGGTTCTCTTATTGTTTTGGGGTGTCAGAAGCTGGTTTTTCAGTGTAAGCCGCTTCGCCACCCTCATCTTCAGGTGTTGCCGGTGGCGGTGGCGCAATCTCATTGCGGAATACCTGCCAGTCATGACTGATCATTGACAGCGAATCTGCAAACAATGGTTTTTTGTACCACTGCGCGCGCACTGCCAAAAACACAATCAGCCCGATGGCGGCAGGAACCAGCATCACCAGCCCCAGAATCAAGGTGCGATGTGGATTCTCCCACAAGATGGAAAACAGCCACATCAACCCGAGCAAGCCGGTAAAAATAAACATGCTGAAGACCACCAGCAGGCCGACAATGCTGGTAGCCATGCGTTGGGTTTCCTCCAGAAAATCCTGCTTCATGTGTTGCGCTCTGTCTTCGGTATAGTCAGCCACATGATGGCGCAAATTGATGAAATTATCCTTCAATGCCGAGACTTTACGGTCTAGAAACAGTACAGCCACAAATTTCAGGAGGTTTAACCACATAGATTTCCTTAATTATTCGCGACGCTTGGCGCCCAACAGGTATCCTATCAGCAAACCGACGCCAGCGGCTACCAGTACCGTACCCAGTGGATGCTCTTGCACCGTGTCAGCGGTTTTGTCCTTGATGGTGTGATAGGTATCGCTGACTTCACGCTGTACCTGATCCTTTACACGACCTGCTTTCGCTGACAGGTTAGAAGCCAATGCTGCTGCATTTTCTTCGCTGGTCAAACGGTCGATATTTGCTTTCAGGGTGTGAATCAAGGCCTTGGCCTTGTCTTGTGTCGTGTCAGCCGTGTCATTGACTGCGTCCAGCAAATCATTGGCGGTGGATTTGACTTGCGCTGCAATTTCTTCAATGGCTTGGTCAGATTTTTTAGCTAAATCATCCGTTGTATTTTCAACATGGTCTTTGGAAAAATTAAACATTTTGTAACTCCTTTAAAAAGTCATACAGCATGGTTGAAATCGATCTTGATGTTATATGAGCATTAAGATGCGTTTTCAATATGGTGCCATCTTAACTGCCCGGCCTGCGAGAACCTATCGGCTCACTACCGATTACACGGTCAGAATTCTCTGACAATGCTTATTTGGCTTGATCACGCATGTTTACATTGCCCATCCTCATCAAGCCCGTTATGATGATAATGTATTGTTCACAATGCACATTAAAATACGCTGGATTGACCCTTCTTTCAATCTTTATCCTTGTAAACCGCATGCAAAAAATCAGAACCCAATTGATGGCCTTGCTGGACAGGCTGGAAGTCATCAGTGATACCTTTGGCGGTAATACGGTGGCTTTACTGACGGTGAGTTTATTGCTCGCTGCGGCCATGCTGGTGGTGAACGATCGCTTGATCGTCAATACGCGTGAAAAAACAGACCTGCTGACCAAACTGGACCAGCTCCTGATGGAGGAGTGGAAAACACAAGCCAGTCTTTCGGTGGCTGAAAGCGCGCAGCGCGGCTACTTGCTCACCCGTTCTGAAAACTATTTCGCGCCTTATGACGAGGCGACGCAGGAGATCAGCGAACATCTGCAAAACATCAATACGCTGTTGAACCACACCAATCTGGTCAAGCACATCACGATACAAAACATCATGAACCAGCTGGTCAACAGCATTGCCAAAAAGTCTGCCGAAATGAGTGTGACCATTGATTTTGCCAAGAAGCACCAGTTCGACAAGGCGTTGGCCGTGGTCAAGCTGGACTCTGGCATTAAAGAAAGTGCGAACGTGCAAATGCTCTCGCGCCAGTTTGAGAAGGAAATCACCGATTACCGTCACGAACTGGCCGAGGCGAGAAATAATATGCGGCGCATGATGCGCTGGTTTGTCATGGCGTGCCCGTTGATCTTTGTGTCACTGGTGGTACTGGTGATTCGCCGTTTATTGCGTGAGCTGGCAGAAAAAGCCAATTTGCACGAACGCTTGACGGATGAGAACGCCGAATACGAGCGCAATATCCAGACCCTAACCGTCAGCCTGCAACGACAGGCCCTGCAGGCACAGACCAACATTGAGCGTGAGCGCTATCAGCTCTCGCGCGAATTGCATGATGAGCTGGGCTCGTTGTTGACAGCCATTAAAATGGATATTTCCTGGGCGATCAAATACTTAAAAGACAGCTCGCCGCAAATCACCGACAAGCTGAAAAAGACCAACCAATACCTGGACCGCAGTATCAACTTCAAACGCGAGATTGTGCAAAACCTGCACCCCTCCATGATCAAGAGTTTTGGTCTGATCGCCTCGTTGCAAAACCTGGTTGATGAGGCCGCTGCCCGTAACCATTGGCAAATGGATATCATCATGCCCGAGCAAGAGCTCATGATGAACGAGACCTTGAGTTTGATTATTTATCGCCTGGTGCAAGAGAGCCTGAACAACTGCAGCAAGTATGCACAAGCCAGTGGCGTTTCGGTGCATCTGATGCACGACGACCAGCATATCAAGCTTGAAATTGCCGATAATGGTATCGGCTTTGACATGAATAGTCTGACCGGTAGTAACACCGGCATTAGCGGCATGCGCAACCGGGTGGAGTCTATTGGCGGCCATTATGAAGTCACCAGTACGCCTGGCGAGGGCACCAGTACGCGGGTGATGTTACCTTTCCTTGCTGCCGAACCGGCAAACAACTAAGCCTCCTTATACAGCGTTTTGCACGCTGTAGTCATATTCTGACAAGGGATTCAGTCGGTGGACGACTGACCCCTGCGCTCCCAGCCAGTAACATGGCTACACATCGCATCAACTACTTTGCGATGTGCGTAAATAAGGAGACGCAAATGTCAATGTCAAAATATAAACAAGCAATCATCTTTGGCAGCCTGTTGGCAACAACAATCACTGTGAATGCCTTTGCGTTCGATTTGGACGAAGTGCAAAACGGCGTACAGCCCTATCAGGAAGAGTTTAAGGCCTTGGACAAGAATGGCAACAGCACCTTGACCTGGGCAGAAGTACAGCAAGACAAAAACGTAAAGAAAAAAGATTTCAAAGCGTTTGACCACGACAATGATGGCACTTTGAGCTATGAAGAATTTGCAGAGCTTAAGACACAGACCAGCCAGAAAGCCATTAAAGGCGCCATGTCTGACAGCTGGATCACCACCAAAGTCAAAGCCAAACTGCTCGAGGAAGAATCCTTGAAGTCACTCAAGATCAGCGTGGAAACTCATAAAGGCGAAGTATTGCTGAGTGGGTTTGTGGGAGATGCCTCTCTCAAAGCCAAGGCTGAAGAATTGGTGACTGGTGTAGAGGGCGTTAAATCTGTGAAAAACGCTATTGTGGTGAAAGGTTAACTCACACCCCCTCGCAAGCTACATATCCTCTCCCAATGATGTAGCTTGCTTTTTTTGTTTGGCGGGTTGTCCTACAAGTAGTTGTTAGATTCATCCTCTTTGCAGCTTGGACAACTCGCCCTCTTAATCACGTGTACAAATGAAAGGAAACATCATGAAAATGAATCGTTATCTGACTATGAGTGCTTTAGTAACTTTAATGGGCCTTGCCAGTACCCATGCGCTGGCACAAGGCGAACCGATGTATAAATTTTTGCCTAGCGAAACGGTGGTCGACAATGTGAAAACCCTGTTGCAGAGCCATGGCGTAGATGCTTCAGCAATTGAAGTGAATTCTGACACCCATGGTGTGGTTCAACTGAGCGGTCAGGTTTCTTCCAAAGAGCAGGTTGAAACGGTGACTAATCTGGCCAAACAGGCTGAAGGCGTGTATGCCGTTCTGGGCGAGTTGCGCTATACCACAGGTGAAGTGGTGCCAGCCCCTGCGCCCGCAGGCATGGATACAGTGATGGATACCCCACCTGCACCTGGCAGCGCTGTTGAGCAGATGGATGCCCAATGAACTGATGGACAAGGCCATGCGGTGGTATCAGAGATGTCCCGGCAGGAGTTATTGATGCTGGGGCATCACATGTCTACCGGATTCGTACTCGGCCTGGTTGGCTTGTCGGATGAACAGTAACTGATCGGTGGCAAAACCCAATTCTTTGGCTTTGGCCATCAAATGTTGTTTGATCGGGTAGGGGAGTTGTGGTGTGCGGGAGAGTATCCATAAGTAGTCTCTGCCACTGCTAACCAAGGCATAGTTGTAATAAGGCTTATCGATTTCGAGGATGGTGTAATCACCATAAAAAGGGCCGAAGAATGACACCTTTAGTTTGCCGGTACGGCTGCCGTCAGGATTGGCCGGATCGACAAATTTGGCCTTGCCGGTAGCGACACTCCAGTCGTTTTTCTGGGGATCGAAGCCACGGTTCACTACCTTGAGGGTGCCATCCGCTTCGATGGTGTAATTGGCCGTGACTTGCTCCAAGCCTTTTTCAAATCGGTTGTCCAGTCTGGCAATTTCATACCAGGTTCCGGTGTATTGGTTAGGGTCAAAGCTGCGGACAATGGATTGCTCGGCCTGGCTGGGCATCGGCGCTGAGCAGCTGATGAGACAAGTTGACACGATGCAAATGCAAATGAGGCTGAGACGGCTAGTTAACATAACAATATAGTCAATAAACAATATATGGTTTTTCAAAGACCATTTAAAATAGCATAAATTCAAACAAGGGATACAACATGAAAAAATTGATTTGGGGTGTGTTGTTCATATGCGCAACACCAGTCATGGCAGATAATCTGGAAACAGGTCTTGGCGGCGGCCTGGGCGCAGCAGCCGGGACTGCAGTAGGTAGCGTGTTAGGCGGCTCTACCGGTGAGGTCATCGGTGGCGCTGTCGGCGGTGGTCTGGGAGGCGCGGCGACCACAGGGCGTGCGGGACGGACCGGTGCCATTTTGGGTGGGGCTGCGGGCGGTGCCACCGGGGCAATGGTTGGGCGTAAAGTGAGCGGTACTACTACAGGCGCTGTGGTCGGTGCCGGTGTTGGGGGTGCAGGTGGTGCAGTGGTCGGTAAAGTGATAGCCGAGCCGGATCCCTATGCCGGGCGTGGCTATGGCAAACGACACAAAGGTCCGCGTCATCACCACAAACACAGACACCATGATCACGATTAAGACTGCTGATTAAGCGCGCATGTCGTACAAGTGTCTATTTGATCCTCTTCCCTTTTTCATTGAATGGAGAATGACATGAAAACATGGATGATTGCTGTCAGTTTGCTGATTGCCAGCAACCCCAGTTGGGCGCAAAGCTGTAATAGCAAAAATGTCGGTGCCAGTGGCGTCGGTGGCTTGGCTGGTTCAGCCATTGGTGCCGTGATGCTGGGGCCCGCGGGTGAAGTGCTCGGGGGCGCCGTAGGTGGTGCTGTGGGGAGTGTGGTCGCTAATGGCGGTAAAGCACAGCCGGCGACGATGTTGGGGGGTGCCGTGGGCGGGGCCGGCGGTGCAATCCTGGGTCGTGGTTTGGGTGGTGGCAGGTTGCTCGCGGTGATTGGTGCCGGTTTAGGCAGTGCAGGCGGCGCTTGCGTGGCTCAGCAAAGTGGGGCCACAAAAACACATCACGTCTCACAAACGAAAAAACAGACTGCGAATAACGCCACTGTCAAAGCACAAAAATTGCTCGGCAGTTAAATCCAGGCTTGGGGCGGCTTGAGTTTCAAGTTGCCCGGCTTTCACACACAGAATTTAAAATTGCCAGTTTGCTAATGCCAGTGCTTGCTGGCAGTTTAATGCGCCGCCAGCTTGAGGCCGATAATGCCTGCCATAATCATGCACAAGCTGAAGATGCGCAATGGTGATACCGGTTCATTAAATAGCCAGATGCCGCCGATCACAGTACCGACAGCTCCAATGCCAACCCAGACGGCATAAGCCGTGCCGACAGGCAGTTGCTTGACGCAGACGCCCAAGAGCCAGACACTGATGACCATGGTCACGATGGTCCAGAACGAGGGCCAAAACTTGGTGAATCCCTCGGTATACTTCAAACCGATAGCCCAGGCGGTTTCAAACAATCCCGCAATTATCAGTACTAACCAGATCATGAAGGTCCTTTGTTGATCGTTCAGGATTGAACGGCAATTAAATCCTCGTCGGTGAGCCAGCGCCATTCCCCCACTGCCAGGTTCTCTGGTAGCGCAAGTTGACCAATTTTGATACGTTTCAAGGCTTCTACGCGGTTGCCGATGGCGGCGATCATGCGCTTGACCTGATGGTATTTGCCTTCTGCCAGCGTGAGGTGTATCACGTTCTCTGTGATCTGTCTGGCGGCCAAGGCAGAAATCGTTTCGTCTTCATCAATTAGTTGCACGCCTGCCAACAGGTGCTGCATATCGGCAGTGCTCAAAGCGTGTTTGCAAGTCACCTCGTATACCTTGGGTACATGGTGTTTGGGCGAACTGACTTTGTGTATAAACTGACCATCGTCTGACAGCAAAATCAGGCCGGTGGTATCTTCATCTAGCCGTCCGATACACTGAACGCCGCGTTCAACCAGTGGGCTGGGCAGCAGCGTATAGATGGTCGGGTGAAATTGGGTTTTATGCGTACATTCATAATGCGCCGGTTTGTGCATCATCAGGTAACTATGCTCGCGGTATTGCCAGGGCTCACCTTCCACCGTGAAGTGCAGGCTGTTGTCGAGCGCAAACTTGGCGTCCGGGTCATCACAGGGTTCGCCATTGACGGTGACTGCATCGTTAACAATTAAAATGCGGCACATTTTGCGTGTGCCAAAGCCCTGCCGGTGCAAGATACGTTCTAAATCAAGTGTTTTTGCCATGCAGGAATTATACGTGAATGGTGCGCAGCTTTGGGCTGGGCGCGTGTTTGTGGATGGATTCCAGGCAAAAATCAGCCAGCCGCGCAATTCACGTATAATTCCTGCATGGCTTTTAAACATATTACCTCCCGCGATAACCCTGTCTTCAAGCAATTGCGCAAGCTGGCCGACCAGTCGCGTGAGCGCAAAAAAACGGCGTCTACCCTGTTGGAGGGCGTGCATTTGATTGAAGCCTACCATCAGGTCTATGGTGAACCCAGGCTGCTGATTATCCCTGAAGGGCATAGTAATGACGAGGCGACGGCCTTAATACAGCAGTTGACGGATGTGGATACGATGCTGCTGCCTACGTTGATGTTTGCCGAGTTGGCGCCAGTCGCATCCAGTAGTGGGGTGATGGCCTTGGTGGATATTCCTGCTGCGACGCTGCCCGCGCACTGTGATTTTGCACTGGTGATAGAAGATATCCAGGATCCGGGTAATTTGGGCAGCATCTTGCGGACGGCCGCGGCCGCAGGCGTGCAGGCCGCCTATCTGACTAAAGGTTGTACCGATGCCTGGTCGCCCAAAGCGCTCAGAGGCGGGCAGGGGGCACAGTTTATTTTACCGCTGATGGAAAGCGTGGATGCGCTGGAGGTGATTGCGGGCTTTTCCGGCAAAACCCTTGCTTTGACCATGCAGGGCGCCAGCTTGTATCAGCAAACGCTGCAAGAGCCCGTCTTGTTTGTGGTGGGTAACGAAGGGGCTGGGGTTTCTGCTGCGCTGCAAGCCGCGGTTGAGACCTGTGTCACCATTCCTATGGCACATCAGGGCACACTGGCCCTGGAGTCTTTGAATGCGGCCGCAGCCACCGCGATTGCCTTATTTGAATGCCAGCGCCAACGCGGGCTGGGCACATAGCCGCAGGTTAGTGTTTGATGCCAGGCGAGTTGTCTGCCTCAAACAAGGCGAGCGCTTCTTCTTCATCGACCACATAGTGTTTGTGGCAAAAGTCACATTGAATCTCAATGCTGCCTTGCTCCTGCAAAATGCTTTGCACTTCTTCCAGACCCAGCATTTGCAGCATATTGCTGACATTGGCTTGCGAGCAACTACAAAACGCCTGCACTTCGCGCCCGCTAAATAACCGTACATCTTCTTCTACAAACAACCGCTGCAAGAGAGTGACCGCTTCCAGATCCAACAACTCCGGGGCCGTGACAGTACCCGCCAGATGTTGCACACGGTTCCAGCAGTCCAGATCACTTTCTTGCTGCTGCGGCAATTTTTGCAACAGCAGGCCAGCCGCGCGGTTTCCCTCTGCGGTCAGCCACAGGCGGGTGTCAATCTGTTGAGAGCGCAGCATGTAGTTTTCAAGCATGCTGGCTATGCTGTCGCCTTCTAGCGGCACAATGCCCTGATAAGGCTCGCCCGTTTCAGGCATCAAGGTAATCACCAGCTGGCCTTGTGCGAGCCAGTCTGTTAAATGTGGGCCATTGAGTTCGCCGCTGACCTTGGCTGTCGCGCGGATATTTAAAGCAGAAGTGCATTCAACCACCAATAACTGCAAGGCGCCTTTACTTTGCAATTGCAAAATCAGTTTGCCTTGCATTTTGAGGGTAGAGGTCAGCAACACACTGGCCGCTGCAAATTCACCAATCACGCTTTTGAGCGCATCAGGCAGGCTCTGATGCTCAAGCGCAGTGAACAGGCTTTGATTGAGCTGAACAAAATTACCGCGCACGGCGGACTGTTCAAAAATAAAAGGGTGCAGTTGGTCTGGGCGTTGTGCGTTATTCATGTGTGTTATTTTAACATTGAAGCTTGGCGTCGCTGACACCCGCAATAAAAAAGCCCGCACAGTGGCGGGCTAAAATCACATGCATGCTAGATCAGAAATGATAGTTCAAGGTCGCACGGGCGTTTAAAGGCGCACCGGGCGTAATGTTATTGTTGTTGTGCGCAAACAGGGCATAGTCTTTGTTAGTCAGGTTCTCGATATTGATTTGCGTATCCCACTGCGGGCTTAACTTGGCAAAAATCGCTGCATCAAAACGCGTGTAACCAGGCAGCAGCGTGCTTTGGCTAGCCGTTGGGGTGGCCGCATACATTTCTGAGCGGCTGACCATGCCCAACGCGACGGCCCACATGTCATTGATCTGGTATTTATTCCACAATGAGAAGGTGCGGGTGGGTGTCATTGCCAGATTGCTGCCAGCCAGGATCGCACTGTTGCCTGCGCCTTGCTGTTTGGTGATTTCGCCTTCTTGCAACGTGAATGCGCCCATGACCTGCCATTGGTCAGTCACCTTGCCGCTCAGGCCAACTTCCAGACCTTTGGTTTCCTGGCCGTCAAGCAGAATAGAGTTACCTGTATTTGTAGGGTCTGCGGCCAAAACATTTTCTCTTTCAAGTTGAAAAATGGCGGCAGTCAATGCCAGATTGGGGTTGATATCCCATTTTGCGCCGACTTCTTTATTAATGAATTTTTCAGGCTTGAAGCTTTGAGTGCTCACGGTAAGACCAATCAACTGATCCCCAGCGCGCGGCACATATGAGGTGCTGTAGCTTGCATATAGCGAGCTATCCGTCGTAGGTTTGTAAATCAGCCCGGCTCGCGGTGAAAGCAGATTATTTGTGACATTGATATTGGCAAAGTTACCTGTTCGCAAGTCGGTGTAATTTGTTTCCAAATGATCATGTCTTAAGCCCAGGACTGCCTGCCATTTTGGGTTGAAAACGATTTGATCCTGCAAGTATATGGCGGCAACGGTAAAGTCGCTTTTCTGATTGCGGCTGGTTGTATTAAAGGCTACATTGGAAACTGTAGGGTTATCGGCCGAGACGCTGCCAGTTAAGTTTTCACTCGTTCCCTGAGTGAGTCGCTTATTTGTCGTATCTTGTGCAGCAAGCTCTGTCCCAGCCAGCAACTTATGTTCTACATTTCCAGTTTTGGCTGTATAGGTAATATCAGTTTGGTTAATCAGGTTCTCACGTTTTGTCTCATCTCGATAAGCGCCTAATTGCAGGGTATTGGCGGTTGTCACACTGCTATTTGCATAAACGTTTTGATAATACTTATCGTAGTAGGCCAAACGGGTACTGTTTTTGACCTGCACGCCGTTATCAAAGGCATGGCTGATGGCAGCATTAAAGGCGACAGTTTCTGTTTCGGTCGGGCTTAATTTTGCGTTACCAAAAAACTTGTCATAATCCTTGATGCGATAAGGACGATTATTCAGGTTGCTGTTGTCCCCACCGATAAAAGACGGTATGCCTCTATCCGCAGTGCGTTCGTCTTTAAAGTATTCGGCACTTAAAACAATCTCGGTTTTATCCCCCGGCTTGATCGTAAAGGTCGGTGTCATGCCGTAGCGTTTTAATTCCACGCCATCACGGTAAGAGTTGGAGTTTTCATACACCGCATTGAGTCTGAATGCTAATTCTTCGGACAACCCCTGACCATAATCCGCGGTGATACGGCGGTGATCGAAACTGCCATAGCTCACGCTGAGGTCTCTGACTGGATCCCAGCCGGCTTTTTTGCTGACGCGGTTCACGACACCGCCTGCGCCGCCGCGGCCAAAAATCATGCCGTTAGGGCCTTTAAGCACTTCGATACGGTCAGTGTTATATAAGTCGCGGTAAGTCTGAATGTCGTCGCGCAGGCCATCTACAAATAAGTCACCCGTAGTCTGGTTGCCACGTAATACAAGCTGGTCACGGTTACCTTCACCTTGTGCCGCTTGCACACCAGGCACATAGCGTACAGCATCAGCGATGCTTTGCATGGACTGGTCTTGCATAAAGTCGCGCGTAATCACGGTAATGGCTTGCGGTACGTTGACCAGCTCGGTATCGGTTCTGGTCGCGGAGGTGGAGCGCTTTGCGTTGTAACCCTTGACCGGTTTGGTGTCACTCTGTTTCTCTGCCTTGACCTCGACCTCTTGTAACTCGACGGTTTCGCTCTCACTGGCGCCTAACGCGGTCATGGATAAGAGTGCGCTACTAAAAAACAGCCCGATCGAGAGCAGCGTTGGACGAGGTCTGAACGGATTTTCTTGGGTATTTTTAATCGTCATAAAATTAATATCCTCTCAATGATTGTCGCGAATATTAACTTAGTTGATAATGGTTATCAATAAATTTTGTAAGTTTTGTCAGCAAATCACGGGATAAGCGTGAGTACTAGTCGCTAGCAAGCTGGCCGAGTTGCCAATGGGCCATTGCCCATTGCCACAGCGCAGGCAAGTTTGAAAAAGTGGGAACCGGTTGCGGTAAATAGGGTAGAAAGTTGAAGGCGGCAACGAGCGTGGCCAGGATATTGTCGAGCGGCAAAGCGGTTGCCAGGGTTTGTTTGCTGAGTTTTTGCCCTTGGTCGTTCAATACCAGCGGGATATGGGCATACGCTGGGGTGGCATAGCCCAAGCACTGTTGCAGATAGATCTGCCGCGTGGTGGACTGCAGCAGGTCAGCACCGCGCACCACATGGGTCACGCCTTGCAAAGCATCATCAACGACCACGGCTAACTGGTAGCTGAACAGACCATCGGCACGCTTGATCACGAAGTCACCGATGTCACTGGCCATGGCATGTTGCTGCCAGCCGACAATTCTGTCTGCAAAGCCGATATTGATGGCAGGCGTTTTCAAGCGCCAGGCAGCTGGTGTGTCTGGTTTAATGGGATGTTGCAGGCAAGTGCCAGGATAAATGGCACCTTCAATGCCCAGTTGTGTTGAGCTGTCGGCAATCTCCTTGCGCGAGCAGGTGCAAGGGTATGCCAGGCCCCGGTGGCGTAACTGCGCCAGGGCCTGCTCATAGTGCTCGGTGCGTTCACTTTGGTAGACGATTTTCTCATCCCAAACAAAGCCATAATGCTGCAGGGTGCGAATCATGTCTGCGCTGGCGCCGGCTACGCGGCGGGTGGTGTCTACATCTTCTATGCGCAGCAGCCAGCGGCCGCCCTGGCTTTTAGCATCGCAGTAACTGGCGACGGCGGCGACCAGTGAGCCAAAATGCAAGGGACCGGTAGGCGAAGGGGCAAAGCGGCCAACCACCATGGCGTTTTACTGGGTGACGTAAGGCGGAATATGCCAGGCCACCAATTGGCCGCCCCGCAATTGCAGATGACAGGCCATGCGCTCAATGCCCTGGCTGGAGACGTCAAAGGTATACGTGCGTTGTAACTGCATACGTCCATTACCATCCCTGGCAAAACCGACGCGGGCGCAAGCCACGGTTTCATCCAGAAACTGCAGATGGCAGCGCTCAGCCAACTGGCGGCCAATCTTGAGCGCGATCTCACGTTTCGAAATCGTATCCATCCAATACCATGCGCCCGCCATCAAAATGGCTAATAAGGCCCATTCAGCCATCGTTGTTCTCCTTTAAGACGATTATCTTTTTCAGTGTATGATGACCAATAATCCGTTTCATATTCATTTCATTCTTATTTAGTGTTGTTAACGATGAATTCAAGCCGCGAAGCAGATGCGATTCAAGCTTATTATAATTTATTGCACAGCAAGGGCGCTGATGCTGCCATCATGGCACAGCGCGACGCGGTGCTGGCTGAGTTAACGCCGCTATTAAAAGACCAGGAATGCAGCAGCACGGTCTACCGGCAAGCGGTGGACGATTGTCTGGCCGACAAGGAAGCCCAGCGCTGGCCAGAAATCCTGACCATTATCCGCGAGTTTTATCCTTTTTGGCGCGGCGATGTGAAAGCCGTCATGCAATATGCCGATACTGTCGGCTTTGAATTACATCCTATCGGTTGGCAGCCGGCGGTGATTGATTTGCAGTCCGTTTGGCCGGCGTTGCAGTCCGAGAAGTTTGAAACAGCAGAATTATGGCCGCTTAACGGCTACGTCAAAGCGCTCAAATCCATGGAGCACAAGCAGGAGATGGATATTGAACTGCGTACGCGCATGGCAAAGCTCATGTTGTTGCGCTTGCGTGAAGCACCACTCACAGAAAAAAACGCCTACCGCATCACCGCTGACGCAACCCTGCCGCTATTTAATCTCAAAAATACCCGTCACCTATTTTTAAACGCGGTGCGTGAATTTTACTATTTCTGGTCTGCGCATCCTGATGCGGTCGAAATGCTCAAGCAATTGCAACCGGTCGAGATCATATAAGTCTGTCCCTCCTCAGTATTGGCATACGACGATACGGTTATCCACCGCTTTATCCGTGTTTTGTTGACGCAAACTCTCGATGAGTTCGCATGGCATGCCTCATTCATCAGCATTTGAGCATCTTTAAGTACTTTTGTTTAAATATGCCCTAATTTGCACCAATAATGTGCAATGCACTTTTGATTGAGTTATTTTGGGGCGTTTTTGCCAGTGCCCAATCTCCACTCCTTTTAAAATCAATCACTTAAAAATGGCCTGATATTTGCTTGAAACCTGCGCATTTTAAAAAGGCGTGTCTTTCAAACAAAACGCCAATCAATAATTATTGAATTCGGAGAGCGAAATGGAATCATTAGTGACAGCTAATGACGTCCTGTTTGTATTGCTGGGGGCCATCATGGTCTTGGCAATGCATGCCGGTTTTGCCTTTTTGGAGGTCGGCACAGTACGTCAAAAAAATCAGGTGAATGCCCTGGTTAAAATTATGGTGGATTTTTGTGTGTCTACTATTGCCTATTTTTTTATTGGCTATGGTATTGCTTATGGCATCCACTTTTTCAATGGTGCCGAAACACTGATCGTGCAAAACGGTTATGGTCTGGTCAAGTTCTTCTTCTTGCTCACCTTTGCCGCCGCCATTCCTGCCATTATTTCTGGCGGCATTGCTGAGCGCGCCAAATTCAACCCGCAACTGGCCGCAACATTTTTGCTGGTTGGCTTTGTTTATCCGTTTTTTGAAGGCATTGCCTGGAACGCTCATTTTGGGTTTCAGGACTGGCTGAAGGTCAGTTATGGTGCAAACTTTCACGACTTTGCCGGTTCGGTGGTCGTGCATGCCATGGGCGGCTGGATTGCCTTGCCTGCGGTGATACTGCTGGGCGCACGTAATGGTCGCTATACCAAAGATGGCCGTTTGCATGCGTATCCACCTTCCAATATTCCATTCCTCGCTTTGGGTGCATGGATACTCACTGTAGGCTGGTTCGGTTTTAACGTCATGTCCGCCCAATCCATACAAGGCATTTCCGGCCTGGTAGCGGTCAATTCACTGATGGCGCTGGTGGGTGGCACGCTGGCCGCATTGCTGCTTGGTAAAAATGACCCGGGCTTTGTGCATAATGGCCCGTTGGCTGGTCTGGTGGCCGTCTGTGCCGGTTCTGATGTCATGCACCCACTCGGCGCACTGGTCACTGGCGCAGTCGCTGGCACCTTGTTTGTCTGGGCATTCACCCTCACGCAAACACGCTTCAAAATCGATGATGTGCTTGGTGTCTGGCCGTTGCACGGCTTGTGTGGTGCCTGGGGCGGTATCGCGGCAGGTATCTTCGGTGCGACCAGTCTTGGTGGCATGGGCGGCGTCAGCCTGATGAGCCAGCTGGCAGGTACTGCATTGGGTGTAGTGATCGCGCTAGTGGGCGGAACCATCGTTTACGGCGCATTAAAGAAAATCGTAGGTATCCGCCTGGATGCCGAGTCAGAGTTTGATGGCGCGGATTTGAGCATCCATAAAATCCCGTCGGTGTCTGGGGATTAAGGCCTATCACTTTAAGAAATATGTTGATGCTGTTTTAGTGCATTCATCAACGCTGAGAGGGATGGTGCCGCAGGCAACTCTGCGACGCAGTGTTGACCAAGATGGGCTGTCCCAACCAAACAGATAGGGTACTGGCGTCAAAGCCAGTCATGCGCTGACCGTCAACCTCGATGAGTGGCCGCCGGATCAGCAGTGGTTCGGCGCGCAGCATGGCCAATGCGGTGTCGGCATCCAGGGTGGCCGGATCTATCTCGCCATCCCTGATTTTGGGGGCGGCCGGATTAAACCAGGCGTGCACCGGCAATGAGCCAAAGAATTGCAGCAGGCGCTCACGTGTCCAAGGCTCGGTGAGCAGATTTTTGGCAATCAATGTGTGTCCGGCCGCAGCCAGTTGGGCTTTTTGCCGACTGTTGTTGCTGCAACCGGGTTTTTCATAAAACAGTATGGTGCTCATCTAGACCCCCTTGCAAGAGTGCGGGGACTTGCTGTTCGATTTCCTGACGGATGGTGAGTGGCAGGGCCTGCAGCCAACGTTCGGGGATGGCCTGACTGCCATAGCGGGCACCCGCCAGCATGCCAACAATGGCGCCGGTAGTGTCGGCATCTTCACCCTGGTTGACGGTGCCAATCAGGCAGTCTTCAAAATTGTCAGTGTTGAGAAAAAAATGCAGCACGGTTTGCATCGTGTCAACAATATAGCCGCTGGCCCGGCCCGGATAGGGGTCGAATTTGAATGCCGGGTACTGTTTGACCAGTGCTGCCGCCAGCAAGCGGCAGGCCGCACCACCCTGGCCATTGAACAGTGCATGCACCATGCTGCACAGCGTCAGGCAGGCGGCATCGGACAATGGGTGGTGATGAGTGAGGCGCGCTTGTGCCAGCGTGATTTTTTCAAACTGGTCTGGTAGGTGATAGGTGGCGATGGCAATGGGTGCCATGCGCATGGCCGCACCATTGCCGCCTTCGGCTTCTGAAGCCGGGCCTTGCAGCGTACCATGAAGCAAAAAGCGGCGGATGCCGCGACGGCAGGTGTTACCCACATCTATCGGGTGGCTTTTTAGCCAGTCGGCAAAGCCGCGGGCGGCCGTTTCGGCATGCCAGCCATTGTGGCTTAGCCAGGCGCGGCCCAGACACAGCGACATTTCGGTGTCGTCGGTAATCTGACCGGGTTTGAGCTTGAGCCAGCCACCGCCTGTCATGTCGCGATGCTGGCCTCGGCTGGCGATTTCTCTGGCAGTCATAAACTCCACTGGCGCGCCCAGCGCATCGCCGACCGCCATGCCCAGATATGCGCCCAGCGCACGTTGCATGAGGTCAGGCATAGCGGGCCATGACCTCGTATTCGCCACCCAGCGCGATGACTTCTTCCTCGCCGCACAGTGGGCTGTGTTGCAGCAAGCCGGGAAACAGTAACAGTTTGACCAGCGGCACTTCCACTTGCAATATCCAGTCACCAAACTCGTCGGCGCGCTCGCGGTTGCGGGTAAATGACACCAGATTGTTAAGCCGCAGCCTGCACAGCCCGGCACGCAGCCCATGTTGCCCCAGGGTCGGTTCTTCGTTGAGGTTCACGCCGCGCCACAGGGTCAGTGTGGGGTGCGAGGTCGGCAAGCCAAAACGCGCAATCACAAACTGACAATACTCGTATAACAAATCAAGCTGCATATGGATGCTGTAGTTATGAAAGCGGCTGCAAAACTTCTCTTCCAGATAGGTGACCCAGGCCGGGGAGGGGAAATGCCTCAGCGGTGCGCGGTGAAAGCTGGGCGCGAGGCCAAAGCGACTCTCCACCCAGCCCTTGAGCACCGCCCCCTGCGGGCTGTTGGCATCAAAGCCCCAGCCCTCCAGCAATTTGAGGTAGCTGGGTCTGAAACGGCGCGGGCCTTGTGCTGTGGCTGGCCGCTGCAAGTCAAAGGCGATGGTCATATAGTGAGCAAACCTGTCGGCGGCTTCTTCGGCGTTGCGGCTGGCGTGCAGCAAACGAAACAGCCCGCCGTGGGTCTCGCGTGCTCCGGCAATATGCAGGGGCTGCGGGTGACGGTTAAACGCGACCGAGCCCAGCAATCCGGCCGGAAGACCGACCAGGTTGGTGCTGTACCAGTCTTGCGGGCTTTCTTCCGCCTGCATGCCAGCGAGATGTAGCCTTAAACCGGGCGGTTTTCGTTGGGGTTGCGTACTGGCCCCATCAGCTTCAAGCCTTCCTCATAGCTGATTTCAGGGAAGTTGGCACTGAAGCTCATCGCTTTGGCAATAACGGCATCCAGCTTGGCGCCAGTATCCAGTTTTTTTAGGTCATTTTTTTCCAGGCGCAACAGTTCCAGTAGCTCGTTATATACCGTGGCTTCATCAATGGGCAGGATGTAGAAAGTGCTGCCGTTCATCTTGACCGTGTACTTTTTCAACAGGTCAATATTGTTGCAGAAGACGATATATTTGCCTTCCGGGAGCAGCACGTCTTTGAGTGCATCGACGAGTAAATCCAGATAACCAAATGACAACAGGTAGCCGGTAAAAAAAGGCATGCCGTTTTCGCCCTCCTGCGCATAGGCCATGACCTGGTCGCAGGTGATTTCTGGCGGGCGTGCTTCATCGGCCAGTTGCGGCGCAAACTTGATGGCGAGTTCGCCACGAAAGCCAAAACGTCCAGGCACTTTGGTGGCGTCTTTAAATACCGGGTTTTGCAAACGGTTGGCGGCATTGAGTTTGCCGAAAATGGTGCTTTCCATGGTGGTCATTGCAAGGTTCTCCTAAATAAATGAGGCCAGGGGTTACGCTGGCTGGTTACGAATAAAGTCTGCCGTTTTAAAAAAAGCCTGATCGAGCTGTGCCCTTAACGTGGCATCTGTCACCACTTCCAGCAGGGCACGCCGCATGCATAACATCCAGGCATCTCTTTCTGCCTCGCCGATACCAAACATGGCATGTCGCTGGCGCAGGCGGGGGTGGCCGCGTTCACGGCTGTACTCCTTGGGGCCACCCAGCCATTCGATCAGAAACTGCACCAGCACCGCCTTGGTTTCAGACAGGTCTGCCGCATGCATGGCGCGGATTGCGGCAGCTTCCGGTGCCGTGTTCATATGCACATAAAAGCGGTCGACCAGACGGCTAATGACCGCTTCTCCACCGATTTGTGCAAAGTGCGGATTGCCTTGAATTTGCGCGACCGGTTTGTGGCGGCTGGTATCCAGCGCCGGATTAATGGGGGGTAATGGCTGATGCATCCTGACCTCTCTGGGAACTGACAGATAGTCCTGATTCAGCAAGTGTTATACCAACAGCTATGCCAATTGATCTGCAGAAGGCAAGGATCAAGCCTGGATGAGGCTTGGCGGCCAGTTGATGCATGAAGCAACGCATTGAAAGGCGGCTGACCGTATGCAGAAAGGTTTGTTTCATACCGCACGCTGGGCGCCGCTTTTGTCGTGTTTGCGACAGAAAGTATTTAAGGAAATGTCGTCTGCGTTTTTGTAAAAATATAAATATAAATCAAACACTTAACTTTTATTTTTTCTGTTGGCACGCTACTTGCCATAGACAGGCTACATGGCCGACACCCTCCATCGCCTGATAAGAAAAGTGATTAGGTTGCGATTCGGAATCGGAAGATGGCTGCGTACAGCGACGAATTTTTCATTTAAACCTAAAGGAGCTTCAATTATGGCTGCATTACGTCAAATTGCATTTTATGGCAAAGGTGGCATCGGCAAGTCCACCACTTCTCAAAACACGCTGGCTGCGTTGGCCGAAATGGGTCAGAAAATCCTCATCGTCGGTTGCGACCCTAAAGCCGACTCTACCCGCCTGATTCTGCACGCAAAAGCACAGGATACCGTGTTATCCCTGGCTGCCGAAGCCGGTTCTGTCGAGGATCTGGAAATCGAAGATGTGATGAAAATCGGTTACCGCGACATCCGTTGCGTGGAATCCGGTGGTCCAGAACCTGGCGTGGGTTGCGCAGGCCGTGGTGTGATTACCTCGATCAACTTCCTCGAAGAAAACGGTGCCTATGACGGCGTGGATTATGTGTCCTACGACGTCTTGGGTGACGTGGTGTGCGGTGGTTTCGCCATGCCGATTCGTGAAAACAAGGCACAGGAAATCTACATCGTGATGTCCGGTGAAATGATGGCGATGTATGCCGCCAACAACATTTCCAAAGGCATCCTGAAATATGCCAACTCCGGTGGCGTGCGTCTGGGTGGCCTGGTATGTAACGAGCGCCAGACTGACAAGGAACTGGAACTGGCTGAAGCACTGGCAGGCAAACTGGGTACCAAGCTGATCCACTTTGTGCCACGTGACAACGTGGTGCAGCACGCCGAGTTGCGTCGTATGACCGTGCTGGAATACGCCCCGGACTCCAAGCAAGCTGAGGAATATCGTCAACTGGCGCAGAAAGTTCACGCCAACGCCGGTAACGGTACCATCCCAACCCCGATCACCATGGATGAGCTGGAAGACCTGTTGATGGATTTCGGCATCATGAAGAAAGAGGATGAAACACTGATTGGTAAAGCGGCGACTGCAGCTTAATGAGTCTTTGGCAGGGGGCTTTGCCCCTTGCCAACCCCTCCAGAGACGGTTTCAAAAGTTGAGGAGGTTACTTCCGGGCAATTTCAACAATTTTTGAAAAGTTTCTTTTTATCACTAGTTTTTAGTCGAACATAGGAGACAACGATGAGTGCGACTGCTGAAACAAAAGTCAACGGCGCCGAGCTGATTCAGGAGGTGTTAAAAGCCTATCCTGAAAAGTCCGCCAAAAAACGTGCAAAACATTTGAATGTGTATGAAGAAGGCAAATCCGAGTGTGATGTGAAATCCAACATCAAATCACTGCCAGGGGTAATGACCATCCGTGGTTGTGCCTACGCCGGTTCCAAAGGCGTGGTATGGGGCCCGATTAAAGACATGGTGCATATCTCGCATGGCCCGGTCGGTTGCGGCCAGTATTCCTGGGCGTCACGCCGTAACTACTACATCGGCACCACCGGCATTGATACCTTCGGCACCATGCAGTTTACCTCCGACTTCCAGGAAAAAGACATCGTGTTTGGCGGTGACAAGAAACTGGAAAAAATTATCGACGAGATTCAGGTACTGTTCCCGCTCAACAAGGGCATTACCGTGCAGTCCGAGTGTCCAATTGGTCTGATCGGCGACGACATCGAAGCCGTGTCCAAGAAAAAAGCCAAAGAGTATGAAGGCAAAGTGATTGTACCTGTGCGTTGCGAAGGCTTCCGTGGCGTGTCGCAATCGCTGGGTCACCACATCGCCAACGACGCCGTGCGCGACTTTGTGTTTGACAAAACTGACCCGGAAAAAAACAAATTCGAGTCCAGCCCGTATGACGTGGCCATTATCGGTGACTACAACATTGGTGGCGATGCCTGGTCCAGCCGCATCCTGCTCGAAGAAATGGGCCTGCGCGTGATCGCCCAATGGTCCGGTGACGGCTCGATTGCCGAGCTGGAAAACACGCCCAAGGCCAAGCTCAATATCCTGCACTGCTACCGCTCGATGAACTACATCAGCCGCCACATGGAAGAGAAGTATGGGATCCCATGGGTAGAGTACAACTTTTTTGGCCCATCCAAAATCGAAGAATCCCTGCGCAAGATTGCCAGCTTCTTTGATGACAGTATCAAGGAGAAAACAGAGCAGGTCATTGCCAAATACAAGGCGCTGACCGATGCCGTGATTGCCAAGTACAAACCACGCCTGCAAGGCAAAAAAGTCATGCTGTTTGTCGGTGGCCTGCGTCCCCGTCACGTGATTGGTGCCTATGAGGATTTGGGCATGGAAGTAGTGGGTACCGGCTACGAGTTTGGCCACAACGATGACTATCAGCGTACCACCCACTACGTTAAGGACGGCACCCTGATCTATGACGATGTGACCGGCTACGAGTTTGAGAAGTTTGTGGAAGCCGTGCAACCAGACCTGGTCGGTTCCGGCATCAAGGAAAAATACGTGTTCCAGAAAATGGGCGTGCCTTTCCGTCAAATGCACAGCTGGGATTACTCCGGCCCTTACCACGGCTATGACGGCTTTGCGATTTTTGCCCGTGACATGGACATGGCGATTAACAACCCGGTATGGGGCTTGACCAAAGCACCATGGCAACAAGCGGCTTAAGAGGAGAACTGAACATGAGCCAGAATGCTGATAAGGTTTTAGACCATTTTGAACTGTTTCGCGAACCAGAATATACGGAAATGTTCGCCAACAAGAAAAAGAATTTTGAATTTGCCGTGCCTGCCGATGAAGTGAAAAAGCAGGTCGAATACGCCAAAACGCAAGAGTACAAAGAGAAAAACTTTGCCCGCGAAGCGTTGACCGTGAACCCGGCAAAAGCATGCCAGCCACTCGGGGCCGTATTTGCTGCGAATGGTTTTGAAGGGACATTGCCCTTTGTGCACGGCTCACAAGGCTGCGTGGCATACTACCGCTCGCACTTCAGCCGTCACTTTAAAGAGCCGACTTCCTGCGTGTCTTCATCGATGACTGAAGATGCGGCGGTATTTGGTGGTTTGAACAATATGATTGATGGTTTGGCCAACTCGTATAGTTTGTACAAACCAAAAATGATTGCGGTTTCTACCACTTGCATGGCCGAGGTGATTGGCGATGACCTCAACGCCTTTATCAAAACCTCACGCGAAAAAGGCTCCATCCCGGCTGACTACGATGTGCCGTTTGCCCACACGCCAGCGTTTGTCGGCAGCCATATCACCGGCTACGATAATGCGCTCAAAGGCATTCTCAACTACTTCTGGGATGGCAAAGCCGGCACCGTGCCAGCCTTAGAGCGCAAGCCCAACGACAGCATTAACTTTATAGGCGGCTTTGACGGCTACGTGGTTGGCAATAACCGCGAAGTGAAACGCATGTTCAACGAGTTTGGCATCACCCCAACCATGCTGTGCGATCCGTCCGACGCCTGGGATACGCCGACCGATGGCGAGTTCCGTATGTATGATGGCGGCACTACACTGGAAGACACCGCCAACGCGATTCATGCCAAAGGCACCATCGTCATGCAGTCCATCTGCGCCGAAAAAACTGCCGAGTATATCCAGAGCAAAGGCCAGGAGGTGATCAAGCTGCATCACCCCGTCGGAGTAAAGGGCACAGACGAATTCCTGATGGCCATCTCCAAGCTCTCTGGCAAACCAATTCCGGCCAGCCTGACCAAAGAGCGTGGCCGTCTAGTGGATGCCATTGCCGACTCCAGTGCCCATATCCACGGCAAGAAATTTGCCCTGTATGGTGACCCTGACCTCATGCTTGGCCTGACCGGTTTTCTGCTGGAACTAGGTGCTGAGCCCACCACGGTACTCTCCACCAATGGTGACGATGCCTGGGCCGCCAAGGTACAGGCGCTGTTTGACGCCAGCCCGTTTGGTAAAAACTGCAAGGTCTATCCGAAGAAAGACCTGTGGCACATGCGCTCCCTGCTGTTTACCGAGCCTGTCGATTTCCTGATCGGCAACACCTACGGTAAATACCTGGACCGCGACACCGGTATCCCGCTGATCCGTTTGGGCTTTCCGATTTTTGACCGCCACCATAAACACCGCTATCCGGTGTGGGGCTATCAAGGTGCCCTCAACGTGCTGGTCACTATCCTGGACAAGATCTTTGACCAGATGGACATCAGCACCAATGGCATCGCTACCACCGATTACAGCTTCGATATTATCCGCTAGCCTGTGATTGAAGGCCTACCGGGTAGGGCGGTCCGATGTCTGGCCCGGTAGCAATGTAGTCCTGTCTCTTCCCCCACTTTACAATGATCGATTGTTGAGTGTTTAAGCCTCCCGGACGGGAGGCTTTTTTTATTTGAAATTTGAGAGAGGCTGCTTTTAGCAGTTAGGTACATTGTTGTCCGCGTGAACTGCGGTGCCGAGGGTGTATTTAGAATATTAGGATTTAGTGGGTTTTGATACGTGAGGTAACGCAGGCGAGTCGCCAACCGAGCTAACGTTTAAGCTCTGGGGCTTACGCCGCATCGCGGCGCAGTGTCCCATTGCTATTCATAACTTATATTCTCTAATGCAGTCCAACCCACTTTACTTTCACAATCACCGGAAATTATTTTAATTTCCCTCCACATATCAATCATACCCATTTTCGCGCGTTTGCCTGTTAATTGAATTGGCGTGCCCGCTGGAGCCATGCAAACATGTTTGGTGGGATCGCCAGCTGCGTCCAAACTTGGTGTGTTTACTACTAGCGTAGACCCTACTTTTGTATTCCTTAGAACGTAGCTTTTTGATTTGGTCTGCTCTGGATTGTTGTAATTGATTGTGACATCTCTATTGTTAGAACCAATCGCAGGGCTTTGATTGCCTGATGTAGAAATATTCTGCGTTTGATTCGGAGAAGATGAAACTGAAGGCGGAATAAAGACGATAACAAGGCCTATTATTGATGCTATTGAACCCCATAAACCTATTTTTTCGTACATTGATAAACTCCCATACCATGAAGACATGCTTTTTACTGAAGTAATTCTTTGTATTTTTTTAGCCACCGTGGCCCACGGGTATGCAGTGCCGCAATTCTCACAATGCTTTGGTACAGGCGTTGTGAACCCAATAGCCACAACACCATCAAAATGATAGTCACCTTTTATAGGATGATTGCAATTAGGGCACGTGATGATGGTTTTTGCACCGCAAATATTACAATAACTTCTCCGATGTTGTGGCGACGTATTATATCGATCAGTGATTTGATGACCGTTAAGGCACACCTGTTGGATATCGTAATAACTCATGTTTTTGTTTTATGCTTACCGAAGCTGTAGAAAAAACTTTGGGGGATAGTTTGTAGTGTTTTAAGGGGTAAACATTTCTCGTTTTGAGTTTGTGGTTTTCAGAGCAATTGTGGAGGTTTCTTTATTGCCATGGTGCGCCTTAAATTTTCTAAAACACTTAATCTACAGCGTCAAAGTTTGAATTCACCAGCTTGCGCGGCATTCGTGCGGATCCGGTGGACTGGTTGTTTAGCGCTCAGGGCGCAAATAACCATTTTTGTTTCCGATCTGATGCCATGTTCTCTTCGGAAAACGCATGCGATTCGTGACTCAGTATTAGCTCGCAATCACTATACAGTTTTCGAGCTGGGTCAAACAAGTCGGCAGTTGAACCTGTTTGCTTTCGTTTGATTTTGAGGAAAACTTTGAGGATTGTGTCTAATTGGAATACGAAATACATTAGGCCAGTTGGTAGCTCAGCAAAAAATAAGGCTTTTGCATCTTGAGCTTCATTACTTGTAATAGCCTCATTTATTAGTAGGTAACGGTTGGCCTTGCAGCAACGATGTAGACCTTCGATTAGTACTTGATAAGATCGGATGCTGGAAAAAACATTGCGCAGATAGTCCGTAATCATTTCAATATGCTCTTCAGGAGATAGTCCGTTGTTGGCGCGTTCCTGTGCCATATTTTCTAGATGTCCGTTCATTGTATAGAGCATCTGATGAATCCCGATATCGTTGGACAAAGTTTCAAGCCCTTGAAATCGAAGAGTGGAAATTTCAGTACGATAGGCTCCTATCTGATTTTGTATAATATTCATTACACGGGTTAGAATTGCTTGTCTACGAGATTCCTGCAGCTCTTTTCTCTGTAAACGTAGTTCAACCCTTTGCAAAAGGATTGTCCATATGAGGCCAGCAAAAGCGAGCCCGGAGAAGAGCGATGTTAGGAGACCAAAACTGTCGCCAAATGTGCCCGCAGCCTCAACTGTGAAATGTGTGATAGGCCATGTGAGAGCAATGAGCGTTATGGCGTAGAAAACAACGAGGCTAATTATGCCAATTACGAGCCACTTGAAAAGCCGATTGGTTTTCGTTTCTTCTGAGGGCTGGTCTTGAGCGTCGGGAGTATTCATGTGAGAGTTAGTAGCCTAAAGTAGGCATCCTAAATGACGTAAAACTTTGCGTCATTGAAGTTTTGTTTATGTAAGGAAAGTTGTGCTTTATTAACATATACCAATACTTGGTAGTTTTTAGAGCATCCTAAAAGGTTTAGATTACTACGTCAATTCCATCAACTAAACAACTTGAAAGCTGAAAATAAAAGTCAGTTTTGTGGGGCGTAAGGTTTGTTTAACAGCATCAACAATTACTTTAAATCACGCTGTAGCCTTTTAACTCTTTCCAAGCAGTCACCATAGGTTAAATCGCAATCGAGTCTTTCAATTGCTGCATAGACTGGCGCTAAAATAGATTTTCTTGTTTCACATTGATGGATAAAGGCTTCCAGATTTTTTGTGAATATCATTCTGTTTTGCAAAATTGCATCATACGCATGATCAATCACCACGGCCAAATCCAACAAGTCACGTGGCGTTACTCTATCGCCCCGATGCCATAATTTTTTAGCTACGATCTCTACAGGCGTTTCTAATAATACTTCTCGCCCCAGAACTTCATGACTCTCAAAAGGGGTTGAGGTTAAGGGGGATGATGCTACAAAGTCAATTTCACCTTCTGGCAGATAAAGCTTGAGGTATTCAGAGCCGTCGGTGTATTGCTGGGTAATTTCTTCGCCTTTTCCACCTAAGCGCGGATTGATGAACCCCAAAAATTGAGGGTCTGGCACAAAAATATCAATATCTTTAGATAAACGGTGTGCATAGTGAAACATCAACACCGTGCCACCGCCGAGGCTCCAACGTGGCAGTTCAACGCCATCCTTTGCCACTGCATCTATGAGACTAAAAGCTTGCCTGAGCAAGCTTTGCCAAACACCCGCAGGGAACTGTAACGGGTTAGCCATTGATCGCCTGCCAAAATGGCTTGGGTGATTCTATGGCCATTGCCAATTTAGCAAGGTTTTTCCAAAGATGTTTTGGGTTAGCCTGCTGTTGCATTGCCAGCTGTTTCACTGCGCCGGTCAACAAGGCAATTGAGGCCTCTTCAATTAAATGAAACAGCTGACCTTCATAGCCCATTGGCACTTCACCTTTCAGCATGACGGCTTCCAATTCATCCTGAGTCATGGTGTTTTTGTAACTCGTGTTAACGCTGCGAAGTAACATCTGTACAAAGTTCATCGGTTTACCCGTTGAAAATAGTGGCTTGCCAACAATATCCGCCAACTCAGATAACTTCACAGCGCCAATGTCGCCCACCTTGCCGTTTTCAAGATTCACAATTGTTACTCTTGATAGATGTGCAGCTTCAGCAAGTGCCTTTTGACTGAGGCCACATGCTACGCGCTCGTGTTTAATAATTGATCCTATTGTTTGAATATTCATAGCAAAAAGTTTAAGCTTGTCCGTAAATAAAGTAAAGAATACTTTACTTTTATTTGTCAGTATTACAGATTCTGTAGGGTGCTATAGCATACGGTACGCGCTATGGTTTGTTTAAAAGATCGCTATCTTAAAGCGTTAAACGCGCGTGTTTTGAGTTCCTTCCTGATGCGTTACTCACTCCCTTTTCACATGAAATACTGCTAGTGGCTAAGTCATGTCAATGGTGATTGCAGGAGTACGAACATTTAAACGTCTTGTACTTCATTTAATCTCGCCAGCTGGTATACCAGGTAATGGATGTTGACCCGGACGCTCGTCACATAACACCCTTCTTTGTCGCAAACCTTACAATCGAAATTGTCTTCTGGTTATTTTTTAACCTGTTGTTTATAAAAGAATATATTGGATTCGTGCATCTTGGCACAGCCTGTGCTATCTCTAGGGTAATACATGCGGAGATGTCACGATGCGACAAAGCAAGCCAGTCATCAACGATACCACCTTGCGCGATGGAGAACAGACGGCAGGGGTGGCGTTTAGCCGTGAGGAAAAATTGCGAATTGCTTTGGCGCTGGCGGAGATTGGGGTGCCAGAGCTGGAGGTGGGCATCCCGGCCATGGGCGAGGCGGAAATTGCCGATATACGCGCAATTGCGGCGTTGCAATTGCCGACCAGGCTAATGGTTTGGGGGCGTATGACCGAGGGCGATTTGCTGGCATGTTTGCGCACCGGGGTGCGTCATGTGAATTTGTCCTTGCCGGTGTCGGATTTGCATATTGAGCGCAAATTGCGGCGTGACCGGGCGTGGGTGTTGCAGCAGGTGGCGCAGGTGGTCTCGCAGGCGTGTCAAGAGGGCTTGCAGGTGTCAGTGGGCGGTGAAGATGCTTCCCGCGCCGACCCGCAGTTTTTGCAGCAGGTGGTGGCGGTGGCCGAGACGGCGGGCGCTTGCCGCTTTCGTTATGCCGATACCCTGGGCGTCCTTGATCCGTTTACCACGTATGAGCGCATTGCGGCTTTGCGTGCGGTCACTTCGCTGGACATCGAAATGCATGCGCATGACGACCTCGGCCTGGCCACTGCCAATGCATTGGCGGCAATTCGTGCCGGGGCCAGCCATGTCAACACCACGGTCAATGGCCTGGGTGAGCGGGCGGGCAATACGCCGCTGGAAGAAGTGGTGACCGCTCTGTGGCGCATCCACGGGCTGGATGTGGGGCTGGACATGCATGCCTTTCCAGAGATTTCGCAGCTGGTGGCGCAGGCGTCGGGCCGGGCCGTGGCGCTCAATAAAAGCATCGTCGGTGCGGCGGTGTTTACCCATGAGTCCGGCATGCATGTCGATGGCCTGCTCAAAGACCCGGCCACCTACGAAGGCTTTGACCCGGCTGCAGTCGGGCGAGAACGGCATCTGGTGCTGGGCAAGCATTCCGGTAGCCACAGTGTGCGCCATGTCTATGCGCAGCTGGGTATACGCGTGCAACATCACGAAACCGAATGGCTGCTGCAACGCATACGCCAGTTTGCAGTAAACACCAAGCGCAGCCCGGCCAGTGATGAGCTCAAACTGTTTTATCTCGAAGGCCAGACCACACCGGGGAGACTGTCATGCATGTAAATTCGCCAGTGCAGTCTGGCTTGCTAGCCCTGTTGCGCGAAGACCTCGCCTGCGTGTTTGAGCGTGATCCGGCTGCACGCAACCGGCTGGAAGTGTTGCTGACCTATCCCGGCTTGCACGCTACCTTGCTGCACCGTATCTCGCATGGCTTGTGGCGGCATGGCTGGCGGTTTGCTGCGCGCTGGCTGAGTTATGTCACGCGCATGCTGACACAGATTGATATCCACCCTGGCGCCAGCATCGGCCGCCGCTTTTTTATCGACCATGGCTGTGGTGTTGTTATCGGCGAAACCGCGGTGGTCGGCAACGATGTCACCCTGTATCACGGCGTGACGCTGGGCGGTGTGTCGTGGAATCCGGGCAAGCGGCATCCTACCCTGTGCGATGGTGTCATGGTCGGCGCAGGTGCCAAAATTCTTGGGCCGGTGGTGGTGGGCGCACAGGCCAGGGTAGGCGCCAACTCGGTGGTCATCCATGATATTCCGGCCAGGATGACGGTGGTCGGTATCCCCGGTCGCGTGGTGCTGCCTGACAACGCCAGACGCCAGCCACAGCAGGGCATAGACCTCGACCACCATCTGATGCCGGACCCGGTGGGCAAAGCGGTCACAGCTTTGCTAGACCGTATTGATCAACTGGAGCATACCCTAGCGGCGATGCGTGACAACCAGCAAGCCGCTTCCGAAGCCTTGATACAGCACAGCGTCGCCGAGGCGCGTGCACGCAAACGTTTCGATTCCTGAGCCTGCATTTCCTTTTTATGTTTGGAGAACCCTGATGAGTGCCTTGTTATCACAGATGCAATCTTTTTCTGCTGCCGAAGAGTTTTTCGCGTTTCTCGGTGTCGCCTATGACCCGCAGGTGGTACATGTCAATCGCCTGCATATCCTCAAACGCTTTCAGCAATATCTGGTGCGTGACCCTGTGAGCCAGACCTTGCCCGAGAACGAGCAGCGCAATGCCTATCAGCGCTTGTTGCATGCGGCTTATGACGACTTCGTGCGCTCCAACGCCGCTACTGAAAAAGTGTTCAAGGTGTTTCAGGAAGCCGATGGCAGCAAGACTTTTAATCTCAACAGTCTGAAACAAACATTGCCTTCACAACGTGCCTGATTTGTCGGGTTTGCGACAAATAATTTTAATGTGAGTTTTTCTTGTAACTTACTGATTTTTATATATAAAAATAATTTTTTTAGCATGGCATGGTTGTTGCAATACTGAAATAAAAGGCCGGGTGTTTCTGGTCTGTCATCCAGGTAAAGTCAGGCAAAAGGAAGGATTCGATATGCATATTGTGGTTTGTATCAAGCAGGTGCCAGACAGTGCACAAATTCGGGTGCACCCGGTGACCAACACCATTATGCGTCAGGGGGTGCCGACCATTGTGAACCCGTATGATTTGTTTGCGCTGGAAGAAGCCTTGCGCCTGAAAGATGAATATGGCGCGCGCGTGACCGTGCTCACCATGGGGCCACCGATGGCCGAGGCGGCGCTGCGCAAAGCGATTTCTTATGGCGCAGATGACGCCGTACTGGTGACCGACCGTATTTTTGCCGGGTCTGACACCTTGGCCACCAGCTATGCGCTGGCTGCGGCCATCCAGCAGATCAGCAAAGATATTCCTGTTGATTTGGTGTTTACCGGCAAGCAAACGATTGATGGCGATACTGCGCAAGTCGGCCCCGGCGTGGCAAAACGGCTGGAGATGCAGTTGCTCACCTATGTTTCAAAAATCCGTTCGCTGGATACTGACAAACAGGAAATCGTGGTCGAGCGCCGTTCTGAAGGCGGCGTGCAGGTGCTCAAAACCAAAATCCCCAGCCTGATTACCGTGCTCGAAGGCAATAACGAAATGCGTTTTGCCACCATGGCCAATATGTTCCGTGCTGCCCGTTATCCGGTCAAAATCTGGAATAAAGACGCTGCCGGGATTGAAGACCCGACCAAAACCGGCCTGAAAGGCTCGCCTACCGTGGTTTCCAAAGTGTTTGCACCAACACCACGCGCGACCAAGGCCGAGATCATTCAATGCGAAAGCAACGAGCCCAAAGACCTGAGCGTGACCTTGCTCGCCAAAATGTTTACCAAGTTTCCCAACATCGAGAAGGAGCTGCTGAAGCGGTCGGCTTGAACAGATCCAGGGAGCATGAAGTAAAGGAATCCATATGAGTGAAGAAACCAAAAAACCGGCACCGGCTGGCAAGAAGAAATTTGAGCTTGATGAGCGTCTGAAAGCGTATAAAGGCGTCTGGGTGTTTATTGAACATGAGCGCGGCGCCATACATCCCGTTTCGCTGGAATTATTGGGCGAAGGCCGCAAACTGGCCGATATGCTGGGTGTGGAATTGGCAGGCGTGGTGATGGGTCCTCCCGGAGAGACCACCCGCAGTTTTTGCCAGGAGGCCTTTTACCATGGCGCAGACCTGTGCTACCTGATTGAAGACCCGCTGCTGCAAGATTATCGCAACGAGCCTTATACCAAAGGGCTGACCGATCTGGTCAACAAATACCAGCCTGAAATCTTGTTCCTTGGTGCAACCACATTGGGCCGCGATTTGGCAGGCAGTGTCGCCACCACGCTCAAAACCGGCCTCACTGCTGACTGTACCGAGCTCAATATCGACCTCGACGTGCGCAGCCTGCTGGCGAGTCGCCCAACCTTTGGCGGCTCCTTGCTGTGTACCATCCAGACCCTGAATTACCGTCCGCAAATGGCCACGGTACGGCCACGTGTGATGGCAATGCCAGAGCGCGACGCGACGCGCAATGGCCGCATCATTGAAGATACCCTGAGCATGATAGAAGACAGCATCATTACCAAAGTGCTGGAGTTTATCCCGGACGAGATGCAAGACAAACCGCAACTGCCATTTGCCGACATTATCGTCGCCGGTGGCCGCGGCATGAAAAAGCCGGAAAACTTCAAACTGATCTGGGAGCTGGCGCAAGTGCTGGGCGCAGAAGTCGGCGCCACTCGCCCCGTGGTGCAAGCGGGCTGGGTCGAGCTAGACCGTCAGGTCGGCCAATCTGGCAAAACCGTACGCCCCAAACTCTATATCGCGGTGGGCATTTCCGGCGCCATCCAGCACAGGGTCGGCATGGATGCCTCGGATGTGATTATCGCCATCAACAACGACCCCAATGCGCCGATTTTTGACTTTGCTCACTATGGCATTGTCGGCAATGCCATGACCATATTACCGGCGCTGACCGAGGCATTTAAGGCACACCTGGCAACCGCAAGAAAGGCAGGCTAAGCATGAGTGAAAAATTTGATGTGATTATTGTGGGTGCTGGCCCTTCAGGTAATGCGGCGGCCTTGCGTCTGGCGCAGGCGGGCTTAAGTGTGCTGCAACTGGAACGCGGCGAAAGCTCGGGCTCGAAAAACGTGCAGGGCGCCATCCTATACTCAGATGCATTGGAAAAACTGATTCCTGACTTCAGGGACGATGCGCCGCTGGAACGGCATATCATTGAGCAGCGCATGTGGATCCTGGATGACGACTCCTACATGGGTTCGCACTACCGCTCGGACAGCTTTAACAAGCCGCCCTATAACCGCTACACCATGATACGTTCGCAGTTTGACAAGTGGTTTTCCGAGCGCGTGCAAAAGGCCGGGGCGCTGGTCATATGCGAAACCACGGTGACCGAACTGCTGCTGGATGGCCAGCGTGTCATCGGTGTACGCACCGACCGTCAGGGCGGTGAGATTTATGCCGATGCGGTGATACTGGCCGATGGGGTCAACTCCTACCTGGCGAAAAAAGCCGGCTTTCACCCCGAGCTGCATCCCAAGGATGTGGCGCTGGCGGTCAAGGAAATCCACTTTATGCCAACCGAGCTTATCGAGCAGCGCTTTAACGTCAAGGGCGAAGAGGGCGTGGTTATCGAAATGGCGGGCAAAATCACCAAGGGCATGATGGGGACGGGTTTTCTCTATACCAACCGCGAGTCGGTGACCATAGGCGTCGGTTGTATGCTGTCCGACTTCAAAGCCCAGCAAACCACCCCTTATGCCTTGCTGGAGCAAATGAAAGCGCATCCGGCCATCCAGCCGCTGATTGAAGGGGGCGAGATGAAAGAATACACCGCGCACCTGATTCCAGAAGGCGGCTACAACGCCATGCCGGATTTGTTTGGCGATGGCTGGCTCATCGTTGGCGACGCTGGCATGTTTGTTAACGCCGTGCACCGCGAAGGTTCCAATCTGGCCATGACCACCGGCATGGTGGCGGCGGATACCTTGATTGCCTTGCGTGCCGAGGGCCTGCCCTTCAGCAAGGCCAACCTCAAGCGCTACGAGGCCACGCTCAACGACAGCTTTGTCATGAAAGACCTGAAAAAATACAAGGACATGCCGGCAATCTTTCACAAAAATCCGCAGTTCTTTAATGACTATCCCGAGTTGTTGTCCAAAGCCGCCCACACCATGCTGACTGTGGATGGGGTGGATAAAAAATCTAAAGAAAAGCAGATACGCCACAGCTTCCGTCAACGCCGCTCACTGATGGGCCTGATGGGAGATGCGTTCAAGTTATGGAGGGCTTTTGAATGAGTATTGTCGTCAAGGTTGAAGAGAAACTGTTCCAGAACCGCTACAAGGTGGACAGCGGCAAGCCGCATATCGAGATCAAGGATGCTGACGTCTGCCGCCATTGTGACAGCCATGCCTGTACCGTGTGTTGCCCCGCTGGCTGCTGGACCATGGAAGGTAACGGCAATGTCACCGTGATCAGTGATGGCTGCCTGGAATGTGGCACCTGCCGCATTATCTGTAACGAGCACCGCAATGTGGCCTGGGAATACCCGCGTGGTGGCTACGGCATCCTGTTCAAGTTCGGCTAATCCCCTTTTTTGTATTGCATTGTTGGAGACATCCCCCATGAGTAAACCCGCCAGACAAGTGTTTGTATGTAACCAGGCCAGACCACCGGGCCACCCGCGTGGCTCGTGCCAGGGACGGGGCAGCAATGATATTTTGCAGGCGTTCTGGCAACAGGTGCAGACGCGCAATCTGTGGGAGCAGTTTTCGGTGACGTTTAGCGGCTGCCAGGGTCCCTGTGACAGTGGCCCGCATGTGCTGGTCTACCCGGAAAGCGTGATGTACGGTGGAGTGAGCAAAGACGACGTGACCGAAATCATAGACAAGCACCTGCTGGCAGGCGAAGTGGTCGAGCGCCTGAAAGTGCCGGACAGCGTGTGGTAAGCGAGGCGATAGATGCACGTTCGGCCTATGTCAGCCCCGCAATCGTCGGGGCATATTCTGAGCGCAACACGACCGAGCGGTATTGTCGCCCACGAGGATTTGCCGTCACCGATAGCCGGATATCTGGCTGCCGCCGCGGCTACCCGTGACTGGCGCGAGTCTGAATCGCTGTTGCTACGAGCCCAACAGGCCTCGCCCGACTGCCTGCATGTGTATTACACACTGTACAAGCTGTATGCCGTACACAATCGCCTCAGTGATGCCGAGCGGGCCGTGCATATGGCGCTGGACACGGCAGCCAGGCTGGCGCAGATCGACGGCCACTGGCAATCACTCACCGCGCAAAGCTGCGACTGGACACGGGTCGATTCGCCGCAACATTTTTTCCTGTTTAGTCTCAAGGCGTTTGCCTATATCCGGCTGCGTCAGCAACGCCTGTCAGAGGCACGGCAAATACTGAGCAAGTTGCAGGAGATCGATCCACAAGACACGGTTGGCGCCTCAGTCATACAAGCTTATGCCGATGGAGTCCCGCTATGAGCCTGGCTAGCGCCACCATGCTTAATATTATGCTGCAATCCTGCGAGGCAGTGCTGACCCTCACCGAGGATGTCGCTCCGGAGGGTTTTTTTAGCAGCCAGCTCACCCAGGCTGAAACCCTGCGCCACCTGCGTATTATTGCCGAAAATGTAGACCGGCTGCCCATGGAAAACAAAACCGCCATGTCGGAAATCGACTGGGCAGGCTGGAATGTCCTGCTGTCACAAGTTCGTTCATCGGGCGGCTTCGAGCGCGATGCCATTTGGTTTGCTATCCGCGCCATGGTGCCAGCGACCCTGATGTGGTTGCGCGTGTTCAGGCAGCAACAACCGGCACTATTCAGTATGACTGTATAAGAGAATGATGATGCTACCTGCCACCAACCTACTGCCGCAACGTGTGATTGTCTGTCATTTTGATAATTACAGCACTGCACTGCTGTTCGTGCGCTGGCCCCATGGCGGGTTGTTGGCACCGGCAGCCTTGCCCGCCAGTGCCAGCGTATTAGCAGAGCCTGACCGGCCGTTGCGCCAGCCTCTCACGGCAGCACAAGGGGTGGAAATCGTCAAAACCCTGAATGTGCCTGCTGACACACTGCAATACCAGCATGATTTTACGGCCTGGGTCACCACTGATGAAGGTCCATTACGCATTCATCTTTGTCGTTACATGACACCGGATGCGCCCAAGTCCGAAATCGCCTTATTTGGCGGGGAGTTCAGACATATGAGTGCCTTGCGTACTGCCGACAGGCAGGAGTTATTGTTATTACGACAGGTGTTTGACTGGTTTATGCGAGGTGAAGGGCAGTAACTGGCAGTTTTTCCGGTATCTATCATGGCAGCTGGCACAAAAACTGCATAGTCTTGCCTATCGCTATATAATCTACTTTATAGCGTAGCAAATGTGACAAACATGACAAAGGCAGACAGAAAGATGACAACGCAGATGACGCAGACCATGCAGGTAAGTGGCTCACTGGTACTGGGCCCCGAAGGCAGTGATGGCCAGGCTGGCTTGCTGACAGACCGTCGCCTGGCACTGCTGGAGCATATCGGTAGCTGCGGCTCTATCTCGCAGGCGGCCAAACTGGCAGGACTCAGTTACAAGGGGGCCTGGGATGCGGTGGATGCCATGAACAGTTTGTTTGGCGACGCACTGGTGCAGACTACCACAGGTGGCAAGGGTGGGGGCGGGGCGCAATTGACTGAAGCAGGCATCCGTGTCGTGGATGCCAGTCGCGTGTTAAGGCGTGAGCACCAGAAATTTTTACAGGCGGCCAGTGATGGCATCGCTGATTTTGACAACATTTATACATGGATGCGGAGGCTGACAGTGAAAACCAGTGCGAGAAACCAGTTTTTTGGCAAGGTGGTGGCAATCAAGCAGGCGCAGGTCAATGTTGAAGTGACCCTGCAATTGACTGGCGGCGACCAGATACACGCTGTCATTACCCATGATGGCTTGAATGAGCTGGGCTTGCAGGTAGGCAGCGAGGCCTGGGCACTGGTCAAGGCCAGCTGGGTGATCCTCGCCAGTCCTGAAGCCGCGACTGGCCTGAGTGCACGCAACAAACTGGGCGGCGAGGTGACTCGAGTACACCAGGGCGGTGTCAACGCCGAAGTCAGCCTGCGCAGCACCGGAGGCAATGTGATCACCGCGACCGTGACCAATGACAGTGTGGCCGAACTGCAACTGGCCGCTGGTAAAACGATGGTAGCCATCTTTAAAGCCAGCAGTGTGATTTTAGGGGTGAGCGAGTAGTTTTTTCTCTATCGCTATATATCTTGCTTTATATCGAGTCTTTGAATACATCAGGGAGCGCTTTACATGAAAAAAGTATCCATACTGGTCAGTCTGGCCTGGCTGGGGATGCCAACCAGCCAGGCGTGGGCAGATGCTGAAACCGATGCCCGCATCGCGCAATTGCAGCACATGCTGGAAGTACAACAAACACAAATGCAACAGATGGCAGATGCATTGAAGTTGCTCCAGGCACGGTTAGAAAAACCGGCGGAAACCAAAGGGGTAGCGAGCGATGACAAACAGGTCTTGCGTGATCAGCAGTGGAAGATGGACGCGATGGCCGATGAAATCAAGGCGCTACAATCTGCCCGTGGCAAATCGAGTGGCCAGCCAGTGTACGCCAACTTTAAAAATGGCCTGAGTTTTGAAGATGGTAGTGGCGCCTGGAAACTGGGCCTCAATGGACGCGTGCAAGCCGACTACCGCAGTTTCTCTCCGGATATTGCAGCCGCAGATACCTTCAACATTCGTCGCGCCCGGCTGGGTGCCAATGTGGCGATGAAGGATTTTGCGGCAAGACTGGAAGCCGAATATAGCGGTACGGCCAATAATGGCAGTGTCGGCCTGACCTATGCGCACGTCGACTACCTGCACTTTAACGGATTCAAATTACGCGCAGGTCAGTTCAAGCCTTTTTATGGACTTGAGCGTGCCATGAATGCCAACTTTACAGACTTTCAAGAACGGGCAGGCACGGATTATCTGCTGGGCGCCACTTTTGACCGCGGCGTGATGGTGTTTGGCGAACCTGTGCCAGGGTTGTTCTACAACGCTTCATGGACTGATGGCAAAGGCGTTAACACGGCCACTGCGAATGGTGATGAAACCGATGCCAAATATGACAACAAGGATGCGCTGGTACGTGTGGTCGGCAATATTGCCCAGTTTGTGGGCTGGAAAGACAGTGTCCTGCATGTCGGCAGCTTTTATGCCAGGGGTCAACAGGAACCTGGCAGCGTGCCAACCCTCAATGTACTGACCGAAGGCCGCGGTTACACCGTATTTTCTACCAGTGAAGGTTTTACGCGCGCAGTTGACCGTACGCGTGAGGGTTATGAACTTGGGCTGGCACACGGTCCGGTCAAGCTACAGGCAGAACATATACGTGAAAATTTTGATGGCACGGGGTTTGATCGTGACCTGACCGCATGGTATGCCAGCATCAACTGGCTGGTGAGCGGCGAAACTTTTGCCAGCACCTATAAAGATGGCATGTTTGGCCGCTTGCGTCCCAAACAGGACTTTGTCTGGGGGGGGGAGGGCTGGGGTGCGTTGCAACTTGGGGCACGTTACAGCAAGTTTGATGGCGGTGATTTTGTCAGCACTAACGCTACTGGAACCGGCAAGCTGGCAAGCGGGCGTAGCAATGCGTTTGATGCCTGGACGATAGGCGCCAACTGGGTGCTGACGCCCTATGTGCGTGTGATTGCCAACTATGTGCACACCCATTTTGATACCCCGGTGACCACCTCTGCCACCGTCTCAGGTAGCAGCAAAACGTATACGCTGGATCATGAAGACGCCGTCACCATGCGTGCCCAATTCGACTTTTAACTTTTATTCAGACAAGGAGATCCCATGCGATCACTCAAACAACTGTTGATAGCCAGCGTGCTGGCAGTTTCCATGCAGGTCCAGGCTGCCGAACCTTTTACTGTGGCCATTGCGGCCAACCTCAAATACGTGTTCGATGACCTGGCTGCCGAGTTTAAACAGGAAACCGGCATCGAGGCACAAAGCGTGCTCAACGCTTCTGGCAAAATTGCCACTCAGGTACGCCAGGGCGCGCCCTTTGATGTATTCATGTCTGCCGATATGGAGTTTCCCGAGGGCTTGTATAAAGAAGGTTTTGCCGTGACTGCGCCCAAGCCTTACGCCTACGGGTTGCTGGTACTATGGTCACAAACCGGGGCCGATTTAAGCAAGGGCGTGGCCGGACTGACGGATGCGGCTGTCGGCAAAGTGGCCATTGCCAATCCAAAGTTGGCACCGTTTGGCAAACAGGCACTCAAGGCCATGGAGTTCTACAAGGTGAAAGTGGCGCTGGAACCCAAACTGGTCTATGGCGAGAGCATTACCCAGGTAAGCCAGTACGTGGATAGCAAAGCGGTAGATGTTGGCTTCAGTGCCAAGTCGATTGTCGTTGCACCGGAGACTACAGGCAAGGGTAAATGGGTGGCTGTGCCAGAAGAGAGTTATGAGCCGATTGCGCAGGGCGTGGTCATCCTCAAGCATGGCATAGATAATAATGCGGATGCCGCCCGCAAGTTTTACGGGTTCGTGCAGTCGGAAAAGGCGCGTGCCATCTTTGCCAAAAACGGTTATAAATTGCCCTGAGGCATCACACAGGAAACATCATGTTAAGCATCGAGGATATACAGACCATTTGGCTGACCATCAAGCTGGCGAGCCTGGTCACCCTGCTATTGCTCATCATAGGCACGCCCGTCGCCTGGTGGCTGGTACGCAGCCGCGTCTGGTGGAAAGGGCTGGTGGCCTCGGTCGTGGCCTTGCCGCTGGTGCTGCCACCTTCAGTGTTAGGGTTCTACCTGTTGCTGGCGATGGGACCACAAGGCCCGCTGGGTAAGCTGACACAGGCCACTGGTCTGGGCAGTTTACCGTTTACTTTCTGGGGGCTGGTACTGGCCTCGGTGTTATATTCCCTGCCGTTTATGGTGCAGCCCTTGCACACCGCATTTGAGGCTATCGGTGAGCGCCCGCTGGAGGTAGCAGCAACCTTGCGTGCTTCGCCACTGGATACGTTTTTCAGTGTGGTGGTGCCGATGTCCTGGCCGGGGTTTCTGACGGCAGCTATGCTCACCTTTGCCCACACGGTAGGCGAGTTTGGGGTGGTACTCATGATAGGGGGCAATGTGCCGGGACAAACCCGCGTCGCTTCGGTACAGATTTATGATCATGTGGAAGCCCTGGAATATAGTCAGGCGCATACACTGGCCGCGGTCATGCTGCTGTTTTCGTTTTTGGTGTTGCTGGCGCTGCATGTGTGGCGCACGCAACCAAACAGGGGTTACTGACATGGGCATGGGCGAGATACAGGCACGTTTTCATCTTACCAGGCCAAGCTTTACTCTGGATGTAGACCTTACCCTGCCCGGGCGCGGCATCACCGTCCTGTTTGGCCCTTCCGGTTCAGGCAAAACCACGCTGTTGCGCTGTATTGCCGGTCTGGAGCAACCCAGGGAGGGCTATCTGCGCTTTCACGGCGAGCGCTGGCAGGAGGGGTCGTATTGCCTGCCTACACATCGCCGTCCCATCGGCTATGTGTTTCAAGAGGCCAGCCTGTTTCCACACCTGACGGTGCTGGAAAACCTGCGTTTTGGCCTCAGGCGCAATACGCAGGCGCGGCCAGCAGATCTGGAGGCGGCCATCGCCTTGCTGGAATTGACGCCGCTACTGGGTAGAAACCCGGCACATTTGTCCGGGGGGGAGCGACAACGGGTGGCCATGGCGCGGGCCTTAGCAGTAAGGCCGCGGCTCCTATTGATGGATGAGCCGCTGGCTGCCCTGGATTATGCGCGCAAACAGGAAATCTTGCCCTATCTGGAGCGCCTGCATGACAATCTGGACATTCCATTGCTGTATGTCAGCCATGCCCATGACGAAGTAGCACGCCTGGCTGACCATATCGTTATGCTGCAAGCGGGCAGAGTGCTGGCACAAGGGCCATTGCTGGAGAAGCTGGCGCAACTGGATACTCCGATCCGACTGGGGGAGGACAGCGGCGTGGTCCTGCAGGCGCAAGTCAGCGAACTTGACCAGGAATGGCATCTGATGCGGCTGGCATTTGACGGTGGCAGCGTCTGGACCAGGCAGCAAGACCTGCCGCTGGGGCGTCAGCTGCGGGTACATATTCAGGCCCGTGATGTCAGTGTGGCCATCCGGCCACAAACCGATAGCAGTATCCAGAACCAGTTGCAGGGTGTGGTCGATGCCATGGCCATAGACACGCATCCCGGTGTCATGCTGATCCGTGTCAAGGTGGGAGCTTCGGTGCTGATTGCCAGACTCACTAAACGCTCGGCGTCGACCCTGGGCATCACTGTCGGTCAGTCAGTCTGGCTACAGGTCAAATCGGTGGCACTGATGGAGTAGGCGCGTTTCGCGCCATGCACGACGCATCCGCATCTTGAATGCGCAAGAAAGGAGTCCACTCATGATAGAACAACTCTATGCCAATTTGTCTGTGGCTGAACAACAGCGAGTGATTCGCGCCGAGCGTTTTGAAAGGCACGATGAACCCTCACTGCAAGCTACCAAGATCCATGGCTACGCCGCCGACGGGGCTAAGTGTTTTTATTACCACAGTTTTGTCTTGTCGGAAGAGGGCTTTGATATCGATGAGTTTCCGCTACGCATCGATGTCTATTACGAACGGGTGATGGCCTGGCGTCTGAAAGACGGTGGCTGGTTAAAAACTACCACCATCTCTGATCAACTGGATGCTTGCCAGCCACGCTTTCATACCCGGCCAGCGGAATGGGTGGCCAGCCTCTGAGGGTAAACGCCTAGCTGGCAACTGCCAGTATCACCGCAGAGGCTTTGAATACCACGCTGGCACTGGCGCCCTGACTGAGTCCAAGTTCACGTGCGGCTTCATGGGTAATGCTCGCAAACACGGTATTGCCGCCTGGTAAATCGAGTTTGACTTCGGCACTGACCGGCCCGCTGATCACCTGTGCCACCACGCCGCGCAGTACGTTACGAGCGCTCAGGGCATAGCCCTCGCTCTCTGTCATCACCATCATGGAAGAGGCTTTGACCAGGGCCAGCACCGATTTGCCACTGGTCAGGCCCAGACTGTGTGCACTGCTGTGGGTGACCATGGCCACCAGCGTGTCGCCATTGCCGAGGGCAATTTCGATTTCGGTATGTACGCTGCCAGTGTGTACGGCAGTGATGTTTCCCTGGAACTGGTTACGTGCGCTGATTTTCATGACGATATTTTCCTGATCGGGTTGAGATACCATTAGTGTATGCAAGCGCGCTGTAAAACATCAACCGCAGCGTCGGGCCTGCGGCTGTCAACGCTGCTATATTACGCAGCGTGAGCCAACTTTTCCGGCAGCGCCTGCACCAGTGGTGCCAATGCTTCATAGCCGCCATCCACGCTGTAGACTTCCTTGTAGCGGAAGTCGTCAAACATCTGCGCAAACACCTTGCTTGCATTGCCGTGATAGCAATAAATCATCACCGGGATATTGCGCGGCAGGCTGCGCAAGACCTGTTCCAGTTTGTACTCGGACAGCTGGTCGGCCCCTGGCAGATGGCCACTCTGGTAACTGTGCATATCTCGGGTATCAAACAGCGCGATTTCCGCAAAGCGTTCCGGGTTACTCAACATTTCAGCGGCTTGTGCCGCAGCAATGGTTTGCCAAGTCATAGCTTACTCCTCTGGTCCAAAACATAATTCATAATCCACACAGACACCGCAACTGGGGGACTTGCATATCAATACGTTTTCCTGCTCGCACAGCTGCCGGTAAAAAAACTTTTTCCACTTCATGTCGCTGCTGTTTTTGGCCACCAGCGCCGGGAAATAGTCGCGCATCAGTTGCGACAGTTCGGCGCGGCTCGACAGTTTGAGGTCTTGCCACAAATGGTTGGCGCCGCTGCAGCAGGTGCCTGCAATCAATCTTGCCAGTGCATAGGTGTTCACGTGTTGATCCAGCGCATGTGCCATCAATAATGCAATCAAATCCTCAAACTCGTCCCAGCCATGGCCAGATGAGGCTAGGGAACTTGCTACAACAGCACTGGGCGGGGAGAGGCTCTGTTGCATACGGGTTCCCCTCAGGCCGGGGCGTGGGTATAGCACTTTTTCGGACAAATTTTGGCGCAGGCCTCGCAGCCCACGCAGTTTTCCGGATGGGCGATGGTCATGACTTTCTTTTCATACTCATCATCCTCATCGTCGCCCAGCGTCATGGCGATGCGGTCACCGTCTTCAGTAATGCCAACCAGCTCCAGCACATCACGGCCACAGACACGAAAGCAGCGGCCACAGCCTATGCATTTTTCCTCGGCAATGTGGTCGGCAAATTGCGGCGTCCACTCCACGCCGCTGGGTAAAGTCACACTGAAAGCCATGGTTTGCTCCTAGCCACCCGCTGCGGTCAGCCTTTTACGGGCGTCAGTCAATTGTTGATAAGCCTTGAAGGTTTTCTCGGCCACTTCCGGAATTTTTTCCCAGCCGGTCGGCAAGTCTTCGGACAAGTCATGCAAGTCCATTTTGAGCTGGGTGGCCTGGGCATTGAGTTTTTTTACCTCGGCCTTGATGGAGTCTACGTCGCTTGTTTCTATCTCACTCATGGCGCACTCCTAACCGTAATTCACCACTTCGGGAAACTTTTGTATCATTTCCACTGCGGCCTGTACCAGCTTCTGTCCTTCGGCGGCCAGCTTGTCCATGGTTTCAAAACCAAAGCGGTGCACATCACGCAGATGCTTGTTCACCACCACCAGGCGGCCTGCAGTCAGCAGCATTTTGCCAAAGCCCTCGTGATGCATTTTCATCATGGGCGAGACCATGACGCCGGTTTCCCGCTCCACCGCCAGGCCCACCGCGTTATAAAACAATTCTAGCCGCCACAAGGTTTCCGGGTCGGGGTCGCCGATAATTGGCATCTCGCGGCGCTGCTCCTTGCTGATGATGTACGGCGCCAGCAAGGTCGCATTATCCTTGCCTTCCCATGCGCCATGGGTGTCTTGCGCCCGCCATTGCTTAATCAGTTCGATCACAAATGGCGAGGTCCAGGGATCACTCGCTACTGGCGCTTCAGCGACTGCTGTCATGTTTTTCTCCTATAAATAAATATTGCTTACCGCATTAACACTCAAACGCCTTCGGTTTTCTCTGTGCACTCCGTGTCCTCGGTGGCTCAAAATGAATTTAAAAGCTTTAATTAGTCACAGAGCGCACAGAGGTCACAGAGAAATTCTTAGTTTGCTGAGTGCACTTGCTGCTTTTGTGTTTTATTGGCGAATCATTGCGTTTACGAAATCATTTTTTAATCACAGCACAGGCCAAACATTTATCCGGTTCTACCTCTGTGCGCTCTGTGTCCTCTGTGGCTCAAAAAGCCTTTAAAACCTATACCGTTTCTTCTTCCTCATCAAAGTCCAGCGCGGCTGCCTGGTCTTTGAGCAGGGCTTTGCGTAACCATGGGGGTGGGGTGCCTTTGAGCACATCCTGCAATTTGCCTAAAATTTCGTCTATCGGTTCATCAGCGGTGACCTTGACCGGGTGTATCTTGTGCGCCACCACACGGGCAGCGGCGGAGCCACCTATGGCCGCCACATACAGCAGCGCACAGTCCTTGATAACTTCCAGTTTGGGTGCCAGCTTGTCTTCGTTGCCGTCTTCTTTTAAATCGCCATCAAACGGCACCGAGTGTAAAAACGTCCAGTTTTCCGGCGTCAGCTCATAAATGGCCAGGTGCTTGGCCCAGCCAAAGTGGGCGTCGACCCGTTTTAAATCCTGTGTAGCAAATGCGACTTTCATATGGGTTTCCTTTACGGGGTTAACTGAAATGCACAGTGCTTTCTAAATGCATGTCGCTTGCGCTGTGGCAACTGCCAGCAGGCGTGCAACTGTTACAGCCGCTGGCAGCACCGGCCTCTGTAGCCGGTGTGGGATACCAGTGATCAGGGGCCGGTTCATGGCTCTGTGCCAGAAAGGTGTTGGCCAGTTCAAATGCCAGATCACGCGTGCCCCGGTAGCCCACGCTAACTTTGTGTGCGGCGCCGATACGGTCAAAGGTGGGGATGCCGATACGGATAAAAGGCAGATGCAGGCGCTCGGCCAGTTGCCTGCCGTGCGAGTGTGTAAGTAGCAGGTCGCAGTCTTGCGCCAGTGCTTCCAGATCTTCCAGATCACCGATTTGAACCTGTTCTATAGGCAGTTGCGCCAATAACGGCGAGTGGGTGGTAGTCACCGCGCGCAAGTCACAGCCCATCTCTAGCAAAAACTGGCCGTAGCTCCACAACATGTCGGGTTCGGCACCGATAGCGACGGTTTTGCCGCCGGTATAAAAATGCGCATCCAGCATGGCGTCCTGACACTGGCTGCGCTGGCGGCGCAGTTTCATCGGCACGGGGGTGCCGGTGAGTTCGGACAGGCATTGCACAAAGTCATCACTGGCGGCCAGTCCGGTCAGCCGCTCAAACAGACGGTAGGGGACGCCACATTGGGCTTCCAGCGCCTGCGCTGCCGGGCGCATCTGCTCGCCGATAGCGAGCGTATAGCGTGCAGCACCCAGGGTCTGTAACTGCTCCAGCGTGGTGCCGCCCAGTGTAGTCGGTGTAAAGTCGTCCGGAATATGGCCATCCAGCGAGCCGGAAATGTCGGGCACTATCACCGCCTCCAGACCGAACAGTTCGACAATATCGCGAATTTCCTGCAAGTCGCCCGGTGTTAAATGGCTGCCAGCCAGTACATTGACGCGGCGTGCATGGCGCACGCTCACAGGCTGGGCAAAGTGCTGCACGATTTTCAGCACCGCCTTGCTCCAGCCATCCTGAAACGCGCCCACGTAGTCAGGCGTCGATACATACAGGATATGCATGTCGGCCAGCTCGGGGTGTTTTTGCGCAATCAGCTTGAGATAGGCATCCACATCATCGCCCTTGGTTTCGGTCAGCCCGGTAGAGGCGATGCCGAGGATGGAGGGCTGGTTGCGTTTCCAGATATTGACGATGGTCTGCTCGATATTGTCCATGCCACCAAGGATGGTGGTGACCTCGCTCATGGCCGTGGTTTGCATGGGGATCATTTCGCGGAAATGCCGCACAAACAATACCAGCCCGAATGAAGTACAGCCCTGCGAACCATGCAGGGTAGGCAGGCAGTGCTGCAAGCCCATAAAGGCCAGCGCCGCGCCTATCGGTGCGCTCATCTTGAGCGGGTTGACGCTACAGGCTTTACCGGGGTTGAGTACTTGTGCCATGGTCTTGCTCCCTTCAGGCCGCGATGTCGCCGCTGGTCAGTGGCGGCTCATCGCGGCTGACTGCCGTTTCCCACGGCGCTGGTTGCCGCACCTGTTGCCACACCGGGTGATACAGCGATTGCGTGATGTTTTTGACCAGTTCCACCATGCCCACATAGCCCGCATACGCATGGTGACGTTCCTGGTTAATATCCAGCCACGGCATTTTGGCCTTGAGCGCCACAAACTGGCTGCGCCCACCCGAGAGCATGATGTCGGCCTTTGCTTCCTTGAGCATGGCATACATGTCGCGCGGACGCATGTCGTCTATCATGTGGGCATCCTCGCCCATGATTTCCTTGATCTTTTCCTTGTCTTCCTCGGTGGATTTTTTGACGCTGGTGCCCACCACCTCCATTCCTGCTTCCTGTAAGGCTGACACCACAGACCAGGATTTGACGCCGCCGGTAATCAGCAACACGCGCTTGCCACTCAGGCGCAATTTGTAGTCGGCTATCGCCGCCCACGCACGGGTTTCTTCACGCGTAATCACTGCTTCGGTACGCGTCATCAACTCGGCATCTGCACCTTGCTGTATCAGCAGGTGGGCAATCTGGCGCAAGCTGTCGCTCATGTCGCCAATGCCGTAAAACGAACCTTCAAAAAACGGAATGCCATAACGCTCTTCCATCTTGCGCGCCACATTGATCATGGCCTTGGAACAAACCATCATTGCCGCCCTGGCGCGGTGCGACTGCGCTACTTCATGGTATTTGGCATCGCCGGAAATACAGGCCAGCACGCGGATGCCCAATTCATCCAGCAGCGGTTTGACCTGCCACAACTCACCGGCCAGGTTATATTCACCTATGATATTAATGTCGTACGGCGTGGTGTACTCAGGCTCCTGTGTGCCAATCACATGCGCCAGCAATGCTTCACCCGCCAGCTTGTTGCCCAGGTTTTTTGGTCCGGCAAAGCCTGGCGAATTCACCGGGATCACCGGCTTGCCAAATTTCTCACTGGCTTTCTTGCACACCGCCTCAATGTCATCGCCGGTCAGTGCAGGCACGCAGGTCTGGTAAACAAACACCGCAGGCGGGTCATATTTGGTGATGATTTCTTTAATCGCCTTGAACAACCGTTTTTCACCACCATAAATCACATCCAGTTCGTTCATGTCGGTGGTAAAGCCAGTTCTATAGAGAGTGGAATCAGAGGACTTGGCGCCACGGTTATCCCAGGAATTCCCTTCGCAGGCAATCGGCCCATGTACCAGATGCGCGACATCGGTAATCGGCTGCAAGGCGATCTTGGCACCATCAAAAGCGCAGCCACCGGCGGCGGCACCAGGCGTCAATTGCTTGGTACAACCTTTCTTGCGTGCTTTTTCATCCTTGGCCTGATTTTTATCGCAGCCGGGTTCATTAAACACGTCCTGAATTTTTTCGTTCAAACTTGCCATGACAAGACACCTTTGGAGTTCTTGTTGTGGTTATTGCAAGGAATGTGCCACGCTGTTTATGTGTTTTAACTGTATGAATTTAAAGAACATTATTTTAAGTTATTGAATGTCGGAAAGCAGACAAATGCGACAATCGGTGTGGGGATAGATGGCATGTTGTAGGGTGAGATGCATGCCCACACGTTGAGGTACTGGATGATGCGATGCCATGTGATTGAGTAGAACGTTATTGTTCTGATTTTTTGATAGTTGGTGAATTCAACGTCGGCGAGTTGGTTTAGTTTTTTGGGTTTATTAATACGGTTTGTTTCGCCTGTAGGCGAGTTACTTTCTGTTGCTTGCCCCACAGAAAGTAACCAAAGAAGAGGGCACCCAGCCATCACGGCCTTCGGCTTCCTTGCGTTGCTCAACAAAGTAAGCGGTCACGAAACTCGCCCTAGCAGCTTGCACACTTCGCAAGCTGCCGCGGAGCTCAGACAGTCGCTCCCTTTTTCCTTACTTTGTTTCCGCTACTCAGCGTGATGGGATGGGATCTGTCTCGCCAAACTCACAGCGTAGAAGTTTGGACCGTTGAAAAACACCAATTCATTTCTTCAATCCACGGATCGTTGCGCTCATCGGGTGTTCGGGGTCCCCATCTGCCGCGCCGAGTAGCGCAGGCAAAATAAGATCAAGCGAGCGGCTGTTCGAATCCCGCGGTGGCCTGCGGTGTGTGCAGGCCGCTAGGATGAGTTTCGCGAGCGCTTATTTTGATGAGCAACGCAGGAAACAAGCGGAAGCTGGGGTGCACTTTCTTTTGGTTACTTTATCTTTGTGCAAGCAAAGAAATGTAACTCGCCTACAGGCGAAAAGGCGCGTATCAACAGAGCACCAAAGTACTGGGGGACAAGCACCAGAAAGTGACTCGCCTACAGGCGAAAAAGAATATTACATATAACGCACTTCTGTGTGGGCATTCATGCCCATCCTACAGCTAATCTATAAAAAATCAGAAGAATCACTTTTTCTCGACTTTGAGGGGCAAGCGCTTTAGTCCATCTCTCTGGCATGGTTCAAACTATATTTCGGCAAGGCAATCGTCAACGCTTCACTGCCTATTTTCACCTGGCAAGCCAGTCTGGATTGCGGCGTTAATCCCCAGGCTTTATCCAACTGGTCTTCTTCCTCATCAGTGGCAGCCGTCAGGCTGGCATTGCCCTGCTGGATAATCACATGACAGGTGCTACAGGCACACACGCCGTCGCAGGCGTGTTCCAGGGCAATGCCCGCGTGTAGCAGGGTGTCGCACAGCACTTTGCCGGGTTTGGCTTCAATCTGCATACCTTGCGGGCAAAGCTCGGGGTGGGGCAGGATGGTGAGCTGGGTCATACGGTCAGGCTTTCCAGATGCTGGCCAGTGAGTGCCTGCTGTATGCTTTGGTCCATGCGGCGCGCGGCGAAGGTGGACGAGGCGTTGTTAAGGGCTTCGGTGGCATGGCGCAGGTCTTCGATCTTGTTGCTGTCACCCATGATCAGGGTTTCCGCCAGCGCGTAAATATGTTGCCAGATATGGTCCCATTCGGCTTTGCTGAGCAGGTTGTGGCCGTCTTCGGCCATGGCGGTTTCGGTGGCGTCCAGTAAGCGTCTGGCTTCCACCTGGGCTTCGCGCAGGGCGCGCATGCGCTTGTCGTGTTCTGCGTGTTCGACACCCGCACGCAGCAGGCGGGTGATTTCGTCTTCACTGAGGCCGTAAGAGGGTTTGATACTGATTTGGGCGGCAACGCCACTGGTTTGCTCGATGGCGGAGACTGACAGCAGGCCATCGGCATCGACCTGGAAGGTGACGCGGATACGGGCGGCGCCGGCTACCATGGGCGGGATGCCGCGCAGTTCGAAGCGGGCCAGCGAGCGGCATTCGGCCACCAGTTCGCGTTCGCCCTGAACCACATGAAAGCTCATGGCGGTCTGGCCGTCTTTGAAGGTGGTGAAATCCTGCGCGCGTGCCGTGGGCAGGGTGGCGTTGCGCGGGATGATTTTTTCGCTGAGGCCGCCCATGGTTTCCATGCCCAGCGACAGCGGGATGACATCCAGCAGTAGCCATTCCTGGTCTGAGCGGTTGCCTGCCAGCGCATTGGCTTGCATGGCGGCACCGAGCGCCACCACCTGGTCGGGGTCGAGGTTGGTGAGCGGTGGCTGTTTGAAAAAATCGGCCACGGCTTGCCGCAGTTGCGGCATGCGGGTGGCGCCACCGACCAGCACCACACCCTGAATGTCGTTTGTTTGCAAGCCTGCATCACGCAGTGCACGGCGCACCGGGCTAAAGGTTTTGGTCAGCAGTGGCTGGCTCAGCTCAAAAAACAGTTCGCGGCTGAGGATGGCGTGGATGTCGCCGTGGCTGGACAGGCTGCAACGGAGTTCGGTGCTGCTCTGGCTGGTCAGGCGTTCTTTGGCTTGACGGCACTCGTTGAGCAGGCTGCGCATGTCGGCGGCGTCTAACGTGTGCAATTGCAATGTGCTGCACAGCCACTGGTAGATGGCGAGGTCAAAATCATCGCCGCCCAGGGCTGAGTCACCGCTGGTGGCCAGTACCTCGAATACGCCACGGTTCAAGCGCAGGATGGAAAAATCAAAGGTGCCGCCCCCCAGATCATAGACGCAATACACGCCTTCCGCGGCGTTATCCAGCCCGTAGGCAATGGCAGCGGCAGTGGGCTCGTTAAGCAGGCGCAAGACATTGATACCGGCCAGTGTGGCGGCGTCCTTGGTGGCCTGACGCTGGGCATCGTCAAAATAGGCAGGGACAGTAATCACGGCGCCGGTGAGTTCACCGCCCAGGCTGTGTTCGGCGCGTGCACGCAACACCTTGAGGATGTCGGCAGAAATTTCGACCGGGCTGCGCACCCCGGCCACGGTCTCCAGTTTGACCATGCCCGGGCTGTCTACCAGGCGATAAGGCAACTGCCCCAGGTGTTGTATGTCTTGCAGGCCGCGTCCCATCAGGCGCTTGACCGAGACGATGGTGTTGCGCGGGTCACTGGCGGCGGCAAACTTGGCCTCCCAGCCCACGGTGGTCTCAGCCACCTGATAGCGCACCACCGAAGGCAGCAGGTGGCGACCATGGTCATCGGCCAGTGCCACACATTCGCCACTGCGCACGGTGGCCACCAGCGAGTTGGTGGTGCCGAGATCTATGCCGACGGCCAGTCTGTGCTGGTGGGGCGCTGCACTTTGCCCCGGTTCTGCAATTTGCAACAGTGCCATAGTCACTCCTCAGAATACGCTGCGCGGGCATGCCCCGCTGTGAAACTTAAACGCTGAAACTCTCGCCGCAGCCACAGTTGGCCTTGGCATTGGGGTTGCTAAACTTAAAGCCTTCGTTGAGGCCTTCTTTGGTGTAGTCCAGTTCGGTGCCATCGAGATAGACCAGGCTGGTTGGGTCTACCAGCACCTTGATGCCATGGCTTTCAAAAATCTGGTCTTCTTCACGCGCTTCATCCACAAATTCCAGCGTGTAGGCCATGCCGGAGCAGCCCGAAGTTTTAACACCGACGCGCAGGCCCAGGCCCTTGCCGCGGCTTGCCAGAAATTTTTGTACACGCCCGGCGGCGCTGGGGGTGAGAGTAACAGTCATGTTCGACTCCTGTGGTTTATACCGAGAACGAGCTGCCACACCCACAGGTGGAGGTGGCGTTAGGGTTGGTAATGACAAAGCGCGCGCCTTCCAGGCCTTCCTGATAGTCTATGGTGGCGCCCATCATGTATTGAAAGCTCATGGCATCTACCAGCAGCGACACCCCGGCTTTTTCTACCACCATGTCGTCTTCGGCGACCTGGTCATCAAAGGCAAAGCTGTACTGAAAACCGGAACAGCCGCCACCGGTCACGTACACGCGCAGCTTGAGGCTGGGGTCACCTTCTTCGGCCAGCATTTCGCTCACCTTGCCGGCGGCATTGTCGGTAAAAATAATCGGGGTCGATAAAATGTCGTCACTCAAAACGGCTTCAGTCATGGCGGGCTCCTAGGCTTGGGGCTGGCAGGCGTCGTACTCGCCCTGTTCCAGCCCGTTTTTGTTGCGATAATCGGAAATGGCGGCGCGGATGGCATCTTCGGCCAGTACCGAACAGTGGATTTTTACCGGTGGCAAGGCCAGTTCATCGGCAATATGGCTGTTCTTGATGTCCATGGCCTGATCCAGGGTTTTGCCCTTGAGCATCTCGGTCACCAGTGAGGAGGAGGCGATTGCAGAACCACAGCCATAGGTTTTGAATTTGGCATCCTCAATCACGCCCTCGGCATTGACCTTGATTTGCAGCTTCATCACGTCGCCGCAGGCCGGTGCGCCCACCATGCCTGTGCCCACATCCTCGGCATTCTGGTCAAAACTGCCAACATTGCGCGGGTTTTCATAATGGTCGATGACCTTGTCGCTATAAGCCATATGTGTCTCCTTAAACAGCCGCCGCGCTGGGTTCGCGGTGTGATTCGGTGCCGTGCACCCAGCTCACGGAAGATAAATCAATGCCGGACTTCACCATCTCCCACAGCGGCGAGAGTTCGCGCAGTTTGCCGATCTTGGCGCCGATGAGCGCAATGGCAAAGTCCACGTCCTGCTCGGTGGTGTAGCGGCCAATCGAAAAGCGGATAGAGCTATGGGCCAGTTCGTCTTCACGGCCAATGGCGCGCAACACATACGAAGGCTCCAGGCTGGCCGAGGTACATGCGGAGCCGCTAGACACAGCCAATTCTTTAATTGCCATCATCAGCGATTCGCCCTCAACGTAGTTAAAGCTGACATTGAGGTTATGAGGCACACGCTGCTGTAAATCGCCATTGAGGTAAGACTCCTCAATCTGTGACAGGCCTGCCCACAGGCGGTCACGCAGCAAGCGGACGCGGGCGTTTTCCTCTGCCATTTCAGCCCTGGCAATGCGGAAGGCTTCGCCCATGCCGACAATCTGGTGTACCGGCAAGGTGCCGGAACGGAAACCGCGCTCATGCCCACCGCCATGCAACTGTGCCTCAAGGCGGATACGCGGTTTGCGGCTGACAAACAGCGCGCCTATGCCTTTGGGGCCATAGGTTTTATGCGCGGAAAAGCTCATCAAATCCACCGGTAATGCTTTCAGGTCTATCTCCACCTTGCCGGTGGCCTGGGCTGCATCCACATGAAAAATGATGTTTTGCGCCCGGCAAATTGCGCCCAGCGTGGCGATGTCCTGGATCACGCCGATTTCGTTGTTGACCAGCATGACCGAGGCCAGCACGGTATCTGGCCGGATCGCTGCCTTGAAGGCTTCCAGATCGACCAGGCCGTTTTCCAGTGGTGATAAGTAGGTGGCGCTAAAGCCCTGGCGTTCCAGTTCGCGCACGGTATCCAGCACCGCCTTGTGTTCGGTGGCCACGGTAATGATGTGCTTGCCCTTGCTGCTGGCATAAAACTGCGCTGCGCCCTTGATGGCGAGGTTGTTGGATTCGGTGGCGCCAGAAGTCCAGACGATCTCTCGCGGGTCGGCATTGACCAGTGCGGCCACCTGCTCCCGTGCTTCTTCCACAGCGGCTTCAGCTTCCCAGCCGTAAGGGTGGCTGCGCGACGCCGGATTACCAAACAGCTCGGTGAGGTAGGGAATCATTTTTTCCGCCACGCGTGGATCGACGGGTGTCGTAGCAGAGTAATCAAGGTATATCGGTTTCATACAATCAACCTGACAAAAGGTGGGTTCAGGCTAGCTTGAGCAAGCTCTGTGCCATGCCGGGCTGGATTGATTTAACCTTTTGATTTATATGTTAATTTATTAAATTCATGACCAGGCTGACAATGGAGGCTTGTCGTGTTTGTCGTGAATGCGACAAACAAAGCAGAGATATTGTTGTAAGGGTTGTTGCATTGTGCAGGTAGGCAGTTCACCTGCAACAGGTTGTAACAGTGGCTGAGACTATTTAATTATGTAAAACCTCTTGGTCAAATAGCCGTGAACCCCGTTTTTATCCGGGTTTTGCACCATTCGTATATATCAGCTTCAATGATCATGTACCCCGGCATGAAAATTGCTGAATTCAGCCTAACTCTTCATTTTTCAGGTGGGTATGATGGCGAACTTGTCGGATTCCAGCCACGTGGCACTGGTCACAATTTATGAGATAGGCAAGATACTCAGCTCCTCGCTAGACCTGCAGAAAACGCTACGACAGGTGGTGAACCTGGTCGCCAACCACTTGGGCATGCAGCGTGGCATGGTCTATGTGCGCGACGATGGCGACAGTTTGCAGGTACTCGCCTCAGTAGGCTTTAGTAAAGAGGAGGTCGCACGGGCGCGTTTCAAGGTTGGAGAGGGCGTGACCGGCAGAATCTGCCAGATGGGGATGCCTGCGGTGATTCCTGACCTGGTGCAAGAGCCATTATTTTTGAATCGAACTGGTGCGCACCGCGAAGTGGAAGGGATGACTGTGGCCTATCTGGGCGTGCCAATTAAAACTGGCCGTGAAACCATAGGCGTCCTCAGTTTTGAACGGTTTGCCGAAGATAAACAGGGCCTGTTTGAAGAAGACTTGCAACTGCTGACCATGGTGGCCAACCTCATGGGGCAAACCATCTTGCTTAATCAGCAGGTCACCAGTGACCGAGAACAGTTGATGCAGGAGCGTCAGCGCCTGCAAAAAGAACTGGGCAGTAAATACAGCATAGACAATGTCATTGGGCAGTCGAAACGCATGCGCGAGGTATTTGCCGATGTGCATATGGCCGCTCCCGGCAATAGTACAGTGTTGCTGCGCGGTGAGTCTGGCACCGGCAAAGAAGTCATCGCACGCTCTATCCACTTTCTTTCATCTCGTAAAGACAAGCCGTTTATCAAGGTTAATTGTGCGGCACTCAGCGAGAGCCTGCTCGAATCCGAACTATTCGGCCATGAAAAGGGTGCTTTTACCGGCGCCATGCAAGAGCGCAAAGGCCGCTTTGAACAAGCGCATGGCGGTACGCTGTTTCTGGATGAAATTGGTGATACCTCAGCCGCCTTTCAGGTCAAGCTGTTGCGCGTATTGCAAGAGCGCGAACTGGAGCGCGTCGGCGGCAACAAAACTATCAAGGTTGATGTACGGCTCATTTGCGCCACCAACCGCAATCTGGAAGAAGCCGTCAACAAAGGCGAGTTTCGATCCGACCTCTACTTCCGCATCAACGTGATTTCCATCTCGCTGCCAGCCCTGCGCGAGCGACGCGATGATATTCCCCTGCTGGTAGAAAACTTCCTGGGCAAATTCAACAAAGAAAACAGCGCCCGTGTCAGCATCACCCCCGAAGCCATGAATGTACTCAGCAACTGTCACTGGCCGGGCAATGTGCGTGAACTCGAAAACTGCGTTGAACGCTTTGCCACCATGGCGCGCAGCAATTTGATACGCGAGGTGGATATCCCTTGCCAGACCAACCACTGCCTATCCTCCACACTGTGGAAATACCAGGCCCAAGGCACCGTGATTCCCATTGCCCCGGTCAATGTCAGCCCGGCCAGCCCACCGCCCCCGGTCGAGTTGCCGCCGCAAGAGGCGGCTGAAGAAATGCCCCTTACCGAGCGTGAACAACTGGTGCAAGCCATGGAAAAAAGTGGCTGGGTACAAGCCAAAGCCGCACGTCTGCTAAACCTGACGCCAAGGCAGATGGGGTATGCGCTGAAGAAATACAATATTGAGGTGAAGCGGTTTTGAGTGAATCCTGCGTAAGCTAACCATTGGCGGGGCTGCCTGTTACTGCATGTGCTGGCGAAACTTTATGGTGCGCGAGTCTGCCATCGCATATATAGCACGTGCAATGCATGAGCAGGTTAATTGCTATCGAGAAAGTCGGCTGAGACATTGCTTGCAGCAAGCAACTCAAGAAAGTCGCTCCAGTCCGCGGGTTTGCTAGAAAGGATGACATCGCCAGTCGCTTCATCCTTACGGATAAACATTTCTTTGGTGTCAAATCGATATTCCGCTGGCAAGCGTACCGCCTGACTACGGCCATTGATAAATATTTTTGCAGTCTGACTCATCATCACACTCCAAGTTTTGACGTTGTAGATGCCAAAGTGTATATCATCGGTTAGCAGCCATGCAATTGGTGCATATGCAAGCTCAGATTAGTTGAAGGTGTGGCTTAACCGTGAAGCGACATAGAGACAGAGGCTTTAATTTTGCATCTTTATCCAAACAAAATTTCGTAATGCAAGACTCGACCCCCGTCGTGTTCTTAATTACGTTTTAATACTCCGCATCGAAAAACACAGACCCATTTCCAGCGGCAGCAACACGAACTAGTTGATCAACGGTATAGGTCTGAGTGTTTTTAATAACGAGCTTTGCTTGGTGTTTTGAGGCTGCCGCCGCAATGCGAACAACCTGATCCACTGTTTTGCCTTTGGCGTCGATAGTCATGCCACCGCCTGCTGCAGCAATTCGAACGATTTGATCAATTATCAGGGCCATCCTCTACTCTCCTTTAGTGTTGAAATTTGGTGCTTGGCTAATTTTGGCCGGAGCGCCTATCGTGAGTTGAGGCGCCTGCGCGGTTTTTCGCGCAGGCACCTCGAACGTAGTGTTATGTGCGGCCACACGCATCACCTAAACCGCTCCCCAATTTGTCGAGTAAGGATAGGAGAACTTCAATGTCCCCCTTAGACACCACGAGGCGCTGGCCGGCCTTGTATGTCGAATCACCAGATTTCTCGACATAGCGCTGATCGATGATTCCGTCGTTATGCGCAAGGATGTGACGTTTCTGATAGAGAACCTTCAGGCTGCTCACCTCTTGAGCTGTTAGCCATGATTCATAGCCCTTACTCAGTGCCGAACGCCAGAGTTCACTCCCTTCATCGATCCTCTGAAAGACATTGAAAGGGGCTTTTCCAAATGGCTCGTATAGCCCTTCACAGTATTTCTGAAAGGCGGTGACGCCGTCGGATAGACAGGTTTCCCTTAAGGACCGACAAGTTAATTCCGCTTCATCTTTTCCCACTGCATCAGCGAGTGCCTGCTGGACGACTTCTTCGCTATCTTTCTTTGCCCTAATCTTTCTCAAGGAATCGTGATACGTGCGAACGACGGAGTTAGCGCCACATGCCGGACAAAAGTAGGCGCTGCCGACCACTGCAAAGCGAGCCGAGCAGTTGTCGCACCGTATTTCCAACTGCATTACGTCAGCTGCTTTTGCTGGCATTGCGTACGTTCGTTGCGTACCACCCTTTACCTCCATTGACATGGAAATAAAGCTGTTGCGAGATTGGCTGCGATTAAACTTCTGGGCGTCGGACCGAAGTGCATTGTTGATTTCGCCCTTTACAACCACCATGGCTTCCGACTTTGAATGCTCCACTTGTTCAATTGTAAACCATTGATCTGCTGGCGCCTCATGTCGGCACATTGGACACCAAACGGCTTCATTTCTGAACAGATTGGACCAGTCGTCCTCGTTCACCTTGAATAGGAACTCGCATTGCGGAGAGGGACACTGTTTATCGATGTAGCCCTTCTCGTCCGTCTGAATTGGAATCGAGATTGACCGACCATTCAATCCCTGAAGTTGCTTGATGAGATCCTCAAACATTACTATTCACCTGTTGAGCGCATAACTATTAAGTAGCCGTCCCAATGACAGCATGTAAACGAGCGGTATTTTTTCAATTTACTAATCAAACCATATACCTAGGTTAAAAATAGAAGGCGTAATTTAATCGGAAAAATCGTCAGTCGATTCTGACCTGTTTACATGGCTTAAATAATGCCATAAGTGTTAAAAAACCAGCAAAAAAATCTTTTTTGATGCTAATTCAAAAAGCTTTTAATTTTTGATCACTGACGGAAAATCCACTGGATACCCGCGTAGCCAGCATGACGAGCATTAGAAATAGTTTGCAACTACCTTAGTTTCCATACCCTGTGCTGTTAGTAATCCGACAATCATTTTTAGCTTTGTCACATAGCTGACAATGCAACTCCTCTGAAAATTTATATTTAATTCATTGATTTTTAATGGATTATTTTATATCTGCCAGATGGCATGCGAATTGCAATACTCCTTGTAAATTCATATTGAGGAGCATGCAATGGCAATTTCGGCAGAAAGCCCAGCGAGCACAAGTCGCTTGCGTCCCTTATCCGGCATTAAGGTGGAGGTGGCTGGTCAGGCGGCTTCCGGTTGCAGTACAACTGGTGGCGAAGGTAAAGCCAGTTGCGGTTCCTCCGATGGTCAGGGGGATATGCCTGCGGAAATCTGGGACAAGGTTAAAAATCACCCGTGCTATTCCGAGGAGGCGCATCACCATTATGCGCGCATGCATGTGGCGGTGGCGCCGGCTTGCAATATCCAGTGCAATTATTGCAACCGCAAGTATGACTGTTCTAACGAATCCCGCCCCGGTGTGGTTTCGCAAAAGCTGACGCCGGACCAGGCAGTGAAAAAAGTGCTGGCGGTGGCGAGTGAGATTCCGCAAATGACGGTGCTGGGCATTGCCGGGCCTGGGGATGCATTGGCGAACCCGGCCAAGACCTTTGAGACCTTCCGCCAGTTGCAGGAGCAGGCGCCTGATATCAAATTGTGCCTTTCAACCAATGGGCTGGCGTTGCCGGATTATGTGGATGAGATTGCCAAATACAATGTGGACCACGTCACCATCACCATCAATATGGTAGACCCGGACGTGGGGGCGCAGATTTATCCCTGGATTTTTTACAACCACAAGCGCATTTACGGCCGCGAAGCCGCCGAGATTTTGACCGAGCGGCAAATGCTGGGCCTGGAGATGCTGACTGCGCGTGGCATTCTCACCAAAATCAACTCGGTGCTGATTCCCGGCATCAACGACGAGCACCTGTATGAGGTGAACCGTGCGGTGAAAGCGCGTGGTGCTTTCTTGCATAACATCATGCCGCTGATCTCAGAGGCTGAGCATGGCACTTACTTTGGCCTCAACGGCCAGCGCGGGCCAACTGCGCAGGAGCTCAAGGATGTGCAGGATGCCTGCATGGGCGGCGCTAACTTGATGCGGCATTGCCGTCAGTGCCGTGCCGATGCGGTGGGCTTGCTGGGTGAGGACCGTAGCGATGAGTTTACCCTGGACCAGATCGAGCAGATGGACGTGGTGTACGACATCGATAAACGCCGCGCTTATCAGGAGAAAGTCGAAGCCGAGCGTCAGGCCCAGCATGCGGCCAAGCAATCGGCACTGGCCGAGCAGGGTGCCGACGATGGCATGAAAGTGCTGGTGGCGGTGGCAACCACTGGTGGCGGCAAGGTTAACCAGCATTTTGGGCATGCTGACGAATTCCAGATTTATGAACTGACTGCCAGCTCGACCACCTTTGTCGGTCACCGTCGGGTGGATTTGTATTGCCAGGGCGGCTATGGCGAGGATGAGCAATTGCCTTCCATCGTGAATGCGATTAATGACTGCCATGCCGTATTGGTTTCCAAAATCGGTGCTTGCCCACGCGATGAATTGTTGGCGGCAGGCATAGAGCCGGTGGAGGAATACGCCCACGAGTTTATTGAAAAAGCCGCTTTGGGCTGGTTTGCCGGTTACCGTGCCCGCGTTGCCAGTGGCGAAATCACCCATATTCCACGCGGCGATGCTGCGATTCGACAAGGCGCGTTTAAAGCAGCCTGAGCCATACAGTAAAGGAGACCTCACATGGCATACAAAATTGTAACTTCCCAATGCACAGGCTGTTCAGCCTGCGAGCCGGAGTGCCCTAACCAGGCCATTTATGAAAAAAATGGCGTGTTCATGATCAAGCCGGAAAAATGTACCGAGTGTATCGGCCATTTTGACGAAGCGCAGTGTGTGGCGGCGTGCCCGGTAGATAACACCTGCATTATCGATAACGCCTATCCGCGTTATCAGGCATAAACGGAGAACCGACATGGAACTGACGATCACCCCCAAGGCAGAAAAGTTTATCAGCCGCATGATTCGATTTAATGGCGGCACCGACCAGCACGGTTTTCGGCTGGTAGTTAGCCCTGGTGGCTGTTCTGGCCTGAGCTCTGAGTTTAGTGTGGAGGCCGCGCCTTTTGCCGGGGATGCCATTGTTGAGGCCAGCGGCGTACGCCTGTTTTTACCCGCTGAATCGCGCATGTTACTGGATGGTGCCGTGGTGGACTTTATGGATAGCCCGATGGAGTCTGGCCTGACCTTTCTCACCCCCAACAGCGGCAGTTGCGGTTGCGGCAGCAGTGGCGGTGGTCATGGCGACCATGCCAGCCATGGTGGCCCGGCGACAGTCAGTATCTCCAGTATCCAGCGGAAATCCTGAGGATTGCCAGCGGGTAGGGTGCGGCCATGGATGCTGACTTTAAACCGGAAGTGCTGGAAAACAGCTGGTTTGCTGAGCGCTACCGCGCCTTGCCTGCTGTGGCTAGCGAGCAACTCCGATTGGCCAGTATTCACTACGCCGACAGCAGCCGGGCCGAAACGCATCTGGTCATGGCGCGGATGATGGCGCCCCACAATCCTGCCGTCAAGGTAGCGGAATACCGTTTTTATTTCTATCAGGCCCGGTTGCAGGAGGCGCTGCGGGTGGCCGAGCAATGCATGGCAATGACGGCGTTGGAGCTCGGTTTTCCGCTCAGTTGGCGGCTTGTCAGTCCGCAACATGGTCAGTTTGAAAGTGATGAACCCGCCCACCGCTTTTATCTATTTTGTCTCAAGGCTTATGCCTATTTGCTGATGCGGCTACAGCGGTTGCAGGCTGGACGGGAGGCGGCAGAAAAACTGATGCAGCTGGATCCGGCCAACAAAGTGGGCGGTCAGTTGCTACTGGATGTGCTGGATCGGGCAGACCGGGAGGCTGAGGATGATTGAGCCCGGATCTATGGATCGCTTGCAGGCAGAAAGACACTGGATGGACAGTGATTTGCCTGGGGTTGACTGGCAGGGTAACGCCTTGTCATGTTCCTCCTGTGAGCATGCGGAATTAAATGCGCAGGGGCTATGCCAGTTGATGCGCAGTTGTGTGCATGACCGTTATGCCAAGCGCATAGACCGTTTTTTTAGCCAGCATCCGGCATTGGCCGTGCGCTATATTGACCACCCCTATTTTGAAGTGCGGGCAGTGGCGGCCAAGTTTCTGGATGTTTTTCACCTGAACCGCCTGGTCAGTGATGTGGATGAAACCGTACGTGCCAGCGTTGCTTTGCGCTTGCCGTCACATTTGTTGCACAAACTCATCTATGACCCTGACCGTGAAGTTCGCATCCGGGTGGCTTTGCGCTTACCCGAATCTGAATTGGGCAGTCTGTTGTATGACAGCGATTATTACGTGCGTGTGATCGTGGCACGCCGCATTGCCCCCACACAGCTGTTTTATCTGATGCACGATGCCGATGCCTCGGTACGCCGCGAAGTGGCGGAACGTATCGGCATGGACTGGCTGCCTTTACTGGCAAATGATAGTGCGCAGGAAGTCCGTTTGACGGCCATTCGCCGCTTGCCGGTCGCGATGTTGCCTGCATTCCGGCTGGATGCCGACTGGCGTATTCGTTTTGAAGTGGTGTTGCGCATTGCGCCCGAGTTTTTAGCAGACATGAGCCGCGATAGCGACGAGGCGGTGGCGATGGCGGCTGTCGCCAGGTTACATCCGCATCTGCAACCCTCTGTCCTGACCCACCCGAGTGAACATAAGGAGAGTGTCCATGGCGACCAATATCGTACGTGACAGTGATGTCGTCGAACTGGTGAATCCGCCCCGGTTTGACTATGGGCAAAAGGTGCGCTCGAAAAAATATGTGCGCAACGATGGCACTTTCCCTGGCAAAGAGGTCGGGGAGATTCTGGTGAAAAAAGGCGATGTCGGCTATGTCACCAGCATAGGCACGTTTTTGCAGCAGTTTTATATCTATGGTGTGGATTTTTACGAGTTGGGTTACCGCGTCGGCATGCGTGGCAAGGAGCTGGAAGCCGATGCGCCAGAAGATGACGATGAAGACCTGCTGGCCGATGAGGCCGCGCAACAGACAGAGGAGGCATCAACATGACTGAAGTCGTAAACGCAGGCGCCAGTCTGGCCGGATTTAATCTCAGGGAGCCGCGTACGCCGCGCTTTCAGTGGGGGCAGCCGGTGGTGACCCTGGTGGACTTGCTCAATGATGGCAGTTATCCCGACCTCGCCGAAGCCGCCTTGCTGGCCGAGGCCGGGGCGCGCGGCGAGGTGGTCAATGTTGGCATGGTGGAAGACAGTGGCATCCCGGTCTATCTGGTGGAGTTTGCCGATGGCAAGGTCATCGGCGTGCTCGAAGAGGAGCTGGCCCCGGTGTAAGGGGCCTGCACACAGTGATGGCAATGCCGGTCACCTCTCTGTGTCCACACCCCAACGCGGTGGACCGCCTGCGTATCGAAAAACTGCTCGCTGGGCGCAGTCGCTACAAATACGTGGCGGCCACGGTCACGCCCTGTACCGACGGTTATCTGGTGCGTAGCCCATGCTGTTCGCGCACGGTAGATCCGCAGGGCGGCGAGATTGATATTGCCCGCATTGAATACCAGTCAGGGGATTTCTGGCGCCTGTATCGCAAGGATGATGTCAGGCAATGCTGGCGCGCGCATGCGGAGTTTCACAGTTTGTCCAGCTTGCTGGATGTGCTGATTGCAGATGTGAATCGGGAGTTCTGGCGATGAAATGGCTATATCTGGACCATAACGCAACTACGCAGCCGCTACCGCAAGTGGTGGAGGCCATGCTGCCCTGGCTGAGTACGCACTATGGCAACCCGTCCAGCAGTCATCCGCTGGGGCGCCAGGCGCGCGAGGCACTGGTCAATGCGCGCGCCAGTGTGGCGGCTTTTTTGCAGGTCACCCCGGCTGAGGTGGTGTTTACCAGTGGCGCCACCGAATCCAACCATCTGGCCATCATGGCGGCTTTGGCCGCCCGGCCCGAGCGGCGGCAGATTGTCACCAGCGCGGTAGAACACACCTCGACCCGTTTGCTGCTGGCACAGTTGGCAAAACAAGGCTTCGAAGTGGTGGAAGTTGGTGTCGATGCACAGGGGCAATTGTCCATGGCTGACTTGCTGGCAGCGGTGGGGCCACAGACTGTACTGGTCAGCCTCATGCATGCCAATCATGAAACCGGGGTGATTTTCCCGGTGGCTGAAGCGGCCGAGATCGCCCACCGCCATGGCGCGCTCATGCATGTGGATGCGGCACAAAGTGCGGGCAAGCTGCCACTCAATATGGCGGCGCTGGGCTGTGATTTGCTCGGGTTTTCTGCGCACAAACTGTATGCCGCCAAAGGCACTGGCGTGCTCTATGTGAAAAAAGGGCTGAGCCTGCAACCCATGCTGTGGGGCAACCAGGAACGTCACCGCCGCGGTGGCACCGAAAACCTGCCCGGCATTGTCGGGCTGGCCACCGCCTGCGATGTGCTGGGCGGAGACCTTGCCACCCATGCCAGCCGCATGGCGACCTTGCGTGACCAGTTTGAACAGGCCGTGCTGCAGGCACTGCCCGCCGTCGAGGTCAATGGCGGCGGCCCTAGGGTGGCCAATACCAGCCATCTGTGTTTTGCAGGGTTAAGTGCGGACTCGGGTACAGACCTCAATGGCGAGGCCTTGCTGTTGCGACTGGAAAAACAGGGTGTGCTTGCCTCGCGTGGCAGTGCCTGTAGCGCAGGCGGCAATCAGCCTTCGCATGTGCTGCTGGCCATGGGCCGCAGCGAGCAGCAAGCCTTGTGCTCATTGCGTTTTTCGCTGGGCATACACCATACCACCGCAGACATGCAGCAGTTACTGGCGGCTGTGGTCACCAGCGTCAGACAGTTGCAACTGCAACAGGCCGCCTAACCCCATTTGAAAGGAAACACAATGAAAGTGATGATACGCCGTACCGAACAGGGCTTGTCGCTCTATGTCCCGAAAAAGGACCTGGAAGAGCCGATTGTCGAACAGGAAAAGCCCGAGTTGTGGGGCGGCAGCGTCAAGCTGGCCAATGGCTGGCTGCTGAGTTTGCCGGAAATGGCCGCCGATACCCGCCTGCCGGTAACGGTAGAAGCGAAACGCATCGGTGAGTAAAGGAGAACAGGATGTGTATTGCTGAACAAACCCTGAACGAGATTGTGACGGCGCTGGGCGATTTTCGTACTGTGACCAGCAACCCGTTGACCATGTTGCGCGAGTGCTATCCGGACATCAGCTTTCTGCGCATGGCCGAGCGCGATATGGATGAAGCGCCATACTGTCGCCTGAGTGATTTCAACCTGTATTTGCTGGATACCCGCGAGCACTGTGTCAAACTGACCCGTCAGCTCGAGCATGCCACCGGCATCGTACTCACCCAGCGGGATGCCTGACATGGCCGATCAGGATTATGCGGGCAGTGCCATCACTTTGAGCAGCGCCGATTATGGCGAAGCCGAGGCTGCTGCGTTGGCCATGGTCTTGCAGCGCAATGCACAAAGTACAGGTCCGCTTGTCCCGGCGTTTGAACAGGCTTTTGCCAGCTGGCTGGGGCGCAAGCATGCCATTGCCGTTAGCAGCAGCACCATTGCCTGCCTGCTGGTGCTGCGGGCGGCCGGCATAGGCAGTGGCGACAGCGTGATTGCGCCCTCGTATAGCTGGCGTCATCTGGCGCATGCCATCCACTGGAGCGGGGCGCAACCGGTGTTGAGCGAGATCGATTACTGGTCGCAAACCCTTGCCGCAGACAAGATTGAAGCTGCCTTGCAGCGGGCACCACAGGCCAGGGTCAAGGCCCTGCTGGTGAATAATACCAATGGTCATCCGGCAGACTGGCAAGCTTTGCGCACCCTGGCACGTGCCCAGCAATGGTTGCTGATAGAAGATGCCAGCGAATCTATCGGTTCACGTTATCAGGGACAGCTCACCGGCAGCTTTGGCGATGTGGCGGTGTTTGATTTCAGCCAGCCGTCTGCCCTGTGTTGCGGCAAGGCCGCTATGATCGTCACCGATGATGACACGCTGGCGCTCAAGCTCAGGCATTATCGTCAGCATGGCCATGACGACCAGGCCTCGCTCAGTGCCAGCCTGCGGCCACCGCTGGATGCCGGTATCAGCGAGCTCACGGCTGCATTGGGGCTGATTCAGCTGCAACGCCTGCCGGAGATACTGGCCAAACGCAAACTGGTCGAAGCTTGGTATCAGGCACAGATCTCCAGTTTTGAAGGCATCAAACCGCCTTATATCGCCCCCGGCGTTGATGAAGTGCACTGGATGCTGTACTGCGTGCATCTGGGCACCCGTTTTTCAGCCAGTAGCCGTGATGCCATGGTCGAAGACATGTCCACCGAACTGGTGGAGGCCGCAGCTTACTGCAGACCGCTGCATTTGCAACGCGCCTATGTCGAGCAGTATGGCATGCGCAAAGGGCATCTTCTGGTCACCGAAAAGGTGGCTGACCGCGCTATCGCGCTGCCTTTTCACGGCGGGCTCACTGAAGACCAGATTGCCTTTATCGTCAAAACCGCCAAGGACGCCTCCATCAATCTCGGCGCCGGTGCGGCCATTTATCTCTAATCCTGCAAGACTTCGTCATCACAAGGAATACAACATGCCTACGCAACCACTGCCAGAAAGCGAACTGCAAGCCATCCGTCAAAGCCTGAGCGAAGGCAGTGTGATTCCCTATCTTGGGCCTGCCGTGCTGGAACTTGCGCCGACCACCTGCCAGGTGCCCGCCACGCCGGAAGCGCTGGTGGCCATGCTCACCACCAAGGTCAGCGTGCCACACAAAATCCGCAACAATCTGACCGCCGCTGCCCAGTTTATCGAGAACTTCAAGCACCGCAAAACACTGGTCAACCTGATGACGGAGGCCTATGCCGCCGGGGCCAGCCCCAATGCCTTGCACCGCTTTCTGGCCGTTTTGCCCAAGAAGCCGCTGCTGGTGGTGGATAGCTGGTATAGCAATGCCATGGCACAGGCGCTGGCCGGGCAGCACAACTGGGGCATGATACAGGGCGTGTCACAATCTGAGCACCTCGGGCAATGGGTGCACTATGTCGAGCCCGATGGCAACAGCATAGAAGCCAGCGAAGCCGATGCCTGGACCACCGTGCTTTATCAGCCGCTGGGCAGCAACCAGCCCGCACAAAACTATATTATTTCCGATTCTGACTATGTCGAGGTCCTGACCGAAATCGACATCCAGACCCCGATTCCGCCTCGCGTACAGGAGTTGCGCCATGGCGCGCACTTTCTGTTTATGGGATGCCGCTTTAACCACCAACTCACCCGCACCTATGCCAGACAGATCATGAAACGCTCTTCGGCGCAGCACTGGGCGGTAATTGCCGGGCCGCTGACTCGCATGGAAGAAAAATTTCTGGCCGAACAGCAGATACGCCGTATCGACCTGCCGCTGGCTGATTTTGTGCACTGGCTGCAAACCGCCGAGCTGGCGCAACCGCTGGTCGCTGCCTGAGGAGCCCGCCATGCCCTTGTATGATTTTCAGTGTAGCCAATGTGGCAAAACTCAAGAGCTGTTGCTCAAACTCAATGCCAGTGCGCCCGCCTGCCCGCATTGCGGTGGTACGCTGCAAAAACAAGTGTCCAGACTGGCTGAACCCGGCAAAACCGCTGGCATCATCGCCAGCGCCAGGGCGCAAGCCAAGCGCGAAGGGCACTTCAGCAACTACGCTGCTGCCGAAAGAAAAAAGCTGTGATGCGCCATGCCTAGGGTAAACCTGACCGACGCTCTATATTAAGCTTCGCAAAGGGCGCGCGCGTTAACAGTTTTTCTACCTTCACAGAATGACGTCAGTCCTCCATGAGCGGGATCCTGACGACATGCTTGTCGCTTCCCCCCTTTTTTCTATCTGATCAATGATTAAGCGTGTAGAACTCGGTCGGTAATTTTGTGCAAGCGCAAGGTGTGACATTTCTTGAGATAACGACTCAAGCGTTTGCAATAGGCAGGAGGGGGAGGCGTAGTCTTGATTTAATAATACTATCGTTTAAATGAGGCTTAGGATTCATATTTAAACTCTACATTTCATTTCTGACAACCAAGCCACTGTTACATTTAATTTGGAGAGTAGAAATGAAAGTCTGTCATCGTATAGGCCTGATGTTAGCGGGTGTTTTCATGCAAAACCTCGCTTTTGCCCAAGGCGTGTCAAGTTTCGGGATTGCTGTTTTGCCCGACACACAATTTTATTCACGCTATGCTACACCTGCAGAAGGTAATCAATTTATGGAAAGATATGGCTCTGAGCCATATACATCGCAAACAAGCTGGTTGGTGCAAAACTCAAAAAAATACAATATTCCTTTTGTGGTTCACGTAGGGGACGTCGTGGATCAGCAGAGTAAGATTCCCCAGTGGGAAGTTGCAAGTAAGGCAATGAAAATACTTGAGGATGGTGGTGTGAATTACTCCATTCTGGCAGGGAATCATGACGTCACTTACGGATGTAGCTACTGGGGGTCGCAAACAGATTGTACAGATGAGCAAAGAACGAGTAACGACAACTATTTAAAGTACTTTCCTACTTCCAGAGCCCAAAAACAAGGCACTTTTGGTGGGCGTAGTCCCAATGGCTGGCATGAATATCACATTTTTACGGCTGAAGGTCAGCAGTATTTGGTCCTTGCTCTTTCGTGGCGTGCATCGAATTCTGCCATTGCATGGGCTCGTCAGGTGATCAAGGATCATCCTACGCTCCCTGTGATTTTAACGAGTCATGAGTTTTTGGCGATACAAAGTGACGGTGTCAATGTTGTAGAAACAGACTACAGTAACTTTTTATGGGATCAGCTGATCAAGGATAATGATCAAATATTCATGGTGGTTTGTGGTCATAATCACGGTGCTGGACACAAGGCAAGAGTCAATAGTTATGGCCACCCGGTTTGGGAGATGGTGGTTGACTATCAAATGGCTTACCAAGGCGGTAATGCACAAATGCAGGTATATGAATTTGACCTGACCAATAACAAAATTAATGGCTTGTCATTCTCGCCTTGGGTACCAGAAAAGCCTGAGTCTACTGTGACACAGTTTGACCGTGCACTCTTAAGCGGGAATGGCAATGATTTTTCTGTGGATATGGATTTTGCAGAAAGGTTTAAGGGATTTAATTCCACATTCATTGCGGGCTCAACAAACTACCACACATCTATTGTCGAAGAGTTGCGTAATGATATTGCTGAAAGCTTCACCGAGCCGTCAGAGCCTGTCATTCTCACACCGCTAGATCGGGATGATTACGCACATAGCGGTAACACCCTGGCACATTGGAAATTTGATACCGGCACAGTGGGCACTCCTGTCATCAATGGCTCTGATAAGTATGCCGTGCCTGATCAAACCGGAAAGAATCCATTGCACTTTGAGGGTAAGTCTGGCGATATTATGTGGTCAGCCGATCATCATGCCTATTCCGCCTCTAATGGTAGCGTTTGTTTTATGACAAACGACAAAACCAAACCCAATCCTGCTTTCTTTTTTACCGATGGTAACGGGGCTTTAAGTAATGAGCAATTTAAAAACTCAGGATATACGGTTGAAGCTTTCGTGAAAATTGCCAAAGACTGGACACCGGCGAATGGCGCCTGGATGAATATTCTGACGCGTGATATGCCCAGAGGTTGGATTGGCGGTTATCAAGGGGGTGACGGGGGGGAGAGCTCACTGTTATTTGCGGTTTCTAGCCTTCGAGAGTTTCAATGGGAGCCCACTACCTTTTTAAGTTCAGGTGTTGCCGAAAAAACAAACTGGTCAGGGGAGGTGATGGCCGATACATGGGAGCATGTTGCGATTGTGAATGATCCTGTGACACATGATACAACGATGTATGTTGCAGGTGCCCCGGTTTTGCGTAATGTCAAATCAGCCGTTGGGATCGCAGGTTTAAATTGGGCTGCCTGGGTTGTTGGCGCCGGTCAATATGGTGGCTGGCAAGGCGGGCATGTCAACGGGTTCCGTGGTTGTATCAACGAAATTCGTATCACCAACGCGGCACTGACTCCCGATCAGTGGCTAACCGCTCGTAAAAACAGGGTTACCCCAGCCGGTAGTCGTCAAGTGGTTAACGCTACAAACAATGATGATGAAATCATTGTCACGGGCGGATCTATGTTCACTGGAGGTAATGGTCACAATACTTACGTGTTGCGTTCGATCCGGGATGCCGGTGCTACGGTTACCGATTTCATTGTTGGGCGTGATAAGTTGAACCTCATCCAGTTGCTGAAGGCGGTTGGATATAAAGGAAGTGATCCAATCGCAGATGGCTATGTGCGTGCAGTCAACCAGGGGGGCGATACCATTATTCAGGTGGATACTGATGGCGCTTCCAGACCGACTGCTTTCCGTACACTGATTACTTTGAAAGCAACAACCGCTAATAAAATCGACAAAAATAGCTTTTATTTCTAACGATTTTTCTTAAACAACTCAGGGTGGTGCAGATGATGAGCACTACCCATTCATGACATTCATGAGTCATATCACAGGAGTATTAAAATGAAACCGCAATTGATTTTACGCAATGTGTTGATCGCTTCTTTAATGATCTTCTCACTCTCGGGCCACGCAATGGCAAACAACCTCCAGGTACAAAGTTACAGAGGCGATGTTGGCAATTTGAATAATGTATGGACGCTCACTACAGCCTCTAAATTCAACCAGGATGATTATCCCCTTGATGCTGGTGTGCTGAATGTTTCAGGCAATGAGCCTGAGCAAACAAATATTGGCACCGGGTTGGAAAACTATCTAGGTTTGGCTGATGGCAGTTTGGATATTGACTCCTTCAGTGCGCAAGCTTACGAAGGCTCTGCAATGAAACTGAGTTTCAACTTAAAAGCGGGCGACACGCTTTCTTTCGACTACAGCTTTGCAACGCGCGATGTAGGCGCAAGTAACATTGGTAAAGACTACAGTTTTATTGTGATCAACGGCAAATTGTCTACCTTAAGCGATGTGGGTAAAACAACTGCAAGCCATGCCTCCGGTAATGATTTAGCGAGTACTGGTCTCACCAGTTTCTCATTCAAAGCAGACCACACGGGTAATTTCGATATCTATTTCGGCGTGGTTGATATTGGCGATTTCAATGCGAGTTCTACACTGCGATTGTATGGTTCACAGCTAGTTGCTGCAGTCCCTGAGCCAGATACAGCGATTCTGTCACTGATGGGCTTGGGTTTGGTTTGCTTGGTACGCAGGCAAAAAAGAGACGTTTAATCACTGGTTTTTAAAGGGTTAACACATGGCTGCTACCAACTGTTAGCAAGTGTAGCAGCCATATTTTGACAATCTCAGCGCAGCCAACACCAATGAACATTGTCAGTTTTTTTTCAATATCAACTCAGTTAACTCGACTCATTTTTTTATCAGTGATTGCATCTAGCGCACTCTCTGCTGAAGCGATCCAAAATGGACTATCTCCATTGGAGGGACCACAAAATAAAAATCCATATCGAGGCAATCGCACGTCAGAAAATATTGGTTATCGGTTATATAAAGCGCACTGTGCCCTCTGTCATGGGGAAAATGCTGTCGCCCAGGGCAAAGCCCCAGATTTGCGTTTTTTACCTACAGCAGAAGAGGGGGATGCTTTTTACTTCAAATCCGTGCATGAAGGAAAAAACAGTAGCAATAGCAAAATATCCATGCCGGCTTTCGCAGATAAATTGACCCAAGAGGAAATATGGGCAATTCGTACCTGGTTGGAAACTATCCCCAATGGCGATGAGTAATTCTAATCAGTAACATGACATACCGCTTGACTCGAGCCCTATTGTGAGAGCATGAAAGGCTATTGTCTTTTTGTGTTGTGACTAAATCAACGCTTATTCTCAACTTCTTAATCGTTTACAGACTGCTCCTGGCAGTCCTGATTAACCAATGACAAGCCAGCCACCAGCCGGTTTTCTGTATTCATTGATGCTGGTAACCAAGGCAAGGCGGTATCACAATTCCGTTTCCAGTGTGAATATGGTGACCAGGCCAACCAGTCAGAAGACGCCAACGCATTGACCTGGCTATCGTTGCTGGGATGGCACGCTAGGCGTCAGCCTCACATAGACCTCACGCAAGCCTGATACCACCAAGACTTGGTTGACGTTGTTGTATCAGTTTTAATTCTTTCTTGCTGGCGAGTCCCAATCGAAGTGCGATTTTTACTTGAGCGATACTGACTCAGTGGGGCTGCTGGGGACAGTCACCAGTGTCTTGAAGTTACTGTAAGGCATGGGTTTATAAAAGTAATAGCCTTGCACGAACTTGCACGAAGTGGTGTTCAAAAAGTTTAACTGCTCCAGAGACTCTATGCCTTCTGCCACTACTTCAAAATGCAGAATTTCGGCCAGTTTGACGATGGCCTTCACCAGCTCGGTATTGTCCAGATGTAAGGGAATGTCGTTCATAAAGGCACGATCTATCTTGATCTGGCTGATTGGGTATTTGGTTAGATAGCTCAGTGAGGAGTAGCCTGTCCCAAAGTCATCCAGTGAGACTGTAATGCCCAGTGATGCGATCTGTAACAGGGTTTTTAGTACCTCCTCACTCTTCTCCAACAGCACAGATTCTGTGATCTCCAGTTTGATCCAGGCCGGATCGCACTGCCAATGGCTTAATTTTTGTTGCAAGCTGTCAAAAAACTGCGGCGCCTGAATCTGGTGCGAAGACAAATTGATTGCAATCGGGATCATGTCAAGTCGGTTCTGATTGATTTCGACGGCATAAGCGATGCCTTGATTCAGAATCCAGTCACCTATCTCCAGAATCTGCCCGTTGCGTTCAGCCACAGGAATAAATTTATCTGGCGGGATAAAGCCTTTGAGCGGATGTTTCCAGCGGATCAAGGCCTCGGCACCGGCAATCCGGTTGTCGCGAATATCCACTTGCGGTTGCAGGTAGATTTCAAATTCCTTGTTTTCAAGCGCATGTGACAGTGCGGCTTCCATTTCAATATAATCAAGAGACTCTTGTAAAAAACCCGGGGCAAAAAACAGATACTGCTGTAGTGTTTTTTCCGCCTTGGTTGCTGTCAGCGTCGTGTAGGGAATCAAGAGCTTGAAGTTCTCAGTATCTTGCGGCAGCTTCATGATTCCGGCAAAGGTCTTGATCTTGATGGCGCGTATGCCCAGCGAATAAGGGGCTTGCAGGCGTGCAATCAGTGTTTCAATTTCGGTCACCAGCTTTTTATCATCCCCGCATTCTTCTCTGACCCATAGAAAACTCGAATAGGCGACGCGTGCAATCATGCTGTTTGACACGACTCTTTCTTGTAGCCGTGCCAAAAACTGGTTCAATAGTTCAGTGGTGCTGGCCGGTCCAATAAACTCTGACAGCTCTTCGAGTGACTGTACCCTGATCAGGGTCGCAACGACGGGTTGGTCTGCGGAGAATCGCTGCGGGTAATGGTGCAAAAAGCCCAGTTTATTCAGCACTCCGGTTTCTCTGTCAAACAGCAAGGACTGCTGCAGCCTGAACATTAGACTGTTTTCTTGCACTTGTTGTGGCGGCGTTTGCTTGCCTTCCAGCAAACCATTAATCACGCCTATAAACTCATTTGGCTCTGACCCCAACACCGCCAGAATCCTTGCATAGGTTTTTTTGCCCGCAAAATACAACACGGCCAGCAGGAGCAGCATGCTGGCCAGATAAATACCGATATTGGTAAATTCAAGATATTCCAGTGACTTGAACTCTTGCCAGGTTTGCGAAAGATTCCCGGCCAGTGCGGTGTCCACGCTGTCTATGGTCGCTTTCCCGGCATGAAACAGAGGTGTAAATCGTGTTGTGACTGAGGCTTCTGACTTATCAGCCGGTTGCTGGATGAGTAACTGGTTGAGTTCGTCTTTAAACAGATGGAAGTTGCTCTCTATTTCGTCAATCAAACTAGCATTTTGCGAGTTGATTGCAGGGAGTTGTTTCAACTGCTCCACCTTGTTAGTCAGCACATGGAGTTTGTTCAATATTTCTGGCAGGACGTGATTGCGCTCATATAAATCCTGCGTTCTGAGCGACTCTCGTACATCGGCAATCAGCATCAGGGTTTCTGTTCTGACCTCGTTCAGCGCCTCCATATTCGGGATCAAGGTATTCATGATCACCCCGCGTGAGAAGTAGGTTTTATGCGTCATCCAGATCAGACAGCCAACGGTCAAGGTAATGCTGATAATCATCATGAAGACGAATTTCAACAAGGTCCGTTTGATGTTGAGTTCCTGCATTTTCATAGCTAATTCCTTGTTTTAACGTGAAAAATTCACGTTGGCGGTTATGCGCCGCTCGTCTCTCTATAACGCCATAAATACCGTAGGCTTTAGGCCTGATTCTAGGATTAGATTAGGATAAATAAACCCACGCTTATTAGAGGATTAACGCATCCGTCAGTCTCTTAAAATTGAGCTAGACAAATGTAATTTCATTGGCACTACTGTAAGGATCCCATGAATGCAAAATTATTACGATCACACCGCGAGCAGCAATGATATGCCTGAATTTCACAATGAGGAATTACAGCAGTTGTGCCAATCGGTGCTGCCACTATGGGCAGATCAGATCCATGCTGCAAAAACACTGACCAGTAGCTCGATTGATGAGTTAAGTGCCAAGTTTGCAGGATTGTCGCAAAGCGTACGTGCGGTCACCAGCCATGGACAATCGCAGAGTAATGCGCAATTGCTTGAATTGCTCAATTTAAGCCAGGATCAGTTAGCCATGGTGATTGCCTTGCTCAAAAACAGCATCGAAGAAAAGCAGACGCTGCTAGAGGCCGTTTCAACTTTATCCAGTTATACCAAAGAACTGTTGGATATGGCAGATATTGTCACTCGCATCGCCAAGGAAACCGGGATGGTCGCTGTCAACGCTGCGATTGAAGCAGCGCGTGTCGGTGAGCGCGGCCGCGGGTTTGCTGTGGTGGCCGATGCAGTGAAAAGACTGTCCTCAGATGCCGGCCGTACCGGCTCGCATATTTCTGAAACCGTGAATCGTGTGTCGCAAGCGATTAAAAATGTATCGCAAGTTTCAAAAGAGTTTGAAAAGAAAGATGCGCAAACCCTGGTTGAGGCCGAACAGATTGTGAATACGGTACTGGATAAATTTGGCCATACCGCGAATGAAGTGGTCGCAGAGAGCCAGCAGATGGTTAAAGAAAGCCAGCATGTGGCACAAGAGATTGATCACGTGTTGTTTTCATTGCAGTTTCAGGACCGTGTCAGTCAAATGCTAAGCCACGTTCAGCAGGATATCGAAAAACTGAATCAGCGCGTGGACGATGTGAACGGACTGGGCAGTGTTGATGAATGGTTAAAACAATTGAAGTCCACTTACACCATGCGTGAGCAAACCCAGATCCACGACAAGCGCTCCAGACCAGCTGTTGCTGCCAGCAAAAAATCTTTCACTGCGAGTGCCGCGCCACCGGCCAGCACCAGCAACGATGCAGATGACATCACTTTCTTTTAAACGCTTTAGATAATAAGGAATTAGCCATGGCAAAAACCATACTTATTGTAGATGACTCTTCTTCTTTGCGATCCGTAGTTGGCACCGCTCTCAAAGGCGCCGGTTACGATGTGATTGAAGCCGAAGACGGCAAGGACGCACTGACCAAGTTAAACGGGCAAAAAATCCACCTCATCATTAGTGATGTGAACATGCCCAATATGAACGGCCTTGAGTTCCTCAAAGCCAGCAAGCAAATCCCCGCCTACAAATTCACACCAGTGATCATGCTCACGACCGAGAGCGCCGAAGAGAAAAAAATGCAGGGTCAGGCTGGGGGCGCCAAGGCATGGATGGTGAAACCTTTCCAACCGCCACAATTGTTGAACGCCGTGTCCAAGCTGGTGTTGCCATAGCGCATCACCCTTAGCCATCCGTCGATTTTCTATCTCAGGGAGTTCCAGTATGCCAGTCATGATTGATACCAATGAAGCGCGTTGTGCGCTGACCTTTAGTGGTGAACTAAATATTTATAACGCAGCAGAGACCATGGCCCAGGTGAAGGCGGAGCTCAGCAAGACCTTGCCTTTGCATCTTGAGTTGGCCGAGGTGGACGAAGTCGATGCGGCTGGTCTACAAATTTTGATGGCAATCCGCTTGCATGCACTCTCACATGGCGTGGATTTCCAACTTGCAAACCCCAGTGATGCGGTCATGGATTTGATTGAGCTCTCTGACACCGCTGGCTTTTTTGGCATCACCCAGGTGCTGACAGAAGTTGCCGCTTGAGACCACTATTTAAGGAGGAAACAAGATGCAACTAGATGAATCCCTGCAGATTTACATCATTGAAAGCCGTGATTTGCTACAGCAGATGGAAGAAGCGCTGCTGACGCTGGAACAGAATCCCGGAGACGAAGAAAAGATTAATGCCATCTTCCGTGCGGCCCACACCATTAAAGGCTCGGCCGGCTTGTTTGGCTTGGACTTTATCATCAGCTTCACCCATGTGGCTGAAAGCGTGCTGGATAAAGTGCGGAATGGTGAAATTGAAGTCACTGAAGAGATCGTGGCCCTGTTTCTTGAAGTGGGCGACTTTATCAGCAAGCTGATTGATCATGTGGCCGAAGGTACTACCCCAGATGCCGACACCCTGGTGGTCAACGACAGTTTGATTCACCGGCTCAATGTTTACCTGGAAGCCAAGCAGACGGCCAAAGCCGTGGCTGAGTTGCCAGTTGCGACTGTCACCGCCGCCGAGCCGGGCGCGGTAGAAAGTATGGACACCGCAGAAACCGGTTGCTGGCATCTCTCCTTGCGCTTCGGTCCGGATACCTTCCGCAGTGGCATGGATCCGTTCAGCTTCTTGCGTTACATGAATACCATGGGCCGCATTGTGCACATGGTCACCCTCACGCAAGCCCTGCCTGCACTCGAAGAGATGGATGCCGAGAGCTGCTTTCTGGGTTTTGAAATCAGTTACGAAAGCCAGGCCAGCAAAGTCGAGATCGAAGGTATTTTTGATTTTGTGCGTGATGATTGCGAGATTCATATCCTGCCGCCGCATGGGCAGATTCAGCACTATATCGACTTGATCGACCGCCTCTCCAATGAAGACATGAAACTGGGTGAGATTTTACTCAAGTGCGGCACACTGACGCCCAATGAGCTGGAGGCGGCGCTGGCCAAACAGGCCAACCCTGCAACTGGCGACAAGCAGCCCATCGGCCAGACACTGGTCAATGAGCAACTGGTGCAACCCGCGGTGGTCAATGCGGCGCTGGAAAAACAGCGTCAGGTCAAAGAAACCAAAAATGCCGAATCCAACTATATCCGCATTGATGCCAACAAGCTGGATGAGCTGATCAATCTGGTGGGCGAACTGATTATTGCAGGGGCTGGCGCCACACTGATTTCCAATAAGATCGGTGATAGTGCCATGAATGAAGCCACTTCCAATATCTCTACGCTGGTGGAGCAAGTACGTGACTCAGCACTGGCCTTGCGTATGGTGCAAATCGGCGCCACCTTTAGCCGCTTTAACCGTGTGGTACGTGATGTCAGCAAAGAGCTGGGTAAAGATATCCGCCTGGAGATCAGTGGCGAAGAAACCGAGCTGGATAAAACCGTGGTGGAGAAAATCAGTGATCCACTCACGCATCTGGTACGCAACTCCATGGACCACGGCATTGAATCGGCCGAGGTGCGTGTTGCCAAAGGCAAACCCGCTTATGGCACGCTCAAACTCAATGCTTTCCACGACTCCGGCAGCATCGTGATTGAAGTCAGTGATGATGGCGCGGGCCTTAACCGCGACAAGATTCTGGCCAAAGCCATAGACAAAGGCTTGGTCAGCCCTGAGCAGTCACTCAGTGACAAAGACATTTATAACCTGATTTTTGAAGCAGGCTTTTCTACCGCAGACGCCGTCAGCAACCTGTCTGGCCGCGGGGTGGGCATGGATGTGGTCAAACGTAATATTCAGGCCCTGCGCGGCACTATTGATATCCAGTCGCGGCCTGGCTTGGGTTGCACCATGAGCATCCGCCTGCCACTGACACTCGCCATTATTGATGGCTTTCTCGTGGGCGTGGCCGACTCTTCTTATGTGGTCCCACTGGATATGGTGGTGGAGTGTATCGAATTGTCGACGGCTGATTACGAGTCTTCAATCAGCGATAAACGGAACTTTATTAACCTGCGGGGCGAGGTATTGCCTTACCTCAAACTCAGGAATGAGTTCGAATGTAAAGGTGAGCCTCCAGCACGACAAAACATCGTTGTGATGCAGTATGCAAATCAAAAAATAGGATTAGTGGTGGATAAGTTGATTGGTGAATTCCAGACCGTGATTAAACCCCTGGGCAAGGTGTTTGAGAACGTCAAAGGTATTGGTGGCTTCACCATTCTTGGCTCAGGCAGCGTGGCACTGGTATTGGATGTGCCGCGCATGATGCAACTGGCCAATATGGAAAGCATAAAAGAGCAGGCGCTTGTGGAAAGTTAAGTGATCACTCTCCCAGTGGCGTAACCAAACAATTTATTGATTAAAGAAAGCGGGTTTGTAATGAAAGTTTCTCACAAGATCTCCCTCATGATTGCCATCGCAATCCTTGGATTATTCAGTTTGATCGGTCTCAGCTACAGTAGTCTGGAAAAAGTGTTTGAGGCGACCAACAATGCCAACGTGAACGGGATTCCAAGCATCAGTACTTTAAACGAGGTCATGAAGAAGTTTGGTCAATTGCGGGTCAGGGTGTATCGCCATGTACTCAATACCGATCAAAATGCCATGACATCGATTGAAACTGCGATTAATGAGGCGAAAAAAGGCCTCGAAGATGGTCTGGTGAAATACAGCAATGAGAACATCTTTGATGCAAAAGATAAAGAGCTGTTAGATCGCGTGCGTAAAGGTTACGAGGCATATCTACCAGGGATGACTGAAGTCATCAAACTCTCGAGAGAAGGTAAGCAAAAAGAAGCACTTGCCATTTTGACTTCTAATGCAAAAGTAGCTGAGGAGTTGAATTCTTCGATTGATGAGCATATGGCTTATAACCAGTCTTTGGCTAAGGCCTCAGCTGAAAATGCGATTGAAGTCAAATCAAGCGCCGTCACTACTGGCTTGATAGTGGGTGGTTTACTTTCGTTTGCTGTATTGGCTCTCGCGCTCTTTATCATCCGATCCATCACCCGCCCACTCAATAGCGCTGTGATTTCTGCCAATGCCATTGCCAATGGTGATTTAACGCAAACCGTTGAAGTCACCTCCAATGATGAAATCGGCCAGATGATGGCCTCCATGAAAACCATGTCTCAAAAAATCAGCACGGTGATTAACGAGATCAAGGCCTCTGCTGACAACATTGCCAGTGCCTCCGAGCAAGTGAGTGCGACAGCACAAAGCATTAGCCAGGCGACCAATGAACAAGCCGCTTCAGTAGAAGAGACCTCTGCGTCAGTCGAGCAAATGAGCGCTTCTATTAACCAGAATGCTGAAAACTCTAAAGTGACCGATGGCATTGCAGGTCAAGCGGCTAAAGACGCCAACGAAGGTGGGGCTGCGGTAAAAGACACTGTGATTGCCATGAAGAGCATCGCTGACAAGATCAGCATTATTGATGATATTGCCTACCAGACTAACTTGCTGGCCCTGAACGCTGCGATTGAAGCCGCGCGAGCAGGTGAGCATGGCAAAGGCTTTGCCGTGGTAGCGGCAGAGGTTCGCAAGCTGGCTGAACGTAGCCAGGTGGCCGCGCAAGAGATTGGTGAAGTGGCGAAAAACTCCGTGGGTCTGGCTGAGCGTGCCGGTGACTTGCTGGATGAGATCGTGCCTAGCATTAACAAAACCAGTGATCTGGTACAAGAGATTTATGCCGCGAGTGAAGAGCAAAGCAGTGGAGCCTTGCAGATTACGGCTGCGATGAATCAACTGAGCCAGGTGACCCAGCAAAATGCCAGCTCCAGTGAAGAACTGGCGGCGACCGCTGAAGAGATGAGCGGCCAGGCCGAGCAACTGCAACAACTGATTGGATTCTTCAAGGTGGGGGTAGATGATCATCTGGTCTCGGCAGCCACTAAAAAGGTGATCAAAAAAGTCTCTAAACCAACGATTGGTCATGTGACTGGTGCCAAGTCAACTAACGACTATGCAACTCAAGTCGATGAAGCACAGTTCGTAAAATTCTAAGGAATATTGATTGTCGACATTCGCAGCAGCCTACAGGCGAGATTGCGAGAACTGCCGACAACTGTGAAAGGAAAAGTCATGAGTGAACTGAGTGTGGCAGAGCCACCAAAAACTCGGCAAGTATTACTAGAGAATACGATTCAGCAATACCTGACCTTCGTTCTCGGGCGCGAGACGTTTGCCCTCAATATTCTCAATATTAAAGAGATTATTGAATATGGTCAGCTCACTGAAGTGCCCAAAATGCCAGCGTTTATCCGTGGAGTGATTAATTTACGCGGGGCGGTAGTACCGGTGATTGATATGGCTGCGCGTTTTGATAAGCCCAGCGCAGAAATTACCCGTAAAACCTGCATTGTGATTATTGAAGTTGCACATGCAGAAGGCACGCAGGTGGTGGGGGTGATGGTGGATGCCGTGAATGAAGTGGTGGATATCGAGTCTGCCAACATTGAGCCAGCGCCAAGTTTTGGTGCCAATATCCGTGCGGATTTTATTGAGGGCATGGGCAAAATTGATGGCAAGTTTGTGATTATTTTGAATGTGAACAGTGTGTTGTCGGTAGATGAAATTGCCACCTTGGCCAGTGATATGCAAAAGCATCACTAAATGTTGAAAAGGAATATGAAATGAAGATGACCGTTGCGAAAAAGATGATACTGCTGATCGGCACAGCTGTATTCGGCCTGATTTTAATTGCATCTATGGCGCAGTATTACCTGGATCAGGTTTACAACAAAACCAACTACCTCAATATTAATACAGTACCCAGTATCATTATTCTGGATGAAATGTCCAAAGCCTATGCTGATATGCAAGAAACGGTTTACCAGCATATCGTCAATACGGATGACGCCACCATGACGCAGCTTGATCGGGTGGTTCTTGAGTACCGCGCCAAGCTGGATGAAGGTATTAAGAAGTATGAGGCTGAAAATATCACGGATGATAAAGATCGTAGTCTGATTGAAGGCATCAAGACGGAGCTCAGAAATTATGACAATGTTCGTGAGCGTGTTTTATCTCTCTCACGCGCCAACAAGATTGATGATGCACGTAAGGCAGTGTTTGCGGCTAAAGATGACTTCCTGAAAGTGTCTCAGGCGATAGAAGCGGACAGAAGATATAACGTGGAGATTGGTCAGAACGCTTCAAAAGACGCCTCTGACACACAGGCGACCGCTTTACTTCTATCCCGCACAATCGCCTTGGCAGTCATCGTGCTAGCAGCCACTATTGGCTTCTTTATCACTCGTAACCTTCTCAAGCAATTAGGCGGTGAACCTGATTATGCAGCCTCTGTGGTTAAAACAGTGGCAGCAGGGGATTACACCATTCAAGTAGAAACCAAGCCAGGTGACACTAACAGTCTGTTGTACTCCATGAAGCAAATGGTTGAACAATTGTTGGCACAAATCGGTGGCGAGCCTGCCTATGCTGCGGGTATTGTCAAGCGCGTGGCTGAAGGGGATTTGACGGTTAAAACGGATATCCGACCTGGAGATAACAGCAGCATTTTGTTCGCTATCGACAATATGGTGAACCGCCTCACAGGCATTATTTCTGAAGTCCGAGGTTCTGCTGACAATATCGCCAGCGCCTCCGAGCAAGTGAGTGCGACGGCACAAAGCATTAGCCAGGCGACCAATGAACAAGCCGCTTCAGTAGAAGAGACCTCTGCCTCCGTTGAGCAGATGAGTGCTTCGATTAACCAGAATACAGAAAACTCCAAAGTGACCGATGGCATTGCTGGCAAAGCGTCTAAAGACGCCAACGAAGGTGGGGCTGCGGTAAAAGACACTGTGATTGCGATGAAGAGCATTGCTGACAAGATCAGCATTATTGATGACATTGCCTACCAGACTAACTTGCTGGCCCTGAACGCTGCGATTGAAGCCGCGCGAGCAGGTGAGCATGGCAAAGGCTTTGCCGTGGTAGCGGCAGAGGTTCGCAAGCTGGCTGAACGTAGCCAGGTGGCCGCGCAAGAGATTGGTGAAGTGGCGAAAAACTCCGTGGGTCTGGCTGAGCGTGCCGGTGACTTGCTGGATGAGATCGTGCCTAGCATTAACAAAACCAGTGATCTGGTACAAGAGATTTATGCCGCGAGTGAAGAGCAAAGCAGTGGAGCCTTGCAGATTACGGCTGCGATGAATCAACTGAGCCAGGTGACCCAGCAAAATGCCAGCTCCAGTGAAGAACTGGCGGCGACCGCTGAAGAGATGAGCGGCCAGGCCGAGCAACTGCAACAACTGATCTCCTACTTTAAAGTGGGTTCAGAAGAGACTGCTTTTGCCTCTTCAGTGAAAAAGAGCGTTAAAAAAGTGACCACGCCAGCCAGTAGCAAGTCAGCACTGCATGTAGCGACGGCCAATGCCGCCGATATTGATGAGTCACAGTTTGTGAAGTTTTAACTTGAGTGGGATCTGTGTGGCTTGTGCCGGGAAGCATAGGTCACACGGCCAGTCGGCCAGAAGTTTGTCAAATCACATGTGATCAATTTTGGGGGAAAGCATTATGTCTATCTTGAACTACAGGGCAGTCAATAAAAGTCGTATTCAAATTGCGCAGCAATATTTAATGCAATTGGCGAAGGGGCAATTGAATCAAGCCATTGATTTAAGCGTTCAAGATGAATTAACCCCCTTATTCCTGCAGATTTCTGAGTTGCAACAGCAGTTGGCGCAGAAGCAGCAATCGCTGGATGCTTTTACGCATGAGCTCAATCATATGTCTAAAGAGCATGACGCAGGCGATATCGATGTCGTCATGAATGCAGACAAGTTTCAGGGCGAGTTCAAGACCATGGCTGTGGGGGTGAATACCATGGTCGGTGGCCATATTGCGGTGAAGAAAAAGGCCATGGCGGTGATCAAGGCCTTTGGTGAAGGCAACTTTGATGCGCCTATGGAGCAACTGCCTGGCAAGAAAGCGTTTATTAACGACACCATCGAAAACATGCGTAGCAACCTCAAGGGCTTTATTGCTGACATGAACCATATGTCCAAAGAGCATGATGCCGGTGATATTGATGTTGCGATGAGCACAGACAAGTTCCAAGGCGACTTCAAGACCATGGCGGTCGGTGTGAACACCATGGTTGGCGGCCACATTGCCGTCAAGAAAAAAGCCATGGCAGTGATCAAGGCCTTTGGTGAAGGTAACTTTGATGCGCCCATGGAACAGTTGCCAGGCAAGAAGGCCTTTATCAATGACACCATCGAAAACATGCGTAGCAACCTCAAGGGCTTTATTGCGGACATGAGGCACATGTCCAAAGAGCACGACGCGGGCGATATTGATGTGGTGATGAATGCAGACAAATTCCAAGGCGACTTCAAGACCATGGCGGTCGGCGTGAACACCATGGTTGGTGGCCACATTGCCGTGAAGAAAAAGGCCATGGCAGTGATCAAGGCCTTTGGTGAAGGTAACTTTGATGCGCCTATGGAGCAATTGCCTGGTAAAAAGGCGTTCATCAATGACACCATCGAAAGCATGCGTAGCAACCTCAAGGGCTTTATTGCGGACATGAACCATATGTCCAAAGAGCATGATGCGGGTGATATTGATGTGGTCATCGATGCAGACAAATTCCAGGGTGACTTCAAGAGCATGGCGGTCGGTGTGAACACCATGGTGGGCGGCCACATTGCGGTGAAGAAAAAAGCCATGGCGGTGATCAAGGAGTTTGGTGAAGGTAACTTTGACGCACCTATGGAGCAGTTGCCAGGCAAGAAAGCCTTTATCAATGACACCATAGAGATGGTCCGCAGCAATATGAAAGCCATGTCGCGTGAAATTAACCTGCTGATTGAGGCGGCTTCACAAGGCAATTTGACCATACGTGCAGATTCCAGTTTGTATAAAGGTGATTACCGCAAGATGGTGCAAGGCCTCAATGACATGCTGGATAACATAGTCAATCCGCTGGTAGAGGTCATGGCATTGATGAAAGAGGTCGAACAGGGTGATTTGACCCAACGTATTGACAATGAATACCAAGGCCAGCTTGAAGAGTTGAAGCTGTCCGTGGTCAATACGGTAGAGCGCTTGATGCAAGTGATTGTAGAGGTCAGGGGTTCTGCAGACAACATAGCCAGTGCCTCCGAGCAAGTGAGTGCCACCGCACAAAGCATCAGCCAGGCGACCAATGAACAAGCCGCCTCGGTAGAAGAAACTTCTGCTTCAGTGGAGCAGATGAGTGCTTCGATCAATCAGAATACCGAGAACTCCAAAGTGACTGATGGCATTGCCGGTAAGGCCGCTAAAGACGCCAACGAAGGCGGGGCCGCGGTGAAAGACACCGTGATTGCCATGAAGAGCATCGCTGACAAGATCAGCATTATTGATGACATTGCCTACCAGACCAACCTGCTGGCTTTGAACGCGGCGATTGAGGCGGCACGTGCCGGTGAGCATGGTAAAGGCTTTGCCGTGGTGGCAGCAGAGGTGCGCAAACTGGCGGAACGTAGCCAGGTGGCGGCGCAAGAGATTGGTGAAGTGGCTAAGAATTCCGTGGGTCTGGCTGAGCGTGCCGGTGACTTGCTGGATGAGATCGTGCCTAGCATCAACAAAACCAGTGATCTGGTACAAGAGATTTCTGCCGCGAGTGAAGAGCAAAGCAGTGGTGCAGAGCAAATCACTGCAGCCATGAACCAATTAAGCCAGGCAACCCAGCAAAACGCCAGCTCCAGTGAAGAACTGGCGGCGACGGCCGAAGAGATGAGCGGCCAGGCCGAGCAACTGCAACAGTTGATCGCTTTCTTTAAAGTGAGTGGTGAGCATCACGTGCTCAAGGGGGCAGACAAGCCAAAAGCAAAATCACAGGGCAGTAAGCCTACTGTGAGCAAATCTTTCAATAGCCCAGTGATACAAACGCCTAAAACCGGCACCTTTGGTGGCGGCATTGATGAGGAGCAGTTCGTGAGGTTTTAAGTCGTCACGGCGACGTACAGTGTCGCGTGATTGTGATGCGCTTGAAACCAACAACGAGAGGATAGAAAAATGAGTGAATTGGTAATTGCAAGAGGTGAACAGCATCAGTTAAACGGTTTTTCTGATGCCATGCAGCAGTATTTGACGTTTGTCCTCGGACGAGAGGTGTTTGCGATCAATATCCTGAATGTGAAGGAAATTATCGAGTATGGGCAGTTGACTGAAGTGCCCAAAATGCCGGCGTTTATACGAGGAGTGATTAACTTGCGCGGGGCCGTAGTGCCTGTGATTGACATGGCGGCACGGTTCGACAAGCCGACGGCGGAGATCACACGTAAAACCTGTATTGTGATCATTGAGGTTGCACATGCGACGGGAACGCAAGTGGTGGGCATGATGGTGGATGCCGTCAATGAAGTGGTGGATATCGAGGCGGGCAATATTGAGCCAGCGCCGAGCTTTGGTGCCAATATCCGCGCAGATTTTATTGAAGGCATGGGCAAGATAGAGGGTAAGTTCATTATTTTACTCAACGTTAACAAGGTACTTTCTGTCGATGAAGTGTCTAGCCTGGCGACTGGCTCGACCTTGGCCAGTGAGTCTGCAGCGAGTTAAGTAGTGAAGGGGTAGCACATGGATCAGATTGAATCATTGACAGTAAAAGAATTTGGCTTGTTTAAAAGCTTTATTTACGCACAAGCCGGCATTGCCCTGTCAGACGTTAAAAAACCGTTGGTCAGTGGCAGGCTTAGCAAACGCTTGCATTTTCATCAACTCAATTCGTTTACGCAGTATTACAAATTGATCAATGATCCTGCCAATGCAAAAGAAAAGCAGATTGCGATTGATTTGCTCACCACCAACGAAACGCATTTTTTCAGAGAGCCCAAACACTTTGACTTCTTTAAAGAGGTGATTCTGCCCAAACGTAGCAAAGGCAAGCCTTTCCGGGTCTGGAGTGCGGCGTGCTCGTCAGGTGAAGAGCCCTATACGATTGCCATGTTGCTCGATGAACATCTGGGCAAAGAGCCCTGGGAAATCGTCGCCTCAGATTTAAGCACCAAGGTCTTGCAGCAGGCACAAAGCGGTTGTTACAACATGCAGCGTGCCTCCGAGATCCCCAGACCTTATCTGACCAAATATTGCCTGAAAGGCACCGGCGATCACGATGGTGAGCTGCTGATTGTGAAAGAGCTCCGCCAACGCATCAAATTCTTGCAGGTCAATCTCACCAAGCCTTTTCCTGATCTGGGCCAGTTTGATGTGATTTTTTTGCGTAACGTGATGATTTACTTTGATGTCGAGACTAAGCGACAGATTACTGATCAAATGTTGCCTTTGCTCAAGAATGACGGTTACTTCATGATCAGCCATTCCGAGAGCTTGAATGGCGTCACTGAGAAATTTGTCTCTGAAGCGCCTTCTATTTATAAAAAAACTGCTAATTAGTTGTTATGTTGATGCGTACCCAGCCTGCCTTGAGTTTTGGATTGTTGGATAAGAAGCCTGAAGAGGTTTTTGAGGTTTTTTTGCAGCCTGGCGAGTGGTATTGGGGCGATGCCGATACCAGAATTCGTACTATTCTGGGCTCCTGTGTGGCAGTCACGATCTGGCATCCGGCAAAACAGATGGGGGGCATGTGCCATATCCTGTTGCCGCAACGCCATGTTTCACATAAAGAAAAAAATGAAACTGCTGCTGGCAAGTCAGGCAAGTATGCAGATGAAGCGATTGCCTTGATGATGGAAGAAATGGCCAAGTGCAAGATTCGACCACAAGACTGCCAGGTGAAAGTATTCGGCGGCAGCAATATGTTCCCGCAATTGCAGATCAATCAGAAAAACCATATTGGTGACCGTAACCTGCATGCCGTTCTGATGCTTCTGGCAGAGTATGGTTTTCATGTGCATGCCAATCATTACGGTGGCGAGGACTCACGCTATATTATTTTTGATATCTGGAGTGGGTTTGCCTGGGTGAAAAGCAAGGTTTAACGAGAATATTAATTATGAAAAAAATCAGGGTCATGATTGTGGATGATTCAGCAGTGGTCAGAAAAGTCCTTGCTGAGAAAATTTCAAAATCTTCAGAGATTGAGGTCATCTCTGCAGCGGCAGATCCCATTTTCGCCATGGATAAAATGATGAAAGATTGGCCAGATGTAGTGATTCTGGATGTGGAGATGCCCAGAATGGACGGCATCACCTTTCTCAAGAAAATCATGTCGCAGCGCCCCACGCCGGTCATTATCTGTTCGACGCTGACCGAAAAGGGCGCCGAAACCACCATTCAGGCGCTGGCGGCCGGGGCGGTGAGTATCGTGACCAAGCCCAAGGCGGGCTTGAAAGATTTTTTAGAAGATGATGCCAATGACATTATCAATGTGATCAAAGTCGCGGCAAAAGCCAATCTGAAAAGAATCTCGCATGCTGAGCCTGTGGCCAAGGTCGCCCCTAAACTGACGGCGGATGCGGTACTCGCGGCGACGAATCGTGCCATGGCGCAAACCACAGAGGGGATAGTGGCAATTGGGACCTCAACAGGCGGTACGCAAGCACTGGAGGCCGTGTTGACTTCATTACCACGTGTTTGTCCTGGCATGGTGATCGTGCAGCATATGCCCGAAAACTTTACTGCAGCATTTGCCAAAAGACTGAATGAACTGTGCGAGATTGAGGTCAAGGAAGCCGCCCATGGCGACCGCGTGATTGCCGGTCGCGCTTTGATTGCGCCCGGTGGTAAGCACATGCTGCTTAAACGCAGTGGCGCTCAATACCATGTTGACGTGATTGATGGCCCGCTCGTCAGTCGCCATCGCCCTTCGGTCAATGTGCTCTTCCGTTCGGTTGCTCAGCAGGCGGGTAAGAATGCTCTGGGCATCATTATGACGGGCATGGGGGATGATGGCGCCCAGGGTCTGAAAGAAATGCGAGAGGTGGGCGCAAAAACGCTTGGTCAAGATGAAAGAAGTTGCGTTGTATACGGAATGCCTAAAGAAGCAAACAAGCTGGGAGCCGTTGAACGGGAGGTTTCTCTGGCAAAAATTCCACAAGAAATTGTGATGTATGGTAGTGGGAGATAAGGTGAAAGCGCTGATTGTGGATTCTTCCAAGTCAACAAGAAAAATATTGTCATCTTTGTTGAAGAAATACGAGATTGAGGTTGAAGAAGCTGCAAGTCCCTTACAGGCAATCGAGTTATTAGACGGGCAGCATGTTGATTTGCTTTTGTTTTCTTACCATCATAAATCCATGAATGGGATTGAATTTTTTAAAGCATTGCCTCCAAAAACACGTAGCAGCTGCGTGAGTTTGTTGGTCGCATCAAATGCCATTCACCAAATTGCGCATGAATCTATTGAGGTGGGAATTACAGCCTGCTTTAGTAAATTAAATATCTCCTCTTTAGATACATTCATTCAGAACTTTGCACAGGCTAAGCGCAATAAACTCCAAGGTCGGGTGTTGCTCATTGAAGATAGTCCGTCTCTTTCTCAAGTCTATGGCGAGCGATTAGCGAGCATCGGGCTTGATTGCGAATTTTGTGTCGATGCTGAAGGCGCGATTCAGCGCATCAGCGACAACACTTACGATTTGGTGATTACAGATTTCAGCTTAGCCGGGATAGGCGATGGATTCTCCGTGATTAGCGCAATAAGAAATTCTCATGACGCGGCTAAGTCACGTATTCCGATATTGGCTATTTCAGGCTTAAATAGTCCTGCACGGCGAACACAATTGCTACTCAATGGTGCAAATGACTTTTACTCAAAAGACTCGTCTCTGGAAGAGTTTGAAATCAGGGTCAAGCATTTGCTGGAGAGCTATCAACTATTGCTCACATATGAGATGCAATATCAAACCATGCAATCACTGGCAACGCATGATGCATTGACCAAGTTATATAACAGACATTATTTGCGTGATGTACAGCAGCAAGTCATTTCTGAAGCCTATATGTCTTCCAAACCATTGGCGCTAATCGTGGCCGATGTTGATTTTTTTAAACAGATCAACGATACCTATGGCCATAAGATTGGCGATGAGGTATTAGCTGCGGCCGGTGCTTTATTTGCAAATTTCTTTGCGAATGAACTGTGCTTTCGTATTGGTGGGGAAGAGTTTTTAGTGATTTTGAAAAATACAACAACGTTAGCGGCCAGTCAGTATGCACAAGGCTTTTGCGACTACTTTGCGAATCAACATTTATCTGGTTTGAATGTCACGATCAGTGCTGGTGTTGCCTCGTATGAGTATGGAGACGATTTCGAACATCTCTTTGCGCGTGCGGATAATGCGTTAAGCAAAGCTAAACTTTCAGGTCGAAATCAGGTGGTACTTGATCAGTCCTTGAATATGTTGTCGCTGATGGCCTGATGAGTGAGATCTGATCATCGCTTAATTTATAACTTATGATGGGGCGTTGCCGTGCGTGGATTTAGTTGTGTTATCGTTTTGATTTCTCTCATTTTTTCAAGTTTTGCTCGGGCAGAAGTTGAAGAAGACGGCCGTTATTGGCTGAATATTTATGCGCAAGGTAAATTGCCGGTAGAGAATTTATACTGGAGCATGGACACGCATCCGCGCTGGCGTGATGAGGGCAAGCATTTTGATACGCTGATTCTGCGCCCGTCCATTTTTTACAAGGTGACGCCCAAGGCCAGTGTCTGGTTGGGTTATGACACGATTATCAATCATCCGGCAGGCGCCTCGGCCTATCAGGAAAACCGCTTGTGGCAGCAGTTTTCTTACCAGTTTGACCCGATTGGCGGCGTGAGCTTGAGCAGCCGTTCCAGGCTGGAAAACCGTGAGCGCGAGGACTTTAGCCAGCATGCCTATCGCTGGCGGCAAATGGTGCGCGCCAGTCTGCCTTCGAGCTTGAATCCGCAATTATCCTGGGTGGTGTATGACGAGTTGTTTATCAACTTTAACGATACGCACTGGGGTCCACGCAAAGGGTTTGACCAGAACCGCCTGTTTCTGGGCGTGAACTGGAAATTCAGTGACTTTAGCAATGCAGATATCGGCTATCTGAACCAGTTTATAAATACCAAAACCGTAGACCGTGAGAATCATGTCCTCATGACGGCGATCCGTTTTAATTTTTAGCGCAATCTGTCGTTAAATGCATATGAACTTAAGTAAGATCGTTTCGACTATGTTGGTGTTGACCAGTGGTTTGCCACTGTCTGTCAAGGCGGAGGAGACGCCGGTAGCGGTGTCCTCACCCTTGAGCTTGAGTGGCTACCTCGAGACCTACTATGTGCGTGATTTTAATGATCCGCCCAACCATAAACGGCCCGACTTTATCTATAGCCATAACCGGGCCAACGATTTGAGCATCAATCTGGCCATGATCAAGGCCAGTTTGAATACGCAACGTGTGCGCGGCAATCTGGCGCTGGCTTCGGGCAGTTATATGCGCGCCAATTACGCTGCCGAGCCCAAAGACTTGCAACATATCTTTGAAGCCAATGCGGGTGTCAAGCTTTCTGACAAACATGATCTCTGGCTGGATGCCGGGGTGATGCCCTCGCACCTGGGTTTTGAAAGTGCGATCGGCACCGAGAACTGGACGCTGACGCGGAGCTTGATGGCTGAGAGTTCGCCTTATTTTGAAACAGGGGCCAAACTCAGTTATACCTCAGCCGATGGCAAGTGGATGGCGAGTGGCCTGGTGTTGAGTGGTTGGCAGCGCATCCGTGCACCACAAGGCAACACAACGCCGTCCATCGGCCATCAGCTCACCTATAAACCGAATGATCGGGTGACGCTCAATAGCAGCTCGTTTATTGGCAATGACAAATCTGACCGTGCGCGGCAGATGCGTTATTTTCATGACTTTTATGGCATCTTCAAGCTGGATGAGCAGTGGAGCCTGATTACCGCGTTTGATATTGGCGCCGAAGAAAAACCGCTAGGAGAGGGCGACGGCTACAATGTGTGGCTGGCGCCAGCCGTGCTGGCCAAGTATCAGTATTCCAGCCAGTTTAGTGTTACCGGGCGCGTGGAATACTATCAGGACAGACAGGGGGTGATTATCAACACCGGCACCCCCAACGGTTTTAAAACCATGGGTTACTCGGTGAATGCCGATTATAAAGTGTGCCCGCGTGTTACTGTGCGTGCTGAGTTGCGGCAGTTGCAAAGCAGGGATGATATTTTTAATGAGTCGGGCCGTCGTCAGACTGATCAGAGCTTGATCGCAGCGACGGCGATTGCTATTCAGTTTTAATCAAGCCCATACTGAGGGCCAGGCAAGAGCGATGCGATGCAAACAAGGGTTTGCTTGTATGGCTCTACCCCAAAAATGTCAGTGTGTATGAGTTCATCTAAGGAAGCAGTTATGAATGCAGCGACACAAAATAACAGTGCAGACAGTGCAAGCGCAAAACAGACAGCGGGCGAATACCTGACTTTTATTCTCGGCAACGAGCAATACGGGATTGATATCCTCAAGGTGCAGGAGATCCGCGGCTATGATCCGGTGACCCATATTGCCAATATGCCTGCCTTTATCAAAGGCGTGGTCAACCTGCGCGGCAAAATTGTGCCTATCGTGGATTTGCGTATCAAGTTTGATCTGGGCGAGGTGGTCTATAACGAATTCACGGTCGTCATTATTCTGAACCTCAGTGGTCGCGTCGTCGGCATCGTTGTCGATGGTGTATCGGATGTGCGGGAGTTGTACGAAGAGAATCTGCGTGAAATGCCGACACTGGTGACACGGATTAACACCAACTATGTGATTGGTCTGGCAACAGTTGAGAGTGAAATGATTATTCTGGTGGACATCGAGCGCTTGATGGCCAGTGATGAAATGGAATTGATGGACAAGCCCGCCGAATAAATGTGCCACTGCCAAATAAAAAATAAACCTGCGCAAGCAGGTTTATTTTTTTGTGGCTACCCAGGCTTACTTTTTAACCGTCTCGCTAGGGTTGTGATACCTGGCCAGCCAATGAGCATAAGGGGCGGGCAAGACCCAGGCGGCCTGATCTTGACCCAGCGCCTTGGCCGCAAAATAAGGCCAATGCGGATTTTCAAGGTGCGCGCGGCCGATCATGGCCAGATCCAGTTGCTCGTTGCGGATGGCGCCATCCGCCAGGGTGGGGGCACCAAAGCCCCAGGCGGAAGACACCGGAATCCCGGCTTCTTGACGCACGCGCTGTGCAATCGGCGCCAGAAAAGCGGGTCCCCAGGGAATATTGGTTTCAGGGATGGTAAAGCCGACACTCACACTGAGCATATCCAGGCCACGATCACGCCAGGCTTTCACCAGCTGGATAGACTCATTCAAGGTTTCTTCATCTTTGCCATCATACTCAATCACGCCAAAGCGGGCTGTCAGTGGCAGATGCTCCGGCCAGACGGCGCGAATGGCTTCCAGGGTCTCAATGGTAAACCGTGAGCGGTTTTCAAAACTACCGCCATATTGGTCGGTCCGCTGGTTAGAGTGCGCCGAGGTAAAGCTTTGCCCCAGATAACCATGTGCAAAGTGGATTTCCAGCCATTCAAAACCAGCGGCCAGTGCACGTTTGGCCGCAGCCACAAAGTCATTTTGTACGCGGGCAATATCCGCTAGCGTCATGGCTTGGGGGACACGCGGCAAGCCACCACCAAAGGCCAGGGCAGAAGGTGCAATCGGTTGCCAGGCACGCGGATCACTTTCGGCCATATGGTCATCGCCCTCCCAGGGTTTGTTGGCACTGGCTTTGCGGCCGGCATGCGCTATCTGGATGCCGGGGACTGCGCCTGCAGCTTTGATGGCCGCCGCAATCTTGCGCAATTGCTCTGCTTGCGCATCATTCCAGATGCCCAGACACCCAGGTGTAATGCGGCCTTCTGGCGCCACGCCGGTCGCCTCCACAATCACCAGGCCACTGCCACCGCGGGCCAGTGTCGCGTAATGCGCCTGGTGCCAGTCGTTGGCGACGCCATCTTCGGCCATGTACTGGCACATGGGCGGCACCGCAATGCGGTTTCTTAAGGTCACTGCTTTTAACTGGAAACGAGAAAACAAATCAGCCATAAAACGTCCTTTAACAAATGTGTGTTGCAGAATGGGTTTAAATTCTATTGTTCGAATATAATCGAACAATAGAATAATATCAAGAGGTATGATAAATTCAGACCATGCGACAAATTAAACATCCCAGCATCGAGCAGGTCGAACTCACCGACCTCATGTATGCCTTGTCAGATCCGACACGGCTTGAAATTGTCGGGCGACTGGCGGTGGCTGGCCGAAAGATGACCTGCGGCGAGTTTGACTTGAATCGGCCTAAATCCAGCCTGTCTCACCACTTTAAAATTCTGCGTGCGGCCGGCCTGGTAGAAACTCTCATTGAGGGGACAGAGCATATGAATGCGTTGCGTCTGGAAGAAATTGAGCAGAAGTTTCCCGGTGTCCTCAAGTCTGTGTTGCAATCCTTGCGTCTAGCAGGGGTGCCGTCATCCGAATAAACATGTGCCTGAAAACAGGCACACTAACGCAAGCGCTTGTGATGTCCTAGCGTTGTTGCCCCAGTCTGAAACTGAAAGCGTGAAGTGAACCTGATCAAAACGTATTTGATGGCTACCCTGGCAGCGATTCTGTGGGGAGCCAATTTCAACCTGGCAAAACCTGTGCTGGCTGAAATGAGCCCTTATCTGGCGGGTGCGAGCCGCTATGTGATCGCTGCCATGGTGATGATTCTGATTGCCAGGCTCAAGCATGCCACGATCCCGTTACGTGAGTGGAAAGCCTATCTGACGCTGGGCATTGTCGGTGTGTTTGGGTTTAACCTGTTTTTCTTTTTGGGCATGCAGCATTCATCGGCAATCAACGGTGCCTTGATCATGGCTTTAAATCCCTTGCTGACCGCTATTCTGGGTTACTTTATTTTGGGGGACCGGCCAAGTCGGCGGCAGTGGATGGCGTTTCCGATCGGCATCGCTGGGGTGGCGATTGTGGTATTGGGGGGCGGCGCACAATGGACGATAGCGACTGGCGATCTGTATATCCTGATTGCTTCGTTAAACTGGGCGCTATACAACGTGCTGGTGAAAAAGATGATGCCCAAACAGGTGAGCGGTATAGCCAGCACAGCGGGTATCATGACCGTGGGCGCACTGGCTTTGAGCGTGGTGGCGGTCTGGCAGGGCAGTGCGTTTAGCATGCTGAGCCCGCATGCCGGACTGGCATTGATGACGATGGCGCTGGGCGGCGGTGTGTTGGCCTACCTGTTCTGGAATGCCAGCATTAAACATTTAGGCCCTGCCAAAGCAGCGATTTTCATGAACCTGATTCCAGTCACCACTATGGTGATTGCAGCAGTTGAACAGGTGCCACCAACGCACGCACAACTGTTTGGTGCCGTGCTCGTGATTAGCGCTGTCAGCTTTAGCGCGTTCTCACGAGCGAAAACAGCCTAGGTCTTCATCAAATCGGCTGGTATGCGTTGCGGAGCGTTGATGCCGTTCCGTACAAGGGGCCGGTTATCGTAGTCAAGCTGCCTCTACCAATGGCGCTGTCAACTGCCAGTGTGTCTGCTGAGTAGTCGCTTGGTCGAGTTTGAAGCGTTGTACTGATTGACTGAGGTGATGTGCCTGATCAAGCAGTGACTCTGCCGCTGCAGCCGCCTCTTCAACCAGCGCAGCGTTTTGCTGCGTGGCTTCGTCAATGGTAGTGATGGCCTGATTGACTTGTTGAATCCCTTTGCTTTGTTCGAACGAGGCGTCGCTGATTTCGGTCATGATTGCTGAGACTTTTTTCACTGAGCTGACTACTTCCTCCATGGTTTTCCCCGCATTGCCGACTTGTTTTACCCCTTCATAGGTATTGCTGACTGAGGTTGTAATCAGTTCTTTGATCTCTTTGGCGGCGATAGATGAACGGTGTGCCAATGCGCCCACTTCGTTGGCTACGACGGCAAAGCCGCGACCCTGTTCTCCTGCGCGCGCGGCTTCTACCGCCGCGTTCAAGGCCAGTATATTGGTCTGGAAGGAGATGCCATCGATCACGGCAATAATGTCCTCAATTTGCTGTGCACTTTCATTCATTGCATTCATGCTTTCAATGACCTGGCGCACTACTTCGCCGCCGTTTTCAGCGACACTGGAGGCTGCCAACGCCAGTTCGTTGGCCTGTTGCGCATTTTCGGTATTGTGTTTCACGATAGACGCCAGTTGTTCCATGCTGGCCGCTGTTTCTTCGAGATTGGCGGCTTGATCCTCAGTGCGGCGTGAAAGCTGGTTATTGCCCGCTGCAATTTCACTGGCTGCTATGTCAATGGCCTCTACCGCCTGACGCACGGCTTTGATCGGTTCGACAATCAGGTCCAATGTCTGGTTGACGCCTGCAATGACTTTACGGAAATCCCCGGTATGTTTTGTCTCGTCTGCCCGCACCTGAATGCGTCCTTCTTTGGCTGCCTGTGCTAACAGGGCAGAGTCTTCGACCAGGTGGTTGACCGCCTGGATGCAGGTATTCAGATTGCGTTTGATTTCGTTAAAATCACCATGATAGGTTTCGGTAATCAAGGCAGGAATCTCGCCACGTGAAATGCGTGCGACATAACTGGCCGCCATGTTGAGCGGCACGATCACGGCATCCAGTGTCGCATTGACGCCTTCTACAATTTTACGGAAATCTCCCTCATGTTGACGGGCTTCGGCACGGGTAGAGAGTTCGCCCCTCACTGCGGCTTGAGACAGCATGTTGGTATCCGCAATCAATGCATTGACCGCCTCAATACACTGGTTCAGGTTGTTTTTAATAGTATTAAAATCCCCGCGGTAAGTGTCTGTGATTTTTGCCGGGATACGACCTTTGGCAATATGATCCACATATTCTGCAGCGACATTGAGTGGAGAAATGACCGCATCCAGCGTATGGTTCACGCCCTCAACAATTTTGCGGAAATCGCCTTCATGTTTGCTGGCATCTGCACGCGTAGACAAGCGTCCGGCAACCGCCGCTTCTGACAACATATTGGCGTCCGTAATCAGCGCATTCACGGCATCAATGCAATGATTAAGATTATCTTTAATGGCATTGAAATCGCCATGATACGTTGCAGTAATTTTGTCAGGGATATTGCCTTTGGAGATATCTGCCACATAGCTCGCCGCCACATTTAACGGCACAATCACACCATCCAGCGTCTGGTTAAAGCCCTCGACCAAGCGCTTGAACTCGCCATTAAAGGCTGCCGTCTCTGCACGCCTAGACAATTGCCCTTCAATCGCTGCTTTCGCCAGCCGGTTGGTTTCCGTTGAGAGTTTGCTCAGCGTGCGTTGGAGTACCTGCATGGAGTGCGCGACACTGGTTTCATCGCCAACAGGCAATGCAATGTGCGCTGAAAAGTCACCATCAGAAAAACGGCCAGCCAACTCTGACAACTCAACAGGATCCATACCCAAACGTTTTTTAACCGTGCTGACGATGAAATAGCCTAAGCCGCTGGCAAACGCGATCAGCAGCAACACCATCACATAATTGGCGATCTCACCCTTGGAAATGACTTGCGCTGTTTCAGCTTCCAGCGTTTGCGCTGTCTTGTTTGTGTAGATGACCACCTGATCAACAATTGTTCGATGGGCCTCGTAGGCAGCGTTTAACTCGTGCAATGCAGACTCAATCTGCTTTTTATCCTGCGCATTCAGCGCAGGGATAAATTTGTGATCGTATATTGCAAAAAAAGCCTGGCCTGAGGCATACAGCTGTTCAGCCATCAAATGCTTGATCTCGGGGTTATTAAGTTTCTTCTCCCAGTAAGCATGGCGTTTTTCAAACTCGGCCCTAAGTACGCTGACTTTTTGCTGCAGGGGGCCCGCGGATGATGCATTCATGGCGACGCTTTGCAGAATCAGTTGCCAGGTTTCAATCAGGTATTCCGGTGGGGGTAATACGTCAGCGACCAGATCCTTCTGGTCTATGATCTTGTTGTATTGCTCCCCATTAATCGCCACTGTTTTATTGGCCTGCATATTCAAAAACACGAACAGGCAAACAGCCAGCAGGATAGTCGTCAAAACGCTGACTATCAAGGTAGACAGCTTGAGACGTGCAATTTGCATGAAAAAAGTCCTCTTTAGTAATAGTTACACGCTATGAGTCTGCTATTAAACCCCTAAATAACGGATGGGAATAAGCGGATAAAGCCTGATTGAGTCTTGTAAATCATTTATTTTCATAATATTTATTTTCGTGATTTTTTATTGTTTTCAATGTAGTTGTCGTGGCTATCGTGTATGTAAGTCAGAGCTAACTATACGGTTTGTCCAGTAGCAAGCCTGATTGGATAAGGTATCAAAGTTATTGAACCTAACACTCGACTCTATGGATGAAGCCAAGTGTTAACTGATGCCCTGGGGGTAGTTTAGTCAAGCAACCAACAGCGCTGTAAGAAAAAACCTCCTATTGGCAAATAGGAGGTATAAAGAACCTTTGGAGATCAATTCAAAGGTGACTTCACAACATTGAATCTAAAGTGAAAAGACGTTGAGTGTGCCGCCGCCTGGCGCGGCGTTATATTTGGTCAACTCTTTGTACGCACCGCTAGCACCCAGCGCATCTGTGTCATTGCTCATCCCCAGGTTCATGGCAACCCCTGCCCAACCACCAATCCCGGAGTAGATGCCTACATACTGTTTGCCTTTATGACCATAGGTGAAAGCATTGCCGACCACGCCAGAACCCACTTGCATTTTCCAGAGTTCTTTACCAGATTTGGCATCTACGGCTTTGAACCAGCGATCCAGCGTTCCATACATGACAATGTCACCAGCGGTGGTTAAGGCCCCACTCCAGGCTGAGAATTTTTCTTTGTTGTACCAGACATTCTTGCCGTTCATAGGGTTGTAAGCAGCAAAACCACCCATCACGCCATCTGGCCCAGGAAACATGGTCAAGGTTGCCCCTACCCAGGGTTGACCTGCAACATATTTGGATTCCACCGGTTCATAGGTCATGCACAAGTGAATCAAAGGCGTGTACATATAGCCGGTTCTTGGGGAGTAGGCAGCAGGTTGCTGGTCTTTGGTACCTTGTGCAGCCGGACAAATACCCTTGGCGTTGTAGTCCTGATGGGTAGAGGCCGCCGCGTTCTTGTCAGGGATCCCGGTTTTTAAATCAATCCCGTTGGCCCAGTTCACAAATGGATGCACTTTCTCGGCAACAACGATGGAGCCGGTTTTCGCTTCAAAGGTATAAGCAAAGCCGTTACGGTCATGGTGCCAGGCATAAGTTTTACCTGCTTTATCAAACAGGATCAGCTCATTGACGCCATCGTAGTCCCACTCGTCATGAGGTGTTTTTTGATAGCCCCATTTGGCCATGCCCGTGTCTACATCACGCGCAAACACAGTCATTGTCCACTTGTTGTCGCCAGGGCGGACATCCGGGTTCCAGACCGAAGGGTTGGCCGTGCCGTAATACATCAAGTTGGTTCTGGGATCAAATGAAAACCAGCCCCAGATTGAGCCGCCGCCATGTTCCCAACCATTTTTAACCGCTTGCGGTTTTAGCCAGGTTTTGATACCAAGGTCTTTTTCAGGATATTGCAGTTGTTCTTTTTTCAAGGCTTTGAATGAGCCCCCTTGTTTATTGCCGCCGTTGACATCCTGATACACAGATAAAGCACTGTAGTGCGGATTATCTGCATTAAAGCCTTCGCCAATCAAGGCATCCGCATCAGAGCCTGTACTATAGGCGCGCCAGGCTAAGGAACCATCTTTGGCGTTATAAGCCGACAGGTAGCAGCGCAAGCCAAACTCTGCGCCTGAACATCCCACAATCACTTTGTCTTTGATCACATGGGGTGCTGCCGTGAGTGTCCCGCCCACTTTGGTATCGACGACCTTGGTGTCCCACAGTTTGGCCCCGGTTTTTGCATCCAGTGCGACCAGCATACCGTCGTTTTGCGTCAGGTAAATCTTGCCGTGACCCCATCCCAGTCCGCGGTTGACGTTGTCACAGCACAACACTGCCTGTACCGACGGCTCCTGTTTAGGGAAGTAAGACCAAAGAATCTTCTGATTGTCATTGAGGTCCAGTGCATACACATTGTTAGGAAAGGCGGTGTGTACATACATGACACCATCCACCACAATCGGCGAGCCTTCATGACCTCGGTTAACGCCTGTCGCAAATGTCCACACCGATTTAAGGTTTTTGACGTTGTTTGCATTGATTTGATTTAATGTGCTGTAGCCCTGATTGCTATAGTTGGCACGGGGGTGCACCCAGTTATTCGGGTTTTTCATGGCGGCTTCCATATCGGTCTCGGCATACGAGACTGGCACATAAGCCATAGCACTTGCCATGGCGACGATCGCTAGGTGAGTTGTTTTCACGTTCATTGATTCTCTCCATATTCTGATAATCTTGGTTTTAATCTCCCGGTCGTTTGGGAGAGACTGATTGCATCAGTGCAGCCACTGTAACCATCTACTGGTGCTCAAAAACCAGCCAGAATTCAAATGTTCATGGGTCCAGGCTTGAAACCTGCCTGCTCATGTCAACAATAGGTAAACTGTGTTTTGAGAAAAACAATCACACACGCTTGCGAGAGAAAGCTGAGGGGGTATGTTAAGACCATGGGACCTGGTAATTAAGCTGGATGAATCGTCGTCCACGCCGTTTTATTTGCAACTGGTTACACTAATCATTGCAGAGATCAAAGCCGGTAGGCTCAAGCCACAAGATGCTCTGCCGGGTACGCGGGAGATGGCCACCAAGCTTGCCATCAATCGAAAAACCGTTGTACTGGCTTATGATGAACTCATCGCACAAGGATGGTTGCAGTCAGAGGGCAGGCGGGGCACCTTTGTCGCAAGTCATTTGCCTATAACCTTGCATCAAGCACCAAGCCAGGCATCATCACATCCCTTGGCCACTGTTGCTGTGATGCCCAATGCCACATTCCCCGCTGCAGAGCGATTTGAAATCATCATTAATGATGGCATTCCTGATTCACGCCTGATTCCGTTTGAAATTATTTCCCGCGCCTTTCGCCATGCCCTGATACATACCGCTCGATCCAGCCGTCTCGGCTATAGCAATCCCTTGGGGACGGATGAGCTGCGTATGGCCATCGCGCAAATGCTTAATATGGAGCGTGGCTTACATGTCAAACCAGACAATATTTGTGTGGTACGCGGGAGTCAGATGGGCATTTTTCTGACGGCGAAAGTCATGATCCAGCCAGGCGATGCCGTGGTCATGGAGCGACTCAGCTATCAGCCAGCGCGACTGGCCTTTCAGGCTTGCGGCGCAGAAGTGATCACGGTGGAGACTGATGAACATGGCATGAATATTGACCAACTGGATCATATCTGCAGCAAGCGCGAGATCCGTTTCGTCTATGTGACGCCACATCATCAGTTTCCGACGACGGTCATGATGAGCATGGAGCGGCGCATACAACTACTCACTGTTGCGGCAAGGCATGGCTTCAAAATACTGGAGGACGATTACGACCATGAGTTTCATTACATTTTGCAGCCTGTATTACCTTTGGCTTGCCGTAGTCCTGAAAGCGTAATTTATGTCGGCTCACTTTCCAAAGTGTTGGCGCCTGGCTTACGTGTGGGCTATATCGTGGGGCCAGAAGCATTTATTCAGGCCTGTGCCGACCATATCATGATCATAGACCGGCAAGGTAACCCGGTGACAGAGCTGGCGGCGGCAGAGTTGATGGGCAACGGAGAGCTAAAGCGCCATATTCTGAAAACCTTGAAGATTTATGACCAGCGGCGAAAAACACTGGCGGCCGCCCTCAACAAGGACTTCGATCAACTGGTGGATTTTAATTTGCCTAGTGGCGGTTTGGCCTTTTGGCTCACCTTAAAAAAAACAATTGCCATGCAAGACTTTCTGCTGTGGTCCAAGCAGCATAGACTACATTTTCACCGCGATAGCCTCTATGCGCATGCTAATCAGACAGTGGCTGCGATCCGGCTGGGGTTTGGCAGTCATGATGACAGGCAACTCGCGCAGCTGCTAGGCAAGCTGCATGAACTGCTAAGCAGCTAACTTTTCGGTTCTGCACTTTCTGGACCATCCTATATTTCGTAACAGGCTCACGACATCAGCGTGCAACGCTTATACATTCTCTCCTGAAACAGCGGTATCTGCCGGCAAACGCTACCGGTAAAGGGAGAAATGCGATGAACGATACAACCATGCGTAGAAAAGTGGCCATGGTGATCCGTCACCTTGCCTTTGAGGATCTTGGGACATTCGGCCCGGTGCTACAAAGCAGGAATTATGAGATTCGATATGTTGAGGCAGGCGATCCATTGCCTGCGTTGCCTGATGTCATACAAGCCGATTTAGTCGTCATTCTGGGTGGTCCCATCAGTGTGTATGAGCTGGGACGCTACCCGTTTCTTAAGGATGAGGCTGAACTGATTCATACCAGACTACTCGCGCGTAAACCCATGATTGGTATTTGTCTTGGCGCACAACTGATTGCCAAGCAGCTGGGCGCCGAGGTGTTGCCCATGCGGCAAGGCAAAGAAATTGGCTTTTCACCGCTGAGTTTGACTGCTGAAGGCAGGCAATCTGCCTTGGGCTTACTGGGGTCTGAGGTGTCAGTACTCCATTGGCATGGAGATCAGTTTTCTGTGCTGCCGCAGGCCAAGTTGCTTGCAGGGACGTCACATTGCCCAAATCAGGCATTTAGCCTTGGTGATTATCTGTTGTGCTTGCAGTGCCATCTGGAGTTTGATGCAAGTGCGCTTGAAAAATGGCTGATTGGACATGCCTGTGAATTACATATGGCAGAGATCAATCTGCACCAGCTGCGCGGGGACAGCAAACTGTATGCTGCCGCTTTGTCGGACGCAGCCCAGCGCGTATTTCATGCCTGGCTAGATCAAGCAGAACAGGATCTGCCATGAAAAAAGTCATCGGTGTGGTGCAAGCGGTATGTATGGGTACTCCGCGTGCTTTTTTGCGTCCTGGGACAACCAGCGCCATATTAAAAACGGCTGTGCATGTGCCTGTGAAGGTTGGTTTTACAGGATTGCAGGGCGATGAGCAGGCAGACAGACGCCTGCATGGCGGGCTTGATAAAGCGGTGCATATTTATCCGAGCGAGCATTATGCACAATGGCAGCAATACACTCGCTATCCCTCAGCAAACTTGATGAGTCATGGCGCATTGGGTGAAAACCTGAGCACAACGGGGCTCTCAGAACTGACGATTTGCATGGGGGATAGATTGTCGATAGGGAGTGTCATGCTGGAAGTGACACAGACTAGACAACCTTGCTGGAAAATCAATGATCGCTCCGGGATTCCAGACTTGGCCCAGCAAATGCAGATATACAGGAAGACGGGTTTTTATTGTCGTGTCCTGCAGCCGGGAGTGATTGCCGCTGGCGATGTCATAACCTTGAACGAGCGTCCGTATCCTGACTGGAGCCTGCACAGGATGCTGTTATTGCTTTATCACTCCCCGCTAGATCAGAATGAATTGAAAAGTGCACTCAACCTACCCTTGGTGGACAGATGGCGGACCATGTTTGAGCACAGGCTTGAGACTTCATCGGTGGAGAATTGGTCCGCACGGTTGGCAGGGCCGCAGCGCTATGAGCCTACGTTATAGACTCATCGTCTGGAAAGACTTCCGGCTTTGGTGCAAGGTGGAAACACAGGGCCCGATGGCAAAAGAGGTCGTGCGAGACATGATGGCACTATTGAGTGCGTCGGCAGGTTATTCCATAGAAATTCAGGTCTCCTACGAGGAAAACCGGATTCTGGAAACAGGTCCTCATGGCACCCGATTGCTCGCCATGGAACCTATTTTTACAACCGTAGATATTACTTCTCTAGAACTTGAGTAGAAAGACAAAGTCATGCATTTGATGCATACCTATCAGCGCCTGCCAGTGATGTTTCAACGAGGTAAAGGTGACCGTTTGTGGGATATTCACCAGACGGAATATATTGACGCCATTTCTGGCATTGGTGTTACCAGCCTGGGGCATGCTCATCCTGTGATTGCTGAACAGCTTGCAGAGCAAGCAACGCAATTAATTCATACCTCTAATATGACAGAAATTTACTGGCAATCGTTACTTGGCGAAAAACTGTGTGCCTTGAGTGGCATGGACAAAGCCTTTATTTGTAACTCCGGGTGCGAGGCAAATGAAGTTGCCTTAAAGATTGCACGGCTGTATGGCTTAAGAAAAGGCATTACTCATCCGGTGGTGATTGTGATGGAGAATGCTTTTCATGGCAGGACCTATGCCACCAATGCAGCGAGTTCCAATGCCTCCAGGCAGACTGGGTTTGAGTTTGAACGGCAGATTGCAGGCTTCATCCGGGTGCCCTTTGATGATTTAGCAGCAATACAACAAGTTGCGGCTGAGCAGAAGCGTGTTGTTGCGATTCTGGTGGAGCCGGTTCAAGGCGAAGGTGGCGTTCAAGTGTTCTCACCGGGCTATTTAAAGCAATTAAGATCACTTTGTGATCAGCATGGTTGGTTGCTGATGTTAGATGAGATTCAGTCTGGTCTTGGTCGAACCGGTCAGTGGTTTGCCTACCAGCATGAACAGATTGTGCCTGATGTGCTAACGTTGGCGAAAGCGTTGGGGAATGGTTTCCCGATAGGCGCCTGTCTTGCCACAGGGGAGACAGCAAGGCTGTTTTCACCAGGGGGCTATGGATCGACGTTTGGCGGCAACCCACTGGCCAGCAGGGTTGCCTGCGCTGTCCTGGACATCATGCAGGCAAGTCAGTTAGCGGAACGGGCTGCCGAAATGGGTCATGTTTTTTTAGAGCGGCTCAATCGCACCACAGCAGGCAATCGATATGTGGTGGATGTGCGAGGGTTGGGTTTGATGGTGGGCATAGAGCTTGCGGTGCCAGCCAGTCATTTAATGACTCAGGCATTGCAGCAGGAGCATCTGTTGATCAATGTCACCAGAGATCACGTCATTCGATTATTGCCTTGTTTAACCTCTTCTGAACACACGCTGGACATGGTCATCGCAAAAATAGGCCGCCTGCTTGAGTGGCTTGAGCCCCGTCAAGTGCATGGCCGTCAACAAGCTAGCTTGGTTTGACGCAAATCGCACTCAAGTTGCAATCAGCGTTGTTTCTCCATCATGTTGGCGTTGTAATTGAGCACACACCTGTTGCAACAGTGCTTGATTCACATGGTTCCTATTCCAGTAAACGCCAATCGAGCGACCAATCGCCGGTAAGGCAAAGGGGATATAGTGCACATCATGATCCTCATGGTTGATGGCTGTGCCAGGAATCACGGCCAGCCCCAAACCATGTTTGACCATCATCCTGAGCGCTTCAAAACTCACCGCCTTGAAATCATCATCTTTGTCCAAATGCTGACGGGCAAAATTGGCATCAAAATGCTCCAGAATTTGCCGGTAATGCGACTGATCCTCCACCAGAAACAGCAGGGGTTGCTGGTTTAAATCACTGAGTTGCAGGCTTTTGCATGAGGCATAGGCATGATGGCTGGGCACGACTACGTAAAACGGGTCATCCAGCAGTTTGATGCCCGTCAGACTGGCATGCGTGACCGGCAATGGCAGCAAGGCAAAATCAATTTCCTGATTCACCAATAAATCGATGAGCACATCCACATCTTCTTCCACATGTTGCACTTTAAATGGCTTGAACTGCTGTTTTAGATGGAAGATGTATTGCAGTGGCAGGGCATGGCCAAGAGACGGAAAACTGCCAAAGGTGAGCTTGGCAGAGGCATGCTGCCTGGCTTCACGAGCAATGTGAACAATCTGGTTTGCATGCTCGATCACCTGCGTGGCCGCCTCAATAATCTTTTCTCCCACAGGGGTGACGCGCACAAAATGCGTGCCTCTTTCAAAGATCTCCACCTCCAGATAGTTTTCCAGCTTTCTGATCTGATTGCTCAAAGTGGGCTGCGTGGTCGCACAATGTTCAGCCGCCTTGCTAAAGTTTTTATATTCAGAGACGGCTAATAAATACTTCAAATCACGTAAGTTCATGGCTTATCGGTCCTTGGCTGAGTGTGGGGTCAGAGGCGCTGGCAGGCAATCTTTCCACATTGGTCAAAACGAATGGTGGGGGCATGCATCTCATCATTCCGGTGGCGGCGCAGGGTCAGGCCCCGGCTTGGGCAAGACAGGCGGATAGGGTTGCGGCGGACAGGAAATCCGAACCGAATGTTGACGTAACAAGGTCTGTGGTGTGTGAACTGGTGTCAATTTCAAGAGACTTGTCCCAAGCTTGGTTTCAATATCAGGACAAGGCGTATGGTCGTGTCTACACCCCCCGTCCCGGGTTCGTGTAGACATCATCAGCACTGGGCGGTTGAGGAAGTATTTACTCGCGACTCCCAAGGAGGAATGTCATCTCCTATGGGGTTTGATATTAGATGGGCATCAATCTATCGTCAAGGGAATCTCCTCCCTATTTAAGGCTTTGTAAGCTCGCCGTAAGGCGCCAAAGGTTCCATTGTTTGTTTGAATAAATCCATTCAAACAAACAATTTCATTTCCTCCCAGACTCCGCGTAAATTTCACCTCACAACGTACTGTTGTTTATCACTAGGAGTCAAAAATGAAACTGTTATCTACCCTTGTTCTGTTGTCTTTTTCAGTCGCTGGTTTTGCGGCCGATAACTCAAACGCCACAGATTTAAACGCGGTTGAAACGATGCTGCATACCAAGTTTGAATCGAGCCAGGCCAGCGCACAAAGTGCGTCTGATGATAGCCTCAGCCAGAATCCCTTTATCGAGCAAGTGATGGAAAATAATGTGCAGTCACAGCATCAAGTGGCTGCTGCCCATGAACACCACGGCTAACCCATGGGGAATGATTGCGTCATCCCCGCATAATGCGCGACGACAGTGACTGGCACTGCCGTTCGCCCGCAAACAAATCACCATCATCCATCCGGGCTGATGGTGATGGTGTTTTAGGGTGTTAATCACTCACCAGCGCTTTAGCCACCAGTTGTTCAATTTCATTGGTGATGTCGGTCATGACGCTGGCGACCACGGCAAACTCCTTGCCGGCGTCGCCAGACCGTGCGGCGATGACCTGCGCGTTAAATGAAACAATCTTGGCTTCTTTGGCGATCTTCTGGATGCTGCTCATCAGGTTTTCCTGCTTTTTGCGTCTGAGCAGTTCGCAGTGTTTGGATTCATTTTCGTACGTGACCGTGATCTGGTTGAGGACGGCCACGATCAAGCTGGCCTCTTCGCCCAGCAAGGGGATCATGGCTGCAGGCAGACCCTGATTACTTTCGCAGGCACTAATCGCCTGTTGGCAATGTTGAATAAATTGCCGGATTTTGGCCTCGTTATCTTCCGGGCCAAACAATACTTTTTCCAGCGCGGCAAAATAAACACCGGGATACTCATGGTTGCCTTTGACCAGAAGTGTATGCGTCTGGCTAAACAAGGCCAACGCCTCTTTGGCTTGGGCCAGTGTTTCAGGCTGGTGTGCACTTAACAGGATATTGAGCGCAATGCGTTGCGATAGCATGCGCTGGCGGCCAGAAAGGTTGATCAGCGCCACCATGCGGTCACTATTCAGGATGGTGTGCTGGCCGGGTTTGTCAGTCTTTTTCATGGCGTGCATCGGTCTGTCCTCTGAGTCACCCTGGTTATCGTTGCACCCATACCCTGCCATCCCTGACTTCGACCGGGTAAACATTCAGACACACGGTTGCGTCCTCAACACAGAGGCCAGTGCGTAGCTGGTAGTGATGCTTGTAAATCGGCGAGGCGACTACAGGCTCGCCGCCCAAATCACCGACCAGGCCACGTGACAGTACATTGGCATCACTGTGCGGGTCGCGATTATCCAGCGCGTAGAGCTGGTCGTCCTTGAGTCTGAAAATGGCGATCTGCTGGCCTTCAATCAGGGCACAGACCCCCATATTCGGCCAGATATCCTCGAGTGCGCACACCGGGTGCCATGCGGCTGCCTCGGCAGGCCGGGCGTTTGTTGCTTGTAACTGATTCATAAACGGTTTCCTTGATTACTCTGTTGCCGCCAGGATGGGGATGACCTTGGCGGCAGGTATTGTCTGTTGTTTTTCTGCGGGCGTGGCCGGGCGGATCTGGTTGCGCTCATTGACGAAAACAATATTGTCGTCACCCGCCACACTGTTGACGAAGCTGCGGAAGCGCTTGCGCACTTCGGGGTCAGTCACGGCGGTTTTCCACTCGTCCTGATAGTTGTCTACCACGTGTTGCATTTGGGCTTCCAGCTCTGCGCCCAGGCCTAATGAATCTTCAATCACGACTTGTTTGAGGTAATCCAGGCCACCTTCGAGGTTGTCGCGCCAGGTGCTGGTCCGTTGCAGGCGATCCGCCGTGCGGATGTAGAACATCAGGAAGCGGTCTATCATGCGGATGGCGTCTTCTTTGCTGAGGTCGCTGGCAAGCAGCTCGGCATGGCGTGGCTTCATACCGCCGTTACCGCACACATAGAGGTTCCAGCCATTTTCAGTCGCAATCAACCCCACATCTTTGCCCTGGGCTTCTGCACATTCACGTGTACACCCTGAGACGCCAAACTTGATTTTGTGCGGGGCACGCAGGCCTTTGTAACGGTTCTCCAGCTGCACGGCCAGGCCGACACTGTCATCCACGCCATACCGGCACCAAGTGGAGCCGACACAGCTTTTGACGGTACGTAACGATTTGCCGTAGGCATGGCCAGACTCAAAGCCTGCAGCAATCAACTCTTCCCAGATATTGGGTAATTGCTCCACACGCGCGCCAAACATATCCACGCGTGCGCCGCCGGTGACTTTTGTATATAAACCATATTTTTTCGCAATCTGGCCGATGGCGATCAGGCCATCAGGCGTGACTTCGCCGCCCGGCATGCGTGGCACCACCGAGTAGCTGCCGTCTTTCTGGATGTTGCCCAAGAAGTAGTCATTCGAATCCTGCAAGGACGCCAGGTCTTTTTTCAGGATAAATTCGTTCCAGCATGAGGCTAGAATGCTGGCGGCAGTGGGCTTGCAGATATCGCATCCCAGGCCCTGGCCGTGTTTTTGTAACAATTCGTCAAAGGTTCTGATCTGGCCCACACGCACCAGGTGGTAAAGCTCCTGGCGCGAATACGGGAAGTGTTCGCACAGGTGATTGTTGACGGTCATGCCCAGTTTCACCATCTGTGCTTTCATCACCTGCGTCACCAACGGCACGCAGCCACCACAGGCGGTACCGGCTTTGGTGCAGGACTTGATGGCGCCTATGCTGCAATTGCCAGCCGCCACCGCTTCGCCAATCGCGCCCTTACTGACGTTATTACAAGAACACAGCACCGCGGTATCCGGCAGGGCATCCACGCCCAGGCCAGGTTTTTCCTTGCCATCACTGGCTGGCAGAATCAGGAATTCAGGATTTTCCGGCAGCGGTATGTCGTTGACGGTCATCTGTTGCAGCGTGCCGTATTCATCGGCATTGCCAATCAGCACGGCACCCAGCAGTTTTTTGCCATCTTCGCTGACGACGATTTTTTTGTAGATATTGCGTACTTCATCGGTGTACTGGTAGCTGCGGCAACCATGTGTTTTGCCATGCGCATCGCCCACGCTGGCGACATCCACCCCCATCAGTTTGAGCTTGGTGCTCATGTCTGCGCCCTGGAAAGTGGTCGATGTTTCACCCAGCAGGTGCGCGCAGGCAGTGCGGGCCATGTCATAGCCAGGCGCGACCAGGCCGAACATCTCGTCGTTCCAGCTGGCGCATTCGCCGATGGCGTAAATATTGTGGTCACTGGAGCGGGAGAAGTTATCTATGGCAATACCGCCACGGGCACCGATGGCCAGGCCGGATTCACGTGCCAGTTCGTCTCGTGGACGGATACCGGCAGAGAACACGATCATGTCGGTTTCCAGCCAGGTGTCATCAAAGAACACCATACGGTGACGTGCTGTCGCACCATCGACAATCGCCGTGGTATTGCGGCTGGTGTGCACGTGTACACCCAGCTCCTCAATTTTGCTGCGCAGCACTTTGCCGCCCGCTTCGTCTACTTGCATCGCCATCAAACGCGGCGCAAATTCAACCACATGGGTTTCCAGGCCCATGTCTTTCAATGCCTTGGCACATTCCAGGCCCAGCAGGCCGCCACCAACGACGACACCGCTCTTGGCGGTTTTGCCTGCTGCCGTCATGGCTTCGAGATCTTCAATGGTGCGGTAGACAAAACAGTTTTCACGGTCACGCCCGGTGACAGAAGGGACAAATGGATAAGAGCCGGTCGCCAGCACCAGCTTATCGTAGGCCAAGATCGTGTCGTCTGTCAGTGTCACGGTATGCTGGTGGCGGTCAATCTGGCTGACGCGTGCATTGAGGCGCAATGTCAGGCCCGGCCGGTCATAAAATCCAGGCTCGACCAGCGACAGGTCTTCCGCGGTACTGCCCGAGAAAAAGCTGGAGAGGTGCACGCGGTCATAAGCCGGGCGTGGTTCTTCGCCCAGCACGGTGACTTGCAGGTTAGCCGCGGCCAGGTCAGGGTGGCGTTTCACCAGCGATTGCACAAAGTAATGACCCACCATGCCGTTGCCGACGACGAGGATGCGTGTGTGTTGATTCATCTTGTATTCCTAATCAGATGCAAGCAGGCAGTGTCACGATGTTTTTCATGTCAGTTGCGTGCATTGCGTTATCAAACTCAAAGCCTAAAAACAAAAACGGCGTCCATAGCCTATGCCGCGATTGCACATTGCAATCCTGCGAAACAAGCTATGGACGCCGTTGTCCAGTATGAGATTTGCCGACGATGGAAAATCTCTGATTTAAAAATGGCATGATCAAATGCCACGTGTTACTACAAAAAAGCAATTGGCATGCCAACCGCCAGGATGGGGGCGCAGATGAATCGGGATTTAAGCTAAGTCATTGTTCCTGATGTGTTTTATCTGAGATATTGCGTGTATGTTTGAGCTTGCGGGCACCGTGCTATCCATCTGCCATTGGTCTGGTGCACGCTAATGAGGCATGTGCACAGGATTGCACCATCCTTGGCGAAATCCTGTGCAGACAGACGGTCACCTGCATTCAGGTGCGCGCGTGATGTCCTTATCCCGCATGGGTTTTGCCATGCAGTTTGACCAGCCGCTTGAGTTCCGGCACGCAGGAGCCGCAACTGGTGCCACATTTCAGCTTGGCTTGCAGCGTCGGTAAATCCGCCCCCATTTGACAGGTGTCGATAATCTCGTTTTCTGAGACATCCAGGCAGTTACAGACGATCTTGCCGCGTGACTTTTGTCCGGTGGGGGGCGCCGCTAGCGGCGCCAGTGCCCATTTGCGCAATTCGTCGGTGAACTGGCCTTCGAGCATGACTTGCTTGAGCCAGTCTGCGGCCAGCATTTCACCAATCAGGCGCACCGCGCTGACCTGGCCTTGCTCGACCAGAATGCGTTTACTGATGCCGCGTTTGACATCATCCAGCTGTAGCATGGGCGCATCTTCTACCATGCCAAGCAACTGATCCAGCCGGGCGATCAGCTGGCTATCTGGAGCAGCGTGGTGCGCCGCGCGCAGAATCAGCATGCCGTTGCCACGGCCATACAGTCCCACGGTGGCGTAATCAAAGGCCACCAACAGCGCGCGGATGTCGGCGAGCAAGTGCAGGTCGTTGCAGCTGCGCATCACCGTCATTTGCCAGGGCAAGCTCAACTTTTCGATCTTGACCGCTGTGTGCTTGAGTTCCGGTTGCTTGGAGGTTTTATCAAAAGCCGGTGGCATCAACACATTCACGCCCAAGCCGTGCATAAACTGGCTGCCCCAATGCATAGGGATAAACAGCTCCGCCGGTTTGACTTCGTCGGACTGCTGTACCTTGATGATTAACTCACCGCGCTTGTTACTCAGTTTAACAATGTCGCCCTCACTGATCTGGCGACGTTGCATGTCATCGGCATGCATGGAGACCACGGGCTCTTCGACATGGTTGTAGAGCTGCGCCAGCGTGCCGGTGCGGCTCATGCCATGCCACTGGTCGCGCAAGCGGCCGGTCAGCAGGCGGAAGGGATGGCGCGCGTCCGGCTTGTCGGCGGTCGGCTTGTACACCGCGCTGACAAAATGCGCCTTACCGCCCGGTTTCTGGAACACGCCATCGGTGTACAAGCGGGCTTCGCCCTGGCTGGCGCCCGATTTAAACGGCCATTGTTGCGGGCCCCGGGTTTCCAGAATCTGGTAACTCAAGCCTGTGATATCAAGGTCGCGGCCACGCGTGCTTTCGCGGTGCTCGTTAAAAATGGTTTCGGTATTCGGGTAGTTAAACAGGGTGTCTGGTTTACCCAGTTTTTGTGCCAAACGGTGGGCAAAGTCGACCACTGCCTCCCAGTCATGACGGGCTTCACCCGGCTTGGGGGCGGCTGGCTGCACGCGCGTGATGCGGCGCTCCGAATTGGTGACCGTGCCTTCTTTTTCGCCCCAGGTCGAGGCAGGCAGAAATACATCCGCATAGACATTGCTGTCGGTATTGTTAAACGCATCTTGCAACACGACCAGCTCAGCCTGTTGCAGGGAGGCCAACACATTGTTGAGGTCTGGCATGGAGTGGGCGGGGTTGGTGCAGGCAATCCAGATCGCCTTGATCTCGCCGCTTTTAACCGCCTCAAACATCTCTACCGCGGTTTTGCCCGGCGTGGCCGGGACGTCGGGCACGCCCCACAAGCGCGCGACTTCTGCACGGTGTTCGGCATTGGCGAGGTCGCGGTGGCCCGACAGCAGGTTGGCCATCCCGCCGACTTCGCGGCCACCCATGGCGTTGGGTTGACCGGTCAGCGAGAACGGGCCTGCGCCGGGCTTGCCGATCTGGCCGGTGGCCAGGTGCAGGTTGATCAGCGCGGCATTTTTTTCGGTGCCATGGATGGACTGGTTCAGTCCCATGCAATACATGGACAAGGTCGGGCCCGCACCAAACCACTTGGCGGCCTGAATGATATCGGCCTCAGGCACGCCACAAATATCGGCCACCATCTTGGGGGTATATTCGCGCACGGTTTCCTTGAGCGCCTCAAAGCCTTCGGTGTAGTTGTGGATATAAGCCATATCGAGCAGGCCTTCCCACAGCATCACGTGTAGCAAGCCATTAAATAGCGCGACATCGGTGCCGGGCAAGATCGCCAGGTGCAAGTCTGCCAGTTGTGCGGTATCGGTGCGGCGCGGGTCTACCACCACAATTTTCATGTTCGGGTTGTTGGCCTTGGCATCTTCAATGCGACGGAACACAATCGGGTGGGCAAAGGCGGTATTGGAGCCAGCGATGAACAGGCATTGCGTATGGTCGATATCCTCATAACAGGCCGGTGGCGCATCGGCACCCAGTGTGGCCTTGTAACCGGCGACGGCAGAACTCATGCACAGGCGCGAGTTGGTATCGACGTTGTTGGTGCCAATCAAGCCTTTGGCCAGCTTGTTAAACACATAATAATCTTCGGTCAGCAACTGGCCAGAGATGTAAAAAGCCACTGCATCCGGGCCATGGGTGTTGATGATCTCAGCAAAGCGGTCGACCACATGATCGAGCGCGGTATCCCAACTGACGCGTGCACGCGGCAGGTCACGCGACAGGCGCAGTTCCGGGTAGAGGGCGCGTGCATCCAGTTTGGCAGTCAGGTGAAGGGTCGAACCCTTGGTGCACAGGCGGCCAAAGTTGGCCGGATGCTCGGGGTCACCTTTGACATCGACAATCTGCTGGCCCTCGGTGGTAATGATGACGCCACAGCCGACACCGCAATAGCAGCAGGTGCTGCGGGTTTCACGTCGTTGCGGATGGAAGGAGACCGGTACTGCGGTGAGCAGATCGTTTGCAGTCTGTAGTTGTTGCTGTTGCGACATAAGGGAGCTGTCCGTGTTGCCTGAAAATTACGGGTTTAATTGCAGATAGACCATGCCATCTTCGACCTTGACTGCATAGCAGGCAGTCTGGCCGACATCGGGCGCTTCGGCCTGGCCATCGACCAGGCTGATTTTCCAGCTATGCAATGGGCAGGCGACTTTGTCGCCATAGACCAGGCCTTGCGACAGCGGGCCACCTTTGTGCGGGCAACGGTTGTTAAGCGCAAACACGCGGTCATCTTCAGTGCGGAACACACCAATGTCGGTTTCGCCATGACGCACCACACGTGCGCCCAGGGCAGGGATGTCGTTTAGCGGGCAGATTTTCGTCCAACGCATTTTTTTCCTCTTTTCCAATTTGTTACTGGCTTATGAGACCATTAACAAATAAATCAATAACACATTCACGCACAATGAAATGATGGCCAGCCACTGCCATTTGACCAGCCGCGCGCGGGCAATCAACGGCGTGCGCGGGATGAAGATGGGTCTGAGTTCGCCATGCTCTAGCGCCAGCAGCATTTCTTCGGCGGTTTCAAAGCGGTGTTCCGGTTTGCGGGCAATCGCTTTCAGAATCAGGTTTTCCAGCCAGGCCGGAATCTCGGGGCGGTAGCGGCTGGGGCGCACCGGCTCACCAAAGCGCGGCGACTGGAACGGCTCGATTTCGCCATAAGGATACTTGCGTGTCAGCAGGTGGTACAGCGTCACCCCTGCGGCATAAATATCCGCCTGGCGGTCGGCCAGTTTGCCGTCAAACAATTCCGGCGCCATATAGCTGGGCGTGCCGGGATTTTCCATCTGCTCGGGCATGGGCAGCGTGGTGTTAAGCGCGACGCCAAGGTCGAGGATGCGCAGCCGTGTATCGCTACCCAGATGAATATTGGCCGGTTTGATATCGCGGTGCACAATATTGAGCCGGTGCAGCATGCTCAAGCCACGCAACAGATCCTGGCCGATATTGGCCACGCCATTGATGGTGAAGTGATGGCCGGCATCCAGCCGTTGCTGCAAGGTGGCCCCTTCATGCCAGGTCATCACATAATACAAATGCGTGCGCTGTTCACGCGTGAGGGGCAAAATTTGCGGCACACATTGCGACACCACGCGCTTGCCCAGCCACTCTTCATTAAGCAGGGCTTCGCAACTGGCCTTATCTTCCGCGCGGGCGGGTTGCAGGGTTTTCAGCACAAATAATTGCCCAGCGGCATTTTTTACCTGATATAACAAGCTGATGCGTGCATCATGTAACACGCGGGTGACGGTAAAGCCATCCAGGGTGTCGCCCACCGCCAGCTTGGGCGGCACCGGCAGGCTCAAGGCATCGGCCAGCATGTCGGTCAGGTGGTCTTCCCCGAGCTGGTCGATACGCACCACCACGGCAGAGGCGTTATCCTGCCCGCCTTGTTCCAGCGCTTGCCGGGTCAGGTGTTCGGCCATCAACTGCGGTGTATGGTAGAGCATCAATATTTTGTGCAGCTCGGCCTCGCCCAGTGCGGCCCACACACCATCACTGACAATGGCATACACATCGCCGGTTTGCAGCAGGCCTTCGGCATAATCCACGCTCAACTGGTCATCGAGGCCGACTGCACGCTTGAGTACATGCCGCATATCTGGCCGGTCCCAGACATGGTCGGTGGTCAGACATTGCAGCGACTGCTCGCGCAGGCGATAGATGCGGGTGTCGCCGACATGCGCCAGCACATAGCGCTGACCGCGCAGCACCAGCATGGACAGCGTGGTCGCCATGCCGGCCATCTGACTGTGTTTGCGTGCCTGCGACAGCACCCAGCGGTTAGCCGCCTGAACCACCTTGTCCAGCGCATGCTGGATAGTCCAGGTATCGGGCGTGGCGTAATAATCTGCCGACACCGTGCGTATCGTCATCTCGGCAGCTTCGGCCCCGCCCGCCCCCCCGCTGATGCCATCAGCCACCGCCAGCAGGGCGCCCTTGATCTCCAGCTGCGCATCGGCAGGCGTCACCAGGCCTACGTAGTCCTCGTTACGAGGCCGCGGTCCGGTGAGGCTGCTTTCGCCGACGCTGATCCGTAATTTCATGCGGGGTTCCGTGATGACGCTAACATTTCAATCCTGGGATGTTGTCCGGTGCCATTAAATTTTGGCGCTGGTGACTGTGGCTGCGCCCCAGGTGGTGCGCCAGCGGTTTTTTACGCGGGAGAGGCCGATCAGTGCCAGAATCGCCAAGCCGGCAAAAATGGTCAGGCCGACCTGATAACTGCCCGTCACTTGTTTAGAGTAGCCTAAACTGGACGCCAGGTAAAAGCCACCAACGCCCCCGGCCATGCCGACCAAGCCGGTCATGACGCCGATTTCCTTGCGGAAACGCTGCGGTACCAGCTGGAAGACCGCGCCGTTGCCCATACCAAGTGCTGCCATGGCGAGCACTACTACCAGCAAGCCTAGTGACTGGCTAGCCATGCCAAAACTTAGGATAAACAGGAATACCGCTGCCAGCACATACATGGTGCTCAGTGAACGGATGCCGCCGATGCGGTCGGCCAACCAACCGCCAATGGGGCGCACCAGCGAGCCGGCAAAGACACAGGCTGCGGTGAAGTAACCCGCGTGCACCGCATCCAGACCATACTGGTCGTGGAAGTAAATAGTCAATGAAGACGCCATACCCACAAAACCGCCAAAGGTGACGCTGTAGAAAAACATAAACCACCAGGCATCTTTATCCTTGAGTACGGCCAGGTATTGCGACAGCGATTTTGGCGCAGGCGTATCCGGGGCGTCTTTGGCCATCGTGACATAGACCAGCAACGCCAGCACCAGTGGAATCAGTGCCAGGCCAAATACATTGTTCCAGCCAAAGGCCACGGCCAGCCCAGGGGCGAACAAGGCCGCCAGGGCCGTGCCTGAGTTGCCTGCCCCGGCAATGCCCAGCGCGGTGCCCTGGTGCTCTGGTGGATACCAGCGCGAAGCCAGTGGCAAGGCCACTGCAAATGCAGCACCGGCGAAGCCCAGAAACATGCCTAGCAACAGCGCTTGCTGATAGGTATGGATGCCATGCAGCCAGGCTGTCAGCAGCGCGCCAATCACAATCACCTGACCAATCAGGCCGGCTTTTTTCGGCTTGAGCTGATCCACCAGCACGCCCATGACTATCCGCAGCAGCGCGCCTGTGAGTACCGGGGTGGCGACCATCAGGCCTTTTTGTGCCGGATTCAATTGCAGGTCGGCGGCGATTTGCACCGCCAGCGGCCCCAACATGACCCAGACCATAAAGCTCAGGTCAAAATAAAAGAAGGCCGAAAACAGGGTGGGTTTATGGCCCACTTCCCAAAAACTTTTTTGCATCATCTATCTCCCGGGCGTGCAATCAGGAGAATGGCACGCCACTTTTCATTTAAACAGTATTTGTCGTTACACGGTAATTGTGTCGAACTCTTTGTGGGCATCACGTTGGTTGACGCGTTCTGCCCACGGGTCCACCGCGCCTTGCAGCGCATACAGCAGACGCTCATATGCCGCTTTGCGGCCTTCAGCATCTTCAAGAATGCGTTTTTTCACATAATCCAGCCCGACACGTTCTATCCAGTGCACGGTACGGTCCAGATAACGTGCTTCTTCACGGTAGAGCTGGATAAACGCGCCCGAGTATTCAATCACTTCCTCAGCGGTCTTCACCTTACACAGAAACTGCGCCACTTCGGTCTTGATGCCGCCGTTGCCGCCGACATAAATCTCCCAGCCGGAATCCACGCCGATCACGCCGACGTCCTTGATCCCGGATTCGGCACAGTTGCGCGGGCAGCCTGAGACCGCAAACTTCACCTTGTGCGGGGCCCACATATGGTCAAAGGCTTTTTCGATATCAATGCCCAGTTGGGTGGAGTTTTGGGTACCAAAACGGCAGAACTCCGAGCCAACACAGGTTTTGACCGTGCGTATAGACTTGCCATACGCATAGCCGGATGGCATGTCCAGGTCAGCCCACATGCCGGTCAGGTCTTCTTTTTTCACGCCCAGCAAGTCGATGCGCTGACCGCCAGTAACTTTCACCATTGGGACCTTGTATTTGTCGGCCACATCGGCAATTCTGCGCAATTGCTCGGGCGAGGTGACACCGCCGTACATACGCGGCACCACAGAGTAAGTGCCGTCTTTCTGGATATTGGCATGCACGCGCTCATTGATAAAGCGTGACTGCGGATCATCCTTGGCTTCATGCGGCCAGGTGGAAATCAGGTAATAATTCAACGCCGGCCTGCAGGTGGCGCAGCCATTCGGTGTTTTCCAGCCCATGCCCTTCATGGCGGCCGGGATGCTCAGGTATTTGTGTTTGCGGATTTCGTCACGCACTTCTTCGTGGTTAAAGTCGGTGCAGCCACACACGGCTTTGCTGCTCGAAGGAGGCGCATAACCGCCGCCCAGCGTCGAGGCCAGAATCTGCTCAACCAGGCCAGTGCAACTGCCACAACTGGAGCCAGCTTTGGTGTGTTTTTTGACGTCATCCAGTGTGAACAGGCCTTGTGCCTGAATCGCTTTGACGATGGTGCCTTTGCAGACGCCATTACAACCACAGACTTCCATTTCGTCGGTCATGGCAGACACCTTGTCCTGACCCTGGTGGCCGGTATTGCCCAGACTATCCTGCCCGAACATTAAGTGATCCCGGATTTCGTGGATCGGCTTTTTGTCGCGCAGCAGCTGGAAATACCAGGCCCCATCCGTCGTATCGCCATACAGCACGGCACCGATGATGGTGTCATCTTTGATCACGAGTTTTTTGTATACCCCGCCGACCGCGTCGTGCAGTAAAATTTCTTCGGCATCGTCACTGCCCATAAAATCACCGGCAGAAAACAAATCTATGCCGGTCACCTTCAATTTTGTCGAAGTGACCGAGCCTTTGTATAATCCGATGCCGAAGTTGGCCAAATGTGTGGCGCACACTTTGGCCATTTCAAATAAGGGGGCCACCAGGCCATAGGCAATGCCACGGTGGTTGACGCATTCGCCTACGGCATAAATGCGCGGGTCATAGGTCTGCATGGTGTCGCTCACCACAATGCCGCGGTTGCAATAAATGCCTGCCGATTCGGCCAGTGCATAGTTGGGGCGGATGCCGACTGCCATCACCACCAGGTCTGCAGGCACTTCCTGGCCATCTTTAAAGCGCACGGCGACCACGCGGCCGTCTTTTCCGATCAATTGCTCCGTGTCTTTTTGTAGCAAGAACTGCAGCCCGCGCGTTTCTAGGGATTTTTGCAGCATCTTGCCTGCGGTCTTGTCGAGCTGGCGTTCCAGCAGCCATTCGTTTTTGTGCACCACTGTGACGTCCATGCCTTGCACCTTGAGGCCATTGGCGGCCTCAAGGCCCAGCAAGCCGCCGCCAATGACCACTGCATGCTTGTAGATTTTGGCCGCAGCGATCATGTCGTTGGTGTCTTTGATATCGCGGTAGCCCAGCACACCCTGCAAGTCTGCACCTGCAATCGGCAAGATGAACGGCTTGGAGCCGGTTGCCAGCAACAGGCGGTCATATTCGACCGTGAGGCCGTTGTCGGCGGTCACGGTGCGGGCCTTGCGGTCTATCTTGTTGACACGGGCGCTGGTATGCAAGGTAATGTTGTGTTCGGCATACCATTCGCGGCTATTGAGGATAATGTCATCGATGGTCTGCTCGTTGGCCAGTACGGGCGACAACATGATGCGGTTATAGTTGGGATAAGGCTCATCGCCAAACACGGTAATGTCGTACATGTCCGGCGCAATCTTGAGCAGCTCTTCCACCGTCCGCATGCCAGCCATGCCGTTGCCGACCACCACCAGTTTCTGTTTTATCATTGAATCACTCCTTTCAGCGCTTATGCTGCATCGCCGATGCTGAGCCAGTGTTGCAGGTTTTGTTGCCAATCTTGTTCCTGTTGGCTGTTTCTGGCTAATTTCACCACTTCGCCGACCACAATAATGGACGGACTTTTAAGACTTTGCTGATGGGCCAGGTAAGGCATGGCTTGCAGCGTTGAGGTCAGGCCACGCTGTTCGGCGCGTGTGCCGTTCTCCACCACCATACAGGGCATGTCTGTGGGCATGCCTGCAGCAATCAGTTCACGGCAGATTTCAGCCAGATGCTGCATGCCCATGTAAATGACCAGCGTGGTATGGCTGGCCACCAGCGCCTGCCAGGGCAGGGGGCCGCCATCTTTGGTATGGCCGGTGACCAGCGTCACGCCATGGTTGTAGGCACGGTGGGTCACTGGTACCTCCATGCTGGCGCAACTGGCAAGGCCACTGGTCATGCCCGGAATGATTTCGTAGTCAATATTGGCGGCACGCAGTGCCAGCATTTCTTCGCCACCACGGCCAAACACAAACGGGTCACCGCCTTTCAGGCGAGCCACGGTTTGGCCTTGCTCGGCCAAGGCAATCATCATGCGGTGAATAAAATGCTGTGGCGTAGACTTGCAACCGCCGCGCTTGCCCACCGGCACAATACGCGCCTGCGGGCAATGCTTGAGCAGTTCCGGGTTAACCAGGTCATCGACCAGCACCACCTCTGCCAGCTGCAAGGCCTTGACCGCCTTGAGCGTGATGAGCTCAGGGTCGCCAGGACCGGCACCGATTAAATACACTTTGCTTGCTGACATGAGGGGCTCCTTTGCTTACAGACGAGACGTCCGTTTAGAACGTATACATGGCGGTCAGCCACAGTTTTTCGGTATCACGGAAACGGCCACGTGTGCCAGCAGCATTGCTGGTGGTATTCGGCCCAAGTCCAAACTGGTCACCTTCACTGAATTTTCCGTATTCAAACTTGGTCATCCAGTTTTTATCGATATTCCAGGTGACGGCGGCATTCCATTCCGTGCCGTAACGGCTGCCATTACGGTTGGTGCCGCTGCCCACGGTATAAAAGTCATTGTCAGAGTCAATCACGTGGTAATCGGCAAAGAACAGAAAGTCGCCGTAACGGTAAGTGGCTGTGACAAAGGTATCTTTAATGCCCTCACGTGGGGTGACCAGAAACTTGTCTACCCAACCTTGAAACAGGTGGTTGGTACCAAAAGGAGTCTGGAACGCGAAAGTATTGTTGTTGCTGGAGAGCAATTCCTGATCGACACGCATATTGAAGTTATCAATCCCGAAGCCACCGCCCAGCTTGTAGTAATGCGCATCAATGCGGCTATCACCACCCCGGTAATTATCCTGTTTGGCATATTCGGCAGTGTAGTGCGCGCGGTAGTTCGGGGTGAATGGATGTGTGCCATCGAGGCGTACGCCAAACGTTTTGTTGGACTGGCTGGCGGCATAATTGGCTGTTCCGGTGCCAAACCAGGCATTGCCAAAGCCCAGATTGTCAAAGTCGCTCAGGTAAGCGTAGCCAACCAGAAATTCGGTCGGGGATATACGGTATCTGGTGTTCAAAATGTCGAGGTCGCCGCTTCTGTGCGTCGTGAAAATCTGGCGGACACGGTCAAAGTGAGCATAGAAAATTTCAGTATCTGGAATTGACTTGTTCAAGATGGACAGACCATCAAAGACCTGTGTATTTTGTCGGAAAGCAATATCCCCAATAAAACGCACATTGTCCAGGTTGACAATTTGTCGTCCTAAACGCACCTTGGTATTTTTAATGCCGGTCCAGTCTACAAACAGCTGGTTCACATCGGTATAGTCAGGATCCACTACTTTGGCGTAATTAATCTTGTCGCTCTCATTAGAGGCGCCATTGACACGCACTGGGTTAGTGCCATCGTTGAAATCATCTTGCAGTTTGCTGACGTTGGTAAGTTGCGCGGCAAAACTCCAGTTGTGGTACGGGGCCGTTTGCCAGCCAACCAGGCTGCGCATCGTCATGGCGTTGGCGTTGTCCAGGGCTTGATTGGCAGTCGGGTTAGGGCTGCCGTTGGCAAAAGTGGCCGGCTGTAAGCCATCCTGATCGACATACTCATAACGTAGTCTGAAACTGGTCAGATTTTTACCGGTTTTAATCGCGTCCATAAAAGTGTATTCAGGCAGAACTTCTTCTTCTGCCATTGCAGGGGAGCCAAGTGCCGCCAGCAAGATGGCTGCGGAAACTTGACGCAAGCGTGGGTGTAGGTTAGCGTTCATGTGTTGCTCCTTTTCTCTATTGGGGTAACCTTGCTTGGATGAGGGTTGCTTTTGAAAAGCAAGTGGTGCTGACAGGTGGCCGCCTGCCAGCACCTTTCACTTAGGCCGCCTTTTTGGCGTGCCGCTCATACAGAAACTTCAAAACTTCGCTGCGCAGATGCGTATACGCTGGGTCTTCCACCAGCTCCAGGCGTTTGCGCGGACGGGGTAAATCGACCGCCAGGATTTCACCGATGGTGGCTGCCGGGCCGTTGGTCATCATGACAATGCGGTCAGACAGCAGCACCGCTTCGTCCACATCGTGCGTCACCATGACGGCGGTGCAGCCAGAGCGCGCCATGATGGCCATCAGTTCGTCTTGCAGGCCGGCACGGGTCAGCGCATCCAGCGCGCCAAACGGCTCATCCAGTAGTAGCACTTTTGGCTCCATGGCCAGGGCACGGGCAATGCCCACGCGTTGTTTCATACCGCCGGAAATTTCATTCGGGCGTTTTTCCATGGCGTGGCTCAAGCCCACCAGTTCCAGTGCCGCGCGGGTACGTTCTGCCAGTTGCGGCTTACTCTCGGTGGCAGCAAACACACGTTCCACGGCCAGATAGACATTTTCAAAACAGGTCAGCCATGGCAGCAAGGAGTGGTTCTGGAACACCACGGCGCGTTCCGGACCCGGTTTGGCAATTTCGCGTCCGGCACAAAACAGGTAGCCGTCTGTCGGTTGCAGCAAGCCGGCAATCAGGTTGAGCACGGTCGATTTGCCGCAGCCTGAGTGGCCGATGATGGAAATGAATTCACCTTCCTGGATAGACAGGTTGATGTCTTTCAAGGCTTGGAAACTGCCTTTTTTGGTGTTGAAAATCATGTTGACGTTTTCAATCAACACATAGCGGTCTTGTTTTACAGCGGTGGTCATGATCAGAGTCCTTTTCCAGTCAATCAGGCGTCGTGGTTATTCGTAGCTATAGCGTTTGGCCAGCATGACCAGGCACTGTTCCAGCAACAGGCCGACGATGCCCACAATGAAAATCGCGATGATGATGTGCTCAACGTTCAGGTTGTTCCATTCATCCCACACCCAGAAGCCAATGCCCACGCCGCCGGTCAGCATTTCTGCCGCCACAATCACCAGCCAGGCAGCACCGATGGAGAGACGCACACCGGTCATCATGTAAGGCATGACATACGGCAGCAGGATTTTGGTGATGACTTTCCACTCGGACAGGTTCAGTACCTTGGCCACGTTCATATAGTCTTGCGGCACTTTGCTGACACCAACGGCGGTGTTGATGATCATGGGCCAGACCGCGGTGATGAAAATCACCCAAATTGCGGCCGGGTTGGCCGCTTTGAATACCAGCAGGCCGATCGGCAGCCAGGCCAGCGGAGAGACAGGCTTGAGCAGGCTGATAATCGGTGCCGCCATTTTTGACATAAATGCATAGCGGCCGATGATAAAACCCATGGGGATGCCGACAATCGCTGCCAGCGCAAAGCCTGTGGCGACGCGTTTGAGCGAGTTCAGGATGTTCCAGCCGATGCCCATGTCATTCGGGTTGTTGATATAAAACGGGTCGCTAAACAGCTCCACCGCCGAATGCCAGGTCTGCACCGGTCCTGGCAAACCCTGAGTCAGGGCGGCCACGGTAGACCAGATGGCGCCAAAGATCAGCAAGCCAATCACAGGCGGCAACAGTCCTTCAAAGACACGTTTGGCCATTGCCGCCCATGCCCCGGCTTTTTTGCTTGCCGGGGTGGCTGCTGTTGCGGTGGCCGAGAGAGGGCTCACCACCGCGACAACCGGTTTTGCTTGCTTGGCTGGCATTGCTTTGGCAGCCTGCTCACTGTTTTGCATGATTTTTTCCTTGTTAAAGCTGACGACACTCATGGTGACTCTCCTTGAAAGAATTACGCTTTAACCTTGAAGCTGTTGGCATAAGCTTTAGGGTCTTTACCATCCCAGACCACGCCGTCAATCAGCTTGCTGCTACGCATCACGTCTGTCGGCACGCTAATGCCCAGAGATTTGGCGGCTTCGGTATAAATATCAATGCGGTTCACCTTTTTCGCCACGCCGAGGTAATCCGGGTCAGACTTGAGCAAGCCCCAGCGTTTGTGTTGGGTCAGGAACCACATGCCATCTGACAGGTAAGGGAAGCTGACCTTGCCGTCATTGAAGAACTTCATATAGTTGGGGTCTTCCCATTTTTTGCCGATACCATTGTCGTAGTGGCCGAGGAAGCGACCTTCAATCACTTCTTCTGGCGCATTGACATAGGCTTTGCCTGCGATCAACTTGGCCACTTCGGCACGATTTTTGGTTGCATCAATGTAGCGTGAGGCTTCGAGGATGGCTTTGGTTAACGCCAGCGCGGTATTCGGGTTCTTGGCGATAAAGTCAGCGGTGGTGCCCAACACTTTTTCCGGGTGGTCTACCCAGATATCTTGTGAGGTGGCGACGGTGTAGCCAATCTTGTCGTAAATGGCACGTGCGTTCCAGGGTTCGCCCACGCAGTAGCCATCCATATTGCCAATCCGCATGTTGGCGACCATTTGTGGCGGCGGTACGACGATGGTTTTTACGTCCTGCATTGGATTGATGCCATAGGTCGCCAGCCAGTAGTACAACCACATGGCGTGCGTGCCGGTGGGGAAGGTCTGGGCGAAGGTAAAGTCGCGGTTTTCGTTATCCAGCAAACGTTTCAGCGTGGCGCCACTGGTGACGCCTTTTTCCTTAAGCTGGTTAGCCAGCGTGATGCCCTGGCCGTTGTTGTTCAGCGTCATCAGCACGTTCATGTCTTTTTGCTGGCCGCCAATGCCTAGTTGTACGCCATAGATCAGACCATACAACACATGCGCAGCATGTAACTCGCCATTGGCCAATTTGTCGCGGACACCCGCCCAGGAGGCCTCTTTAGAAGGCACAATCTTGATACCGTATTTTTTATCAAACCCCATCTGGGCAGCCACGATAATCGGTGCACAGTCCGTCAATGGGATAAAACCTACTTTGACTTCCGTGATTTCCGGGGCATCAGAGCCTGCAGCCCATGCCTGGCTGCGGATCGCAGAAGGCACCATGTTCATCATGGCGGCGGCACCAAATGCGCCTGCTAGCGTATTCATAAAGAAATGGCGGCGTTGCTGGTTCACCTGGTCAACCGGCGTTGCCTCGGCGGGGGATACATTTTTTTTGTCAGAACTGCTCATGTCGGCTCCTTGAGATTTGATTCGAAAAAGGGGTTCGGAAAATACAAAACAAAAAAGGCGTCCTGAATGCAGACCGTGGTCTACACTCAGGACGCCTTTGTCCTTTTGCTTGCAAGCCCTTTTGCTAAAAGGCTGCGGTACTTACATTAATTTAATAACGGGTATAACTCAGTTGTTAGGCAAATTACCTGATATCAGGCATTTGCCACGGAGCATATTTGACAGGATCGCCGTTGATCCAGCTTGCTCTTAGATAAGCACTAGCAAACGGCATGCCAACTTTATTTTATTTTTAAGTGATTGAATTTTAATGAAAATATTAGTTTCTTTTGTAAAGGGGCATATTATTGCCGGGCATAGTTGCACTGCTTTCGTGCGAACTGCTCAACATTGGCGCATGACTTGGGCTGGTGTGCGAGGAGCCCGAGCAACAGGATGACCATACACGCCAGTAATAGACTTAAGCCACGCCAAAAGGCCAGCGGATGACGTTCCAGCAAAGGCGGATGGGCATGACGCAGAAAGGCTGCATTCGGTTTACGCAGGTCAAATAAGAATTCAGAGGCCTGCGCATAACGTTTTTCTGCCTGCGGGTGCACGGCACGGGCGATGGCGGCGTCGACCCAGGCCGGAAACGCCGGTTGTGTATAGCGAATCTCCCGGTAATACAAACGTGACAGGTGTTGCGGATGTTTTACCTTCGCGACCTCTGTCCCATAGGGCAGTTTGCCTGTGAGGCACTGGTAAGTGATCACCCCCAAGGCATAAATATCCGATTGTGGCGTTGCTGGCCATCCCAGAAACTGTTCTGGCGCCGAGTATTGCAGCGTGCCAGGCAAGGTTACCGTGCTTTCTAGCTCGCTCATTTCTTCGAGACCAGCCACGCTCACGGCCCCAAAATCAATCAAGGTGATCTGGCCATCGGTATCGACCAGGATATTTTGCGGCTGCAAGTCGCGGTAGACCATCTCCAGTCGATGAAAGGCTTCCAGGGCGCTGGTGATCTGTTCCACCAGTTGGCGGACGGTCTCTAGGGATGGTTGCGGGTGATCCAGCAGCCATTGTTGTAAGGTTTGCCCCGGCACATAGTGCATCACACTATATAAAAACTTGCGCGGAGAAGCTGACGTATACGGCCGTAATATATGGCGATGGCTGATGCGCCTGGCCACCCATTCTTCGAGGTAAAAACGTTCCAGTGCCTGTGCATCGGCGGACAGGTCCACCGATGGGACTTTGAGGGCAACCTGGGTGCCCGTTTGCAGGTCACGTGCCAGGTAAACATGGCTGCGGTGGCTATGATGCAGGCAACGCAAAATATGGTAACCATCAAACGGCTTACCTTCTTCTATGGCCGGGGCAAAGGGGAGTGCCTGCATGCTTTGTGTCAGCGAGGCCATGTCATGGTCGGGCAGTTGTAACAAGCGCACCGCCAGTGCTGTCAGGTTATCCTCGCTACCGCGTGCATGCGCGAGTTTAACCCAGTGCTGGCAGAGACGATTGAGGTCGCTGGCGGTTTGGATATCCTGCAAGATTTCTTCTGAGGTCAGGTGTTCAAATACGCCATCAGACATCAATAAATAAACATCGCCTGCTTCCGCGGCCTCGCTGTGATAATCAATTTCTGGTTGCGGGCTCATGCCCAGGGCGCGTGCCAGATAGCTATGTTGATCATCGACCCAGAAACGGTGGTCTTCGGTCAGGCATTGCAATTGCTGGTCACGGAGACGGTAAATGCGCGTATCGCCCAGATGAAATACATGGATAGCCCGTGATTTAATGATCAGGGCGCTAAAGGTACAGACGTAGCCTCTGTTTTTGTCAAAACGATAAGGGCTGCGAAACGTCTGCGCATTGAGTGTGGCATTAATACTGCGTAAGACTTGCAACCCACCAGACTTGACTGACCATTCTACAGGGGTGAGCGCGTAATCTTGTATAAACTGCTGAATGGCCAGCGTACTAGCCTGGTCGCTGACATCGCTGCTACTGATGCCATCGGCAATGGCAAATACCCAACCTTTGCCAGTAGCAGGCGGGCTGTCTTGTGTGGTGAGGCCGAACGCATCCTGATTGACTGGTTTGCGTCCGGCCTCGGAGCAGGCGCCGCTTTCTATCTGCAAAGAGGCAGGCATGCCGTTTAGTAAGACTTGTAAGGCAGGAACTTGCCGCTCATGGTGATTTTGACGCGATCGCCTTTAGGGTCGGCTTCGCGTTGCAAATCCATATTAAAGTCAATGGCGCTCATGATGCCATCGCCAAACTCTTCGTGAATCAAGGCCTTAAATGTGGTGCCGTAGACGCTGATCAGTTCGTAAAAGCGATAAATTAATGGATCGGAGGGCACCGCAGTGGGTAACGATCCTTTATAAGGTACCACTTGTAGTTGGCTTATGGCTTCTCCAGGCAGTTGTAGCAGTTTTCCCAAGGTATTGGCTTGTTCGGCAGAGAGGGTCATTTGGCCAAGTAGGGCGGCCGTTGTCCATTCCTTGCTCAAACCAATGGCCTCAGCAAGTGTTTTCCAGGACAGTTGCAAGGCATTTTTTTGTAACACTATCAGTTCTGTGACTTCATCTCTTGTCATGATTAACTCCATTGATATCGTGTGGGACGGGCTCACTGCCACGACGAGCAGGCGAGCATTGTTTACAGTTTACGTTTGGGTTGTGTGCGCACATGGGTGGTATACAGCGTCAGGCCGGTAAAGGCCAGGCCGCCCACCAGATTGCCAAGCGCAGTCGGGATTTCATTCCATACCAGATAGTCTGCAATCGAAAAATTGCCGCCCATGATCAAAGCAAATGGAAACAGAAACATATTGACGACCGAGTGCTCAAAGCCCATGAAAAAGAACAAAAAGATTGGCATCCACATGGCGATCACCTTGCCGCTGACGTTGGTTGAAATCATGGCCCCCACCACGCCCAGCGACACCATCCAGTTGCACAACATGCCACGGATAAAAATGGTGATCCAGCCATCCAGGCCATATTTGGCGTAGCCCAGTGTTCTGGCCTCGCCTATACCGGCGACTTTGGTGGCGATGGCGCCGCCATCGGTATTAAAGCCATAGGTGAAGATAAAAGCCATCATCCCGGCCACCGTGAGCGCGCCAGCAAAATTGCCAATAAATACCAGACCCCAGTTACGCAGGATTTGCGGCCAGGTCACGCCGGGGCGTTTGTCCAGCCAGGCCAGCGGAGTCAGCATGAAAACGCCGGTCAGCAAGTCAAATCCCATCAGGTAGAGCATGCTGAAGCCCACCGGAAACATGACAGCTCCTACCAGAGGAGATTCTGTCGCCAAGGCAATACTCACTGCAAACACAGCGGCCAGCGCCAGAATGGCACCCGCCATATAGGCGCGAATCACGGTGTCACGCGTGGCCATATAAATTTTTGATTCACCGGCGTCTACCATCTTAGAGACAAATTCGGCGGGGGCTAGATAAGACATTGCATACCTCTTACTTTCTTGGATGAGTCCAAAACAAAAAGGCGTCCTGACAGTCAACCCGCTTGAGTCTACTGTCAGGACGCCTTTGTCCAGATTGCTGAATTGGTTGGTACCCGCTGTATTCAAATCACCAGGATTCAAACACAAGCCAGGGGACCACCTATTTATACCCGCGCTTCCGCCATTGGAATCGCGTTAATTGATTGATAGCAATTGTTATGCCATGTATTAATATTGCGAATAACACTTTGTTTTAATGCTGTTTTTGTCCATATTTTACGGTTTTATAGGTGTAGATATACACCGCGTATATGCACAGGCATGGTGCGCATGCCCGATCCTGAGCGGTTAATCGCGGGAAAAATGTGTCTGTGCGAGAATGTTTTCCGCGATATCCACAATTTTGCGGTTTTGAGTCATGGCCGTACTGCGCAACTGTTTGTAGGCTTCCATTTCATCAATATCAAACTTGCGCATTAGCAGGCCTTTGGCGCGTTCGATCACTTTGCGCTCTGACAAGGCTTTTTTAGTATCGGCCAAGGTGACTTCCATCTCGGCAATCTGTTGCGATTGCTGTTGCAGCAACTGCATGATAGAAGTCACGGGTGCCGTATGCCTAGCTTCATTTGCCTGAAATTGCAGCGCACTCTCGACCGGAATCGACAGGTTGAAGAAACTACTATCCAGGGGATGATTGGGATCAGCGCTTTGCGTCATGGCATCCAAATATTGCTTTGTTTGTGCCAGGTCTTTTTTCGCATGGGCAGAAAGTTCTGCCAGCATGCGGTGCATGGATTGCACCAGCTGGCATTGAATTAGCCAGATTTCACTCAGGCGCTCACTGCACAACGCAAACCAGGTATCACTGGCGCTGGTATTGAGCGTTTGCTGATCTTTGGCCACCGTCAGCTGGTGACGCAAGTGCTCATGCTGCTGTTGTAGGCGTGAGCTTTGCAGGACCGCCCATGCCTGCTGTAGCTCCTGGGCGCCAAACTGGCTGAACAGTTCAAAATGGCGATTTTGCTGTGTGATCAATTCCAGCAGTTTTTGCTGATGCTCGCTTTGCATGCTGCCTGAGCCAAATAAATAAGAGCCGACTGCACGCTCCTGACCGGCAAACTCCTTGGCTTGCACCAGGTTGTAGAGCGTCAGCAAGCTGGTGGAGACCTTGCTGTTGACCGAGCTGTCCGTGATCTCGAAAATCAGCGAGATCAAGCTTTGTATAAAGCGGTTATAAGACTCTATGCAATCCGCAAATGAGATCTTGAGTAGCGTAATTTGATGACGTAAGTTTTTAAGCTGGTCCAAACCCAGCAAAATCCAAGAGATGAGCGTCAACTGTTTGGCATCGGTCAGCGCATGGCGGTCCAGATATTGTTGCAAGGCTTGCCTGAAATCGGTTTCAATTTGCTGATTTTGCACGACGATATCCGCACGTGCCTGCGAGAAGCGTTTGCCGGAAGACGCTAAATAAAGACAGCTGGCACCACGTTCAGCCTGAATTTGATGAATGAGCTGCCCAATTCTTTCGACAAAAGTAATTGAGCTATCCAGGCGCTCCAGCTCCTCGATATGTCTGATTTTAGCCAGGGTAATGGTTTGTGCGGGGGAAATGTCGGTCATCATCGGACTTGTTCAAGCAAAAACTGTGCGCAGGAGAATCGATGCGCTTGGCAAGGGCGAGCATTCTAACGGGGTTTGGCTGGATTGGACAATAGACCGTCGGTTTGCAACAGTGCACGTGCAATGTCTTCCACCGTCACGCGTTTGAGCATGGCCTGCTCGCGCAGGACTTTGTAAGCCTCGGTTGCACTGATTCCGCGCGCATGCGCCAACATGGCTTGTGCCGCACTGATTTCGCCTGCCGCCTGCAGTTTTTCTTCCAGGCGCTGGTTACGTTTGCGCAAGGTTTTTAATTGCTGGCAATGATGCATGGTCAGGATGAGGGTGGAGAGCAAGCCTTTGGCTTGCAGAGGCCTTACCAGCATGCCATGGCAACCCAGCGCAGTGGCGGTCTCCAGCGTGGTCGGGTTTTCATAATCCAGCACTCCAATCAGCGGGATCGCCGACTCTGGTGTCAGCCACGGCAGTTTCTTTTTCGCGCTGGCTTGGGCATCTAGCAGAAAAATCACCAGCTCGGTTTGCGCGGGTAGCTCAGCCACCGGCGGCCATAGCGCGACCGTCTGGCAGCCAATCCGGTGCAGTTGCTGTGTCAATACCTCGCGGTTTTCGTCCTCAGGATGAAAAATCGTGATGCAGGCATGGCGCAAATGGCGGAACAGCTCCAGCGTGGAGCGCGGCGCCTGCGCCTGCTTGGCCTGGCGCTGACCAGGGTGAGGGGCGGCGGGTGACTCAGCCAACGCGATACTCCGCCGCATCAGGCAGGTTGTTCCAGCTGGCGCCTGGGTGCGTCACCAGATAAGGGTCGGGGATCACCGCTGCGGCACCGCCACCAGCGATGATCTCGAACTGGCCAGCCGCATTGACGCGTGCAATGCGCGGGTGTAGCCGGGTATGGTGGTTGCCGGCATCAATGGCAATACGGCCTTGCGGCGCGTCAAAGGCTCGGCCCAGTAGCTGTGGCAACAGGGCATCATATTGGTCGCTCCCTGCCGCGCGCATCGCTTCGGCAAACAGGTGGGTTTGAAAATATGCTGCTTCCCAGGCCATATTAGGCGCAATCTCGTTGCCATACTGCTGCCTGAAGCGAGTGATGCAGGCCTGGTTCTCGGTACTGGCAATGCTTTGAAAATAGGGCGCAGACGTGATGTGGCCCTGGGCCGCACCGCCGCCGATTTCTGCCACCTCTGCTTCAGAGGTGGTCAGGCTGGCAATCGGGGTGTGCTGGGCATCCATGCCGATCTCGGCATAAGCCTGGTACAACAGGCGGGTGGCTTGCCCCACCACGGTAGAAAACACAAAGTCTGGCGACTTGGCCTTGATGTCACGCACCACCGCTAAAAAATCTTTTTCTGTCGCCGTCAGCGGCACGTAGCGCTCGGCCAGTTTTTTGCCGCCCGGGACTTCAAGGATAAAGTCACTCATGATGCGGTTGGACTCATACGGGTAAATGTAGTCGCAGCCTATCATGTAGACGCGCGCGCCAAAATGCCGCGTCATATAGTCAGCCAGTTGTGCACTGTTCTGGTTAGGCGCCGCACCTGTATAAATCACATGCGGCGAGAATTCAAAGCCCTCGTAAGGCGTGGGGTAAAACAGCAGCCTGCGCCATTTTTCCACCACCGGAATCACGGCTTTGCGCGTGCTGGACATATAGCAGCCAAAGATCACATTGACGCCATCTTCGCGAATCATGCGCTCGGCCAGTAACTGGTATTGTTGCGGCATGCCCTGCGGATCATAGTGGACGGGCACCAGTTCACGACCAGCGATGCCGCCCGCGGCATTGATTTCTGCGATGGCAAAGAAAGTGGCAAATGCCTGTGAGCGTTCTATGGTCGCCGTGGCGCCGCTGGTGGAAAACAGCACGCCGACCGGGATCGGGTCAGTGTTTGCCATGAGATGCTTTCATCAGGGGCTCCGGCCGGGCCGGAGCCATTGTGTTGCATTGAGGCGATCAACTCTAGTGTGATCTCGCCTAGTTTCATCTAGCCTAGTGTGATCGCCAGTCAGAACATCCGACTATTCGTTAGGTAAGCCTGCGATGGGCGCCTCTTTGGTGCCCAACGTCGAGCGCGTAAACGATTCTACCATGTCGCGCGCAGCCGCCGGGTCCTGTACCCATTTGCTGTAGAAGCTATATGGACACTGCGCCACGCCTTTATCGCCATCGCCTGAATTGAGCACGCCGGTGTAGCCACGGTGCAGCAACTTGAACAGGTGATTTTCGGACTGGCCATGTTTGCGGAAGTCGCGGATCAGGTGTTTGCTTAAGGCTGCATACTGCACGCCATTTTCTTCCTCGCCACATTCGCCCAGCGTACGGCCATCAAAACCGATAATCGCCGAGTGGCCGAAGTAGGAGTAAACGCCATCAAAGCCGGCCGCATTGGACACGGCCACATAGGTGTTGTTGGCAAACGCCATCGCCTTGCTGATCAGAATCTGCTGCTCTTTGGCCGGATACATATAGCCCTGGCAACGCACAATCAGTTCGGCGCCTTTCATGGCACAATCGCGCCAGATTTCAGGGTAGTTGCCATCGTCACAGATAATCAGGCTGACCTTGAGGCCTTTGGGGCCTTCGCTGATAAAGGTTTCCTTGCCTGGGTACCAGCCCTCGATGGGCACCCATGGCATGATCTTGCGGTACTTCTGCACGATTTCACCTTGGTCATTCATGAGGATCAGGGTGTTATACGGGGCTTTTTTCGGATGCTCTTCGTGCTGCTCGCCGGTGATCGAAAATACGCCCCAGACTTTGGCCTTGCGGCAAGCCTCGGCAAAAATATCGGTTTCCGGGCCGGGCACTGTGGTGGCATTGTCATACATTTCCTGACCGTCATACATGATGCCGTGCGTGCTGTATTCCGGGAAAATCACCAGATCCATGCCGGGCAGACCGGCTTTCATATTGACCACCATGTCGGCGATGTTGCGACAGTTGGCCAGAATCTCGGCTTTGGTATGCAAGCGGGGCATTTTGTAATTGACGACGGCCACACCGACGGTGTCCTGGCTGCTGGAAATATCACCATGTATCATGAAGCTTCTCCTGAAAAATTTAAAAAAGGCTAGTGACTCGATACATACCGATTACGCATAAAAAAAGCCCACCGGCCATCAAATGGCGGGTGAGCTTTTTTGCTCGAATCATCACCGGCGCTGTTGACGGTGTGATTAAAATGTGGGGCGTAGCAGGTATTAACCTTGGTATTAATTTAACGCCAGCCAGGCCCGCACGCCATACGTTAATTTGCGTACAAGGTCATTGATGATGCCGCTTAATGCGGGCGTTCAAAGCGCCGCAACACATGGGCAGACATGCCCTTGGCCAGTTCTTCCTCGCCAAAAAACACCGCTTCGGTCTCGCCCAGTTCTTTTTGCAGGCGCAGGTATTCGTCCTCATGATGGGTGCGGATCACGACTTCGATATCCGGTTTGAGCTGCTTGGCGATCTCCACCATCTTACGGATATTCATGGCATCCGGCGTGGCAATAATCAGTAGGGAGGCATTGGCAATGTGGGCCTGGATCAACACCATTGGGTCCGCCGCGTTCCCCGAGACGGCAGGTTGCCCCTGTTTGCGCAGTTTTTCCACCACTTCACGGTTTTGTTCGGCGACCACATAGGGGATGGCGGCGGCGGTCAGCGACTGCGCAATGCGTTTGCCCACCCGGCCATAACCGACCAGCACCACCTGGCCTTCGAGGAACTTGCGCTCGGTAGTCATGGGTAACTCACCATAGGGGTCCATGCGTAACGAGAACTGCCGGGCCAGATCAGACTTGCTGACCACCCAATTGGCCAGAGGCTTGATCGAGGCAAACACCAGCGGGTTCAAGGCAATGGAAATGAGCGCGCCTGCCAGCACCAGGCTCATGCCATCGGGGGACATCAGGTTGAGTGAGACCCCCAGCCCGGCCAGAATAAACGAGAACTCACCGATTTGCCCGAGGCTGGCGGCCACGGTTAACGCGGTATTTAAGGGATAACGCAAGGCCAGCACAATGGCCACCGCTGCCAGCGACTTACCCAGGATAATAATCGCCACTACAGACAACACCTGTACGGGTTGTTTGATCAGAATGCTGGGGTCAAACAACATGCCGACCGAGACGAAAAACAACACGGCAAAGGCATCGCGGAACGGTAGCGAATCTTCAGCGGCACGGTGGCTGTATTCTGATTCACGCATGATCATGCCGGCAAAAAACGCACCCAATGCGAACGAGACATTAAATAAGGTCGAGGCAAAAAACGCCACCCCGATCGCCACCGCGATCACGGTCAGCGTGAACAGCTCGCGCGAGCCGGTGCCCGCCACATACCAGAGCAACCACGGCAACACACGCTTGCCGACCACCAGCATGATGGCAATAAAGCCTGCCACTTCGAGCAAGGTCATGCCTATGGTTTGCCAAATGGCGGCAACACTGGTTGCTTCACTCTGGCTACCGCCCAACACGCCCGCCAGGGCAGGCATCAACACCAGTACCAGCACGGTCACCATGTCTTCCACCACCAGCCAGCCGACTGCAATCTTGCCGTTCATGCTTTCCAGAATACGGCGTGACTCCAGCGCCTTGAGTAATACCACCGTACTGGCGCAAGACAGGGACAAACCAAATACCAGGCCTTCGCCCCAGCTCCAGTGCCAACTCCAGGCGACCAGCATGCCTAGCAGCGTTGCCAGCGTCATCTGCGCCAGTGCGCCGGGCAGGGCGATGCGTTTGACCGACAGCAGGTCTTGTACCGAAAAATGCAGGCCGACGCCAAACATCAATAACATGACGCCGATTTCCGACAGTTGCGAGGCAATTTCAAGGTCGGCGACAAAGCCAGGGGTGGCGGGGCCGATCATGATGCCGGCCAGCAAATAACCAATCAGCGCAGGCAATTTGAGTTTTTCGGCAATTAGTCCAAACACCAGTGCCAGCGCAAACGCAACGGCAATGGTGGTAATCAGGCTCAGGTTATGGTCCATCGTCAGGGTTTCTTTTAAGTTATTTTATTTGCGCAGGCATACGCAATATGGGTTTCGCAAGCGTTGATGCTATTTCAAGCACAGGCATACCGCCTGTTCAGACTGACCGTGTGCTGGCCAAAAAGTTGAAATTAATTGCGATCAATGTATTATTTTTTATCTTGCCGCAAGAAGCCATGCCGCGTCAATCACCAATCGCAGGCAGCACAGGGTTAAGGCTGCGAAAAAGGCATGGACAAGCGTTGCAGGCTGTAGGTACACAATTGTTCTGCGCGCTGCCAGCGTTCACTTTCGCTCATGCTGCCAAAGTAAACAATACTGAATACGCCTTCGATCACCGATTGGCAGTAGAGACTGACCAAGTCAAAATCGACGTCAGCGGGCAGCTCTTTGTGGGCAATGGCCTGTGTCAGCAGGCTGTTGATTTGCGCAATGCGTTTTTTCTCCCAGTTGTAGCGCAGTTGCAGCAGCTCGGGCGAATCATCAATGCCCACATACAGAAAAAACAGCACGCGCTGGATAGAGCTGGGTTCGATATAACTGCGCACTTCCTGCAAGCAGTAGTGTTTCAGGTTTTCTAGTGCGCTATGCGCCGGTTGCCCCTGAAACGGTGAGGCTTGATGGATGACACGCTCGGCCATGGCCGTGGCGACTTCAAGCTTACCTTTATAATGCCCGTATACGGCGCCGCGTGACAGTTGCGCGGCATCGGCAATATCAGCCATGGTCGCCTGCGTAAAGCTTTTGCCGTAAAACACATGCTCAGCTGCATCCAGAATCTGGTCACGGGTTTTTTGCGCGTCTTCTTTGGTTTTTCTAGCCATGTCGGGTGGTTCTAGCCTGGCGGCTCGGTGACAGTCCAGTCGTTGATGATGGCCGCTATCATACCAAAAAATAATTAATCAGTCATGATTGATTAATTATAAAAGTGCCGCTAGAATATTGTCATCCATACAATTAAGGGTAGTGCATGTCCCGTATTTCTCACTCGACGCTGGCGCTTTCGGCGCTGTTGATCTTGCAATTGGCTGCGTGCAGCAAGCCGAAAGAAGCCGCTCAGCCCGCAGGCGCGGCGCCTGTGGTGGAGGTGGTCAAGGTGCAGGTGGCGGATATTCCCGATGAGGTCGAACTCCCTGGCCGGGTCGAGGCCTACCGCATTGCCGAGGTGCGCGCCCGTGTCTCCGGCATTGTCGCTAAGCGCCTGTACCAGGAAGGGCAGGTGGTGAAAGCCGGCACGCCGTTATTCCAGATCAATCCCGAGCAGTTGCAAGCCAGTAAGCTCGAAGCCGAGGCTGAGTTGGCACGGACCGAGGCCAACCTGGTCAATGCTAACGACAAGTTGCAGCGTTATCAGGCTTTGATTGGCGACCAGTCTGTGAGCCAGCGTGATTACCGCGCGGCACAAGCTGAGGCGCAACTGGCAAAAGCCGAGGTGGCCTCTGCCCAGGCCAAACTTAATCGTGCCCGGCTGGATTTGGGGTATGCCAATGTGACCGCGCCAATTGATGGCGTGGCCCGCCGCGCACTGGTCACCGAGGGGGCGCTGGTCGGCAAAGATGAAGCTACGCAACTGACCACCGTCGAGCAGGTCAATCCGGTCTATGTTAATTTTTCCCAGTCGTCCTCAGAAGTGTTTACCTTGCGCAAAGCGCTGCGCGATGGCCAGCTCAAAGGCAACGATGGTGACTTTAAAATTAAATTGGTCTTGCCGGATGGCTCCATGTACGCCCAAGCAGGAAAACTTTCATTCTCGGACGTCTCCGTCAACCAAACGACCGACTCTGTGGTCATGCGCGCCATTTTTGAAAACCCGCAGCAGGTGTTGATGCCAGGCGCATACGTCAGAATCAAAATCCGTCAGGCCACCAATCCGAATGCGATTCTGATTCCAAGAGATGCGTTGATGCGTGACCAGTTTTCGACGCGTGTGTGGGTGGTGAATGCCAAAAACGAGCTGGAGTCACGCGAGGTGCAAGCCGGCCGTGTCATAGACAAACAGTGGGTCATTGAGCAAGGGCTGCAAGCCGGTGAACAAGTGGTGGTCACCAATGTGGCGGCACAAACGGCGGGCAGCAAAGTGACGCCCAAACTGATCAGTGCCCAAGACAATATCACCAAAGCCGTGGCCCCTTAACCGGGCAGCGCGCAGAAAGACAGGAACCAGGCCATGAGCCGTTTTTTTATTGATCGCCCCATTTTTGCCTGGGTGATTGCCATTCTGATTGTGTTGGCTGGCCTGATCGCCATCAAACAATTACCGATTGCCCAGTATCCTGATATTGCCCCGCCTGTGGTCAATATCGCCGCAACTTACCCTGGCGCCTCGGCCAAGGTGGTGGAAGAAACCGTGACCTCGATTATCGAGCGCGAGATGAATGGCATGCCGGGCCTGATGTATGTTTCTGCCACCAGCAATGTCGGCATGGCCTCCATCAGTGTCACTTTCCGTCAGGGCACCAATCCTGATCTGGCTGCCGTGGATGTGCAAAACCGCCTCAAAAGTGTCGAAGTGCGTTTGCCGGAAATCGTGCGTCGCAGCGGCATCACGGTGGAAAAGTCTGCTGACAGTTTTCAGCTGATTGTGTCGCTGACCTCGGAAGATAACCGCTACAGCGAGATTGATCTGGGCGAGCTGTCATCGGCCACGGTGATGCCTACGCTCAAGCGTGTGCAAGGTGTGGGTAAAGTACAATCGTTCAGCCCGGAATACGCCATGCGCATCTGGCCAGACCCGCAAAAAATGGCTGGTCTCAATGTGGGCGTGACCGAGATCGTGAATGCCTTGCGCAGCTACAACACCCGCCTGACCTTGGGGCAGGTGGGGGCCAGTGGTGTGCCGGACGGTGCGCCGCTGAGTGTCTCACTGGAAGCCGAGGCTACGTTAAAAACGGTAGACGACTTTGCCAATGTGCCTATCCGCATGCAGGCAGATGGCTCAGCCCTGTTGATTAAAGATGTGGCGAAGGTTGAGCTGGGCAGCAGTGACTACACCTACAGTTCAAGGGTCAATGGCAAGAATGCCGCCGGGATGGCGATTAAACTGGCGCCGGGCTCCAATGCGGTTGAAACCATCAAGCGGGTCAAGGTCGCGATGGAGCAGATGCAGCCATATTTCCCGCCCAATGTCGCCTTTCAACTTTCGTATGACTCGTCAGCATTCGTTTCTATTTCGATCAAAAAAGTGATCCAGACCTTGGTGGAAGCCATTGTGCTGGTGTTTCTGGTCATGTATCTGTTTATGCAAAACCTGCGTGCGACGCTGATCCCGACCATTGTCGTGCCGATTGCCCTGATGGGGACATTTGCCGTCATGTACTGGCTGGGCTACTCGATTAATGTGCTGACCATGTTTGGCGTGGTGCTGGCGATTGGCATTCTGGTGGATGACGCCATTGTTGTGGTCGAAAACGTCGAGCGCCTGATTGTGGAAGAGGGCTTGTCCGCCTACGATGCCACGGTCAAAGCCATGTCGCAAATCAGTGGTGCCGTGGTCGGCATTACGGCGGTGTTGGTGTCGGTGTTTATCCCCATGGCCTTTTTCAGCGGCGCGGTGGGCAATATCTACCGCCAGTTTTCGCTGGCTTTGTCAGTGTCTATCAGCTTCTCGGCCTTTTTGGCGCTCTCACTCACGCCGGCCTTGTGCGTGACGTTGCTACGCCATGAGACAGGCAACAAAGCGCGCTTTTTTGTCTGGTTTAACCGCAGCTTTCAGCGTATGACCGAGCGCTACACCCACTTGACTGGCGGCCTGCTCAAAAAGCCTATGCGCTGGCTGGCCGTGTTTGCCTTGATTGTCGCGCTGGCAGGCTGGCTGCTGGTGCGTTTACCAAATGCGTTTTTGCCCGAAGAAGACCAGGGTAACTTTATGGTCATGGTGTCGTTGCCACAAGGCGCGACGCTGGCAGAAACCGCCAAAGTGCTGGGCGATATGAGTGAGTATATTCAGGCACATGAGCCCGTTGATATTATCTTTGAGGTGAGCGGCTTTAGCTTTTATGGCACCAGTACCAATAGCGGCATGCTGTTTATCACGCTCAAAGACTGGGCAGAACGGCCAAACCCAGATCAACAGGTGCAGGCGATTGTAAACCGCGTCAACCAGAAGTTTTTTGGGCGCCCCAATTTGACTATTTTTGCCATGAATGCGCCGCCCTTGCCCGAGTTGGGCAGTTTTGGCGGCTTTGACCTGCGGCTGGTAGACCGTGCCAGCGTGGGTGTTGAGGCGCTGATGAAAGCGCGTGACCAGTTGCTGGCTGAGTCTGCACAGCGGCCAGAGTTGGCCAATGTGCTGTTTGCCGGTTTGTATGACACGCCAGTGGTTAACATGCAGCTAGACCGCAGCAAAGCCAAGGCGCTGGGCGTGTCACTGGATGAAATCAACGACTCGCTGGCGACGCTGCTCGGCTCGAATTACCTGGGCGATTTTGTCTATGGTAACCAGGTGCGCCGCGTAATCGTGCAGGCCGATGGCAAGCAGCGGCAAACGCTGGAAGATATCAAAAAAATCCGCCTCAAAGCGGCGGATGGCAGCTTGGTGCCACTGGCTTCCATCATGACGCTTGACTGGGCCATGGGCACGCCGCAACGCACGCGCTTTAATGGTTTTCCGTCATTTAACATCAATGGCGGTCCCGCGCCTGGCTTTAGCAGTGGCGAAGCCATGCGCACCATGGAAACCCTGGTGAATGGCCTGGGCAAAGGCATCGGCTATGAGTGGGCCGGGCAATCGCTGGAAGAAAAACAGTCGGGTAGCCAGGCCAGCCTGCTGTTTGGCTTGTCCATCCTGGTGGTGTTTCTGGTATTGGCCGCCTTGTATGAAAGCTGGGCGATTCCGTTTGCCGTCATGCTGGTGGTGCCGTTGGGCGTGCTAGGCGCCTTGCTGGGGGTGACCTTGCGTGAATTACCTAATGATATTTATTTCAAGGTCGGCCTGATTGCAACCATCGGTCTGTCAGCCAAAAACGCCATTCTGATTGTGGAGTTTGCGCGTGAACACGTGTTGCATGGCATGCCGCTGGTGGAAGCGAGCTTGATGGCAGCCAAAGAGCGTCTGCGCCCAATTGTGATGACCTCGCTCGCCTTTGGTGTCGGCGTGATCCCGTTGGCATTCTCAACCGGTGCCGCCTCCGGTGCACAAGTAGCTATCGGCACCAGCGTGCTCGGCGGCATCATTACCGCCACCTTGCTCGCCATCTTTTTCGTGCCGTTGTTTTTTATTGTCGTGGGCCGCTGGATGAAACAGCCAGCCTCACAGCAAAGGGTGTCTCATGAAGTTTAGCCGTATTTCCATCATCCTTGCCGTGGCTTTTGCAATGGGCGGTTGCTCGCTCGTGCCTGAATATTTCAGGCCCGCCGCGCCAGTGCCTGAGGTTTATCCAGGCCAGCCAGCAAGTGACACCGTGACCAATACACCTGTCACTGAGGCGCCGCCACTTAGCTGGCAAAGCTACTTTGCAGATGCTGATTTGCAGCGCCTGATTCAGGTCGGGCTGGCGCATAACCGTGACCTCAAAACCGCCGTGTTACGCATGGATGAGGCCAAAGCCACCTATGGCGTACAAAAGGCCGACCGCCTGCCAACCATACAGGGCAACCTCAATTACGACCGTAGCCGCACCGTGTTCAGCTCCAGCCAGGCGTTTGACGCCAAATTGTTCCGGGTTGGTGTGGGTATTTCAGAGTATGAAATTGACGTGTTTGGCCGGGTAAAAAGCCTGTCGCAAGCGGCGCTTGAGCAATACCTCGCCGTGGCCGAAAATCGCCAAGCCGTGCAGACCACGCTGGTCACCGAGATTGCCACACAATACGTCAATTTTTTAGCGATCAACGACCAGCTCAAGCTCGCCCAGCAAACGCTGGATGACCGTAAGCAAACCCTGCAACGCACCCAGCGCCGCTTTGAAGCCGGGTTGGATCAAGTGCTGGATGTGAAAGCCGCGCAAATTCAGGTCGAGCAAGTACAAGCGCAACTCGCGCAATGGCAGCGCCAGCTCGCCACTACGCAAAATGCCTTGTATCTGCTGCTGGGCGAAACCTCACACCGCACGCCACTGCCAGTCAAGCCGCTCGCCGCCTTGAAACTGGCTGACGTCACGCCAGGTTTGCCTTCCACCTTGCTCACCAGACGGGCCGATATTCGTGCCGCCGAGCATCAGCTCAAATCCGCCAACGCCAATATAGGTGCTGCCAGAGCCGCGTTTTACCCGCGCCTGCAACTCACTACCAATGTTGGTTTGGTCAATTCAGACTTCTCCAAATTGTTCTCGGATACAGGCAGCAATTACTGGGCCTTCAGCCCGCAACTGGTGCTCCCGATCTTTAACTACGGCCGCAACAAAGCCAACCTCAACCTGGCCCAAGCCCGCCAGCATATCGAGGTCGTCAATTACGAAAAAACCATCCAGACTGCGTTTAAAGAAGTGATGGATGTGCTTAGTACACGCACAGTGATTGCCGAAGAGTTTGCCGCCAGAGAACGTTTGCGAGAGCTGGAGAGCAGTCGCTTGCAACTGGTGAAACGCAAGCTTGATCAGGGACTGGTGACTTATTTAGAGTTGCTTGATGCACAACGCAGCGTGTTGGACGCGCAGTCGCAAGCCGTGCAGATTCAACAGCAGGCGTTGCAGAATCAGGTAGGCTTGTATAAAGCGCTAGGCGGCAGTTAGGCTGTTAAAACGGCGTTGTTGACGTGTTTAGGTTTGTATTTTAGGATGGGCTAAAAATTTAATAACAATATGAAAACGTTAAATAAATCCCTTAAGTCTTCAATCAAAAAAGCATCAATGACGGAAAGTTTTGCGTCATTTAGGATGCCTACTTTAAGTTATGCCTCAAATGCGTAGATCTATCCCCATCCTTTCGGCATTGATTTGGAGCGCCGGTGCCGCGGCGGGCCCTACTGTTCAGCCGTTTGTTGAGTCTGAAGTTCAGTCAGGCTGTGGCTGCAATTTTCAATTTGTTGGCCCAGCCGCGACCGGCAAGACATTTCTTTGGTGGCTTGAGGGTGAGGACGCATTCATGCGCGTCGATGGAAGGCTTGAAAAACTCTCCGTTGAGCAAACCGGGGGTAGAAGCAAGAAGCGCGGTGTGATTTCTGTCGGAGACGCAACCTCCTACGTATTGCGCAACAAGTCCCTCCAGGTGAAGGTATCAACCACGGTTGTTCAAGCGTGCTCTCCAGAGAACGTTGAATGCGAGTCAGTCGGCGTTAAGGCGAGCGCCGTAGCTACATCTCCCAGCGGTACGACCACTGTAAAAGGACTGGGTACATGTGGGTGTTGAAGAGGCATAACCCTGCGCTCCACCGGACGCTGCGCGATAGAGCCGCGCAGCGCCAGTGACCTCCACGTTAGCCGCTATTGGCAAGAGGGTCGTAATGCTTGGCGAAAAGTTTCTTTTGATACAGCAGGAAGCATTTCTGGCCAGGTCGTCTCTCCTGTCTGGCCTAGATGCGCTCAGAAACGCGAATGTCAGCGATTCAGATAAGGGAAAGTTCTACGAGGCGTTCTTTCTTTTATCAATTGGTCTTGAGCGGCTAATGAAACTAATGGTTGTTTGCCACCACATGGCAAAAAACCAACTGAATCCACCTTCCAATGGCGTCTTAAAGGCCGCTGGCCATAACTTGCTCGGTCTTTATGAGACCTGCAGGAATGTTGCCATCTTGGAAATGCCACGGCCACCAGCGTTTGTGAGCGAAGGCGAATTGGAGTTTGAAGTTCTTAAGTTCTTATCTGAGTTTGCAAAATACTCGCGTTACTACAACCTCGACACCATAAGCGCGAAGTCGGACGAGCCAGACCCGCTTGCTAAGTGGTGGAAGATTCTTGGCAGAGAAATTATGGAGTCTGTCTCTGCGAAGAAACGGCAGAAGATTGAGAGTGAAAGCATCCAATATTGCGACAGCATTGGGGCGGCAGGGTTCACCTACATGCGAGGGATGGATGGACAGTTGATGACAACGTTGGAGGCTGTGGCCTACCCCCGCTTTGCCGCCGCCGCTGCCCCATACTCTGTTTGGCGCGTTATTCGCATTGCTGCGCCAATTTACTCTCTCTCATGGCGCATTACGGATATCGCTCACCAGTACGAGGTTTCAATTGGTCGTAACCACCCGGAAGTCCCGTATCTCTATGAGTTTTTCCCATTCTTGGGCCTGGATCGCAGCACAGTGCTGAGTAGAAAAACGTGGAAATAGCGGCTAACAAAATCGCTCAAGGTCGCTCCCGTTGGTCGCTGGACAGCCAAGGGTGTGCAACACGTTGCGCACAATTTGATACCCCACTCAATGTAGATTACGTTCAGCCAGGTAGGGTGGGCAACTCGTTGCCCACTCGGTAAAACTCACGCACAATTCCACCATGTCACGTTATAGACGCATGGGTTTTGTTGCCTGACCATATTCTTTCCATATGGACGCTACCATCCAATATGGATTATTTGCATTTCAACCCACATAAGCATGGCTTAGTGAGCAACGTGAAAGATTGGCCTTATTCAACATTTCACCGATATGTTAAAGCGGGCGTTTATGATGAGGATTGGGGTGTGGGGCTAGATTTTGTGGAAGGAGCGTTTGGTGACGGGTAACGAACTTACGCGTGGGCAACGAGTTGCCCACCCTACAGACTGAGCGACACCGCAACGCGATTTCTTCAACATAGCGAGCATGAAATACGGGGTCAGGTCTCAAGACCTGGCCGCGTATTTTGCCATTTGACTACGGTGAAAAAGATACTTGAAATACACTTTGCAGTAACTTTGCTATAATCCTGTAGAAGTAGCATTTCATTTTTTGCTTTTGACGGGCTTGTAGAGGTTCTGGTTGCTTGAGCGCCCGCTGCTCTGATACTAATGGGAGAACTTGATGTGGCCGATTAGATTTTTATTCGCCGTAGGACTGTTATCGCTAGCGGCGCCTTCTTCAGCCGATGTGATCCTGGCGCTCACACCTACCGCCAGGATCGACTTTGAGACGCAAGTAAAGATCACTTATACGTTGACCGGTAGGGCTAGCAGTCCTGGAGGGCAGAATGTAGGTGAATTTATCTTCCGAATCGCGCCTATGAGTCTGCCCACCGCAGGCAATATAGCCTCGGTCTTTAATCCAACCATCGCACTTACCGGCCCTTGGGCGAATCCAAATTTCGGCACACGTGGTGCCATTATAGCTGCTTCTAATAGCAGAGTAGGTTTCGATGCATTCAATTCAGAACCGGGTAAGTTTAGTCCGATTGATGCGACAGGTGGAGTTGTGGGCACATTTGACATAATCTGGAACCGTCTGCTTGCGGGCCAGTACGACGCGGCTATACCCGCTTCTGCGATGGGTGGTGTTTACTCGCTCACAACATCGGGTGACTTTGATTTCTCTCCAACCATTGCAACGTCCTCCGGTGTATCCACATTTATCACGGCGGTTCCTGAACCGGGATCGATGTTACTCATGGCGATTGGAAGTTGCGGATTGCTCTTGCGGCATCGTCACCAACAGAGAAACCGCCAATAAGGTTCGACAACTGAAATGGATTCCGCCAATACGTATCAACGACGCAAACGCAAGTGCGCGACGAACAAGGTCGTGCACCAAAGTTCGCGGTCTGGTACTTTCGAAATGGTGGGGCACTCGCGCGCACTTGGTTACGACCAGCCGAGTAGTAGGGTGGGCAATTGATTGCCCACGATTCATTTAAATGTGTGCAGTGATGCCAACTCATTAATCGCGACTATATCCATTTAGTCCCCGGACATACCCAAAACAATCCCCATTAACACTTTATCTCGCCACCCATAGTGGTGATTCCCGCATTTGCAGGTACTATCTGCCCTCTACCATTCAAGAAGCGTCGTTTCCACATGCAAAGTGAAGTCAAAGAGCCCGTCAGCCATGCCGTTGTGGCGGCCGTGCAACTGCCAAATGTCAGTGATATAGAGTTTGAAGCTTCGCTGAATGAGCTGCGTGAACTGGCAAAAACACTGGGCTACAAGATCGTCCACACCTTTGTGCAGAAGCGCGCAGGCTTTGATATCACGGGTTATCTGGGCGTGGGTAAGCGCGAAGAGATTCGTGATTATGTACGCAGTATGGCTGGAGACCCTGAGGCGTTGGTGTTTAATCCCGATGCGCTGAATATTGAGGCGGTGCTGGTGGACCATGAAATCTCGCCGTCGCAGGCGCGTAACCTCGAAATTGAAGTGGGCTGCGAGGTGATGGACCGTACCATGGTCATTCTGGAGATTTTTCACCGCAACGCTCGCTCACGCGCAGCGCGTGCGCAGGTGGAGATTGCGCGGCTGGGTTATATGGCGCCACGTTTGCGCGAGGCGGCCAAGCTGGCGGGCCCGCAGGGGCGGCAGCGTAGCGGGGCGGGTGGTCGCGGGGCAGGGGAATCGCATACCGAGCTGGATAGACGCAAGATTCGCGACCGCATTGCCGAACTGCAACAAGAAATTGTGATTATGGATGGCGAGCGCCGTACGCAGCGTGCGCGGCGTCAGGAGCGGCAGACGATGGCGAGTGTGGCGCTGGTGGGCTATACCAACGCCGGTAAATCTACCTTGATGCGCGCGCTGACCGGCAGCGAAGTGCTGGTGGCGAACAAGCTGTTTGCCACGCTGGATACCACGGTGCGCGCCTTGTACCCCGAGAGCGTGCCGCGCGTGCTGGTCAGCGATACGGTCGGCTTTATTAAAAACCTGCCGCATGGCCTGGTGGCTTCTTTTAAATCCACGCTGGATGAGGCACTGGATGCGGCGTTGTTGCTGCATGTAATTGATGCCAGTGACCCCGGGTTTGAGCGTCAGTTGGAAGTCACAGACACCGTGCTGGAGGAAATTGAAGCTGACACCGTGCCGCGGATTCGCGTGTTTAACAAGATAGATTATGTGGGTGATGCCGCCGCGCAAGCCGAGTGTGAAGCTGCACTGCGCCTGAAATATCCGGACTGCATCGTGATGAGTGCACGCCGCCCGGAAGAAGTGGCTAGTCTGCGGCAGAAGATCGTGGACTTTTTTCAGCAAGACCTGGAGGAAACCGAGCTTTTCCTGCCATGGTCGGCACAACAAGTGCGCGGCAAAATTTATAGCAGTTGCCAGGTGTTGAGCGAGCGCTCCGAGGAAGAGGGCACCTTCTTCACCTTGCGCGGTGAGCCCAATACCTTCGCGCAATTGCGCGAGCAAGTTTTGCAGCTAGAATAAATCGCCACCCTCGAATGCCCTCCTGTTGACCTCCATACACGGCACTGGCAACATGCAGGAATCATTGTTTTAAAAAGCCTTGTTAGCGCTTTGCCTATCATGAAAGAACGCCTGGTCTGCCCCGTTTGCAAAACTGCCGGATCACTGCTGGATGTGGTGGATTTAAACAAATCTTGCGAGGAACAGCGTGGAAAGTATCTGCCTCTCGCAGGCGTTGCCGTCTATTACAGCCTGTGCAATCACTGTGGTTTTTGCTGGGCGCCTGAGCTGCACCAATGGCCTTTAAGCAAGTTTGAGGAAGATATCTACAACGCGGACTATGGGGTGGTCGATCCTGACTATCTTCAGATCAGGCCAACCTCAAATGCAGAGGTTTTGCGTTCGATCTTCCCTGTTTTTCCGCCTACGTTACGGCATCTGGATTATGGCGGCGGCAACGGGTTGCTCTCACGGCAATTGTCAGCGGCAGGTTGGCTTTCTAGGTCGTATGATCCCTTTGTAGACAAGCACACAGACATTGCATCGCTCGGACAATTTGAGCTCATCACCGCCTTTGAGGTGTTCGAGCATGTGCCTGATGTATGGGCGCTGATGTCAGACTTGTCATCGTTGCTGGCTAAAGACGGATTGGTGTTGTTTTCTACCTTGCTCTCTGACGGTAATATCCATCCAAACCAGCGGCTGAGCTGGTGGTATGCATCCCCGCGCAATGGCCATATCAGCCTGTTTTCAAGAAACGCGCTCACCCTGCTAGCCCAGAGCAAGCAATTTAACTTTGGAAGCTTTAATAGCGGCTTCCATGCTTTGTACACCACCGTACCACCTTGGGCGAGCCATCTGATTCGTGTGGGTTAGCGGCCAATCAAAACGGCTAACCGCATGGGTGCATTAAGCCTGTGCCAAGCTAATAAACGCTTGTACATAATCAATCTGTATATCTGCTTCTCGAATCCCTAAGTAAATCTGCTTGGCAATCCCTTGCTTACCAAGCTTAACCGGCACCACATCAAACCGGGTTTGATATTCCTCGACCAACCAGCGTGGCAGGGCGGCGACACCGCGGCCACTGGCGACCATTTGCAGCATGATATCTGTGGTTTCTATGGGCTTATGCAGGTGCGGACTGATGCCGGCGGGTTGTAGAAACTGGTTGTAAATATCGAGGCGGTCTATGTCTACCGGGTAGGTGATCAGCGTTTCGCTGCTGAGTTGTGCCGGCGTCACATATTCCGCCTCAGCTAAAACATGCTGGCGATGCACCACCAGCACTTGTTCGTAATCAAACACCGGCTGAAACAGCAGGCCGGGTTTATACAAGGGGTCGGGCGTGACCAGCATGTCGATCTCGTAGCCAAACAGCGCGCCGATGCCGCCAAACTGGAACTTCTGTTTGACGTCTACATCCACATCCGGCCAGTCAGCCAGGTAGGGCGAGACCACTTTGAGCAGCCATTGGTAACACGGGTGGCATTCCATGCCGATGCGCAGGGTGCCGCGTTCGCCTTGCGCAAACTGGCGCAGCCGCTCTTCAGCCAGTGATAACTGCGGCAGCAGGCGGTTAGCGACGGCGAGCAGGTATTGTCCGGCCTGGGTCAGGCGCAGGCTGCGGCCTTCGCGTAGCCAGATATCCGTGCCCAGTTGCTGTTCGAGCTTTTTAATCGAATGGCTGAGCGCCGACTGCGTGAGAAACAGTTTTTCAGCGGCAGCGGTGAGTGAGCCTTGTTGCTCGACCTCGCGGATAATCGCCAGATGGATGCGTTCTATCATGTGTTATATATGAATTAAATTAATAGATGGTTGAAATAATACCATTTTACTTCATGGGTTGTGCTTTCTAGAATGCCGGTTCTGATTTGTTAAGGAACCCATCATGATCACGACTCACAATCTCGGTTTTCCACGCATAGGCGCACAGCGTGAGCTCAAGTTTACGCTGGAGGCTTACTGGAAAGGCCAGTCTTCGTTAGACACCCTCAAGCAGATAGGCAAAGACCTGCGGCAACAGCACTGGCAATTGCAATCGGTGCTGGATTTTGCACCTGTGGGCGACTTTGCGTTTTATGACCAGGTGCTGGACATGAGTTTTACGCTGGGCAATTTGCCTGCGCGGGTCCAGGATTTTCATGGTGACCCACTGGATAACTATTTTCGTGTGGCGCGTGGACGCTCGGCTGAGTCTGCGGAAGCGCATGCGCAATGTTGTGGTGGTGTGGCGGCAGGCGAGATGACCAAATGGTTTGATACCAATTATCACTATATCGTGCCCGAGTTTACGGCCAACACCCATTTCAAGCTGGATGCGTCGCGCCTGCTTGCGCAATTGGCCGAAGCCCAGGCTCAGGGCGTGCAAGCCAAACCGGTGATCATTGGACCAGTGACTTACCTGGCCATAGGCAAGGCCAAAGATGACTCTGACCGGCTGGCGCTGTTGCCGCAATTGCTCAATGTGTATGCCGAATTGCTGGAAACGCTGGCGCAGCAGGGCGTGGCGTGGGTGCAGGTGGACGAACCTGTGCTGGTGACCGAGCTGACATCGGAATGGCAGCATGCGTTTAACCTGGCCTATCACCAACTCAAGAGTAGCCGCGTCAAGCTGCTGCTGGCGACCTATTTTGGCCCGCTGGCGGATAACCAATACCTGGCGGCCAACCTGCCGGTCGCTGGCTTGCATATAGACGCCATCAATGCCCGCCATGAAATTGTGCCGTTGCTAGCAATATTGCCTGCACACAAGGTGCTGTCGCTGGGCGTGATCAATGGCCGCAATATCTGGAAAACCGACTTGAATGCGACGCTGGACTGGCTGGCGCCGATTGCCGAGCGTCTGGGGGACCGTTTGTGGCTGGCGCCTTCTTGTTCGCTGTTGCATGTGCCGGTGGACCTCGACAGCGAGCTTAAACTGGATAGCGAAATCAAGTCATGGCTGGCATTTGCCAAGCAAAAGCTCGAAGAGCTGCAGGTGCTGGCCACGGCCTTAAATCATGGCCGCGAGGCGGTGAAAGTGGCTTTGGCCGTCAATCAGGTGGCGATAGAGGCGCGTCGGCTATCCAAGCGTGTGCACAATCCGGCTGTGAAGGCCGTGCTGCAAACATTGACGCCGCAACTGGGGCAGCGCCAGAACGTTTATACGCAGCGCGCTGCCAAACAGGCCGCCTTGTTCAACCTGCCCAAATTCCCCACCACGACCATAGGCTCGTTCCCGCAGACGGCAGAAATCCGCCAGGCGCGTCGCCAGTTCAAGGCAGGTGAGTTGGATCAGGCAGATTATCAGGCCGTCATGAAAGCCGAAATTGCGCGTAGTGTGCGTGAGCAGGAAGCGCTGGGGCTGGATGTGCTGGTGCATGGCGAGGCCGAGCGCAACGACATGGTGGAGTATTTTGGCGAGCAACTGGAGGGCTATGCGTTCAGCCAGTTTGGCTGGGTGCAGTCCTACGGCTCCCGTTGCGTCAAGCCGCCTATCCTGTTCGGTGATATCAGCCGCCCGCAAGCCATGACAGTGCAATGGATTGAATACGCGCAATCACTGACCAGCAAGCCGATGAAAGGCATGCTGACCGGCCCGGTGACCATGTTGAACTGGTCGTTTGTGCGCGATGATCAGCCACGTGAAGTGTCTTGCTACCAGTTAGCACTCGCCATACGCCAGGAAGTGCTAGACCTGGAAAAAGCCGGTATCCGCATCATCCAGATTGACGAGGCGGCCTTGCGTGAGGGCTTGCCCCTGCGTAAATCAGACTGGAAAAAGTATCTGCAATGGGCGGTGGCGTCGTTCCGTATCACAGCGAATGGAGTGGCCGATGAAACGCAGATCCATACCCATATGTGTTACTCGGAATTCAATGACATTATTGCCGAGATTGCCGACATGGATGCCGACGTCATCACCATAGAAACCTCGCGCTCGGACATGGAGTTGCTGGATGCGTTTGACGACTTTAACTACCCGAATGAAATCGGGCCCGGCGTTTACGATATTCACTCGCCGAATATTCCAGAGCCTGAGCGGATGGTCGCCTTGATGCAAAAAGCGGCGGCGCGGATCCCGGCCGAACGTTTGTGGGTGAACCCGGATTGTGGCTTGAAAACCCGCCAATGGGCAGAAGTGATCCCGGCCTTGCGCAATATGGTGTCGGCGGCCCAGCAGTTGCGTGCACAGGCTGCACTTTAAGCCAGCGTACTAAAATCACTTACACATTCACGTACAGGGCTCGCATAGAGGGCCCTTTTTTATCACGCAAGGAGGCGGTAAACAATTATTTTTTTATTGATAATGATTTTCATTTGTGTTTTTTCTTGCCTGCCGCTAAGATATGGTTTTTATTGATTGTCTTTTGCGCAGTGCATCTTCATCCTGAACATTCCAAACTCGTGGTTGCCTTGGTCTATCACTACGACGAATTGGTGAGCTATGTCAGACGCCGTTTTGGCGACCAGCATTTCGCCAGGGATGTGGTGCATGATGTCTGCCTGGAGATCATGGAGCGGCCGCCGCAACTGGCGGTGCAAACGCCGGTGGCGTTTTTGCGCAAGCTGTCGCGTCATCGCGCGATTGACCGCTACCGGCAGTACCAGACGCAACAATCCCACCTCAATCACTTGCAGCAGACAGCAGAGCACGCGCACCAGATCGATGGCGAACGCGTCATGCATTTTGTACAACGTCTTGAGGCTTTGAAGCGCATCATAGAAGCGCTGCCAGCCCGGCAACGGCAAGTGTTTTTGCTGCATCGTCTGCACGACATGCCGCAGCAGGAGATTGCCGATGCGCTGGGTATTTCACGCAATATGGTGACGCAGCATTTTAACAAGGCCATGGGCAGCATCCAGCGGCAATGGGCGGGGCTATGAAAGCACCGGACCACACATTGCGTGCGCCCAACCAGCCTGCTGACCATCAAGATCCGCTGGCGCCATACGCTGACGCCTTGCGCGCACACTTTCCCTCCAGGGAGGCCTTGCTGCAGGAAGCCATGCAGCAAACACGGCAACGGCGTCGAATAAAACAGGCGTTGGCAACCACCGCTTGCGGCCTGTTGGCGGCCGTGGTCTGCTATGACCCGGTATTGTCCAGCCAGCACCTGCAGACGGCAATTGGACAGTCTGCCCACTTCCAGTTACCGGATGGCTCTGCTGTCAGTCTCAATACCAACACCGTTCTGTTGGCCGAGCAACATCTGCGTTCGCGGCAATTAACGCTGGTACAAGGCGAAGCACTGTTTAAGGTGAAACACGCCTGGCAACCGTTTACCGTGGATGCCAACCAGGTGAAGATTCGCGATATCGGTACCGTGTTTAACGTCCGCAATACCGCGGAGGGGGCCATGGTCACGGTGCTGGAGGGCAGTGTAGACGTGATCACTGCGCAGGCACAGCGTCGGCTGACTAAAAATCTCTCGGTGACCACCCGCGGCGCAGCCATTTCTGAAAACCGGTGCACCAGTGCCGAGGCGGCTACCGCCTGGCAGCACGGGCGATTGATTTTTGATGGGCTGCCACTGCGTGACGTGGTGGCCGAATTGCAGCGCTATCACACTGGCCAGATCACGCTGGCGGATGCCCGTGTGGGGCAATACCGCCTGTCCGGCGAATACGATATCAATGGCATCGCATCCTTGCTGGCCGTGTTGCCCGAGATTCTGCCCGTGCGTGTCGAAAAACAGGCAGAGGCTGACGTGGTGATCCGGCATCGTTAATCCGTGCGGTTAAGCCGGATTCGCCGGTTCGATCACGCTGAGTCAGGATCATCCGTAAAAAAAATCTCTAAAGGACATCAACATTGGCGAAGGCTGGCACGACATACCCATGTCATTCATTATTTATTCAATGGGAAGAAGATGTCATTTACTCGCAACTCTGCCTTGTTCGCCGCTTTGCTGTCCAGCCTGTCTGTGCATGCCGTCGAGCTTGATATGCCCGCACAACCGCTAGACAAGGCGTTGAAGGCCCTGGCCCACCAGACCGGGGAAAGCATTATTTTTTCAACGGAACTCACCGAGCACAAACAGGCGCCTGCGCTCAAGGGTGACTTGAGTGTGCGGCAGGCGCTGGAAAAGCTGCTGGCAGGCAGCGGGCTGGTGTTAAAAGCCACCGCCGCTGGCTATACGCTAACCAAAGCCGCTCCCCCGCCACATACACATAGTGAGCCACAAGACCTGCCAGAGGTCAGCGTGTCTGGGCAAACGGTGCAAGAACCCGCCAATGGGCCAGTCAAAGGCTATGTTGCCAAGCGTAGCGTGACGGCGACCAAAACCGATACCGCCCTGATCGAAACGCCGCAATCGTTGTCGGTGGTGACACGTGACCAGATGAACGCACAGGGCGTGCAGTCGGTAGGCGATGCCTTGCGCTATACCGCGGGTGTGCAGTCTGAAGCAAACGGGCCAGACCCGCGCGCTGACAATATCGGCATCCGTGGCTTTAGCCTGGGCCGGGACCAGTTCCGCGATGGCTTGCGTAATTACGCATTTAATAATCAGGGCGGTACGGTGGTTGAGGCTTATGGCCTTGAGCGCATTGATTTATTGCGCGGCCCTTCCTCAATTGTGTATGGCCAGGGCGCGCCGGGTGGGCTGGTTAACCTGGTCAGCAAACGGCCTACGGATAAACCGCTGCATGAGCTGGGGTTGACCTTGGGACAGTATGACCGGCAACAGGTGCGTGGCGATGTCAGCCAATGGCTAGATGATGAGGGCGTGTGGTCTTACCGCCTGGTGGGTTTGGTGCAAAAAAGCGATACGCAGATCGACCGTGTCACTGACGACCGCGTCTATCTGGCGCCTTCATTGACCTGGCGACCTTCGGACGCGACCCAGCTGACCTTGCTGACCGACTACCAGAAAAATGACCGTGGCCAGGGCTACCAGGCATTGCCGCGGGTCGGCACGCTGGTGAGCAGCCCCTTTGGCAAAATTTCCACCAGCCGATATGTGGGGGAGCCTGGCCTGGATAAATACGTGCAGGAACGATATTCGGTGGGCTACCAGTTTGAACATGCGTTTAATGAGCACTTGACCCTGCGCCAAAACCTGCGCTACCAGCAACTGCGCACCGATGCCATTTCAACCTATTTGGTGAGCTTGCGCGCAGACCAGCGCAGTATTAACCGGGCCGCGATGGGCACCGATGAAAATGTCGACAATGTGGTGGTGGATACGCATCTGCAAGGGCACTGGGCACATGGCATGTTTGAGCATACGGTGCTGGCGGGGATAGACAGCCAGCGCCTGGATAACCATGTGCTGCGTACATCAGGGGCGGCGAGTCCGCTGGATCTGTATACGCCGGTGTATGGAGCGACGCCGGTGAACCTGGTGTTGTCAGCCAATTTGAAGCAACAGCAACGCCAAACCGGGATTTACTTGCAGGACCAAGTAAAAATTGACCGCCAGTGGGTGGCAACACTGGGGGTTCGTCAGGACCACACCCGCATGCAAACAGACAATGTGCTGAGTCCTGCCGCCTCGTCGTCGCAACGCGATCAGGCCGAAACCTGGCGCAGCGGCCTGGTTTACCTGGCGGAGAATGGCCTGGCGCCGTATGCCAGTTACACGGAGTCGTTTTTACCGGTGATCGGCACCATGTTTGATGGCAAGGCCTTTGCCCCTGAAACCGGCAAGCAATATGAGCTTGGCATCCGATATCAACCCAAAGACAGCCAGACACTGCTAAGTGCCGCCGTCTTTGATTTGCGCCGCCAGAACGTGACCACGACTGACCTGCAGCATCCTTTGTTTAATCTGCAAAATGGGGAAGTGCGTACCCGCGGGCTGGAGTTGGAGGCCAAGACCCAGTGGGACGCCTGGTCGCTGATTGGCAGTTATACTTATATGCTGCCTGAAATCACGCGCAGTAATAATAGCTTGCAGGGGGTGCCGTTCCAGGGCAAAGACCCTAACCATGTGCCGCACCATACCGCCGCATTATGGGCCGACTACCGCTTGCCTGGCGGCTGGGTGCCGGGCATGGTGGTTGGTGGCGGGGTGCGCTATGTGGGCAGCCGTTTCGGTAATGATGCCAACACCTTCAAGCTGCCGTCTTATACGCTGGTAGACTTGGCGGTTCGTTATGATTTGTCCCAGCTGGGCACAAGCTGGAAAGGCTGGCAATTTGCACTCAATGCCAGTAATTTGTTTGATAAGGAGTATGTGGCCAATTGTGCATACAGTGGCGACGGTTGCAAATGGGGTTACCGCCGTAATGTGATGGCCAATTTAAATTTTCAATGGTAACTAGACACGCACTTGTGGTTTGGCATCGCTGGGTAGGCCTGGCGATGGCCGCCTTTTTGGTCATTGCCGGCTTTACCGGCGCCATCATCGCTTTTCAGGATGAGCTCGATGCATGGCTCAATCCACACCTGTATCAAGCGTTATCGCAACCAGGCCAGCCTATGCTGGACGTGTACCAGCTGCAAGCGCAGGCGCAACAGCAGGCGCCCGCCAATACCCGGGTCGATGAATTGCAATTCAAATTGCCACAAAGCGCGCTGGAAGATCACCACGCAGAAGCCGTGATCTTCCGCCTCACGCCTGTGGATCCGCAGGCCAGCATCCCGGCAGATCAACTGTTTATCAACCCGCAATCAGGTAAGGTGCTGGGGTCACGCTTATCCACGGCGGGTCCTTTCCAGCGCGAGACGCTATTACCGTTTTTGTATAAATTGCATTATTCGCTGGCCTTGCCCGGCGTCAGCGGCCGCCTCATCATGGGCATCGTTGCCGTACTGTGGACGCTGGATACTTTTGTGGCGTTTTTCCTCACCTTGCCGCGGCGGCAGCCACAATCCAAAAGCAGTTACTGGCAACGCTGGAAACCGGCCTGGCTGGTCAAATGGCAAGCTTCAGGCACCCGTATTAACTTTGACCTGCACCGTGCGGTTGGGCTCTGGCTATGCAGCGTATTGCTGATCTTTGCCTGGTCCAGTGTCATGTTCAACTTGCGCGAGCAAGTCTATGTGCCGGTCATGACCAAGCTGATGCCATTTGATCTGTCCTGGCGCAGCATCCCCAAATTGCCACAACCGCTGACCAGCCTGCCCATGTCCTGGCTGCAAGCCCACAGCATGGCGCAGCAAGCCATGCAAGGCTTTGCAAAAAATCATCACCTGCAGATTGATTACGAAGACCGTTTGCGTCTGGACCGCGAGCGCGGCGTGTACCAGTATTTTGTGCATAGCTCGGCCGATTTGCGGCAAGATCGTGGCAATACCGCCATTGCGATAGATGCCTATACCGGTGAAATCAAAGGCCACTGGCTGCCCACCGAGGATCAGGCAGGCAATACTTTCAGCAATTGGATAGGGGCATTGCACATGGCGCAAGTGTTCGGCTTGCCTTACCGTATATTTGTCTGTGTGACCGGGCTCTCGCTGGTGATGATTACCGTCACGGGCGTGCTGATCTGGAGTCGAAAGCGCGCAGGTAAATCGCGTGTCACCTTACGCGCGTCACACCCTGCCAATACACTGCAACGGCATTGATTCAGCGCCGTAGTTTCTGGCGTAACCCTACTGCGGCTCAAACATGCCGCCCGCGCGGATAGATGATATAATGAGAATTATTATCATTTATTACATCTTATCCATTTGTTATGCTGGCAAACGAATATACGCTGCAACAAACAGTAGGCGCCTTGTATATCGATCATCACCAATGGTTGCGCGCATGGTTGCGCGGCAAGCTCGGTTGTAGTGAGCAAGCTGCCGATCTGGCGCAAGATACGTTCTTGCGCATGATGCATGGCAAGCGCAATGTGCATGCGCTCGAACAACCCCGCGCCTACCTCACGCAGATTGCCAAGCATTTGCTGATTGATCACTGGCGCAGGCAAGCGGTGGAGCGTGCCTGGCAGGAGACGCTGGCTGTGGCGCCCGAGACTTTCGTTGCCTCACCCGAAGAGCGTGCCCTGATTCTTGAGGCGCTGGTCCGCATTGACCAGTTGCTGGACTGTCTAAAGCCCAAAGTACGCGAAGCTTTCCTGTTATCACAGCTGGATGGCCTCGGCTATTGCGACATTGCTGAGCGGCTGGGGGTAGGCGAGCGCATGGTGAAAAAGTATATGGCACAAGCCATGCTGGCTTGCCTGATGATGGATGAGGGGCCATAACCATGCATTACAACCAGGCGGATGAGCAGCGTATTTTAAATCAGGCGGCAGAGTGGTTTGCGCGTTTGCAGGATCAGTCCCTGCATGCACAAGAGCTTGCACAGTGGCAAGCCTGGTTGGCGGCCGATCCTGCGCATGCACGGGTTTGGCAGCGCGTTGAAGCCATCAGTCAACCCTTCAAACAGCTGGCGACCACTGTGCCTGCCGCCACGGCACGAGCGACCTTAAAGCAGGTGCAGTCGGTTGAGCGTCGCCGCACCTTGCGCCGTTTGGGTTTGGGTGTCACGGTGCTTGCCAGTGGCTTGCTTATGCGCCAGGCCTTGCCGTGGCGTGGCTGGCTCAATGCCTATGCAATTGCGCATGCCGGTTATCGCACGCAAATCGGCGAGCGCAAAACCTGGCGGCTGCCAGAAGGCACTTTGCTGGCATTGAATACGGCCACTGCTGTCGATGTGCACTATGACCCGCATGTGCGTCGCATCGTTTTGCATCAAGGCGAAATTCTTGTCACCACCGCGCGTGATCTGCAGCGCCCGTCCAGGCCATTGGTGGTCGATACCCTGCATGCCCGGTTGACCGCACTCGGCACGCGCTTTACGGTACGTGGTGATTTGCAGGGCGGGCATGTGGCCGTATTTGAAGGCGCCGTACGCATTCGCCCGCATGATGCTGCCAGTGTGGATATCCTGGCAGGGCAGCAGGCGAGGTTCACCGCAACCGGAGTAATCGCCGATGGGCGGGCAGACCTGGCCCGTGAAGCTTGGTCGCGCGGGCAAATGGTGGCGGACAATTTACCGCTCGCCCAGTTTGTTGCCGAGTTAAATCGCTATACCCGTGTGCCTATCCGCGTGCAGCCGGCGGTGGCAAATTTGCGGCTGGTTGGCGTCTATCCGCTCAATTACCCGGCTCAGGATATTCCCTTGATCCTGGCCGCCATCGAAACGGTCCTGCCCGTGCGCACGCGTGAGGACGCGGCTGGTGGCTTGGCGCTGGTCGCACGATAAACCATTTTCTAATCAGAGTTCCCTTTTTTGATGCTCATCCGGCATACCAGTTGAACCCATTCAATATTCAACTTTGGAGCCTGATATCATGTCATCCCCAGTTTTATTCCGTCCACAGATGCGCAAGCTGCTTGTGCGAGCAGCACTGCTATTTCCCGCCATGGGCTTGCATCCGCTTGCGCCAGCCGCTTGGGCACAGACCACAGAGGCCACTTATGTTTTTGATGTTGCCGCAGGGCCGCTTTCAACCGCATTGACGCAAGTCGCAGCACAAACGGGCATGAGTTTGAGTGCAAATGCCGCGCTGTTGGCTGACAAGAAAGCAGCCGCGCTTAAAGGCCGCTACACTGCGCAAGCCGCATTGCATCAATTACTGGAAAATACCGGCCTGGCATTACAACAGACGGATGAAACGCATTTCAGTGTGATTCCTGTCATCACCGAAAAAGACGCGCCACAAACCTTAAGCGAGGTACAGGTGCAGGCCAGTAAAGAGGGTAACGGTCTGTTAAGCCGTTATGAAGCGAGTACTGCCAGTCAGGGGGCGCTGGGCGACAAGTCCTTACTCGATACCCCGTTTTCAGTCAGTGTGGTCAAGGCTGAGGACATTTTAGATCGCCAAGCTAGCAATGTTGCCGAGGCCTTCAAGCTGGATGCAGCCGTCACCGCGTCCAGTAATGGCGTGGCCCGGGAGAGTACCATGATTACGGTGAGAGGCTTGGCACTGGATTTATTGAATGGCTACAAGATCGATGGCCTGAATATTTCACCATGGAACACCGATTTACCGATTGAGCATTTTGAGCAGGTTGAGCTGCTGAAAGGCTTGTCCGGTTTTATGTACGGCTTTGCGCAACCGGGCGGCATCCTCAATTACAGACTCAAACGCGCCGGGGATACGCCAGTCACCCGCGTGACGGCGGGCTTAATGACGGATAGCCAGTACAACCTGAATCTGGATGTTGGTCGCCGCTTTGCAGAGGGGCGTGCGGGCATGCGTATTAACTACATCCATGAGGCAGGGGATACCTATCTTGATGCCCCGATCAAGCGCGACTCTGCCTCTGTGGCGCTGGATTTCAAACCCTCTGATCAACTCACGGTTGAGCTGGATAGTCTCTACCAGAAGCGCAAGGTCAATGGATCCATGTTTGCCCTGGTGGTGGATCAAAATGCCGCCAGCCCTAAACCGATTGACGGCGCACGCCGCTTGACGCAGGACTTCACCTATCATGAAACCGAGATGATGACGGCAGGCACGGCGTTGCGCTGGCAGTTTAATGACCAGTGGTATTTAAGCACTGCGGCGCGGGTTTCCAAGCTCAGGCGTACCAATTACGATAGTTATATGACCATCAATGACGATGCGGGAAACTTTAGCGATGCGCAAGTGCAGTGGTATAGCCAACATCACAATCAGTCAGCTAATCTGATGCTGCATGGCCAGTTTGAAACCGGCCAGATCAAGCATGCTCTGGTCACTGGCGCAGACTTGCAGACGGTGCATCGCAGTGGCGCACCGGACAGTTTTGCCTTATTGGGGACGGGTAATCTTTACACTGGCCGCAGTGATGAGACTGATCCTGACGCAAGTATCAACCGGAATCTCAGTACCATTTTCAAAACCCGTAATGTCGGTGTGTTTATGAGTGATACCCTGCAGTGGACGCCGGAATGGAGCACGATTATTGGTCTGAGACATAGCAACTATGAAAAAAATCAGCCCAATGGCCCCACCTACAAAAAAAGCAAAATGACGCCGACTTACGCCTTGCTCTGGAAGCCACAAGCGTCCATCACGGCTTACGCCAGCTATGTTGAAGCGCTCGAAGAAGGCAATACGGCACCCATAGGCACCAATAACGAAAACCAGTCGTTTGGCCCGCTTGAAAGCAAGCAGTATGAAATTGGCCTCAAGCAACAGGGTAGTTTCTGGTCGGCCGAGGCCGCGCTGTTCCGCATGCAGCGTGGTTTGGCGTATACCAATGCAGACAATGTCTATGTGCAACAAAGCAAAGGGTTGGTGTTGAGCGGGCTAGACCTGGCTGGCCGTGTCGAGTTGGGCAGCCAGTGGGCATTGCGCAGCAGCCTGGTGTGGATGCAAAGCGAGAATAAAAGTGATGATGCCAGCGTGAATGGCAAGGATGCCGCCAATGCCCCCAGCTGGAGTGCAGCGCTGTATGCGGACTACCAGGTGATGGATTTGCCTGGCCTGACACTGTCGGCAGGCGCGCGTTACGTCGGTCGGCGTTATCTTGAGGCCTCCAATACCCATGCACTGGACAGATATACCTTGTTCGACCTCGGTGCGCGCTATCACACCAAGCTGAACGCGCATCAACTCACCTTGCGTGCCGGGGTGCAGAACCTGACCAACGAAAAATACTGGCAAGCACATGGCGACTGGAATTTCCTGACGCAAGGCGAGCCGCGTATCTTTAAAGCCAGTGCACAACTCGATTTTTAAGCGAGATAACTTTGCGGGTGGCTGCGATGGCGGCTGCCATCTCGCCAGCGTCAGTAGGCGGGTCTGACGCTGGCTTGTCGCCTCCGGTCGCCTGGCGGTGAGGCAAAAAAGCATTTTTTGAGGCTGGGCAAACATCAGGTCACAGCACAAAATGCTTGCTCTGGGCCTTGCAAAAAAATATATTCAGGCAAAACAATCACTTAGTGTCTCATAACAATATATTGTGTTTTTGTGTGTTGAAAATGCGTATATATTGATTTATAGTCACGTCCATACGGTATACGGGCACTGATCGGTGCCTGTCTTTAAAAGGGAATCTGGTGCGCGATGGCGATGGCCATTGTCAAGCCAGAGCTGCCCCCGCAACTGTAATCAGCGAGTTGTTTGCTGCTTTGCTCGCCACTGAAGCGATTCGGGAAGGCCAAGGCAAACAATCATGACCTGAGAGCCAGGAGACCTGCCGTGATTTTTTCTTGTTAACGTTTGAGGCGGGGTGTCCTCGGCAGATGCAGTGAGTCCTGTACTGATTGCAAGTCTGGTCTTTAAACGGGTGCAGGTTTTTTCTTTGATTGCTCGACAACGGGCAGGCTATTGCCAGAAAAAATGCGCCCCGCAGCCAGTGCCGTGTCCCTTCCGCCGCCAGCACTGGGAGCCACCATGACACAATACGAATCCATGCAAGCCACGAAACGTGATGGCCGCAAGGAACCGATTAACCTCGACAAGATTCATCGCGTCATTGATTGGGCCGCACAAGGCCTCAATAATGTGTCGGTGTCACAAGTTGAATTGCGCTCCCATATCCAGTTTTATGATGGTATCCGCACCGACGATATCCATGAAACCATCATCAAATCTGCTGCCGACCTGATTTCGGAAGAAACGCCGGATTACCAGTACCTGGCCGCGCGCCTGAATATTTTTCACCTGCGCAAAATTGCTTATGGCCAGTTTGAGCCACCGCATTTGTTTGACCATGTGACCAACCTGACCGCGCTGGGCAAATACGATCCGCACCTGCTCAAGGATTACAGCCGCGAAGAGTTTGATACGCTAAATGGCTATCTGGACCACTGGCGCGACATGAATTTCTCTTATGCTGCGGTCAAGCAGCTTGAGGGCAAATACCTGGTACAAAACCGCGTCACCAAAAAGATCTACGAGAGTCCGCAGTTTCTTTACATTCTGGTGGCGATGAGCCTGTTTGCTAACTACAAAGGCCAGGCGCGTCTCGATTACATCAAGCGTTTTTATGATGCGGTGTCTACCTTCAAGATCTCACTGCCGACACCAATTATGTCTGGCGTGCGGACGCCGACACGCCAATTCAGCTCTTGCGTGCTGATTGAGTGTGACGACAGCCTGGACAGCATCAACGCCACTTCCAGCGCGATTGTGAAATACGTGTCGCAGCGCGCCGGTATCGGCGTCAACGCCGGCCGTATCCGTGCGCTGGGCAGTGAAATTCGTGGCGGTGAAGCACAGCACACCGGCTGCCTGCCGTTCTATAAGCTGTTCCAGTCTGCGGTCAAATCCTGCTCACAGGGTGGGGTACGCGGTGGGGCGGCGACGTTGTTCTACCCCTTGTGGCACCTCGAAGTTGAGTCATTGCTGGTGCTTAAAAACAACCGTGGCGTCGAAGAAAACCGCGTGCGCCACCTCGACTATGGCGTGCAGATCAACCGCCTCATGTATCAGCGCCTGATCAAAGGTGAACAGATCACCTTGTTCTCGCCGCATGATGTGCCCGGCCTGTATGACGCCTTCTTTGCCGACCAGGATACCTTTGAGCGCCTGTACACCCAATACGAAGCCGATGACAGCATCCGCAAGCGCAGCTTGCCTGCCGTAGACTTGTTCTCGCTCATGATGCAAGAGCGCGCCGGTACCGGCCGTATCTACATCCAGAACGTAGACCATTGCAACACGCATAGCCCGTTTGATCCGGCTGTTGCGCCGGTGCGCCAGTCCAACCTGTGTATGGAAATCGCACTGCCGACCAAGCCACTCAATGACATCAACGACACCGAAGGCGAAATTGCGCTGTGTACCCTGTCAGCATTTAACCTGGGCGCGCTGGAATCGCTGGACGAGCTCGAAGGCCTGGCCGAGCTCGTGGTTCGTGCATTAGATGCCTTGCTCGAATACCAGGATTACCCAGTCAAAGCCGCGCTCAACGCCACCAATAAGCGCCGTTCACTGGGCGTGGGTGTGATCAACTATGCCTATTACCTGGCCAAAAACGGCACCAGCTATACCGACGAGGCTGCACTGGGCTTGACCCACCGTACCTTTGAGGCCATTCAGTACTATCTGCTAAAAGCGTCCGTACAACTGTCTCGCGAGTTTGGCGCGTGTGGTGCGTTTAACGAGACCACCTATGCCAAAGGCATTTTACCGATTGATACCTACAAAAAAGACCTCGACGCCGTGTGCAGCGAGCCATTGCATCTGGATTGGGAAAGCCTGCGCAAGGAAATCCAGAAAGATGGCTTGCGCAACTCCACGCTGACGGCGCTGATGCCTTCCGAGACTTCCAGCCAGATTGCCAATGCCACCAATGGTATTGAGCCACCGCGTGGCCTGGTCTCAGTCAAGCAATCCAAAGACGGCATCTTGCGCCAGGTGGTGCCTGAGATTGATCGCCTGCGTAACCAGTACCAGTTGTTGTGGCGCATCCCCAGCAATGACGGCTACCTCAAGCTGGTGGGCGTGATGCAGAAGTTTGTCGATCAATCGATTTCAGCCAACACCAACTACGACCCAACCCGTTTTGAAGGCGGCCGTGTGCCGATGAAGCAACTGCTGAAAGACCTGCTGCAAGCCTACAAACTCGGTGTTAAAACGCTGTACTACCACAACACCCGCGATGGTGCGAGCGAGGGCGGTACGGAAGCCGAGGATGATGGGTGTGCCAGCGGCGCCTGCAAAATTTAAATAAGCATTGACTCAGTGGCTGCGCGGGCAAATTGCTGCGTTGTGCGGTGCGCGAAATCTTCATGTACTCTTGTGTACATTCCGGTTTCTGTGCTCCGTACGCCTTGCACTTTATCCCGCTCGCTCACTGATTCAACGCTTATTGCAGTGGGGTAATAAGTACAATTTAAAAACAGTTTGAGCATTAAACTTAAACATTAGGAACACAGATGGCCTACAGCATCTTCACTAAAACCGATAACGATCAACTCAAAGAACCTATGTTCTTTGGGCAGCCCGTCAATGTGGCGCGCTACGACCAGCAGAAATATCCGGTATTCGAGAAGCTGATCGAGAAGCAACTCTCCTTCTTCTGGCGCCCGGAAGAGGTTGACGTGTCGCAAGACCGTTCCGATTACCAGAGTCTGCCCGAGCACGAAAAGCATATTTTTATCAGCAACCTCAAGTATCAGACCTTGCTGGATTCGATTCAGGGCCGTAGCCCCAACGTGGCCTTGCTGCCACTGGTGTCCCTGCCTGAGCTGGAAACCTGGATTGAAACCTGGGCGTTTTCCGAGACCATCCACTCGCGCTCGTACACCCACATTATCCGCAATATCGTCAATGATCCGTCGGTGATGTTTGATGACATCGTGCGCAATGAAAACATCACGGCACGCGCTTCGGATATTGCGCATTATTACGATGAGCTGATTCAGCAAACCATGCTGTACTCGCAGCTGGGCGAGGGCAATCATGTCATCAATGGCGAGACCAAGGTGGTCAACAAGCGTGCGCTCAAAAAGCTGCTTTACCGTTGCCTGATGAACGTGAATATCCTCGAAGCCATCCGCTTTTACGTCAGCTTTGCCTGCTCGTTTGCCTTTGCCGAGCGCAAGGTGATGGAAGGCAACGCCAAGATCATCCGCCTGATTGCGCGTGATGAGGCCTTGCACCTCACCGGTACACAGCACATGCTCAACATCATGCGTTCTGGCCAGGATGACGCCGAGTTCGCCGAGATTGCCGCAGAACTGCATACCGAGTGCTTCGAGATGTTTAAATCCGCCGCCGAGCAGGAAAAACTGTGGGCCGAGTACCTGTTTAAAGATGGCTCCATGATAGGCCTCAATAAAGACATTCTTTGCCAGTACGTGGAATACATCACCAACACTCGCATGGCTTCAGTCGGCTTGCCTCCGGCATTTCCCAATGCCAAAAACAACCCGATTCCATGGATCAACACCTGGCTGTCTTCCGACACCGTACAAGTGGCCCCTCAAGAGGTAGAATTAAGTTCTTACTTAATCGGGCAGATTGATTCAGAAGTCTCGGCTGACGATCTCAACGACTTTGAGTTGTAATTTAAATGGCTGCGCGGGCAAATTACGGCGTTGTGCGGTGCGCGAAACCCTCATGTGCTCTCGTGAACATTGCGGTTTCTGTGCTCCATAAGCCGTGCACTTTATCCCGCGCGCTCATTAATTGATTGTTTCGCTATTGATTTTAACAAGTCATTTTTAAAATGATCAGCATACGCAGCCAGCATACCCGCTTCAGCCTGATCCCGCATGAAACCTTGCTGGAAGGCCTGGAGCGCACCGGGCATGAGGTCGAGTACCAATGCCGTGGCGGCTATTGTGGCGCCTGCCGCGTGCGCCTGCTTGATGGTGAGGTCGAATACCTGGAACAGCCGCTCGCATTTATTGCCAGTGACGAAATCCTGCCCTGTTGCTGTGTCCCCAAATCGGATATCCGCCTCGATTGTGAGCTGCGGCCAGAGCTGCAAGTGTTCCAGGCACAAGAAGAGCTGTTCCCAGCCCAAGGCTCACTGTTTGATGATGACTTGCCCACGCTGGATAGCCGCGTCAAAAAGCTGGCCAGAAGACGCATCCCCAGGCCGGTTTCTACTGCCAGCAACTTGTCCTTGTTTTAAGTTTCAGGGCTTACCGTTTTAAATGGCATCAATAATAAAAAAGGCGCGAATCTTTATCGCGCCTTTTTTATGGTTTGCCTGAAATAGCTTCTGATGGGAAATCAGCTCATGCACTAGCCCGCGGCACGCGGTGCCGGTCGCACCCATTGCATTTTGAGGTTGGGCGCACGTGTATCTAGGTCCGCGACCAGCTTGCAACTCAAAATCTCGCAGCGCCAATACATCTGGCGAATTTTCTCATCCGCTTCGGCACGGGATTTGCCGTACACCTGCAGATTCTCTACCAACACCCCATTGGCGCTACGTATGGAGTACAAATATTTTCCAGATCTTTTAGCCATAATCGAATTTACCCACCCCGGGAACAATGCGTTGTAAAACATCGTAATTCTTTTAGTTATAAACACCATATCAGAGTTTTTTACTGATGTATACACCGCTAAGCGGTAGATAAGTGATTCAATTCAATACTTTAAGGGGCTATTTGCATAAAACACCTAAAATTTAGTGGCTAAGTTGAACTTTATCGCTCGAAGATTGCGCGCCTATCCCAATAGATAATGCTATATATTCACAATGGCTAACAAATTGGTATCGCCTGTTTTCGACGGCTTCTTTTTATACCATTTAAGGGTATAGTTGATGCTCGCTATTGTTGAGACCAGTGTCATTATCAAGTATGCAGAAATGTTATGTAGGGAAGAAGGGCGCGTTGAGTTTGCCAATTGGCTTGCTGATCGTGTATGCAAAAGCCAAGTTTGACAATCTCCCCAGTGACTTCTTGAGTCTTTTAAAACAGGAGTTCATCAATGACTAAAGTTGATCAAGAGATGGCGCAATTCAAGGCAGACTTGCTGGCATCCGTCAAAGAGCTTAAAGCTGGCAAGGTCGCGCGTAGCACGCAGGTAGATGTTTCATTTGTGGTTTCAGCACGCAACCAGCTAGGGTTGTCGCAAAGCGAGTTTGCCCAATTATTGGGGGTATCCGTGCGCACTTTGCAAGCCTGGGAGCAGGGGCGGATTAAACCTTCAGGTGCAGCGCAAACCTTGATGCGCATTGCGCATAAACATCCAGAAGTGCTGTTGGAGGTGCGTTGAATTCGCCTCAACTATTTGCGCAAACTCAAGTTGCTCACTATAAAGAAGTTCAGTGAGTATCTGTTCACGTATTGTATGCTTAGCCACATGACGCTCCATAACAGCTCATAAAAAGCTGTGCTTGAGTCCGAAAGTCTTTACTCCAATCTCCCTTCTGTTTAAACTAAACTAACTAAACTTAGTTTAATTTGGACATCATGCAAATTATCAATATTCACGAGGCAAAAACACAACTCTCTAAACTGGTGGATCAGGCTGTCAATGGGGAGTCTTTCATTATTGCCAAAGCGGGTAAGCCGCTGGTAAAAGTCACCCGGCTAGAGGCGACTGAGCCGCCCGCAATCAAGCGTATTGGCTTTATGCAAGGTCAAATTCAGGTGCCTGCAGACTTTGACGAGATGGGCAAAGCCGAAATTTCAACCCTGTTTGGCCTCGAGTAAGATGAAGCTGTTACTCGATACCCATATTTTGCTTTGGGCAGCGGCGGGGGCAGACCAGCTGCCAAGCAAAGCAAAAGCCCTCATTGAAGATACAGGCAATCAACTCTTCTTCAGCAGCGCCAGTCTGTGGGAAATTGCCATCAAAAACACCCTGGGCCGGGTGGACTTTAAAGTGGACTTGGCCGTATTGCGGCGTAGCTTGCTGGAGAACGGTTTTGAGGAGATCGCGATCAATAGCAGCCATGCCATGAGCGTCGCCACCTTGCCAGAGCGGCATAAAGACCCTTTTGATCGCATGTTGCTTGCGCAGACGCAGGTCGAAGGGGTGACGTTAATGACGGCAGATCGCCAGCTCGGCGGCTACCCGGTCGCTTTAATCATGGTGTAGCGGCCTATTGTTAGGCTGCACTCAGCAGCGTGATACCCATCTGCTGAGTGCAAGGCTGATGCTGCTATGGCCTGCATTAAAAAATCCTTTTAAAAAATAGCTCATCATTTACAATCATTAAAAAAGCGCGCCAGACTGTTTGATCCCGCGTGATTAAACGCATACAACAAAACTAGGCGTGCAACGATTTCCTCATCTTGATTCGACCATGACTGGAATGGTTTTGGCTTTGGTGTAAAGGGGTAGGTAGCGCATGCGTGAAACATCTTTAGAGAACCTGATTACGCGGTCTGAAAGGCTGGCCGAGCAAAATTACAGTACCTATTTTGTCCGCGTCATTCTCGTGAGCCTGCTAGGCTTTTTGATTCTGGGATTTGCCCTCTTGATGGCCTTGATCCCGTTGGCCTTACTCATAGGCTTGGTCGCGCTGACCTTTGTTGCTGGTGGTGCAGTGCTACTCATCTTGCTCAAGCTGGGCAAATTGCTGATTTTGATGATCTTGCCCGCCTTCTTGATGCTCAAAGCCTCCTTCAAGGTGTTGTTTAGCCGCTTTGACAAGCCGGTGGGCACCGAGCTCACCCCCGCCCAAGCCCCCGCGCTGTGGCAAAAAATCAAGTCACTCGAAACCGCGCTCGCAGGCCCCAAAATCAGCCATGTGTTGCTCACTCACGATATCAATGCGGCGATTATTCAATATCCGCGCTTTGGCCTGTTTGGCTGGGAAACCAATTACCTGATGCTGGGCCTGCCGCTGTTGCAAGGTCTCACCGAAGGCGAGGCAATGGCGGTAATCGCGCATGAGTATGGCCACCTGTCTGGCGACCATAGCCGCTGGTCCGGCTTTATTTACCGCTTACGTTCCACCTGGGCGCGCCTGCACGACATGGCCAGTGGCTGGCGTGACTGGGGCTCGCGCTATGTAGCCAAAATGTTTGGCTGGTACGCGCCTTATTTCAACGCCTACAGCTTTGTGTTGGCGCGCAAAAATGAGTATCAGGCCGACCATGTCTCGGTCAAAATCGCCGGGGTAGAAAACACCGCCAGCGCCTTGTTACGCGTGCACGTGCTCTACCAGCTCGAAAAAGAATGCCTGCATGCGCAAATCCAGCAACGCGTTGCCACTGAGCCCATGCCCATGCAAGATAAAAGCGCCGTTTGGCAATCTATCGTCAACCAAACGCTAGAACCAGACACCTTGCATCGTTACATAGACCTCGCCTACACCTACGAGACCAACCATCTCGACACGCATCCCGCCATCAAAGATCGCCTGAAAGCGATTGGTGTGGAGCTTGAGACCCTGAAAACCCTGCCACGCGCAGACCATAGCACTTCTGCTGCCAATGCCTGGCTAGGGACCGAGCTGCCACACTTCACCCACAAGCTCGATCAAGAATGGCAGTCCAGCATCGAGCAAAACTGGAGCGCACGCCATCAGGATATCCAGGCACAAACCGCCACCTTGAATGAACTGCTCGCCAAAGAAACACTGACTGCAGACGAGCAATGGCAAGTCATCGCCATTAAAGAAGACCTGACGCCAGACGAACCGCAACGCTCGGCCATTGAAGCCTTTGTGCAGCAGCACCCTGAGCATTTGCAAGGCCGCTATAGAGTAGGGGTTTACAAACTCCTCGAAGATGATGAAACCGGCATTGACGATTTAGAGTACGTGATGGCGCAAGACGAATCTGCCATCCTCGCCGCCTGCGAGCAAGCCTACCATTACTACGCCGCCAAAAACCCGGCCCGTGCCGATGAGTACCTGCAACGCTACCAAGCCCGCGCCAACAAGTTGCAAGCCATCCACCAGGAGCTCTCCACCTTAACCCCCGCCGCCACGCTGGCAAAACACGACCTCGACGACGCCACCGTGCAACAGATCAGGGCCGTCATCGCCAGCGACGCCAAAGATATTAAAAGGGTCTATTTACTCAAGCGCGTATTAGATGCTGACAACACCAAGGGCGACTATCTGCTCGCCTTTGAAATGCCTACTTTTTCACTCACCGACCCCTCGAAAAAAGTCATCGAGCGCCTGGTCAGCAAAGAGTTTCCCATCCATTTGTTTATTGTTTCGCTCAAGTCTGGCGCGTTTAAGCCATTTAAGAAAAGAATTAAAAAGCTGGGTGTGGAGCCGGTTTATGAAAAGCGGTAGTTTTGTTGAGTATTGATAGCCAGCGCTACCCAAACTTCCGATTTATTGATCAAAAGCGTCATTGATTAGTTTAAGTAATCTGTTGGTCAAGAATGTTGATAGTTGTTTTTCACATTAATTTTTAAATTCTTAAATTTACAATATTTTAATTATTGTTGAGTTCGTCTCTGTGGACGTTTGTGTGGTGTACATGCTAAATTTTTTAAAAATATTATTAATTAACGTGGGAGGCTAATATGAATAAAAGAAAATATCTTTTGCCTTTGGCTGTATTGGCGAACGCATTAACCGCAACTCAATCGCACGCGAACTCCATCGATAGCGTTTCAATTGATAATCAGGAAAAGTCTAAGTTACTTGAAATTGAGACCGCAGAAATCAATAAGTTCGACTTTAGTGATAAGAGCGCATTGAAATTTATTCTTAAACCTAATAGTGACGGTATTTTTTACGCTGATCACTACTCTCATTCGTCGCATAGCTCACATTCCTCGCATCGTTCACACTCATCTGGTTATTAAGTGAGTAAGACTACAACAACTCTCACATTTGATGAGCGTGTTTATTCTGTTGAAACAATACAGAAAGCGGCATATCGATTTATCAATAAACTTTCGGTTGATTTTGAGTTAAAGGATAAATCGATACTTTGCCGTATTACCTTTGATGGGGATCACACAGAACTACACCTCAAAAAAGTAGAGGCGGATTTTAAGAAGGAAGTTCTTGATCAGCACTTACGTCAATTGATTTCTAAAGAAACCGAGACGGTTAGAAATTTAATACTGAGTGCGACTTTCTTGAATACGGATTTGCAACAAATTGAGTAAATTTAAAGGGATTGAAAGCTATTCCGCAAAAGACTCGTCTTATGAGTTGCTACCCTTTAAATTTGATAGATTTAATGATGAGCGTTACATCATAACTAATCTTGTTGGCGAGTATCTGCTCATCGAACATGATGATTTAGAAGATTTGGTTCATCGGAAACTAGATGTTACTAGTAGCCTATATTCTCAATTAAGATCCAAGCATTTCATAAGATTGCCGAAAGAAAAGTCACCAATTGAATTATTGGCATTGAAACTGAGAACGAAGTTATCTAGGCTTTCTCAATTTACTAATTTACATATCTTTGTCGTCACACTTCGCTGCGATCATAGTTGCCCATATTGCCAAGTTTCTAGGCAATCAGAAGATAAATCTTCATTTGATATGACTAAGGAAATGGCTGACAGATCTCTTGATTTTGTATTCAAGTCCCCATCTCCAGCTATAAAGATTGAGTTTCAAGGCGGTGAACCATTACTGAATTTTGAACTTATCAAATATATTGTTGAATCTGCTGAGGTTAGAAATCAGATTGCAAATAGAGATCTTGCTTTTGTAATTGCCACAACTCTTTCGTTAATAACTGATGAAATGCTAGACTTTTGCAAGTTGCATAAGATTCAGCTTTCAACTTCACTAGATGGTCCTGAGGTTCTGCATAACTCAAATAGACCAAGACCAAACAAAGATAGCTACCAAAGATTCCTTTCCGGATTAGAGCAAGCAAGAAACAGGCTTGGCTATGATCAAGTCTCAGCTTTGATGACAACAACAGAGTCGAGTCTAGATAAAGTTAAAGACATTATCGACGAATATTTAAAGCTAGGATTTAAGGGTATTTTTTTAAGGCCACTGTCACCTTACGGTTTTGCGATAAAAACAAAAAAATTTATGGCATACAACACCGAGCGATGGTTACAGTTTTATAAAGCTGGCCTTGATTACATCATTGAGCTGAATCGAAATGGAGTTGAGTTCTCAGAGTATTACTCTAGTTTAATTTTGAAGAAAATTCTTACTGCCCAAGAGTCTGGGTATGTTGATTTAATGAACCCTGCTGGTATTGGAATTGCAGCAATTGTTTTTAATTATGACGGCAAAGTTTACGCTTCTGATGAAAGCAGAATGCTTGCTGAAATGGGGGATAAGACTTTTGAGTTAGGTAATATTTTGTCTGATTCCTACGAAGATATCATTCTCTCAGATAAGTTACTTGATGCAATTGAAGAGTCTTTTACGCTAAGTGCTCCAATGTGTTCTGAATGTGCATTTGAGCCATACTGTGGCTCCGAGCCAGTTTATCACCATGCAATACATAAGGATTTTTTGGGGCGGAAGCCTGAGTCAGAGTTTTGTAAAAAGAACATGAGTATTTTTAAACACTTAATTACCCTCATGGAAAATGATTCTGATACAAAAAAATTATTCCTCGGATGGGCTAACCGATGATCAAACTTGGGGGTAAAGTAATCCAAGTTCATGAACTTACTTCTGAAAAAGCAAAGTTATTTTCGTTAAGCTCTAATCCAAACCTACCTCAGGTTTTAAGAAGCGATAAAGCATTCATTACTAGGGCCAAGAATGCACCGAAGGGATTTTCTCATTACATTACGTTTGAGTCTCTAGCCGAAGATATTGAGTTCTCTCAGGGGGAGAATTTTACTGTTTTGCCAGATGAGTTTAGTTACTTGAACGATGAAGATATTGTTCGTATCACACCAAATAAAGAACACATACGGGTTCTATACCGTAAAAGGGCAACAAATAATACGATTATGATTACAGAGCAATGTAATCATTATTGTTTAATGTGTTCACAACCTCCTAAAAATCACGATGATTCCTATTTATTAAGTGAAGCTTTCAATCTCATCAAGTTAATACCCAAGAACACCAAGGAAATCGGTTTTTCTGGAGGGGAGCCCACGTTATTTGGAGAGAGGTTTTTAGAGTTATTAGAGTTTACTAAAAGCCATTTACCTCAAACTGGTATTCATATTCTTTCCAATGGTCGATCTTTTAAAAACATAGATTTTGCTAAAAGATATGCCGACATCAATCATTTTGACATGATGGTAGGTATCCCAATTTATTCAGCAAATCCCTCAACACACAACTATATAGTTCAAAGTTCAGGTGCGTTTGATGAGACCCTGGCAGGTGTTTTAAATCTTAAGAAGCTCAATCAAAAAGTCGAAATTAGAGTTGTTATTCATAAACAATCTATTGATGGCTTATTGGATCTCTGTGAATTCATTGGCCGGAATTTATTGTTTGTTGATCATGTAGCTTTGATGGGGCTTGAAATGATGGGGTTTACTCGTGCAAACTTGGATAGTCTATGGATTGACCCGTTTGCGTATAAAAATATCTTGAGTGATGCGGTGAATGTCTTGGCTAGTTATGGATTAACAACCTCTGTTTATAACCACCAGCTTTGTACTATAAACGAGGATGTTTTGCCTTATTATCGTAAATCAATTTCTGACTGGAAGAATGAATTTGCACCTGAGTGTGAAGGATGTAAAAGAGCACACGAGTGTGGAGGGTTTTTCTCATCTAGCTTGCTTCATCGATATAGTGATCACATCAAACCTTTATGAGGCGCTTTCGTAGCAAGTCTCATGAATCTACCTTTTCTAAAGCTAAAAGCTTTTTAGAGGTTATTAAATATCTCGTTGAGATACTTGCAATACTTATTGCTGGGGCTTGGGCTTATTCTAAATATGTAAAAATAGAAAAGCCTTTAGAAATCAGAACTGCTTCAACGGGTTTTCTTAATTGGAGCAAGTTACCAACAAAAGAGATCTGCTTAGCAAGCTTAGGAGTAACGATAAGGAACATTGGTACCCTTCCATTTGAGGTGAATAAAGTTGTCATCGAGTCTTGGTCGCTTGATGATGCATCACTCAAAAATGCGCATAATTATTTCTCACCTTTTGGCGATAAGAATAAAAAGTTACTCGTTAGGAAAGAGTTTAAAGGGGCGGACTCTACGAGTTTGATTGGAACGTATGGGGTAAACGAAGAAAATGCTACTGACTTTAGTTTCACTTTTAAATATCAACCAAAGAGTGCTGTGTATTTTCTTGCAACAGTTACTGGGCCATACGTGAATATAAAAGAAGGGCGCTGGGGCTTTGTGTGTGATGTCGGGGCAAACTAGGCGGCTTAGCAAATTCATGAGTAATCTGGTCTTTTGCCAAAACCTTAAGTAAATTCATTCTTCACCAATCACATCGCCTTTAATCGGCGCTTGACCACCTGATCTATTCATAATGGCATCAAATTTTTCATAGTCTGCCTGTTGTTGCCGCACGCTAAAAAACTCGGCGGTTTCTAATGCGCTGATTTTTTCTGCCACTGCCATGGCGACAAATTGGTTAATGCTGGTGCCATCACGTTTGCTGGCTGCGTCTACCGCATCTTTGAGTGATTGTGGTAAACGTAAGGGGTATGTGGATGCTTTGCTCATTTAAAACTCCTTAAAAACTCTGATGGCAATAGTAGCTGTATGCCAAATCTTTGTGGTGTTAAGCCAAAGTGCTTTTGATTAAAACTGATCAATGCTTTTGCGCAACCATTGACTGCTGCTTCTAGCACCATTTCGTCTGCAGGATCACGTAATTGTGGGCGCCATAAATAATGTGTTTTTACCGGGCTGATAATACTTGCCAAAGTGTTGATGAAAATCTCAGCTTCTTGTGCCGATAAACCAGCCGCTTGGTAATGTATGGGCAGCGTGCATTTGGCCTCGTATTCCATAAACAGTGAGACGCTAGCCATCAGTGTCAGTTCGCCACGCCTTGCGCGACGAATGATTTCGGCAGAGGCTCCAGATGGGCTGCGCATGCCTGCAATAATGACATCAGTGTCTAGCACAATTTTCATTTTTTTTATGATATCACCGGCGATGTTGCTTTGAAAGTGTGGCGTTTTAAGATGAGTGTTATAAAAGCTCAAGTAATCAGCAGCGTACCATTTATCCTAACGCGGAAAAGTCGTTGTTAGGAATTGCGCTCCGCTTGGTCAACGCAACGCTGCGCTATTAAGACTCTGGCTTAGGCCGTCATGCCTATTCGAGCAAGTATCTCTGGTATGTGTTCTGCGGCGACCGGGCGGCTAAACAGATATCCCTGTATTTCGTCGCAATGACTGTCGGTGAGAAAAGCCAGTTGCTGCTCAGTCTCTACCCCTTCTGCAATCACAGTGAGTTGCAGGATGTGCCCAAGTTGGATGATCGCACGGACAATTTCTGCACTGTCCTGGTCTTTGTGAAGGTCTCGGATGAAGGATTTATCAATCTTGAGTTTGTCGACGGACAGTCGTTTAAGATAAGACAGGCTGGAGTAGCCGGTGCCAAAGTCATCAATGGCTAGTTTTACGCCGATGTGTTTTAGCGTGTGCAGGGTGCTGATGACGGATTCTGTGTCCTGGATCAGGATAGATTCAGTCAGCTCGAGCTCCAGGCATTGCGGGGGGCAGGCTGAAATCATGTAGTGCAGCGCTGATGGTTTCTACAATATTGCCATGCCGGAACTGGTGCGAGGATAAGTTGACCGCTACCACCAGCTGGGTTTGCCCTTGCTGGTGCCAAGCAGCCAGTTGCCGGCAGGCTTCCCGCAGCACCCACTGGCCCATCTGGATAATCATCCCGCTTTGTTCTGCGATGGGAATGAACTCGCTTGGCGGGAGCATCTGCCCATCGGCGTTTTGCCAGCGGATTAAGGCTTCAATCCCACTGATGCGGCCATCAGATAGGCGTATTTGTGGCTGGTAGTGCAGTAAAAACTCATTGTTTTTAAGTGCAGTGTGCAGGTCTGTTTGAATACGCATGCGCTTTTGTGCGTCGGCATTCATCTGCGTGACAAAAAAGCGGTAGGTATTGCGGCCACAATCTTTTGCCAGGTACAAGGCGGCATCGGCGTTTTTGCGTAGGGTTTCAAAGTCTTTGCCATCGCTTGGGTAGAGGCTGATGCCAATGCTGAAAGACGCATGCAGTGTATTACCGCTGACCTCAAACGGCTCTTGCATGGCGTTAAGAATTTGCTGTGCGGTTTGGGTCACGATATCTGGCGCTTGGGCGTTATTGATCAGCAGCACAAATTCGTCACCGCCCTCGCGGCTGAGCATGCAAGCCTCTGACAGCATACGTTCAAGGCGCCTGACCACCTCTTTTAGCAGCGCATCGCCTATGGCATGACCAAAGCTGTCGTTGATCTCTTTGAAGTTGTCCATATCAAGAAACAGCATGGCGAGGCCGTATTCGCGCTTATTGGCTTGATGGATAAACTGTTCAAAACGTTTGCGCAGTAACAGGCGGTTAGGGAGGCCGGTCAGTGGGTCATGGTGTGCCAGATATTCCAGTTTTGTTTCTGCGTCCCGATGTTCGGCACGGATACGCAGGGACTGAATGCCAAACGCCAGGTCATTGGCGAGTTCATCGAGCAGGGTGACTTCTTCAGCAGAAAATGCATAGGTGCGGGAGGCGTAGATCGTGATCACGCCTATGGTCTGTTTTGCCACTTTGAGTGGCAAGGCGATGCATGAAAGCAGGCCTTCCTGGCTGGCGAGGTCGCCCAAATTAGTCAAGCGGGCTGCATTGGGATAGTCCTGGATAATCTCTACACGCTCGCTTTGAAAGGCTTTTACGGCCAGGCTGATTTCCGGGGTTTGCTGCTCAAGCGCCATCGTCTTCGTCAGCTTTTGACCGGCCATTGCGGCAATGCGCAGGGGTTGGTAGCTGCCATAGTTGGGATAACCCACCCAGGCCAGCGGATAGCCCCCAGAGTCAATCACCAACTGGCAAATGTCGTTGAGCAGGTGTTGTTCGTTTTCTGCATGAATGAGCATCTGGTTACAGCTACTCAACAAACGCAGTGAACGATTGAGCGTCAGCATTGCTTTTTCGGACTGCTTTTGCTGGGTGATATCACGCAAGATGCAAAGCACCCCCGAGACCTCGCCGATGGCATCTTTTTCCTGCACAAGACGGAGCTCAATGACGCGGTCATGCGGCCAGTGGCTCTCAATGGTGCAAGCGGTTTCTTGCTCTAGGGTTTGCAAAATCGCGTGGTGAATTTTTTTGCGTTCTGCTGGCGTGGCAATCAGATCAGATTCAAGCAGAGTCTTACCCAGCAGCGTGGATTCCGCTATGCCAAACAATGCTGTGAAAGAAGGGCTGACGTAGCTGTATCTGGCATGCTGGTCAAAGCGGGTAATATGGTCGGGATGGTTTTCAATCAGTGCGCGTAAACGTTTTTCACTTAACTTGAGTGCCGTGATGTCATGCGCAATCGCAAGGGCACCCACCACGTTGTTATCACCATCCAACTCGGGGACGGCATGAATTCTGAGCACCTTGGAGTGGACATTCGGGCCATCCGGTAGCCGGTCTAGAAAAAAATCAAACTCGGTATCTGTGCCGGTTTCTATGACGCCGCGGATTTTTTCTTGGTAGTGTTGTAAAGCGACGGAGGAGGGTCTGAGCGAGCTGGGTGTTTTGCCTTGAAGGTCTTTAGCCGGTTCGCCAATCAGTTTGATTGCGGCTGGATTGAGATAAGTGCGCTGGCAATCACGATCATAATGGATGACAGGCTCATGCAAATAATCAGTCAGCATGATGAATTTTCTGTCATCAGCAGCCATGGTGTTAACCCCTGAAGAATGTCGTTTTATCCGTCAAAGAATAGCACACAAACTTAATTGTTTTTGACTTCATTTTACGAGCTGCAATTGCTGACCGTTTTACGGGGATGCACACTTACTTCAATCATCGCTGCTAAATTAGGTCGCCTGAATGTTGTGAGGGATAATAGCGGTTTTCGCTTAAAACGTTATTCTCGGAAGCCTCCCCATGGAAGTTAAAGTCAATTTTCTCGATAAGCTCCGCCTTGAAGCCAAGTTTGATGACTTCACGGTGATTGCCGACCAGCCTATCCGCTACAAGGGTGATGGCTCGGCGCCTGGGCCGTTTGATTACTTTCTGGCTTCTTCTGCACTGTGTGCGGCTTATTTTGTGAAGCTGTATTGCAGCACCCGCAATATTCCGACCGAAAACATCCGCTTGTCGCATAACAATATTGTCGACCCGGAAGACCGTTACAAGCAGATTTTCAAGATACAGATTGAGTTGCCTGCGGATATCTCTGAAAAAGACCGCATAGGCATTTTGCGCTCGATAGACCGTTGCACGGTGAAAAAAGTAGTGCAGACCGGGCCTGAGTTTGTGATTGAAGAAGTGGCCAGCCTGGATGCCGATGCGCAGGCCTTGCTGACGGTGAACCCGGCGGCGGAGACGCAGACGTATATCACCGGCAAAGATTTGCCGCTGGAGCAAACCATTGCCAATATGACCGGTTTGCTGGCGAGCCTGGGTATCAAGATCGAGATCGCTTCGTGGCGCAATATTGTGCCTAATGTATGGTCGTTGCATATCCGCGATGCGCATTCGCCCATGTGCTTTACCAACGGCAAAGGTGCGACCAAGGAAAGTGCGCTGGCCTCGGCGCTGGGTGAGTATATTGAGCGGCTGAGTAACAACCATTTTTATGCCGGGTCTTACTGGGGCGAAGAGATTGCCAATGCCGACTTTGTGCATTACCCGAACGAGCGCTGGTTTAAGCCGGGGAGCAAAGATGCGCTGCCAAAAGAGATTCTGGATGACTACACGCGGGCCATTTACAACCCCGATGGCGAGTTACGTGGCTCGCATTTAATTGATACAAACTCTGGCAATCGTGAGCGTGGTATTTGCGCGCTGCCGTTTGTGCGGCAATCGGATGGCGAAGTGGTGTATTTCCCGTCTAACTTGGTTGAAAACCTGTATGCCAGCAATGGCATGAGTGCAGGCAATACGCTGGCCGAGGCGCAGGTGCAATGCTTGTCCGAGATTTTTGAGCGGGCGGTGAAGCGCGAGATTATTGAAAGTGAAATGGCATTGCCGGATGTGCCGCCAGCGGTGCTGGCCAAGTATCCCGGCATTGTGGCGGGCATTGCGGGGCTGGAGGCGCAGGGTTTTCCGGTACTGGTGAAAGATGCATCGTTAGGCGGGCAATATCCGGTGATGTGTGTCACCTTGATGAACCCGCGCACCGGCGGCGTATTCGCTTCGTTTGGCGCACACCCGAAGCTGGAAGTCGCACTCGAGCGCAGCCTTACTGAGTTGCTGCAGGGCCGCAGTTTTGAAGGTCTGAATGACTTGCCGCAGCCGACCTTTGTCAGCGAAGCGGTGACCGAGCCGAATAACTTTGTTGAGCATTTTATTGACTCTAGCGGTGTGGTGTCATGGCGCTTTTTCAGTGCTAAGTCGGACTACGAGTTTGTGGAGTGGGATTTTTCAGGCCATGGCGACAATGCCAACGCCGAAGAAGCCGCGACCTTGTTTGGCATTTTGGCTGAGATGGGCAAAGAGGCCTATGTGGCAGTGTATGACCAGCTGGGCGCAACGGCCTGCCGCATTCTGGTGCCAGATTATTCCGAGGTGTATCCGGTGGAAGACCTGGTGTGGGATAACACCAATAAGGCGTTGTTGTTCCGCGAAGATATCCTGAACTTGCACCAGCTGGACGATGACAGCCTGCAAGCCTTGCTGGAACGGCTGGAAAATAACGAGCTGGATGATTACGGCGATATTGCCACTTTAATTGGCATCCAGTTTGACGAGAACACGGTGTGGGGCCAACTCACCGTGCTGGAACTCAAACTATTGATCAATCTGGCATTACAGCAGTTTGAAGAGGCGCAGGATCTGGTAGGGGCATTTTTGCAGTACAACGACAACACCCTTGAGCGCGGTTTGTTTTACCAGGCACTGAATGCGGTGCTCGAAGTGACGCTTGATGACGAGCTGCAGCTGGCTGATTATGAAGTGAACTTCCGCCGCATGTTTGGCGATGCCCGTATTGACGCGGTGCTAGGCGCTGTCGATGGAAGTGTGCGTTTTTATGGCCTGACACCGACCAACTTGCAGCTGGAAGGGCTGGACAGGCACCATAGACTGCTGGATAGCTACCGGAAATTACATGCCGCACGCGCCAAGGCCGCGGCCGCTTAGGCGCGCTGACCAAGTGCCATTGGCGATGACTTAGGCATGAAGCCCGTCAGTTCTTCATCTGTATTGCATCCACGCAATCTGCACCGCGAGGGCTATGACTTTGCGTTACTGGTGCAGGCGCACCCGCCCTTGGCGGCGTATGTGCGCCCGAATGCCTATGGCGAGGACTCGATAGACTTTGCTAACCCGCAGGCGGTAAAGGCCTTAAATCAGGCCTTGCTCAAGCATTATTATGGCGTGGCGGTGTGGGATATTCCCAAGCAATACTTGTGTCCGCCTATTCCTGGCCGGGCTGATTATGTGCATTACCTGGCGGATTTATTGGCCGGGCAGGGGATTGATCAGGCTGTGCGTTTGCTGGATATTGGCACTGGTGCGAATCTGGTCTATCCACTGATTGCAGCGCAGACTTATGGCTGGCAGTGCTTGGGCGTGGATATTGATGCCAAGGCCTTGCGTAATGCGCAGCAATTGATTGAGGCCAATGGCTTGCAGCCAAAGATCAGTCTGCGTCAGCAGCCGAATGAGGCAGCGATTTTTAAAGGCGTGATCTTACCGGGCGAGCAATGGACGCTGACCATGTGCAACCCGCCTTTTCATGCGTCGGCGGCCGAGGCACAGGCAGGCACGCAGCGTAAATGGCGCGGGCTGGGAAAGCGGCCACCGCAAGCGCTGAATTTTGGCGGTCAGGCCAATGAGTTGGTGTATGAGGGTGGTGAGGCCGCGTTTTTAACCACCATGATTCGCGAGAGCAAGCTATTTGCCAAACAGTGCGTGTGGTTTACCACGGTGGTCTCTAAAGCCAGCAACTTGCCGCTGGTGATGCGTGAACTCAAGAAAGCTGGGGCGCTGACAGTCAATACGGTGGAGATGGCGCAAGGCCAGAAACAAAGCCGGTTTGTGGCGTGGACGTTTCGCTCGTCCACCAAAAGCCATGGCGATTAGCTAGGAGTTATGAGCGAGGTTAACGTAATATTAATCGCCAAATTTATCAAGTAATGTCAGTGCCGTGTTCGCATCCCCCTGCTTTGCTCTGGCTTCAAAGCGTGTTTTTGCATCAAAGTTTGCAAGGGCGACAGTCGCCAACTCATCCACCAGTTTGTTGACGCTGACCTTATGCGCTTTGGCGAGGGATTTAAGTCTTTCGTGTTTGTCATCCGGCAAACGAATCGTCAATATGCTCATGTTGACTCCTTAGGGGGTCTGATCATCTTTAAAAAATACTCTGGACCTACAATTTGCAGTTGATTAAAAATCAGCTCCCCTCTGGTGAGATCCTTCAGGTTGCGTGTCACAATAAAGTCCGCTTGACCAGCAATGGCCAGTTCAATCAAATGATTATCCGCTTCATCCGGTAGATTCGGCCGCCAAGCATAAAAAACCTCTGACCATTTGCACACGGACAAAAAACCATTTAAAACCATGTCTCGTTCTTGTTGATTGAGTTTGCTGCCTTGAAACAAAAGTTCACGATTTAAAACATCTTCGTATTCTGCAAACAATGCAGCACCTATCAGTGGTTGAATCTGACCCTGCAGGCATAGCCGCAAAATCTCTCTGGCAACACTGCCTTCATTTTGCAAGGCTGCAACCATGATATTGGTATCCAGAACAATGTTGAAGGTCATGCTTCAATGATAGCGCATACGCTATCATGAATAAAGGGCGCCGGAGGAGTGCTCCTCACAAAACAATTAAATGTATGGGCAATTAATAAACCACGTATAATGTAGCTACCCTGTGAACTACCAATCCTCACAGCGGCCTTGTCATAAATCATCGATATAATCCTCGTTTGTCCAGATTGGTGTTGCTGCGGCAACAGACCAACGCCCAATAATTTGTTGCATGCCTGCCGTTTGTGATAGGTCATGCACGCTATTAAAGTTGAATAACCTTGTCACAAGAAACTACCCCCGCAAACACGACGTTTGCTGATTTAAATTTGTGCGCGCCTGTGTTGCGCGCGATTGCCGATGCCGGCTATACCTCACCGACGCCGATTCAGGCGCAGGCGATTCCTTACGTATTGCGCGGTGGCGATTTACTGGCCGGGGCGCAAACCGGGACCGGCAAAACCGCAGGCTTTACCTTGCCGATTTTGCATCGTTTGTCTGAAAGCCCGTTAAAACAAACCGCCGCGGGCAAGCCGCGTTGCCTGATTCTGTCGCCCACACGTGAGCTGGCGGCGCAGATTGGCGAGTCAGTGACCACTTACGGTAAATATCTGCCACTCAAAAGCATGGTGGTATTTGGCGGGGTGGGCATTAATCCGCAAATCAGCTGCTTGAAAAAACCACTCGATATCATGGTGGCGACGCCGGGCCGCTTGCTCGACCTCACCAACCAGAAGGCGCTGGATTTGTCCGGCATTGAGATTCTGGTGCTGGATGAAGCTGACCGCATGCTGGATATGGGCTTTATTCACGACATTAAGAAAGTGCTGGCCCTGCTGCCTAAAAAACGGCAAAACCTGCTGTTTTCAGCGACGTTTTCTGATGAAATCAAACAACTGGCAGACAGCCTGCTGAATAACCCGGACCTGGTGGAGGTGGCGCGGCGCAACACCTCAAACGCCCTGATTGAGCAAAGCGTGCACATGGTGCCACAGGCGCACAAGCGTGAGATGGTGAGCTTTTTGATCAAGCAGCAGCAATGGCAGCAGGTGCTGGTGTTTACGCGCACCAAACATGGCGCGAACCGCCTGGCTGAAAAACTGGTGAAAGACGGTATTCCGGCGATGGCGATTCATGGTAACAAGAGCCAGAATGCGCGTACGGCGGCGTTGGCTGAGTTTAAAACCGGCGGCATCACCGCGCTGGTGGCGACCGATATTGCTGCACGTGGCCTGGATATTGACCAGCTGCCGCAGGTGGTGAATTTTGAGCTGCCTAACGTGCCAGAAGACTATGTGCACCGCATCGGCCGCACTGGCCGTGCAGGCGCTACCGGGGCGGCGGTGTCACTGGTGGATAGGGAGGAACTCAAATTGTTGAAAGACATTGAGAAGCTGATCAAGCGCGAGATCCCCAAGCTGCCGGTAGAGGGCTTTGTCGCCCCCGAGAAAAACAGCGAAGAGCCGGATCGACCATCACGCAATCAACCTCGCGGTCAACGGTCTGCGCCTAAATCAGCGCAGGCGCCCCGTGACGCATCGCGTAGTCAGAAACCAGGCCAACCCAGACAGCCTCAGCCTAAACAAGGCCAAGCCCATTCCGCGACAAGCAACCCGCGCAACGCTGGACAACACGCTGGCCAGAAAAAACCGGCGAATGCATCTGGTCATTCTGCAGTCCAGCAAAAATCTGCGCGGCAGCCTGGTGGCCACAAACCGCAAGGCGGCGCGTTATTTAGCGCCAGACCGGTGCCGAAAGCCGGTTAATGCGGATTTGGGTGGATGCCGATGCCTGCCCGGGCGTGATCAAGGACATCTTGTGTCGGGCGGCGGAGCGTAGTCAGGTCATGACTACCTTTGTCGCCAACAAAGTTCTCTATGTGCCGCCCTCAGCCTATTTGCGCGCCTTGCAAGTCGCCAAGGGCTTTGATGTGGCAGATAACGAGATCGTGGCGATGCTGGAAGCGGGCGATTTGGTGATTACGGCAGATATCCCGCTTGCCGCGCAGGTGATTGAAAAGCAAGCGCATGCGTTGAATCCACGCGGGGAGTTTTATTCTGAAGAGAATATCCGCGAGCGGCTGGCTATGCGCGACTTTATGGAATCACTGCGCGCCAGCGGGGTGGAAACGCAGGGCCCCAATGCCATGCAGGCGTCTGACCGCCATGCGTTCGCGCGGCAACTGGATCAGTTTTTGGCGCGCAAACGCATGGTCTAGGCTAGCCTTGCTAAGCGTATGCGTTGATTACCGTTTGACGTCTGCTGCCAAGGTTACGTCTGTATAGCAGGCCAAGCAACAGGCCGCCCGCCAACAGATTCAGGCTGATGCTGGATTCAGGCACCGGTGTTACGACCGACCAACCGATGGCCGCCATGCCTGCATAATCCAGATCGGTAAAATATTTGCGTGTGCCCGGGGTAATGTCTGGGTCCATTACCGTCTCTTGTAGTGTTCCGCCAACCGTGCTCATGGTGCCGGGCGCCCAGTGCGCCAGGTCATTGCTGAGGGCGACGGTCCCGGTTTCGCTACTGTTAAAATTGCTGCCGTTGACCTGTGCTTCAAACGAGGGGGCCAGGCCAAAGCCAAGCACGTGGGCAATTTCGTGTACGGCCACCGTGTAAAAATCAAATTGGGTATTGGTCAAACCTGCCTGATCCTGGCCAAAATACCATGAGGTTGAACTGTTGAAGCTGATCATGCCACCCCAGGTGGCAAAGTCGGTGGCACTGTTACCCGTGGTGTTAGTCTGGCCACGGTCGACGGCGTTGGCGCAAAAACTGCCTAGCCCACTACATGAATAGCCGCCGGACCCGCCTGCGCCAATGGTGAAGCCACCAAGATTATCGCTACCCACATATATTTTGATCACATTTGCTGCCACACTCAGATTGGAGAGCGTTTGCGTCTGGTTAATATCCGAGGGGTCAAGAATCAGACCCTGGAAGTTGTTGATGCCGCCTGAATTAATGGCGCTTAGTGAGTCGGTAATGCGGGTTTCAAACACCGAGGCAGCCGCATTGAGGGTTTGAATGTTGGTGCTGTTAAAGAAGCCGCTGGTATCGTAACTAAAGTCAAATTGGATATCAATATTGGCAAATGCGGACGGGGATGCCACGAGTAGGGCAGTAAGAGACCAGGTTAACAATTTCATCGCAGACGTATCCTCTTGATAGGTAATTTAGAGTTGTTTTAACCGCAGTATAGCGATCTTATGTCTGCTGTTGAGCATACTGCCGTGTCTCGGCTAAAAATAGCCATGATGCATCCTGCGTTTAGGGCAAAATGCGACAGCATGCCACCCGATGGGGTCCGTAAGGGGCTTAAGCCGACTGATATAGATGGTGCTGGTGGATATACTGGAGCACAGACGCAGGCAACTGGTCTGTCAAACTCTGGCCTGGATGCGCCAGTACTGCACGGATGCCGGTCGAGGAAATCGCTGGTGGGCTCTCGGGCAAATAACCGATGAAGCCATGCGTAGCGGCTGCACACTGGCTGACAAAGGCCTCGATAGCCACGAACTTTTCCGTGTGTTCTGCATGCAACACAAGCCTGGATGCCAAGTCTGCACGGTGCACAACCAACAGATGGCAATACTCCAGCAGTTCCTGCCAGCGGTGCCAGGTCGGCAATTGCTGGTAGCTATCTTGGCCGATGAGCAGGCAGAGGGATTGCTCGGGGAAACGCTGGCGGAGCAGGTGTAACGTTTCTATGGTGTAAGAGGGGCCCTGGCGATCCAGTTCACAGCTGTCGAGCACGTATTGCGGATGCGCCTGAATGGCAAGCTTGACCATGGCAGCACGGTGTTGTGCGGTGACCGCCGGGGCAGTCTTGTGCGGAGGCAAGGCAGCTGGCACAAAGCGGATTTGCGTACAGTGCAGCGTGTCCAGCACGGTCTGTGCGAGCGCCAGATGCCCGTTGTGAATGGGGTTAAAGGTGCCGCCGAAAATGCCTATGCATTCCATCTTCATGACTCTTTGGGTAGATTATGGCGTTGCGCATCTGGCATTGCACAAGCCAAACGCCTGCCAGCGTGATTACGCGCGGACGTGGCCGTCACCCAAAACGACATATTTGAGGGAGGTTAAGCCTTCCAGACCGACCGGACCACGCGCATGCAGTTTGTCGGTAGAAATACCGATTTCAGCACCAAAGCCATATTCAAAGCCATCGGCGAAGCGGGTAGAGGCATTGACCATCACACTGCTGGAGTCCACTTCACGCAAAAACTGGCGTGCCTTGGTGTAGTTTTCGGTCACAATCGCCTCGGTGTGCTGGCTGGAATACTGGTTGATATGCGCAATCGCTTCATCCACGCCACTGACCACCTTGCAAGAGATAATCGCGGCCAGATATTCGGTGTAATAGTCTTCTTCAGTCGCCGCCTTTGCCTGTGGCACGATGGCACGCGTTTCGTCGCAACCACGGATTTCCACACCTTTGGCTAGCAGCATCTCGGCCAGTTGAGGCAGGGCAGTGTTGGCGATGCTGCGTGCGACCAGCAGTGACTCTGCCGTGTTGCAGGTGCCCAGACGCTGGGTTTTGGCGTTTTCGAGGATACGCACGGCTTTGACCAGGTCGGCTTCGTCATCGACATACACATGGCAGTTGCCATCCAGGTGTTTGATCACCGGGATGCGGGCATCGTTGCTGATGCGCTCGATCAGGCCTTTGCCGCCGCGTGGCACGATCACATCCACATATTGCTTCATGGTGATGAGTTCACCGACGGCAGCGCGGTCAGTGGTCTCGACCACGAGCACGGCCGCTTGTGGCAAGCCCGCTTGTTGCAGACCCTGATGCACGAGCTTGGCCAGCGCCTGGTTGCAATGGATGGCCTCGGAGCCGCCGCGCAGAATGCAGGCGTTGCCGGATTTGATACACAAACCCGCCGCATCGACCGTCACGTTAGGACGGGCCTCGTAAATAATGCCGATCACGCCCAGCGGTACGCGCATCTGGCCGATCTGGATGCCGGAAGGACGGTATTTGAAATTGCTCATTTCGCCAATTGGGTCTGGCAGGCTGGCAATTTGTTCGAGGCCTTCTGCCATGGTTGACACTGATTTCTCGCTTAATGTCAGGCGGTCCAGCATGGCGGCTTCCATGCCATTGGCTTGGGCGGCTTGCAGGTCTTGCTGGTTGGCGGCGAGCAGGGCTTTTTCGTGCTGACGGATCAGGGCGGCAATATTGCGCAGCGCCTGGTTCTTGGTGTTGGTGTCAGCTTTTGCCATCAAGCGGGAGGCGGCGCGTGCCTGCTCCCCCAGTTGTTTCATATAGTGTTGAATGTCCATAATCGCTATTCTAACTGAAAACCTTAACGAGACCTGCCTGCGGCGGTTCTGGCCGTCTTGTTGGCTGCCATGCGCGCAATACCTGTACATAGCCTTGACAGCTCCAGCCAGGCATCGCCATCGCCCACGCCTTTTGCCATGCGGTCTATGTCAGACAGTTTTTGCAAAGCAGCTTCGATATGTTTTTGCGGTAAAAATTCCAGCGCGCGCCTGACTAATTGCTGGCGGTCACCAAATAGCCTGGCTTGACTCAGCGCGGCTTGCATGGCGATGCCTTGTTGCATGGCCAGCCTGACTTGCAACAATGGGCGGAACAGCCAAATCAGCGGATTCATGACCGCCACCGCGGTTTCGCCTTCTTCGCGCAGGCCTTCGAGCATGCGCATGACGCGTTGCGGGTCGCCTTGCAACATGGCTTCCCCCAGTTGCGAGACGTCAAAGCGGGCCACATTAAGCACGCATTGGCGGATGGCGTCTTCACTGAGCGGGCCGGGTGGGTAGAGCAAGCCCAGTTTTTGGATTTCCTGATGGGCGGCCAGCAGATTGCCTTCGACCTGCTCGGCAATAAAGCGGCGCGAGGCTTCATCTGCAGTTTGCTGTTGCATGGCCAGTCGCTGCGCAATCCACTCCGGTAGTTGTGCCAGTGGCACCTGATTCAGTACCAGCAGCACCCCATGTTGCGACAGGGCTTCATACCAGGCGCTGCTGGTCATGTCACGGTCTGGGGCGGGCAGGGTGAGGATGATGGTGGTATCAGCCGCAGGCTGTTCTGCCAGTTGCTGCAAGGCTTTGGCGCCTTCCACGCCGGGCTTGCCGGTGGGGAGGTTGATTTCAAGAATGCGTTGCTCGGCAAACAGCGAAAAGCTCTGCAGAAACTGGCTGACTTGTCCCCAGTTGAAGTAGCGTTCTACAGTAAAACTGGCACGCTCTTGCGCGCCATGTTGGCGTGCGGCGGCGCGGATCTGGTCTATGGCCTCGGTGATGGAGAGGGGCTCATCACCCGCCAGCACGAACAAATGCTGTTTGGGAGGCAAGTATTGCGCGAGTTGCGCTGCCTGAATGCGCATGGCTATTCGGCTTTTTTAAGGGCAGACAGTCGTCGCATGATGCCGTTGAGCACGTCTAACTGCATGCTGTCACTGAGCATTTTTTGCTCGGCCTGCTTGGCCAGCAAGTTGGCGTCGTTATAGGTATAGTCACGACGGCCTTCCATGATCAACGGCAGTGCCCAAGTTGGCTCACCGGTGACTTTGGTACGGTATTGCACGCGGTAGTACAGCTCGTATTCTCGCACCACCCCGGTCCCGCTCAGAGACAGAATACGTTGTTCGTTTTCTTCTTTGAGCAGTTCCAGCTGTAGTTCAGCTTCTTCGGCGTCGGTCACCACCTTGACACCCTGTTCTACCAAGGCCTTTTTGAGCGCAATGTTGATTTGCGTAGAGCCCTTGATGAAAATGGTTTTAAAGGCAATCGGTGACGGTTGGCGCAGGTGAAACCCACACGCAGACGGGAGCGCGGTCAGCACGGCGATGCTGCACCACAGGGTGATCGCGTGAATCCAGCGGGTAGGGGTTGTCTGCTGCACAATGCGCTCCTCGAAAGAAAGGACTAAGCCACCACAATATTAATCAGTTTGTTGGGCACAACGATGATTTTTTTCACGCTGCCTTCATTCAGGAATTTTTGGACGAAATCCTGATTAACGGCAGTCGCTTCAATCTGCTCTTTGGCCATGCTCTTGGGGATGCTGATGCTGCCACGCAGCTTGCCATTGACCTGCACCACGTATTCCACCTCGTCCTGTACCAGGGCTGAGTTGGCTGGTTCTGGCCATTTGGCAGACAGAATGTCTTCGCCCAGCTTGAGCGATTGCCACATGACTTGCGTGATGTGCGGTGCAATCGGCGATAGCAGACGCAACAGGATGCTGTAGCCTTCAAGCGCCACGGCGATCCAGTCTTTTTCTGCTTCTTTTTGCACTTTCTCCAGCGTGTTGAGGATTTTCATGCAGGCAGAGGCCACCGTGTTGAACTGTAGCTTGCCCAGATCGACATTGGCCTGTTTGAGCACGCTGTGCACTTCACGTCTGTGGTTGGCCAGCTCGCCGGTCAGTTTGTTTGGCAGGTCAGCCGGTGTTTGTTGGGACAAGACATGGCCAAAATTCCATACCCGTTTCAAGAAACGGTGTGAGCCTTCCACGCCACTGTCTGACCACTCCAGCGTTTGTTCTGGCGGCGCCGCAAACATCATAAAGAAGCGGGCAGTATCCGCACCATATTGTTCAATCAGCGATTGCGGGTCGACGCCATTACGCTTGGACTTGGACATGGTGCCTATGCCTTGGTAGTCAATCGCCGAGCCATCTTTGAGCAGCTTGGCACCAGTCACCTTGCCGTTGTTGTCGTGTACCAGCTCGACTTCTTCCGGCGCAAAATATTCAATACCGCCTTTAGCCGTACGGCGCGAGAAAATATGATTCAGCACCATGCCTTGTGTCAGCAGGTTGGCAAATGGCTCATCATAATTGACCAGGCCGAGGTCGCGCATGACCTTGCTCCAGAAGCGGGAGTAGAGCAGATGCAAAATCGCGTGTTCAATGCCGCCAATATACTGGTCTACCGGCATCCAGTGGTTGGTCTGTGCATCCACCATGGCTTCATTGCTAAAGCCTGAGGCATAGCGTGCGTAGTACCAGCTGGAATCGACAAAGGTGTCCATGGTGTCAGTTTCGCGCTTGGCGGGCTGGCCACATTTGGGGCAGGTGCAGTTTAAAAAGTCTTCGCGCTTGTTGAGCGGATTGCCTGAACCATCCGGGACACAATCTTCCGGTAATTTCACCGGCAGCTGGTCGTCGGGCACAGGCACATCGCCACAGCTGTCGCAATGAATGATCGGAATCGGGCAACCCCAGTAGCGCTGACGGGAAACGCCCCAGTCGCGCAGGCGCCAGTTGGTCTGCTTGCCGCCCAGATTTTTTTCTGCCAGATCTGCTGCCACAGCCTCAACTGCTTCTGCATAGCCCAGATCGTTATATTTGCCAGAGTGGATGCAGACGCTTTTGGTTTTATCGCCGTACCACTCTTGCCAGGCTGCCAGGTCAAATTCCTGACCGAGCACGCTGATCACTTGTTTGATCGGCAGATTGTATTTTTTGGCAAAGCCGAAATCACGTTCATCGTGCGCAGGCACGGCCATCACGGCGCCTTCGCCATAGGTCATGAGGACATAGTTGCCTATCCACACCGGCACCTGTTCGCCGGTCATCGGGTGGGTGACGGTCAGGCCGGTGTCCATGCCTTCTTTTTCCATGGTTGCCATGTCAGCTTCCATGACGGAGCCTTGCTTGCATTTGTCGATAAATGCTTGCAACGCCGGGTTTTGTTGCGCAGCTTGTGTCGCCAGCGGATGCTCGGCTGCCACGGCACAGAAGGTCACGCCCATGATGGTGTCGGCACGGGTGGTGAATACCCACAGTTTGCCGTCATCAATCAATTGGCCGTCATTGTTTTTGATGTCGTGCGTAAACGCAAAACGCACGCCCACGCTCTTGCCTATCCAGTTGGCCTGCATGGTTTTGACACGCTCAGGCCAGCCTGGCAGTTTGTCCAGATCATCCAGCAATTGCTGTGCGTAGCCGGTGATGTTGAGGTAGTAGCCAGGGATTTCGCGTTTTTCTACGATCGCCCCCGTGCGCCAGCCGCGGCCATCAATCACCTGCTCATTGGCGAGCACGGTCTGGTCGACCGGGTCCCAGTTCACCACCTGGGTTTTTTTGTAGGCGATGCCTTTTTCCAGCATGCGCAAAAACAGCCACTGGTTCCATTTGTAATAGTCAGGCTGGCAGGTGGCCAGCTCGCGGCTCCAGTCGATGGCAAAGCCCAGTGACTTCAACTGCTTGCGCATGTAGGCAATGTTGTCATATGTCCATTGGGCTGGTGGCACGCTATTCTGAATCGCCGCGTTCTCGGCAGGCAAGCCAAACGCATCCCAACCCATGGGTTGCAACACGTTAAAGCCTTTCATATGGTGATAGCGGCTTAATACGTCGCCGATGGTGTAGTTACGCACATGCCCCATATGCAACTTGCCACTTGGGTAGGGGAACATCGACAAGCAATAGTATTTGGGCTTGTGACTGTCTGCCTTGGCCTGGAAACTCAGCTTGCTGTCCCAGTGCTGTTGGGCCTGTTGCTCGACTTCTTTAAATGGATACTGCTGTTGCATGCTGAAATGGGTTTGAAATAAAAAACAAGATTATACCTGACTAAGGTTCTGCTGGATGGTGGGGATGATTTTCCTGAAGCGGAATTTTTAACGCCTGCATATCCACGTAAGTGGTGGTTGATATTAACCAATTCTAAATCGGATTGGTTTTTTTGGACCAGTGATTAAATTGATTTATCATTAATATATAGTCATAAAATAGATTATTTTTATAACAATCATATAGTTAATAATTATCGCGATATGTTGGCATGTTGTTTGCAGCCTTGACACACTCTGTTGTCATTTTTGGGGTTACACACATGCAAAAACCAAGAAAAAAACTGATTGTCGTTGCGACGGCATTTTCATTACATGCCTATGCGCTACAGGGGCTGGCAGAAGACCAGTCTCAAGCGAGCAAGTCGGTGGCGCTGGATAAACTCGAAGTCCGTGGCATTTTGCCCGACCGCCTGGACTCCGTGCCGGGGTCATACGATTTAATTGATGAAAAAGCACTGATGGAGCGCCGCCCATTCTCAATTCAGGAAGCGTTGAACAATGTGCCTGGTGTGAATGTCGTTGGGGAGAATACATTTGGTTTGGGCGTGAATATCGGGATTCGGGGATTAAACCCTCGCCGGACTTCACGTACCTTGTTAATGGAAGATGGGATGCCTATCTTTCTGGCGCCTTATGGAGATCCGGCAGCGCATTACACCACACCGCTTGAGCGTGTACAGCGTATTGAAGTTGTAAAGGGGTCCGGCCAGATTCTTTATGGACCACAGACCGTGGGCGGCATGATCAACTTCGTGACTCGGCCTGTGCCAACGGATGGTCAAGTGCATGGAAATGTACAGGCGACGTTGGGTAACCATGACTTTAGCAGTCTTTACGGCACGATAGGCGCTGGTGATGAGCGTGGTGGACTGATGATAGATGCCCTACATAAAAAAGGCGATGGCATCCGCAAGCATCATGACTTTGAGATTCAGGAGTATACGGCGAAAGGACAGTTAAACTTGTCGGACAGACATACGTTGATTGCTAAAGCCAGTTATTTCCGCGAGGACTCGCATGTATCAGAAACCGGTTTGGGCCTTGTGGAGTATCACGAAGATAAGTATCAGGCACCTACTGGCAATAATGATGTGTTTCAGCATGAGCGGACTACCTTTCAATTGCAGCACCTGTTTCAGGTCAATGAGCAGGTGAAATTGAGTACGCAAGCGTATTATGCAAAATCTGAACGGGCATCATTCAGGCAAATCAACAACCCAGGTGAAAATGCGGGTCGATCCCAACTGGAAAGATGTCCAGCAGGCATTGGCGGTAATGGTAACCCTAATCTGGCGTTAGCTGATCAATGCGGCGGGCGTTGGCGGCCACGTGAGTTTGAATATTGGGGGATTGAGCCACGTCTGGATATTCAACACAGCCTATTCGGGATCGAAAGTAATGCAGTATTGGGCTTCAGATATCACAAGGAAGACATCGATCGTAAACAATATCGTGGTGATGACGCCCGTTTCCAACATCTGGGTTTTGCCCAAACGACCTTGCCACGAGAAGATATTAAAATTGAAGTAGAAGCAAAGTCCTATTACGCACAGAATACCTTCTATGTTGGAGACTGGACATTTACGCCCGGTCTGAGACTAGAGGATATCCGGATTAAAACGGATGTGATGCGTGCAGATGGTAACCCCCAAAATAACCCTGAGTCCAAGTTAACGAATAATCAAACTAAGTTATTGCCAGGATTGGGTTTGACCTGGAATGGCTTTGAGAAAACAACTTTATTTGCGGGTGTGCACAAAGGTTTTGCACCACCACGTCCTGACCGTGACCTTTTTGCTGAAAATGGTGCGAATACAGCCGTTGTGAGTAAAACCAAGCCAGAGGAGAGTATTAATTGGGAGTTAGGTTTAAGATCGAGTTTCTTTAAAGGCGTTACATTTGAGAGTACCTTATTCCACACGGTCTTTGATGATATTGTCGTCGCTGGGCCTGTACAAGGCACATTCATTAATGGTGGTCAGTCTGAACAAAATGGTATCGAGTTTGGTGGTCGAATTAATTTTGGGCAGATTTACAACACTTCGCACAACTTCTACATCGCAGGCTCTTACACTAACTTGTTCACTGCTAAATTTAAAAAAACCAATGCAGCAGCTAATATTGTAGACGGTGATCGCTTGCCATATGCCCCTCGGAATCTTGCTTCTTTAAGCTTTGGTTACGAGCATCCGGTTGGTCTTGATGCACGTATCGGGGTGGATTATGTGAGCCGTCAGGAAGAGGATGTGTCCTTCAGAGACGGCCGTAATAGCGCGAATGTATTGCGAGGGGTGACAGGTGATATTCCATCTTACGCGCTCATTAACGCGACTGTGAATTACAGACCGGTTGGGAGTCGCATGACTTATTTTGCCAGCGCTTATAATCTGGGTGATCGCGAATATCTTGCTAGCCGTGTCGATGGTATGGTGGCAGGACGCCAGCGCCAGGTGTTTGGTGGCATACGTTACGATTTCTAATCGTAACGTCCATAAAAAAGCCCGCAACTTGCGGGCTTTTTGATTTGAAGAAATTATTTCAATGCTACAAAGATTTCTTCTTTAATGGTATTCAATTCACCCAGGCCATTGACCTTGACGTATTGCGGCGCACCACTGACGCCGGATTTGGCCCAATCAGAATAGTAGCCGATCAGTTGCTCGGTCTGGTTGTGGTAAACCTCCAGACGCTTCAATACCACTTCTTCCTTGTCATCATCGCGTTGTACCAGGTCTTCGCCGGTGACATCATCTTTGCCTTCCACTTTTGGTGGGTTGAATTTGACATGGTAGGTACGACCTGAAGCCGGGTGGCTGCGGCGGCCACTCATGCGCTCAACGATGGCGGCGTCCGGCACATCAATCTCAACCACGTAGTCAATGCCTACGCCGGCCTGTTTCATGGCTTCGGCTTGCGGAATGGTGCGCGGAAAGCCGTCAAACAGGAAACCATTGGCGCAGTCGGCATCTTTAATGCGTTCCTTAACCAGGCCGATAATGACTTCGTCTGGTACCAGGCCGCCTGCATCCATGAATTTTTTGGCTTCAAGACCTAATTGGGTGCCTGCCTTGACTGCTGCGCGCAACATATCGCCGGTGGAAATTTGCGGAATATTGAATTTTTCTTTGATAAAGGTGGCTTGTGTCCCTTTACCGGCACCAGGGGCGCCCAGCAGAATCAAACGCATAACATGCTCCAAAAATGGGTAAGAATAAAAAAACAGAATTATATCAGGCTCTGTTTTAAAGCAGATTTAAAATCAGCTTAAGGCTGCACACAATCGCAAATTGGCTAGCCTCTGCTAAGTGACTATTTTGTTATTAACTTGTTGATATGAATGGTTTTATGATTGATTTTGGCTTGCCAGATAATTGCTGATCGCCACAAACTCGGCCACGCTAAGATTTTCGGCGCGTAACTGCGAATCGATATTCAACGCGCTGAAGCCTGCATCATCAAGCAGTCCTTTAAGTGTGTTGCGCAAGGTTTTGCGGCGCTGGCCAAACGCGGCGGTGACCACTTTGGCAAACAGGGCTTCGTCCGTCGCCGGGAAAGGCAGGCTGGCGTAAGGCACGCAGCGGACAAAGGCAGACTCGACTTTCGGTGCCGGATCAAAGGCTTCGGGCGGCACGGTGACCAGATATTCCATCTGCAAACGGTATTGCAGCATGACCGACAGACGGCCATATTCAGCGTTGGAGGGGGCGGCGACCATACGCTCGACCACCTCTTTTTGCAGCATAAAGTGCATGTCTATGATTTGTGCCGTGTTTTCGAGCAGCTTGAACAGGATGGGGCTAGAGATGTTATAGGGCAGGTTGCCGACGACGCGGATGCGTTCACCCAGGGTGCCGAAGTCAAACTTGAGCACATCCGAATTGTGGATGGTCATTTTTTGCGCCGGATAAAAGCCTTGCATCCATTGAATGATGTCACGGTCGATTTCGACGACGTGCAAGTGGTTCAGCTGTTTGAGCAAAGGCTGTGTCATGGCGCCCAGCCCCGGGCCGATTTCCACCATCAGATCCTCTGCTTGCGGATGAATGGCGTTGATCAGGCTCTGGATAATGCTCTGGTCGATCAGGAAGTTCTGACCAAACTTTTTCTTGGCGATATGTTTCATTTGTGATGAGTCTTGCGGGTATGCGAAAGTGCAATGGCGAGCTGGATGGCACTTAGCATGCTGCCGATATCGGCTTGACCGCTGCCCGCAATATCCAGCGCCGTGCCGTGATCGACCGAGGTGCGGATAATGGGTAAGCCCAGCGTCACATTGACGCCTTGGCCAAAGCTGGCATGTTTGAGCACGGTCAGGCCCTGATCATGGTACATGGCCAGAAACGCATCGGCATGGACCAGGTTTTTCTGCGAAAACATGGTATCTGCGGGCAGGGCGCCCACCAGTAGCATGCCCTCTGTGCGCAACTGTGTCAGCACCGGGTTAATCGTGTCGATTTCTTCCATGCCCAGATAGCCATCTTCCCCTGCATGCGGATTCAGTCCGGCGACATAGATGCGTGGTTGCGGGATGCCGAAGGTGTGTACCAGATCATGGTGCAAAATACGCAGCGTGGTGGTGAGCGAGGCTTGCGTAATGGCGGCGCTCACTTGGGTCAGTGGCAAATGGGTGGTCGCCAGAGCCACGCGCATGCCACCCCCCACCAGCATCATCACTACTTGTGCAGTGCCTGTTTTTTCTGCCAGATATTCGGTGTGGCCAGTAAACGCAATCCCGGCTTCGTTAATGATGCCTTTATGCACGGGAGCGGTCACCATGGCATCCAATTCCCCGGCCTGGCAACCTGCCAGCGCGCGGTCCAGCATCTCTAGTACGGTGCGGCCATTCCGGGGATCCAGTTTGCCTGCCACGACGGGGGCGGCCGTTGGGATGGGCAGCACGGTCAGCGTGCCATCGCCTGCGTGGGAGTGAAGTGGCCGGACGTCCGTGTGTATGGTGAGTGGCATGCCCAGTTGCGCAGCGCGTGCCTGTAAAGCTTGCGGATCAGCCAGTACCACAATCTCTGCTGGCAGGGCGGTATGCGCCAGCTTGACGCAAACATCCAGGCCGATGCCTGCAGGCTCGCCAGACGTAATGGCAATTTTGGGCAAAGCGTTCATGGATGGTGCAGATGCGCCGGTTTCAGTGCGCTGCACTTAAAACTTGTCTTCCAGCCGCATTTCGACAAACGCCTTGTCGCGCAACTCATGAACCCAGTCGTTGTAAGCTTCTTCAGCCTTGCGTGCACGGATTTCCTGACGCGCTTTCAAGCGTTTGGATTCTTTGGACATGTCCTGTTTACGGCGCTCCAGCACCTGGATCAAATGCCAGCCAAACTGGCTACGGACAGGGGCGCTGACTTCGTTGATGGCCAATTCTGCCATGGTTTTTTCAAATACCGGCACAGTGTCACCCGGGCTGATCCAACCTAAATCGCCACCGTTGGAGGCGCTGCCATCGTCCGAATACTGGCGCGCCATGTCCTGGAATGGCGTGCCGTGGTCTATACGCTCTTTAATGCCTTCTATTTTCTGTCTGGCTTCCTTGTCCGACAACACCTCATTCGGTTTGAGCAGAATATGGCGGACATGGGTTTGGTCAACAATCAGCGTGCTGGCGCCCGCACGTCTTTCATTGAGCTTTAGAATGTGCACCCCGCTTGCACTGCGGATTGGGCGAGAGATACCGCCGGGCTGCATGGTTTTAACCAGTTCAAGAAACTGGGCAGGCATCTGCTGACCACTGCGCCAGCCCAGGCCGCCGCCGTCCAGCGCATTCGGTGCATCCGAAAAGTTGGCCGAGGCTTTTTCAAAACTCATGCCGTCCGCCAGCGCTTTCATGATTTGTTCGGTACGTGCTTTGGCTTTTTGAATGTCGTCTGGGCCGCTGTCTTCGGGCAGGCGAATCAAAATCTGCGAGATGTTAAATTCATCCAGTTCGCCTTCTTTTTCCTGTGTCGTCAGGTAGTTATCAATTTCCGCTTCAGAAATATTTACTTTGTTATCAACATCGCGCTCGCGCAGACGGGCGATGATGATGTCATTGCGGATATCTTCACGGAATTTGTAAAAGTTGGTGCCATCTTCTTCGAGCGCTTTTTTAAAAGCGGGCAAGGTGAGGTTGTTTTGTTCGGCTATCCGGTCTATGGTTTTGTCCAACTGCGCATCATCCACCTTGATGCCGGTTTGCGCTGCGAGTTGCAATTGCAGGCTATCGACAATCAACCGCTCCAAAATCTGTTTCTGCAACGCTTCATCGGGTGGCAGGTCAGCGCCTTTTTTGAGCATTTGTGCTTTCACGTATTCCATACGGTTCAGCATTTCACGCTCGGTAATCACGGATTGATCGACCACGGCAATAATGCGGTCCATTTTTTCAATCGGTTTTTTTTCTGCCGCGAATAAGGTTGCAGACTGTCCTGTGATGAGCAAAGCGGTACTCAACGTGAGGATTAAATTCAGTATATGTTTCATCATTGCGCGTTCTGGTCTCTGTAAATTGCCGGGATATCATAAGTGCGCATATAAGTTGGGATATTGCGCTTGATCACATTCAGCGGGTTGGCACCAATAGAGGTCAGCCCACCAAGTTCGAGTTGAAAAAACATGCCGTAGTTCGCATTGGCCGTCGCTGTTTGCACACGTTGCATGACAGCACGTGCCTGCCAGCAGCCCGCATCATACTCAAGTCCGCCCAAAAACTGTACTGCATTGGCGTCACGGATAGAGTAGTTCAAGCGGCTGATGCCGTACCAACCGGAGCCTAGTGGCCATTGCGCTGAAGTATCGATTTGCTCCAGCGTGTTAGCCGTGTAACGGTAGCCGAAGGTAAACGATTTGCCTGGTTCAGGGTTATAGCGCAGCAAGTAATTGTTGCGCTGCATATTGCTTCTTTCTGTATCGTATTGCCAGAAAGTATCCAGATTCAAGCGACTGGAGAGCCTTGCCGTGAAGCCAGCCAGAATGTCCGAGGATTTACTGATACTGGTGGTGGTATTGGGTAGTGTGACTTTCTGGTCTTCAAAATAATAGCGCTGCGCCAGCGTACCACTCAGGCGCTCAATGCCGGTTTCACTGTCAATCAGACGGCTGGTGAGGGCCAGTGTCATCTGGTTGGCATTATTGACACGGTCATCGCCACTGAACTGATTTTCATAAAAAATCGAGTTTTGGTTCAATGTGTTGAGCGAGGTGTCAAAAATCGGAAGCTTGCTCTGGTCTTTATAAGGGATATACACATAGTATGCCCGTGGTTCCAGCGTATGCGTATACGTGGTATCAAACAAGCTGGTCTGACGGTCAAAATACAGACCGGAATCCACGCTCGCGATAGGCAGCGTACGATTCAACTGATTGTATTCCTGAGAATATCCTACGGGTATATTGTTGCTCAAACTGTATTGCGTACTTTGCACACCAATTTTTGGCGTCACATAAGCGTAAGAGTTTTTCATCGGGTATGAAATCGAAGGGTAGACACTCATGCGACTGCCGCTAGGCTTGTCTACCATGCCATCCATGGTTTGAAAATTAACGTATTGCGCCCCAATTTTCGGCTTGAACCCTTTCCACTCGTCGTTGTAGGTAAAGGTCAGTTGGGGTAATCGCTGATAGACAAAGGACACGTTATCCAGGTTTTGGTAGCGCTGAAGGATGCCGTTAAAGGTGACGTGCTCGCTGTTGTAATTGGCAAACACGGCTTGTTGCAAGTTCACACGTGAAGTGACCTGAATCCGGGTCGCTAGGTCTGAAAAGTAAGTATCATCAGAGACCTTTTCAAAGCTGTAGCCGCCAGACCAGTTACTGCCAAAGCTTTGTAAATGCGTGAGCTTGGCGTAGTAACGGGTTTGCCCCGTCATGTTGTCTTTATCCAGATACTCCAGATTGTTGATGCCGGAATAGGTTTCGCCCAGATAGCGGAACTCTCCTTGCAGTTGTAGGCCGCGCTTGCTGAAGTAGTTGGTGGATACCGTGGCATCCATATCCGGGCTGATATTGATATAGTAAGGCGTTAAAAGCTGAAAACCGCTCCGCGAGGTCGTGCCCCACAAGGGCGCAAGAAAGCCGCTTTTACGTTGGTTGTTATACGAAAAGCTCATCCAGGGCGTGTAGAGGATAGGCACCCCTTTGAATTCGACATAGGCATTGGTTGCCACGCCGGTTCTAGAGTAATCGTTCAGTTCCAGGCTATTCGTTTTGATATACCAGTCATCCACATCCGCAGCACAAGAGGTATAGCTGGCGCCTTTCAGGCGTTTGATGTTCTGGCCTTCAAAGAGCACCTGTTTGGCGGTGGCGCGAATGTTGTCAAATGCATTGCTTTTGGTACTGGCCTGGGTGCTGTAAGACTGATTGTCTTCCAGATATCTTTTCGGGTCACTGAGTAAAATTGCCTGATCATTCAGCAAGGGACTACCGTCCTCATCGTTGGGCGGTGGCGGGCTACTCTTGAATTCAATGGATACATCACGCATTTCACCGATGTTTTCGCTCAGGCGCATGCGCAACATCGGGCCGGTGATTTTGGTTTGACCGGCGGTAATCACCGCATTGCCTTCGACTTGCAATTCATCGTTCTGGATATCGTAGCGAATATCATCGCCCGTGACCTGTTGCCCGTCTTTGCGCATCACAGCGTTGCCCGTCGCACGCATTTGACGGTCCATGCGCAGTTGCAGGGTGTCGCCTTCAATCTCAATCGCACCTGGCAAGGTGACCGCCTCTGCCAGCTGAATTTTTTCAGGGGCAGTCTCTTCCTCGGCGCGCAAGTGCTCAGGCGAGAGTGTGCCTATGGCCAGCAATGCCAGAATCAGGCGGATCCCGCGCTCCTGAAAAGTAGATGAGTGAACGTGCAAGTTATTCAAAGAGTGATCGTTTCGGTCAGGCCTGCCGTTGGCAGCGTAATTATTACGGCGAATTTTGGGATGTTAGCCCGATGCCTTGTTTCAATTGCGCTATATTATTCATGAAAACGCTTAAAAAGTCATTTTTCCCTTAAAATGGCTGCCGCATTTTCATCGCAGCGGCCACCAGACAGGCCTATTCAAGATTCGGGATATTTTGTGGATAGAACACAGCACCTTCAGCAATGGCTGACAGACGTACTTCAGCAACCCTTTACGCTCAGCACGGCTTCCGCCGATGCCAGTTTCCGTCGCTATTTCCGCGTACATCTGGCCGCAGAAACCCTGATTGCCATGGATGCGCCACCGCCCCAGGAGGATTGCCGTCCTTTTGTCCGCGTGGCCGAGCAGTTGCTGGCCGCGGGGCTGAATGTGCCAAAGATTCTCGCGCAAGATCTGGAACAAGGGTTTTTGCTGCTCAGTGATCTGGGCAATGACACCTATTTGTCGCAGCTCAATGCCGGCAATGCCAAAGCCTTGTATGGTGATGCATGCCAGGCCTTGATCAAGATGCAACTGGCGACCCAGCCCGCCGCCTTGCCGCCTTATGACAGTGCGTTGCTCATGCGTGAGTTACAGTTGTTCCCCGAATGGTATGTGGGCAAGCATTTGGGCAAAACGCTGACCCCGGAGCAGCAAGCGGTGATGGACAAGACATTTGCCTTGCTGGTCGACAATATTTTGCAGCAGCCACAAGTGACCGTGCATAGAGACTATCACGCGCGCAACTTGATGGTTACCGCCGAGCATAATCCCGGCGTACTTGATTTTCAGGATGCCGTGATCGGGGCGATTACTTATGACCTGGTTTCGCTGTTCAAGGATGCCTATATCCACTGGGATGAAGAAATCATGATGGATTGGGTAGTCCGTTATTGGCAGTCTGCCAAACAGGCCGGGTTGCCCGTGAATACTGATTTTGGCGAGTTTTATCGTGATTTTGAATGGATGGGCGTTCAGCGGCATATCAAGGTGCTGGGGATTTTTGCGCGGCTGTATCACCGGGATGGCAAGTCGGGCTATCTTAAGGATATGCCGCTGGTGATGCAATATCTGCAAGCCGCTTGCGAGCGCTATGTAGAGTTGCGCCCTTTCCTTAAGTTGCTGAAGACGCTAGAGGCGGCATGAAGATGCGCGCCATGATTCTGGCCGCTGGTCGCGGTGAGCGCATGCGGCCGCTGACCGACCACACGCCCAAACCCTTGCTGGCAGTGGGCGGCAAGTCCTTGATCGTCTGGCATATTGAGCGCCTGGCGCAAGCAGGAATCACTGAGATTGTCATTAATCATGCGCATCTGGGGGCGCAGATTGAAGCCGCGCTGGGCGATGGTGACCGCTGGCAGGTGAATATCAGTTACAGTGCAGAAAGTACGGCGCTGGAAACTGCGGGGGGGATTGCCTATGCCTTGCCGCTATTAGGGACGCAACCATTTCTGGTGGTGAATGGCGATGTCTATACCGATATTGACTATGCACGCCTGGCGCTCCCCGCCGGTAAACTGGCGCATCTGGTCATGGTGGATAATCCGCCACAACATCCGTCCGGAGATTTTGGCCTGGTCAATGGCCTGCTGCAAGAAGACGCCAGCCATAAGCTGACGTTCTCAGGTGTGGGGGTTTATCATCCAGACTTGTTTGTAACGGTGACGCGCGGGCAGCCAGCCAAACTGGCGCCGTTATTAAAAGCCGCAATGCGGCAGCAACAAGTCAGCGGGCAGCACCATGCCGGGGTCTGGCATGACATTGGGACGCCGGAACGATTAAAACAACTGGATGAATGGTTAAGCAGATCATAACAAGCAGTAAAAAGGGAGCATCATGAAACCACCGTACGAGCATAAAACAGACAAGCTGGCGCATCAGGCCTTGATGTGGATAGAACGTTTAGGATTGGGGCTAGTGACACTGGCCACCTTCTTTTCACTGGCGCATGAACTGTCGCGTATGTGGAACGCCGGCATGGTCGGCCTGGGCGATTTGTTGCAGCTGTTCCTGTATCTGGAAGTCTTTTCCATGATCAACAGTTATTTTGGCTCTGGCAAACTGCCGATGCGCTACCCAATTTATATCGCCATGGTGGCCCTGGCGCGATATTTGTTGCTGGATATGAAAGAAATGACAGAGACGCATATGCTGGCGGTGTCTGCCGCGATTCTGATTCTGGCCGTTTCGGTCTTGGTGATGCGTTTTGGCCATGCCCGCTATCCCTATGAGGATATTCCCCAGCAAAAACGGGATTTGTTGTAATTGGCCGCTGAGGTCCTCAGCGGCACGGCTTAGGCAGCAACAAGGGCTTCGCTGGACTGGGTGACGCGGTTGCGGCCATTGGCTTTTGCCGTATACAGGGCCTGATCGGCACGGCTGAACAGGTCCTCTGGCTGTTCGCCAGGCTGGTAGGCGGCCACGCCCAATGAGATGGTAATGTTGGAAATCATATGCTGCGTGATGGTGTTTTTGATATTGATCGCAGCAACTTTATGCCGGATTTGCTCGGCGATTTCACGCGCGGTTTCCAGCTGCGTATTCGGTAGCAGCAACACAAACTCTTCACCGCCATAGCGCGCCGCCGTGTAGCTGTTGCCGGCAACGGTTTTAAAAATGCTGGCAACTGCCTGGATCACTTTGTCGCCAAACAAGTGGCCATAGCTGTCATTCACCTTTTTGAAGTAATCAATATCCGCAATAATCAGGCTGGTATCGACGATGTGCTGTTGCAGGCAATCGTGCAACGCCACGTCAAAGCCCTTGCGGTTCATGAGGCCAGTCAACCCGTCTTGCAATGCTTCTTGTCTGGCCTTGATCATTTCGTTTTTGAGCGCGTCTACCTCTTCCAGACTTGAGCTCAATTTGCCTTGCAAATGGTTGAGGCTATTGGTCATCATCAGCGTTTCTGACAGCAATGAGTCCAGTTGCAAAGCCAGTTGCGGCTCCTGTTGCTGGATCTCGTTAGACCAGGCATCCAGGGTTTTACTGTATTCGCTTGTTTGCAGCCCGGTTTTTTCGGTCGAGCTGCGCATTTCGGTGACGACTTGGCTGAAACGTTCTACCAGTTTTTTTGCATGATCGGTATCAATGCCGGCAATATGCTTGTTAAAGACATGGGCCGTGCTTTTTTCATTGAGTTTTTTTTCTTTTTCAATCAGTGCGTTGACCTCATCAATCAGGCGCGCATGTTCGCCGGACGAGTATTCATACCAGACCGTATAGCTGACTGGATGAAAGGCGGCATCCTGCATCGACATATGGTGGATGGCTTGCCGCAGGTGCTCTGCACTTTTTTCTTTGGTGACTTCGTATTGCATCATGGTTTTCCGCGATGTTCAGTTCAACACTAGGTAATCTTTATTTGTGATTAGGGCATACTGGATAACATATCGGCAGCTGCACGGAATTCTTGAGGCCAGGCCCTTTGCCTGCGAGGGCCGACAGTTTTTTTAGTAGAATAGCCACGATGATTCCAAGTTGATCCCGCATCAAGTAGCCCCATGAAAAACGAAGATTTATTACAACTGGTCAGCGTCAAAATGCCTTATGGCAAGTATCAGGGACGCTTGATTGCCGATTTGCCCGGTCACTATTTAAACTGGTTTGCCCGAGAAGGCTTTCCACGCGGTGAGTTGGGGCGGTTGCTGCAATTGATGCAGGAGATCGACCACAATGGTTTGTCGCCATTACTCAACCCCTTACGCGAAACGCACAGGCATGACGATATTTAAAGGGATTGTTTTGCTGATCGTGCTGTTGTCTGGGCAGGCCAGCAAAGCCGAAGAAGCCTGGCAGTCGCCGGAGTACCTGCAACTTGCCTTTGCTGAGGTCGCGTTACACAACGAATACCGGCCGGGGGAGTTTGGGGTGCGCAAGTGGTTAAAGCCGGTCAAGGTATGGCTGGTACACCATGCCGACGAACAGGAAAAGCATACAACACTGACGCGCTACCACCTTCAGCATCTGGCGCAAATTACCGGGCATGCTGTGGGTTTTGCCAGCAGTGCGGCTGACGCCAATATGATCGTGATTTTTAGCGAGGCGGCACAATGGCAGCAGGATTTGAGAACGGTGAGTGGCAATCCAAACATGCAGCCGCCAGACGACGCGGTCTGCATGTTTGGGTCTACCGCTGATGCCGGGCAGGCGCTCAAGCGGGCCTGGGTGGTGATTCCGGTGGATCATGCGCAAGCGCACCGGTCGCTGGTCTCGTGCATCGTAGAAGAGATCACCCAGGCCATGGGCTTGCCCAATGATTCCGAGCGGGTGTTTCCTTCGGTTTTTAACGATAAAACGCCCGAAGCTTTGCTGACGGGTCTAGATGCCTTGTTGCTCAAAATGCTGTATTTACCCGCTATCAAGCCTGGCATGCATGCCGCCCAGGTGCGACCCATCCTGGCACGTCAACTGCAACGATGGCAACAAGATGGCACCATAGAACAAGCTGAGCAATCGGTCAGGCGATCACCACTGTATGAGATGATGGGATTTTGATTGCGGGTGCCTGGCAGGCAGGGGGAACCAATCCAGCAATCGCCGACCAAATACGCTACAATGCCCAACCATCCAGGATTAGCTTTGAGTGTTTCCATGCAAGAGTTTTCTCGCCGCCGCCAGCAGTTGATCAACCACATGCAGGCCGGTATTGCGATCATTCCTACCGCGCCCGAAGTGACACGCAACCGCGATAGTCACTATCCCTACCGCTTTGACAGCTATTTTTATTACCTGACCGGCTTTAAAGAGCCGGAAGCGGTGTTGGTGCTGATGGCCGGACCCCAGCCCAAAAGTATTTTGTTTTGCCGTGACAAAGACCTGGACCGCGAAATCTGGGATGGTTTCCGTTATGGCCCTGAAGCTGCCAAAACAGTGTTTGGCTTTGATGAGGCTTACTCGATCGCGCAGCTGGACACCGAACTGCCCAAGCTGATGGCAAATCAGCCGGTCTTGCATTTTAGTCTGGGTGCAGACAGTGCTTGGGACAGCAAAGTCACTGCTTGGTTGAATGCGGTCAAAGCACAAACCCGCTCTGGCATGCAAGCGCCCGCCCAACTGCTTGATGTGCGTCAAGCGCTGGATGCCATGCGTCTGCTTAAATCGTCCGAGGAGATGGACGTCATGCGCCGGTCAGCACAGATTGCTGCCACCGCGCATAACCGTGCCATGCAGCACACCCGTCCCGGGCAATGGGAGTATGAGGTCGAAGCGGAGTTTTTACACACGTTTTATCGCCATGGTGCGCAAGCGCCTGCTTATACCAGCATTGTGGCCGGGGGTGCCAATGCCTGCACCCTGCATTACAACTTTAACAATGCCCAGCTCAAAGATGGGGATTTGCTGTTGATTGATGCTGGCTGTGAACTGGATGGTTACGCCTCGGACATCACGCGTACCTTCCCGGTGAATGGTCGCTTCAGTGGCCCACAAAAGGACTTGTATGAATTAGTGCTGGCAGCCCAGGCAGCCGCTTTGGGTAAAGTGAATACGCAGCAGCACTGGAATGCGCCGCATGAAGCTGCGCTCGAAGTGTTGGTGGATGGCTTCATTCACTTTGGTCTGTGCCACGGCAGCCGCGACGCGGTGCTCGAAACTGGTAGCTACCGCCAGTTTTACATGCACCGCACCGGGCATTGGCTGGGCCTGGACGTGCATGATGCCGGCGAGTACAAAACAGCCGACGGTGCATGGGTCATGTTACAGCCTGGTCATGTGTTGACCGTAGAGCCAGGGTGCTATGTGCGTCCTGCAGACAATGTGCCGCCGCATTTCTGGAATATCGGTATCCGTATCGAGGATGATGTGCTGGTCACCGAGCACGGCCATGAAGTGTTGACCGCCGCTGCGGTCAAAACCGTCGCTGATATCGAAGCGCTGATGGCGCAACGCTGATCTTTTGCAACGGATTTCGGCTAGGTCTAAAAGACTCTTTTAAAAAATGTATTTTTTGAGTGTATTTTTGTCATACAAATGGATGCAGCATGCAATTGATTGAACATCCTGTCGTGATTGGCGGTGGCCCGGTCGGGTTGGTGCTGGCCTTGTCTTTGCAGCAGGCTGGTGTGCCGGTCACCGTGCTTGAAGCGCAGGCGCCAGGCGCCATGTATGGCGATGGCCGTGCCCTGGCCTTGTCTTTTGGCACGCGCCAGGTGTTGGAGCAATTGCAAGTATGGTCCATGTTGGCCGATGCGGTCACTGCCATTGAAACCATTCATGTGTCACAGCAAAAAGGTTTGGGCCGCACCGTGCTCAAAGCACAAGAGCATCAGCTACCGGCGCTGGGCTATGTGGTGTCTTATGGCGTGTTGATGCGGGCGCTGGATGCGCGCCTGGCGCAATTGACCACTGGCATTAAGCTGTATTACGAAGCTCCGGTGACGGACTTACAGGTGCATGCCAGTGCCGCCGATATTGTATATACGGCAGCCGATGGGCAACGGTACTCACTGTCTACGCCGTTAGCGGTGGTGGCCGATGGCGGCCGGAGTCTGGAGGCTATTCCGGGCTTGCAGCGCGACACCAAGCATTATGGGCATGATGCACTGGTAGGCCTGGTGCAAACTGAACTGCCACACCGGCAGATTGCCTACGAGCGCTTTACGCCACGTGGCCCGATGGCGCTGCTACCGAATGGCGACCAGTTTTCACTGGTGTGGACGGGCGAGCAGGCGTATATCGACGAGATTGCTGCGCTTGATGATGCCGCCTTTTTGCACGCCCTGCATGCCGCCTTTGGTGACCGCGTCGGCCGCTTTCTGCATGCCGGAAAACGCTTCAGGTTCCCGCTTAAATTAAGCAAACTGGAACAGACGTTTGCGGCGCATTGCGTGGTCATCGGCAATGCGGCGCAAACCATGCATCCGGTCGCCGGTCAGGGCTTTAATGTCGGCATCCGTGATGCGGTGGCGCTGGCCGAGAATGTGGCGTCTACGACATCGCATGAGTGGGGCGCTGACCACCGCTTGCTCGCCTACCAGGCGTCCAGACAGCGTGATACCGGGCGTGGCTTGCAGTTTACCGATTTTCTGGTCAATGTATTTTCAAATGATTTGATCGGGGTGGGCGTGTTGCGTGGTGCGGGGCTGGGGATGCTCAGCATGTTACCGATGGCCCGGCGTTTTCTGGTGGAAAAAATGAGTTATGGACGCTGAAAAGCACTTGATGCAGACAGACGTAGTGATTGTCGGTGCTGGGTTGGTGGGGCTGACCGCTGCCATCGCCTTGTCCCGTCTGGGCAAGCAGGTGGTCCTGACGGATGCAAAGCCACCGTTTGAGCTGCCAGCAGGCTGGGCCGACGATCAGTTAGACTGGGACAGCCGGATCTATGCGCTGACCAATCAAACCATGGACTGGTTAGCTGAGATTGGCGTCTGGCAGCATGTGCCTGCGCAGCGCGTGAACCCGGTCAACGCCATGCATTTATGGTCACCGACGCAGCATCATGTCCTGCCCAGCCTGAGCCTGACAGCCAAGGAAGCGCATCTGGCCCAAATGGGCTGCATTGTCGAGAGTCAGGCCTTGATGCAGGCGTGCTGGACTGTGTTGGCAGACGCCGACGTAACGGTCATCACCGACGCACCGGCGCAATCCTTGCAACAATTTGGTCATCAAATCCGTGTAGCATTGCCGCAGCAAACGATAGAAGCACAATTATTGATAGGCGCAGACGGCGCGAGTTCATGGGTGCGCTCGCAGTGTGGCGTCGGCGTGGAGCAAGTGGACTTTGCGCAGACGGCGCTGGTCACCAATTATGTTGCCACACAAGCGCATCAACACGTGGCAAGGCAGTGGTTTGGTGCCCATGAAACGCTGGCCTTGCTGCCGATGCCTGAGCAGCAGGTGTCATTGGTCTGGGCCTTACCCCACGCCGAGGCCGCCCGCATGCAGGCGCTGTCTGCCGGTGAGCTGGCAGTCGCAGTTGAACACCGCTGTGGTCAGGTCTTGGGCCCACTGACGCCTAATGGTGCTGTGGTGGCGTTTCCCCTCAGGCAGAATACAGCTGAAACCATGGCGTTGCCCAATATCCTGTTGCTCGGTGATGCCGCACACCAGGTGCATCCTATGGCCGGGCAGGGGGTCAATTTGGGCTTCGAAGATGTGCAAGCCTTATGTGCGGAAGTCGCACGCTTGCCGGGCATTAAGCCCTTGGGGGATGTTAACGTGCTGCGGCATGTCATGCGTGGCCGTCAACGCGATATCCGAAGCATGCATGCCCTGACGCGAGGACTGGATTTTCTGTTTGCGCGTCCACAGGCACTGTGGACGCATGCCGCCTTGCTTGGCTTACGCGGCGTTGAAAACAGTGCTATGCTGAAACGTTTTTTAATTCGCACCGCGACGCAAGCGTAGCGCCCGGTGCACGTTCGAGAAAGAGTTGGTATGAAAAAATACAACGCAACGGCTGTCATCAAGGCCTTGGGGGCCCTCTGTCTGCTGTGGTCTATGGGCAGCGTGGCAGATGAAGCCAGTCTTAAGAAACAGATAGAGAGTGCCTATCCAAAATTCAAGGTGGATAGCGTGACCAAAACCCCTTACGCCGGATTGTACGAAGTGTACATGGGTGGCCAGATCATCTATACCGATGATAAATTCAGTTTTTTGATAGCTGAAGGCCGCCTGGTAGATCCGAAAACCAAAAAAGACCTGACCGGTGAGCGTATGGATGAGCTCACTAAAATTGATTTTAATACGCTGCCTCTGGATCAGGCCATCAAGGTGGTCAAAGGCAATGGCAGTCGCAAGCTGGTGGTGTTCTCGGATGTGGATTGCCCATTCTGCAAGCGTCTTGAGCAAAAAGAGCTCACCAACATTAACGATGTCACCATTTACACCTTTTTGTATCCGATTGAACAGCTGCACCCGGATGCGGCCAACAAATCGCGTAGCATCTGGTGTGCCAGCAACCGTGTAAAAGCCTGGCAAGACTGGATCATGAACAACAAGCTGCCGACCACTACTGCCAAGTGCGATGTGCCGCTGGAAAAAGTCGGCGAACTGGCGCATAAAGTCGGGGTCAACAGCACGCCGACCATGTTCTTTGAAAACGGTAAACGCATGCTGGGTGCGCAGCCTTATGATGAGATTGAAAAGTCCTTGCAGGCTGCTAGCAAAAAAGCCATGTAAGCACGGTGTATATTCATTTGCGTTAAAAACAAACAAGGGGCGTAAAGCCCCTTGTTTTTTACCCGGTTGTTTTATCACGCAGGCGCGTGTATTTGCCTAGCCGCCACCACTGACCACTTTACCCATTTTGAAGATGGGCATGTACATGGCCACCACCAGCCCGCCAATCAGCACGCCGAGCACCACCATGATCACCGGTTCCATCAGGCTGGAAATCGCTGCGACTGCATCATCGACTTCGCCCTCATAAAAATCGGCCACTTTGGTCAGCATGCTGTCCAATGAGCCAGACTCTTCACCAATCGCGGTCATCTGGATCACCATATTCGGGAAGACATTGGTGTTTTGCATGGCCACGGTGAGACTGGTCCCGGTACTGACCTCGCTTTGAATCTTTTTGGTAGCATCAAAATACACTTGATTGCCCGAAGCCCCTGCCACAGAGTCCAGCGCTTCTACCAGCGGCACGCCCGCGGCGAACATGGTGGAGAGCGTACGCGCAAAGCGGGCAATGGTGGCTTTGCGGATGAGTTCACCAAAAATCGGCAGGCGTAGCATTAGCCGATCCATGGTCGCCTGTAGTTTTGCCGAGCGTTTCCAGGTATAGAAAAAGAACCACAGGCCGCCACCCAGACTACCAAAAATAGCCCACCACCATTTTACAAAAAAGTCTGACAGGTTAATCACTACCACTGTCGGGCCAGGCAAGTCTGCGCCAAAGCTGCTGAACAGCTCTTTGAACGAGGGCACCACAAAAATCATGATGACGGCGGTAATGACAAACGCCACCACGATAATCGAGGTCGGGTATACCAGCGCTGATTTGATCTTGCTCTTGATGGCGAGGATTTTTTCCTTGTAGGTTGCCAGGCGTTCCAGTAAGGCATCCAGAATCCCGGCCTGCTCGCCAGCGCCCACCAGATTGCAAAATAACTGGTCAAAATGTAGCGGGTATTTTCGGAAGGCCGCGCTCAGGCTGCTGCCTGTTTCAACATCGGCCTTGATGTCGCCCAACAGTTTGGAGACCGCAGGGTTGTGGTGGCCCTTACCGACAATGTCAAATGCCTGCAGCAAAGGCACGCCAGCTTTCATCATGGTCGCCAGCTGGCGGGTGAACAGCGTGACATCTTTTTCTGACACCTTGCCTTTGGTCGCCAGCGAACTTTGCTTTTTCACTTTGCTGACACTGATGCCCTGGCGGCGTAAGGTCGCATTGACGACGGCCTCGCCGTTGGCGCGCATCTCGCCCTTGACCAGCTTGCCTTTGCGGTCTTTACCTTCCCACAAATATACAGATTGTTTGATATTGCCAGTCGCCATAATGTCTTCTTAAAAAGTGAATGCCTACCCGTGTTACTCGTTGGTGACTGCTTCGACTTCCTCAATCGAGGTGAGTCCCTGTTTAACCTTGAGCAAGCCAGACTCGCGCAGATCTTTCACGCCTTCGCGTTTGGCCTGCGCGGCAATGTCCATGGCGTTGCCGTGAGACATGATGATGCGCGCGATTTCCTCGGTGATCGGCATCACCTGATAAATCCCCACCCGTCCTTTGTAGCCATTGTTGCAATGTTCGCAGCCCCCTGGTTTGGCACCGTATAACTGCCAGCTGCCATCCAGATCAGCTTCGGTAAAGCCCACTTTCAATAGTGCTTCCTTGGGGACATTCAGCGGCACTTTGCAATGCTTGCACAACCGTCTTGCAAGGCGCTGTGCAGTAATTAACGTCACGGCAGAGGCAATATTGAAGGGGGCGACTCCCATATTTAACAAACGGGAGAGGGTAGTAGGCGCATCGTTGGTATGCAGGGTGGACAGCACCATATGCCCGGTCGATGCGGCCTTGATGGCCATATCTGCAGTTTCCAGGTCGCGGATCTCACCAATCATGATGATGTCCGGGTCCTGACGCAAAAAGGATTTAAGGGCTGCAGCGAAGGTCAGCCCCTGTTTGTCATTGACGTTGACCTGATTAATGCCCGCCAGCGGAATTTCGGCAGGATCTTCTGCGGTTGAGATATTGACGCCGGGATCATTGAGTAAATTCAGACAGGTATACAGCGAGACGGTTTTACCCGAACCGGTGGGCCCGGTGACCAGTACCAGACCGTATGGGCGGTGAATGGCCTTGAGTAGCGCCTCCTGTTGTGGTGCCTCGTAGCCGAGCGCTTCAATGCCCAGCGTGGCACTGGAGGGATCCAGAATCCGCATGACAATTTTTTCGCCATGGATCAGTGGCAAAGTGCTGACACGGAAATCAATTGCGCGTGTTTTTGACAGGATCAGCTTCATGCGGCCATCCTGCGGAATTCTTTTTTCCGAGATGTCCAGGTTAGAAATCACCTTGATGCGTGAAGCCAGCTTTTCCTTGATGGCCAGCGGAGGCTGCGACATATCCCTCAACACGCCATCGACGCGAAAGCGGATACGGTAAAATTTTTCATAAGGCTCAAAGTGCAAGTCAGACGCGCCCATATTAATGGCATCCATCAAGATTTTTTGCAGGAACTTGACCACTGGGGCATCATCGACTTCCTGCATGATATCCGCTTCGGGCTCTTCGCTGCTTTCCTCCAGGCCAAGATCAAAATCATCCCCCCCTGCATTGAGTGCAGACATGCTGGTGTCTTTGGATTCGACAATTTTGTCTATCCATTTGCCCAGTTTGTCATCTTCCACCACAATCGGGAACAAGGTTGCACCCATTTGAAACTGGATGGTGTCCAGCGCATGCAGATTGGTCGGGTCAGACAGGGCAATATAGGCCACATTGCCCTTTTGTTGCAGCAGCAGCACGCGATGCGACTGCATCAGTTTGATATCAATGCCTTTGTCAGGCAGCAGATTCTGTTCAAGTGCATCCAGGTCAAAAAAAGGAAAACCAAACGCTTGTGAGGCAGAGAGCGCGATTTCTTTGGGTGAGATTTTCTTTTGTGCCAGCGTCGCGGCGAGGAAGCTGGCTTTTTGGCTCTGACATTTTTCTTGCAGGGTGGCCGCTTCTTCTTCACTCATCAGCGAAGATTGCACCAGCATGCGGGCCATGCCGCCCAGTTTTTTTGTGCTTTCCAGTGTGGCCATAGCGTTCTGAGTCTGTTTCCAAAATCCTTAAATACGCCGTTTAATCGACTGATATAACAATACTTTCTACCTCAGTATATGGGGTCCAGGCGGGATTCAAATCGCAGAAAAGACGCGTTCTGATGCAGCTTTTGTGCAAATTTTAGGGAGTTTTCTTGACTTAACTCAAAAGATACAAAAATAGTCTTGACTTTTAAATTATGCTCACTTATAAATCCTTAAGGCGTTTGGGTTCAGGTTTTTTGTGGCCGTCTTTAAGTAAAGCAAAGCTTGTTTATTGCGACTGGAGTACTTGAGACAAACTTTTGGGGGCGCCTCCCTGTTAAGTAAAAAAGTAAGGAAGTAAAATGGCAACAGGTACCGTAAAGTGGTTTAACGACTCTAAGGGCTTTGGATTCATTACTCCGGATGATGGTGGTGACGATTTGTTCGCGCACTTCTCCGCAATCGTTGAATCTGGTTACAAAAGCTTGAAAGAAGGTCAGCGCGTATCCTTTGATGTGACTGAAGGTCCAAAAGGGAAGCAGGCCTCCAATATACAAAAAGCATAATTTTTGTTTTAGGGGTAAAAAATACAAAACGGCTCGCCATAGCGAGCCGTTTTTTTATGCTGGGCCTTGCGTGTCTGCTTACGCCATCTGTTTGATAATCTCGTCACCAAACTCAGCGGTGCCCACTTGCGTCGCGCCTTCCATCTGGCTGCTGAAGTCGCCGGTCACGCGTTTGCTGGCGATGGCCTTGGCCACACCGTGCAACACCAGGTCCGCAGCTTCCACCCAGCCCATGTGGCGTAGCATCATTTCGGCTGACAAGATCAGGGAACTCGGGTTGGCCAGGTTTTTACCGGCGATTTTAGGCGCGGTACCATGTGTAGCTTCAAACATGGCAACGGTGTCGCTCAAGTTCGCGCCTGGGGCAATGCCAATGCCGCCGACTTGTGCTGCCAGCGCATCACTCATGTAGTCACCGTTCAGGTTCAGTGCAGCGACAACATCGTAATCTTCAGGATGCAACAGAATCTCTTGCAGGAAGGCGTCGGCGATACAGTCCTTGATGACGATGCCGTTCGGCAGTTTGCACCATGGGCCACCATCAATCAGTTCTGCGCCAAACTCTTCTTTGGCCAGCTGGTAGCCCCAGTCACGGAAGCCACCTTCGGTGAACTTCATGATGTTGCCCTTGTGGGTGATAGTGACTGATTTGCGGTTGTTATCAATCGCGTATTGAATGGCTTTGCGGATCAGGCGCTTGCTGCCATCGATGGAGACTGGCTTGATGCCGATGGAAGAGGCTTCAGGGAAGCGGATTTTCTTGCGTACACCCATGTCGCTCAGGAAGTTGATGACTTTTTTCACTTCCTCCGTGCCAGCTGCCCATTCGATGCCAGCATAAATGTCTTCAGTGTTTTCACGGAAAATCACCATGTCGGTTTTTTCAGGGTGTTTGACCGGACTAGGCACGCCTGTGAAATACTGGATAGGGCGCAGACACACGTACAAGTCTAGCTCTTGGCGCAAGGTCACATTGAGTGAACGGATGCCGCCGCCAACCGGAGTCGTCAGCGGCCCTTTGATTGAAATCACATAGTCTTTGAGGGCTGCCATGGTTTCGTCAGACAACCAGGTGTCTTTGTCATACAGCGTGGTGGATTTTTCACCGGCATAGACTTCCATCCATGAAATCTTGCGTTTGCCGCCATAGGCTTTTTCAACCGCAGTATCCACAACTTTGATCATGGGGGGCGTGATGTCAACGCCGATGCCATCGCCCTCGATAAACGGGATAATAGGTTGGTCAGGAACATTTAGGGTATTATCAGCATTGACGGTGATTTTGCTGCCAGTGGCGGGCACCTTGATTTTAGACATAGCACTTTCCATGTTATTACTGTTTAACAAACCCTTTAACGTCGTATGCCAGTTTACTGCGCATGAAAAACACCCGACGCTCAAGGACTATATTCCGATTCCCAACGTTTATGCCGCCGGGCGGTTAGATACCGATTCTGAGGGATTGCTTATTCTAACCGATGACGGCGCATTACAACATCGTTTGAGCCATCCCAAGCACAAACAGGTCAAAACCTATTGGGCGCAAGTGGAAGGCGCTCCTACACAAGCAGATTTGATGCCATTGCTGCGCGGCGTCGATTTGGGCGATTTTGTCACGCAGCCGGCGCAGGTCAGAATCATCGATGAACCTGACCATTTATGGCAGCGTGACCCGCCTATTCGGGCGCGCAAACAGATCCCGACCACCTGGCTGGAGATTAAAATCAGTGAGGGCAAAAACCGCCAGGTACGGCGGATGACCGCGCACGTCGGCTTTCCGACCCTGCGCCTGATCCGTTATGCGATTGGGCCTTACACATTGGACGGAATCTTGCTTGGGCAATATCAGGAAGTCAGTTATAAGAAGGTAATGTCATGAAACAGGTGGTGGTATTCAGGCACGCTTGCTGCGAGGGTGCTGGTTATTTGGGCACTTTTTTAGCGCAGCATGCCATTCCTTGGTGCGAGGTGCGCATTGATAAAGGCGAGCCCGTGCCTGACTCAGTCGAGGCATATAGTGGCATTGTGTTGATGGGCGGCCCCATGAGTGTCAACGATGACCTGCCCTGGATTCCGCCTTTACTCCAATTGATTCGCCAGGCAGTAGAAAAAGATGTCCCTTTGCTTGGGCACTGCCTGGGAGGGCAGTTAATCAGCAAGGCGTTGGGCGGTGTGGTGAGTAAAAACCCGGTCAAAGAAATAGGCTGGGGACAAGTGCAGGTGGCAGACGATCCTGCCGCACGAGACTGGTTTGGTGACTTGCAAGTGTTTAACAGCTTTCACTGGCATGGCGAAACGTTTTCGGTGCCGCAAGGGGCAACGCATGTGTTATCCAGCCCGTATTGCGTCAACCAGGCTTATGTCATGGGCAAACATATCGGTTTGCAATGCCATATTGAAATGACACCCGACATGGTCAAAATGTGGACGGAGCAATGGAAAAACGATATTGCCACCTCGGCCGCCAGCCCAGCGGTCCAGTCTGCAGAGACCATGCTGGCAAAAGTGAGCGAGGATTGCGACGTCTTGCACGCTGTCGCCGACAAGGTGTATAGCCGCTGGATTCAGGGCTTGGTCTAGCGCCATCTTCGCATGGGCGAGTTAGTGCTCGTCCTCCATTCCGCTCTGTTTAGGCTGCAGTTTTTGCATGGCATAACGCCTTTGTTTGTAACGGTTGTATTGCCACAGGTATTGCACCGGGCATTGGGATACCTGCCGCTCAATCGCCTGGTTCAGCAGTGCGGGCGTCTGTATGTCTTCGACCTTGGACAGATGGATATGAAAGCCTTCGCCAGCGGGCAGGCGTTCACCAAACGCCATAATGACCGTTGCGCCTGATTTCACGGCTAGTTTGCTGGCTAGCCCCATGGTATAAGCCGGTTTGCCAAAAAAATCGGCCCATTCGCCTTCACCATTTCGCGGAATCTGGTCAGGTAAAATGCCAATGGCTTCCCCACGTTTGAGCGCTTGCAGCAGTTTTTTGACCCCGGCGGCGTTGGCGGGCGCCAGCGCAACCTGGCCTTTTTGCCTGCCTTCTTGTAGCAGGCCTTCCAGCCAGGTCAGTTTGGGGGGGCGATAGAGCACGGTGATCGGGTGTTGGCTGCCATAATAAATAGAGGTGATTTCAAAGCAACCCAGATGTGGTGTGAGAAAAATCAAGCCTTTGCCCGCACGTTGTGCTGCTTCAACCAAGTGCCAGCCAGTCGTTGCTTTTACCAACGGCAGCAAGCCGGATTGTGGGGCGCCCCAGATAAACAGGGATTCCATCAGGGATTTACCTGCTTCTATCCGGCTATCTTTGGCCAGTTGCTGAACTGCTGCCTTGTCTTTGCACAGGCCACTTTGGTGAATATTCTCAATAGCGATACCGGTACTTTTTTGATCAAGATGCCAGCTTAATCGACCAATCACTGCGCCCAGACGGTGGACGCAGCCTAAGGGTAACTTTGAAAGCCATTTGCAAAAAAACACCAACATCAAAAAATCTGCCTCGTGGAAAATCGCACTCAGGGTGCATTCTGTTAAAATCCACCCCCTAATCCTGCCATATTAACAAATCGTCGTTTGCTAACCCGTCTATTCGCTGATTAATTTTGAAAATAAGTGAGATTCAAACCGAAGAGGGCCGTGTCCGCGATGCCCTGATTGCGCAGCGCATGGACCACTTTGATGCCTGGTGGCAACTGGCGATTGCCTGGCTGGAGCCACCCAATCTGGAAAGAGGCGGTTGGAGTGGGGTCGGGCGCTGGCAATTGCCATGTGCTGATCATCAACTGGTTGAACTCTATGTGAAACGCCAGCAGAACCATACCCGCTTTAGCTGGCGCTATCCCTGGCGTGGCTTGCCGACCTTTATGGTTGAATATGACATGCTCAAGTATTTACGGGCGCAGGGGGTGAGGGTGCCAGAGGTGGTTTACGCGGGCGTACGCGATGTGCCAGCGGGCCGTCAGGCCATCCTGGCTACGCAGGCACTGCAAGGCTATGAGGAGCTTACTCCGTATTGCACGGCGGCCAATATGACTGCCAATCCGCCGTTGCTGATTGCTGTCGCACAGGCGTTAAAAACATTGCACGCTGCGGGCATACAGCATCGGGCGCTATACCCCAAGCACCTGTTTGTCCGCGCGCTGCCTGAGCACAAAACGTCTGGCGCTTATGAGATTGCATTTATTGATCTCGAAAAAGCCAAGCATATGAGGCTGCCAGCCTGGCAACGCTTGCGGGATTTGCGGCAATTCATGAGCCGTTTGCAGGATTGGCCGGACAGCCTGTTGTATCAGCTGTATCAAGCCTATGCAAGCGAGCATGGCCAGTGTTACCAACGCTGCGGCTGGTGGTGGCTGCGCTGGGGATTGAAGCGTTTAAACAAGAGATAATGAAACATGGTTAATTCACTGTTAATACTGACATCGAGTAGCACGGGCAACAATATCTTCTGTACGCCGGCTATCCGGTTTTTGCGCAAGCATCTGCCACAGGCACGCATTGATGTAGTCGCGCTGAATGCCCTGAGCGCACAGGTGTTTGAACACAACCCGGCCATCAACAAGCTGTGGGTGACCAGTAGTCTCCGCCGCGTCAATAAGCTCGCGCAGGACTATGACGCGGTACTGGCGTTTAATAAAAATGCGCTCAAAAAGCTGCCTTTTAATGATCCGCGCCTGCAACTGGCGACCATCGATAAAACCGATGTGCATTATGCGGAACAACTGCTAGCCTTTTGTCAGCAATGGTTGAGCCAGCAGCTACAGCGCCAGATTGAAATCACCGATGAAGACCGTTGCTATGCAATCTACAGCGCGCCCGGTCAGGTGAGCTTGTTGTCACGCTTTGAGGTGCAGCCTGCAGACACCGTGATCAATATTCACCTGGGCTGTGGCACCACGCTATTGCATGGCTGGAAGTTTTTTTACGCCAGGCGTGCCGATGATAAAAAACTGTGGTCGATTGATGCCTATATTGAATTGGGACAATTGCTGGTACAAGCCATCCCGGGCGTACGACTGGTGATTACCGGCACCAGCAATGAAGCCTTTCTGGCAAAGAAATTCGCCAAGGCGGTGCCTAACAGTATTAACCTCGCAGGTAAAACCACGGTGGCAGACTTGCGCCAGCTGATGGAGCGCTCCAATTTGTTTATCTCACATGATTGTGGTGTATTTCACGTCGCAGCTGCCGCCCAAGTGCCGATGCTGGGGCTGTTTGGCCCGACCAATCACTTGTTGACTGGGCCTTATCCGCACCGCGCCAACCGGCAATTGATTAAAAAAGACAGCATGGCGGACATACGCCCGCAAGAAGTATTGCAGCAGGCGCTCTTGCTGTTAGGACGACCTGCGCAAGCATGACCCTGCACCAGTTCACTTCGCCGGGCCCCATCCGCATTGAATTTGCCATGGACGCCCAGCCGCCCTTGCAATTGGACACGCTGGTCCGCGTGCTCAAGGAGCGGCGCTGGGTGTTGCGTGGAATTTGGGATGGCCAGGCGATCTATGCCAAGCTATTTGCGGGCAAGGAAGCGTCACGTTACGCCACGCGGGATGCGGACGGCGCGCGCCGCATGCTGGCTGCGGGCATCCGTACGCCAGCCTTGTTATGGCAAGGCACACTGCATGACGGCACCCAGCCGCTAGCCGCATTGATTTATGCCGCTGTTCCCAATGCGGTCAATGCCGCAGAAGCTTATTCCGCATGCCCTGCAGAGGGCAGATATGCTTTGCTGGCGCTGCTGGTTGAGGCCTTGGCAGCACAGCATGTCGCAGGATTATGCCAAACCGATTTGCATTTAAAGAATTTTTTATTGGCAGAAGGCGTGGTGTGGGCCATTGATGGCGATGGGATCCGTCAGCAAACACTGAGCCGCAAACAGGCGCACCTGCAACTCGCCGAGTTGATTTCGAAGTTGCAGGTACTGGATCAGATGCAGTGGACGCAACGGCTACTGGATGTCTATTTGCATGCACGCGGCTGGCCGCGCAGCCTCACAGCTGCACAAGTATTGGCTTGGGCGCAACAGATGAAGACGCGTGAGGTGGAACACTACGTCACGCGTAAAATTTTCCGAACCTGTAGCGATGTGACCTGGCAACAGACGGCTCAAAGTGTGCAGGCGGTCAGTACCGCTGGCGGATTGCATCCCACCGACTTGCCTGCGCTGGAAGTGGCCATGCATGTGGGGCAGACCCTGAAGGCGGGCAACACCTGCACCGTGGGTCATACCCAGTTGCAAGATCAGCCTGTCGTGATCAAGCGCTATAACATCAAGCACTGGCTGCATGCCTTGAGCCGGGCCTGGCGGCCCAGTCGGGCGGCCGCCTCGTGGCAAAATGCACACCGCCTGCAATATTACGGCATGCTGACCCCGCAACCCATGTTGATGTACGAACGCCGTTACTGCGGGCTGCGTGGCCGCGCGTATTTTGTCTCCGCATTTAGCCCCTGGCCCGATGTGCTGTCCTTTTTTCAGCAGCCTCGCGATCCTGCGCTTGAGGCACAGGTGGTGGAGCAATTGGTCATGCTTTGTTATCAATGGTATCTGCTCAAAATGTCACATGGCGACCTCAAAGGCAGCAATTTGCAGGTCACCGATCAAGGCCAGATCGTGGTGATTGATCTGGACAGCATGCGCCAGCATCACTGTGCGCAAATGGCCTTGCGCGCACATGCACGCGACCTGCGGCGGCTGCTGCAAAATTGGAAACCGGATAGTTCACTGTATAATGCGCTGGTGGATAGATTTAAAACGGTTTATCCAGACCATACGCCACTCACCCTGGCGGGCATTTCCATTTAATCCATTCGATTGATTTGATCGTTACGCGAGTTTCTGCATGATTGTGTTAGGTTTATCCGGTGCCTTGGGGCATGATGCTTCGGCTGCCATTCTGGTAGATGGCAAAATTGTCGCTGCGGCAGAAGAAGAGCGCTTTATCCGCGACAAGCACGCCAAAAATCACTGGCCTTACGAAGCGGCCAAGTTTTGCCTGAAACAGGCGGGCATTTCCCCTGAACAAGTCGATATCGTGGCTTTCCCTTATGGTGAAATTCCGCTGACGTCGGCTGCGCGCTGGCATTACGCTAGGCGCTACTGGTACGCACCAGACCGTGCACTGGACGCCATTTTTAATGGCAACCGCCGTTTCCGTCGCAACCGCGACAAATCACTCAAATTGATGGAAGAGCTTGGGTTGAGCAAAGCCAAATATGTGCCGGTTGAACACCATCTGGCGCATGCTTCCAGTGCTTATCATCTGAGTGGCTTCAAGGAAAAAACCGCCATTGTCGGCATTGACGGCAAAGGGGAATATGCCACCACGTTTTTTGGCTATGGGGAACATGGCAAGATTCACAAAATCAAGGAATTCTATGACCCGGATTCACTGGGTGGCCTGTATGGCGCGATCACCGAGTTTCTTGGATTTGAGATGCTTGATGGTGAATTTAAAGTCATGGGTATGGCGCCGTATGGCGACCCGAACAAATATGATTTGAGCCGCCTGGCCAAGTTTGAAAACGGTGAGCTCATCATCAACACCGAATACGTCAACGTGGTCGGTTTGCGCCGTTACAAAGAAAATGGCAAAGGCTACTACTTCACGCCCAAACTGATTGAATGGCTAGGCCCCAAGCGTGAGGGCGACGAGATTGACGACCCGTATATTCATTACGCTGCCAGTGTACAGAAGCTGCTGGAAGACCTGGCTTTGCAGATGATTGAATATTATCTGGGCGATATTCTGCGCGAGACCGGCAAGATTGTGATGGCAGGCGGCGTTGCGCTCAACGTGAAGCTGAATCAGCGCATTATCGCCTTGCCACACGTGAAAGAATTATTTGTACAGCCTGCTTCTGGCGATAACGGTACCAGCCTGGGCGCGGCGACTTACGCTGCACATCTGGCGGGCGAAAACATCCATAAAATGGAACACGCTTACCTCGGGCCTTCTTACACCAATGAAGAGTGTATTGCCGCCTGTGAAGCGCATCCGTCCAAGCCTGTTTTTACCCGTGTAGAAGATGGCCCACGTAAAGCGGCAGAATTGCTGGCCGCTGGGAATCCACTCGCCTGGTTCCAGGGGCGCATGGAGTTTGGCCCGCGTGCCCTGGGTTGCCGCAGCATTCTGGGTGATCCCAGTTTTCCTGGCGTGGCGGACCGCATCAATGCCCAGATCAAATACCGTGAGCGCTGGCGGCCATTCTGCCCCAGCATGCTGGACCGCGTGGCGGAGGATATTCTGCAAACCGACCATCCGGCGCCCTACATGACCTTCACCTTTGATGTGAACCCGGCCTGGAAAAACCGCATTCCGGAAGTGGTCCATGAGGACGGCACGGCACGTGCACAGGTTGTGACCAAAGCCACCAATCCACGCTACTACGCGCTGATTGAGCATCTGGAGCAACTGCGTGGTAATGGCGTGGTGCTCAATACCTCGCTTAACAGACGCGGCGAACCGATGATTTGTAGCCCGACTGATGCCCTGAATATGTTTTATGGCTGTGATCTGGAATATCTGATGCTGGAAGATATTCTGGTGACCAAATCTGCTTGATGTCTGGCTACATTCCATGAGTGTCAATGCACTACGCGAAAAAGAGGCATATTGTTTTAAGTCATTGAATCATCTGAAAAAATGTTGGATTCGGGTAATTCAATTTGACGTAGTGCAGCAGTTTGGAGATAATCGGGGGTAGGGAGCCTGTTTGGATTCATATATCTTCACCCTATACTGTGACGCAATAGCAAGTTCAAAGCAGTTCACCAGGATAGTTCATCAGGTAGTTAAAACACAGTTGAGCGATAGTCAATGAAACAATCTCACATTGAAGTAACAGAACGCATCATCGAGCGTAGCCGTCCGACCCGCAAGGCGTATTTGCAGCGCATTGATGATTACCTGAACCGTGAAAAAGGCCCGGACCGCTTGGGCTGTGCCAACGTGGCACACGCGTTTGCGGCCATGCCACAAAACGACAAATTCAAGATTTACGCCGAGAAGCCGACACACGTCGGTATCGTCACTGCTTACAACGAAATGTTGTCCGCCCATCAGCCGTATGTGAACTATCCGGATATTATTCGTGATGAAGCACGCAAGCATGGCGCAACCGTGCAGGTGGCCGGTGGCGTGCCTGCCATGTGTGATGGGATTACCCAGGGCGAGCCTGGCATGGAGCTGAGCCTGTTCAGCCGCGATACCATTGCCATGAGTACGGCCATTGCCTTGTCTCATGACGTGTTTGATGCAGCATTACTGCTGGGCGTCTGTGACAAGATCGTGCCCGGCCTGTTGATCGGCGCCTTGCATTTTGGGCATTTGCCATGTGTATTTGTGCCAGCGGGCCCGATGAGCACTGGCATTGATAACACCTCGAAATCCAAAGTGCGTGAAAAATATGCACAAGGCTTGTGTGACCGTGATGAGTTGCTGGCCAGCGAATCTGCGGCTTACCACGGTGCCGGCACCTGTACCTTCTACGGTACGGCCAACAGTAACCAGATGTTGCTGGAAGCCATGGGCTTGCACGTGCCAGGGGCGGCTTTTATCCACCCGCATGATGGCATGCGTGAAGACTTGACGCGTGAAGCGGTGCGTCTGGTAGTGCAAAACGCTAAAAAAGATAAATTCGTGCCGATTGGCCGTCTGGTAGATGAGCATGTGATCGTGAACGCGATGGTGGCTTTGCTGGCTACTGGCGGTTCCACCAACCATTTGATTCACTGGGTAGCGGTTGCGCGTGCTGCGGGCATTATCATTGACTGGACAGATTTCCATTATCTGGCTAAAGGGACGCCACTGCTGGCCAGTGTTTATCCAAACGGTAAGGCAGATGTCAACGAATTCCAAGCAGCTGGTGGGCCAGGTTTTGTGATCCGCGAACTGATCGAAGGCGGTTATATGTATCCGGATGTCTACACCGTGAGTGGCGGCGGCATGCGCGATTACGGTAAAAAGCCGGAAAAAGAAGCGGACAAGCTGGTGTGGAAAGACTACCCGGCCGAAAGTGGTGATGAAACCATCGTGCGCACAGCCTCGCATCCGTTTAACGAGTCCGGCGGCCTGCGTCTGCTCAAGGGTAACCTTGGCCGCAGCGTGATCAAGATTTCTGCCGTCCCTGAAGACCGCCACATCATCGAAGCGCCAGCCATTGTGTTTGATGCGCAAGAAGAGTTGCTGGCCGCGTTTGACCGCGGTGAGTTGGAGCGTGACTTCATTGCTGTCGTGCGCTTCCAGGGCCCTAAAGCCAACGGCATGCCAGAGTTGCATAAATTGACACCACCACTTGCTGTGTTGCAAAACAAGGGCTTCCGTGTAGCGATTGTGACGGACGGCCGCATGAGTGGTGCTTCAGGCAAGATTCCTGCTGCGATTCACTTGAGTCCGGAAGCCAGCGCGGGTGGCCCGATTGCCAAAATCCGCAACGGTGACATCATCCGCCTCAATGGGACCGTCGGTCAGTTGAATGTGCTGGTGGATGAAGACACTTGGGCTGAGCGCGAGGCTGAAGAGCTGAGCGATGCCAAACGGCATTACAACGCCCATGGCTTGGGCCGTGAGTTGTTTGGTGGCATGCGCAGGAATGTGCTGTCGGCCGAAGAAGGCGCCGTTACCTGGTTGTAAATGCACATTGCGTCGCAATACGTCGTTGCAGTTTGCTTGCCGTACTATTCGTACTGTCTACGCGCCTGCGCCTAGTTTTGCTTAGCAATCTTCATTTACATAAAGCAAACGATTAAAAAAACAATTTTTTTATTTATTAGGTCAATATTCAAAACATGAGCACATTAGAGTTAGCAAATCATGGCCCGGTGATTCCGGTGATTGTCATTAACAAAGTGGAAGATGCGGTGCCGATGGCCGAAGCGTTGCTGGAAGGCGGTATTAAGGTGCTGGAAGTCACATTGCGTTCCCCGGTTGCCCTGCAAGCCATGGAAGAAATTGCCAAGCATGTGCCTGACGCGATCTTGGGTTCCGGGACCGTGCGTAACCTGAAAGATGCGAAAAACTCCAAGGATGTAGGTTGCCAGTTTGCGGTCAGCCCAGGCTACACTAGCGAGTTAGGTAAATATGCCCGTGAAATCGGCTTGCCACTGTTGCCAGGCGTGTCTACCGGCTCAGAAATCATGATGGCGAATGCCGATGATTATTACTTCCTGAAATTGTTCCCGGCAGTCGCTGTGGGTGGCATTAACCTGCTCAAAGGCTTTGCCGGCCCATTTGCTGATGTGAAATTCTGCCCAACGGGCGGTGTCAGCGTTGAAAGTGCCCCGCAATTCCTGGCGTTGCCTAACGTGGTTGTGTGCGGCGGCACCTGGTTGACGCCTGCCGATGCCGTGGCCAATAAGGACTGGGCACAGATCACCAAGCTGGCGAAAGAGGCTTCTGCGATCGTGGCGGCCAAATAAGTATAGCGTTAGACAAATCGTCTATAATGAAGGCTTGTAGTGATACAAGCCTTTTTTATTTGCCAAGCCCACGCCGTTATGTCCCAAAGACCAGACCTCTCCCTGTATAAAACCATTGTGCTCGATTGCGATGGCGTTGTCCTCAATAGCAACCAGACGAAAGTGGATGCCTATTACAACACCGCCAAGCGGATGGGGGGGACGGAGGCGCAGGCGCAGGCCTTTGTGGACTATCATATCCAGTTGGGCAGCATCCCGCGCAATGACAAAATCCGTTATTACATCACCGAGATTATCAAACAGCCTTTAACGCCTGAGCGGTTTCAGGCCTTTATGGATGCGTTTACCGAGATTCTGGATGAAACCCTGATGCAGTGTGAGGTTGCGCCTGCACTGATGGATTTGAAAAAAGAAACCGCAAACGCCAAGTGGATGCTGCTGTCTGGCGGAGATCAAACAGAGTTGCGGCAAATTTTCCCGCGCCGTGGCCTGGATACGCTGTTTGAACTGGGCATTTATGGTGGACCGACTAAAAAGAATGAGCACCTGGCCAGCATGATTGCCGATGGGACCATCCAGTTCCCGGCCTTGTTTATTGGCGATAGCCGCTTTGATCATCAGGCTTCGACTGGCGCCGGGCTGGATTTCATTTTTGTCGCAGACTGGACCGATATGCCGGACTGGCAAGCCTACTGCCAGACGCATGGGGTGACCGTTTGTCATCAGCTTGAATTGTCGCCTGTAACGGCTTTCTGTGCGCCCTAATCGTCGCCAGACTGCTTAAAGATGAATGCCGCCATGAAGAAAATTTCACCACTCAAACTGTTTTTAGGCCTGACTACACTGCACATGCTAGCCACCTGCTGGGGGTTCTTCAGCATTGGTGCGCAAACAACCTCTGGCGCGGCCTTCTGGTTTCATGTCTGTGCCTGGCTGTTTTACAGTTTTGCCTATGCCGTCGTGACCCTAATCCCGGCCTGGCTGCAATCGTTGCTGGCACGCACCATCAACCGCTACACCGCGCTATTGGCGCTCACATTTTCCGTGATAGGGATTTTACTGGTCAGATCGGATTTAATGATTTATGACCTGTATAACTTTCATTTCAACGGCTTTATCTGGAATCTTGTCACCACCAAAGGCGGCCTGGCTTCGCTGGGGACCAGCGACGAGACCTATGTGGCCATCGGCGTATCGGTCGCAATTGTCATCCTGATTCAGCTGTTTGCCTGGTGGTTGAGTACGCGCATGCAGTCATTCAAGCCCGCGTTATTGCTGACACGGCCTTTGTACCTGATTGTGCTGCTGGCCTTTGTCGCGCAAGCTGTCTTATATGGCATCAGTGATGTCAAAAATAACGGGGCGATTCTTGATTCGGCGACGGTGTATCCCTTCTATAAACGGATTACCTTCCGCAGTTGGGCAGAAAAAATGGGCGTGCAAACGGTGCGCCATAGCAGTAACCATCTCAATGTGGATACTTCCAGAATTCAGTATCCTTTATCGCCGGTGACGTTTAGCGCCGTCCAGCAGCCGCCCAATATTGTCATTCTGGTGGCAGAGTCTCTGCGCTGGGATCGTTTAACGCCTGAGATCATGCCTCATGTCTGGCAATTTGCGCAGCAAGGCTTGTATTTTAAAAACCACTATTCCAGTGGCAACGGTACGCGTGAAGGCCTGTTCGGCATGTTTTATGGACTATATGGCTCTTACTGGTCCAGCTTTTTACATGCACAACAACCGCCTTTGCTCATGCAGCGCGTGCAGGCCTTGAACTACCAACTCGACCTGCGTACCAGCGCACTGTTTTCTTATCCCGAGTTTAATAAAACCTTATTCGCCAGCGTACCGCTTGCACAGCTGCACGAGGCGGAGGAGAAGTTAACCCCCTGGCAGCGTGACCAACAAAATGCCTCTGAGCAAATCGCCTTTTTGCGTGCGCGGGATAAGCAGCGGCCATTTATGAGCTTTTTCTTCTTTGAGTCTACGCATGCGCGTTATGACTTCCCCGAGCAAGCCGTGATTGCCTCCCCGTATTTGAAGGATGTGAATTACTGGGGCATGAGCCGCGAGTCGCTTAAGCCCAAGATCGGCGAGTTCAAAAACCGCTATACCAATGCTGCCCATTGGGTAGATCAACAGATGGGGCGGGTGCTTGATGAACTGCGTGCGCAGGGCGCATTAGACAATACCATTGTCATCATCACTGGCGATCATGGAGAAGAGTTTCTGGAAAAGGGCTTCTGGGGGCATAACTCAAGTTTTGTTGAGGAGCAGACACATACGCCCATGGTGGTGTGGATGCCGCAGCACGCGCATGCCGAAATTGAGCGTATGACCAGCCATTTGGATATTTCACCAACGTTATTACAGGCCTTGGGTGCGCCTGAGGATAGCAGCAGCTATTCGCTTGGCCTGTCGTTGCTGACTAAGCAGTCACGCCCATTTGTTGTGGTCAGTGACTGGCACTCTATTGGCGTGCAAACAACGGATATGAAATACCGTATTCCATATTTGCATCATGGCGTGGATCATTTTGTGCCGACCGGGCCGCACGATGAATCGTTATCTGCCAGCGCGCAAGACAGCCTCATGGCCAAATATCAACCATTGTTATTGCAGGCGATCCAGAATTGCAGCCGCTTTTTGGCCTTGCACAAAGACAAGGCGTCATGAGTACCACGGTACAATTTAAAGCAGAAAATCCGCTGCCTGCCGAGATTCGGCAACGGCCGGATGTGTTTGATTTTTTTATGCAGTTGCCAGGCACAAGCTTCCGCAAGGTTGCCGAACGCGAGACCTTGCGGATTGCGCTGGCGGGCCAGCATTTTTTTATTAAACGGCATTTTGGTGTGGGATGGGGCGAGTTGTTCAAAAACTGGCTCAGCTTTAAACGCCCGGTGGTGAATGCGCAGAATGAGGTGGCGGCCATCGCCGCCTTGCACCGCTTGCATATTCCCACCACGCCTTATGTGGGGCATGGCATCCAGGGCTGGCTGCCCGCCACTCAGCGCTCATTTGTGATTACCGAGGATTTGGGCGAGATTGTCACGCTGGAGGATTTGGCGCTACAGTGGAAAATCACACCGCCCACACTGCGGTTCAAGCGTGCGTTGATCCGTCGGGTGGCGGAGATTGCACGTCAGATGCATGCGTATCCGCTCTACCATCGTGACTTTTATATCTGCCATTTCTGCTTTAAAGCGGCTGAATTGACGCTGCTGCCGCCACGATTGCATGTGCTGGATTTGCATAGAGCAGAAATCCGCGCACAGCCTTCGCAACGTATGCAAATGAAAGATCTGGCTGCGCTGTATTTTTCAGCCATGGATGTTCAATTGACTCGCGGAGATCTGCTCACATTTCTACGGCATTATGTTGGTGACGACCGTCAGTTACTGCGTGGGGAGTCGGCAATTTACCGTGCCATTGCGCAGCGTGCGGACAAGCTTTACGCCAAGTACCAGCGCAAACGCCGCGCTGGCGTAGCCATGTAAGCGCGGCGTGAATGATTTGGCGGTGAATTAAATCGTACCGTGTAGCTTGGTGTAAATCATGCCTGCCAGCTCGAAGTCCTCATGGTAGTCAATATCGACCACCATATGGTTGGTTTCAAACAAGTAGGGATTGACGCCGATATGGTAGTGAAAGCGGTTGACCGTCTCGCGTTTGAGAATAAACAGGCTCCACAACACCGAATATAACTTGGGCAGGTCTTGCGAGACCTTGTGCCAGTAGCCAAACCCATAGTTGACCGGATTGCCTTTGCCATCCAGCAAATGCCCTTTGAACGGTTTGACGGCAACTAGCGAATCATAATCGTTGCGGACATCTTTCCAGACCGCCAAAGCTTCCTTGAACTGATTAAATAAGGGCGAGGTGACCTGAATCCACATAATGTCATCGTCACCAGGCAGCGGGTCGGTTAGCGCTTTGACCAGGTCAGGCTGATAAATTTTGTTGCCGGTCAGGGAGGCATCGCGCTGCATAAAGTGAAAGCCATACTTGTCACATAACGGTTTGACCAGTTCCACGCTTTCCGATGACACATAGACATTTTCTGGCGCTTCAAAGGTCAAGATTTGCTTGGCCTTGATGTCGAACAGCGAATCGTCCTGATAAAAAGGGCGAATATTTTTATGCGGAATACGCGTGGAGCAGGTTTGCAGCGGGATAATAATTTTCATAACTTAAATCATTTCTTGACGGATGCCGTCTCGGTAATTTGTTGCAAAGCCTCGGCAAACGACATTTTTGGAATAATCTCGGCAGGCAAGGCGCTCTGTAGCGACAGATTATATAGCTTAACCCCTGTTTTTTCACTGGCCAGACGCGCCAGCTCAAAGCAGCCGCGAATATGCGGTTCGTAATAGCGCAGAAAATCTGGTGAAGGATTGTGCTGGTCGGCATAAAAATGGGCTTTACCGGTGCCGCCCAAATCCATACCCAGAATATAAATCGCTTCATAGCCCAGGGCAAACGCCAGTTGTACTGCCCAGGTGGCTACCGTTTTCCCGGCAAACACGCCTTGTTTTAAATTGTGGCTAAAGCCAATTGAGCGGCAGAAGGGCAATAAATCCGGGGCCAGTAGAATCTCAGGCGATTGCGCAAATGCCTGCAAGTATTGCTCGGCACTGCCTCTGGCCACCCCATATTTGCGACTCACCGACTCAATCAGGTAGAGATTGCCTTGCTTCAGCAGTTCCGGCGCCCGCTCAGCAATAATACTCAGCCCTTCAAAGTTGAAGAAACAGCGCGCGCCCGAACGCACAGATTCGACGACACAATCCCACTGGCGCTCAAATACGCGGTGATCCACAATCACGCAGTCGGTCGGATGGAGCTTGGCCGCGCTAAATTTTTTAATTGCGCAATTGAGGCTGATGGTCGGATACGCGGCGATTTTCTGCAGATCAATCTCGGCCAGCGAAGGGCCGGAAGCGACGATCCAGCATGGTCCCCGTTGTTGTTGGCTCAGCGTATGCGCAAAAGGGATGGTGGCTATTGGCTGCTTTTTCCAGAGGATGGTGCAGCTGTGCTCCCCGCGCTGCAGGTCAAAGTCTGGGTGGCAGTTGTATTGATGCTTGAAGGCGTCACCCAATTGCCAGCGCCGGTAACCCATGCGCAATTTATCTACGAATCTCATGTCTGCTCTGTTACTTCTGGTCCAGCCACTGCCTGAAGTTTGAAAACCCATGAATCAGTATGATGTACAAGGCGATCATGCTCAGCGAGAAGTTTCTGAACTCATCCTTGGTGGTGAAGTTCAGGAACAGCAGCAGGTTAGGAATAAAAATCCCCAGCGTATACCGTTTGAGCATGTCATCCATTTGTTGCCAGCCAGCGCGTATCCAGTAGGCCAGCCATGGAAACAGCAAGACGTGCTGCAACGTGGGCGAGAACAATCCCAGTGTATAAAAATCACTCAATTTGAAGTAATTGACCGGATTGAGCCAGAATTTTGCGTTATCAAGCAAGTGAAAATGTAGGGCTGAATCCGTGTTCCCGGTATAGGGTGCGATGATCCATTGCCGGATCAGGAAGCAGGCAATGAATTGTAGTGCAAAATAAGCCACGCGCTTTTGCATGGGATAGTCTTTGGCATGTAAGAAGAAAAAACCGAATGCGGCAACGAAGGCGGTTTCTTTGTTAAATGCCGTGAGCATGAGCAAGATGGACGCCAGAAACTTGCGGTCAGTCAGAAAGTAATAGGTGCTGACTGTGATACCAAGCAGTTCAAAGAAATCATAAAAATAGCCGCCACGCTTGAAAGTCAGCGGGTAGATCAGGCTAAACAGCACCACGGCAAGGATAGAGGCCGAGTAGTTGTCAGAAAAGTGCAGAAAAATCTTGCGCAGGTAAATCAGCGTCAGCAGAAAACTGAGCAAAGTCAGGCCATACATCAGGTGGTAGTCCAGCGCCACGCGAGGCGTCCATTCCTCGGCAGGTACATCGTGAAAGAAATGGTTTTTCAGTTTGTCGGACGAGATGATGCGTTCAAACAGCTTTTCCTGTTTCTTTTCCGGAATCTGCTGCACCGCCAGGTCAGCCAGACGCGGGACCGTTGAGCGGTAAACATAGGGCTGGTAAGCCGTGCCATCAATCACCCCTATTAGCGACGCATAGCGGGAGTCGTCGCGGAAACCCCATTTAATGAAAAAGCTGTTGCAGACGTTTGCGGTACATGCCACCAGAATCACCCAAAGAATGCTTAAGCGCAGCAAATGTTTGAACGGTGGTTGCCAGAGGTTAAGAATGGGAAATTTTTGGGTCAGCGAATGAATCATGAGGAGGCCTGAACGAATAGTGAATTATTTTTATGAATTTTAACGTATTGCATCAGGGTGTCACGGCCTGTTTGCTAAAAATCATGACTTTAGATTTACCGCGCCAACCGTAAAAGGTTTTCACCAGCTTGAAATTGGCTTCTTGCAAGGTTTGCACAGCGAGCTGTTCATAAGCCACGTCCACCGCATCCTTGCTGATAGTGATCATATAGTAGTCATACTTCGAGATCGCCTGCTGCTTGACCAGCTCGGGAAACAGTGTATGACCCAGTACTCTATCCTGATATGGTCGGTGGGCATAAAACCGCGCATTTTCGGTGTCATAAAACACCGGTTGCTGTTGTGGATTGATGGTCTGGATGTAGTCCACCGCCTGCCGATCAAGATCAGTCGGATTTCTATCCCATAAGGAGTAGGCGAGCATGGCAACCAGCAAGCAGGCAACCCCTCTGCTACTGAGCTTGGGCCAGCGGCTTTGCCATTCAGTCATGGCAAACGCGGCGAGGAAAATAAACACGATGCCACTGGCAATGACATAGCGGCTGGAGAGGACAAACACATTCAACAAGATCACCAGGCTGACGACAAAGCTGACGCTGAGTGTTGCCAGCGCCAGATGCCGGGCGGGTGCCGGTAAGCGCGACCACCAGCTCTGTTTGGGCCAGCAGATGGCAATCAATGCTGGCAGGCCGGCCGTTTTTAATGTTTTGCTGATGGCAATCAGGATCAAGGTCACCCAGAGGCTGAACAAGCCGTATTCATCCAGATCTTCACCTAAAACCTGCTGGTTGATAATGGCGGCTTTTTGTTGAATAAAATCGATGCGTTCCCCAAACAGGCGCGTGACCTGAGTGACGATTTCTTGCAATCTGCCTAATTGATCCAGTCGCAATACGCCAGCGAATAAGGCGATTCCTAACATCAATGCTGTGAGCAGGCTGAGGCTATTGGCGCGCAGCCAAAGCTTGATTCGCCCTGAGGCGCTTAAGCCGGTATAGGCAAGCGCGCAGAAGGGCAGGGCGAGCAAATAAACCGCCGCTTCAATCCGGAATAAGGTGGCGATGACCATGGCGGCCTGAAACGCCAGCAGGTCCTGCCAGCGTTGCGTTTTAAGGCTGCGTAGCCAATATACCAGGCCCCAGGTATAGGCCGCCCAAAAGCCCTCGTCGCGCAGCAACATGCCTAATACACTGCCGACCATATATTGCGTGGAGAACAGCAGGCCATGCCCCCAGTGCAGCGTGCGCAACTTGGCGCCCGCTTCTAGCAGCAATTGTTGAAAGCCTGCGACAAACAGCACAAAGCACACTATATTCAAGCCGATGGCCGCGCTGTGTATCTCCAGACCCGTACTGCGCTGTATCAGTGCGAGCAGGCTTGGGTAGAACGGCCACGAGAACAGGCGATACGCCTGCTGCCATTGCCCGGCAGCCAGAAGTCTGGCCTGCTCAAAATACAACAGTGAGTCGTTGTTTACCCAGCCGTGCTGGTTATACATAATTTTGCTGACGATTAGAAAGGCGGCCAGCAAATACAGGATTAACCACTGGGCTTGCGTGATTTTTTGCAGGTAAGAAAAGCGTTTCATGACGCAAACTCCACGCGCGTGAGTGCGAGTGTGGGTAAGACTTGTTCAGGGGACAATTGTCGCAAACAATTCAAATGACCGAGCGGGCATACACGCTTGAAACACGGGCTACATGACAGCCCCAGATATTGTATCACTGCATCCGGGTGCATCGGTGGCGTATGTTTCGGGTCAGAGGAGCCATAAATCGCTACCAATGGCTTATCCAGTGCGGCAGCCACATGCATCAGCCCCGAGTCGTTACTGACCACCCGTTGGCACAACGACATCAGGTCAATTGCATCCCCCAGGCTGGTTTTGCCCGCCAGGTCCAGGCATCGCTGCTGCGTGAGGTGTTGGATGGAGGCTGTCACCGGGGCATCTTTATCGGAACCAAACAGCATCACTTGCCAGCCTGCATCTAGCACATGATTGGCGACTTGCGCGTAATACTCGGCTGGCCAGCGTTTCGCTTCGCCATATTCGGCCCCTGGGCAGAGACCCAGCATCGGTTTGGAGGCATCGAGCTTGAAAGCGTGCAGTAATCGGTCGGCATTGGCTGCATCAGCGACCAATGCAGGTTGTGGCAAGGCGCTAGGGAGCACAGTTTGCGGGCTTAAACCCAGCGTCACAAAGCGCTCGACGGTTTTTTTGAGACGGGTTTTATCCAGCGGGCGCATGTCATTGACCAAGCCGTAACGCATCTCTCCTTTAAAGCCGGTCCGTAATGGAATGCCGGCAGCCCAGGGCAAAATGGCTGATTTCAGACTGTTGGTGAGTAAGATGGCTTGCGTGTAGCCCTGAACCCTCAGGCCACGGCCAAAGCGCCAGCGCGCGCCTAAAGATAATTGCCCGTGTTTGAAGGGCAGGGCGATGGCTTGGGTGATTTCGGGCATGCGCGCCAGCAATGGCAGTGTCCACGACGGTGCGGCGACATCAATCTGGCAAGCGGGACGGTCCGACTTGAGTTGCTTGAACAAGCTTTGCGCGAGAACCATGTCGCCTACCCACGACGGGCCGATGACCAGAATCTTGTCAGCACTACTCATGCATGCATTTTTTTAATCAGATTGGTGGTGCTTCGGCCTTCCACCAAGTCAATCAATGCAATTTCACCGCCCCAAGAGAGCACCTCTTTGCCGCCGACCACTTGGGCTGCGGTGTAGTCGCTGCCCTTGGCAATGACATCAGGTTGAACTGCCATGATCAGGTTCAAAGGCGTGTCTTCATCAAACAAAATGACCGCGTCCACAGACTCCAGGGCGGCCAGCACGCGCGCACGGTCATTTTCATTCACCACGGGTCGGGTCGGACCTTTGAGCGCAGATACTGAACGATCGGTGTTGAGTCCCAGCACCAGTTTGTCGCCCCGCTTTTTGGCCGCTTCAAGGTAAGTGACATGGCCTGCATGCAATAAATCAAAGCAGCCATTGGTAAAAACGATTTTTTGGCCTTGCTGTTTCCAGCGGCTGACCTTTTGCTTGAGCTCTTCCAGTGCGCAGATTTTGTGCGCCTGTTCATTGCCTTGTGCCGTCATCAGCGCATCAAGTAATTCGGCCTTGGTAATTGGCACGGTGCCGACTTTGCCGACCACCACGCCAGCGGCAATATTGGCCAATGACAAGCTATCCAGTGCCGACAGCCCGTGCATCAGCCCGGCAGCCAGGGTGGCAATCACGGTATCCCCTGCGCCTGAGACATCAAATACTTGCTTGGCGGTGGCGTTCAGATGGTGGGTGCTGTCATCAATCAGCGTAATGCCTTCTTCGCCTCGGGTGACGGCTAGAAAATCCAGTTGCAAGCGTTGCTTGAGCGCCGTTGCTTTGGCGATTAGCGCCGGATCTTGCTGGCTGCTGTCGCAGGCTTCGGCGGTTTCTTTTTTATTCGGCGTGAGTGCAGTTGCCCCCCGATATTTGCTGTAATCGCGGCCTTTAGGATCTACCAATACCGGTATCTGCCGTGCGCGGCAACGCTGGATCACCTGCTGACAGACGGTTTCGGTGAGCAAGCCTTTGGCGTAGTCTGACAAAATCACCAGGGCAGGTTGCGCTGCCAGTGCAGTGTCAATATTGGCGAGGATTTCAGCTTGCTCGCTTTCGTTCAAACTCTGGGTGTCTTCCTGATCCAGACGGAGCATTTGCTGATGTCCGCCCAGAATACGGGTTTTGGCAATGGTTGGACGATGCTGGCTGGTGAGCATCGCTTCGGTCGTAATCCCATGTGACTGCATGGCTTTGAGTAAGGTCTGGCCTTCACTATCATTGCCCATCAAGCCAATCATCTTGGTTGAGATACCCAATAATGCCAGGTTGGCTGCCACATTGGCGGCACCGCCCACGCGCTGTTGTTCGGATTTGATCAGCACAACCGGGACCGGTGCTTCAGGTGAAATGCGGTTGACCTCGCCGAGCAGGTAGCGGTCCAGCATCACGTCCCCAATCACCAGAGCATGGGCACCCTGATCACCAAACTGCTGCACAACTTTACTGAATGCAGGATTCATCAGACTTAAGACTCCAGAATCTCGCACAAGCTGTGGCCGATAAAGATGTGCGCTTCCTGGATGCGTGCAGTCACGCTGGATGGCACCACAATATTGTGCTTGCACAGGGCATTTAACTTGCCACCTGTGCCGCCAGTCATGCCTATGGTGGTGGCCCCAATTTCATTAGCGGTTTCAATGGCACGGACCACATTGGCGCTATTGCCACTGGTGGTGAGGCCGATCAGCACATCCTCGGGGCGACAGAGGGCTTCTACCTGACGGGCAAAAATATAGTCATAGCCATAATCGTTGCCTACTGAGGTCAGGATGGAGGTGTCTGTTGTCAGTGCAATTGAGGGCAGACCTTTGCGCTCTTTTTTAAAGCGGCCGACAATCTCTGCTGCAATATGCTGGCTATCTGCCGCACTGCCGCCATTACCGCACAGCAGAATTTTGCCCCCGCGCGCAATACAGTCACGCAACAAGTTGCCGACATCGCTGATGAGTGGAAACAAGGGCTCCAGCGCCTGAAACATCGCCATATGGGCGGCGTGTTCGCCTTTGAGGTATTCAATATGGTTCATATCGCTCACAATCTATCGCTCAATTGTTTGATGACTTATGCGTAAGGGTCGTCTTGCATCAAATAGTTTTGCACATAGTCTTTGACGCCTTCCTCCAGCGAGGTAAACGGCTTTTTATATCCCGCATCGCGCAGCTTCTTCATCTCTGCTTGGGTAAAGTACTGATATTTGCCCTGCAGGTCTTGCGGCATATCAATATAAGTGATGTTGGGCTCACGGCGCATACTGGTCATCACGTTGGTCGCCAGGTCTTTAAAGCTGCGTGCCTGACCGGTGCCTATGTTGTAAATCGCGCTAGCAACCGGTTTGTTTTTGAGGGCTGATTCCAGGAAAAAGCCCATCACATCCGCCACGTCTTTGACATAGACAAAGTCACGCAACTGCATGCCGTCCTCTATGCCTTCTTTGGTGCCTTTAAACAGGCGCATGGTCCCGGTCTCGCTAAACTGGTTAAACGTGTGATACGCCACGCTGGCCATGCGCTCTTTGTGATATTCATTCGGCCCGTAGACGTTAAAAAACTTGAATCCAGCCCACGCGGGCGGGGTAGGTTGCTTTTGTGCGACTTGCTGCAACACCCACTGGTCAAAAAAGTGCTTGGAGTAGCCATAGCCATTTAATGGCCGCAAGTTCTCAATGCTGGCATCGTCATAGCCTTGTTCACCACCGCCATACGTGGCCGCAGAGCTGGCGTAGAAAAACGGCACCTCATACTCGGCACACCAGGACCACAAGTCTTGCGAATAATGCATGTTATCCGCCACCAGCTTGTTAAAGTCACGCTCGGTGGTTGCGCTGATCGCCCCCATATGAATCACTGCCGTGATCTCATCATTTTCTTCGAGAAACTCAAACAGCTGGTCTTTATCCAGGTATTCGGCATAGTGTCTGTGTACCAGGTTTTGCCACTGGTTTTCATGCGTGATACGGTCAACAATCACCAGGTCTTGCCGACCCAGTTTGTTGTTTAAATGCCAAGCCATGATAGAACCAATCATGCCTGCACCACCGGTGATAATGATCATAGGGGAACGATAAAAACGTTAAAACGCGATTATAACGCGTAATTGGGGAGGGCTGGCAGTGGAATAGGCGAGCGCTGCAAGCAAGACCAATGCGAATGGACGCTGAAATGAGTTTTTATGCTTGGTGCAAATGCAGGAGATAGATTTGCTATCTTTGTGCACGGTTCTCAAGCAGATAAGTGCTGATACTAATTTTTTGACTCAACATCACGGCGCTCTCTCCACCAACACTGGCTATCTAGATAGCGAAGCTTTGGCCAGTGTTTTCATCCTTTTGACGTGCAGCCAAGTTGGATGCTGGAAAATGACATGTCAGTCATGAGGGCTTTTAAATATTTAAAAATGTGATGTTTGAGCCGCAGCGTTATTTTTCAGCGCCCATTGCCAAAGCGTGTTGTTTACTCGCTTGTGCTTCAGCTGCTGCTTTTGCTGAGTCAAACTCATTACTCACCCAACCCTGCAAATGCTCCAGCGCAATATCCCGCATCGCTTCAATCCAGACCGCCTCGCTATTGAGCGCCGGGATGTAGTGATAATCCCCTCCGCCGACAGACTGGAACAAGTGTTTACCTTCCATGGCGATTTCTTCCAGGGTTTCCAGGCAGTCGCTGCTAAAGCCGGGACAAACGACATCTATGCGTTTGAGTTGTTGTTTACCCAAGGCGTCTAGCGTGTTGGCGAGGTAAGGTTGCAACCATTCCTGACGACCGAAACGGGACTGGAAGGCGATTTGGTATTGGTCTTTGTTTAAGCCTAAGGCCTCAGCCAGCAAGCGTCCGGTTTTGTGACATTCGCAGTGGTAGGGGTCGCCTTTCATCAGGTGGAATTTAGGCACGCCGTGAAAGCTCATCACGAGTTTTTCTGGCTGGCCATGTTGTTGCCAGTAGGTTTTGATGTGGCTGGCGAGTGCTTGAATATACAGCGGATGATCGTGGTAGTGCTTGATGGTGCGGATGGCGGGCACATTGCGCATTTTAAGTAGTACGCGCCACACGGCATCCAGCGCCGCCGCAGTGCTGCTGGCGGCGTATTGGGGGTAGAGCGGGAATACTAAAATGCGGTCGCAGCCTTGGGCTTTTAGGGAGTCAATGGCGCTTTTCATGCTGGGGTTGCCATAGGTCATGCCGAGTTCGACGGCAAACGGGCTGTTGATGTGTTTTGCCAGACTCTGTTGCAATAAGGTTTTCTGTTGCTGGGCATAAACCATGAGCGGTGAACCTTGGTCTGTCCACACGCTGGCATATTTTTCTGCCGATTTTTTTGGGCGAATCACCAGGATGATGCAATGCAGAATCCAGCACCAGATAAAGCGCGGGATTTCGACCACACGCCTGTCCATCAAAAACTGCTGCAGGTAAGGCCGCAAGGCTTTCGCCGTGGGGGCGTCGGGCGTGCCCAGGTTTGCTAACAGGATACCCACTTTTGGTTGACTGCCGTGGGTGTAAGCAGGTTCTGGCTGGTAGTAAGTCATGAACGCATTTTAAGTGAAAAGTGCCCTTATGACTCACCTACTTTTGAAAAGTGCCGACGTTTGTTGTTGCGATAGTTAATCTGGTCGCAAATCATGCGGCTGATTTGCGACCAGAATCTTTGTTTAGATCATAGGTTATTTCTTGTGAATCTGGTTACCAATCACGCCACCAACCGCCGCACCACCGACCGTTCCGATGGAGCTGCCACCAGTTAAGACTGCGCCTGCGACTGCGCCTACACCCGCGCCAATGGCAGTGTTTTTACCACGTGTGCTCATCGAGCCACAGGCGGTAGTGCTCAAGGTCAGGACCAGCAGGGCAGTCCAAACCAGGGATTTTTGAACTGAGACATGGGATGATTTTTTCATGATTTCCTCTCCAAAGGGATTAAACATGTGGGTATTTTAAGTAAGTGAGCAGAGCGCAGGCAGTCAATCTAAGCTGATTAGTGTGTCAGAGGAATCTGACGGGAGAATATTTCCTATCTAAAGTGAAAGGAAACAAAATAGCCCTTGCCAGAGCATAACGTTGCTCTAACAAGGGAGGGCTGAATCATGTTTAAGCTTGTCTTCTGCGTTTCAATCCTAAGAGGCCTAATCCCGCCAATATCAGCGCTGCGGACTCAGGTTCTGGGACTGCGTTCGCTAAGGTAATGGTCCCTGCGTAGCTGGCATTTGTACCTGTACTTTCTCCAACGACTTGCAGATAGTAGCTACCTTGTTGAATGCTATTTGTAAATCCAAAAGAAAGATTGGGGCCGGAATTAAATACCGTACCATTCATGACCAGATTTTTGTTTTCATCAAGTAAGTTAAATTCCTTGAACTGAAAGGTGGTTCCTGTACCAGAAATACTGGTGAGGACTTGTTGTAAGCCATCAGTGCTAAACGAAATGTAGTCATTGAAACTTGTATTGCCGCTAAAAATATTGCTGAAAACATAACCGCCACCAGCTCGGGTCGCATCGTAGGTTGCAGCATACGTGGGATTAATGATTAAAGTACATAGGCACAGTGCAACGGATAAAGCGGATTTTTTCATAACAAACTCCTGAGTGATAAAAACGAGCTTGTGTCGAGCGCTTTGCGCAACATAGACAAGCATGTAGATCAGGATTGTGAAAAAACAGCAGTAAAAGATTTATCCGACCGTGGCTGATCTCGGTGTCGGAATTATTAGCCTGATATGGTCAGGTAGTATTTAGTTTGAGAGCGCGCTAGATAACAGCTTGGCCGTGATATCGACAATCGGGATAATCCGCTCATAGGCCATTCGGGTCGGGCCGATCACGCCCAGCGTCCCTACGACCTGACCATCGACTTCATAGGGCGCAGTGACCAGGCTACATTCATCCAGTGCCAGATAGCCACTTTCGCCACCGATAAAGATTTGTACACCATCGGCGCGTTGACTTTGATCAAGCAATTGCATGAGCGCCGTGCGGCGTTCAAAAATCTCAAACAGTTTGCGTAAGCTGCCGACGTTGGTTGAGAGCTCATTCACTTCTAGCAGTTTGCGTTCGCCCGCAATCACCACCGCCTCTTTTTCTGAAGGCTCGGGTTGGCTGGCAGCATCCAGCGCAGCAGACATGAGGTGATTGATGTCTGCCTGCATTTGTTGCAGCTCCTGCTTGAGCTTGATCTGTACTTCTTCCAGGGTGAGCCCCTGACAGTGGCTGTTGACATAATTGCTGGCCGTGGTGAGCTCACTGGCACTAAAGGCGCGGTCGGTCAGTACAATCCGGTTTTGTACCTGGCCGTCATCAGTCACCAGAATCACGAGTATTTTTTTGTCATTGATATGTAAAAACTCAAGGTGTTTAAGCACGTTGCGGCTTCGCTTGGGCGTCATGACCAAGCCTGCAAACTGGGTCAATTGCGAGAGCATATCGGCCGCATTGTTAATGAGTGCTTGCGGGTCGGGCGAGGATAGTCCGGTTTTAAGTTGGGCGAGGGCGCGTTGATCAAGCGGCTGTACCGTCATCAGCGAGTCCACAAACAGGCGGTAGCCTTTTTTGGTGGGCACCCTGCCCGCAGAGGTATGTGGACTGGCAATAAACCCCAATTGTTCGAGGTCACTCATGACGTTACGTATTGTCGCAGGGCTGACATCCAGGCCGGAATGCTGGAGCAGGGTGCGGGAGCCTATGGGTTGCCCTTCACTGATGTAATGCTCTACCAAGGTTTTAAGCAAAATTTGCGCGCGTTTATCCACTTTAGACGATCTCATTAGAATGAGTTAGATTTTGCATCATTTGCGCCTGGGATAACAGCCCCTTTAGCTTTTCAGTTCAGGGCTTCTATGCTTTAATGCGGCATGCAATCTACATTCCGCTCAGTTGCCATTGTCGGCAAGTATATGGACACTGCTGCCTTGCAGCAAATGCAAAGTGATTTGACCCGCTTGGCACATCACTTGTTAGCCAAGGGGCTGCATGTCTGTGTGGAAGCCAATACCGCAGCCTATGTGGAACAAGAAGGTTTTGAGCAGGCCTCGCTGGAGCAGATAGGCAGCAAAGCCGATTTGGTAATTGTCATGGGCGGCGATGGAACCATGCTGAGCGTCGGCCGTGCTTTGCGTGAAACCGGCGTGCCCTTGATTGGCATTAATCGCGGGCGACTCGGCTTTTTGACTGACTTGCAAACGGACCAGATGCTGGACGAGATTGACGAGATTTTACAGGGTCATTTTCAGCTTGAGTCACGCATGTTACTGCATTCAGTGGTGACCAGATCGGGCAGCCAGATTTTGCCTGTGGTTGCCTTAAACGATGTGGTAATTAAAAGCGCCTTTCGCCTGATTGAGCTTGAGGTGCATGTGGATGGTCAGTTTGTGTCAAGACAGCGTTCGGATGGCCTGATTTTGACCACGCCGACCGGGACAACCGCATATGGTTTATCTGCCGGCGGGCCGATTATGCATCCCGATCTGGAGGCGATTTCGATCGTGCCTATCAGTCCGCACACGCTCAGTTATCGGCCGATCACCGTGCCTGCGGACAGTGTGATTGAAGTGATTGTGGTCAGCGCGGCAGACGCTCAGATGAGTTATGATGGCCAAGGCCAATTCCCTTTGGCCGCCGGAGACCATGTGCGTATTGCGCGCGCTGAGCAGTCTATTCGGCTCGTGCACCCTCAAGACTACTGCTATTTTGATATGTTACGCAACAAACTCAACTGGGGCTAATGCGCCCGTTTAACCATCTATGTTACAAGCCCTATCTATTCGAGATTTTGTCATTGTTGATGCGCTGGAACTGGAGTTCTCGGCAGGCTACACGGCACTCACCGGCGAGACAGGTGCAGGCAAATCGATTTTGATTGATGCGCTGTCGCTGAGTCTGGGCGCCAGGAACGAAGGCGATGTGACGCGCAAGGACTGTGACAAAGCCGAGATTTCCACCACGTTTGATATTTCGGGTAACCAGGCGGCTGCAGACTGGCTGCGTGCACAAGAAATGGCCGTTGATGACAGCTTGATTCTGCGGCGCGTGATTTATGCCGATGGCCGCAGCCGTGCCTTTATTAACGGTGTTTCTGCAACCGTCGGGCAGTTGCGTGAAATCGGGGAGACGCTGATTGATATCTACAGCCAGAATGCACATCACTCCTTGTTGAAAATGGCCACCCAGCGAGAAATTCTGGATGCCTATGCGCAGGCAGTGCCTTTGGCTAAAGACGTGGCTAAAAGTTATAAAGCTTGGTTTCAGTTGCATCAGCAACAGTCGGCATTCGAGAAAAATGCCAGTGAGTATGCAGACGAGTTGGCGCTGTTGCGTGACAGTACGCGGGAGTTATCACAACTCGGCTTTGCGGCAGAAGAGTGGCTGGCCTTGCAGCAAGAGCACGTCAGGCTCAGTCATGGTGCCAGTCTGCTGACTGGCATGGAGGCGAGCTTGCAGATGATGAGTGAAGGCGAGGAGGTCAATGCGCTGGATTTGTTGTCGCAAGTGCAAAGCAAGCTCGCTGAATTGCAAGTCATCGATGCCGGATTGCAACCGATTGCAGAAACGGTCGATTCGGCGGTTATTCAGCTCGAAGAAGCGAGTCGGGCACTCAATCGGCATTTGCAAAAAAGTGAACTTGATCCTGAGCGTTTGGCTGAGGTGGAGTCACGTATTCAGACGATCCACACCGCGGCCCGCAAGTATCGGGTCAAGCCGGATGAGTTGCCAGCACTGTTGCAACAGCAGCAAAGCCGGATGGCTGAGCTGGAAACGTTTGCCGATGACGGAGCCTTGGCAAAACAGGTGCAGGCAGCGGGGCAGACTTATCAGCAACAAGCCGCCGCACTGTCTGCTATCAGACACCAGGCGGCGCAAGCCTTATCCGAGACCATCACCGGACAAATGCAGGCACTGTCACTCAAAGGGGGGCGTTTTGCGGTGAGTCTGACGCCGGGCGAACCGGCTGCCTATGGCCTTGAACAGGTGGAGTTTATGGTGGCCGGTCATGCCGGGGTCGAACCGCGGCCGCTCAATAAAGTCGCGTCAGGCGGCGAGTTGTCGCGTATCAGCCTGGCCTTGCAAGTGACCACCGCGTCATTAGGCACCGTACCCTGCATGATTTTTGATGAAGTGGATGTGGGCATTGGTGGCGGAGTGGCCGAAGTGGTGGGCCGTTTGTTGCGTGAACTGGGTCGACACAGGCAGGTGCTGGTCATCACCCACTTGGCGCAAGTGGCCTCGCAGGCGCAACAACATTTGCAAGTCAGCAAGTCTGAACAGCAAGGCGTGACCTTGAGCCGAATTCATGCACTCAATGCGCATGAACGGATTGAAGAAATCGCGCGTATGCTGGGCGGTTTGCAGATTACAGAGGCGACTCGCCAGCATGCGAAAGAAATGCTGGGTGTGACAGCCTGACTTGTAGCGTTTGCCATTGTGCAAGCTTTTGCGCAACACTCAGGCTGGCGTGTGCCGGGCTTGTTGAAGGCAGGGTGATCTGCGGGATTGTGGTCTCTAAAACAACATGCTTTTTAAAGAGCTTTGCCGCTGCTTGACCATTAAAGGCAATACATTCTATGGTTGGAATGTGTTTGAGTAAGCCTGGAATATCATTTGCAATCACAGACTCGGCGACAATCGCACTATCCAGGCTGCCAGGTCGGCTGGCCGAGTGACACACATCCCATACCGCCAATTTAATTGATTGCAACTGGTCGCAGCGTTGCGCATAAGCCGCTTGTTTTGGAATCCAGAATAATGTTTCCATGATGTGCCAGAACGCGTTTTGCGGGTGCGCATAATATTGATGTTGCCGCAGGGAGGTCACTCCAGGCAGAGAACCCAGAATCAGGATGCGGGCGCCGGCGCTGGCGATAGGTGGAAAACCAGCAGCACTATGCATGTGAATCTGTGGACTTAACATGCCTCTGATCGAGGCTGACAATCAAGCGTATCCAGGTCGGTGTTAAGACCTGAATAGTTGATGGTTGAATATCAGGATTCGTTACAAGACGTTTTTGTACATGTCCCATAAATAGTTAAAGAGTGGTCTTGCATGCTAAAGCCATATTTTTCGGCGGCAGCTTTCTGTCTCTTTTCGATCTCTTCATCATAAAACTCTTCTACCCGGCCACATTTGATGCAGACAATATGATCATGGTGAGTGCCTTCATTCATTTCAAACACGGCTTTGCCACTCTCAAAGTGATGGCGTACCAGCAAGCCCGCCTGCTCAAATTGCGTTAACACGCGGTAGACCGTTGCCAAGCCCACGTCTTCGCCGTTGGTGATCATGATCTTGTAGATATCCTCCGCGGACAGGTGGCGCTGCTCGCTGTTTTCAAATAGCTCCAGAATTTTTAAACGGGGCAGTGTTGCTTTGAGGCCTGCATTTTTGAGGTCTTTAGGATCATGCATAATTTTTGTCCGAGGGTTAAGTAGTATGGCGTACTTGATTCGCGAAACTACGTGGTATATTAATGTATGTAATGAATATACCGATTATAAAGTGAATCCAATGCGTAATTCTATCTTATTTGTGTTGGTTGTCGCATCTCTGGAGAGTGGGTGCGGCGCCAAGCTTCCATCAATGAAACCATTCAAGATGGACATCCAGCAGGGAAATGTGGTGACTTCAAAAATGTTAATGCAACTGCGGCCGGGTATGAACCGTTCGCAAGTCCGCTACATTATGGGGACACCGCTCATCGTAGATAGTTTCAGTGATAATCGCTGGGACTATTTTTACGAGTTACGCCAGCAAGGCCAAATTGTTGAAAAACGCCGGGTCATTCTGGATTTTGATAAGGACAGCCTGGTGGCTGTGCGTGGCGATGTGATTCCTTCGGCAGAGAACCCGGACATCAAAACCATTGTAGAAGCTCCGGTCAAAAAAGCTGAAGCGCCGAAAGAGGAGTCCTGGGCGGACAAGCTGAAATTCTGGGAGGGTGATGCTCAAGCGAAGGAAGCTAAGCCAGCCAAAGCGGACTCAGCCAATAAAGTGGTCACTGCCGAGCCTCCTACGCAGGTCCAAGCAGCCACCACTCCGCAGCAGATGGCCGATGAGGAAATCGTGCCGCATATCCCTGAGGGGGAATATAAGGCAGCCCCTGCTCCGCAAGAAATGGTGAAAGCGAATCCGGCAGAGGCGAGTACTCCGGCCCTGACGGCCAGCACACAGGCCATGAATGAAAAAACCATGGCTGCCCAAATTGCAGACACCGTTGAGCCGCCACCTGTCTTTGAACAGGATGCTGCGCCGCCTGCTGTGGTAGCACCTGCGGCTGAATTGAATACTGCAGCAAGCGCGGCTTCCACCACGAGTGCTGCCTCAGCTGCAAATGCATCTGGCGTAAGTCCATCGGCCGCGGTCGCCGCGACGGCCGCTACCGTTGCTGTTGCTGAGGCCGCCCCTAAGTCAAAAAACAGCAAAAAATCAATCGCACCTAAAGCGCAGACCAAGCCCTTGCCTGTTGCGCCGGTGGCTAAGCCAGCTTCACCACCGGCTACAGTCAACATGACTGAAGATGACGAGGTGATCCCTTATATTCCTGAGGGGGAATATGTCGCGCCTGTCATCCCTACCGAACAGGAAATGATCAAGGGCAATATGGCTGAAGCCAATCAGCCTGCGACGGATGCACAAGCGCATCAAGTGACTGAAAAAGGCGTTGCCCCAAAAGCAGAAGCAGTCAGCGAGCCAGCACCTACATTTATTGCGGAGCAGTTGCCAGAACCTGAACCCGAACCGGAGCTGCCGCCTCCACCTCCACCTTCGGTTTCAAAACCAGCTGTCAAAGAAGCGGTTGCGCAAGTGCCTACAGCTAAAGAGTCTGTGACGCCAAGCAGCCCTGCCGCCGCGCTTGCAGTGGCGCCTGTTGTTGCTGAACCCGCTGCATCTCCTCAGTCTGAAAGTCTGGCGGCTGCACCTGTCACGCCTGTATTACCACCAGAAGCTGTGCTTGCCAAGCCAGCCGAGCCTACTGTAGCGACCGTGGCAGAAAATGCTGCTGAGCCTTCTGCCGCTGTCGGTGATGCCGAGATTAATCAGGCTGTGGCCAATTGGGCGCAGGCCTGGCGTAGTAAGAATATTAAAACCTATCTGGCCGCCTACGCGCCTGACTTTGTGCCAGAAAACCTGCCCAGCAAAGCGGCATGGGAGGCACAACGCAAGCAGCGTCTTTCTCCCAGCCAGGGCCCAATCACACTGGTCTTGAATAATATTGTGGTGCAGCGCGATGGTGTCTCTGCGGTGGTGCAATTTGAACAAAAATATTCGGCCAAGGCTTACAAGGATGTGCTGAATAAGACGCTTGAAATGCGTTATGAGCCTAGCCAAAGACGCTGGTTAATTGCGCGTGAGCGTACGGCAACGATTCCAGCCGTGGCTGCAGTAGCAGCAACGCCCAAGGTGATGTTGGCCGAGACGCCGATGGTTGCCCCTGCCATGGATCAGGCTGAAGTGGCAACACAACCTCCAGCCGCTACCCCTGAAGTCAGTGTAGAGGCGGCCGTGGATGCCTGGGCGCAGGCTTGGCGAAACAAAAATGTGAATGCTTATTTTGCTGCTTACTCGCCTGAGTTTGTGCCAGAAGGCTTGCCTAGCCGCGGAGCCTGGGAGGCGCAACGTAAAAAACGCCTGTCTCCACAGCAAGGTAAAATCACGCTCGAAATCACTGATGTGAGTGTGGCGCGGGAAGGGGATAGTGCAGTGGTCACCTTCAATCAGAAGTATGCTTCTAAAGCCTATCGCGACGAAATGGTCAAACGTCTGCAGCTCAAGCTGGATAACGCTAGCAAGCGCTGGTTGATCGTGCGTGAAAGTGCTGGCAATGGTGCAGAACTGCCAGCCACCAAGCAACAGGTGACGGCGCCAGAAGGCAGCGCAGAGCATCTGGATGGCGTGTTGGAGCAAATCGGTTTTTAATCCGTTTTTCTAAAATAGTATATAAAACAATAAGTTGAGCGAGTTATGTTGAAAGTAGTGATTGCAGGCGTGTCTGGCCGTATGGGGCATGCCCTGCTTGAAGGCGTTTTTTCTGATCCTGGCTTGCAACTGCATGCGGCCTTGGATCGTGCTGAAAGTGCCATGATTGGTCGAGATGCTGGTGAGCAGTTTGGCAAGTTGAGTGGCGTCAAAATTACTTCTGATGTTGAATCTGCATTGAAGGGGGCTGATGTGCTGGTGGACTTCACCCGTCCTGAAGCCAGTATGCAATATTTGCAAGCGTGTCAGCAGGCGCAGGTGAAGCTGGTGATTGGCACCACAGGGTTTAGCGAGGCTGAGAAAGTCAGTATTGAGGCAGCTGCCAAAAATATCGGGATTGTGTTTGCGCCCAATATGAGCGTGGGTGTCACCTTGCTGATTAACTTGGTTGAACAAGCCGCGCGCGTATTAAACCAAGGCTACGATATCGAAGTCGTCGAAATGCACCATCGCCATAAAGTCGATGCGCCGTCTGGCACGGCACTGCGCTTGGGCGAAGCCGCAGCCAAAGGCATAGACAAGGCACTGAAGGATTGTGCCGTGTATGCGCGTGAAGGTGTCACTGGTGAGCGTGAAGCGGGCACCATAGGCTTCGCAACCCTGCGCGGTGGCGATGTGGTGGGCGATCATACGGTGGTCCTGGCTGGTGTGGGTGAGCGTGTAGAGTTAACGCACAAGGCCTCCAGCCGGGCGACCTTTGCTCAGGGCGCGTTGCGCGCTGCCAAGTTTCTGGCAACCCAACAGGCCGGTTTGTTTGATATGCGAGATGTGCTTGGCTTTGACAAGAATTGATGGTTAAGCCGCTGATTTCACGCGGGCAATCATCATGCTTTAACATCCTCTGACAATACCTCGCCCTTGAGTGAGGCTTTAATCTAGGCTATAATGCCGCAATTCTGAACGGGAAGAGTCCAAAAAACTTTTCCCGTTTTGCACATCTACTCACCGCTGCATAGGGCCCTCGCAGGCATGTTGCGACCTTCAAAAGATGTGTTTCGATTCAAACTTAAGGAGCTAAAGGTGTCAAAAACAATTCCAGCGATTTTAGTGTTAGCAGATGGAACTGTTTTTAAGGGCATGAGCATTGGCGCTTCCGGTCATACAGTCGGTGAGGTGGTGTTCAATACTTCCATCACCGGTTATCAGGAAATTCTTACCGATCCTTCCTATACCGAACAAATTGTCACATTGACTTATCCGCATATTGGTAACTATGGTACCAATAGCGAAGATGTGGAATCTGGCAAAGTCTATGCTGCGGGTCTGATTATTCGTGACCTGCCCTTATTGGAAAGCAATTTCCGCAGTGAACAAAATCTTTCCGATTATCTCAAGACCAACAATGTAGTGGCGATTGCTGATATCGATACGCGCAAGTTGACCCGTATTTTGCGTGAGAAGGGTGCGCAAGCCGGCTGTATTATGGCGGGTGAGCATGTGGATGAGGCACAGGCATTGGCCCATGCACAGGGCTTCCCTGGGCTTGCCGGGATGGATCTGGCTAAAGTGGTGAGCTGTACACAAGCCTATGAGTTTACCGAGCAGGAATGGCAATTAGGCGCGGGCTTTAGCAAATCGGCTGAGCAACAGTTTCATGTAGTGGCATTTGACTATGGTGTGAAACGCAACATTCTGCGCATGCTGGTTTCACGTGGCTGTAAAGTCACCGTTTTGCCGGCCCAGGCAACTGCCGAACAAGCCTTGGCCTATCAGCCAGATGGCATTTTCCTGTCTAACGGCCCTGGTGATCCTGAGCCATGTGATTACGCAATTAAAGCGATCAAAACCTTGGTGGATTCAGGCATTCCCACCTTTGGGATCTGTCTGGGCCACCAGTTGCTGGCATTGGCCAGTGGTGCAAAAACCCTGAAAATGAAATTTGGTCATCACGGTGCCAACCATCCGGTACAGGATGTGGAAAGCAAGCGTGTGTATATCACCAGCCAGAACCATGGTTTTGCGGCTGACCCGGCGACGCTGCCTGCCAATGTCAAAGTGACGCATGTGTCATTGTTTGATGGCAGCCTGCAAGGGATCGCGCGTACAGACAAGCCCGCCTTTAGCTTCCAGGGACACCCGGAAGCCAGCCCAGGCCCGCAAGAAATGAGCGTGTTGTTTGACCGCTTTATCCAGTTAATGCAAGAAAGAAAGTCCATCTAATGGCAAAAAGAACCGACATTAAAAGTATTCTGATTATCGGTGCAGGTCCGATTGTCATTGGTCAAGCCTGTGAGTTTGATTACTCTGGCGCCCAAGCCTGTAAAGCCTTGCGGGAAGAGGGTTACCGGGTCATTTTGGTCAACTCCAATCCAGCCACCATCATGACTGACCCGGAAATGGCAGATGCGACTTACATCGAGCCCATTACCTGGCAAATCGTCGAAAAAATTATTGAAAAAGAGCGTCCTGATGCCTTGCTGCCAACCATGGGTGGGCAAACGGCATTGAACTGTGCCCTCGATCTGGACAAGCACGGCGTCTTGCAGAAATACAATGTGGAACTGATCGGCGCGACTAAAGAGGCGATTGATAAAGCCGAAGACCGTCAGAAGTTTAAAGAAGCCATGACCAAAATTGGCCTGGGTTCTGCACGTTCAGCGATTGCACACAGCCTCGAAGAAGCCTTGCAAGTGCAGGCCACTATTGGTTATCCGGCGATTATTCGCCCTTCGTTCACCATGGGCGGCAGTGGTGGTGGCATCGCCTACAATCGCGAAGAATTTATCGCCATTTGCGAGCGCGGCCTGGATGCCTCCCCAACCAACGAGTTGCTGATCGAAGAGTCGCTGCTGGGCTGGAAAGAATACGAGATGGAAGTGGTACGCGACAAAGCGGACAACTGCATCATTATCTGTTCGATTGAAAACCTGGATCCTATGGGCGTGCATACCGGTGACAGTATTACTGTTGCGCCAGCACAAACCCTGACCGATAAAGAATACCAGATCATGCGGAATGCCTCACTGGCCGTATTGCGTGAGATCGGGGTCGATACCGGTGGTTCCAACGTGCAGTTTGCCATCAACCCGAACGATGGCCGCATGATTGTGATTGAGATGAACCCGCGGGTGTCACGCTCATCTGCGTTGGCCTCCAAAGCAACAGGCTTTCCGATTGCCAAAGTCGCGGCCAAACTGGCGGTGGGTTTTACGCTGGATGAGTTGCGTAATGAAATCACCGGTGGTCAGACCCCGGCTTCATTTGAGCCATCGATTGACTACGTGGTCACTAAAGTGCCACGTTTTGCGTTTGAGAAATTTCCGCAGGCGGATAGCCGCTTGACGACCCAGATGAAATCTGTGGGTGAAGTCATGGCCATGGGTCGTAGCTTCCAGGAGTCTTTCCAGAAAGCGTTACGCGGTCTGGAAGTCGGTGTGGATGGTCTGGATTCGGTCACCGATGACAAAGACCGTATCGTCAAGGAAATGGGTGAGCCCGGTCCTGAGCGTATCTGGTACGTGGCGGACGCCTTCCGTTTGGGCATGAGTGTGGATGAAGTGTTTGATATCACCAAAATCGACCGCTGGTTCCTGGTGCAGATTGAAGAAATCATCAAACTCGAATTGTCATTGTCAGGCAAGTCGCTGGGGGATTTGACCAAAGAGACCCTGTTCCGCCTCAAACGTAAAGGCTTCTCTGACCGTCGACTGGCCAAGCTGTTGAGCACAGACCAGCATGCAGTGCGTGCTTTCCGTCAGGCGCTTAATGTGCGTCCGGTCTATAAGCGCGTAGATACCTGTGCGGCTGAATTTGCCACCAACACGGCTTATATGTATTCGACCTATGAGGAAGAGTGCGAGTCCAATCCGTCGGACAAGAAAAAAATCATGGTGTTGGGCGGTGGTCCTAACCGCATTGGTCAGGGCATCGAGTTTGACTATTGCTGTGTGCACGCGGCGTTTGCCATGCGTGAAGATGGTTACGAAACCATTATGGTCAACTGTAACCCCGAAACCGTCTCTACCGATTACGACACCTCTGACCGTCTCTACTTTGAGCCGGTGACACTGGAAGACGTACTCGAAATCGTCAACATCGAAAAACCAGTGGGCGTGATTGTGCAGTATGGCGGCCAAACCCCGCTCAAGCTGGCGCGTGACCTCGAAAAAGCTGGCGTGCCTATCATTGGGACCACGCCAGATGCGATTGACCGTGCAGAAGACCGTGAACGCTTCCAGCAAATGCTGCATAGCCTGAACCTGAAGCAGCCGCCAAACCGCACAGCGCGTGCGCCAGAAGAGGCGATTCGCCTGGCGACTGAAATCGGCTACCCGTTAGTGGTGCGACCTTCTTATGTGCTGGGTGGCCGCGCGATGGAAATCGTGCATGAGCAAAGCCAGTTGGAGCGCTACATGCGTGAAGCGGTTAAGGTATCTAATGAGTCCCCAGTTCTGCTGGACCGCTTCCTGAACGATGCGATTGAAGTAGACGTGGATGCTTTGAGCGACGGTGAAGATGTGTTGATCGGCGGCATCATGCAGCACGTGGAACAAGCCGGTGTGCACTCTGGTGACTCTGCCTGCTCACTGCCGCCTTACAGCCTGAGCGACGACCTGCAAGATGAGTTGCGCAGACAAACCGTGCAAATGGCCAAAGCGCTGGGCGTGAAAGGCCTGATGAACGTACAGTTTGCCGTGCAGAACAGTGGGCAGGGCGATGTGGTATATGTGCTCGAAGTTAACCCGCGCGCATCCCGTACCGTGCCGTTTGTGTCCAAAGCCTGTGGCTTGCAGCTAGCCAAAATTGCGGCACGTTGCATGGCAGGTCAGACGCTGAAATCTCAAGGCGTGACCAAAGAAGTGATTCCGCCTTATTACTCGGTGAAAGAAGCTGTGTTCCCCTTCATCAAGTTTCCGGGCGTGGATACCATCCTGGGCCCAGAAATGAAATCGACCGGTGAAGTGATGGGCGTAGGGAACACCTTTGCCGAGGCTTTTGTGAAGTCACAATTGGGGGCCTCTGTGAAGATGCCTACTGGTGGTAGAGCTTTTATCAGCGTACGTAACGAAGATCACAAAAAAGTGATCGACATTGCACAGGACTTGGTTAAACTCGGTTTCACGCTAGTGGCGACCAAAGGCACAGCGCGTGCACTGGCCGAGCAAGGTCTGGAGGTGACACCGGTGAACAAGGTCGCTGAAGGTCGTCCGCATATTGTCGACATGATCAAGAACGATGAGATCAGTTTGATTGTCAATGTCACAGAAGACAAAAAGGCGATTACTGACTCGTATGAGATTCGCCGCAGCGCGCTTCAGAACAAGGTGACTTATTACACAACCCTGGCGGGTGCGCGTGCCGCTTGTATCGGCATGGCACAAAGCAAGGATATGGATGTCTACTCGGTGCAAGACTTGCACAAACGCCTTGGTTAACATACACTAGGCTTAGTTGATATTTAAATAAGCCACGCTCATTCGGGTGTGGTTTATTTTTTTTATACTCATTTTTTGAAGGTATTTTCATCATGGCAGTCAATCAGATTCCTGTCACCGTGAAAGGTGCAGAATTGCTCAAAGAAGAATTACAACGTTTGCGCGCGGTGGATAGACCCAATATTATCCAGGCGATCGCTGAAGCGCGGGCACAAGGCGACTTGTCTGAGAACGCAGAGTATGAGTCAGCCAAAGAGCGCCAGAGCTTTATCGAAGGCCGGATTGCCGAGCTTGAGGCGAAATTGTCCAATCTGCAAATCATTGATCCAACCATGCTCAATGCTGAGGGCCGTGTGGTGTTTGGCGCAACCGTCAGGTTTGAAGACCTGGATTCTGGCGATGCCAAAACCTACCAGATCGTGGGTGAGGATGAAGCAGATATCAAAAATGGCAAAATCTCGGTCAGTTCGCCAATTGCACGTGGCCTGATTGGCAAGTCTGAGGGTGAAGTCGTTGAAATCCAATCACCGGGCGGCGTGAAAGAGTACGAAATCATTGAGGTACTCTACGTTTAGTCCTTGCGATTGAATCATCTGGGATGCGTGAATAGCAGAAAATAGGAGCGTAGCAGCGATGGCCAAACAATCAGGACTCACCGGATGGTTAAACCCGGTCTTACTTACGTTGTGGGTGGGGGCTTTGTGGATGACTGCCATCACCGCCAGTGTGCTGTTCAAAACCATTCCTGACCATATGCTGGCCGGAAACGTCGCAGGAAAGTTGTTTACCATTGTCAGCTACATTGGGCTTGTCAGCGGCTTGTGGTTGTTGATCCAGCGGCTGGCGAGTGACGGTTTTTCCGCATTCAAGCAAGGCCTGTTCTGGGTGATCCTCATCATGTGGATACTGGTCCTGATTGGCGAGTTTGGCATCCAGCCATTATTGGCTCAGCTCAAAGCCAGTGCTCTGCCAAACGATGTGATGCAAAGTGTGTTCGCCAGCCGCTTTAAAACCTGGCATGGTGTGGCGAGTATTGCTTACATGATTGAGTGTTTGTTAGGTGTCTGGTTGGTGGTCAAGTCGAACTGAGGCCAATAAAAAACGCGCAAAGGAATGCGCGTTTTTTGTATCAGGCGTGTTTGTGAGCGTGATTACAGCTTGGGGATCACGATCTTCGCTGAGGCTTTCACGGTTTCGCTGGCGCGATAAAACACCAGTTGTTTGCCGATATGGTGCACAGCGATGGCGCCCGCTTTATCGGCGATCTCTTCGAATAATGATTTACGCAAATCGCGGTCATCGCCCGCCACTTGCACTTTGATAAGCTCGTGGGCATTGAGGCTAACCTCGATTTCCTTGAGTACCGCGTCTGTCAGGCCATTGTTGCCTATCATGACTACCGGATTTAAATTGTGTGCCAGACCACGTAAATAAGCGATTTGTTTGCTGTTTAATTGCATGCAAAATATTCCTTGAAAACAGACCGCATTTTAGCATGAAGCAGGAATTCCCCCTATGAAACCCTCCAAAACCAGTAAAGCCTGGATGCAAGAGCATCTCAATGACGAATTCGTCAAGCGTGCGCAAAAAGACGGCTACCGTGCCCGCGCTGCTTATAAGCTGCTCGAAATTGACGATAAAGATAAATTGATCAAGCCTGGCATGACCGTAGTGGATCTGGGGTCTACACCTGGCAGCTGGTCACAGGTCGCGGTCCAGCGCATCAAAGGCCAGGGCCGCGTGATTGCACTGGATATTCTGGAGATGCATCCGATTCCCGGTGTGGAATTTATTTGCGGTGATTTTCGCGAAGAAACGGTGCTGCAGCAATTGGAGGCCTCGCTGAATGGCAAGCTGGTCGATCTGGTGATTGCCGACATGGCGCCTAACATGAGCGGACTCAAAGATGTTGATCAGGCAGGGGCGACTTACTTGACGGAACTCGCCCTGGATTTTTGTCAGCATTGGTTGAAACCGGGCGGCAACTTTCTGGTCAAAGTCTTTATCGGCAGTGGCTTTGAGGAAATTGTGAAACAAATGCGTGGCCAGTTTGCCAAAGTCGTCACACGAAAACCTAAAGCCTCGCGTGATCGTAGCAGTGAAGTGTATCTGCTGGGCTTGCAGCGAAAAGCTTGAATTGCAATGCTTTTTTGCGTTTAGTTTGATCGCACAAGCAAAAAAATGGGTATACAATGCCACTGAAGGCTTGAAATTATGGGCTTTGCCTCCATTATTTTCTTAGGGATTCTCCCTGCCTTTCGTTTTTAAAGTTAAGGAACCACTTTGAATAATCTACTGAAGAATATCGCGATTTGGGTAGCAATTGCCTTGTTGCTGATGACGGTATTTAATCAATTTAGCGGCACGGGCAGAAGCAGTGGCCAGGTGGTTTACTCTCAGTTCATGCAAGAGGTCAAGGATGGCCGCGTAGCCAAGGTGCAGATTGATGGCCGCTCATTGCATGTCACTACCAACGAGGGCAAAAACTATGAGACATTCTCGCCTTCCGATCCATGGTTGGTATCAGACCTGCTTAAAAATAACGTTATCGTAGAAGCCAAACCAGAAGAGCATGAATCCATGCTTATGAGCATTTTTGTCTCCTGGTTTCCCATGATTCTCTTGATCGGTGTCTGGATTTTCTTCATGCGCCAGATGCAAGGTGGCGGCAAGGGCGGTGGCCCATTCTCGTTCGGCAAGAGCAAGGCACGTCAACTGGATGAATCCAACAACAGCACCACATTTGCTGATGTGGCCGGTTGCGATGAAGCCAAAGAAGAAGTGGCTGAGTTGGTTGAGTTCTTGAAGGACCCAAGCAAGTTTCAGAAACTGGGTGGCCGCATCCCGCGTGGCGTATTGATGGTAGGCCCGCCTGGGACCGGTAAGACATTGCTGGCCCGTGCGATTGCCGGTGAAGCCAAAGTCCCATTCTTCAGTATCTCTGGCTCTGACTTTGTGGAAATGTTTGTTGGCGTGGGTGCTGCGCGTGTGCGTGACATGTTTGAAACCGCCAAAAAGAACTCCCCTTGTATCGTATTTATTGATGAGATTGATGCGGTCGGTCGTCACCGCGGTGCCGGTACGGGTGGCGGTAACGATGAGCGCGAGCAAACGTTGAACCAGATGTTGGTTGAGATGGATGGTTTTGAGGCCAATTCCGGTGTGATCGTGATTGCAGCAACCAACCGTGCCGATGTTCTGGATAAAGCATTATTGCGTCCTGGCCGTTTTGACCGTCAGGTTATGGTCGGCTTGCCAGACATCAAAGGTCGTGAGCAAATCCTCAATGTTCATATGCGTAAAGTGCCCATTGATCCAGATGTTAGAGCGGATATTCTTGCCCGTGGTACACCAGGCTTTAGTGGTGCTGATCTGGCTAACCTGGTCAACGAAGCGGCGTTGTTCGCTGCACGTCGTAATAAACGCACGGTAGATATGCAAGATTTTGAGGATGCCAAAGACAAAATCTTCATGGGGCCAGAGCGCAAGTCTATGGTGATGCGTGAAGAGGAGCGTTTGAATACGGCCTATCATGAGTCCGGGCATGCGGTGGTTGCCAAGTTGCTACCGAAAGCGGATCCTGTGCACAAGGTCACCATTATGCCGCGTGGCTGGGCGCTGGGCTTGACATGGCAGTTGCCTGAGCATGACCGTATCAGCAATTACAAGGACAAAATGCTGGAAGATATTTCGATTCTGTTTGGTGGCCGGATTGCTGAAGAAATTTTCATGCATCAGATGTCTACCGGCGCTTCGAATGACTTTGAGCGTGCGACAAAAATGGCGCGTGACATGGTGACCAAGTTCGGGATGTCCGATTCGCTGGGGACCATGGTCTATGCAGGTAGCGAGCAGGATTCCTGGATGGGCAGTATGTCTTCACGGACCGTCTCAGAAGCCACGCAGCAAAAAGTCGATGCTGAAATTCGCCGTATCCTGGATGAGCAATATGCGATTGCGCGCAAATTGCTTGAAGATAACCGCGACAAAGTGGAGGCGATGACTAAAGCCTTGATGGAGTTCGAAACCATTGATGCTGATCAGGTCAATGACATTATGGCTGGTTTGCCAGTGCGTCCACCCAAGCAGAAAAATGGACCTACCATCAGTTCTGGCGGCAGTGGTTCGGGCACCATGGTAAACCCGGCACCGCAACCAACGGCAAAAGGCGATGATACTGAGACCTAAAGCCTAACTAAGATTGAGGTTCAGGTTGGCCACAGGTTTGTGACAACCTGGCTTTCAGTTAAAATAACAAGGCTGGCTTTTGCCAGCCTTTGTTTTTTTGGAAATCAATGACCTATGCTCTTTCATTGTGGACGTTTTCGTCTCAATTTTGACCAGCCCCAAGTCATGGGTATCGTCAATGTTACGCCGGACTCCTTTTCCGATGGCGGTCAATTCCAGCAGGTGGATGCCGCGGTGCATCATGCCTTGACATTGATCGAACAAGGCGCCGCGGTGCTCGATATCGGTGGTGAGTCTACGCGGCCTAATGCGACGCCAGTCTCCCTGACCGAAGAATTACAACGCGTGGTGCCGGTAATAGAGGCCCTGGTCGCACGCGATATTCCCGTTCCGATCTCCATTGATACTTATAAGCCTGCCGTGATGCAGGCCGCGATTGCGGCTGGCGCAAGCATCGTCAATGATGTAAGAGGCTTGCAGGAACCTGGCGCGCTTGAGGTGGTTGCAAAGAGCGATGCTGGTGTTTGCATCATGCATATGCAAGGCATGCCGCAAACCATGCAGCTGGATCCTCGCTATGAGGATGTGGTGGTGGAGGTGAAACTGTTTTTGCAGACCCAGCGTGATATGTGTCTGGCGGCAGGCATTGCCCAAGACCGGATTATGCTGGATCCAGGCTTTGGCTTTGGTAAAACCCGCGCGCACAATATTGCCCTGGCCAAGGCTTTACCTGAGTTTAGCGAGCTGGGCTGCCCATTGCTGGTTGGCCTGTCGCGTAAATCGGTATTGGGACAAATGACGGGCAACGATGTCGACGCCAGATTGCACGCCAGTGTAGCTGCTGCCGTAATTAGTGCCATGCAAGGGGCACATCTGTTACGCGTGCACGATGTCAAGGCAACGGTTGAAGCACTCAAGGTGGTTGCTGCACTTAAATAGCCAGCTCAGCATGACCATACACAAGCATAACGATTAAAGGATACACACATGGGTAAGCAATATTTCGGTACAGATGGCATTCGCGGACGCGTTGGAGAGTCGGTGATTACGCCAGAGTTTGTCATGCGCTTGGGCTATGCAGCCGGACGTGTACTGGCCAGCCATGAACACTTGCCTGCGGGTAAACGCCCTACGGTACTGATAGGCAAAGATACGCGGATTTCTGGCTATATGCTGGAAGCGTCCCTGGAGGCCGGATTGTCTGCTGCTGGGGTGGATGTGCTGCTGACTGGCCCCATGCCGACGCCTGCCGTGGCCTATCTAACGCGTGCCTTGCGCGCGCAGGCCGGTATTGTGATTTCTGCTTCACACAACCCTTACTATGATAACGGGATCAAGTTTTTCTCTGCGCAGGGCACCAAGTTACCGGACGAGATCGAGTATGCGATTGAGGCTGCGCTGGCCCAGCCCATGCAGGTCATGGATTCAGCGCAACTGGGCAAAGCGAAGCGTGTCGATGACGCAGCGGGCCGCTATGTCGAATTCTGTAAAAGCACGTTTCCCAATCACCTTGATCTGCGTGGCCTCAAAATTGTGCTCGATTGTGCGCATGGCGCCACCTACCATGTCGCGCCGCCGGTGTTCCATGAGTTGGGGGCAGACGTCATCGCTATAGGCAATCATCCTGATGGCCTCAATATTAACGAGCAGGTGGGTTCCACTCACCCGCAAGCCCTGCAAAAAGCCGTGGTGGAACATCAGGCAGATTTAGGCATTGCCTTTGATGGCGATGGCGACCGTGTCATGATGGTCGATGGTGCAGGTAAGCTGCTGGATGGTGACCAGTTGCTTTACATTATTGCCATGGGCCTGTATGCAAAAGGCAAACTCAAGGGCGGCGTGGCTGGTACCCTCATGACAAATTTGGCCCTGGAACACGCCTTGCAAAAGCATCAGATTCCGTTTGGCCGTGCCAATGTCGGCGACCGCTATGTGTTGGAGCTGTTGCAGGAAAAAAACTGGAAACTGGGCGGGGAGAATTCTGGCCATATCCTCACGCTGGATAAACACTCGAGTGGTGATGCGATTATTGCGGCCCTGCAGGTGTTGCAGTCCTTGCGTGAAAGCGGCAAGTCCTTGCAACAGCTGGGTGCTGACCTGACGCTATATCCGCAGGTGTTGATTAATGTAACCACCAAACAAAAGCTGGACTTGAACCAGGCGGCCGTGCAAACTGCTGTGCAACAAGCTGAGGCTGCGCTAAATGGAGAAGGCAGGGTCTTGTTACGCGCTTCTGGCACTGAGCCCAAAATCCGCGTGATGGTCGAAGGGTTGAACCAGAGTTTGGTGCAAGCCCAGGCCGAGCATTTAGCACAAGTGATCCGTCAACTGACTAATTGAGCAAACAACATATAGACGAATTTTCTATTTTCACAAATGCCTCAGTTTGCTGGATGGGTCTGTAATATCTGAATTTATCAGCTACCTTCAGCCTTTCGGCTTGCATATTTTGTGGTCGAGTGTATCTGGCATTCTCTTGAGGTTGTTTTACCTGCGTTGTCAAAATATCACTTTGGCAGCCACAAGAAAGCGGAAGATTTCTCACTTTTTATCATGCGGCCTGTTTGCCTTGATAAACCGTAAGATGTGGAAAGGGAATCTCAATACCTTCTGCATCAAAGGCATTCTTGATCCGTTTCAGGTACTCACGTTTGATGGTCCACTGCTGTAAAGGAAGTACCTTTAAACGACAGCGAATGACAACAGCAGAGTCTGCAAGATTGTCGACTCCAGCCATCTCCAGATTATCCAAAATAATAGGTTTAAATTCGTCGTCCATACATAAGTCTGCTCCAACTTGAAGCATGACTTGTATGACGCGTGCCACATTCTCTTTGTAAGCTACACCAATATCCATTACCGCATAAGCAAAATCCCGCGAGCGATTGGTTACCGTGGTGATCTGGCCATTGGGCACATAATGCACATTGCCTTCGTAATCGCGCATCTTCACATAACGCAGCGTAATTTCTTCCACCAAGCCAGCTTTGTCGGCAATTTCCACGACATCATCTTTGCGAATCTGGTTTTCGAGTAGCAGAAAAAAGCCATTAAAATAATCCTTGACCAAGCTCTGTGCGCCAAAGCCCACTGCCAAACCAACAACCCCGGCTGCCGCCAGTACCGGCGCAATAGAAATCCCAAGCTCATGCAGGATTTCAACCACGGTAATCGCCAGAATCACGGTGGTGACGATATACCGCAGCACCATGCTGAGCGTGTTGAGGCGTTTAATCTCTTCCAGATTATCTACTTGCCTGGAGTTGAGCTTATCCCTGAGTTTCACAATCAGGCTTTTGCTCAGCCGGTTGAGAAAATAAGCCACGCCAATAATGAAAAAAATACGCAGCAGGGTTTTTACTAGCGCCAGTATTTCCGCAGGTTGCTCTATTCCTAAGTATGTAAACCAAGACATGGTGTCAAACACTCCTTTCGATCAATAAAATAAATGCACTAACTGGATAGCCAGTAAGCGGTGAGGGTAGGGATTTCTAGAGTCTCCTGCTCGGTGGAGATCGTTGAACCACTGCACAAATCCGTCATCATCCTGGCTTTAAACAGGCCGCGTTGCTTAAACGGCTGCAGGTTGACCTGTTGCGCTTGTGTGGCAAAGTTGGCAATTACCACCACGTTGGCATGCATGCCAGAGGGCACATAGCGGTGGAAGGCGAACAGGTGCGGATTGTCTTGTGTAATCAATGCGCGGTTGTTTAAATCGGCAAAGGCTGAAGTCTCCTTGCGGATCGCAATCAGTTGCTTGATCTGGCTGAAAATCCGTTGTTCGACGGTGCCTGGCTGGTGACGACGCGCCATCACCTCCCAGTCCAGTGTCGGTCTGTGTACCCAGCGGTTGTCGTGCATTTTGTTTTCATCTTGCAGATAACTGTCGTTATTGAGCGTACCAACCGCATCGCCATAGTAAATCAGCGGGATCCCGCCAAACGACAAAATCAGGTTATGCAACAAGACGATGGTTTTGATCGCATTTTCAATCGCCAGCGGATCCTGTGTTTGCAGGGCCATTTCCAGCCCGGCCAGTGACGCCAGCGCACCAGATATGCGGGCATCGCCGGTTTTTTTGTTGACGCCAAAGGCAAAGCCGCGTGCATTCGATTCAGGGTAATGTCCGGTGTAATAATCGACCAAAAAGCGGCGATGTGACACCGGTTCAAATCCGGCTTCGATAATGGCTTTATCACTAAAGCCCAGACCAATATCATCATGGCAGCGCACATAATTGAGCCAGGTTGCGCGGTCCAGTTTTTCCGGCAAGTCCTCCACGCCCTTGGTCAGTAATACGGTACGTTTGGTGGCGACTGCATCCCAAAGCAGTGCCATAAATGTGGCGTTATAGGCAATTTCACATTCCTTGGCGTTGATGGCATCTTCACCAAAGTATTTGATAATTTCGGTCGGCGAAACTATCGCCTCGGCAATAAAGATCACGCCGGGGGCTGCAATCTGGCAACAATCCTTGAGCAATTGCAAAATCAGGTGGGCTTCGCGCTCGTTCTGGCAACTGCTACCGATTTTTTTCCACAAAAACGCTACGGCATCCAGCCGTAGAATATCTACGCCCTTGTTTGCCCAAAACAGGATGATGTCCACCATCTCAATGAACACAGCAGGGTTGGTGTAGTTGAGGTCCCACTGGTAATGATTAAAGACCGTCATCACCCATTTGCCGGTGTCTGCGTTAAAGGTAAAACTGCCTGGGGCCTGTTCAGGAAACACTTCCGGCATGGCGCTTTCAAATAAGTCAGGCATCGTGCGGTCAGGATACATGAAGTAATAATCCTGATAGGTCTGGTTGCCTTGTTTGGCTTGTTGCGCCCAGGCATGCTCATCTGAGGTATGGTTGACCACCACATCCAGCGTTAGCAGGATTCCGCACTGCTGCATGGCGGCAATCAACTGTTCCAAATCCTCCATCGTGCCATGGCGCGCATCCACTTTCCTGAAGTCGCGTACTGCATAGCCGCCATCATTCTCATGTGGGGGGCAGTCACAAATCGGCATGATATGGACGAGGTTGATGCCGAGATCTTGCATATAGGGCAGCTTGTCACGCATATTTGCCAGGCTGCCCGCAAAGCCCTGGCTGTAGAGCGCCATACCCACCCACTTTTGCTGCATAAACCAGTCATGGTTTTTTTCGCGCTCCAGGTCTTTTGCACGCAAATGTGGCGCGCGCTGTGCATATTGTGTCGCCAGCACTTCCACCAGCCGCCCCAGTTGTGGCTTAAAGTCTTCGCGCTGACCATACAGATGCTGAAACAGCGAATAAATGGCGTAAAAGTTAGCGCCCAGCCGGGTATAAAAATAGTGCCAGTCTTTGCCAGCCGGTTGTTTGAACGAAGACAGAATCTCGTTCAACACCGCGTGGGAAATTTGTTCGTACATGTATCAAGGTCCTTGTTGATCTGATTATTTCAGGCTGTTGCGCTGCCGAATTTATAATGGCGCATGCCCTCCAGAATGCCGTGCGCATGCGTGGCCTCGGCAAAAAAGATCCTTGGCATGCCTTTTAAATGTGCCAGTTCTTCGCTATGGTTACCCACTACGACGGCCATGGTGTCGCCCATCAGCATCTCAATATCATTGCCAGAGTCGCCTGCCACCAAGAAGTTGGCCAGTGGCAAATCCCATTTGTAAGACAAATAGCGAATGGCATGGCCTTTGGAAGCGCGAACCGGCAAGATATCCAGAAACTCACCATGTGAATAAATGATTTGCGCGTGCAGCCCCTGCTTGCGCAGATGCTGGCGGATTTTTTTCACAGGCGGCATCTTGCTGGCATCCACCACATAAGAAATTTTGAATTCACGCTGGTTTTCAGCAGATTGCAGACGTAGCCCAGGCAACTCCGCTAACGCTTTTAGCAAGTCATCACGTCGCCATAAATGGCGGATATGGTTAGCCCAGCCGATATCTGGCGTGCGGTTGAGCCCATAGTGAATTTCCGAGCCGACGGAGGTAATGAGCACATCCGGGATAGGAATATTGTTTTTACGCAATATCTCAATCGCACTCTCCAGCGGGCGCCCGGTGGCGATGCCAAAAATGTTATAGCCGACATTGGCCACCAGCCATTCCACCAGGTCAAGCTGCCCCTGTTGGTTGCCAAGCAAGGTGTTGTCTATGTCTGTGATAAATGCATATTTTGCCAGCGGGATCGGTGACTTGCCTTGATGCAGCGCGACTTGCTGCTTGCGCAGATTTTTGCGTTGTTTTCTTAGCAGTTGGTGTACCTCTCTGACATATTTGTTCACATGACCCGCCCAGGTGTAATGGCGTTTGACGTTCAAGACGCCGCTCTTGGCCCATTTGCGCCAGCGTGCTTTATCCGTGAGGGCTGAGAGCAGTGCGTCTGCAATCGCATCGCTATTGAGTGTGTCTACAAGCAGGCCATGATGACAATTGGCCAGAATATCGCGCGGGCCGCCATCATCTGGCGCAATCACCGGCAGGCCGCAAGCCGCGGCTTCGAGCAAGGTCAGCCCAAAAGGCTCGGTAAAGGCGGCGTTGATAAATACGCCACGGCTTTTGGCCGCCATGCGGTACAGCTCTGGGATATCTTCTTGCGCATGACTTTTGGGAATTGCTACTTTGCCCCATAAGTCATAGGCATCAATATCCAGCAGCAATTCATTCAACACCTGTGCCTGCGATTTTTCCAGGTCTCGAATGCGCTCTCGGCTACCGGCGACCAGCACCAGGTTAGCCTTCTTTTGCAGCGCCGGGTGGCTGCCATAGGCGGCTAGCAAACCCTTGATGTTTTTGCGCACCTCGGGCCGGCAAATACACAAAATCATCGGCTTTTTCGGGTCATGCAAAAAGCGATGGATACTTTGCTCCAGCGTTGCTGGTATTGCCCGGCGGCCTGGCGGCGAAAAGCGCGATGTGTCTGTGCCGGGCGGGATCACGCGGAAGCGCTGATGATCGGCTTGCGCATACATGCCATATTGAAGCTCAACCTCCTGGCGTGTGCTGGTCACGATCATCGAAGCATGCTGAATCAGCGCATCCTCCTCGGCAATGCGGCGCTCAAAATTAAACTGCTTTTCAATCTTGTCTGCCTTGCGTCCACTGGAAAGCAGCCGCGCCTGCTTGGGTTTGCCCAGTGAATGGCCGGTATGAATGAGCGGAATGCCCAGCAGCATAGACAACTGGCGGCCCACATAGCCGGCGTCGGCATAATGCGAGTGAATCACATCTGGCAAGCGTCCTTGTTGACGTAAATAGTGTAGGCAACGGTCCACCATTTGGTCCAAGTGCGGCCATAACAACTCTTTGCGGATATAGCGCTTGGGCCCGCATGGAAAGCGGATAATACGCGCCTTATCGCTGAGTTTCTCTTCAGGCTGCGCATAATCGCTCGCCACCTGCGGGTCGTCGATCAACCGCGTCATCAGGTCGACCTTGCCGACTTGCGGATGCTCCGCCAACGCATTTGCCAAATCCAGTACATAAGTGCATTGCCCGCCGGTATCGGCATCCACGCCCAGCTCAAGTTGGTGGCCACGAATCAAACCATGTACGCTGATTAGCAGCACGTACAAGGATTCTGAGGGTTCTTTTTTATTCACACGCATGTGTACCTCCACTGGCTCACCACAAAGCAAGGCAATTGCACCTCAGGCCTGGCAACTGCAATTGATCATGATGAAAAATGCTGCAGGACTTCACGTCCATTAGATTGAAAGATGCTGCTCGCATCCATGTTTTCCGCAAGGGAAATAAGCGGGATATCAGGCCTGTAATACCCCTATTTCAACTACAGGCTATTAAATTGACATCAATTTAAAATAAAAAGTTTCCACTTTTAACAAGATTGCAGGCAATAAAAAAGCCCTGACCAACAGGGCAGGGCTGATTTTTTGCATGAGTTAGAAGCTAGTAGGCTTGGCCCGTGGCAAAGAATACGCCGCCAGCAATATGGTGGATGGTGCGTAACTCGTCATGCCCTTCAAAATGCCAGCGGCCGTCAGAAAATACACGCTCATCAGCATGCGCCGCGATCACTTCAGCAATAAACAAATCGTAAGTGTTCTGGTTATGCGGCTCGGGGATGATTTTGCATTCCAGCCACGCCACGCAATCCTTCACCAGTGGCGCGCTGATCTTGTCTGCAGCAAAGGTTTCAATGCCGTATTCAGAAAACTTGTCTGCGCCTGGCAAATCACGGCCGCTGATACTCCCCACCTTTTTTACCATCTCGATTTGCTTGACGCAGGGCAGGTTGATGGCAAAAGTCCCTTCCGCTTCCATCAGTTCGCGGGTGTAGGTTTTGCTATCAATGACGACGGTGACTTTGGGTGGATTAAAGTCTAAAGCGCAGACCCAGGCGGCGGCCATGATGTCTCGTTTGTCTGCATGGGCGGAGGTGATGATGGTTGTAGGGCCGTGGTTTAGTAACCGATTTGAATTTTTTAACTCAAGATTCATTTTATGCTTTTGTAATTAATTTCTTAGATGTTCTGCAGCAGCTTTAAAAGTTTGTGCGGCTATCAATAAATTTCTTTTCTTCATAGTCTTAGGATGTTTATTTGCTTCAGTAGTAAAAATTCTGGCGACCTTTACCAGCCAGTCGGCTTCGTCTTTTAACTCCTGATTGAAGTCTACGAATCCATATCTATTCTTTAGTAAACTTTCAATATTCCATTTATTCCTTTGAGATAAGGAAATGAATTTGTTAGCAAACCTCCGAGGATCAATGTAAATTAGGATTGGAATTTTGTAATAAAGATTATCTTTATCATTGTTTAATTGAAGGTGTTGGCAAAATTTAAAATTATCGCTGCTCATTAGATCAAGTAAATAATTTGCAACTTGTGGATAGTCATCAAGTACAGCTTGGTTAATTTTTTCGATTAAGTACTCGTATATTTCTTTGAATTCTGCGGAGTCTCTTTCCTGATACCCTAGGTTATGGGAGGACTCTTGAGCGAAATGACTTTTTAAATTATCAGCTTGAATAGCTAATAAATTATTCTTTTTCAAATGATCAATATATTTCTTCCCAAGTTTAAGAATCTGAGCTCTTGATTTTGGATATATTTTGCATTCAGACAAAAATAATAGATTGCCAAAAATATGTAAAAAAACCTCAACTTCATGATGCTTAAATGACACAAACTCCTCGTGAACGATGTCAAGATAGCTTTTGATTTCCTCATCAGTGAGTTCATAGGCATACCAAAGCTTTTTCCAGGTTGGAGTATCTTCTGTAAAAAAATACTTACTATTTTCAACTTCAGATATTAGTTTTTCTGTATCGAAAATGCCTTTTTCAAAAAGTTGTTCCCATAGTTCAAGACTCAGTACAAGGTCATACAAAGAAAAGTCAGGATATTTTTTGGTAATTATTGAGATTGGTTGTTCCGGATCTTCAGTTCCTTTGCCATTCATAAAAGAAACCCAATCGCTCATGGTTAGTTTTCTTAATTGAGCTGGTTTTAAATGCCCGCTTTTTATTTCAAAACTAAATATCAGATAGTTCGTCAACAAAGCTTGAATTAAATCATTATGGCTTTTTAAATTCTCAGGAAGAGAATTGAGTAGTCTCAAAAAATCATCAAGGGCTTGTCTTATATGCCTCAAGTTCTGATAAAGCGACTGGTTATATATTCTTACAATTTCAGGCGTGAGTCTTGTAAATATTTCTTTTTGATTCTCTGGATATTTATCAATGAAAGCTTTTAAAGCGATATCAGTTTCTGGTTGTAGTTCGAAAGTTTTACCAATTAACTTTTCCTTAGCCCTCTGGTAAGAGATATCATCTTTGTTAATTTGCTCTTCACTCCTGATTTCATCCTCATTAGCAATCAGAATAACTTTGTGACCACCATGTTCAACGAGATGATTTATGTAGCCAAAAAGCTTAAGAATGTTGATATTACTTCGCTCTAAATCATCGAAAACAATTACAAAGTCTTCTAAGTTTGTAAGATAATCTGGCAAATTAATATCAGGTATGGTGGGAGATATAGTTCCATCCTCTCTACCGTCATTATTCAAGTCGATCTTTAAGGCACCCTTTAAAAAGCCTTTCACAACTTTGCCAGCGAGGACTGCTTTTTTTGAAGATAATTTAGGGTGGAGTAATCTGAAAAATTCATCCTCTATATCCTTAAAAGAGGACATACCATAGGTACTCACTAAAAGACTTTTGAGAGATTGACTATTTCTTTTCTCAATAAATTGATTGATAAATTGAGTTTTTCCACTACCCCAAGCACCTTTTAAAAGCACAGCATACTGAGGTGATTCAGATAGCTGACAATAGTATTCGAGAAATTCAAAGATTTTTTGGTTGTGAGAGAGCATAGACGATTAGCGCGGATGAACTTACAGTTAGCTTAAATTATTCTTTAGTAATTAAGGACATGTTGTTGCAGGCTATCATCCTTATTTTTTAGTAACTACATAATGTATACCAGTTTGCTCTGCTAGCGTTTTTGCAGCTTTGAGCTGCGCGACGTAGGGCTTGATCAATGGCCTCAAACTTTTTTCTATCAACTTTTCTTTTTCAGTCATAGATTTACGCCTCGTGAGAGTAATTTAGGTTCATTGGCTGAATTGTCATACAAAGACCATGAATTTGATAGAGCGCTGTAAAGCTGATGTAAGTTTTTTTAAACCTGTTTTGAGTCTACGCTTACTGGTAGGGCTGGGGTATTGTGGCCATCAGCAGTCGTTTTAGGGGTCGGGGAGCGCCAACCCAGCAGCAATCAGGTCGGCAAGATTGGACAATTGGCCTCATTAGGCAAGTATTCACAGGCAAAGGTAGTTTTTCCTGCGCCGTTTGGACCTGCAATAATGATGACTTTTTTCATCGGCCTAGAAGTTGGTCAATTCTTTCAAAAACGACTTCGGCTGGGATGGTTTTTACTTTGTTGGAAAGGATGTCATCCAGACGTTGCTTGGAAATAGTTAGCCACGCTTGCTCATCCAAGCTGAGTTCCCGATTATCAGTCAAAGATGAATGATCGGCGTGGCTCTTATCCATTATTTCTGCCAAGTATCCTTCAATGTCACCGTTCTGTTAAACACTGGCTTACCTGCCACGCTGTCTTTGCGATCTGCGACAAAATAGCCGTGACGCTCAAACTGGTAGCTGTCACCTGGGTTGGCTTCCTGGGCGCTTTGCTCAAGCTGGGCGGTGATGACTTTGACAGAATCCGGGTTAATGTCTTCTAAAAAGTCTTTATCGCCGCTGCCTGGATGCGGGTCTTTAAACAGGCGGTCATACAGGCGGATTTCGGCAGTGTAAGCGTGGTTAGCGCTGACCCAGTGGATATTGCCTTTGACCTTGACGCTATCAGCCCCCGGCGTGCCGGACTTGGTGTCTGGCAGGTATTCGCAATGCACGGTGGTGACGTTGCCAGCTGCATCTTTTTCACAGCTCAGGCATTTGACCACATAACCATAGCGCAAACGCACCATGTTGCCGGGGAACAGGCGGAAGTAGCCTTTTGAGGGCTCTTCCATAAAGTCTTCGCGCTCAATCCACAGCTCTTTGGAGAGTTTGACCACGCGTTTGCCCAGCTCAGGGTTTTGCGGGTGGTTAGGGGCGTAGCAATCTTCGTCTTGGCCTTCTGGGTAATTATCAATCACCAGTTTGATCGGGTCGAGTACGCCGATTTTGCGCGGGGCAGATTCGTTAAGGACTTCGCGCATGCAGTCTTCGAGGATACTGTAGTCGATCCAGGAATCTGCCTTGGAGACGCCGATACGGTCTGTAAACAGCTTAAAGCCTTCTGGCGTGTAACCGCGACGGCGAGCACCGGCCAGCGTTGGCAGGCGTGGGTCATCCCAGCCAGAGACATGTTTTTCTTCGACTAACTGAATCAGCTTGCGCTTGGAGAGCACGACATAGGTCAGGTTCAGGCGTGCAAATTCATATTGGTAAGGCACCGGATTGGCCAGCAAGCCAGCTTCAACCAGGCGTGCCATCAGCCAGTCATAAAATGGGCGTTGATCTTCAAACTCGAGCGTGCAGATGGAGTGGGTGATTTGCTCCAGTGCATCTTCAATCGGGTGGGCGAAGGTATACATCGGGTAGATGCACCATTGGTCACCGGTGTTGTGGTGGTGCGCGCGGCGAATGCGGTAAATAGCCGGGTCGCGCATATTGATGTTGGGCGAGGCCATGTCGATTTTGGCGCGCAACAACATGCTGCCATCTGGGTGCTTGCCATCGCGCATTTCACGGAAAATACGCAAGTTGTCTTCTACGCTGCGGTTGCGGTAAGGCGAATCTTTACCTGGCTCAGTCAGTGTGCCACGGTTGATACGTACCTCTTCGGCGGTTTGTTCGTCGACATAGGCGTGACCATTGCTAATCAGCGCTTCTGCGGCTTGGTACATGACATCAAAATAATCCGAGGCAAAATAAAGGTTATTTTCTTTGCTGCCATTGGGCGTGGCGTTGTCCCAGCCAAAGCCCAGCCATTGCACCATGTCAGAGATGCTGTCTACATATTCCTGGCTTTCTTTTTCCGGGTTGGTGTCGTCAAAGCGCAAATGGCAAACGCCGCCGTAATCACGCGCCAGACCAAAGTTTAAAAAGATGGATTTGGCATGGCCAATGTGCAGGTAGCCGTTAGGCTCTGGCGGAAAGCGTGTGCGGATTTTGGCAAAATCGACCTGCCCTGTAGATTGGTGTGCAGCATCACCGGGGCTACCTGCCCACTTTTTAGTCGCATATTTGTGCTCGGCCAGATCTTTTTCGATAATGGCACGAATAAAATTGGAGGCGGCGGGGATCGGTTCTTTTTGTGTAGACATGGCGGTTCTTGAAGTTGCTAAAGTGTGCTTATTTTACACGGTTAGCGACCTGACCCAAAACGCTTAATACAGAGCGTTTCGGGCTTTTATCGCCCGGCCTGACAGGGCGGGTATGCTACACTTCGGGCTATGAATATACGCATGATTATCGCCACTCACCGGTTGTTATGAACAAGCTGGCATTTCCTATTCTGGCCGTGCTGGCGGATGGTAAATTTCACTCTGGTGAAGACTTGGCCCAGCGTTTTGGCGTCACGCGCGCCACGGTATATAACGCGATTCAATCCGCTGAGCAGCTAGGCATCAAGGTGTTTTCAGTCCGTGGACGCGGATATCGCTTGCCCAAGCCGCTGACCTTGCTCGATGCGGATCAAATTACCGAGGCCTGTGGCGAGTATGCGCCCTGGTTTCATGTGCAAGTGCTGGCGCAGGTCGATTCTACTAACCGCTATTTAATGCAGGAGAGTGCGCGCGGTATTGCCCATGCGACCTGTGTGGCGGCGCATATGCAGACAGCCGGGCGCGGTCGACGCGGCCGTTCCTGGCATTCTCAATTGGGTGGTAGCCTGACTTTTTCATTGCTCTGGCGCTTTCAATGTGGCGCGGCGGGCTTGTCTGGCTTGAGCCTAGTGGTCGGTTTGGCTTTAGTACGGGCGTTGCACACGATGGGCTTAACCAGCGTGCGCTTAAAATGGCCGAATGACTTGCTGGTGTTGCAAGCGGGCAGTTGGCACAAGTTGGGCGGGATTCTGATTGAGCTGCAAGGGGATATGGAAGGCCCAAGTGCAGCCGTGATCGGCATAGGCCTCAATTTGGAATTGGAGGCCGATTTACAACAGCAGATTGACCAGGCGGCGATGGGCCTAAATCAGTTGGCGGGTGCGCCTGTAGACCCTAACCACTTGCTCGGCCACTGCTTGAACCAGTTGGCGCAACACTTAAGCCTGTTTGCCGAGCATGGTTTTGCCTATTTTCAGCCCGAGTGGACGGCGTATCATGCTTTTGAGCAGCAAGCTGTGAATCTGCTGTTAGCCAATGGCCAGTCGGTTCCCGGTCGCGTGGTTGGCGTAGCTGAAGAGGGCAGTTTGCTGGTGGAAACCGCTGCCGGTATTCAGCGCTTTAACGCAGGCGAAATCAGCGTGCGGAGTGCGGCATGAAACTGTTGATTGATGCAGGTAATAGCCGCACCAAATGGGCCTGGTGCCCAGAGCAATCGAGCCAGCCGACAGCGCTGCAGATCAATACCCTGGATAATCAATACTGGTTTGAGGGCACCGCACAGGCGCAAGCCTTGCACGCCGCAATTGCTAAGGCGAGCCAAATCTATTTAAGCAATGTGGCGGGCGAGCGCTGGCTGCAAGCCTTGTCCCAGCGGGATCAACGTTTGCAAGCTATTGTTGCCACCTCTTCAGCCTTGGGTTTGCAAAACGGCTACAGTCAACCTTCGCAACTGGGTAGCGACCGCTGGTGCAGCCTGTTAGCGGTATGGCGTAGCGAGGGCCAATCAGCATTGGTCGTCAGCGCGGGTACCGCAATGACGATGGATGCGCTGCTAGTTAAACAAGAAGTTAAGCAAGAGCTCAAACAAGTACAGGCGATGTTTGCTGGCGGCAGTATCCAGCCTGGCTTGCGACTGATGTGGCAAAGTTTGCAACAAGGGGCGGCGCAACTCGATTATGCCTATCCCGACCTTGAAACTGCTACCGATAGCTTTGCGAAAAATAGCCAGCATGCCATGTGGGTGGGCTGCGTGCAGACGCTGGCTGCTTCGGTAGCTGCCCAACATGCGCGCTTGTGCCAGCAACTGGATCATGTGCCATTATTGTTCATGAGTGGCGGCGATGCAGATTTAATCGCCAGATATTTGCCGCACGCATTGTCAGCACAGGCGATTATTGTGGATAATCTGGTATTAAAGGGATTGGCCTGCCTGGCTGAGTGTTCAGACGAATGAAAAGTATAAGAGAATGAAAAAAATATTCTGGATATTGGTATTGCTGAATGTGGTGGTGTTTGCTTATTTTGAGCGCAATGCCCTGTCACCTGCCGTCAGTAGCCTCAAACCAGAGCTCCAGCCACAGCAAATTAAAATCCTCACCGAGCAGTCGTTGCTGTCTTACCCCACACGCCATCCAGAGGCGGCGGTAAACGAGCCTTCCGATTCGGTAGTGCAGCCTGCTGATAGCCATGTGCCTGCCAGTGAGCCAGTGTCAAAACCAGATGCCCAGGGTGCTGAAGCTAAACTGCCTGAAACCAAGCCATCTGAGCAAAAATCTCCTGAGCCTAACAAGCCCGTGAGCTCCAACGTGGTGGAAGCGAGACCCGCTGAAGCAAAGCAGGCAGAAAAAGCCCCGTCGGCTAAGCCCGCAGAACAACATGCCGCGACGGCTGGCGCATGCTATGAGTGGAGCAGCTTCAACACCGCGCGCTTGAATGAAGCCTTGAGCCTGGCACAGCAACTCAATATCAAGACTCATACCAATCTGATCGGCAGTCCGCAGGATAATGTGCGCTACTGGATTTATAAACCGCCGCTACCAACTGCCGAGGCTGCGCAAATCAAAGCCGATGAATTACGTAAACTCGGTGTGGAGGATTTCTTTGTTGTGCAAGACGACCCCAAATGGCGCAACGCAATCTCGTTCGGAGTTTTTCGTGATGAAAAACTGGCCGATAAGCTCATGCTAGACCTCAAAAATAAGGGGGTAAAATTGTTGATTAAAGCGACCCGTAATGGCGGTCAGGCGGTCATCAAAATGCAACAGGTCTCGCCACAACAACTTGCCGGTTTACAAAAAGCGCGTTCGCAGTTTCCAGATGCCGTGCTTAAAGAAATACCTTGTAATTAAAATTCACAAGGCGTTAAAACGATAGACATCAAAAAACCCGCATTCGCGGGTTTTTTGATAATCAATCCTACTGTTGTGCTGCTTTTTGAGCTTCTGCTGCTTTTTTGGCCGCTTCTTCTTCCTTGGCTTTATCTTCTTGAATTTTCTTCAGCAAATCCCCATTGGCTTTCAGGCCTGTCATGATTTGATTATCTACATTGTTTTTACGATCAAACACAAGACTATCGCCTAAAATCACTTTTACCCAGTCTGGATAGCTGTAAGCCGTCCCCTTGTTGTGATCAACAATCGCGCCTATGCCACCGCCAAACAGAATGTTACCCCACATCCCGCCATTGGCTCTGGAGACCAGAACAGCAAAACCAGACTCTGCATTATCCTTTTGACATTTAATTTCGAGGTTTTGACCAGAGCGATGCACAACCAGGCTACCCGGTGTTTTGGTGGACCACTCACCGCGCTCATTTTTTGCCGTACATTTGGCATCTTCAACGAGTTGATCTTGTTTGTTGTATGTTTCAACGCGAATCGGTTGATTTGAATCTTTGGTAATCGACGCACAACCCGAAAAAAGAAGGCTGCTTGCCATCACAAAAGCGACGTGATGATATTTCATATACTCCCTTATGTTGTTATTAGTTAACTCCCGTGAGCAGGAGTTAACTAATATTATAGAGGGCAGGTATATTTTTAGTAAGAGATGTTAATAAATTTATGTTTACCGCTTTTTCGGTGGCAGCATATCGGTGATGGTGCCTTCCTTGAGTTCAGCGGCAAAGCATACTGTTTCAGACAAGGTGGGGTGAGCATGAATGGTCAGACCCAGGTCATGCGCATCGGCGCCCATTTCAATCGCCAGCACAGCTTCAGCCAGCAACTCGCCAGCATTGACGCCAACGATTCCGGCACCAATCACACGGTGAGTGTCTTTGTCGAAAATCAGTTTGGTTGCGCCTTCGGTACGCGCGATAGACAAGGCGCGGCCACTGGCAGCCCACGGGAAGCTGGCTTTTTCGATCTCAATGCCTTTGGCTTTGGCTTCGGTTTCGGTGAGGCCCACCCAGGCCACTTCTGGGTCCGTATAGGCGACGGAAGGGATAACACTGGCGACAAATTCGACCTTGTGACCGGCAATCACTTCTGCGGCTACTTTCGCTTCATGCGTGGCTTTATGGGCCAGCATGGGTTGGCCAACAATATCACCAATCGCAAAAATGTGTGGGACATTGGTACGCATTTGTTTGTCGACGCTAATGAAGCCACGGTCATCGACGGCCACGCCAGCATTTTCGGCACCAATATTTTTACCATTCGGGCGGCGACCGATAGAAACGAGCACGCGGTCATATTTTTGCGTCTCTTGCGGCGCATTTGCACCTTCAAAGTCTACATAAATCCCATCTGCCTTGGCTTCGATCTTGGTGACTTTGGTCGACAACATAATGCTTTCAAAACGTTTTTCCATGCGTTTTTGCAGTGGACGCACCAGGTCGCGGTCACAACCGGTAATCAGGCCGTCCATAAATTCCACCACGCTCACTTTAGAGCCCAGCGCGTCGTAGACCGTCCCCATTTCGAGGCCGATAATGCCGCCGCCAATCACCAGCATACGGCCTGGGATATCGGCCAAAGCGAGTGCGCCAGTGGAGTCCATGATGCGTTCATCTTCAGGCGCCCCCGGAAATTTGGTGGCTTGTGAACCTGCGGCAATAATCGCATTCTCAAAACCGACCAGGGTGACTTTGCCATCGGCGCCGGTAACGGCAATCTGGTGTGGGCTGGTGAATTTACCGACGCCATTGACCACAGTGACACCGCGCGCCTTAGCCATCTGGGCCAAGCCACCAGTCAGCTTGCTGACGACATCGTTAGCTTTCCAGTTGCGCAGTTTGTCGAGATCAATCTCCGGTTTGCCAAAGCGCAAGCCATGGTGTTCGGTTTCTTGCGCTTCAGTAATGACTTTAGCCGTGTGTAACAAGGCTTTGGAAGGGATACAGCCTACATTGAGGCAGACGCCACCAAGTGTTGGATAGCGTTCTACCAGAACCACTTTCAGGCCAAGGTCGGCAGCACGGAAGGCGGCAGTGTAGCCGCCAGGCCCGGAGCCCAATACCATGACCTGACAGGTGACATCATGATTACCTGTCGGTACCGCTGGGGCAGGGGCTGCCGAAACTGGGGCAGCGGGCGCCGCTGTGGCGGTGGTTTGTGTGGCGGGTGTAGCAGCAGGTGCTACGGCAGGTTGTGCTGCGGTCGTGGTTGATTCAGCACTTTCCAGCAGCAAGATCAGGCTACCTTTGGCGACTTTGTCACCCACCTTGATTTTTAACTCCTTGACCACGCCAGCATGTGAGGAAGGAATATCCATGGAAGCTTTGTCAGACTCCACGGTAATGAGGGAATCTTCTTTGGCCACGGTATCGCCGACGGCGACCAGCACTTCAATCACATCGACACTGTCAAAATTGCCGATATCCGGCACCACTATTTCAACCATTTGACTCATGAAAACCTTATGTATGCGTTAGTTTTGCTATTTTATCACCAAAAGAACAACCGCACTTTTGGCTTGTCACTGCTTGATTGTCCCGATAGATGTTTCAATCACATCGTGCATCAGCGTTTGGCGGGGGCGGTTGTGACCGGTTTAACCGCTGTGGCTGGCTTCATGGTGCAGGTTTCATGGCCGTAATTACCGCCCGTATCATCTGGTTCGTAATAATCGTTTTTAAAGGTCCAGCCGGCCTTGCCCACTTTGCTGAATTGACCCATGCCGGTGGAGAATTCTGCATATTTGGCATCAGACAGTTTAAAGGTCATTGCCAACTGTTTGCCACGGGTAATGGCCTGGCCAGTGTAGCTTTGCTTGTTTTCCGTGTGTGTTGCCAGCTCGTAGACGGAAACTTGTGCTGTGCTGTTGCGGCGGTTCTTTTTGAGATAAATGGTCACTTCATAATCGCCGACAGCAATATTGTTGCCTTTGCACAAATATTCACCACTGTAATCCGGTGACGCGGCAGGGGCTGAAAACGCAGTGGATGAAAAGATTGCGAACAGACTAAAGGTGATTAAACAGGATTTAACGTTCATATGACTTCTGAAATAAATTTTTGGCGTGAGAAAGTTTAAAAGCCTGAGTTTTTTGCGAGACTTTTGAATACATTTCATCATAATTGCAATTACATAATTTACCAAGTCTCTTTTAGTGTTTTTGTCGCTTGCGGCTTGTAAAAGCAGGGCGCAAGCCTAGGTGATTTATGAGAGAATAGCCGCTATTTTTAGCAACCTCTTGACAAGGTGACCATATTGCAGCGTTTGTTATCAAGAATTTCACCCATCGTCTGGCTGACCTTGTTTTTACTGGGCTCCGTTTACTACGTCTGGCGATTGCAGCAACCACAAGTGTTGCTTGAGGTGGATGCGGATGCGTTGCCCCTGCAATGCATCTCTTATTCGCCTTATTACAAGCCTGGCATGAGTCCGCTGGTCAAGGATATGCATGTCGATCCGCTGCAGATTGAGCAGGATTTACAAGCCTTGTCCAAAGTCACGCGCTGTGTGCGCACTTATTCGGTCGGCCAGGGGATGGATTATGTGCCCAAGGCTGCGCAAAAACTGGGCATGAAAGTCATTCTTGGCGTCTGGATCGGCTGGCTGGAAGATCTCAACCAGGCAGAGCTCAAGCTAGCGGTGCAGCAAGCGAACCAGTATCCGGAGACCGTGCGTGGCATTGTGGTAGGGAACGAGGTCTTGTTGCGCGGCGAGCAGTCCGAGCCCAAGATGCATGGCTACCTGCAATGGGTGAAAGCCAATACCAAGGTGCCAGTCACCTATGCCGATGTGTGGGAGTTTTGGCTCAAGCATCCTACTTTAGAGCAGGACGTGGACTTCGTCACCGTGCATATTCTGCCCTATTGGGAAGATAAGCCGGTTGCCATTGATCAGGCGGTTGCCCATACCGCCTCGGTGATGGGACATTTGGGCACAGTCTTTAAAAAACCTATTTTGATTGGTGAAACCGGCTGGCCATCGCAAGGTCGTCAACGTTTCTGGGCCAAGCCGAGCGCGATCAATCAAGCCAAATATATGCGTGGTTTTTTGCAGGCCGCCAAGCAGAGTCAATGGCAATATAACGTGATTGAAGCCGTGGATCAGCCTTGGAAGCGTGAGCTGGAGGGCACGGTCGGGGGGTATTGGGGCGTGCTTGATACGGACCTAAAACCCAAATTCAGCTTGCAGGGGGCGATGGCTGAGCGTGCAGATGGCTTGCAACCCTATCTGCCCGCGCTCGGGCTGGGGCTGCTATTCGTTGCCTATGGATTTTATCGCCATCGCCCAGCGAATCAATTGGCTGTACTCGCATTAAGCGGCATGCTGCTGGGCTTGCATGCCTATCTGCAACTGGAATATGTACACTTGGCGGCCCGTAATTCTCTAGAGCTGAGCATGCTGGCTGGGCTTGCCGTGCTGGGGTGGGGCCTGCTTGGCTTGCAACTCAGGCAATGGCTGGGGTTGAACGCAAAAGCTTGCCTGGAACAAGCCGCGCTCCGACTGCTGGCGGTCGGATTCTTGCTGACCAGTGGCGCGCTTGCCGTCAATGGGCGCTATCTGGATTTCCCTATCATCTTGGTCTGCCTGCCATTGGTCGCGATCACGATTTCTTTATTGATGCCACGCGCTCAGACTGGTCAAACAGGGGCCGTCAATGCTGGATTCTGGCTGGTGGCTGCACTGCTGGTCATGGCTGCCAATTGCGCCGTGGCCGTGGCGATCATGGAGCCAGGGAATACCATGGCCTGGTGGTGGACTGCTGTCTGCGGTGTTGCCTTGCTGATATTACCTCTCAGAAGCCTACAAGTAGGTATTCCGCTGACAGCCAACGCTGCTGATTCAGCGTATCATTCAGTTTAAAACAATAACTCATCAATAACGGGAAGTGTGAGAAGTGATCGTTTCATGGTTTAAAAAATTGCTGCCAAGTCTGGCGTTTGCGATAGTCTTTTCAGCGTTGCATTTTGGCCTCTGGACGCTGGCCAACCGGGCGCTGCCACTGATCAGTGTCAAGCCGGAAGTCAATGGATTTGCCTATACCGGTTACCGGGCCAACCAAAGCCCGCTCGAAGGGCAGCATCCGAACACCGCCGAACTGGCGCAAGATCTCGACCTCATGCATAAACATACGCGCCACATTCGTATGTATTCATCACTGGATTTGAACGAGGTGATCCCGCTGGCCGCCAAGCGCAATATGAATGTGATTGCGGGGGCCTGGATAGATGCAGACAAGCAGAAAAATACGCGGGAAGTGTCTGCCTTGCTCGAAAAGCTGGAAAACTACAGCAATATTGACCGTGTGATTGTTGGCAACGAATCGCTGTTGCGTAACGATTTGCCGGTTCCGTCCTTGATTGAATACCTGGATTTTGTCCGCGAACATAGCAATGTGCCGGTGTCTACCGCCGAGCCTTGGCATGTCTGGCTCAAACACCCGGAGTTGGTGAAGCATGTGGATTATATTGCGGTACACCTGCTGCCTTACCATGAAGGCGTGCCGGTTGAAAAAGCCGTGCAATACACCATTGAACGCTATAACCAGCTCATGGAAGCTTATCCCCGTAAAAAAATCGTGATCACCGAGGTAGGCTGGCCCAGTCGTGGTCCAGCGATTGGTGCTTCTGTCGCCAGCGAAGTCAACCAGGCGCGTTTTATCCGCGAGTTCCTGGCTCGTAACTCCATTGAGGATCTGGATTTTTACCTGATGGAAGCGTTTGACCAGCCCTGGAAAGTTGCGCTGGAAGGCTGGGCGGGTGCCTATTGGGGCATGTATAACGCTGATCGCCACCAGAAATACTCCCTGCAAGACGCGGTGCCACCGAATACGCGCTGGATTGCCAAAGCCACTTGGTCTACGGTGCTGGCATTTATCCCGATGATGTTTATTGCCTGGCGCTTTAAACACTGGGGCATAGGGGGCGTATTGTCGATGGCGGTGTTGTTTCAGGCCTGTATCACGACCTTGACCATTGCCTGGAATCTGCCAGGGGACTACTACTACACCTTACGCGATTTTGTGGTGCTGATCGGGCTGATATTGGGTATTGCGCTGACCTCGATGGTGTTGATGATCTACGCCGCCGAGTTTAGTGAGGTAATGTTTAAACCGTACTGGCGGCGGTTCTTTAAACGCGCCCAGCCATTACCTGCCGATCAGGAGTTATTTGTCTCTATCCACCTGGCCTGTTACAACGAGCCGCCAGAAATGGTGATTGCCACGATTGATAGCCTGCGTAATCTGAACTACACGCATTATGAGGTGATCGTGGTGGATAACAACACCAAGGATGAGGCGAAATGGAAGCCGCTTGAGGCTTATATGGCGAATATGCCGGATAACTTCCATTTTTATCACTTGCCTTCCTGGCCAGGCTTTAAAGCGGGCGCGCTGAATTTTGCACTGGATAAAACCCACCCGGATGCGCAAGTGGTGGGGGTAGTCGATGCTGACTATGTGGTGACACCAGACTGGTTGTCCGACCTCGTCCCTCATTTTCAGGAATCGCAAGTGGCGGTCGTACAAGCACCACAAGCCCACCGTGAATGGGAAAATCATTTCTTCCACCGCATGTGTAACTGGGAGTTTGAAGGTTTCTTCCGTATTGGCATGCATCACCGCCATGAGCGTAATGCGCTGATCCAGCATGGCACCATGACACTGATCCGCCGTGAGTCGTTGCAAACGCTGGGCGGCTGGTCTGAGTGGTGTATTTGTGAGGATACCGAACTTGGGTTGCGATTGCTCGAGAGAAACATGGAGTTGCGTTATATTGATGAAACCTTTGGGCGTGGCTTAACACCGGCCAACTTCAAAGCCTTGAAATCACAACGTAATCGCTGGGCATTTGGGGCGATGCAAATACTTAAACATCACATGCCAAAGTTGTTGGGTAAATCATCACTCAACTTTAGTCAGCGCTACCACTTTTTGACTGGCTGGTTTGGCTGGTTTGGGGAGGCCTTGCAACTGATATTCACCATCGGTTCTATCGGCTGGACGATTGCCATGTTGGCATTCCCTAAATACTTCAGTTTGCCAGTGGTGGTCATGATTGTTCCCATACTGTGTTTCCTGGCGATCAAGGCCATTCTGGGACCAGTCTTGTACCGCAAAACCATGCAGTGCAGCTGGATGGATATCTTTGGCGCTTCACTGGCCAGCTTGGGTTTATCACATGCCATTGCTCGGGGTATCATCAGTGGCCTGACACACAAGGCAGGCGTCTTTGTCGTGACGAATAAAACCAAAGCCAAACTTAGTAATTGGCAGCTGATCGCGCCAATCAAGGAGGAGTTGACGATTCTGATCTCTCTGTTGCTCAGCGCAGCAGCCATGCTGTATTCGCGCGGTTTTAGCAACCTGGATGCGCAATTGTGGGTATCCATGCTGGCGCTGCAATCCCTGCCGTACTGGAGTGCATTGGCATGCCAGTGGATATCGGAACGCAAGTAGACCAATTAGCGCAAGACCATCTTGATGCTTTTCCACCCGAGCGGGTGGAAAAGCCACTTATATACAAAGGGCGTGCGGCCAGCAGCAATCAGGACAGCCGCTTTGATCCACATCGCCGCGAAATCATAGATGACGGCTGGGGCAGTCTGGATGAAGAGGCGCCGGCCCTACGCACAGAAGTCATGCTGGATGCGGCTAAAAGCATCATCAATTACATTCAATCTCCAGACCTGCCGTTTGACCGCACCTTGAATCATTACCGTGGCTGTGAGCATGGCTGTATTTATTGCTATGCCAGACCCACGCATGCCTATCTGGGGCTTTCTCCCGGCCTCGATTTTGAGTCACGCTTGCTCATGAAGGCGGAGGCTGCTGAGCTCCTGAAAAAGGAATTGGCACACCCCAAATACCGCTGTGCGCCGATTGCCATCGGTATGAATACGGATAGCTACCAACCCATAGAGCGTGAATATCAACTGACGCGCCAGGTGATTCAGGTGCTGAGTGACACCAATCATCCGTTTAGCCTTGTCACCAAGTCCTCACTGGTTGAGCGTGATATTGACCTGATTGCGCCTATGGCTGCCAAGGGGTTGGCCAGTATTTATCTGAGTATTACCACGTTAGATCGTCAGATTGCCAGACGGCTTGAACCGCGGGCAGCCGCGCCTGAGCGTCGTTTTGAAACGCTGCGTAAACTGAGTGCGGCGGGCATTCCAACCGGCGTGATGGTGGCGCCTGTCATTCCGGCGCTCACAGATTGTGATATGGAGCATATCCTGGAAAAAGCACATGAGGCCGGCGCCCGCAAAGCCGGCTATGTGTTCCTGCGTTTGCCGCATGAATTAAGTGATTTATTTCAGGAGTGGCTACAACAATATTTTCCGCTCAAAGCCCAGCATGTCATGAGCATCGTCAGGCAAAGCCGTGGTGGTAAAGACTACCAAAGTGGTTTTGGTCAGCGCATGCGTGGTGAGGGCATATTTGCCGACCTGCTGGCGCATCGTTTTAAACTTAGTTGCCAGAAATTGGGCATGTCAGGCGAGCGGCTTGATTTGCGCACGGATTTGTTTTCTGCAGATCCTAGCTGGGGGTGTGCTACTAAGCTTCAACAGCAATTCTCATTGTTCTAAAAAATATTGATCACTATCGTCGGTATGCGTTGATTGAGATATAATTGCGTCTTATTCTCAATTAATAGCAACCCGAAATGTTTTATCGAAAGACACGATTGTCGCTGGTTGAGATTTTCACATCATTCTCAGAAAGCGCTTAGTGCAACATCCACGCCAACTCTCAGCCAATGTCCGACGTGCAAAAACCATTCGCTGGTTACGACAGGTGCATGGATGGTTAGGTTTATGGGGAGCATTACTGGGGTTGCTGTTTGGCGTCACCGGTATTCTGCTGGATCACCGCAATACCCTTAAAATCCCTGCAGTTCAAATCGAGCAAAAAGAAATTCAGCTGACAGTCCCTGCTGCTTATACCGCGACAAAGCAAGACTTTGTTCGATACCTGCAACAGACATTTGAGATTGACCATGCGCCTTTTCAAAAGAAGGCCAAGCCTGCATTCAAGACCCAATCTTCCGCACGGTTTATGGGTAAAACCTTAGCGCAGCCAGAAAAATGGGAAGTCGAATTCCGTATGCCGCAACTAAAACTCACCGCAGAGTACGTGGTGGGTAATGAATATGCGCTGGTACGCAAGGAAGAGGTAAATGCCTGGGGATTTTTGACCAACCTGCACAAAGGGACGGGCGCAAGTGTGGGGTGGGTACTTATGGCTGATACGTTGGCGGGTGGGCTGATTGTGTTGTCTATCACGGGTGTATTGCTCTGGACCAAAATGCGTCAGTCAAGATTGATATTGGCGGGATTGATGGGAAGTTCTTTGATAGTGGGCGTGTGGTTGACACTGGCGATGTTGTAACCATTGCTTGGAAAGTATTTAAGTAGCGCTTACGCTGTGGTTAGTTGGATTTATGTTAATATGTTGAATGATAATGATTATTATTTAATATAGAGAGTGATCCATGAAGTTCCAGACCGCGGCCCTGGTCGCAGCCACCTTGTCTACATCCATGGCAAATGCAGAAGCGTTGCAGCCCGACCATCAAACCTTGCCAGAAGTGGCCGTCAAAACAAACAAAATCGCAGAGTCAACCACTGCCCCGATTAAAAAATATCGAGCCAGTCAGGCACGTACCGCAACAAAAACTGATCTGCCAATAAACGAAACCAGCCAATCCATCTCGGTGGTCAGCAGTGAGCAAATGCGAGATCAAGCGACACAAACACTGGCAGAATCACTACGTTTTGTGGCGGGGGTGGATGCCGGTCAACGAGGCCGGCGCGGACTGGATGACTTTTCGATTCGTGGCTTTGTGCAAAGTGATTATGTGCTCAGAGATGGGATGCGGATGGCGTATGACCTCTCCTGGATACAAGCTGAGCCTTTCGGCCTGGAACGGGTAGAAGTGCTTAAAGGGCCTTCTTCTGTGCTTTATGGCCAGACCGGTCCGGGCGGCTTTGTCAATTTAGTCAGCAAGCGTCCAACCGATACCCCTATGGCCCGTTTTGGCATGGCTTTTGGCAATTATCAGCAACAGCAATACACGGCAGATATTTCTGATGCGCTGAATCAGGATAAAACCCTGCGTTACCGCTTGGTGGCCTTGACTGCCAGCAGTGATGATCAGGTCGATTTTGTCGATAGAAAGCGCCAGTATGTGGCCCCTTCACTGACTTGGGATATCAGTGACAATACCAGTTTGACGGTATTGACCAGCTATCAAAAGAGCAGTTATGTGCCGATACGCGGATTACCTGCCGATGGCACCATCTTGCCTAACATAAATGGCGATATTTCCTTCAAACGTTTTGTCGGTGTGCCCGGCCTGGACCATTACGATACAGAACAAACTTTGCTCGGTTATGAGTTCTCGCATGCTTTTAATGCGCATTTGAGTTTTAGGCAAAACGTACGCTATAACACCCTCAATCTTGATGGCACATTTACTGAACCTAGTAATCAGGGTTTATTAGCTAACAAGCAAGACTACAGACGAGCAATTTCTATTCGCCAACTCTCCGCACAAATGTGGACGATTGATCACCAATTAGCAGCAAATTTTGATTTGGCTGGGTTCAAGCATCAGATGTTATTCGGGGTTGATAACATACGTTACTATCTTAATCGCTACTATGCCAATCGCAGCGTGACGCCATTAAATCTTTACAGCCCTAATTATTCTGCAGCAGTGCTGGGTAATGTTGTGACTAAAGCCGATAGTACTGGTACGGATGAGCTGACTCAGCAGGGCCTTTATTGGCAAGATCTGGTTAAATTTGGAGAAGGCTGGAATCTGCAACTGGGCTTGCGTCATGACCGCTCCGAAATTAATCAGAACCGGATCACCGGAATCAATATCCAGAGTAACGCACACAAAACCACTGGCAAGCTGGGCCTGCTATATGCGTTTGAAAATGGCTGGTCGCCTTATGTCAGTTACAGTGAATCGTTTGTCCCTTTGGTTGGGAGTACCTTTGCGGGAACACCTTTTGTGCCAGAAACCGGGCAGCAAAAGGAAGCCGGTCTTAAGTACGCCTCTCCTGATCAGCGCTTTTCCACAACTTTCTCTGTGTATGAGTTAAAGCGGCAGAATGTGACCACCAATGATCCGGTTAATGGCCCCAGCTTTAGTGTGCAAACAGGCGAACAGCGCCACCGCGGTTTTGAGTGGGAGGCGACGGGTCAAGTGACTGATGATCTCAATTTGGTCGCCAGCTATACCTACATTGATGCGGAAGTGACCAAAAGCAACTCGACCAATCTGGGTAAGCGGCCCATTCTGGTCGCAAATCATATGGCGAATGCCTGGCTTAATTACAAACTGAGTGCAATTCTGCCTGGCTTAAGCGTCGGAGCAGGGGTGCGTCATATCGGTAAACAAGCGGGCAATGAGACCAATACATTTGATGTTCCCGACTACACCTTGTTTGATGCGGGCATTTATTACACACGAGACGCATGGCGATTTGCACTCAACGGCAAAAACCTGGCGAATAAACGCTATATGGCTGGCTGCTCCAGCCAATCCGTTTGTTTTACCGGCGACCCGCAAATGTTATTGTTGACTGCAAATTACGCATTTAAATAATTTAGGCAAGACATGATGCAGGCTGACCATGGATCAGCGCATTAAACGCAGTTAAGATTGCAGCATGAATGATTTATTGTTTGTCTATGGCACCCTGCGTCAGGGCAATACTAATGCGATTGCGCTGTATCTGGCTCAGCAGGCTGATTTTGTCGCCTATGGCTGGTTTCAGGGGCTGATGTATCAGATCAGCTTCTATCCTGGCGTTGTGGCTTCTAACGACCACTGTCATCGTGTATATGGAGAGGTATATCGCCTCCGAGATACGCAAAGTGTGTTGACCATGCTGGATGAGTATGAAGAATGCAGTGCCCGGCATCCACAACCCGCCGAATATCAACGGGTTAAAACACAGATTCTCACGATAGATGATCAGCTGCTTGAGCCAGTATGGATATACCTCTACCAATGGCCTGTAGCTGATAAGTCCAGGATAGTGACCGGGGACTTTATGCAGCCGATGCAGATGGCTTAAAACACAAAGGGCGCTTTCCGCGCCCTTTGTGTTTTTTACCCGTCTAAAAATTAGAGCAACAAGCGTCTCACATCACTCAGCATCACACGCAAATGGCTGGTAAAGCGTGCGCCGTCCGCGCCGTCGATGACGCGGTGATCGTATGACAATGACAGCGGCATGATCAGGCGTGGGTCAAAGCCGCCCGTGTCTTTGTTGTACACCGGCTGCATGGCCGCGCGGGAAACTCCCAGAATCGCGACTTCAGGGCAGTTGATAATCGGCGTAAACATGGTGCCGCCAATGCCACCGAGGCTTGAAATGGTAAAGCAGCCGCCTTGCATTTCCTCAACTTTCAGCTTGCGCTCACGGGCCTTGGCAGACAGGTCCGCCAGGTCACGTGCAATGTCCATCACGTCTTTCTGGTTCACGTCACGTACCACAGGCACGACCAGGCCGTCCGGTGTATCGCAGGCGAAGCCAATGTTGTAATACTGCTTGAGGATCAGGCTATCGCCTTCAGGGGACAAGGAGGCGTTAAAGTTAGGGTAAGTACGCAGGGCGTTGACCACTGCTTTCATCAGAAAAGCCAGCAAAGTCAATTTCACGCCACGCTTCTCGGCTTCGGCCAGCATGGACTTACGGAAGTCTTCGAGGTCGGTAATGTCAGCCTCATCAAACTGTGTGACATGCGGAGCGGTGACCCAGTTGCGGTGCAAGTTGGCGCCAGACAGCTTCTTGATGCGGGAAAGCGGTTTGGTCTCGATATTGCCGAACTGGCTGAAATCAATCACCGGCATGGGCAAGGTGCTTAAAGCACCGCTAGTACTCATGCTTTCAGAGCGTGGTTTAGACAGTTCACCTTTGACGTAGGCTTGTACATCACTTTGCAAAATACGGTTTTTAGGGCCGCTGGCTTTCACCAGTGACAGGCTCACCCCCAGTTCACGCGCAAACTTGCGGACAGACGGGCTGGCATGTGCCAGTTTGCCGCTGCTGGCTACGGTGCTGGCAGCAACCGGGTTAGGCGTGGCTTGCGGCTGGATGACTTGGGGAACTTCAGCCACCGGGCGGGTAGGCTCAGGAATCGCAACCTTGGCTTCATCCACCGTCACGGTCGCCACCACGGGTGTGGCGGTCGGCTGCGGGGCCACTTTTTCTGCCGGTGCCGCTTCGCCAGCGGTATCCAATGTCAGAATCAGGGCGCCTTGCTTGGTTTTGTCGCCCACTTTGATGTGAATTTCCTTGACCACGCCAGACAGCGAGGAGGGGATATCCATAGAGGCTTTGTCAGACTCTACGGTGATTAATGAATCTTCCTTGGCGACGGTGTCACCGACGCTGACCAGGACTTCAATGACGTCGACGCTGTCAAAGTTGCCGATATCCGGCACCAGTACTTCTTTGATAGACATATTGTGTATGTTCCTTATGTCGTGACCTTAGATCGTAGCCGGGTTGGCACGACTAATGTCGATATTGTATTTTTTAATGGCTTCGGCCGCCTTGCTGGCTGGCAGCTTGCCGTCGTCCGCCAGGGCTTTCAGAGCGGCCAGCGTCACATAGTAACGGTCAACTTCAAAGAAGCTGCGCAGGGCTTCACGGGAGTCAGAGCGGCCGTAACCGTCTGTACCCAGTGTCACGAATCTGTTGGGTACAAATGGACGAATCTGGTCGGCAAAGCTGCGCATGTAATCCGTAGAGGCAATCACAGGGCCTTCGGCTTTTTGCAGCGAGGCTTCAACGAAGCTCAACTTAGGTTTCGCTTCTGGATGCAGCAGGTTGTGACGCTCGGCGTCAATACCGTCGCGACGCAGCTCGGTAAAGCTAGTCACACTCCAAACATCCGCAGACACGCCCCAGTCTTGTTCCAGCAACTCGGCGGCAGCAATCACTTCACGCAGAATCACACCGGAACCCATCAATTGTACTTTCGGGCCTTTGGCTTTCGACTTGCTGAAGCTGTACATGCCTTTGAGGATGCCCTCGGCACTGCCTTCCGGCATGGCCGGATGGCTATAGTTTTCGTTCATCAGGGTGATGTAGTAATACACATCTTCCTGATTTTGTACCATGCGGCGCATGCCTTCCTGGATGATCACGGCCAGCTCGTAAGCAAAGGTAGGATCGTAGGAGATACAGTTAGGAATGGTCGCGGACATCAAGTGGCTATGACCATCTTCATGTTGCAAGCCTTCACCGTTGAGGGTGGTACGGCCAGCAGTCGCGCCCAGCAAGAAACCACGGGCACGGCTGTCGCCCGCGGCCCAGGCAAAGTCGCCAATACGCTGGAAGCCAAACATGGAGTAGTAGATGTAGAACGGAATCATCTGCGTGCCAGTGACGCTGTAAGACGTCGCCGCGGCCAGCCAGCTTGCGAATGAACCCGCTTCGTTAATGCCTTCTTCCAGAATCTGGCCGCTTTGTGATTCCTTGTAGAACATCACCTGATCAGAATCTTGTGGCTCATAGAGCTGGCCGACAGAAGAGTAAATGCCTAATTGACGGAACATGCCTTCCATGCCAAATGTACGCGCTTCATCCGGCACGATAGGCACCACATATTTGCCGACTTGTTTGTCACGCACCAGGGTAGACAGGATACGCACAAAGGCCATAGTGGTGGAGATTTCACGGTCACCGGTGGCGCCCAGCATATTTTCAAACGCCGACAGTTCAGGCACGGTCAGCTCGTTGCCTTTACGGCGGCGGCTAGGTACAAAGCCACCTAAAGCTGCGCGGCGTTCCATCATGTACTTGATTTCCGGGCTGTCTTCCGCCGGACGGTAGTAAGACAGGTTTTCTACCTGTTCATCGGTCAATGGCAGGTCAAAACGGTCACGGAACGCCTTCAGTGAGGCAATATCCATGCTCTTTTGCTGGTGGGTGGTATTCTGGCCTTCGCCGGCTTCACCCATGCCATAACCCTTAACAGTTTTGGCGAGGATGACAGTAGGTTGACCTTTATGAGTCACTGCAGCCTGGTAAGCCGCAAATACTTTGTGCGGATCGTGACCACCACGGTTCAGACGCCAGATGTCGGCATCAGACATCGCAGCCACCATTTCACGCAGCTCAGGATATTTGCCAAAGAAATGCTCGCGGGTATAGGCGCCGCCTTTTTGTTTAAAGTTCTGGTATTCACCGTCCACGCACTCTTCCATGCGTTTGCGCAGAAGGCCGTCTTTATCCATCGCCAGCAGCGGATCCCAGTAAGAACCCCAAATGACCTTGATCGCGTTCCAGCCTGCACCGCGGAAGTTGGATTCGAGTTCCTGAATAATCTTGCCGTTACCGCGTACCGGGCCATCCAAGCGCTGCAAGTTACAGTTGATCACGAAAATCAGGTTATCCAGACCTTCACGCGCCGCCAGCGAGATCGCGCCTTGTGATTCTGGCTCATCCATCTCGCCATCGCCACAGAATACCCAGACTTTGCGGTCTGAGGTATCGGCAATGCCACGGTTATGCAGGTACTTGAGGAAACGTGCCTGGTAAATCCCGGCCAATGGGCCTAAACCCATGGACACGGTAGGGAACTGCCAGAAGTCAGGCATCAGCCAGGGGTGCGGGTAGCTGGACAGGCCATTGCCACCGGTTTCCTGACGGAAGTTATCCATCTGCTCTTCAGTGATGCGGCCTTCAAGGAAGGCACGTGCGTACACGCCTGGTGAGGAGTGGCCCTGGAAATACACACAGTCGCCGCCAAAGCTCTCGTTGGCTGCACGGAAAAAGTGGTTAAAGCCCACATCATATAAAGTGGCTGCCGACTGGAAGCTGGCGATGTGACCGCCAATGCCGGGGGATTTTTCATTGGCACGCAACACAGTCATGATCGCATTCCAGCGGATCAGGGCACGGATACGGCGCTCCATCTCGGGATCGCCTTGCAGTTTAGCCTGCAAGTGGGTGGGGATGGTATTCACATAAGCGGTGGTCGCTTTGTAAGGCAAATGGCCGCCAGAACGGCGGGCCTGATCAATCATTGCTTCCAACAGAAAGTGGGCACGTTCTGGCCCTTCATTCTCAATGACTGCGCTGAGGGCTTCTAACCACTCCTGGGTTTCTTGTGCGTCTGTTTCATTGAGGTGTGCTTGCGAATGCGTTGCCATGCGTGAGGATTCTCCGAGTTTTAAGTCGCTATGCGTATAATCTAGCTTCGAGCAATGCCTAGAGCTGAGAAAGTGTTGATTACCAAGAAGGGATTCCGAAATTGGACACTACTTTTATGGTATCACGTTGCTGCACTCAAGTGATGAGTCTCAGCAAGCTATCAATTAGCTGTAAGTGTCTCTTTTTTGACGCTTTTGGTCAAGTTTTGCATCAGCTAGACACGCTTGTCTACTGGCTTTTGCTACGTTTATTTAATATTTTATATAAGAGTGTTTTCTGACTGTATGCGCATCGAGTGGTCCCAAAATTCTGAAGTCAATTCAACCGTGTTGTCCGCATTTGCGCAGCATATTTTGCTGGTATTTGAAGAAAAATACTTTTCTACCCTGCCATTTGGCGAAGCATTAGCCGCAAAACTGGCGCGGGCTGGCCTCACTGCCGCTGATTTGGCACAAAAGCCGGTCACGCTTGAATGGCCAGATGGCCGCCTGGTGAGTCTGGTACAGGTCGAGGCCAGTAGTCCTCGTTTTGCGTTGAATAGCCTGTTACGCAGTGCGGTAAAGCCGTTGCTGGAGGAGCATCCTGCGCGCATCGCTATTGGTGTGTATGCAAAAAAACAGGCCACCGTGCTCGCCCGGCAGGCGGCGTATGTCACGCTGGTGAATGCGCAAGCTTTGCCGATGCTCAAGAAAAAGCACAAGGGTCAGTCCTTACGAGAAATCGGTCTGTTTGGTGTCGATGCCCTGGACTGGACGGAAGAAGTCACCGCCTTGGTCGCTGGCAATACCGTGTGCCGCGCCTTGACCATGACGCCGCCTAATATGTTGACGCCATCGCTGTATCAACAGTGCTTGCAATCGATGGCCAGCGAAAAAGGGTGGCAATATGAGGCGTTTGATATTGATAGGCTAAGGGCGTTGGGCGCAGGTGCTTTTGTGGCCGTCGCGCAAGGCTCTGAGCCGCAGGATGCCGCGATTGTGAGGTTGAGCTATCGCCATCCGCAGGCGAAAAAAACACTGGCGCTGGTGGGCAAGGGCATTTGCTTTGATACCGGCGGCCATAATTTGAAATCGGCCAAATATATGCAAGGCATGCATCAGGACATGAACGGCAGCGCGGTGGCGGTTGGCGTGTTGCAGGCAATTAGCGCACAACAGTTGGCTGTGAATGTGGACTGCTGGCTGGCCCTGGCGCAAAACCATATTGGCCCCAACGCTTACAAGCAAAATGATGTGGTCACGGCGCTCAATGGCATGACCATCGAAATCGTGCATACCGATGCCGAAGGCCGTATGGTGCTGGCTGACACCCTGACCCTGGCCAGCCGCAGCAAACCGGATGTCATGCTTGATTACGCCACACTCACCGGCAGCATGCAAACCGCGCTGGGGTCGCGCATGAGCGGCATTATTGCCAACCAGCCCAGCCTGGCGCAGCAGATGGTCGAGGCCGGTACTGAGAGTGGCGAGCGAGTGGTGGCGTTTCCATATGCAGAAGATTACGACAGCGAGTTGGACAGCGAGATTGCCGACATCAAGCAGTGCACCATGGACAGTGATGCGGACCATATGCTTGCTGCACGGTTTTTAGGCAGGTTTATCGAGCATGAGGTCGATTGGTGCCACATAGACTTGTCGTCTTATACACACAAGGACGGTTTGGGTGCGGTCGGCAGTGAGGTGAATGGCTTTGGTGTGGCCCTCACCTTGCAATGGCTCAAGCAGTTTCTCGCCAGCAAAGCTAAACGTTAATTTGGGCGTGCGTGCTAGCCACACGCCCCGCATCTGGCCAGCCATTCGCGTCCTTTGAGCATCAGGTGCCAATAGACCTTTGGTAACAGGTATTTCTTGAGCCACCAGGCAGAACGGCGGGCTTTGGTTGAATCCCAAGGGAAGGTAGGGACAATTTTGCCACCATAGCCAAATTCCGCCAGGATGATTTTGCCTTTTTCAACCGTCAGCGGGCAGGAACCATAACCGTCATAACGCGAGGGCAGTGCCAGGCCCGCCCGCGCCGCCAACAGGTTTTCTGCGGCAATGACCACTTGTTTGCGAGCTGCCGCTGCGGTTTTGGCATTGGGGGTGTTGGTGCAGTCACCCACGCCGAAAATATCTGGATAGCGCACATGTTGCAAACTGTGCTGATCGACTTCCACCCAGCCATCCGCATTCGCTAACGGGCTTTGCTTGATAAAGTCGGGCGCCGTTTGTGGCGGCACCACATGCAGCATGTCAAACGTTTCGCTGATGCGCTGCACGTTGCCGTCGGCATCCTTGATATTAAACCAGGCGGTTTTGTTGGGGCCGTCCACTTCTACCAGCGTGCTATTCAAATGCAAATCCACCTGATAGCGACGGATATACTGCATCAGCGGCTCCACATACTCTTTCACGCCAAACAAAGCGGGTGCGGCACTGTAAAACGAGGCCTTGATCTGGCCTAGCCGACCCTGTGCCAACCATTCTGCACAAGAAAGATAGAGCGCTTTTTGCGGTGCGCCTGCACATTTGATTGGCATGGGGGGCTGAGTGAACAGGGCTTTGCCCGACTGTAATTGCTGCACCAGTTGCCAGGTGTAAGGCGCCAGGTCAAAGCGGTAGTTTGAGGTCACCCCATGTTTGCCCAGCGTTTCTGGCAAACCTTTAATGCCCTCCCAATGCAGTTTAAGGCCTGCGGCAACCACCAGTTGTTGATATTGAATCTTGCCCAGGCGGTCAGTGACAACGTGTTTTTCTTCAAGCATAAAGCCGGTCGCTGCCGCGTGTAGCCAGGTGACACCGTGCGGGATGCAGTCAGCCATGGGGCGTACCGTATTCGCTGCGTCAAACTCGCCCGCGCCGACTAAGGTCCAGGCTGGCTGGTAATAATGCTGCGCTGCCGGCTCAATAATGGCAATCGCAAGTGTGTTATCGCGTTTTTTCAGGCTGGCAGCCATAGCACAACCCGCCGCGCCACCACCGACAATCACAATATCAAAGTTATTTTTTTGCATGGTGTGAAACCGTCTTCTCTTATTGATTTTATTCTTTGAACCAGCCTTTGACTTTATCCAGTAAGCCCTCTTTGGTCTCAGCTGATCCACCGCAACAAGCAGGTTTGCTTTGGGCAGCCACAGCGGGCGACTGCAAGGCCAGTTGGTAGACTTGATTGGCCCGGTTGCCAGTACGGCAAAAGCCGACGACGGGTCCCGGGTGGCTGGTCAGCAAGGTTTGCAGTTGAGCCACATGCTCGGTTGAGATCTGGTTGGGGACTACCGGGATGTACGCATAGGCTATGCCTAGCGCTGCTGCTTGCGAGGCCAAGGCCTGGCTGACAGGCTGCGATTCGCCGCCCTCGCCATCAGGCCTGAAGTTGACCACCAAGGTCGTGCCTTGCGCAGCCAGCGCATTTAAATCTTCAGGCGTGAGTTGGTCGCTGATACTGTAATGTTGGTCGATTTGTTTGAGATTCATCGTGACGTCCTCGGCAATGATGCATGGTCCCCGCCGGATTATTTGCAAAACTCGTGGTGTAACACTTGGATCACCGCAAGCGCGGCGGGGCTGCCTATGCGGTAAAACACGTTTTTACCTTCGCGGCGGGTGGTCACCAGCTGCGCTTCGCGCAACACGGTTAACTGTTGTGACAAGCTGGGTTGCCTGAGATTCAGGCAGGCCTCTAATTCACTGACGGATTTTTCGCCCTGTGACAGTTGGCACAACAGCATCAAGCGGTCTGTATTGGCCATGGCCTTCATTAACTGACTGGCTTGATCGGCCGAGGCCCTTAGCTGATCAAACAGATCCACCGCAATTTCTGAAGTTTGCATATTACCCCTTGCATAATCATTTATATTTTTATTTTCTTTGTACGTTGAAATTCAATCATAAACCTGTTGTCACAGATTGTGTACGCTTTAACACTTATCTGGGCATGACTTTTTGTGTGTTGCGGATGATGGACTGACGGGGTGCGTTATCAACTTAATCCAATTTGGATATTTTTGGGGCAAGCTTGCGGTCAATCCTATGACGATGACCCTCGACCTCTACCAAGTTGCCATCGCACGTTCACATGCCAAATCCATCTGAAACAGGGATGCAAATCAAACTGTGATAAAGTGCAGTACATAAAAAAAGTGGCTGTCATGCAGGTATGACAAGCAAAAAAAATGAACGAATGGGGATATTGGGATGATGCAATCATTAGGATGGATCAGTCTGTTTCCAGAACTGGAAGCATTGGAAGACTCTGCAAAAAAACTGGTTTCGCAGTATGCGCGCATTGTAGAGGCGCCGGTTGGTGCGATTGGCTATCGCGAAGGTGACCATTGCGGCGGCTATGTGCTGCGTTTAAAAGGGCGCTCGCGCGTTTATAAAATGTCAGCCAGCGGGCGTGAAATCGTGCTTTATCGCGTGGGTGCCGGTGAAACCTGTGTGATCACGACAACTTGCCTGTTAGGCAATAGCCAATATCCGGCCTCTACCGTGGTTGAGGATGACATTCAGGATGTGATTATCCCGGAAGCCATTTTTCATAAACTCATGATTGATTCGCCGGTGTTCAGGCAGTACGTCATGCAGAACTACGGCGCACTGATCAGCGACCTCATTGTGTTGCTGGATGAAGTTGCTTTTCAGACGCTGGATGCACGCCTGGCCAAGTGGTTGCTGGACATGGGCAATAACACCATACAGCGCACTCATCAGCAGATCGCTGACGAATTGGGCACCGCTCGTGAAGTCATCAGCCGCCAGCTTAAGCGCCTGGAACAAAAGGGCTGGTTGACTATGGGCCGCGGTGTGATTGAAATCCAGCAACGCGGCGAGTTGCTCAAGCTGGCCAATAGCAATCAATAACCTGCTTGTATCCACGCTGATACAAAATTTCGCTCACGGCGTCCTGTCTGTGCGTCATCGCACTGCACAGCCTGCACGTTATCAATCTCAACTGCCACATGCAGTGTGAATGTTGAGAGGAGAAACAACGTGCGTAAAACTATCGCAATCAGTGCCTGGATGTTGCTGGCCAGCCAGGCTGCATTTGCCGATGCCGAATATATAGACCGGGCGCGGGTGCTGTCTGTGGCGCCCCAGGTGCAACAAGTCAATCAGCCACGTCAGGAATGCCGGACTGAGTACATTAATGAAAGTGTTTATCAGGCGCCGGCGCGATCTAACACCGGCGCCATTATTGGTGGCGTAGCAGGTGGTTTGCTGGGCAGCACCATAGGCCGGGGTGGTGGCCGTGTGGCTGCTGCCGCTGTTGGTGCCGGGGTAGGCGCCATTGTCGGTGACCGCGTGGACAACCATAATCCCTATGGCAATGAGCGTGTTGTCACCCGCCCCGTGCAGCAATGTGTGATGGTGGACCAGTGGCAAACCGTGACCACGGGCTATCTGGTGAATTATGAATATCAGGGCCGCCAATACGCTACCATGATGGACCGCGATCCCGGCCCAACGCTGGAAGTGGCTGTGATGGTGAGGCCAAATGTCGCACAGGTACAGCCGATGCCAGCACCAGTCTACCGTCCAGCCGCCATGAGAGGACATGGTCCGCGCCACCAGCCATATCCACAATATTGGTAAGTTTCTGATTGAGGCTCATGACGCGTTGCCAGAGATGGCAGCGCGTTTATGCTTTGAGCAAGACGATCACGGCCCCGCTGCCGCCATCATTGGCCCGAGCCTGGGCATAGGCAATCACTTCGTCTTTTTGCATGAGCCAGTTGCGTAATTTGTGTTTAAGCACAGGCTCTTTATTGCGCGAGCCCAGGCCTTTGCCATGCACGATGCGTACACAACGCAGCCCACGTTTTTTACAGCCGGCAATAAATTCGGAGACGGTGACCCTGGCCTCATCACTGATCAGGCCATGCAAGTCGATATGCGCTTGCACCACCCAATGACCACGGCGCAGTTTGCTTAACACCATCGGCGATTGGCCTTCGCGTAAATACAATAACTCTTCGCCGCTTTCGAGTTCGTAGGCAGGGATGTAGTGGTCGCTGAGCGAATCGATCAGTGCCTGTTTTTCATCGCGGATCAGTTGGCGCGGAATCGGTTTGGGTTTTTTTGGCGCATGGGAAACGCGGTTGGTTTTGACCGGACGTGCGCCTTTGACTGCTTCGTAAAACAGGGATACGTCATTTTCGTCATTGTCCGGGTGTTCTTGTGACATAACCCGATTTTAAAATAAAAAAGCGCACCGGGGTGCGCTTCTTCACGATTGCTGCTGGATTTATTCCAGACTGGTCAGATAGCGCTCGGCATCTAGCGCAGCCATACAACCGGTGCCGGCACTGGTGACTGCCTGGCGGTAAATATGGTCTTGCACATCGCCCGCAGCAAATACACCGGGGATGCTGGTGGCTGTGAAATTGCCCTGGCGGCCGGCCTGGGTGACGATATAACCACCCTCCATCTCCAGCTGGCCTTCAAAGATTTGCGTATTCGGCTGGTGACCAATCGCAATAAACACGCCTTTGAGGGGAATGTCCTTGGTGGTGCCAGAATTGACGTCTTTCAGCCGCATGCCAGTCACGCCGGTGTTGTCACCGAGCACTTCATCCAGCGTCTGGAAGGTTTCCAGCACCACTTTGCCTTCTTTCACACGCTCCATCAGCTTGTCTACCAAAATGGCTTCGGCCTTGAATTTGTCACGGCGGTGAACCAGGGTGACCTTGCTGGCAATGTTTGCCAGATAAAGCGTTTCTTCCACTGCAGTGTTGCCGCCACCCACTACCGCGACTTCCTGATTGCGGTAGAAGAAACCGTCACAGGTGGCACAGGCGGACACGCCTTTGCCCGCAAACGCTTCTTCGCTGGGCAGGCCCAGGTATTTGGCAGAAGCGCCTGTTGCAATAATTAGCGCATCGCAGGTGTACTCGCCACTGTCGCCCACCAAACGAATCGGTTTTTCTGTGAGATGGGTGGTATGAATGTGGTCAAAAATCATCTCGGTGTTAAAGCGCTCGGCATGTTGCTGAAAGCGCGCCATCAGTTCCGGACCCATGACGCCGTTGGCATCTGCAGGCCAGTTATCGACTTCGGTGGTGGTCATGAGCTGGCCGCCTTGGGCGAGACCAGTGATTAAAACCGGGTTAAGGTTGGCGCGAGCTGCATAGACGGCTGCCGTATACCCGGCAGGGCCGGAGCCAAGAATCATTAAACGGGCGTGTTTAGTTGCCATGGTGAAAATTCCATTCAGGAAGGTTATTTTTATTCAGATGGGGATGACCATGGGTTTTTAAATGGTCATCTTCCAGTCAAGTGATCAATATATAAAGATTTTTTCAGCAAGCTTCTTAGCATCCAAGCAGTTTTGTGGCTTAGGCGGCTTTGCTTAACATCGGCTAAGCCGAGTGAGCCTACAACGAAAGACTGCTCGGAATTATTTTTCCAACAGGCTTCTTAGCATCCAAGCAGTCTTTTCATGCACCTGCAGGCGTTGAGTCAGCAAGTCAGCCGTGGCTTCATCAGAGGCTTTCTCGGCTGCCGGGAACACGCTACGTGCTGTGCGGCAAACCGCTTCGTGACCAGCCACCAGTTCGCTGATCATGTCGTTGGCTTTAGGCACATCCACGGTTTCTTCAATCGAAGTCAACTTGGAGAATTGTGCGTAAGTACCAGGCGCATACACGCCCAGTGAACGGATACGCTCAGCCACCAGGTCTACGGCCAATGCGAGCTCGGTGTACTGTGTTTCAAACATCAAATGCAAGGTATTGAACATCGGGCCAGTGACGTTCCAATGAAAATAGTGCGTTTTGAGATATAACGTGTAAGTGTCTGCCAGCAGCTTGGACAAGCCTTGCGCGATTTCCTGGCGGTTTTCATTGTTAATTCCGATATCCATGAGCTCTCCTTGTGAGTGATTAGGGTATTTTAGAACCTCGTTCCCCTGTCTGCAATTTGATTTTGCTATAATCATTTAAGTTCACTCTTGCAGAGAAAGAGACAACATATTGTTTTTTAATAAGAAAAAAGCCGCTAATGTCCGTCTGGAAAAAGTCTCGACGGAAAAACAGCTGCGCGACGCCAAGCTTATCCGTGAAGTTGCCTGGATTGCGCTGGCGGCACTCGGTGTTTTTTTTGCGGTGATTTTACTGACTTACTCGCATGAAGATCCAGGCTGGACGCACGCGGTGGGGGAGAGTGACCGCATTCACAATGCAGGCGGCACGGTAGGCGCCTGGATGGCCGATATTTTTCTGTCTCTGTTTGGATTTTCTTCCTGGTGGTTTGTGGTGTTGGCTTTTTTTGTGGTGTGGCTCATGTATCAGCGGCTGCACCAGAATGCGGCTGAAAAGCAGGATTGGTGGTTGAATGCAGTAGGGTTTGCCTTGATGCTGCTTGCCTCTGCAGCCCTGGAGTCTGGGCATCTGGTGAGTTTACCTGCTGATTTTCCACTCAAGCAGGGTGGGGTGATCGGTAGCGGCATCGACCATCTCCTGCGCAATATGTTTGGTTTTGCCGGATCGACCATGTTGTTGCTGGTGTTATTTGCAACGGCCTTTAGCCTGTTTACTGGCTGGTCGCTGATCACCATGAGCGAACGGCTCGGTGAGTGGGTCATTCAGTTTTACCAATGGAGCGTATTGAAATACCAGGACTGGCAAGACCGTCAAGTCGGCCGTCAGGTGTTGCAGGCGCGTGAAGAGTTTGTCGAGGCGGAACGCAAGCGCATTGAAGACCGCAAGCCGGTGGAGATTACTGTGCCTGAGGTTGCCATCGCGCCAAGCGAGCGCGTGGTCAAAGAGAAACAGGCGGTGTTGTTTGAGGCCATAGAGCAGGAAGGCCTGCCACCGTTGCATTTGCTGGATGCGCCTAACCAGTCGGTGGAGTTGCAATCGGCAGAAACTCTGGACTTCACCTCGCGCCTGATTGAGCGCAAGCTCATGGATTTTGGCATCGAGGTTAAGGTGGTGACCGCGCAACCCGGGCCGGTGATTACGCGCTATGAGCTGGATCCGGCACCTGGTGTGAAAGGCAGCCAGATCACTAACCTGTCTAAAGATTTGGCGCGGGCCTTGTCCGTGATTAGCGTGCGGGTGGTCGAGACGATTCCTGGCAAAAGCTATATGGGGCTTGAAATCCCTAACCCCAAACGCCAGATCGTCTCACTCACCGAGATTATGGGTAGCCAGGCTTATGCCGATTTAAATTCGCCGCTCGCGATTGCCATGGGTAAAGACATTGCCGGCAAGCCGATTGTGGCCGACCTGGCGAAAATGCCGCATGTGCTGGTGGCGGGGACCACCGGTTCTGGTAAGTCGGTGGCGATTAATGCGCTGATTTTGAGTTTGTTGTACAAAGCGGAAGCCAGCCGCGTGCGCATGATCCTGATTGACCCGAAAATGCTGGAATTGTCTGTATATGAAGGCATTCCGCATTTGTTGGCGCCGGTGGTGACCGATATGCGCCAGGCCGCCAATGCTCTCAACTGGTGTGTGGCCGAGATGGAGCGTCGCTATAAACTGATGTCTACGCTGGGTGTGCGTAACCTGGCTGGCTATAACCAGAAAATTGTCGATGCGAAAAAACAGGGTACTTCGATCCCGCATCCATTTAGTTTGACACCGGACGAGCCGGAGCCACTCGATGAAATGCCGTTGATCGTCGTTGTGATTGATGAGCTGGCTGACTTGATGATGGTGGTAGGCAAAAAGGTAGAAGAACTGATTGCACGCTTGGCGCAAAAAGCCCGTGCCTCAGGCATTCATCTGGTGTTGGCCACGCAACGCCCTTCGGTAGATGTGATTACCGGCCTGATTAAAGCCAACGTGCCCACACGCGTGGCATTCCAGGTATCGAGCAAGATAGACTCGCGTACCATTCTCGACCAAATGGGCGCCGAAACTTTGCTCGGCCAGGGGGATATGCTGTATCTGCCGCCCGGTAGCGGCTATCCGCAACGGATTCACGGTGCATTCGTCAGTGATGGCGAAGTGCATAACGTGGTTAACTTCCTCAAGGCGCAAGGCGAACCAAACTACATTGAAGGCATTCTCACCAATGAGACCGAAGGCGGCGACCTGGATAGCCTGGGTGGTGGCGAGGCCAGTGCGGGCGGCGAAAAAGACCCGCTGTATGATGAAGCGGTGGCGATTGTGCTCAAAACACGCCGCGCCTCTATCTCATCGGTGCAGCGTCAATTGCGCATAGGCTACAACCGCGCTGCCCGCCTGATAGAAGATATGGAACGTGCCGGACTTGTCTCTGCCATGCAAAGCAATGGCAACCGTGAGGTATTAGTAAAAGCCGGAGGAGACCATGAATAAAGTATTTACCCGAGTGCTGCTGGCGTTATGTAGCGTATGTCTCATTTCAACGGCATTTGCCGATGGTGTCGATGATTTAAAGCAGTTCTACCAGAGCACGCATGCCATGCGCGCCAACTTCAAGCAGACCGTGTTTGACCAAAAAGGCCGCAAGCTGCAAGAGGTCAACGGCACCATGCTATTGCAGCGGCCCAACAAATTCCGCTGGGATTATCAAAAGCCTTACGAGCAGCAAATCATCAGCGATGGCCGTCAGGTATTTTTGTTTGATGTCGACTTGCAGCAAGTCACCCTGCGTACGGTAGATAAAGTATTAGGCACCAGTCCCGCGGCTTTGCTGGCAGGTGGTCCTAATGTCGAAGAGAGCTTCCGTCTCACGCGCTTGCTCGATTTTGAGGGCTTGCAACGCGTACAGGCCAAGCCAATTCAAAAAGACAGTGGTTTTCAGGTGGTGATTATTTCCTTCAGCCAGGGCAAGCTGGCAGAAATGCGGCTGGTGGATGCGTTTGGTCAAAGCACGCATATCGTGTTTTCAAATGTGGAAGTGAACCCCAACCTCAACGCCAACCAGTTTCTGTTTACTGTGCCCAAAGGGGTGGATGTCGTTGGCGAGTAGCCAGTAGACCGCGCCAGAATCATCATGTCATCCCTGTTTGAACCGCAAACTCCCTCCAGTATTCCACTTGCTGAGCAGCTACGACCAAAAACATTGTCTGAAGTGGTCGGGCAAACCCACCTGCTCGGTGAGGGCAAGCCGTTGCGACGCGCATTTGAATCCGGCAAGTTGCCCTCGATGATTTTATGGGGCCCACCAGGGGTGGGTAAAACCACATTGGCGCGCCTGATTGCGCAAACTGCGGATACCGAATTTGTGCCGCTCTCTGCCGTGCTATCCGGCATTAAAGATATCCGCGAAGCCGTTGAGCGTGCAGAACTCACCTTGCAACAAACGGGTCGCAATACTATCCTGTTTGTCGATGAGGTTCACCGCTTTAACAAAGGGCAGCAGGATGCGTTTTTGCCTTATGTCGAAAGTGGGCTGATCACCTTTATTGGCGCCACCACCGAAAACCCCTCATTTGAAGTCAATAGCGCGTTGCTGAGCCGGGCGCAGGTGTTTGTACTCAATGCACTTAATGAAGACGAGCTGGCGCAATTGCTTGAGCGTGCGCGCTTAAAAGTCGCACCTGCTGTTGCCCTAGATGAGGCGGTGCAAGAACAGGTGCTCGCCTATGCCGATGGTGACGCCAGACGCCTGCTGAACTTTGCTGAAGGCCTGTTTAACGGCGCCATTGCAGCCAAAGTCGATCGCATAGATGAGTCCTTTTTGCAGTCCACCATGGCTAGCAAGCTGCGCCGCTTTGATAAAGGCGGTGAAGCCTTCTACGACCAGATTTCTGCACTGCACAAATCCGTGCGCGGCTCCAATCCGGATGCCGCCTTGTACTGGCTCATGCGCATGCTCGATGGCGGCGCTGAGCCACTGTATCTGGCCCGTCGCATTATCCGCATGGCTTGGGAAGATATTGGATTGGCTGATCCACGCGCCATGCAGATTGCCAATGATGCCGCTTTGACGTTTGAGCGGTTGGGTAGCCCAGAAGGCGAGCTGGCCCTGGCCCAGGCAGTGATTTATCTGGCCGTGGCGGCCAAAAGTAATGCGGGCTATATGGCTTATAACCAGGCCAAAGCCTTTGTTGCACAGGATAAATCCCGCACCGTGCCGCTGCATTTGCGTAACGCTCCCACCAAGCTAATGAAAGCATTGGATTACGGCAAAGAATACCGCTATGCCCATAACGAGCCTGAGGCCTATGCGGCAGGTGAAAGTTATTTCCCTGACGATTTAGCACCGCAATCCTTTTACCAACCCACACCACGCGGTTTGGAAGGTAAAATAGGTGAAAAATTAAAGCACCTGAAGGAACTGGATAAAAAAGCTAAAAAATAATTTAGCCACAGAGGACGCAGAGTGCACAGAGAAAACCAAATGGACGATTTGACTGGTCAGATTATTGGGGCAGCCATTGAGGTACATCGTGAACTTGGTGTGGGTTTACTAGAGTCTGTTTACGAAAGCGCACTTTGCCATGAGCTTTCGTTGCGTAGCATTGCATATCAACGCCAGGTTGAAGTAAATGTGCGCTATAAAAACGTTGTGATTCAAGGTCAGCGGCTGGATTTACTGGTGCAAGGTGAGGTTGTTGTGGAGCTGAAAGCACAAACAAAATTGCCTGATTTTGCCTATGCACAACTGATTTCATATTTAAAATCGACAGGCTTGAAGCGTGGCCTGTTAATTAATTTTGCAGAGCCTAAACTGGTCAATGGAGTCAAACGGGTTTCTCTGTGAACTCTGTGTGCTCTGTGGCTAAAATAAAAGAAAGAACTTATGTTAGACATACAACAACTTAGAAACGATTTGGACAATGTTGTGGCACGTTTGGCGGCACGCAAATTTGCTTTCCCGGCAGAAGAGTTCAAAGCGCTTGAAGCGCAGCGCAAAACCATTCAAACCAATACGGAAAATCTTCAAGCCAAGCGCAATGCAGCCTCCAAGCAAATCGGCATCGCCAAATCCAAAGGCGAAGATGCCAGTGCGATTCTGGCTGAGGTAGCTGGTTTGGGCGATGCGCTGAAATCGGCGGAGGCAGAGCTCAATGATGTACAGGCCAAAATGCTGGTCTTGATGCAAAATGTGCCTAACCTGCCGCATGAGAGCGTGCCGGTCGGGCAGGATGAAAGCCAAAACGTCGAAGTGCGTCGCTGGGGTACGCCACGCCAGTTTGACTTTGCCGTCAAAGACCACGCTGATGTCGGTGCGCCATTAGGGCTGGATTTTGATACAGGAGCTAAACTTTCAGGCGCGCGTTTCACCTTTATGAAGGGCCAGATAGCCAAACTGCACCGCGCGATTGCCCAGTTTATGCTGGATACCCAGACCGAGAAACATGGCTATACCGAGTGCTATACGCCGTATATGGTTAACCGCGAAACCCTGATCGGTACCGGCCAATTACCCAAGTTTGAAGAGGATTTGTTCTCTACCGCCCACAATGACAGCAAGCTCTACCTGATCCCGACTTCAGAAGTCACGCTGACCAACACGGTGCGGGATGAAATTGTCGCCATGGACAGCCTGCCGATCAAGCTGACCGCGCATACCCCATGCTTCCGATCAGAGGCCGGGTCTTATGGTAAAGATACCAAAGGCATGATCCGCCAGCACCAGTTTGATAAAGTCGAGATGGTACAGATTGTGCACCCTGACACCAGCTATCAGGCGCTGGAAGAAATGGTCGGTCATGCCGAGGCGATTTTGCAGGCACTCGAACTGCCATACCGTGTTGTCTCGCTTTGTACAGGCGATATGGGCTTTGGCGCCGCTAAAACCTATGACCTCGAAGTCTGGTTGCCCGCTCAGAATACCTACCGTGAAATTTCATCTGTCTCAAACTGCGAAGCCTTCCAGGCTCGCCGTTTGCAGGCTCGTTTCCGTAATGCCAATGGTAAGCCTGAGTTGTTGCATACCTTGAATGGTTCTGGTCTGGCTGTGGGCCGTACACTGGTGGCAGTGCTGGAAAATAACCAGAACGCTGATGGCACGGTGAATATTCCCAAAGCCCTACAGGCTTACATGGGTGGCAAAACGCTGCTGACTTTGTAATTCGTCCGGTTTTGCAAACTCAAGATGCCCTGGCCAACAACCAGGGCATTTTTAAGTCTGCAATTTTGTATGGGTCTACGCCAGGGTCGTAAGGCGGGAAGTATTTTTGCATGATCTGGTAATAGCTTCTGACCAGCTCGGTATAGATCACGGGGGCGCCGCAGCTACAGTAGCCATGTTTGGCGTTAACGTAGTGGGTGGGGTCATTGAGCAGTTGGTAGCCGCGTTTGACGTCTGCCCAGCTATCGGGGTTGAGGCCCAGGCGCTGGGCAATGATGCGTGCATCTTCGAGGTGGCCGACGCCGTTGTTATAGGCGGCCAGAGTCATAAAGGTACGGTCAGGTTCTGGGATGCGTGCGGGAATGCGGTCTTTCATCCATAGAAAAAACTTGGCGCCAGCCATCACGCTTTGCTTGGGGTCGAGCCGGTCGGTGACGTTCATCATGTTAGAGGTTTGTTCGGTGAGCATCATGAGCCCGCGTACATTGGTGGGCGAGGTGCTGTAATTATCCCAGTGAGATTCCTGGTAGCTGAGCGCGGCCAGCAGTCGCCAGTCGATGTCGGTGATTTCTTGCGCGTTTTTAAACAGGCGGATATACCTGGGCAGCAAGGTTTGCGATTTTGTGAGGAAGGTAACCACATCGACCGGTTTTAAACGTTTGGTATGGCCGTGATAGCGGTCAACCAGGTTGCGCAGTACACCATTTTTTTCGATCTGCTTGAAAAAAGCCTGCACTTGTTTGAGCCGCGGTTCGCCATGCAGTTTGTTTAGTGCCCAGGCGATTTTGTCGGCCTGGCCCAGCATCATGCCAGCATCCAGCTGCGGATAGTTATATTGCAAGATCGCCAGCAGGTGATTGTCTGCCACGGTAAAGTCGATCTCATTGCGTGCCACCGCTTCAATCAGTTGCTCCGAGCTCATTTTGTCGGACTCTTTCCAGGTCAGGCCCGGATACTTGGCCTGCAGCTCGCGCATGCGTTCAACAAAACTGGTGCTTTTGGGCAGCACAATGCGTTTATTCAAAAGTGCATTGGCATGAGTCGGCTCACTGTTTTTGTCGCGGTTAAACACCACCATGGACTGCACCTGGTTAAACGCCGGTCCAAACAGCACTTGGCGTTTACGCGCAGGGGTGATGCTGATGTCGGCGGCGGCAATGTCGGCGTCGCCTTTGAGCAGGGTAGGGAACACTTTGGAAAAGCTGTCTACCACCACGAATTCGAGTTTATACGGCGGCCCCAAAAACTCGACAAAGCGTTTGGCCAGGTCATATTCCAGTCCGGCGTAATTGTTCTGGCTGTCGATAAAGTAGGTGCTGGGGCTATTGATCGTGACAAAGCGAATGGTGTAAGGATCCGGCTTGGGTTTGGCGCGTGTGGCTGGCTTTGTATCACTATTATCGCTACACGCACTGAGCCCCAGGCAGAGCAGGGCCGTTAACCATGCGGCGCGAACCAAATGGGCAGAGAGAAAACGCATGAGCCAGCAAAGCGGCAGTGAAATGCCGCCAGTTAAACCCGTGTTGCGATCTGGCCCTGATCTGCAATCAGGATGGTTGTAGCTAGTTTGGCAAAAATACCATGCTCAACCACGCCGGGAATATTGTTCAGTGCTGCGTTGAGGCTATGTGCATCCAGGCCAGCCTCAAAGCGCATATCCAGCACCAGACTGCCGTGGCTGGTCATGCACAAGCCGTCTTTGGCTACATTAGGCCGTAGCTCTCCCGTGCCTCCGATGGCTTCAATGCTGCGCTTGGCCGCTTGCCAGGCAAAAGGCATCACTTCAATCGGGATAGGATAGTTCTGGCCAATATGAGGCACCAGCTTGCTCTTATCTGCCACAACAATAAACTGTTTGGCCGCCTTGGCCAGCAGTTTTTCCATGACCAGATCATAGCCGCGGCCTTTGAGCAGGGTGTTGTCGGGCGTGATTTCATCCGCGCCGTCCACATAAAGATCTATCTGGCTGAGCTGTTGCAGGCCCAGCACGGTCAAGCCAACGCTTTGCGCCTTGATCATGCTGATGGTGGAGCTGGCAACCGTGGTCACCCGCAGGCCTTGCTGCTGGCGTTGCGCCAGCGCTTCAATAAAGTAATTGGCGGTAGATCCTGTGCCCAGGCCTACGATCATCTCGTCTTTGACGTAGCTGGCAGCTTCCAGCGCGACGGCTTGTTTGTCATTCATCTTTATCATCTCCGTGCTGGGGTCATACATTTTATTCGCTCGGGCGTCTTAGGTGTCATTCCATGACAGCCGATCGACGCTTGCAGTTATAATAGCAAACTCGGCAGATTCGCCAACAAATACTCATCTAACCTGAGCAATAAGAGTCTAATTTTTTATGGCAGTTTCACTCCCCGTGATCGGGCATCCGCAGCGCTTTTCTTTTCAAAGTCAGGGCCTGGATAGCCAGGCATTAGCTGAGCTGGCTTGTGGTTTAAAAGCAACAAACACGCCCCTGGTCGTTTTAACGGCGAGTGCGTTTGAAGCGCAACGGCTGATGGACGAAATCCCGTTTTTTGGCAAAGAGATTGCCGTACATTTGCTGCCAGACTGGGAAACCCTGCCGTATGACGTGTTTTCCCCGCATCCAGACTTGATTTCTGAGCGCCTGGCAACCTTGTATCAACTGAGCCAGAACCAGAGCAATGTGGTGATTGTGCCGATGGCGACTGCATTATTGCGCCTGCCGCCGGTGGCTTACCTGGCCGCGCACTCGTTTATGCTCAAAAAAGGCCAACGGCTGGATGTGGAGGCCTTGCGCAACCAGTGTGCGCAGGCGGGTTACCACCACGTGAGCCAGGTGATGGCGCCTGGCGAGTTCAGCGTACGCGGCGGACTGGTGGATTTGTTCCCCATGGGCAGCGCCTTTCCCTACCGCATAGACCTGTTCGATGACGAAATCGAAACCATACGCACGTTTGATATCGACACCCAGCGTAGCGTCTATCCGGTGCCCGAAATTCGCATGCTGCCTGCGCGCGAGTTCCCTATGGATGAAGCGGCGATTACGCGCTTCCGCAGCCAGTTTCGCGAGTACTTTGAGGGCGACCCGCAACGCGCCAAAATATATAAAGATGTGAGTAAAGGCACGCCCAGCGGCGGGGTCGAATGGTATTTGCCGCTATTTTTTGAGCAGACGGCCACACTATTTGATTATTTGCCCGCGCAAACGGTCCTTTGCCTGCATGGGGACCTGGACAAGGCCGCACAAACATTCTGGGCCGATGCCAGTACGCGTTACCGCCTGATGGCGCATGATGCGGAAAAACCCATCTTGCGCCCGGAAACATTGTTGCAAAAAGCCGATGAATTTTTTAAGCGCACGCATGACTTCGCGCTGGTCACTCAGCAAATTGCCCAACAAACCGTTTTACCGCCTGTCGATGTAGATCGACGTGCCGAGCAGCCCTTGCACAAACTGCAAGCCTTTATCCAGCAATTTGACGGGCGGGTGCTGATTGCCGCAGAAAGCCTGGGCCGCCGCGAGACCATTGCGCAACTGTTCAGCGATCATGGCCTGAGTTTTTCACTGGCTGAAGACTGGGCCGCCTTTGCACAATCCAACTTCCCGGTTATGCTGGGCGTGGCGCCCTTGCATCAGGGCATGGTGGATAAGGATGCGCGCGAGGGCGCATTGGCGGTGGTCACCGAGGCCGAGCTGTATGCCAGCACCGTGCGCCAGCAGCGCCGCCGCAATCAGGAGAAAGCGCGCAATGCCGAAGGCATGCTCAAAGACTTGTCCGAACTGCGGCTGGATGACCCGGTGGTACATGAGCAGCACGGGGTGGGGCGTTACAAGGGCCTGGTCAATATCGATTTTGGCGAGGGCGAGACTGAGCTGTTGCTGATTGAGTATTTTGGCGAAGACAAACTGTATGTGCCGGTGTCGCAACTGTTTCTGATTTCACGTTATTCCGGTGGGCCGCCCGAGAGTGCACCATTGCACAGACTAGGTAGCGGCCAGTGGGAAAAAGCCAAGAAAAAAGCCCTCAAACAGATTCGCGATACCGCAGCCGAGTTGCTTAACCTATATGCGCAACGCGCTGCGCGCAAAGGCCATGCCTTTACCTTGGGCCTGCATGATTACGAGGCCTTTTGTGAAGGCTTTCCGTTTGAAGAGACGCCAGACCAGCTCGATGCTATCGAAGCCGTCATCAAAGACATGCAATCTGGCCGCCCCATGGACCGCCTGGTGTGCGGTGATGTTGGCTTTGGCAAAACAGAGGTCGCGCTGCGTGCCGCTTTTGTCGCAGTGATGGGTGGCCGCCAGGTGGCGGTGCTGGTGCCGACCACCTTGCTGGCCGAGCAGCATTACCAGAACTTTGTCGACCGCTTTGCCGAGTGGCCAATCAAGGTTGCCGAAATTTCCCGTTTCCGCACCGCTAAAGAGCAGGCCGAAGCCATCAAGGGGTTGGCCGATGGCAGCATAGACATCATCATCGGCACACACCGGCTGATTCAGAAAGACGTCAAATTCAAGAACCTGGGTTTAGCGATTCTGGATGAAGAGCACCGTTTTGGCGTGCGACAAAAAGAACAGATGAAAGCACTACGTGCCGAGGTGGATGTGCTGACGCTGACCGCCACGCCGATTCCGCGTACCTTGAGCATGGCCATGGAAGGCCTGCGTGAGTTCTCGGTGATTTCGACCCCGCCGCAAAAACGGTTGGCCATTAAAACCTTCCATACCCCGTATTCGGACGGCATTATCCGCGAGGCGGTCATGCGTGAATTCAAGCGCGGTGGCCAGGTGTATTTTCTGCATAACGAGGTGGATACCATCTATGTCATGAAGGAAAAGCTGGAGAAAATCGTGCCCGAAGCCCGCATTGTCATTGGCCACGGCCAGTTACGCGAGCGCGAGCTGGAACACGTGATGCGCGACTTTTACCAGCAACGCGCCAACCTGTTGCTGTGTACGACCATCGTCGAAACCGGCATCGACGTGCCCACTGCCAACACCATGATCATCAACAAGGCCGATATGTTTGGCCTGGCGCAATTGCACCAGTTACGTGGCCGCGTGGGTCGCAGTCACCACCAGGCTTACACCTATCTGCTGACCGATCCGCACCGTAATATCACGCCGCAAGCACAAAAACGGCTAGACGCGATTCAACTGCTGGAAGACCTGGGGGCAGGCTTTCACCTCGCCATGCACGACCTTGAAATCCGCGGTGCCGGTGAATTGCTGGGCGACAGCCAGAGCGGTGAAATGCAGGAAATCGGTTTTAACTTGTATTCCGATATGCTGAATCATGCCGTTAAACAGCTCAAGGCCGGCAAAGAGCCTGACCTTGACGCGCCACTGGGGGTGACCACCGAAATCAATCTGCACACCCCGGCCTTGTTGCCCAACAATTATTGTCCTGACGTGCACGAGCGGCTGGTGATTTATAAACGCCTGGCCAACTGCGAAGATGATGACGCGCTGGATGCCATGCAGGAAGAGCTGATCGATCGTTTTGGCCTGTTGCCTGAGCCCGGCGAGGCGCTGATTGCCTGCCACCGTTTGCGCATCGCCGCCAAAGCCTTGGGCATTATTAAAATCGATGCCTCTGACGCAGCCATTCAGTTGCAGTTTAATGTCAAAGCCGACCTCGATCCGCTCAAGCTGATCAATCTGCTGCAACGCGACAAGCGCTGCCGCATGAACGGGCCGGATAAATTACGTGTCACCGTGCAGCTTGGTAACCTCAATCACCGTGTAGAATTAGTGAAAACCCTTTTGAAGGAATTTATGTAATGTTAGAAAAATTAGTGGCTGCCGTGGCGGGCTGGATTATTGCCGTGATTGCCAGCATGGGCTATGGTGGCATTGTGTTGCTGATGGCGATTGAATCTGCCTGTATTCCTTTGCCCTCTGAAATCATCATGCCATTTGCCGGGTTTCTGGTCAGCAAGGGCGATTTAACGCTGTGGGGTATTGCGCTGGCAGGGGCGGTAGGCTGTGTGGTCGGCTCGATCCCCGCTTATTACCTGGGCATGTACGGCGGTCGTCCGCTGGTGGAGAAATTCGGCAAATATGTGCTGATCAGCAAAAAAGACCTCGACATGGCAGACCGCTGGTTTGCAGATCATGGTGAAATCATTATTTTTATTGCCCGCCTGTTGCCTGCCGTGCGCACATTTATCGCTTTCCCGGCCGGGGTGGCGCGCATGAACATGACGCGGTTTGTGGCTTACACCTTTGTTGGCTCACTGATCTGGTGCTGGGTGCTAGGGTACGTGGGCATGAAGGCGGGTGAGCATTGGGAAGATTTGAAAGTGTATTTCCATGAATCCCACTACGTGATTGCCGCCCTCGGCGTGGTGTTTTTTGCCTGGTATGTGCGCAGGCATTTTAAAAACGAGACTGCGTAATCAGTCAGCTTGAGTGAGTGTCTAAAACTGGCTGCGGTTCATCAGAATCTGATGCACAAAAATAAAAAGGCCATTCATTGGCCTTTTTTATTTGCGCTAGATCGGTCAACCACATTAGATATCAGCAAGTGCCTACCAAGCGTTTGCGGCACTTGTGCAGGTTTATGCAAGCATGGTTTCCGCATCTGAACTGTCTGCCTGATCCTCATCCTTAGCAGCCATTCTGTCTACGAGGCTATTGGAAGATACCTTTGTCGAAGCATCCAACGCAAACGAGTATCTAGCAAGGTCATGCTTGAAGGCAATCTCATGCGATAACGCCCAGTGATCTGTAGTTGCATTGGCCGCAACACTTGCCAACATGAGCACACTGCAAGCGAACATATTTTTAAATACTGATTTCATCCGTCACCCCTTTGATTTATTTTGAAACCAGACTGTAGCAAAGGGTGGCAAGTCATTTAAATAGCCCTTTGAGGCCAATGCTTGAAGCGTCGCCGTGCGTGAACAATCAAGGTGTCACTGCGTAGTATTCAGCAGGGGTATCCGAACGCTCCAAGTAAGCTCACTTCCAGGTGACTACCTGCGCCATGGCCCGGCGTGTTTTCGCTTTGGGTGCATGTTTGCGGTAACCAAAGGCGACCATATAGGCTAGTCCATATTCTTGCAGGTTTACGCCAAACTGCTCTGCCAGCAAGGTCTCGGTTTCTTGTTGTTTAAAGCCTTCAATCGGGCAGCTGTCTATGCCACGCATGGCGGCGACGGTCATCATGTTGGCCAGCGCGATGTAGCATTGTTTGCTGGCCCAGTCGAACAGTTTGCGCTCGTCGGTGAGGCCAAAGTCAGACTGTTGAAACTGTTTGTAAAAGCCCAGTCGCATGTTGGCGATGTCGTCCGGATGGTGCTGCACTTCACGCATGAATTGCGGCAGGTAGGGGCTGTCTGCGTCCAGAAAGGGAGATTTCATGGCCAGACACAAGACAAAGTGGCTGGCGGTATCCAGCTTGAGCGGCGCGCCCCAGGCATGCTGCTTCAGGCTTTCGCGCAGGGTTTTATCTTGCACCACAATAAAATGCCAGGGCTCAAAGCCGAATGAGCTGGGTGAGAGGCGGGCGGCTTCGAGAATCAATTCAAATTCTTCTGCAGGAATCTGTTTGCTGGCATCAAATTCTTTACAGGCATGGCGGAATTGAAATGCATCGAGAATCGCTTGTGTATCTATCATCATCTGTCCTTCAAAGAATCTCCACAGGCACGAGTTTGCCTGCGCTTAAAAATAAAATAGCCGTTTTCACCGGCAAGCCTTCGGCCGCAAACAACTGGGCATAGGCGGCTAATTGCGGCTTGAACGTGGCCGCCAGACTGCGTAACTCGTCACTTGCTTTGACGGGGGCCGATTTGTAATCGACAATCCAGCGGACACCCTCGGCAACAAAAGTACGGTCTATGACTTTTTTATTGGCGGCAAGTTGCTCAATCGCCAGCTCAGAGGCTGCTTGCGGATAGTCAGCGAGCACCCAGCGGCCATCCGCTGATTGCAGCGTGGTGGTGAGCAGCGTCGCCACTTGCTGGCTGGCTGGCACGGCCTCCGCTTCAGCATAACCTTGTTGCGAAAACCAGCGTTGCATGGCTGTCAGCAATGATTGGCAACCCGTGCTGGTGTGGGCTTGCCAGGCGGCCAGGCCTTGCTCGGCGATCAGTTGCAGGTAAAGGTGGGCGAGGGTGCCGATATCGGCCTCCAGGCTGCTGACCGTGCTGTCTGCGGGGGGCGTGGCATCATAAGCGCGCGCGAGATCGGTGCTGGGTTGCAAGAGGGCGGGACTGGTGGCTTGCGGCAAGCGGATCAGCTTGGGCACAAACTGCCGGATATCTGCCTGCTGGCTTTGTTGCGGGTAGCGGATCACGATATCTTGTTCGCGATTGAAATGCGTACTCACGGCTGGCCACAGCAGCTGTAAAAACGTATTTTTACGGGGTTGTGGGTCACCATTTTTATCCGGTTTGGCAATGCCAAGCAGATGCAACTGGCGCTCGGCCCTGGTTGCAGCCACATACAGCACGCGGGCGTCTTCATAGGCCGCACGGGTTTTGTCGAGGTCATTCAGGTAATCGTAGGGCGTGACACCGGAGTGCTGCCGCTTGAGGGCTGTGGGTACAAAGGGTGCCGCGACCAGTGCGACGTCACCATCGGCCGTCGTGACTTCTTCCCAAATCACCAGCTTGGCGTCATCGGGCGGGTTGCTGCCATCCAGGCCTGGCAGAATGACCGTGTCAAACTCCAGACCCTTGGATTTGTGGATGGTCATGAATTGCAAGCGGTCATCGGCTTTGGCATCGGGGGCCGCATACAGTTTTTTCACATCTTCGGCCAAGCTTTGCGGGCTGAACTGGCCGTGTTGCTCGAGCGCGGCAATGCGGGCAAAAAACGCCTGCACGTCTTGCACATCGTTTTCGTTCCATAAGCAGTGTGCGCCGCCCAGCCGCAACCAGGTGTTGTGCACCCAGCGGCTGGTGGCGGTGCGGGACCGCCATTGCAAGGCCGTTTGCATGACCTCACGCACATGGCGGGCGCGGGTCTGGCCATCTGCACTCAGGCGTGCCATCACTTGTTCGTCTTCGAGCAGACTCATGACGCTGCGTTGCCCGTCCTGGCCGATCAAGGCATGCAGGTCGGCCAGCGTCAGCCCGCACCAGGGTGCGCGCAGCAAGGCCAGCCAATGCACACGGTCAGCCCGCTGGTGCAGGGCGTAGGTCAGCGTCAGCAGGTCTTGGACAATCTGGCGGTTTGCCAGCTCTTCAATCTCCACCGCCTGAAAGCTCAACTCGGCATGGTTGCGCCGCATTTCGGTGACCAGCGCATGCAAGTGCTTGCGTGCACGCACCAGCACGGCAATGGTGGCATCTGGCTGTTCGGCACGTGTCTGCTGGATAATGCGGATAATCTGTTCGGCTTCGAGTCGGCGCAGGTCTGCCGGTTCCTCTTCTTCATGTTCGCTGACCGGCTGGATCAGCGGATGCACAAATACGCCCTCGCCAGCCAGGGACGGGCGCGTGGCGACAAAGGGACGATAGGCAATCGCCCCTTGCTGCGGGGCATCCTCAGACGGCAGCATGCCTTTAAAGGTCTGGTTGATCCACTCGACCACTGCCGGGCACGAGCGGTTATTACGCCACAATTTGAGCGGGGTCAGCGCGATGTCGCCGATGCCGAATTCGGCCGCATTCAAAAACAGGCCAACATTGGCTTTGCGAAAGCGGTAAATCGACTGCATGGGATCGCCCACGGTAAACAGGGTACGGCCATCGCCCGCTTGCCAGCCGCGCGTCAGCGCCTTGAGCAGGTCGATCTGCATCGGGCTGGTATCCTGAAACTCATCGACCAGCAGATGCTGTATGCGGTAGTCCAGCCGCATAGCCAGCTCGCTCGCTTCGCCGCCTTCTACCAGCGCTTGCAAGGCGCGCTGGGCGATCTCGACAAAATCGACTTCGTTTTGTGACTGAAAGTGCAGCCAGAGCTGGGCCGCCGCAATATTCAACAGCTGGCTCAAGTCTGCAATCAGCGCTTCGTCACGGGCGTTGGGGTCTGGCAGCATGCGGATGCGCGCCAGGCTGATTTCTGCGCGGCGATCTTGTGCCAGGCCGTCCAGAATCTCGGTCAAGGCCTCCTTGTAAGGCTTGGCTTCGTCGGTGGCAGGCAGTCCCATGTTTTTATCCAGCCGTTTGCGCAGCCCCCCCGTGCCGGTCAATAACAACTCGGCCAGGGCGCGCCAGTTCGGCAAATCGGCCAGGCGAGGTTGCAAGGCCACTTGCCAATCGCGTAGCAGAGCGATGGCGTGCGTGTCTGGGAGTTGACTGCCAGCATAGCGCGCAATGGGCATCAGCGCCTGTTGCAAACGGGCGGGCAGATGCTGGTGAATCTGCGCCAGCTCACCTTCAATTAAATGCACCAGTGCCATTTGCCCAGACAGTGTGTGCCCGATCTGGCTGTGATGCAGCCATTGTTCGCGCTTGGCCAGCATGGACATGAGCAGGGCTTCCAGCCTGGCCTGGTCATTATCCATATAGCGCAACACTCGCCGCACCGGTTCGCCCAGCACCGGCTCATCCATGCTTTGCAGCGCCAGCCCGGCGGCTTCGCGGTAATAAGGCCAGGCATCTTCTGTCACCGCCGGTTGCGTGCCAAAGCGGCTCAGCAACGGCATTTGCCGCGCCAGGTTGGCACATAAGGAGTCTATGGTGTAAATCCGCAAACGGGCCGGACTTTGCAGCAATTGCCAGTTGAGCGCGGCCGAGCGCTGCAAGGCTTGCTGGCCCAGCGCAAACGTGATTTTCTTGTGCGCGGCTTCGGGCGCCACGCCACTGGCCGCCAGCAACAGGCTATCCAGAATCCGTACGCGCATCTCCGAAGCGGCCTTGTTGGTAAAGGTGATGGCGATAATTTCTTCGGGGGCCTGCACGGTTTGCAGCAACTTGAGAAAACGCTGGGTCAGCAACTCGGTTTTGCCCGCGCCCGCCGGGGCCTCGACAATAAAGGACTCCAGCGCCAGCGCGCGTTCACGGTTGGCGGCATCCAGTGCCAGCGCCTCTGACAAAACGGTCTCTGCTGTCATCGTTGGTGGTGTTTTTGAGTGCATCATGCGGCACCTTTTGATTGCAAGTGCTCAAACTGCAATTGCCGCTCTGGCAATCTGAGCAAAGGCAACACATCGCAATAATCCAGATCCTGCTCCGCCTCAAATAGCACTGCCGCCTCGCCCGCCTTGAGAGCTTGCGCGGTCAGCGTGATTTGCGTCCGCCAGTGCTGCAGAATCGACGGCCAGTCTGGGAATTCTGTCGGGTCAAACAATTTGTTTTTTTCGTGATTAAACGCTTTGACGCCGGGCACAATATCTTCTTCGGCGGCGATGCCGGCAAAGCCACCATCCGTCAGCCGCAGCTTGCCAAAGCAGACCGCCGCAATCTCGGCGTCTTGCAAAATAAAGGCGGCATAAATGGGCAGTTGTGGTTCGGTGATTTTATCGCTGGCCCAATTTTTAGTGTCTGGCATGCTGCCGGTTTTGTAATCAATCACCACCAGGCGGCCATCTGCCAGCGTATCCACGCGGTCTATCACCAGTTTGACCTGGATGCCTTCAATCAGCGGCTTAAAGGTTTTTTCAACCAGTGACACGGTAAACGGTTGCATGCGCTCGCGTTCGACTTGCAGCAGCCAGGTCAGGGCGAGTTTGCTCAGGCGCTCGGCTTCGAGCTGGCAAAACACCTCTGTAAACGGCTGCGAAAACTCGGTATTGAATTCGGCCATGACTTGTGCGGCAAGGGCGTCCAGCTGACTTTTCAATTCCTCTTCAGCACAGCTTTGCCAGTCCTCGCGCGGTTGTTGCCAAAATGCCGCCATCACGCGGTGGATGAGGTCGCCGCGCTGCATGACATCCAGCCCGTTATGCGGCGTCTCCAGTTTGCGGGCTTTAAGCCGGTATTGGTAAAACGCCCACGCCGGGCAAATCGCTTGTGCACGCAGCAGGCCAGTGCCGCCGCTCACATGTTCGCCATCTTGTACGGGCGGGGCCTGGTGGTCGTCCAGCCATTGCCAGTGCTCGGGCTGGCTGGTGGCCAGGGTTTCCGCCAGCGTGGCGACCCCGGCACTGGCAGCAACTTCGGCAATGTCTTGAATCAGCGGGCTCATGCGCAACAGGCGGTCGCCTTCTTTTTGCGCATAAGAAAAAATGACCTGGTGCGCCGTGCCCAGCAGGCGCTGGTGAATTTGGCTGGCAAAGGCAATTTGCACCTCACTGCTGGCATTGGGCGTGCCTGCCTGCCGTTGCAGCTCGGCCGGGATCAGGGCATTGGTGCGCGACAGCGGGGGCCATACGTGGTCATTCATGCCCATCACCCACACCCCGTCCAGCGGCTGGGCACTGGCTTCCAGCATGCCCATGACGGTGAGGTTGGGCTGGCGCACGGTTTGCGGTTGAAAAATCTGTGCCTGACATAATTGTGTCAGCCGCTGGATGGCAGTAGTGGCCGGGATGGGGCCCAGCCAGGCATCCAGCGCACCAAGTTGCGCAATCACCTTGTAAAACGATTGCTGGCACTGGTACTCATGGCTGGACAGGCTGCGCTCGCCTGGCCAATGGCTGGCGGTGAGCAATGCCGTCAGGCTCTTGGCCCAGGCCGAAGGCAGTTGTTTGGCCGGCAGCTGTCTGGCCGTGGTCAGCAAGGCGTTGAGGTCTTGTAATAGCGCCGGACTATGAATTGCATGCTCATCTTGCTGCTTGCGGGTAATAAACCGCGCAAAGGTCGTGGCCTTGACTTGCAAGGGCAACTGGCGGCGCATTTCGGCGTCCAGCGCGGCGCGTGCATCGGCTTCAAACAGGGCTTGTGACCAATACACATCCGCCAGCAGCGCCGATAGCTCGGTTTGTGCCAGCGGCGTGTGTTGAAAAGCCAGTCGTAGCAAGGTTAAGGCGGTATTCACCAGCGGCCAGCGCGTTAACGGCGTGCCCAGCGAAAACTCATAACAGCGGGGGATTTCGGCATGCGCAGGATGCAAGGCCTCAGGATGAAAGGTGTCATCCAGCAGATTGGCCAGTGTGTCGCGCACAGCTTCCAGGTCTGGCACCACGATGGCCAGCCTGGCCTGTTTGTGGGTGCTGAGTGTCTGCTTGGCCCAATGCACGGCAGCGCGCATTTCGTCCAGGCTCTCAGCAAAGGCCATGCGCTGCACCTGCTGCGCGGTGATGCGATGTTCAAAGGGCTCTACGGTCACACCTGCGGCTTGCAAACGGTCGATCAGACGTTGCAAATGCGGATTGATGCGGTCAAACCCGGCCAGGGCAATGCGCTCGGGCAACGGTAGCAAGCCCTGTTGCAGTTGCGCCAATTGCCAGGCTTGGTAACGCACGCCCTCAAGATAGCCACTTTGCTTGCACAGCATCTGAAATTGCTGGCGCCACTGCATGAACTGGCGGGTTTCCTCACTGGCTGCATCCATATCCAGGCTGATATTCCACTCAATCAGGTAGCGGTTCGCCTCCATGGCCGCGCTGGCGAGGCCGTTAGTGTTCAATAAATCGAGGTGGTCATACTGGCGCAGACAATGCTGAATCGCTTGCTCCCACAGCAACGCCTCTTGCGTGGAGGACAGCATGCCCGCCGGGGCATCCGCCACGGCAATTCGGCCACATAAAATGGCCTCTTCCGTGCGTTGTTGCAGCCAGTCTTGCAGCGGAAACACCTGCGGTGCCTGCCATTGCAACAGCCCTTGCTGCTGGTAGCTGGACGATAACCATTGCCGGATGCCTTGCGCCAGACGGGCAGAGGCGCAGAGGATGGTCGCCGCTGGCGTGGGTGAAGGAGGGAGAGAAGCGCTAGGCATGTTCAGCAAAGTGTCATTAACCAACAGGTCATTTTATAAGATAATGTCCTTTTCGGGCACCTCTAATCAATCAACTTGCGTCGCGATATTGCGTTGCGCATAAAAAATTTTTCCTCCCGTATCAACGATATGCGGCGACTGAATTTTTTAATCGCGCCATTTTTTAATCGAGCTTAGTCTGGCTTGGCAATTTGAATGATGAGAGCTGCCCTTTCGTCCGCGTTTTTGCCATATTAAGGATCACGCTATGCTGGCCCGTTTTTTGACACACGCTGTGCGCGCACAACCGGCGCGGTTTTCTGAGCGCCTTGCCACCGGCTGGATGACTGCAAGTTGGCTGGCTGCCTGTTGTGTGCTCTGGCAAGGGTCGCTGGCAGGAAATGTCTTAGCTGCAGACGCGGACACGCAAGCGCGCGTGATCTTTGCACCGCAAGGCGAGGTGAAGGCGGTTAGACAAGTCAGCGCCCGGTTTTCGCTGCCCATGGTGGCTTTTGGCGATCCGCGTCTGCCTGCACCGTTTGACATTCAATGCGATGCCAAAGGCCAGGGGCATTGGCTGGATGACAGGCAGTGGGTGTATGACTTTGAAGCCGATTTACCAGCCGGTTTGCAATGCCGCTTCTCTGTTAAAAAAGGTTTGCAAAGCGTCGCGGGCATACCGGTTTCGTCGCAATCTTTCAGTTTTTCAACCGGGGGGCCGGCCATCGTCACCTCGCTGCCGGAAGAGGGCATTGAATATATCGATGAGTCGCAGGTGTTTTTGCTGGGGCTGGATGCCCCTGTCAATGAAGACAGCGTCAAGCAGCATGCGGCTTGCAGCATACAAGGTGTAGGTGAGCTGTTTCCGCTCAAGTTGATCACTGGCCAGGCACGTGAGCAGATACTGCGCGAGCAAAAAGACCGCGCCAGCCAGTTGTTTTTGGTGTTGTTTAAAAATGCGCAGCAGGGTCTGCTCTCGGTCAAAGACCGCCGTATGCAGCAGGCGAATATTGTCGTGGCACAGTGCAGCCGCCCGTTGCCTGCGGGCAGTGAGGTGAGTGTGCATTGGGACGCAGGCATCACCTCCGTCAGTGGTGTGGTTGCCAACAAGCCGCAAGTGCTGAGATTTAAAGTCCGCGATGCGTTTAAAGTGAATGCCAGCTGCACGCGCACCAATGCCAAGGCTGGCTGTATTCCGGTGTTGCCAATACAGGTGCAATTTAATGCGCCCGTCAGTCGTCGCCAGGCTGAAGCGATTCGCCTCAAGCTGCCGGATGGCAGCACGCAAAAGCCGGTGATTGCAGACTATGCACAAGGCGAGACCTTGGAGGCCGTGCAGTTCAAAGGACCGTTTACCGCCAATAGCCGGGTGGTGCTGCAATTGCCAGGTGACTTTAAAGACGATGCCGGGCGCGTACCGGTCAATGCGCGCGCTTTCCCGTTGGCGATGACAATGGATGTCGATCCGCCCCTGATCAAGTTCCCGGCAAAATTTGGCATTTTGGAGCGGTATGCACAACCTGCCTTGCCGGTGACGGTGCGTAATGTCGAGGTCACCTTGCAAGGCGCGCGCATCACCCCCAGCGCCAATGCCGAGCAATCTGGCCGTGTGGGCCACTTGCAACCTGAGAATGATGCTGAACTGGCGGCCTGGTATTTTAAAGTCACCCAGCATCCTTACAGCAGTGGCGAGTCTGACGCCTTTTTGCAAGCGCATGACCGTTACCCGCGTGAGGGGGAAATCCCCCTGCTAATAGGCAACCAGGACGTAGCTTCCAGTGAGATCCGCCTGCCGCGCAGGCAAGGGCAAAAAACGTTTGAGGTGTTGGGCATCCCGCTGCAAAAGCCTGGATTTTATGTGGTCGAGTTTGCCAGTGACCGCCTGGGGGCGGCGTTGCATGGCGAACAAAAACCTTATTTTGTCTCCTCCAGCGCGCTGGTCACCAACCTGGCCGTGCATTATAAAAAAGGCCATGAGTCATCCCTGGTGTGGGTGACGCGGCTGGATAATGCCAAACCGGTCTCGGGGGCCGAAGTCAGGGTATCCACCTGCGATGGCGTCTTGCTCTGGCAAGGCAAAACCGACCGCCAGGGCCGCGCGAATATTGCACAGGCCCTTGAAGACAGCTACCGCAAAAGTTGTTATGGTCATCTGGTCACGGCACGCAAAGACGATGATTTGTCGTTTATGTTTTCACAGTGGGACGATGGCCTCAGCCCCTGGCAATTCAACCTGGGCGGCGGCGAGAGCGCGGGCCCGGTACTGGCGCATACGGTATTTGACCGCCCCTTGTTCCGTGCCGGTGAAACCGTCTCCATGAAGCACTTTGTGCGCTTGCACACCGGCAAAGGACTGCGCCTGCCCGAGCGGTTGCCGGATGAGATCACCTTGACGCATCAGGGCAGCGGCGAAAGCGAGACGCGCGCGGTGCGCTGGGCCAATGCGGCCGGTACGTCTAGCTGGGCGATTCCCAAAGAAGCCAAGCTGGGTAACTATGTGGTGACCATGACGGTGGAAGGCATGGAGGTAACGACGGGGCATTTCCGGGTTGAGCAATATCGCGTGCCCTTGATGCATGCCAGCCTCAAACCGCCCGCCGCACCGGTGGTCAACCAGCGTCAATTACAGGTGGATGTGCAACTCAACTATCTGGCGGGCGGGCCTGCGGCTGGCTTGCCGGTCAAGTTCCGCAGTCGGCTAGAGCCTTATATCATGCAGTTTGCGCAGTATGAGGCGTTTCGTTTTGGCGGCGAGCGGCCACAGGAAGGGCTGCACGCCATACAACCTTTTTCTTATGACCCGGAAGAAGGCTGGAGTGATGGGCAATCCTCGGATCCAGCATCTGCTGACAGTGACAAGCGCTACCCGCCCCGCACGCAGGCGGTGACGCTGGATGGCAGTGGCGGTGCGCGTGTCACCTTTGACCGTTTACCTGGTGTACGTACCCCCCATGCCTTGCAGGTGGAGATGGAATATGCCGACCCCAACGGCCAGATATTGACGGCAGCCACACAAGCGCTACTGCTGCCCTCGGCCGTGAATCTCGGCATTAAAATGGATAGCTATTTTGCGACGCAGCAGAGTCTGGCGTTCAAGGTGCTGGCGCTGGATAGCACAGGCAAACCGCTGGTGCGGCAATCGGTAGCCGTCGAGGCCTACCAGCGGCATACCTATGCTTACCGCAAACGGTTGCTGGGCGGGTTTTATGCCTATGAACAAACCGCTGAGGTGAAACATGTGGGTGCGGTGTGCGACGGTCAAACCGATGGCCAGGGTTTGCTCAGTTGCAAGGGGGCGGCTCCGGCCAGTGGCGAACTGATTCTGGTGGCAACCACTAAAGACAGCAAAAAACAGCCTGCCATCGCCAGCCAGGAAGTGTATGTCGCCGATGAAGATGGCTGGTATAGCGCAGGCGCCAGCGACCGCATTGATATTCTGGCCGACAAGCGTGAGTATGCCCCGGGCGAGACGGCGCAATTTGAAGTACGCATGCCTTTCCGCGAAGCGACTGCACTGGTGACGGTGGAGCGCGAAGGCGTACTGGCCTCGTATGTCAGCAAAATCAGCATGCAGTCGCCCATCGTCAAGGTGCCGATCGCTGCCGAGTATGGGCCCAATGCCTATGTGTCGGTGATGGTGGTGCGTGGCCGTGTCGATCCGCAAGCGCCCGGACGCTTTGCCTGGCTCAAGCGCATGGTCTATCAGGTGGGCCAGTTTTTAGGCCTGGTCGATCATTTACCGGTCGAGGTGGATACTCGGCCAACGGCCCTGGTGGATTTAAGCAAGCCGGCCTTCAAGCTGGGCATGACGCAAATCAAGGTGGGCTGGCAAGGCTATGCCCTCAAGGTCAAGGTGGAGCCTGAACGTACGGTTTACCGGGTGCGTGAACAGGCCAAGGTCAAGCTGACGGTGACAGACCCGGCGGGCAAGCCGCTCTCGAATGCCGAGGTGGCGCTGGCTGCGGTGGATGAAGGCTTGCTGCAACTGGCCAAGCCTGATTCCTGGCAGTTGCTGGAGGCCATGATGCAGCGGCGGCCGATAGAGGTATATACCTCAACGTCACAGTCGCAAGTGATTGGTAAACGCCACTTTGGTAAAAAAGCCGTCGCACCCGGCGGTGGCGGCGGGCAGGGCGCCAACGCGCGTGAGCTGTTTGATACCTTGCTGCTGTGGAAGCCCGTGATCAAGTTGGATAAACACGGCCAGGCCAGTGTCAGCATTCCGCTCAATGATGCGCTGACCAGTTTCCGCATTGCCGCCATTGCCCATGCCGGTGCAGCGCGCTTTGGTTCTGGCAGTGCGCTGATCCGCACCACGCAAGACCTGATGCTGTTTTCTGGGCTGCCGCCGTTTGTGCGCGAGGGGGATCAGCTGCAGGCCATGGTGACCGTGCGCAATGCCAGCCAGCGACCCCTCACCACGCAAGTGACCGCCACCCCGCTGGGCGTGGAGACCGCGCTTAAACCACAGCGCGTCAAGCTGGCCGCTGGCCAAGCCGCAACCCTGGCGTTCCCGCTACGCGTGCCTTACAACGTGACCGGCCTGGATTGGCAAATAGATGCGGCGGTGGTCGGGGCGTCTACCGCGCAACCCCCAAATCGTTTGCAGATTAAAGACCGTTTAAAAGTGCACCAGCAGGTCGGTGCGGCTTATCCGGTTCGTGTCTACCAGCAGACCATACAGCAGTTGCAAGCCGGTCAGCCCTGGCAGATGACGGTACAAGCGCCAGCGCAGGCGGTGCCGGGCCGGGGTGGCATAGACGTGCGGCTTAACCGCTCGCTGGTTGGTAGCCTGTCTAGCGTGCGCGAATGGATGCAGCGCTATCCCTATATCTGTTTGGAACAGCGCGCCTCGGTGGCGGTGACGCTGGAGGATCAGGCCCGCTGGAATAGCGTGATGCTCAGTCTGGGGCAGCACCTCGATGGCGATGGCCTGGCGCGTTATTTCCCCATGGATTGGCTGCCAGGCGATGACAGCCTGACCAGTTATTTATTGCAAATTGCCGATGCTGCAGGCTATGACATCCCGGAGACCGCGCGTGAGCGCATGCTCAAAGGGCTGGAGGATTTTGTCGCTGGCCGCATTCACCGCTATGGCAGCATCCAAACGGCGGATGTCGTGTTGCGCAAGCTGGCGGCGATTGACGCCCTGGCACGCTATGACCACGCCAGACCGGAGATGCTGGATGCGCTGGAGATTCGTCCCGAGCTGTGGCCGACCTCAGGTGTGATTGACTGGTTATCCATACTCAAACGCATGCCAGCGCTGCCAGAGGCTGAGCAAAAGCGCGCCCAGGCCATGCAGGTGCTGCAATCGCGCTGGATGGTCTCAGGCACGCAGTTCACATTTTCGACTGAAAAACAGGATGACTTGTGGTGGTTGATGGTGTCGCCCGACGTCAATGCGGCGCGTACGCTGGACTTGCTGGCGGCGGACCCGCAATTGCCTGCCGAGGATGCGGGCCGTCTCGCCCGTGGCTTGTTGTCGCGACAACAGGCCGGCCATTGGCGGACCACCTTGGCCAATGCCTGGGGCGTGCTGGCGTTGCGGCATTTCCAGAAAGCCCATGAACAGGCTGCGGTGACTGGCCAGGTCGAGCTTAGCCTGGCCGGGCAAAGCCAGCATTTGCCTTGGTCACGTGCCGCCATTGCCAAGCCTGCTAAAGCAGTCAATGTTGCCACCCAGCCAGCGCCATGGGCCGAAGCGGGGGGATTGCTGACGCAGTATGCCTGGCCGCAGGCGGCGGCTCCGCTGCAAATCCAGCAGCAGGGTGAAGGCAAGCCTTGGGCATTTGTCACCGCAAAAGCGTCCTTACCGTTGCAAGCCCCGCTGTTTGCCGGCTATCGCTTGCAACGTGAGGTCATGCCGGTGTCGCAAAAAACGGCTGGCCGCTGGCAACGGGGCGATGTCTACCGCGTCCGCCTCACGGTAGAGGCGCAAGCCGATATGACCTGGGTGGTCATCAATGACCCGGTGCCCAGTGGCGCGACCATCCTCGGCAGTGGCCTGGGCGGTGACAGCCAGCAACTGACGCAACACGAGCAACGCCTGGGCTGGCAACGCCCGGCCTATGAAGAGCGCGCACTGGATGGTTTCAGGGCTTATTATGCCTACGTGCCCAAGGGTAAATTCACGGTCGAATATACGGTCAGACTCAATCAGCCCGGCCAGTTCAGCCTGCCTGGCAGCCGGGTGGAGGCTATGTATGCGCCAGAAGTGTTTGCCGAGTTGCCGGTGCCTGCCATGCAGGTACAGTGAGATTGATGCGACGTTTCCTCCTGCCATTGTGGTTCAGCCTGCGCAGTCGTCCGTGGATTTGCGCATTGCTGGCCGGAATCTGCCTGCTTATCCTGTGGGTGGCGACAGTGAAGGTGCCAGACTTCGGCCAGTTTAAGCAACACAGCCAGAGTTCTGAGGCCTGGCTGCTAGATCGGCATGGCGCACCGCTGCAACGCTTGCGCCTGAATCATGATTACCGCAGGCTGGACTGGGTGCCGCTGGCACAGATTTCCCCACGCTTGCAGCAGGCCATGCTGGTGGCCGAGGACAAGCGCTTTTATCAGCATGCGGGGGTGGATCCGTGGGCCCTGTTGTCTGCCATCTGGGATAACCTGCATCGCCCGCATCGACGCGGCGGGAGTACATTGACCATGCAGTTAGCCAAGTTATGGCTGCAAGACACCCAGCCCGGCTTTTCACACACCTCACCATGGCGCTTCAAGCTGGCACAAATTCGCCTGGCACTGGCCATTGATCATGATTGGCAAAAAAACCAGATTCTGGAGGCGTATTTAAATCGGGTGACGTTTCGTGGCGAACTGGTGGGCATCGATGCGGCCGCGCGTGGCTTGCTGGCCAAAGGCCCGGCGGCACTGGATCGTCTGGATGCGGCCTTGCTGGCAGCGCTGGTGCGGGCGCCAGCCGCCGGTGCTTCGCGTCTGGCCAGGCGCGCTTGCGATGTGCTGACGCATACGCACACGCAGGATGCACGCAAAGACTGCGAGCGCTTGTGGATACGCGCCGCCTTGTTACCGAAACGGCCTTTCCCCATGGCCGGGCAGGATGATGCGCCTCATGTGGCCAGGCGGTTGCTCACGCAGGCCGGACAGCGTGACCGCAGCAGCTTGGATGCCAGTCTGCAACGTTTTGCCCGGCAAACATTGCAAACCCATCTGGCTCAACTGGCCAGCCAGCATGTGACCGACGGCGCGGTGCTGGTGCTTGACAATACCAGTGGCGAGGTACTGGCCTATGTTGGCTCCAGCGGCGATTTATCCGGGGCTGCGGCGGTGGATGGCGTGGCCGCGTTGCGGCAGCCAGGGTCTACGCTCAAGCCATTTTTGTATGCACTGGCGATAGATCAGGGCTGGTTGCAAGCCGCCTCGGTGCTGGATGACTCGCCGCTGGCACTGACCACGCCCAGCGGCTTGTATATTCCACAAGACTATGACCGCCATTTTCATGGCGCGGTTAGTGTGCGCACGGCGCTCGCCTCATCGTTAAATGTACCTGCCGTGCGCGCGTTAACGCTGGTGGGTGTGGACCGCTTTTTACACGCCCTGCAACAGCTGGGCTTGCAGGATTTGAAACAGGACGCCGATTTTTACGGTTTTGGCCTTGCTCTGGGTGGTGCCGAAACCAGCTTGCTCCAGCTCACCAATGCTTACCGGGCACTGGCCAATGGGGGCCAGTGGCAGCCAGTCAGCTTTCACACAGGCACCAAGCCTTTGTTGCCATCACGCCAGATATTGACTCCGCAAACCAGCTTTATCATCGGTGATATTTTGTCTGACCCTGTGGCGCGCAGTATGACTTTTGGCTTGTCCAGCCCATTATCGACGCGGGGATGGGCGGCGGTGAAAACCGGCACCAGCAAAGGCATGCGAGACAACTGGGCGATCGGCTACAGCCAGCGCTATACGGTAGGGGTTTGGGTCGGTAACTTTTCTGGCGAGCCAATGTGGGATGTGTCAGGCGTGACAGGCGCAGCGCCGGTGTGGCGTGACATCATGGAATATCTGCACCGGGACAGCGCGTCTACGCCGCCGGTGCCGCCAGCCGGTGTCGTGGCGCAAACCGTGCATTATGAGCCAGCCATCGAGGCTCCCCGGCAGGAATGGGTGCGAGGCAATGCGCCACTGCCAGCCACAACCACCCTTCGTCTGGCACCGCTACAAGCACAGCTGATTGCGCCACCGGCGGGGGCGGTGATTGCGCCAGATCCGGATATTCCCGACCGCAAACAAGCCTTGCTGGTGCAAGCCGCCTGGAGCGGGCAGGGCTGTCTGTATCTGGATCAGCACTTGATCAACCAATGCCGTTTGCCACAACTGACGATTCCTTTGCCGCCCCCAGGCAAACATGTCTTAAGCCTGCGGGACAAGCACGGCCAGCTGTTGGATCAGCACCCGTTTGAAGTGCGGGCGATAGCCCTTAAAGCCCCAGCTTAAGTCTAGGGCCAGGCGTCCACAAGGCAAACTGTTAGCCATGACAATAAATATGGCTGTACAAGTGATTTATCCCTTATGATTCAGCCATACAATTCATCATTTACGGAAGAGCAGGATTTTAAACATGCGTGTATTAAAGTGGCTGTTATGGTTATTGTTGCCGGTGGCCTTGTTTGCACTCTATACCTGGGCCAGCTTGAGTTGGGTATATTCATCGGGGGACCGGGTCGGCTATGTGCAAAAACTCTCGAATAAAGGCTGGTTGTGCAAAACCTGGGAGGGCGAGTTGGTGCTGGTCACCGTGCCCGGCACCCAGGCCGAGAAGTTTTACTTTACCGTGCGCGATCCGGCCGTGATTCCCAAAATCAATGCCTTGTCTGGTGAGCGCGTCCGTTTGCAATATGCAGAGCACAAGGGCGTGCCGTCAAGCTGCTTTGGTGAGACCAGCTACTACGTTTATAACGTGTTAAAGGTGAATGACGATTACAATTAACCGTGAAGCACAAAAAATGCGCCCAGGCCGGGCGCATTTTTTTTGAGCATTTTTATGCCTGGGGTTAGGCAAGCTTCAGGCACTTAAGCGCCGCGTCTGTTGTGGCAGGGCGAGTGTTTCTTCTGGTGTTGCCTCCAGTTTGAACTGATTGACGGAGGCTACCAGGGTGTGCACCTGTTCCAGCATGCTTTCTGCGGCCGCGGCAGCTTCTTCTACCAAGGCGGCATTTTGCTGCGTGGTTTCGTCGATGGCGGTCATCGAGGCGTAAATCTGCTGCATGCCGTCACTTTGCTGACCGGCTGCTTCGGAGATAGCGCCTATGCTACTGGACACCTGTTGCACGGCCAGCACAATGTCCTGCATGGTGCGACCGGCTTGCCCCACTTGTTTGGCACTGATATTGGTTTGGCTGACCGAGGCGGCAATCAATTCCTTGATCTCTTTGGCTGAAGCGGCAGAGCGGGTGGCCAGGTTGCGCACTTCGCCTGCCACCACGGCAAAGCCACGGCCAGCTTCACCGGCACGCGCAGCTTCTACCGCGGCATTCAGCGCCAGGATGTTGGTCTGGAAGGCAATGCTGTCAATCACGCTGGTGATTTGGGCGATCTGGTCCGAGGTCTCATTGATACCTTGCATGGTGGTCGACAGTGCTTTAAAGGCATCGCCGCCTTGCAAGGCCATCTGGTTGGCCTGACTGGCCTGCTGGCGGGCCTGACGTGCATGGTCGGCCGTTTGCTTGATATGGCTGGTCAGGGTTTCCAGACTGGCTGACGTTTCTTGTAGGGCATTGGCTTGCGTCTCGGTGCGGCGTGACAGGTCGTTATTACCTTTTTCAATTTCTGCGGCAGCCACCTGTATGGTTTCAGCCGCTTGCTTGACGGTTTCTATCGGCGCCACCATGCGTTGCAGAATCTCTTGTGAGCCTTGCAAGGCCAGCCTGAAATCGCCAGCATGCGCCGTCACATCCACCAGGCTATACAGTTGGCCTTGCTGGGCTTCATCGGCAATCTGGCGCGTATCGGCTACCAGTCGTTTCACGGACAGGATGCAGGTGTTCAGATTGTTGATCAGCACCTTGAAGTCGCCATGGTACTGGTTATGGATAGGGGCGGGCAGATCTCCTGCCGCAATGCGTTTAACGCAGTCTGCCGCCACATGCAGTGGCGAGACCACCGCGTCCAGGGTCTGGTTGATGCCCTGGATAATCTGACGGAAATCCCCGGCGTGTGCTTCTACCTCTACCCGTGTATCCAGTTTGCCCTGTTGTGCGTCCGAGGCCAGGTGATGAACATCGCTGATCAGCTGGTGAATCGCCTGTGCGCAGTGCTGCAGGCTGGTTTGCATCAGGTTAAAGTCACCGGCAAACTGGGTGTCAATCCGGGTCGGAATATTGCCTGCCGCCATTTGATCCAGATAATGCGCCGTGGTCTGCAAGGGCGTGACCACGGCATCCAGCGTCTGGTTAAAGCCAGCCACAATCTGCCTGAATTCCCCCTGATGACGTGATTCATCCACGCGTGTGGAGAGCTGGCCCTGTTCCGCGGCGGCTGACAGTGTATGTACATCTTCCATTAAGCGTTTGAAGTTTTGGCGTACCTGCTCAATGCTCTGATTGATATAGCTGCGTTGACCAGGGAAAGCCGCCAGTGGCTGGTTGAAATCCCCTTCGCCAAAGGCTGTGACCACCTGCAAAGACTGGCTCTGCGCCTCAATATGCTCCTCGACCATCTGGTTAATGCCTGAAGTCAGTTGCTGATAGGCGCCCGCAAATTGGCTGCTGTCTATGCGGTAATCAATCATGCCGGCCCGGTGCTGGCTGGACATTTCATTCAGGGATTGCACGATGTTCTGAATATTGGCTTGCATGCGCTGCATTTCGTTTAACAGCCGGGCAGTTTCGTCGCTCCCTTGTGCCGCTGCCTGCACAATAAACTGACCATTGGCGATATGCTGCGACATGCTCAGTGCCTGATCGAGCGGTCTGGTGATGGAGTGGGTCATTTTCCAGGCGATGAGCATGGCCATGACTATCGCCACCAGTAATGCGATTTCGATCTGCTTGTTCGCGCTGGCAATGGTGGATGCAAATTGCGCAGAAGCATCCGACACGCCTGCAGTATTCATATCCATCAGCAGCCTGAGAGAATGATTTAATGGCTTGTCTGCGCCTTTGACTGTCGCATCAATCTCAGTAACGCCCATGCCTTCGTTTTTGAGCGCTTCGCAGCGTTTCATGGCGTCACGATAAGTGGTCAGGGCAAGGGTGATATTGCCTAAAATCTCTTTTTCCTGGGCATTGAGCGCGCCGGTCGCGGCATAGGCTTGCATGGCTTGTTCAATATCGGTGAGGCCTTGCTCAAATTTGCGGGCTTCGCGGCCGCCTCTGAGGATGTAATTTTTAAAGTGATGTACCGCATCTCCCAGGCCTTTGCTGGCGTTTTCGATCTGGGTTCGTTTGGTCAGTTGTACGGTTTCAAACTGTTGCCAGGTCTGGTGGATATGATTAAACCCGCGCCAGGCAATCACAAAAATAAAGGTGGTAAATAAAATCAGCAATCCATAACTTAAAAACAAACGGGTGCCGACATTGAGATGGGCGAGAGACTTTTTCATGCAATTCCTCAGGGACAAACTTGAACAACGGCCAGTCATCAGGCTGGCGTGGGCGTGCAGATTGCAACGCTCAACCTATTTACGTAAAACAAGGCCTGAACTAAAGCGTTTTCATCAAACTTTCACAAATGTTTCACAAAGGGAGGATGCAGCAGGCAAAAGCCTGTTTGGCAGATACTAGACCAATGTCGTTGTATGATATGCTCGGCGAGCATGGGCTTGTCGCTGAAGTCAGCGTGCGGGGCACAAAAAATGGATTTGGAATTGAATGGCTGAACAAAAAAACTATATTACGCCCGAGGGCTATGCCGCCCTGGAGAAAGAGTTTCAATACCTGATTAAAGTCGACCGGCCAGAGGTGGTCCGCGTGGTGAGCTGGGCGGCAGGCAACGGTGACCGCAGCGAAAATGGGGATTACATCTACGGCAAACGACGCTTGCGGCAGATTGATTCGCGTATCCGCTTTTTAACCAAACGCATGGAAGCCGCCGAGATTGTTTACAGCCATACGCAAACCAATACTGAAAAAGTGTTTTTTGGCGCCTGGGTGACCTTGTTTAACCTTGGCGATGACAGCGAGAAAACCATACGCATCGTCGGCCAGGATGAGCTGGATCCTTCACAAGGCTATATTTCGTGGGTATCGCCGATGGCGAGAGCGCTGCTGGGCAAAAATCTGGGCGATACCGTACATGTGGTGACGCCAGGGGCCGACACCGAGTATGAAATTATTGATATCCGTTATGCCTGATGGAAGCATCGCGCCGCTCCCGCTGCTGGCAGCGTCATGTAAAAGTATCGACAAAGACTTGAACTAATCATCGCCAGGCCTTATCCTAAAGACATGCGTAAACGTCTCTGCTTGTTCCTGATTTGCTGGTTGCCATGCTTTGTCATGGCTGCCAACGTCATGTCATTGCAGATGACCTTGGCTGACCAGGCCTTCAATCTGGCCGCACATGCCGTGTCTTCTCATGAACGCTCTGCTCAAGTGCAATCGCAGGCCGAAGCCATGCCTTGCCACCATATGGCAGACGCGCATGAACATGCCATGCCTGAAGGGGATACTGAAGTCGCGCCCGGTCATCAGTGCAGTGTCTGCGGTTTTTGCATGGTCAGCACCGGTGTGGCCGATCTGCAAGCTTTTCCAGCGGTTGTCTTCTTCGCACAGTCTCATGCTGCCCCCTTGTTTGAGGCAGATCCCGTGCACTCCCAAACTTACCCTCCCGCGATCAAGCCACCCATATTCGCTTAACGCCCAGGACAAATCCGTCCGTACCTAGCGTTTTTGCACAATGCGTTTTTGCATTTTGAATATGGAGGCTATATGTTTAAGCAACGTTATGTTGCCTGTGGCGCCTTCTTGCTCAGCCAGATTAGTTTGCCTGCCCACGCGGCGGCGCTGATGGGGTTTGAGGACAGCGCCATGCTCATGACCGAGATCGGTCGCTACAACCAGGAATGGATGTTGAATTACTCGCCCACCTTTGGGCATGCCATTGGCGTCGAGCAAATGCGCATGTCGGGGAAAGGCGAGCAAGCCACCACCATTTCCGGGATCAATTACACCGGCATCATCAAACGCTGGAACCTGCCGTCTGCCCAGGCCAATGTCTGGTTTAACGGCAGCGTCGGCGAGGCAAGCGGGCACTATGATGGCTTTGCCTATACGCCCAGTCTGCAATTTGATGTGGAGTCTACCCGGCTGTATTTTCTCGCCAAGGCGCGCATGATCCGCGCCCCTCACATGAACTATGACACCGCCGCCGTGCAAGCTGGGTTTTCATTTTATGAAACCGGCTTTAACGAGACCCAGCCATGGTTTGTCATGGAGGTTAAAACCATGCGCAACAACGATCCGTCCGTGCAGGTGACGCCTGCACTAAGGCTCATCAACAAAAACTACTTTCTTGAGTTTGGGGTGACCAACCCCTGGCAAGGCGAGGGCTTTGCGCCGCGCCTGAATGCCATGTTTGTGTTTTAACCCTGATTGAATATTGAATAAAAGGAATCTGAATCATGAAAAAATTACTGATTACATTAATGCTGTCTGCAATGACCCCTGCGGCTTTTGCCGTGACCACGATCAAGGCCGAAGTCAACGGCATGGTCTGCGCGTTTTGTGCCAAAGGCATCGAGAAAAAACTCAATGCCTTGCCACAGAAACAGGCCGCATTTGTTGACCTGAAAAGCCGGGTGGTTGCCTTGCAACTCAAAGATGGCCAGGAGGTCTCCGATGCGGCCTTTAGCAAAGTAATTGAAGATGCTGGCTATACGGTGACCAAGCTGGCCCGGGTGAACCAGACTGTTGAAGCGATCCAGGCCGAAGTGGTCAAGGCGGATCACCAGGCAGGTAGCAAATGATGGCCGCTGAAATCAATCATTTGCAGGCGAGCAAGCGCTTGAATCTGTTGTCGCTATTCACCAGTGGCTCGACGCTGATTTGCTGCGCCTTGCCAGCTACGCTGGTGGCGATCGGCTCGGTGGCAACCTTGACCAGCCTGATCAGCCATTTTCCGCAACTGATCTGGATCAGCGAGCATAAGCCGCTGGTGTTTGGCCTGGCCGGTAGCATGTTGCTGCTGGCTGGCATCATGCAGTGGCGTGCGCGCAATTTGCCTTGCCCGGTGGATCCACAGTTAGCCAAGCTATGCCAGCAAACCCGGCGGCAAAGCCTGTGGATTTACGTGTTTTCTGTGGTCATCTTTTTGGTCGGCAGCTTCTTTGCTTTTATTGCCCCCTTATTGATCGCTTGAGTTGCATCCCCTGGTGTTGGATGAATCAGGGGTAGGACATTCAGCCGCGTTTATGCGGCTGAATGTCAATAAGCGGTTGAAAACAAATGCTTTTAATTCATTTGCACGTCATATTCCTGCGTATAATTCTGTTTCATTAAAGAAGTCCGTCTTTTTGACGATGACTTAATTAGAAAAAACAATGCAGAGAGTTGCCATGAATCCACCTATCATCATCGACATTGAAGCCTCTGGCTTTGGCGCTGGCAGTTATCCGGTCGAAATTGGCTATGTGGATAAAAGCGGGCAGACCTGGAGTGCGCAAGTACAGCCGCATGCGGACTGGCTGCACTGGGATGATGAAGCGGAAAAACTACACCATCAATCCCGTCAGTCGCTGGAAACTTATGGCGCGACGGCACGCGAGATTGCCTTGCATTTGAATCATGTGCTCAATGGCAAAACGGTGTATACCGATGGCTGGTATCAAGACTTTGTCTGGTTACACGGCTTGTATGAGGCCGCTGGCTTGAGCCCCAACTTCAAGCTTGAGGATTTGAGCCTCACGCTCACGCTTGACCAGAAAGCTGTTTGGCACGAGACCAAGCAGCGTCTGCGTGAGCAAATGGCTTTGGAGCCCCATCGCGCGTCGACCGATGCCAAGCTGTTGCAATTGACCTGGCTGGAAACCGCTGAAATGACCACCGCCTCAGCGGCATAAACGCGCCAGGCTGCCGATCACAGGCAAGATCGGTTAGACTAGCGCTTCCTGAGTTTCAGCGGCATTCCCCCGTTTTATTCCTCCTATGTGTGCGACTCATATACGCCCTGTTGCGTCACTTCCCCAAGCTGTGTCTGGCGCCCGCTGGGATATTTTTTGCAAAGTAGTGGATAACTTTGGTGATATTGGCGTGTGCTGGCGCCTGGCCAGGCAATTGGCCGATGAGTACGATATTGCACTGCGCCTGTGGGTAGATGATCTTGCGTTGGCCGAACGTTTTGCGGGTGCTGGGCATGCCTGCATTGAGATACGGCACTGGACTGCAGACGCAGATTTTTCACCAGTGGCCGATATCGTCATTGAAACCTTTGGCTGTGGTTTGCCTGAGACTTATCAGCAAGCCATGCTGCAAGGCGCTGCCACTTGGGTCAATGTTGATTACTTATCTGCAGAACCCTGGGTAGAGGGGTTTCATGCACAACCCTCACCACAAGCCAATGGTTTGATCCGTTATTTCTTTTACCCCGGGTTTACGCAGCAGACCGGTGGCCTGCTGCGTGAGGCCAGCTTGCCCGCATGGCAGGCAACGGCAGATTGGTCAACCTTTGAACCTGCGCCGCCGATAGCCGCATCCCCTCACGCACTCACGCTCTCCTTGTTTTGCTACGCGCATGCCCCGCTGGCCGCATTGGTGACGTCGCTTGCGCAGTCTCTCCAGCCAGTGCGTGTACTGGTGCCAGAAACAGTCGCGCCTATGCTGGCCGAGGTGCTAGGCAGCAGCCCATTGCAGGTGGGAGAGCAGATCCAGCGCCAGCAGTGTACGTTTCTCGTTATTCCGTTTTTATCGCAAGCGGATTACGACCGCCTGCTTTACTTGTGCGATGTGAATTTTGTCCGTGGGGAGGATAGCTGGATACGGGCATTGTGGGCAGGCAAACCCATGATCTGGTTGCCGTATCAGCAAAGCGAGGAAACGCATCTGGTTAAACTCAATGCCTTTCTCGATCACTATCTGGCACAAGCCGAAGCCTCGGTTGCCGAAACCGTGCGTGAAACCATGCTGGCCTGGGCACGCGGGCACTGGCGTCCTGACTTGTGGCAATCGCTGGTCACTGCATTACCCGCGCTTGCCAGTCATGCGCAAGCGTTTAAAGCGCAACAATCGCAGCAGCCAGATCTCGCCACCAACTTGGTGCGTTTTATTGACAAAATCCGGTGTTAAATGAGCGATCGGCATAAAGCGCAAGGCGCTAACAACGCAGCAAGCAAGGCAGTCGATGAGATACGACTTGCGCATGCCTCCCGCGCAACACAGCAATTTGCAAGCGTGGTCACTTAATCCCTTGTTTTCTTGAGAAATGTCACGCTTATCGGGTATAATCCGGCGTTTTAAAATCCCGCATACAAATTAAGGCTTATTATGAAAATCGCTCAAGAACTCCGCGTTGGCAACGTAGTGATGATTGGCAACGACCCGATGGTGGTTGTAAAGACTGAATATAACAAATCCGGCCGTAACGCGGCTGTGGTGAAAATGAAAATGAAAAACTTGTTGACTGAAGCGCCTAGCGAAAACGTCTACAACGCACAGGACAAGTTTGATGTGATCGTGCTCGAAAAGAAAGAAGTGACTTACTCTTACTTTGCTGATCCTACCTACGTATTTATGGATGCTGAATACAACCAATACGATGTGGACGCTGAGTTTATGGAAGACGCGCTGCCATACCTCGAAGACGGCATGCCCTGTGAAGTGCGTTTCTACGAAGGCAAAGCGATTTCTATCGAACTGCCAACCACTGTAGTGCGTGAAATCACTTATACCGAGCCTGCAGTCAAAGGCGATACTTCAGGTAAAGTCATGAAACCAGCGAAAATCGCTTCCGGTTTTGAGATTCCAGTGCCTTTGTTTGTGAACCAAGGCGACAAAATCGAGATCGATACCCGCACAGGTGAATACCGCAACCGCGTGATGAAATAATTCCTCTGCTTGCGATGATCAACCCCGGATTTTCCGGGGTTTTTTATTGTCTGCCGCTGGAGATGACCCTGCGATGATGCCGGGTAGTGCGTCATTCTAGGAAAGAATGCAATCGTTCAAGTGAATCATTCACTATCTGCGCTTAAATTTTTTCCATGACAATCGCTGACAGCTTTACATCATTTCAATTTTGGGGGTGTGCAATGCGTGATCAGCGAATCAAAAAAACAAGCCTGTTGCTGTCTGTGTTGTTGGGGGCGACGATGTTGATCAGTTTATCTCTCTATGCAGAGGGCGAGGGGAAAGCAGACCCCAGATCACTCAAACATCCCCTGATTGGGTACTGGGAATCCAAATTACCTGAGAATGGCTGCCTGGAAACTTACTGGTTTAAAGAAGACGGTACGGCAATTTTTACCAGTGGTGATGAGCAACTCGAAGCGCGCTATGAGGTCACGCCACAACCGGATGCGCATGGTTTTTTCAAGTTGAATCATCGGGTGACCTTAAGTAACAAGGCCCTGGATTGCACCAAGCAACATTCTGAGGTCAATACCGAGCAAACCAGTTTTGTACTGTTTAAACCCGATGGCAGCAGTTTTATTTCTTGTGATAATGACGATCCCGCGCTGGAAAGCTGTTTTGGCCCTATAGAATTAAAAAACAACGCTGCCAGAAGCTTGCCTTAAGCGCTGGCAGGCTGCGATGCGGTACATCAAGCAAAGCTTGTTGAGGCGGTTTACGCCTGTGCTCGTGGTGTGTCTGGGACTGACCCTGGTCTATCCGACGCAAGCGATTATTCACGGGCTCACGTTTCCGGGCATGACGATCTCCACGGTGAAGCTCAGCATCCAGCATGCCCATTTTTTGCAGTCGGTCGAAAAATGGGAATATTACGATTCGATTTGCAGTGCCGCGATTGTCGGCCTTAAGCCCCTCACGTTGGTGACAGCTGCGCATTGCATGAAAGAAGTGCGCCTCACTGGCCCCAAGGAGTTACCCCTGGTGAGCATTGCGCAACCAGAACTGCTGGGACTGGAAGAGGTGAGGTTAAAGCAGGCCTTTTACCGGCCATTTGAGCGTGTGGCTGAGGATTTAACCCAGGATATCGCGGTGCTGGTGTTTGATGCCAAAGTACAAAGCCTCATCCAACCACTGCGAATTCGTATCGACGACCAGATACCTGAGGTCATCATGATTTGCGGTTACGGCCGCGGTTATGGCGAAGCGGATACCCGCCATCCGCGTTGCGGAGAGCGCAAGCCGGTACATGACCTCTCGGATTTTTACCAGATCTTACCCAAACCCTACCGCGACATGGATGAGATGCTGCACCTGCAAGCGCAGACTCAGTTTGCCTATACGCAAGAGTTAGTGCATGCTGAAAAAGCATTGTTGGCGGTAAACCGTTTAAACGATCTTGACCAATACGACCATACCATTCCCATGCCGACCGTGGGCGACTCTGGCGGGCCGTGGCTAGTGCTGAATGCGCAAGGGCAATACGAGTTATTGGCGGTGACCAGCCTGGTGGAACGTTTTTATAATCCAAGCGCTAACTGGCCGTTCTTCCAGAAACAAGTGCCGTTATCGGAGTATCCATACGTGGCGTATGGACTCAAGTTGAGCCATCCGGAAGTGTTGGGATTTTTACAATATGCACAACATAGCGGTGCCGATATCCAGTTCACGTCGGCACCGTTAAATCATTATGGCAAGCGGCCTGCAAACCCAGGCCGCTGAGATTCAGGCATTCAGCTTATGGTCAATTTCTTTTTCAGCCTGTAGCCAATAATCCATGTGGCTATCCCCAAAGCCGTTTTTCTCTGCAATATAGTAAGCCGCAACTTCAATCATCTTGTAACGCTCTTCGCTGGTGATAATAGAAGGTTTGACAGACTTTTTACGGGGGCTGGCAGATTTGGTTTTGGGGCTGTCAGTTTTAGGGGCCGCTTTTTTGGCGCTGGTTTTTTTTGCAGATACATCAGTGGTCTTGCTGGTTGCCATACATAACTCCTTGGTCTAGAGATGAATGAAAATAAAGCTTGTGGCCTTGTCTGAATCATATTACAAACTGCAACCCGTCATCGTCAAGCGGCTAACTTCCTGAATATGCAGGGAATTTGATATGTGTCAGCTATTTTTGCTGTTTGAAGCAGTTTTCCCACGCAAGTTCACTGGATTTACAAAATCATGGAGGCTCTTCCAAAGTCAGCGCATCTATGGTGTAGTGACGGCAATTCATTATTTTTTAAAATAAATATGTACAAAAAAGCACTCACCTCGCTGACCATCCTGTTTTTTATGATGGGGTTTATCACCTGCCTGAACGATATTCTGGTGCCTTACCTAAAAGCCATCTTTTCCCTGAGCTATGCCCAGGCGGCCTTAATCCAGTTCTGCTTTTTTGCCGCTTATGGCCTGACCTCCATTCCTTTCAGCAAGTTGATTGAGCAAGTCGGCTATCAAAAGGGCATGGTGATCGGCTTTGCCCTGGCTGCGCTGGGCTGCCTGTTTTTTTACCCGGCGGTGTTGTTGCATACCTACGCCTTGTTTCTTGGGGCCTTGTTCGTGCTCGCGTCCGGCATTGTATTACTGCAAGTGGCTGCGAATCCGTGCGTCTCCATCATCGGCCCCAAAGAAACCGCTTCTTCCAGGCTCACCATGGCGCAAGCGTTTAATTCACTCGGCACCTTTATCGCCCCGTTTTTTGGCGCTTATTTCATCCTCTCTGGACTGACCAACTCCGTGTATGCGGAAGGCGTCGTCTATCCTTACTTTTTGATTGCAGGCGTCTTAATTGTGATTGCGCTGGTGCTCTCCAAACTCAACCTGACAGGCATGGAAAGCGCGGAAGCGGACGAAAGCCGCTGGTCTGAAGTACTAAAAGAAAAAGGCCTGTTAATGGGCGTAATCGGCATTTTTGCCTATGTGGGCGCTGAAGTGTCGATAGGCAGTTTTCTGGTCAACTATGTGATGGAAATCAGCCATGTTGCCGAAACACAAGCTGCACCATTAGTCGCTTTATACTGGGGCGGCGCCATGGTCGGCCGCTTTATCGGCATCTTCACCCTCAAGGCATTCGCCCCCGCCAAGGTGCTCATCACCCACGCATTGCTCTCAGTCATGTTTATTCTGGTCTCCATGCAAAGCACAGGCAATCTGGCGATTGCCACCATGGTGCTGGTGGGGCTGTGTAACTCCATTATGTTCCCCACCATTTTTACGTTGGGCATCAAAGGCCTAAAAGCCGGGCAGGAGAAAAAAGGGTCAGGTTTGCTCGCAACAGCGATTGTGGGGGGCGCAGTGATCCCACTTTTGACCGGGTTGCTGGCTGACCGCTTGGGAATACATCATGCGTTTGTGTTACCAGTGATTTGTTATGCGTATATCGCTTGGTTTGGTCTGCGTAATTTGAAGTCATAACCGTAAGTCTGTATGGTGGGCAACTGTTGCCCACGAGAGGTAAACCCGAAATGCGCTGGAGATGGTTGGGTGCAGATCTATTCAGGAATTACTGGCCGCGTGGGCAATAAATTGCCCACCCTACAAGGCTAAATATATAAAAATATCTTGGAGAGCTCATGATGGGGATAGTCAGAAAAACATTTAGTTGATAGTAGTTCCGGGTGTATTGAGACGCTTCTCAACGGGTGGGAAATTAATTGCCCACCCTAGCAGGCTAAGCTTGGTTAAATAGTGACGACATCATTTAGTTATCAATTGAGAATGTCAGTGGCAAAATGATGGTTTTGGGTTTTGTGCTGGTGGGATCTTGGTATCTAAAGAGCCATTTAGACACAGCTTGAACAGCATATTCATCAAGTTGGTTATTTGATGATTTATAGACTGAGATATTTGATGTGGTTCCATCCAATAAGACGGTTGTTCTTATTAAGACTTTTCCCTGTATCTTCGCCTTACGCAGTACGGGGGGATATTCGGGAAAAACTCTTTTGATCACTATGATCTCTGTTCCATCTTCAAAGTGAAGAGTTTGTTGGGTTTTATCAATGATCTTTACACCATGAGATTGGCAAGATAGTAAGCTTAAAACACAAGCTAACCAAGCAAACTTGGCTATCCACGTAAATCGATCTAGAGGCATTGATGTTAATGCTGTTCTTAAAGTTATTTAAGCAGAAGTTCCGCCTACAGTTAAACCATCAATTTTCAATGTAGGTTGCCCAACCCCCACAGGCACACTCTGACCTTCCTTGCCGCAAGTGCCCACGCCACTATCAAGCGCCATATCATTGCCGACCATGCTGACACGTGTCAGTACGTCCGGGCCGTTACCAATCAGCGTAGCGCCTTTCACCGGGTAGGTGATTTGGCCATCTTCAATCATGTAGGCTTCAGCGGCGCTGAAGACGAATTTACCGCTGGTGATATCCACCTGGCCGCCACCAAAGTTGGCAGCATAGAGCCCTTTTTTGACTGACTTGATAATCTCTTGCGGATCTTTGTCGCCATTTAGCATGTAAGTGTTGGTCATGCGCGGCATGGGGATATGCGCGTAGCTTTCGCGGCGAGCGTTGCCGGTGAGGTTCATGCCCATCAGGCGGGCGTTGAGCGTATCCTGGATGTAGCCGCGCAGGATGCCGTCCTCAATCAATACGGTTTTTTCCGGGGCGTTGCCTTCGTCATCCATAGTCAGGGAGCCGCGGCGGTCGGCGATGGTGCCGTCATCGACAATGGTGATGCCTTTGGCGGCGACTTGCTGGCCAATCATATTGCTAAAGGCGCTGCTGCCTTTGCGGTTAAAGTCGCCTTCGAGGCCGTGGCCGATGGCTTCGTGCAGCAAAATGCCTGGCCAGCCGCTGCCGAGCACGACGGTCATGCTGCCTGCGGGGGCAGGGCGCGCATCCAGATTAACCAGGGCTTGATGCACGGCTTTTTGTGCGTAGTCTTGCAGCACTTCATCGGTGAAGTAGCTGTAATCAAAGCGGCCACCGCCACCGCTGGAGCCTTGTTCACGACGGCCATTGTGTTCGGCGATGACTTGCAGGGACACACGTACCAGCGGGCGCACATCGCCTGCCATGACGCCGTCACTGCGGGCGACCATGACGACTTCGTATTCGGCGGCCATGGAGGCCATCACTTGCGTGACGCGCGGGTCTTGGGCCTTGGCGTAACGCTCGAGTTTTTCGAGCAGCTTGACCTTCGCGTCTGCACTCAGGCTGGCAATCGGGTCTTGCGGCAGATAGAGTGGCAGGTGGCTGCGGGTGACGATGCTGTGGCCGGTTTTTTCTTGCCCCAGGCTGGCGATAGCGCGGGTCGCGCTGGCCGCTTGTTGCAGGGCGTCGAGGTGGATGTCATCCGAATAGGCAAAAGCCGTTTTTTCGCCGCTGACGGCGCGTACGCCAACACCCTGGTCGATATTGAAACTGCCGGATTTGACCTGACCTTCTTCCAGGCCCCAGGATTCGCTGCGGCTGTATTGAAAATACAGGTCGGCATAGTCGATATTGTGCGTCATCATGCCGGAGAGCACATTGGTCAGCGCTTCTTGATCCAGTCCAGCAGGGCGCAGCAGTAAGTCGTTGGCTGTGGTCAGGTGTGTTTGCATAGTGGGTCTACTTTACTTTCAGCGTCTGGTGAGCGGGTTGTTTTGGTTTGAGTGATTTTTCACCAAGGAGTGCCGCTTGCGTGCTTAGGGTTTTCATTAAATCGCTTTAATGGTTTTGTGTTTAAGCGCAGGCAAGCTTTCGCGCAGGTTTTTAATATAGTTGCGGTTAACATTGGCGATGACAATCCCGGAGCCACGTGGCAAGCGGTCAAGCACCACGCCCCACGGATCGACAATCATGCTGTTACCATGGGTTTCGCGGCCAGATAGATGGTAACCCCCCTGCGCAGAAGCAACCACATAGCACAGGTTTTCAACCGCACGGGCGCGCACCAGGGTTTCCCAATGGGCTTTGCCTGTGGTTTCGGTAAAGGCTGAGGGCACCACGATCATATCCACATCGCCCATGGCGCGGAACAGCTCGGGGAAGCGCAAGTCGTAGCAAATCGAGAGGCCAATGCGGCCAAACGGGGTGTCAACGGTGACCACGGTATCGCCAGGTTCAATGGTGTTTTCTTCATGGTAATGCTCGGTGCCCATATCCATGCCAAACAGGTGAATCTTGTCATAGCGCGCGACTTGTTCGCCTTTGTCGTTATACACCAGGCAGCTGTTACGCACTTTATTGGCGTAATTGCTTTCCAGCGGCACCGTGCCAGCGACAATCCAGATTTTGTAGGCTTTGGCGGTTTTGCTCAAAAACTGCTGGATAGGCCCGGTATTGGGCTTCTCGCGGATGGTGACCTTGTCAAAATCTTTAAGCCCCATGATGCAAAAGTACTCGGGCAGTACCACCAGCTTGGCGCCAGCCTTGGCCGCCATTTCGATGAGCCGCTTGGACTCGACCAGGTTGGCCGACACACTGGGGCTGGACGCCATCTGGATCGCCGCAACTTTGACGATGTCATCATTGGCTGAGGATTTGAGTTTTTTGGTTTTATTGTCGGCCATGGCAAGTTTCCGGTTTAAATGCTTGATATTGACATTAATGCAGATTTTTTAAAGGTTGAACAGCAGGGGTGGCCGGGGCTTTTTTATCGGCGTCGGCTTCCTGCGGGTTATCCCAGGTGCCTGTAATCATATACTCACTGGCACTGATTTTGTTAAGTGGATCTTTGAGCAGCTTTTGCGCGACAAAGGCAGCCACCCCGACAATTGGCCCGCCAGCCAGCGCTGCAAGCGATACCGAGTCGGAAATATGTGGGACGACCCGCACTTTGAGGCGCTGCGTTTCGGCCTTGAGATTGGTCTCCCCCTTGATTCTGGCCTCAGCGGCGGGGCCGGTCATAAACAGGTCATCGCTGCGTAAAATCCCGTCGCGAATATTGGCGGTAGAGGTGATTTTGTCAAAGGCAAAGCCTTCGCTAAACAAGTCGTGGAAATCCAGCGTCAAGCGTCGTGGCAAGCTCTGCAAGCTCAACAGGCCGAGCAAGCGTCCCACACCGGGTTGCACTTTCAGGATCTGGCCTTTTTCAAGCTGCATGGTGAAGCTGCCATCCAGGCGTTCCACGGCAAACTCATGCGGGCTACCTGGCCAGCCTAATTGACCGTTCATGCTGCCGGTGCCGCCTTTAACCATTTCTCCTCCCCCTGGCTGAAAACGCTGCAAGGTTTTACCCAGGTTGCTGGAGTTCAGGGTGAATTTGAGCTGTGTCTGCGGGCTTCGCACCGAGTTGCGCCAAGTGCCATCTGCGCTCAGTTGGCTGTCTGGATTGGTGATGTTCATGCGCTGGATGACCCAGCTCTCACCGCTGTTAACCGCTTTCAACTCCAGGCTGCCTAATTGTTTGTCGCCAAACTGGAAGTCTTGCGCGGTAATGTCCAGTTCTGGATAAGTCATGTCTAACCTGCGTGCTTCGGAAAGGGGCGCAATATTATCGTTATCCGGCGTGCGTGGTACTCGCAGGTAATTGAGGCGCGCGACCAGCTTGTTTGGTTTGCCAGATAACCAGTTGGCTTCGCCTGCCAGCTCCTGGCTTTGAATCAGCAGCTTGAGACGTTCGCTTTCGGGCGTGATATTGAGTTTGATCTGGTGCAAATTACGGTCAAATATATGCAGCGTGCCAGCCGTCAGCTCCACTTGATTGAGTGCAAGCGACGAAGGGCTGCCACTTTGCGTGTTTCCGGCCTGGGTAAGTGTTGGCAACCATTCGTCAAGGTTAAGCTTGGGAAAATCTGCTCTGAGGTTAATGCCATTGCCCGTCGGTAACCTGGCAGGCGTGTTAATGGCGATTTCACCGGCAGTGATGGTGGCCGTATCGCCATTCACTTGCCGGAACAGGTTGGCATGTAGCCACTCATTGTAATCAACCGCAATCTTGTCAGGCTGGTTGGTTTCCTGGCGCACGCGGATGATCAGGTTGGCAGGGGTATCGACACTTTTTTTCGCGGGCTCGGGCAAGTCAATGGCCATGCCAATTAGCTGGGAACGGATATCCAGCCTCAGGTTAGGGGCCTGTATCAGCAAATTACTTTTCCAGTCTGTGGTGCCGTGCAACGCGCGCGTCAACAGGTTGTTATCCAACTTTTTGAGCGCAGCATCAGTGATACGGCCGCTGCCTTGAATAATCACTGATTTGTCCGGGCGCGTCGTTAGGCTGAGCGTGGCAGGGTTATCAAACAAACTCAGTTGTATGCCTTGCGCTTGCAGGCCTTTTTCATTGAATTTGAGATGGCCGTTGATATTGCTCATTTCGGGCATGGCCATTTGCGTATTGGCCGCAATATGCCCGTTTTTGATGGCATAGTCACCTTGGAATTGGCTAGCATCCACGTTGTTGAGCGGGATTTGCAAGGCCAGTTTAAGGTCTGCCGCCCCGGTGGCTTTGAGTGTGTCGGTAAAGCCCATGGCCACTTGCTTGACCGGGCTGGTATTCACGAATTTAATGCCTTGCTCCAAGCTGCCGGTTGCGGCAGCCTTAACGCTCAAAATGGGGTCGTCCGCATCCAGTCTGGGGATTTCTACCTGGGCTTGTGTAATGTGCTGGCCAACGGTGGTGGCATTTTTAACCGTAATATCCATGCGCTTGCCTTCAAATTTGAGGAAGGCGTCTATATCTTGTACCTGCGGCCAGTCAGTGCCGTATTCAAGCTTGGCGTGATCCAGCTGTGCGGTGACCCTGAACAAGCCCAGCGAGGGGTCGGAGTGGAATGCGGCATTCACATATGGAAAGTCCTTGACCTTGCCTTTGACTATCACTTCACCGTGCCTGATCTGACCACTCAGGATAGAGGTGTCCAGCCAATGTAAGGTTGTCTGATCCAGCAGCAGCGGGTAGTAAAACGAAGCGAATTTAGCGTCACCGCGTTCTATCTGGCTGTGGAGTTGTATGGTGTCGCCACCGGTGGCACCCAGCTGGTATTCCAGGTTGGTGCGTAAAGCGAGGTGAGGGTTGGCAAAGTGAAGATTGTGGGTGGTAATGAGCATTTTCTGCCCGTTATTACGCCACTCAACTTCACCTTGTAATTGGTCTATCGGTAATGGCCAGCGCAGCAATCCAGCGAGTTCAATCACCGCATCGCGGGTGTCTAGCTCCAGGCTGCCTGCATTCGGCTTGATCGAGAGTTGCCCCGCCCAGTTTTGCAAGCCGGGGAGCTGTTCATAGGCTTTTGCGTGTAAATGGTTAAAGCCTGCCGTAATGGCATAGTCTTGCCACTGGTTGTCATGGTAAAGCCAGCGGGCCTTTAGTTGGGTCGCGTTACCGGCAGGCGCCATATTTTCAAGGTAACGGGTCAGTGCCGCATCTGCCGGCAACCATTGTGCCAGCAGGTCGCTTTGACTCAGGCCCAGTTGTTTGAGGGTGAGTGTGGCTTCATGGCCATGCTGGTCCCATTGCAGTTCGCCATTGGCATCAGCAAGGGTCAACCCAGGCTGAATGTCGGCAGAAAAATGTTTGAGGGTGAGCATCTGCCGTTGTTCCACACGCTGCCAGCGTACTTCCCCACTCAGCGTTTTAGCAATAAAAGTCTGTGACGTGCGCGCAGGCGAGACGGCAACATTGTTGAGCGCCACCTGTGCAGCCAGGCGTTGCAGTTGCAACTTATCAAAGGCCAGCGTGGTGGTCAGGTTCCCTTTGCCGGCAGTCAGGTCTATCGGCAGGTCTATCCAGGGCCGCCATGCGGCCAGATCGGTTTCTGGAAGGCGTAACGAAAGCTCACCATGCCAGGCTTCAGGTTTGGCAACATCATCACCAACGGCAACCGCTTCAACATGAATACGCTGTTGGGTGCCCCTTGAAACCAGCGTGTCGATATGGATGCTGTGACGGTGTAACAACCGTTGCCACACCGGCGTCAATATCTCAATATTCAAATCCTTGAGCAGTAAAGGCGGCGCTTGCCGTTGCTCGTCCAGCCAGGTCACTGTCGCATTGGATACTTTGATCCGCCGTTGTGACAACAGCCAGTTAGCAAAAGCCGGATTGCCTTGTCCAGACATAGACATCCCGGCAAGAAAGACTTCGCCACTGGCCGTCCGCCTGATCACCAAGGTGGGTGCGTCGATACTGAGGCTCACCAATGAGGGGGAGAGTAATGCCAGGCTGCTCCAGGACAGGCGGGTGGTGACTTGTGCCAGCTCCAGGGCCGGGCGGTGTTGGCTGTCAAACAGGGTCACTTTGCCCAATGTCACTTGCGGTGCCAGCCCCCGCCAGCGGATGGCAATGCTGGCAATGGTGATTTGCTGATTCAGCGATGCACTGAGCTTTTGCTCGATTTGCCCGCGGTAATCGTCAATGTGCGGAAACACATAAAATTGGATGACGCCTACGATGCCTGTCAACAGGATAAGGAGGCCGATCAATAAAGAGAGCAGCCAGCGTTTTATTTTTTGCAGAGGCATATTAGGGGTTTTGCAGGACAAAAAAGATATTATTTATTTGTGTGACTATTTTACTCGAAAACAGTTGCGCCGCCTTCAGCCTTCTTCCTAGATTGCTGTTTCTTAAGCCCTCTTTGCTGGGATTTATCCACCGGTTGGGCATGATTCGTTTAAAATGCGATTCTTTTGCAGTTCGATGTCGTTCAAAGGTATTCAAGCGTGATCCAATTTAAGCAGCTGACTTTTTCGCGGGCAGGCAAGCCCTTGGTCGAAGGGGCCAGTTTTCAGTTGCATCCAGGTCATCGGGTGGGGTTAACCGGGGCAAATGGTGCCGGTAAGTCTAGCCTGTTTGCCCTGTTGCGGGGCGAGCTGGTGGCAGAGGCGGGTGAATTGCTCATTCCGCCGCAATGGGTGATTGCCCATGTGGCGCAAGAAACACCCGCGCTTGCCCAGTCTGCCCTGTCTTATACGCTAGAAGGCGATGAAGAGTTGCATGCTCTACAATTAAAGTTGGCGCAAGCCGAGGCTGAAGGTACGCAAGATCCTATCCTGATCGCTGAGTGGCATCAGCGGCTGGCTGATATTGAAGGCTATAGCGCGGAGGCGCGAGCTAGCGCTTTGCTGGCAGGACTGGGCTTTACGCAGGCGCAACTCAACCGGCCTGTGAGTGATTTTTCCGGGGGCTGGCGTATGCGCTTGAATCTGGCGCGTGCGCTGATGTGCCGTTCGGACCTGCTGCTACTGGATGAGCCAACCAACCACCTCGATATTGAAGCGGTGATTTGGCTGGAGGGCTGGCTCAGTGCCTATCGCGGTACCTTGTTGCTGATCTCACATGACCGTGAGTTCCTGGATAACACGGTGAATCACATCTTGCATATCGAACAGCGGCAACTCAGCTTGTACCGTGGCGGATACAGCGATTTTGAGCGGCAACGGGCCGAAAAGTTGGTGTTACAACAAGCCAGCTATCAAAAACAGCAACAGCAAATTGCACACTTGCAGCAATATATCGACCGATTCCGCGCCAAAGCGACCAAGGCCCGCCAGGCTCAAAGCCGAATCAAGGCGCTTGAACGGATGGAACGGATTAGTGCGGCGCATGTGGACTCGCCTTTCAGCTTTAGTTTCCGGGAGCTAGGCGCCGCGCCAGACCCCTTATTGGTCATGAATCAGGCGGCGTTGGGCTATGGCGCGCAAGCACTGGTCAAATTGGCGCATCTGGCGATCCGGCCTGGTGAGCGCATAGGCTTGCTGGGTAAGAATGGGGCCGGTAAATCCACCCTGATCAAGGCATTGGCCCAATCGGAAACCTTGCTGGCCGGTGAGCGGGTTGAAGGCAAGGATTTGCGGATTGGCTATTTTGCGCAGCACCAGCTGGAGCAATTGATTGCCGAAGACTCCCCGCTCATGCATTTGCAGCGCCTGGACCTTAAGGCCAGGGAACAAGAGTTGTTGGACTTTTTAGGCGGTTTTGATTTCAGGGGCGAGATGGCAAAAAGTCCATGTGGCTCCTTTTCTGGCGGCGAAAAGTCTCGGCTGGCGCTGGCGATGCTCATCTGGCAACGTCCCAACCTGATTTTGCTGGATGAACCCACCAACCATCTGGATATTGAAATGCGCCATGCCCTGTCTATGGCCTTGCAGGCCTATGAAGGGGGGATGGTCATGGTCTCGCACGACCGCACACTGCTGGCGACGTGCTGCGAAAAATTTGTGCTTGTTGCTGAAGGCCAGGTCAGCGTGTTTGATGGTGACTTGGAAGACTACAAGCGGTCTTTGCTGCAATCTGCGCCGTCTGCCATGTCCGAGCCAACAAGCACGGCCACCAAACAGAATGCCTATCATCAGCAAAAAGCAGATCGGCAGGCGCGGTTGCAAGCGCGCAGACCGCTGCTCAAAAGTCTGGCAGCACTGGAGAAGCAGCTGGCCGAGCTGGAGCAAACCAAGCAATCACTAGACAGCCAACTGGCTGAGAGCGGTATCTATGAAGCCTCGCAACGGGAGGCTTTGCAAGCACTGTTGATTGCACAGGCACAAAACCAGAAACAGCTGGATACGGTTGAGAGTGAATGGTTGTCGCTACAGGAAGCACTTGAGGCATTGCCGGAAGTAGATTAGCTGTTGTAGTAAACATATATATAGGAATCATTGATAAAGGAATAGTTATGGAAATGACGTATGAAGAGCGGCTGAAGTGGTTACATCAGCTCTGTCAGGCCCAAGCCAATGCAGTGCCACTGTCTGCTGAAGCGGCCAAGTCTGCCTATGCGAATGCCGATGTGGAAGAGGCCGCGCATTACCTGGCAAGTTTTTTAACTTTTCAGGCCATACGTTCTGCAGAGCGCCATCCGGCCGATGAGTTGCAAAGCGACTTTGATATGCTGGGGGTGTATCAGTGTTTTGGCTTGATGTTGTACGCCTTTTTGCTCATGCCATTAACGCAGGACGGGCACCAGCCAGATTATGCCCGGGCACAAGTGACGATAGGCAAAACCTTGTTTGCAGGGCTGGCGCCAGAAATGCTGGCAGAGATTATCGAGTCTGGGTTTCATAAGTTTCAATTGATCGCAGAAACCGATTCCGAGCACTGGCTGACCTACCGCGAAAATCTGGATAAAGTGACCATCAGCTACCTGATTGCAAGCACAGACGATGACAGTCCACATGGCCCGGAGGATGTATTGCCCCTGTTTGGTCAGTTGCTCAGCCAGTTGTGTGAGGCTTTTACTGCGGATTAAATTTTGCATCGAACATATTTGCGGTATACTTTAAATTGATTTAACATTTTCGATTCAGTTTGAAAACTTGGGTAAAATGTCTCGCTTACGCTTGTTATTGAATTTGTTTGTTCGTTAAGATTCCGTGGCTAAAGTACATTGAGCCTAATGCAAATCTCAAAAAGGACATAAATGAGCAAGCTGCTGTTGATTGACGATGATGTTGAACTAGCCAACATGCTAAAGGAATTTCTGACGCAGGAAGGCTACACCGTGACAACTGCACATGATGGCCTGACGGGTGAGCAATATGTTCTGGCTGGCAAGTTTGATCTTGCTATTCTGGATGTGATGATGCCTGGCCAGGATGGATTGCAAACATTACGCAACATCCGTCAGCATTCCGATATTCCTGTGTTGATGTTGACCGCCAAGGACGACAACGAAGGCCGTATTGAAGGGCTGGAAGCTGGCGCGGATGACTATGTTCAAAAACCCTGTTTGCCACGCGAGTTGGTCGCCCGCGTGCGTGCGATCTTGCGCCGCCATACCAGTGACAGTCCCAAGGGGAATGATATTGTGGTTGGTCAACTGGTGGTTTCCAGCGAGCGCAGAAAAGTGTTCTGGGCGGATAAACCTATCATTTTCACCAGTACCGAATTCAGTTTGATTGAAATTCTTGCCAAACATGCAGGCACCATCGTCAGCAAAGAGGATCTGTCAGTCAAGGCCTTGGGTCGTCCGCTGGTCAAGTATGACCGTAGCATTGATGTTCATTTAAGCAGTATCCGTCAAAAAATCTCTGAGGTTTCCGGCGGGGTCAATGTGATTCAAACAATTTACCGCGTTGGCTATCAACTGGTAAGAGAGTAATTCGTTATTGCGAGGCCTATGGGGCGCCTGTTCTGGAAGTTATTTGCAGCACTTTTTCTGGCGCTCATTTCAACCGATATTATTGTTGGAAACATTGCAGAGTGGGAGCTGAATCGCAAGCTGATCGGCTACCACGAAGCGTTGCATGCCGCGAGTGACCAGGTTAAAGCACAAGCCCCGACGCAACCCTCTAATGAGCTGATCCAAAAAACACTGTCACATGAACACCTGCCTATGGTGTTTAACCTTCCGGTTTGGGTGTTTGTTTTCGGCATTCTCGCCAATCTCGTCTTTGCCAGTTTGCTTGCCTGGGCCATCGCGCATCCTATCAAGCTGCTGCTGATTCATCTTAAAAGTGCAGCAGAGGGCGATCTGCTCGTGCGTGTCAGCCCCAAGATCAAGGCCTCTTATGATGAGTTTTCCGGCTTGGGGCAGGCCTTTGATCTGATGGCGCTGCGCTTGAATAATATGATCAAAAGCCAGTCAAACATGATGCATCATGTTTCCCACGAACTGCGTTCCCCATTGGCAAGAATACAGATGGCTGTTGGTCTTGCTATGCAAAATCCACAAAAAATTCAGAGCTCTTTGCAGCGCGTTGAGCTTGAAGCTGTGCGCATGGAACGCATGATCTCTGAATTACTCGAAATTTTTCGCTTTGAATCGGATATACACAAGCTGCAAAAAGTAGAGGTGGATTTGCAAGCTCTGCTGACAGGCATTGTTGGGGATGTCCTGTTTGAAAAGCATGACGCCAAGCTCCGGTTGTTGATGCCAGATGAGCCCGTCATCCTGGATGGGCAACTGGAGTTGTTGCAACGTGCGATTGATAACGTGATCCGCAATGCGCTCAAATATGGTCCTGTGGATGGTGAGGTGACGATTGAGTTGCAACATAGTCAGCGTACTGGCGAAATTATTCTCGAAGTACAGGATCAGGGGCAGGGCGTAGAGCCACAAGAGCTTGAGCAGATATTCAAGCCTTTTGTGCGAGGTCGCCGCGCTTCGCAAGTCGAAGGGCATGGCATCGGCCTCGCCATGACCAAGCATATCGTTGAAGCCCATGGCGGCTTTGTCAACGCCACCAATCTAAGCCCGGACGGATTCATGATCCGTATTCATTTGCCCATCCAGCAAGAAACGACGTAGACGATCCTCTAAAAATCAGCGCTAACAATGCTAAAATAGCGCGTTTAAGATTACGCAGGCGAATGCCGGATACAATATGACAGCACAACATTCCCACCCAGATAACGCAACTGAGAGCGTGGTTGATGAAAATCATGTGATTGCAGAACGTCGCGAGAAACTACGCTTGCTGCGTGAACAAGCGCAGGCCAGCGAGACGGCCGTTTTCCCTAACGATTTCAAGCCAGAGCATAAAGCCGCCGCGTTGCAGGCCGCATATGCCGAGACTGATAAGGAAACCCTGGATCCTCAAGAAATCCCGGTAGTGGTTGCCGGCCGCATGATGCTCAAGCGCGTCATGGGTAAAGCCAGTTTTGCTACGATTCAGGATAGCTCAGCACGTATCCAACTTTACATTGCCAGGGATGAAATTGGTGAAGCCTTGTATGACCAGTTCAAGCACTGGGACATGGGCGATATCCTTGGCGCGAAAGGCCGGTTGTTCAAAACCCGTACCGGCGAGTTGTCTGTGCATGTCACTGAATTGCGCTTGCTGACCAAGTCATTGCGTCCCTTGCCGGAAAAATTTCATGGCTTACAAGACCAGGAAATCAAATACCGCCAGCGCTATGTCGATTTGATCACCTCGGAAGAAACCCGTGAAACATTCAAGGCCCGTTCCAAAGTGGTGGCAGCGATTCGCCAGTTCATGAACGAAAACGAGTTTCTGGAAGTGGAAACCCCGATGCTGCATCCTATTCCAGGGGGCGCCTCAGCCAAACCATTTATTACGCATCACAACGCACTTGATATGCAGATGTTTATGCGGATTGCACCTGAGTTGTATTTGAAGCGTCTGATTGTCGGCGGCTTTGAGCGTGTGTTTGAAATCAACCGTAACTTCCGCAATGAAGGCTTAAGCGTACGTCACAACCCTGAATTCACCATGATGGAATTCTACGCCGCCTACACCGACTACCAGTGGCTGATGGATTTTACCGAACAATGTATACGCGCAGCTGCCATTGCTGCTCGTGGCACGGCAGTATTGAGTTATGCGGGTAAAGAGGTCGATTTAAGCAAACCGTTTGAGCGCTTAACCATTTTGGGCGCCATTCAGAAATATGCGCCGCACTACACCGCCGAGCAATTGAATGACGCCGAGTTCTTGCGCAAAGAATTACTCAAGTTTGGCGTCAAGGCGTTTGACCATGCAGGACTGGGCGCATTGCAGCTGTCATTGTTTGAAGAGACCGCAGAAAGCCAATTATGGCAACCTACTTATATTATTGATTATCCGGTTGAAGTGTCCCCCTTGGCACGCGCTTCTGACAAAAATCCTGAAATTACCGAGCGTTTTGAGCTCTTTATTACCGGGCGTGAAATGGCCAATGGTTTTAGCGAATTAAACGACGCTGAAGATCAGGCCGCGCGCTTCCAGGCCCAGGTAAAAGCCAAAGAAGCTGGTGATCAGGAAGCCATGTATTACGACGCTGACTTTATTCGTGCACTGGAATACGGCATGCCGCCGACAGGTGGATGCGGAATTGGGATAGACCGTTTGGTCATGCTGATGACTGATAGCCCCAGCATTCGTGATGTGATTCTCTTCCCACACATGCGTGCTGAGAGTTAACTCAGAGATAATGTGAAAAAGCCACCTTTAAAGGTGGCTTTTTTTATACTAGTCCGCTGTAAGAAATATGTAAGGTTTGTCATTAAAGTGTCATATTTGTTCTTCAAAATACGCCCCGTTGTTTATAGAAATATTCAATCAGGGAAAATTTATGAATTCAAAATTACACCGCATTTTATCTGCGGCGTTGGCTGGTGGCTTGCTTGCAGGTTTATCACTGACCGCAATGGCAGATTCCAACATTGATCTCGTGCAGGCATTGGTCGCCAAAGGCGTACTTACTGAAGAAGAAGGTGCCTTGCTTATGAAAGGCCGTGACAACGAAGTTGAAGTCCAGAAGAAAAAAGAAAAGAAAAACTGGACTAGCCATGTAAATATCCGTGGTTATGTTCAGAACCGTGTGACCAAAATGATTGGTGATGACGGCGATAATCCAAGAAATCCTGTTGATTTATGGTCGGACCGCTCAGTTGGTACAGATTCATCAATCAACCCTGATAAGAATTTCTTGATCCGCCGTGCACGTATCATTGTTTTTGGTGATTATGGCGATCATTTGAGCTACTACATTCAACCAGACTTTGCTTCATCAGCCAGTGGCACCAACAACATTGCACAATTGCGTGATGCTTACGGTGACATCAATATTGATAAAGCCAAAGTACACCGCGTGCGTGTAGGTCAATCTAAAGTGCCTTATGGCTTTGAGAACTTGCAATCCTCTTCAAACCGTTTGGCGATGGATCGTGTAGACGCGTTGAACAGTGCGGTTCGCGACGAACGTGATACTGGTGTTTTCTACTACTACACACCTGAAAATATCCAGGCATTGTTCAAAGAGATTAATGATAAGGGTCTTAAGCACTCTGGTAACTACGGTATGTTTGGTGGTGGCTTTTATAATGGCCAGGGAGCTAACCGAAGCGATGTTAACGACAATTATCATGTAGTTGCTCGCGCGACTTATCCATGGAAAACCGAGTCTGGTCAGATTTATGAAGCAGGTATTCAGGGTTATCATGGTCAGTATGCAGTGACTACTGGGCGCTACAATTTCACCGGTGGCGCGGTTGCAAGTTCTGCAACTAATATCAGCTCCAATGGAGGGGTAAGCAGTGGTACCGCTATTCCGTTTATTGATGGTGGTGTGAATGGTGCCAATCGTAATGGTTTTAAAGACGAGCGCGTTGGTGTCAGCTTTATCATGTATCCACAACCATTTGGTTTACAAGCTGAATGGAACTGGGGTACCACACCAGGCTTGGATATCGCACAAAACAGGATTGAAGAAAAGCATTTACAAGGTGGTTATGTACAAGCCATGTACAAAATCGACAATTTCCAGTTCTTGGAAACAAATGGCACTTTAATTCCATTTATTAAATGGCAATATTTTGATGGTTATAACAAAGCCGAAACCAACGCCCCACAAAACCATGTTAACGATTGGGAGTTGGGTCTTGAGTGGCAATTGGCACCAGAAGTTGAAATTATGGCTGAGTATCACCGCATGAAGCGTAACAATCTGGTTACGGGTAATCGTGCTAATACTCTGGATTATCAAAGCTTCACCGCCGATGCTCTGCGTGTACAGGTACAGTACAACTTCTAACTTTTTCCGTACGAATCTCAAACTCAAATCCCGCAGTGATGCGGGATTTTTTTACTCCTTATATAGCTAAAAGTAATATAAAAATAACGAATAATTATTTTTTAAAATATAAATAGTCTGAAATAATGCTGTTAATTCAATGTGGTGAGAGGCAGCATGTCTACAGAACAACACAAAACTGAGAGCGCAGCAGATTCCGCAGTGTTGGCGGTGGTTGCTTCCGCGATCACTGCGGTACAGCAGGATACTGGCTATGGTTCCATCGAAATCACGATACACGATGGCCGGGTGACGCAAATTGAGCGACGCGAAAAAGTCCGCTTTGATCATCAAACCAAATCCAAAAAGTAATTAATAGTTTAGTAAACACTGACCAGGCCGCTGGAAGTCATTCAATTTCGGGAGAATTACATGCAATTAAAAAAAATGAGTCTCGCACTGGCGACCGCAAGCTTGTGGTGGTTGGGTAGTGGCGTGGCCTTGGCAGAAGAGGCACCGCTTGCAGAGACACAAGTAGAGGATACTGAGCAGCAGAAAAAGATCAAGGCACGCCTTGCAGAGATTAAAGCTGAGGAAAAGGCCGCTGCCAAAGCTGCAAATGGTTATTACGTTGAACGTCGCAGCTATGGCACACAAAAAGAAACCGAGCCACCTCGCTATGTCAGGCAGCTGAATAAAACCTGGCTTAAGGATTATGATTCCTTCGCTGATGTGGATTGGCTGGATATCGGCTTTGAACATCGTGCGCGTTTTGAAAGCCGCCAAAATGACTTCCGTCGTGCACAAGAAAACATTGATGAACCTATTTTGTTGCGTACACGGGCTTACCTGGGCTTGAAGAATATCCTGGATCCTTTCCGTTTTGCAGTGGAGGTGCAGGACTCCCGCCGGAATCACAGCGATTACAACGGTTTTAGCGACCCGCGAATTTCTAATGACCCCAAAGATATCGACCATGCGGACTTCATCCAAGGCTACTTGGAGCTCTATTTTAAAGAGAGCATTTTTGGCAAAGATGATTTAGGCAATAGCCGTCCATTTTGGGTGCGCGGTGGCCGCTTGGCCTGGGAAGATCTGGATCGTCGTCTGATTGCGCGCAACGAGTGGCGTAACACGACGAACTCATTCCAGGGTATACGCGCCAATATCGGTGAAAAGAAAAATGACTGGCAACTGGAAGCCTTCGCAGTGCAACCGGTACAACGGTTTGCTAATCAATTAGATCAAGTTGATCATGCCCAGCACTTTTATGGCTTGGTAGGTGATTGGCGTGGCTGGTCTGAGTACGTCACCATTCAGCCATACTACTTTTACTTGAAGCAGGATGGTAGCAGGGTCAAGTATGACGGCAATGGTGTGGAGTACGCTAATCGTGCCTGGTATAACGCGGTAAGACAGGCACAGGCACAAGTGGATCGCGAAATTAGTACGGGCGGTATTCGCGTTTTCGGCATCTTGCCTGGCACACAGTGGGACTTTGATGTGAGCTATAACAAGCAGTGGGGGCATGTACAACGCTTTGTGACGAGCAGCGCGCAATCACTCTCTTTAGCTAATGGCCGGTATATTACTGTTGATCAAGATGCTTATGCCTACAACGCTGAGGTCGGGTATACCTTTAACAAACATCTTTGGAAACCCCGTTTTAGTGCCTCTTACGGTGTAGCGACTGGTGATCATGTTTCTGGCGGTAGTAGTTCCAGAGACACCTCTGACAATCAGGGCTTTGATCGCTTGTTTGGTTTTGCCCGTCCCTGGTCTAACAATGACTACATTCAAATGAACAATATTCGTGCGACCAAAGTGCGGGCAGAGTTCGATCCTAAAGTCCCATTTTTGGAGAATGTAAAGGTTGATACAGGCTTTAGCTGGTATCGATTGGATGATGCAACCGCCAGCTGGTCTGCTGGGAGTAACTTACAAGATGTCAGTGGTCGCTCTGGGACAGATTTGGGTAAGGAGGTTGATTTGAGAATTCGCTTCCCCTTGAATCAGTACGCCTCACTCAATTTAGGCTACGCACACTTCTGGGCCGGTGATTTTGTCAAAGATGCAATCAAGATTGCTTCAAACAACAATGACCCTACGCGCTCACTGAGCTCAGACTTTTTCTACACAGAATTGACCCTGCTGGGCTTCTAGCTTAAAGGATATACATGAAACTTCATCAAAAAATTAAGCAGCTTTTTGTCGTCGCGACCTTAGTTGCCCCGTTGGCTGTTTGGGCGGCCGATGTGAATCTGCTCAATGTGTCTTACGACCCGACGCGTGAGTTGTATCAAGACTACAACGAAGCCTTTGCCAAATATTGGAAAGCCAAGACGGGTGATAACGTCATCGTCAAGCAGTCACATGGGGGCTCTGGCAAGCAGGCACGTTCCGTCATTGATGGCCTGCAGGCCGATGTGGTGACGCTGGCCTTGTCTTATGACATTGACGAGATTGGCAGCAAAGGCCGCTTGTTTGGCCCGGACTGGCAGAAACGTCTGCCGCACAACAGTTCGCCTTATACCTCGACTATTGTGTTTCTGGTGCGTAAAGGCAACCCGAAAAACATCAAGGACTGGAGTGACTTGGTGAAACCAGGCACCTCGGTGATTACCCCTAACCCCAAAACTTCTGGCGGGGCGCGTTGGAACTACCTGGCGGCCTACGGTTATGCGCTCAAGCAAAACAATAACGACGAGGCTAAAGCCAAAGAGTTTTTGAAAAAACTGTTTAAAAACGTGCCGGTGTTAGATAGCGGTGCGCGTGGCGCAACCACCACCTTTGTGGAGCGTGGTATTGGCGACGTGTTGCTGGCTTGGGAAAACGAGGCTTTCCTCGCGCTCAAGGAGCTGGGGCCGGATAAGTTTGATCTGGTCGTGCCTTCACTGTCTATTCTGGCTGAGCCACCGGTGACTGTTGTCGACAAGAATGCCAAGCGTCATGGCACTGAAGCGGTATCCAAAGCGTATCTGGAATACTTGTACAGTGAAGAGGGCCAGGAAATTGCAGCCAAAAACTACTATCGTCCGACGCTGGAATCTGTGGCCAAAAAATATGAAAAACAGTTTCCTAAAGTCAATTTGATCAAGATTGACGAAGCGTTTGGTGGTTGGCAAAAGGCGCAGAAAACACACTTTGCCGATGGTGGTGTATTCGACGAGATTTACCAGAAGTAAGCATTGAAATTCAGCAGTTCATTTTAGAAAAAGGCATTTACCCAATGCCTTTTTCTTTCTCTACAACAGGAGAATGTTTCATGTCAAAAGCATTAGTCATTGGTGGTGACCGTATAGAGGGCATCAAACAGGTGTTGCACGCGCAGGGGATTGATAAAATTGATCACTGGACGGGCAGAAAACCCGGCGACGTCAAGCGCGAGTTACCTGTTAACGTCAACGTGATTGTGCTGGTCACCGGCTGGCTCAATCATTCCATGATGTACCGCATCAAGCATGTCGCACATAAGCGCGGACTCAAAGTCGTTTATACCCGTAACAGTGCGGATGGCATGCAGCGTGTATTAGAAGCGGCTTGATTCGTGCGTGGTGATTGCGACCGGCGAGACCAGCTTATTTTAAATCTGCTCTAAATATATCCCCTTTATTGACCGTTAAAACAGGTAAGTTTTAAGGTTTAATGACATTGCTCACACATGTTTTTTAACATGTGCGCAACATTGAGTCGTCAAGGTTTTTAAGGGTTGATAATGAGTCAGAACGGGATTGGCGAGCTGGCAGCGCCACTCAACGAAAACACCACACAGCGGCAGTTTATGCGGCATCGTCTTGTCCGAAAGGTGCAAGACAATACGCATTTTCTGGCGATGACCAGCATGGTGTGCGGCTTGTTAGGTTTTCCTCATTATTTGCTGGATGTAGATAACAATATCTGGCTCGCGCAATTGTTGACTTACCTGACCTTTATTTTGGTCAGCTACAATCTGCTGCTCGAAAATGGCCGCAACAACCTGGCCATGTTGACCATGTCGCTGGTGACCATCAGTTTGTTCGTGGTGCAACTGTCACCTTACGCCGCCGATTTTAACGATACCGCCAGCATCTTGCGTGCCTCAGGCCAAACCGGCCTGCATGCGCCTTCCAATAGTTGGGAGTTTATTGCCGGTGGTGTGTTGGCCTGTCTGATTGCAGTCTCCTATCTTTTCCAGCGGCATCATTATGTTGCTGCCAGTCAGGGCATGCTGTGTATTGCGGTCATGATTCCTTTGATTCCGTTGCTAGGGCTGCTTTGCGGCATTGCTAATCCTTATGGTGTGATGTCACCGCTGACCACATTGAGCGGCATGCTCTGTGCGTTTGGCTTGCTGGCCAAGCAGGCATCGCATCCGCCCATGAGTTACCTGTTGCTGATGGACGATACCGGTAAACAGATTCGCTCCAGTATCTTGTTGTTAAGTATCTGCGCCATTTTGCTGGCCAGGGCCGGTGTGATGTTTGGTGACAATATGCGCGGCTTGCCCCTCGTGGTGCTGGTTTCCTTGATCGCCATCATTTATACCCTGTCGGTGACTTATTATCACCAGGGGCAGGTCAGCGAAAAGGTACTGCCCGCAACCGATATGGATTTCGCTAGCCAGGTCGAGACCGCGCTGGATAATCAGCAGTTTTTTATGATGTATCAGCCGCAGGTCGATTTTAAGACGGGCAAACTGAAAGGGGTGGAAGCCTTGGTTCGCTGGCGCCATCCTGAAAAAGGCATTATTTCCCCGGAGAAATTCATTCGGGTGGCTGAGTTGACCGGGTTGATTGTGCCTTTGGGCAAATGGATCATGCAAACGGCCTGTGCACAGGCCGCTCAGTGGAAGGATCATCCGGTGCTGGGCAAGATAGAGGTGTCTGTCAACGTCTCTGCATTGCAACTTAAGTCTGGCACTTTGGTAGAAGAGATCATGCAGATTCTGCAAGACACCGGGCTCGCGCCAGAACGGCTGGTGATTGAGTTGACCGAAAGCTCTTTTGTACAGGATGACGGTGAGAATGCGCGTCTGATGCATCAGCTCAAAGAAGCAGGCATCAAACTGGCCATTGATGATTTTGGGACTGGCTATTCCTGCCTCTCTTATTTGCGTGATATTCCGGGCGATTATCTCAAGGTAGACCGTTCATTCGTGATGGAGCTGCCTGGTCACAATAAAGCAGAAGCCGTGATTCAGGCGATCGTTAGCCTGGGCAAAAGCTTGGATTACCGCATTATTGCCGAAGGGGTAGAAACCCAGGCACAGGCTGATTTCCTCAAGTCAATCGGCTGCGATATTGTGCAAGGCTTTTTGTATGCCAAACCCCTTGAAGCCGATGCGCTGCCACAATGGGTCTCTGTGGCACAACCTGAAACGCTCGCCTGATTTGCATTGACTGATCATGACTTGACCTCCCATGGTCAGGACTTTTTCCCTCGTTTAGCTTGCTTCCATTCTGCTATAAAAACTATCTGTTTTATAGCGAATCACTCATGAGTACCAATTAATTTGATATAAAGAGTAGAAATGTGCCATTTTATTTTACTTTGGTATCCATTCGTTTCGCCTATAGTGAATGACATGGCCTGTGCCCGCACAGGATCAGAATAGATCAAGATTAGGGGGAGCACTATGTCAGTTTCCAGTATTGACTGGTCTACTGAGCGTCATCACGCAACTTCAACACAGCAGTTATACATGCGGCACCGGTTTTTAAGAACGGTGCAAAAGTTTGCTCCTTGGCTGGCAATTGTCAGTATTGTCACTGTGTTGTGGGGACTACCGTTTTTGCCAACACACCCTGCGCTAAGCCTGTTTTTACTGCAAAGCAGTGCATACCTGATTTTCATGCTCGCCAGCCTAGGGGTGGTGTACCAGACTTGGCATCAAAAGCGCGTGATTGGTGGCCTGATCCTGATTGTCGCTGCCGGTTTTCTGTGCCAACTTTATGTCAGAAGCAGCGTCGTCACATTCAACAACGGCTGGGCGACGCTCTCTACATTGTTCACTGACCAGCACGATAAGATGGTTTTTGATCTGGGCATGGCCTTGTTGGTGTTGCTGGCAGCGGTGTTGCATCATCGCCATTTCAATCGCGCCAGTCAGGTCTTGCTGAGTATTGCCGTTTTGATGCCGGTCACCGGCTTGCTGGCCTGGGCCTATCATATTCCGCACGCTTACGGTCAGCTCTCACTGTTGACCACCATTGGTGGCTCGCTGTGTGCGGCGGCCTTGCTGGCAAGGCAGATCACCGCTACCCCCATGAGTTACCTGTTGTTGCTGGATGACACTGGCAAGCATCTGAGATGGATCGTCTGCATCTTGATTACATGCGCGATTGTTTTGGGAGGGGTGGGTGTTTTTTTTGATAACGATCTTCGCCTGACGCCCGTCATTGTCACTGCTGCACTGATTTTAATCATCATTGTGATGACTTTGACCTATTATCACAAAGGGGTGATGCATGAGCAGGTGTTGCCCCCAGAAGACCTGGCTTTTGCCAGTGAACTGGAGGCTGCGATTGCGCAAGAAGCGTTTTATCTGGTGTATCAACCGCAGCTGGATTTTGTGACCGGTAAACTGGTGGGCGTTGAAGCCTTGATTCGCTGGCAACATCCCGAGCGTGGGGTCGTGTCGCCGAATCAGTTTATCGGTGTGGCCGAGTTGACCGGGCTGATTGTGCCCATGGGTGCCTGGGTACTCAAAGCCGCGTGTGCACAAGCGGCCTCCTGGACTACCGGTGAATTGAGTCGGGCCAAGGTCTCGGTCAACGTCTCCCCCTTGCAGTTAAATACTCCCTGTTTTGCCGAATATGTGTTGTTGGTACTGCAAGAGACTGGCCTGGCGCCTGAGCGCCTGGTAATCGAGCTGACCGAGAGTGCGTTTATTCATGCCGACTGCACGGGCAACGAGCGCCTGCAGAAACTCAAACAGCACGGCATTAAACTGGCGATTGATGACTTTGGCACCGGCTATTCCTGCTTGGCTTATTTGCGTGATATTCCGGGGGATTACCTGAAAGTGGATAGGTCTTTTGTGAATGACATTCCGGGCAAAGAGCGCTCAGAGGCGGTGATCAGTGCCATTGTGGTGTTGGGCAAAAACCTGCATTACCAGATTGTGGCCGAGGGGGTGGAAACCGAAGCCCAGGCAGATTATCTGAAGGCGCTGGGCTGTGATTTTGTGCAGGGCTTTTTATATGCCAAGCCGATGACCGCACAGGCCTTGCAAGACTGGATGCGCAATCGGGCAGACCTTACCTGAGCTTTGTGCGTTTAAGGCTTGTGCCTAAAACGTGCGCTGATTGAGTTTGGAGCGAACCAGCTCAATATGCGCACGCAACTCGTAAGCATATTGTGAAAAAGGCACCGGTAGCTTGACGTTGACCACCTTGGTTTCAATTTCATTGAGTTTATCCAGGCACTGACGGACATCTTCAGCCGATTTGATTTCTTGCAGCTGGGTATCCAGAAAGCGTAGCTCGCCGTAATAACGGAACAGTTTGCGCTTGACGAGCCACACATACACCATCGGGATAATTTTGGTGAGCGGGATCAGCAACGCCAACAAAGGCAAAATCACAATCAGCGTGCGATTAACAAAGGTGGCTGCCCAAAATGGCAGGTATTTATCAATAATCGGCAGGCCGGATTTGTAGAAATTCAGCGCCTGCGTGCTGATCGGAAAATCCGTATCCTTGGCAGAAGGGAATTCTCCCTTGCCGTTAAACATGCTTGGGCCACCATGCACTTCGGCAATCACTTTCATCATCAGGTAAATCAGCGCCGGATGCATGCTGTCCTTGATCACCAGCGTCGCGGTTGGCGCCACCAGATGCACATCGTGGCTGGGAATATTGCGCGCCAGGTCCATGGCGCCTTCTGGCAGCACCAGGTGATGCATAAACGCAAACTTGCGTGAAAAGGCTTCAGCGGTGTCCATACTTACCATGGTCAGATGCTTGTCTGCAATGAGCTCGCGGACCAGGCTTGAGTTGGCAACATCCACAAAAAAAGCGGCATCGAGCTTGCCTGACTGCAGGGCCGCCACTGCTTCTTCGGCACCTATGGTGACCAAGGTGCTGTTGCTGGCATTGATGCCACTTTCAGTCAACAGCGTACTTGCCAGAAAATGACTGCCGCTGCCTGGATAGCCGACGCCGATGCGTTTGCCTTTGAGGGCCGATAAATGGGTGGTTTCGGTTTTGCCGCGGCAAAAAATCCACACCGGCTGGTAGTACAGGCTGCCCAATGACAACAGTGAGCCTGCGCCTTCACTATGCGCCATGCCATCTTGAATGAATGCAATATCTACGTTGGAGTCAGGGTCCTTGAGCAAACGCAGGTTTTCATCATCCCCTGCCGTTTTGCGTATCTGCAGATGAATGCCTTCTTTTTTAAGATAGACGCCATAAATCGCGGCAAACGCATTGTAATTGAGGTCCGCTTCGCCGGTGGCAATCACAATATTGCGTGGGGGCGCAGGGTCTATGAATTTGTAAGCAAAAAACAGCGCCAGGCAAATGAGCAGGAAGGAGGGGAGCGTGGCTTCCAGCATTTCGCGGGTGAAGATGGCGGTAAATTTGTTGTTGCGCGGATCAAATTTCATCGGTTACCTGGCGTCTGGTTATGGAAATCACACTCACAGCGAGCTGTGCATTGCGATTCTACAGAGGCTTGCCGCGAATGTCACAATCTTGGCGGGCAACAAAAAAGAATCCCCTGCCTTGGCAACGCGCACGCTGCACGGGCAGGGGATGAGCTATGTTACGCGGCTAGACTAGGCGTGATAGGACGCCAAGCGTTGTAACACCGCAATCATGCGGTCGATTTCATCATAAGTGTTGTAAAACGCCAGTGAAGGCCGTACGGTGGTTTCAAAACCAAAGCGACGCAAAATCGGCTGTGCACAATGATGGCCAGAACGCACGGCAATGCCTTCTTCATTGAGCGCTGCGCCTACCTCTTCGCTTTGATAGCCCTTGAGTGCAAAAGACAGTACACTGGCCTTATGTTTGGCCGTCCCGATCAGGCGCAGATTGGGGATCTGGCACATGGCTGCCGTGGCATACTCCAGCAGGGCATGCTCATAGGCGGCGATATTTTCGATGCCTAGCCGTTCCACATACTGCAAGGCGGCACCTAATCCTACCGCATCGGCGATATTACCCGTGCCTGCTTCAAATTTGGCCGGGGCCGCGTGATACACCGTTTTTTCAAAGGTGACATCTTGGATCATGTTGCCGCCGCCTTGCCAGGCAGGCATGTCTTGCAGCACGTCCGCTTTGCCATACAAGGCACCAATGCCGGTGGGGCCAAAGATTTTGTGCCCGGAGAACACAAAAAAGTCAGCATCCAGCGTTTGTACATCGGTCCGCATGTGTGACACCGATTGCGCGCCATCCAGTAGCACTTTTGCGCCCGCCCTGTGAGCCATTGCAATCATTTCCTGAGCAGGCGTGACCGTCCCCAACGCATTTGATACCTGGGTAAATGACACCAGCTTGGTTTTTGCCGTCAGCAGTTTCTGGTATTCCTCCAGCAGAATCTGGCCACTGTCATCCACCGGAATCACTTTCAGCACCGCCCCCGTTTCCTGACACAATTGTTGCCAGGGGACGATATTGGCGTGATGTTCCAGATGTGAGACCACAATTTCATCGCCTTGCTCCAGATGTTTTTTGCCCCAGGTTTTTGCGACCAGGTTAATCGCTTCCGTGGTCCCGCGTACAAAAATGACCTGATTCACCGAGGGCGCATTGATAAAACGACGCACGGTTTCGCGCGCTTCTTCATACGCATCCGTCGCGCGCGCGGCCAGCGCATGGGCGGCACGGTGAATATTCGAGTTTTCGTGCTGGTAGAAATAACTCACGCGGTCAATGACAACTTGTGGTTTTTGCGTGGTCGCCGCATTGTCAAACCAGACCAACTGGCGGCCATTCACCCGCTCATTGAGGATGGGAAAGTCACGCCGTACCGCATGCACATCAAATGCCGGATGCGCAGAAGCCGGCAGGCTGCCCGTCAACCCGGGTTCGGCCTGCAAAAAGTAAAACGATTGCGCGCCGGCTACCGGCGGTTTAGCCGCAGTTTGGGAGGAGGCCGCAGACGGTGGGGACTGTATTGCACCCGCCCCCAGCCAGCGATCCAGCTCCTGCTGGTAAGGAATCTCAATGCCCGTCCCGGCAAATGAGCCAGGGGTCAGAAAAGCAGCCTCGGGCTGCAATACATTCAGGTGGGCCGGATGGTTATGTAACGGGTCGCTACCCAAGGCTTCAATGCCAGGCACATACGTGAGCTGCTGCGCTTGCGCCTGCTGGGTGACGGGTTGCGCCTGCGTTTGCGCATAACTCGGTGAGGCCACACCACCTGTGCCACCCACATTGACCAGCTTGGTAGTCAATGAGTCTGTAGGCGGGACAGATGGCTGTGGGGCATGCGAAGCCGCCAACGATTGCGCCAGGTCTGCTGCCGCAAACGGTGCCGTCGCCGGAAACCCTTCAGCGTAGAGATCGTTGACCAGTTGCGTCAGCGTGGCGGTATCCAGCACACCTGTGTTTTCCAGTTCGCGTCCTACACCCGCCGCAGCAGTCATCTTGGGATGCTCACCCGGCAATGAGGCCAAGATGGCCTCAGGCTCAAAACTGGCGCCATCAGTTAAAGTCAGGCCGAATGAATTACTTGTAGTCATAGTAATGATCAACTCCGACATCTTCCAGGACGGCAATCGCGTCTTCGGTCAGCACGGCCAGTGAGCAATACAGCGAGACCAGGTAAGACGCAATTGCTTTATGGTTAATGCCCATAAAACGTACTGACAGGCCCATGGTTTGCTGGCCTGGCAAGTTCGGTTGATACAAGCCGATCACGCCTTGCTTGCTCTCGCCTACACGCAGCAGCAAGATTTTGGATTTGCCGTTGACGATAGGCAGTTTGTCGCTAGGAATCAGCGGAACGCCACGCCAGGTCAAGAACTGTGAGCCGAATAAGGAAACGGTTGGGGGTGGCACGCCACGGCGGGTGCACTCACGGCCAAAGGCGGCAATTGCTTTCGGGTGCGCCAGGAAAAACGCAGGTTCTTTCCAGACTTTGGTCAGCAGCTCATCCAGGTCATCCGGTGTTGGGTAACCATTACGGGTTTTGATGGTTTGTGATTTGGCCACATTGTTGAGCAGGCCGTACTCTTTGTTGTTGATCAGTTCGCTTTCCTGGCGCTCTTTGACTACTTCAATAGTCAGGCGCAGTTGCTCTTTGATCTGGTTGTGCGGGCTGCTATACAGGTCAGACACGCGGGTATGCACATCGACCACGGTATTCACCGCGTTTAGCACATATTCACGGCCCCACTCTTCATAATCGACAAAGGTTGCTGGCAGCTCTTTTTCATCTTTGTTGGAGCAGTCGACAGTAATGGCGTTGGGGTCTTTGGCCTTGTTGACACGGTAAATACCGGCTTCAACGGGTACCCAGTTGAGCAAATGCACCAGCCAGCGCGGGCTGATGGTGCTGAGCATGGGCACCGATTTGGTGGCATTGGCAAGCGTGCGGGCGGCGACATCGCCCAAAGCGCTCTGAAAAGGTTGTTCTGACATAAGGTCTCCTTAAAGTGCAACTATGAATAGGTTGCAATAGTTAAAAATCAAGCGGCAGCCGGAATCGGTTTGGCATCCGAATGCGCTTGTGTGAGGTGACTGTTGGCAGGCACGCTGCGTGTAACCCAGACATTGCCGCCAATAATCGAATGTTTTCCTATGGTAATGCGGCCCAGAATGGTGGCCCCGGCATACACCACCACGTAATCCTCCAGAATGGGGTGGCGTTCAAATTTCTTCACCAGATGGCCATTGGCATCTTTGGGAAAGTTTTTTGCACCCAGTGTCACCGCCTGGTAAAGGCGGACGTGGTTACCAATAATCGCCGTCTCACCTATGACCACGCCGGTGCCATGATCAATAAAAAAGTAATCACCGATACGGGCGCCAGGATGAATATCAATGCCGGTTTGCGAATGGGCGATTTCAGTGATCAGGCGCGCAGAAATGGTCAAACCCAATCCGTGTAAAACATGCGCCAGCCGGTAATGAATCAGCGCCAGAATGCCGGGATAGCTGACCAGAATTTCATCCACGCTGTCCGCCGCCGGATCGCCTTGATAAGCGGCTTCAAGATCGGTATCCAGCTGCTGGCGAATCGCAGGCAATTGCTCGGCAAAGGTTTGCGTGAGGGCATGTGATTGTGCATTGAACTGGCTGGCGGCGGTCCCCGGCGCCTTAAACGCAAGCTCAAGACGGATTTGTTGCTGCAATTCACGCAGAGCTTTATCCAGCGTGGTCCCCACATAAAAGTTAATGGCATGTGGCTGAATGTCTGAATCACCCAGCCGGTTGGGGAACAGCGCCGCAGCCAGGCCTTCCACGCACTTGGCCAGCACTTTACGTGAAGGCAGCTTGGGTGGTTGCGTCAAGCGCTGGCGTTGTTGCAATGCATGTTCGCGGATGCCCGCCAGTTGTTGCACGATGTGCTCGATGGCAATTTCTTGCATCGTGGATTCCTTGTCATGGTAAGTACGCGATTGCTGACAACAGGCGAAAAAAAAGCCAGTGGCCCTGGCGGGTCACTGGCTTCCAGTTGTCTGGTCAGCATGAATCTTTGCTCACTATAAAACACTCTTTCGTGATTGAACAGGGTAAAGCCTAGAATCATTTATTATTTTATTATCAGTATTTGTTATTTAAAGCAGTTTTAAAATAACCGAAAAGGTAGGGTTATAACTATTAAATATATTTATCCAACAAAATGTTATTTTTAATTTATTTCAGCGCTTTTTAAACTACAGTCACTGTTTTTATTTGAAGAGCGCTTTATGTCACACTGGTTTAATGACAATGCACATTCCATCGGCAATACGCCCTTAGTGCGCCTGAACCGCCTGACCGCCCCTGGTCAGGCCACCATTTTTGCCAAAATAGAAGGCCGTAACCCGGCCTATTCTGTCAAGTGCCGCATCGGTGCGGCCATGATCTGGGATGCCGAACAAAAAGGCTTGCTGGGCCCCGGTAAAGAAATTGTGGAGCCAACCAGCGGCAATACCGGCATCGCGCTGGCCTTTGTGGCTGCGGCACGGGGTATCCCCATTACTTTAACCATGCCGGAAACCATGAGCCTGGAGCGGCGCAAATTGCTGATTGCTTATGGTGCCAAGCTGGTACTGACCGAGGGCGCCAAAGGCATGAAAGGCGCCGTGGCCAAGGCAGAAGAAATTGCCGCCGCGGATCCAGCACGTTATGTGTTGTTGCAACAGTTCAAAAATCCGGCCAATCCGGCCATTCATGAACAAACCACAGGCTCCGAAATCTGGCGCGATACCAATGGCGAGGTGGATATTCTGGTTTCAGGGGTGGGCACCGGCGGCACCATTACCGGCGTTTCCCGCTATTTCAAACAGACGCAGCATAAGAACATTCTCTCTGTTGCGGTAGAGCCGGCCGCCAGTCCGGTGTTGACGCAGTTTAGGGCAGGGCAAGCACTCGCGCCGGCACCGCACAAAATTCAAGGCATAGGCGCAGGCTTTGTGCCGGATATCCTGGATTTAAGTCTGGTGGATGACATTGCACAAGTGACCAATGAAGAAGCGATTGCATTCGCCAGAAGACTGGCACGCGAGGAGGGCATTCTGGCCGGCATTTCCTGCGGGGCGGCGGTCGCGGTAGCGGTCAGGTATGCGGCTCTGCCTGAGCATGCGGGTAAAAATATCGTGGTGATTTTGCCGGATTCCGGCGAGCGCTATTTGAGCTCCGTGCTGTTTGACGGCATATTTGACGAGCACGGGCTCAGTGTGTCAGCCGCTTAAATTGCTCGCTGTTTCTCGCTTTGGGCTTTGCTGCGGACCAGCGATCAAAACGCCAGTGCTTGCACTGGCGTTTTTTATCATCTTCAGTTTTATATTCTTTAATATTATAAATATATTATATTTTATTCTTTTTAAAAATATAAAACTCCCGCTATAGTGCCTCCCTATCAAGTTCAGGGAGTTGTTTATGTCGTCTTTTATCCGTCACTTGCTGGTCTGGGCTGCGCTGCTACAAGCACCTGTGCAGGCTGCTGAATTGCTGAATGTTTCTTACGATGTGACCCGCGAGTTTTATAAAGAATTCAACCCGGCTTTTGTCCAGTACTGGAAAGAAAAGACCGGTGAATTGGTGACCATTAACCAGTCACACGGCGGCTCGACCAAGCAGGCGCGTGCGGTTGTGGATGGCTTGCCTGCGGATGTGATTACCATGAACCGTAGCGCCGATATTGATATTCTGGCGCAAAAAGCCAAATTGATCCCGGCAAACTGGCAGAGCAGATTACCCAATAACAGCGTGCCCAGCGCTTCACCCACAGTGTTTCTGGTCCGCAAAGGCAATCCCAAACAGATTAAAGACTGGGACGACCTGATCAGACCCGGTGTGGCGGCGGTGATTCCTAACCCTAAAACCTCGGGTAACGGCAAGTATAGCTATCTGGGCGCCTGGGGCTATATCACGCAAAAAGGCGGCGATGCCAGCAAGGCGCGCCAATTTGTGACCCAGGTGTTTAAACATGTGCCGGTGCTGGATACCGGTGGCCGCGGCGCCACTACCACGTTTGCCCAGCGCGAGATTGGCGATGTGCTGGTGACGTTTGAAAACGAGGCCTATCTGCTGCAAAAAGAGCTGGGGGAAGACAAGTTTGAGCTGGTGTACCCGTCCGTGACCGTGCTGGCAGAGAACCCGGTGGCGCTTGTAGACAAGGTGGTGGATAGAAAAGGCACGCGCAAGCTGGCACAAGCCTATCTTGAGTATCACTTTTCACCTGCGGGTCAGGCTTTGGCTGCCAAACATTACTTGCGCCCGCAAGTGGCTGAGGTGGCGCAACCCAGCTTTAAAAAGCTCAATACATTTACGGTCAAACAGGTGTTTGGCAGCTGGAACGAAGCCGAAAACACGCATTTTAGTGATGGCGGCATCTTCGACCAGATTTATCAAAAATAGCGTTTAAAAATCATTGCCTAGCGCATGCTTAAACGCAGAAAGGAGTCATGATGACACAAAAACCGTTATCCCCAGAGCCGGAGCACATTGTGCAATTGCGTGCCGAACTCAAACAGGTGCTTGCGCTGGACCTGGAAGAGCTTGGTCTGCTGGAGGCCAGCTCGGGCGAGTATGAAAGCACCTTTATCGGTGTTCATCTTAAAACCGCTTTTCAGCCGATCTACGATGCCAAACAAGGGGATATTTATGGCTATGAAGCCCTGATTCGCCCCTCATTGTTTGGCACCCTGGGCAGCACACCCGAGTTTGCGTTTACCTATGCCGAGCAGTCCGGCAAGCTGGTGCAGTTTGACCGCGTATGCCGCTCGCAGCACGTGCTTAATTACCGGGCCATCCACCAGGAAAACGGCTTGCTGTTTTTAAACGTGCATCCGAAATTACTCCTCGAGGTCAGCGCTCACGGCAAGGTGTTTGAGCAGATCCTGCATAAGTATTCGGTGCCTACGCATCGCGTTGTGCTCGAGATCAACGAGTCTCTGATCGAGCAGGACAAGCACCTGATCGCTGCCGTGGAGAACTACCGCGCCTTGGGCTACCAGATTGCGTTTGATCATGTCGGCGGCCACCAAAGCAAGTTATATCGCTTGTGGAGTGTGCAGCATGATTTTATCAAGTTTGATGTCTCTGTGATTCAGCAGGCCGCGCAACAACCGGGCTTGGCCAAGGCACTCAAGGGGCTGGTATCCAGCGTGCAGGATCTGGGCAGCACGCCGGTGATTTTGGGCATTGAAACCCAGCAGCAACTGGATATTGCGATCTCAGCCGGGGCGACCGTGTTGCAGGGCAACTTGCTGGCCGCACCGGTGGTGGCCAAGGTCATTAATGACCAATACCAGCACCGCACGCCAAAAGTTGCCTAATCCATCACGCTTTATATAACAGGCGCTTATAAATTAATGATTATTCATTCTTTAATGATTTAAAAGAATGCAGCTATATTAGCGCCTGTTTAACGGATCACCATACACCATGGCATCACAAAAAAAGAAACATTTACTCCCCGGCTTTGGCTTGTCACTCGGCTACACGCTGGTCTACCTAAGCCTAATCGTTCTCATCCCTTTAGCCGCTGTTTTTCTGCGCACCACCGAGCTCAGCTGGCATGAGTTTTGGGCGGTGGTCACTACGCCGCGCGTGGTTGCTACCTATAAACTAACCTTTGGCGCCTCATTGATTGCAGCGCTGATTAATCTGGTATTTGGCCTGCTCACTGCCTGGGTCTTTGTCAGGTATCAGTTTTTTGGCAAAAAAGTGTTCGATGCACTGGTCGACTTGCCGTTTGCCTTGCCGACGGCGGTGGCCGGGATTTCACTCACCGCGATTTATGCGCCGAATGGCTGGTTAGGCCATTGGCTGGAGCCACATGGCATTAAAGTCGCGTTTACCCCACTCGGCGTGGTGGTGGCGCTCACCTTTATTGGCTTGCCGTTTGTGGTGCGTACCGTACAACCGGTGCTCGAAGACTTTAGTGCCGAGGCCGAAGAAGCCGCGGCCAGCTTGGGCGCCAACCGCTGGCAAACTTTTTACAAAATTATTCTGCCCGCCATCTGGCCGGCGCTACTTACCGGTTTCTCGCTGGCATTTGCCCGCGCGGTAGGTGAGTATGGGTCGGTCATCTTTATCGCCGGCAATATGCCGATGATTTCCGAGATTACGCCGCTTATGATCATCACCAAACTTGAACAATATGATTATGCAGGCGCCACGGCCATTGCCGTTGTGATGCTGGTGATTTCGTTTGTGTTGCTGCTGTTGATCAACTTGCTGCAATGGTGGAGCAGTCACCGCCATGGCGCTAAATAATCGGTAGCCGCTGAAAGCATAGCGTTGCGTATATTTTGATAAACCATAGGTAGGATGATGCAAACCACACAATTTCAACAATATCAGGGCAAAGTGGCCTACAAACGCGCCACCTCTGAACCCACCTGGGTTCGCTGGGGCTTGATTGGCCTGGCACTGACGTTTTTAGGGCTGTTTTTGCTGGTGCCGCTGGCGGCCGTTTTTACCGAGGCTTTGCGCAAAGGCTGGGACGTCTACCTGGCTGCGATCACCGAAGCTGATGCCTTGTCCGCGATGAAGCTGACTCTGATCGCCTCGTTGATCTCGGTGCCTCTGAATCTGGTATTTGGCGTGGCCGCCGCCTGGGCAATTACCAAGTTTGACTTTAAAGGCAAAAGCTTTTTGATCACCCTGATTGACCTGCCGTTTGCGGTCTCGCCGGTGATCGCCGGGTTGATCTTTGTGCTGATTTTTGGCCTGCAAGGCTGGTTTGGCGAATGGTTGATCGATCACGATCTGAAAGTGGTGTTTGCCGTGCCCGGCATTGTGCTGGCGACCATTTTTGTGACCTTCCCGTTTGTGGCGCGCGAGTTGATCCCGCTCATGCAGGCGCAAGGCAAAGAAGAGGAAGAGGCTGCACTGGTGCTGGGCGCTTCTGGCTGGAAAATGCTGTGGCATGTGACCCTGCCCAATGTGAAGTGGGGCCTGATTTACGGCGTGATCCTGACCAACGCACGGGCCATGGGCGAGTTTGGCGCCGTGTCTGTGGTCTCCGGCCATATCCGCGGCCTCACCAACACCATGCCTTTGCATGTCGAGATTTTGTATAACGAATATAACTACGCTGCGGCCTTTGCAGTGGCTTCATTATTGACGCTGCTGGCCCTGGTAACCCTGATTTTGAAAACCTATGTTGAATGGCAGGCATCCCGAGATGCCGCCGCGATTGAAAAGGAAGTGACGGCTTAAGATGAGCATTACCATACAACAGATCAATAAAGGGTTTGGCCAATTTAGTGCCCTGCGCGATATCAATCTGCAAGTCCCCTCAGGCGAGCTGGTGGCCTTGCTTGGGCCTTCAGGCTGCGGCAAAACCACGCTGTTACGCATTATCGCTGGCCTGGAGACCCCAGACAGCGGTCAGGTGCTGTTTGATGGCGTAGACACCACCCACCGTGATGTGCGCGAGCGCCAGGTTGGTTTTGTGTTCCAGCATTATGCGCTGTTCCGCCATATGACCGTGTTTGAAAACGTCGCCTTTGGCCTGCGCGTGCGCCCCAAAGAAACGCGCCCGTCAGAAGCCGAGATCAAAAAACGCGTGCATGACTTGCTCAAGCTGGTACAACTCGACTGGCTGGCTGACCGCTATCCACCGCAATTGTCTGGCGGCCAGCGCCAACGAATTGCCTTGGCACGTGCCTTGGCCGTCGAGCCAAAAGTACTGTTGCTGGACGAGCCATTTGGCGCGCTAGACGCCAAAGTGCGTAAAGACCTGCGCCGCTGGTTGCGCCGTCTGCATGACGAACTGCATGTGACCAGCGTATTCGTCACGCATGACCAGGAAGAAGCCCTCGAAGTCGCCGACACCATCGTCGTCATGAATCACGGTCAGGTTGAGCAGGTCGGGTCACCGCAAGCGGTGTATGACCAACCCGCCACGCCGTTTGTGTATGAGTTTTTAGGCAATGTAAACGCCTTTGAAACCCCGCAAGGCAAAGGCTTTGTGCGTCCATATGAGATTGCCGTTAGCCGAGAAGCAGACGCGCAAAGTATCGCCGGTGCGCTCACCTATGTGCACTCTGTGGGCTCACTGGTGCGTCTGGAGATCAAACGTGCAGACAATGAGCAATATGTCGATGTGGAGCTGGGTCGGGAGCAGTTTAATCAGTTGAGTTTTAAGCAGGGCGAGACGGTGTATTTGAAACCGACGCAATTGCGGGTGTTTTAAACTAACGCTCTGAACAAAAAGGCGCAACATCCATCATTGCGCCTTTTTTCTGTTTAGAAAAATCTATTTTTAAAGCTTGATGCAAAGCGCTTTTATTACAGATCAAACGGATTAATCACGCTCAATCCTGCCGCGATAAAAGGTTGTGTGTCTCTAGTCGCAACGGTCAGCTCATGTGTCATCGCAATCGCGGCTATGTAACCATCTGCGGGCGCGATCACTTGACCAGCCGCACGCGCTTTAGCCCGCAACGTGGCATAAGCCTGGGATGCTACGAGATCAAATGACAAAATACGACCTTCAAATAAAGGTAACACGCGTTGCTCAAGGCTGGCATGTAACACCTCTTTTCGCTTACCCGCTGGTAACACTGCAATCCCAAAACGCAGTTCAGCGATGCCGATGGTAGAGAGGTACAAAGTTTCAATGTTTTGTGCATTGATCCAATCGGCTATTTTGGGGTCGCCTGTGGCTTTTAACGGCTCAGAAATGACATTGGTATCTAATAAAATCATTCAAAATCCATAGGCTCTGAGGCTGTTTGGTCTCGCCCAATCTCAATATCCACGCCATCAACCTCACGACCAATTTCCGTTAACAATGTACCAAGCAGGACTCTATGCTTAGGCCTCACTGCATTTTCTAAAATAAAACGTATTTCCGCTTCGGTACTGCGATGGTTCTGGGCCGCCCGCGCCTTGAGTGCGCGGTGTGTTTCCTCGGGTAAATTTCTGACAGTGACAACAGACATACATATGCACTCCATGATAAAAACATAAAAATGCTATCACTATAAAAAAATGATGTCAAATTGATGTTTTGGAGTCACTTTTGCAACTAAAATAATAAGTGCGTAGCCTTTATGATAGACCACCCCGACTCTCCCCATTTACCTTACCCAAGAGAGTAGTAGGGCAACTAGTTGCCCTCGCGTCACAATACCCGTTACGCTCTAACTATCCCCAAATTCACTATCTGGACTTCACCCGCTTCCCCGGCGCTCACTATAAATCCCCAACTTCACGGCACGATGAAAAGTGGAGTTAGGCCACCCTACAGGGTTGCATGGCGAATGGACATCATCGTTCGCCATGCAGGTAAATCTCACTTCTCGCGTACGATAGCCCCTGAAATCACATAGCGTTCCTTGCCATCAATAATGGTCGAATACACCTTCATGGTGTTCAGGTTGACTACCTGAGTGACGGTGATTCCAGTTTTCTCAACCCAGCTAGCAAAGTAAATCTTATCGGCTATTTTAAAGCGATCAGGGTGCTCCTTGCCGCTGGCACCTTTCTCTGACCCTTCTACGCAGGTCCATGTCATGAGTTGCGGGTCTTTGACCTCCACCCGGTAAATGCTTCCGCCATCATATTTGTAAAGAAACTGCCCAATAAATGCCTCAGCGGCATGCGCTGCAGGTATCCAAGTTGCAAAGAGTAAAGAGCTGAACAAGAGAGATAGCGATTTCATGCGTACTTTCCTAAAGTGTGTTTTCTGTCAGTGTCATCGGTTAAAAATGTAAGTATAGTAGGGTGCGCAACTAGTTGCCCACGCGTCACAATACCAAATACGCTCTAACTATCCTCAACCCACTCTCTTCAAACGCTAAGCTACTTTCCCAATTTTCAGCAAACAAACCCACCTTTGAGTCGCGATGAAAAGTGGAGTAAGGCCACCCTCAATGCCCTTGCCAAATCGTGGGTATTACCCAGCCGCTTGATTTTTCTAGCGTGCGAAGGAACAAAAAAACCCGCCCAAAAAAACAGGCGGGTATCAGAGAGAGATTTAAAATCGTTTGGTAAATCAGGCGTTAATCAGGGTTATGTGGTGCAAGATATGGGCGTTTACCCGTAAAATTCATTTGATGTTGGTTATGTTTCATCAATTTTTTTTCAGCTTGTTCCGGGTCCTCAGCCACTAAACCAGTGCCTTCCCAGGCTTGATCAGCCCCCTTGGCTGGTTTATCAAGAATTTTGTTGTAGGGACGTTTCCCGATAAAGTGATTGTGATGTGACTGGCCTACACTTTGCTCGTTATCCGGTAAGTCAGCTGCATTTACTTGCGCCACAAAGCCTAAAGCCAATATGGTTAAAAATAATTTTTTCATTTGTAATCTCCTAAATTTGTCCTAAAGCATTTGGGGCGCTTCACTTGTTCACGTCGACCCTATGCCCTGGATTAAAAAGCGCGTTTACCAAGCATGTGCAGTTTTTGCACTTCATGAACGTTCGCACGTCCGCTGTTACCATCCACCACCAGTGTCGCGCCTACCCAGGGTTGCTCACCGTCAGCTTTGGCAACCACTGGTTGAGCATATGGACGCTTGCTCAAAAAATGTTGCGCAGTTTGTACTTTTTCAATCCCACCATTTTGTTCAACCGCCACTACTGGGGCAGCAACAATAAAACCACTTACTAAAGCCATTGCAGAAATAACGTTACGCATGTTTGTTCTCCTATCTGTTAGTCAGTGTGATGGCAATCTGTTAAAACTTGCTCAATCACGATGGTTTGCATTATGCGCGGACTTTTTCCATAAATCGTCTATAGATATAGGTAGGTTGGTATATACCAAACGGCATATTTTTGTTGCTTAGAGGATAAGAAAACCAGAGGCTGAGATGAGCTATTTTCAAGTCTCAAAGAGGATTCGATGATCACAATATCGGTGTAGCAATAGGGTAGCTTCCCGTAGCGCAAAGCGCACATCGTCATCACATAAAAACCGTTGCTTACGGTAAGTGACTACTGCTAACGGTCACTTGCTTTAGAAGGGTTGGCGCGATGGTGATGCAATATTGAATCAATTTGCAAGGGATTTAATGCGTGGGCAACAAGTTGCCCACCCTACAGGGCTAATGTCATGATGCCCAACGTTTGAATTAAGGGGCGCCGTTAGACGTCCCACTTGAATGATGGGTTAGGCACTTTTAGCATATTTTTCAATCAATTCATTATATTTTGCCTCACCAACATATTCACCAAAGAACAAAGCATTTTGATCAAGATTTTTTTTGGCATTTGGAAGCATATACACTTTGATGCAATATCCACTAAATCCATGAGTTTTATTGGGATATTTCATTACCATTTCTTTTCCATCCCAACTATAAACAAGCTCATTTTTTCTTAGCCATTTACCAAACTCTGAAGCAATTTTATTTAGTTCTGGGAAGGTTTTATTTAGGTTAGTGGGGGTAAAAGTCAATGATGCACATGTCCAGTTATTTGGTTTTCTAAAAATTGGATATTCAAAAACAGCACATGGTGTTTCTCGCAGTTTAACTATTGGGGCCTTAGGTTCTTCCTTCTGTAGCCTCGAAGCAAAAATAGCAGATTTTTTATCTCTATTTGACTGGTAAGTTTTCCAGTCAATACTATCTTCCCAGGTAATTACAGGGCCCATAGTTGAAAAATGAAATACATCTTGTCGATGTACACCGTTGCAATATAGCTCTTTCTTCTCAGAAATAATCATTTCAGGGGAATATAAAGCTAGCCAGTTATTTATAGTAATAACATCATCATCCGTTGCTAAAAAGTAAAAAGATTTTGACATGGGAAGCCTAACGTAGAGCTAACCGGCGCTGCGCGGCTTTATCGCGCAGCGTCCAGCGACTGAAAGGAGCGAAGTTGAGCGCCGGGTTAGAGCTGTCGTTCACTTTGTGGATTGCTCTCTCGGTTTTCCGCCTAGGGTAACTTCCTTAATCAGATATCGAATTTCCCCAGTGTCAGCGACGAATCTTGTCAAGAACTCAACGGAATCTACAGGTGCAGATTGAACGACAATCGCTTCGTATGTAACACCCACCCCAAGAAGGCTTAGCGACATACGAGGACTACGCCACCACACGGCGGAGCGCCCGGTTAAGGTAACGTCACTCGTCTCCGCCCAACTGAGTCCTCCAAAACCAATACGAAACCCAATTTCCGCTTTTCGAGAAAGTGATGCGGAGTCACGGGACGCGCCCAAAAACTCACCAAAAGACCTAAGCCTATCCTCCAGTTCGTTTGTGAGGAAAGCCTCCGCGCCACGGCTCCTAAGCAGTTGTACTTCATTTCGAAACTCATCAATAGCTTGCTTGAAAACTTCGGTTGCGCCACTCTCCGATGGATTGCGTTGAAAAGTTGAGAAGGCATCACATAGCTTTGAGGTAGCTAAGGTCAAAGGAACGTAGATTCCTTTGGTGTATTCACGAGCGTTCTGCAAGTAGTTCTCGCGTAGTTTCTGGCTTGCGGAAACCTCAAGCTCTTTTATCTTGTGGCGGGTGTTCCATGTTGAAGAGATGGCTGCAATAGTGCCGCCTACTAAGGCCGCACCTGCGGCAATTGCTGCGGTGATAATGGTAGCTTCCATTGGCTGTGTTCTTTGCAGTTCTAACGTTTGACATAAGGGGCGGTGCGCTTCAGCGCAGCGTCCCGCTTGATGGATGGGTTAGCCATTAGTAAATTTCCCCTGACCAATCCCACGTAATAGACGAAACTTTGCCACGAACAAACGTAAAGGTGATTGTATTTTCACTTGGCCCTTCCTCATTGAGTTGGTAGACAAGATTGTCATTGTCGGCCCATAGGGGAAAACCAAGTTTAGAGCGTATGGAATCGGGAGATGCACCAATGGATAGCTGCTTCAGCATTTTCGGATGTGGTTTGTTGATAACTAGATTCAGCGGTAATTCGTTGGGTGGGCTGAAATAATAAGCCTTGTATATTTCTATTTTGGCTTTTGGGCATGAAATAGTTTGAATTTCGTCAGTGATTGTAGATTCGATGCGATTTTGAACACGTTTGATAGCAATGTGCTTTGGGTTTTGGCATTTGGCTTTTACGATTTCACGACCTAAAGAATCTAGTTCCGGCCTTACGGTTGGTGTTTGATTGAGGCTCTCGGCAGAGATGGCATTGCAAGTTGCAATACCCGATAAGGCAATGTAGAAAACAATCAATGCTAAGCGGTTCATATGGCTAACGTAATATAGACACCGATATCGGTGTATAACTTATATTTTGTATGTGATTATTTATATAAGTGTCTAGCATATCTTTGTGTTTTTATTGATGATTTTTATTTAAATATCATGCATGGAACACACCTGCTGGTTGCACTATTTAAAGCTTTTAATTATTAGTAAACTTAATCTGATTATCATCAAGCTTTTACAAAAATGCAATATTAAATCTTAGCTTGTAAAAGCAGTGGCGACTGTTCAGCCACGATTGGATTGCTGTTGATAACCGATCGTTGGATAGCAGCTATGTGCTGATAATTTAAGAAAAAAGCGCAGCATTGCTGCTGCGCTCGCATAGTTGCCTTTAATGCCAAAAACCGACATGGCCAGTTTTTGATCACCTTAAACTTTCGCCAATGCCTGCTCCAAATCTGCAATCAAATCATCGATATGCTCAATGCCGACTGATAACCTGACCATATCTTCACTTACGCCAGCGCGTGCCAATTCCTCAGCATTAAGCTGACGGTGGGTAGTGGTGGCTGGGTGGCAAGCGAGACTTTTTGCATCGCCGATGTTGACCAGGCGTGTAAACAGTTGCAGCGCGTCAATAAAGCGGGTGCCGCCTTCGCGACCATCTTGCACGCCAAAGGATAAGATGCCTGAGGCGTGGCCGTTGAGGTATTTTTTCACCAGTGCATGGTCGGGGTGGTCTTCAAGCCCGGCGTATCTGACCCATTTTACTTTGGGGTGTTGTTTGAGGTATTGAGCGACCGCGAGGGCGTTGCTGCTGTGGCGCTCAATTCTAAGGGCAAGCGTTTCCAGGCCTTGCAGAATCAAAAAGCTATTAAATGGGCTGATGGCGGCGCCGGTATTGCGCAAAGGCACGACGCGGGCGCGGGCGATGTAGGCGGCGGGGCCTAATGCCTCGACGTAATTGACTCCATGGTAGCTGGGGTCGGGGGTGTTGAGGCTGGGGAAGCGGGCGGCATGTTCTGCCCACGGGAACTTGCCGCTATCGACAATGACGCCACCAATCGAGTTGCCGTGGCCGCCGATATATTTGGTCAGCGAGTGCACCACAATATCCACACCGTGCTCAAATGGTCGGGACAAAATGGGCGTGGCGACTGTGTTATCGACGATCACCGGCACGCCGTGTTTATGGGCTGCCGCGCTAATGGCGGCGAGATCGACCACATTGCCTAACGGGTTTCCTATGGTTTCAGCAAACACCAGCTTGGTACGGCTGTCGATGAGTTTTTCTAAAGAGGCCGGATCGCGGTAATCAAAAAACCGGACTTCTATGCCTTGCTTGGGCAAGGTGTGCGCAAAGAAGTTATAGGTGCCGCCATACAGCGTTGAGACGGACACAATATTATCGCCTGCCTCGGCAATGGTTTGAATCGCGTAGGTAATCGCGGCCATGCCAGACGCCAATGCCAGCGCGCCAATGCCGCCTTCCAGTTGTGCCAGGCGCTCCTCTAGCACGGCGGTAGTCGGGTTCATGATGCGCGTATAAATATTGCCTTGTACCTTGAGGTCAAACAGGTCAGCGCCATGTTGGGTATTGTCAAAGGCGTAAGAGGTGGTTTGGTAAATGGGCACCGCAACCGCCTTGGTGGTGGGGTCCGGGTGATAGCCGCCGTGAATGGAAAGGGTTTCTTGTTTCATCGCTCAACTCCTTTATTAATTATTTGAATTTATTATATTGGTATTAAAGTATAACCCCGGTGCGCGGCCGGGGTTATATCATTTGCTTACATGCTTATAACCACGGGTGACGTGGCGGATTCACTTTGTTGAGGTAGTAGTTGCCAATGGCGTGAAACTTCCAGCGGACCGGATCATGCAGGGTATGCGTGCGTGCATTGCGCCAGTGACGGTCGAGATTGAGTTCTTCGAGCGTAGAACGCGTGCCGCTGAGCTCAAACAGTTTGTTGCCGGCTAATAGCGCGATTTCGGTGGTCAATACTTTGGCTTCTGCCACGGCAATGGAGGCCGCTGCCACCGTGGTTTCGTTGGCTTCTTTCGCTGCCAGTGTCAAGGCCTCGGCGGCGCGGTCCAGCAAGGCTTCTGCTGCGTGCAAGCGCAATTCCAGGTCGCCAATTTGCTGGATGGTGTAGGGGTCATCGCTGGCATGCTGGATATCCTTGGCATCTATCCATGGCCGCGCGGACTGCTTCACATAGTCCAGCGTCGCGGCTATGGTGCCTGCGGCAATGCCTGCATCGACGGCTGCCTGAATAAACTGTGAGCTGGGTCCGGCGATGGTCGGGCGGGCAAAGGCTTGGTAAATTGGCACCACATGTTCTGCAGGCACTTGTACGGCTTCAATCACCACGGTTCCGCTGGCGGTGGTGCGTTGACCAAAGCTGGACCAGTCATTGATCACTGTCAGCCCAGGGGTACCTTGTTTGGCCAGTGCCAGATAAGGCAGACCTTCTTCTGTGGCCGCCACAATTGGAATCCAGTGGGCGAGCAAGGCGCCAGTGGCAAAAAACTTGGTGCCATTGACGACAAAACCTTCGCCATGCGGGGTGATGCGGGTGGCAAACTCGACCACCGTGCGGCTGCCTTTTTCTGAGAAGGCATTGCCAAAGCGGGCGCCTTTGAGCACCAGCTCAAAAAAGAACTGCTTCTGGCTCTCGCTGGCATCCAGGATCAGATGCTCGATAATGACAAAATGGTTTTGCGGTAATTGGCCCAGTGAAGGGTCCGCCGCAGAAATAATTTTTATCACTTCGCCCAAGGTGCGATAAGAGACGCCCGCGCCGCCGTAGGCTTTGGGGATGGTGATAGCCCACAGGCCGCTTTGCGAATATGCGTCCAGTTCGGCCACTGGTAAACGGCGCTCTCGGTCGCGCGCAGAGGCTTCCTTGGCAAAGGTCTCTGCTAACTGTTTTGCAACGGCAATCGCCTCTTCGTCACTGCGAATGCGGTGTGCCGCCGGGAGAGTGTCTAATGCTGGTATGGCAAATGTATTGGATTGACTCATGAGGGTTCCTTTCACGTGAGATTAAAAGCGATAGCCGACAGTAAGGCTGTAAACCGTGGGGTTGATCTCCACTTTGCCAACATTGGCGCCATTGATTTCTGTGCGCGTATCAATGCGTGCATAGCGGATATCACCGCCCACAGACCAATGCTCGTCAATGGCAATATCTACCCCCGCTTGCACTGCGGGCCCCCAGGAGCTGCCGAGTGACAGTTTGGCGCCGCTATCGAGTTTTTCATCAAGAAAACGTGTGTAGTTGATGCCGAGCCCAACAAATGGCCGTATGGTCGCTTCTGGCCGGAAGTGGTATTGCAGGCTGAGGATGGGCGGCAAATGTTTGGTGGAGCCAGCACGCTCACCATTGACGTTGATCTGGTGCTTGAAGGCGAGTCCGCCCAACAGATCGATTGCCCAGTGCGGCGTCAAGTAGTAGCCAATATTGAAGGTCGGGCCGGTTTGACTATCCACCGTCACAGCAGCGGTGTTTTGGATAATACGGCCATTGTGGGATTGAGGATCAATCAATGAAATCCCCGCACGTAATTGCCATGGCGACAGGTCTGTGTCCGCGTGCACGGTGGCAGTAATCATCGACAGAGAGAGGCCGATGGCGATCAAAGGGGAATGGGTAAAGAATGGAAATGCATGTTTCAAGATAAAACTCCTTCTGGTTTTCAAGTCGGCTGTCATGCAGGTAATGCACCACTCGTACGTCAAGAAGGTGACCTAGCTTAACGATCCTTTGCAGAAAGTGTGCCAGGGTAAGATTTTATTAAAAACAAAGACTTATAATTTTTTTGCGTATGGATGACATGCTTTTTGAAAAGCAGCTTGCTGTCAGCGTGCCCTGACAAAGGCAGGCCGCATGCGGATTGAATAAGCGTTTAAGACTGAAACAGGCGTTGCCGGGGTCGGCAAATGCTGGGAAGAAGGGCGGTAGATAGGGGGCAATGAAGCGGGTTGCCTTTAAGCAGGTAAATCTGGCAGTAAATGCCCTAACTTGTTGACCTTGGTTTGCAGGTACTTCAGATTGTCAGGCGTAGGCGGCGTGAGCAATGGCACTTGCTGCGCAACGCTGATGCCTAGCGATTGCAAGGCCGTGCGTTTTTCCTGATTATTGGAAAGTAGCTGGATCGTGTTGATCTCAAAGTGTTGCAGCATCTCAGCGGCCGCTTCGTAGGTGCGGGCATCCACCGGCAGCCCGAGGGCGATATTGGCCTCTACGGTATCCAGGCCTTGGTCTTGCAGCGCATAGGCGCGCATTTTGTTATTGAGGCCAATGCCGCGGCCTTCGTGGTTTTTTAAATACAGGATCAGACCCAGGCCGGTTTGCTGGATCAGGCGTTGCGCGTGGTGCAACTGTTCACCACAATCACAGCGTGTTGAGCCAAACACATCGCCAGTTAAACATTCCGAATGCACTCTGACCAAGGGCGACTGCGCGCCTTGCAGGTTGCCACAGGCCAGCGCAACATGTTCGAGGCCATTGCGGCTATCGGTAAAGACATGGATATCAAACTCGCCAAACTGGGTAGGTAAGCGGGCGGTGGAGCTGTGAGATAAAAATTGCATGATGCGTTGGGCGTTGGAGATGTGTGCCAAATCAATATTGTAGCTGCAACCGGCTTTTTAAAGGGCGGGTTTTGAAATAATCCGTCGTCGGTGGCCATGCAGCCAGGTCATGGCCCAATTTAAGCTTGGTTTAAGATGAATGCTGTTAAACTTTTGGGCATAGCCTCTGTTGCAGGAGTTGGATAAGCATGGTTGGGATGCCCCGTCGCGCCAGGAGAGTACTTCTCGCGCTTTTGATCATGAGCACTACATTAGCCTGCTTGCCGCAGGCCGATTCAGGGGAAAGCCCTGATAATGCCGGCCGATTGTCTGCCAAAGGTGAAATTCTGAGCCTGGAAAAAATCTCTCAAAAAGCCAGAGCTTACAAACCCGGTGAAATTCTCGAGGTTGAGCTGGAGAAGAAACATGGCCGCTACGTGTATGAGATCGACATACTGGATGCGGGTAGCCAGGTGTGGGAGCTGAAACTGGACGCCAAGACCGGGCAGCTGCTAAAAATGGAGCAGGACGACTGATGCGGTTGCTGTTAGTAGAAGATGATGCCTTGTTGGGCGCGCAGCTGCAGCTGTCACTTGCACAGGCGGGCTACGCTTGCGATTGGTTGCAAGCGGGCGTTGAGGCTGCGATACAGGGTAGCCTGGAACCTTATGATCTGGCGATTCTGGATTTGGGCTTGCCGGACCGTCCGGGTCTGGACATTCTGGCCGAGTGGCGGCGCAAGGGGCTGGCGTTGCCGGTGATTGTCCTGACCGCGCGTAGCAGCTGGCAGGAGAAAGTCGAAGCCTTTCATGTGGGCGCCGATGACTATGTGACCAAGCCCTTTCACTTGCAGGAGCTAATTGCCAGATTGGCGGCCGTGCATAAACGCACGGTGGGGGTGGTCAGTGGTGAGTTGGTGGTAGACGATCTGCGTTTGGATGAGCAAACGCAAATGGTGTGGCAAGCGCAGCGCGCGCACGTGTTGACGGGCACCGAGTTCAGGCTGTTACGGTATCTGATGCTGCATCCCGGGCGTATTTTTTCTAAAACCGAGCTCACCGAACACGTGTACGCATATGATGCAGACAAGGACAGTAATGTGATCGAAGTCTATGTGAACCGCTTGCGGCACAAGATCGGCGCTGAGCGTATCCAGACCCGGCGCGGTCAGGGCTATGTGTTGATCGTGCAGGCAGCATGAAGTCTTTACGCACGCAATTGTCGCTAGGGTTGACGCTCAGTCTGGTGGGGCTGCTGACGCTGCAATGGGCGGTGGTGACGTTTACCATAGATCACCTGATCCAGTCGCAGATGACGGCGCGAATGCAGCAAGAAGCAGAAGGGGTGCTCGCCGGTGTTACAGTGAATGCGCACGGGCAATTGGTCTTGGCCCCGCATGTGATGACGGCGGCATACCAGCGTCCTTTTTCCGGGCGTTATTTTATTGTGATGCTGGACCAGTCTAAAACCCAATCCCGCTCGTGGTGGGATGTGAACTTGCCGGTGAGCGCGCTCAAGGTGGGTGAAGAGCGGGTCATGCACGTCACCGGCCCTGAGTCGCAGCCACTGTTGTTATTGGGGCATGGCTACCGCAAGCAGCAGCGAACCATCACGATTTATATCGCCGAAAGCCTGGTGGAATTGCAGCAAAGTTTGCGTATGTTTCATTGGTTGTATGGCGTGTTTTCCTTGCTGGGGTTGCTGGCACTGCTCGCCTTGCAGCGCTGGATTGTCGTGAATACGCTCCATCCCTTACAGCAGATCAAGGAAAGCCTGGCAAAAGTGGCCAGCGGCGAGTTGCAGCAGATGAATGCCAGCGGTCCGGCTGAAGTCATGCCGCTCATCAATGAGTTTAACCGTATCCTCAAAAGTGCCAGCCAGAAAACCCGGCGCTCGCGGCTGGCTATCGGTAATCTGGCCCATGGGCTTAAAACTCGTCTCGCCCAGCTGCAATTGTTGTCAGGGGACGCCTCACTAGAGAGTGATGCCCAGTGGCGGCACATGGTACAAAGCTGTGCCGATGAAATTTATCAGGATGTGGAGCGCGAATTAAAACGGGCGCGCTTGATGGGCGATGCCTATACCAGCCAAACGACGGACCTGGAACTGGTGCTACCCACGCTGGTGGCGACCCTGCAAAAAATCTATAGCGAAAAGACCGTAGGATTTGCCTGGCAGCACGACGGTCAGCCGCGCGTGATGATAGATCGCGAAGACATGCTGGAACTCCTTGGGAATGTGCTGGATAACGCGTTTAAATGGTGCCGCAGCCAGGTTCAGTTAAATATCTCGGTGCAGGCGGAGATACACATCATTGTTGAAGACGATGGGCCCGGTAGCCAGGCTTCAGAACTGGCGGCCTTGCTGCAACGTGGCATGCGTATGGATGAATCCAAGCCGGGCAGCGGATTGGGTCTGGCCATCGTACAGGATATTGTGCAGCATTATCAGGGCAGCATCGTACTCGACCATTCGCCACGGCTGGGCGGACTGCGGGTGACATTCACGCTCAGGCCCGGCGTGCAGGCCTAAGCGCTTGAGTCGACCCGTTAAAACCAGTCGCGGTTGAGGCTATTCACTTTGCCGGTCTTGGCATTCAGCGTGACTTCCCACGCTTTGCCCTTGGCATCGACTATTTCCACTTCGTAGTCCCAGCCATCTCTAAATTTGCGGCGTTCCAGCTCTATCTCCTTTACCACGCCAGGCTTGGCTGCCAGGGCTTTGGTCTGTGCCTCCTGCTGAGAAATCAGGCCGAACGCTTTCACCATTTGTTCCATTTTCTGCATATCGTCTTCATCGTCGTCGTCAGCCCAAGCTGGCTGCAACAAGCTGCTGGCAATTAGCAGGCTACTCAATACATAAGGCAGTATTTTGTTCATTTTGGGGCTCCTTGTTTCACAATGAACCGTCAAGATACCTGCGCAGCCTTAACTCAAGCTGAAAAGCCCTTTATTCAAGAAGTCTTTTTTAATTCATATTTTTTTAATATTTGCAAGGCTGTTGTAAGGGATTGTGTGCAGAATGACACTTACAGAATCCGTTAAGCCTCATTTGTTAAGCAAGACGGCCCTCGTAACCACTTAAAGACAGGAGTTTCAAATGAATATTTCTAAATCATTGGTTGTTGTGGGTATGGCATTATTCACTGTTGCAGGAACTGCATTAGCGGATCAGAGCATCCCTGTTCAGCAACAAAACTTTGGTAAACGCCCATTAACAGTAAATGCGACTGCTGAAAAATCAGAACAGGCTTGGGAAGGCACCGGCTTGAAGGTAACTGATCCGGCACAAAGCGTTGCACAGCATCAGCGTCAATTATTAAATCTGCGCTTTGCCAGCAAACGCGCTTATCAATAAGGTTGTTTACTGATAGCCCGGCAATTGCAAATCAGGTTGATGTTGCTTGAGCTGGGTGAATAACCAGCGCGTCTCCAGCAGAATCCAGACGCGCAACATGGCCTCCATGGGGTCAAAAGGTTTGGTTAAAAAATCTTTTGCCCCCAGGGCCAGCGCCCGTCTACGGGTAGCGATGGTCGCATCCGCAGTCAGTACCAGCACCGGCAAGTATTCATTATGGCCGACATGGTGCGAGAGCTGGTCGAGCACGGCAAACCCGTCCAGTACCGGCATCATCAAATCCAGCAAGATTAAATCAGGTTGAAAGGCGTTGACCAGATCCATGGTCTTGGTTGGGTCTGTGGTGCTGATCACCTGCTCAAACCCTTCTTTGGTCAGCAGTTCTTCGAGTAAGCGCAAGTTGGCTTCAGCATCATCAATAATCAGAATTTTGGACGCACGCAGTTGTTCTATGTTCATGAGGCAGACTCTGGTAATAATTTAAGCAATAGCTGGTTGAAACTGGCTACATTTAATGGCTTGGTAAAATAATGTGTAATGCCCAGCTGACTCAGGCGCTCCCTGGTTTCCGGCAAGGCATCCGCACTTAACACGACGATGGGCATGGACTGCAAGGACTGCCGCTCGGCCTGTATGTGCTGAATGAGTCTCTCCCCCGAACCGTCTGGCAAATTGAGATCCAGCAATAGCAAATCTGGCTGCATATCCCTTAACCAAACCATGCTTTCCTGCAGGTTGGCAGCCAGATGCAGCTTGAGGTGACGATGCTTGCTCACAATCGCTTCAATCAGGGCCTGGTTACTCGGGTTGTCTTCCACGTACAAAATAGGCCGTTTGCCGGTGGAAGGGGTGGTGACCGGCTGCACAGGCGCGCCTGGCTCCACCGGCGCAGACACATGCACGGGCTGGGGGTGTGCATTAGGCTGTGCCGGCAGGCTGATCCAGAATAGGCTTTTATCTTCAGCGACCCCGATTTGCCCGCCCATGGCGTCCATCAGTTGTTTACTGAGCACCAGCCCCAAGCCGGTGCCTTCCGTCACGGTACGTTCGGCGCCGAGCCGGTCAAATGGCGTAAACAGCCGGGAGCGCATCGCGAGCGGAATGCCTTTGCCCGCATCCTCGACCTCTACGCGTACCTGACCATGCTGGGGATAGGCCCTGAGCTTGACCACATTGTTCTCGGGGCCATATTTCAAGGCATTCGACAGCAGGTTAAGTACCACTTGCAGCAGCCGCTGACGGTCTGCCTGTACGGCCAGGTCTGCTGCAAACTCGGTTTGGATCGAAATATCACGCACCTTTTCCAAGGGCTTGAGGTAGTGGTAAGCCTCTTCTAGCAGTCCATTCACCGAGACGTGTTCCAGCGCCATGTCAATATCGCCACTTTCAATCCGCGAGATGTCCAGCACCTCGTTAATCAGCTTTAACAGATGCTGGCCCGCATTATGAATCAAGGTTGCGCTGTCTTTTTGCCGCCCCTCGGGCAAGTCATTTTCCAGGATCTGGGCAAAGCCTAAAATGGCATTGAGTGGCGTACGCAACTCATGACTGGTGCGCGACAAAAAATTACTTTTTGCGGCACTGGCTTCTTCGGCTTCTACCCGTGCCAGATGCGCCTCCTGTGCACTTTTAGTCAGCAATTGTGAGGCATGCTCCAGCTCACTGGTCAGCTCACCGAGTTCGTCGCGGCTAATGCTGGGCAATGCCAGCGGTTCGCCTTTGACCAGATGGGTGGCACTGTCACGGATGGTCCGCACCCTGGCGACGATGGTCTGGCTGAAAAGCCAGACACCAATCAGGGAACCCGCTACCCCGGCGATGACTGCCATCAGCGTAATGCGCAAATTGCGTTTGCGCTCAAAAATCACTTCTTTCTTGTCTTGCTCGACGATGGCTGATTCGCGCGCGCTCATCTGATTCAAATGATTGCGCAATTGATTCAAGGCTTTGCCTTGTGAGGAAAACTTTGTAATCAGCGCCTGGTCGGCTTCCTGCGCTCGGTGACTGGCCATCACGGCCAGGTCTTCCAGGTTTTGGGCGACCAGCGGGTGAATGACATCGAGCAGGTGTTGTTGCGAGGCATCGTCCAGGTTGGTTTCGAGTGAGTGCAGCAAATGCGGCATACTTTGCTTGGCACTTTCGTAGCCAGTCAGGAATTGCCGGTTACCCGTCAGTAAAAAGTCTCTTACGCCAGTGGAGGCTTCCAGCAACAAGGTTTGCAGGGTCTGGATATCCTGCTGGATTTGCAAGGCATTCTGCACCCGTCTTTCGAGCAGGGCTGCTTGCTGTTCACTCTCGAAAATCAGCGCCAGTGACGCCAGTAAGACTGTGAGCGGCAAGGCATTGAGCACGATCCCCTTGGTGGTGAGCGATAAATCCTGCCACAGCCGGTTCATGCGGTTGCTGAATTGGTGTAAGCCTGCCACGATCCACTGCATGTTTATAGCCCGTCGCTGCTAAAACCGGCTTCAACTGCCTTGACTGCCGCTTGTGTGCGGTCCCGCAAGTCCAGTTTGCTTAAAATACGTTCTACATGAATCTTGATCGTGCCCGGTGAAATGCCCAGCTTTTGCGCCAGGATGGCATTGCTGGCGCCGGAGGGTAACAAGGCAAAGACCTCGCGTTCGCGCGGGGTCAGTTTTTGCAGGACGCTGTCATCAATGCTAGTGGCAGTGCGGGTGGATTGTTGCAGGGCAAATCCAATCAATCCGCACAGGCTATGCAATAGCTGCAGATTGGCGGGGCTAAGTGGATTGCTGGTCATGAGTGCCAGCAGGCCAACCGCCCGCTGCTGGACGGCAATCGGCAGATGATAGCAATGCAAGGTGGGTGCTGTGCCTGCGGGCGGTTGCAGCGTCCATAAGCTGGCGACATATTGAGTATGCACTTCAAACGTGATTGGTTCCTTGAGCCATAGCGCCAGCGCACCCAGCATGGGGATACGCGCGCCCACCGGATAGGTATTGCCTCTTTGTGCCAGAATTTTGAGCGCCCCGGCATGCTGCTGGCTGATCAGGGCATGCGGCGCACCAAATTGTCCGCTTAACTCATCCAGTACCCATTGCAGCAGGCTCTCTGACCAGCCATGACTAAATAATTGCTGCCCGAGCTTTTCAAACAGGCGCTCATGCGCGATTTGCACCTGATTTTGTTTGAGGGCGTTGCGCAGGGCAAATGCACTTTCCGTGGCAGGCGCATTTGCAGTATGGGGTATGGGTGAGTGAGCACTGTCGTTAGGCATATGCCATTTAGTATATACCGAACTCCGTATATTGGTTGATTTTTTATTATCAGGACCCGTGCACAATGCTCGATCTGGTTATCAGACAACGCATTGTGGTGCAGGGGATACCCGGCGTCATTGAGATGAATCAGTGACACGAAAAGGATAAACAATGAAAAAATTATGGTTGGCAGTCATCGCTGCATTTGGTTTAATGGGTTCAGTCTATGCGGATGATGTTGATCAGGCGCAAGCGGTCAAGCAACAGCATCATCACAACTTTTTGAGCAAACGGCCTTATGCAAAAGTGCCGGTTGCCAAACAGGATGCCGATGGCAAATGGATTGGCGCAGGCATCGTGACTGACAAGCCTGAGAAGGGCTTTGACAAGCACCAGTAAATGCAACTGCATTTTATCGGTAGTCGTCCTTACACTGCGCCCATGGCTGACTAAGGCGGCACTGAACAAGATCGGGTGGGAACAGGTCAGCGATGGCCGTATTCCCTCCGTTGCACACTAGTGACCGCACATCCCGCATACAGGCGGGGCTAGTTTTAAAAAAATGATGATAAAAACGAATAAATTAAAAGAGGACTGATACACCATGTCAACCGATACTCAACGGTCAGGGCCGTTGTCATTGTTAGCGCATTTGAACCGCGACCTGCCGGCTTCGATTGTCGTCTTTTTTGTCGCCTTGCCCCTGTGCCTGGGCATTGCACTGGCTTCTGGCGCTCCTTTGTTTTCCGGCGTGATTGCCGGGATTATCGGTGGCATTGTGGTTGGCCTCGCCAGTGGTTCGCAACTGGGGGTGAGTGGACCCGCGGCCGGCCTGGCGGTGATTGTGCTGGCCGCCATCAGCAACCTGGGTTCTTATGAGGCATTTCTCGCTGCGGTCGTACTGGCCGGGGTGTTCCAGTTTTTGCTGGGCCAGTTTAAAGCCGGCTTCATTGCTTATTTTGTGCCATCTTCGGTGATTAAAGGCATGCTGACCGGCATCGGCCTGTTGATTATCCTCAAGCAGATTCCGCATGCCTTTGGCTATGATGCGGACTTTGAAGGTGACGAAGCCTTTGAGGAGGCAGGGGGTCACAACACATTTAGTGATATTTTGCAGGCCTGGGATTTATTGACGCCAGGCGCCATCCTGATTGCCGCTGTTTCCTTTGCCATCCTGATTTTTTGGGATGTCTATTTGAGTAAAAAGCATCGTGTGTTTCAAGTGCTGCAAGGGCCGATTGTGGTGGTGTTAACCGGTATCGCGCTCAACTGGGCGTTTATGCAGGAATGGCTGGACTTCAAACTGGCGGCAGACCAGATTGTGAGCTTGCCCGTTGCCAGCAGTCTGGGCGACTTTGCCAGTTTTTTCACCCACCCGGATTTTAGTCAGATGGCTCAGCCTCTGGTGATCAAAACCGCATTGGTGATGGCGATTGTGGCCAGCCTGGAAACCCTGCTGTGTGTGGAGGCGACGGATAAACTAGACCCGCATAAGCGTGTGACACCGACCAACCGTGAGCTCAAGGCGCAGGGGTTAGGCAATGTTTTGTCTGGCCTGATTGGCGGTTTACCCATCACACAGGTGATCGTACGTAGCAGTGCAAACATTACCTTTGGTGCACACACAAAAATGTCAGCGATACTGCATGGTTTTTGGTTACTGTTGAGTGCCATCACCATCGCCAGCCTGTTGAATATGATTCCGCTGGCCAGCCTGGCAACCATTCTGATTATGGTCGGCTATAAGCTGGCCAAACCCAGCCTGTTTAAGCAGATGTATGCCTTGGGCTGGGAACAGTTTGTGCCTTTTGTGGTAACGATTGCCGCGATTGTGTTGACGGACTTGCTGACCGGCATCGGCTTGGGCCTGGTGGTGGCTATTTTCTTCACCTTGCACCATAGCTATCGTAATTCGCATTACATCAAGCAAACGCGCTCGAACGAAGAGGGCCGTGAAGTGTATCATCTCGTTTTGGCCGAAGAAGTATCGTTTTTTAATAAAGCGAGCATCCTCGAAGTCCTGGCATCCATCCCGCGCAATAGCAAGGTGGTGATTGATTGCACCAACAGCAAATCTATCGCCTATGATGTGGTGGAGTTTATTCAAGACTACCAGCAACAGGCCAAACTGAAAAATATTGCGGTTGAAACCATCCAGTTTAACCCGCCCAAATTTATGCTTGGCCATTAAGATTTTGGCTGATCAATAATAAAAAACTGATTATTAAGGATAGATTGATATGTACAAACATCCCTTGCTCGACCGTGACAAAATGACCCCGCGTGAAGCGCTGGAGATTCTGGTCGAAGGCAACCACCGTTTTACCAGTGATCTCGAGCAGGACAAGGACTTCAAAAGCCTGATTCAAATCACCAAAGATAAGCAACACCCGTTTGCTTCATTCCTCAGTTGCAGTGACTCCCGAGCACCGGTGGAGTTGTTGTTTGATCAGGCGCTGGGCGATGTGTTCAGTGTGCGGCTGGCAGGGAATATTGCCTCGGATAAAGCGATTGGCAGTCTTGAATTCGCCAGTAAATACCTGGGTAGCAAACTGATTGTGGTCATGGGCCATAGCTCTTGCGGCGCAGTCAAAGCGGCTTGCGACGATTTTAAAGACGGACATATTGGTGAGATTATCAATCTGATCAAACCCTCTATCCGTCACGAAAAAACAGTCTCAGACCCGGCGCAGCGTAATTCCAAGAATGGCGACTTCGTGGAAAAGATTTGTGCACTCAATGTGAAATATCAAATCGATACCATCATCCGCTGCAGTGATATTGTCGACGACATGCTGCAAAGCAAGCAAATCGGTATTGTTGGCGCGGTTTATGATATATCGAATGGTAAAGTGGACTTCCTTGAAGAGACATTTATTGGCTAGTCGCTGGTCTGGTACAAATAAAAAGCCGATGCATGCATCGGCTTTTTTTGTGGGAGCGCAGGACTCAGGCGCCTAGTGGTTACCCTCTTTGGCCAGATTGATGCTGTATTTCGGAATCTCAACCGTGACATCCTGATCCTGCAACACGGCCTGGCAGGACAAGCGTGAATGCGGTTGCAGGCCCCAGGCACGGTCCAGCATGTCTTCTTCATCTTCTTCGATCTCGTTCAGGCTGTTAAAGCCTGCACGCACAATGACATGGCAGGTAGTACAGGCACACACGCCGCCACAGGCATTATCAATGTCTATGTCGTGTTTCAACAAGGCGTCGCAAATCGAAGTCCCTGAGGCTGCTTCAATCACGGTGCCTTCCGGGCACAGTTCAGCGTGGGGAAGTATGGTAATTTTAGGCATATCAGAGTTCCAGTGAATCCAGGTTTTTACCTGCCAGCGCTTTTTTGACAGACGCATCCATGCGTCTGGCGGCAAAGGTTTCGGTGGCATGGTTGAGGGTTTCGGTCGCTTGCTTGATGGCTTGGCTATCGTGTTTATTACACAGGGCGCGTAACGCCTGCATAGACGCTTCTATCTGCGCACGCTCCGCCGCATCGAGCAAAGTGTCGCCACTCTCAGCGAGGGCGGCTTCAATCGCTTCAATCAGGCGCTGGGCATCGACTATCGCTTCACGCAGCATGCGCGCCTGTTTGTCTGCTTCGGCGGCGCCAAACGAGTCTTTGAGCATACTGGTGATTTGTTCTTCGTTGAGGCCATAAGACGGCTTGACGGTGACATTGGACTCGACGCCACTGGTCTGTTCGCGCGCGGAGACCGAGAGCAGGCCATCGGCATCAATCTGAAAGGTGACGCGGATACGGGCAGCCCCGGCCGCCATGGGCGGAATGCCACGCAGTTCAAAGCGTGCCAGTGAACGGCAGTCGCTGACCAGCTCGCGCTCGCCTTGTACCACATGGATCGCCATCGCCGTTTGGCCGTCTTTATAGGTGGTGAAATCCTGGGCACGTGCAATCGGCAAGGTCGAGTTGCGCGGAATGACTTTTTCAACCAGCCCGCCCATGGTTTCCAGTCCTAAGGAGAGCGGCGTCACATCCAGCAGCAATAAATCATCGCCACTACGGTTGCCAGCCAGAATGTTGGCCTGAATGGCAGCCCCCAGGGCCACCACTTTGTCCGGGTCCAGATTGGTTAACGGTTCTTGCTGAAAAAAGGCTTGTACGGCATGACGGATATGCGGCATGCGCGTCGCGCCGCCAACCAGTACCACGCCCTTGATTTCATCGATGGCCAGCCCGGCATCGCGCATGGCTTTGCGGGTAGGGCTCAGGGTTTTATTGACCAGATGTTCAGTCAGGGCTACAAACTGGCTCACGCTCAGTGTTTCATCCACCAATGCACCATTACTGAGTTTGCAGACAATATTGGCTTCATGGTTATCTGTCAGCCATTCTTTGGCCTGGCGCGCTTTGGTCAGCAACAGGCGCGTGTCTTCTTCGGTTAACGGTTTGAAGTCTGCCGTTTTGCTACGCACCTGATCAAGCACCCAGCAGTAAATCCGGTGGTCAAAATCATCCCCGCCCAGGGCAGAGTCGCCATTGGTTGACAGGACTTCAAACACCCCTTTGCTCAAGCGCAGGATGGAAATATCAAATGTACCGCCGCCCAGGTCATAAATCACATAGACGCCTTCTGCAGCGTTATCCAGGCCGTAGGCAACGGCGGCGGCCGTCGGTTCATTGAGCAGGCGCAAGACATGCAAGCCTGCCAGTCGGGCCGCGTCTTTGGTCGCCTGGCGTTGCGCATCATCAAAATAGGCGGGCACGGTAATGACTGCACCGGTGAGCTCACCGCCCAGCGCCTTTTCAGCGCGCACTTTCAGTGTCTTTAAAATCTCGGCAGAAATCTCGATCGGGCTTTTGAGCCCGGCACGGGTTTTCAGCTCCAGTATGCCGTGTGAGCTGTCGTTCTCGACAAAATGGTAGGGGATATGTGCGCGGTCAGTGATGTCGTGCAAGGCCCGGCCCATAAACCGTTTGACCGAAACAATGGTATTCACCGGGTCCTGGCTTTGTGCCGCTTGCGCCTCATGGCCGACGACGACAGCCTCTTCGAGGTAACGTACCACAGAAGGTAACAAGGCATGCCCGTGTTCATCGTGCAACACGGTGCTCATGCCGCTACGCACGGTCGCCACCAGCGAGTTGGTGGTGCCCAGGTCTATGCCCACCGCCAGTTTGTGCTGGTGTGGGGCTGGGGAAAAACCTGGTTCTGAAATCTGTAATAGGGCCATGAAATTCTAATCTTCCAACTGGGCGATGATCTGGTGGATATCCTCAGTCACTTTGTCAATAAAACGCATTTTACGCACGGTCATCGCCGCCGCTTGCGGGGCGTCAGCCAGCTCGGTTTTCACCTGTTGCTGCAAGTCTTTGGCCGCCAGACGCATTTGTGACAGCAAGCGTTCCAGTGCTGGAATGTCTTTGTCAAACTTGGCGTCTTCCATCGCCTCGCGCCACTCCATTTGTGACATCAGAAAATCCGCAGGCATGGCGGTATTCTGTTCCTCATCGGTAGCAATGCCCTGCAGTTGCAGCAGATAACGGGCACGGGCGGTCGGCTGCTTCAAGGTTTGATAGGCCTCGTTGGCCAAGGTGGCCATCTGCATGGATTGCATGCGTTCAGCAGGGGAGGCGTTCACAAACTTGTCAGGATGCACTTCAGCTTGTAGTTTGCGGTAGTGCGCATCGAGTGTGGCCAGATCAATTTCAAATTGGGCTGGTAGCTGAAACAGCGAGAAATGGTTTTGCATAAAGTCATCAGCCGCAGAAAACGAAGGTTATCTGCGGCAACAATTAAACCGTAAAAGACTCACCACAACCACATTCGTCCTTGACGTTGGGGTTGTTGAACTTAAAGCCTTCATTGAGGCCTTCCTTGGCAAAGTCGAGCTCGGTGCCATCGATGTAGACCAGACTCTTAGGGTCTACAATCACTTTAATGCCATGGCTTTCAAACGTCGTATCTTCTGGCTGCAGATCATCCACAAACTCCAGCGTGTAAGCCATGCCCGAGCACCCTGTGGTTTTGACACCGAGGCGCAAGCCTATGCCTTTGCCACGATTCGCCAGAAACTTTTCAACACGTTGGGCCGCGGCTTCTGTCAGGGTAATCGCCATATTACGCGCCTTGCTTGGATTTCAAATCGGCAATCGCGGATTTGATCGCATCTTCGGCCAGCACTGAGCAGTGAATTTTCACTGGCGGTAACGCCAACTCTTCCGCAATCGCAGAGTTCTTGATCTCTTGCGCCTGATCCAGGGTTTTGCCCTTGAGCCATTCTGTCACCAGTGAGCTCGAAGCAATGGCAGAGCCACAGCCATAGGTCTTGAATTTGGCGTCTTCAATCACGCCCGCATCATTGACCTTGATCTGCAATTTCATCACGTCACCACAGGCAGGGGCGCCGACCATGCCGGTGCCGACATTCGGGTCATTTTTGTCCATAGAACCCACGTTACGTGGATTTTCGTAGTGGTCTAATACTTTATCTGAGTAAGCCATATGATTGCTCCTATCAATTAAAACGTCACATAAAGATTATGTTCATGTTTTAATTTAAAAAATAATTCTTTCATGAATAAAAATTGCAGATTTCATTGTCTGGCAAGGCGGAGGCATGCGCCGTTTAGTCTAATCTAAACAAGCATGTCGACAATGCCGCCAGGCGATGAAAGATCACATTAATGCTCTGCCCATTCAACTTTGGACAAATCAATCCCATCCTTGAACATCTCCCATAATGGGGACAGTTCACGCAGTTTTCCAATCTTGCTCTTCAACAAATCTATCGTGTAATCTACATCGGCTTCGGTGGTAAAGCGGCCAATGCTGAAACGGATGGAGCTGTGAGCCAACTCGTCAGAGCGGCCCAAGGCGCGCAAGACATAGCTTGGTTCCAGGCTGGCCGAGGTACAGGCAGAGCCGGAGGAGACGGCGATATCCTTGATTGCCATAATCAGCGATTCACCTTCTACAAAGTTGAAGCTCACATTCAGATTGTGCGGGACGCGGTGATCCAGATCCCCATTGACGTAAGTTTCTTCAATTTGCAGCAAACCGTTGAGTAGACGGTCACGCAACATGCGGATACGTTCGTTCTCGCTGGCCATTTCTTCACGGGCAATGCGGAAAGCTTCCCCCATGCCGACAATCTGGTGGGTGGCCAGCGTCCCGGAACGCATGCCACGCTCGTGACCGCCGCCATGCATCTGCGCTTCAATACGGATGCGTGGTTTACGGCGGACATACAAGGCACCAATCCCTTTAGGGCCATAGGTTTTGTGCGCAGAAAAGCTCATCAAATCCACAGGCAGTTTTTCCAGGTCTATCGTCACTTTGCCGGTAGCTTGTGCGGCATCCACATGAAAAATCACGTTGTTGGCACGGCAGAGATTGCCCAGCGCTTCGATATCCTGAATCACGCCGATTTCGTTGTTCACCAGCATGATGGACGCCAGCACGGTGTCAGGGCGAATGGCTGCCTTGAATTTTTCCAGTGAAATCAGGCCGTCGGCTTCTGGTTGCAAATACGTGGCTTCATAGCCCTCGCGCTCCAGTTCACGCACGGTGTCCAGCACCGCTTTGTGCTCGGTGGCCGAGGTAATGATGTGTTTGCCTTTGCTGGCAGCATAAAAATGCGCAGCGCCTTTAATCGCCAGGTTGTTGGACTCGGTCGCGCCTGAAGTCCAGACGATTTCGCGTGGATCCGCATTCACCAGTTTGGCAACTTCTTCACGTGCATGCTCAACCGCCTGCTCGGCTGTCCAGCCGTAAGGATGGCTACGCGAGGCCGGGTTACCAAAATCCTCGGTCAGGTAAGGGATCATCTTTTGTGCAACACGAGGATCCACAGGGGTGGTCGCAGAATAATCCAGATAGATCGGCTTTCTTTCAGACATATTTCAATGCTCTTTCCATAAAATACTTATGCCGCGATGGCACTTAACCCTTTGAGACGTTGCACTTCTTTCTGCAACGCGGCTAAAAATTCGCTGATTTCTTCGGCGGTATTACTGTCGCTCAAACTCACGCGTACCGCACCGCGCGCAAGGTCGGGTTCTATCCCCATGGCCAGCAGGACATGACTGGGCTCAGTACTGTCACTGGAGCAGGCGGAGCCGCTGGCGACAGCAAATCCAGCTTTATCCAGTGCAGTGACCAAGGTCTCACCCTCAATATTGGGGATGGCAAAAAAACTCGTATTGGGCAGGCGTGGTACATTCTCCGCAAAGATCACCGCACCCAGACGCTGCAATCCGGCTTCAAGCTGAGACCGCAAGGCTTGGGTCGCCTGGCTGCGGCTTTGCAGCGTTTGCATGGCAAGCTGGCAGGCACGGGCAAAGCCTACAATACCGGCGACATTCTCGGTGCCGCTACGCAAGCCTTTTTCTTGCCCACCGCCGTGCAGCAAGGGCGCAATGTCCACCCGTTTGTCCAGAATCAGCGCACCGACGCCGACCGGACCACCAACTTTATGGCTGGAAATCGTCATCGCATGCACGCCCAATGACGTAAAATCGACAGGCACCTTACCAAACGCTTGTACGGCATCGGTATGGATCAGCGCGCCACGGGCTTTTGCCAGCGTTGCCAATTCAGCGACCGGCTGTAAGGCACCTGTTTCGTTATTTGCCAACATGCAAGATACCAAGCCTGTGCGTGTGTTCAGCGCTTGTTCGGCTTGCTGCAGATCCAGCGTGCCTTCGGTCGTGACCGGTAGCGTTGCCACTTTCCAGTCATGCCAAGCCAGCGACTGCGCCGGTTTGGTGACACAGGGATGTTCAATGGCACTGATCAATAATTGCGTGGCACTCAAGTTGGCCGCCATGCCTTTAATGGCAAAATTATTGGCTTCGGTACCACCGGAGGTAAAGACCACTTGCGACGGTTGCACACCGACACACTCGGCAATCTGTGCTCTGGCCAGTTCCATGGCATCACGCGCATTGCGCCCAAACACATGGCGACTGGTCGGATTGCCACACGCTTGCCCCAGCCACGGCAACATGGCGTCCAGCACTTGCGGTTTCAGTGCGGTGGTGCTGTTGTGGTCAAAGAATGCGCTGGTCATGGACTTGGTGTGCCTTGATGCCCGGCCTTAAGCCGCAATGCTGGCTTCAGAGCCACATTTTCGCGGGGCAAAAATCACCTGGCCGGTAGATTTGTTGCGTTGCATGTCTACCATGTCGGCCAGTGTGACGCCTGACAGGTAGTCCAGAATTTTGCTGTTTAAAGAAGCCCATAGCTCATGGGTCATGCAGCGGCCTTCTTCATGGCAATTCTCGTTGCCACCACATTGGGTCGCGTCAATTTGCTCATCTACGGCAGTGATAATGTCAGAGACGGAAATCTCATGATGCGCTTTGGCAATACGGTAACCGCCGCCGGGGCCGCGCACGCTGGAAACCAGGCCTTGTTTGCGCAGGCGACTGAATAACTGTTCAAGATAAGACAATGAAATGCTTTGGCGCTCACTGATGCCGGCCAATGTCACTGGTTTATCCGCTTCATAGAGCGCGATATCCAACATGGCGGTAACGGCAAAACGACCTTTGGTAGTTAATCGCATCTTGAGATGACCTTTAAAAACAGTATTGAATTATAGAATAACCTACTGTTTTAGTCAATTATTATGCTGTAAAAGTTCAGTCTGTTTTTATCCATCTAATCAAGGCCTCAATGCGGGCCCGAGGTCAGGCTGGAAAGGCCTGTTCGCTGCCTTTATTCCGGCTTTTTGGCAAACGCCTCACCGACATTGCTGTCGTTTTCCACATCATTGAGCCTGGCGACTTGCGCCTTCAGTTCGGCAATTTCTGCTTCTTGCTTGTGAGCATGATCAAGCAAGCTGTTGATCGCCTTGATCATCGGGTCATTTTCATCGTTGCCCACCGCATAGGCGTTGAACCCCATTTTCTGTGCGACATCATGGCGTTGCTTGGCTTTTTCCTCCTCGAGTATACGCGCCGGAATCCCAACCGCAGTGGCGTTTTCAGGGACGTCTTTGACCACTACGGCATTGGAGCCGATTTTGGCGTTCTTGCCGACGGTGATGGGCCCCAACACTTTGGCTCCAGCGCCAATGACCACACCAGATTCCAGTGTCGGATGACGTTTGCCCTTGTTCCAGCTGGTGCCGCCCAAGGTGACACCATGGTAGAGCGTGCAGTCATCGCCAATAATCGCTGTTTCACCAATCACCACGCCCATGCCATGGTCAATAAACACGCGCCGACCAATGGTCGCGCCGGGATGAATCTCGATGCCAGTCAGCCAGCGGCCAAGATGCGACAACGCGCGTCCCAGCCAATAGAGCCGGTGACTCCATAACCAGTGACTGAAACGATGCAAAATCAGCGCGTGGACGCCAGGGTAGGTGGTCAGAATCTCGAAATGTGTCCGTGCGGCCGGGTCACGGTCAAACACAATCGAAATATCTTCTTTAAGATGTTTGAACATGCGCGCATTATGCCACAAGTCGTGGTTTGCGCTTGCCGGGTTGTTGGTTGGGAGGGATGGTCAGCCACAGCGGGCGAAGAGATCGCAGAGGAAACCCATGAAACACACGTTTTTGTCTGTCTTTGCCTGGTGTGGGCGTTGTGGCTAAAAAAGGGAAAGCCGTTAAAATAGCGAGCGTGTTTATTAGAAATTCGTGTTGAATGTCAGATCATTGCCAATCCTGCGGCGCCTGTTGTGCCAGTTTTCGCGTCTCGTTTTACTGGGCTGAGACTGACGCGCATCCACTGGGGACGGTGCCGGCCGCCATGACGACTAAAGTCAATGAAACTTATGTCTGCATGCAGGGCACCGAGACCAAGCCGGTTCGTTGCGTCGCGTTGCAAGGGCAGGTTGGGCAGTCAGTCGGGTGCAGTATTTATGCCTTGCGATCAAGCACCTGTCGCGAGTTTGAAGCAGGGTCGGTCGTATGCAATGAGGCGCGGGCGAAGATCGGGTTGGCTGCGATTTGACGACGCATGGGTGACCACAATATTCACCGCCAATAAAAAAGCAATCTGTTTGTGCCTGATTATCTGCGGCTCTGCTTGATACTTTGTGGTGAACGCAGCCACTAATACTTGCTGTGTTTCTTGGGATTGACCGTGAGCGTCAAAATCCCGCGCAACAGGTTCACTTCTTCTTTCTCGAGCCGGGTACGGCCATACAGGCGGCGCAAGCGCTCAAACAGTTTTTTCGGCGCACGAGGATTGATGTAGCCGATATGCTCCAAGACTTCGCGCATGTGCTCATAAAAACGCTCCAGGTCGTCCTGGGTCGCCAGTTCCACCGGTTTTTCCTGGTAATGCAGTTCACCGGTCGTCACGGCCATGCGGGTTTCATAACACATCACTTGTACGGCTTGCGCCAGATTGAGCGAAGTGTATTCCGGATTGGCTGGAATCGTCGCCAGTACATGGCAGCGGTCCGCCTCGGCATTGCTGAGTCCGCTCATTTCGGTGCCAAACACCAGTGCGACCTCGCTATGGCTGGCGACAGCTTTAACATCCTGTGCTGCTTCACGCACGGTCATCACTTGTTGCGACAACGAGCGCTCTTTGCCGCTGACGCCAATCACAAACTGGCAATCAGCCAGCGCTTCTTCCAGGGTTTGTGTGACCACGGCGTGGTCCAGCACGTCGCCTGCATTCACGGCCAGTGACTTGGCTTCGCCATCGGGAAAGTGCTTGGGACGAACCAAATATAGCCGGTTCAGGCCCATGGTTTTCATGGCGCGCGCGGTCGAACCGATATTGCCAGGATGGCTGGTTTGACACAACACGACGCGGATATTGTTAAAAATGGGGGATTCAGAGTTAGAAGACATGCGTATATTTGGTCGTTGTGTTTGTGACACAGCGCTTAAAAAGCTAAAATAGCATTTTATCAGTGTAATCAAGAATCCCACAGCATGCATCCAACCCTGAATGTCGCCATCCGCGCCGCGCGTGAAGCTGGCAAAATCATTAACCGTGCCGCCATGGATATTGGCGCCCTCAAGATCGAGCAGAAAGACACTAACGATTTCGTCAGTGAAGTGGACCGGGGTGCCGAGCAAGCCATTATTGCCGTGCTCAAGGACGCGTATCCCACCCATGGCTTTTATGGGGAAGAGAGCGGTAAATCCAACAGTGAGTCCGATAGCATCTGGATCATTGACCCGCTGGATGGCACCACTAACTTTTTGCATAACTTTCCGGCATATTGCATCTCGATTGCCTTGCAAGAAAAAGGCGTGCTGACGCAAGCCGTCATTTACGATCCGGTACGTAACGACCTGTTTACCGCCACCAAGGGCAGTGGCGCCTTTCTGAATAATCGCCGTATCCGCGTCACTCAGCGCGCAAAACTGCAAGAAGCCTTGCTCTCTACCGGCTTCCCATTCAAAGATTTTAGCTATCTGGAAACCTACATCAACATTTTCCGCGACATGGCCAAAAAAACCTCTGGCTTGCGCCGCCCTGGTTCGGCTGCGCTCGACCTGGCTTACGTTGCCGCGGGTTACAGTGATGGTTTCTTTGAGATTAATCTCTCCCCTTGGGATATTGCTGCCGGCGCTTTGTTAGTGCAGGAAGCTGGCGGGATCGTCGGTGACTTTGAGGGCAACGAGAGCTGGTTGCGTACCGGAAACATTGTTGCTGCTAATCCTAAGGTATTTAGCCAAATGTTGCAGGTGATTGCACCGCATTTAACCGAGCGGATTAAAACGCCGACTTTGTAATTTTGTATTGCGTTCAGGCTTGTTACAAACCCGGAGTTGAATCCGGGTTTGTTTTTTTCTGGCACGACAACCCGCATCAAGGTTGTTCTCCTCGCTTGAAACAATGACTTTTTTATAGATCTATTGGTCACGGTTGTATTCGTCATGCTCGCTGGCAGCGCACATGATCATCCTGCATCCTTTTGTTGTAAGATGCCAAGGCTAAACACACTTATTCACTCAACCCATACTCGCACTGATTTATCCGCATGTCCTTCGAAAACCACACCCCCATGATGCGTCAATACCTGACGCTTAAAGCACAGTATCCCGATATGCTGCTGTTTTACCGCATGGGTGATTTTTACGAACTGTTTTTTGAGGATGCAGAAAAGGCAGCCCGTTTGTTGGGGATTACCTTAACTCGCCGCGGTGCCAGCAATGGCGAGCCGATCAAGATGGCCGGACTGCCTTACCATGCGGCCGAGCAGTATCTGGCCAAGCTGGCAAAAATGGGCGAGGCAGTGGCTATTTGCGAGCAGGTGGGCGATCCGGCGACCTCAAAAGGGCCGGTGGCGCGCGAAGTGACGCGCATCCTGACGCCGGGCACACTGACGGATGCGGCCTTGCTGGATGAAACCCGCGATAACACTTTGCTCTGCGTAGCCAGGGGCGAGGGTATATTGGGGTTAGCACGGCTCAATCTGGCCTCAGGCGAGTTTGTTTTGACTGAAATTGCACCAGGACACTTGCCGCAGGAGCTGGAGCGCATCCACCCGGCTGAGTTGGTCATGGCTGAGGATCATAATGCTGAGGCCTTGCAGCATGCACGTTGCGCCAAAAAACGGCTTGCCCCCTGGCAATTTGACCTGGAAACGGCCAACCGCAGTTTGACCCAGCAATTCAATACGCATGATCTGGCCGGGTTTGGTTGTGGCGAGATGCCCGCGGCCGTGACGGCGGCGGGGGCCTTGCTGGAGTATGTGAAACATACGCAGCGCACGGCCTTGCCGCATATTGTCGGCTTGCGTGTCGAGCAGAGCCATCATTACCTGCAACTCGATGCGGCCACCCGGCGCAATCTGGAAATCGATACCACCATACGCGGTGAGACTTCTCCCACTTTGTATTCGTTGCTGAACTCGACGCAAACCGCCATGGGTGCGCGTTTGTTGCGGCATTGGTTGCATCATCCTTTGCGTAACCAGCAGACCATCCAGCAGCGGCATCTGGCAGTCGCCGAGTTATTTGAACAGTTTTTGGATAGCGCGTTGCAACAAGCCTTGCATCCGGTGGGCGACATTGAGCGCATGACTGCACGCGTGGCGCTCAAGTCGGCCAGACCGCGCGATTTGTCTGGTCTGCGCGATAGCTTGTTGCAGCTGCCGGCGCTGGTCAGCGTCTTGCCGCGGACACAATCCGGCTTGTTGCAGAGTCTGATCGCCGAATTGCAGGTACCTGCCGAGGCTTTGCAGATATTGGTACAGGCGATTCAAGCTGAGCCGTCTGCCGTGTTGCGTGAGGGCGGTGTGATTGCGACGGGGTACGATGCCGAGCTCGATGAGTTGCGGGCGATCCAGACCGATCACGGCGATTTTCTGTTGCAATTTGAGGCCGCTGAAAAAGCCCGTACTGGCATTACCAACCTCAAGGTGGAATACAACAGCGTGCATGGGTTTTACATTGAAATCAGTCGCTTACATGCAGAAAGTGCGCCCGCGGAATATCGTCGCCGCCAGACCTTGAAAAACGTAGAGCGCTTTATCACGCCCGAGTTAAAAGCGTTTGAGGATAAAGTGTTGAGCGCCAATGAGCGTGCGCTGGCACGTGAAAAAATGCTGTATGAACAGGTGTTAGAGGCTTTACTGCCGCACATCGCCCAGTTGCAGCGCATCGCCACTGCCGTGGCGACCTTAGATGTGCTGGCCTGTTTTGCCGAGCGCGCACGGTCGCTCAATTATGTGCAGCCGCAATTCCGCGCAGAGAATGGCCTGGATATCCAGGGTGGGCGGCATCCGGTGGTCGAGAGTATCGCGCAGCCCTATGTAGCCAATGATGTCGTGCTCAATCCCTATCGGCAGTTATTGCTGATCACCGGCCCCAACATGGGCGGTAAATCTACCTTTATGCGGCAAACGGCCTTGATTGTGTTGCTGGCCTACTGCGGCAGCTTTGTGCCTGCCCAAAGCGCAATGATTGGTGAGATAGACCGTATTTTTACCCGTATCGGCGCCTCAGACGATCTGGCAGGCGGGCGCTCCACGTTTATGGTGGAAATGACGGAGACGGCAAATATCCTGAATAATGCCACCGCAAACAGCCTGGTATTACTGGATGAAATCGGCCGTGGGACCAGTACCTTTGATGGCTTGAGCCTGGCTTGGGCGGTGGCCAAACAACTGCTCGAAAAAAACAAGTCACTGACTCTGTTTGCCACCCATTATTTTGAGCTGACGCGCATTGTCGATGAAGCCAAGCATGCCGCCAGCGTCCATCTGGATGCGGTTGAGCATGGTCAGGGCATCGTCTTTTTGCATAAAGTTGAAGAGGGCGCTGCGACCATGAGCTATGGTATACAGGTGGCGCAACTGGCAGGTATTCCCAAATCGGTAGTGAATTTGGCCAAACGCAAATTGCAACAACTCGAAAACCAGACCATTGCAGCGACACCGCAAAACGATTTGTTTGCCAGTGCCGTGCCCCCCGAGGAACCGCCTGCCCATCCGGTGGTCGCAGAATTGGAACGCATACAGCCTGACGACCTGACACCGAAGCAGGCGCTAGAGTTACTTTATCAATTGAAAAAACAACTGTGAGGATTTCACCATGCAAAAGCCAGCCATTACCCAGCAGCCTATACACGATTTGATTGCCAACCGTTGGAGTGGCCGCGCCTATGATGCCAGCCAAGGCGTGAGTCAAGAGCAAGTCATCAGCCTGCTAGAAGCAGCCCGCTGGGCGCCTTCCTGCTTTGGCGACCAACCCTGGCGCTACGTGGTTTGCAACAAGGCGGATAACCTGCAAGCCTGGCAAGCAGCATTTGATTGCCTGGTGCCTGGCAACCAGAGCTGGGCTGTGAACGCACCGGTGTTGTTACTGATTTGTGCCGATACCCTGTTTGGCCATAACGACAAACCCAACAAATGGGCACCATACGATACTGGCGCTGCTACTGAAAATCTGTGCCTGCAAGCTACCGCACTTGGCCTGATGGCGCACCAGATGGGCGGTTTTGATGCCGACAAAGCCAGAGCGACCTTCAACGTGCCTGAGCGCTACCAGATTCTGGCCATGGTCACCGTCGGCTACCAGGCGGATGTTGAAAGCCTCACGGGTGAAACCAAAGAGCGTGAAACCGCAGCGCGTAGCCGTAAACCGCTCAATGAGCTGTTTTTCAATGGTCAATGGGACCAAAGCATTGTTTAAACTTTGCGCGATTGCAGCAAAAGCGGTTAGCGAGCCTGCCATCCTCTGCTAAAATGCTGGCGATAAAAATATAATTGAACGGATTGGAGATCATATGGCAGTCGTTACGCTGACCAAAGCAAATTTTAAAGAAACCATCGAGAATCATCCATTCGTGATTGTCGATTTCTGGGCGCCTTGGTGTGATCCCTGTGTTGCCTTTACGCCCACCTTCGAGGCTGCGGCAGCAAAAAATCCAGACATCGTGTTTGGCATGGTCAATACCGAAACCGACCCTGAAATTTCTGATTATTTTGAGGTCAAGCAGATTCCTGGCTTGCTGGTTGTGCGTGAGCGCGCCGGCATACACGCACAAGTCGGCGAGATTGGCGCGCCAGCGCTGGACGAGATTATCAAATGGGCAAGAGAGTTTGATATGACGCCAGTGCGCGAGTACTACAAGGCGGAAGACGCCAAGCAGTAATTGGTGAGTTTGCCTAAGTTTAAAAAGCCGTGCTGAGCATGGCTTTTTGCTTTTCTGAGACGATTAATTTTGTATGTCGCAGTTAAAGTTGAAAGTTTGCCCCTATAGGCTACAATCACTGAAATAGTAACGCTATATCTCTAGATTAATAATCTAAATATAGGGTATGCAAAACAACAAGAATAAGAAAGAGAAAGGGATTCGAGCCATGTCTATCCATTATACAATTCATAATATAGAGACCCATGGGTCTCTATGCTTACTGATATGCATCTCCCAATAGGTTAGCTAATTAATGGTGAACACCAACAACTTCAAAATCGTGTGGTGGGCAATTCTAGTGATTGCTCTAGGTGGTTATCTCTACCTAAGGCAAGACCAACTTGTTGGCGGGAGTCCAACTTATTTCGACGTAGTTGTGTTCTTGGTGTGGATGGCGGTTTGCCTTGCTCCCATCTTCAAGGACGTGAAGCTATTCGGTCTCGAACTCAAGCAAGACATTGAACAGCTTAAAAAAGACATCTCACATCAATTGGCACTCATGAAGGTTGAGCTTCAATCGTCGATTGACATTTCTTCATCCAATACCAGTCATGTACACATCAACAGCGGAGCGCCGATCCCTGCTAACGATGCGGAAATACCAGATATAAAACAGCAAATCGGGGAAACCCTGAGAGAGTTTGGTATTAGTGTAGGTAAGACAGCTCAACCCGAGTTGCAGTTTGCGCATGACATTCAAAAAGAGAGCATTGATCTATTCAAGGTTCGCCTTTCCTTTGAACGGCTTATCAATGAGTACTCTCGTTTGAATGGCATCGACCCACGCCGTTATCCAATGCATATGGTCTGCGCTAGCTCCAGAAAAACGAAAAGCTTTCACCAAACGTAATTAATGGAGTTCTAGAGGTTATGGCTATTTGCAACTATGCCGTCCATGGGGAAACGGTTTCTGAGAACCAAATTGCTTTTGTCTTGGATTCAGCGCCTGGTCTGTATGCAGCACTTAAGAAGGAGCTTCAATCAAATGCATAACATGGCGCTCAACCTCGCTCCCTTCGGTCGCTGGACGCTGCTTGATAAAGCCGCGCAGCGCCGGTTAGCTCTACGTTAGCGAGCAATAGCCATGGATGCTGCCGAGAAACAAGCATTGGAAAACATTGAGCGATATGGATGTCATATTCTTCATATTATGGCAGAGGGAGAATCGCCGCCGTTTTCCTACACAGTCGGAATACAACGCGCATCTAACGCACCAGAACTTATAGTTATAGGCCTCAAACAACCAATTGCCCATTTCATTTTGAACGAATACAATCGCCGTGTTCGCGAAGGCGAGCGTTTCTCCGACGGGCAGTTTTCAAGCGGTTTCCTAGAAGGATTTGACTGCCTCTTTCGAGAGGTAGATAGTGTAAATTATCGAGAATATCTTGGTTGGGGTAACTGGTTTTATGGGCGTGAGAGCTTCAAAACTCTTCAACTGATCTATCCAAACACAAGTGGGGTATGGCCTTGGCAGTCTGAAGCTGATCAATGGTTTAAGTCATGGCAGCCAAGTCTGGCAGCAGAGCCACGTTAATGAAAAATCCCGCTAATAGCCTGCTCCAATCGACCATCAAAAAATTACCCTTTTTGTCTTCGGCTGACCTTTCAAGTTAGCCCAGAAGGAATGAGTCGTGAAATTTTCCGAAAGGTATGGCTACAAAAAAATCCGAGAACTCGTCCAGATAGATTCGATTGACGAGCCACTTCGGAACGCGCTTTGGAGTTTGCTAAAGATACATGTATGGGATCATGTGTACTATACCTCTGGCGTGTATGGTGGCTACTATCTATCTAACGAATCCAATCGTGACCTTCATGTGTTGTGCGAGCGAATGTGGTTCAACTACTTCAAAAAACCCTTAGACCAACTCGATAGTAAATGGACAAAGGTGCTTGAGCAACTACGCACCTACTTTTTTCAATGCGAGTGGTACGAGGTGTACGACTTCATTGAATTCGTCGCAAACAACTACAAGAGGAATACCTTCCGTGACGCCTTTATTCAAAGCTGTAATAAGGTCTTGGAAAAGGAGGTCTCAGCATATCGCTTCCTTGATGGACTGATATCGCGTATCACAGAGCAAGATCAGTTAGAGGAGATAGAACTTGCACTTGCTAAAACTCGTGGTCCAGTTCAGATGCACCTTCGGCGCGCACTGGAACTTCTATCAAACAGAGATGAGCCCGATTACCGCAACTCGATAAAGGAGTCCATCTCTGCTGTTGAAGGGCTTGTGGCAAAGACGGTGGGTGCAGAGAAAGGCACCCTCGGTCAGCTAATCAAGAAGCTGGAGGATGAGATTGACTTGCACCCGGCATTGAGAACAGCGTTCAGTAGCCTCTATGGCTACACAAATGACGAAGGCGGTATCCGCCATGCAATCCTTGAATCAAAAACAATTGGATTCGAGGATGCAAAATTTTTTCTTGTAGTTTGTTCCGCATTTGTTAACTACGTCGAGGCGAAAGTTGCGACTGCGAGCTAACAACGTGCTTCAAGGAGTGCACCACAAGCGGCGAGCCTCTGAGCTTTAAAGTTATGAATAAGCTGTCCACTTTTATCATTGTCCCCTTAGTGTTGGTATCATGCTCAAGTCCTCCCTCGACCGAGGCGTTGGCAGCAAAATACTCAGTTGCACCTGAGGCATTTGAAGTGCTCAAAAAGATGATCACTGATGATACTGGTGAGAAAGAGTGCTTTGTTGTAGGTCTCGATAATATCGGTGAGTATTGGGAGTACAACGGTGAATGGACTCGCAACAGTGATTACAAAACAAGGTTATCACTTTCAGAGGTTCTCAAAGTGGTAGGTTTAACTGAAAAGCGATATGGGGAATACAAAAAATTATTTGCAAAAACAAGCTCGGAGAGAGTTAAGTTTTGCCATGCTCTAGAATATGCGCCAGAAGAGGTAAATGTCTTGGTTTATCGTGCCGGCTTATCAGTTTCTGGCTGCAGTGGTGAAATCAATTGGCGACACGAACCCTTGCCTTCGTCAACTGGAAAAAAAGAAGAGGGTGATTTTTCAGAAATCACACCGTTAGGCAATGGTTGGTATTTGGATTACCAATGCAATTAAGTAGACACATCGACCTAGTTTTTAGGGGATGTTAAATGGCTAGAACAATCAAACAATCATATTTGATTCATTGATTTTGATGAATGAACAAATGAATTTTTTATATAGCTCTCCTTCTTCGAGAGTCATTCCACGGGCACTTTCGCCCGAGCCACCACATTTCTCAATACAAAACTCGTATGCACCCCGGTGACACCTGCAATCTTGGTGATTTTATGCAGTAGCAGGTGTTGGTAGTCGTCCATGTCTTTCACCACCACTTTTAGCAAGTAGTCAGACTGCTGGCCGGTGATTAGCAGGCATTCCAGCACTTCGGGGATTTGCGTAATGCTGCTTTCAAAATTGGCGAAGCGTTCTGGTGTGTGTTGATCCATCGAAATTCCGATGAGTGCCATCAGGCTCAGGCCTAGTTTTTTAGCGTCGACCAGCGCTTGATAGCCGAGAATTAGCCCGGCTTGTTCGAGGGCTTTTACCCGGCGCAGGCAGGGTGCAGGGGAGAGGCCAATACGGTCGGCGAGGTCCTGGTTGCTGATATGGCCTTCGGTTTGCAGGATGTTTAAAATGGCTTTGTCAAAACGGTCTAATTTCATAGTTATTTCATTTAAGATTTTAATATTGAAATAATATTACAAAATATTTTATTTAATTGAAATATTATTTTTAATTAATGCGTTTTTTGATTGAATTAGCAATTTAATTTTTTGCAAAGTCTTTATCATGTGTCTTGTCAAAAACATCTCTTCTGGAGCACAACATGCAGACACAATCCGCACATAAATATCAGGCTTTTCCTCCCGTTCATCTCCCGGACCGCCAATGGCCGAATGCGGTGATCACGCAACCGCCGATCTGGATGAGTACCGATCTGCGCGATGGTAATCAGTCGCTGTTTGAGCCGATGGATGCGGATAAAAAGCGCCGTATGTTCAAGATGCTGTGCCAGATGGGCTTTAAGGAAATTGAAGTGGCGTTTCCTTCGGCCTCGCAAACCGATTTCAACTTTGTGCGTAGCCTGATTGAAGAAAGGCAGATTCCCGAGGATGTGACGATTGAGGTACTGACGCAGGCACGCGAGCCTCTGATCCGCCGTACGATGGAGTCCGTCCGTGGCGCGCGTCGGGTGATTGTGCATGTGTATAACGCGATTTCGCCGACGTTTAGGGACGTGGTGTTCAACATGACTAAGGATGAGGTGAAGGCGATGGCAGTAGAGGCGGTGCGGCTGGTGAAAGCACTGGCCGCCGAGATGCCTGAGACCGAAGTCGTGATGCAATATAGCCCGGAGACGTTCACGGCGACCGAGCTTGAATTTTCCAAAGAGGTGTGTGATGCAGTCACCGAGGTCTGGGAGGCAACGCCTGACCGCAAGATCATTATCAACCTGCCGGCGACGGTGGAAGTGGCCACGCCGAATGTGTATGCCGACCAGATTGAGTGGATGCATAGACATCTGGCGCATCGCGACAGCGTGATTCTGAGCCTGCATCCGCACAATGACCGCGGCACGGCGGTTGCGGCCACCGAACTGGGCATCATGGCTGGAGCGGATCGCGTGGAAGGCTGCCTGTTTGGGCATGGGGAACGCACGGGCAACGTGGATCTGGTGACGGTGGCGCTGAATATGTATTCGCAAGGTGTGCATCCTGGCCTGGATTTTTCTGAGATTGATGCGATTGGCCGGACGGTGGAAGAGTGTACGCAGATTGAGATTCACCCGCGCCACCCTTATGCGGGCGATCTGGTGTTTACTGCGTTTTCTGGGTCGCATCAGGATGCGATTAAAAAGGGATTCGCGGCAAGGCAGTCGCTGCCCGCCGATGCGCCCTGGAATATGCCTTACCTGCCGATAGACCCCAAGGATGTGGGTCGCAATTATGATTCGATTATCCGGGTGAATAGCCAGTCAGGCAAAGGTGGCGTGGCTTATCTGCTGGAGAGTCATTATGGGGTGGTAATGCCCAGACGCATGCAGGTCGAATTTTCTGCCGTGGTGCAGCAATATACCGACCAACACGGCAGCGAGGTGGGGCCTGAGACTCTGTGGCAGCTGTTTAATGCTCACTATGTGTCTACGGTGATGCCTATGCATATGCAGGACTATCAGCTGGAGAGTCATGCCCAGGGCCAGGCGATCCGCATGCATATGGCAGTCAATGGCGTGCCCGCCATCGCCAGTGGGCAAGGCAACGGGCCGGTGGATGCGGCGATTCATGCCCTGCAACATATGGGCATTGAGGTACAGGTACGCAGTTTTGAAGAGCGTTCGCTAGGGGCCAGCCCGTCTGCTGGCGAGGCAATGGCCTGCGCGTTTGTCGAGGTCGCGTGTCAGGGCAAGGTATGTTACGGCGTGGGGATGGATACCAATATCGTCACTGCTTCGATCAAGGCCATTTTTAGTGGTATGAACCGTTGCCATGTGCAGGCCGGTAGCCTTCGCAAAACGGCTTGATCTGGTTGGGCCTTGATTTGGTTGGGGCTTAGGCGCTAGCAGGCGTCTACCAATGCCCTGTGGTTAGCAGTTGGTAGATAAAATAAGCGCCTAACAGCATCATGACATAAACAGGAAAGTCACTGGCTGAGCGGCGCTGATGGTTGCTCAGGTGGCTGATATAGCGGTGAAACACAAACAGGGCCAGCAGGGTGAGGACCGCTAGCACCACATTCATCGGACTGGCCATCAGCCATTGCAACCAGTCAGTCGGGCGTGACTCACTGCTGAATAGATGGACAGCGATCCCGACCAGGCCGCAAAGCACCAGGCCTAGCGTCAGCACCGCCTGCAGGATTTTCCATCCGCTGTCTGGTCGGATATCGCGGTTTTTGCTGTAGCGGTTGGGGTCCATACCAGCTCCTTTGCTGAGTGCACCTGCATGGTTTAACCTGCCAGCGGTCGAGGCATGCCGACCGTGCTTGGCTTAATGGCTGCTGGCGGTGGCCGGCGTACTCGGTAAATACGTGGCCGGGTCTACCGGTTTGCCTTTTTGCCGGATTTCAAAATGCAGCACAGGCAGTTTGTTATTGGCCGGGGCGGGCAAGGTGGCAAGTTTTTCACCTTGGGTCACAAACACGCCCTCTTTGACCAGCGAGTTGCCCTGGTGCGCATAGACAGAGAGCAGGTTGCTGTTGTGTTTGACGATAATCAGCTTGCCATAGCCACGCACATCCATGCCGCTATAAATTACTTTACCCGCGCCCGCGGCATTGACTGCCTGACCGGCGCTCCCCGTGATGTTCAAGCCTTTATTGGTTTGTACGTCAAACCCTGCACTCACTTTGCCTGCCAACGGCCACTGCCATTGAATGTCGCTGTCGTTGATGGCTTCGAGGTCTAAGGGGGCTGCGGATTTTTCGCCCTCTGTGGTGGCCTGCAGCGCCGGTGCGGCATTGGCCGTGCTTGCGGCCTCAGAGGTCGCATTCATGTCTGGTCTGCTGATCGCCGAGGTGACGACTTCAGCATCATCCGCGCCTGCGGGATCGGTGGCTTTGTTATTCGTTGCGCTGGTGCCGCTTTTTGCGGTCAGGTTGAGGACTTGGCCGACATGAATCTCATACGGCGCTTGCAGCTGGTTGAACTCGGCCAGCTTTATGAACGGGATGCCAAATTTGCGGCCGATACTGTAGAGCGTATCGCCTTTTTGTACCAGGTACTGATTTGCCCCCACGCTGACCGGCGCAGCCGGTTTGCTCTCTGGCGCAGGTGACACGCTGGTGACCACCGGTGCGCGCGGCATGGGAGAGTTGAGGGCACAGGCAGCAAGTGTACAGGCGGTTCCGCACGCGGTCAGCAAGGTGCGTAGATTCATGATAAAGCAGTGCCTCCTAGCAATGGGACAAACTTCACGGATTCCAGCGCGGTTTGCTGAATTCCCTGGGCGGTGCGTTCAATTAAATGCAGTACCTGGTCGGTAGTGCCGACCGGGATGACCATGCGGCCACCGACGGCTAATTGTTCGACCAGCTCAGGCGGCACATGGCTGGCCGCCGCGGTGACCATAATGGCATCAAACGGGCCATAATCCTTGAGTCCCAAGCTGCCATCGGCGTGGTCCAGTTTGACATTGGTACATTTCAAGGTGCGCAGATGGTTTCTGGCTTTCATCACCAGCGGCCGGATGCGTTCCAGTGAGTAGACGTCGGTGCTCACGCGCGACAATACTGCGGTCTGGTAGCCGCAGCCCGTGCCAATCTCAAGCACTTTGTTCAATGGTTTGCCATTGCGCAGAATTTGCGTCATTTTGGCCACGATATACGGTTGCGAAATGGTCTGACCGTAACCAATCGGCAATGAAACGTCTTCATAGGCGCGGATAGACAGCGCTTCATCGACGAAGATATGGCGAGGAATCTCTGCCATGGCCGCTATGACCACTTCATCCTGAATGCCTTGCTCACGCAGGCGCGTCAACATGCGCTCGCGTGTCCGCGAAGAGGTCATTCCGATACCGGTTTTGTGTGATGTTCTTGGAATCGCCATGTCACTGAATTCTTGATGACTTATTGCTTGCTTTGCAGCCATTGCTGCAGGGTGGCAATTTGAGAGTGTTTGGTTAAATCTACCTGTATGGGTGAAATGGAGACATAGCCATCGGCCACGGCGTGAAAGTCAGTCCCTTCACCGCCGTCATTCGGCTGGCCCGCGGCACCTACCCAGTAAACGGTTTCGCCTCTGGGGGTTTGCAGTTGAATGACGGGTTCTGCCTTGTGACGTTTACCCAGTCGCGTGATTTTTTTACCTTTGATGGCTTCAAACGGTACATCTGGCACATTGATGTTTAACAAGGTTGGCTCGGTAAACTCGCTGTGGTTGTATTGCTGGACCAGGTCCACCACGATCTTGGCCGCCGTTTCAAAGTGCAGTGCCTGATGTTGCGACATCGAAATGGCAAAAGAAGGAATGCCCAGTAAATACCCCTCAGTCGCTGCAGCTACGGTGCCAGAGTAAATGGTATCGTCGCCCATATTGGCACCGTCATTGATACCGCTGATCACCATGTCCGGCATTTCCTGCATGAGGCCGGTCAGGGCAATGTGTACGCAGTCGGTGGGGGTGCCATTGACATAAAAAAAGCCATTGGCGGCTTGTTTGACACTTAAAGGTCTGTCCAGGGTGAGTGAGTTGCTGGCACCACTGCGGTTACGCTCGGGAGCGACCACGGTGATCTCGGCTATTTTGCTCAAATGCGCGGCCAGGACATTGAGGCCGGGCGCAAGATAGCCATCGTCATTAGATAACAGGATTTTCATGCCCGATATTATATAAGGTTTAGCGGGCTTGTCAGCGTGGATTCAACAAAGAATTTACAGCAAAAATGGCCAAGCCAGGCGGTGAGGCAATGTTGGTCAAGCGGCCTGATAGCGGCTACCGCTAAATTTGGCATAGGTGACGACGCTGGCAAAAAACAATGCGCTGAAGATGACCTCTGCCAGCGCCAGCCAATGGCTGAGCCCCGTTTCTGACCATGTCCGCACCACGCCCTCGGTAAAGTAAAACAGAATCAGCATACCTGACCATTGGTAGGTATAGCGCTTGCCACGCAAAATGCCAAATAACGGGCCCAACAGCGGCAAGACTTTTAAAAACAGCAAGCTGCCACCAGCCCGCAAGGGCGCCCATAAAATCTCCCACCCCAGACACAATACAATCAGCGCAATCAAGCTGACGCTGGCGACCCAGCGACTGACCATCAACCAGCGCGCGATCATGCTTTGCACGCTTGAGACAAGGCTACCAGGGCTTTGCGCGCATCCATGGCGTTCAATACCGGCTGCTCAAAGGCAAACCGCAATAACCCTTGTGTTTCTTCACCCTGATGATATTGCACATCAAACCCTTCAGCATCCAGGCCTATCATTTCTGCATGGTCGGCGGTGATGTCATGAACATGTTTGCAATACTGTAGCAGGCTATCCTTGTGGTCCTCGTTCATATGGGCGACGATGCCCGCTTCTTGCGCGGCGAGCATGCTCTCGCCCAGTCCTTCGTTGAGCGCCGAGCCTTCAAACCAGCCCATGCGGCCAAAGCCGGCAATGTAGCGCACATGCTCCACCTGAATGCGGTAAAAATGAAAGTCATGCATATCAAAGTAGCTGGCTGCCTGTGGCAAATAGCGCAGGTAGCGGGCGCGCAAATCGGCATCCTGCTTGTCGCAAGGCATGGCTTCACCCATCAATGTCAGGCGCGCGTTGGCTTGCAAGTCTTCAGCCCCGGAAAACACCAGTAAAGAGACTTTGGCGTTTTCGAGAATATTTTTGGTATGTTCGGCAATCGTGCTGATCAGAACCACGGGTTCTGCCTGCTGGTTGCAGACAAACGGTGCCACCGAGCCAAACGGAAAGCCGGGATACTTCATCGAATGCGTCGACAAAATGGCATGACGGGTTGAAAACAAGAATTGACGGGCTTCACGAGCCAATGATTTCGGGATGGGTGCATCAGACATACTTAAAGTTCCCTAAAAAACGATTATTGCAATTTGAGCGCTGTGTGGGCCAGACGTTTGCCCAAGGCCAGACATAATTTCTTCTCATCGTCAGACAAGGGCTGATCATCCATCGCGCCGCCGATATGACTGGCACCATACGGGGTGCCACCGGTTTTAGTCGTCCCCAATTGCGGCTCGGAATATGGCAAGCCCATCAATAGCATGCCATGGTGCAGCAGCGGGATCATCATGGTCATCAAAGTCATTTCATTGCCGCCGTGCATGGAGCCACTGGAGGTGAACACGGCCGCCGGTTTGCCAATCAGCGCGCCTTTGAGCCAGAGCCCGGAGGTGCCATCGAGAAAATATTTCATTGGGGCAGCCATGTTGCCAAACCGTGTTGGGCTGCCGAGTGCCAGTCCGGCACATTCTTCGAGATCTTGCAGTGTGGCATAGGGCGCCCCACTGCTTGGGATCTCGGGCTCGGTGGCCTCACAGGTGGCCGAGATTTTGGGCACTGTGCGCAGCCGTGCCTTGGCACCGGGTACGCTCTCTACGCCGCGGGCAATCTGTTGTGCCAGCTCGCGCACGGCACCGCCTTGAGAGTAATAAAGAATCAGAATTTCTGTCATTTTTTTCGTTTGTCTTTAACGTGCTGCTTTTTGTGATCCAGCTCAAACAGCCCGATGGATTGAATCAACTCGCTAAATTTAGCATATCCATAGTTTCTGGAGTCAAACGCAGAATAGTTTTTAATCATATGTTTTTTGACCTCACTGAGGTTGGCAAAGCCATCATCTTCCGAAAGCGCTTCTATGGCGGATCGCGTCAGGGACACCAGCTTGGCATCCATGGCCAGTTGTTGTGAGGTTTTCTTGACGGTCGGGCTTAGCAACAACGGTTCAGCGGTTGCCGTTGCTTGCTTGCTCAGCGTATCTGCTTTGTCCGCAGTGCTCTTGTCCATGATCGCGGCTGATTCATCGGTATCGGCTTTTTTGTCTTGGGAAAGAATCTCGATAAACACAAAGCGGTTACAGGCGGCTCGCAATGATTCGGGCGTTTTGGCCTCACCAAAGCCATATACCGATTTGCCTGACTCACGGAAGCGGATCGCCAGCCTGGTAAAGTCACTGTCACTCGACACGATGCAGACGCCATCCAGCGGTGCGGTATACAGTAAATCCATCGCATCAATAATGAGGGCGCTGTCTGTGGCGTTTTTACCCTTGGTGTTGGCATATTGCTGCATGGGCTGGGCATGCTTGGGCAGCACTTCTTTCCAGCGGCTCAGTTGGTGTTGCGTCCAGTCACCATAAATGCGGCGGATGCTGGCATCACCAAATTTGGAAATTTCTTCAAACAGCGCATCAATGATGGGGATGACGTTAAACGTGTTGTCCGCATCAATCAGCACCGCTAATCTCGGGTTGGGTTTATCTGTATGCATGCGTCAGTCAGCCGTCTAGTCAAAACTAAAACCATAAAACACATCCAGTGCATTCTCTGAACCTGTCCTGGTTTCAATGGAAATGCGCTTGGTGAGTTGGTAGGTCAGTTTACCAACATTTAACAGGCCGACAATGCTTTTTTCATAGCCGACCACCAGATTGCGGTTAATGCGTTTGCCGACGCTGACGGCATAATTGGTCGGGCCACTGCCACGGACATCGATGCTGTCCAGCCCCACGGCTTGCGCCAACCGGGTTTGTAACGAGACCGAATCGCCTTGCGACAGCAGGGCGCCCGCCGCGACAGACAGCAGGGCGAGGTCGCTGCTGCCGACTTGTGACATGGGTTGGCCCAGCACCAGTAGCGCGACTTTGTTTTCATTGCTGGTTTCCGGTGTGGAGACCAGTTTCAGGCGCGGCGTTTGCAGGCTGCCATTAATCTGAATGCCAACCTTGGTAGTGTCCACTTGCCGGGTCGCCAGCACATCGAGACCGATATTGGGCAGTTTGCCACTAAAAATCAGCCGTCCAGTTTCAATATTCAGCGATTGGCCGTAGGCGAGATAGGTGCCGGTGAGGTCCAGTGTGCCTGTGGCGCTGAGTGCATCCAGCAGGCCGTTGAGTTGCAACTTGCCACTCAAGGCGGCATTCAGGCCCTGACCCCTGAGCATGAACTGTTCTGATTCCTTAAACGGAAGCACGGTAGGTTTATCGCCAAAATCCAGCGCAAATGATTGAAGCAATAGTTTGGAGGCCGTCTCCGTCCGAGCTTGCGGGGATTCAATCACGACATCCTCATCCAGCGTGGGTTTGTCCGCCTTGGGCAACTCAAACAAGCCTTTATGAATTTTGAGATTACCGCTGACCGTTGTTTGCTGGCTGTTCATACTGAGCTTGGTCTGGCCGCTTAATTGCACCCAGCGGTCTACCCGTGACAGCGCCTGTAGCTTGTCTAGCTGCAAGGCGGCATTGAGCTGCCAGTCTTCCTGATTAAACTGAAACACGCCAGTGCCATTCAGTTCACCGCTTTTGCCGGCAAAGTGCAATTGCTGGAGGTGTATCTGGTCTGTGGCAAGCGTGGCATTGAGCGAGCCTTGCTCCAGCCACAGGCCTTGAGATGGCACTTGTAACGATAATGCGCTGCCCTGCATGCTGCCTTGCAGGTTAGGTTGTGCAATGGTGCCATGGGCTGCCGCTTGAATGTTGAGTTGCCCGCCCATTTGTGTGTCTGGCAGCAGTTTATTGAGCCAGTTTAATTGCGGCAGATGCGCTTTGAGCATGGCCTGCAACGGCGCGGTTTTCTTGATCACCAGCCCGTCGGCGGTGGGGGTGACTTCTGTCGCCGCAGAAAATTGCAGGTCGATCACCCGTTGCGCGTCACCGTTGGATTGCAGCGTAGCTTGTAGCTGCATGCGGTCATTGCTGGCTTGCCAGTCTGCCTGCAATATTTGTATGCCTAGCGCTTGCCAGGCGTTGGCGGTGGTATCGAATATCTGCCAGTCACCGTCAGACCGCTCCAGATGCAAGGATCCGTTCAGGTGCTGGTCCAGGGCCAGTGACCATTGACCTGATAACCGCAGTGCGTCGGCGGGCAGTTCCTCCGCAGAGCCCTGGCCAAGCCAGCCAAGCAGCGCTTGCACTGGAAAGTGGTCTAGCGCGCCTTGTGTATGCAATGCAACGGCTTGTGCTGGCGCCTGCGTGCGCGCATTGGCCGCCTGGGGCGGGCGATAGTGCAGTGCTGTTACCTGCAATTGCCCGCCGGATTTGGCCTTTAGGATAAAGTCTCTGAGTTGAAAGCCCTGCTCAGGCTGCCAGGCCAGGGCTGCCGGTTTTTCAAGTTGAAACACTTTACCCGCCTGATCCTGTAATTGGGTGAGGGAGGCTTGCCAGCCCGGGTCTTGCAAACCGCTGTCCTGCCAATGGCCATTGAGCGCCAGCAGCAAGTTTCTTTGTCGTTGCGCATCGCTGTCAGTGACAGTGAGGGTGAGTTGGTGTTGGTCCAGATTGCCCTTCAGCTTGAGTTCGGCATCAATAGGTGGACTGTCCATGCCACGCGCATCTTGCTGCGACAGGCCTTGTAACTGAATCTGGTTGTCCAGCGTGGCCTGCGATTGATTGGAAAAGTGCCCGTCGACTTGCAGACCAGCCAGGGATAAACCTTTTGGCAGCTGCAATTTCGCGCCAGACAGATGATACGAGGTCGAAAAACTGCCCTCGCCTTGGGTAATGTCGCCTTGGCCTTGCAGCTTGCCGCTAAAGCCCGGCATCAACTGTGCCAGCGAGGCCAGATTGGCTTGCCAGATCAAGCGAGTTTGTTGCGTTGACCATGGATTGGCCTGGCTGAGTGGCTGGGTTTGGATGCTGAATGTATTCTGGTCCAGCTGCGCTTTTAGGTCCAGCAGGCTTAATACACTGCCACGCAATTGCGCTTGCCCTTTGAGGATGAGCGGCTGTTGTTGCAAACGGCTATTGCCTGCATCCACGGTGATATTGACCAGCCCTTGTTCGGTTAGGCTGCCATCGGCAACGATATTCAAATCCATGGCTCCGCCTAGCTGGGGATGCAGGTGTTTGGCTTGAAACTGTTGCAAGTGAAACGCGAGATGGCTTTGGCGCTGGTCGTCCAGGCCGATGGAGGCCTGCAACTGCACTGTATCCAGTATTTTCTGGTGCTTATTGATAGGATTTTTATTAATAGGATCTTTGGTCGTTGGCTCTGGGCTGGAGATATCAACCGGAATCAGCGCGAATGGCCGTGCCTCCGGTTGGTAATGATGATTAGCCGTCATTTCCAGTCGCGTCAAATTACCAGCCAGCGCCATGCGCAAATGATAGGGCAGGTCGCCTTGCGGTTGCTGAAGGTCCATCCAGCCGCTTAAATTGAATGGCGCTGCATTCTGCATCTTAAAATGGCTGCTGAGGTTGCCCCAGGGGCTGTGTGCCTGGCTGATATTAAATTGCAGGGCAGTATTGTCTGCATCCAGATCAAACTGGAGATGCGAAACCTGCGTGATGCTCTGGCCTTGAATAATGGTCAATTGTTCAATCTGTCCCAGATGCAGATAGAACGGCAAGGGGATGTGAATATGGGCAGGCAGGGGCGGCTGGGGCTGCGAGGTTGTCGGTGCTTGTTCGTTTGCCGGTTTGTAACGCAATGTGACCTGCTTGGCAGAAAACCGTGAGACGGTGAGTTTGCCCTGGGGCGTGACCGTCAGTTGCATATGCGAGTCTATGCCGGTCACGCTCAGTGTCGCATTCCCCAAATCGGTTTCAAACGAGGTCAGACTGGTGAGCACCAGAATATTGGCCGCCCACACGATTTGCGGCGTGATGATGATCGACAGGCAAAGCAGCAGCGCTATAAATTGTTTGAATAGTGACGACAGGTAGCGCAGGCGTGACATTAGAAATTCACTCCCAGGTTAAAATGCAGGCGGTATTCACCGGTCTCCTGACCACGGGCAATATCCACCCCGACCGGGCCAATCGGGCTACGCCAGCGGGCCCCCAGGCCATAGCCCAGTACAGGTTCGTAGTCTTTCCAGCTGTTGGCCGCATTGCCGAAATCGACAAACACGGCCGCGCCCCAAGAGGTGGTGAGCCATTGCACGATTTCACTGCTGCCCGTGAGCAGCACGCGGCCGCCTACAATGGCGTCTGCCTCTTTCACGCCTAAAGACTGAAAGGCATAGCCGCGCACCGACTGGTCGCCACCGGCGCGGAATAAATAAGTCGCTGGCACCCTGCCAGAGCCAGTAATACTGCCCACTTCAATGCGGCCCAGCCACTGGGTAGACTCCGTCAACGGGTAAAACGCCTGTAACCTGGCCTGCGATTGCAAAAAACGACCATCTGACAGTTTGTCTAATGGGGCCAGCTGGAATTGTGTATTGAAAATCCAGCCTTTAGTGGGTGCCAGCGCATTGTTGAGTCTGCGCATATTAAAGCCATAGGCGACGGTTGCGGCTTTATTAAACTGGGAATTTTCGCCATCTACGGTTAAAAATTCATAGAGCAGGTTGGCGCCGACAAATTGTTCTATGCTTGTCGGCTGGCCCCAATAGCGACGCACCCCATTTTGAATGGCGGTGGTGACCTGGCCTTCTACAGCGGTACGGATCAGGTTGTTTTGAATGCTGTCGCGATAGCCCTGCTCATCCGTCAGAAAGGTAATGTTGGAAGTCACGGCCTGTAAGCGTTGTTCAAGCCGTACGCTACTGTCCCACAATAGTCCGCGGTCAAACAGGTTGCGGTTGGTGTAATTGAATACTACTCTGGCCCCGGTATTGGTACTGGCGCCGGTGCCGATACGCATGGAATATTGCTCGAGTTCGGAGACCGTCACCGTGATGTCGGCAGACCGGTCCGGGTTGAGTTGATCGGTTTTGGCAATGACATCGACCGCTCTAAATTTGCCCGTGCTCATAAAACTGTTCTGTAAAGTGAGCAGATCCTCCTGGCGGTAGGGCGCCCCGCTTTTGAGTGTAATCAGCGGTCTGAGCAGGGATTCCGGGTAATGTTGCAAGCCCTGGATGAGCACGTGCCCCACCTTAACTGCCGGGCCAGAATCTACCGCGATTTCAATCACGACAGCCTGGGTTGCCGGATCGACCAGGGCTTGTGAGCGCGTCAGTTTTGCGTTGGGAAATTGATCCCTTAGCAAAGCGGCAAGGATATCGCGCTTGGCGCTGGTCCAGGCCGCTTGCGTAAAGATGCTGTTCACCGGTAAGGGCCAGCTTTTTTGCGCGGCCTCGAGTGTAGCCTGGTAGGCAGGCCGTTGCACTTCCCCAGAGATGCTGACGTTGACCTGCTTGACGGTGGCTGGTGGCGGCAACATGAGGTGGAATTCGGCTTGTGTCGCGTCTGGCCGGCGTAGGGTGGTTTGGGTCTTAAAGTAGCCTTCAGTGGCGAGCAAGTCGCTTATTTCCTGCGGGGTTTTCTGGATCAGCCGCTGCCACTCGCTCGCATTCATGCGCGGGTTGGACATCGCCTCATGAATGCTCAAGTGTTTTTGCAGCAACTCACGCAGCTTGGACTGCTGCGCCGGTAATGGATTGCCGCTGATAAAAAAACGCGTGCGGTAGCGATTGTCGGTTTGCACCTCAAACCATAAAGGCTCTTCGGCAATCGCTGGTAAAGCCGATAACAGCGGGATAAGAAGAAAAACGTATTTGATCAAGCCGCGCAAGCGTTTTTTCAGCAGGCACAGAGGGGTAATGAAGCAGAGCTGTATGAAACGGTGAAACAAGGAAATCTGCCCAGGCCGCCAGAGCGGCTGCGGGGCAGATGTCCTGAATGAAAATGGTTGAATGAAGTACGCTAAGAGTTCCCTGGTCAAATCAACGGCGATTTAAATATGTTTAACCAGTTGACTGGCCTTGCCGGTATAAGTTGCAGGGGTCATTGCCAGCAACGCCTGCTTGGCTTCGGCCGGGATAGGCAGCGTCTCGATAAAAGCATGCAGCGATTGTTTGTTAATGCCGCCTTTACCGCGTGTCAGCTCTTTGAGTTGCTCATAAGGATTTTCAATGCCATAACGGCGCATTACAGTTTGAATCGGCTCGGCCAGCACTTCCCAGCTATTGTCCAGGTCTTCCAGCAGGCGCTGCGGATTGATTTCCAGCTTATTCAGGCCGCGCAGGCAAGAGTCATACCCCAGTAGCGTATAACCAAAGGCCACGCCCATATTACGCAACACGGTAGAGTCGGTCAGGTCACGCTGCCAGCGTGAGATAGGCAGTTTCTCGGCCAGGTGACGCAAAATCGCGTTCGCAAGGCCCAGGTTGCCTTCAGAGTTTTCAAAGTCAATCGGGTTGACCTTGTGTGGCATGGTCGAGGAGCCGATTTCGCCCGCTTTGACTTTTTGCTTGAAATAGCCGACCGAGATATAGCCCCAGATGTCGCGGTTCAAGTCAATCAGGATGGTATTGATCCGTGCCAGCGTGTCGTAAATCTCAGCCATGTAATCATGCGGCTCGATCTGGATGGTCAGCGGGTTGTACGTCAGGCCCAGAGACTCGACAAAGCGTTTGGCAAAGCTTTCCCAGTCAAAATCAGGGTAGGCAGACAAATGTGCATTGAAGTTACCCACGGCGCCGTTGATCTTGCCCAAAATTTCGTTCGCTTGCAGTTGTTTCAACTGGCGTTGCAGGCGATAAACCACATTCGCCAGCTCTTTGCCCATGGTGGTAGGGCTGGCCGTTTGACCATGCGTACGGGACAACATCGGTTGCTCAGCCAGCGCTTGCGCCAACTCAGTCAGGCGGGCAATGACTGCCTGCAGGTTAGGCTGCATGACGGCTTCACGCGCAGATTTCAGCATCAGGGCGTGAGACAGGTTGTTGATGTCTTCTGAGGTACAGGCAAAATGGATAAATTCACTGGCTTTCTTGATTTCAGGATTGCCGTCAAACTTCTCTTTCAGCCAGTATTCCAGCGCTTTCACATCGTGATTGGTACGTACTTCGATGGCTTTGACCTGCATGGCATCCGCTTCGCTGAATGCGTCAATCGCAGCATCCAGTTCGTCTATGGTCGTCGGGCTGAATGGCGCGATTTCAGCCAGCTCAGGGGCGGCACTTAGCGCTTTTAACCAGGCGACTTCTACCATCGCGCGATATTTAATCAGGGCATACTCGCTGAAATAAGGCCGCAAGGGGTCAAGTTTTGATTGGTAGCGGCCATCTAGCGGCGAGAGTGCGTTGAGCGTGGTGAGTGACGTCATGGTTAAACAATTTAATAGATGCGAAAAACCAGCATTTTACCCAATCCGTCCATACTTGTCTTTGTTGTCTCTGTCATGTTTGAGTGATTGGGTGTATGAGACCGCGCGGAAGTTGTCGATGAAAACCATTTTGTTTGTTAAATTGTGTCTCTTTTCATCGTGACATAATCGTTGCCTGTAAAACCTTAACTGACATGAAATTGACGCCATCCACCTTTGCCAGAGTATTGACAGGCCTATGCCTGGCAATCAGCCTGCTATGGTCGCAGATCCAGGCGGATGATTATGTGCTGGCGATGCTGGAGAAAGTCCGCCAGCGTTACGGCGAAGAGGCTTATCAGAATGTCATGCGTCTGAATGAGCTGTTTGCGCAGATTGCCGGCTCCGGCGAAATGACCAAGGTCGGCATGGTCAATGATTTTACCAATCAGCACGTGCTGTTTGTGGACGACTATACGTTGTGGGGCATGGAGGATTACTGGGCCAGCCCGCTCGAAACCTTGGGCAAGGGGGCGGGGGACTGCGAGGACTTCAGTATTGTCAAATATATTTTGCTCAAGAAACTGGGTATTTCACAGGATAAATTACGTCTCACGTATGTTCGGGCACGCATGCCTAGCGGCTCAATCCGCCCGCACATGGTGCTGGCTTACTATGCCACGCCTAACAGCGACCCACTGATTCTGGATAACCTCAATTTTGAATTGCTACCGGCTTCGCGCCGGGGCGACCTGGCGCCTGTCTTCAGTTTTAACGACAAGGGTTTGTTTGTGGCGAATAACCCGACGGTACGTGCGGGCTCGCCAACCAACATCTCAAAATGGCGAGATGTGTTGACGCGGATGCGACAGGACGGATTGGAATGATGGAAAAATGGTTAGAGCTATGGTTATTATGGGGTGAGGATGCTAGGCTTGCACATAGAGTCTGCACAAGGACCGGGCAGTTGCCAATCTCCCCCCAGGAAAGTAAGAGGGCTTTCTGATGTCATTAATCAAACAAATACGTATTGCAATTTCGGCCATCATTTTGATGGTGGCCGCCGGATGTCTGTTTCTGGGGGTCTATAATGACCACCGTTATATGGCGGAGCAGCTACAGAAAAAAAATAACGATAATGCCAACGGGCTGGCCATTACACTTTCCAATATTCAAAAAGACAATGTCACGGTTGAGCTGATCGTCAGCGCCCAGTTTGACATGGGGCACTATCGCCGCATTGCGATTGTGTCGCCTGACAACAAGACCATGATAGAACGCGTGAATCGTGCGCCCCATTCAGAGGCCCCAAGCTGGTTCCAGTCTTTATTGTCAATTGAGATCCAACCCGGCGTTGCCAATATTCAGTCCGGTTGGCAGCAATATGGCACCCTGATCATGGAAAGCGAGCCGTCGCTGGCGTATGACCAGCTGTGGGAAACGTCTCGTCATGCCTTGCTGTGGACACTGCTGGTTGCCTTGTTGAGTTATGCAATTTCTGGCGTATGGCTCAAGAAAATCTTGCGGCCACTGGATGAAGTCATTGGACAGGCAGAAGCCTTGGGTGAGCGTAAATACATTACGATTGCCGAGCCGGAGACGGAAGAGTTCAAGAAGCTGGTGCGCACCATGAACACCTTGTCCGAGCGCGTCAAGTCTATGGTGACGGCAGAGTCCGAGCGCTTGAATACTTTTAACCAGCAAATCAACTATGACGAAGTGACCGGTCTCATGAACCAGTCACACTTTACCAACACGGCATCGGTGGCACTCAAGAATGACAGTTTTGTCGAGGGCATGCTGATTTTGGTACAAATGCGTAACCTGTCCGACATCGACCGGCAAATGGGCTACAGTGTGACCAACCAGCTGATCAAAAAAATCGGCGATGCGCTGTTGCAGCAGATGGCACATTATCCTGATGTGGTTTGTGGCCGACTGGCAGGGGGCGTTTTCGGGATTTTCAGTCGCCAGCCTGTCGATGATTTCGCCGTGGCGACCGAGCTCAAACTGGTGCTGGAAAAACTCAATGCCGCGCAGCAGATGCTGCAATTCCAGTTTGTCGTGACGCATACCAAAACCAAAAAAGGCGACGACTTTGCCGATATCTACCGCGTCATGCAATTTATTCTTGACCTGGCTGAGGATCAGGCCGCCTTGCCGATGCGCGTCATGAATGCCAATAGCATCGTCACCTCAAGAAAAAATTATCTGAACCAGTGGAAGCAGCAGTTCCTGCAGGCAATTGAGCAAAAGCAAATCAAGCTCGCCTGCTATCCGGTGATGCAGCGGCATCAACAATTGTTCCACTACGAATGCCCCTTGCGCTTGCATATTGATGAAGGCGATCAATGGCTGGCAGCGGGGGCCTTTATTGATTGGGCCAGCCAGCTCGATATGATCAAAACGCTGGATGGTCTTGCGTTGGAGTATGCCGTCGATATGCTGGCCAAGAGCAACGCCAATTTAAGTGTGAATGTCTCGGCAGCGGCAATGCGTAGTGATGATTACCGTGACAAGCTGCAGGCCTTGATCCTGTCCGTGAATCAACCTGCCAGGTTGAGTTTTGAGGTAGCAGAAGAAGCGGCGTTTAGTGACTTTATTAAGTTCAGGGAGTTTGTGCATCTGGTCAAGTCGCTGGGTTGCATGGTCGGGATGGAACATGTCGCCACCCGCTTGGCGCAGTTAGGTGACTTACACGAACTGGGACTGGACTATATCAAGTTTGACGCATCTCTAATCCGCGATATTCATTTGCGGCCACAACAGCAATCACTGATGCGCGGCCTCTGCATGATGGTGCGCACCATGGGCATCGTGCCGATTGCCGAGGGGGTGCAGGATCAGCAGGAGCTGGATAGTTTGAATGCGGTGGGGATAGAGGCAGTGACCGGCCCCTACGTACAGGAAAGCCTCTCGTTTGGCGAGCTCTGATACGGTCAATTTTTGTAATTCAACGGGGTTATGCCATATACTCCCCTTTTTGATATCAATTAAAACACCATACAATCAATCTTGCTAATCAGTCGCTGATATCACTCGGACAAGGATAATAATAAGTCATCTGCCATGGAAACGACGCCATACTTCAATAAAACCGAGAAAGACGCTCTGCTGGAGTGCCTCCTTTATATTTGCCGCCATAACCGGTTGGCCACTACACGCGACGCCCTGATTTCAGGCTTGCCGTTGCAGAATGGTAAATTAAACCCCGAATTATTCAAACGTTCTGCGGAGCGTTTGCAACTGGATGTGACGGTCAAGCAAGCGGCCATTCCAACATTGCTGCAACCGCAGGTGGATGTCACGTTGCTGTTGAACAATGACCGGGCCTGCCAGTTGATTCAGGTTGATCAGTCGCAGCATTTTGCCCAGGTTATTTTCCCTGAGCTGTCTTCTGAACCGGTCACCATCAGTCTGGCGGATTTGGCTGCGCAATATACCGGCTATGCCTTGATTACCCGGCAAAACTTCATTTTTGATGCACGTACGCCTGAGGTGGGCCGTATCAAAGTCCGGCACTGGTTCTGGGGCACGCTGGCCGAAAACCGCGCGATTTACCGCGATGTAATGATTGCGGCATTGCTGATTAATCTATTTGCGCTGGCCATGCCGTTGTTCACCATGAACGTCTATGACCGCGTGGTGCCCAACAAGGCTGTTGAGACCTTGTGGGTGCTCGGCTTAGGTGTGGCGCTGATAGTGCTGGGGGATTTGCTGTTACGTTCAATGCGTACCTATTTTCTGGATTGGGCCAGTGCGCGTATTGATGTGAAACTCAGTGCACAGATCATGGAAAAGGTCTTGGGCACGCGGTATGAAGCCAGACCCAATTCCGTTGGCTCGTTTGCTTCCAATCTGCGTTCGTTTGAAAGTGTGCGCGACTTTATTACCTCAGCCACGGTGGTGACGTTGATTGACCTGCCGTTCGGGATTATTTTTCTGGTGGTGATTGCCTGGATCAGTCCGTTGATGGTGCTACCTGCTGTGATTGGCGGTGCCATTGTGCTGATCTACTCACTGAGCGTGCAAACCAAACTGCATGACCTGTCTGAAACCATGTATCGTGCCAGCGCGCAGCGCAATGCCACACTGATTGAAAGCCTGGTTGGGCTGGAGACGGTAAAATCCATGGGCGTGGAAGGGCAGATGCAAGGCAAGTGGGAGAAGAGTGCGCTGTTTCTGTCAGAAGTCGGCAGCAAGATCAAACTGCTGTCTTCATCGATTACCAATGGCACTTATGCTTTACAGCAGATCATTAGTGTCGCCATCATTATTCTGGGCGTTTACCTGATCTCAAATGGTGATTTGACCATGGGTGGCTTGATTGCTTGCTCGCAGTTGACCAGCCGTGCCCTGGCGCCGATTTCACAAATTGCCAATCTGTTTACCCAGTACCACACTGCGGCGACTTCCCTGAAATCGCTGGATGACATTATGGGCAAGCCGGTTGAGCGTAGTAAAGGCATGAATTTCCTCTCGCGCCCCGCGTTCAAAGGCGAAATCGAGTTTAAGAATGTCTCCTTTAAATATCCTGGTTCGGATGAGTTTGCCTTGCAGCGGGTGTCTTTCAGGATTCAAGCGGGTGAGCATGTTGGGCTGATCGGACGGATGGGCTCTGGCAAGACGACAATCAACAAGCTGATTCTGGGCTTGTACCAGCCAACCGAGGGCGCGATTCTGATTGATGGCATTGACGCGCGTCAAATCGATCCGGCCGAATTACGTCGCAGCATTGGCTATGTGCAGCAGGATAATCACCTGTTTTTTGGATCGTTGCGTGACAACATCACGTTGCGTGACCCGCATGCCGATGATCAATCAGTCTTGCAAGCGGCTCAGGTGGGGGGGATTGCCGAGTTTGTCAATGCGCACCCCAAAGGCTTTGATCTTGAAATCGGTGAGCGTGGCGATACGCTGTCTGGAGGTCAGCGCCAGGGGGTGGGGATTGCACGTGCGTTTGTGACTCATCCGCAAATTGTGTTGCTCGATGAGCCGACCAGTGCCATGGATCACTCAGGCGAAGAAAGCGTTAAGCGCAGAATTGGCGAAGCCATTGCCGGAAAAACGCTGGTCGTGATTAGTCACCGCAACGCGATGCTGGAGCTGGCGGATCGGTTGATCGTCATTGACTCTGGCCAAGTGGTTGCAGATGGCAGTAAAGAAGACGTGACTGCAGCATTGCGTGCGGGCAAAGTGGGTAAGGCAAGATAATCATGGCAAAAAAAATATACGATCAAATTGGTCAGATTACCAAACCAGACAGTATTTGGGTGCGCCTGGGTAAGCCTGTACACGCGCTGGTGGATAGAATTGTCAAAACCGAGACAGCGGAATCGCGCACCTGGGTGGAGCAGGCGCATGATGTGATGGTTGAAGACACCATGCTGCATGCCAAGCTGATCATGTATTCTATCCTCGGGATCTTGGTAGTTTTGCTGGTTTGGGCCGGCATTGCCAAGGTTGATGAGGTGACCCGTGGCGAGGGGCGTGTGATTCCGTCGCGTCAGGTGCAGGTTGTGCAATCGCTGGATGGTGGGATTGTGACTGACATCATGGTACAGCTGGGGGATACGGTTAAACGCGGTCAACCCTTGATCAAGATTGATGAAACGCGGGCGATCTCCTCCCTCAAGGAAAACGAGAGTCAGTACCTTTCTTTGACGGCCAAAGAGGCGCGACTGAAGGCATTGGCGAATGGTGGTAGCTTTAACCCGCCCAGTGAGGTGCAAGAAAAAGCGCCTGATACCTATTTGCAAGAGCTGCAGCTATTTAACGCTGCCAGAGATGAGTTGAATTCGCAAATCAATATTGCACGTGACCAACTATCGCAACGTGAACGTGAACTATCGGAAGTGCAGTTTAAGAAAGAAGTGGCGATCAAGACGTATGAGTCTACCAGTAAAGAGCTCGCTGCCAATCGCCCTTTACTCAGTAGTGGAGCGGTTTCGGAGATTGAGATTTTGCGCTTGGAGCGTGATGCAAACCGTGCCAAAGGGGATATTGATCAGGCATCGGCACAGATGTCACGATTGACCGCCGCGATTTCAGAAGCGCGCCGCAAGGTTTCTGAAGCACAACAATCCTTCATGAGCAAAGTCCGCACAGATTTGAATGAGACGACTGCCAAAATCAACAGTCTGACACAATCCAGTGTAGCGCTTTCAGATAAAGTAAAACAGTCGACACTGACTTCGCCGGTGAACGGCAAAATCAGCAAGCTTTACTACAATACGGTAGGCGGCGTCATTCAGCCTGGTAAAGAAGTGATGGAGATTGTGCCAGGCGATGATGCACTGGTGATTGAAACCAAAGTACAAACCAAGGATATCGCCTTTATCCGGCCGCAACAGCCGGCAGTGGTCAAACTCACGGCCTACGATTACACTATCTATGGTAGTTTGGATGGTGTTGTGGAAGATATTGCTGCAGATTCCACGATAGACGATAAAGGTAATGCATATTATGTCGTTAAAGTGAGGACAACCAAGAATAATCTTGGCGACCATCTGCCGATTATTCCGGGGATGGTGGCACAGGTAGATATCCTCACAGGTAAAAAAACGGTGCTGTCTTATTTATTAAAACCAGTGTTAAAAGCTAAATCGTACGCATTGACAGAGCGCTAAAAACTATGAAGCATATATTTATCACGACCCTCAAAAACGCAATCGAGTCCTGGCAAAAGGCCTTTCCTCAATCAACCCTCATTTCTGATGTGATTTCTGCAGATATTGTAGGGGCACCCATCATTTGGGTGCATGCGCAACTAGAGCAGGGCAGCCTTTGGCGTCAATCTGTGCAACACATTCTTCGCGTGTTGCCTGCCGCCAAAGTCATCGTCCTCTCCAATAACCCCGAGCAAGTTGAAGCCATGCAGGCACTGGAGTCAGGGGCGGTTGGCTATTTGCATGCGTATGCACATCCAAATGTGCTCAAAGAGGTTTCTAGTGTGGTTTCGCAAGGCGGGGTATGGCTGGGACGTGATGTACTCAAGCATCTGATCAGCCTCACAACCGGTGGCAAAGCCACGTCAGCTCTGCCAGAGGATATTCTGGAGAATTTGACCAAGCGTGAGCGAGAGGTGGCGTTAGAGGCCGCTAAAGGAAGTAGTAATAAAGAGATTGCCCGCTTACTGGCCATCTCCGAGCGTACGGTTAAGGCACATCTTACTTCTGTCTTTGATACGCTTAAGGTGCGCGACCGGTTGCATTTGGCTTTGGTTCTGCAGGGGCAGTCCACGCCGGGACATTTTGCCGGTAATGTGGGCATTAAAAATCCCAGCTTAAATAAATCTCAACTAAATTAACGTGTAATAAATAAGTTAACTCATATATTTATCGTGTAAATATATGAATATATGAAGGTTTTTTTGAGTTTTTATATTGCATCAATTCCATTTTTTTGACTAATTACACTAAATTTATCAAAAAGTTTGTGGTTTATTGCGGTGACCACTCTTGTGCAGGCTTAGTTCCGTGGTTATACTGATTTTGGATGAATCTTTATAACTTGTTAAGAGTCTGCAAATGAAACTAAAAAAAATTGCCTCAGCGCTCCTCGTGGGCGTGTTCTCTTATTCTTCGTTGGCATGGGCGGCGAGTCCTGAAAGTCTCGAAAAAATTATCGAGAAAGCAGTATCAGAGAACCCAGAAGTTCAAGCGAGCTTTCATGCATTTAAGTCAGCAGAACTGGATGAGTCTGCGGCCAAAGGCAAATATCTGCCGAACGTGACTGTAGATCAGGTGTTCAGAAATCAGGAGCGCCTGACCCCTAATGTAAGCAATACCTACTCTCCAAACCAGCAATCCACCCTGACTCTGCGTCAAATGATTTTTGATGGCCTGGCGACGCCATCAGAAGTCGGTCGTCTGGACCATGTGGCTAAGTCACGTTTCTACGAGTTGCAAGGGCAGATGCAGGCAGTAGCGTTAGATACCGCCACGGCTTACTACGATTTGATCCGTTACCGCCGCTTGGTTTCTTATGCTCAGGATAACTTTGTTGTGCACAAGCAAGTCTTCGATAAGATCAAGTCTCGTGTAGATGCAGGCGTAGGTAAGAAGGTTGACCTTGAGCAAGCAACAGGGCGTCTTGCTTTGGCCGAGGCTAATCTGGTGACGGAAACAAATAATTTGTATGATGTTTCTGCGCGCTTTCAGCGTCTGGTAGGTGAGTTGCCGCCGGAGAATCTGAATGAAGTGATGATGACGGGCGATGGTCTTGCTCCTTCAGCTGATCAGGTGTTAGATGCTGCTTACAAGCAAAACCCGAACGTTCTGGCTGCGATCGAAAATATTATTGCGGTTGAAAAATCTGTTTCCGGTCGTAAAGCTGCCTTTATGCCGCGTGTTGATTTGCAAGGCCGTAAAATTATTGACGTCAACGATAAAAGTAGACTCAGTACTTTAGCTGCCGATACGCTGGAAGTAACTGCGAGCTGGAATATTTTCAACGGCTTTACGGATAAATCCAATCTGGACTCCGCGGTTGAAACCCTGAACCGCTCACACGACTTGCGAGACAAAGCGTGTATTGATACCCGCCAACTGGTTGCAATTTCTTACAACAGCATTAAGCAACTGACTGAGCAAGTGGCTTACCGCAAACAGCATCAGGATTCGATTGAAAATGCGCGCTTGGCTTATCGCAAGCAATACGAAATCGGCCAGCGTACCTTGCTTGACTTGCTGGATACTGAAAACGAATACTTCCAGTCACGTCGTAACTTCACTATTGCGGAAATGGATTTGAATACGGCCTATGCAAAAACGTATGCAGGTCAAGGCTTGTTGCTGAGCAAACTCGGCGTTACACGCACAGATGTGGGTGATTATCCTCGTGAAGAATACATGGATCGCGAGAATGTGTGTAAAGCAGTAGTGCCTGAGCAAATCGTGCCCGATAAAGCAGCATTGCTGGCAAATGCCAAACCATGGGAAGGTAGTGGTGAAGCCTTTAAGCCTAAAGCGCAAGAAAAGGCGACCATGAAATTTACGCCACGCATTCTGTTCCAGGCTAATAGTGCGATTATCTTGCCAGAGTCCTATGCCGACCTGGATATTGTGAATGATATTGTCAAAGAGTGGGGCAACGACAAGGTTGAGATTGCTGGCCACACGGACAAGCGTAGTACTTCCAAAGAAAAGTACAATCTGCTGTTGTCTGAAAAACGTGCAAAAGCTGTTGCCGACTATCTGATCAAAAAAGGCACTGATGCTAAGCGTCTGGTTGTTAAGGGCTATGGTTTCTCACAGCCGATTGCTGAAAACGATCCAGTTGAAGGTAACGATGCCAACCGTCGTGTAGAAATTATTCGTTTCCAGGCTGTTGAGTAACTATTCCAAGACGATTAAGTTGTTTAAATGAAAGCGGAGTCATTTGACTCCGCTTTTTTTATATCTCTACGCGTTATGACTTTTAAATTACTTAAGCGTTTTATATCCCGAGTTTCATACTGTACTTTAGTACAATAGATTTTCATTGTTTACTCGCGTTTAATACGAGACTATCAAAATTGTCTCAACTTAAAGTGAGGAAAAAATGGCTACTGTGATCGGTACAGTTACAAACGTTCAAGGTATGGCAATTGTTGTGGATGCAAATGGCAGTCGCCATATGTTGAAACAGGGCGAAACGCTGCATGCAGGAGATAAAGTAATTACTGCCTCTGGCTCGGCGGTTACTGTGAAACTTGCAAATGGTGAAACTGTTAATTTTGCAGAAGCGCAAACCGTCAAAATTACGGATAACCTTGCGCAAGTTGATGTATCCGATGTCACAGAAAATGCTGTTAACCAAGCCGTATTTGATGCCGTTTTAACTGCCTTGAATGAAGGCCGCGATGTTACTGAGGTGCTTGATAACCCGGCTGCTGGTGAAGCAGGTAGTGATGGTAATGCCTCATTCGTTAACCTGGATCGCATCCAAACGCAAGATGGTTCTGGTGCAAACTATACAGGGGGCAATGCTGCTGGCGGTGGGGCCGGAGATGGTGGCCGAGGGTTTAGTCCTAACTTTGTTTATTTAACGCCATCTGGTGCCGCTCCTTCGGTGACTCTTGAAGATGATGTTGATAACAACAACTTCATTAACCAAAGCGAATTAAATGGTAAGCAATTTGTAACTGTCTTGATCGGATTGCCTGTTGGTGTTGAGCCTGGTGATGTTTTAAATGTCACCGATAACAATGGTACACGTGCAATTGTTATTTCTGCACTGGATATTTCTCGAGGAGGGATTACACTAGAAGTAAGTCCGTTGCCTCCTCAAGGCTCAACAATAACCGTAACAGCATCGATTACAAATCAGTCTGGTCAGACCTCGCCGTCAGCGAGTGACTCTGCTGTACTCGATACGACTCCCCCATCAGCACCTAATGAGTACCAAGTTATTGACGATGTCGCTCCTGTGGTAGGGCAAATCTCCAATGGGGGCGTAACGAATGATAACGTTCCCGAGTTTAAAGGCGAGAATCAAACGCCTGGTGATATTGTTACTGTCACAATTAAGGGCTCGGATGGTACGACAGTTACAATTACCGCTAGTGTGAAGGCTGATGGGACCTGGAGTGGCCTTCCTTCTGTCCCATTGAAGGATCAAACTTATACAGCCACGATCACTGCGACAGACCCGGCAGGTAATGTAAGTGTGCCAACTGCCCCTTTTGTATTTACTGTTGATACGGTAAACCCAGACGCTACAGCTATTAGCGGTCAACTGCCGGAAACTCTCATTGACGATACAGGGTTTAGTCAAACAGATAACCTTACCAAGAACCGCGCTCCAACCTTAACGGGTACGACAGAAAAGCTGACAGACACTGTGATTGTTACCATCAATGGTGGAACATACAAGGCTGTTGTTACTACCGATGCTTCGGGTAAGGTTGTGTGGAGCGTGACGTTAAAAGACGCGAATTTACCTGATGGTACCTATACACCACAAATCAAAGTGACTGATTTGGCAGGTAATGTCACCATTAAAGCCAGTGAAACATTTACTGTTGATGGAACACCGCCAGTTGCGCCAGGCGCTTTTGTAGCATACGACGACTTTGCGCCTGTGGTTGGAAATATTATTGATAAATCTACCACGAATGACAATATTCCTGATTTTTCTGGTTCTGGCGCAACCCCAGGTGATTTGATCAAAGTATATGATGGTGTAAATGTTATTGCGACTGCTATAGTCAAACAAGACGGTACGTGGGCGGCGACACCATCTAAAGCGCTTAATGACGGGCAGCATGTAATTACAACTACAGCTACCGACCCGGCAGGTAACGAAAGTGATAAATCTTCAACACTTACATTCACAGTTGACACACAAGCGCCGAACAAGCCGACGATAGACAGTGTCTTTGATGATGTAGGTGCGGTGACGGGTAATGTATCGAATGGTGGCTTTACCGATGATGCTAAGCCTACGATCAGTGGTAAAGGTGAGCCTGGCTCCACTATTACTGTATATGACGGCAAGAATGCGATTGGTACAACCGTTGTAAAAGCGGATGGTACATGGAGTCTTGAGCCCTCTAGCCCATTGCTGAACGGTACAAGAGAGTTGACGGCTGTTTCTACGGATGCTGCTGGTAACAACAGTGTGCCTAGTGACAAGTACGTGATCAATGTCGACACGAATGCGCCACAAGACCCATCAATTGTTCGGATTGACGACGACTTTGGTGCAAAACAAGGACCGATTCAGAAGAACAGCACAACAGACGATACGACGCCGACTGTGGTAGGTACAGCGGGAGCTAATCTGAAAATCAATGTTTATGACAATGGTGTACTGATTGGCACAACGACTTCTGATGCGAAGGGAGACTGGGTATTTACACCGACTAAGCCATTGAGCGAAGGCAATCACAATATTACTGCGACCGCAGTAAGTGCAGCTGGGGTTGAAAGTGGCAAGACAGGTGGGTTCCCATTTGTAGTAGACACCACGCCACCTGCGGTGAACGTGAACCAAATCACCGATGACGTTGCCCCGAAAGTTGGAGCGATCAACACTGGGGATACGACAGACGACAACACCCCAACGGTAAGTGGTACAGGCGAGCCTGGAGCTACGATCACTGTGTACGATAACAATCAGCCGATTGGTACGACCACAGTGCAGCCAGACGGTACTTGGAGCTTCACACCGACGACCCCATTGGTAGATGGGCCGCACAGTATCAATGTCACGGCGACAGATGCTGCTGGCAATACCAGTGGCAAGACCCCAGCGACTAACTTCACAATTGATACAAGTACAGTAGGCGTGCCGACGATCACGGCGATTAACGATGACGTTGCGCCGATTACAGGGACAGTTGCACAAGGTGGGGACACCAATGACACGACGCCTACTGTTGTTGGTACAGCACCAGCGGGTGCGGTCAGTGTAGAAGTGTTCTTGAATGGTGTTTCACAAGGTACGGTTGCTGTGAATAACGGTAGCTGGAGCTTTACGCCGAAAACGCCGTTGGCTGATGGAGCTTATGGCTTCAAGGCAATTGCGATCAACGCAGCAGGCAAGCCAAGTGATGCGACCCCAGAGTACAAGATCAATGTAGATACGAAAGCGCCGGTAGCGCCTACGATAGACGACGTACAAGATGATGTTGGTAGCAAGCAAGGCACGGTTGTGAATACTGGTGTGACAGATGACACCACGCCGACGATTTCTGGTAAAGGTGAAGCTGGTTCACAGATCACTGTGTACGATGGCAATACCGTATTAGGCACAACGACCGTGAAGGCGGATGGTACTTGGAGCTTTACGCCAACAACGACGTTGGTAGATGGGTTACATACGTTTACAGCGAAGTCTACGGACAAGGCTGGCAATGAGTCGCCAACCTCTAACAGCTATGCAGTGACGATAGACACACAAGCGCCGAACAAGCCGACGATAGACAGTGTCTTTGATGATGTAGGTGCGGTGACGGGTAATGTATCGAATGGTGGCGTAGCAGATGACCCAACCCCAACTTTGAGTGGTAAGGCTGAAGCAGGTAGCACTGTGACTGTTTATGACGGCAAAAATGCGATTGGTACAGCTATCGCCGACAAAAACGGTAACTGGACATTCACACCATCGACTGATATTGCTAAAGGCTTGCATAACTACACGGTGACTGCAACAGACAACGCTGGCAACACCAGTGTGCCAAGCGATAACTATGCTTACACTTTGAACCAGTCACCAGTTTTTGTGACTTTAGATGGCAGTGCCTCTGTGTCTGAAGATGGATTACCAAGTGGTATTCTGGATCCAGGTGAGCCTTCAAACATTATTGCTTCTGGTGATTTAGGTATCTCAGATCCAAATGGTGATTTGCAGAGTGTGACATTGACTGCACCAACTCAAACCTATACGTCTGGTGGCGTTGCAATTACCTGGGCTGGAAGCAACACCGGGACGCTGATCGGTTCTGCTAATGGTCAGGAAATCTTGCGCATATCCATTGATAACTCAGGCAAGTACGCTGTCAAGCTGTCTGGTCCGCTGGATCACCCTGCTCAAGGTGAGGATACGCTTGCCCTGAAGTTTGGTGTAAATGCTAAAGACTCTGATACCACAACTACTGGTTCTATCACTGTTAATGTGGTTGATGATGCGCCGATTGCTACCAATCAGACGGTCACTGCTCAGGGCGACAAAGGCACAAACATCATGTTTACCATTGATGTCTCTGGCAGTATGGCGACATTGGATGGTATCAATGGTACCTCACGTCTTGCTAGTGAAGTGAAGTCCATCAATACCTTGTTGGATCAATATGCTTCATTGGGCGGTGATGTCCGCGTCATGATCGTGACTTTCTCTGATGGCTATTATCAGAAAACACCAACTTGGGTGACCATCTCAGAGGCAAAACAAGTGCTTGCTTCACTGCAAACGTTATCTGGCACCAATTATGATGCGGCGCTGGATGGAAGCAAAACAGCCTTTAACTCTGTCGGTAAGATCTCAGGCGGACAGAACATTGGTTACTTCTTCTCTGATGGCGAGCCAAATAGTGGCCGTGAAGTAGGGGATAGCGATAGACAGGCATGGGAGGCCTTCCTGAAAGCCAATAACATCAATGAATATGCAATTGGTGTGGGTAGCAGTGTTTCTGCAACGCAGGTGGCAAACAGCATGAACCAGGTTGCGTACAATGGCTCAACTGGCACGGATACAAATGCAATTCAGGTATCTAACTTTGCGCAATTGGATGCTGTACTGAGCCAAACTGTACCAACCCCTGTTGTTGGCAGCTTGACCAGTGGTGGTGGCTTCGGCGCTGATGGTGGCTATGTCAAGTCAGTGGCGATTGAGGGGACCACTTATACCTTTGATGCTAAAACAGGTTCAATTGCCGTCGCTGGGACGAATAATAGCTCTTACAATGCGACCACTCATCAGCTGACAGTGGTCACTAAAGCTGGCACATTTGTTGTAGACATGGACGATGGTAAATATGCCTTCACCCCAGGACAGACAAAAGTAACCCTCATCAACACCACTTTTGATGCCAATGGCAGTAGTCAGCAAACGCCAGTGCCTTTAGGCTGGTACACAGACAACAAGAGTGGCACGATTGAGATTATGCCAAGCACTATTTATGGCTTGTCTGCAAGTTACGGCAATGTGCTTGAGATTGAAAACTATAACGGTGATGGAAATCTATACACTTATATCAATCCAAGCAAAGATGCAGTGGTGACATTAAGTTTTGATTATGCGGCACGTGCTGGTCATACATCAGGGGTTGACTCTGCAATTCAAGTAATTGTGAATGGTAAAGTCATTGATACGGTCAATACTGGAAGCTTGAACATGAGTACATTCTCATACAGCTTCACAGGGACTGGTAGCCAGATGCGCGTGGAGTTTAAATCAGTGGATACGAACAGTACCGGTGGTTTGCTTGATAACATTAAAATCACGACTTCAAGCACCACCCAGCCTGCAGACAGCACTAAGGTCACTTATACATTAAGTGACAAAGATGGCGATACCAGCACTGCTGATTTGACGGTGAATGTGGCGAAAAATAATACCTATACACCTACACCGCAGGTGGCGCCTGATGTCTCTACGGCTGTCGGTGCGGCTGGCTTGATTACCTTGCCTGGTCTGTTGAATGTTGATTTGCTTGACTTCTCAAGTCGTCAGAATTTCACAGCAAGTGATGCCAATAACAACATTACTAACGTCAATATTGCGTTCAATGCTGGGATTGGTGTGATCATCGGCTCTACACTAATGAGTTACTCGCAAGCGGTAGCGAATGAGTTAGGCTTAAAAGTAAGCTATACAGAAAGTAGCGGCTTCCTTGGCTTAATCGGTGCAAATGGCAAACTGGTGGTTACAGCTGCTGACGGTGGCACGATCGACAACCTTGCTCTGAATGAATTCCTGTCAACGGTGAAGGTGAATCCGCAGCTTCTTGGCGTCAATGTGTTGGAAAACTTTACGATCACTGCAACTGACAGTACTGGCCTGCAAGATAGCGCAAGTGCAAGCAATCTGCTCAATCTCAGCTTGTTGAGTAGCAATAACACTACGCCAATTCTGGGTGGTGGTGCAGGTGACGACATTGTTAACGGTACCTCCGGCAATGACATTATCTACGGCTATGCTGGCAAAGATACCTTGAATGGTGGCGATGGTAACGACATCCTGCGTGGCGGAGCAGGTGATGACAAGCTGAATGGCGGTAATGGCAACGATATCCTGATCGGTGGTAAAGGCAACGATACCCTGACCGGCGGCGCGGGTGTGGATGTGTTCAAGTGGGATCAAGGCGATGATGGTGCTGCTGGATCTCCTGCACTTGACACAATCAAAGACTTTAATAAAGCCGCGGTCAGCCAAGGTGGGGATGTATTGGATATCCGTGATTTGTTGCAAGGTGAAAATCCAACCAACCTGGTCAACTACATGCACTTTGAAAAATCAGGTAGCGATACCATCATTCATATCAGCTCGAATGGTGGTTTCGCGAATGATGCACACAATGTTTCAGGCGCGTTTAGCAGTGGCCAGGAAACCCAGACCATTGTGGTGGCCGGTGTCGATTTAACTAACGGTCAAACCAGCGATGCAGCAGTGATCGCAAACCTGCTGACACAGCAAAATATTGTTGTGGATCACTAATCGCAGCAGTATTGCTAATAGCAGTTCAAGAGCGACCTTTGTGGTCGCTCTTTTTTATTCAGCGTTTGGGTTTGATTAGGGCAATAAAAAAGAGCGCTGCGAGCGCTCTTTTTAGAGACTGAGTTTGCGTTTTTAGAGCGCCAGCATATCTACAAACGCATTCACTGCGGTGGCTTCGAGTTTTGCCTGGTCTTGGCACAAGGCCAAAATCTCACTTTGTTTGGCTGCGTCAAAGCGGCGGGCCAAATTCACCTTGAATTTTTTCACCAGTTCCGGGATGCCTTCGCCGCGGCGGCGGCGATGGCCAATCGGGTATTCAACGGCGATGTTGCTAGATTGCGTGCCATCCTTGAAGAAAACTTGGATCGCGTTGGCAATGGAACGTTTTTCAGGATCCAAATAATCACGGGTGTATTCTGCTTTTTCCACACAGATCATTTTCTCACGCAACGCATCAATCCTAGGGTCGGCGGCCGCTTCATCCTCATAATCTAATGCGGTGAGGTTGCCTTTGAGCAAGCCAACGGCAGACATATATTGAATACAGTGGTCACGGTCTGCCGGATTGTTCATCGGGCCGGTTTTATCAATGATACGGATCGCAGATTCATGCGTGGTGATAATAATCTTGTCGATGTTGGCAATGTCTTCCAGGGTTTGCAGACGGCTGCCCACTTCCTTGTTGAGCTGGAAAGCGCACTCCACCGCTGTTTGCGCATGAAATTCGGCCGGAAACGAGATTTTGAACAATACCTGTTCCATCACATAGCTGCCGTAAGGGCGCTGGAACTTGAAGGCATTACCTTTGAACAAGACGTCATAAAAGCCCCAGGTTTTGGCTGTGAGTGCACTTGGGTAGCCCATTTCACCTTGCAAGGTCATCCAGGCCAGACGCACCGCTCGCGAGGTGGCATCGCCTGCCGCCCAGGATTTACGTGAACCGGTGTTTGGACTATGACGGTAGGTACGCAAGCTTTGACCATCAACAAAGGCATTAGACACAGCATTGATAATATCTTGTTTGTTACCCCCCAGTAATTTGGTCACAACAGCGGTAGAGGCAATTTTAACCAGAATGACGTGGTCCAGACCCACTCTGTTAAAGCTGTTTTCCAGCGCCAGTACGCCCTGAATTTCATGCGCCTTGATCATGGCGGTGAGTACGTCTTTCATAGTCAATGGCGCTTTGCCTTCGGCCACATTTTTGCGCGACATGTAATCCGCTGAAGCCAGAATCCCGCCCAGGTTGTCAGACGGATGTCCCCATTCTGCGGCCAGCCAGGTGTCATTAAAATCCAGCCAGCGGATCATGGCGCCAATATTAAAAGCGGCCAGGATAGGGTCCAGCTGATAAGGGGTGCCGGGAACTTTGGCGCCATTCGGCACAACCGTACCGGCAATCACGGGGCCTAGTAATTTGGTACAGGCGGGATAATCCAGTGCCTCGAAACCACAGCCCAGCGTATCCATCAGGCAGTTGCGGGCGGTATCGTAAGCTTCATGAGAGTTGATTTCAAAATCTGCCACGTAGTTGGCGATATCTACAATGACTTGATCGGGATCGGGACGTACATTAGAAATATGGGCGGACATAAGAGATTCTTTCAAGTAAAAATTTAAGCAACAGAGGCTACAGCAGATTTTTCTCTGTGCTCTCTGAATCCTCTGTGGCTAAAAAATGGGTAAGCCTAACGTTTGTCTAAAGGCACAAACGCTCTGTTATCCGGGCCGTTATACTCTGCATTCGGGCGAATAATCTTGTTATCGATACGCTGCTCAATCGCATGCGCGACCCAGCCGGTGGTGCGTGAGATCACAAAAATTGGCGTGAACATGCCAGTCGGAATTCCCATCATGTGGTAGCTGGAAGCGCTATACCAGTCCAGGTTGGGGAACATCTTTTTCTCGTTCCACATGATTTCTTCAATGCGGGCAGAGATGTCAAACAGCTGCATATTGCCGGCATCCTCACACAGTGACTTGCTGACGGCTTTGATCGACTCATTGCGTGGATCGGCAATGGTATACACGGGATGGCCAAAGCCAATAATGATTTCTTTGCGCGCCATACGAGCCTTGATATCTGCTTCAGCTTCATCTGGTGTTTGGTAACGCTCAATAATCTCCATGGCGGCTTCATTGGCGCCGCCATGTTTGGGCCCCCGTAGTGCACCAATGGCACCGGTGACGCAAGAATACAAGTCGGAGAGGGTGCCAGCAATCACGCGTGAGGTGAAGGTGGATGCGTTAAATTCATGTTCGGCATAGAGCACCAGTGAGGTATTCATGGCCTTGATATGCAGCTCGGATGGTTTTTTGCCATGCAGGAGATGCAGGAAGTGCGCGGCGATAGAGTCGTCATCGGTCTCCACCTCAATGCGTACGCCACGGTGGCTAAAGTGGTACCAGTAAATGAGGATGGAGCCGAAGCAAGCAATCAGCCGCTCACCCAATGCTTGAGCCCCTGCAGTATTACGGTCAGTTGCTTCCGGTTCGAGGGTTCCCAACATGGAGCAACCTGTGCGCATCACATCCATCGGATGCGCATTGGCTGGAATCTGTTCCAGTACGGCTTTGAGTGCACTGGGCAGGCCGCGTAGCTTTTTGAGCTTTTGATGATAAGCGGTGAGTTGGTGTTGGGTGGGAAGCTCACCGTGAATCAGCAAATAAGCGACTTCTTCAAACGTGGCATGTTTAGCCAGTTCGATGATATCGTAACCGCGGTAATGTAAGTCATTACCGCTATGGCCCACGGTACAAATGGCCGTGGTGCCAGCAGCCACGCCCGCCAGCGCGACGCCCTTTTTACGCTTGGGCGCTTCGCTAGCGGGAGCTGTGTTGATAGGATCAGTGGTGGTGTTCATAACTAACCTCCTTTATCTCTGGTCGCGTGCGCTTATTTTTTATACAGCGCGTCTAGTTTCTGTTCAAAAGCGTGATAGCCAAGATGCTCGTACAAGTCCGCACGTGTCTGCATCAAATCCAACACGTGTTTCTGTGTGCCATCTTTGCGTACGCGCTGGTACACCTGAAGCGCCGCCTGGTTCATCGCGCGGAAGGCTGACAGAGGGTACAAGACCATGCCAACACCTGCCGTAGCCAGTTCCTCTACCGTGAATAAAGGGGTAGAGCCAAATTCGGTGATATTGGCCAGTACCGGCACCTTGACGGCTTCGACAAACTGCTGATACATGCCCAGCTCCGTCATCGCTTCCGGAAAAATCATGTCGGCACCTGCTTCCACGCATGCACAAGCGCGGTCTATGGCAGATTGCAATCCTTCCACCGCCAGCGCATCCGTGCGCGCCATGACCACGAAGTCATCATAGGGCTTGGCATCGACGGCAGCTTTTACCCGGTCTACCATTTCCTCCAGGCTCACAATCGCCTTGTTGGGGCGGTGCCCGCAACGCTTGGCGCTGACCTGATCTTCAATATGCACCGCTGCAGCCCCTGCTTTGGCAACGCTTTTAATGGTACGGGCAATGTTAAATGCCCCGCCAAAACCGGTATCAATATCGACCAGCAAAGGCGTGTCGACCGCGTCGGTAATGCGGCGCACATCGACCAGTACATCTTCCAGACCAGAAATCCCCAAGTCAGGCAGGCCTAAAGAGCCAGCGGCCACACCACCGCCAGACAGGTAGATGGCCTTAAACCCGGATTGTGTGGCGAGCATGGCGTGGTAGGCATTGATGGCACCTATGATTTGTAGTGGCTTTTCGGCGACCAGCGCCGCGCGGAAACGTGCACCTGCTGTATTGATTTGTTGCATATTAAACCTTTATCTTTAAGCCACAGAGAACACAGAGGTCACAGAGAGATACATCAAACCGAATAAAAAATGTCTCAGATTTTCTCTGTGTGCTCAGTCAGCGCTGTGGCTAAGTATTAAAAGAACGCGTGTTCAGCATCTTCTGGCATGGCCACACCCGTTTGCTTGGCTTTTTGCAAGACCTCCCAGAAGTAGCGATAGGTCGCGCGGTCATGCAATTCACCTGCATATTGGATCGGCCCCCAGTCAGCGGCCTGTGCTGCCAGCAAAATGTTGGCGGCATCCGTCACTTCGTCATAATTCGGTTTCATGGCATCAACGATGGCCTGAATTTGTGTCGGGTAGATACTCCACATGCGCATAAAGCCAAACTCATTGCGCGCGCGTGCGGCGTCGCTAAAGGTCACTTCCACATTCTTGAGATCCAGCGTCACGTTATGGGCAGGCACGACACCATTTGCCAGTGCTGCGGAGACCACTTCCGTTTTAGCACGCGCCAGCAGGCGGTGATCAAACTGGCCAGGGCTGCGCATTGAGGCCGCAGGGATGGCGCCGTGGTGGGCGCTGACAAAGTCCATCAGGCCAAAGTCCAGCACTTGCAACCAGGGCAGTTGTGCAATCTCGTGCACTTGGCGCAGGGCGCCATGGGTTTCAATCAGGATATGCACAGGGATTGCGCGGCGTATGCCATGTTGTTTTGCAACTTCTTGAATATAGCCGATCATTTCACGGGCTTGCGCGATGTCGGTACATTTAGGGATCGTCAGGTAACTCAAGACTTCACCGGCCCCCCCCACCAAAATATCGATATCTTTTTTCCAGTGCGGATGCGTATAGTCGTGAATGCGTGCCCCCGCCATATTGTATTGGTTGGCAGCAGAATTCAGCACACGCACGATCATTTCCGCATGCGCCTGCTCCTGGCCGCTGGCAGCGCCGTCTTCACAGTCGCAGGTGATGTCAAACACAGGACCGACCGCATTGGGGTTGGCCGGGTCTTGCAAGGACAAGGCTTTCAAAATCAGCTTTTCGCTGCCTGCAAAATGCTCACAAGCCGGGATCACCGGAAAGGGTTTTTCGCCACCAAAGAGCGCCTGGTTAGGATGAACGGCCATGGTTAGTTTCCTTTTCGTGGAATTAAAACGGTGTAATCAAGGTCGAGTACCACATTGGGGTGGTAGCCCTGTGAGGTCTTGATGTTCTCAACATGATCTGGCGGAATATTCTTGAGGCCGATCATGCGTAGTCTGAGAGCGCCGAGCTGCGGGTGGGGCAGCGTCCATTGATCCAGCACTTCCGTCATGCAGTAAATCGTGTCGCCGGCGTAGCTGGGATTGGCATGTGTGCCGCCATTAATCGCCGCAATCGACAGCGCGTTTTCCAGGCCTTCAAAGCTCAATGCACGGCAGGCGGAAATCACTACGCCGCCATAGACCAGACGCAGGCCTTGTGGCGTGGATTGCATCAGATGAGCATCAAAATGCAGTCTGGCATTGTTTTGGTACAAATGGGTAGCCAGCGTATGATCGCTATCGTTAATGGTGAGGCCAGCGGGATGGCGCAAACGTTCGCCTACGGTGTAGTCTTCCCAGAAGTAACGGCCACCGGTAGCCACCGCGATTTCTTGATGCACATTAAACGGGGCGGGCAGGCGTAGATCCTTGGCAGCGACAAAGGCAGGCAAGTCAGGGATCACCGTGTCCGGCGCTGGGGCAGCCAGATTTTTCTTGTGCACCATTACCCAGCGCACCCAGCTTAAAACCGGTTGCTGGTCTTGATTGACAGAGGTCGAGCGTACCCAGACCACGCCATTTTTGCCACTTGAGTTTTGCTTGAGGCCGATCACTTCGCTGGAAGTGGTCAAGGTGTCACCGACATATACCGGCTGGATAAACCGTACATCGGCATATCCCAGGTTTGCCACGGCATTGACCGAGATATCCGGTACCGTTTTGCCAAACGCGATATGAAAAGCCAGCAAGTCATCAATGGGCATCTGCGCATAGCCCAACGACAAGGCAAACGGCGCGCTGCAATGCAATGGATTGCGTGCGCCTGTCAGCGCGATATATAGCGCTGTGTCGCCGCTGGTGATGGTGCGAGGCGTCGCATGCGGGATGACTTCGCCCAGCTTGAAGTCTTCAAAAAAACGCCCGGCGTTGATTTTGCCTGTCATGTTGATTCCTTAAATGAATTCTTCTTCTAGCTCTGCAATCGCTTCTGATAATTTGATGAGTCGTTGTGCAGCTTTAATATGGTGGTGTTCCACCAGTTTGTCGTTGACCACGACCGTTCCTTTACCGCCTTCGTTTGCCTCTTTCAGGGCTTTAATAATCAACCTTGCATGTTCGACCTCAGACCTTTGCGGGGTATACGCATCATTGCAATAAGCAATTTGCGCTGGATGCACCAGTGACTTGCCATCCATGCCTATGTCGCGCCCCAGGCGGCAGGCATATTCAAACGAATGCATGTTCTTAAAATCAGACGTAATGCCATCAATCACGCCTTTGCCATACGCACGCGCCGCCAGAATGACCAGCGATAAGGAGGTGAGGATGGCAGAGCGTTCATGCGTTACACGTGCATGCAGTTGCGAAATGAGGTCAGAGGTGGCCATCACCATACAGATCACGCGCTCAGAGGCGGCCGCAATTTCCTTAGCGTTTAATACTGCCAGCGGGCTCTCTATCATCACCATCATCGGCACATCCTTGCCACCGGCATCATCCAGCAGCTGTTGTGCCTGCAACACGTCTTCGCGAGACTCGATATTGGGGAACAGAATGGCATCTGCGCCAATATTGGCCACTGCCTTGATGTCGTCATGGCCCCAAATCGAGTGCAGATCATTGACACGCACCACCACTTCACGTTTGCCATAGCCACCTTGCTTGACGGCATTAACAACGTTTTCCCGTGATTGCACTTTGACATCCACCAGAATCGGGTCGCCCAGATCCAGAATGACGGAGTCTGCCGCTAATGTGCGCGCGCGCTCCAAATAGTGCTGATTACAGCCAGGGACATATAGCATCGAGCGTCGTGGTCTGAGTGCATATGACATGGGTTTTCCTTTGTTGCAGCGAGAATTGAATTCATTATTCATGAATAAAAAAACTCTGTCAACAAATATCTTATGTCTTATATAAGATATAAAATAGTAGACAACAAAAAAGCGCTGTGATATAAATTGAATAACTAATTTTTTGGCGTCTTTTGATGCCTGCAAGTGTGGAGTCAAGGATATGGATAAACAAGTCGGATCAGCCAGTTACAGGCCGTTATATGACCAGATTAAGGTGTTGATCACCCAGAGCCTGATTGGTGGGGAGTGGCGCCCGGGTGACATGATCCCGAGTGAGATTGATCTGGCTCAGCGTTACAAGGTCAGTCAGGGCACGGTGCGCAAGGCAATAGATAGTCTGGCTACTGAAAATATTCTGATTCGTCGTCAGGGCAAGGGTACGTTTGTCGCGACCCACAATCAGGATGATGTGAAGTTACGCTTTTTGCGTCTGACTGCTGAAACCGGCCAAAAAGAATTGTTACAGAATGAGTTTATCTCCTGTGTCAAAAGCAAAGCCAGTGTGCATATCGGCAAGGTGCTGGAAATGAAGGCGGGCGCGACCACCATAGAGGTTAAGCGCTTGCTGACTTTTTCCGGACGGCCTCTAATTTATGACCACATTATTGTGCCCGCTGCGCCATTCAAAGGCTTGAATCGCGCCAAGGTGGAAGAAAGCAATGGCTCTATGTACAGCATGTATGAGTCGCAGTTTGGCATACGCATGATCCGTGCTGAAGAGCGGATCAAAGCGGTGGCCGCAGATGCTGAAGTGGCGAAAGCCCTGGGGCTGAAAGAGGGGTATCCGCTGCTGAGCATAGAGCGCGTGTCGTTCACCTATGGCGACAAGCCAATGGAATGGCGGTTAGGTTTGTGTCTGACCGATGACCACCACTACATGAGTGAATTGGAATGATTGAAAAATCTTCATCAGCGGCGTTGAGCTGCGCATGTCCGTCTGGCTGCTGAAGTTTTTGAATTATTCGCGCTAAAAGAAATGACTTTTGGAAACACATTTTCGCGTTGTTGGGCTCCACTTGCCTAGCCAACATGTATTTTGAAAAGTCTTGGTCGACGCAAAGACTGGTGAATAGAAAGAGGTTAATGAATGGATGACTTGAAAAAACGCGCGCTGGACTACCACCAGTTTCCCAAGCCGGGCAAGCTGAGCGTGGAGTCGTCCAAGCCATGCGCAACGCAACAGGATTTATCCCTGGCCTACACGCCAGGGGTGGCCGCGCCAGTACTCGAAATTGAGGCTGATCCTGCTAATGCCTACAAATATACCAACAAGGGAAATTTGGTGGCGGTGATCACTGATGGCACAGCCGTGCTCGGACTGGGCAACGTCGGTGCTTTGGCCGGCAAGCCGGTGATGGAAGGCAAGGGCGTGCTGTTTAAACGCTTTGCAGATATTGATGTGTTTGATATTGAAGTCAATGCCGCCACGCCTGACGAGTTTATCCAGACCGTCGTCAATATTGCGCCGACTTTTGGCGGGATCAATCTGGAAGATATCGCTGCCCCGCACTGTTTTTATATTGAATCCGAACTGAAAAAACGCCTGGATATTCCGGTGTTTCATGATGACCAGCATGGTACGGCCGTGATTGTGGCAGCAGCCTTGTTAAATGCGCTTGAACTCCAAGACAAAACCTTGCCCCGCGCCAAAATTGTGTTTTTAGGTGCGGGTGCGGCGGGTTGCTCGTGTGCCAAGTTGCTTAAGCTGATGGGCGCCACTGATATCACCATGGTGGATCGCAAAGGCGTGCTCGATTTGGCGAGAGATGACTTGCATGACAATAACCGTGCGTTGGCCATTACGGCTGGCAAGGTGAGCTCCCTGGCAGAGGCCATGCAGGGCGCAGATGTATTTATCGGGGTGTCGGCCAAAAATGGCTTGCCAGCAGAGCTGGTGGCCAGTATGGCGGCCAAACCGGTGATTTTTGCACTGGCCAATCCAGATCCTGAAATTTTACCCAGCCAGGTTTTCGCCGTGCGTGATGACGTGATTATGGCCACCGGCCGCAGTGATTTCCCGAATCAGGTTAATAATGCCTTGTGCTTCCCCTATTTGTTCCGTGGTGCGCTGGATGCCAAGGCCAAACAGATTACCGAGCAGATGAAAGTGGCGGCAGCAAAAGCGCTCAGTCAACTTGCGCGCGAGCCTGTGCCGCAGCAAGTACTGGAGGCTTATCAGTTAACGTCTTTGTCGTTTGGCAAGGAATACATTATTCCCAAGCCGTTTGATCCACGCTTGATGGAATACGTGGCTGGTGCAGTGGCACGTGCAGCGCAGGCAGACGAGTAGCCGCATGATTGTTAAAAAGCAGAAAAAACAGCGGCCCAAGAATCTGGATTTATTCACGATCCGGCTGCCGGTCAATGCCGTGGTGTCTATCATGCACCGGGCCAGTGGCGTCGCACTGTTTTTGATCCAGCCATTGCTTTTATGGACCTTGTATCTGTCATTGTCTAGCGCTGCGGGTTATCAAAGCGTGGCCGGCCAATTGCAAACATGGCCAGTCAAGTGTCTGGTCACGGCCTTGGCCTGGGCGTTTTTTCATCATTTTTATGCAGGTATTCGTCATCTGGCAATGGATGTGCACTGGATGACCACCCTGCAAAAGGCAAGATTCTCCAGCCGCGTTGTGCTGGGGTTGGTGGCATTCACCATGTTGTGGATGTTATGGGCGATTTGGGGCTGAGTCAGCATGCTATTTGAACTGCTTACGGCGAAATATCCTGGCATGCGTCGCTGGCTGACGCAGCGGCTGTGTGCCTTGTCCATGGCCTTGGGGCTGTTGTTATTCTGCATGCGGCTGCTGTGGTTGTCGCCAGCAAGTTATCACGACTGGGTGGCCTTGTTTGCGCCCTGGTGGTGGCGCCTGCTGACACTGTGGTTTTTTATCTGCATGTTATTGCATGCGTGGCTGGGCGTGCGTGATGTGTTGCGGGATTATGTGCCGCATCTGGGCGTACGGTCGGTGCTGCAACGATTGGTAGATATTGCGGTGTGGGGAAATGCACTCGCAGTATTGTGGATTTTATTTGGAATGAAGATTTAAGGTGAATGGCATGACCAAGACAGCGCAGGGGACAGGTGCAAGCAAACTACAGCATCATCAGGTAGATGCCGTCATCGTCGGCGGTGGTGGGGCTGGCTTGCGTGCGGCTTTGCAGCTGGCGGAATCCGGCGCCGATGTCGCTGTGCTGTCCAAAGTGTTCCCCACCCGTTCACATACCGTGGCGGCACAAGGCGGCATTGCCGCCGCGCTCGGTAATGTGTCTGATGACAACTGGTTGTGGCATATGTATGACACCATTAAGGGTTCGGACTACCTGGGCGACCAGGATGCAATTGAGTTTATGTGCCGCAATGCGGCCAAGGCCATTATTGAACTGGAGCACTTTGGCATGCCGTTCGACCGCCTCGAAAATGGCCGCATCTTTCAGCGTCCGTTTGGCGGCATGACCCGCAATTTTGGCGAGCAAGCCATTTCGCGGACCTGTGCTGTGGCGGACCGCACCGGCCATGCCATGCTGCATACGCTGTATCAGCGCAACGTCAAGGCCAACACTCAATTCCTGATTGAGTGGTTTGCTCTGGACCTGATTCGGGATGCCGATGGGGATATCTTGGGCGTGATTGCGCTCGAAATCGAAACCGGCGACATTCATGTGATTCATGCCAAAGCCACCATGCTGGCCACGGGTGGCGGTGGCCGCATCTTCCAGGCCAGTACCAATGCTTATATCAATACGGGGGATGGCTTGGGCATGGCCGCGCGCGCAGGCCTGCCGTTGCAGGATATGGAGTTCTGGCAGTTTCACCCCACCGGGGTATTGAATGCCGGCGTATTGATTACCGAAGGCGTGCGTGGCGAGGGCGGTTATCTGGTGAATAGCGAGGGCGAGCGTTTTATGGAGCGCTATGCGCCCAATGCCAAAGACCTGGCCAGCCGCGATGTGGTGTCACGTGCCATGGCGACCGAGATTAAAGAAGGCCGCGGCGTTGGCAAGCATAAAGACGCGGTGTACCTCAAGCTAGATCATTTAGGGGAAGACATCATCAGCAAACGCTTGCCTGGCATCCGCGAGATTGCCAAAACCTTTGCCGGTGTAGACCCAACCCAGGCGCCTATCCCGGTGGTGCCGACCGCGCATTACATGATGGGTGGCGTGCCCACCAATCTGGATGGTCAGGTTGTGGTACATGACGGCCAGTCTGAGCGTGTCGTCAATGGTTTGTATGCGGTGGGCGAATGTGCCTGCGTCTCTGTGCATGGCGCCAATCGTCTGGGCTCTAACTCTTTACTGGATCTGGTGGTGTTTGGCAAAGCGGCAGGTGACAAAATGGCGGCGGAGATTGCTGCCAACCGTGTGCACAAGCCGCTGCCAGCGAATGTCGCGGATGCAACGCTGGCACGCGTTAACCGCCTTGAAAATGGTGGGGGCGAGAAAGTGGCTGAGGTGGGCTTGGCGATGCGCCAGACCATGCAAAAACATTGCGGGGTATTCCGTTTTCCTGATTTGCTGGCCGACGGCGTAGACGCCATCAAGCAGGTGGCCCAGCGTGCCGGGCAGTTAAGAATTGCTGATACGAGCAAGGTGTTTAACACGGCCAGGGTCGAAGCACTGGAGCTGGATAACCTGATGGAGGTGGCGCTGGCAACCATGCAAGCGGCCCATGCGCGTCAGGAAAGCCGCGGCGCCCATGCCCGTGAGGATTATCCCGAGCGTGACGATACGCATTGGCTCAGTCATTCGCTGTATTTTGCCCGCGAGCAAAAGCTGGTGTACAAGCCGGTGCGCCTCAAACCATTGACCGTAGAACCATTCGAGTTGAAGAAAAGGGTGTATTGATATGCGTTTCTCTATTTACCGGTTTAATCCAGACGTAGACAAAAAGCCCTATATGCAGGACTACGAGGTCACGCTGGAAGACAGTGACCAGATGTTATTGGACGCGCTGATGCGGATTAAAGAACTGGATGAAACGCTCAGTATGCGCAAGTCCTGCCGTGAAGGCGTGTGTGGCAGTGATGCCATGAATATCAATGGTAAAAATGGCCTGGCCTGTATTACCAAACTCAGCGATCTGCAAGAACCTGTGGTATTGCGTCCCATGCCTGGCTTGCCTGTGATTCGCGATCTGGTCGTGGATATGACGCAATTCTTTGATAACTATCATTCGGTGATGCCTTATTTGCAAAACCACGACACGCCGCCGGAAACCGAGCGTCTGCAAAGCCCGGAAGACCGTGCCAAGCTGGATGGCTTGTATGAGTGCATTTTGTGTGGGGCTTGTACAACCTCTTGCCCCAGCTTCTGGTGGAATCCGGACAAATTTGTCGGTCCGGCAGGGTTGATGCAGGCTTACCGCTTTATTGCCGACAGCCGTGATCAGGAACAGGATGCGCGGTTGGAGAATCTGGAAGACCCTTACCGTTTGTATCGTTGCCACAACATCATGAACTGTACCGATGTCTGCCCGAAAAAGCTGAATCCAAACGCTGCCATTGCAGCGATTAAAGACCTCAAGATCGAAAAAGCCAAGGCCCATCAAGACAGCAAGCCGGGTAAGAAGATCTTTGGTATCAAAGTGTTATAGGGGGAAGCCATGCTGAATGCTGAAATTTTACGTGACGCCGAGCAGCGGCGACTGACCTGGCGCTGCCGCCGCGGCATGCTGGAACTCGATATCGTATTGCAACGCTTTGTCAGTGAGCAATTTGGCAGCCTGACACTGGCAGAAATGGAGCAATTGGATGCCTTGCTGGAACTGCCAGATAACGTGTTTTGGGATTTGATTCAGGGCGTAAAAGCCCCGACCGGAGACCTCAAGCCTATGGCAGCCCTTCTTCAAAAATTGAGTGCGAGCCGGCCTACGGCAGAACAGGAGACCAGATGATTCAGCATATGGGAGAAGAGCCGATTGCACTGGATGCCAGTGCCTTGGGGGATTACTGGCCAGGCATACAGTTGTATTACCCGCCAGTGAAATATGCGCCCAGCCTGGGCATTTATGAAGACATGGAGCAGGCGGCCAATCGCATGGTCAAGCATGCGCACTTTACCAATGCGCATACGCTGATTTTTGACCTGGAAGATGGCTGTCGGCAGAAAGAAATGAGCCGCACTTTGCTGCGGCAGGAGCTGCCCAAACTGCGCAAGGTCAATGAGCGCGTCACCATTGCCATCCGCGCCAACTCCTTCCGTACCGATGAGTACGAAGAAGACATGAAGCTGGTACGCGACATGGGCGAATTTATTGATGTCGTCATGCTGGCCAAGGCGGGTGAATCCTACGGTGCCGCCGAGGTGCGTGATCTGTCTAGCTTTTTGTTGAGTATCAACCCGCAAATCACCATACAGCCGATTATCGAACACCCGAAATCGCTCAAGATTGCGCCAGAACTGATGCAATACGACACTGTAAAACATGTGGTGTTTGGTATTCATGACTTCTCCAAAGCACTGGGGATTCATATCACCCCCGAGCATTGGATAGAAGAGCTGTTCTATTTTATCAACCAGCTGATTTTTGAAGCCAGGATCGCCGGTAAAGGTGTGATTGGCGGTGTGGAAACGCTGATTGGCAGCAATATCATGCCAGATAAGTTTGTCGAGCCGCACGACGTGCGTCGCTGGCTGGATTTGCATGGCGATAACGAGTCGCGCGTGGTGTACAAACACGCTTGCCAGGAAGCGGCCATGGGCCTGACCGGCAAGCAGGTGATCCATCCCGGGCATATTCATTTGTGTAAAACCGCTTACACGCCATCGCCTACCGAGATCAACCAGAAGGTGGCGATTTTGAAAGCGGCGATTGAAGCCGATGCCTTGTTGGGTGGGGCGATCAAGTTTGAAGGCGAGATGTTGGATCCACCCATGTTTGGTAAGGCCTTGCAAACTTTGCTGAGAGCGCATGCCTTGCGCGCGCTCAAGGTCAGCGATATGGAGTTTGCCTTGCATGTGCTGCAGTTGATGCCGGCGCAGGTAGTACGCCAAAACTGGCCCTACGGCATTCTGCTTTAAATCAATGGCTGCGCGGGCGAATCACGGCGTTGCGCGGTACTCGAAATCCTCATGTACTTTTAGTACATTCCGGTTTCTGTGTTCCGTGCGCCTTGTGCTTCATCCCGCTCGCTCATTGATGAGCGTTTAAGCGTCATTGAAGATTTAAAAAGCATTTTCAAAAGAAATGCATATAACAGCATCGCATCAACCATGCGTGCATAGAGTGATTGGAAAGGTTTGAACATGACACAGTTAGCCCCTTATCCACAATGGCAATGGGACATCCCTGAGTTTTTCAATATCGGGGTGGCTTGTAGTGACCGCCATTTAGGCACCGCCAAGGCGGATGAAATTGCCATGATTGTGGAGGATGACAGTTTTGGTACCAGCATCATCACCTTTGCCGAGTTGGCGGCCAGGACAGACCGTTTTGCGCAGGTGTTGCGTGGATTGGCTGTCAAGCCAGGGGACAGGGTACTGATTCGCCTGCCGAACAGCCTGGATTACCCGACGGCCTTTCTCGGCACCATGAAAACCGGGGCGATTTCCGTGCCGACCTCTACATTGTTGACGGCCGAGGAAGTGGCGTATCTGGCTAAGGATTCCGGCGCGGTCGTGCTGGTGACCGACGCGGCTGCCTGGCAGGCGATGTCTGCCAAAATGCAGCAGAATATCGCGCAAACACCCCATCTGAAACATGTGCTGCTGACACAGTTATCCGGGGAGGTCTCGCCCGTGGATGGGTTTAATGTCGTGTCACTGGAGGCAGCCCTGGCGAATGTGACTGACGCAGCGCCCGCCTATGCCACGCGGGCAGAAGATCCGGCTTATTTGGTCTATACCTCAGGTACGACTGGTTATCCTAAAGGTGTGCTGCATGCGCATCGTGCCTTGTTGGGGCGCCAGCCAGCCGCCAAATACTGGTTTAACTACAGCGACACGGTGCAAGACCGCATCATGCACTCCGGTAAGTTTAACTGGACCTATGTGCTGGGCACTGGGCTGATGGACCCGTTATACCTGGGTAAAACCGTGATTGTGCATGAAGGCAAAAATGATGCGCAAAAGTGGCTGGATTTGATTGCCAAACACAAAGCCACCATCTTTATTGGTGTCCCGACCATTTACCGCCAGTTATTGCAAAAAACCACCGCTATACAGATAGATATCCCCAGTGTGCGTCACTATATGAGTGCGGGCGAGCATTTGTCGGACGAAGTGTTAACGCAATGGCGTGAGCGTTTTGGGTTGGATATTTATGAAGCGGTAGGCATGAGTGAGTTTTCCTACTATCTGTCGCAAAGTGTGTATCGGCCGATTCGCGCGGGCTCTGCCGGTTTTCCGCAACCTGGGCACCAGATTGTATTGCTCAATCCCGACACCCGTGAGCCGGTGGCCGAAGGCGAGGAGGGCATGATCAGCGTGCCGGATAATGATCCTGGGTTGTTCCTGAATTACTGGAACCTGCCGGAAGAGACCACCAAATACAAGCATGACGGCTATTTCTTTACCGGCGACTACGCCAAATATGATGCCGATGGCTATCTCTGGTTTTTGGGCCGTAAGGATGACATTATCAAAAGCTTTGGCTACCGCGTTTCGCCGTATGAAATTGAGCGCGTCTATAAAGGCCATCCGGCCGTGGCCGATTGCGCAGCCGTTGGCGAAGAGATTGAAAAAGACAAACTGCTGGTGGTGATTTATGTGATCCCCAAACCGGATGCCGAGATTGCGCCAGAAGACCTGATGGTGTTTGGCAAGCAGCATCTGGCGGCGTATAAAGCACCGAAAACAGTCTACCTGGCCAAGGAGTTTCCACGCACCAAAAATGGTAAAATCTTGCGTAAAGATGTGAGTCCTGCCATTGCTTATCAGAAAAGCAATGCGCGCTAAAACGCCCGCCTGAAAGACCTAGAACATGGCCCTGATTAAAACCCAAGACTTTATCGAGAGTATTGCCGACGCCTTGCAATATATCTCGTACTATCATCCGGAAGACTACATCCGGGCACTGGCGGCGGCTTATGAACGCGAGGAATCGGTGGCAGCCAAGGATGCGATTGCCCAGATTTTGACCAATTCACGCATGTGCGCCGAAGGCAAGCGTCCGTTATGCCAGGATACCGGCATCGTGGTGGCCTTTATCAAGGTTGGCATGCATGCCAGATTTGAAGGCGACATGACGCTGGAAGCCATGGTCAATGAAGGCGTACGCCGCGCCTATCTGCATCCTGACAATACGCTGCGCGCTTCCATCGTCAACGATCCGGCCGGGACACGCAAAAACACCAAAGACAATACGCCAGCGATTACTCACGTGGAAATGGTCGCAGGGGATAAGGTCGAAGTGCAAGTGGCAGCCAAGGGTGGTGGCTCCGAGAACAAGTCCAAACTGGCGATGCTGAACCCGAATGAAAGCATTGTCGATTGGGTGCTCGAAGTGGTCCCGGAAATGGGCGCAGGTTGGTGTCCGCCAGGCATGCTGGGCATAGGCATAGGCGGCAGCGCCGAAAAAGCCATGTTGTTGGCCAAAGAATCATTGATGGCACCGATCGATATTCAGGCGTTGCAGGCACGAGGTGCGCAAAATCGTATTGAAGAACTGCGTTTGGAGCTCTACGAGAAGGTCAATCACTTAGGCATAGGCGCACAGGGTCTGGGTGGCTTAACCACGGTACTCGATGTGAAAATTCTCGATTACCCCACCCATGCAGCCAGTTTGCCGGTGGCGATTATCCCCAACTGTGCCGCCACCAGACATGTGCACTTCACGCTGGATGGCTCAGGGGTGGCGGTGCTGACCCCGCCCAGCCCTGAGGTTTACCCTGATGTGCATTGGGCACCCAGTCCGCAAGCCAAGCGCGTGAATCTGGAGACGGTGACGCGCGAAGAAACCCAGCGCTGGAAAACCGGCGACACGCTGTTGCTGACCGGCAAGATTCTGACCGGTCGTGATGCCGCGCATAAACGGATTCAAACCATGCTGGCCAAGGGCGAGTCCTTGCCGGTGGATTTCACCAACAAGTTTATCTACTACGTTGGCCCGGTCGATGCCGTGCGCGATGAGGCGGTAGGCCCCGCTGGCCCGACCACCGCCACTCGGATGGATAGCTATACCGACATGATGCTGAACACCGGATTGCTTGGCTCCATCGGTAAAGCTGAACGCGGTGACGAAGCGCTGACTGAGATTGCCAGACACAAGTCGGTCTACCTGATGGCGGTTGGTGGTGCGGCTTACCTGGTCAGCAAGGCCATCAAACATGCGCGCGTGTTGGCATTTGAAGATTTAGGCATGGAGGCCATCTATGAGTTTGAAGTGGAAAACATGCCGGTGACGGTGGCAGTGAGTGCCGATGGCGATTCTGCGCACAAGAGCGGCCCAGCCCTCTGGCGCAAGAAGATTGCGCTCAAAGCGGTTTAATGTGCTTTCAATCACAGAACATGCGCACGATTTGCTAAACACTACGTCATACTACTAAGCGTCAGAATGGGGGTAAGTATGATAAAAGGATTAAAAGCAAATACAGGTGTCAGCATGTGTTGCGCCGTTGCGCTGATGATGTTGACTGTGCAAGCGCACGCAGAGTCTGCCCTGGAGTATTTTACGGATAGCACTGGCAAATATGCCGGACCGAGTCTGGAAGACCAGTTGGCGTTAATGGACACCGACCATAATGGTTTTGCCGATGTGTTTGAGGTACGTGCCTACCTGGAAAAGCAACATGGCAAGGGCTATCAGAAAGAGCTGCTCGATAAATGGGAGTCCTCTGCTGCTGGCAAAAGCTGCAGTACCCCGTTTGCCAAGCAACTTTACGGAGACAGTACACGCTGACAGCGTTCGCAGTGTTGTTTTGATGCTGACAACGGCTGTCATTTTGATCAATTGCCAGAATGTTACAAGCAGTTAACATTCTGGCGGAGGGAGTGCATTATAATCAAATCAAAAGAATGCCTCGCGGCCAGTGGTTAATACCGGCCCATTCCCCGATTTTCGTTTTATTGCCCAAATTTGATTTATTAAATAGAGCCTACACATCATGTTAGAAGCATACGACACCCACGTAAAAGAGCGCGCTGCGCAAAACCTTCCTCCCTTACCCCTGAACGCTGAGCAAGTGGCCGCCCTGGTTGAGTTACTCAAGTCTCCTCCAGCCGGGCAGGAAGCCTTGCTGGTGCATCTGCTTGAAAACCGCATTCCGGCCGGTGTAGACCAGGCGGCGTACGTCAAAGCGGCCTTTTTGGCCGATATTGCCAATGGCAAGGCCAGCTCCCCCTTGGTCAGCGCTGAAAAAGCCGTTGAACTGCTGGGAACCATGCTGGGTGGCTATAACGTGCAGGCACTGGTGGCTTTACTGGATACGTCCATGGCGGCGCATGCCGTGAAGGCCTTGTCTACGACCATCCTCATGTTTGATGCCTTCCATGATGTGGATGCCAAAATGAAGGCCGGTAACACGCATGCCAAAACATTGATGCAAGCCTGGGCAGAGGCACAATGGTTTACCAGCAAACCAGCGCTCAAAGATGAGATCAAAGTGGTGGTGTTCAAGCTGGATGGTGAAACCAACACTGATGACTTAAGCCCGGCGCAAGATGCCTGGAGCCGTCCCGATATCCCGTTACACGCCAAGGCGATGCTGGTCAACCGTATGTCTGATGGCCTCAAGGTGATTGAGGACCTGAAGCAAAAAGGCCTGCCATTGGCTTATGTAGGCGATGTGGTCGGGACAGGTTCTTCACGCAAATCTGCCATCAACTCAGTGCAATGGTGGATGGGCGACGATATTCCGTTTATCCCCAACAAGCGCACCGGTGGCGTGGTCATTGGCAGCAAGATTGCGCCTATCTTCTTTAACACGGCTGAAGACTCTGGTGCCTTGCCGATTCAATGTGATGTCTCCAAACTGAATACGGGTGATGTGATTGTGATTAAGCCGTTTGAAGGCAAAGTGTTGTCTGAAGCGGGCGAGGTTCTGGCCACATTTGAAATGAACCCGGTTACCCTGGCGGATGAAGTGCGCGCCGGTGGCCGCATTCCGCTGATTATTGGCCGCGGCCTGACTTCAAATGCCCGCAAAGCGCTGGGCTTGGGTGAGACCGATCTCTTTATTAAAGCGGTGCCTGCCAAAGATACTGGCAAAGGCTATACGCTGGCGCAAAAAATGGTGGGACGTGCGTGTGGCCTGCCTGAAGGCATGGGCGTGCGACCAGGCACCTATTGCGAACCTAAAGCCACCACCGTCGGCTCTCAGGATACCACTGGCGGCATGACGCGTGACGAGCTCAAAGAGCTAGCCTGTCTGGGCTTTAGCGCCGATCTGGTCATGCAGAGCTTCTGCCATACGGCGGCCTATCCAAAGCCGGTTGATATCAAGTTGCAGCACGAGCTACCAGAGTTTATGTCCAGCCGTGGCGGTGTCAGTCTGCGCGCTGGCGATGGCGTGATCCACTCCTGGCTCAACCGCATGATTCTGCCGGATACCGTGGGTACGGGCGGTGATTCGCATACCCGTTTCCCGATTGGCATCAGCTTCCCGGCCGGGTCTGGTCTGGTGGCGTTTGCCGCAGCAACCGGGGCCATGCCACTTGATATGCCTGAGTCGGTCTTGGTGCGCTTTAAAGGTGAAATGCAACCAGGCATCACCTTGCGTGACCTGGTGAACGCGATTCCGTATGCGGCCATTCAGGAAGGAACCTTGACCGTCGGCAAGCAGGGCAAGAAAAACGTGTTTAACGGCCGCGTGCTTGAAATTGAAGGCTTGCCTGACCTCAAGGTCGAGCAAGCGTTTGAATTGGCTGATGCCTCGGCAGAGCGTTCCGCCAACGGTTGCACGGTGCTGCTGAACAAAGAGCCGGTGATCGAATTCCTCAATTCCAATATCGTGTTGATGCAGAACATGATCGAAAACGGGTATGCAGATGCACGCACGCTGGAGCGCCGGATTGCCAGCATGAAGGCCTGGCTGGAAAAACCGGAGCTGTTGCAGCCTGACAGTGATGCCGAATACGCCCACGTAATCGAAATTGATCTTAACGAAATCAAAGAGCCATTGGTGGCCTGCCCGAATGACCCGGATGACATCAAACCGTTGTCAGCCGTGGTGGGGGACAAGATTGATGAAGTGTTTATCGGTAGCTGCATGACCAATATCGGCCATTACCGTGCTGCGGGCAAGGTGCTTGAAGGCGCAGGTGGCATCCCAACACGCTTGTGGATTGCCCCACCGACCCGCATGGACGAAGCACAACTGCGTGCCGAGGGGGTTTATTCCACCTTTGGGGTGGCAGGAGCCCGTACCGAAGTGCCAGGCTGCTCGCTTTGCATGGGTAACCAGGCACGCGTGGCGGACAAGGCCACCGTGTTCTCGACCTCTACCCGTAATTTTGATAACCGTATGGGCAAGGATGCTCGCGTCTATCTGGGCTCTGCCGAGCTGGCGGCGGTGTGCGCCAAGCTGGGGCGCATGCCGACCATGCAGGAATATATGGACACCTTGGGCAGCAAGCTGACCAATACTGCCGAGATATACAAATATCTTAACTTCAACCAGATGACGCAGTATGCCGCCTCACTGGAAAACAGTAAAAAGATTATTCCGATCAAAGAAACGGCATAAGGGCTTAATCTTCAAGTACAACAAGGGGGCGCAAGCCCCCTTTGTTTTTTTTCAGCGTCGTTCTTTTGTTTTCTGCTGTTGTTTTTCCAGCCGCACATTTGCTTGCAACTGTAAAAGCGGTAACGGCGATATTCGCAGGTGATCTGTTTTGATTATGATGTATTGGCTGTAAGCAATGATGGCTGCGGCTAGCACAGCCATTCATTGGTTTAACAGGTTGCCAATATCCAAGGAGAAACCCATGAAATCGTGCGAACAAACACTGCCTTACCTCCCTCAACAACGCTTGCTTGCTCATGATTACGGCCAGGTGTATTGCCGTTATGATGAAAAATCGCAGGCATTGTGGACTTATCTTTCGCAGCCGCAACGGATTCCGTGCATCAATCACGCCTTGTTGCTGGACTTGCATGCGCACCACCATGATATCGAACGCAGTGGCGGTTATGTTGAAGCCGCGAACGGGGCGTCATTGCCAATCCGCTATTCGGTATTCGCTTCTGCCACGCCCGGCTATTTTAATATGGGTGGCGATCTGCAAAAGATGGCTGCTGCCATCCGCCAACAGGACCGGGCGCAACTGGAGGCCTATGCCAGACTCAGTATAGACGTGGTGGCACAACGCGCTTTCCGCTTTCAACTGGCCAATGTCACCAAAATTTCACTGCTGCAAGGTGAGGTGTTGGGGGCAGGCATAGAAGCGGCCTTAACCAGTGATGTGTTGATCGCAGAGCGGCAAGCTGTGTTTTGCTTTCCAGAGCTGTTTTTTAATATGATTCCAGGCATGGGGGCGTACAGCCTGATTGCACGCAAAGCAGGCATGGCAGTGGCTGACAAGATGATTTTGGGGTGCGAGCGCTATAGCGCGGAAGAGTGCCTGCAAATGGGGTTGATCGATATGGTGGTCGAGCAAGGGGAAGGCGAGCAGGCCGTACGCACCTTTATCGATAAAAACAATAAACATGCCGCAGGGTTTTTATCCGCACAAAAAGCCAAGGAAAAAATTCATCCGCTAAGCTATGATGAATTGATGGCGATTGTGCAGCTTTGGGTTGAAAATGCCTTGCAACTCAGTGAGCGCGACTTGAAAGTGATGGACCGTTTTTATCGTGCGCAGTCACGCTTGTTTCAGCCAGTGCCTGCAGATCAGCAGAGAGAAGCTGTGCTGACACCGTCCACTGAAAGTGAGGCGTTCTTCGTGCATGATCGCGTGGTGAACCAGTAAGCGTGTGCTTGATATTTGGGGATGCCTGGCGCTTGCACTAGCTATTTTTTTGACCGCTTGGATGAAAGCTTGTCTCGCTGTTGCATGAGCTGGCCACGGGTTTCTTCGTAGCAGTCTGCAACTGCCTGATATAGCAGGGAAATGGTCGAGGCATCCTTCATGTTTAAGCCCAGCAGGCGACGACTGTGCTTGCTCAATGGAATCAGGCCCATGTTGGCGGATTCCCCAGCCAGGCTGTGCGCCAGTGTATGAACTTGTGCAAAGTTGAGGTCCATGCATTGCTTGCCTAAGTCGCGGACCAGGTCATCTGTTGTCTCGATAAATTCGCGGATAAGTTTGTTTAAAAACGCCTCGCTGCCACCGAGCTTGAGCAAGTGCGCCATACGGTCCTGATCCAGCAGCGGCTCGGTCATCGGTGCAATGGTCGGGATACTTTCTGCGGTTGCCGAGGGATGGGCATCTGCTGGCGATTGCAGTTTGCCACGTTTTCTATTGGTGGATGTGGTGGCGGCAAGCGCCTCGGCGCCAGCTTGCGTGTCCAGTGTGCTTGTAATCGCTTCCACCAGGGTTTGTATCTGACGCGATACCACAGGCTTGGTCAATACCTGATAAACACCGGCACGCAAACAGCGATCTTGTGTGGCTTTGGTGGCATCGGCGGTGAGGATCACGGTACGGGTAGGCTGACTGCCCGGCAAGGCATGATAAATCCTGAACACCTCCAGGCCATTCATCTCAGGCATGTTGTAATCCAGGATCATCAGGTCAAACTGATGCCGCTCCAGCGTATCAAGCGCGGCATCACCGTTGTCCACGGATTTCACCACACAGTGCATTCTTTGCAGGGTCTCATTCAGGATCATCCGGTTGACTACATTATCATCTGCAATCAGCACACGGATTTTTTTGCGGAATCGGGTGTGGCTACTTAATGGCACCACATTGGAGGCGTTATCCAGGTTGATTTCGGTGCTCCTGTCAACACTGGGCGCGATTGCGTGCGTCAGGGGCAAGCTGACCTCAAAGACTGTGCCTACATTTTCCTTGCTGCTCACGCTAATGCTGCCACCCATGACCTCAACCAGTTGTTTGGCAATCGTCGTACCCAAGCCCGTGCCGCCATAACGCCGGGTGATGCTGCTATCGGCCTGGGTGAAGCTGTCAAAAATAAAAGGCAAGGCCTCTGCCTTGATGCCGATGCCGCTATCTTGGATGCGGAAACATAACAGGCTGCGGTTGGCATACTGTTCCTGGACACTGACCGTGATCTCGACGCCACCGTGCTGCGTGAATTTAATCGCGTTGGCGATCAAATTGGTCAATATCTGCTCCAGATGATGCATGCTGCCAGAAAAGTGCCGTTCCGCTTCATTGGCGAGATTGAACTTCAACCAGAGTTGCTTGCGCTCCACTTCAAGTTGAAACACGAGGTGCAAGCGGTTGATCAAGTCGGGCAGGTAAAAAGCAATCTCTTCGAGATCGACTTTACCTTTTTCAATCTTGCTGATATCGAGCACGTCATTGATGAGTTTTTTCAGGCTGCTGGCTGAGGCGCCAACCATATTCAAGAATTCGGCTTGTTTGCGGTCAAGCTTGGTCTGGGCCAGCAGTTCACTGGCGCCAATAATGCCATTGAGCGGTGTGCGCATCTCATGGCTGATATTCGACAGAAAGTTTGTCTTTGCCTCGCTGGCCTGGTCAGCCTCTTTGGTGGCTTTTTCCAGGCTCACCAGCAACCGTAGGGCATGCGGTGGAATCAGTAACAGCGTCAGCAAAAAGCCATAAGCCAGATGCTGGTGTTCTATCCAATAAGGGTTTAAATACAAGGTTAGACTAAAGCCCACCAGGCTTAGCATATAGCAGCCTTTGAAAAACTTGGTGCCATAACGCAAGCCATAGCCAATAATCAGCCACAGATAAATGCCGATAAATACGCCGGCCATCGCCCCCGAGATCATTTGCTCTAGCGAGGTGGCGGTGATATCCATCACCATGGCGGTCCATTGCCGTTTTTCGTTTTTGGCCGGGTTGCGCAAGATGTTATACAACATCAGAAAACCAAAGCCCAGATAAATCAGACACAACAATACGGGTTCATAGCTGCTGCGGTTAATCAGCAAGTAAAGCGTAATCATGCTGACAAAAAGCACGCGGATCAGTGCCTGCTCAGTTTCATAACTGACAGATTTGATCTCGCTTACTTTGTACACCAACTGCTTTACTAGGGTTCGCATGTTTGATGGGATATCAGGGTATTAGCCAATGATTAGTGAGAGAAAAACTTAACTTTATTGATAGTTAACGGCTTTTTCTTAAGATAACTTAAAGTTTAACAGGCAAGGTTTGATTATCAAAGTAAGTTTACTTTTCAAACGCGCAAAATAAGATTGTGTTTCGTGCATCGCATGCGCAAAATACCGCCCTGATACAAAACGCTGCCTGATAAGAGATGTGGAAAGTGTAATGAATGATGACTGATCAAGCGCCAGCCCTTTCAAGATGGTCACGTTGGCTCGCCCGTAGCCGCATGGCGCTGCCGATAGTGTTTTTTATCGGCGGCTTTGTCTGGGACGCGATTACCATAGGCAAAAAAGTCGCGATGTCCGACATGATCATTTTTGCCTTGTATTTGCTGGTGGCCGCTATTCTCATGTACCAGTTGGCCGAACCTTCTTCTTCCATCCGGCGGCTAGGCGAGCGGCTGTTGAGCTTCCAATGGGTACAGCACAAAGTCACGCGCTGGCCAGTGCACGATTGGCCATACTGGGTATTACAATTTTTGTTTGGCAGCCTGTTAAGCGCTCTGTTTATTCTGTACTTCAAAAGCTCCAGCGAGGGCGTGGCCTGGATTATTACCATGGTGTTGGGCGCGTTGCTGGTCGCCAACGAGTTTCTTGAGAGTGAGTACCGGCGCCTGAGCTTATGCTGGAGTATGTTCGGCCTGTGCTCCATCCTCTGGTGTAACTTTGCCTTTCCCTTTTTGTTTGGCAGCGTGCATGCGGCTTGGTTTTACCTGAGTACCTTGCTCGGGGCGACCATCACTTATGTGCTTTACCAGCGCGCGCCGCATCATAGAGGCCGAATCTGGCCGGTGTGGGCAATCGCCGGGTTACTCATGCTGGCTTATCGGCAAGACATGATTCCGCCTGTGCCGTTGGTCAAGCAAGCCGTAGTGGTGGCCTACGATCTGGAAAAGTCACCACAAGGCTATTGGATGACGGTGGAAAAGTCGCCCTGGTGGCAGTTTTGGCGGGTGGATACCGACCATTTTTATTTGCAGCCCGGTCAACGGCTAGTATGCTTTTCTGCCATCTTTGCGCCACAAGGCCTCAAAACCCATCTGCTGCATGATTGGCAGAAAAAACAGGGTGACCAGTGGGTGAGTGTCTCTACCCCGGGGTTTTCATTGACAGGCGGACGTGACAGCGGTTATCGCGGCTATACCTATAAAACCAATCTCACGCCAGGCGAGTGGCGGGTGCGTATCCAGACTGGCAACCGGCAAACCATCGCCAGCCATCAATTCACCGTCACGCTTGGGCAGGGCAGGGATACGCATAAACGCATCCGTATCCGCTATTAGTGGCGTGGCTGTTTGCCCATTCCAGCTCGCCTAATCAAGCCCAGTTGAATCAAGCCCAGTTGAATCAAGCCCAGTTGAATCAAAGCCAGTCTAGCGCTGTTTGCCTTCGCAACTGGCTTGCGCACCTGCATCTTGCGCTAACACTTGTGCCAGCCACTGCAGGTGTGGCTCTACCGATTGCCGCAAGGTCCACGGCGGGTTAATCACCCACATGCCACTGCCATACATGCCAAAGCCGTCGGCTGAAGGTTGTTCTACATCCAGCGTCACATGCAAAAAGTCGGTGTCCAGACGGCGCAGCTTGTCTATCATTTGCTGCGGTTCTGGGCGTTGCAAGCGGGGGTACCAGATTAAATAAGTGCCTGTGGCAAAGCGTTTCAGGCTGTCTTTAATGCAATCCACCACGCGCGCATAATCGTCTTTGACTTCATAAGGCGGATCAATCAGCACGATCCCGCGTTTGGTCGGTGGCGGCAGGCAAGCCTTGATGCCCTCAAAGCCGTCTTTTTGCTGAATCGCGATTTGCCGTTTTTGTGATGCAAATTGCTGTTCCAGCAAAGCCGCATCGGCCGGGTGTAGCTCAAACAAGCGTAATTTATCCACCGGGTTGATTAAGTGGCTGGCCAGCCAAGGTGAGCCCGGGTAAAGCATCTGCTGATCTTTATTTGCTGCGGCAACAGCCTCCAGATAGATTTGAAACGGCTCAGGCGCCTGGCTTTGCTGCAAACGCAAAATGCCATCCACGTATTCCGCTGTTTTATTCGCTACGCTACTGTCCAGGCGATACAGTCCGGCCCCGGCATGGGTATCAACCACCCAATAAGGCTTATCCTTCTGGTTAAAATAATCCAGCACCAGGCTGAACATCCAGTGTTTTAAAACGTCGGCATGATTGCCAGCATGAAAGGCGTGTCTGTAACTTAACATGATGATTTTCTCTACAAGCCAGCATTATCCCAGATTTTTCATTAGAGACTGTTTTATGTCAGTCAGGCTATTGTGAAAAGCAGCTAATTTGCATTAGCATGCCATCATGAAACCTAGCCATACACCTCACGAACATTCTCACTCTTCTGGCCGCTGCCCTTATGGTCACGATCACGCAGATAATCACGGGCATGATCATAGCCACGAACATGCGCATAGCCATGATGATCACGAGCACGGTAACCCGTTTTGGCTGCCATTTCTCGCCATTTCCGTCTTTACCGTGGTTGAGTTTGTCGGCGGCTGGTGGACCCAATCCCTCGCCTTGCTCAGCGACGCCTGGCACATGCTGTTTGATGTGCTGGCACTCGGCCTTGCGATGTGGGCAGCACAGCAGGCACGCAGCGGGCACCCAGCCTCCAAGCAAACCGAACGTCTCGTCTCCATGATCAACGCCGTCTCCATGCTTCTAGTCACCGGCTGGATTGTCTACGAAGCCATCGAGCGCTTGCAAAATCCGCGGCCAGTCGCAGGCGGCTATGTCAGCATCATTGCTCTGGTAGGCTTACTGGTTAACGTTGTTGTTGCCAAACACATGCACCATCAACATGAACATCATGGTGGCGATGCTAACTTAAACCACCGTGCCGCATTCCTGCATGTGCTAGGCGACTTACTCGGCTCTGTTACCGCCGTGGTCGCAGGCGTAGTCATCTACTTTACCGGCTGGATGAGCATAGACCCCATCCTCTCTATCCTGATTTCAGTACTGCTGCTGGTGATCACGCTCAACCTCATCCGCGATATTCTCCGCGGTGGTGCAGGCCATCATCACTAGTTTAAAGATCATTTAACCAACCACAGAAGGAGCGTCAATATGCCTTATGTCAATGTGAAACTAGCAGGCTCTGTCACCAAAGAGCAGAAAAAACAAATCGCCAAAGAGATTACCGAAACATTGCAAAAGCACGCGCACAAACCAGCGAATTACACCTATATCGTGTTTGAAGAGGTCGAGTATGAGGATTGGGCGATAGGTGGGGAGCTTTTAGGGTAGCTAGTGTTATTGCCCAGGTGTGCTTTGTTATTGGTTTAATAAAATTTTGTTACTTATGATTATTTAATTTATAAATATAAGCAAAGGGTTATTGAAATGATGGTTGATGGTAACAATAGCTCTGCCTCAGGATATACACCGATTTCGGTGTCTACATTACGTTGGGCCTAACAAAAGGGAGACCACATGCCACATCTTTTCGCATTGCAGGGGCCGGGGAATTGCGGCAAGTCCGACACCCTGATTCGCCTGTTTCATGCACTTCAAACCAAATACCCCTCTGCCACGATCCAGGCACTCCACAACGGCACAAAAGACATTGCCGTCATCATGCGTGGCGTAAACGGGTTGGTAGTCGGCATTGAAAGTCAGGGTGACCCCAATTCGCGGCTCCAGCAAAGTCTTCCTGCCTTTGCTGCGGCCAAGTGCGACATCATCTTTTGTGCTTGCCGCACGAGCGGAATGACTGTTGGCTGGGTGAGTGCTCTATCTGCCGCGTACAACATTCACTTTGTTGCACAAACTGTTGTCGCAAATAATCACGGAGCTACAAATGCAGCTAGTGCCGCGTCGCTTATGCAGCGGGCGGGCATTTAGGCCGAACCCGGCAGTCAACCGGACCTGCGCAAAAAGCCGCGCAGGCCGGTTACTTCTACGTTAGGCTATTAAGAAATATGCACGACTTCAATGAACTTGTTCAGCGTAGTACGGCTTTCAGTCTCAGTGCACTGAATGAAGCGCAGAAACGTACTGTTGATCAACTACAAATAAGTGCCGCCACCACATTGGTGAAGACTCTTCAAATGGTGCAGCTACAAAAAGCCATTACTGCTGTTGGTATGTTCTCGATGTTTGATGCCATCCTTCAAAATCAGTTGGAATGTAGAGATGGATTCAAAAAAGCTGGAAAAATCTTAGAAAGCCAAGGCAAGAGGGTGCTGAAAGAAAAGTTTTCAGACCTTCAACTCGCAGTCAATGTTCTCAAGCATGGTAAGGGGCGTAGTTATGAGGATTTAGTAAAAAAGGCCGCCACACTACCTTTTAGAGTCAAGCTTCCAGATGAGGATTTTTTTGATGAAGGTGATGTGTCTGAAATTTCAACGCTAGTGGAGGTTGATGATAAGTTTGTTTTACTTTGTGCTGAAGTTATTCATGAAGTTTCCGTAGAGGTTCAGCGCAATGTCTAGCCTAACCCATCATTCAACAGGGACGCTGGACTTGCCTTAGAAAAGTAGACATATGTACTTAACTTTTAGAAGATGTTAATTGACTAAAACAATCAAACGAGCACACGCTTGATATAGTGAGTTATTTAAAGCAGAGATCTTGCGATTGGTCTCGCAAACCGGGGCACGAGTATTTACTTTGAATTTTGTTGTAAGTAAGAGATTTAATGGCTGCATGCATATTGAACCCACACAAATCTCATGATGCTAAAATGCCGTCATGTTTGACCCCAAACCCATCCTGAAAAACCTTCCAAACCTGCCAGGCGTTTACCGCATGCTCAATGCGGAAAATACCGTGATCTATGTCGGTAAAGCCAAAGATTTAAAAAAACGGGTTTCGAGTTACTTTAATAAAAACCTCGCCAGTCCGCGTACCAAAATGATGGTGTCGCAGATTACCAATATCGAGACGACCGTGACGCGCTCTGAGGCAGAGGCGTTGTTGCTTGAGAATAACCTTATCAAGAGCATCATGCCGCGTTATAACGTGTTGTTTCGCGACGATAAGTCTTATCCCTATATTAGTCTGACAGGCGATGCTTTTCCGCGGCTGGCGTTCCATCGTGGCACGCAGCGCAAAGGGCATCAGTATTTTGGGCCGTTCCCCAGCTCGCCAGCGGTGCGTGAGAGCATACAGTTGCTGCAAAAGGTGTTTAAGCTGCGCACCTGTGAAAACACGGTGTTTGCTAACCGGTCACGGCCTTGTCTCCAGTATCAGATTGCACGGTGTACTGCACCGTGTGTGAATCTGATTTCCCAAGAAGACTATGCGAGTGATGTTCGTCACGCAGCGCTGTTTTTGCTCGGCAAAACCAGTGAAGTGATGGATTCTTTGGCTGATGGGATGAATGCCGCAGCTGAGGCCATGGAGTATGAGCAGGCGGCGGTGTTGCGTGACCGCATTCAGGCCTTGCGTCAGGTGCAGGCCAAGCAGTTTGTCAGTGACTTTAGCGTGAGTGATGCGGATGTGATTGCCTGCGCCGAGATTGAGGGCCAGCACTGCATTAATCTGGTGATGATCCGTGGCGGGCGCCATTTGGGTGACAAGAGCTTTTTCCCCAAGAACGCGCAGGATGCCGAGCTGGTAGAAACGGTAGAGGCGTTTATTACCCAGTATTATGTGGCGCAAAACACGCCACCGTTGCTGGTGTGTGGGGCGGAGATCGACAAAACTGAATTTGAAACCATGCTCAGCGAGCAGGCTGAACGCAAAATCCGCGTGCTGACTAATGCGATTGGCGATAAAAAGGTCTGGCTCAAGATGGCGCAGACCAATGCAGAACTGGCGTTGCAACAACGGCAGGCGACTTCGGCCAACCAACAGGCACGCTTGCTCTCGTTGCGTGAGGCGCTTAACCTTGCCGAGAACACCGAGCGCATTGAGTGCTTTGATATCAGCCATACCATGGGTGAAGCCACTGTGGGCAGTTGCGTGGTGTTTGACCGTGGCGATATGCAAAACAGTGAATACCGCCGCTATAACGTCACCGGCATCACGCCAGGCGATGATTATGCGGCGATGCGGGATGTGCTGACCCGGCGCTATAAAAAAGTCGCTGCGGGCGAGGGCAAGCGCCCTGACCTGATTTTTATTGATGGTGGCAAGGGCCAGTTGGGCGTGGCGATGGAGGTCATGCAGGAAGTTGGTTTGGATGATATTTTGCTGATTGGCATTGCCAAGGGCGAGGAGCGCAAGCCTGGCCTGGAAACGATGATTTTCTCCGACACCGGCGAAATGCTTAATCTGCCCGTGGATAACCCCGGCTTGCACTTACTGCAACAAATACGCGACGAGGCGCACCGGTTTGCCATTACTGGCCATCGCGCCAAGCGCGCCAAAGCACGGATCACCTCCAGCCTGGAAGACATTGAAGGGGTAGGGGCCAAGCGCCGCAAAGCCTTGTTGACGCGATTTGGTGGCCTGGATGCAATAAAAAGTGCTAGCATAGACGAGATTGCACAAGTCGAAGGCATTAGCCTGGCACTGGCGCAAACCATATACGAACGATTGCATTAAGCCATTGCAACAGCCCTGAGCAAAATAACCATGTGGAATGTCCCCAATATACTCACCCTGCTACGCATCGCGATGATCCCGGTGTTTGTTGGTATCTTCTTTTTGCCCGCGAATGCCGTCGCTAGCGACGGGCTACCAGCACACTGGGTAAACCTCACCGCGGCCAGTGTATTTATTCTGGCTTCATTTACCGATTGGCTGGATGGTTACTGGGCGCGTAAATATCATCAAATGTCCAAGTTTGGCGCCTTTCTAGACCCGGTCGCTGACAAACTGATGGTGGCCGCCGCCTTGATTGTGCTGGTGGAGTTGCACCGCGTCGGCGCTGTCGTTGCACTGATTATCATCGGCCGTGAAATTGCCATCAGTGCCTTGCGCGAGTGGATGGCCAGCATAGGCAAAAGTGCCAATGTCGCCGTTGCCATGGTCGGTAAAATCAAAACCGCCGCACAAATGGTCGCCATCATTCTGCTGCTGTGGTTCGATCCATTGTTTGGCATCAACATCCAGTGGCTGGGTGAATGGCTCATTGTGATCGCCGCATTGCTAACCCTGATCTCTATGGGTTACTACCTGCGTGCAGCGTGGCCGGCGATACGCGAAACCATCTAAAAAAGCAAGGCGAAAAAAGAAATATTATTTTCAAAATCTTCCTTGACACCGGTCTCAAAATCATTAAAATGCCAGCTTCTTTACGACACATGACGTAAGGAAATACGCGGGAATAGCTCAGTTGGTAGAGCGCAACCTTGCCAAGGTTGAGGTCGCGAGTTCGAGACTCGTTTCCCGCTCCAAATTCTGGGGAAAGCGCGGCTTTCCCTTTTTAACATAAGTTGTTTTTATGTTGTTGGTTCTGGCGCGATAGCAAAGCGGTTATGCCGCGGCCTGCAAAGCCGTTTAGGCCGGTTCGACTCCGGCTCGCGCCTCCAGTCTCATGTTGTAAATATGCGGGAATAGCTCAGTTGGTAGAGCGCAACCTTGCCAAGGTTGAGGTCGCGAGTTCGAGACTCGTTTCCCGCTCCAAATCTTTCTCAAGCACACATTCTCACCGCTATGCAAAATAGATCACGGTGTTAGAATGCAAAGCTTGCTAGACCTACCGCCCGGATGGTGAAACTGGTAGACACAAGGGACTTAAAATCCCTCGGCTTAACGGCTGTGCCGGTTCGATTCCGGCTCCGGGCACCAATACTTCCCTTGTATACTGGCTAATTAGGCTGGTTTTCATTTTCAAATTTTTCTACACCTGTCTGTGAATGACTGTATTTTTTATTCATGCTGTGGGATTAGTGTGGGAGTCATGTATTCGGTTGTCTAGCAGCGCGGGTGAAGTCCAGATCTCCATTTATGAGAGCCAAGCTCCGTTTTCATTTCTACGAAGTGACAAAATTAGCCACTTAGAAAAAGGTAGTTTGTGAATGAGCATTCTTTCCTACCTTAGCCGGTGAGATGTGACTAGTTAAAAATGTACAACAATTATAAAAATAATCTTCTCGCATTTAACTGAGTGCTTTCCCAACCCAGGTGCCGGTAATATCCTATCGCGGGTTCATTTTCAATATCGACCAATAGCTGGGCACGAGTCGCTCCTTTTTCTTTTGCCCAATCCAATGCTGACTGCAGTAGTTTTTTACCAATTCCTTGCTGTCTAAATTCTGCATGAACGACCATGTCTTCTACCCAAGCAGAGCGTGCTCCTTGTGCCGTGGAAATGACTAGTTGCGCGCTAACCATCCCAATCAGTTTCCCGTCTTCTGTAAATGCCGCCTTGATTACCCCATGTTCTGGTTGTGATATCAGCATACTTAAACCGGCTTTTTGTTTCTCCATGTCTGGTTTGAAATCGGCTTCTATACTAAATAGCGCATGTAGAAGGTTGGCTAGTTGAGCGGCATCTTTTTCTTGTGCATCTCGAATACTTATGACTGTGTCCACTCACTGCCTCCTGAATGATCAACTGGGTCGTGATGAATAATAGCCAGGAAACGGATTGGGACCTCTATGAGCTTGGCTGGCTGATGCGGCTGGTCTCCTCTAAAGGTCAGTGAGTCGCCTGGCTCAAGTAAGAAAGTCTCCAAGCCTACCTTGTACTCTAATACCCCCTCCAGCATATGAATAAATTCAGTCCCGCCATGTTCAAAAGGGGGGAATTCTTCCGCCTGATCTTCCAGCGTGATTAAGAACGGCTCAAAAGTTTTTTGAGGCCCTTGGTCATAGGCTAATAAATGATATGTGTGGCCGAGCTTTGTACCGCGACGTACCACTTCCATACCATGCCCTTTTTTAACGAATTGTGCATTTCCTGAGGGAGCGTTGTAGTCGCGGAACAGTCTTGAAAGCGTTACTCCAAGCGCGTTGGCTACTTGTTCCAATGTTTCAAGACTGGTCGATACATGACCATTCTCAATTTTACTGAACATTCCAACACTAATATTCGCTCTCTCAGCGACATCAGCAATCGTCAGGCCATGTTGTTTTCTGACCTCTTTGATGACATTCCCCAAGTGTTTACCCAAAGGTTTGGATTCTGTTTCGGTAATAGGGACAACATTTTTTTTCAAATCAGAGGTCATTGGCGGCTAAAACTCCCATATCCATTCTTCTCGTTCAATTATCACAGGCCCAATAAATCAAGTGACGGTAAATCAAGTTCCTGCTGGAGAATTAATTGACTAACTCTTTCTTAGTCATTAATCCACCCTCAGCCACTTTTTAACAATATTCACATGCTCTAAATGTGTTCATCAGACCAAATTATGCACCAAATCATTGCAAAATAGGTGAATTTATTCCTGACAGGAAAAAAATATTCATAAAGCCGTTGACAGCGGTTTTTGCAATGCGTATAAATGGAATTGTTGTTTCCTGGTGGGAATAAAATTTTCATGTCGAGATTGATGTTGGATCGTTGCGGAGCGTTGAATGCCTCTAAGATTGCTTAAATATGCGTTGAGTAAAGAGTACAAAGAGACTCGGTTTTTTAGGGAGAATGTGACCCCTAAGAAAAGTTACGACGCAGTCATTATTGGCGGAGGCGGACACGGTTTGGCTGCTGCCTACTATCTGGCTAAAGACCATGGCATGACTAATATTGCCGTGCTTGAAAAGGGTTATTTGGGTGGCGGCAACACCGGCCGCAATACCACCATTGTCAGGTCTAATTACCTGACCCCAGAGGGCGTGAACTTCTATGATGCCAGCGTCAAAATATACGAAGGTTTGTCCGAAGAGTTAGATATCAATCTATTCTATTCAACGCGCGGCCATTTCACATTGGCACATACAGAATCAGCGATGCGGACAATGCGTTGGCGCGCTGAGGTCAATAAACATGTGGGCGTGGATAGTTATGTCGTTGGTCCGGATGAGATTTCAAAAGCCTGCCCCCAGCTAGACATCAGCTGCAGTGGCCATGCGCCCATTTTAGGGGCTTTGTATCATGGGCCAGGTTCTGTGGCGCGGCATGACGCTGTTGCTTGGGGTTACGCCCGCGGCGCCGATAGATTAGGTGTCGATATATTTCAGAGTACAGAGGTGACTGGCATCGATATCAAGGGCGGTAAGGTTCAAGGGGTACAAACGAGCCGAGGTTATATCTCTACCCCCCGAGTGCTTTCAGCGGTGGCAGGGTTCACTCCCCGCATTTGCAAAATGGCTGGCATTGATACGCCTATTGTCATTCATCCCTTGCAAGCCTGTGTGACTGAGCCAATGAAGCCCTGGCTGGATTCAATCCTGGTTTCCGGTAGCTTGCATGTCTACGTCAGTCAATCTTCCCGTGGCGAATTGGTCATGGGGTCTTCGTTGGATCCCTATGAGGTTCATTCGACCAGGTCTTCTTTAGACTTTGTGGAGGGACTGACGTCTCACATGTTAGACATGTTCCCATTCCTCTCCAATGTGAAGATCGTCAGGCAGTGGGGCGGCATGGCAGACATGACCCCTGACTTCTCTCCCATTATGGGCAAGACACCCGTGGAAGGATTTTACCTCGATGCCGGGTGGGGGACATGGGGATTCAAGGCCACACCGATCAGTGGGAAAACGATGGCTGCCACGATTGCTAACGATATGGCGCCAGATCTCATCAAGCCTTTCAGGCTTTCAAGATTTGAAGAGTACGAATTGACTGGCGAAAAAGGTGCGGCTTCGGTCGGTCACTAAGCATCAGGAATATTAGAAATGAAATTACTTACTTGCCCGATTAATGGCGTGAGACCACTAAGCGAATTTGTCTTTGGTGGTGAGCTACGTGATATGCCCGAAGCTGAATGCAGCGACAAAGAGTGGGCTGACTATGTTTATAACCGCAATGGCGCGCCAGGGCTAAAAAAAGAATGGTGGTATCACTCTCCTAGCGGAACCTGGTTTGTTGCAGAAAGAGACACCTTAACAGACAACGTAGCACGTACCTACTTATACGAACAGGAAGCTGCTAAATGAGCATGAGGTTGCAAAATACTTCCGGTGAGTGGATCAATCGGAACAACAAAATTAAATTCTCATTTGAAGGTAAAGAATATGAGGGTTTTGAAGGGGATACGATTAGCAGCGCCTTGTGGGCGGCAGGCGAGAAAGTGCTAGGCCGTAGTTTTAAATACCACCGGCCAAGAGGCATTTTTACCCTGGCAAATCATGACGTCAACATCATGGTTACAGATGGTGTCGATACCAATATCCGAGCCGATGTTGTTCAGCTTAAAGCGGGGATGAAACTCCAAGTAGTGAATGTTGACGGCGGGGTGATGGCGGATAACAAGCGCTTTCTTGATTCGATATCGGCGCTCTTACCAGTCGGCTTTTATTACAAAGCATTTCATACCCCACGTGGTTTGTTTCCATTTTGGGAGCGCATCATTCGCAACGCAGCTGGTTTGGGCGTAGTGAACTTTAACTATCCGCGGCTCTTAAAAAAGAAACAGCATTCGCATTACGATCTCCTGGTGGTTGGCGCAGGCCCTTCAGGGTTGTCTGCAGCTTTGACTGCGGCCCGTGAAGGCTTAGAGGTGCTTTTGGTGGATGAAAATGCCAACCCCGGCGGAAGTTTTGCTTACGACAATGCAGGCAATTCAGAGCATCACCAACAGTTAGTCAAAATGTTGAGTGAAGCACAAAGCCTGCCTAATTTAAAAGTGAAAACTAACGCTTATGCAGCCGGATATTATGCTGATCATCTGATCCCGATCGTAGACGAATCTGGAATCACAAAAGTACGTGCTAAAGCAGTGATTGTTGCCAGTGGCGCCTTTGAGCAACCTCCCGTGTTCAGAAACAATGATCTACCGGGTGTCATGCTTGGTTCGGCCGCGCAACGTCTCATCGCACGATACGCCGTTAAGCCATTCTTGAAGGGCGTAGTCGTCACCGCTAATAACCATGGTTACCGGGTGGCGCTTGATCTGATTGCCTCTGGGGTAGAGGTCGCTGCGATTGTTGATATGCGGGCGGGTGGCGAGACGGATGCCATTGCCAGTGTGGTCGCAAATAAAGGCATCCCAATCCATAACGGTGCCTGCATCTATGAAGCTGTGCCGGTATCCGGCAAGTTAGGCGTCAAAGGCGCGATTGTTGCGGATTACGATGAAGCCTCTGCGCAGGCCGATACTCGTAAATCCACACAGATTGACTGTGACGGTATCGTCATGTGTGCAGGCTGGGCGCCTGCTGCTGCATTGCTCTATCAGGCTGGCACCGGCATGCGTTATGACGATCAAATACACCAATTCGTACCGTCAAGACTGCCCAATGGCATTTTCGCTGCAGGTAAGGTAAACGGTGTTTTTGGCTTGAATCAACGCCTCCAGGATGGCGCCCGTGCTGCCTCTGATGCCCTCAAGTATTTGGGCTATGTTGGAAACGACGCCACCGTAGACAGTTTTGCCGGCTCATCGCCTAGCCATCCTTATCCGATTGTGATGCATCCCAAAGGTAAAAACTTTGTGGATTTCGATGAGGATATCAGCGTCAAAGATTTCATTCATGCGGCTCAGGAAGGCTTCGATAACATCGAATTAATGAAGCGTTTCACGACCGTTGGCATGGGGCCTAGCCAGGGCAAGCATTCAAATATGAATGCGATTCGTATTCTGGCGCGTATCAGAAGTCTTCCAGTCAATAAAATTGGCACGACGACTGCACGGCCCTTCTTTCATCCAACACCAATAGGTCATTTGGCAGGCAGGGGGTTGCACCCTCATCGAGATACCCCGCTGCATCAGTGGCACGCAGAACACGATGCAGTGTTCACGGATGTTGGCGCATGGAAACGTCCAGCTTACTACAAAGTGGATGGACAAACCAAAGAGCAGTCTATCCAGAATGAAGCAAAAGCCGTCAGAAGTGCAGCCGGCATCATTGATGTCAGTACCTTGGGCAAGATAGAGATCCATGGCGCCAATGCCGCTGAATTTTTAGAACGTTTCTACACGGGTAATTTTAAAGATCAAAGGGTTGGGCGCTCCCGATATGCCTTAATGCTGGACGAATCAGGGGTGATGGTAGATGACGGTGTCGCGTGCCGGATCGCAGAAAATTTCTTCTATGTGACCGCAAGTACCAGCAATGCCGCCGCGGTTTACCGTGAGATGCAGCGGTGGAATCAGATTTGGGGCCTGAACGTGACCTTCATTAATGTCACGGGCGCATATGGCGCGGTGAATATTGCCGGGCCATTGGCCAGAAAGGTGCTTCAGAAAATCACCCTGTTGGATCTCTCTGAAGACCAGTTTTTATTAGGTGCAGTAGCCGATACATCCATAGGAGAAATAAAGGCACGTGTGATTCGCGTTGGATTTGTCTCTAACCAGGCCTATGAGATTCATGTGCCTGCCTCATCTGTGCTTAAGTTGTGGAATTTGCTGCTAGACAGTGGAAGTGTTGATGAACGTGTTAAACCATTTGGCACAGAGGCACAAAGATTGCTTCGATTGGAAATGGGCCACCCATTAGTGGGGCATGATACCGATGGTCTTACAAACCCCTTTGAGCTTGGTGCTGACTGGGCCATCAACCTCAATAAACCTTTCTTTATCGGTAAACGCAGTTTGCAAATTATCCGCAAACGTCCTCTGCTAAAAAAACTGGTGGCTTTTTCGTTTAAGCCAGATTTCCAGGGCCCTGTGCCATGTGAATGTAATTTAGTGATCAGCAAGAGTGGCCAGATTGAGGGCAGGGTCACCAGTCTATCGTTGAGTCCTACGCTGCAAAGATTCATCGGGTTTGCATATGTATCCCCAGCGAATACAACGTTGGGTGACGTCTTGAGTATTAGAACCGACAGCGGCCAGATGGTGGAGGCCTATGTTGTCCAGTCACCATTTATTGAAGGGGATTAAATATGGAAATGGTATTTGATCGACTCTCCCCCGTCAGTTTTGCGCAGTCAGGGTTAACGATGAAGAAAGCAATCTTGAACGGGATGGAAATCGTTCTAAGTTATGAAAATACGGATATCGAGATGCAACGGATGAAGAAGCTCGGTATTTGTGATGTGAGCGCATTTTCCAGAGCAGGCATTAAAGGAGCAAAGGCCGTTGAGTGGCTTGAATCCCAAGGATTTACCGTACCAAAAGCACCCAATACATGGCGTAAAGATAACGCTGGAGGATTGGTGTTAAGACTTGGGCGGAGTGAATTTTTATTGGAAGGTTTCCACCAGGGGCAGATTGCAATCAATGCAAATGATGCACCAGAGAATCTTTATGAAGTGGCGCGTTATGACGCTTCGTTCATCCTGAGCGGCGTGCATTTTCTCAGTGCATTCAGTGAAATTTGTGCACTAGACCTGAGTGAAAGCGCGTTTGCTGCGGATGCTGTGTTGCTGACCAGTGTGGCTGGCGTGTCTGTGACTTTAATCCGCCAATTGCTGAATGGGGAACTGGTCTACCGCTTATGGTGCGATGGTAGCTATGGTAACTACATGTGGAGCACGCTCACTGAAATCGCCGGGGAGTTTGGCGGAGGCGCTGTTGGCCTGGATGTTCACTTCAAACAGATGATAACTAGTTCTTGATCGTTTCGAATTTTAATTAATAAATTTTAGGTGAGGCACTCAATGAAGTCTTTGCAGGAAGCACAAAAGTTTTTGCAGGAAAACAAGGTCAAGTACGTCCTTGCTCAATTCGTCGATATTCATGGGGTAGCCAAGGTCAAGTCCGTGCCGGCTGAGCATCTCAAAGATATCCTGACGAAAGGCGCAGGTTTTGCTGGTGGTGCAATTTGGGGGACAGGCATTGCACCCAATGGCCCTGATTACATGGCGGTTGGTGAGCTGAGCACCATCGGCTTGGTCCCTTGGCAACCTGGTTATGCGCGAGTGGTGTGCGATGGGCATGTTAACAATAAACCGCATGAATATGATGCACGCGTCGTTCTTAAGAAGCAGATTGCCCGGTTATCCGAACGTGGATGGACCTTCTACACAGGATTAGAGCCAGAGTTTTCATTACTGCGTCGTGACGAACAGGGTCAGATTCTGCCGTTTGATGAAACTGATACGTTGCAAAAACCATGTTACGACTATAAAGGGATCACAAGACACTCTGAGTATCTTGGTAAGTTAACTGAGTCGCTGATTGCGGCAGGGATGGATGTTTATCAAATTGATCATGAGGATGCGAATGGTCAGTTTGAAATTAACTACACCTACTCCGAATGCCTCAAAAGTGCAGACGATTACATTTTATTCAAGATGGCTGCGAGTGAAATCGCCAATGAGATGGGCATGATCTGCTCGTTCATGCCTAAGCCATTTAGCAATCGGCCAGGCAATGGTATGCACATGCATATGTCCATAGGGGATGGAGAAAAAAGCCTGTTCCAAGACGACAATGATCCCTCTGGCCTAGGGTTGTCTAGCCTGGCCTATCATTTCCTGGGCGGGATCCTCGCGCATGCCCCGGCACTGACCGCCTTATGTAATCCGACCGTAAATTCGTACAAAAGACTGGTCGTAGGGCGCTCATTAACTGGGTCAACGTGGGCGCCAGCGTATATCAGTTACGGTAACAATAACCGATCGACATTGGTGCGTATTCCTTATGGCCGCTTAGAACTGCGGCTCCCTGACGGCAGCTGTAATCCATATCTTGCAACTGCAGCCGTGATCGCAGCGGGCTTGGATGGCGTTGCCCGTCAGTTAAACCCAGGCAAGGGGCATGATGAGAATCTCTACGATTACAGCCCCGAGCAACTTCAAGCGTTGAAGATTGGCATCCTTCCCCAGAATCTGGGTGAGGCATTGGATGCGCTTGAGAGTGATGCGGTCATCATGGATGCGCTGGGGGCAAATCTTGCCCAAGAGTTTTTAAAGATCAAACGCATGGAGTGGATAGATTATCAACGGCATGTCTCCCAGTGGGAAATTGATAGGTATGTTGAGTTCTTTTAATTGTTTGATGTGCGTGACGCATTGGTCATCGAACATGAAGTATTGATAGGAGAAAATGATGTGTGGGATTGTAGGATTATTGGTTAAAAACCAGAGTATGCGTGCAAATATCGGCCAATTGATGATGCCGATGCTGATTGGGATGACAGAGCGTGGACCGGACTCTGCTGGCATGGCTGTGTTTACGTCGCCAGTGGATGCAAATGCGTTGAAATATAGCCTGTATGCACCGACGGCAGATTTTAGCTGGAAGGCATTGGAGCGAGACTTTAATTCTGAGCACTCAGATCAGGTCACTCTCGCGGTGAAGGGGAATCATGCGATTCTCACCTCCGCAGTGGACACCGTGAAAGTAAAAAGCTGGATCAAGCAAGCCTATCCGCAGATTCATATCCTTTCTGTGGGTCAATCGATCGACGTGTACAAAGATACCGGCCTGCCTGCCGATGTGGCTGCGCGTTATGATTTGCCAGCGTTGAGTGGCACGCATTTGGTTGGGCATACACGGATGGCGACTGAGTCTGCCATTACGCCAGCGCATGCGCATCCATTCACAGCAGGCACAGACTGGTGCCTGGTGCACAATGGATCTCTTTCTAACCCCAACAGCCTCCGTCGCAAGCTGCAACATGAAGGGATCAATTTTGAAACCGACAATGACACTGAAGCAGCCTGCCGCTTCCTTGAGTGGCGTATGCGTGAGGGTGACGATTTGAAAACCGCTCTTGAACATGGTTTCGACGAGCTGGATGGTTTCTATACATTGCTGATGGGTACCAAAGATCAATTGGCCTTGGTGAGGGATCCATTTGCGTGTAAGCCTGCAGTGGTCGCGGAGCATGATGATTATGTCGCGATCGCTTCAGAGTTTCGCTCTTTAGCCCACCTTCCTGATGTGAAGAATGCGCACGTTTTTGAACCTTCACCAAAGGAGATGTACGTATGGAAAGTCTAAAATTTGACTTGGAAAATACCGAGTTGAGAACAGTGAATCAATATCTGCATCGTCCTGCAGCAGAGTTGAGTGGTAAAAATGTGGTCATTAGCAACCCCAATGGGGCTCACAACATCGCAGTTGGCCTGAATGCTGAGGTGAATGTCACGATCGATGGTCACGCCGGATATTACGCCGCAGGCATGAACCAACTGGCGACAGTCACTGTGACCGGCAGTGCATCTACTGGTGTGGCGGAGAATATGATGTCCGGCGTGGTACATGTGAAAGGCTTCGCTTCTAATGCTGCTGGCGCAACGGCGCAAGGTGGTTTGTTAATCATTGACGGTGACGCCGGGCTTCGCTGCGGCATCTCGCTCAAAGGGGCTGATATTGTGGTTGGAGGTTCTGTGGGCAGCTTTTCCGCGTTCATGGCACAAGCAGGCAACTTGGTAGTGCTTGGAGACGCAGGTGAGGCATTAGGTGACTCATTATACGAGGCTAGACTCTTTGTGCGCGGTAACGTCAAGAGCTTGGGTGCCGATTGTGAAGAGAAGGAGATGGATCAGGAGTCACGCAATATTTTAGTGGATCTTCTGGCCAAATCCGGGCACTCAGAGGTGGATCCGGATAGCTTCAAATTATTTGGCTCTGCACGCACTCTCTATAACTTCCATGTTGATAACGCAGGAGCATATTAATCATGAGCGATACCTCTAAAAAAACTCCGCAAACAGAACCGCGTTTTTCTGCGACGTTCGATCCGGGAACGATGTCAGAAATTCGCCGTGCAGCAGCCACCGGTATTTATGATATTCGTGGCGCGGGGGCTAAACGAAAATTGCCACATTTCGATGACCTATTATTCTTGGGGGCTTCTGTCAGTCGATATCCACTGGAAGGTTATCGTGAGAAATGTGGCACAGATGTGGTCCTCGGAACACGTTATGCCAAAAAACCTATACATCTCAAGACCCCAGTAACGATTGCGGGCATGAGCTTTGGTGCGCTGTCCGGGCCAGCAAAAGAGGCGCTGGGCCGTGGGGCAAGTGCTGTCGGTACCAGTACAACCACTGGGGATGGCGGTATGACGCCTGAGGAGCGTGGTCAGTCTTCGATTCTGGTCTATCAATACTTGCCTTCCCGGTATGGCATGAATCCAGATGATCTGCGGAAAGCGGATGCCATTGAAGTGGTGATTGGCCAAGGCGCGAAGCCTGGTGGCGGAGGGATGTTGCTGGGCCAGAAAATTAGTGACCGTGTCGCGAAAATGCGTTGCTTGCCTAAAGGTGTCGATCAACGTTCTGCATGTCGCCATCCAGACTGGACTGGTCCAGATGACTTGGAAATTAAGATTGCTGAACTGCGTGAGATCACAGATTGGGAAAAACCAATTTATGTGAAGGTGGGGGCGACGCGTCCATATTTTGATGTCACTCTCGCTGTTAAATCGGGTGCCGATGTTGTGGTACTCGATGGTATGCAAGGTGGGACCGCTGCCACACAAGAGGTGTTTATTGAACATGTGGGTATCCCGATTCTAGCGGCAATTCGACCAGCTGTTCAGGCGCTGCAAGATATGGGTATGCACCGTAAAGTTCAGCTGATTGTTTCGGGTGGTATCAGAAATGGTGCTGATGTCGCTAAAGCTTTGGCGTTGGGCGCAGATGCTGTTGCTATCGGCACCGCTGCATTAATTGCGTTGGGTGATAACGATCCACATCTGGAAGAGGAATACCAAAAACTTGGGACCACTGCCGGCGCTTATGATGATTGGCATGAAGGTAAGGACCCAGCAGGGATTACTACACAAGATCCAGAGTTGATGAAGCGTTTAGATCCGGTGAAAGCTGGCCGTCGTCTTGCAAACTATCTCTCTGTGCTGACGATGGAGGCTCAGGTGATTGCTAGAGCATGCGGTAAATCTCATTTGCATAATTTGGAGCCTGAGGATTTGGTGGCACTCACGATTGAATCCGCTGCGATGGCCAAGGTTCCGCTCGCAGGCACTAACTGGATTCCAGGCGCGTCTTCGTTCTGACATAAAGCGACTAATCAATACTGCAAGAAGGGGCAAGGCTAAGAGGTCTTGTCCCTTGACGTTTGGTAGATGATCGTAGGGTTATCCTTTGGTCTTTACTCGATCCAATGTGGCAGTAGGGGAGAGCTGTTCGCTTTTGAACGTTACTATTACTCCATTCAAGGTTTAATATTTCAGACTGCTGCAAAAATAGCCTTAGCCATCCTCATAGTTGACAAGGCTGCGAGATTGCGACATTCTTAGCCCAACGGAGGTCGAAATGCTATTCCTAAAGATGAGTGCCAATAGTAAGTTGCTGGCAGAGCAGGTCAAAAATGCCAAGAAAAAATACCCGACATTAAAAGTGGTCGGTCGTGGCACGGTGACAATTAACCCAGCCAGCATTGTCAATTCAGCCAGTTTTCAGGCAGATGCTTCAAAGATTGCGAATCTTCCCCTGCAAAAATAGCCATGGGGGTGTTATTTGTTCTGCTGATTCTGGTTTCAGGGTTTCTTGTTTGTCATTACCATCCCCAGTACTTCTTTAAGCTGCATCGCTACGAAGGCCAGTATCTTTACCTGCAAGCGGCCTATCTCGGTATTCTCTGCCTGATCTCGGCGGCCATTTTTCATGTTTTGTTGATCAATCTGTCAGCGATCCCGGTGTTTGAGGGCGTGCGTACTCTTGGTATCGATTATGTCGATTTGCTGGCCCGTTATCTGCCGGATAGCCTGGGGCTTACCGAGGGGGATAAAAAGCGCTATGCGCTGTTAGGTGTGATCGCCCTGACGACATTGTTGATGCCGTTATTGATTTCAAAGTGGGTGTATTGGCGGCTTAAACATTATTTGCAGCTCGATAGCGATGAAGAAGTGGATATTGTCATTATGTCTGAGTTGTTTTCTGACAGTCCTTTGGACCAGTTGCTATTTTCGGCGATGATTAACGACCGCAACCTGATGCTGGTGCTGGATGACCGCAAGGTGTATGTGGGGCGGGTGGCCACCATGGGCGAGCCCAACGAGAATGAGGGTGCGGATCAGGAAATCAGTTTTCTGCCTTTTGTGAGCGGGTATCGCGACAAAGATACGTTGCAAGTGATGTTTACTACCGATTACAAAAAAGTCGGCGACAATTTGCCGCTGGTGATCCGGCAAGAGTCGATTGTCAGTGCGCGTGAGTTTGATTTTTCTGTGTATGATACCTTTCAGGAGACTGGTAGACCTTCAGCAGGTCTAGCCACTACCTAATCTGCAAGCGGATCCCAAACGGTTGGGTGATGCCTTACAAATCTTTGAATACCAATCCCGCATGCTTCGGCGTAACCTTGTTGCGGTCAGCCGTCGCTCAGTCCGTCGGCCATTTCTGACAGCGAGATACCCCTTTGACCGATAGGGCGTGGCCGTGCCCTTAGGTATGCTGGAGTCTGATTTTTGCTGCGTTTACCGTTGGCAAAGCTACCCCTTGCTGCTAAACGGCAAGTCTTTATAGTCTACGCATGGATAATCTGGATGAAACAAGTCTGGCTACTGGTGAAAACGGCCTTTGTCGGTTGGCGGGATGATTACGCACAAAGCATGGGTGCCGCCCTGGCTTACTACACGTTGTTCTCGATTGCACCGCTTTTATTGATAGTGATTTCAATTGCGGGGCTGGTATTTGGGCAGGAGGCTGCGCGCGGTGAAATTATTGGCCAGTTGAATAGCTTGATGGGGCAACGTGGCGCGGTGGCAATACAAACTCTGCTAGAAAGCGTGAGCCGACCGTCCGAAGGCATTGCTGCCACTGCCATTGGGGTGGTGCTATTGCTGGTAGGGGCGACTTCTGTGTTTGGTGAGTTGCAGGATTCGCTGGACCGTATCTGGAAAGCGCCGGTGCGGGAAGGCAGCGGCTTGTGGCACCTGTTGCGCGTGCGTTTGTTATCGTTTGGCATGATTCTGGGCATTGGCTTTTTGCTCATGGTCTCACTGGTGTTTAGCGCCGGGTTGGCGGCGATCAGCAAATGGTGGTCGCCGGTGTTTTCTGGCTGGATACTGATTGCGGGGATTCTGAATACCGTGTTCAGTTTTGCATTGACGACTGGTATGTTCGCCATGATTTACAAGACCATGCCACGTGCACAAATTCAATGGGATGAGGTCTGGATAGGCGCCGTCATCACGGCAGTCTTATTCACCATCGGCAAGTGGCTGATTGGCATTTATATCGGTAATAGTGCGTTTTCTAGTGCCTATGGGGCGGCCGGGTCCATTCTGGTGTTGTTGATCTGGGTTTATTACTCCGCGCAGATATTCCTGATGGGCGCCGAATTGACGCGTGCCTATTCGCATGTGATGGGCACGGCAAAGCGTATTGACGTTGATTGAACCAAGTCAGCCTAGCATGCGTCTTTTCACGTATCGCAAACACTTTATAAAATTGTATAATGTTTTGTGTCCTCAGGCAGTCGCGTAGTTGAGGAGGATTGATATCGATCAAGCCCAGGCATTCATGTGCAGACTACACTTTATCCAAGTGTGGCATCGCGCTTGAAACACGCGAACAATCAAAAGTTGTCAGGAAGTTGTGTGATTTACGTAGAGTTAAAGACCGTTATTTTAAAAAAACAATTAGAGTGGGGCAGAACCATCACCATCACCGAAATTGCAGATGCAAGCGGGATTAGCCGCATGACCTTGCACAGAATGCTCAAAGACCGGACCTATAATGCCAGTACCGAGCACTTGAACAAGCTGTGTGCTTACCTGCAGTGCGATTTATTTACCCTGATCCGTTGGGAGCCTGATCTGCCAGTCGCGCAGGTGCATGTTGCCTGAACATCGCCTTGTACTTGATCACATGTCGTCATCGCCAGGCTTCTTTCCTGGCCAGACTGTCCTTTCCGCTATATTTGTTATCCCACCTGGTTTTCTTGCCGGTCATGTCTCATGAGCGGGGCATGTTTACGGCAGCCCTGATTTTTTCTTTAATGGTTGCGCGTGTTGGTATGCTTCTGACATAAAACGATATTTTCTCCTTAATCCAGAGCTGGTGCGGCTTGGCCGGCATTTCATCTGGTCTGTCATGACGCTGAACACATAAGCTGGCTGGTGTTTTCCGCTTTTTTTAAGCGATGCCTTTGCACAGGAGTTTTCAATAATAAGAGAAAATTTTTGGAACTCTCTGTTATGAACAAGCTTGCTGTCACCCCGTTTGCCCAGGATAGCCAAACACATGGCAGCGCACCTGGCCGCCAGCAACTGTTGCAGCAGCTGGCACAGCTTTGGCAGCAAGGGGCCACTGAAGCCTGCTTTAGCATTGCCCAGCAGTTAACCAGTGAGTTTCCAAGAGAGGGGATTGCCTGGAAAATTTTGGGCGGTTTACTGCAACAGCGCGGTGACCTGCAAGGCGCCGGCGAGGCCCTTGCACAAGCCGTCAAGCTGCTTAAAAAGGATGCAGAGGTATTCTTGAATGCCGCGAACGTGGCTGCGCAACTGGGGGATGTGACCCTGGCCACCAAGCATTATCGTCAGGCGATCCGTTTGAATCCATCCATGACCCGCGCTTATGCCAATCTGGCCAGCTTGCTCAAAGAAGCCGGGCAGCAGAAAGAAGCCGAGAAACTGTTGCGTACCGCTTTGCAGCTCAACAAGCGCGATGCACTGGTATTGTTTGACCTGGCAGCGTTGCTGCATGAATCCGGCAAGTCACTTGAGGCTGTGCAATATTATCGTCAGGCGCTAGAGATTGAGCCTGACAATGCCGTGCTGGCCTACAACATGGCACAAGTCTTGTTTGTGCTGGGTAACCTGGATGAGGCGCTGGTACATTTTCAGCGCGCCATTGATCTGAACCCGACCTATTTTGACGCACTGCACCAGTACGGGCATTGTCTGCGGCAAAAAAACCGTTTTAAGGAAGCCGAGCAAGTGTGGTTGCAAGCCAGGGTGCTCAATCCTGAGAGCTGGCAGTTGCTCAATGACCTGGCTCAACTGTATAAACAGTTACAACAACCGTTGGAATATGAGGCCTGCGCCAAGGCCATCATGCAGGTCAAAGCGCCAGAGATCGAAGAGCTGAATAACTTTACCTCTACCCTGATTAACCAGCAGTTGCTCACTGAAGCAGAACGTTATTGCAAGCAAGCGATGAGCCTGGGGATCGAAGATCCGTTTACCTATTGCAATATGGCTTTGCTGCTGTATTACAAACAAGAGTATGCACAATCTCTGGAATATTATGAAAAAGCGTTGCAACTTAAGCCGGACTGCGCCGCTTTTTGGAGTAACTACAGTGTTTCGCTGCGTTTGGTTGGCGAGGTGGAGCGTGCGCGGCAGGCTCTGGAAAAGGCGATTGCGCTGGATCCTGAGTATCTGGACTCTTACATCAATCTGGGCAGTGCCTATCTGGAGCAGGGCGATGTCAAGCTGGCGGTGGAGACTTATGTCAAGCTCATCGCACGCGCACCCCATTTGGATAAAGCTTACCGTAACCTGTTATATACCAACAGTTTTGCCAATGAGCTGAGCCCGAAAGAGCATTTAAAGTATGCACGTGCCTGTGGTGAGCAGTTTATGGCCAAGGCTGCACCTTTCAAAAACTGGTTGGTCAACGCGCAAGACCAGCGTTTGCGCATTGGTCTGGTCTCTGCAGATTTGCGCAGTCATCCGGTAGGCTATTTTCTTGAGCATTGGTTAAAACATATCGATGCCGGTAAAACAGAAATCTATGCTTACTCAGCCGATGGGCGTGAGGACAATTACAGCCAGGTCTTGAAAAAGCACTGCACGCAATGGCGTTCATTAGCAGGCATGAATGATGCCCGTGCTGCCAGCCTGATCCGTGAAGATGGTATTCATATTTTGCTTGACCTCTCTGGTTATACGGCAGATAGCCGCGTGTCATTATTTGCCTGGCGTCCGGCGCCCGTGCAGGCCTCCTGGCTGGGCTACTGGGATACCACAGGCTTGCCTACCATGGATGCGGTGATTGCTGACCCGGTCAGCGTGCCTGCGGGTAGTGAAGGGCAATTTACCGAAAGCGTTGTCAAACTGCCGCATACCCGTTTGTGTTTCTCTGCCCCTGAGTCCGAAGAGCAGGTGAATGCGCTGCCAGCCTTGCAAAATGGCTATGTGACCTTTGGCTGCTTTCAAAAATACAGCAAGGTCAGCGACGAGGTATTGGCGGTTTGGGCACAAGTGTTTCTTGCGCTGCCTGCGGCCAAACTTTACTGGCAGTGCAAGGCCTTTCAAGATGATCAGATACAAGCTGAAGCCCTGACCAGACTGCAACAAGCCGGTATCCAGCCTGAACAATGTGTCTTGATGCGTCCCACAGCGCGAGATGCCTATTTCAAAAACTATCATGCTGTAGACATGATTCTGGACAGTTTCCCCTTTAACGGCGGGACAACGACTTGCGAAGCCTTGTGGATGGGCGTGCCTACGCTGACCATGCCGGGCGAGACCATGATCTCCCGCCAAGGCGCCAGCATGATGACCAGCGCTGGCTTGCCAGAGTGGGTTGCCGAAGATAAGACAGCTTTTGTACAAAAAACAATTCAATTCGCTGCGGATTTACCTGCCCTTGCCAACCTGCGGGCAGGCCTACGTGCGCAAGTGATGCGCTCCCCATTGATGGATGGAGAGCGTTTTGCACGCGATATGGAACAGTTGCTGTGGAATGTCTGGAGCGAGCGGGTGACGGGTATTGCCGACGCGCTGTTGGCTAAAACACGCATTCAGGACGCTTATGCCGGTGAGGATCCAGTCTGGATCATTAGTGCCACCCGGGCCAGTGAAGAGGCCTTCTGGGCTTCATCTGCACTCGGTGTATCGCTCAAGCGGCATATGCAGCAAGATGCCAGAATCGTTCCGTATGTGTATTACGAAAATACACGCGGTCTATCCGAAGTTTTTAATGAGGCCGTTGCCATCGCGCCTGACAATGCGCTGGTCATTTTTGCCCATGACGATATCTGGCTGGACCAGAACCCTTTTGTGCAAACTGTGATGGATGGTCTCGCGGCCTATGATGTGATTGGCGTCGCCGGCACCGCGCGCATGTTGCCCAAGCAACCGGCATGGTTATTTACCGACCTTGCCTTTACCTGGGAGCAGTCTGCGTTCTTGCGTGGCAAGGTTGCGCACAGCGAACACCCGTTTGGGCACAACACCTATTTTGGTGCTGAAAAAGGCGATTGTGTCTTGATGGATGGTGTCTTCATGGCCGCCTACAAACGCACGCTGACGCAAGCCAATGTGCGCCATGACCCGCAATTTGATTTTGAATTTTATGACCTGGATTTTTGCCGTACAGCGACCCAGGCTGGGCTTAAGCTTGGCATTTGGCCGATCAGCCTGACGCACCAGAGCATGGGCAATTTTGGCAAGCAGCGCTGGCGTGACAAATATCAGATGTATCTGCGTAAATGGGGCGAGGGGGAGGCCGCAGTAGGCACGCCGATGACGGCAGAACTTGGCGCGGCGCTTGAAGAAGTGTTTACACTGGCTCTGCAGCATCAGCAAGCGGGTGATCTGCAAACCGCGACACAGTTATATCAAGAGATTCTGGCGGTTGCCCCGCAATCCGCCCCTGCCTGGTTTAATCTGGGACTCATCGCCTGGGCGCAAGGGCATCAGCAAGAGGCCGTGGCCTGTTTTGCGCAAGCCCATGCTGCACAGCCGGCTGAATGGGAGTATCTGCAACATTATTTGGTGGCCATGCATGCCACGGCGAGTGCGGATATTTTGGCTGCCACCTTTGAGCAAGCCATGGCATTGCCGCAGCATGCGGAGGCGGTGCACCAGCTTGCCGAAGCGTTAAAGATGCCTGGGTTCACTCGCCAATCCGTGCAACATGCACAAGCTTCGTCGCAAGACGCAGCCATGCAACCGGATGCCTCCCAGCAACAAGCCTTGCTAACAGCGTTTGAGCAGCAACAATATGGACAAATGGAACAGGCCCTGCACACCTATTTGGGGCAATATCCGCAGTGGCTGGCGGGCTGGAAAATGCTGGCGGATGTCTTGATGCTGCAAAAAAAGGATGCCAGCGCTGCGGCCAAACAGGCCCTGACATTGAATGCGCAAGATCCACAAGAACATTGCTATTACGGCATCGTCCTCAAGGCCAAGGGAGATCTGCCTGGAGCGGCAACAGCCTTTCAACAAGCGATTGCCCTCAAGTCGGACTACGCTGCGGCTTACAACAATCTGGGGACAGTCCTCAAAGATCTGGGGCAGGTCGAAACGGCTATCGAGCACTTTAAATGCGCATTGGCCTTGCAACCCAACTATGCCGATTGCTTCAGCAACTTGCTGTTTTGCATGACCCACGCAGAACACATAGACAATGCCGCACTCATGCAAGCACATCAAGCCTATGCCGACTTGTACGAAGCACCACTCAAAGCAGCCTGGCTACCACATCAGAATACACGTGACGTGCACAGACCACTCAATATCGGCTGGGTCTCTGCAGATTTCAGGGCCCATTCGGTCGCGCACTTTATGCTGCCTTTACTTAGTGAGCTGGCAAAAGAAACCTCTCTGCGCTTGGTTGCCTATGCCAATCAACCGCTGGTGGATAATGTCACCACCCAGATGCAGGGCTATTTTTCAACATGGTATGAAGTTTCATCCTGGTCAGACCAGGCACTGGCCGAGCAAATCCGGGCTGACGGCATTGACATCCTGATTGATTTATCCGGCCATACGGCAGGCAACCGCTTGCTGGCATTTGCGCGCAAGCCTGCGCCTGTTCAGGTGAGCTGGCTGGGCTACCTCAATACCACCGGATTGAGCAGCATGGATTATTACCTGGCAGACTCTTATCTGTTGCCAGCCGGCCAGTTTGATGACCAGTTTACTGAAAAGCTGGTGCAGCTGCCGGTGAATGCTACCTTTATCCCATATGAGCAAGCGCCAGAGGTGAATGCCTTGCCTGCACTGAACAACGGCTATGTCACGTTTGGTTGCTTTAACCGGATTCTTAAAATCACCCAGGCTACCGTGCAACAATGGGCCGCGTTGATGCAAGCCTTGCCTGACAGCCGCCTGGTGATTGGTGGGGTGGGAGAGGGCGAAAGCACGCAGCATTTGCAAACCTGGTTTGCCGAAGCTGGCATTGCCGCTGACCGCATCCGGTATTACGCACGTACTGACATGGCAAGCTATTTAGGTTATTACCACGAGGTCGATATTTGCCTGGATACCTTCCCCTCCAACGGCGTCACCACTACGGCACATGCGCTGTGGATGGGCGTGCCCACGTTATGTGTTGCTGGTGACCGCTTAGCAAGCCGTGGCGCCATGGCATTGATGCAGCATCTGGGGTTGATGCAATTTATTGCAAAAGACAATGACAGCTTGGTCAAACAGGCCATGGCCGTGTGTGCCGATCTGGCTGGCTTGGCAAATTGTCGCGCAAACATGCGTCAACATTTCTCTGAAAGCTTGCTGGCCAAGCCAGATTTGCAAGCGGAGGCATTTAGCAAAGTATTGCGCTTGATGTGGCAGCATTGGTGCATATATCAGCAGATCACACCAACTCAATCCAGACAGGTAGATGCCAGCTTGTCTAACCCAACTTTATATGTGGAGTCAGAAATGCACATTGAAGAACTCGAAGTTGCAGAAACAGTGAATACAATTTCCCCGCTGACAGTAAGCCAAAAGATGCTTGCTGACGCCAAGCAATTAGAAGCTGCAGGGGAAACTACACAAGCTAAGGCACTTTACCTTAAATTACTTGAGGCTGAGCCTAACGATGCTGAAGCCAATTTTCAGCTTGGTTGGATTGAAACACATACACGTGGTGCTGCATTTGCCTTGCCAAGGTTTGAAACGGCTGTTTTGAGCAGGCCGGATATAGAGCAATATTGGGTCAGTTTGATAGATGCGTATATTTTATCTGGAGATTTTTCTGCAGCGCATCAAGCTATAGAGGCTGGTCAAGCCAGTGCGTTGTCGTCCGCAATGGCTCAGACGCTATTACAAGAGTTAAATGAAACCTTTTTAAATCCTGCATTGAGCCACCAAAATTCAGATAGGCAAACATTTCAAGTTCTCCAATATGAGCGCACCGATAGCAGGTCTTTAATCCATTCTACAGATGCACAGTCTAATACAGCAAATGAAATGATGAATGCGGCAAAAACCTTGCAGGCTGAGGGTGAGTTTGAAAAAGCGGCGGTGCTTTATCATAAAGTAATGAAGCTTGAGCCAAAACATGCAGAAGCTAACCACCAGCTTGGGTTTATCATGGCTCATCTGGATTGCGTTGAGACAGCGCTTCCCTTATTTGAAAATGCAGTGATGTTTGCACCTATGCAAGAGCAATACTGGGTCAGTTACATTGATGCACTCATCATGCTGAAAGACTTCACAACCAGCAGCCAAGCGATCGAACAAGGCGTGAATTTTGGTTTGTCTCTTGCTTACGCAGAAACTTTGCAAAATGAAATGAAACAAGCGATTTTAGACACTGCCACTCCACAGACTGTGGGATCAAGCGCAACTCTTGTGTTGCCTATCGCCACGGTTGAACAGACTGCTGCAAAGTTTGATGCTGCTTGTCTGTTAACCGAGGTCAGTATTGACATTCCACCTATACCTATCTTTGGCAGCGCTTGCCCTAATCCATATGTATCACAGGCTTACACAATAACTCACCCGCCGGTTTATGAGGCTGAAGTTTCTGATTATGCATTTATCGGCGGAGCAGCATTTCCGATGATTGACCATAGTTGCGTCCTGCATCAATATTTTGACCTCAACATCTGGGAAACTCGCGAACAATCTCTGGGATTTTGTCAGATTTATCCAAACATCCAGCTGATTGTTTACAAGAACATACAGATTGAACAGCCACAAGAAGATTGTGTAATCCCTTTGATGGGTAACGGTTCAGACAATTATGCCCATTGGCTGACAGAGTACTTGCCGCAGATTGTGCTGCTAAAAAATGCCGGGGTCGATTTAAGTAAATACAAAGTTTTGATTGATGATCAATCTTACCCTGCCATGGAAGAGGGACTCAACCTCTTGGGGATAGATTCTATAAATATTCATCGTACTACACGTGAGGTACTCAGTCGCTATACTTCTGCACGCTGGGTAAGCCCCGTAGCAAATGTTGCTTTTCAACGCCCTAAAGCCTTGCAAGGGAATACTGACCAGTTCTTATCAGAAGTCCATCACTCTGTATTCCATCCTGAAGCTTTGCGTGCCGTGCGAACAGCCTTTTCTGAAAAGGTGGATGCGAATTTGTTTGCGCATTTACCTGAAAAAATATTTATTAAAAGAGTGCCAGGCAGAGACTTTAATGCGAGAGTCGTTGTTAACGAGGCTGCACTGGAGGCTTTATTGATAGCAAACGGTTTTACCGTGGTAGAGCCTGGGGCATGGAGCTTTTTAGAGCAGGTCACGTTATTTAGTCAGGCTAAGTATATTGTGTCTGCTTCTGGCGCGGCATTGTTGAATATGATGTGGGCGCCTGAAGGGGCCAATATTGTGGTATTGATGAACGATACACCATACGCAAACTATTGGTATTTTGCGAATATCGCCACGGCGTTTGGACATAAGTTATCCTATGTGCTTGGTGATGCGTTAAAGTCAGACAGATGTACAGACTTGCATCACTCCGATTTTGAGATAGACAGCCATGCCTTGTTGCAGGCATTGGCTAGTATGGGCATGCAGGACATCATAGACCCTACCCAGCAGCCGACCAAAGTGGCGGAACGCTTAATGGCATTTGTCTCTACAGAAGGGCAGGCTAATTTCAAACAGACCGTCCGTTTGCTTAAGGAGCTGATCAAGCTACAGCCGGATAACGCACAAGCACATTATCAGCTGGCGAGTACGCTAGTCAAACTGACCGACCGTGCGACTGCGGCGTTACATTTTGAACAGGCCGCCAAGCTTTCATCTACACAGCAAGATTACTGGCTGAGTTGGATTGACTGTTTGATACATATGCACGCGTATACTGAGGCTGAAGCAGCATTAGAAGCTAGTCTTGCGGCAGGCGTCCCAGCAGATAGCATTGAAAACTTTCGCCATAAAGTCACTATGCATTCAAAAACTGCTGTTCTCAAGACTGAGCCTTCGCTCAAGATTGTCACCCTCGACCAGCATTGTGATGAGAGGACGACAGCATTACCGGTCAAAACGATTGTTACTTTAATTCCGGCATATAAGTCGACCTATATTGAGCAATTGCTTTTCGCACTGCGGACGCAAACTTATAAAGATTTTAAAGTGGTGATTTCAGATGACAGTCCTGATGGATCTGTCAGTCAAAAAGTGAACCAGCTCAGGAAACATCCTCAATACCATCACTTGAATATCGAGCTGGTGGATGGACCAAAGCAAGGCGGATTTGTGAATATTTACCACCTGGTCAGAACTTATGCGGCCCAGGCAGACTTATTTCATATCCTTATGGATGATGATGTTATTTTCCCCACCTTCTATGAGACCCATATCCGTGCGCATCAAAAACAATTTTCAAATCTGTCTATCAGTGGCCGCTGGTATGCCAACGAACAGGGCCAGCCTTGTTTGCAGGCCATGGATTTCCAGACTAGCCAGGTGTTCACGCAAGACTTTTCAGCTCGTCAAATCGCCAAGCAATTAATTCCTAGCTGCAATAACAAGTTGGGTGAGTGGAGCCATGCAGTTTTCCGTGCCTCTGCAGCAGAGATTATCCTTCAGCCGGAAATGGCTGGCATCAGTTACTTCGGACTTGACGATATCGGGAGTTTTATCAAGGCGGCAATCACCGTACCGGCGATTTGGATTCCTGAGTCCTTGGGTATTTTCAGACTCAGTGCCGAGCAGAACACTGGAAAACACAATAACGCCACCATTAAATGTGCGCATTACAGTTGGATATCACTGGCACTAGCTGGCTTGAAAAATGAGTGGCTTACCGCTGATGAAGCATGGGGAGCGATTCATATCATTACTAATACCATACGTAAAAGGTATGCTACTGATCCATTAGGGATGCAGTACCTTAAGGAGACTAACCGCATGACTCATGAGTACCATCCTGAGTTTGAGGCTAAGTTTCTAGCTTTTTGGCAGACACAATTGCAGTCTATGCAACTGGATAAAATCTTGAACGGTGCACTAGATATTAAATTACTTTAGGAAAAGTTTATGAATCATCCGCAAGCGCTTCCCTTACTATGTGTGGCTGGGCAGAACGATGTCGCTGTGCAGGCGCTAGAATATTTGCATACACATTACCCCAATTATCCCCTTTGTGCGCTGCCTTGCCCGCATGATGGTGGGGAAGATGGTTGGCAACCGTCGCTTAAGCGTAAGGCATTGCAACTAGGCGTCAAGCTGACCTCTCTTGAGGAGCTATATCCAAACCAGAAACTGATTTTCTTGTCGCTGCAATATAGCCAGATTATTCATCCTGGGCGTTTTGCCAGCAAGCAGCTGTTTAATCTGCACTTCTCCAAGCTGCCGCAATACAAAGGTGTGTACCCTGCAATTCATCCGATCTTGCGGGGTGAAAAAAGTCATGGGGTTACGTTGCATAAGATTGATGATGGCATTGATACTGGCAATATCATTGCCCAGACCACCTTTAATATTAAGCTGGAGGACACGGCCAGGGATCTTTACCTCAAGCTATCGCAGCAGGCTTGCAAGCTGTTTAAGAAGCATGTCGATCAACTGATAAAAAACACTTATTCAAGCTATGAACAACCGGCTGAGTGTGCCTCTTACTATTCCAAGGCTTCCATTGATTTTAATAATATCAAGCTTGATTTGAATAAAACGGCCTACGAAATTCACAATCAGTTCCGTGCGTTCACATTTCGTGAATACCAGATGCCCGTTTACCGCAGTTGGTCTATCCTCAAAAGCTATATTACTTTTGAAAAAAGTAGCCATAAACCAGGCACAGAGATTGAAGAGACGGACGAGCATTTCACGATCGCTGGGGTCGATTTTAATGTACGTTTACTGAAAGACTATTATCCAAGTTTATGGATAAGCTGTGAGTCTGGCGATAGGGTTTTGTTCGACAAGGCCTTGGCGCGCATAGATGGTATTGACTTGCGAAATCAGCAAGGCTGGACGGCGTTGATTATTGCTAGCTATCATGGCCATCTGGAATTGGTTAGGGCGTTAGTCGCGCGCGGCGCCAATATTAATTTGCCGAATTATAAGGGAACCACCCCCCTTATGTATGCATTAAGTTGTTATGAGATGACTCAAAATGATGATGTGTTCCGCTACTTGATCTCATGCGGTGCCAACTTAGAAAGCCGTGATCAACATGGAAAATCGGTTGAAGACTACCTGGTCGAAAAAGGATGTCAGGATTTACTGAAACCGATTAAATCTTCATAAAAAGAATGTAGGTGTTAGCATGCCATTAGATGATTGCAGGATTATAGAATTACCCAAAATTCACAATCCCCAGGGTAACCTGACTTTTATCGAAAATAATACGCATATCCCTTTTGATATCAGCCGAGTTTACTATGTCTATGATGTGCCAGGTGGCGCGGAACGTGGTGGTCACGCACATAAAAACCTACACCAGTTCATTGTGGCTATGTCCGGGAGCTTTGACATTACTTTAGACGATGGCAAAGACAAGAAGACGTTTCACTTGGCCCGCTCTTATTACGGCTTGTATGTTTGCCCGATGATTTGGCGTGAAATCGATAATTTCTCTTCTGGTTCAGTACTGATGTGCTTAGCTTCAGAAAAATATGATGAAGGTGATTATTTCCGGCGTTACGATGAATTTATGCGGGCACGATGGGCCGCTTAAGCCGGGATGTATTCTCATTCCGTCTAATTTATTTCCCTATTGAGTTTTTTCTGGGAGCACGCAATTTAAAGGCTTAAATATCAAAAAAGCGCATCATTATTCTGATGCGCTTTTATTGTTTTAGTGCATAAATTATGTGCTCACGTGGTTGGCAATACCAGCCATTGGAATAGTTTCGACAGGTTTTTGGGCCGGTTTTTTGTTTTTGCGGTAAACCTCGCTTGAGGTGGATACATTGGCGCGCATACGGATCAGGTCAGCAATTTCTGCACTGTCTTTTTGATGCTCGCGCGGTGCAAACAAGGCTCTACCACGCGGATCTGCATCAACGGGAGGCTCGCACAAATAGTAGACGGCCAGGCTCTTGCGATAGACACCATAAGGCTGCGTCAGGGGGCGGCTCATGCCATGCCAGGAGTTCTGGGTGGTATCAAAAATCACGGCCCGGTTAAATTTGGGGCAGACTTCTTTGATCAGTTCACCTGGCTGGTTTTGTTCAGCGTCGTGACTCCACAAACCCAGATGGCCGCCATGGTAAGCCTTCAGTTGCTCGGAGACGTAGATAATGATGTTGATTTTGCGTTGCAAGCCCAGTTTGGGGTGAATGGAGTAATCCAGATGTGGGTTTAAATTGCCGCCAGTGCCATGAATATGCCAGCCACCACCGTGCAGCCCATTATCAGCATATAGCTGGGTGCCAACAATTTCCGATAGTTTGTCTATGACGGGGGGCGAGTTAAGTGTCTGGAACAGGGCGTAGGTCAGGGCAGGAAAGGCATTCCAGTCATTCAATGCTTTTTTATCCTCAATCTCGTTTTGGTAGCAAAACCAGCGGGAAGAGTCATACTCGGGGAATTCGCGTGCAATCTTTTTTACCAGATCAGTATTCAGAAAGTTATCGATGACCGCATGACGAAAAGGCTTTGCATCCTCAAAAAGTTGCATTCCTTTGGTCAGTTGATTCAAATCCAGAAACGATTGCATGAAAATACCCCTTCGCATTCATTGAGCGTGTCATGAATTTATATCGGACGCACAAGCAATTTATTAAGGCGAATACGCATGTATTTATGCGCTAATTTTTGTAGATGCTGTACCGACCTCGGGTGGTGGCGTGGTGTGATAGGGGGCATGCGTTTTGGCACATGAATCAGCGAGCAGGGATATCTCTAGAAATAGTGGCAAAACCACGTTCTATTCAATGAAATCAAATATGCGGGGCTGCGATAAAGTGATTCTTAACTTGACGCAACGTTCTTACTATAACGGTCAGCATTTGCTTAACTTGAGTAATAACGTGCGAAATCAGATTAATTTAAAACAGATTTGAAGAGCTTGCGTGAGGCATGAATACTTAACATGAAGCTCGATATTTTTGTACATTAAGGAGGCTTAACATGGCTGCAGTCATTAATACCAATATTTCATCATTAAATGCCCAGCGCAATTTAAATGCATCTCAAGCTGGTTTGAATCAATCCATACAGCGTTTGTCTTCAGGGCTGCGTGTTAACAGTGCCAAAGATGATGCGGCCGGGTTGGCGATTGCAACACGCATGGACTCTCAAGTCCGTGGCAATGATGTGGCAATTCGCAACTCCAATGATGCAATTTCCTACCTGCAAGTGACCGAAGGTGGCTTGTCGAAAGCGACTGATGTGCTGCAGCGTATGCGTGAGTTGGCGGTGCAGGCAGCCAACGGCAGCTACGGCAGCGGTGATCGTGCCAATCTGGATACAGAGTTTACGCAGTTGACTCAAGAGTTGGGCCGTTTGAGCACAGCAACCCAGTTTAACGGTTTGAACGTATTTGGCGGGCCAGGCTACACCTTCCAGATAGGTTCAGGTTCTGCAGACACCTTGCAGGTAAGCTCTGTGACTGCAGCGACGATTAGTGGCAACAACGTTGCTACTGCGTCAGCTGCGACAGCAGCGATTACAGCAATTGATGCACAGCTTGATACTGTGAATACTTCTCGCGCAAGCTTGGGTGCATACCAAAACCGTTTTGAAGCAGTAATCAGCAGCTTGCAAGTGAATATCGAAAATGTGTCCGCAGCGAAATCACGAATTATGGATGCAGACTTTGCGGCAGAAACTGCGAAGATGACCCGTAACCAGATTCTGCAACAAGCAGGCACGGCGATGCTGGCCCAGGCCAACCAGTTGCCTAACAGCGTCATGTCACTGATTAAAGGGTAGTCTTTCAGCAGCTTTCTTGGTGTATATGTTTACAGGTCGTGGGCTTTTGTCTAGGCAAAAGCCCACGACCTCTTCATTTCTGGATCATCCCATCAACACGCCAGTTCTCTATCGTTGAGGATAGGCCGGTAAAACCGGTTTTATTTTTTTCAATTTAAAGTTTCCAGATGCGATATAGTTAATGCAATCTTTGCGGTAACACGCGCGATCCCTGTTGCTGGGATGTTGATAATTGGATGCCAAACATGATTCCTTTCCTTGATCTCAAAGCCGCTTATGACGAATTGTCGCCTGAGCTTGAGACTGCCCTGTTAAGGGCTACCCGTTCTGGCTGGTATATCGGTGGCGAAGAAGTGGAGGCCTTTGAAGCCCAGTTTGCCGCATATACTGGCGCACCGTATTGTATCGGCGTGGGCAATGGCCTCGATGCACTGACTTTGGCCTTGCGCGCCATGGATGTGGGGGTGGGGGATGAGGTGATTGTCCCCTCTAATACTTATATAGCGACCTGGTTGGCGGTGAGCGCGGTCGGCGCGACTGTGGTCCCTGTCGAGCCTGCTGAGGGGCAGTTCAATATTGATGTTGCTGCCATTCAGGCAAAAATCACAGCTAAAACCAAAGTCATTTTGCCGGTGCATTTATATGGTATCCCGGCAGACATGGAAGCTATTTGTGCATTAGCCAAGCAGCATGGCTTGCTGGTGTTGGAGGATGCTGCGCAAGCGCATGGCGCTGCCGTCAGGGGTAAACGGGTAGGTACGCATGGGGATGCGGTCGCATGGAGCTTTTACCCGGGCAAGAATTTGGGGGCTTTGGGCGATGGTGGGGCAGTCACCACAAGGCATGAGCATCTCGCCCAACGTATACGCGCGCTTGGCAATTATGGCTCAGCCGTCAAATATTACAATCTGGAGCTTGGCGTGAATAGTCGCCTGGATCCCTTGCAAGCCGCCGTGCTGTCAGTCAAGCTGGCTGCGCTGGATGAGTGGAATACACGCAGGCAGGCATTGGCGCATCGCTATCTTGAGGGTTTGCAAGGCCTGCCTTTGCAATTGCCGGTTTCTCCAGCCTGGGCCAATACTATCTGGCATTTGTTTGTGATCGCAACGCCACAACGCGATGCCTTGCAAACCTGGTTGCAGGCGCATGGGGTGCAAACCCTGATTCATTATCCCGTCCCGCCACATTTGCAACAGGCTTATCAGTCGCTCGGTTGGCAAGCAGGTGATTTTCCGTGTGCCGAGCGTTATGCCAATCAAGTGCTGAGTTTGCCCATGGGCCCGCAACTCTCAGTCACGGCTGTTGACCAGGTGATTGAGCTGGTACAGCAGTTTTTCAGAGCGCAGTGAGACTGTCTCACGCATCGCCACGTTTAAAGTTTTTCCGAGTAGGGTCGTAAAGAGTGTCAAGTGCATGATCTTCCCAACAGAAATTTAAAGTGCATGATTAAAGAAATTTCTGGCGAAGTCGATAAAAGTAATAACAACGCTGAATAGCAAACACGAAGTCAAAAAGTGGATCAACGTTGATATGACATGCCGATTTGACACTAACTACACATAGGACTCTGAAGGAGACTAAAACATGGCTTCTGTAATTAATACCAACATTGCATCCCTGAATGCACAGCGTAACCTGAATGCTTCACAAACTGGCTTGAATCAATCGATTCAGCGTTTATCTTCTGGCTTGCGTATCAATAGCGCCAAAGATGATGCAGCGGGCATGGCGATTGCCACCCGTATGGACTCTCAAATTCGTGGTAGTGATGTTGCGATTCGTAACTCAAACGACGCGATTTCTTACCTGCAAGTGACAGAAGGTGGTTTGTCCAAAGCGACAGACGCCCTGCAACGTATGCGTGAACTGGCCGTGCAGGCAGCCAACGGTAGCTACGGTTCTGGTGACCGTGTCAATCTGGATACAGAGTTTACGCAGTTGACTCAAGAATTGGGCCGTCTGAGTACATCTACCCAGTTTAACGGTTTGAATGTATTTGGCGGTTCAGGCTACACCTTCCAGATTGGTTCTGGTTCTGGAGATACCTTGCAGGTGAGTGCAGTGACTGCGGCGACGATTAGCGGCAACAACGTTGCTACAGCGTCTGCAGCGACTGCAGCGATTACCGCGATTGATGCGCAACTGGATGCGGTGAACACTTCACGTGCCAGCCTGGGTGCCTACCAAAACCGTTTTGACGCCGTTGTGAGCAGCCTGCAAGTGAACGTGGAAAACATTTCTGCAGCGAAATCCCGGATTACGGATGCAGACTTCGCGTCAGAAACTGCGAAGATGACCCGTAACCAGATTCTGCAACAGGCAGGCACAGCAATGCTGGCCCAAGCCAACCAGTTGCCTAACAGTGTCATGAGCTTGCTCAGAGGCTAAGTTTTCTCGAGGCTTTCAAACCATGGCGAGCATTTGTGTAGACAAGTGCTCGCTTTTCTTTTTTTAGTCGCCAGCATTGTCAGTCAGCACCTGGCTACGCATCCTGATCTGCCGGTCTAACACAACAGCATAAACCCTTGCACTGGCGTGTCACAACATGGGCATTGCAGGTTTGTCCTGCGGATGCAACATTGCGCCTGATCTACAGCCGAGTGGCTTTCATTTCCCTTCTTCGTTTCATGATCCACAATACGTCAAGCAATTCGATAAGTTTCTGAAAATAAAAAGAATACCTTTATTTTCACCTCTGATTTCAACGTACTCCATCTCTCAGTGAGCGTCTGTGCGACTTTGAAGATAAGCAGGTAAAAACGTCGTTGTTTAGCCAAATTATGCTGGCTTGGTTACGGTAAAGTAGGCATGTTGGTGTACCGCTAACTCACTTGAGTGCAGCGGGCACAAAATGAGTTCATGGAGACTGCAGGACTGAAGGAAATTACACGGGATTTTTCGCAAGAGTAGACCAAGTCGTGCTGACGCGATGACCATGCTGACACCGGCATGGTAGCCATGTTGCACGGCTTGAATTTGCCATGAATGATTTGATATTAAAGTTTTTCCGAGAGGAGTCGTAAATAGTTTCAAGTGCATGATCTACCCAACAGAAATTTAAAGTGCAGCATTAAAGAAATTTCTGGCGAGGTCGATAAAAGTAATAACAACGCTGAATAGCAAACACGTAGTCGCAAGTGAATCAACGTTGATATGACATGCCCATTTGACACTCATTGGATATACGACTCTAAAGGAGATTTAACATGGCTTCTGTAATTAATACCAATATTGCATCTCTGAATGCACAGCGTAACCTGAATGCTTCACAAACAGGCTTGAATCAATCGATTCAGCGTTTGTCTTCCGGCTTGCGTATCAATAGCGCCAAAGATGATGCAGCGGGCATGGCGATTGCCACTCGCATGGACTCCCAAATTCGTGGTAGTGATGTTGCGATTCGTAACTCAAACGACGCGATTTCTTACCTGCAAGTGACAGAAGGTGGTTTGTCCAAAGCGACAGACGCCCTGCAACGTATGCGTGAACTGGCCGTACAGGCAGCCAACGGCAGCTATGGTTCTGGTGACCGTGCCAACCTGAACACAGAGTTTACACAGCTGACTTCAGAATTATCCCGCTTGAGTACATCTACCCAGTTTAACGGTTTGAATGTATTTGGCGGTTCAGGCTACACCTTCCAGATTGGTTCTGGTTCAGCTGACACCTTGCAGGTGAGTGCAGTGACAGCAGCCTCAGTGAGTGGCAACGTTTCCACCGTGTCAGACGCGACTGCAGCGATTACCGCGATTGATGCACAACTGGATGCGGTGAACACTTCACGTGCCAGTCTGGGTGCCTACCAAAACCGTTTTGAAGCCGTTGTGAGCAGCCTGCAAGTGAACGTGGAAAACATTTCTGCAGCGAAATCCCGGATTACGGATGCAGACTTCGCGTCAGAAACTGCGAAGATGACCCGTAACCAGATTCTGCAACAGGCAGGCACAGCAATGCTGGCCCAAGCCAACCAGTTGCCTAACAGTGTCATGAGCTTGCTGAGAGGTTAATTGTTCAGACACTTGAATCATATCCACAGAGGCATCCCTCTGTGGATTTTAGGCTAAGCAGAGGAGCAGCATCATGACTCAATCTATGGATGGTGTTGGCGGTAACCGCACATTAACAGGTGTGCCTGCAGTAAATAGCTTGAAGCTGGTGAAGTATGCAGAAGCCAGCGGCGAGCAAAAACCTGTCGAAGCGATGGATAAAGCCACTTTGACCGGGGCGGTAAAAAAACTGAATGACTATGTGGCGCCTGCGCTGCAAACCATACAGTTTTCGATTGATGATGACACAGACCGTATCGTCGTGAAAGTGGTCGACACCGAGACACAGAAGGTGCTCAGGCAAATCCCAAATGAGGAGGTGCTGGCCATTAGCAAGACGCTGGACAAATTAAGAGGCCTAGTCATTCGTCAAACGGTGTGATGAATTGTGATTGTATTTGGAGACTAGATTATGGCATCAATTGTAAGCTCAACGGGCTCATCAGGGTTACCTATTGACTCTCTTGTCAGTGCCATGATGACGTCTGCCCAGCAGCCGATTACCCAGATCAAGACGCAAGTCTCTACTTACAATGCCAAACTCTCTGCGTACGGTACGTTGAAAAGTGGATTGAGTACCTTCCAAACAGCTTTGGATGGTCTGTCTAGTGCCGGCAAGTTTAATGCGCAATCCGTGACGCTCACCGATTCAAACAGTATCAGCGCGACTGCAAATGGTAGCGCTACCAATGGCAACCACAGCATTTCGGTGAGCCAGCTGGCGACTTCCCAACGTATTACCACGTCTGCCTATAGCGATGCCAGTACCACTTTTGGTACCGGGAGCCTGAAGATTTCCTTTGGTACTTATACCCCAGCCAACGGTAGTACGGCAGCTTCTTTTACTGCGAATAGCAGCAAAAATGCGATTACGGTCAATATCGACAGTAGCAACAATACCCTGTCCGGTATCCGTGATGCCATTAACGCACAAAATGCTTCTGTCACGGCGTCTATTGTCAATGACGGTACTGGTAACCGCCTGGTGATCACTTCCATGGACACTGGTGCAGCCAATAGTCTGAAGATTGATGTCACGGATAACGATGGCAACAATACCGACGGTAGCGGCTTGTCCACCTTTGCTTATGACCCGACCGCCTCCAGCGGTAGTGGTAAAAACTTAAGTGAGCTTCAGGCTGCACAAAATGCGTTATTGACTGTTGATGGGTTGAGCATCAGTAAGGCGAGTAACACCATTACTGATGTGATTGAGGGTGTGACCTTAAACCTGAAGGCGGTCACCAGCACACCTAATGCAATGACGATTGCGACGGACAATAGCGCGATTAAAAGTTCTGTACAGAGCTTTGTCGATGCCTACAACAAACTGAATACCAGTCTGCGTAGCCTGACAAAGTTCGTTGATGGCGGATCTTCTGCCAATGGCCCTTTGCTGGGTGACTCGGTGGCCCGTGACGTGTCAGTGAAACTCGGATTAATGATGTCCCGCATCTCTCCTACGGCCAGTACCTACCGTACCTTGAGTGATATTGGCGTCACCGTGGGCGATGGCGGAGTCATGACGCTGAATGATACCAAGTTTCAGAAAGCGATGGCGAATAGCCCTTCCGATGTGGCGAAAATCTTTTCGCCTTCGGCAAGCAGTACCGATCCATTGGTCAGCTTCGTCAGCAGTGGGGATAAAACAGTTTCTGGCACCTATGCCGTCAATATCTCACAAGCGGGGAGCAGCTCACAAGATGTGGCTGGTACCCTGAATGGTGTGAATGCGATTGGCAGTGGTAATACCCTGACCGGCGCATTTGGTCAGAATAGCGCAGGTTTGAAACTCAGTATTTTAGGCGCTGCGACTGGAGACCGTGGCACGGTGACTTTCAACCGCGGCCTAATCGGGGAGTTTAGTAGCATGCTTGATAGCTGGCTGGACTCCGATGCTGCGTTGGCCACCAGGACAGACGGTTTGCAGTCGTCTATTAAATCATTGAATAAAAAAGCCGATGACTTGAGCGCCAAGCTGCCAAGCCTTGAAGCAAGTTATCGTGCCCAGTACGCAAAACTGGACGCATTACTCAGCAGCATGCAAAACCAGAGCAGTGCGTTGACACAACAATTGAGTGCAATAAGCAAAAATAGCTAATCGCGGAATATTATCAGGAGAATCATGATGTTTGGATCGAAACAATCTGGCATTAATGCCTACGCCAAAGTAGGTTTGGAAACCGGCGTCGTGGATGCCAGTCCGCTCAAGCTGACGATCATGCTTTACGAAGGTGCTGTAACTGCCTGCATCCGCGCGCAGCAAGCGATTCAAAAGCAGGATATTCCGCAAAAAGGTGAATATATCTCCAAAGCCATTTCCATCATTGAAAGCGGTTTGCGTACCAGCTTGAACAAACGTGCAGGGGGCGAGGTTGCCCTCAATCTGGACCAGCTGTATGAATACATGATCCGTACACTCATGCAAGCGAGCCTGCGTCAGGATAGTACTAAAGTTTATGAAGTTCAGCAGTTGCTCATGGAGTTGAAAGGCGCCTGGGAAACGCTGGAAAAATCGGGGATGAGCCGCCTTGCACAACAGAATGCCTTGGAAAACTCGGCGATCGCAGAAAAAGCACAGGCGTATCAACATTTGGCCATGGCCGGGGCCTGATATGTCCAAGGCGCTGATTAATACTTATGAGTCTGCTGCCAAAATCATGGCGCAGATGCTGCTGGCCGCTCAGCAAAATGCCTGGGAAAAAGTGACAGAGCTGGAGCAGTCTTACATGCTCAAGATCGAAGTGATCAAAGCGCTGGAACAAACCTTGCGTTTACAATCCGAGCAACTGACACAGGCGCAGCATTTGCGCAAACAGGAGTTGGTGCAGAAAATTTTGGCCGATGATGGCGAGATCCGTAATTTGCTCTATCCCGTCATGCATCGCATTACCGATATGATTTTTGATGCGCAGCTACATGCACGCACCCCACCGGATGTGATTTAGATGATTCCTATCCCGCAAGTCCTCTCACAACGTTTCATTACCAGTGAAACTGAGAACTTGCGTGCGGTCACTTCCATCATGCCGGTGGAAGGTACCCAAGCCGAAGCCCCTTTATGGGAACGCATGCGTCCAGGCATGCAGTTTACCGGACTGATTTTGCAAAAAGACAACGCTCAAAAAGGCGCAGGCAATGCCGACCTGGCTGCTTTTAAAGTGCAAATCCAGTTACCCAACCAGCCACCCATGGTGGTGCAGATGCAATTACCCGCTTACTTGTCGCAACAGCAAACACTGAACATGCAGTTTATGGGGCTGGCACAAGGCCAGGGCAAAGACGCCGAGGGCTATCCGCAAGTGCGCTGGGGTGTGCAGTCTTCCGCGGCGGGCACGTCACGGCTGTCGACAGCTGGGTTGCTGGCAGAGACGCCACATGCAGACAACCCCGCTACTATGCAAAGTCTGGTACAGAATGCGGCCGGGCAATCGAGTCTGGTCGAGTTAAGCTCTCCCGCCAGAAACCTACAGCGCTGGCTGGATGCCAGCCCGTTTCAGTCGCAATCTGCCGTCTTGCAGGCACAAACCGTGGTCAGCAACAGCCCGCAAAAGCCGCAAGTGCTGGCGCAAGATCTCAAGCATGCGCTGGATAGCTCGGGCTTGTTCTATGAGTCTCACCTGAAAGAGGCGACGCTGGGCACCCGGCCCTGGCATCAACTACTGCAAGAGCCGCAAAACAAACCTCACTTTGTACCGCCGGAGATGGTGTCGCAACAGTTACAGGTGCTGGAACAGCAGCGTGTGATTTGGCATGGTGAAGTCTGGCCCGGCCAGATGATGGAGTGGCAGGTCAGTGAGCGCAAAAATTCCCAGCAGTCTAGCGAAGACCCGACCTTAAACAGTTTGTTTAGCAATTTGAAATTGCAGCTGCCAAGGCTGGGCGAGGTGGCTGTAAGAATCACGCTGGCTAACGGGCGCTTTAGTGTCCGTGTGCAGCCCACGGATGCAGCGAGCCTCAAGGAAATGCAATCTGGCCGCAGTACGCTGGCCATGAATTTGCAAGCTTCTGGCGTGAAGCTGGATTCCTTGCAAATCGTGCGTGAAGAAATCGCGCAGCACAGGCCGCAATATGCAGCAGGATAAGCCTTATACCCAATCTGCCGTGGCCCTGGCTTACGAAGCCGGGGATTTGGCGCCACGTGTGGTGGCCAAAGGCAATGGTCTGCTCGCACAACGCATCATTGCCCTGGCGCAAGAACACGAAGTCTATGTGCATGAGTCACAAGCCATGCTCAACCTGCTCATGCAGGTCGAACTCGATGCCCATATTCCCCCACAGTTGTACCAGGCGATTGCTGAAATTCTGGCTTGGTTATACAAGCTGGAACAAGGGCAGGCCGACCATTAAACTGGCCAGTCTCAGATAGAGACTTTGTCGCAGTAACATTGCCGCCTCCTGTTTTGCCAGAGAGTTACTGGGTCTACGATTTTTCTGCAATCACTTCTGCCAGCGCCTGTTTGACGTCTGTAATGACACTTGTCCAATCATGCTCATGGGCTCTGAACAGTCTGGCCGAGGGATACCACGGACTGTCTTCGCGTGCGAGCAGCCAACGAAAATCAGGTGGGTCAGCTAACAATATCCATACCGGTTTGTGCATGGCGCCAGCCAGATGTGCGACTGAAGTATCCACTGAAATAATCAGATCCATGTGTGCGATGAGCGCAGCTGTATCGCTAAAATCCTCTAGTTCGGCCTGGTGCTGCGTGAGTTGTGGTAGCCCGCTTAACGCAGCCTGGTCAGTATCGCGGACTTCTTTTTGCAGGCTATGAAAACTCGCATCCAGTGCCAGCAACGGCGCCAGCTGCGCTAGCGGAATGCTGCGGTAACGATCTTTCTGATGCGTGGTGGATCCTGACCAGACCAGGCCTACCCGTAATCTTTTCTGATCTCTCATCTGCAGACGGCTTACCTTGTCAGGCGCGGCAAACAGGTAAGGGGTGTGCTGAGGCAGATTGCCGAGTTCTGTCTTGAAGACATATGGCAAGCTCATGAGCGAACAATGGTAATCATAGTCCTGATAAGCGGTGCCCGCGGCAATCAGTAAATAGTCTGGCCCCAGTGAGCGCAACAAGGGAATCAGGCTCGCTTGCGCTTCAATAATGACCTGTGCACCCAAGGCGGCGACCAGTTTGGCGTAGCGTATAAACTGGATGGTATCGCCCAGACCCTGTTCGGTGTAAAGCAAGATACGCTTGCCTTGCAGGGATTGTTCGCCGGTCCACATCGGTTGCACACAGGCTGCACGGCGTCCCCTGGGCAGATGTGGCGCATGTTTGCCACTTTCGTACATGGCCCAGCCTTGCGCATAATCGCCGGTGAGCAACTGGAATAACGCCAGATTCCAGTGCAACGTCGGGTTGTGTGGCTCCAGTGCCAGCGCCTGACGATAACAGTCGCTGGCCATGTCAATGTCCAGCATATCCAGATACAGGTTGGCCAGATTAAGATAAAACAACGCGTTCTGCTGATCGGCTAGCGGGATTTGCTGGTAGCTGGCCAAGGCCTCATGATGGCGGCCAAGCACGTGTAAGATGCTGCCTCGGCACAATAAGGCCGGTGCCAGCGTGGGTGCATAGCCGACCAGGTGGTCTGCACTGAGCAAGGCTTCTTCATAGCGGCCGAGCCGACTCAGGATCAGGCTTTTGCTGTGTAAGGCGGCAACGCAAGCCGGGTTTAACTGTAAAGCAAATTCATGATGGGCGAGCGAAAACTCAAATTGCTCTAATTCAAACAGCAAGTTGCCGCATTCGATAAGTGTGGGTTCATGCTCAGGCGCAAGATGCAGGGCCTGGTTAAAACAGTGCAGGGCCTGCGGGGCGTTTTTTTGCTGCTTGAACAGCATTCCCTTTTGAAACCAGGCTTGAACATTCGCGGGGTTGCTGGCTAACACGGCGTCAGGTGACTCGTGGCTGGCGGTACTGCCTGATGGCCGCAATACTGGCGTGCCATTGAGTCGCATCAGCGGGGCAGAGGGGGTGTGTTGTATCAAGCCAGCCACGGGTTGAGCCTGCATTGTTCTTTTCTCACTGTTAAAACGGACTGATGGTCTGGCCCAGTCGCCAGCTGGCTAGTTAAGCCTAGACTTGCATATTCATCATGTCCTGATAGGCGGTGACCAGTTTGTTGCGGACTTGCACTGTGGCCTGAAAGGCGATATTCGCTTTTTGCCCGGAGATCATGACATCAGACAGGCTGACATTGTCATTTCCCATGGCAAAATCCTTGCCCATTTGTTCGGCCTGCAATTGCATATTGTTGACCTGGTCCAGAGAGGATTTCAGCGCATCACTAAAGCTCACTTGTGTCGTCGGGCTTGCCTGGGGCGGCTTGGCGACAGGATTGGCAATAGCACTGTTGCCCAGACCTTCTGGTTTTTGAGCCGCCGCCCGTAATTGCGCCAGCATGGAGGAGATGCGTTGTGCATCAATACCGCCTGCGTTCATAGGTGTCTCCTTTCATCCTGTACTCGTTTCGTGGGGGAGGCCATCACCTCTTATCTCATGGTGAGCACTGTAACATTGCGCCAGCTGGACTGCTTTGCAAAATAGGCAACATTAATCCGTCTTATTTGCTGATTTGAATAGGCAGGGTCAGCGCATAATGTGATCCATGTGAAAGTGTCCTGACAGGATATTGAAGTTCAAAAGAGGTGGCAGCATGACCGGCAATCAACAGGCCGGGAGGCAGGTCACTGCAAGTAGGTAATATTGGAGGTTCAGATGGCTGCTGATGCTGCCTTATTAACAACAAGCAATGAGTCTGGCGGAGCGTCCAACATGTTTGGGCAGCTCGGACAAAAGTTAATGCTGGTCGCCGGGATTGCTGCCGTGGTCGCGGTGATGGTGGTGTTCTGGCTGTGGAGTCAGAAGCCGGATTACCGGGTGTTGTTCTCCAACTTTGCTGACAAGGATGGCGGTGCCATCGTCGCCGAGTTGGATAAATTGAATATCCCTTATCAATTTGCCGATGGTGGGGGTGCCATTCTGGTGCCTGCTGACATGGTACATCAGGCACGTTTGAAACTGGCGGCACAAGGTCTGCCCAAAGGCGGCAACATCGGCTTTGAACTGCTGGAAAACCAGAAATTTGGCGTGTCGCAGTTTGTTGAGCAGGTAAACTTTCAACGCGGCCTTGAGGGCGAGCTGGAACGCAGTATCCAGTCTATCTCTGCCGTGCAGGCTGCTCGTATCCATCTGGCGATTCCCAAGCCCAGCGTGTTTGTGCGCGAGCAACAATACCCAACCGCTTCTGTGCTGCTCAATCTGCACAATGGCCGCCGGTTAGACGCGCAACAAGTGGGTGCCGTCGTGCATCTGGTGGCAAGCAGTGTGCCTAACCTGTCTGCCGATCACGTCACCGTGGTCGATCAAAACGGCAATTTGCTGTCTGACAACGCCAATAAGCTCAAGCAAAGTGGCCTAGACCCAGAGCAGATGGCCTACGTGGAGAATATGCAAAATAGCATTGCTCGCCGTGTGGAATCCATTATTACGCCTATCGTCGGTGCGAAAAATGTGCATGCCGAAACCAGCGCCGAGATTGACTTCTCGATGACAGAACAGGCCAACGAGTCCTATAAACCCAACACCAAGCCGGATGACATGGCAATTCGCAGTGCGCAAAGCCATGAGACGCAAAATACCGGCGCCAACAACGGCGCGGTACCTGGTGCTTTGTCTAACCAGCCGCCTGCAGATGCAACTGCTCCGATCAATGCCCCTGGTGCGCAGGGTCAAGGGGAAAATGCTGCGCCTGCTGCTGCCCCAACCCCGCCACAAAATACGCAAAAAGATACCACCACTAACTACGAGCTGGACAAGACTGTGAGCTATATCCAGCAGGCCAAGGGCGGCATCAAGCGCCTGCATGTGGCGGTGGTGGTCAATCACATCCCAGTCGTGGATAGCACCGGTAAAACGACTTACCGTGCACTGACCGCGGCCGAGAAGCAGCAGGTAAGCGACCTGGCAATGCAGGCCATGGGCTACAACAAAGAGCGTGGCGATACTATCTCTGTGGTGAATACCCCGTTCGTGGCCGAAGCACAGGAAAAACTGGTTGAGCCACCGCTGTGGAAGGACCCTGTCATGATTGAGTATGGTAAAGATGCCTTGCGCTTCCTGGCTGGCGTGGTGGTGTTGATGATGATTTATAAAAAATTGCTCAAGCCGATGGCCACCAAACTGACTGGCGCGGATAAAAAACAACTGGCTGTGACTGCGGCACAAAACGCGGCAGCAGGCGGTGAAGCGGTTGCCGGCGCGGCAGGCAGTGCAGCTGAAGGTGAAGATGCACTGGTCACCTTGAGTGGCGATCCTCCTGCGTTAACGGGCGATGATGGCCGGATGGATCAAACCTTGCTGGCCGTGAAGCAGGTGGCCAAAGAAAACCCACGCATGGTCGCGAATGTGGTTTCCAGCTGGGCGACTGCGGAGAAATAAACCATGACTGAAGGCTTGACTAAAAGCGCGATTTTGATGCTTGCCCTCGGTGAAGACGAAGCGGCGGAGGTGATGAAGTATTTGTCACCCAAAGAGGTACAGCGGCTGGGCATTGTCATGGCCTCAATGAAGCCGGTGCCACGTGAAGAGGTAACTGCAGTGCTGGAGTCCTTTATGGTCGACTTTGCCGGCAGCAGTGACTTCGGTCTGGATTCGGACGCCTATATCCGCTCGGTTCTGATCAAAGCTTTTGGCGATGACAAAGCCTCCAATCTGTTAAGCCGGATTCCGCAATCGCAAGATGCCGCGGGTATTGAAAGCCTGAAGTGGATGGATGCCTTCAGCGTGTCCGAGTTTATCAAGAATGAGCATCCACAGATTATCGCGACCATCTTGTCACATCTGGAGGCAGACCAGGCCGCAGAAATTCTGGGGCATTTTACTGACCGTTTACGTCAGGATGTGATTTTGCGGATTGCCACGCTCGACAGCATTAAACCGGCCGCGCTCAAAGAGCTCAATGAAGGCATGATGAAAATGCTGTCAGGCAATGAAAACCTGAAGCGTCAGCCGATAGGTGGCGTAAAAACCGCGGCTGAAATCATGAACTACCTGAGTGGCGACAACGAGGCCAAATTGATGGAAGGCCTCAAAAGCTATGATGACAATATGGCGCAGGAGATCATGGACCAGATGTTTGTGTTTGACAATATTCTGGAAATTGACGACAAAGGCATTCAAACGCTGCTGCGTGAGGTGCAATCTGATATGTTGATTGTGGCTTTGAAGGGAACCTCTGATGAAATGAAAGAGAAGTTCCTGCGCAATATGTCTTCGCGTGCAGCCGATATGATGCGTGAAGACATGGAAAGCCGTGGTCCGGTCAAGCTGTCTGAGGTTGAAGCACAGCAAAAACAAATTCTGCAAATTGTGCGCAGGCTGGCCGATGAAGGCCAGATCATGCTGGCTGCCAAAGGCGATGGCGAGCAATATGTTTAAATCCAGTCAGTGTAAGGAAGCATAATGGTGGCTGCAGCAATCCCAAAAGAACAAATGAGTGCCTATCAGCGCTGGGAGATGGCCAGTTTTGATGATGCTAATAGCAGTGAGAGCGTGCGTCGCAAACAGGCACAGGCCGATGAAGCCGCGCGCACGGTCACTGAAATTCTCAAGCAAGTCCGCCAGGAAGCCTATGAAGAAGGGTTCAAGATTGGTTATGGCGATGGCATGCAGCACGCGCAGGCACAACTGGAAAACGAACGTGGTCAGTTGTTGCAAATGGCGCAGAGTTTCCAGCAGGCGCTGGCGTTTCAGGATAGCCATGTTGCCGAGTCTGTTTTGAGCCTGGCGCTGGATCTGGCCAAAGCCATGATGAAAACCAAGTTGCAGGCCGATCCGCAGGCGGTGCTCCCGGTCGTGCTGGATGCCATGCACTATTTGCCCCAAGTCAGACAGCCCGCGCGCCTGATTGTGCATCCGGATGATGCGCAGGTGCTACGCAGTCATATCGGCGACACACTCAAAGAGCAAGGCTGGCAAATTGTCGAAGAGTTGCAAGTCGAACGTGGCGGTTGCCTGGTTGAAACGGCAGATAACCAGATTGATGCCAGTAATGAGGTCCGCTGGAAACGTCTGGTACAAGGGCTGTCACGCTATGATGACTGGCATAAACCTGCCTCCACCCACGAATAAGTTTTTCACTTTCTAGTTTAAGCCTACGTCATGACAATTTCAGATTCAGGGCTGCCGACGTTAGACGCGGTTGCTGACAATAGCCCCCAAGTCACCAATGAGCCTGCCAAACAGTCCAATGTGCATGAGCAACGCTGGCAAAGTTATTTGCGCGATTGCAGTGAACTGATCAATATGGTCGACCCGCTTGAAGTCGCAGGTCGTATCGTCAAGGTGACTGGCCTGGTGATGGTCGCTACCGGTATCAAAATGCCAATAGGCGGTGCCTGTTTTATCCCGTTACAGGATGGAGGCCGGGTAGAAGCCGAGGTGGTGGGATTCGATGGCGAGAATTTGCTGCTCATGCCGCAAACCGCGTTGGAGGGGGTGACCCCGGGCGCCAAGGTGTTCAGCATGGAAATTGCTGAAACCGTGCCAAAACCCCAAATTGGCCGCCCGCCACGTCGACGTGCACAGGATAGAGCGCGCCATTTTCCGGTAGGGGATGGCTTGCTCGGACGCGTGGTCGATGCAGCCGGTAATCCGCTGGATGGTCTGGGCCCAATTCCGGGGGATGTGACCGCGCCGCTTAATGGCCGCGTGATTAACCCTTTGCAACGGGCACCGATTGAAGACACGCTGGATGTAGGGGTGCGTGCGATCAACGCCATGCTTACCGTGGGCAGGGGGCAGCGCATGGGCCTGTTCGCCGGTTCTGGTGTGGGTAAGAGTGTGCTCTTGGGCATGATGGCCCGTTACACCACTGCGGATGTGATCGTGGTCGGCCTGATTGGTGAACGGGGCCGCGAGGTACAGGAATTTATCGAGCAGATTCTGGGGCCGGAAGGGCTGGCACGCTCTGTGGTGGTCGCTGCACCTGCCGACGTCTCGGCATTGATGCGCTTGCAAGGCGCGAGTTATGCCACGGCCATTGCCGAGCGTTTCCGCCAGCAAGGCAAAAATGTGTTGCTGATTATGGATTCACTCACCCGTTATGCCATGGCGCAACGCGAAATTGCCCTGGCCATTGGTGAGCCACCGGCAACCAAGGGCTATCCGCCTTCTGTGTTTGCCAAATTGCCGGCACTGGTCGAGCGTACCGGCAACGGCGCCAGGGGCGAGGGCTCGATTACAGCGTTTTATACCGTGTTGACCGAAGGCGATGACCAGCAGGATCCGATTGCGGACTCTGCGCGCGCGATTCTGGACGGACACATCGTGTTGAACCGCAGCCTGGCCGAGAGCGGACATTACCCCGCCATTGATATCGAGCAGTCGATCAGTCGCGCCATGCACAACATTACCAGCAAAGAACATCAACAGGCCGCCCGCATGCTCAAGCAGTGGTACTCACGCTATCTGCGCAATCAGGACTTGATCGCGGTAGGGGCTTATCAGCCAGGATCAGACCCCATGCTGGATATCGCGATTAGAAAACGTGACGACATCAATGCCTTTTTACAACAGGACATTGATGAGTGTGCGGATATGCAGCATAGCCTGCAGCAATTAGCCAACACGCTAACCTTATAGCCCCTTTAAAGCGAGCCCATGGCCAAACAATCCACCCAAACCCTGACCTTGCTTAACCAGTTGGCTGCCGACGAGGTGGAAGCGGCGATGCAGGCGCTGGCCCAGGCCATGCAACAGCTGGAACAGGCGCAACAGCAGCAAGTCATGCTGGCGCAATATCAGCAGGAATATGAGCAGCAATGGCAGCAGGTAGTGCAAAACGGCCTTAAAGCCGATTTATACCGTAATTTTCAGGGCTTTTTCTCGCAATTGGAATTGGCGGTACGCACGCAAAATGCTCAAATCGAACAATGTCAGGCGATTGTCCAGCAGCAGCGGTTGCGGTTGCAGGAAAAACAGCGCAAGCAAAAGTCTTATGAAGTTTTGATTACGCGGGCTCAAACCTCACAGGCCAAGGCTGAAAACAAGCGTGATCAGAAAATGATGGACGAATTTGCCAGCCGCGCCAGACGAGCACGTTGGTAAATAGCCGGGAGTAATGTGATGGCCTTGATTAATTCACCAGTACTGCCTACCCAGGCGTCAGAGGCGCTTAAAGCGCCCATGACGTCGTCAGGCGGCCAGGAGCCGGTGTCACCCGATGCGTTTTCACAAACCTTGCGCCAGCAAATGGCCCAAGCCCAACCTGCTGCGCCTAAAGACAAGCCGGCTGCGCCCAAAGCGGAGAGCAACACTGAGCAAGGTGCTGTGTCGAATAAGGCGAGTGAACCGACTGAACCGGCTGACAAAGCCACTGCCGCCACGGGGACAGAAGTCGCCCCAACCGAAAAAAATATTCCTCACCGCGCAGTCAAAACCACGGCCAAATCCAAAGCAGACGAGAACGCCAGTCAGGCAAACAATGTCGCCAAAGAGGCTTCTAGCGTGGTCTCTCCTGTTGTGGGGGTAATTGACCCTGCCAGTTTGACCGATGCCAAACCTGACCAGAAAAAAACCGGTGTTGGTACGACTGAGGATACCAGTGCTGCGGCTGCCGGCATCATGCCATGGATGCAGACCATGCTTGCGATGCGGGCCAATCAGCCCGCAGAGGCTGCAAAAGGTGGAGCCGAAGGGGGCGCATTGACCCTTAGTAACGGTCGCTTTGCAGCCGCTGGCTTCGATAAAGCCTCTAGCCAACACGGAATAACGAATGAGTTGCAGATCACGCCAGCCACCGACAAAGACACGCTGACAGCAGCGACCGCGGTTGTGCCAGACGGTAAGCAGCTCTCAAGCCTATCCACCAAATCAGAAAAGACGGCGGAAGGTTTTACAGCGCTGTTGAATAACGCCAAATCGACCAGCGCGGAGATTGCCTTGCCGAAAGTCATGGAGCAGGCCGTGCGTGTGCATGAAACGACGCAGGGCGCCAGTACATTGACCACGCCGCCCATGATAGAGGCCATGCCGCAGACGCCCTGGTTGCAATCGGCTGGCGTGACCGATTTGAGCCAGGTGGTCACCACCCAGATTACGACGCCGTTTACCGATGACCGTTGGCAAGCCGCAATTAACCAGCATGTGATGCAGATGGCTAGCCAGAGCGACGAAGTGGCCAGCCTGACATTGTCGCCCCCGGATTTGGGGCCCATCCAGGTGGTGTTAAAGGTCGATAACCAGTCAGTGAATCCCAGTTTTATCACGGATAACCCTCTGGTGCGCCAGGCGCTGGAAGATGGCATGCAGGATCTGCGTGATCGCATGCAGTCCCAGGGCTTGCAACTGGGCCAGACCTTTGTTGGCAACGGGCAGCAGGCACAACAGCATTTTGAACAGCAATCCAGCCGTGATTCTGCAAGGACTGCAGCCCCTGGGGCTGAGTCAGACACGGCGATCGCACCGCAAACGGCAGTCCAGCCACGTGTGGTACGTGGCTTGGTGGATACGTTTGTATAAGCATTGCTCCAGGCTGGCTAGCATGCCTCACCCAGCATAAAGGTCGATTTAACGCTGATTTTCCCCTTTTATCCGGCAATGTTTTGCTGGGCGCTCTCCGCATAATGACACCATATATCGTCAAGGTTTTACAGTAAGAAAGGTAGTGTCATGGCTCAAGAACCAGCAAAAGCAGACGGTGCAGCAGAGGCCGCCCCCAAATCCAAGAAAAAACTGATTGTGATCCTGGCCGTGGTGCTGGCGTTAGCCGCTGGCGGCGGCGCAGCAGCCTTCTTCCTGATGAAAAAACCTGAAGCGCATCAGGCCAAAGGTAAGCATGGTAGCAAGGCCGAGAAAGAAGATGGCCACGAAGAAAGTGCTGCTGAGGGCGAAGAGGAAGAGGCCGCAGCCGATGAAGAAGAGGAAGAGCATGAAAGCGGTGGTGGCGGTGGCCATGGTGAAGCGGGTGCGGGCCCGGCCTACTTGCAGTTTGAAACGTTTACCGTAAACTTGCTGCCTGATCCCGATGAAAAGTTTTTGCAACTGGACCTGACCATTGAAGCCAAAGACACCGCACTGGCCGACAAAATGAAGGCACAAATGCCGCTCATGCGTAACCGTGTATTGATGTTGCTCACCAGTAAAAAAGCATCGGATATTGCGACGCCTGAGGGCAAAGCTCAGCTCAGCGAAGAACTGCTGGCAGAACTGAAAAAACCTTTGAAAAAGGGGGGTAAACAACTCAAGATCAAACAGGTGTTGTTTACTTCATTTGTGATTCAGTAATGCCTGAGAATAACCATGTCTGCAGATAAATTCTTATCACAAGACGAAATCGACGCCTTACTTAAAGGGGTCGAGGGCGACGATGACAGTGATGCATCCAGCAAGGATGAGTCTGGTGTTCGCAACTATAACCTGGCCACGCAAGAGCGCATTGTGCGTGGGCGCATGGCCACGCTTGAGATCATTAATGAGCGTTTTGCCCGGCTGCTGCGTATTGAGTTGTTCAATTTTCTGCGGCGTACGGTCGAAATCTCGGTTGGGCCGGTCAGGATCATCAAATACACGGACTTTATCCGTAATCTGGTGGTCCCCACCAATCTCAATTTGATCCACATGAATCCCTTGCGCGGCACGGGTGTGCTGGTACTGGATCCTACCTTGGTCTTTTTGCTGGTGGATAATATGTTTGGAGGCGATGGCCGCTTTCATACCCGGGTGGAGGGGCGTGATTTCACAGAAACCGAGCAGCGGATTATTCAACGCGTGCTGAATATCTTGTTTGATGCCTACCAGAAAGCCTGGGCGCCTATTTATCCGGTGCAGTTTGAGTATCTGCGCTCGGAGATGAATACCCAGTTTGCCAGCATTGCCACGCCGAATGAAGTGGTGGTGGCGATTACGTTTAATGTGGAGCTTGGACCTAACAGTGGTGAAATCCATTTCTGTGTGCCTTATGCCATGGTGGAGCCGATCAAGGACTTGTTGACCTCGTCCCTGCAAGGCGAGAACCTTGGCGGTGACAAACGCTGGGTAAAAATGATGACCCAGCAAATCCAGGCGGCAGAAGTCGAAATTGTGGCCAATCTGACCACACGCAAGATGATGGTGGCAGACCTGCTTGCGTTAAAAGTGGGGGATGTCATTCCTGTGAATATTCAGGATACGGTAGAAGGACAAATCGATAACGTGCCCATTATGGAGTGTCGTTATGGCGTGTTTAACGGGCAATATGCGCTCAAGGTGGAAAAAATGATACGTGCTGACGGTAGTAGTCAGGAACAATTGCAAGGAGAGTCATAATGGCAATGGATCCCGCGACAAGTAGTAATGAAGAGGAATTGGATGCCGCACTGGCCAGCATGGGGATGCCTGAGTCGGAGGGGGTGCAAACCATTGCCGAGGATGACTGGGGCGCGGCCCTGGCCGAGCAAACCAAAGCCGAGTCCTCTGCATTGCAAGAGCCGATAGGCAAGGCCGCCGTCTTCAACGAGTTTAGCAGCAGCAACAAGCTCGAAGGCACCCAGAACGATATTGATTTTATTCTGGATATTCCGGTACAGCTAACTGTAGAGCTGGGCCGTACCAAGATTTCGATCAAGAACCTGCTGCAATTGGCGCAAGGTTCTGTGGTTGAGCTGGATGGCATGGCGGGTGAACCCATGGACGTATTAGTGAATGGCTGCCTGATTGCACAAGGTGAGGTGGTGGTGGTGAACGACAAGTTTGGTATCCGCCTGACCGACATCATTACCCCCGCAGAACGTATCCGTAAACTGAACCGCTAACTTTCCGGGATACTGATGCGTATGATGCATGCATGCAAATGGCTGCTGGCCGCCGTGGCTAGCTGGAGTGTTTCGCCGCTCGCCCTGGCTGCCGCGACAACAACGGCTGCCACGGTAGCCCCTAGCACCGGCGATACCTTGGGCCGTATGGTGTGGGGCACGGTGATCGTCTTGCTGGCGATTGCGGCGGTTGCCTGGTTCTTGCGCCGCGTCCTGCCTGGGCAAGGCTATTCAAAAGCTGGTGTGATCAGGCAGGTTGGCGGCTTGCAATTGAGCCCACGCGAGCGGGTGGTGGTGCTTGAAGTGGGTGGCCGCTGGCTGGTGGTAGGGCTGCATGGTGGGCAAATGACCGCGTTGGGTGAGGTGAGTCCGACTGCCACTGAATCGGCTGCATCCGACAGCACGCAGGCGGCAGAGCCTTCTGCCCAGGCGATCTCTGCTCAAGCGATTGTTGATCCGCAAGCTTCTTTTGCCGTGCGTTTGCAACAGGCGATGCAGGCCACCTTGCAAGACAAAGTCAAATCTTTCAAAAACAAGCCTTGAGTGGCTTATTTCCAGCCTTTGATTGGGCTGTCCCCAGCGTAGACTATCCCTAACTTATTTTAGAGCTTGTGCTGTCCAAGGATGGCGCAAGTCAGTGACGGGTATTGTTGCATGCGTTTACATTCCATCCTCAAGTCTTTGCAAGTCATGCTGCCAATCGCACTGCTGCTATTGTGGTCATCAGGCAGTCTGGCGGCAGAGGGCTTGCCCATCGGCACGGTGACGCCGGCGCCAGGGGGTGGCCAGGACTATACACTGAGCCTGCAAACGCTCATTCTGCTGACTGCACTCACGTTTATTCCAGCCGCCTTGCTCATGATGACCGGTTTTACGCGCATTGTGATTGTGCTGTCGCTGTTACGTCAGGCGTTGGGGACACAGTCTGCACCGTCTAACCAGGTATTGATAGGCCTGGCCTTGTTTATTACCTTTTTTGTCATGGGGCCGGTATTTGACAAGATTTATACCGATGCCTACCAGCCGCTTTCCGAAAGTAAAATCACCATGCAGGAAGCGCTGCAACGCGGTGTCTTGCCGCTTAAAACCTTTATGCTCAAGCAAACGCGCGAGACCGACCTGGCCATGTTTGCCAATATGGCCCATAGTGAGTCCATCAATACGCCAGAAGAAGTCCCGCTCAGAATTCTGGTGCCTGCATTTATGACCAGTGAGCTGAAAACGGCGTTTCAGATTGGTTTTGCCATTTATATCCCGTTTCTGATTATTGATATGGTGGTGGCCAGTATCTTGATGGCCATGGGCATGATGATGATGTCACCGGCCGTGGTCTCTTTGCCTTTCAAGCTGATGCTGTTTGTGCTGGTAGACGGCTGGCAATTGATCCTGGGGTCTTTGGCGCAAAGCTTTGTCCTCTAACTCGTTTCTTTTTGGAGTATTGTATGAGTCCAGAACAAGTCCTGACCTTGGGCAGTGAAGCCATGCAGACCACCTTGCTGGTGGCAGCGCCGGTATTGGGCACTGCGCTGATCATTGGTCTGGTGGTCAGTATTTTTCAGGCGGCCACACAAATCAACGAGCAGACCTTGTCTTTTATCCCCAAGCTGGTAGGGGTGATGGCGATCTTGCTATTGGCCGGGCACTGGATGCTGATGACGCTGGTGGACTACATGCACCATATCTTTACCATGATTCCACAGCTGGTCAATTAACGAGGACTGCCTCACCACATGCTGACGATTCATGACTCAGACCTGCAGCAATGGGTGGTACAGTTTCTCTGGCCGCTGACACGTATCCTCGGCTGCATTGCCGTGGTGCCGTTGTTTAGTCATCCCTCCATTCCCAACCGCATTAAACTCACAATCGGCTTTATCATTACGCTGGCACTGGTGCCTGGCATCCAGGTGCCTAATATTGCTGTGCTGTCATGGCAAGGCTTGTTCTCATTACTGGCGCAGTTTTTGATCGGCATCAGCATGGGCTTTGTCATGCGGCTCATGTTCACTGCCGTTGAGCTGGCTGGCTTTATGATGGGGATGAGCATGGGGCTGGGCTTTGCCAGTTTTTATGACCCGCATACCGAAGGGCAAACCATCGCCGTCGCCCAGATGCTGACCATGCTGACCTTAATGGTGTTTATGAGCCTGGACGGGCACTTGATTGTCATTGCGGTGATGATGCAGAGTTTTGAAACCATGCCGATAGGCATGACGCACTGGCAACTGAATAGCCAGGCGATTGCAAGCATTGGAGGTCATATTTTCTCGCAAGGCTTGCTGATGTCTTTGCCCGTGATTGCCAGTCTGCTGATTACCAACATGGCGCTGGGCGTATTAACCAAAGCCGCCCCTCAACTCAACCTGTTTGCCATGGGTTTTCCAATCACCATCGCGGTCGGGTTTATCATGATTTTGCTCGGATTACCTTCCCTGATTCATCCGGTCGAGGACTGGATGATCGATGCGCAGCAATACATGCTGCAAGTGCTGCATTAGTCTCACTGATTTACCAATCGCGCTTTAGACGTATTGTTTGGATTGATCCATGAAAAAGCCGATCGCTGGTAAGCGATCGGCTAAAAATCAGTGCGATACCGGTCTGAATTAAATAAACTGGAACAGTGACAATTTAGAGGTCGAAACAAACGACTTCTGAGCGGCTTCCATAATGGTATTCTTTTTAGCCAGGTCAGACAGTGCTTGCGTGTAGTCCAGGTCTTGCAAGTCGGAAAGTACCTTAGAGTATTGCAGGGATATATCATCGCCTGTGTCATCCAGAATCTGGATTTCATTGAGTTGGCTACCAATTTGCGCTCTGGTATCAAGAATGCTGTCCAGGGATTTGTCTGTATTCTGCAGAGCAGTTGCCAGGCCATTGGTGAAGTTGGTGCGCGATGTTGCATCAGTAATCGGTGTATTGAGCAACGTAATTGCCTGTTGCATGTTGGCAAATAAATTATTGCCATTGGCATTGAACACGCTATCACCTGTAAACGTGGTCGGCATGGTCCGGTTATCGTCAATCTGCAAATTCATGCGCGAGGTCTCCCCCTGGAAAACACCCGCACTGGTAAATGCCGCCTTATCTGTAGTAAATCCTGAGTAGATAAAATTACCCATGGAGTCTTTGGCGTTGGCCAGACTGATCAGGCTATCCAGGCGGCCTTGCAACTCAGTCGCAATACTTTGGCGCTGTGAATCGTTATAGGTGGCGTTACCCGCGGCCGTCAGTGAACTCTTGATATTCAACACCAGGTCAGTCACGGACGATAAATTGGTTTCATAGTTTTCGAGCATGCTGCTGGCCGTTTTTCGCGTCTCAGCAAAAGTGTCCTTCATGCTCTTGTTATTGTTGATCTCGATAATCCTGGCAGAGGCAACCGGGTCATCCGCTGGCGAGCGGACTTTCTTGCCTGAAGAAATTTTTTCATTCAGATCATTCACGTCACTTTGTAGGCCCATGAGGCGGTTGGTGCCATTGGCATAGATCGTATTTGTACTTAATCTCATAGTGACATCCTTACTCGATGTGATTTACCCAGTTCTGAATTTATCTGCCCAGACTTAGCAGGGTATCGAACATATTACTGGCGATTTGCATCATTTTGCCTGCCGCTTGATACGCTTGCTGATAGCGTAGCAGGTTGGCAGCCTCTTCATCCAGGTTGACCCCTGATTGTGACTGCATGGCCGAGGTGGCATTATCCAGCGCAGTTTTGTCGGCCTGGTTAATGATGCTCATCTGGTTGGCTTTAATCCCCACCGCACTGGTGGTGAGGGCATAAGCCTGTGCAAAGGTTCTGTTGGTAGAGCTGGCATTTACCCTGACGAAGTTCTGATTCTGTAAATCAGCCAGTTTTAGCGCATTGGTGTTGTCGCTTTCCCCTTTAGAAGGGTTGTCGGCCAATGCCAGCTTTTCCACATCCGTTACCGCCAGGGTCAATCCGCTGGCAGCATACTGGGTAGGCTTAATCAGGTAAGAGTCGCCATTGGTCGGTGAACTGGTATTCGTGTTAATGGTGATGCCATCCTGATTGAATGGCAAGGTCACATTTGTCCAGACGTACTTATCATTTTGGCGCGTGATATTGTACTGACCATTCACATACTCCAGGGTGTAGTTACTGCTGGTCAGTTGTGAAGGGTCCGTGATCGCGACAGACGCCTGTTTGCTCTGGTCAGTATTATTACGGTTACTGATCGCGACCGGACCAGCAATATTAAACATATTCTGGCCAACGGTACCGGTCAGGTCTGTGCCCTGTTTGTGCTGGTTGTTAAACGCCGTGGCAAAGGTAATCGCCAGTTGTCCCAGCTGGTTTTGTACCGTGTCTAGCGTTTCATCCCTGAATTGCAATGCGCCGCCCAATGCGCCGCCCGTCAGAGAGCCGCTTATGGGTTTAGGCGAGCCAGAAGCACCATAACCGACTTCAAGTCGGGTGCTATCCGTGTCATTGGGTACCGCATACAGGTCTTGGGATTGATTGCCCAGTACAATCGGGATGCCATTGCCGATGGAAACGTTGTAAGTGTTATCTTGCTGTGGCAGGACTGTCGTTTTGATCTGTTCACTGATTTTTGCGACGAGCAAGTCACGCTGGTCCATCAGGTCATTGGGCGGATTACCAGTTGAACTAAACGCTTGCTTGATTTTTTCATTCAGATCCGCAATAGAGCTGGCATAGCTGTTAATGGTTGCCACACTGGTTGAAACTTGCGTATTGATATTGGAACGCATTTCATCCAGACGCGAATTGACTGCGGTAAAGCGGCTCACCAAGGATTGCGCATTGGAAATGACCGTTTGCCGGGTGGCAATATCCGAAGGGTTCGCAGCCGCTGCGCTGACAGATCTGAAAAAGTTGGTCATCACCGCGCTCACGCCGGCTTTGTCATCAGACAGCAGGCTATTGACTTCATTAATGCCTTGTAAATATACCGAGCTTGAACTTTGGTTACTGGTTGTATTAATCACTTGTTTGGCCAGCACGTCATCGTAGGAACGTACGATGGTCCCAACCTCGGCACCTTGACCAAGATAACCGTTACCAAAACTTTGTGCGGCTGCCGCCTTTTGAACAATGGACTGCCTGTTGTATCCAGGCGTGGATGCATTGGCAATGTTATGTCCCGTGGTTGCAATGCCTAGCTGAGCGACGGTCAGCGCACTTTTCCCAACGTTTAATACATTCATATGCTATAGACCTTTCGGGCAAGCGGATGGATGAACGCTTAAAAACGGTCATCAACATCACGATTAAGTTGCCTAACGGCAATGTTTTCAAATACTTTAATTTCAACTTCGCAAATGATTAATCACTTGCGTCAGTTTTTTGCCATATTGCGGATCAGTCGCATAGCCTGCACGCTGCAGCGCATGGGCATAAGCGCTGGCATCATGCGTGTTATTCATGGCTTGTTGATAGCGCGGATTTTGCGAAATCATTTTGGCGTAATCCTTGAATGCGTCACTGTAGCTGTCGTAGGCCCGAAATTTTTCCACTTTGGTTTGCTTGACGCCATTCACGTACTCGGTGGTGGTACTACTGACGACTTTGCCTTTCCAGCTGGCATCAGCCTTGATGCCGAACAGGTTATGGCTGTTGACGCCATTCTCTGTTTTAATTTCATGTTTACCCCAGCCGCTTTCCAGTGCAGCCTGGCCGATCATGAATTTGGCCGGAATGCCAGATGCGTTACTGGCTGCCTGCGCATGTGGCAGCATGCTTTGAATGAATTGCTGGGTTTTGCCAGCGACTTCACGCATCGCGGTCGCCAACGGCGCCTGGGGCAGGGTAAAGCCTTGCACATTGGCTTGTGTTTCTTCAATCAAAGGCGGCAATTCCGGGATGCCACGTGCCCAGGCGGTATCGCTGGCTGGCGCTGTGGACTGAGTATCAGCAGCTTCCCATTGTTGATACGCTTCACGGATTTTTTGTGTTGCTTGTGCCAGCACGGCTTGGGCATAGGTGGGGGCTGCGCTCTGCACCGTTGCACTGCTGACTTTGTCAGTGGCTTTATTTGCCTTGCCCGATTCGTTACCGCTTGCGGGTGTGTTGGTATCCACGGGATGTCCGTTGAGTTTACTCAATTGCCTGACCAACACATCAGTGAGCCCCAGGCCTTTCTGGCTCAAATGGGTACTCAATTGTTGATCAAGCATGCCGGTAAACATTTTGCTTTGTTCGTTATCGGCAAAGCCTTCTTGCGGGACGGTATCGCGCATGCTTTTGAGCATCATGTTCATCAAAATACCTTCAAACTGACGTGCCACTGCACGAATGGTTTCAGGCGAGTCATTTTTAGCTCGCTTGAGACTATTCAGCGCACTGCCGTCTATGGCCAGGCTATTTGGATCGACACGTGGTTGCATGAGCGCCTCCCGTTTAAATCACCTCAAGCTCGGCATTCAATGCACCGGCCGCTTTCATGGCCTGCAGAATTGCCAGCAAGTCCTGCGGCGTCGTGCCAATGGCGTTGAGTGCTTTGACCACATCTGCCAGGTTGGCCCCATTGTTGAGCTTGAGCACTTTGCCAGGCTCTTTGTTGATATTGATCTCAGACACTGCAGTAGACACCGTTTGGCCGTTAGAGAATGGGCCAGGCTGGCTGATGACCGGTGAGGTATTGATGACCACTGACAGGTTGCCATGCGAGACGGCGCAACTATCCAGTGTCACGGCCTTGTTCATGACCACGGAGCCGGTGCGTGCATTAAGAATAATTTTGGCAGGCGTTGCCGCCAGCGCGACATTAATGGTTTCGAGATTGGCCAAAAATGAGACACGGCTCATGCTTTCAGGTGGCCGAACCTGGATCACGCGGCCGCTCTCGGCTTGCGCAGTCATCGGGCCAAACTTTTTATTGATGGCTTCCACGACGTTATTGGCGGTTGAAAAGTCACTTTCTTTAAGCTCAAGCTTAACAATATCCTGACTGAGCAGGGTATTTGGCAACGCGCGTTCTACGGTCGCCCCTTCAGAAATCCGGCCCACGCTCAGATGGTTAATCTGGGCCTGGCTGCCATTGGCTGAAGCGCCGACCCCGCCGACCACCAGGTTACCCTGCGCCATGGCATAAATCTGGCCATCTGCACCTTTGAGCGGTGTCATCAGCAAGGTACCCCCCCGCAAGCTTTTGGCGTTGCCCATGGAGGAAACGGTCACATCCAGTGTTTGTCCTGGTTGCGCAAAAGGGGGCAGGGCACTGGTGACCATGACGGCGGCAATATTTTTCAGCATCAGGTTGGTCCCGGGTGGAATTGTCACACCGAGCTGGTTCATCATGCTGATGATACTTTGGACGGTAAACGGGGTTTGTACTGTCATGTCACCAGTGCCATCGAGACCGACGACCAGACCATAGCCAATTAACTGGTTGCTACGCACGCCCTGGATGTTGCTGATGTCTTTGATCCGTTCTGCGTGGGCATTATCGGTGTTGACGATGGTCACGCTGAGCAATAACAGCATGCATAACAGTTCTTTTCTGTAGTCATAAAAAGACCGTAACAGGGTGCGTGCGTTGCGGGGGCGTGTTTGTTTCATCATGTGTGCCCCTTACAACGGAATCATGCTAAGAAAGAAGCGGGAAAACATCGATAGCACTTCTGCCGCATCCATTTTGCTATTGGTGCGGTATTCGATACGCGCATCAGCCACCTTGGTAGAGACCACCTGGTTACCAATGGTAATCATGTCCGGGTTGACCACGCCAGAGAAGCGCACATACTCTGTGCCTTTGTCAAAGCCGATCTGTTTTTCGCCGCTGATCACGAGATAGCCATTGGGCAGAACATCGACCACGGTTGCCGTGACAGAGCCGCTAAAGGTGTTGCTGGCATCCGCAGTCGCCTTGTCTTTGAAGGAGAGGGCAGAGCTGGCATTGAATGAAGCTTTAGGCACGTTGTGACCAAATAAACCGGTGACGCCAGCCGTAGTTGCACCGTCTTTGGTTTGTTCATTGTCAGTGGCTTTGTTGGCGGTGGTGTTCTCTGTAATCAGCACGGTGACCATGTCGCCGACATAGCGTGGACGACGATCCTCAAACAGTGGACGGTAGGCGCCGCTGTTAAAAATAGCCCCTTCGCTGCGCGTATCCGGGCGGGCCGCTGCAACGCGCGGTGTTTCAGGCTTTTGAACAATCGTAGACGGCGTGATGGAACAGCCATTCAGTAATTGGGAGAATGCCAGACAAAGTAATAAGCTCATGATCGTTCTATTCATCATTTGAATGCCCCTCAACCAGGGATTAAAGCTGCGCTAGTTTTTGCAGCATCTGATCCGAGGTCGTGATTGCTTTGCTATTAATTTCATAGGCGCGCTGCGTCTGAATCATGCTAACCAGTTCTTCCACCACATTGACGTTGGACGTTTCAACATAGCCAGAATTCAACAGCCCCGCGCCATTAGTGCCCGGTGTGTTCACACCAGGGTTACCAGAGGCCGTGGTTTCGACATACAGGTTTTCGCCTTTGCCCTGCAAGCCAGCCGGGTTAATAAATGTTGCCAGCTGGATCTGTCCAATCTGTGTAGTGGCGGTAGAACCTGGAGTAGTGATCGAGACCACGCCATCACGGCCTATGGTCAGGCTTTGCGCGTTGGCCGGAATACTGATTGCCGGTTGTACAGGATAGCCGCTAGCGGTGACCAGCTGGCCCTGGCTGTCAACCTGGAAAGAGCCGTCACGGGTATAAGCGGTGGTGCCATCTGGCAGCAAAATCTGGAAGAAGCCTTGGCCCTGGATCGCGACATCCTTGTCGTTACCTGTTTGCTGCAAGTTGCCTTGGGTGAAAATACGCTCAGTCGCGACCGGTTTGACCCCGGTACCCAACTGCAAGCCGCTGGGTGACTGACTTTGCTGAGAAGTCTGGGCGCCGACCTGGCGCAGGTTTTGGTATAACAGGTCTTCAAATACGGCACGCGATTTTTTAAAGCCACTGGTACTGACGTTGGCCAGGTTGTTTGAAATCACGTCCATCTGCATTTGCTGTGCATCCAGACCGGTTTTGGAAATCCATAATGAGCGTATCATCGTTCACTCCTTGGGCATTGAGCCATGTTCATAGTGTCATCTTAGTCCTGGCCTTAGCCATTCAAACCAAAGAGTTGATCAGCTTTTCCGGCGTTGTTTTGGGCGTTATCAAGCATTTTCATTTGCATCTCAAACTGGCGCGCCAAGCTGATCATGTTGACCATGGTATCGACGACATTCACGTTACTACTTTCCAATGCACCACCGACCACCGTGACATTGGCATCTGCCGGTGCCGGTTGTCCATTCGAAGTCACAAACAAGCCATCTGCAGCCCGTTTCAGACTGGATTCTGGCGGGTTTGCCAGTTTGATACGGCCGATAATATTGGTTGCACCGGGCGCCGTCAGATTGTTCACGCTGGAGACCGTGCCGTCCTTGGCAATCGTCACCGAGACATCCGGTGGAATGCTGATCGGACCACCATCGCCCATCACATTCAAGCCGGATTCGGTTTGCAACTGCCCATTCTGGTTAATCTTGAGTGAACCGTTACGCGTATAGCCCTCAGAGCCATCGGCGCGCTGGACGGCAATCCAGCCTTCGCCTTGCACGGCAATGTCCAGATCACGTCCGGTTTGCTGAATGCTGCCTGCGGCATAATTGGTACCCATGGTGGCGTCAACCACAAAGGCGCGGGTTGGCAGGCCATCTCCTAAAATGGGCACCGCCCGGAAGCTGTCTATCTGCGCTTTGAAGCCTGTTGTCGTTGCGTTGGCCAGGTTGTGTGCAGTGGTAGCCTGTTGCTCCAGGATATGTTTGGCGCCGGTCATGGCGGTATAAATCAGACGGTCCATTGCGACTCCTTCAATCAGTCAACATTCAGCGTTTAACGACTCAATTAACGCATGTTCACCAGTGTTTGCAGCACCTGGTCTTGCGTTTTGATGGTTTGTGAGTTGGCCTGGTAAACACGCTGCGCCATAATCATGTTCACCAGTTCTGCAGTCAGGTCGACGTTGGAGTCTTCCACTGCAGAAGATTGCAATACCCCCAGCGTGCTGCTGCCTGGTGCGCCAATCAAGGCTTCGCCTGAATCGAACGAGGATTGCCACTGATTGCCGCCCAGCGAGCGCAAGCCGTTAGGGTTGACAAAGTTGGCCAAAACCACACGGCCCAGCGCCTGTGATTGACCATTACTGTAACGTCCCACAATAATGCCGTCGCTACCGATGCTGAAGTTGGCAATCCGGCCAGAGGTGTAGCCGTCCTGGGCTAACTTGTTCACACTGAAGCCAGAGCCATATTGCGTACTGGCGGTGTAATCCAGTTTGAGGTTGACGGCAGCTGCACCGCTTGAAGGTGTAAAGCTGACATTCAGGGCTGTAGAGTTGGCAGTATCATACGCGCCAGAGGTCGTGAATTTAATCGTGCCCGTTGCTGTATATGGATCTGAAGCATTCGCTTTCGGTGGGACCACACTGCCGTCAGCAGTGGTATATGTTTGCCAGGTGTTTGCAGCGGTTTTGACAAAGTAATTCTGCACCGTATGGCTATTGCCCAAGGCATCATACACGGTAATCGAAGTCGAGTTGGTGTAGGTAGTGGCATCAGAAGGGTTAAATGGTTTAACCGATTGATCGATGACTGGACTATCCGAGTTCAGATTGAGCTTGCCGGTGACCTGGGTGGATGTTTTTGGGGGCAGGTCGCTGGTGTTAATTTGAATATCTACTGGCGAGGAGCCTTCCAGGTTGTCAGCACTGTTGCCTCTCAGGCGTTTGCCTTCACTATTCACAATATAACCATCTTTATCCATCTCAAACTGGCCGTTACGCGTGTAGGTGACGACACCGTTCTGGCTCATAATGAAAAAGCCATTGCCATTGATAGCTACATCCAGTGTATTGTTGGTATTGGTGATGTTGCCTTGAGTGAACTCTTGCGAGACCTTGGCCAGCTTGGTACCAATCCCGATTTGTGTGGCACCCCCGCCGTTCAATGAGGCGGCATACACATCAGAAAATTTGGAGGTTGATTGCTTAAAACCCACAGTGTTGGCGTTGGCGACGTTGTTGCCAATCACAGACAATTGTTGAGAGGTGGCATTTAAACCGCTAAGACCTTGTTGAAAACTCATGCTATTTCTCCTTGCGTAAGATTACATTCTGTGGGGCTTTAGAATACTTCCAGAACATCGGCCAGTGCCACGTCCTTGCCTGTACTCAAATTCAGTCTGGACGAGCCGTTCATTTGTGAAACACTTTGCACCTGGGCCAGGCTTAATGCGGTGCTGGTTGTTTTTGCATCCCCCAGTGTTGCGGTCGTTTCAAAGGTATAAGTGCCAGTCGGTGCCGGTTGGCCGCTCGCGTCTTTTCCATCCCAGGACAGGGCATTGATGCCGGTGGCCTGCTTGCCTAGCGTCAGTGTTTGAATGACGGTGCCTGCGCCATTTTTAATGGTGACGGTCAGGTTGTCGGCTCCGTTCGGGATGTTGACACCGAACAGTGCGCCTTTTTCGCCCAGCTCCATGGTATTGCCGGCAGACAATATATTGCGGCCTATCATGCTGGTCGCCTGGTAGGACTGGCCCATCTGCACGTTGTTGATGAGGCTGGTCATGGAGTCATTCAGTTTGTTGATCCCGGTTACCGTGTTCAGTTGCGCCATCTGGCTAGTCACCTGAGCATTGTCCATCGGGTTGAGCGGGTCCTGGTTTTTCATTTGCGTCACCAGAAGCTTCATGAACCTATCTTGGGCATCATCGGTACTGGTTGTACTTGATGAGCGATTGTTCACTGTATTGAGCAAGTCTTGAGGGACCTGATTGTTAGTATTCACCGTGGTCATATGAGATTCCTTTCTGCAGGTTATTGACCAATATTGAGTGTTTTAAGCAACATGGTCTTGGCCGCATTCATGGTTTCCACGTTGTTTTGATAAGCTCGGGAGGCAGAGATCATATTCACCATCTCTTCAGTAACGTTGACGTTAGGCATGGTGATATAGCCTTCACTGTTGGCCATCGGGTGTTTGGGGTCGTAGACCACTTTGCCGGGGCGGTTATCTTCAATCACGCCGTCAACCGCAACCGTGCTGGCGTTTTGATTCGCCGCATCTTGCACGGCCTTGAACACGACCTGTTTGGCCTGATAGGGTTTGCCGTCAGAGCTGACCACGCTGTCCGCGTTGGCCAGGTTGCTGGCTACGGTATTCAGACGCATGGATTGTGCGCTCATCGCAGAGCCGGAAATCTTGAATACATTAAACAAAGACATGTCAGTACTCCTTACTCAATTACTGGCCATTGATTGCGGTCAGCATTTTTTTGATCTGTCCGGTGATCATGGTTAAGCTTGCTTCATAACGGATGCCGTTATCGACATAGGCATTACGTTCTGCATCCATGTCTACCGTATTGCCGTCTACAGAGGCTTGCGTCACCGTACGGAACAATGGATCACCCGGGCCTGCGTAGCCTTGATTCGGCTGACCTTGCATGTGGCCCGAGTCGGTTTTTTGCAAACCACCTGTCGATGTACCCGTGCTACTGGCTGGATGCATGGCGGCCTGCATGGCGGCTTTAAAGTCGATATCGCGTGCCTTGTATTGCGGTGTATCCGCATTCGCGATATTGGATGCCAACAGCTCTTGACGTTCATTGCGTACACGCAATGCCGTCTGATGAAAATTCAGTGCGGCGTCTAATTTGTTGATCATCATTGATTCCTTTCACTTGCCTGAATCTCTGGCTTTAATCTTTGGTTAGCGATTGTTGTAGCCTCGTCGCCAAAACACCTTTATTCAAAAATATCCTAAAGGTTTGCCAGACACGGCCGTTAATCCTGATAACTCGTTACCTCTTATTGCTCGAGTCACTTTTACTAGCTATGCCTAGTGTACGCCGCACGTTTATGAACAATTTCTGAATTAAATGCGGTAAATCCCCTTTATTTGAGCATTTAGCGCCAGCGGTTGTGCGTAGAATGAATGCTCATGAAACCTCGTCTGCTTACAATTTTTTGTGCGATGCTGATTGCCCTGACCGGGTTCTTCAGTCATTTATTGCACGCAGCTGACCGTACGGCGACAACCGCCACGCTGGCCAATCAGCGTGTCGCTGAGCCGGCGGTCGCAGACATGCACAGCCGCGTGTATCAAACCGCTGTGCAATATGTGCAGAGCCAGACGCAAGGTTATCCAGGCAAAGTCAATGTCGACATTCAGCCACTAGACAGCCGTGTTCGTATTGCTGCCTGCGACATGATGGAAGGATTTACCGTACCAGGCTCACGGTTGTGGGGTAAAACACATATAGGTGTACGTTGCCTGCAAGCCGAGACCAAGTTGTGGACGCTGTATGTGCAGGCAGACGTGCAAGTGTGGGCTGAATATGCAGTGACGGCAGTGCCAGTCAGTCAGGGTGCACTACTTAGCCCGAACGATGTGGTGTTGCAATCAGGGGATTTAAGCAAGCTACCGGCTGGCATTATCACGGACTTGTCCATGCTCGAAGGCAAACAAGCCGCCTTGAATATGCCGCTGGGCACGGTGTTGCGCCCAGAGCTGCTCAAGTCCAGACCTGTGATCATGCAGGGTCAGACTGTACAGTTAAATAGCCGTGGCGAAGGATTTGTGGTCAGTGCCGATGGGACTGCACTGCAAACAGCCAATGCAGGGCAGGTGGTGGATGTCAAGGTCAGTAGCGGCCAGGTGATTAAAGGGGTTGCACTGTCGAGTGGAAAAGTCGATGTAAGATATTAGGCAGACTCACCACGACAAACATGAAAAAATACTTCTCGATCAGAATCTTGAGATAAAAACTATATTAACAACTAAAGTTCGCTTAAACTATGCCGATAGAACTGTTAATCAATGAGGGTTTAGTCACCCGACAAACTCAGACATCAAGGCAGAGGGATAGCATGAATATTTCAGATTCGATCAAGAAACTTGGGATTGGTGTAGATAAACCAGTATTAGATAAAGGTACCAGCAGCAAAAGTACCGAAAAAACAAGCACATCGGCAACGCCAGCCAGCAAAGACAATGTGACATTGTCCGCGGCATCGGTGCAGATGCAGTCCATTGAAGCGGGGATCACCTCGTCAGAGGTGTTTGATACGCACAAAGTGGACGAAATTAAAAGTGCTATTGCGCGTGGAGACTTTACTGTCGACACGGGTAAAGTGGCTGACGGCTTATTGCAAACCGTTAAGGACTTGATACATTCGAAAAAAGGATGATGTTTATGACAACTGCAAATCGCAACGCTATCCCTGAGATCAGTTTTGAAGCGGATGCCAATCTGGTTGAAGCGCTCATTGAAGATTTGCAGAATGAACAAAAAGCCTTGGTCAAAGCTGACCTGGACACCATAGAACGGATTATTGATCAGCGTGTAGAGTTACTACAGGCGCTGGGTGAAGCCGCAAAACAGCGTTACGCTGCCTTGTCGGCTGCTGGCTTCGAAGCCAATGAAAAAGGCATGGCTAAATGGCTGGAGTTAGGACATGGCAAAGTGATGGATACTGCATGGATGGAGTTCCAGAAAAAACTGGCGCAGGCAAAAGAGCTTAACCGCATCAACGGCATCCTGATCAACAAGCATTTTCAACGCAACCAGGAAAAGCTGGATGCGATTCAAGGCAAAGCAACCAATGCCACACAGTTCTATGGCAAAAATGGCCAAACTCACGGTGCCCACAGCTCTCGCACCAGTTTTGCGGTATAACTCGCATTAAAATCAAACGATCACAACCGTAAATGGCAATTCATCATTGCCATTATCAAGCTTGAGCGTTGCTTACTGGCTTTCCAGCCATTCCCAACGCTCCAGTTTCTGCAAGATTAACGCTTCAATTTCATCCAGTCTCTCTTGTCGTTGCTTGACCTGCTCAGGCGCTTGCTTGTAAATGTCCCCTTGTGCAAACTGTGCCTGGATATCAGCTTGCTCTTGCTCTAATTGTTCAATTTCTGCAGGCAGCGCTTCAAGCTCACGCTGCTCCTTAAAGCTCAACTTTTTTCGGGTTGAGGTGTTGGATGGGGCGCTCGTGCTGGCGGGGGAAGGGGCTGCAGGCACCGGTTTTTCGACTGGTTTATTTGCAGCTTCGCGCTGCTGGCTAAAGCGCAGCCAGTCATCATAACCACCGCTAAATTCGGTGAGTTTGCCCTGGCCTTCAAAAGCAATGACTTGTGTCACCGTATTTTCCAGGAATGCCCGGTCATGACTCACCAGAAACAGGGTGCCCGCATAATCTTGCAGCAGGTTTTCCAGCAGTTCCAGCGTATCGATATCCAGATCGTTGGTGGGTTCGTCTAGCACCAATACATTGGCCGGACGCGCAAATAATCGGGCTAGTAACAGACGATTGCGTTCACCGCCAGACAGAGATTTGACCGGGGAGCGTGCACGTTGCGGTGCAAACAGAAAATCCTCAAGATAACCAATGACATGGGTGCGTGTTTCACCGATTTGAACATACTCCGATCCCGGACTGATCGTGTCCATCAGCGTTGCTTCCGGGTTGAGCTGTTCGCGCATCTGGTCAAAGTAGGCCACCTGGATATTCGTTCCCAGTTGCACCTTGCCCGCGCTCGGCGCCAACTCGCCCAAGAGCAGCTTAAGCAGGGTAGATTTACCGACTCCGTTCGGGCCTAGCAGTCCGATGCGGTCCCCCCGCATGATGCGGGTACTAAAGCGATTAATCAGCACTTTGTCACCAAACGCCATGCGCACTTCTTGCAGTTCTGCAATCAGCTTGCCTGAGCGCTCGCCCGCATCCAGTTGCAAGTGCACCTGACCTTGACGATCACGGCGTGCAGCGCGGTCAAGCCGCAGTTGTTCCAGTCTTCTGACGCGACCTTCATTGCGCGTGCGCCTGGCTTCAACCCCTTTGCGGATCCAGACTTCTTCCTGCGCTAGAAACTTGTCAAATTTGGCCTGGTGTTGTGCTTCTACGGTCAGCAATTCAGCCTTTTTCAGTTGGTACTGGCTATAGTTGCCTGTAAATTCGGTTAAATGACCGCGGTCAAGTTCGACAATACGGGTAGACAGGCGGTCCAGAAAGCGACGATCATGCGTAATCAGCATCACGCTGCCTTGATAGCCCAAGAGCAGCTCCTCTAGCCAGACGATTGCTTCCAGATCCAGATGGTTCGTCGGTTCATCGAGCAACAAGACATCGGGGGCTTGCACTAATGCCTGTGCCAGGGCCACGCGTTTGCGCCAGCCACCTGACAAGGTGGCAATTGGGGTGTCTGCCTGTAGCCCGAGTTTGGACAACACTGACTCAATGCGGGATTGTAGCGCCCAGCCGTTTTCAGCTTCCAGGCTGTGCTGTAATACTTGCATGCGATCGAGCAAAGCTTCAGTCTCTTGCGCCTGCGACAACTGCAGTGACAGGTCGTGATATTCTTTAAGTTGTGTCACGACATTCCCCAAGCCTTGGGCGACGGCAGTAAACACATCATGTGCTGCATCCAGCTCTGGCTCTTGCGGTACGTAGGCAATCTTGCTGCCAGGGTCGCGCCAATATTCGCCATCATCCAGTTTGATCAGCCCGGCGACCACTTTAAGCATGCTGGATTTACCGGTACCGTTACGGCCAATGATGCCGACACACTCCTTGTTATCCAGCTGAAAGTTGACTTGGTCCAGCAATGGCACATGACCAAAGGCCAGGCTGGCCTGTTTTAGTGTGATTAAAGGCATATCAGTGTATCTGTTGTGAAGGCGAGGGGAGGGTCTCTAAGGGTGCCAGAGCGGCACGTAAAGAGACAGAGGGGGCGGGCCGGGTATCTGGCTGATACTCCTCGACCCAGCGCTGCAAGTCTTGCTTGATTTGAGACTCTGGCAAATGCGGTATGGTCGCCAACCACTCGAGCAACTGCGTCAGCCAAAGGCTATCTGCACTGCGCGCTTGGGCAATCCGTAGTTTTTCATGGCTCGTCGGCAAGGTGTTTTCATCATCTGCCAGCAACTCTTCATAAAGCTTTTCACCCGGACGCAGGCCGGTAAACTCAATGCGTATCTCTTGCTCTTGCAGACCGGATAGTTTAATCATGTCGCGTGCCAGATCAATGATTTTGACCGGTGTGCCCATATCCATTACAAAGACTTCACCGCCGTTGCCCATGGTCGCTGCCTGTAATACCAGTTGCGCGGCTTCCGGGATGGACATAAAGTAACGTGTGATCTCCGGGTGGGTAATCGTGATCGGACCGCCGTGCGCAATTTGCTCGCGAAATTTTGGAATCACGCTGCCACTGCTTCCCAGCACGTTGCCAAAACGCACCGTGATAAAACGGGTGTGATTTTGCTTGTTTTGCAAGCCCTGACAAATGAGTTCGGCCAGACGCTTGCTGGCACCCATGACATTGGTCGGATTCACTGCTTTATCAGTGGAGACCAGCACAAAGGTGGGCACATTAGCTGCCTGGCACGCCGCTGCAATCTGGTAGGTGCCGTAGGCATTGTTCTGCAAGGCCTCTACCACGTTAAAATGCTCCATCATAGGCACATGCTTATAGGCCCCGGCATGTAACACAACCTCCGGCTGATGATTTTGCAAGATGCGTTGCATCCTGGCCTGATTCTTCACATCCGCCACCAGATAGACCAGCTCTGTATTGGTGACGGACTGATTAAATTCTTGCTGCAAGGTATACAACGCATATTCCGAGATATCCAGACAGATTAATTGTGCCGGGTGAAAACTCAGTATTTGTCTGCACAGTTCAGAGCCAATGGAGCCCGCAGCCCCCGAGACCAGCACTACCTTGTTAGCCAACATCGTACTCAAGCCATGGGTATCCAGCTGCACCACATCACGCCCCAGCAAGTCCTCGACATCAATCTTGCGAATTTGCGAGAGACTGACCCGGCCACTGATCAGGTCAGACATGGCTGGCAGGGTCAAAACCTCCATCTCGGGAGATTTTCTGGCGGCTTCCACCGCCAATCTGCGTTTCTGGTGCCGGCTACTTGGCATCGCGATCATGCAATGCCGGCAGCCATAACGTGCGGCAATTGCTGGAATATCTTCCAGACCACCTTCTACCTTGGTGTGCATAATTTCGCGGCCCACCAGCCTGTTCGCTGGATCTATCATGGCCACGACACGCCATTCCGGATTTTTACTGAGCTCTTTAATCAGGTTAAAAGAAGCATCTTCAACCCCGATCACAATCACAGGTTTACCTTGCAGCGCAACCGTATTAAATAAACGCCGCTCTTTCCAGGCACGGTATAAAAAACGGCTCCCGCCCATCGCCAAAATGAGCAACATAGGATTCAGGATCAGCACCGAGCGCGGGATGATGATCGTTGGGTGGACCAGCAGGGCATACGCTGCGCTAAGCAAGGCAGCAAATCCTACTGCGCGCATAATCCGTTTTAAATCGGGCAGACTGGCAAACCGCCAAAGTCCTTTATAAAGGCCAAAGCTATAAAAACAGATCGCATGAATGGCAAAAATCACTGGCAATGTCTGCCAGATATGCTGTACAAAGTTGGGCGGTATCTGGAAGTTAAAGCGTAACAAGAACGCAAATACCCATGCCGCGATCACAACGACCGCATCATGTTTAAAAGCAAGAAAAGACAAAACGCGTGCTGGTAGCCTGAGCATAGAAATCAAATAATCAATCAATGCGTGATGTTATCACGCCGGATGACCTTGATCACTGTCATGCAGATAATCTTAATATCTAACCAGATTGATCGATGCTTTAGATAGTATTCATCCAGAGCCACTTTTTGTGGAATGGGAATTTCGTCCCGTCCATTTACTTGTGCCCAGCCGGTGATGCCTGGTTTCAGAGTATGAACGTTCTTTTCAGTGCGTAATGCGATTAAATCGTCTTGATTGAAAAGTGCAGGACGTGGCCCGACAACAGACATATCCCCTTTCAGCACGCTCCATAATTGCGGTAACTCGTCTAGGCTGGTTTTTCTGATAAAACTTCCTACAGGTGTTAAGAATGCATTGGGATCCGTTTGCTGATTCAGCAAATGGGTGGCAATTTGAGGTGTTCCCACACGCATGGACCGGAATTTTGGCATGCTAAAAAGCTTGTTTTTCTGACCGACTCGCTTGCTCCAGTATAATGCGGGGCCTTTAGAGCTTAGTTTTACTAATAGATAAGTGATTAATAAACATGGACTTAAGCATACTGTTGCGATCAAAGCCAGTAAGATATCTAAAACTCTCTTAATCCACATAATCTGTCACAGTCTGTTTAATGCCATCTTCGAAGTTTAGAACTGGCCTCCAATTAAGAAGTCGTTTCGCTTTGCTTATATCCAGCTGCAAGTTGCTTAACAAACGTTCATTCAGATAATGTTTACCTACAAGATTAAAAAAAATAGATAAAAGTGATGCAGGTATCGGGAGTTGCCATGAGTTTCGTCCTAATGCTGCTCTTATCGTATTGACGAGTTGTTTAGTTGAAATATCTTGATCATCAGAAATTAGAAATGTCTGGTTAGCTGCTGTTGGATGGATGCAGCATAACTCAATAAAATTATTCAAATTATCTAAACTCACAAGACTACGCTTGTTGCGTACAGATCCAAACGGTAACGGAACTGGTTTCTTGCAGAGTTGAATCAATGATTTAAAGTTAGCTTTTACTCCTGGCCCATAAATCAAAGGTGCACGAATAATTACCAACTCTATTTGATGCTCGGTACAAAAATCTTTTAATAATAGCTCAGCTTCTAATTTAGTTTGACCATATGCGTCCAACGGTGCCGGTGCATATGACTCGTCGAATGGTACGTTTGTAACCTCACCATTCACCTTAATAGAACTCAAAAAAATAAAACGCTTTATTCCCGATGATCTAGCTAACTCAGCCACCTTAAGAGTGTAGTTTACATTCACTGCTCTATAAGCCGAATAAACATCCTCTGTAGTTTCATGCATGACGTGTGCACGTCCTGCAAGGTGAATTAGGCAACTGTAATAATCAAAAGGTAACTCTGATGGATTAAAATCACGGCGCAATGCTGTGACATTGTGCTTGCAGTTGATGAGCATTTTGCTCAATGATGCGCCCACAAATCCATTGGCACCCGTAATCAATAAATTCATGATTTTTTGGCTAAAAACAAAGCAAAAAAGGCAAAACCCAGCTGATCACGTAGTCGTCGTCTAAATTGATGGGCAAATATTGCGAGGTAACAACGATCCCAAATGCATAGGTTGGTCATTTTTTTAATAGGTTCCGCTTCCTGATAACCAAGTTCTTTGGCAATTAAGAGGATTTGTTGTAAATACCATCCTTGTTTTAATTTTGATACTCTCGCTATAAATGCTTTCATGCCAGTATTTGCTCCAACTACATTTGTAGCATGTTGACGATATAAAATTGTAGGTGTGGGATCTATATACCATTTATAGTTGTTCGATCTTGCAAATGCATAAATAAACCAGTCATGCAAAGCAACAGTGCTTAGTTCGGTTTGTTTTTTTCTGAGCAATTCTTGAATTGCCAGCGCCAGTTTTTGCGAAATCACAAAGGTACAACCCGGGCCAGCAGATTCAAACATATAGTCATACCGTGTTTGTGATTGCGCTTTATGGATAAGCTGCTTTTTACCATCAGACCAGAATGCAGTCACGTTGCTGGAATATCCATCAATATTTTGACGTTTAATTTTGTCGAGAGCTATTGAGAGTTTTTCTGGTAGCCATATGTCATCTTGGTCAGAAAAGGCGATGTATGAGTACTCTGCGAAAGCAACGTCGCGAATTAGTCTGAAAAAATTCAGAGCAGCATTCCCCTGCCTAGTATGACTTGGTAAGACAGTGACGTTAGAGAATTTGTTAGCGTAGTCATGAATAATTTTTTGAGATAGATCTGAGGATAAGTCATCGGAAATATATAAGTCTAAAATAACATTTTCTTGAGCTAGTATCGATTCTAACTGTTCTTCTAACCAGCTTTCCCCATTAAAAACGGTGAGTAATATTGCTATTTTAGGCATGTGGGATCAAGTTCTGTTTTGGGGATTGCATGGCAAGTGTGTGTATTAATATCCAGTTTGCCTCTGATATTTTTTAAGCCATGCATAATACCCAAAGACATTTTTATAAAACGCTCTTTTCTTAATGGGGCGAAAGTTAAAAAATATGTTGCAAATTGAATAAGTCGCCATATAAAGTGACTTTTCCAGATAAACGACATAGGGTTATCTTTCAACATTAAGATGGTATTACGGAACATATAATAGTCTCTTAGAGGGGAGTGATAAGAGACCTGCCTCCATCCAAAAAACCAAACTTTTTTAACTTCATCGCCAAGTGAGTGTTTCATTTTTGCGTTAGGTATACCAATTGTACGGTAACCTGCATTACGCGCTCTAAAGCACCACTCAGTATCAACGTGATCAATGAAGTAATCACTTTTCATACCGCCACATTTCTTTAATAAATTTAAATTGATAGTTGTGCCTGATGCAATTAGAAAGGCAGTGTCAACTAGTTGCTCTGCTTGATGTGATTTTTCTGGAAACCATCTGTTTGGAAAAAGTTTTTTCTGAATTATGAAGAATGAGCTTATACCTGATCTTGGGTCTTCGTATGATGGACCGGATGCAATAACATTTTCGGTAAGTGCGTTTAGCAATCTTGAAAACATTTCCACGGTTGGGATACTATCTTGATCGAACAGGATTGCTCTAGAAAAGCCGCTTTCAATGGCACAGATTAGGCCTATGTTTTGAGCATATCCAATACCAAGATTTTCTTTGAGACTAATAATTTTTGCAGTGCTAAAAAACTCATTTAATTGAATTTTAGAGATATTATCTGAGCCGTTGTCTACAAATACTATGAGATCGCTGTGCGAGCTTAGTATATCAAATTGCTCCATTAGTAAATCAATATTGGGATTAAATGTTACAACGATGGAACAGAATTTATTTTGCATTATTTTTTCTCAAGAGCTCCTTTGTTTTTTTTGCAAAGGAGTGAGTGATTGAATTGCTTAGAAGGAATAGATAAGTATTGCTCAAGAATTTATCTAATGGCGAGGCCATTTTCAACTCTTTTGACTCGCCAGATACATTCCATGTGGTAATAACTTGAGAGGCATTATTTCTATAGAATAATTCATCTTCATCTAAGTTTTTTCCGTCTAAGTACCAAGGTAAGTGGCGAGCAAACAGCTTTACAGATCGTATTGCCGGACCAAAACAATATGGTGTGTTTGGTCGATATAATGCAAAAGTTGTGTCAATGTCTGCTATGTAGTTTTCATTTATTCTGTTTTTATAAAATTGCTTTTCCCAAGATGTGACAGTTTTCTTCAAATGAAAGTGATCTGGTAAATCGTCTATTTTGAGAGAAAAGCCAGCCTTTTTGAACTTTGGGAGTTTCAATAAAGACTCAAAGAATGTTGCAACATAATCTGACTTAGCTTCAATAGTAGGTATGACATCAGGATCTGTATATACGAACCAATTAGCTTTAATGAAGTCTCTTAATTCCTCAAGTTGCCAGAGAACAGTATGCCCCAGATTTTCATGAAGATTTATGACTTTAAATTCAGATTGAGATAAGAACTCAAGTAGGGGAGGGAATGAGGAGTTGTTATTTAACAGAATTAAATTCTTATAACCATCATTTTCTAATCTAGAAATTAACTGTCTGAGGCATGAAAGTCTGTCCCTAACAATTATTATTATTGGGATATTTTGCTTTAAGCTCTCTTTTTCGTTGGTGGTTAAATCACATGCTGTTTTTTTATAAGTTCTTCTGTGCAGCATATACTTTAGAAATACTAAAGGACATTTAATATAACCATAAATCGATTTTGGCAGTAAGTTATACCTCATTAGAGGATTTGATAATTCAATCTGACCGATACTTTTCCATATTTTAAGAATATGCCTTGCAATTAAAAAGTCATATTGGCTTGAAACTATTGCATTCCCCGTCAATAGATAATGTGCAACACGTTTGTATTCTTCAAGGTTTAAGAAAAATCTAATATCTTTATATGAGGTAAATTGTGTTATTTGATAGTTTGATATTAAGGTAGCCATTGCCTCATGACGTGGAGCTCTTAATGCACTATCTGATTCCTTATATACTCTATAGTTTACAAGCGGTTTTGGTAGATTTTCGCCCTTCAGACCAGCATTAATCGCTCTAGACCATAGTTCATAGTCTTGAGCAGGTAATTCCTGATACGATAAATTGTACTTAATTATCAAATCCCTCCGCATTATTACGGATGGATGTGCGAAAGGAGTACCAACCATCAAATGAAGTTTTATTTCATCATTTGAAAGTGGTTCTCTGTGGATTTTTAAGAAGTTATCGTCTTCATCTATGAGATTTATGTAGCTTCCTGAAATAAATATTTCTAGATGGCTTTCCATAAACTCAACTTGGACTCGAAGTCTTTCTGACAAAGATACGTCGTCTGCATCTTGGCGTACGATATATTTTCCTTTTGATAGACTAATTCCGTAGTTTAAAGCATTCGCTAAGCCAGGAAGATAGGAATTCTTATAGACTTTTACTCTGTTATCTTTTTTAGAAAAATCATGCAGAATTTCTATTGTTTTATCTGTTGAATAATCATCTATTATAATGAATTCAAAGTTAGTGTAGTCTTGATCAATAATGCTTTGTAGGGATTTTCGTAAGTATTTCTCACCATTTTTGACTGATGTGATTACTGATACTAGTGGTAAAGCGGATAGTGTTGGTTGACTCATATACCGACTATTAGTTATTACTGGTTTTTATAATTTTTAGGATTGTAAAGTAAGCGAATTAAAGATAACAAACTATATGCTTGATGAATCAGAAATCTGATAATTTTTATTAAGAACAAAGGACCATTTTGCCACCAATAGACGTAGTATATAAACTTTATAATAGGTTGATTTTTGAACCTTACTAATAGTTGTTCTAAAACATCTATTTGTTGAGAGGTAAAGTAGGGTTCTAAGTGAAGAGCCTTTTTGTTGAAAATTCTATATTTGGCTAGTATGCCAAGTAAATGGTTATTTATACTAGTATTTCCTGAAACCTGATCTTGATTTTTTAAATATAGAGTTGTGTATTCATAGAGTTCCAACTGGCAATTGTTTATACATTCTTCAGTAACTTGGTGTGAAGCATTTGTTGGCGTGGTAATGAATGCTTCTTGAGTGTTTACAATTTTGTTCCCTTGTTGGATTACTCTGATATAAAAGTCGATATCCACTAACCATTTCAGCTTATTGTCATATTCGATATTAATATTTCTTCTGTAAATTGTGGAGCTGGGCGATCCAATTAAATTTCCAAGTATTAATAACTCTGGGTTCGTTTGAATTTGCGCAACTTGTCTCTCTGACGCAGTATGAATCCAACTCTTATTGTTAGTCACATTTTTAACTTTGCTAGCTGAAAACCCAAAATTTGCAGTTGGGTTCTCATCCATTAGGCTAATAAATTTTTCAAGCGATTGTGGGGATGAAAAAGAATCGTCATGATGCATTAGCTTAATAAGATCGCTTGTAGCATGTTGAATTGCAAAGTTCCAATTTTTTGGAGAACCTAAGGGAGAAGAGTTTTTAAAGTATTTTAAACGCCCTCCAAAATCAAATTGTTTTATAAGGTTATAAACTGAATCATCTGGCGAATCATCGGATATAATTAGTTCATAGTCCTTAATGGTTTGTTCTGATATTGAAAGCAGGCATTCTTTCAAATAGGCAACCTGCATATATGCAGGAATGCATATCGATACTTTAGGCATTTTGTATTTTTCTAATAACTTTTAGTGCTAAATTGTATATTTTAACAAAATGAGATTGATAAAAGAAATAATCTCTCATTATTGAGTAAAAAGAGGTGCCAGCATGAATAATGATGTTTTGGGAAAACTTCTCGGGATTTGCTTCTTTGCTTAAAATGTATAAAAATTGATAGGCTCTGGCATCACTCAAGCGAGCTAATTTAAATATGCTAATAAATGAAGCTGATAACTCGGTTCTCTTAAACTCCACTCTGTAAAAACTACGTTCCAATGAAAAAAGGTGCTCTGTTAACAATTCTAATTTTTCAAACATTTTATCTGCAGTATTTCTTGTAAAGAATCTCAGATGAGTTCGTTCCAATAAGCCCGAGTCAGTGTAATTAAAACTGCCATTAAAAAGCGCTAATCGTACGCCGCCAAATGCAACATTAGGGATGGATATAAAAATTTTTGTACTTGAATCAATATATTTCATGAGCTGTTTCAGCATCTCGAGCGGATCAGATATGTGTTCTATAACGTCAGCTAGAATTATGATGTCGTATTTTTTTTCACTAATCTCAGCATAAAATTCTTGAACATATCCACATAGCATTGTTCGATAAAAATTGGCCGCCATGTTTGCCGCATAGCGATTAGGCTCAACACCGTCGATCGATACATTTTTTTTTGACTTTAATATAGCTCGTGCTAATACACCACTACCTGCGCCAATATCTAAAATTTTTTGGCCATCTTTAACGTAATTAACGATATGAAATATTGGATGTGCTTGGTCTTTTAGAATTGCATCAATAACATCATCTGATACATTGTAGTTATTATCGGGTCTAGAAAACATTTCACAACCTTATCCAATTTGAGGGAATAATGTCTTTGGAATTTAATTCAGTGGATTTAAACCAGTTTTTTGGGGCTATTACAATTTTATCAGTATTAGGATTCAGCCAAGCTCCCCACCAGCTGAAAGAACTATTGGCAATAATATGATGCTGACATGCGCTCATAAGTCGTAGATCTTCATAATTTGTTTTGGCTGAGTTATTTCTGACATATGTAACCTCTGCATCTATGATCAAGTTTTTTTCTACCCATGAATGATCATCTGAAAAAACAAAAACATGTAAATCACGTGCATCAAGCTTTCTTTTTAAGAGTTGCAATGCTTCTTGATAATAGCCAAGACTGCAAACACCATGAATAGCATTAGTTTGGCTGTTGTTAACATAATCCCCTCTGCGAATATGCAGAGAAATTGATTTAGACGAGTTAATTTTCTCTAGAGTCTGCAAGTTTTCTAGTGAAGGATGAGTGGTAATTCTGAAGTCGCTTCTAATAATAGATTCGTGTTCTTTAAAATATTGCTCTGACTGCCAATATCCATCTAGATATATATCACCTTTAATGTTGTTGATTAGAGGATTAAATAGCAACCCGTTTTCTTTGAAAACCTTTGTTTTTTTATTACGGTTAAAAAGGTTACAAAATCGCTGGTATGAAGGTTTTTTTTCATTTTTTAATAGTTCAGATGTGGATAAATTTGCTATGGCGTTGAAATGATTTAATCCATAGTCATGTAATACGTAATTCTCAAAGCCTGTTATATCTAGTTTGAGTAAGTCATTCCTTCTTATTGATAATGATCTACCTGCAGCATATTGAAACATCTGATTACCTAAACCGCCAATTACACGAACTGTAATCACAAGTTATTCCTTTAAAGCCCAATTTTCCCAAATAAAGTTATATTGATATGTTGGATAGTGTGTTTTCGAAAGTCTACTTTGTAGGTTCAACATTCTAGATTCTGCTTCCGGGAAGAAATCGTGAAACTGAACTTGAATGTTAGTTATTTTGTGTATTAATCCTGTTTCAATTATATGATTTAGTAAATCATATTCACCGCCCTCTATATTAATTTTCATTAAAGCAATAACTTCTAACTTCTGATCTTTGAACCAGCTTTCAAAGCTTCTTAGTTGTACTTTAGTAGTTTCTTGGTTTAGTCTTATCGATGACGAAGCATCACCATCAACTGAAATATTAATAATGCTATTTGAGCTGCTAAGTCCAAAATTGAGTACATGAATTCTTTTATTTTGAGAAAACCTTTTTGAGATTGCAGCAAAAAAATCAGGCACAGGTTCAAAAATGTATATTTTGCATTGATATTTGGAAAATATATCACTAGCCCATTGACCCTCATATCCCCCAACATCTAGAACCACATCGTTTTCGTTTAGGTCATAATTTAACCTCAAGGACTTGTCGCCATTATCTTTTAACCACGCTTGATGGGGAGTCATTTCATTAGCTGTTGGTTTACCCTCTTTTGAGGAGGATAGACAAATTAACTCGGATAGTTTTAAGATTTTGACTCCAATATAGCCAAGTAGTCTTGCAAGAAAACTTTTCATTTACTTTTTCCAATCACAGTAATTGCCATTTTGGAGTGAGGAAGTGCATTCCTTCAACTCGTGGAAGTCTGCGAAGAGCTTTTGCGCCGCCTTCGTGAACTTCAAATCTCCCACACTCCAAAACATAGTCATATGGTTCTGATGATGCGTTGCCAACCCATAAGCTAATCAAATATTCTCCGGGATAAAATCTTATATCCTCTAACATAACTTCAAATACACACTCGCCTTTCATTGAGTTAGGTATATAGTTAGAGTCTGTAGCTAGCATATTTGCTATTTGATAACCAGATATAGTTGAGAGCTGGACTGCCAAAGTAATATCATTACCTTTTAATTGTTTGTCAAAGTTAACAGCGAATCTTATCAGCAAATTTGAGCCTACATAAATCATGCTATAGTCAGAGTCGTGAGCTAGTATTTGTACCCAGGTGATTTGTGCAATATCTCTTTTACCCTCTCTGTTCTCCCAAGAGTCGAGCATAACTCTTGTCCCTAGCTCTGTTGTGTTGCTTTGGGTCGCGTATTTTTCAAGCACTTCCTGCGTGGGACCATCTGCAATCAATCTACCACTTTCTAGCAGTAAGCTTCTGTTGCAAATTCGAGATATCGCAGCCATATTATGGGAGACGAGCATAACTGCTCGGCCACTATCTCGACCTAATCTTCTTATTTGATCAAAGCATTTTTGTTGAAATTTTTGGTCCCCCACAGCGAGTACTTCATCTAAAATGAGAAGCTCTGGCTCTAAATGTGCGGCTACAGAAAATGCTAATCGCACATACATTCCACTTGAGTAACGCTTTACAGGAGTATCTAGAAAACGTTCAATTTCTGAAAACTCAACAATCTCGTCGAATTTCATTTTAATCTCATTTCGGCCCATTCCTAAAATTGCGCCATTAAGATATATGTTCTCTCTGCCAGTTAGCTCAGGGTGGAAACCTGTTCCAACTTCAAGAAGGCAGCCAAGTTTGCCAACTAGGGTTATTTTTCCGCTTGTTGGTTTCGTGATTCTTGATAAAGTTTTTAAAAGTGTAGATTTTCCAGCACCATTTCTTCCAATTACGCCAATACATTCTCCGGCATTGATAGAAAATGATATATCTTTAAGGGCCCAGAAAACTTCACTAGTACTTGATTTTTGTAGCGGGTTTTTTAACCTAGAATAAAATCGCCCCATTCCGTGAGTTATTTCATCCCTCACGGTTTTGTACCTATCTGATTGATTATGGTTAATTAAATAGCTTTTTGAAATATTTTCAACTTTAATTACTGGCGACATGCTAAATCCTATCTGCAAAGCTATCTTCTGCATTCTTAAAGAAGATTAAGCCATACACAAACATTAAAAGTGTAATAACTATTCCAGTAATAGACATTGATACATTGAAATTGCTTGATTGATTAAATATGCACCATCTAAATCCATCAATAATGCTTGCCATCGGGTTAATATAAAATAACCAAAGCCATTTATCAGGAATAATTTGACTGCTAAATCCCACAGGGGAAATATACATGCCTAATTGCACCATAAAAGGAATTAAATATCTAAAGTCCCTGTAGGTAACATTTAAAGCTGCGGTCCAAATACTTAATCCAATAGTTAGTAATACCAACCAAATGATAAATGCTGGCAGTATTAGAATATGCCAAGTAAACTCAACCTGATACCAAACTAAAAGTACGCAAAATATTATTCCTGTGATAAGTGCATCAACTAGACAGGCGGCGATACTTGAAAGGGGCATTAACAATCTTGGGAAGTAGATTTTTGTAATAATGTTTGCATTTGCAACCAAGCTATTACCTGCTTCGGAAAGAGAACTGGAGAAAAATTGCCAAGGTATCATTCCAGCAAACACAAATAGAAAGTAGGGGGTATTTCCGGATGGCAGTTTTGCAACTTTCCCGAAAATAAAAGCAAAAACCATCACCGTTATTAACGGCCTAAATATGGCCCATGCAACACCAAAAAATGTTTGTTTGTATCTGACTAAGAGATCTCTCCAAGTCAAAAGGAAGAGCAAGTCTTTAAAATTCCACAAATCTCTTAATACATCTTTGGAGGATTTTTCGGAGCTGATAGTTGTTATCGGTTTTGTATTGACTGATTTAGGGGGCAAGTCGAACATTAGTTTAATTTTCATTATCACTATTTAGGAAAGCGTTTCGTATAGCAAGTGGATTTCTTCCAATAGCGAGTAGTGATGATTTCCGATAAATAATCCATTTTTGTCAATATGCTCTGCATTTTTTAAACTGCCTGATACTGTTGAATCAAAATATTTAATTACCTCGTTCTTGGTAAAGTTTCCAGTAACTATTGGCCTACATTCAATTCCAGCATGAACAAGTTTTGAAATTAATTCTTGACGCGTCAATTTGCTTGTGGATTTTATGACTAGACTAAAACCAAACCAACTACTCTCGCCGATTTCTTTCTGAATTAATATGTCGGGATGTTCTGATAGTTTAGATTTGAGTAGTTCAGCATTTTTTCTTCTCTCGCTAATTAGACTGGGTAGTTTTTCCAGCTGCTGTAGGCCTATTGCCCCCGATAGTTCTAAAGGTCTGAGATTGTATCCCGGTAATACAAAGCGGAATGATTCTTCAAAGGGTTCATCACTTTTTTCACCACATACAAGGTTGTTTTTGGGCAAGTTACGTGTCCAGCCATGCGCTCGTAGGGACAGCATGATCTGGTAGAGCTCTTCATCGTTGGTGACGACTAAGCCACCTTCCATGGTGGAGATATGGTGGCTGAAGAAGGTGCTGTAAGTACCCATCAGACCAAAAGTACCTGCCTGCTTGCCTTCAAAGGTCGCTCCCATGGATTCACAATTGTCTTCCAGCAACAGGATGTTTTTATCTTTTGTAATTTGTTGAATGCGCTTAAAATCATTAGGGTTGCCCAAAAGGTTCACTGCCAGAATTGCGCGTGTATTCTCAGTAATCGCCGATTCCAGCTGTTCCAGATCAAAATTTAGTGTACCCAGGTCAATATCGACAAATTTCAGTTTCAGTCCGTATTGGTATAAAGGGTAATACGTGGTGCTCCAAGATACTGCTGGCACGATCACTTCATCACCACGTTTCAACTGGTAAGCTGGGTTCTGGCTATAAAACAATGCGGCAATCATAATAAGATTAGCTGAGGAGCCCGAGTTGACCATAATGGCATATTCGCTGCCTGTGAATGAGGCAAATTGTTCCTCGAATGTTTTGACGTGATTACCCATGGTAAACATCCCAGAATCAATCACGCGGTGCATCGCCGCTATTTCCTTCTCATCCCAGGTGGTGGTGGCGAGAGGGTATTTAAAAGACATTATTGCTGTTCCTTCAGATAAAATTGATAAGTGCTGGCGATGCCTTGCTTGAGTGAGTGTTTGGGTTGCCAGCCCAAGGCCGTTTGCTTGTCCACATTGACCAGTTTCCGCGCCATGCCTACAGGTTTACTTAGGTCATGTACGAAGGTACCTTCAAAACCGATGACCTCGGCAGTTGCTTCATAATATTCATTGATTGTATAGTCATAGCCGAGGCCGACATTCATCACCGCTGGCAATTCAGGAAATCGATCAACGGCAGAGATTATAAAGTTTGCCAAATCGCCAGCATACATAAACTCCCGTCTTGCCTCGCCGTTGCCCCATATCTCAACGGTTTTCTCCCCATGCTGTTTGGCTAGGTGGATTTTATGGATGATAGCTGGGATTAAGTGTGAGTGTTTGGGATCAAACTTATCATACTTCCCATACAAGTTGCAGGGTACTAATGTCTTGTAATTAAAGTCGGGATGCTCCCGCTGAATGTACTCTCCCAAACGCGCCGTGACAATCTTGGCCAATGCGTAACCTTCATTGGTCGCCTCCAGCTCCCCGGTTAAAATCTTCTCTTCCGTTAGTGGTTCCTGATGGTTTCTAGGATACATACAGGAACTTCCCAAATTGAGCACTTGTTTTACACCATTTTCCAGGCAGGCCATTAGTAGGTTTCGGCCCATGTCTAAGTTATTGACTAGAAAGCTAACAGGTTCGCGGATATTTGCCTGTATACCGCCCACCATCCCAGCAGCATGGATGACTAACTCTGGTTTAAATTCGGCAATCATTTGGCGGGTTTGGGCATAATCGAGTAGATTCATTTGCTGGCTAGCTGGTGCCAACCATTCGATTGATGTACCAGCAAAGGCATCAATCAGATTTTTGCCAACTAGTCCACTGCCGCCAGTAAGTAAAATGCGCATGATTTGTTTAATCGAAATAGTTTTGCACCACGTAGCCGTGTTTTTTAACTAACTCATCGCGTTCTGCAGTGCGTAAGTCCTCTCTTACCATTTCTGTGACTAAATCTGCAAACGGAATTTTAGGAGTCCAGCCTAGCTTTTCTCTCGCTTTAGAGGCATCACCCAGGAGGGTTTCAACTTCGGTTGGGCGGAAATAACGTGGATCCACTTGCACTACACATTTGCCTTTCTGATCATATCCTTTTTCGTCTACGCCCTCACCTTGCCAATGGATAGTTATTCCAAGTTCTGCGGCAGCCGCATCGACAAAATCGCGCACACTATATTGCACGCCAGTGGCTATCACAAAGTCTTCGGCTATCTGCTGTTGTAGCATCAGCCATTGCATCTCCACATAATCCTTGGCATGACCCCAGTCGCGTTTGGCATCTAGATTGCCTAGATAGAGACAATCCTGTAAACCAAGTTTGATGCGCGCTAGTGCTCTTGTTATCTTACGCGTGACGAAAGTTTCGCCGCGTATGGGGCTCTCATGATTGAACAGAATGCCATTACAAGCATATATGCCATAGGCCTCACGGTAATTTATAGTAATCCAATAGGCATACAACTTGGCTACGGCGTAGGGGCTGCGTGGATAGAATGGAGTCGTTTCCTTTTGCGGTGTTTCTTGTACCAGTCCATAGAGTTCTGAGGTTGAAGCTTGGTAATATTTAGTTTTCTTCGTCAGACCAAGAATACGGATTGCTTCCAAAATGCGTAAGGCGCCTAAGGCATCAGAGTTAGCTGTGTATTCTGGCTCTTCAAATGAAACGGCGACATGACTCTGAGCTGCTAAATTATAAATCTCATCAGGTTGTACTTTCTGGATGATATGCGTGAGGCTTGAGGAGTCTGTCATGTCCCCGTGATGTAAGTAAAAGGGTTTTCCTTGTGAATGTGTATCATGAAAAAGATGATCTACGCGTGCCGTATTAAACAACGATGATCGTCTTTTAATGCCGTGAACAATGTAACCTTTATTAAGGAGAAGTTCTGCCAGATAGGCGCCATCTTGGCCAGTAACGCCAGTGATTAATGCAACTTTGGGAGACATGTTTAGACGATTCGGTTAAAAAGTGTGTGGATTATATCATGTGTGACAACTTGGAAAGGGTCGAGCACATATCCTACATTAAAGGGGCTTACTCGCCAGCATCGCCTTAATATTTGCCATCTTACTCTTGCCATAATCTTTACTCAGCACCTGATCTGGCCCATTAAACGGGTTGCCAAAGTGTTTAACATCATCTTTAGGCAATTCGCTAATAAAACGGCTAGGCTCGCAGGCTTGCATTTCTCCGGCGCGTTTACGTTTTTTGCACCAGGTGATGTTGAGTGATTTTTGGGCGCGGGTAATGCCTACATACATGAGTCGGCGTTCTTCTTCAATCTGGTCGGCGTCGATGGAGTTGGTGTGAGGCAGGATGCCTTCTTCACAGCCGATCAGAAACACATGGCCGTATTCCAGTCCTTTTGAGGCGTGCAGGGTAGAGAGTTTGACGGCATCTGGTTCGCCATCTTCGCGGCCTTCTAGCATGGTGATGAGCGAAACCAGTTGTGTCAGTTCGATGAGGTTTTTACCGTCCGATTCATGGCCGAACTCGGTCGAGGCTTCGCCTTTTTTGCTGAGCCAGGCGACGAATTCTTGTACATTGCCCCAGCGCGTCTCGGCAGATCTGGCTTCTTCACCGTCGTACAGATAGCTTTCATACTGGATGGCGGTGAGTAAATCGCTGAGCACTTCGTTAGCAGGGTCTTTGACAGCACGGCCTTGCAGTGTTTGGATAAAGCGGCAGAAGGTTAGCAGGTCATCGAGCTGTTTGGCGCCGACCTCATGCTGAAAGCCACCTTCAAAGGCGGCGGCAAACAATGACATCTTGTGTGCGCTGGCGTATTCGCCCAATCGCTCCAGCGTGGTGTTGCCTATGCCTTTTTTCGGCGTGGTGGCGGCACGGATAAAGGCAGGATCATCATCTTCGTTCATGATCAGGCGCAGATAGCTGATGATGTCTTTGATCTCAGCCTTGTCAAAAAATGATTGGCCCCCCGAAATTGTGTAGGGGATTTTGTGGTTACGCAGAAATTGCTCAATAATCCGCGCCTGGTGGTTGCTGCGGTAGAGAATGGCGTAGTCTTTGTAAGTCGTGCGATGCTCGAATTTGTGCGCTTGCAGCTTCATCACCACGGTTTCTGCTTCGTGCTCTTCACTTTGCGTCGCCGTGACGTGGATCAGGTCGCCGGTGCCGAGTTCGCTCCACAGTTTTTTCTCAAACAGTTTGGGGTTGTTGGCAATGACGTGGTTGGCCGCGCGCAAAATCCGCACGGTAGAGCGGTAGTTTTGTTCGAGCTTGATCACCTTGAGTTTGGAAAAGTCTGTGGTCAACTGACGCAAGTTCTCCACGTCGGCACCACGCCAGCCATAAATCGCCTGGTCATCGTCGCCTACGGCGGTGAATTGTGCTCTCAGGCCGGTTAGCTGTTTAATCAGTTTGTACTGGCAAGCATTGGTATCCTGATATTCATCCACGAGCAGGTAGTGCAACTTGCGTTGCCATTTTTCCAGCATTTCACTGTGCTGATCAAACAGCTCCACCGGCACCTTGATCAGGTCATCAAAGTCTACCGCCTGATACGCGCGCAGGGTTTGCTGATAAAGCTGGTACACCCGGGCTGCGGCATGGGTGAGCTCTTCATCGGCTTGTGATTTGGCCTGATCCGGACTGATAAAGTCATTCTTCCAACTGGAGATTTGCCATTGTGTTTTGCGCAACAGTTGCTTGTCGGTGGTGGCTAAAATATCACTGAGGATTTTAAAGCTGTCCGAGGCGTCCAGAATGGAGAATTGCGGTTTATAGCCGAGCAGCGCCGCTTCCTGGCGCAAAATCTGCAAGCCTAGGGAGTGAAAAGTGGTGACGGTAAGTCCCTTGCCACTTTTGCCTTCCAGCAAGGGGGTCACGCGTTCCTGCATCTCACGCGCGGCCTTGTTGGTAAAGGTGATCGCCGCGATTTGATGACCCTGGTAACCCGCCTGGTTGATCAGGTAGGCAATTTTCTGGGTAATGACGCGAGTTTTACCACTGCCAGCGCCTGCCAGTACCAGCAATGGGCCGTCAAGATAGTGAATCGCTTCACGCTGGGGAGGATTTAACAGATGCTGCATGAGCGGATTGATAAAACGTGTTTCAGTACAAAGTGGAGAATAATGGGAAAGCAGACAATTATTAGCCTAGATGGACTATTCAACCCTTTCATTTATATGGGTATAGTCCTGTAACCATAGTATGATGTTTCTTCAGGTTAACTAACTTTGTCCGTCCCTGTGTTTGATCTCAATAGCGCCATTCTATCATCAATTGGACTCACCCTAACGCTGGTTCTGGTCTTGATGATTTCTGGGGCCTATCAGCAGCGCCGCCTGATCATGGGTTGGGTGCGGGGCTTGCTCATTTTTGCCTGTGGACTGGCCGTGTATTTCTTTTCTCAAACTAGCCTCATCATCGGACCACAAAGTATCTATATTGCGGCGGCGGTGACTCTGGTGGCACAAGGCTTGAGTCAGCTCGTTAATGGGATACGTATGTTCAGGGGCTACCGCGTTTACCGCTATTGGACCTTGCTCGTGATTACCACCTTGCTGGCCTGCAATGCCGTGATGTTGAACATGCATATTTCCAATCGCTGGCTGCTACTGAGTAATTTAGCCGTTTTGCTCTGGATATTTGCCTACGGCAGCCGCAGTTTAGTGGGACATGGAAAAGATTTTGTCGCCAATATCTTTTGGCTGTGTTGTAGCCTGTTTGCCATGGTTGGCTTGATCCTGGCCATTGTCGCAGTCAAGGTTGGCCTGGCGGATCAGGCGAGTCTCGATGGTTTTGGCGACTGGAGTATCCATGCTTATCTGGTGTCCTTTTTCATGCTGGTCATCACGGCGGTGGTGAGCTTGCTGTTGTTGGTCATGCATGTCAAGGCTCAAGCCGGTTTGCAGGCGATTGCGACGCTGGATGGCCTGACCGGGGTGCTGAATCGGCGTGGCCTGCAAGAAGCCGCCAGTCGCATGCAGGCGGTTTCGCAACGCATTCAGCTCCCCATGGGCATGCTGATTGTCGACCTGGATTACTTTAAAAAGGTGAATGATGTGTATGGTCACCTGGTGGGCGATGTGGTGCTTAAGTCTTGCGCCGAGACCATACGTGCCGCCTTGCGTGGCGGCGATGTCATCGGGCGCTATGGTGGCGAGGAGTTCTGCATCCTGATGCCCAACACCGGTGAGCAGGAGGCAATGGTGCTGGCAGAGCGCATCCGCCGGATTATTGAGGTGACGCCCGTGAGCATTGCCGGCGTGGAGAGCATGAGTCGTGAGACACAGGCGATTAAATGTACGGTCAGTGTGGGGGCAGTGAGTTCAGAAACCATGGGCTATGTGATTGATGCCTTGTTTGCAGCGGCTGACCAAAATCTCTACCGTGCCAAGCAAAACGGCCGCAACCGTATTGTGAGCAATATAGAGCAGTTGCTTGATAAGTCCCCAGTGAAAGGTAAACCTGCGAAACGGCATGCCAGCGTGATTGCCTAACTTCAGAGCGCTCCTGCCGTTGACGTAGACTTTACGCTTGGTCTGATTCAGAGGCGGGTATTTCTTCCTGAACCGGACTACTTTGTTGCTCAGCCGCTTGTGCCAGCATTTCGGCTCGGCTTTGCGGGGACTCCAAGCTGACGCGGCCAATGGCGCCACTTCGATAGTCTGTGAGCAAGGCCATCGCTGTGCGCTCCATATCCCACTCTCCATCATTGCGTTTGTAGCTTCTGCGTTTGGCAATGGCTTGCAATAAGTCGATGCCATCTATTTCAGCCACATTCACCTTCATCACGTCCAGCTTGTAGCGTGTATTCATGAGCGCTGGATATTGCTTCAACAACACATTGCCCAAAAACTCAGCCACATCCTCATCAATCACTGCATTGCGGCCAATCGCATGGCTGGCGGCTAGCATATACCCATCTGAGGCGTGTTCGATTTTGGGCCACATCATGCCCGGCGTATCCGTGATGTTGAGGCTGTCGCTCAGTTCGAAACGTTGCTGGCTTTTGGTCACGGCCGGTTCATCGCCGACCTTGGCTGCACGCCGGTTGAGCAGGGCATTCATCAAGGTGGATTTGCCGACGTTGGGAATCCCCATGATCATCATGCGCAAGGGTTTCAGCGGCGTGCCGCGATGCGGGGCCAGTTGGCGGCATAGACTTGGGATTTTTTTTGCATCACCGGGCTTTTTGCAGGAGAGGGCAACCGCTTTGGTATTGGGCTGGCTGTTAAAGTAATTCAACCAGGCTTGCGTCACATTCGGATCAGCCAGATCGGCTTTGTTTAGGATTTTGAGGTTAGGGCGCTGGCGGAAATTACGCATTTCCTCAATCATGGGGTTGTGGCTGGCGGCGGGTACGCGGGCGTCCAGTACTTCAATGACGACATCAATGTGTTCCAGTGTCTCTTCTGCTTTTTTGCGGGCAGAAGTCATGTGCCCCGGAAACCATTGTATCGCCATATTTTTGCTCCATGCTTAACTCAAAAAATACGGGTTCAATGTCTTTGCCGTACCCGGTTGTGTGAGGAAGCTCTATGCCGTTATCAGCTGCGCACCTCACCATCAAGCGCGTATTTTAACATTTAAGCGGCCAGCCACTAAATACGATTGTCTTTTTAGCGATTACTTCCAGCTGTAACCCAGCGTAAACAGCGCGCGCGTATCGCCTTTACGCCGTTCATCGACAGGGCGGCTGTCATAGTTATAGTCGACTTGTGTAGAGGCACTCAAGCCGAAAATAAACGGAAAACGCAAGCCGGTAGAGCTGTAAAGCAGGATTTGTGACGGCGAGTTCGGCGTGTAAGTGACTTCATGCCGGTGGAATGCTTGCACAAATGAATCAAACAGGTATTGGTTATAGTTGACCGCCCAACGCAAGGCCGCATGATTCTCGTTACTTTCCTCGTAATAATCCTGGGTGATGTATGACAGACCACCTTCCAGTGAAAGATTGCGTTTTTCGCTTTCAAAAAACTGGTAACCCGTACCCACACTGTAGGTGCTACGCAAGCGAATGTCGCGGAAGCGGTCTTTTTCCTGAATCGTGTTCAAGTAGCCGTACCATTTTTTGGTAAAAAAGTGATCGTACTGACCACGGACTCGCCCATTATTCTGAGTCTGGCGATCTTTATCTGCAGCCCAATAGTAGTAGCCCTGTACGGTATAGCGCGTATCAAAGCCGCGCAAAATCGACTCGCCATTAAACTGCATGTTGCGGTTTTTACTGTTACCGTTGTTAAAAGCACCACCCAGGCTCATATTCCCGGTCCAGACATAGCCTTCGCCAATCAGATCCAGGGTCGGATTGATGTAATGAATTTCGCCGAGTTCAGTATCCACCAGCCGTGTATTCGTTTCCTCATCCAGAATGACCTGACCCTCAGTACTGTGTATCAAACGTCCGGTAACGATACTGCCATCTGATAGCTGCATCAGGATAGACTTTTCCGCATCAATGCTGTGGATGTCATCCCAGTTGATTTTAATCTCGTCTGCATAGCTGGTTTTAAAGGTGAGCTTGTTTGAGATTTTGACGCCTAGCGTCCCGGTGATTTTGTCCCCGTTTTTGAGCCATACCGTATCTGCCTGCGCCAGATGTGTCGTTAGCAGGAGCAGTAAAAAGGCCCATTGCAACCATCGCCACGGTTGTGATGGCGCGGTGTAGGATAGATATCGGCGTGCCTGAAGCATGGATTGTTGCGGCATAGGTACTACTCCCTGATTCGATTGAACAACAGCGCTGCGTGGCAGCGGATTGAACGCAGCGGTTGCGCTGCAAAGGCGGGTGTTTTTTATAAAACTGACCACCCTGTCTCTTACATGATTGCAAAACCAGCCTGAGAGTTCCCGCTAAAATCGGACTCAAAGACTTTAGCAGACGCACTTAGGCACATGCCGTTCATCTCATGCAATTAAACTCACGTGCCGTCAAACAATTGTGCTGTTAAACTGACGTATTAGCATTTTAAAGTAGTCCGCAACATGGTCCAAACATTATTGCCCCCCGAGGTCAGGCCTGGCCAGTCTGTACCTTTATTGCAGGCCTTACATATCCTGACCCGCGACGGTAAGCTCAATCAGGATAGCCGCCGCAAACTTAAGCAGGTCTATCATCTGGTCAATTTTATCGAACCGCTGATGCAGGCGGTGATGGAAAAACAGCCTTCGCCCGTCTTGGTTGATCACGGCGCCGGTAAATCTTACCTGGGCTTTATTTTGTATGACTTGTTGCTGAAACAACATCAGGCAGGCCAAGTGATTGGCATTGAGAGCCGCGGTGAATTGATTGAAAAGTCGCGCCAACTGGCGCAAGCATGCGACTTTAGCCGCATGCAGTTTGAGCATTTGACAGTGGCAGAAGCCATGCAGTCCGCGCAACTGCCAGAACAGGTTGATATTGTGACGGCCTTGCATGCCTGCAACACCGCCACCGATGATGCGATTGCGTTTGGCTTGCAAAAGCAGGCACAGTTTATGGTATTGGTGCCTTGTTGTCAGGCGGAGGTGGCTGAAGCGCTACGGCAACATAAAGCTGAGGCCTTATCAAAAACTTTTTTAAGTGAGTTGTGGCGTCATCCTATCCATACGCGTGAGTTTGGCAGCCAGGTGACCAATGTGCTGCGCTGCCTTGCGCTGGAAGCGCATGGCTATCAGGTGACCGTGACCGAGCTGGTAGGCTGGGAGCATTCTATGAAAAATGAACTGATCATTGCCAAGTATACTGGCCAGCGTAAACGCAGCGCGCGTGAGCGCGGCTTGCAATTGCTGGAGCAGTTACATTTGTCTGGCCTTGCGCCAAGGTTTCACTTTTAGCATTTGTTTTTAGGCTACGCTCAGTCAGGCGCAGATAAAAAAACCTCTGACACTGGGAGAGTATCAGAGGTGAATGGAGCTAATGCTTTGCCCCAGGGAAGAGACGTTATGCGCCTAACTAGAAGCGCTTGCCGAAACCCAGGCTGATCACCCATGGATCGATATCCAGGTCATCAATTTTTGTCCAGGCGTTGCCATTGAGCGGGTTTTGCATTTTTACGGTGGTATTCATCCAGATGTATTTCACATCCGCGTTCAGCAGCCAGCCATCCTTAAGGTTAACATCCAGACCAGCCTGCAAGGCAGGACCAAAGCTGTCACGGTCAATTTTGATTTTTTGACCTGCTAATGGGCCTTGACGCAGGTCGAGGCGGCGGTCCAGCATAAAGGTTGCGTTAATCCCGGCGCCGACATAGGGGTCAAAGGTTTGGTCGGGGTTAAAGTGCCATTGTGCGGTTAAGGTTGGCGGTAAAGCATCAATGCTACCCAGTAATTGATTGGTGACGGTAGTGCCTGAGTCTTTGGTGATGCTGACATCGTGCTTGGAGCCCAGCGCCAGAATCAGTTCTGTCGCAATGTTTTTGGTCCAGTAGTAGCTAATGTCCAGCTCAGGAATAGTATTGCTGTCCGCTTTTAATTCTGCACCGCTAGACATCGCGCCTGCCGCAATATTTTTGTTTACATATTTGCCCAGATCGCTACTTTCGTTCGGGCTGATATTGGTGGCGCGCAGGCGGATAACCCAGTCGCCTTGTTCTGCCTGAACATTGAGGGCTGGCAATAAAGCAGCCAACATTAAACTGATTGCGGTTTTTTTCATTGTGATCACTCCATTAGTGCATTGAACTTGAATGCATTGTAGGTCAGCAAGTCAGGCCGTATATTGATGCAGGTCAACTGGATTGGATTTGCCTAAAACGCCGTGCAAAAAGCAAAGCGCACGCATGGAGTGATAAAAAAACCAGTCCTCAGACTGGTTTTGGGTGGCTGGATTGTTGGATCAGTAGTCGTTGCGTTGTTTCCAGGCTTCATCCAGTGCTTTGGACTTTTGTTCAAAGATGGCTTTTTTGGCATCGAGGTCTTTTTCAATCTGGGCTTTTTCCGCCTGATATTGTTTAAGCGTTTCTTGTGCTTGCGTCAGCACGGCTTGCTGGCGTTGAATTTTTTGCTCGATATCGCTGAGTTTGCTCATGGCGTCGCCTACGGCATCGCGGGCACTGGCGGCTTCAGATTGTTCGACGCTGATATTGCGCGCAAAAACTGGTTCGCTGAAGGTCAAGATCAAAAGAGCGGTGAGGGTCAGTATACGCATGCGGGACTCCATTAAAAAAGCGGTATAACAACAAGCCATGAATTAAAAAGCAGATCATAGGCGTTTAAATCATGTGCATCAATCTTTTAGTAAGGCATGTACGCGATTAGTTTCTTTAGTTCATCCGTTTAGCCATTCGATGGCTCGCTCAATCATCGCCGTTGGCGAGCGCACTGCTGGTTTAACGCTTTACATATACACCTTATTCCGCAACAATGTTGCATATCATTGAGGAGGAAAAAATGCGTTTCTGCTGGCTTTGCATGCTGTTGTTGTCTTGGGGAAGTTTGCATGCAAGGGAGGCCTTTGATTTGGCGGGCAAGCAGATTGCGTCAGGCACGGTCTCTTCGTGGATGATGGCCGTGTCGTCAACGGCAATTCCGGTGACGGTGATTCATGGGCAAACTTCAGGACCGGTATTGACCCTGACAGCAGGTATCCATGGCGATGAATTTCCTTCGATACTGGCCTTGCAGCAGTTGCGCAAGCAGATACAGCCTGAACACTTGAAAGGGACCCTGATTCTGATTCATCTGGCGAATCTTGAAGGTTTTCATGCACGTCGCATTGCACTGAGTCCGGTCGATGAGAAAAACCTGAACCGGGTGTTTCCTGGTAGCGCACAGGGCACACTGACTGAGCAGATCGCCGATTTTTTAACGGCGCAAGTCATCAGCAAAACGGATTACCTGATTGACATCCATTCTGGCAGTGCCAACCAGCATTTATGGCCACATGTGTATTCCCCGGTGTTGCACGTGCCAGCGCTTGATGCCAGAACACAGCATTTTGCTGATCTTTTAGGATTGCCAGATATTGTGCTCTATGACGGCAGGCCCAATGATCCTGATCATTCCATCTCATATCCGAATACGGCACAGACCAGGGGTAAGCCTGCATTGACGCTGGAAGTCGGCCAGTTTGCACAGCGCGATGCCGCTTTTGTGGCCATGATCACACAAGCTTGTGCACAGGCCATGAGTGGCTTGGGCATGATAGATGCGCCTGAAACGATAGATGTCAGCACGCAACACACGACAAAGGTAGCCTCGCCAATTCATTATTACAGCAAAATGGTCGAGGTACGCAGCCAGCAAACCGGCTTGTTTACGGCCAAATCCAGCATAGGCGATTGGGTGACAGCAGGGCAGGTCGTAGGTGAAGTGACGGATTATTTTGGCGAGAAGATTGAAACTTTGCGTGCGCCTGTGAGCGGGCGCATCCTGATTCAAAACGCCACGCCACCGATACGCGCGGGCGAAGTCACATTATCTATCGGTGTGGTGAAGGCCCCTTAGCTGTTGCCATCAGGATGCGCACCTTGCGCGCACGGCTCGTTTGCGTCAAAGACTGGCATGGATTCAATCTCTTTGCGATGTAGTGCCCGCTCCTCAAACAAAAAAGGGTAGATGGCTTCACGCAGGCGGGTGTGAAACTTCTCTATCTGCTGTCTGTGTACTAGCAAATGGCTAATATCGCTGCATGCGACCGCTTCCAGTTGTGTTTGCGCCCAGACCGTGGGTAACCACCGCCCCATCTTTGTTGCGGCATCCGCCCTCATTTGTAAGGTTCGTGTCCGAGCAGCCACTTGTGCTTGCAAGTGGACATCGCCCATATGTTGAAAGGCAAAGTACCACTTCCAGTGAAAGCGGCCTGTGACGGGCGGAGTATCTTTCCATTGCGGATACAAGGCATAGAAGGGTTTCAGCGTATCCTCTTTTGGTAAATCCCAGGCGCCATGTACCAATTGCCGATGCTGCATGGCAAGCTGGCTACCGTCTTGCAAGGGATAACGGGCGTGCAGCCATAGCTGGCAAAGATTCGGTAAGACCACGCATAACATGACCCAAATGCTGCTCAGCAACATGGCATTGAAGTTGGCGTTGAGCGCTCGTTTGCGCAGGCTGACAGCACTACACAATGCAGACCATAAAAACGTATATAAGGCTGTAATTGTCAAAACCTGTAACAGGGGTGACAAAGAAAGCGAGTGCATCCCGGCAAACAGTAATAACGGGAGTACGAAGACAAGCGTGACAAGCACCCAGCGGGATAACACCCGTTTAAACCAGAAATGACCTGGTTCTTTTACCAGGCTTTGCAAAAACAGTAAACGTTGTGCCTGTTGCTCGCTGGCTTTCAGGTCATGCATCAGGGCGATACAGAGCAAGGGCGCAAAAAATACCAGCAAAAAAGCATAGTCAAAGGTACCCAGCATCACATATTCAGGGTGATGCGACTCACCATCATAAAGCTGGCTTTGCAAGCCGAGTAAACGTATCCGTTGCACGTACGGCACCACCAGCCGGTTGCCCAGGGCAATAAAGCTCCATTCGCCAGGGCGGTAATAGACGTTGTGGAACAGGTAATAGCCCACCTCTCCTGCCTCAAGTGCCCCGTCATGACTGTTGTGCTGGATAAAGTCCTGCTTGCGCAGGGTCTCTTCCTGTTGCGCATGCTGGATCTGGGACTGGATATGACGGATATTTTGCCAGCCGTTTAACAAGCTAAAACTAACCAGTACCAGGCTGAGCAAAAGCAATAGGGTCATGCTGCGTTGCTTGAGCAGCAGAGTGAATTCATGTTTCATAGTCGGTGCGAAACCCTAACAAGCAAGGAGCCAGGCAATAACAGCCAGCCAATCAACACCAGAAAGGCAGCTGTCAGACTGGCGTGGCTGACTGCCATCGGTGGCAGATTCACCGGGGGACGGGGCGCGTTCTTCCAAAAGTCGGCAGAAACACGCGTGTTCTTATCGTCATGCTGGTCCACTTTGTAAGTGTGGATCTGGTTCAGATATTGGATTAATTGATACCGCCGGGCTTCCGACTGCCGGATAAACGCCTGGTGGTGCGGCAGGTCATTGCCGCTAGCCGCCATCTGTACATATTGCAGCGCCAATGCCGGTGTCAGCCATAACCAGTGCCGGATACTTTCATTCTGTTTTGCCAGCTGTGCGTCATGCAATGCCTGTTGTTCGCGGTAGACGGCCGTGGTCAGGCGCTCGCCTTCCTGCATCAGCAGGCCATTGTAGTTGACAGGCAGGTATTCAACGCTGCTGACATGATACTGGTCGATAATACTTTGTTTAAATGCGGCAAAATGCGGATCGTCAGGGTTATGGCTGTCGCCTATGCTTTGCAGCTTCCTTTCCGCATGGTATTCAGCCTCTGCGCGAGGCTGTGTTGGATAGGCGATCTGGGCCAGATTTGCCAGCCCGCGCGGGAAAATAATGCAGATACAGACCCAGCACAGCAATAAAGTCAGCAAGGCACTATGCAGTTGCCGGCTGTACCAGGACACGGTGACGACCAAGAGACACCAGCCGGCAATGTAAAGCGCTTGCGCCAGCAACATGAGCGCCAGCCTGGCCAATAACTGATCACTGTGCCAGCTCCATGCCAGCGTCAACAGTGCTTGCAGGCACAAAAGAAGCAGCAGCGGTAAAAACAGTGCCAGCCACTTTCCGGCGGCAATCGCCCAGCCTGGGGTGCCATTGCCGCGCATGAAAGCCAGGATGCCGGTGATTTTATCGGCAGTGACGGTGGCATAGGCAATCATGATCAAAAACAGTGGCATCCACCATTGCACGATCATGGCTGGTGTAATTAATGAAAAGCGGCCCAGCGTAGTGGCTTCAGTCGCCGGGTTGAAGTTGGCGCTGTTCAGGCGATGTGCTTCCAGATACACCAGATGGCCAGACTGGTCGAGAATGCCGGGTTCGATCACACTGAGCGGATGGACCGGCTTGGCGACGAAATCGCCAAAATGCGAGACCCGGTGTGGATGACGGTCGGGTTGCGATTGCCAGTCATGCTGGCTGCGCGCTGTCACCTTAGCTACCGTCTGTGCATGATCTTGCCAGTGGTGATGGGCGGCAAGGGCGGCAATGCCCCATAATGTCACCAGCACTATCATTAACAATGCCGGAACCCGCGCATGCCATAACCTGCGCCATTCATTGCAGGCGATTTTCCAGATCAATGCGCTCATGCCTGCCCCTGATACAGTTTTTTCAGGCTATCCAGTGTCAGTGCTGACTGGTCCAGCATTGCCGGTTGCAACTGCCCATTGGTCAGCATCAGCAAGCGGTCAGAAAAACCAATGGCGGACAACACATCATGCGTGACCACCAGCACGCCCATGCCACTTTCTTTGCATTGCACAATCAGCTGGTTTAAGTCTTCGGTAGCCTGTGGATCCAGCCCTGAATTAGGCTCATCGAGCAACAGCAGTGTGGCCTGTTTGGCAAGTGCAAACGCCAGCATCACCTTTTGCTTCATGCCTTTGGAGTATTCGCTGCAAGGCCGGTGCCAGGCTGTTTCCGGCAAGCCGGCCATGGTCAGGCAGCTGTTAATATCCTTTTCTTCACCTATATCGGCCAGGCTTAAAAAGTAACGGATATTTGCTATCGCAGAGAGATGTCCATACACGGCAGGTTGCTCCGGCACATAGGCAAGGTGCGATAGCGCCCGCTGGCGGTCCTGCGAGATATTAATACCGGCAATCAGGATATTGCCTGTTTGTTCGGCCGTGTCATGTAAGCCTAAAATACTTTTCAGCAGCGTTGATTTACCGGCGCCATTGCTGCCAAGCACAGAGACGACTTCACCTGCCTGTAAGTTGAGCTCAAGCTGATTTAGAATTTTCCGCTTGGAAAACCCCAGGCTTAGCTGTTGAATCGATAGCAATGCAGTCATAAAAAATCCACTGTTGCTGTGAGCATAAAGTTACGGCCAGTACCGGGGGCGAAGTTAAGCTGGTTGGTCGCACCTGTGGATGAAAAGTCATACACATACTCATAGTAGCGATCAAAAATATTATTGGCTAACAAGCTGACGCGTCCCCAGCTGGTTTTATAGTCAATATTGGCATTGGTCAGCGTATAGCCGCCGTATTTTCCGCCCTGATTACTCTCATTGACGTAGTAGTCGCCTTGGCTATCCACGTGAACACGTGCAATCCAGTTTGCATTGGGCGCATATTGCAAGCCCAGCGAGGCGGTGTAAGAGGGGATGCTGCGGACCGAGTTATCCTTGAATTGCGGATGTAATGCATCCGGTTTCACGATAATGGCCTCTACCCGTGACACATTGCCCCAAAAGTGCCATTGCTCGTCTAACGCATAGTCAAAACTGGCATCTATCCCTTGCCTGCGGGTGGTACCGATGAGTTGGTTAATGTTGTCAATATTAATAAATTCGTTTTCAGCTTTTTGTTGCCAATAAGAAAGACGCGTATTCAAATCAGGATGCCACTGGCTCTTGATTCCTAATTCCCAGCCATCGTTGATCGCAACCTTTACGTTGGTCGGGCCATTGGTACTATAAAGATTAAGGTTAACGCCAGTGGGTGTTTGAAAACTGCGCCCGGCATTTACAAATAAAGTTTGCTGCGCATTCAGGTTGGCAAACAAGTTGAATTTGGGTTGTACGATGGTCTGGTTATCCAGCATGCGTGTCCTGAGCGTATTCCCATTAATCACAAACTGGTTTCTAGGGTCGCTGTTCAAATAATCCACCCGATAGGCCAGGTTCCAGCGTAGCCAGTCCAGCGGCGTGTTTTCAAATTTGGCGTAAATGCCTTGTGCGGTGAAGTCGTATTGGGCATTGCGCCGGATAGTGGTCAACCGTTGACGGAATTCATCGACATGCTGGCGTTCAATATCGTAGCCGGTTTCAAAAGCCCAGCTGGGATTGATTTTCCAGTTTAACTTGCTCACAAAGCCAATCGAGGTCTCGTCTTCCAAGCGATGTTCCAGGCCTGGTGATCCAAAAAAACGTACATTGCGTTCACGACCAAAGTTCTGCCAATAAGCTTTCAGGCTTAAATCAAGGTCGTTATTAAAAAAGTAATCGTAATGCAGGCTTAAATGCTTGAATTCTTTTTCACCGCTATCGTTGAGTGCATTGGGAGCCACGCCTCTGCGGTCATCACGCGCTTGTTCTTTAGACATAAAACCCGGTGCTTCAGGCGAATTGTATTTGCCATACTTGGCGCTCAATGCCAGGCTGGACTGCTCGAAATCCAGCTGCCAACGGCCAGATAAGGCAATTTTTTCATTTTCGGTATGGGCGCGGAAGCCATTGCCTTTGCGATAACCAATCGCATAGTTTTGGGTGAAATCGCCTTGTTTTTCACCATAGTAGCCTTGCATTTCGCGGGTTTGAAAGCTGCCATAACCAAATTGCAATTGCTTGCCGACGTCTTTGCGGGTTTCTACCTTGTAGTTGCCTGCGGTGGCAAACAGGCCGGTCGAAGCGTCGCTGGTGCCTTTAAATACCTGGGCACTCTGAATGTTGGTGGGGAACAGGTAATCCAGCTCACTGAGACCTGAGAACAAATTGGACGGAATGCCATCCACCAGCACTTTGGCATTCGGTGTTTCGCCATTGCCACTAAAACCGCGGATAGACACTTCGGTATTGACAATGCCCTGACTAAAGCGAGACAGCACCACGCCTGGTGTTTTGCTAAACAATTCCAGGGTATCGGTGACGTGTTCGTACTCGAGTTCTTGACGCGTAATGACATCTACCGAGCCTGCCAGGCCTTTATCAGTGGCTGAGACTTGCTCTTTTTTGCCAAGCACCACGACGCTATCCAGCTCGACACTGCTGACCGGTGCTTCATTTTTCTTGGCTTTACTGCTTTGTTTGGAGGGGTCCAGTTCTACCGAGTCTTCAGCATAAACCGTTACCGCCGGGAACAGCATGACTGCCAGCAGGCTGGCAATCGTTTTTGGGTACATCATGATTTATCTTCCCTGTAAGTCTGCGTATTCATCAATCTGGTTCAGTGTGTTCTCTTTGTGCCTCATCTCACACGGTGGCTGAGGCAATATGTTTTATTTTTATTGGGCTAAAGCTGTTAAATAAGAATGATTGTAAAGTGATCTATGCGACTTCTCCTTAAAAAAACAATGTCTGGTGTAGAAAAAACACACAGCAGCCTCGTTGTGTGCGCTTGTTGTGATGGACTGTCACTTTTTTGATCCTTCAATCGGGGAATGGACCGCCGATTAACCGATTATCAGAGATCCTTGGTCCATCACATGATTAGCGTTGCAGCAGATTAAAAGTATTTATTCAGACCAATAAACACCCCTCTGCGTGGCCCAAATTGTGGCGCATCAATGCCAATGCCCGAGCCATCCCGTAATTCATACTTTTTATCAAACAGGTTGATGATGGCCAGCCTGGTTTCCAGCTTGCCGAGGGTGCCTGCGTTGATCATGGTGCTGGCCCCCAGGTTAACCTGCGTGTAGGCGGGCATATGTTCGGTATTGGCGAAGCCACGGCGCAGGCCGCTGCCAAAGAACGCATCGGCGCTGAGTTGATAGCCTTGCCATAAATAACCGACGCCGGCGGACGCGGTGTAGCGCTGGTCATGGTCGGTATGCACCCAATGATTGGCGGTATAGTCCAGCTCATCTTGCTCAAAGTTATATTGTGCAGAGACGACTTTCTTTGCCAGGCTCATGGAGCGTGAGAGGTTGGCATAGGCAGAGAAGGCTTCGTCTTTATAACTTGCCGTTAATTCAAAGCCATAAATTCTGCCTTTGTCATAGTTAAAAGGCGTGTAGACCAAAGCTTCACCAAAGCGACCCTCATCAATCAGGTCCTGGACAATTTTGTAGTAGCTGTCGAAGCCCACGGTGAGTTTGGGCGTTAACTGGTGACTGACGCCGACGTCAAAATAATGTGAGCGCTCGGGTTTGACTGCGCCATTGAGGTCACTGGACGCAGCATTGGTGGTATTGTTGAATAACGCCAGTGTTTTAGTGCCCACCAACTCCGTCGGAGGCGGTGTAAAGTATCTTGAGTAGGCCGCATGGAAGGTGGTTTCAGGCGTGGCATTCCATACCAGGCCCAGGCGTGGGCTGAGTTGGCCGCCGCTGACATAGGCATTCATTTTGTCGGCACGCACGCCATAGTTCATCACCAGGCTGTTGTTGATTTTCCATTCGTCCTGCAAGTAAAGCGCCAGCAAGGTGTTACCGTTTTTGTGATTGTTATCAACAATGGTGGCCTGGGTGTTGGTCGTCGAGCCGCCCGAGGTCAGGAACACATTGGCGGTATTGTTACTGGTGATATCTTCGGTGCTGGTAAACATCCCCATGCGGATGGTGTGGCTATCGCCCCAGTGATAGCTGCCATCGGCTTGCAAGCCATTGCTCATGCTGTCTCTAAACACGCGCGAGGCCACGCCATTAAAGGCCAAGCCCCCCGTGATATCCGGCGTATAAGTGGTGCTGGTATAGCGTGTGAACAGTGAAACCTGGTAATCGAAATCAGCGCCAATGGAGCTCTGCACGGCCAGTATGCCGTACTGGTTACGCTCGTTCTGGTGATCTCTCAGGCTGGAGGAGTTATAGTCAGACAAACCCAAGGCCGAGAGATAGTCGCTGTTGGCTGCCTGCGCCGGGTTATTGGGGATTTGAAAATTACCATAGTAGGAGCCCAGCATCGCCACAATTTGCGTTTCCGGATTCAGCAAATACGACATGTAGGCGAAGCCTTTGGTTTGCTGGGTATTATCATGAATCGGGTTGTAGCTATCGGTGGTATTTTCGATGCCGCGATTATTGGAGAGATAAGAACCCGTGACATAGTAACTGAAGTCACCCGTGGAATTGTGCATTTGAATACTGGGGTTGACGGTGTCGCTGGTGCCACCATAAAAGCCAACATTGCCGCCCGGTTTAAAATTTTTCTTGGTCTCAATCTCAATCACCCCGGCCGTTCTGTAGCCATACTGCGCAGGCAAAGCGCCGGTGAGCAGATTGATTTTATCGGCAAAGCGCGTATCCAGAATCTGACCAAAACCATTGATGCCCTCCGGCAGAATGACGCCGTTAATCCGGTATTGGATATTGCCGTGATCGCCACGGATATGCAGTTGTCCATAAGAGTCATTAGCGACGCCAGGGGCGCGTAACAAAATCTGGTTAAAGCTGTTGTTTTCACCGCCTGGAATATTGCTGATATCTTTCTGGTCAAAGCGATATATGCTGCCGCCCGTGGCGGGTGACAGGCTATTACGGATTTTGCTGAACCGTTCTGCAGTCACTTGCACGCTATCGAGCTCGAGTGCGCTTTCATCCACCGGTTCTGCCAGTACTGAGATTGCAGGGTAGCTGGCAAACAGGCCGCCCACCGCTACAGAAATGATGCGTTTGATCTTCATAAAGTTGTCCTCTTGGCCTCACGCTGAGGCCTTTTTCGTCTGGTTGTGTTGGGGTTATCAGGGCTCAAACGAAAAGAGGTGGTGCGCGCGCAGCGTAGCGGCGATAGGACGGTTTGGTATGTAAAACGGTATGGCTGGTTTGGGCTGATGTGACGAGGTCTGGTGCATGTAGCAGTAGCAGACGCCCTGGCAGTAGCGTGTCAGGGAGATTGTCCAGGCACAGGCATTCTTCACACAGATTGTCCTGGCTGGTTTTATCATGCTTGAGGGTGTGATTAATCTCTTCAGACAGGTGAGAGATGGCGTGCGCAATCGCATGCTGCTGCGCAAATACAAAAAACAGCAAGACTGCCAGCAGGGCGCCTAGCAGCCATTGATTGAGTCGGGTCCGTATGTAGTGATTTAGCATGCAGTCTGGCGATTAAAAAACCTGCGATGAGCGCGTCCGCTATCTAGCCATGTTCTGATGACACACTCATGAATCGGGCAAGTTATTTTCATCACAGCGCGTTAATCCCTGATGGCATCCAGCGCGAGTACGACGCGTGTCTGCCCCTCTGGCACCACAGGCGAACGATGAATGGCGCCGCCTACGGTGTTCCCTTGCCACTGACTACCTTTGAGCAATACGATATCAAAGGCGTCTGCCTGTCTGATGCCACGCGCATCGAGTACCACGCCTGCACGCTGTTGGTTGTTGAGTCCAGGCGGGTTTAAGTGACTGCGGTGCTTTAAATAACTGCGGTCGGCAAATGCTTCCTCCAGCCATTCGGTGCCTGGCCCCATGTAGGTACACAGCAGCCGAATTCCGGTATGGTCAACATGAAATTGCGGGCACATGGCTTTTTGCAATACTTCCAGTCGCAGGCCCACGGTCTGGCAATCCAGCAGCTCGGCAAACACCGTCACCAATTGTGCCAGCTCTTGAATAAACGCTTCGCGGCCCGGCTGTGCAGGCAACGGCAAAGCACGCAACTGTGGCGCAAGTGCGGGCTGCAATGAAATCACGTTGCGCAGTCCAGGCGCCAAGCTGCGCGCTGCCAGCTGCAGGTAGTCGCTGATTGCAGTTTGCGCCTCCCGGCGTACGAGACAGACTTGCTGCTCGGGCTCAAAGATCGGCAGCATTTGCAGTGGGTTAAAGGTCAACGGCTCGCTTGCTGGTGTCAGCGCAGGTGCAAGTGAAGCAGTTTGAGGGGAGCTGGCAACCGACAACATGCTAGACACTTTCCAATATCTGCATATCGTCGTTGGTTTCAACGGTTTCTTCTACCGCCCAGTGGGGGAATGGGTCGTCAAACTTGCGCCAGGCCTCCATGCCCAATGCCAGCTCGCTTTCTGTCAGCAGGCAGGCATCAAATTTTGCCGTTAGCGCCGCTTTATCCATCTCCATGCCAATAATGACCAACTCTTGTTGACGATCACCATAAGGCGCTTGCATGCGTGAACGGATATGTTGCAGACTGTCTACATCCTGCGGCCAATACTTGGCCGGCGTTGCCGCCCACCAGATGCCCGCCAGTTCGGTGCGCGTCACCGCACCCGCTTGCGACCACATGGCACAAAACTCGGGACGCGAGGCGATCCAGTAGCGGCCTTTAGAGCGGATCACGCCTGGCCATTCGCTATTGAGCCACTGCCACAAGCGTTGTGGATGAAACGGCGTGCGTGAACGGTAAACAAAGCTTGAGATGCCATATTCCTCGGTTTCTGGCACATGCTCGCCGCGTAGCTCTTGGAGCCAGCCTGGTGCTTCAGCAGCCTGGTCAAAGTCGAACAGGCCAGTATGCATGATGCGGTCTAACGGCACCTTGCCAAAGCTGCTGTGCAGGATGTGTGCACGCGGGTTAAGTGTTTTGAGAATGCCTTCCAGCCGTGCAATTTCCTCCAGCGTCATCAGGTCGGTTTTGTTCAACACCAGCACATCGCAAAACTCAATCTGGTCTACCAGCAGGTCAACCACGGTGCGTTCATCTTCTTCACCCAGCGACTCTCCTCTGTCGGTCAGGCTTTCTTGCGAGCTATAGTCCTTGAGAAAGTTGTAGCCATCCACCACCGTGACCATGGTATCGAGTTGCGCCACGTCCGCTAGAGAAACGCCTTCCTCATCGGCAAAGGTGAAGGTTTCGGCAATTGGCAAGGGCTCCGATATACCGGTGGTTTCAATCAGCAGGTAATCAAAGCGGTTTTCCTTGGCCAGGCGGGTGATCTCCACCAGCAGGTCTTCTCGCAAGGTGCAGCAGATGCAGCCATTGCTCATTTCCACCAGTTTTTCTTCCTGACGTGACAGCTCAGCGCCGCCGTCGCGTACCAGCTGGGCATCGATATTGACTTCAGACATGTCGTTGACGATCACCGCGACACGCTTGCCTTCGCGGTTATTGAGTACATGATTCAACAGCGTGGTTTTACCCGCGCCCAAAAAGCCGGAGAGTACGGTGACAGGGAGTTTTTTGAAGTGAGACGCGCTTAAACCAGACATAAATTGAGTCCTTGCATAAAAAATTCTTGAGGGAGGTCGGTACCGATGAATACCAGCGTAGACACTTTGCGCTCATCAGGCTGCCATTGCGTGGTATGGTCACCACTCATGAGCATGTGTACACCTTGAAAAACAATCCGTTGTGGATCGTTGTAGGCATGCACAATGCCTTTGTAACGCAGTAGCTGCGGGCCGTAATCATGGATGATGGTTTCGAGAAAGATTTCCAGTTTTTGCAGGTCAAATGGCCGCTCGCTGCTAAACACAAACGAGGTGACGTCGTCATCATGCGCATGACTCACATCACGCAAAAAGTCTGGTTCGATTTCCAGGATGGCATCCAGTGAAAAACCATCAATATCCAGAATCTGCCTGAGGTCGGTTTGGCCAAAGTGCACGCTGTGAATGGTGGCCCGGGAGTTGATGTTATGCAGCCTTGCCGAGAGCGCGCTCACTGCTTCTGGCGTGACCAGATCCGTTTTTGACAACAGAATACGGTCAGCAAACCCGACCTGCTCTTGCGCCTCATGGTGCGCATCCAGTTGCTGCATGGCATGCACCGCATCCACCACCGTGATAATCGCATCCAGGTGATAGCTGGCATAGACGTCATCTTCGACAAAAAAAGTTTGTGCGACGGGTGCCGGATCGGCCAGGCCCGTGGTTTCGATCATCACGCGGTCAAAGCTAATTTCCTGCGCTGCACGTTTTTGCGCCAGATCGCCCAGAATACGCACCAGGTCGCCACGCACGGTGCAGCATATGCAACCGTTATTCATTTCTACGATTTGCTCGTCACCCTGAATCAACAGCTCGCCGTCTATGCCGGTCTCGCCAAACTCATTTTCAATCACGGCAATGCGCTGGCTGTGTTGCTCTTGCAGAATGCGGTTAAGCAGGGTGGTTTTACCTGCGCCTAAAAAGCCGGTCAAAATCGTGACGGGTATTCTGGGTGTGGCTTGCGTCATGCGGTTTCCCAAAGTGTAATGATCTGTTGCTGAATAAACGGTGAAATCCAGGCCACGCCGAGACCACAAGCAATCAACAGGCATTGCACCAGTAAATCCTGTGGGCGGTATTGCGTTTGCAGCGTTGGCACTAAGTCTGCCAGGGCGATGTAGATAAAACTGGCGGCGGCCAGTAACAAGGCGTACGGAATCAGCGGGGCAATATGCGTAAAACTCAACCAGCCAACCAAACCACCGACAATCATGGCTGAACCCGAAAGCATATTAAGCAGGAGCGCACGGCGTTTACTCAAGCCAGCATTGATCAACACCATAAAATCTGAAATCTCTTGCGGGATCTCATGCGCGACTATCGCAAATGCCGTCACCCAGCCCAGCTTGATATCAGTTAAAAAACTGGCCGCCAGCAAAATGCCATCGACAAAATTATGGATGCCATCGCCGATTAGAATAATGGCCACTTGGCCGCCGGACTGATGTTCTACCGATTGAGTAGCAACAGGTGCAGCGTCCGCATGATGGAAATGCCGCCATAGAGCCAGCTTCTCCAGAATGAAAAATAACAACATCCCGGCTACCAGCATCCAGCCTGCGTTGGTCAGGTTGATGCCTTGATTTAAGGCTTCCGGTAATAAATCAGTAAAAGCAAACCCGAGCAATACACCCACGGCAAATGCCACCATGCGTCGCGCATGATTGGCGAACAGGGTATTAGATAACCAGCCAGCGATCAGTACCGAAACCACACCACCGGCGGTACAAGCCAGCATTAAACTGGGGAATAACATGCTTGAACTTTAAAATGCAATTTTGTTGCATTTTAAAGGGTGAGGGATTTAATTGCAACAATGTTGCAATTTTGCGTGTAAAAAAAGCAGGCATCCCACTTACAGGCACCTGTTATTTACGTAGAGTGGATTTTTACTAGCTAATCATCATTAGCCGTCACTCCTTGAAATTAGCATGTCATCAATGAGGTAGCGCTAAAAGGGTAGTTATTGCTGTAGAAAGCGTCTCCACCGCACACAGTCATTTACATTCTTGTATTGCAGCATCGTTAGATGCGCATGCAACATCGCCAGCCTGATATCGCACGCGCTATCATCATCAGGCGTGCGTCCGTCGTCTCATAGGATCATAAAAGGGGGTAGGGGCCACATAGGCGGACACTTTTTGATGGCTGCACACCACTTCAACAGCCGTTCCAATCGCTGTGTATTCTGGCTTTAAATGCACCATGGCTAAAGACTGCATTAAATAATTGCTAAAGGAGGCGCTGGTGACGACACCGATCTCTACCCCATCTTTGACTATTTTTGCGCCAGCCTCAACACTCGTGGGTGATTTGCAGATTAAACCGGCTTGTTTTACCCGCTCTCTGCCTTTAGACGCCAATACAGCCGCTTTGCCGATGTAGTCTCCCTTTTTGTCAAGGTCCACCCCCCAGCCCATGTTGATCTCCCATGGTGTGGTATCACCTTCAGGCATTTCGAATGGAAAAAACAAGAGCGCTGCTTCAATGCGCGTCAACTCTAGCGAGTTCCAAGAAGCTGGGATCGCGCCAAAAGGCTTGCCAACCTCTAAAATCTTATCCCATAGCTCAATGGCATCTTGCCCTTTACAATAGACTTCGTATCCACGCTCTCCTGAATAACCACCACGAGCAATGACAACATTTTTACCAAATAGGCTGGTGGGCTTGTGCTGAAAATAATCCAAGCTTGCCAGGTCAAAGTCGATGACATGCGGCGCTAATATCGCTAAGGACTGAGGGCCTTGTAAAGATAAAATATGCGCATCAAGATCGGGCGCGATGGTCACGTCTTTGCCAGCCGCAAGCATTTTTAAGTTTTCCGGTGTTTTGCCTGAGCCGTGGGAGAGCCGAAAGCTGTTTGCACTGTCTCTGATAATCATGATGTCATCACAAATGGCACCGGATTCATCCGTTTCTGCAGCCAGGACACTGTGGCCGGGTTCGAGTTTGGTGATGTCCTTAGCCACCAGCATATCCAGGACCTTTTCTGCATCTGGACCATCCACATTGATGATGTTTAAGCCAGACACGTCGTATAAGCCGGCACGACTCCTCACTGCGACAACTTCATCATGGACATTAGTGTGATAGCTCCAAGGAATAGGCATATTGTTCCATGTGTCGCCATCTAAATTTGACCCTAATTCCCGGTGTCGAATATTGAGTATTGAGTTTCTAGACATGATGACTTTTCTCCCATTAAATTGATGATTCGGAATACTATAAAAATAAAGATTTGTTCAACACTCTCTTTAGGATGTACTACTTAAGAAGTAAAGTTGTCTTCAAGTGACACCTTCAAAAAGTTGAGCTCACCCAGAGCAAGGATTAAAAAAGGGTGAGCAATCAAACTTGCTCACCCTTGGTTAGGCCACGCGTTCCAATTTGAACTAAATGCTATGCAGCCAGAAGACAATCAAGACGCCCACCAGCAACGCTATGTAAGGGAGCACGCCAGCGCGGTTCATGACGGCATCCTTTGCATTGTCTAGTTGCATATCTTCTAGCATGGCTGATGGAAATACACCTTTATCCTGGATGAAGTGTCTGTAAATAAAAACCGGCACAATCAAGGTTGCAAAAAACAGTCCGGCATTGAGGGTGCCTGCCCCCCAGACGTCAGCGCCTAATCCCATCAATCCCAGGTTAACAAAACCGAGCAAGCCGCCTAAAAGCAGTAGGATAGTAGGTGCTTTGTATGGGCGGTCCCAGTTCGGTCTGTCCATGCGGTGTATCCAGCCGGAATTCAGATTGAGGAAATTAAAAATGATGTAACCAACATTGGAGGCAGCCAATACAAACACATAGTCTGACATCAGCAATAACAGCAGGTTGAAACACAAATCTGTCCACATCGCTTTGGTAGGCGCGCCATGCTCATTGACTTGAGACAAGTATTTGGGCAGCCAGCCATCGACAGAGGCTTGATAAAGCGTACGAGAAGAACCGGCCATGGAGGTCATGATCGAGAGCAAAAGAGCCAAAACCAGCATAATTACCAATACTGTCACAATCAGCTTGGAGCCGCCCAACATACTCGACAACACCCCGGCAACGCCCATGCCACTGTAAATGTCTGGTGCCAACATCCCATCGTATACCGCGCCAGTCGTTACGTTACCCGCGGCATCTGTCACCGCTGGCGTCACCAAATGGCCTAAGCCTAAATGCGCCTGAAAAGCGATGGGCACCAGTGTGTACACCGCAATACACAGCAAACCTGAGTAGAAAATGGCCTTAAAAGTATCTGTTTTAGGGTTCTTGAATTCTCGTGTGTAACAGACGGCGGTTTCAAAGGCATACGTTGACCAGGCAGCAATAAACAAGCCCGCCGCCATTAATTTCCAGCCTTCAATATTCCAAATACCATCAATCACATTCCCGGCTGTGTCATAACTTAAAGGCGCCAAGGGAAAGAAATTCGCCATAGGCATGTCGCCGGTGAGGATAGGCACCAAGCCTATCAGCATGAGTGGAATTAAAGCTGTGACCCCCAGGATCATGGTTGCTTTGGCAGAACGTAAAATACCACCGTGCTGTATCGAAAACACTGTGAGTAAAACGGCAGCCCCGAGAATAAACGTTGCGTTAATTCTTAAGCTTAAGCCAGCTTTAATGCTACTCAAATCCATGAGAGTAATTTGCCAGGTGTTGATGGCGGCATCTGGGGAAAATAAGGCACTTAAAATGTAGCCTGCAGCCAATCCAGAACCGATAGCCAATACTGGAGACCATGCGAACCAGTTACACCACACTGAGACTGGCGCGATAAACTTGCTATATCTTACCCATGCAACCGCGCCATATACCGAAGCACCGCCAGACTTATGTGGAAACAAGCCTGCAATTTCTGCATACGTAAATGCTTGAATAAAACCAAATGTGATAGAAATAGCCCATACCAACCAAGCTGGTTTGCCTACCGTTGCCGAAATGGCGCCCATAGAAAACAATACAAGCGCTGGCACGCCACTAGCGACCCAAAATGCACCTTGCCAACCAATCTTTCGATGCAGCGTGTGCTTGCTTTCAGCACCACCTGCGAAGCCGGCTTGAGATATATCAATCGAAGAATTTATACTCACCTTATTTTCCCTTCCCTAAAAGCCTTCTTTTTTTCACCTATCTACTGATTTCAAGAAAGGCTAATAAGAAGATCAACGTTCAATGACAATCAGATATCAACTGCACATGGGATTAAGTCAATACATCCACAATGGAATCTATTTTGATGATTTGCAGCTGTTTACTAAATTCTCACTACGGATTACTCCTTAAGGGGTAGCTGGAGAAGATTTCAAAGGAGCGTTGGAGGGGGGAGGTGTTGATAGGCGCGTATGCGTGACCTTGCGCCTACGCACAATTTGAAAAGGCCTTTTTGCTGAGCGCTAAAAAGGCACGAGGTCTGCGCTAGTACACCTTATTTTTGATTGTGTGCCCAGACTGCGGCTTCTAAGCGGCTGCTTAGTTTAAGTTTGCTCAATAAATGTTTGATATGCACTTTCACGGTGGTGTCGCTAATGCCAAGTTTGCGCGCAATCGTTTTGTTATTGAGTCCGTCACTGAGACATTGCAATATTTCTCTTTCACGCTCAGTGAGCGAAGCCTGCTCATCTTTACGTTGAGGTTTAGGCTCTAAAAGGGCTGTTCTTAGCACTTCAGTGAGTGTGTCTTGAATAATCGTCATGCCATTAGCGACTTTTTTTAAGTTGGCACAGAGGTCTTCCGGCTCCATGTCTTTTAATAAGTAGCCATCAGCACCTGCGCGCAAGGCCTCTAATAAATCGTCTTCAGCATCTGACACCGTCAGCACCACATATTTGGCTGTGAGATCTAACGCTTTAAATTGGCGTAAGGTCTCTATGCCATTCATTCCTTTCATGTTGAGGTCTATCAACACAATGTCTGGTTTAAAGCCAATGGCAGTATCCAAACCCTCTTGCCCTGAGGCGGCTTCACCGATTACTTTGAATGCAGGGTCTGCATCTATGATTTGCCCAACCCCTTTGCGGAAGAGGGCATGATCATCAATCAAGAACACTTTGTATTGGGTCTGCATCATTTTTAAATGTCTTTCTATGATTGAGGCAACTGTGGCGTGAAAATCAAGCGCACTCGCGTGCCCCCTTGTTTGCGTCTGAGAACCGCAACATTTCCCCCCAGGCTTTCTGCCCGCTCTTGCATGATGCTCTGTCCATAATGGCCAGACGCTTCAGTGGCGGTGTAGCCAATACCATCATCATCAATGATGATAATGATGGTTCCACTGCTTTGAAAATTAAGTGAGATTTCCACTCTACTTGCGTTTGCATGGCGCACTACGTTGGAGAGTGCCTCACGCAATACATGTAAAATATGAAACTCTTCATTGACAGTCAAGCGACAGTTTATCAGACGATTATCCAGGGAAATGGATAGGTTGGAGCGCTGGCTAAATTCATCAATGGCAGTCTGAATCGCCGAATTCAATCCCCGCACATCCATATGTACGCGGAAGGTTGCCAATAACTCGCGTAGCTCACGATAAGCCGTATTCAAGCCATCGCGCAATTCGTTGACAATGCCGCGAAATTCATTCGTCTCTAATTGGTTGTTGCTTGCACTTTGCAGCCGCGAAATTTGAATTTTCATGAACGACAATGATTGCGCCAGAGAGTCGTGCAATTCACGGGCAATGGCCGCACGCTCTTCTAACAATGCCAGACGCCGCCCCTCTTGCTCCCGTCCTTGGAAACCCATCACCATAGAAAGTAAATGTGCCGTCAGTTCTATCAATTGCGTTTCTGTTTCATCAAACACATGCTCAAGATCCGCCTCGACCTGTAACACGCCCAATGCCCCAGTGGGGGTGACGAAGCCGACCGCAATGCATTGAAAGCCATTGTCATGTGACGAATTGTCATTGGTACAGAATCTCACCAGATTCGTTGTGGTGAGATCTTCTAAAATGGCGTCACTGAGTTTTTCTGGTTTGTGATTGGAAAATAAAACGCGCTCTGTTGAAATGCCCAAGTCATTTTCGGTAAAAATGAGAGAGACATTCAAAATGTTTAAGGCCTTTTCCAGCGAGAATAAACTTTTGCGTAAGACTGTTTCGCTTAATAAAGTGTTGTTGATAGATTCTACAAATTCATGCAGAAAGTCTTGTGATCTAATTAATCGACGCAGGCGTTCACTGCTATTTTGATTGAACCATTCGTTTTCTGCTTTAAACCCTTCTAGTCTTGCCGAGGTTTCGTAGACCAGGCGTTCAATTTTGACAAACTCATCTTCATCCTGCTCGCGCTGTTCATTTTGCGCGTCTGAGCCAGCAAAACTGACTAGCGTATCCAGACGATGAACCAGGAGCTTTCTCGCTCTAAACGCGATGGTGATCAAGCAACTGATGGCTAAATAAATGCTCAGCAGCTGCAGCAGTGCAATCACTGATTGCTTTGCCTCGACCTCTTGCAACAATAGCGCGACCAATTGCTCATAGCTTGAGATTAAGGTTTGAACCGTGAGTCGTTGCGAGGTGATGGACGCTTGTTGAAAGTGGCTGTCACTGATTTTTTCTCTTGCTTCTCTGAGTTTCTGTAACAGTTGATTGACTTGCGTGGCATCATGGTTGTTAATCTGTGCCACCATCTTGCCGAGATCAAAGCGTAAATGGGGATCGGCCTTAAGGATTGCTTCGGGTAATTTCTCCGGCGCTTCTCCGATGGCGGTGTCAGAAAAGTGTTGCCAGAAAATCTGCTCTTTGGTGATGTTTTGAATGACTTTTTGATTGTTAGCAGTGTAGTCGAGCAAAAAAAGAGAGCCGGCCTGCATGAGTATCAAGCTGGAAGTAATACAAAAAATTAATATGATAAGCTTTGCATACAATGTGTGTATTGTCAGATCTTTGATGCTTTTGATCAGGCTTGCAAATTGAATGCTCAAGGATGACTCCGGAATTGAAATTTCCCGCGAAAGGCGCTTAGATGAGTTTGTTTGTTTTTAGCACACTAATATTGAGTGTCATTTTTTTTATCGTCTTTAACGCATGGTGGGTGTCTGGCGCTTCATTTAACACGCATTTATCTGCATTGATGATCGCTGCAACCACTGCATTGTCTTCATTGTTGTTGATTGCAATCTACCCCATCTTTCGTAAACATTATACGCGTCATCCCAAGCCATCGATGGATCATAGCGTGACTTGGGCCAACGATGTGTCCAGCAATCTTTCTACGCCTGCCGCAGTCATTGATGGCTACATTGTTAAGTTTGCGAACAAAGCATTTCTGATGGAAATTGGCATGTTAAGCATGCAGGAGCAAGTGGTCGGGATGCCGTTGACCAATATTATTCATCCTGGCGACCATCAGCTGCTGGCTTCTCTATTTGCAAAGACAACGGCGACACAAGATAAAAAGAATCACTTACGCATTCGTTTGCTCTGCCTGGATGGCAGCATTTTACCGACACACGTCTCCATTTCACCCATACAAGAAGACAGTCGATCTGTTGTCAATTTACTCCAATTCTCTTCAAGCCTTTCACAAAAGATGGTGGAATCCAGTGAGCTTGAAAACTCAATCCATGAGCAACTCATCAATCACATAGAACAAATTGTGTTTTATCTTAAAGTGAATCAAGAAATCATATTCTTAAATCATTCTTGGGAATCGATGTTAGGTTACAAAGTACAAGAATGTCTCAATAAAACCTTACTTACTTTTGTGCATCCAGAAGATAAACCGTTGGCTGAGGCGAGAATCACTTCTCTGATTCAAGGAAAGCGCAATAAGACCGTCGTCGAGTTTCGTCTGATTGCCAGAAATGGCGATTCTCATTGGGTGGAGTTGCGTGCTAAAAACACCACCGCATACAAAGGCGAACGATCCAGCATCATCGGTACCCTCACCGATATCAGCCAAATGAAGCTCACGGAGTCTACCAAAAGAAGTCATCGTCATCTGCTTAATGCGCTCATCAACAATACGCCTGGCATGATTTATCGTTGTAAAAATGATAAAAACTGGAGTTTTGAATTTGTCAGTGAAGGCGCGGTTGATATTACCGGTTACGAACCGTATGAAATGATAGGCAACTCCAACTTTTCCTATGCCCAGATTATTCATCCTGAGGACCGCAATATCGCCTGGGATCATGTGCAAGAGAAAATCAGGCATCAACAAAAATTCCAATTACTTTATCGTATTTATACGCGTTCTGGCGCGGTTAAATGGGTACTAGAGCAGGGTAAAGGGGTATTTTCAAGTGCTGGAGAGTTGTTAGCACTTGAAGGCTTCATTACCGATGTGGCTCAAGAAGATGGATCACAGGCCATACAGAGTTTACAAAAGTATTTCATGTGATTTTCAAGCTAGAGGGTATCCAGCATTATGGGTGCGTCCCTAATGCCACTTCTGCGCCATCATCTTTTTTAGACAGCCATTGCACCGTTAAATCTTTAAACTTGGTTAAGCCTTTGTACTCCACTAAATCCGGATGTAATGACTTTAGCACGCGATGAAAGCGCTTTGCCCAGCGTGCAGAAGTGGTCAACTCATTCATATTGATTAAATAGCAGCGAATACTGAACAGTATGGCATTGCTGCGTGGCAATCTGAATAGACTTTGTAACTCAACACGTAAATGTACAAGCTCGCCCACATTGTCGATGGTCACTTTATTACGGTCGCCGCCCCATAAGGGATAGTTTTCGGGCGAGGTATCTAATCTTGGATTAATTGTCATGGTCCAATTTAAACGCCGTACGGGTGCACCCAATTGCAAGGCCATGAGGAATTTTAAAGCACGGTCCATCACACCGAGTTTCGTCACTTGCGGGACAGGGCCGTGCCACTCATGCCACGCCATGCCCACATCAAAGGCCAACGACCAATCTGCTTGGCTGGTGATAAAGCCAGCATCGGCGTACAAGGTACCGTTGCGTTGATCCAATAGCACAAAGTCACCTTGCACCTGTCTCCCCATATACTCCATTGGATCCATGTCAAATGAGGTGCTGTCGCCAAATGTAAACGTGTTTTTAATCCCAAGCGGTTTATTTTCCCAGGTCCACAATAGGCCGTCTTTTTTGAGCAAAAATAGGTCAGGATAGTCGTTCGATAAACTTTCCATCGTCAGCTCTAGAAAGTCCCATTGCGCCTCCGCCATGTGTGGCAAGGCCTGGTACCGTCCCGCATCTAGCGCTAATGTTTTGGCTTTATCCTCGCATTCAGCGACGTAGTGCTCATCAATATCAAAAGCAAATTCAGTCACAGCGCCCACCGGCCCCTTGGTGTGGGGCTCAATATTCACTGAATACATATAGGTGTCTTCTGCGAACGGAAATGGAAACCGTTTGATGGCCTCGGGTGAGTTTTGGTAAGTATAGTCATCACGAAAGGTTTCTTTTTTAAAAGCTAAGCTCATAGCATTTCCTGTTAAAGATTGATTTCTAAGGAGTGGCATTTTGCGCGCGAGACGCAAGGCATAATCTTTTTGCCAGCCGCCTTGTCTGCTTCTGATAAATAGTGATCTTGATGCACCAGCACGCCATCAGTTCGGATGACTTCCAGCTCACAGCGGCCACATGCGCCGCCACGGCAAGAGTAGGGCGCATCCACCCCTGCCGCTTCAATGGCTTCCAACATGCTCATTTCTGCGGGGACATGAACTTCAATGTTAGATTTTGCCAATTTCACTTTGAATGGTTCACCTGAAGGCGGCGCTAAAAACTGTTCGCTATGGATATGATTTTCTGGCCAACCCAGTGATCGCGCCGTTTCAATTAAAGCCACCACCATCGCATTCGGTCCACACACATAGACGTGGGTGCCCAGGGGTTGTTTGCTTAATAGCGCTTTGAGATCAATGCTGAGTCCTTCGCTTTCGACATACACACGGATTCTTTCATCGCATTTTTCTTTCAGGGTAGAGGTGAATGCCGCGTGATCCTGAGAGCGATAGGCGTAATGCAATTCGTAATTGGCTTTGGTCCTGATTAAATCTTCAATCTGCGACATGAATGGGGTGATGCCAATGCCACCAGCGACGAGTAGATGTTTACGCGCTCTTTTATCCAACGCGAATAAGTTATTTGGATACGTGATTTCTAATTGAGAGCCAACGTTTACCTCGTGATGGAGGTAAGCCGAGCCGCCGCGTGAGTGCTCTTGTAGGCGCACGGCAATGTGATAAGCATCAGGCGCCTGTGGAGAGCCCATCAGTGAGTAAGGGTTGCGATGGAGTCGGCCATTAATGTTCATCGCAACAACCACATGACTTCCCCCTGAAAATGGAGGGAAACTTGCGCCATCCTCCCTGATAAAAGAGAACTGCTTAATCAGCGGAGTGATTTGCTGAATATTTGAAACAACAACTTTAAATGTACTCAAGGATAAATCTCCTCAATGCTTGGAATCTGCCCTGGGTCTTCAGCGTCCACCATCAGCCCCATATAAGCACCAAGACGTCTAGAAAAGTGGTCTCTGACAAACAGTTGTTTGCCGCAGCCATCACATTTTTTGATATTGGTATGCGCTTCATAAGAGATGGTCTTGCAGTGCACGCAATAGATAGGCCTAGCTAAGGTGCCAACGAGCTCTTTGAGGATGTCACTGTCATCAATGCCATACTTGTCAGCCATTTGAGCCACCTGCCAGATAAAGCGCTCAGAGCCTGCCACGTAGATGCGTAAGCCCATGCATGCACTGGATAAATGGGCCTCAAATGCAACGAGAGACTCCTCTGTCGTTTCAAACATCAACAGCGCATCCGGCACGACCTTGCTTAAGGGGACGCTGAAATCCTGTTGCACCACGGGGTTTCTCGCGTAGAGTACTTTGGTAGGGTGCTCTGGATGCATTTGCTGGAATAACTTCATTGCCGCCAGGCCCCCAGCACTGCCTTCAACCAGCACAATATGTGCGTTTGCTTGTTGTTGCCAGACCAAGGTTGAATAGACCGGCTTACTTCGAATCCAATATCCGCGTTCCATCGTATTTTTCCGTTAAATCATATCCATGGTTATCCAATAAGGGTGCTTTTTGCGCAGGATGAAGTGAGCACCTTAGAGAACATATCCTTTAACTTAAGCCTCTTTCACCGCAGGCAATTCGCTTTTATCGGAGAGATAGGCTTCTAATGAGTCGTCCAACGCCTCTAACCAAGGTGTGTGATGGGGTGGGGACATGGTGCCCGTCATCAAGGAGCGATAAGAGTGATCACGGAAAGTCATGATGTTTTGCTTTTTATGATACTTCCATTCAAGGAAGGTCTTGTTGACCGCAGGAATATCAAATGATGGATAATCAGTGGCATCTATCAGCTCCTGAATATAGTCGCCTTGGTAGGTGTACATTTCTTCCGCCGTTTGTAGCGCCAGTTCTTTTTCACGCCATAGCATGCTATGCACTTTCATCTCGGCTTTTGCCGGTAATTCAATACGTCCCAAAATAATGTCTCGCACGTACCAAGCCTGCGCATCAAACATATTGAAGGAATACCACTGATCCTGCATGCCGATATAGAAGAATTTTGGATTGTCTTCCCATGCAACGCCTTTATACAGGTTAAGTGGCCATAGTCGATTGTTGGTTTTTAGGCGTAAATCATCTGCGAGGAATGGAAAGTGGTGCAAATAGCCGGTGCACAGAATAATCGCATCCACTTTTCGCGAGCTGCCATCGAGAAAATAAGCAGTATCCGTATCGACTCTGACCAGATTGGGTTTTTCTTCCCAGTTTTTGGGCCATTTATAATTCATTGGTGCGGTGCGGTAACAGCTGATGATGCTGCGTGCCCCATATTTGTAACATTGTGAGCCTATATCTTCTGCGGAATAACTACTGCCAACCAATAGAATGTCTTTGTCTTTAAACTCCAGGGCATCCCGGAAATCATGGGCATGCAAGATGCGGCCGCCAAACTTGTCAAAGCCTTCAAAACTCGGGATTTTTGGGGTAGAGAAATGCCCTGTTGCGCAGACCACGTAATCAAATTCCTCTGCGTAAATGGTATCCGTGGTGTGATCTTGCACAGTCACGGTGAACTTCTGAGTCACCTCACTAAAGATGACATTGCGTACAGCCGTATTAAAGCGAATATAATTGCGCACACCTGCTTTCTCTACGCGACCTTTGATGTAATCAAACAACACTTCGCGTGGTGGGTATGAGGCGATCGGCCTGCCAAAATGTTCTTCAAAGGTGTAGTCGGCAAATTCCAGACACTCTTTGGGACCGTTAGACCAAAGATAACGATACATACTGCCATGGACAGGCTCGCCATGTTCATCTGTCCCTGTACGCCAGGTGTAATTCCACAACCCACCCCAGTCGCTTTGTTTTTCAAAACACACAATTTCTGGAATTTGAGCGCCTTTTGCCTGGGCTGATTGAAAGGCTCTAAGCTGTGCGAGGCCGCTAGGACCCGCGCCGAGTATGGCTATTCGCGTTGACATTAGGATTCTCCATAAATCTGATTGATTAGTTTGCGCCGCGTTTAGAAGCGCGATGTCGCTAAAGTAACCTGCTTCACCAAGATGAAAAATCCTCATCAAGAAGTACTCCAAATTGGGTAAGTGATGGTGAGGTCATCACGTTGATTAGGCCGTGGCTGGAAATGTGTTGAGTGCGTTTTGATGACCGCGCATAGCCCAGCCATTGTGGATACAACAGAATCGCTGGCACTTATGCACTGTTGACATGGCTGAGTGAGGGCGAAGCCTAATACCAAAGAGGTACGCCATGAGGGTAATTGAATCTCATGCCGTCAAAGTCAATATTAGTGCACTGGATAACAGCCTGTTGGTGAATATCAACCTATTAATAGATATCCATAGGATAGGCACGCTCTTAACTTGGACACTTCGTAAGACATGGTGAATCGATGCAAGCAATCAAAGAACAGCAGTGGGGGGAGGACTATTATTTTGGCGCTTCCTTCACCAAGCCTATTAGCAAGTACCGTCTGGATGGACAACATGCCATTCAATTATCGCTGAGCGCGGGCGACCGGCTTGAAATTCTAAGTCCAGACCAAGCGCAAAGCACTGAGCTGATTGTATTGGATGCTCATGGCACATTGGCACCTGCGTTACTCGATAAGCGTCCGCCAGGCGTCGCTATCGGTATTCAACAGCAACTTGAGCAGGGTGGTGCAGCCTCCCAAAGGCTGCGTAATCAATTAAACACTTGGCAGCTGGATGACGCTTCTTTACAGCAAGCAATCACAGTGTCAGGTGCAGAGCATGCCAAATTTACAGCAGCAAATGCTTTGACTGTCGTGATTGTCGTGGCTGGCCCAAACATGTCCGTTGAAGCGCACACGCCAGTCACTGAAGTGGACATTACCGTGACTTACGCCAATCTGGCAGAACCACCCTTGCCCGCACCCTTGGCGCCAATCAAGCACGAGTTGAGGGTTAATCGCGCCACGGCACAGACCTATGAAGTCAAAAAAGGCGAATGGATTCAGATTATTGATGTGTCTGGCAAGCAGTGCTCGGATTTTATTGCGTTTGATAAACAGGCTTTGGAACAAGGCATTGTGTTGGGGCTGGATGCGACAGCGACCAGAACGGTGATGGGCTTGAGCAATCCTGTACCCGGATTGCACTCACGATACCTTGGTTCGGATCTGAAACCGATGACAGAAGTGGTGCAGGATACCGTGGGTCGGCACGATAGTTTTCTACTGGCTTGTACCCCCAAATACTACGAAGACAGTGGCTATTTCGGCCACGCCAGTTGCACCGACAACTTTAACCAACTGTTGGCTAAGTATGGCATTGCACCACGGGCTGGCTGGCCAGCGATTAATTTGTTTTTTAACACCTTTATTGACGCCTCGGGCGCCGTGCTGATGGATGAACCGTGGTCACGGGCGGGGGATTATATTTTAATGCGTGCTGAGCGAGACCTTGTCTGCGCCTCTTCTGCTTGTCCTGACGATATTGATCCTGCCAATGGCTGGCATCCGACCGATATTCATGTGCGTATTTACGATGCTGAACAATTTTTCCCACGCGCCATTGCCTATCGAAACACTTCTGAGGAGCTGCCACGCATGACCAAATCTTCTGGTTTTCACCCCCGAACTTCCGCACTGACCAAAAAGTTTATCGACTATGCAGGCTATTGGGTGGCCACTGAATACGATGGCTGGGGGACGAATGCCGAATATCTCGCCTGTCGTGAACGCGTGGCATTGTTAGATTTGTCGGTGATACGCAAATTTGAAATCGTCGGCCCTGATGTGGTGGCTTTTTTGCAGTATGTATTAACGCAGAACATCAGCCGCATGGCCATCGGTGAAATTGCGCACTCGGCGATTTGTCTTGAAACCGGCGGCATGATCGATGATGGCACCATATTCCGTATGGGGGAACAGGCTTTTCGCTGGTGCTGCGGTGCGGAATACACCGGTATCTGGATGAGGGAAAAAGCCCAAGAAAAAGGCTTTAAAGTCAGCATCCGCAACGCCAGCGCACAGCTAGACAATCTCGCTGTGCAGGGCCCGAACAGCCGTGAATTGTTAAGCAAGCTGATTTGGACCCCTGATAGTCAGCCCTCGGTTGAAAAACTCAAATGGTTTCACTTTACGATTGGCCGGCTAGGAGGGGCTGCAGGCGTGCCCTTGATGGTTTCCAGAACCGGATATACAGGCGAACTGGGCTATGAAGTCTGGTGTCACCCCGATGATAGCGAAGCATTATGGGATGCTGTGTGGCAAGCGGGTCAGCGCTTTCAGATTGCCCCTATGGGGTTGAATGCGCTTGACATCCTGCGCATTGAAGCCGGCTTGAGTATGGCTGAGCACGAGTTTGACCACAGTACCAATCCATTTGAAGCAGGCACTGGTTTCAGTGTGCCTTTACATAGCAAACAGGAAAACTTTATCGGCCGTGAAGCCTTGTCGCGGCAAGCGCCAGAGAGCCGACATCGTTTAGTCGGCATGATTCTGCAAGGTGGCGACCCTGCCAGTCATGGCGATCATGTTTATCATGGGCGTTTCCCGGTTGGCATCGTCACCAGCGCTACTTATTCGCCATTGATGGGAAAACAGATTGCTATCGTGCGCGTGGCACCCGATTTTTCCAGCATAGGCACGCGCCTGGATATAGGTAAGCTGGATGGGCAACAGAAACGTTTGGCGGGAGAGGTCGTGAAGTTGCCTTTTTATGACCCTAAGCGCGAGAAACTACTCGCATGAGGCTGATGAGACATATAGATCCTGTGTCGTACATGGTCTTAATGCCTTTGTGTTGCTGGGGGGCGTTTCTCCGCGCTGAATTGTGATGCATACACTGAGTCGGTGCATCCAGCATGGCAAAGATTTAGAGTGTAAGGGTCTTTGCCAGACCAATCACTAAGGTCATTGTGATGAGCCAACTAGCGCGGCTTGGCGTTTTTTGAGATGAGCTTATGCAACAACCACGGCAAGGGTGTTTTGCTAAGCCACTGTCGGTGGTCGGCCACCCACGGATAGGCTCGGCTAAGCAAGGGCCGCAGTATCCGGCTAGACCAGAATTTGCCCATCTTTGTGAAGCCTGTCACGGTGTATGCCGCGGCAAACACATCGACACCATTGATCCAGCGTCCCATGGCGTCTTGCGCGTGAATCCTGTTCATCAGGGCGTCACGCGTGACCGGGCAACTGTCGGGTAACTGCATTGCAGTTTGCGAACAGTCGACCAGTATTAACTGGTTTGTATCATCAGCTTGCTTCAGCGTCTCTATTTCAGTCCGACACAAGGGGCAGGAGGCATCGTAATAAATGGTCAGCGGAAAGGTAATTTGTGAGCACATGATTTAGTTCTCAAAGGGACTTTGCTAGATTAAAGCGCTGGTCTTAGGCCTTTAATCCACTCACTTATGAGCATCAAAAATCACGCAAGTTCGCGTGCTCATGGCGTCTACAACACCAACAGGTTAAGCGTGTGCGACTGCAGCCGCTTTCTGGCAATCCGGACACAATCCCTTCAAGCTAATCTCAATATTTGACACCTGATAAGTATCAAAAATCGCCTGTGGAATATGCGCAGCGAGTTCGTGTATGCATAACACGGTGCCGCAGGACTGGCAGAGCAGGTGGGCGTGGCCGTGGTTGTTAAGCATGCCTGGAGAGGAGGTGCTCGGCGTTTTAAAGCTGCGTTTGGGGCTGTTTAACTGGTATTTCCAGGCGCGGTCTTCGGTGGATATCTTATGAATCAGCGCGTTTTCCTGTAACCAGTCGAGGACGCGATACACCGTGACCCGGTCGATTTCTTTGACGCCTTGCAAGGCGTTGAGGATTTCAGGCTGGCTCAAGGCGGTATGCGAGTTGATCAGCGTCGTGAGCACGGCCGTTCGTGCTTGTGTAGGGCGTAACCCGGCCTCTATCATTAGTTGTTCAGCGGTAACCATGGCTAAAATTATGAACTACACGACAGCATGGAGCAACCCGCCTTTTGTCTTGCCCAGTCCGGGCGCTTTTCCGCAAAGTGCTCTTTGCCAGGCTGCAGGGTATACGGGTGGCGTAATACTTCCAGTAATTCCAGCAGGCGGCTATTGTCGCCTGCTGTGGCCAAATCAATCGCTTCTTGGGCCAGATAGTTGCGAAGCACATAGACCGGATTGGCGGCAGCCATGCGGTGCTGGCGTTGAGCCACCGATTGCTGGGATTGCGCCAGGCGTTGGCAATAAGTCATGAGCCAGGCCTGGATATCCTGATTAAAATCTTGCCAGCCTTTTTGCGTGTAAAAAGCGTTTTGCAGCGTGCTGACTTGTGGTTGTTGCAGGTCAATTTGCGCAAGCTGGGTGAAAAACAGTGTCTGGTCAATTTCGGCACGGGTCATGAACTCAAAAATCTGGTTGATGAGCTCGCCATCCCCCTCCTGCCAGCGCTCAAACCCAAACTTGTCAGCGAGGCTGCTGGTGAGGGCGCGGAAGTAAGTTTGGTCATAGGTGGCGATTCCGTCCGCCAGGCCTTGTGTAGATGGCAACAGCGTACCCAAGGCTTCTGCCAGCCGTTCCAGGTTCCAGCGGGCAATATCGGGTTGGCGGCCAAAGCAATAACGGCGCCCTTGTGCGTCGGTGGTGTTGGGTGTCCAGCCGGGGTCAAAATTATCTATCCAGCCATAAGGGCCGTAGTCTATGGTCAGGCCCAGGATAGACATGTTATCGGTATTCATCACGCCATGCACAAAGCCCACACGCATCCAGTGCGCGATCATGACTGCCGTACGGGAACACACTTCTTCAAACCAGGCTTCAATCAGCTCTGGGGCTGGGTCATTCACATCCAGCGTCAGTCCAGTTGAGGGCCACCAGTCGGCAAAGTCCCGGTCCAGGGTAAAGCCAATCAGGCGTTTTAACAGCGCGAATTCTTCACGGCTGGCCAGCAGCTCAAAATGCCCAAAACGCGTAAATGAAGGGGCCACGCGGCAGACAATGGCGCCAGGTTCCAGCTGCGGATGCCCATCGTAAAACATGTCACGCACCACCTGGTCACCGGTTTTGACCAGGCTTAAGGCGCGCGTGGTCGGCACGCCTAGATGGTACATGGCTTCCGAGCATAAAAATTCGCGCAAGCTGGAGCGTAATACGGCACGGCCATCTGCCGAGCGCGAGTAGGGGGTCTCGCCTGCGCCTTTAAGTTGCAATTCAAAACGCTTGCCGCCATGCACTAACTCACCCAGCAAAATGGCACGTCCATCGCCCAATTGCCCTGCCCAATGTCCAAACTGGTGGCCGCCGTAGCGGGTGGCATAGGTAAACATGCCGTCCAGCATGCCATTGCCGCCCAGCGTTTGTATCAGTTCGCGGTCTTGCATGTCGCTGGCGGTGAGTCCCAGCATCCCGGCCACTTCTGCGCTGTAGGCGATCAGTTGCGGGTCTTTGACCGGGGTGGGTTGTACGGCAGACCATAGGCAGTCACTGACTTGTCTGGTGTAGTTATGGCGGATCGGGTCGCCCGGCAGTTCGCGGACAAAACGGTTATCAAAAGTTAAAGGGCGCATTTAAAATGGGCGTTACCGTGAGTTCAATCGTGCTTTTAATCATAACATTTTATCCATGCTACACTTTGGCGCTTTATCAATGAAGCCTATCCAGTGGTAGCACAGAGCTGTTTTTGAAAGTCGTTTTCCCCTATGAACCATCTGCAAGGTTTAAGTTTTCAAGACTTCAAAAAGTTGAAAGGCGTGTTGATATTTTTTTGTCTGTTTATCGTTATGCAGCAAATGTGGTTGAGTGTTGCCGATACCGGCCTAGGCGCATGGTGGATCAACAAGGTCATTACCCGGACATTGGCTTTTACGATAGGCTGGCTGGCTGACGAACAAGTGACGGTGGTAGGCAGTCTGCTGACAGGCGCACATGCCAGCATGAATATTGCCAATGGCTGTGATGGGGTGGACATGATGCTAATGTTGGTCGCTGCACTGTTAAGCTCAACATTAAGCCTGCGGCAAAAGCTGCTGGGTGCCTTGTATGGGTTACTGTTTTTATTTTTAATCAATCAACTACGGTTGCTGCTGTTGTTTGAGGTATTGCAGCACGATCGCCAGCACTTTACCTTTACCCACGGTATTCTTGCGCCTTTTTTAATGTTGGGCGCCACCGGAATATTTTATGCATGGTGGCTGGCCGCCTCTACCCAACCTCTGGCGGATGATGAGTCCACATGCGCTTTGCAATAATGTTTTTCTGTTATGTGTTGGGCATTGGGCTGGCGCTCAATGCATTTTTCAGTCCCTGTATCCAGGCACTTTTACCACTTTTTAAAGGGCTATTGACTTTGATTGATGGTCATTTCGAGGTGATCTCTGCCCAGGTGACGACAGTAAGCGATGCGCAAGTCATCGATTTTGAGGTGAGATTGGCAAAGTCTTTCTGGTTGGGAAAGCATTTTATTGCAGTGGACCCCAGCGGCGTTGCGCATGCCAGTACGACGCTGGTGCATCTTTGGCAAAGCCTGGCGGTATGCCTCGCGCTGATCCTGTCCTGGCCGGAGATCCTTATGCGTAAACGCCTGTTGGCCCTTGCTTACGGGCTGTTAGGCACGCTGCTGGTGTGGTGCATCGATGTGCCATTCGTTTTGCTGGCGGCCTTGTGGCAAATGATTGATGCGCACTATGGCATTGCAGACTTTTCAATCTTGACTGATTGGCAGCAGGTACTTGAAAACGGTGGCCGGTTAATATTGGGATTGATGATAGGCTGTTTGGCCATTTTCTTGGCTTAGCTGCTTGAGAGTACAGCGGGGGCTTGCCATGGTCACTCAATGCCCGCATCCTGCCGGGCATGGTTCTGCCTTCATCAAGCCTTCATAAATCAAATTTAGCATCTGCAAGCTAATTACAATCTATGCCTGATAGCGCACGATGCCTTTTTTACTGCTGTATTTCCTCATCACTTTTTCTACCTTTTCTCATGCAGCAGACATTGAGCCAGAAATCCTGACCCGTTTTAATCAGGGCGAGACACAGGATTTAATTGTTGAATATGATGATGCGTCTGTGAATAAAAGCCTGATCGCAACCCGCTTGAATAAGCGGCTCAAGACCGATAATGACGATGTGTTGGCAATCAAGCGCAAGGCGTATGCTTCGCTTAAAAGCCAAATGAAAACGCTAGAGCTGCAGCAGGGCATCCAGGGAGTCAAAGACTATCCATACTTGCCACTGAGCTTAAAGCGTTTTAAATCGCTCAGGTCGCTCAAAACCTTCATGGCCAATGGCAACATCAAGGCCGTGTATGTTGACCGGATCATGCATAAGGTACTCATGCAGAGCTTGCCTTTGATCAATCAGCCTGTCGTCAGCCAGGTTAATTACAAAGGGGCAGGGGCCACTGTGGTCGTGATTGATGACGGCATAGACTTTACAAAGTCGGCGTTTGGTCCTTGTACTGCGGTGGCGACGCCCTCGGCGACGTGTCGCGTGGTGGTGGCTAACACCATCGTCAATTCTGGCACAGCCAATGCCAGCCCAAATCATGGTAGCAATGTGGCGGCGACGGTATTGGGCGTGGCGCCAGAGGCTAAAATTGCAGCAATCAATGTCTTCAATAATAGTGGCGGCGCTTATACAAGCGATATTTTAAGTGCGATCAACTGGGCGGTTGCCAATCGAGCCACATACAATATTGTGGCCATTAACATGAGCTTGGGGGCGTCGGATAAAAATACCAGTCCCTGCCAGTCCAATCCTTTTACCAGCCCGATACAACGGGCAAAGGATGCCGGCATTAATGTGGTGGTCGCCGCAGGCAATGATGGATACCTGGATGGCATCAGCACACCTGCTTGCGCGCCAGCGGCCATTTCAGTCGGGGCGGTGTACGACAGTAATGTTGGAGGCTTGGCCTATAGTAACTGTACCGATACGACTTCGGCCGCGGATAAAGTCACTTGTTTTTCAAACAGTGCCAATTATTTAACCCTGCTGGCGCCGGGTGCTTTAATCACCGCAGCAGGGATCACGATGGCAGGCACTTCTCAAGCGTCTCCGCATGTGGCTGGTGCGGTCGCCGTGTTAAGGTCAGCGTTTGTTAATGAAACAGCAGATCAAATTCAAGCGCGATTGACCAGCTTTGGCAAACCTGTCATAGACAGTCGTAACAGTCTTGTCAAACCCCGGCTGGATTTAAGCGCTGCAGCCCGTCCGCAAAATGATTCATTTTCTAACCCCGCCTTGATGAGTGGCGACTCTGGCAGTGTCAGTGGCACCAATCTGCTCGCGACGGCAGAAGTGAGCGAGCCAGCCCATGCCGACCTGGCAGCGCAAAATACGGTCTGGTTGCAGTGGACGGCACCAGCCTCTGGCCAAGTAACGCTTACCGTCAATGGCAGTGTTGCGAACCCCAGACTTGCGGTGTATACCGGGACAGCAATCAGCGCATTAACGCCTAAAGCAGGCATTGATAATGCGAATTCCCCCCTGTATTTTCAAGCTAGCGCAAATACCCAATACCATATCGCCCTCAACACCAATCAAACGGATGCCGGTAGTTATCAACTGTCATGGCAATTGAACACGCAGGCAAATGCCAATTTATCCGTTACTTTTAGTGGCCCTAACCAACAACTTGCGCTGGCCACGCCTTATCTTTACACCTTAACTGTTGCCAATGGCGGGCCCTCGAATGCCACCAATGTTGCCGTACAACTGAGTTTGCCAACGGGGGCGGATCTGGTCAGTGCAGACCAACGATGCCAATTGCAGGGTAGAACACTGACTTGCCGCGTTGCACAGTTGAATGTCGGGAGTTCAAGCAGTTTTAATGTACAACTGTCGTGGACCAATACGCAGGATGTCCCACCGTTGGTCATCTCTGTGAATTCTGACTTGGCGGATGCTGACACTGGCAATAACTCGACAACATTTTCGTTACCAGCCACTCAGGCCTCCACAGTGACTGATGTGCCGACGCTGCCTGAGTGGGGGCTTATTCTCCTGGCTTGTATGTTGATTTTTTTGAACCGCAGAAACCTCCAGAGAGTTTAGCGCTCCCTTTTCTTTTTTCATCTCGGCATTTCTTGCACGCTGAATCAAACGCGCTAAGGTATCATTACGGCTGTATTTTAAAGAATCAGTTGAATGAACGTATTTTATGAAGAGGATGGCGGCTTTAAAGTCGCCTCCATCATGTCCGAGGCCGATAGCAGCATGCAGGTCGAAGCGAGCTCGGGCAAGCGCAGCAAAATCAAAACCGCCAATGTCTTGATGCGGTTCGAGGGGAGTTTGTCCGGTTTTCTGGAGGCCGCCCAGGCCGAAGCCGAGACCCTGGATACCGATTTTTTATGGGAATGCTGTGGCGAGGACGAGTTTGGTTTTGAACGCCTGGCCGAGGAATACTATGGCGGCAAACCCAGTCATCAGCAAGCTGCTGCCATTGCCATCAAATTGCATGGCGCGCCCATGTATTTTTACCGCAAAGGCAAAGGACGCTACAAGGCCGCGCCTGAGGACACGCTAAAAGCGGCATTGGCGGGGATGGAGAAAAAGCGCCAGCAAGCTGAACTGTTGGCACAGATGGTTGCACAACTCAAAGCGCACAGTCTGCCAGACGGCTTTGCCAGCAAGCTGGACCAATTGCTCTACGCGCCGGATAAAAACAGCCTGGAGTGGAAAGCGCTGGATCAGGCAGCCAGCGAACTCAAGCAACTGCCGGTGCAAGTGCTGCATGCCAGTGGCGCCATTGCCTCGATTCATGATTACCATCTGGGGGCGTTTTTACGCGAATACTTTGCCAATGGCACGGAGTTCCCGGCCTTTACGTTGGCTGATCTCCCCGAGGCACTGCCTTTGTCAGCGGTGCAGGCCTTTAGTATTGATGACAGCACCACCACCGAAATTGATGATGCCTTATCGATGACCGCGCTGCCTAATGGCAACACGCAGGTCGGGATTCATATTGCCGCGCCAGCCTTGGGAGTGTCGCCGCATGCGTCGCTGGATAATGAGGTCATGAAGCGGCTGTCTACGGTGTATATGCCCGGGCATAAAATCACCATGTTGCCTGAAGCGGCCATCCGTCCGTTTAGCCTGGATGCCGGCCAAGTGAAACCGGCCTTGTCCCTGTATCTTGAAGTGGCACCTGATTTCAGCATTGTTAGCCATCAAAGCCGTCTGGAGCAGGTAACCATCATCGAAAACCTGCGCCACGACACGCTGGAACCTTATTTTAACGAGCAGACGCTGACCGAGGACAGTGGCCATCCACTATGGCAACCGTTGGTGTTTTTGTTCCGCTTTGCCGAGAGCCTGGAAAAAGCGCGCGGTAAATATGACCCGACCCGGCCACAACCGGTGGATTACAATTTTTATGTGAGCGAGGGTAAGGTCAGCATTATCAACCGCCAGCGCGGCTCGCCCATGGATAAACTGGTGGCAGAGCTCATGATTGCCGCCAATAGCCAGTGGGGCCTGTTACTGGCGCAAAACGAAGTGCCCGGTATTTATCGCGCACAAAATGGTGGCAAAGTGTACATGACCACCAAAGCCGAAGGCCATCAGGGCCTGGGCGTGGCGCAATATGCCTGGTGTACCTCGCCGTTGCGCCGCGCGGTGGATTTGATCAACCAGCGGCAACTGATCAGCGTGTTGACCCTGACGCCGCCAGTCTACCCGTCCAACAGTGATGAAATTGTCGGCCATATGCGCAATTTTGATCAAACTTATAATGCCTACAACGAGTTCCAGACGCGGATGGAGCGCTACTGGTGCTTGCAGTACCTGATCCAGGAAAATATCACTGAAATCGACGCAACGGTCTGGCGTGAGAATCTGGTGCGCCTGCAAAACTTACCCTATATGACCAAGGTACACAGTTTGCCAGCGACCAAGCCGGGCAGCAAAGTCCGGCTGGCGGTACAAAAAGTCGATACTTTACTGATGGAGCTGGACTGTAAATTCCTGCACCTGATCGAAGAGACCACAGAACCCTCAACGGAAGCCGAGGCTGTGGTGGAAGCAAGCTTGGAGGCGCCTAATGTTTAAATTTAACCGTAAAGTGCACAAAGCCGTCTCCGACTTTGAAATGGTGGAGGTCACCGAAATGGATGGCGTGCGCTCCATGCACTTGGGCTCGCCGACCATACAGAGCAGTATGAGCGTGAAAGATCCGTTTGCGCTGGTCCTGGCCTATTCCTGGGGCGCCATGAGCAGCTTGTTGTTTAAGCCGGACGCGCGCAAACTGTTGCTGGTTGGGCTGGGCGGCGGGTCGATTGCCAAATATGTATGGAAATATTGTCCGCAGATCAAACAAACGGTGGTGGAACTGAATCCGCAAGTGATCCAGGTCGCCCGCAGCCATTTTTTTGTGCCGGATGACGATGCGCGATTACAGATCATCGAAGGCGATGGTATTGCCTATCTGCAGCAGCATCCTGGCAGTGTCGACTGGCTCATGATGGATGCCTTTGGCAGCAACGGCTTGCCGCCAGACTTTTGCACCCAGGCTTTTTTTGACGACTGTGCCGATGCACTGACGCCGGATGGCTTGTTTACGATTAACCTGTGGGGTTCGGACAAAAAGTTTGATATCTACATGCAGCGCATGGAGCAGACGTTTGACCAGCGCGTGCTCATGATGCCTACCGGCAAGCCTGGTAACATCATCGTGTTCGGCTTTAAAGCCGAACTGCCCATCCCGGATCTGGCGACGTTGCGCAAACGTTCGCAAGACGCCATGCAGACGCATCGTATCAACTTTCCCGGCCTCATAGACCGCCTGCAAGGCGCAAACCCCAATAACGGCAAGGAGTTTCAACTCGGTGGCTAATTTTCTGAATCATTTTTTCGCAACCTGCCCACGTGGCCTGGAAGCCATTCTCGTCGACGAACTCAAGCAGAGCGGGGCGCGCGACATTAAAGCCACCGATGGCGGTGCCAGTTTTAGCGGCGAGTTGTCGGCGTGCTATCACGCCAACCTGCATTCGCGTGTCGCCACGCGCATTCTCATGCAAGTGGGGCGGGGCCAGTATCTGAAAGAAGACGATATTTACCAGGGCGCGCTCAAAATTAACTGGCCTAACTGGTTTGATGTCAAACACAGCATGATGGTCAAGGTCACGGCCGTGCGCAGCCCGCTCAAAAGCCTGGAATTTATTACCCTGCGCGTCAAAGATGCCATCTGTGATAAATTCCGCCAGGCCGTTGGCAGCCGTCCTAATATCGATACGCGTGAACCTGCGGTCCGCGTGCATGTATATCTTACCAGCGACAGCTACCAACTGTATGTCGATACTTCCGGCAACCCGCTGTACCAGCGCGGCAACCGCAAAAACAGCATAGAAGCGCCGTTGCGTGAAAACCTGTCCGCGGGCATTCTCAAGCTCACCGGCTGGCAGCCGGGCCAGGCCTTGCTGGATCCCATGTGTGGCAGTGGCACCTTTTTGCTTGAGGCGGTGATGATGGCTCTCAATATTGCGCCTGGTTTAAATCGCAATTTCGGCTTTGAAAAACTCAAAAACTTTGAATCTGATACTTTCCGTAAAATCCGCAATGCCGCGGCCAAAGCTGCCAAGCCGGTCAGTTTCCAGAGCATTTACGGCTCGGATATGGATTTACGTGCCGTACGCGTCACCAAGCAGAACCTGGAAATGGCGGGCTGGCTGGACGCCGTACAACTGACACACTGGGAATTCACGCAAGTGGTGCCGCCAGCTGACAGCGGTGTTCTGGTCGCCAATCCGCCTTATGGCGTGCGTATTGGTGAAGATGAGACCTTGGCCGCCTTGTACCCCGAAATGGCCGCTGCGCTCAAACAGAAGTTCTCTGGCTGGAATACCTATTTCCTGACCAACGACTTGCGCCTGCCCAAGCTCATGCGTCTGAGCCCCAGCAAGAAAACACCACTGTATAACGGCCCATTGGAATGCCGGTTGTTTGAAATCAAGATGGTGGCAGGAAGTAACCGTAAATAGGGCAGTTGTATTCTTATCCGTCGATGCCTTATGCATCAATGTAGGTCGCATGTATTCATCCGCTGCAATCTCTAGTGTCTGTGAAGGACGACAGGCGCTGGCAGATTGCATTGCAGTCTCAAAGTGCACGCTTGGATCAAATGTTAATGATTGTTTTATCTGACCCGCATTTCTATTGTTTAGTATAAATTATAGTGGCAAATATTATCGTTAGCATTTCTTATGCTGAACGTGATTAAGCAGATTTAAGTCGTCACATTTCAACAATTAAGAGTCAACTAAGAGGCTGCTATGGATGCTTTGTTGAGTTTGTTGGTCCCTGATAACTTCATGCCCCATGGCCACTGCTATTTATGGACGCCCGTCCTGTTGTGGATGTATGTTGTTTCTGACACTGTCATTGCGATTTCTTACTATACGATTCCGATGGCATTGCTTTATCTGGTTAAAAAACGCGCTGACTTGGAGTTTAACTGGGTATTTTTCATGTTTTCCCTGTTTATCTTTGCCTGTGGAACAACGCATTTGATTGCAATTGCAACCATTTGGGAGCCAGCCTATTGGCTTGATGCCACAATGAAATGCTTAACAGCCGTGGCTTCAGGGATCACGGCAGTGATGCTTTGGCGCTTGATGCCAGTTGCGTTGACGATTACCAGTACCAAGCAGCTAAAAACAACCATTGCCAGGCTAGAGTCCGAAGTGCAGAAACGATTGCTCGCAGAACAGGCCTTGGCAAAATTGAATTTGAATCTTGAGCATCTGGTCAAGGCGCGTACAGAAGATCTGAGCAATATCAATGCGAGTTTAAGACAGGAGATCGAACAAAGAAAACGCACAGAACTTGAGTTGTTTAAACAGAAACAATTGGCAATTGTCACGCTGGAGTCCATCGGCGATGCGGTGATCACCACCAATATGCAGTCCGAGGTGACTTATCTGAATCCAGTGGCCGAAAAAATGACAGGCTGGAGCAAAGCTGAGGCAGCGGGGCGGCCGATTCTGGAGGTGTTCAGGATTTTGAATGAAAGCACCCGCAAGCTGGCAGCCAACCCGGTGGATGTGGTGCTGGCGCACAACAAGGTCTGCGGACTGGCCAATCATACCTTGCTGATCGCCAAATCTGGCGCTGAATATGCGATTGAAGATTCTGCGGCGCCGATTCGTGATCAGGATGGCAATATTCTAGGGGTCGTGCTGGTGTTTCATGATGTGAGTGATGCACGTCAGATGGCACAAAAAATGACCTACCTTGCCGAGCATGATTATCTGACCGACTTACCGAATCGACTGTTACTGACAGACCGTATTACGCAAGCGATCAGTGCAGCGAAAAGAAGGGGTTCCAAGCTGGCCATTCTGTTTTTTGACATAGATCACTTCAAGCGGGTGAATGATACCCTGGGCCATGAAGTGGGCGATCAATTGCTCAAAGTATTGAGCAAAAAGCTGCAAATGTGCATTCGTGCCTCTGACACGCTCAGTCGCCAGGGCGGGGATGAGTTTGTAGTGTTGTTGCCAGAGTTAACAGATGATGCCGTCCCAGCCGAAATCGCACAAAAAATACTGTTTTCCATCAAGGACCCGATCAGCATCGCAAATCACGAGTTGTTTATCACGGCCAGTATTGGGATTGCCGTATATCCTGATGATGGCGACAATGTCGATGTGCTGACACGACATGCAGATGCGGCAATGTATCATGCCAAAAATTCAGGTAGAAATAATTACCAGTTTTTTACCAAGGAAATGAGTGCACGTGTCGCGGCTCAGCTTACGATGGAAAACAGTTTGCAAAAAGCAATATCAAACAATGAGTTACTGCTTTTTTATCAGCCAAAAGTCAGCATCAAAACCGGCAAGATCATCGGCGCTGAGGCTCTGATCCGATGGGTGCATCCGCAATGGGGTATGATGATGCCAGATCGTTTTATCAAGATTGCCGAAGACTCTGGCTTGATCAGAGGCATTGGTCATTGGGTATTGCGCGAGGCGTGTACGCAAAATAAAAAGTGGCAAGACTCCGGTTTGCCCGAGATTCCCATTGCGATTAATGTTTCGGTGGTTGAGTTGCACCATGCGCACTTTACACAAGAAGTGACTAAAGTGTTATTACAAACGGGCCTGCAACCCTATCATCTCGAACTGGAGGTGACTGAAAGCGTTGCGATTCAGACTGAGGTGACCGTGATTAACGATTTGAACAAGCTCAAAGAGATGGGTGTCCGGTTATCAGTAGATGATTTTGGGACAGGATATTCCAGCCTGTCATATCTCAAGCTATTGCCGGTAAATACCATTAAAATCGATAAAAGCTTTATTCGTGATATACAAGTGGATGCTAACGATGCGGCAATTGTCACTGCGATTATCAAAATGTCACAAAGTCTGGGATTAACAGTGATCGCAGAAGGGGTAGAAACCCAGGCACAGCTCGAATTTCTGCAATCGCATGACTGTGACGAGATGCAAGGTTATCTATTTAGCCGACCCTTGCCTGCCGATGAATTTGCAGCGTTGCTTGCGCAGCAATAAAGCTTCCCATCTTATTGTTTTATTGAGTTTATTTATGACTGAACACCAACACCAAACGACTGACTCTTTACTGAATTTGCGTGAGCGCATTAATGCATTTGTGCAGGCACGTGACTGGGCGCAGTTCCATTCCCCAAAAAATCTGGCCATGGCCATGATAGTTGAGGCGGCAGAAGTGGTAGAGCATTTTCAATGGATGACTGAGGATAACAGCCGCCAGTTGGATGCCGCCACGCGCGAAAAAGTTGGGCAAGAGCTGGCCGACACCTTTGTTTACCTGCTGCGGATTGCCGAGGTGTGTGGCATAGACTTGATTGCAGCCACCCATGCCAAGATCGAGTTGAATGCGCAAAAATACCCGGTTGAGAAATGCAAGGGGAGCAATGCTAAATATACAGAATATCAATAGGGCACTTCTATAAACTCAATTTCCGTCGCTATACTGCGTTGCGTATAAAAAATGTCTCCTTACATATCCGCTATATGCGACGTCAAAACTTTTTAGTCGCGTCTTGTCTGGCTTAGCAACTTGCATTGATAGAAGCACCCGCGCATTTAAATGTTGAATTTAATGTAGTTTGTTATATTGAAGGAATAGCCATGCGTGTAACTTTAGATTCCCCGGTAACCCGTTTGCTCGAGCAGCAACACATCGCGTTCGAGGTCATCGAAATCCCGCTCAGCGAAGACAAAAAACCGATTCGCAGCCTAGAAGAGCTGCTAACAGCACAAGGCCTGGATCCACAATCGGTCGTGCGTAGTGTCGTGTTTAAAGGGGAGCATACTGGCTTTAGTCTGCTCGCGGTGGCGGGAGCTGGCCGTGCCGATTGGGCCTTGTTGCGCGCGCACTTGAGTGAGCGTAAGTGCCGTATGGCAGAATATGACGAAGTACCTGAGGCCACCGGCTATGTGGTTGGCGCAGTGCCGCCGATTGCCTTGCCCGCTGGTTTGCGCGTGCTGGTTGACCAAAGCGTGTTGAGTTACGATCGGGTGGTGATTGGCAGTGGTGTGCTGGGCTATGCACTGGCGCTGAGTGGCAGTGATTTGCAAGCCCTATTGAGTGCGCACCCGGTTGGGCAGTTTGTGAAGGTTTAACCTCCGGTTAAAACCGCTCAGCATAAAAAATGCTGACGCCGCAGGGACGTTAAGATTCGCCTGCTGCGCGGTGCGTCCAGACGTCGTTCAGGCTGAGCGGATCGCCGACTTATTTGTTGTTGAAGATCGTATTCAGGGAGTTACTTTTACTGCGCTCGACCATCACGGCTGCCTGACCTGGGTTCTTGCTGATGGTGCTAGCCCAGTCCTGACTGCTGCTGTCTGACTCCACAGCGTTATTGCCAAGCATACCGGGCAGTGCATCCTGATTGGCGTCGTCGCTGTTGTCCCCAAACATTACTGTAGCGTTGTCGAGCTGGTACTGGCGTAATTGCTGCATCAAGCCTTGCGCTGTGTAGGTTTGTGGCGCCTGTTGGCCCCCAAGAATCACTTTGGCGCTTTCAACAGCGGCTTCTGCCGCAGTTTGCGGAGTCTCATCAGCCTGTTTGCTGTCCGTGGTTTGCACCTTGCCGGTCGCAGCACTGTTATCCGTGTTGTAAGCCTTGTTCAATAACGACGACACATTGCTGTTTTGTATACTTGAAATAGACATGATCGAAGCCCTTAATCATTATTTCGCTCACATTACCGCGTATCTTGTTAACGGCATGCCAGAAAAAAACTTTAGAACACCCTTTAATTCTTTTAATTTGCCGCATTTTTCCAGTGTGCTGGCCTGCATTTTTGGCCAGCCACCCGTCAGTGCCAGCAGATTTATGGTAAGGTTCAGCCTTGTTAGAAACACAGATATTTAATGGCGAAACATGAGTTTGGTGCGTTACTGCGTGAATGGGAGACTGGTGAGCGGCGTGAGCCCGACCAACCGCGGTTTTGCTTATGGCGATGGCATATTTCGCACCATGCGCCTGCTCGATGGTGAACTACAAGACTGGCCCCTGCATTATCAAACCCTAGTTGCGGATTGCAGCAAAATCCTGATGGTCTGTCCGTCGGCTGAATTGCTGATGCAAGAATTCAAAAGCCTGATGTCTGCCGGTGAGGATGAGACCAAATTATCCGGCGTAGTCAAAATCATCATTACGCGTGGTGATGGTGCCCGCGGCTATGCGCCCCCCGCCATTTCCGAACCAACCCGCGTGTTTGTCTGGAGCCCTTTGCCAGTCTATGCTGAGGCCATATACACCCATGGGGTCGCGCTCTATCAGTGCCAGACCCGACTGGCCAGTCAGCCTTTGTTAGCGGGCATCAAGCACTTAAACCGGCTAGAAAATGTCTTGGCCCGGGCCGAACTGAAAGACCCCCGCTTTTTTGACGGCTTGATGCTGGATTACCAGGATCAGGTGGTCGAAGCAGTGAGCGGCAATCTTTTTATTCACAAGGCCGGGCAGGTCATGACCCCGATATTGGACCAGTGTGGCGTGGCCGGGGTTATGCGGCAAAAAATTCTGGACTGGTATAAAACGCAAGGCCAGCCGGTCAGCTTGACCCGGTTGACCGTACAAGATGTGCTCACTGCCGATGCCGTGATTATCACCAACAGTGTCTATGGCGTATTACAGGTGACGCAGCTTGATGCGCAGCCATTGGCACACAATGATTGGGCACACACCCTCAGAACCCAGTTGCATTATGTTGTTCATTAAACGTTTTTTTCAATACAGTCTGGCCTTGTTGGGCCTGACGACACTGGCATTAGCCATCTGGATCGTGATCTTTTTGATCCGCCCGCTGCCCATGGCCTCAGAAACCATAGGCATGCAAATTCCTGCCGGGGCCAGTGTGCGTGCGATTGCCGACCAGTTGGTGGCTTCAGGCGTGCTCACCGAGCCTTACAGTTTTTTGCTGGTGGTGAAACTCACGGGCAGTGCCAACAAGTTGCAGGCGGGCGATTATGCCTTTAATACGCCCTTGCAAGTGATGGGCCTCATTGATGTGCTCAAGCATGGCACGTTTGACCAGTTCAAACTGCAATTGACCGAGGGTAAAACCTTTGCCGATTTCAGGCAAAAGCTGGCGCAAATGACAGGTATTCGCCATGACACGCTCATGTTGTCCGACCAGGAACTGATGCAACAGGTGAGTGGCCAGAACGATGCCCCCGAAGGCTGGTTTTTCCCGGATACGTATTTTCTGGATGCGCAAAGCAGTGACCTTGATTTGTATAAGCGCGCTTATCAAAAAATGGTGCAGCACTTGAATCAGGCGTGGGAGCAACGCGCATCGGGCCTGCCTTACCGTACCATGTATGAGGCCTTAATCATGGCCTCGATTGTAGAGAAAGAAACCGGTGTGGAAGAAGAACGGCCGCAGATTGCCGGTGTGTTTGTGAACCGCCTGCGCAAAGGCATGCGCCTGCAAACTGACCCCACCGTGATTTATGGCATGGGCACGCGTTACAGTGGCAATATCAGCAAAAAAGACTTGCTGGCGGATACGCCGTATAACACCTATACGCGCAGCGGCTTGCCGCCGACGCCGATTGCTTTGCCTGGCCTGGCCTCGATTCAGGCGGCATTGCATCCGGCCAATACCAACGCCTTGTATTTTGTTGCCAACGGCCAGGGCAGGCATGTGTTTACCGCGACACTCGAAGCGCATAACCAGGCGGTGCGGGCGTACCAGTTAAAAAAATAGTTGTCGTAAAGTTAAAGGGAAATCGGGACATGGCAGGGTTGTTTATTACGCTGGAAGGCATGGATGGCGCGGGTAAAAGTACGCATATCCCCATTATTCTGGAGTTGCTGCAAGCGACCGGCAGAGAAGTGGTGTCCACGCGCGAACCAGGTGGCACGGCTTTGGGCGAAGAGCTGCGTGCCTTGCTCTTGCATCGTGAGATGCATGTGGAGACTGAGTCGCTGCTGATGTTTGCAGCGCGCGCCGAGCATTTGCAGCAAGTCATTCTGCCCGCCTTGCAGCGTGACGCGATTGTGCTGTCAGACCGTTTTACCGATGCTTCTTATGCGTATCAATGTGGCGCACGTGGCCTGGCCATGGAAAAAATGCAGCAGCTTGAGCAGTGGGTGCTGGGCGATTTGCAACCAGACCTGACCTTGCTGTTTGATGTGCCGGTAGAGGTGAGTCTGCAACGGTTGGCGGGCGCACGCACCCCGGATAAATTTGAAGCGCAGGGCGCGGCATTTTTTGAGCGGCTGCGCGCACAATATCTGGCGCGGGCTGCCCAATATCCGCAACGCTTCAGAGTCATAGATGCCAATCGCCCCCTGCTTGACGTGCAGCAGAGTGTTGTAGAAATCATCCGCCAATGTTGATTTCCCAAGAATACCCATGGCAGGCCACGTTATTTGCACAATGGATGCAAGCAGGCCAGTCACGTCACCATGCGCTGTTGTTGCATGGCAAAACCGGCATCGGCAAACTGGCTTTTGCGCGCGCGATGGCCGCTGCCTTGCTGTGCTTGCAGCCTGAACACTGCCATGCTTGCAGTCAGTGTCAGTCTTGTCACTGGTTATCCGAAGGCGCGCATCCTGATTTTAGGGAGATCACGCCAGAAGATGAAGACAGCGCTGAGGGCAGCAAAAAGAAAACCCGCAAGCGGCAGCAAATCCTCATCGACCAGATTCGCGCCTTGCATGATTATTTATCGCTGAGCAGTCACCGTGTTGAAGGCATGCGCGTGGTGTTGATTCACCCGCTGGAAGCCATGAATGTCGCGGCGTCCAATGCCTTGCTCAAGTTGCTGGAAGAACCGCCGCAACGCACGCAGTTTTTGCTGGTCTCACATCAAAGACAAGCGTTGCTGCCGACCATCCTGAGCCGCTGCATGCAGGTGGAGATGCCAGTTCCCAGTGAATCACAAGGCTTGCAATGGATGCAGTCACAAGGCATTGCTCAACCCGAATGGCTCTGGCACTACAGTGGCGGGGCGCCTATTACCGTGCTGCAAGACGACCTGGACTGGTATGCCTGGTATCAGCAGTTTCAACCGCACTTACGCCGCGGTGCCGAGATTGACGTGGTGGCTGCGGTGCCGGTGCTGATCAAGCAAGGCATGGAAGCGGCGATACAAGTGCTGCAAAAGTGGTTGCTGGACGTGTGGTTGTCCTGCCATCAGCAACCCCTGCGCTACCACCCCTCAGAGGCAACAGCTTTGCAGGGGCTGGCCGGGCGTGTGCAGTTATCGCGGCTGCTGGCGTTTCAGCAACAGCTAAATCGTTTTAAAATGACCGCACAACATCCGCTCAATCAGGAGTTGCAGTTGGAGCAGCTGTTGTTGCAATACAAAAAAATATTTGAGGATAAACCGAATAAGTGAGTGCGCGAGATCAGATGCAAGGCGCGCGGTGTTAGAAACAACAACGTGCAACGCAGTATTGTGCTCAAGTAGTCACTATCCCTGTATCCTTCATTAACCGCTCACGTACTCTGGAGCTGATGTCATGACCGAGATGCAACCTTCTACCGCGGCAAAACCTGGTGTGTTGTCGCTGGCGATTCGAGAAAAAGCCGCCCTGTTTGCGGCGTATATGCCTTTTGTCAAAGGCGGGGGCTTGTTTATCCCCACCAGCAAGTCTTTTAAAATGGGCGAAGAAGTGTTTATGTTGCTCACTTTGCTCAATGATCCAAACAAGCTCAAAGTGGTAGGTAAGGTGATCTGGATCACGCCGCAGGCGGTCAACAACAAGCCGCAAGGCATAGGCATTCAGTTTAGTGACAAAGATGGCGGTGCCGAAGCCAAAAAACGGATTGAATCTATCTTGGGTGCCGCACTCAAATCTAGCCGACCGTCGAATACCATTTAGTGATTAGCACGCAGACAGAAAGAATATGTTAGTAGATTCCCATTGCCACCTGAATTTTCCCGAGCTGGTCCAGAACATGGATCAAGTATTGGAGAGCATGCGCAGCAACCAGGTGGGGCATGCCTTGTGCGTCTCGGTCACGCTGGATAAATTCCCCGAAGTACTTGCCATTGCCGAGCAGTATCCCAACATTTATGCCTCAGTCGGCGTGCATCCTGATTACGAAAACATTACCGAGCCTACCGTACAAGGCCTGGTTGAACTGGCCAATCATCCACGCGTGGTGGCGATTGGCGAAACCGGACTGGATTACTTCCGTTTAACTGGTGATTTGTCCTGGCAGCGCGAGCGCTTCAGAACGCATATCCGGGCGGCAAGGCAGACGGGTAAACCCTTGATCATCCATACCCGTAATGCGGCCGAGGATACGATCAAGATTATGCAGGAGGAGGGCGCGGCCGAGGTTGGGGGCGTCATGCACTGCTTTACAGAAAGCTGGGAGGTGGCTCAGGCCGCGATTGCCATGGGTTTCTATATCTCGTTTTCTGGCATCGTGACTTTTAAAAATGCCCAGGCGCTCAAAGACGTCGCGCAAAAAGTGCCGTTGGCATCCATGTTGGTCGAAACCGACTCCCCCTATCTGGCACCTATCCCGTTCCGTGGCAAAACCAATCAGCCCGCGTATGTGCGGCATGTGGCAGAAGAAATTGCGCGCCTGCGCGAGCAGCCATTACAGCAGATCATGGACGCAACCACCGCTAACTTTTTTAAACTGTTCAAGCACGCCCAGCCATGCAACTGACCATATTAGGCGTAGGCTCCAGCGCTGGCACGCCCGCGATCGGCTGCCAATGCACCACCTGCAGCTCGACCGATACGCGCAACAAGCGCACACGCTGCTCTAGCATGGTCACGCTGGATGACGGCCGGGTGATCCTCATAGACACCTCGCCAGACCTGCGCCTGCAAGCTTTACGCCAACAGATGCGCAGGGTGGATGCCGTGCTGTACACCCACACCCATGCAGATCATCTGCACGGCATTGATGATTTACGCGCGTTTTGCCAGATCAACCGCTGCCAGATTCCGCTTTACAGTTATCCCGAGGCGATTACCCATATTCAGGAAAAGTTTGGCTACACGCTGCGTGACCCCATCCCCACTTACTGGGACTTGCCCGTTTTGGCTGCACATACCGTCGAGGGCCCGTTTGAAGCGGCTGGTCAGCAGATTATCCCCATCCCCATCATGCACGGCAAAATCCGCATCTACGCCTACCGTATCGCTAACTTTGTCTACATGACCGATGTCTCCGATATCCCGGAAAGCGCGTATGCCTTGCTGCAAGGGGTAGACCTGTTGCTCATAGATTGCCTGCGCGAAAAACCGCACCCCACGCATGTCAACGTTGAGCAATCACTGGCCTTGATTGAGCGCATAGGCGCCAAGCGCAATGTGCTCATTCATATGACCCATGAGCTTGAATATCAGGCCCTGCAAGCCAGGGTGCCTGCCAATGTCCAGGTCGGTTATGACGGCATGCAACTTGATTTTTAAACGGTGCACCAAGGGCTTTAAATCTTGCCCTGAAGCCAACTGGCTCATTAGCCAGGTCAACCAAAGCCAGACATAAACAGTTATACTTGCACAAAACAATAATTCAGCAATTTGATTTTGGATAACAGGAAGTAAACATGAAGGTATACACCCATCTTATGACCGCTTTGGTCACCGCCACACTCGCTTTGGCTGCAACCAGCGCACTGGCAGGCAAAACCTACGATGAAAACGACTTTATCAACGGCTTTAGCGGCAAATCCAAAAAAGTGGTGCTCGAAAAACTCGGCCAACCCTTTAAAAAACAGCAATCCGTCAAACCCACCAACGCCAACAGCATGATCGCAGGCATCGGCAAACAACAAGACAGCTCAAAACCTGTACAGGTTGAGATGTGGTACTACAAAAACCTGGTCAAATACGACAAAAAGAACACGTACAAAGAAACCGAAGTCACTTTTGTGAATGACAGAGTGATGAATATTGGGTTCTTTAATAATCGCTAGGCAATTCAGTTGCTGGATTAAAAAAAGCCTCGGCAGACCGGGGCTTTTTTATTTTTCCATTAACCAGTAATGATTATGCGAGGTTTATGTTGCAATGCCATGCCGCTTAAATTTTGCTTATAATTTAGACAATTAAATAATCAATGATGGATGATTATTATAAATAGTCTAATTGATTACTTTGAACGGCTTCTAACTAACTTCACATGGTCTCGACTCACATTTACATTCGTTTTGCTGTTTCTTCTGATTAGTGCAATCTTTGCATATGAAGCGTATACACAGCACTTTGCTCTGGAGAGGCTTGATAAGCAAGTTAAAATTTTCGATCAATTAGTAACATTATCTGAAAAGCTAAACTTGGAGGAAAATGACAAGGTGCTAAATGAATCCTTTAAAAGCCTAGTAGCTGGGTTTAACTCTCAGGTAAATTATAAAAGCTATCTAGGTGTGGATGGGGCAAGTTTAACTACAAGGTATTCGTTCCCTGAGTGGTTTACAAAGAGTATTTATATTTTATTTCCTTGGCTGGTTTTAAGCTTTTTTTTGGTAGTCACCATGACCTCTGGTAGGGCAAGTGCGATGGGCGGAATAATGTTCGTGTCTTCATTTTTCCTACTCATAGGACTAATTTTACCCAGCTTTAAGGAGACACCTTGGGTGATGAAATGGGCCTACCCATGGGGTGCTATGATAATTTCGGTTTTTCTAATTGTTATTTTTGATAGAAGAAAAAAGGAATATAGGTTTTGAAGTTTAAACAGAGTCAATTACCAAAGAGTGTTAAACTGACCACATGTTGATTCAAAAAACAGCCAAGAAAATTCTTTGTAATACACAAAAAACATTGTTTGCTTGGGAGTCTAATTTGGCACAGCTGGAAAGCTGCTTGATGGTGCCCAGAAGAGGACTCGAACCTCCACGTCGTTAAACACTAGTACCTGAAACTAGCGCGTCTACCAATTTCGCCATCTGGGCTAAAGAAGCTGTGCATTTTAAAGGAAGAATAAATATTGTCAACCAGAAAAACTAAAAAATCCCTGCGTGCAAATGACCCGCAGGCGCAGCGAGAAGCTGAGTTGTATCAAACACCGTTGCCTAGTCGCGAGTTGGTGTTGCAGTTGTTGTCAGACCAGGGCATTCCCCTGAGTGCTGAGCAGATTTATGTGATGCTCGATATCAGCCATGATGAGCGTGACATTTTTAACCGCCGGTTGGGCGCGATGGAGCGCGATGGCCAGTTAATGCGTAACCGCAAGGGTGCGTTTTGTTTGCCGGATAAAATCCATTTGATTGCGGGGACCGTGTTCGGGCATACCGATGGTTATGGTTTCCTGGTCCCCGATGATAAAACCAAAAATCCTGAAGATATCTTTTTAGGCCCCAAGGAAATGACCTTGGTCATGCATGGCGACCGCGCCATGGTGCGGTTGGCTGGGGTGGACCGCAGAGGTCGGCCTGAGGGCAAGCTGGTTGAGGTGCTTGAGCGGGCGAATAAGACCCTGGTGGGGCGTGTGATTCGCGCCCAGGGCGTGACCATCGTTGCGGCTGAAGACAAGCGTATCAGCCAGGATATCCTGATTCCTTACCATCTGGATATGGATGCGCAAGTGGGACAGGTGGTGACGGTTGAGTTAACCGAATATCCTTCTTCGCACTCTAACCCCATGGGCAAGATTGTCGAGATTTTGGGCAATTATGCGGATAGCGGCATGGAGATTGAGATTGCCTTGCGCAAGCATCATTTGCCGCATCAATTCAATCCTGCGGCGCTCAAGCAGGCAGAAGACTTTCCTAAAACCGTACAAGCCAAAGATTATAAAGGCCGCAAGGATTTGCGTGATTTGGCTTTGATTACGATTGATGGTGAAACCGCACGTGACTTTGACGATGCTGTGTTTGCTGAGCCGCAAGGCAAAGGTTGGCGCCTGGTGGTGGCGATTGCGGACGTGAGTTTTTATGTGCAGCCTGGGGATGCGCTGGATAAAGAGGCGTTTGACCGCGGCAACTCGGTGTATTTTCCGCGTCGTGTGATCCCGATGTTGCCAGAGGCTTTGTCTAACGGGCTGTGTTCGTTGAACCCGGATGTTGAGCGATTGTGCATGGTGTGCGATATGCAGGTGGACGGGCAGGGCGTGGTCAAGCAATACCAGTTTTACCCGTCGGTGATGCGGTCTAAAGCGCGCATGACGTATACCAAAGTCGCTGCTTTATTGCAGGGCGAAGATGCTGCGTTGAGTGAGGAATATACCTGGCTGTTACCGCATTTGCAGAACCTCAACAGCGTGTTTAGGCTCATGCTGACACAACGCGAAAAACGTGGTGCGGTGGAGTTTGAATCCACTGAAACCATGATGGTGTTTAACGATAATGGCAAAATCGACAAGATTGTGCCGGTGGTACGCAACGATGCGCACAAACTGATTGAAGAGTGCATGCTGGCGGCCAACGTCTGTGCCGCTGACTTTTTGCTCAAAAACGAGCAGACCTGCCTGTTCCGTATCCATGAGGGGCCTACGCCAGAAAAACTGGAGGCCTTGCGCCTGTTTATGGGCGAATTTGGTTTTGGTGTGGGTGGGGGCGAGAGCCCGCACGCCAAAGACTACGCCAAACTCATGCAGCGTATCAAAGAACGTCCGGATGCGCAGTTATTACAGACGGTCTTGTTACGCTCGATGCAGCAGGCGGTGTACAGCCCGGATAACGTCGGCCACTTTGGCCTGGCGTATGAGGCGTATACGCATTTCACTTCGCCGATCCGCCGCTATCCTGACTTGCTGGTGCATAGAGCGATCAAGGCAGTGGTTGAGGGTAAACGTTATCAGGCCAAAGACTGGCATCACCTTGGCGTGCACTGTTCCATGACCGAGCGCCGTGCCGACGACGCAACCCGCGATGTGACGAACTGGCTCAAATGCTTTTACATGCAGGATAAGGTGGGTGAGGTGTTCAGTGGCACAGTGGCAGGTGTCACCAGCTTTGGTTTGTTTGTGGCGCTTGATGAGGTTTATGTGGAAGGCTTGCTGCATGTCACCGACCTGGGCAATGACTACTTCATCCATGACAAAGCCCGTCATGAGATGGTGGGCGAGCGCACCGGCGTGCGCTATCGTTTAGGCGACCGCTTAACCGTGAAGGTGGTGCGTGTGGATCTTGAAACCACGCGTATTGACTTTACACTGGTCGGCAAGTCAGAGGGCGTGGTTGATCCGGCAGATGGTACTGTCGCTGAATCGTTGGCCGTGTCCAGCGTGAAAAAGACACGGTCTGCCAAGCCGGTTGAAAAGGTGGTGCCCGCAGTGTGGGAAGCACCCAAAAAGGCTAAACGACCAGCCAAAAAATCAACCAGATCCGGCACCAGCACGTCTCGCAGCACCGCAGAAAAGCCCGCTGCGAGCAAACCTGCTCCGGCCAGAAGCCGCTCAGCCAAAGACAAGGGCCGCCATTCTGCGCAAAAAAATAAAGGCAAACCCAAGGCGAAAGCCCGATAATCCCAGCCGTTCAATCAGATTGAAAAATTGCTTTATGAAAAATCTGGGATAATAGCGGTTAATGCAATATTGCCCTGCTTGGGGCATCTCGTCGCGCACGGGGCAGTGAATGTGGCTGCCTCTGCGCGATTCGTATTTTCACTTTTGCCAAAGCATAAGCAAAAGAGATCAAAAATTTAGGAGTGATTATGTCGGAAGCCCGCATTTTGTTTGGTTTTCATGCGGTGTTGAGTCGCATGCGTCAGCATGGTAGCAGCATTCAGGAAATTATTATTGACCAGGACCGGGTAGACGCGCGGATGCGTGATTTGCTTGAGATGGCTAAAGGGCAGAATATCCGCGTGATTCAGGCGGATCGCCAGCGCCTGGATGGCTTTATCGGTGCGCATGGCCGCCATCAGGGCGTGATTGCGCGCGTGATAGAAACGCCCATGCCTTACAAGGATATCCACGATGTGCTGGAGTCTGATCTGGATGAACCGCCGTTCTTCCTGGTGCTGGATGGTGTGCAAGATCCGCATAACCTTGGGGCTTGTTTGCGTGTGGCCGATGCCATGGGCGTGCATGCGATTATTGCACCCAAAGATCGATCTGTCGGCCTGAATGGCACGGTGCGCAAGGTAGCCAGTGGTGCGGCCGAAACGGTGCCATTTATTGCCGTGACCAATCTGGCGCGCACCTTACGCGAGCTGAAAGAAGCGGGGGTGTTTATTGTTGGCACTACCATGGATGCGCCAGGCTCTCTGCACAATACCAAGCTGCAAGGTCCTATTGCCCTGGTGATGGGGGCTGAGGGCGATGGCATGCGTCGATTGACCGAGGAAACGTGTGATGCCTTGATTACCATCCCCATGTTTGGCACGGTACAGAGCCTGAATGTGAGTGTGGCCAGTGGCATTGCGTTATACGAGATTCGCCGTCAGCGCGTCTTGGCCGTCTAACTAAAGACCTCAATCCCCATGACCCTAAGCTTGCAGGATTTATGGCAGCAACTGCGCCAGCAGGCCCGCCGTTTGTGGTTGGGGCAATGCCTGGCTTTTTGCGGGGCGATGGTGGCGGTACCGATTCCGCTATTGATGCCCTTGCTGGTGGATGAGGTATTACTGCACCAACCGGGTAAACTTACGAAATTGATGACGGCGCTGCTCCCCGCCGAATGGCTGGGGCCGATTGCTATTATCGTGGTGGTAACGGTGTTCACGATCAGCTTGCGCTTAAGTAGTGTGTTACTCGGCGTGGCGACCACCCGTATTTTTGTCGGCTTATCCAAACAGGTGACGCTGGGGGTGCGGCAAATGCTGCTGGATAAACTGGGCAGGATACGCATGCAAGTCTATGAAAGCCTGGGTGCAGGTCAAGTCACTGCCAGGTTGCTCACCGATATTGAGACGCTGGACAAGTTTTTAGGCGAGACCATCGCCAAAGTGCTGGTCGCCGTCTTAAGCGTGATTGGCGTGGCTGGTGTCTTGCTCTGGATGCATTGGCAACTGGCGTTGATTATCCTGTTCTTGAATCCGTTTGTGATCGCGCTGACCATGATCTTGGGCAAAAAGGTCAAAGCCTGGAAGCAGCGAGAAAATGGCGCCTTTGAAGTTTTGTCGCAATCGGTGAACGAGACGCTGGAAGTGATGCAGCAACTGCGGGCCAGCAATAGTGACCGCCGCTTTCTGGATAAAGCCAAGCAGGCGGCTGAAGCAGTCAGAGCCGCCGCAACGGCTTCCGGCTGGAAGTCTGATGCTTTGGCGCGTTTGTCATTCGGCGTGTTTTTATTTGGCTTTGAGATTTTTCGTGCCGTCGCCATGTTGATGGTGGTGTTTTCCAACTTGTCTGTCGGCCAGATGATCGCTGTGTTTGGCTACTTGTGGTTCATGATGGGCCCGGTGCAAGAGCTGTTGTCGGTGCAAGTCTCTTATTACGCCGCCAAGGCGGCGCTGGGTCGGATCAACCAGGTTTTGGCGGCGGATGAAGAACCCCATTATCCTGCCACCGTACAAGCCCTGGATGCACATTCACCCGCAGCAATCCGCCTGCAAAACGTGACCTTTGCTTATGGCGAAGGCGATCCTATTCTGGCCGACGTGACGCTGGATATTGCACCGGGTGAGCAAGTGGCGCTGGTCGGCGTCTCAGGCGCGGGCAAGTCCACCCTGGTGCAACTGTTGCTGGGCTTATATGCTCCCACTCAGGGGCAGATCTTATTCAACGGCCAGCCGATTGAGCAGTTGGGCTATGCACAAGTGCGCGAACACTTGGGCGTGGTGCTGCAACAACCCATGTTGTTTAATGACAGCGTGCGCCAAAACCTGAGTCTGGAGACCGCTTATTCGGATGATGCCTTATGGCAGGCGCTTGAAATTGCGCAACTAGCGCAATTTGTGCGCGATTTGCCACAAGGGCTGGCGTCGCAGCTCGGGCGCAGTGGGGTGCGCTTGTCCGGTGGCCAACGTCAACGGCTGGCGATTGCTCGCATGATGCTGAAACAGCCGCAAATCGTCATCTTGGATGAGGCGACCTCCATGCTGGATACGCATACAGAAGCTTTGCTGCATCAGGCAATGCGCACTTTTTTGCGTGGGCGGACGACCATCATCATTGCTCACAGATTATCTGCCGTGAAAGAGGCTGACCGCGTGCTGGTGTTTGATGGGGGCCGCATCATTGAGGAAGGACAGCATGACACGCTGGTGCAGCAGGCCGGCAGTGTCTATCAACGCTTGTATGGTCAGCAGGCCAGCTAATATTTGAGCCGCCTGCAGCTAAATGCAGGCGCTCACAAGGGAATACGTTAAGGCTTCAACAGGCGAGACACTTCACTGCCTGGTTTGGCAGCGTCGCCACTGGTATTGAGCACATGTGTGATTTCGCCTGTCCCGCCCAGCGAAACGCTGGTCATGCGCTCAAACTGGATATGTTCGCCCAGCGGTGCCTCAATCGCGCTAGTCAGTTTGACTTCCGGATTGTCATTAAAAAAGCAGTACACACCCATGCCGATAGCCTTGTGCTGTGTGACGTGATCAGCCACCTTGTAGGAGGCAAAGCCGTTGCTGCTGCCATTCATCCAGCTGGCCTGGTTGGGGACATCATAGGGCGCTTCACTCTGGTAAAAGTACACGGCGCCATTTTCGCCATTCCACACGGTTTGGTAGTCGTGGAAGTGCTCGACAAACAAGCCATACATGGTGACATCATCCCCGTTCACCACGATGCCATGCTTGGTTTTATTCATAGACCAGCCGATGCCGTTGCCATGGTCGCCGCGCCATACCCACAAGTTATCGCCAATCACGTGATTGCTATTGATGATGACGCTATGCGTGGCATTGCCCACGCTGGCGCCGCCTACCCGGAAAAACACATCATGCAGGCTGATCGGGTTTTGGGCATGCGAGGTGGCGGTTTTGCTTTGGCCAACTTGCAATAACACCTCACTGTTTTTCTCACCTGCATCAAACAGCAGGCCGCCAAGGATCACGCCATCGACATCTTGCACTTGCATGGCGGGGTTGCCATGCGTAGGCAGCAGGGTGGCGATGCCCAAGCCGAGCACCACGGTATTGGCGCGCGAAATGTTGAGGGCTTTGTCTAGCGGGTAAATGCCCGGCGTCAGCAACAGATGCAGACCTTTGGCAAGCGCCGCATTCAGGCTGTCAGCGTTATCTGTTGCCGCTTTGGCAATATAAAAACGGCGCAAGGGAATCGTCGTGCCGTCCAGGTGGGCGTCTTGCCAACTGATGCCTTGCGTCTGCTGACGCAAGGGTGGGACGTAAACCTGGTATTCACCAGCCGCGGTCACTGTCAAAAACGGCTTCTCGCGTACGATAGGCGTTTGCGGGACGTCGGTATAGGGTGGGTTAGGCCAATGCGACGCATCCGGGGCATGCTTGACGCCAACAAATACCATATTCCAGTTGGCATTGGTCCAGCTGCCAATGTTGCTGTTTCGGGTTAACCATTGCTGCTGGGTGCCCGAATTGACTTGCTGGTCAATCAGGCTGTCAGCGATAAAGCCGCCACTGGACCAGCCGCCATTATCATCCAGCAACATATTGCCACGCACATGCAGACGGCGTAGCGGTGAAGCTTGCGACACCGCCCATTGCATGGTGCCATTATCCGGCGTCACCGACAGGTTCTCTACGCTACGCCAGAAATTTTGTGTGGCATCTTCTTCGTGCCAGGTGGCCTTGACCTCAATCCCGCCCTGCAACATGACGTCATCAGGGTAGCGGCCCAGACCCATGAGTTGGGTATAAAAGCCCAACTTGATCTTGTTATGGTAGACGCCCGGTTTGAACAATACCGCATAGCGTTCAGGCCCAAACTGGTTACTTTCTTGTTGTTTGAACAGGGCATCCAGCCTGGCCTGCACTTCTTCCGCCGGCATTTGTGGGTCGAGCACAAACACGTTCTCGCCAAAGTCGGGGGCACTGGCTTGCACTTTATGGGCATCCGCCTGACATCCGGCTAAAAACAAAGCGGTGAGGCCCGCGCCAAATAGGGTAAACAGTGTTTTGTCGGCAATCCCGGAATACATAAACAGTTCGCTTTCTCTTACAAGTCCTCTAGTCAGGACCACGCTATTGTCCAGAAAATTCAAATTTTGTTGGCTTGCATGGCCGTCAGCAATGGGTGGTGCGATCCCGGGTTGCCAGACCTGCTGAGCTAGTTCAGCAAACTAACCCAGTTGCAAGGTACTCAAGGTTTCACTACGCACACGTGCCAGCAGTTGCGCATCGTCAATCAATGATTCGCCATAGGAGGGAAGCATGGACTTGAGCGTCTCTTGCCAGGTCTGGCTTTGCATGCGTTTGGCAAAACAGCGCTGTAATACATCCAGCATGGCCTGGACGCTCACCGATGCGCCAGGCGAAGCGCCGAGCAAGGCCGCCAGGCTGCCATCGGCGCTGGCCACAATCTCAGTGCCAAATTCGAGTTTGCCCCAATGCTGATGGCAGCGCTTGATGATTTGTACCCGCTGCCCGGCGTGCGCCAATTGCCAGTGCTGGCTATCGGCCGCAGGCAGAAATACGCGCAAGGCAGACATGCGCTGCTCATGTGTTTGAAACACTTCCTTGATCAGGTATTTGGTCAGGTCCAGATTGTGTCGGCCCGCACCGAGCAGGCTCTTGATGTTTCTGACTTTGACAGATTTGGCCAGGTCGAAACGCGAGCCTTGCTTGAGAAAGCGCGTGGTGAATCCGGCATAGGGCCCAAATAGCAGGGCAGGCTTGCCTTGTATCATGCGCGTATCCAGATGCGGCACCGACATGGGTGGTGCGCCGACCGCAGCCTGGCTGTAAACCTTGGCATGATGAGTGTTGATCAGCGAGGGTTCATTACAAATCAACCATTGGCCACTGACCGGAAAACCGCCATAGCCATTCGCTTCAGGGATCCCCGACTGCTGCAACAAGGGCAAGGCGCCGCCGCCGGCACCTAAAAACACAAACTGGGCCTCCAGAGTTTGTTTTTTACCGGTGACCAGATCCTGCACTTGAACTTGCCAGGGATGTTTTTCGCGCTTGTTCACTTGCTTGAGCTTGGTCACGCGGGATTGGGTGAGCAAGGTAAAGTTGGCTTGTGTCTTGAGGTGAGTCACCAACTGCCTTGTCAGTGCGCCAAAATTGACATCCGAGCCATGGGCGACGCGTGTGGCAGACATGTGCACGCCGCTTTCACGGCCACGCATCATCAGGGGCATCCACTCGTTCAGGGTTTCCGGCTGGTTGCTCCACTGCATCTCTGCAAATAAAGGATGTGCTTGCAATAACTCAAATCGCTGACGCAAAAAAGCACCATCTTCTGCACCCCAAACCGCACTCAGGTGCGGGACGCGCTGGATAAATGCTGCCGCTTGCAGTACCCCTTCTTTTGTTAGGGTAGACCAATATTGCAGAGACATCTCAAAGGCGGCGTTGATCTCCAGTGCGCGCCGAATCTGAATCTCTCCCTGCCGGTTTTTGGGGGTGTAGTTGAGCTCACAATACCCCGCATGGCCAGTGCCTGCATTATTCAGTGCATCAGAACTTTCAAGCGCAACGTCTTCGAGTTGCTCCACCATGCATATGCTTAAGGTCGGGTCGAGTCTATGCAATAGAGACGCCAGCGTTGCGCTCATAATGCCGCCGCCAACCAGCACGACATCGATGTCTGTTGTTGCCATGGTGCGAGTGTCCCTTCATTGTCGCGCCTGCAGATTGGGCGCAAATTATATTGACGCCGCGCATTATAAATCGAAAAACCACGCGTATCATCTAAACTTGATGCTTTCGTGACGCATGCCAATAAGCCTGGGGCTAACTTGTCAATAAATTGCTTTTACGGTAAGCTTAAGGATGAAATTAAAAAGGTTCAAAACCACAAAAAAATCAAGCCTGGCTTGGGTTTATCTTCAACCGGATTTGACTGGAACAAGATTTACTGGGTCGTTGATCTGAATTTCCGATTTGGTGTTGTCTCATGGCAGTCGTTATGCTCTTGAGACACCTAAATTTAGGCGCATGAAAATGTTTGCGAGTGGCTAGCCGGCATAGCCACCATGCGGATCTAGTCCGATCAGGCTTAAAAACACAAAAGGGTTGGGGTGTATATGAAAAATCCGTTGGAATCTGTTGCAGGATCCGTTCTCTCTGGTGTATTGCTCACGCTGGCGCTGGTTTTTTTCCTCAAAAATTTTGTGGTTGCAGGAGGCTGATACGATGGAACTGGTTCCGGCACTCGCAAGATGGTTTCATGTATTGGCAGGCATTACCTGGGTGGGCCTGCTTTATTATTTTAATCTGGTGCAAATGGCAGGCTTGAAAGCGGCCGCAGCAGACGGTACGGCTGCGGGTATTAACAAACATATCGCGCCACGTGCCTTACTGTGGTTTCGTTGGTCTGCTGTGGTGACTTGGCTGGCGGGTGCGGCATTGTTGGGCCCACATTTTACCGATGCGTTCGCCTTGCGAGGCGGGTTTGAATTGATTGGTGTGGGCGCCTGGCTGGGGACCATTATGCTGTTTAATGTTTGGGTGCTGATTTGGCCCAATCAGAAAAAAATACTTGGCATGGTGGCAGCCGATGAACAGGCGAAAAACAATCCAAGACGTGTTGCCATGCTGGCCTCACGCACGAACTTGATGCTTTCCTTGCCCATGCTGTTTTTTATGGCCAATGGGTTGAGTCATCGAGCCGTATTAGGGTTTTAGCGGGTTTAAGACGTTTACGGCGGCTTAAGCCGCCGTTTTTGTTTTTTGAAAAAGGGTTTGAAATGCATTCGGAACATTTAATGAACACCTATGGCAGACAGCCAGTGACCTTTGTTAAAGGTGAGGGCGTCTGGCTCACAGACACTGCCGGTGATCGCTATCTGGATGCGCTGTCTGGCGTGGCGGTGAATGGCTTGGGGCATACCCATCCCAAATTTGTAGCGGCGCTCAATGCACAAATCGCCAAACTGATCCATGTCTCCAATATTTACCAGATTGCAGAACAAGCTGCGTTGGCCGACAAAGTGGCCGAGTTGTCTGGCATGGATCGCGTATTTTTCTGTAACTCAGGCTGTGAAGCCAATGAGGCCGCGATTAAATTGGCGCGTTTGTACGGACACAACAAAGGCATAGACCATCCTGAAATCATCGTCATGGATCAAAGCTTTCATGGCAGGACCATGGCCACTTTGTCGGCGACCGGTAACCGTAAGGTGCAAGCCGGTTTTGAGCCCTTGGTAAGCGGGTTTGTCCGCGTGCCTTTTGATGATATTGAAGCCGTCAAAGCAATTGCAGCCCATAAAAACAATGTGGTGGCTATTCTCGTTGAGCCAGTGCAAGGCGAGGGCGGGATTCATATTCCAGCCAGTTTGAAAGCCTATTTGCAAGGCTTACGCGCGCTGTGCGATGCCAATGGCTGGTTGCTGATGCTGGATGAAGTCCAGTCAGGCATTGCCAGAACCGGGACTTGGTTTGCTTTTCAGCACAGTGGCATCCTGCCGGACGTGATGACATTGGCCAAAGGCTTGGGCTCAGGCGTGCCAATTGGTGCTTGTGTCGCACGTGGCGTGGCTGCAGAAACCTTTACGCCTGGCAAGCATGGCTCTACCTTTGGCGGGAACCCGCTGGCCACAGCCGCTGGCATGGCCACGCTGAACATCATTGCCGAAGAACAATTACGTGAAAACGCACAGACGGTTGGCGACTATATTCGCGAACAGTTTACGCTTGCGCTCAAAGGCGAGGCTGGTGTGGTCAATGTACGCAATGCCGGCATGATGATAGGCATTGAACTCGACAGGCCGTGTGCCGAGCTGGTCAAGCAGGCGTTGGCAGCCAAATTGTTGATTAACGTCACCTCAGAAAAAGTGATTCGTTTGTTACCACCGCTGATCATGAATAAGCAGGAAGCAGATGAGTTGGTAAGCAGGTTAACGCCCCTGATTTTAAATTTCTTAAAGGCAAATGCTTGATTACGCAAGCGTCTACACATCATGAGTATTAAACATTTTTTGCAATTTAATGACCTGACACGCGACGAGATAGAGCACATCTTTACCCGTGCCAAATGGATTAAATCGCAATTCAAGGATTACAAGCAATATTGGCCGCTGGTCGATCGCACGCTGGTCATGATTTTTGAAAAAGCCAGTACGCGTACCCGCTTGTCTTTTGAAGCTGGCATGCAGCAACTGGGCGGCTCAGCCATCTATCTCAACACCCGTGACTCGCAACTGGGGCGTGGCGAGCCGGTAGAAGATGCGGCACAGGTGATTTCGCGCATGAGTGACATCGTTATGATCCGCACGTTTGAGCAAAGCATCATTGAGCGTTTTGCGCAAAACTCGCGCGTGCCGGTGATCAATGGTCTGACCAACGAATATCACCCATGCCAGATCCTGGCGGATATTTTTACCTTTATCGAGCACAGAGGCTCAATCCAGGGTAAAACCGTTGCCTGGATTGGCGACAGCAATAACGTCTGTAACACCTGGTTGCAGGCGGCAGAAGTGCTGGACTTTAATGTGCATGTATCGACCCCGCCTGGCTATGAAGTCGAACCAGAGCGCGCTAACTTGTACGGCACGGATCATTTCGAGTCATTTGCTGACCCGATGGAGGCTGCTCTCGGCGCCGATCTGGTCACGACCGATGTCTGGACCAGCATGGGCTTTGAGGCCGAAAACGAAGAGCGCCGCAAAGACTTTGCCGATTGGCAAGTCGACGTTGACATGATGAAGGTCGCAAAAGCCGATGCCGTGTTTATGCACTGTTTGCCTGCACACCGTGGTGAAGAAGTTTCGGCCGAGGTCATTGATGGCGCGCAAAGCGTGGTCTGGGACGAAGCCGAGAACAGACTGCACACGCAAAAAGCGCTGATGGAATATTTGTTGTTGGGCAAAGTTTGATTTTTCACCACAGAAACCCAGAGTGTTTCAAGGTGGTTTTCTCCTTGCCCTCTGTGATCTCTGTGGCAAAAAATTGTTTTTTATAGGTTCACTCTGACACGACGTTGAAATTAAGCGTGCCAGACTGGCGTGACAACAAATGTGACGCCAAAAACATGTGTTAGCCACAGAGAACAAAGAGGTCACAGAGAAAAAGTGCTTTTACAGATTTTCTCTTTATCTCGTTAGCTGTGAGGTAAAAATATTTTTTATGGAAATACAACTTCAATGAGCGATATTAAAAAAGCCGTATTGGCCTATTCTGGCGGCCTGGACACTTCCGTGATTCTGAAATGGTTGCAGGACACTTATCAATGTGAGGTGGTCACCTTTACTGCTGACCTTGGTCAGGGTGAAGAGCTGGAGCCCGCGCGCGAAAAAGCCAAAAAATTTGGTGTAAACGAAATCTATATTGATGACCTGCGTGAAGAGTTTGTGCGTGATTTTGTGTTCCCGATGTTCCGTGCCAACACCGTTTACGAAGGTGAATATTTGCTTGGGACCTCGATTGCGCGTCCGCTCATTGCCAAACGCCTGATTGAAATTGCCAACGAAACCAAAGCGGATGCTATTTCGCATGGTGCCACCGGCAAGGGTAACGACCAGGTGCGTTTTGAGCTGGGTGCCTATGCCTTGAATCCCAACATCAAAATTATCGCCCCATGGCGTGAATGGGATCTGCTGTCCCGTGAAAAACTGCTGACCTATGCCGAAAAACATGGCATCCCGGTTGAGATGAAGCACAAGCAAGGCGGCAGCCCTTATTCAATGGATGCTAACCTGTTGCATATTTCCTACGAAGGCCGTCACCTGGAAGACCCGGCAGCGGAAGCCGAGGAAGACATGTGGCGCTGGACCGTATCCCCTGAAAAAGCGCCAGACGCACCCGAATATCTGGACCTTGAGTTCAAACAGGGTGACATTGTTGCGCTTAATGGCAAATCCATGAAAGCACACGAGATTCTGGCTGAGCTGAACCGCTTGGGTGGCAAACATGGTGTGGGTCGTCTTGACCTGGTGGAAAACCGCTATGTAGGTATGAAGTCCCGTGGTTGCTACGAAACTCCAGGCGGTACCATTATTCTGAAAGCGCACCGTGCGATTGAAAGTATTACGCTGGACCGCGAAGTGGCGCACTTGAAGGATGATTTGATGCCACGTTACGCCAGCCTGATCTATAACGGCTACTGGTGGAGCCCAGAGCGAGTTGCCTTGCAAACTTTGATCGACCATACCCAGGCGACGGTGAATGGCTGGGTGCGCGTGAAGTTGTACAAAGGCAACGTGATTGTGGTTGGCCGTGACAGCAAAACTGATTCGTTGTTTGACTCGACCATTGCGACGTTTGAGGATGACAAAGGCGCTTATGACCAGAAAGATGCCGGCGGATTTATCAAGTTGAATGCTTTGCGCATGCGTATTGCAGCCAACTTGCACAGCCGTAAAAAATAATTCTTATGGCTCATCGACGCGTCATTGCCTACGACTCTACCTTGCGCGATGGCGCGCAAGCGCAGGGAGTGTCTTTTTCGGTTGAGGATAAACTCAAGGTGGTTCAGCGTCTGGACCAGTTGGGCATCGGCTACATTGAGGCCGGTAATCCTGGCTCTAACCCGAAAGACCTCGAGTTTTTTGCCCGCGTCGGCGAGCTCCATCTGCAGCATGCCAAAATTATTGCGTTTGGCAGTACACGCCGCATTGGCATTACCGCAGCAGAAGACAAAAATTTGCAGTCACTGTTATCAGCCAACACAACGGCGGTGGCCATTTTTGGCAAGAGTTGGGATTACCAGGTCACTGACATTCTGCGTACGACGCTAGACGAAAACCTGGCCATGATTGCCGATACCATTGCCTACCTCAAGGCGCAAGGCAAAGAGGTGGTGTTTGACGCCGAGCATTTTTACGATGGCTATCAAGCCAATGCTGACTATGCCATGCAGACATTGCAAGCCGCGGTAGACGCTGGGGCGGATGTGTTGGCCTTATGTGATACCAATGGCGGCACTTTCCCGAACGAGGTATTCAGCATCACGCAAACAGTGGTGAACCGTTTCCCTGCAGTGCAGATTGGCATTCATTGCCATAACGACTGTGAAATGGCGGTCGCCAACTCGGTGGCTGCTGTGCAGGCTGGCGCCATGCAGGTGCAAGGCACCATCAACGGTATCGGTGAGCGCTGTGGTAACGCCAACCTGGTGTCGATTATCCCTAATGTGCAGCTAAAACTGGGTTTGGCCTGTATTTCAGAGTCGCAATTATCCGGGTTGACGGCCGCCGCACGCTTTGTCAGTGAAGTCGCCAATGTTGCGTTTAACGACAAGGCGCCTTATGTCGGGCAGGATGCCTTTGCACACAAGGGCGGCATGCATATTGATGCAGTGAATAAGAATCCGAAATCTTATGAGCACATCAACCCTGGCATGGTTGGCAATGAGAGACATATTCTGGTCTCTGAAGTCGCGGGGCGCGGGGCGATTTTGCGCAAGTTGCAACAAATTGATCCTAGCCTGACCAAAGAGTCTCAAGCGGCAGTGAATATCCTGGAGCAACTGAAAGCACTGGAGCATGAAGGGTATCAGTTTGAAAATGCCGAGAGCTCGTTTGACTTGCTGATGCAGAAATTACTGGGCAAGTTCAAGCCGTTTTTCAGCCTCAAGCAATACCATGTCAATATTTATGAACCGTCAGCGGATGGGTTGAATTCCTCGGTGACGATACACGTCAGCGTGAATGGCCAGGAAACCAGCGCAACCGCTCAGGGTGATGGTCCCGTGAATGCCCTGGACAAGGCCATGCGCAAGGCGCTGCAGCCGTTTTATCCGGCCATCGATGAAATCAAGCTGGTGGATTACAAAGTGCGGGTGCTGGACTCCAATCTGGCCACGGCAGCGAAGGTGCGTGTGTTGATAGAGTCTACCGATCAGCAAAGCAACTGGACGACCATCGGTGTTTCTTCTGACATCATTCAGGCATCCTGGCTGGCCTTGAAGGATGCGATTGAATATAAGTTGTCGCAATCGCGGACAAGCCCATAAGCGCAGCAAACCCGAACGCTGATTAGTCAGCAGGTTGCAGCAACACCAGTTTAAGGTGTTCCTGTTCTACCGGACGTAGCGTCACCTGCTGATATTGAATCAAGCCTTGCGTCGGATGTTGAAAGGCGCGCTGTCCGCCTTGTCTTTCCAGCACATCATGCTGTTTCCAGAACGCTGCAAACTCTGCACTGGCATTACTCAGTTCGTCGATGAGTTTCTTGATTTCAGGCTCTTCCAGCCGTGTGCGGCTGTCCGCTCTGAATTCTGCCACCAGTCTACGCGCGCGCATGTCCCAGTTCACTACAAACTGTTTTGCCGCCGGATGTGCAAACACAAAGCGTAGCAGGTTGGGGTGTTCACCAGCAGGCCACTCAATATCCAGCAGTCCGCTAAACAAATCACTTGCTGCGGTATTCCAGGCCAACATGTCCCAGGTGCGGCCCATGATGTACGCCGGAATCTGGATGTGTTTCAGCATGGTCACCAGGGTTTCCGGCGCCGTATCAACTTGGTTCTGGTGTGCATGCGGGTCACGGCGGTCAGCCATGTCAAACAGATAGCTACGTTCAGACTTGCTCAGTTTGAGTGCATTGGCCAGGCGGTCCAGGGCTTCGGCCGACACATTGACTTCGCGCGCTTGCTCTATCCAGGTGTACCAGGTAGCGCTGATCCCTGCCAATTGAGCCACTTCTTCGCGTCGTAGCCCTTGGGTGCGACGGCGAACGCCTGACGGAAAACCAAAGGCTTCCGGGCTGCCACGCTGGCGCATGGCTTGTAAAAATTCTGCGAGTTCCTGGCGTCTTGAATCCATCTTTTCCTGTTGAGCATCAATTGCTTGCGTGTGCAGCGGCTGTTTAAAGTGGTAGTTTCAATACTAGTATAAATCATATTCTTGTAAGGGTATTGAAACTTAGGTATTCTGCGCAGGTTATTTATTTTGTGTGGTTTGAAAGGAACTGTCATGGCAGGTAAAACGCTGTACGACAAATTATGGGATTCGCATGTGGTGCGTGAAGAAGCAGACGGCACCTGTCTGATTTACATTGACCGCCATCTGGTGCATGAAGTGACCAGCCCACAGGCTTTTGAAGGCTTGCGTTTGGCCGGGCGTAAACCATGGCGTAATTCCAGCATTGTGGCTAACCCTGACCACAATACACCGACCAAAGACTGGGACAAAGGCATTGAAGATCCAGTGTCCCGTTTGCAGGTGGAAACGCTGGATAACAACATCAAAGAGTTTGGTGCCTTGGTGTATTTTCCTTTTAAAAACAAAGACCAAGGCATTATTCATGTGATTGGGCCTGAAAATGGTACGACCTTGCCTGGCATGACCGTGGTCTGTGGCGATAGCCATACCTCAACTCATGGTGCCTTTGGCGCGTTGGCGCACGGCATCGGTACCTCAGAGGTTGAGCATGTCTTGGCTACACAAACCCTGGTCGCGAAAAAATCCAAGCGCATGCTGGTGAAGGTTGATGGCCAATTGGGCAAAGGCGTGACGGCCAAAGACGTGGCGCTGGCGATTATCGGCAAAATCGGTACCGCTGGCGGTACGGGTTACGCGATTGAGTTTGGCGGCGAAGTGATCCGTGGCTTGTCCATGGAAGGCCGCATGACACTGTGTAACATGGCGATTGAAGCCGGTGCACGTGCGGGCCTGGTGGCCCCGGATGAGAAAACATCGGCTTACCTTGAAGGTCGCCTGCATGCGCCTAAGGGCGAGCATTGGGCGCAAGCTGTGGCTTACTGGAGCACCCTCAAGTCGGACACCGATGCCGAGTTTGATACCGTGGTCACATTGAACGGTGCAGAGATTGCTCCACAAGTGACTTGGGGGACCTCGCCGGAGCAAGTGCTGCCCATCGGCTCCACTGTGCCGGATCCTGCCCAGGAAGCCGATGCAACCAAACGCACCAGTATTGAAAATGCGCTTAAATACATGGGCTTGACTGCCAATACCCCGATTGAGCAAATTCAGCTCGATAAAATCTTTATTGGTTCCTGCACCAACTCGCGTATTGAGGACTTGCGTGCCGCTGCCAGCGTCGCCAAAGGTAAAAAAGTGGCCAGCAATATCAAACTGGCGATGGTGGTGCCGGGCTCTGGCCAGGTGAAGCGCCAGGCCGAAGCTGAAGGCTTGGACAAGATTTTTATTGAGGCTGGTTTTGAGTGGCGTGAGCCTGGCTGCTCCATGTGTCTGGCCATGAACTCAGACCGCTTGAGCCCTGGTGAGCGTTGCGCTTCAACCTCTAACCGTAACTTTGAAGGCCGTCAGGGTCCGGGCGGACGTACGCATTTGGTCAGCCCTGAAATGGCGGCAGCTGCTGCGATTGCCGGTCATTTTGTTGACGTGCGTAGCGCCTAAGAGGAGAACATTATGAAAGCATTTACTACCTTGAATGGGCTGGTTTGTCCGCTGGATCGAGCCAACGTGGACACTGACGCGATTATTCCCAAGCAGTTCTTAAAATCAATCAAACGGTCTGGATTTGGCCCGTATTTGTTTGACGAGTGGCGCTATACCAACTATGGCGAGCCTGGTATGGATTGCAGTACCCGTCCATTAAACCCAGATTTTGTCTTGAACCAGCCGCGTTACCAAGGTGCACAAGTCCTGCTCGCGCGTGACAACTTTGGCTGCGGTTCTTCACGTGAGCATGCGCCATGGGCGATTGAAGACCAAGGCTTCCGCGTCATTATTGCGCCCAGCTTTGCCGATATTTTCTTTAATAACTGCTATAAAAACGGTATTTTGCCCATCGTGGCTGCTGCCGAGCAGGTAGATCAGTTGTTCAAAGAATGCTTTGCCAATGAAGGGTATACGCTGAATGTCGATCTGGTAGCGCAAACAGTGACCACGCCTTCTGGCCAGTCATTCAGCTTTGAGATTACACCGACACGCAAGCACAATTTGCTCAATGGCCTGGATGAGATAGGCCTGACCTTGCAGCATGCAGATGAAATCAAAACGTTTGAAGAAAAACATAAGGCTGCACAACCCTGGTTGTTCGCATAAAAACGTGATTCGCCTGCGACACAATGAATTGGCGTTGTTGCGCGGTGCTCGAAATCCTTATGTACTCAGTGTACATTCCGGTTTCTGTGCTCCGTGCGTGTAGCCACTCCATCGCTCGCGACGGTTTTTCATCGTTTTTATTGAGATTGTATATATAGTTAGGAAAAAATAATGGCATTGAATATTGCAGTGTTGCCAGGCGATGGCATCGGCCCGGAAATTATTAAACAAGCCTTGCGCGTACTGGATGTGTTGCACAAAGAAGGTCTGGAAATGACCTTCACCGAGGCACCGTTGGGTGGTCAGGCGTATGACCAGTTTGGTCATCCCTATCCAGAGTTTACGCAAAAAGTTTGCCGTGAAGCGGATGCTGTTTTGTTGGGCGCGGTAGGCGGCCCACAGTATGACACCCTGGACCGTCCATTGCGTCCAGAGCGCGGTTTGCTGGCGATTCGTAAAGACTTGGGTCTGTTTGCCAACTTGCGCCCAGCGGTGCTGTTCCCAGAGTTGGCCAACGCTTCTACGCTGAAACCTGAAGTGGTGGCTGGTCTAGATATCATGATTGTGCGTGAACTGACCGGTGACGTCTATTTTGGTCAGCCACGCGGCATGCGCACCAACGAGCAGGGCGTGCGCGAAGGTTTTAATACCATGATTTACAGTGAGCCAGAAATCCGCCGTATTGCGCACGTCGCTTTCCAGATTGCGATGAAGCGCCAGAAAAAACTGTGTTCAGTAGACAAGGCTAATGTGCTGGAAACCACCGAGTTCTGGAAAGAAATCGTGATCGATGTAGCGAAAGAATACCCGGAAGTCGAGTTGAGCCATATGTATGTGGACAATGCCGCCATGCAGCTGATTCGCAACCCTAAACAGTTTGACGTGATGGTGACCGGTAACATTTTTGGTGACATCCTGTCTGATGAAGCCTCCATGCTTACTGGTTCAATTGGTATGCTGGCTTCTGCATCCTTGAACGAGAGCAAAAAAGGCCTGTATGAGCCATCACACGGTTCTGCACCGGATATCGCCGGCAAGAACCTGGCTAACCCGATTGCCACCATTTTGTCTGCGGCCATGATGTTGCGCTACAGCTTTGATAATGAAGCTGCCGCCACCCGGATTGAAAATGCTGTGAAAAAGGTCCTGGCAGCGGGCTACCGTACCGGCGACATCTATGAAGAAGGCACCAAGCGCGTGTCATGCTCGGAGATGGGCGACCAAATCGTAGCGGCCATGTAAGACGGGTTGCGCGGGCGGATGTAATTTCATCACGCTCGCGCAGATTTAGCTGTGATATAGTCCTTTGCTTGTTTTGCAGCGTATTGAAATTAAACAGGAATTTAAAAATGGCGCAATTTGATAATGTCAGTGTAAAAAAGAAAGCTAATGTCTATTTTGATGGCAAATGTGTGAGTCACACCGTGCTGTTCCCGAATGGCACGCGGTGTACCGTAGGCGTAATTTTCCCGAGTACATTGACCTTTAATACAGGCTCCCCGGAGTTGATGGAAATCAACGATGGGGTTTGCAAGGTACGCCTGAAAGGCGAGGAAAACTGGACCACCTACAAGGGCGGTGAGAAATTCACGGTACCGGGTAATTCCAGTTTTGAGATTGAAACGGTAGAGACCGTAGACTACGTCTGCCATTTCGAATAATTGTGATTGCTCGGCATGACTGCGTTGGTCGCGCTGGTCGTACTCAATGTACTGCCTGCGCGCTTCCGCCTTGTCCTGCCATCGCTTGTGAGGTTTTAAAAAAATGCCTAGCTTTGATATTACATCCGAAGTCGATATGGTTAATTTGAAGAATTCGATTGATGCTGCCAGCAAGCAGATTACCAATCGCTATGACTTTAAAGGCACTTCGGCCAACATCGAGTTTAACGAGAAAGACAAAGTGATCACTTTGTTTGGGGATAATGATTTTCAGCTGGATCAGGTGAAAGATATTTTGCTGCCAGCCATGGAAAAAAAAGAGCCAGAGTCTTCCAAGCGGCTGGAGCACAAGGATGTGCAAAAGGTGTCTGGTAACAAGGTCAAGCAGGAGTTGATTGTGCGTGATGGCATTGATAGCGACCTGGCCAAAAAAATCACCAAGCTGATTAAAGACAGTGGCATGAAAGTCCAGGCCACCATTCAGGGCGACACCGTGCGCGTGAATGGGGCGAAGCGAGACGTCCTGCAAGAGGCGATTGCATTTGTGAAAAAGAGTATTACTGATTTTCCGTTGAAATTTGGTAACTTTAGAGACTGATGACGGTCGGCATCAGTCATTTGAGGAGAGGATGATGTTTAAAACGTTAATTTTGTGTGTAATCACTGCATTGACCTTGGCGGCCTGTAATACCATTGACGGCATGGGCAAGGATCTGGAAAAGGCTGGCGAAGCCGTGCAAAAGTCAACCAAATAAGGGTTGAATCAAAATTATCTGCGTTTATCCGCACGGCTGTGCGGTTAACAATAAAGGTTGAATATGTTGAAGGTAGGGTTTGTAGGCTGGCGTGGCATGGTGGGTTCTGTGCTGATGCAACGCATGCGTCAGGAAAATGATTTTGCGGATATCGAACCGCAGTTTTTCACCACCTCGCAAGCAGGCGGTGCAGCACCCAATGTGGGTAAAGCATCTCCCGTGCTTAAAGATGCGAAAAATATAGACGCATTGAAGCAGATGGAGGTGATTGTCACCTGCCAGGGCGGCGATTACACCAGTGAAGTGTTCCCGCAATTGCGCGCTGCGGGCTGGAACGGTCACTGGATTGATGCTGCCTCGACCTTGCGTATGGAAGACGATGCCGTGATTATTCTTGATCCAGTCAATATGCATGTCATTAAAGATGCGCTCGCGAATGGCGGAAACAACTGGATAGGCGGCAATTGCACGGTTTCGTTGATGCTGATGGCGCTTAACGGCTTGTTCAAGGCCGATTTGGTTGAGTGGGCAACGTCCATGACCTACCAGGCCGCGTCTGGTGCCGGTGCACAAAATATGCGTGAGTTGATTACGCAAATGGGCGTGGTCAATGCCTCTGTGGCTGACTTGCTGGCCGATCCGGCTTCTGCGATTCTGGATATCGACAAACAGGTGGCCGATACCATCCGCAGTGAGGCGCTACCGCAATCCAACTTTGGCGTGCCGCTTGCCGGTAGCCTGATTCCCTGGATAGACAAGGATTTGGGCAATGGTCAAAGCAAAGAAGAGTGGAAGGGGGGCGTTGAGACCAACAAGATTCTGGGGCGCTCGGCAAATCCGATTGTGATTGATGGTTTGTGTGTGCGTATTGGCGCCATGCGTTGCCATTCACAGGCTTTGACGCTCAAACTGCGCAAAGATGTGCCGCTCGATGAGATCAACCAGATGCTGGCGGAAGCCAACCCCTGGGCAAAGGTGATTCCCAACGAACGCGAAGTGAGTATGCGTGAGTTAACGCCAGCGGCGATTACCGGCACGTTGACCACGCCGGTGGGGCGTTTGCGCAAACTGGCAATGGGTGGCGAATATCTGTCCGCGTTTACAGTCGGCGACCAGTTATTGTGGGGGGCAGCCGAGCCATTGCGACGCATGTTAAGAATTTTGGTAGAAGCTTAAGTAGTTTGTGAAGTAGCAGCCCGTAAAGCTATGATTTATCAATGAAATCATAGTCTTTTCGGGCTTTTGCTTTTTTGGGGCTAGTGTTTAATGGATGCGAGACACTAAAAACAGTGTATTTATTGCCTGCAAGCCGTCTGCACGCGCTTGCGTGGCTGTCTGAATGATGCTATTTTGACAAAAGCCATGAATGAAAAAAGGGTGAATCGGTGCGTAAAATTCAATTAAAAAAAATAGCCTTTGCCTTGAGTCTGGGTGCTGCCATGTCAGCGCATGCTGCCGGATTGGGTACCATCACGTCCAGCTCAAAACTGGGGGAACCACTCAATGCTGAAATCGAGCTGTTGGCCGTCACGCCTGCAGAGTTGAGCAGCATTCAAGCTACGCTTGCTAGTGAGCAGGTGTATCAGGATCAAATGCTGGAAAAGCCTGCGGCTTATCCATTCATCAAAATTGAGGTTGGCAATAATACAAAAGGCCTGCCTATCCTCAAGTTGAGCAGTACACAACCGATTACAGAAGCCTTCCTGGACATGCTGATCCAGGTAGACTGGCCGACCGGTCGCCTGGTAAAAGAGTACACCTTACTGTTAGATCCGCCCGGTTTTAACTCTAATTATGCTGCCGAAGCTGCGGCGACGCCCACGGTGAAACAGTCAGAAGCCCAACCTGCGCCAGCCGTGGCCGCTGAGAGCAGTCCTGCAGAAACCAGGAGTGCGAAGGCTCCGACTGCAGCCAAACCAGCGGTCAAAAAAGTCGAGCCTAAATCACCGGCTCAAGACAATGCCTCTGAGGCGCAAGCGTTGACGACAGAGCGTGGTGATACGCTATATGCCATCGCGCGCCAGATGAAACCAGACAATGTCAGCATGGATCAAATGCTGGCTGCGCTTTATCAATCCAATCAGGACGCTTTTGACGGTAAAAACATGAACCGTCTCAAGGTAGGTAAAATCATTCGCCTGCCTGACCAGGCAAGCCTGGAGCGTCTGAGTCGCAAGCAAGCGCAGCAAGTGGTGGCTGAGCATACGGCAAACTGGCTAGCTTATAAAAATACGCTGGGCAAAGTGGTTAAGGAAAGTGCGCCTGCCCAGACCGGTGGCAACACTCAACAATCTGCAGGCAAGATTGGCAGTGCGGGTGACAAACCATTGCCACAGTCCAAGCCAGCCAAGGATGTGTTAAAGCTTTCGGCAGGTGACGAGAAATCGACTTCGTTGACTGACAAGGCCAACAGTAAGGCCTCCGCGACTGCTGCACAAGAGGACGCGACCGCCAAAGCGAATGCGATTAAAGAAGAGCAGGCACGTGCTGCAGCGCTCGAGAAGCAAGTGGCCGACATGAAAAAGCTCGTGGAAATGAAAAGCAATGCCATGGCACAGGCTGAAAAAAATGCTGCGCAGGCAGCGTCTGCATCCAAAGCTGAACAGAATAAAACAGCTACCGATCCTGTTAAGCCTGAACCAGCCAAGTCAGAATCTACAACCTCTGCCCCGGCGAAAGCGGATGCAGATAAGGCCACTGGCGAAAAAACAGAGCCGGCTAAAACCGAGTCAGCCAGCACTGCTGCAGAAAACAAGCCTGCGGCACCATCGGTTGAGCCTGCGCCTGAAGTTACGGCCACCCAACCCTCATTTATGCACGTGTTGCTTGAGCGTCTGAAGTCAATCAACCCGGTCTTGCCATTTGCCTTGATTGGATTGCCTATCTTGCTTTGCATTTGGGCTGTGATCCGTATTCGTCGTAAAAAGCAGATTGATAACTTTGAAGACGTGATTGTGACCTCGCCAGCCACTGAAATGCAAAACAATACAGTGTTCGGGGATACGCAAGCGGCTGCTTCGGGCGACACTTCATTTCTGACCGACTTCTCGCAGAGTGGGGTAGGCGGCATGATTGACTCTCATGATGTTGATCCGATTGCCGAAGCTGAGGTGTATATGGCCTATGGCCGCGATGCGCAGGCCGAAGAAATCCTCAAAGATGCCATTCAAAAAGATCCTGACCGCCATGAGCTCAAACTTAAACTGCTGGAAATTTATCAGGCAAGCGCGAATAAAGGCGCATTTGAGTCGCTGGCCAGTGATCTTTATGCCAAGCTGGGGCCGGCTGACAGTACCTGGGCAAAAGTGACGGCCATGGGACAGAAGCTGGACCCTGAAAACAGCCTGTATCAGGTCAGTGCAGAGCCTGTTAGCGCACCGGAGGATACCAATGCCAATGCTGCCAGTACAACTGAACCCTCTGCTCCCGCCCAAAATGAAGAAGGCTACCATTTCAATTTTGAGGCTCCCGCTTTAGAGTTTGAGTCTGCAAATGCAGCGGTGTCGGCCTCAAGCGAGCCTGTTGAGACGTCTCAGAATAACGAGGTCGCCGAAACTGAGAAAAATGAGGCTGAGGCTGCCATTGGTATGAGCGAACAAGCAGAGGACGAGCCATTGGTTTTTGAGTCAACTGGGTTGACTGAAACTGATGTTGCCAAAGAAACGCTTGCAGAGCCTGGCGCAACAGCACTAACGCTCGAGGATGAGCCGTTGTCATTCACCGCGCCCGAGCGTGCTGCAGCTGAACCGGAAGCGTCAGCTCTCAACAGCACTGCGATTGAAGATGTGGCAGATTCTGTAAATGAGGCAGCCGCTACGGACCCTGCGCTGCAGGTCGCCAGTGCCGAGGCTGAGTTGACCCCAAAATCACTGGATTTGCCATCACTCAATCTGGATGATGCTGAACAGGCTGCGGCGCCATTTGCCGCGCCTGCTAATTCAGTCAGTGGCGAGCCTGCATTGTCCAATGAAGACGCTGTATTCGAGTCCCTGCCGGAGCTCTCTCTGGAATTGGGTGGGCCTAACGATGCAGCCGGAAATGATCCTGAGGACTTGTCTCTGGATGATCTGGATATGGAAGCTCCGGTGGCCTCATTGAATGAGCCCGTTACGCCAGAGGCTGCTGCTCCTGAAGCTGAGTTTCCTGAGATTTCCCTGGATGTGAGCGAGGCAGCGCCTGCGCCAGCCGAAGATCCGGTCGATGAGCCTGAAGAGGTCAACACCAAGCTGGATTTGATTCAAGCCTATATTGATATGGAAGATGTCATTGGTGCCAGGGAGTTGATCGAAGAGGTGATGGCAGAAGGTGGTGAGCGTCAGCGGCAACGCGCCAGCGAGTTACTCGAGAAAATTGCATAATCAAAGGCCGGGTTTCCGGCCTTGTTTTTTGTATGCCTTGATTAGGCGTTATCGCACTCAGCCCTTATACTAAGCGCCATGAAAATTGCGATTGGCATAGAATATCATGGCGCTCACTTTCAGGGCTGGCAAAGTCAGCCCAATGGTGCCGGGGTACAGGATGCATTAGAGCGCGCAATTACGCTGGTTGCAGGCGAACAGGTGCGTTTGCATGCGGCGGGACGGACGGATAGCGGGGTGCATGCATTGATGCAAGTGGCCCACTTTGAGACTGCTGTGGCCAGGCCCTTGAATGCCTGGGTGCGTGGCAGTAATGCACATTTGCCGCCTTGGGTACGTGTATTGTGGGCAAGCGAAGTCGCTAATGATTTTCATGCCAGGTTTAGTGCACGGGCACGCAGTTATCAGTATGTGCTATACAACCACCCGGTTGCGCCTGCGAGTCAGCATGGAAGAGTCGGCTGGTATCATCGGCCACTGGCGGTTGCCGCCATGCAGCAAGCCATGCAAACCCTGCTTGGCGAGCATGATTTCAGTGCGTTTAGGGCCAGTGAGTGTCAGGCCAGTAGCCCTGTGCGCACCCTCTCTCAGGCAGCGCTTAAGTCGCATGGCCGTTACCTGATTTTTCACTTTCAGGCCAATGCTTTTTTGCAGCATCAAATCCGTAATATGGTCGGCGCCTTGGTCTATGTTGGACAAGGGAAGCTGGATGTCTCAGCGTTTGCCGAGCTGCTGCAACATCGGGATAGACGGCTTGCTCCGCCCACCTTCATGCCCGATGGTCTGTATTTTACCGGCGTTCAATATGAGGCCGCCTGGCAATTGCCGCCATGCAGTGCCGATTGGGATGCATTCAACACGGATTGAAACCTGACTGAACAACATGAGAAGAACCAGAGTTAAGATTTGCGGGATTACCCGGTTAGAAGATGCGCTGGCGGCGATCGCTGCTGGCGCAGATGCGTTGGGGTTTGTATTTTACGCGCCCAGTCCGCGTGCGGTGAGCGCTGAGCAGGCAAGGGCAATTGTGGCTGCGTTGCCTCCATTTGTCAGCAAAGTGGGATTGTTTGTCAATGCGCCAGCCGACGAGGTGCGCCAGGTGATTGCCACGACCGGTCTGGATTGTTTGCAGTTTCATGGCGATGAGTCTGCGCAGGATTGCGCACAATTTAATCTGCCATATTACAAGGCAATCCGCGTCAAACCAGGGGTAAATTTGATACAATGCGAGTCTGATTTTGCTTCTGCGACCGCTTTGCTACTGGATACCTATTCTGAAAAGGCCGTGGGCGGAACCGGCGAAGCCTTCGACTGGTCACTGATCCCGTTGCAGATGCAAAAGCCCTTGATTCTCGCTGGCGGATTGCAAGTAGAGAATGTGGCGCAAGCTGTTGAGCAGGTTCAACCCTATGCCGTGGATATTAGCGGCGGGGTGGAAGTACAAAAAGGGATAAAGTCCCCACAAAAAATAGCTGCATTCATGCGGCAGGTCGTGCAGGCAGATGCTGTACATAATGGGCGGTTTGAGTAACGAGATAGATACGGAGTAATACATGCAAGTCTATGATATGCCAGATGCGCGTGGCCATTTTGGTCCTTTTGGTGGGGTTTTTGTAGCTGAAACCTTGGTCGAGGCGTTGGAAGAACTGCGCCTGATGTATGAAAAATACCGTCACGACCCTGAATTTCTGGCTGAGTTTGCTTATGATCTCAAGCATTTCGTCGGTCGCCCCAGCCCGATTTACCATGCCAAGCGTTTGTCCGACAAAGTCGGTGGCGCTCAAATTTACCTCAAGCGCGAAGACCTGAATCACACGGGTGCGCACAAAATCAATAACACGATAGGTCAAGCCTTGTTGGCTAAACGCATGGGTAAGCCACGCGTGATTGCCGAAACCGGGGCCGGTCAACACGGCGTGGCTACAGCTACGATTGCGGCCCGTTTGGGTCTGGAGTGTGTGGTCTATATGGGCTCGGAAGATGTGAAGCGCCAGGCGCCTAATGTGTTCCGCATGAAGCTGCTGGGAGCGACCGTTGTGCCGGTTGAAAGTGGCTCAAAAACGCTCAAAGATGCCTTAAACGAAGCCATGCGTGACTGGGTGACCAATATCTCGGATACGTTTTACATCATTGGTACCGTTGCCGGCCCACATCCTTACCCGATGATGGTCAGGGACTTTCAGGCCGTGATCGGCGTGGAGGCCAAACAGCAGATGCAGGAAATGCTTGGTCGCCAGCCCGATGCTGTGGTGGCCTGTGTTGGTGGTGGTTCCAACGCGATGGGGATCTTCTATCCCTATATTGATGTAGAAGGCGTACGCCTGATTGGCGTAGAGGCGGGTGGTCATGGCTTGACCACTGGCCAGCATGCCGCACCTTTGACCGCTAACAGCCCAATCGGTGTCTTACATGGCAACCGTACCTATCTGATGCAGGATGAAGACGGCAACATCATAGAAACACATTCGATTTCTGCCGGCCTGGATTATCCCGGTGTGGGTCCTGAGCATGCCTGGTTGAAAGACATCAAGCGCGCCGAGTATGTGGCCATTACGGATGATGAAGCCATGGCTGCCTTCCATAACTTGTGCCGTACCGAAGGCATTATCCCCGCGCTGGAGTCCAGTCATGCCTTGGCCTATGCTGAAAAATTAGCCAAAACCATGTCACCAGATCAGGTTGTGTTGGTGAACTTGTCCGGACGCGGCGACAAAGATATCAACACCGTCGCAAGCTTGGCCAATATTACATTGTGATTCGCAGCCGCCAGGGAGAAAGACCTCTCTGGCGCATGTGCATCTTTCATTTTCTGAACCCTTAAAAACACAGATTCTTATGTCCCGTATTCAATCGGTTTTTGCCTCGCTCAAGGCGCAAAACAAAAAAGCATTGATCCCCTATATCACAGCAGGTGACCCGCATCCTGATCAGACCGTGCCTTTAATGCATGCGATGGTTGCTGCTGGCGCAGACATGATCGAGCTTGGTGTCCCTTTTTCTGATCCGATGGCGGATGGCCCGGTCATTCAGCGTGCCAGTGAGCGCGCGTTGGTGCACAAAATGGGCTTGCGTAAAGTGCTGGGCATGGTGAAGACCTTCAGGGAAACCAATCAGCAGACGCCGATTATCCTGATGGGTTACGCTAACCCCATTGAAGCCATGGGCGCTGCAGAATTTGTTGCATTGGCGCAAGCCTCAGGTGTCGATGGCGTGTTGACTGTGGATTATCCGCCTGAAGAGTGTGATACGTTCAATCAAACGCTCGCAGCTGCAGAGATAGACAGCATTTTCCTGTTGTCTCCGACGACAGAGCCTTCACGTACCGAGCTGATTGTGAAACAGGCGACTGGATTTCTTTACTACGTTTCGCTGAAGGGCGTGACAGGGGCGGCCAACCTGGATATCACGGAAGTGAAAAAACGCGTGGCTGAAATCCGTCAGCAGACAAGTTTGCCCATAGGCGTTGGCTTTGGTGTGAAAGATGCGGCCACCGCGCGTGAAGTGGCCGCGATTGCCGATGCGGTGGTTGTCGGTAGCCGGATGGTGTTGGCGATTGAACAATCCGATGCGGCTAACTTGCAGTCAAATGTACAAGCCTTGGTAAAAGAATTACGTACTGCGATTGACTCTGTTTAAGCTGTGATGAACAGGTATTCAGAGATCGTCATCTATCCGTAGGAGAAGTTATGAGTTGGTTAGACAAGATTCCACAAAAGATTAAACGTGCGGTAGGCTCGGTACAAAAGCGTAACGTGCCCGAGGGCTTGTGGCATAAATGTGATGCCTGCCAGACCGTGTTATATCGGACCGATCTGGACGCGAACTTGGAGGTTTGTCCGCAATGTGGGCATCATCATCGTCTGGGTGCGCGTGATCGTTTGAACGTCTTGCTGGATGAAGCGGGACGCGTTGAAATTGGTGCCGATGTCACCCCCGTGGACGCACTCAAGTTTAAGGATAGTAAAACCTACGCCGAGCGTATGAAGGCTGCCCAGCGTGATGTCAAAGAAAAAGATGCACTGATTGTGATGCGCGGAACGATTGAAGGCGTGCCTGTCGTTGCTGCCGTGTTTGAATTTAAATTCATGGGCGGCTCTATGGGCTCAGTCGTTGGTGAGCGTTTTGTGCGTGGGGTACAAGCAGCGATCGAGCAGAAATGTGCCTTTATCTGTATCTCTGCCAGTGGCGGTGCGCGCATGCAAGAGGGCTTGCTTTCATTAATGCAAATGGCCAAAACCAGTGCGGCATTGACCAAGTTGTCCGAAGCAGGCTTGCCTTACGTGTCGGTGTTGACTGATCCGACCATGGGTGGGGTTTCTGCCAGTTTTGCCATGCTCGGGGATGTGATTATCGCCGAACCGAATGCCTTGATCGGCTTTGCAGGCCCGCGTGTGATCGAACAAACAGTACGTGAAACCTTGCCAGAGGGCTTTCAGCGTGCAGAATTTTTGCTGACGCATGGTGCGATTGACATGATCGTCGACCGTCGTGAAATGCGTGGCAAATTAAGCCAGGTGTTATCCAGCTTGTTGAACATTGCCAAAGCTGCCTGATGTCCACTGTGATACCCGAGCATCCGCAAACGGTTGAGGATTGGCTCGGTTATATTGAGTCATTGCATCCCAAGTCCATTGAGATGGGCTTGGGCAGGGTGCAAGCCGTTGCGCAGCGATTACAGCTCACTTTTCCATTCACCGTCATTACGGTGGGTGGCACCAACGGCAAAGGCTCGACCTGTGCCATGCTGGAGCACATTTATACTGCGGCCGGTTATCAGGTCGGCTGCTATACTTCCCCACACCTTGTGCACTATCAGGAGCGCGTGCGCTTCAACGGGCAAGTCATTGCTGATGATTGCTTATGCCAGGCCTTTTCCGCCGTCGAGCAGGCGCGGGGCGATATCACACTCACCTATTTTGAAATGGGGACGCTGGCGGCCTTATGGGCGTTTGAGCAACAGGCGCTGGATGTCGTAGTGCTGGAAGTCGGCTTGGGCGGACGCCTGGATGCCGTGAATATCGTCGATGCCGCCTGTGCCATTGTCACCAATGTAGACCTGGACCACATGGAGTATCTAGGGGATACGCGTGAATTGATTGGCCGCGAGAAGGCTGGCATCTACCGGGCTGAGCAAATTGCTATCTGCGGCGACGCCGAACCGCCGCTGTCCTTGCTTGCCTATGCAGAGCAATTGGGCGTTAAGCTATACCGCTACGGTAGTGACTACCAGATAGACATCCGCGAGTCACAAGTCGCGCATTATGAAGATGCGTTCGGCGTGTTGGATATTGCCAGTTTGCGTTTGTATGGCCGCTACCAATGGAATAATGCCGCCAATGTAATTTTTGCCGTACGTGCATTGCAATCAAAGTTGCCAGTAACTTCTTCGGTCATGTTACAGGCGCTAATAGACACCGAAGTGACCGGGCGTTTTCAGTATTGGCAACGCTCCCCCGACATTATTCTGGATGTCGCCCATAATCCACATGCTGCGCGTGCCTTGCGTGATAATCTCCAGCAGCTTAGTACCGGTGGTGGACGCGTCATCGCGGTGTTTTCCATGTTGTCTGACAAAGACATCGCCAGTGTTGTCGATATCCTGCATGATGTCTTTGACGAATGGCATATTGCCCCGATTGCGCATCCGCGCGCGGCAGATATTCAAGAGTTAAACACATATCTGGCCCATCAGGTTGCGCCTGATCGGCTGCATACATATGCCGCGTTGCCTGATGCCTTGCGAAGCGCCTATAAGAAAGCAGCGAAAAATGATAAAATTATCGTATTCGGTTCCTTTTTTACCGTGGCCGCAATCCTTGAATTAACGCCTGATCAGTGGGGCTGCTAGAGAGCGTCCTGCACTTGAAATCTGCTGAGTGAGAACTTCAACACATTATGGCGAGAGATGCTTTGACTGAAAATGAGCTGTTGCTCAAGAAAACTGCCCGCAGGCGGTTAGTGGGTGCGGTCACCCTGGTAATTCTGATGCTGATTATCCTGCCGTTCGTGCTCAAGGACAGAGTCGTGGATACCAGCCAGGAAAATGTCGAAATCACTGTGGTAAACCGCCAGGCGACCCGGGAACCAATTTTAGAGCTGCCAGAAGATGAAGTTGTGCTTGATAATGAAGCCGCGCCTGCAGGCAATGAACCCACTCCCACTCAAGGTGTAAAACCCGTTGCGACCGAGTCCGCAGCGTCTGCCCCTGTTGTAGCAGAAACACCAAAGCCTGCGAAAGTCGAAGCGGCGCCTGTTGTGACTGCCGAGCCTGTCGTTGCCAAAGTTGAACCCAAAGTTGAACCCAAAGTTGAACCCAAAGTTGAACCCAAAGTTGAACCCAAAGTTGAACCCAAAGTTGAACCCAAAGTTGAACCCAAAGTTGAACCCAAAGTTGAACCCAAAGTTGCGCCAGTGAAACCTGCGGTTAAAGAAGTCGCTGTGGAATCCGATAAAAAAACAGGCAAGTTTTTTGTCCAGTTTGGGGTTTTTTCTGATCCAAAAAATCTTGAAAATCTACAGGTCAAGCTGAAGCACGCAGGGTTTGAAACGGCCACTGAGAAAGTCGATGCGACTGGACAGAAGCTGCGTCTGCGAACACGGACTTATGCGACACGTAACGAAGCGGCAGCCACCCTCAAAAAATTGGAAGCGGCAGGTTTTAGCGGTATCGTCGCCAGTAAGTCATAAGTACTTATGACAGTATTTGATTACCTGGTATTAGGCATTCTTGGCTTTTCGATTTTGGTCGGTCTCATGCGTGGTGCCATTCATGAGCTGTTTTCTGTGCTCGGATGGGTATTGGCTTTCTATTTAGCCAACCGCTTCAATAGTCAGGTGATCGCTTACATGCCAGAACAGATTCCTGGTGAGGCGATCAAAGCCATGGCCGCATTTTTACTGGTATTTTTACTGGTATTGTTTGTTTGTACCTTGCTGGCGCTGTTGTTGACCACGTTGATTAAAGCGGTAGGTCTGGGTGGGCTGAACCGTATTTTGGGCGGTGCGGCTGGGGCGCTGAAGGGGCTGCTGATTGTCTGTATTCTGGTGATGTTGGCTGCCATGACGGAACTTCCAAAGGATCCGCGCTGGTCAAATGCCATGTTCAGCGCGCCAATTGAAGTGCTGGTCTTGAAATTGCTACCCTGGATGCCATCTAGTATTGCCAAGCATGTGCATTTGGACCAGCAACAGCTCGACGAGTCAGTGATTTAATTTGTAATCTCAAGTGTTTGATAGGATGTCACTATGTGTGGAATTATCGGTATTGTAGGCAAGAACCCGGTGAATCAGTTGTTGTATGACGGATTGCTGGTCTTACAGCACCGTGGTCAAGATGCCGCTGGCATCGTGACCTGTGATGGCAATACCTTCCATATGCATAAAAATAATGGCCTGGTGAAAGACGTCTTTCATACGCGCCACATGCGTAACCTGGTTGGTAATGTGGGTATCGCGCATGTCCGTTATCCAACCGCGGGTTCCTCTAGTGCGGCAGAAGCCCAGCCTTTTTATGTCAACTCACCATTTGGCATCGTGTTGGGTCACAACGGTAACCTCACTAACTCCGAGCAGTTGAAGTCAGAAATGTTCCGTCAAGACCTGCGTCATATCAATACCAATTCAGACTCTGAAGTGTTGTTGAATGTCTTGGCACACGAAATTGAAAGCACCTCTAAAAATGCCCTGTTAAATAGTGATATGGTGTTTGATGCGGTGGCCGGTGTACACAGGCGTTGTAAAGGTGCCTATGCCGTGGTCGCCATGATTGCTAATTTCGGGCTGCTGGCGTTCCGCGATCCGCATGGCATCCGTCCGCTGGTCATCGGCAAGCAGGAAACAGAAAAAGGCACCGAGTATATTGTGGCTTCCGAGAGCGTGGCACTGGATGTGCTGGGCTTTACGCTAGTGCGTGATGTTGAGCCTGGTGAGGCCGTGTTTATTGATATGGATGGCAATATGTGCAGCCGCCAATGTGCCGAAAATGCCAAGCTGACTTCCTGCATTTTTGAATATGTCTACCTGGCTCGCCCGGACTCTGTGATTGATGGCGTGTCTGTCTACCAGACCCGTCTGGACATGGGGACCTTGCTGGCAGAAAAAATTAAACGCGAATGGGCCGATAAACAGATTGATGTCGTGATTCCGATTCCTGATACCAGCCGTCCAAGTGCGTTGCAACTAGGTATTGCCTTGGGTCTGGATTATCGCGAGGGCTTTATTAAAAACCGCTATATTGGCCGTACCTTCATCATGCCAGGTCAGGCCTTGCGCAAGAAATCCGTGCGCCAGAAGTTGAATCCAATCGGGATTGAATTCAAAGGCAAAAACGTCTTGCTGGTAGACGACTCGATTGTACGTGGCACCACCTCACAGCAAATCGTGCAAATGGCGCGCGATGCGGGCGCAAACAAGGTTTACTTTGCCTCAGCTGCGCCACCGGTGCGTTATCCTAACGTGTATGGCATTGATATGCCCAGCCGCCATGAATTGCTGGCAACCAACCGTACCGATGAAGAGATTTGCGCTGAAATCGGTGCAGATGCCTTGATTTACCAGGATCTGGACGCCTTGCGTGAAAGCATTACCAAATCCAATCCGCACATGACTGAATTTGATTGCAGTTGCTTTGATGGCAAATACGTGACCGGCGACATTGACGCCGCTTATTTGAATCGTATTGAGTCTGCCCGCAGTGACATGAGTAAAAAACAGTTGCCGCCAAACTCTACCACCCAGCTGGATCTGAACTTGTTATCAACGGATTTGGTGGGTGTCGAGTAAGACTTGACAGCCTACTTTAAAAGGCGTTTAATGAAATTGCGCTGATTTGAGTGGCGAACTTTAAACGAAGCCAAACTCAGCTTGCGGGCGCATTATAAATACTGCTAAAGCGAGAGCCCAAAGACCCGTTTTAGCGCAATGCTGAAACGGGTTTTTTATTGCCGTCCGTTTGCGGACAGAAGTTTGAGGAAGTATGAACGATCAATACCATTTGGAAACGCTGGCGGTGCGTGCTGGCACCTTAACCACCGAGTTTGGCGAAAACTCAGAGGCGCTGTTTTTAAACTCGAGTTTTCGCTTTAAAAATGCAGCGCAAGCGGCAGCACGTTTTGGCGGCACCGAGCCAGGTAATATTTATTCCCGTTTTACAAACCCGACCGTCACCATGTTTCAGGATAAACTGGCCGCACTTGAAGGCGCCGAACAATGCGTGGCGACTGCCAGTGGCATGTCTGCCATTCTGGCTTGCATCATGGGGATGTGCAGTGCAGGTGATCATGTGGTGGCGTCACGCAGTATTTTTGGCACTAGCGTGCAGTTGTTCACCAACATCCTCAAGCGCTGGGGTTTGGAGGTGACGCTGGTTTCCTTAACGGATCTTGATGCCTGGCAAGCGGCCATCCAGCCGAATACCAAACTGTTTTTTGCTGAAACGCCATCTAACCCGCTAACCGAGATTGGGGATATTGCCAAACTGGCAGCGATTGCGCATGCCGCAGGTGCTTATCTGGCGGTAGACAATTGTTTTTGTACACCAGCCTTGCAGCAACCGCTTAAATTGGGCGCGGATATTGTGATTCATTCCGCTACCAAATATATCGATGGACAGGGGAGGGTGCTGGGCGGGGCAGTGTTGGGTAGTAAAGCCTTGATGGAGCCTGTGTATGGCTTCTTGCGTACGGCAGGGGTGACCATGAGTGCGTTCAATGCCTGGGTGTTTGTGAAGGGGCTGGAAACATTGCAAGTGCGCATGGAGGCCCATGCGGCGCGTGCATCGGCTTTGGCGCAATGGCTGGAGCAACAGCCTGGCGTTGAACGTGTATTTTATCCTGGGTTAAGCTCGCACCCGCAATATGCTCTGGCGCAGCAGCAACAGCGACTGGGCGGCGGCATCGTCAGCTTTGAAGTGAAACCACGCGCCGGTCAAACCGGTCAGGAAGCCGCCTGGGCATTGATTGATGCCACACGCTTGATTTCGATTACCGCGAACCTGGGTGATGCCAAATCCACCATCACCCATCCAGCCACGACCACGCATAGCCGGGTGAGCGCTGAGGCGCGGGCTCAGGCGGGTCTCAAGGATAACCTGGTTAGAATAGCTGTTGGGCTTGAGCATGTTGAGGACTTGAAAGCCGATTTGCAATTGCTGACAACCTATTAATTTGTGTGCATGGTCCGTGAGTCGATTTGACTGCGAGTAGCATGGTCTGCAAAGGGAGCATTTAGGCTCCCTTTTGCATTTTACATAGGTTGTCCCTGCTTACGTTGAGGCACGTAAGGCCCGGGGTCTATCGGTGGTGATTTAGCAAGCGGAAGTGCGCTATTTATGCTAAAATCGCGTGATAACTTTTAACTATAAATTGGGTCAAGAATGAGTCAGTCTCCAGATCAATTTGCTAAAGAAACCCTGCCTATCAGTTTAGAAGACGAGATGCGCCGCAGCTATCTCGATTACGCCATGAGCGTGATTGTAGGACGGGCGCTCCCGGATGTTCGTGATGGTCTCAAGCCTGTGCACAGACGTGTATTGTACGCGATGCACGAGCTGTCTAACGATTACAACAAGCCCTACAAAAAATCTGCGCGTATCGTCGGCGATGTGATCGGTAAGTATCACCCGCATGGTGATACGGCTGTGTACGACACCATCGTCCGTATGGCGCAGGACTTTTCATTGCGCTACATGCTGGTAGACGGCCAGGGTAACTTCGGTTCGGTCGATGGCGACAATGCAGCCGCGATGCGGTATACCGAAATCCGTATGTCCAAGATCGCACATGAGCTATTGGCGGATATCGAGAAAGAAACCGTAGATTTTGGCCCTAACTACGACGGCAGCGAGCAAGAGCCGCTCATTATGCCGACCCGTATTCCTAATCTGCTGATTAACGGTAGCTCAGGCATTGCCGTGGGCATGGCAACCAATATCCCGCCTCACAACCTCAACGAAGTATTGAATGCGTGTTTTGCCCTGCTCAAGCAGCCAGAAATCAGTGTGGATGAGTTGATTGAATTGATCCCAGCCCCTGATTTCCCGACAGCCGGGATTATTTATGGCACGGCAGGCGTGAAAGAGGGCTACCGCACTGGCCGTGGCCGTGTGGTAATGCGTGGTCGCACCCATTTTGAAGACCTGGACAAAGGCGGTCGTCAGTCCATCATCATTGATGAGTTGCCATATCAGGTAAATAAAAAGACCCTGATTGAAAAAATTGCCGAGCTGGTCAACGAGAAGAAAATAGAAGGTATTTCTGACCTGCGCGACGAGTCCGACAAGTCCGGCATGCGCGTGGTGATTGAGCTCAAGCGTGGCGAAGTGCCAGAGGTGATTTTAAATAACCTCTACAAGCAGACACAACTGCAAGACACGTTCGGCATGAACATGGTGGCCCTGATGGATGGCCAGCCACGGCTGCTTAACCTCAAACAGATGTTGGAAGCGTTCCTGCGTCATCGCCGTGAAGTGGTGACACGCCGGACTGTGTTTGAGTTACGTAAAGCGCGTGACCGTGGGCATGTGCTGGAAGGCTTGGCGGTGGCATTGGCCAACGTGGACGAGATGATTGCCATCATCAAGGCCGCGCCAACCCCACCTGAAGCGAAAAAAGAGTTGATGGCCCGCAGCTGGCATTCACCCGTGGTCGAGGAAATGCTCAAGCGCGCCGCCATGGAGGCCTCGCGTCCAGAAGGACTGTCGGTCGATTTTGGCCTGACACCGCAAGGTTACAAACTGTCAGATGTACAGGCGCAAGAAATTCTGCAAATGCGTTTGCAACGGTTGACTGGTCTGGAACAAGACAAGATTGTCAGCGAATACAAAGAAGTGATGGATATCATTGCTGACTTGCTGGATATTTTGGCCAAACCTGAACGTGTCACCGCCATTATTGTGGACGAGTTGAATGAAATCCAGAAGCAGTTTGGTGATAAGCGCCGTTCAGAGATCGAGCAGAATACGCAAGATTTATCGCTGGAAGATCTGATTACACCGCAGGATGTTGTGGTGACCTTATCACATACTGGCTATGTCAAATCGCAGCCGCTAGACGAATACCGTGCCCAAAAACGCGGTGGTCGTGGCAAGCAGGCGGCCGCCACCAAAGAAGATGACTTTATCGACAAGATGTTTGTCGCCAACACGCACGACTACATCCTGTGCTTCAGTAGCCGTGGTCGTGTGTACTGGTTAAAAGTGTATGAAGTACCGCAAGGTAGCCGTGTCAGCCGTGGCAAGCCGATTGTGAACCTGTTCCCGCTGGAGGAAGGCGAGAAGATCAATGCGATCCTGCCGGTGAAAGAGTTTGACGAAAATCACTTCGTCTTTATGGCGACCGCAATGGGGACCGTGAAGAAAACAGCGTTGACCGAGTTTGCAAATCCACGTAAGTCCGGCATTATTGCCATTAACCTGGATGATGGTGACTACCTGATTGGTGCTGAAGTAACCAACGGCCAGAACGATATTGTGTTGGTCTCCAATGGTGGTAAAGCGGTCTGGTTTACCGAAGATGATGTGCGTCCGATGGGACGCGCGACGCGCGGTGTACGCGGCATGAAGCTGGCTGCGAAACAACAGGTTCTGTCCTTGCTGATTGCCGAGAACGATCAGCAGTCTGTCTTGGTTGCCACTGAAAATGGTTACGGTAAACGTACAGTGTTGTCCGAGTTCCGTCATTCCGGCCGCGGTACCCAGGGTGTGAAAGCCATTGCCATCAGCGAGCGTAACGGTCTGGCCATTGCTGCCAAGCTGGTGACGGCTGAGGATGAAATCATGTTGATCACGACCGGTGGCGTGCTGATTCGCACCCGCGTCAAGGAAATCCGTGACATGGGCCGTGCCGCACAAGGCGTGACGCTGATTAACCTGGGCGAAGGTGAAAAACTGTCTGGCTTGGAAAAAATTGTCGAAACTGACGACGACACTGACACCGACATCGAAGAATGACCTTACTCAAGAATATTTAGGCACATGAAACAGATTTTTAATTTTTCTGCCGGGCCGGCAGTGTTACCAAAACCTGTGCTGGAACGTGCCCAGGCTGAAATGCTGGATTGGCATGGTTCAGGCATGAGCGTGATGGAAATGTCTCATCGCGGCAAGGAATTTACCAGCATTCTTGAGAAAGCCGAAGCCGACTTACGCCAGTTATTAGCGATTCCCAGCAATTACAAAGTCTTGTTTTTACAGGGCGGGGCGATTGCAGAGAATGCCATCATTCCCATGAACCTGTTAAACGGCAAGTCTGCTGATTATGTGGTGACGGGTTCCTGGAGCAAGCGTAGTGTTCAAGACGCAAAAGCTTATGGCCAGATCAACATTGCCGCAACGGCAGAAGCAGATGGCTTCACTCATGTGCCCGCATTTTCCGACTGGAAGCTCAATAAAGAGGCGGCCTACGTTCATTACTGCACCAATGAAACCATCAATGGGGTGGAGTTTCTTGAGGTGCCTGAGACGCATGGTGTGCCGATTGTTGCCGACATGTCTTCGCATATCCTGTCACGCCCGATTGACGTTTCAAAATACGGTGTGATTTATGGCGGTGCGCAGAAGAATATAGGCCCTGCCGGATTGTGCCTGGTCATAGTGCGTGAAGACTTGCTGGAGCAGGCTTCTCCGCTCACGCCGGCAGTGTTTCATTGGAAAACGCAGGCAGACAACCAAAGTATGATCAATACGCCACCGACTTACAGCATTTATATTGCTGGTCTGGTGTTTGAGTGGTTACTGGCTCAGGGTGGCGTGGAAGCGATTGAGAAAATTAACATCGCCAAAGCCAACCTGCTGTATGACTATCTGGATCAAACCGATTTTTACAGTAATCCGATTGAGCACGCCTATCGTTCGCGCATGAATATTCCCTTCCGTTTGCGTGACGAGGGCTTGAACGAAGCCTTCCTCAAAGCAGCGGATGCGCGAGGCTTATTGCAACTCAAAGGTCATCGCTCAGTCGGCGGCATGCGTGCCAGCATCTACAACGCGATGCCGATTGAAGGCGTGCAGGCACTGGTCGCCTTCATGCAGGAATTCGAAAAAAATAATTCGTAAAACACATTAAAATTAAGCTTTAAATGTCTGATTTATTAAAACAATTTAGAGATAAGATTGACGCAATTGATGCGCAGGTGCTTGCGCTCGTCAACGAGCGTGCCAAGTTGGCACGCGAAATCGGTCATTTAAAAGATGATGGTGTGATCTACCGACCCGAGCGCGAAGCACAGATTATCCGCCGCCTGCAGGCTGAAAATCAGGGCCCGTTAGCGCCTGAAGCCGTGAGCCATATTTTCCGCGCCGTCATGTCAAATTGTCGCGCACTGGAGAAAGAGCTGGCCATTGCTTTTCTTGGCCCGCTGGGGACTTATAGTGAAGAGGCTGCACTCAAGCAATTTGGCGAGGGTAGACAGGCCGTGGTGTGCGGCAGTATTGATGAGGTCTTTCGCACAGTAGAAGCCGGGCAGGCAGATTATGGCGTTGTGCCGGTCGAAAACTCAACCGAGGGCGCGGTGGGCATTACGCTGGATTTACTATTAGGCAGTGCGTTGCAGGTGGTTGGTGAAATCACTTTACCTGTGCACCACTGTTTGCTGTCGGCGCAGCAGGATCTCAACCAGATCACGCATGTCTTTTCGCACGCCCAGTCGCTGTCGCAATGTCATGAATGGTTGAACAAGGTACTGCCCAATGCCCAGCGCGAAGCAGTGACCAGCAATGCACGCGCTGCGCAAATGATCCATGAATTGGTTGCCACACAAGGCACGTTTGCAGCGGCAATTGCCAGCAAGCGCGCGGCAGAACTGTTTGACTTGAATATCCTCGCCGAGAATATTGAGGATGATCCCAAAAACACCACGCGTTTTCTGGTGTTGGGCAATCATGCTGTCGCGCCATCCGGCCAGGATAAGACCTCGCTGGTGATGAGCGCACATAACCAGCCAGGTGCTGTCCTGCAGTTGCTGGAGCCTTTATCGCGTCATGGCGTGAGCATGACCAAGCTCGAGTCACGTCCTTCACGCCAGAATCTCTGGAACTATGTATTCTTTGTGGATATTGAAGGTCACCAGCAACAGCCGGCAGTGCAGGCGGCCTTGCAAGAGCTGGCTGCACGTGCCACTTTCCTTAAAGTGTTGGGTTCTTACCCAACCGCCATTATTTAACTACGTCTTCGATTATGTCTGACTTATCCAGCGATACTATTTTGTCTGCTTTGGCGCCTGCCAATATTCGTGCGATTGCGCCTTACCAAGGCGGTAAACCGATCAGTGAACTCGCTCGCGAGATGGGCCTTAACGAAGCCGATATTGTCAAATTGGCATCGAATGAAAACCCGCTGGGCATGAGCCCCAAGGCGCAAATGGCGGTAGAAGAGGCCATTGATGACATCGCGCGTTATCCTGATGGTAATAGCTTTGCTTTGCGCGATGCCGTAAGCCACAAGTATGGCGTCGCTCCCTCGCAAATTGTGTTTGGCAATGGTTCGAATGATATTCTGGAATTAGCGGCGCGCGCATTTTTGTCTGCAGGCGATGAGGTGATTTATTCGCAACATGCGTTTGCCGTGTATCCCTTGGTGACACAGGCCGTTGGTGCCACTGGTGTGGTGGTGCCCGCCATCGACTTTGGTCATGATTTGCCTGGTTTTTTAGGTGCTATGACACCTAAAACCAAATTGATTTTCGTGGCAAACCCAAATAATCCAACGGGTACATTGATTCCTAAAGCAATATTAAAGGATTTTCTACGCCAGGTGCCTAAAAATATTCTGGTGGTATTGGATGAAGCCTATGACGAGTATCTGTCAGCCACGGACAAATCTGAAGCGATTGGCTGGCTAAGCGAGTTTGAAAACCTGATCATTTCGCGTACTTTTTCCAAAGCCTATGGTTTGGCCGGATTACGCGTTGGCTTTGGTCTGATGCATGCCAGCCTGGCTGATTTGATGAATCGGGTACGGCAGCCATTCAATGTGAATAATCTGGCACAAATTGCAGCGACAGTGTCTTTGCAAGATGACGACTTTGTGGCGCGCAGCTATGCCGCCAATCAGGCCGGGATGGCGCAAATTACCCAAGGCCTGACGCAATTAGGCTTGAGTTACATCCCGTCATTCGGCAACTTTGTCAGCTTTAAGGTGACCAATGCGGGTGCCGTTAATCAGGCCTTGCTCAAGCATGGCGTGATTGTGCGGCCGGTGGCCAACTATGAAATGCCGGATTATCTGCGCGTCAGCATCGGCCTGTTTAGCGAGAATGCACGTTTTCTGGACGTGCTGGAAAAGATTTTAAAGTCATGACTGCATACGAAAAATTAGCCACCGACGACGTCAGGGTGCTGGAAGTTAAACCGCTCATCAAACCTGCAGAGCTGTTGTCACGCCTGCAGGAAAGCACGGTGAGCACACAAAATATCCTGCAGACGCGCACGGCCATTCACCAGATTCTGCATCAGGGCGATGACCGCTTGCTGGTCATTGTTGGGCCATGCTCTATTCATGATACCGAGGCGGGCATGGAGTACGCCAGGCGTCTGCTTGACGTTCGTCAGCGCCTGGGTAACGAGTTGCTCATTGTGATGCGGGTCTATTTTGAAAAGCCGCGTACAACAGTTGGCTGGAAGGGGCTTATCAACGATCCGCATCTCGATGGTACTTACGACATTAATTTGGGCTTGGAAAAAGCTCGCCGATTTTTGCTCGATGTAAATGAAATCGGCATGCCAGCCGCCACCGAGTTTCTGGATGTGGTTTCCCCGCAATACACGGCAGACCTGGTCAGCTGGGGCGCCATTGGCGCCCGTACGACCGAGTCGCAAATCCACCGTGAGCTAGCCTCTGGCTTGTCCTGCCCGGTGGGCTTTAAAAATGGTACCGATGGGGGCGCCAAAGTCGCGATTGATGCGATCAAGGCCGCTGCCAGCCCGCATCATTTCCTGTCAGTCACAAAAGAAGGCGAGTCGGCGATTTTTGCAACCAAGGGCAATGAAGACTGCCACGTGATTCTGCGCGGCGGCAAAACCCCTAACTACGATGCAAACAGCATTGCGGCGGTGTGTGATCAATTGGCTGAAGCGGGGCTGGCGCCTGTTTTGATGGTGGATTGCAGTCATGGCAATAGCCAAAAACTGTATAAAAACCAGATGGTCGTGGTCGATGATGTCGCGACGCAAATTGCTGGCGGAGATGCCCGGATCATAGGCGTTATGCTGGAGTCGCATCTCAATGAAGGCCGTCAGGATCATACGCCTGGCTGCAGCCTGAATTATGGTCAATCGATCACGGATGCCTGTCTGGGTTGGGACGACTCGGTCTCTGTGCTGGAGACACTGGCCTCAGCCGTGAAAGCCCGGCGCGCTAAGCGCGCTGCTGAGGAATAAGCCTCTCTGAACATCCGCCGTGCTCGAGAGCACGGCTTTTTTACGCCCATTTGCGAGCAAAACCTGAGTGCTCATGATAATCATGAGGGGGGAATCATTGTGAGTAGCAGGCTCTGACTGCAACGCATGCGTATGATGCCAGTCTTACTGATGAACAAGTGGCAAGCTGTTGCTGCAAGTGCAAACACAGAATTGTTGTATGATGCAGCGGTACAACACGATTAGAAGATCCAATGGAATAACGAGCGATTATGCATATACATGTTTTAGGTGCCGGGGCAGGCGGGGGCTTTCCGCAGTGGAATTGTAATTGTCAGAACTGTGATGGTCTGCGTAAAGGCACGATCAAGGCCAAACGCCGTACGCAATCATCCATCTGTGTCTCCAGTAATGGCATCGACTGGGTGTTGTTCAATGCCTCCCCAGATGTATTGCAGCAGATCCAGGAGTTTCCACCGTTGCAACCTGGGCGCGCCATTCGTGACTCAGGCATCCAGGCGATCATTTTGATTGATGCGCAAATTGACCACACGACAGGCTTGTTCATGTTGCGTGAAGGCCAGGTCAAGCGTGAGATTTATTGTACACAGGCCGTCTATGGCGACTTGACCTCTGGCAACCAGATTCTGAATATTCTGGGCCATTATTGTGGCGTGAATCATCATGAAATCCCGATTGATGCCAGTGATATCAGCCATGCGCACAGTTTTGAGATTCCCAACGTGCCCAATCTGCGGTTTACTGCCGTGGCCTTAAAGAGCGCAGCACCACCATATTCGCCACACCGCAATGACCCGCATCCGGGCGATACCATAGGCGTATTGATTGAAGAAATCACCACAGGCAAAAAGTGCTGGTATTCCCCAGGGCTGGCAGAAATTGAGCCGCATTTACCACCACTGATGCACCAGGCGGATTGCATTATGGTCGATGGCACTTTTTGGACCAATACTGAAATGCTGGACATGGGCTTGATGACCAAGACTGCACGTAGCATCGGTCATAATCCCCAGTCTGGCCCAGGCGGCATGATAGAAGAGTTGGACAAGTTTGGTACGGATAAGGCAGTGCGCAAGGTACTGATTCATATCAACAATACCAACCCCATTTTAAGGGAAGATTCCGCCGAACGCGCCATTCTGTCCGATCACAAGATCGAGGTGGCGTATGACGGCATGGACATCATTCTATAGGAGAGCATTATGAACGCAGTCAGCCACGATAACTTGCCATGGTCCCGCGAGGAGTTTGAAGCCAAACTCCGTGAAAAAGGGCAGGGCTATCATATCTATCACCCACTGCATATGTTGATGTATGAGGGCAAGTTGAGCCGAGAGCAACTGCAATGCTGGGTTGCCAACCGCTATTACTACCAGATCATGATCCCGCAAAAAGATGCGGCTATCATGTCTAACTGCCCTGATAAAGAAGTGCGTAAAGGCTGGATTCACCGGATTACGGATCATGATGGCTATGAAGGATCAGAGGGCGGCATAGAGGCTTGGGTCAAACTGGGGGAAGCCGTTGGCTTGACACGTGAACAGGTGACCTCACTCGAACTGGTGTCACCTGGCGTCCGTTTTGCGGTAGATGCTTATGTGAACTTTGCCCGTCAGCGCCCTTGGCAAGAAAGTGTCTGCTCCAGCCTCACCGAATTGTTTGCACCACACATCCACCAGCAACGCATCAGTTCCTGGCCCACCATGTATCCGTGGGTAAAAGAAGAAGGCTTTATTTACTTTAAAAAGCGTTTGACCGAAGCCCGTCGTGACGTTGAGCAGGGCCTGGATATTACGCTGGATTATTTCAGTGTCAGCCGTGACATGCAGTTGCGTGCGCTGGACATTCTGCAATTCAAGCTGGATGTTTTGTGGGTGATTGCAGATGCCATCATGCTGGCCTCTACGCAGGTTAAGGTCGAAGACCGCGACTATACGCGTCAGCCCGTGATTAAATTCAGATAAGCGAAAGCATTGTGATGGAAAACAACATTCAACATTCAGATATTTACGCCATTGCCTTGCATCATCGCTTTCAATGGGAAGAAGCACAGCAGAGTTATGTCATTCTGTTTCCTGAAGGCATGGTCAAATTGCATGGTGGCGCAGGCGAAATTCTGAAACGTGTGGATGGCAAGACCAGTGTCGGTGAGATCGTGGCTGATCTGAAGGCCACGTTCCCCGACGCGGAAGACATTGAATCCGATATCGTCGGCATGTTTGACCTGGCGTTGGGTAAAGCCTGGCTACGCAAAATCAATTAAGCAAAGGTAACAACATGGCACAAATGAATAACGGTGTAGCATCCAGCGTGACGCGCAAACAGCCTTTATGGTTGCTGGCGGAAATCACCTATCGCTGTCCATTGCATTGCGCCTTCTGTTATAACCCGACCGATTATGACAAGCATACCAAAAACGAATTAAGCACCGAGGAGTGGATCAGAGCCTTGCGTGAAGCCAGAAAAATGGGCGCCATACAGCTGGGCATCTCAGGCGGGGAGCCTTTGTTACGCGATGATATTGAAGAAATTGTGGCAGAAGCGCACAAGTTGGGCTACTACAGCAACCTGATTACTTCTGGCGTTGGGCTGACCGAAAAACGTATTCAGGCTTTTAAAGAAGGCGGCCTGGATCATATTCAGTTATCCATGCACGATATCACTGAAGAAATCAACAACTTCATCACCAATACCAAAACCTTCGAACTCAAGAAAAAAGTCGCGGCCATGATCAAAGACCATGGCTATCCCATGGTGTTAAATGTGGTGATTCACCGCTATAACATTGGGCATGTCGACAAGATTCTGGAGATGGCCGAAGCGCTGGGGGCTGATTATGTCGAGCTGGCCAATACGCAATATTATGGCTGGAGCCTGGTCAACCGTAGCCAGCTGATGCCGACGCGCGAACAGCTGGCAGAGGCCGAGCGCATGACCAACGCTTTTCGTGAGCGGGTAGGCAACAAGATGAAAGTATTTTTTGTCGTGCCGGATTATTTTGCCGATAGACCTAAAAAATGCATGAACGGCTGGGGCGAGGTGTTTATGATCGTCACCGCCAATGGCGACGTATTGCCTTGCCACTCGGCGCGTGCGCTGCCCGGACTGACCTTCCCGAATGTGCGGGAACATGGGCTGGAGTGGGCCTGGAATGAATCGCCAGCCTTCAACAAATATCGTGGCATGGATTGGCTCAAGGAACCTTGCCGCAGTTGCGATGAAAAAGAAAAAGACCTCGGTGGCTGCCGCTGCCAGTCTTATTTGCTCAGTGGCGATGCTGAGGCTGCTGATCCGGTCTGCACCAAGTCACCGCATCGACATTTAATTGATGAAGCAATCAAGGATTCGGAAAACCCTTTGTTACGTGAGCAACCGATCATTTTCCGTAACGATAAAAATTCCAAGAAATATGTTGAAGGCGATAAAGAGCGTATTGAGCAGTTTCACGCATTGCCTTGATGCCTTGATCACCTGCATAATGTCAAAGGTGCCTGTTGGCACCTTTGCTTTTTAAAAGGGTATTTATTTTGCTTTCCCGTGCTTCTCTTTTGGTCCTGGTGCTGGCCATGCTCGCTGCTTTAGCCCCGTTTGCAATTGACACTTATCTGCCAGCCTTTCATGTGATGGCCGCTGAATTCGGCACAGATGAGCTGGCGATCCAGCAGAGTTTGACCTTATATCTACTCCCTTATGCTGTGATGACGCTATGTCATGGCGCGATTTCAGATGCGATTGGACGCATTACCACGATCAAATGGGGCCTGGCGATTTTTATGCTGGCCAGCCTGGGTTGTGCATTTGCACCAAACGTGCAGACCTTATGGCTGTTCCGCGCGCTACAGGGCGTCAGTGGCGGGGCAGGTAACACGGTGGCACGCGCGATGGTACGCGACCTGTTTGACGGGCCGCAAGCGCAACGGGTGATGGCCACGGTACAATTACTCTTTGGCATTGCGCCTGCGGTGGCTCCCATTCTGGGCGGCGTATTGCTGGGCATCCATTGGCAAGCCATTTTTCTCTTTCTGGCATTATATGCGGCGGTTGCCCTATGGATGGCGGTGCGTCATCTTCCCGAGACCGTCACCCCAGAAAAACGCATTGCTTTTTCCGTCGCTGGCATCGCCCACACCTATGGGCAAATGCTTAAGAACCGGCTATTTTTATGTTTGATCACTTGCCTCGGTCTGAATTTTTCGGCGTTTTTTATTTATGTGCTGGCCAGCCCAGTGTTTCTGGTCAAACATCTGCATTTAAATAGCCAGCAATTTGGCTACCTGTTTATTCCTACGGTCACCGGAATGATGCTGGGCTCTTGGATTTCTCGCTATACAGCGGGCAAGGTCGCTGCGGCCAGGCTGTTACGCTGGGCATTTGCCTGGATGGTCGCCATTGCAATATTGAATGTCTGCGTGCAAGTGGCGGCTAGCGATCAGCTGCATGAGGCCTGGTGGTTAGCCATTTTGCCTATTGCCTTATTCAATATCGGCATGGCCACTGCCATGCCGGTGCTATCCATTGCCGCGCTGGATTGTTATCCAAAATTACGGGGGACGGCTGCCTCGGCACAGGCGTTTATGCAAATGCTCTGTTCGACGCTGAGTTCGGCATTGGTGGTGCCATTGGTATGGCACTCGCCCTTGACGCTTGCCTCCGCCATGCTCGCAATGACAGGCGTGAGCGCGTTGTTGCTGTTTTTCGTGCGTAGATTAAAGGTCCGCGCTTAATGTGAGCTTCATCGTCACTTTTCTCTGCTTACTTTATCAGGGAAGGTGCGATACGCTGAAATATAGGGCATTTCCCGATTTGATCGCATGTTTGATACACCCACAGCTGTTTTAAGATAAAGCTGTAAACACTTGCCTTAAGTGAGTGATCCTAAAAAGAAATAGTGGGAGTCAAATATGGAAATGAACCGCGAACAAGAAGCGCAAAAAGCGTATGTCAGGCTGCTGACCGGTCAGGGCGTCAGCCAGCGTGTTCTGGTACAGCGTGAATTTGTCATTGTTCGGTTAAGTGCATTTTTGAAAGATATTCCTGCAGATGGTAGCCATTATCGCCAGGCCGTAGACCGCTTTATTGCCAGTATTGATCCGGCAGAGATTCCAACGGTCTTACCGGTGATTCGTGAGTTTTTCTCGTTTTGGGTACGCGACATCAAGGCGATTGCCGCCATGAGCCAGGCGAAAGTCTTTAGTGGCACAACACCGGTGACCACAGTCACGCAGGATGAGCTGTTCAAGCATTGGTATGAGTTGGATAAAACCGTATTGAATAGCCAGGAAAAACAAACAATTGATGCATTTGAGCAGGTGATACTGATGCGTGGTTACGAGCCATCGGTATTCAAAGAGCGCATGCGCATGGCCAAATGTCTGCTACTTTCGTTGCGTCATGTGTCATACAAGCAATCACACAGCTATCGCCAAATGGTCGATCGCAATCTGCCTCTGTTCAATGCGCTGGGTTCCCAGCATACCTTCTTGAGTGTTTCGCGCGAGTTTTATTATTTCTGGCGTGCTGATATGCTGAAACCGCAATCTGCACCAGCCAAGCCTGCTGTGAGCCAATCACGTGATATGGCCATGGCGGCATAATTGCCTGAGTCGCGACTTGGCTGCATCATCCCTGATATTGGGGAAAAGTAACAAAAAAACGCCAGCTTAACGCTGGCGAATTTTTTGCAGGATCAATGCCGCCAGCTCTTCAATCGAGCGGCTCGTCGAGTCCGCCCATGGAATGCCAGCCTTACGCATCATGCTTTCGGCAATTTCGATTTCCTTACGGCAGTTATCCATGGAGGCATAAAAGCTGTCTGGACGGCGCTCGCTACGCACGGAGTGCAGACGCTCAGGTTTGATGGTCAGACCAAAGATTTTGTCCAGGTTTTTTTGTAAAGCCGCGGGCAGGGCACCGCGTTCAAAGTCTTCTGGAATCAATGGGTAATTGGCCGCCTTGATACCAAACTGCATGGCCAGGTAAATACTCGTCGGTGTTTTCCCGCAACGAGAAACCCCGATCAGAATCACATCTGCTTCATCCAGCCCCGAGTTAGTCATGCCATCGTCGTGGTTGAGCGTGAAGTTAATCGCCTCCATGCGCTCAAGATAACTTTGCCCTTTGACGCTATACGCAATGCTGGCGCCAGTCAGAGGCTCTTGGTTAAGCTCGGATCCCAGCGGGTAGATAAAGCGATGGAACAGGTCAATAAAGTAAGCGTTGGCTTGCTTTAAATGATTACGATGCTCACCGTTACCGATGGACATAATGACGATAGGACGAATCCCGTCCTGCTCAGCCACTCGTTGGATATGTTCAAACGCGGCTTGTACTCTTTCATCGTTATCGGTGAAAGGCAGTCGGGTCGTGGTGAATTGTGTGTTTGGAAAATGCTCTAGCAGCTTGCTCAAGGCACCCGCCGTAATCCCCGTACCATCAGAAATAATAAATACAGAACGGTGATTCATACAGGTAGGTGCCTCAAGTCAAATGCTGTTTTAATACTGACTGCTTATTTTTTTGTCAGACGTTGCCAGGTCGCAACCACGGTATCCGGATTCAGCGACACGGATTGGATGCCTTCGGCAACCAGCCACTCAGCAAAGTCTTCGTGGTCAGAAGGACCCTGACCGCAAATCCCGACGTATTTGCCCAGACGGTTGCAGGTATTGATGGCCATCTTCAACAGCACTTTCACTGCATCATTACGCTCGTCAAACCCATCGGCCAGGATGCCTGAGTCACGGTCCATGCCCAATGTCAGCTGTGTCAGGTCATTGGAGCCGATGGAGAAGCCATCAAAGTACTCCAGGAACTGCTCTGCCAGCAAGGCGTTGGCCGGAATTTCACACATCATGATCAGGCGCAGACCATTTTCGCCGCGCTTCAGGCCATTGGCTGCCATGATTTCGGTCACGGCACGCGCTTCTTCCAGCGTACGAACAAACGGAATCATCAACTCAACATTGGACAAGCCCATTTCATCACGTACTTTTTTCATGGCCTGGCATTCCATGGCAAAACACTCTTTAAAGTCTTCAGCCATGTAGCGCGCTGCACCACGGAAACCAATCATTGGGTTTTCTTCATCGGGCTCATAAATGTCGCCACCGACCAGTTTTTTGTATTCGTTAGACTTGAAGTCTGAAGTACGCACAATCACTGGTTTTGGATAGAAAGCCGCGGCAATAGTCGCCACGCCTTCGGCCACTTTGTCGATGTAGAACTGTTTGGGGCTGGCATAGCCGCGGGCACGGTTCTTGATCGTCGCCTGTATGGCTGCCGGCATGGCGTCAACGTTCAGGATAGCTTTCGGGTGAATGCCAACCATGTTGTTAATCACAAATTCCAGGCGGGCCAGACCTACACCGTCATTTGGGGTTTGCGCAAAGGTAAACGCCATATCCGGGTTGCCAACGTTCATCATGATCTTGCAGGGTGGTTTGGACAGCTCGCTATTGGATTGCGTAGACACTTCATAGTCCAGCGCACCGTGATAGACAAAGCCGGTTTCACCTTCTGCACAAGACACCGTCACAATCTCGCCATCGCGCAACAGGTCAGTCGCGTTGACCGAGCCTACGATCGCAGGAATGCCCAGTTCACGTGCAATAATCGCTGCGTGGCAAGTGCGGCCGCCACGGTTAGTCACCAAAGCGCTGGCGCGCTTCATGACGGGCTCCCAGTTCGGGTCAGTCATGTCGGCAACCAGAACATCCCCTGGCTGTACTTCATGCATTTCAGAGGGATCCAGCACGATACGCACAGGGCCCACGCCTACTTTTTGTGTCACGGCACGACCGGCGACCACTGGCACGGAGGCGTGTTTTTGCAGCTTGAAGGTTTCTGTGACGTTGTTGGCCGCTTCCTGGGATTTCACTGTTTCAGGACGGGCTTGCAGGATGTACAGTTTGTTATCCAGACCGTTTTTACCCCATTCAATATCCATTGGACAGCCATAATGCTGTTCAATCGTCATGGCATAGCCGGCCAATTCCAGAATGTCCGCATCAGTCAGGGAGTAACGGTTGCTTTCAGCTGGATCAACTTCCACGGTGTGGGTGGATTTTCCGGCTTGTGTCGCATCTGAGAATATCATCTTGATCAGTTTTGAGCCCATGGTGCGACGCACAATGGCTGGCTTGCCTTGCGCCAGCAATGGCTTATGTACATAAAACTCATCCGGGTTGACCGCGCCTTGCACCACCGTTTCACCCAAGCCGTAAGAAGAGGTGATGAACGCGACATCACGGTGGCCGGATTCAGTATCAATGGTAAACATGACACCGGCACAGCCAATGTCTGAACGTACCATTTGCTGCACACCCGCAGACAAGGCAACATCGGCGTGCACAAAGCCTTTGTGTACACGGTAGGAGATAGCACGGTCGTTATATAAAGAAGCAAACACTTCCTTGATGGCGTGGTTGATGTTGTCCAAGCCATGAATGTTGAGGAAGGATTCTTGCTGACCGGCAAAAGAAGCATCAGGCAAATCTTCAGCGGTGGCAGAAGAGCGCACCGCAAACGTGGTCCCTGGCGCTGATTTTTCAATCAATTTGGCATAATTGTCAGCAATCGCCGCCTGCAGGACAGGGGGGAACTCAGCTTCCATGATCCATTGGCGAATTTGCGCGCCTACGCGAGCCAGTTCTTGCGTGTCATCAGCATTTAGCTTGTCTAGCAAATCGTTAATCTTGTTGTTCAGTCCGCCTTGCGCTAAAAATTCACGGTAGGCATCTGCGGTCGTTGCAAAACCAGTCGGAACGCGCACACCTTTGGCAGAGAGCTGAGAAATCATTTCACCCAGTGAAGCGTTCTTGCCGCCCACGGATGGCACATCGGTGTTTCGTAGATTCTCAAATGGAATAACATGACTTACCATATAAAACCCTTAATGATTTAAAACTGGTGATAATCTATCGCGAAATGCAATGGATTGAATTCGATAAATAGAGGCCGTTTGCCAGACATCGTCTGATTATAGAATGACTTTTATTCCGTGCATTATGCCAAAATCATGTTTTAATGTCACGTCAACGTCAAAGACGTGAAATAATTTTTTTCACACTAAATAATATTAATGCCATGAATGCTCAGATCCCTGTCGATCGTTCGGTCAGTGTGGCCACTTATGGGCGTTTGCACCTGGGTTTTTTTAACCTCGGTGCGGACGATACGCGCCGGTTTGGCAGCATGGGGGTGGCGATCGATGCCTTTCAAACCGCGCTGACTGCCAGTATCGGTCCACAGTCTGCGCCACTGGACAGCTGGGCCGCTGCCATTGTACACCGTCATCTGGCTGCGCTTGGCGTGCAACAAGCCGTCAATCTGAATATACAGCAGGCAATCCCTCGCCATGGCGGGCTGGGCTCAGGCACGCAGATGGCCCTCGCCATTGGCGTCGCCCTCAATCACCTGTTTGCTCACACACTCACTGAAGCGCACATTGCAGCCTTGCATCAGCGTGGTGGTCGTTCGGGCATAGGCATTGGTACCTTTGTTCAGGGCGGCCTGATTGTCGATGGCGGCCGTGGCCCGAATACCGTGGTGCCTCCCATTCTGGTTAGGCATGCGTTTCCGCAAGACTGGCATTTTTTGCTAATCACCGACAATAGCCGCGATGGCCTGCATGGGCAAGGTGAAAAAACAGCATTCCAACAATTGGCCCCGCAATCGGCCGCAGCCACCCAGGCGATACAGCAGCAACTGCTCAGTCACGGGCTGCCTGCTTTAATCGAGCAGGATTTCGCTGCATTCAGCCAGTTTGTAGGCGATTTGCAAGCCTACAATGCCGAGTATTTTGCCCCGGCCCAGGGTGGCCTCTACGCCAGCCAAGGCGTCAGCCAGATTCTGGAGCAGCTCAAAGCGCAGGGGCATCGTGGCTTGGGGCAAACCTCCTGGGGGCCGACCGGATTTGTGTTATTACCAACGCGTGCAGCAGCGGTAGCCTTGCAGATGCAATTGCTTGCCCGGTATGAAGATCGGCCTGCACTGGGGTTTATCGTCACGGCAGCCATAAATTCGCCAGCCTTGATTGAGGTCAAGGCATCTGTCGATTAACTTTTATTAAGATAATTTTGAAAAGTTACAATTTTCACGGTCTGCTCTTGATTTTGAACGGGGCTCTTAGTGTGTATATTTGAGCCTGAATCTATTTAACAAACGGTTTCAGGGGGAACAATGAAGAAAACCAGCATTATGCATTTGTTTACAGCCGCAAAAAATGCGAGTCCATTTGATGTCAATATGGCATTTGATGCAGGCTATGAAAAAATTATTTCTTATACCGACGTCACCCTGAATGAAATCATTCCATTGACTCAGGATGCCATTTTCTCCCGCAGTCCGAGTGGCCTCAAACAACAGGCCTTGTTTTTTGGCGGCCGTGATATTCAAGTCGCGCTTGAAATGCAGAAGCAGGCACGTAGTGCCATGTTCAAACCTTTTGAGTGTCATACCTTTTCCGATCCCTCTGGCGCGTTTACAACCGCTGCAGCCATGTTGGCCAAGGTTGATTTTTACTTGCAAAAGTCCGGCAGCGGCCTGGGCAAGGAAAAAGTCGCCATTTTTGGTGCCAGTGGTACGGTGGGTTCTACCGCGGCATTGATCGCGGCACGCCAGGGCGCAACGGTGCTAATGGTGGCACATGCCGAAATCGCGAGCATGCAGGCTTATGTGGACAAGTTGTCGACCAGTTACGACGTCAAATTGCAAGTGGTGGATGGTAGCAATGAAGCTGCGAAAATGGCGGTGTTGAACGAAGCCAGCGTGGCCTTGTGTGCAACCCCGGCCGGCGTGCGCGTGCTCGAAGTGCGTCATTTTGCCAACTCCAAAACACTGAAGGTGGTTGCTGATGTCAATGCCGTTCCGCCGTCTGGCATTGAAGGCGTCGACACCTTCTCGAATGGTGGCATGATTGAAGGCACGCAAGTCGCCGGTTTTGGTGCGCTGGCGATTGGTCAGCTCAAATATGTCACCCAGAATAAATTGCTGGAGCAAATGTTGCAGAGCGAGAGCCCGATGCACATTGACTATCACGAGGCATATGAATATGCCTGTGCGCACGTAGAATAGGCTGCGCTTGCGGTTGGCCATTTTGTCGCACAGTGCACGCATTTATAGCCAGATGGCACGACGTGAGGGCTTTAACGTGTTGGCTGTGGACGCGTTTGCGGATGCCGAGACGCGGCAAGCCGCAGAAGCCTGTGTTATCTGGCCAGGGTTTGACAACCCAGGGGCTGCACACGTGATGGCCGACCTGCTTGCGCAACTCGATGCGTTTGCGCCAGAGGCTGTTGTGTTCGGTTCAGGATTTGAAGCCAATACAAAAGCGTATCAAGCATTGTGCGAGCGCTATCCGGTGTACACCAATGCTCCTGAGGTCGTGACGCAGGTGAAGGACCCGTTCGTATTGCAGCAGACTTGTGAGCGCAGCGGCGTAGCATCGCCTATGGTGACAAGGAAAAAGCCGATTTCTGGCACTTGGCTGTATAAACAGATTGGAGCATGCGGTGGCGGACATGTGCAGATCGACGATTGCGCAACGACAGCGCCGTCTATAGCTTCTGACCAAGCCTATTGGCAAGCTTTTCAAGCGGGCCAGGCCGTTGGTCTGTTGTTTATCGCACAGTCGAACGCATGCAAGCTGATTGGCGTACATGCGCTCAAACAGCGTCCCGGCGGCTTTACCTACGCCGGCGCGAGCCGCCTGCACGATGAAAAAATATGGGCGGCAGCGCATCAGGTGTTGAACGCGCTCCTGCCAAACTTAAATTTGATAGGCTTGAATAGCCTGGATGCGATCTGGGTAGAGGACACTTTACATGTGCTCGAGATCAATCCACGACTCAGTGCCAGCATGCGATTGTATAGCCAGATGCCTCTGATACAAGCACATCTGGCCAGTTGCCAGCAAGCGCAAGGGCCTGCACTGAGTCGACCGACAGGCTACGCTAGCCATTGCATGGTTTATGCCCAACAGGCTATCACGGTCGGTTCACTCGACTGGCCAGAATGGGTAGAAGATCGGCCAACAACCCATGAGATTGCAGCCGGACAACCGGTGTGTAGTCTTTATGCTGAAGCAGAGACTGCGTGCGGAGTGCGCGCGGCCTTGCAAGACCAAAAAACACAACTTGAAAAATTATGGGGGACGTATGTCTGCAAGCACATCGAATTCAATATCCACTAATGAGCAACCGTCAAGCATTAGCGTTCAACGCTACAGCGCACCGCTAGTTGCTGAGCTGGTTGCCAATGCAGCCGCCTTGGGCTGTGTGGTATCCACGCACGAGACAGGTGCAACCATCGTCGATGCCGGCATTCAAGTGCCGGGAGGATTGGAAGCCGGTCGCCTGATTGCTGAAATCTGTATGGGCGGACTCGGTAATGTGGCCTTGCGCCATGTGCCGCAATTTGCCAACTGGCCATTAAGCGTGGTGGTCACGGCCAAACAACCGGTGATTGCCTGCCTGGGCAGCCAGTATGCCGGCTGGGCGCTGTCCCATGAAAAATTCTTTTCGCTGGGTAGCGGTCCTGCACGGGCGATTGCACAGCGTGAAGAGGTGTTTAAAGACATCAATTACCGCGACCAGGGTGAGCAATCGGTATTGGTCCTTGAAACTGACAAGGTGCCGCCTGCCGCCGTGATTGAAAAAGTATCCAAAGACACCGGGCTTCCGGCGAATAAACTCACCTTTATCCTGACGCCTACACGCAGTGTAGCCGGTTCATTACAAGTGACTGCGCGCGTGCTCGAAGTAGCCTTGCATAAATGTCACGCCTTGCATTTTGATTTGTCTGCCATTGTGGATGGATACGGGATTGCGCCGGTGCCTGCACCATCGCCAGACTTTATCGTCGGCATGGGCCGCACCAATGATGCGATTTTGTTCGGTGGCTTTGTGCAGTTGTTTGTGAATACGGACGATGCTGCGGCAGAAGCCCTGGTAACACAATTACCTTCTTCCGCCTCCAAAGACTATGGTCGTCCTTTTGCTGAGGTATTTAAAGCGGTGAATATGGACTTTTACCAGATTGACCCGATGTTATTCTCTCCGGCCAAAGTCAGTGTCAGCAATGTAAAAACGGGCCGCACATTCTTTGCTGGAAAATTCAATGAAGATCTTTTAAATCAATCTTTTGGTAGCTAAATCTAAAGTGATTTAATATGTTCTGAACGCAGGCGTCGGGTCTCAAAACCTGCACCTGCGTCATCGTACAAGCCTTATGCAAGTTGTTCCCATTTTTACTGACGAAGTGGCCCAAGCCGGTGGCTGGCATGGCCAGAGCTTGGCTCAGGCGTTTGCCCGTCGTGGCTGGCAAGCGCTGATGGTGTCACTGGATAGCTGTCATCTGAGTATCGCCAATCAGCAGGTGCTGATTCATATCCCCGGCTTGACCCAACCAGCCCCCATGGCCTTTGTGCGTGGGGTAGCCGCAGGCACGACACAACAAATTATTACGCGCATGAACCTGCTGCATACTTTGCAGCGGCAGGGCATGGTCATTTATAACTCGGCACGTGCCATCGAAACCACGGTGGATAAAGGGCTCACCAGTCAATTGCTGGCAGAGCAGGGCGTGGCGACGCCAGCTACCTGGGTTTGTGAGCATCGGCACATTGCGCATATGTTGATGCAGCAGGCACTGGATACTGGAAAAACGCTAGTGATCAAGCCGTTGTTTGGCTCGCAAGGCAAAGGCGTGCGTCTCATCGAAAGCCGTCAGCAGTTTGCCCTGCCACAGGACCCTTTCGTTGATGGCGTGTATTACTTGCAGGAAAAAATTGAGTGCGGGCCTTACCAGCATGATTACCGTGTGTTTGTGGTGCGCGGGGAGCCGATTGCCGTGATGCAGCGACAAGGTGACAGCTGGTTGCATAATGTGGCGCGTGGCGCACGTTGCAGTGCTTGTGACGAACAGGATGTGGCTGACATTGGCGTGCGCGCTGCACAGGCTGTGAATATCGCCTATGCCGGGGTCGACGTGATGCGGGATAAACATGGCAAATTGTGGGTGATCGAGGTCAACAGTATCCCGGCCTGGCGTGGGCTGCAAAGTATTACCTCGTTTGACATCGCGGATGTGCTGGTCAATGATTTGTTACAGCTGGCTGATGCTTAAACGATGCAGATGAATACACAGATTCAAACCGCCTATTTACAGGCTTGTCTGGCCGAGCTCGAAGCGCTCAAGTCCGGCAATGTGCATATTTTTGCTGATGGACATGGCATGCAGGTCCAGCATTTCGTTGAAAGCGCACACGTCTCGGCACCCGCCCTGTGTGATGATGCACAATTTGGCAAGCGCAGCCTTGGGCAACGTGTTTTGCAGGCCTTGCAGGCCACCTACACCCAAGTCGGTTGTAATACTAATCTGGGGATTGTCTTGTTGGCCGCGCCGCTGGTACAGGCTACGGTGGATTATGCGGCTTTGCCGTTAAAGACCGGCTTGCAGCAAGTCTTGCAGCAGACCACAGTGGAAGATGCGGCAGCGGTCTATGCCGGGATTCGTCTGGTGAATCCGGCCGGCATGGGGCAGCGCAGTGAGCATGATGTTTCAGAAGCGCCACAGATTACCTTGTTGCAAGCCATGCAACTGGCCAGCGCGCAGGATGAAATCGGCCGTCAATACAATGAGGGCTATGCCCGTCTGTTTGAGGAGGCACTGCCCCTTTATCTTGAACAATGCCAACGCTGGGAACGTCCCGCCTGGGCGTTGACGGCGGCTTATTTGTACTGGCTTTCCAGCGTGCCGGATAGTCATATTGTGCGCAAATATGGCTTGCTGACAGCGCATGAGGTGCAAACTACCGCCGGGCAGCATTATCAGGCACTGCTGGCGCTAGATAATCCTAAAACCTACCTGCCTGCATTGCTGGCCTGGGATCAGGCACTGAAAGCGGAGCGCTTAAATCCAGGCACCAGTGCGGATTTAACGGTCATCACAGCCATGTTGGCAAACATGCAAACAACTGGCGCCCACACCCTGTAAGTCAATGCCTGACCTGCGGTATACTGCAGGATTGACATGTTTTAGTCAGTCTGGAGCCGCGTATGTCCGAGCAAGTATTCACCGAGCAGGAAATTCAACAACTTTTGAGTAGCTCTTTGCCGCATTGGTACTATGAAGAGGGCTGGATACGCCGCAAATATAAAACCAATAGCTGGAAAGGGACGCTGATGGTGGTTAACACCATCGGTCATCTAGCAGAAGCGGCTTGGCACCATCCTGACCTGACGGTTTCTTATGCCTTTGTCATCGTCAAGTTATGCACGCACAGCGCAAAAGGCATCACGATGAAAGACATCGAACTCGCCAGAAAAATTGAAGAGGTGATTCAATGGCAACCTGCTCAGCAAGCAGGCTCAGCCTTAGAGGGCACACCACAAGATGACCTCCGCTTTAGTTACGTCAAATACGACCAATAACTGTTTTTACGTTTAATCTTCATTGTTGATGTTGTTGTATGCCAGCCCCAGACAAAAGCCATCTACCGCCAGCGATCTTTTTTATGGGGCCGACGGCTAGTGGCAAAACAGCCGCCACCATTGCGCTAGCCCAGCGCTTTCCGGTGGAAATCATCAGTGTCGATTCTGCGCTCGTCTATCGCGGCATGGACATTGGCACCGCTAAACCCGATGCCGAGACCTTGCGCCAGGCGCCACACCATTTAATTGATTTAATCACGCCACTGGAGCAGTATTCCGCCGCCCAGTTTGCCAAGGATGCGTTAGCGCTCATGCAGACTGCCACCGCCAACGGACGCATCCCGGTGCTAGTGGGCGGCACCATGCTTTATTTCAACGCCTTGCAACATGGCTTGAGCGACTTGCCGCCGGCAGATCCTGCCATTCGCGCGCAAATCGAAGCTGAAGCCAGCGCGGTTGGCTGGCCTGCCATGCATGCCCAATTAGCCAGCATAGACCCCAGCGTGGCTGCCAAAATCCATACCACTGACTCGCAACGCATCGAGCGTGCGTTGGAAGTGTATCGCATCAGCGGTCAGCCGATGAGTGCCCTGCGCGCGCAGTCCGAAAAAGTCACGCTACCGTTTGATATCCTCAAAATCGCCCTCATGCCTAGCGACCGCAGTGTCTTGCATCAGCGCATTGCCGATCGTTTTCAAGCCATGCTGAAACTAGGCTTTATTGAGGAAGTTCAAGGCTTGCTCAGTGCCTATCCGCAACTCACCACTGAGACACCAAGCATGCGTTGCGTCGGTTACCGTCAGGTGTTGCAGCATCTCAATGGCGAGATTGACCTGCCCACCCTGGCTGATCATGGCGTCTACGCGACGCGGCAATTGGCGAAGCGCCAACTCACCTGGTTACGTGGTATGGAAGATGTGGAAGTGCTAGATTGCTTGAGCCCGAGCTGGATCGGGCAGATGTTGACCAGAATGACCGCGCACAGCGATTAATCGCATGTGTGTGAGATTGAGGTGTAAAGTTAGGGATACGCGGAATAAGTGGCTACGCGGGCCAATTGCTGCGTTGCGCGGTACTCTAAACCTCGCTGTACACCGCGTACTATCTCGGTTTCTGCGTTCCGTGCGCCTTGCACTTTATCCCGCTCGCTCACTTATTCCGTGTATCCTTAGCTTGGTAAACAAAGCTAACCATCATAAAAAAAGCCTGACAGCGTTGTCAGGCTTTTTTTATGATCCACTTTAAAACGGATGCTATCAGTAAGCACCGTCTTGGCCGACAATGGTCAGCCAGATTGTTTTTGCCACAATCAACATATCCAGGCGAGGGCTCCAGTTCCGCAGATATTCCAGATCATAGTGCACGCGCTGTTCCATCTTATCAAGGGTGTCTGTTTCACCTCTAAAGCCATTCACTTGTGCCCAACCGGTAATCCCAGGTTTGACTTTATGACGCACCATATAGCCTTTAATCAGCTTGCGGTATTCCTCGTTATGCGCAACGGCATGCGGGCGCGGGCCAACCACACTCATGCGGCCTTGCAACACATTGATAAACTGAGGCAATTCATCCAGTGACGTTTTACGTAAAAAAGCCCCCAGAGGCGTAATGCGCTGGTCATTTTTAGTAGCCTGTGTCACCTTGCTGCCATCTTCGGTTACCGTCATCGAGCGAAATTTATACACTAGGATCTCTTGTCCATCCAAACCGTAGCGGCGTTGCTTGAAAATAATTGGCCCAGGTGAAGTTAACTTTACCCCTAACGCAATGACCAGCAAAATGGGTGAGATTAAAATCAAAACAAATAACGAGAATAAAATATCTGCCGTCCGTTTGATCACACCATCTACACCAGTAAAAGGCGTCTCGCAGACAGATACGACTGGAATACCGTTTACTTCAGAGACTCGGCCCTGGATAAGGTCGGTCACAAAAATATCTGGCACAAAATAGATTGAAGCCGTCGTATCTTTTAAATCATCCAGCATTTTTAAAATCCGAGGGTGGCTAGACATCGGCAATGCAATATAAAGTTTATGTACAGTGTGCGACTTTAAGTAACGACTTAACTCATTTAAGCTACCTAACACCGGATAGGCGTCTGTTTGCGGTAGTCGATTCGGTGCACGATCTTCAAAAAAACCTAAGATATTAATACGCTGGTAGTAGTCGCGTTGTAGGTTATCCGCCAGCAACAGGCCTTGTTCATTCAAGCCAATAATCAGCGTGTTTTGCGGAGGACCTTGCCACTCAATCAGTTTCGGGCTGGCCAACTTTAAAAGCTGCAATGCAAGAATTTGGACAATAGGTGTCGCAATGAGCCATGCAAGAATGAGCTTTTCGCTATAAAGCGTAATGTAACGCGTGATGTAAGCAAACGTTAGTACAAACGTTGCAATCACCAACCACTGGCCAATCACATCGCGGCACATTTTTACAAAGCCTTTGCGAATTTTGGCGCCACTTGGAAAAGAGATAGAAAACAGCACAATAGATGTAATAAAAATCGACATCGGAATGCGGTTTTCGGTATAAATGAACAAACCCCAGAGCACAAATACCATGACCAGAGGCTCAACAAGAGACTCCAGCATGTAGAGTGGATTGTTGGCACCAGCAGAAAAGCCTGAAAGTGTTCTGATCGGGGGTTTGGTAGTCATGGAAGTTAAAATTATTGTGATTAAGACTTAAACATAGTTTAACGCATCCGTTATAGTTGCATCAATGCCTTATTTGGGGCAATCGTCCAGATGGATAGGTGCAACTCTTCAATGAACATGGTAATCTGTCAAAAAAGTTTAATCTTAACGAATCATCATGTTTAACTTTCAGGGAATTGAAGTTTGCATGTGTAGATTTTAAAAAGTGTGGCCTTGGCGTAATACGGTCTTTGGCCTCCGTGAATAATTATTAAAACAAGTAGCTCACTTCTAATTTCTAAAACTTCACACGGCTAATGCATGTTATTAAATTCTAAAAAGAGAAAACGATCTTTATTGATGACCCGCTTAATGTGTTGTCTGTCATCACTCTACTTGGCAAATGCGCACGCTGATGAATTTGATACTTTGCAATTTAGTGCTGCAGTGAACCGCACTTGGGATAACAACCTCTTTCGCCTGAGTAATAACGAGATTTCTGACCAGATTACTACCTACAATGCCGGGGTTAAGTTAGATAAAAGCTACTCTCAACAACGCTTTATAGTTAATCTGAACTACATTGATAACAAATATCAAACCAATGAGTTTTTGGATTTTAATACCCTAAATTACGATGCCGCTTGGCAATGGACATTGACTCCAGCATTGACGGGCACAATTTCAAGTGCCACATCCAAATCGTTGGCTGGTTTTGCTGACTTCAGATCGCGTGTTCAAAATATTAGAACTAATAAAATCAATCAATTTAGAGCCGAGTATTCACCGCATAAAGTTTGGGCCTTGATTGCAGGCATTACGGAGTCTAGCGCTACAAACAGCCAAACATTCAATGCTATTCCAAATTTTGACTTCAATGCTTTTGATTACGGCGCGCGGTACAACTTTTCATCAGGTACCAGTGTTAGCTTTTTAGGGCATAGTCGCTCAGGAGAGTTCAATAGAGACTTGAATGCACTGTCACTTTTTGATAACGGTTATACTGAGAACGAATATGAGGTGGATGTTACATTAAAAGCATCAGGGAAAAGTAATTTAACTACTAAGCTCGCCTATCTTTCACGCAATTATGATAATTTCAGTCAACGTGATTATGATTCCTGGTTGGGTTATGTTAGATACGATGTTTTATTAACAGGAAAGCTTAAGTTTAATGCAGAGCTATCCCGAACAATAGGGCAATTTGATACGCCTTACAGTAGCTATACAGCCAGCGATGCTTTGACGACAAGTCTTAGTTACTTTTTTAGTGAAAAGTTAACTTTGGGTCTTAATAGTCGCTATGCGCAACGAGACTTCAAGAATCCTGTATTTTCCGGATTACCATCAAGAACCGATGAGGAAAAAAGTTTTGGTGTTGCTCTGACATGGCAACCAATAAAAAATGTTGGACTGATTTTGAATACCTCAAAATCCTCACGCGACGCATCAAGTGGATATAATTCTTTTGATTACAATGATGTCACTTCTAGTCTGACATTGGATTTGAAGATTTAGAGTCCATGATTGGGTCTTACTCACTAAAAGCAGGGATTGATACTCCATGAAAATACTAACTATATCAATAATTTTGCTGGGATTACTTTCTGCTTGTAGTGGTAGCGATCCTGGAGCCAAGCAAACACAAGTCGCAGCTAAAGTGAATGGTGATGAAATTACCGTTCATCAAATCAATGGTGAAATGCAGCGTTTGCAAGTGCCTGTTGCTAACCCTCAGGTAGTAGCAAGAAAAATGCTAGAGAGCTTAATTGACCGACAGCTATTGGTTCAAGAGGCTATGAAATTAAATTTAGACCGTACGCCAGAAGTTGTTCAATTAGTGGATGCTGCCCGTGCACAAATTTACGCTCAAGCCTACTTGGCTCGCAAGGTGTCTACATTAGGGCAGGCGACCGAAAAAGAAGTGCAACAATTCATGGTTGAGCATCCAGAGGTATTTAGTCGGCGCAAAGTTTTTACTACTGCAGACATTATTTTTGCCAACAACCCTGCTAAAGTTAATCCTGATACTTTGAAAAATCTGGTAAGCAATGCCGAAGAGCTAAAGACTTGGTTAAACAGGCATCAAATTCACTTTGAAATTGCTGAAGAAACCATCCCCACCGAAGCCTTGCCCAAAGAAGCCGTCAGCTTGGCAGATCAGGTAAAGGTAGGGGATTTATTGTTTATGCATGATGACATTAAAGTGGTCGCGCGCAGCATTGCTAACATCGCTGAGGTTCCATTGACTGAGCAACAGGCATTGGATATGGCCACCAAGGCTGTCAATGAGCGTAAACGCCAGCAGCTTATTTTGGATGAGCTACAGCGCCTAAAAAAACTGGCTCAGATTGAGGTGCTGGATCCCAATTTAAAGTCTGAACCAGCGGCATCAACGGCTAAAGCTTCGCCTGCCTCAACAACTCAAAAAGCACCGAATACGGTGGACCATGGCTTAAAAGGGCTATAGATCAATCTGACCTTTGCCGATAACGTATCGTCTGCTTGACTAACACTACTATTTATTGAGACCTACATATGAAATTGTTAACGCGCTGTTTGTTTCTTTTCACCATGCTATTTCCGATTTGGGCTTTTGCTGATTACACCCTAGGCACTGGTGACTTTGTAAAAGTTACCGTCTATGGGGATGCAGAGCTGACCCGCGAAATTCGCATAGCCGAAAATGGTATTTTGACTTTCCCATTGATTGGTGAGGTCAAGGTTGGTGGATTATCCACAGTTGAGGCTGAAAAGAAAATTGCAGAGCAACTGCAGCGCGGTGGCTTCATTGCAAGCCCACAAGTGTCTGTTGTTGTGATTCAGTTTCTAAGTAAGACCGTTTCTGTACTGGGTGGGGTGCTCAAGCCAGGTCGGTATCCTGTCACACGACCTTCCGATGTCAAAGACATGATCGCTGAAGCAGGTGGGATCACGCCAGATGGTTCAGAAATTGTGACTGTAGTTCGCGGCGACAAGCGAACAGAACTCGATTTACATGATGTAATTAATCAACACGCAAGTAAAGAGGAAATAACCGTTGTAGGCGGTGAGACGATCTATGTAGGTTCACGTGACGTAGCAGTAGTGGGCCAGTTGTTGCGTCCTGCTAAATATGGCATTCAGGGTGGTATGCGCAAAATAAGTGACTTCATCTCTCTTGCTGGTGGCCCCACAGAGCTGGCTGGAGAAGTGCTTTTTTACACGAGCTCTATCTCAGGAAATGCTATGACTGAGCAAATCAATATAGATGAGCTATTTAAGTCACCAAGCTCTCCTCAAAATAAGCAGGTTTATCCAGGCGATGTGCTTTATGTGCCTAAAGCACCACAAGTGTATGTGTATGGTGAAGTGCAGCGGCCAGGTATGTATAAAATTGATAAAAACATGACCGTGATGCAAGCCATTGCCAAAGCGGGAGGGTTAACCATGCGTGGGACACAACGCTCAGTAAAGCTTCATCGTAAAGATGAGCATAATGAAATCGTCAAACAAACCCCTAGCTTGACCAGTGTGTTGCAAGATGAGGATGTTTTGTATATTGAGGAAAGCTTGCTTTAAGCAAAGGTTATACTATGAATTTTTCGCAATTTTTGTTGATATTAAAAGCACGCAAAAAGATCATTTCTTGGACCTTTTTGATTGTTGTTGGCACAACCATAGCTATTAGTTTAATTTTACCGAAAAGTTACACAGCTACCACTTCATTAGTTGTAAATTATAAAGGGGTTGATCCTTTGAGTGGTATGGTGATGCAGGCGCAATTAATGCCAGGCTATATGGCTACCCAAGTGGATATCATCACTAGCCATGCAGTCGCCGTAAAGGTTGTTCAAAATCTAGGGTTGACTAATAGTCCAGTCATTAAGCAACAGTTTGAAGAAGAAACGAATGGAGCTATCAGGATTGAAGACTGGTTGGCAGATTTGTTACTCAGAAAACTTGATGTAAAACCTTCTCGTGAAAGTAGTATTCTCGATATAAGTTACACAGGTAGTGATCCACAGTTTTCTGCAGCGATAGCAAATGCGTTTGCTGAGGCGTATCAGGAAGCCAGTCTGCGTTTGAAGGTTGAACCTTCCCAAAAGGCGGCAGGATATTTGCTTACTCAAGCAAAGAGTTATCGTGAAAAGCTCGAGCAGGCACAAGTAAAGCTTTCGCAATATCAGCAAGAAAACGGGTTGACCAGTATTGCTGAAAATCTTGACGTCGAAAATGCCAAATTAAATCAGTTGGCCAATCAACTGATTTTGGTGCAGGCGCAAGCGCTCGACTCGTCATCACGACAAACAAATGCTAACGCTGCCGGTGACGCCTCTCCTGATATTTCTGCAAGTCCTGTAATACAAAACTTAAAATTTTCTATCGCACAAGCTGAGTCTAAGCTCGCTGAGGCTGAAAATAGACTTGGTAAAAATCACCCTCAGTATAAAGCAGCACAAGCAGAGGTGAATAAACTCAAGTCGCAACTCGATGTCGAGGTAAAAAGAATCGGCAGTAGTGTTGGAGGTAGTGCTCGCATCTACAAACAAAACGAAGCCATGCTCAAAGCTGCGCTGGCTGCTCAGAAGCAAAAGGTTCTTGATTTGAATCGCTCAAGAGATCAGTTGATTGTATTGCAACGTGACGTTGAGACGGCGCAAACTGCATATAACAATGTTACGCAACGATTGAATCAGACTAGTATTGAAGGTAAAGCCAATGAGAGTGATATTTCAATACTTAATACTGCAATACCACCAGATAAGCACTCAAGTCCCAAGCTATTACTAAATACATTATTGTCAGTTATTCTTGGCAGCATGCTGGGAGTTGCTTTTGCACTATTTTCTGAGATGGTTAATAGAAAAGTGCGAAGTGTTCATGATATATCTGACTTGGTCGATTTGCCCGTATTAGCAATTATTCAATCAAATACTTCAAAAATGAAAACGAGTGCATTACTCCCACGTTTTGACAAAGGCCGTTAACATGAGTCAGCAAGTTATAAATTCTAATACACACGATAATGTCTCCAATATTGGACGTTTGCTTTTGGATATGGGCAAAATTACACCAGAAGACACCGATAGAATTTTGCGTAAACAAAAAGATGCAGGCATAAAGTTTGGAGATGCTGCAAAACAGCTTGGACTAATTACAGAAGATGACTTGCAGCAAGTATTATCTCGTCAATTTGATTACGCATATTTGCCAGCAGCTAACGCGCAGTATAGCCCTGAGTTGGTGGCAGCTTATCAGCCATTTTCACCTCAGGTTGAAGGCTTCAGGGCATTGCGTAGTCAAATCATGTTTCGTTGGTTAAATGAAGGTTTTAAGGCTTTTACTGTTGTTGCATCAGATATTGAGGAGGGGACCAGTTATATTGCTGCCAACCTCGCTGTTGTTTTTTCACAGTTAGGAAAAAAAACATTATTGATAGATGCGAATATGAGAAAACCATATCAGCAACGTATATTCAATCTAAAACAGCCTTACGGTTTATCTGATATTTTAGCTGACCGCACTCCTGGCGCAGATGCATTATTCAACATTCCAGACTTTACTAATTTAACAGTTTTAAGTGCGGGTACCGTGCCACCAAACCCACAAGAACTAATAGGGCGTCCAAACTTTCCACAGTTAGTTAAATATGCCAGCTCAATTTTTGATGTAATCATTATAGATAGCCCTGCAATTACTCAAGGCTCTGATGCACAGATGCTGGCTTCTGTAGCTCGTGGGTCAGTTTTAGTCTCTCGAATGAACCATACTTCAGTTGATCAACTCAAGCTTTTAAAAAATCAAATTGAGGGTGCTGGGTCGAATATTATTGGTGCAGTAGTTAATAATTATTAGGTCCTCCATGCAAGCAATAGTCCCTGAGCGAGTGTCTTCTTTATTGTTGGCTTTTTGGCCGACCATCCTTGGTTTTTTGGTGTTAATCACACCTACTTACTTATATTTAATTGATGCAGTCTGGAGTAGCTCGGATCAGGCTCATGGACCATTAGTCTTTGCAGTAGTCCTCTATTTGTTCTATGACAAACGTCACGCATTCATGCAACCCAATAAACCGGCGCTCATATCAGGTTGGGTACTGTTTGTTGGTGCGCTCTTATCTTATGTTATAGGGCGCTCGCAAGATATATTGATTCTTGATATGGGTGGGCAAGTTATGCTGATTGCTGCCCTTATTTTGCTATTTAAAGGATGGAAAGTATTGCTTGCACTATGGTTTCCTCTGTTCTTTATGGTTTTCATGGTGCCATTGCCCGCCTTCTTTGTTGATGCTGTTACCATGCCAATGAAGATCGCAGTTTCGCAAGTGGCTGAGCATGTATTGTATTGGTTCGATTATCCAATAGCGCGTACAGGAGTTATTTTGCAAATTGGTCAATATCAGCTGTTAGTTGCAGATGCATGTGCTGGTATGCATACATTGATTTCGCTTGAAGCTTTGGGATTGCTATACCTAAATTTGGTTAAGCATGATTCATTTGCCAGAAACTGCCTGCTTGCATTGTTTATTGTCCCAATTTCTTTTACCGCCAATACTATTAGAGTGATAGCCATTACCTTGATTACCTATTACTTTGGTGATGAGGTTGGACAAGGGTTTGTACATGGATTTGCTGGCATCGTCCTATTTATCGTTGCATTGATTTTAATTATTACACTTGATTCATTAATACAAAAAATTGTAGTTTCGCGGTTATCCAAAGAGTAAATTAATGACCTTAAAACAAATGATTTTGTTAGTATCCATGTTTGCGGCTACAGTTGCAGCAATTTATTTGGAGCCTACGCAAAAAATTGCAGACGAGAGAAAAAGTTTCGTATTAGCTAATATCATTCCTCAACAGTTTGGCGATTGGAAGTTAATTGACAGTTCAGAAGGTGGGCGGATTATTAATCCTGAGCAGAATACTTTGATTAATAAGCTGTACAGCCAGACATTATCACGCACATACGTAAATAGTAAGGGTGAGCAAGTCATGCTCGTCATTGCCTATGGCGAGGATCAAAGTGATGGAACCCAATTACATTATCCCGAGGTTTGTTACCCGGCGCAGGGCTTTCAGATTATCGCGGCAGAAAATAGTTTGCTAAAGACATCATTAGGGAGCAAACCGGCAAGAAAACTGATTGCCACATTCTCTACACGCGTTGAACCAATTATTTACTGGACAACTATTGGGAATAAAGCAGTTTTTCGTGGCAAAGAAACCCGATTACAGAAATTAAAATATGGCTTACAAGGCAAGATTCCAGATGGGATTTTATTTCGTACCTCATCAATAACGCCTGACACTACACACGGCTTTGAACTACAAGTTTCTTTTATCAATAACTTGCTATCAGTTTTGCCGGAAAATAATTTGAATGCAATTGCTGGCTTATAAGCTGTAAATTTGTTTTAAGGTTGTGATGTTTAAAAACACCATTTTTATGGGATTAACAACTGCAGCAAAAATGCTGTCTGGTATTGTTGTATTCGTTGTGATGGCACGCTTACTTGGCCCGCATGACTTTGGGTTGGTTGCATACTCTTTTACACTAGCTAGTCTTTTTGTATTAATTGTTGATTACGGTTTTTCTCAACAATTACTCAGAGACATTGGGGCTGATCCTCATAAGGTAGAAGACATTATGGGGCGTGTATTTGTCGCTAAGTTATTACTTGGTTGTTTAACATTAATACTTTGTGAGTTTTATATCTATTTTGTAGGTGTTGATTCACAAGCAAGTATTGTATTTTGGCTACTGCTTATCTCTTGCATATTTGCTTCATTCTGTGAGTTTTTTAATACTGCTTTGAGAGCGGTTGGACTATACAAAATAGAGACAAATATCGCAGTGGCTGGATCATTAGTACATTTTTTTATATTACTAATTTTCATGTTAATAAAACCAAATGTAATAGTCGTTTCTAGCGCGTTTTTATGTTCTAGAGTTATTTTCTTTACATTATCTTGGTTATCGTACAAAACTAACGTTGGAAACTTGCAGATTAATTTTAACCTAAGGGACATTAATCAAACATTCAAATTGGGTCTACCTTACGCTGCTGATGCAGGGTTTTCAAACTTTTTACAACAGGTTGATACGTTGATCGTCAATCATTATTTAGGTGTGGGAAGTGTGGGCCTGTATCAAGCTGCAACAAAATGGGTTCAAGGTTCACTGCAATTCGCACCTGTGCTAGCTAACGTTTTTTTACCATCTATTGCTGCCTCTCCCCAACACTCGGCAAAGCAGGTTAATCTAATCAAGAAATTAAACGTTCAAATGATAATACTAGGGGCTGTTTGGTGGGTTTTCTTTGAGTTTGCGGCAGAAACTTTATCAATGAAAATTTATGGCGATAAGTTTCGTTCAATTAATGAGTTATGGCCTTTCTTAGGAGTGTTGGTTTTTGTTCGCTATTGTGCGGGCTCGTTAGGGGTGATACTAACAGGCATGGGTTTTCAAAAAATTCGTCTTTATGCGCAGTTCAGTGGGTTCCTGGTGCTTGTATTAGTTTCACCATACATTGTTAAAGGTTTTGGTTTACCAGGGATGGTAATTGCACAAACTTTATCCATTACAGCACTAGTGATTAGTTATCTATTTTTTGGAGCCAAGAAAAAAATTAAATTCTCGTATAGCCCATTCATGGTAGTTTTGATTGCTTTTATCTTGCTGATAACAACATGTTTATTTATAACTAAAAAATGATTAATTTTTTTCAAAAATGGCGATTGAATCGCTGGATGAAAGATCAATTTACAAGTTCTAATCTTCGTAAGTATTTTCTCAAGAACTACCAGATTGAGGTTGGTATGTATTCTTATGGTTGTTTTGATGAACGAAGAATAGCGAGAGGTACAAAAATAGGAAGGTTTTGTTCAATAGCACCAACTGCATATATATTTAATGGTAATCATGGAATAACATTCCTAACGTTGCATCCATATGCTTATAACCCAGCACTAGGGATAGTGCCGAAAGAGACAATTGCTAGAAGTGTTTGTATTATCGAAGATGATGTTTGGCTTGGACACAACTCAATAATAACACCTAGTGTAAAAAACATTGGACGAGGGGCAATTGTTGCTGCTGGGGCTGTGGTTACAAAGAACGTTCCACCATATTCCGTAGTTGCAGGTAATCCGGCCAAAATAATTAAATATAGATTCACTCCTGAAATTATTAAGGAAATTGAACAAACTAAATGGTGGGAGCTGGATTACCAAGCAATAAAAGAAATTGTCAATTTAAAGCCAGATTTAATATTTGACCCGATTTCTTATTTTGAAACGAAAAAGCATGAATAAAAACTCTTTAAATACTATTCAGCAAAATGGATATTGCACTGGCTGTGGGATTTGTACATCAATTGCAGACCCTGGTCAGATTCAAATGCAAATGAGCTCGTCCGGGTTCTTACGTCCTGTCGAATTTAGTACTATTTCACCACTAAGTCAGCAATCCATTCTTGAGGCTTGTCCTGGAGTTCATTTAGAGCATTCAAGTGCAAATACAGAAAAATTTCATCCTATTTGGGGGCCTCTTGTAAAAACAAGAACAGCGTTTTCATTGGATCAGGATATTCGTCGCCAGGGTTCATCCGGCGGGGTGGTGTCGGCATTGTGTGTATATTTATTAGAGATGGGGATTGTCGACTTTGTGGCACAAACTGCGGTAAGTCCTACTGACCCTCTAAAAAATATATTGCAGAAAAGTAGAAATCGTGAAGATGTGCTTAGGGCTGCAGGATCTAGATATGCGCCTTCTGCGCCATTGGAAAATATTCGTGAAATGCTAGAAACTGGAGAGCGTTTTGCATTTGTCGGCAAGCCTTGTGATGTCGCAGCGTTACGTCATTATCTCGATGCTAATCCTGAGTATTATAAACAGGTCAAGCTTTTGATTTCATTTATGTGTGCCGGTGTTCCTAGTATTAAAGGGACTCACGAGGTCCTGGAAAAAATGGGGGCTGATAAAAATCAATTGGCATCTTTCAGATATCGTGGTGATGGGTGGCCTGGAAAAGCTCGCGCCATACAGCATGATGGGCAGATTTTTGAAATGGATTACAACTCTTCCTGGGGTGAAATTCTTGGACGAAGAGTGCAGTTTAGATGTAAGTTGTGCCCAGATGGCACAGGTGAGTTTGCTGACGTTGTGTGTGCGGATGCCTGGTACGGTAAGGATGGATATCCAGACTTTACCGAGAGAGAAGGGCGTAGCATGCTTTTGACTCGAACCAAACTTGGTGAGGAGTTGGTGAACAAAGCTTATGACGCTAAAGTTATTGATATGTCCGCCTTGCCAGTTACCGATATTGAAAAAATGCAGCCTTATCAGGCGTTAAGAAAAAAAGTTGCTTTAGCGAGGCTAATTGCTGCTGGTTTAGCTAATAAGAAATTTGTTAATTTTAAAAGAATGGGCTTAGTCCGAGCTAGCTTTATGATTAATCCGATTAGCTTGCTGAGAAATGCCGTTGGCACTTACAGACGAACAAAGGTAGAAAAAAGTTGAAAAAATCTAAAATAAAAATTGGTTTGCTTTGGCACTCGTTAACTTCGGATAATTTAGGAGTAGGGGCCTTAACTGAGTCGCAAATTGCAATTTGCTCAGCCGCTGCTAAAAGAGCTGGTGTAGACGTTAGCTTTACAGTTATTGGTACGTCTGGTGGCCGCGCACCCACGCTTAATAATGTAGAAATTCAACAAGGGAATCCCGTTTCTATTCGTCGCACAATATTAGGCAATGCCCCATATCTTGATGATATTGAGCAGTGTGATCTGGTGTTGGATATTGGTGAAGGGGATAGCTTCACAGATATTTATGGCCTTTATCGTTTTGCTTTCTTATGGGGTAGTAAAGTTGGCGTTTTAATGAGAAAGCGCCCTCTAATTTTAAGTCCGCAAACTATCGGCCCATTTAATTCGGTGATCACTCGTTTTCTTGCCGCCCAAGTAATGAAGCGGTGCGAGAAGGTGTTTGCCCGTGATGAATTGTCTACGAGCTATTTGGATGCTGCTGGCGTTAAAAAGAATCGCGCAGAAGCAATTGATGTAGCATTTAGGCTGCCGTATAAGTTACCAGAGCCAACTATTGGCGATACTGTAAATATCGGATTAAATATTTCTGGATTACTCATGAGTGGAGGCTACACTGGTGCGAATCAGTTTGGACTGACCGTTGACTATAAAGAGCTAATAGAGAAGTTGCTTCAAGAGTGGACTGCTGATCAGCGCAATACTGTTTGGTTGGTCTCACACGTAACACCTGCAAATATGGATAATGAAAACGACATGGTATCCATTCTTGAGGTACAAAAGAAATTTCCAGGGTGTAAAGTAGTTCCCAAATTCGAGAGTCCCTCTGCAGCTAAGAGCTTTATCGCGGGTATGGATTTCTTTACTGGCGCGCGCATGCATGCTTGTATTGCGGCGATTTCTTCTGGTGTACCTGTCGTCCCATTGTCGTACAGTCGAAAGTTTAATGGGCTATTTAATACTTTGGAGTATCCTTGGATCGCAGATGGTAAGGTTGATAGCACAGAGGTGGCAGTTGAAAAAATCCTTACTGGTTTTAAAAACCGAACAAATCTTAAAGCGGATGCATTGAAGGCCAAGGCTAGCGCAGATTTAAAACTTCAAGGGTATGAAAACTTTTTGGTAGATTATTTTTCAATGTTAGCCAGCAAATAATTAAGTGAACGTATGATAGGTAAGGGAACAGGGAAAAGTCTATCTATTTTGCATTTAGCATTTATGCTTTTTGCAGTGATTGGATTGGCGTTTGTTGGGCTAATTACGGCATTCTCACCCGTGCTGAGCGTTGCACTGACAGCCTCAGCAATTTTGGCTGTGATAGTGGCTTTCGCGTTATTCCATAATGATACTGGCCCTATAAACGTTAAAAACATCAATATTTTGATACTGATGTTTGTGAGCGTAACAGTTTTCTGGCCAACATTCCTTAATTTACATATTCCATTATTGCCTACGCTCAATTTACGGCGGCTTTTTGGTATGGTGATGATGGCGTTGATTATTTATTTATTAATGTCACGAAGGAGTGTAAGGCAGAATCTTGTACCGAATAACCTTACAGAGCGTGTTATTTTAATTATGGCTGTATTGATGATACTTATACGTGTCTACTCTGCTTTCACCGCGCCATTTTTCGGTTCTGCAATAGCTTTTGTTTTTTGGGAGATATGTTTATATTTCAGTATCTTCTTGTTCGCAGTCTTGTGCATCAGGGTGGATGAATCACGTAACTTTTTTATAAACGCACTAATGGCTTCAGCAATTTTCTGTGCTCTGATTGCAATTGTTGAGGCATCTACAGGTAAAAACTTTTATGTAGATTTTTTATCTCCATTGTCATCAGATAGGGAAAGCTTGAATGCAATGATGCTTTCGAGATATAGGGACGGAGTGCTTCGAGCGCAAGGCCCTTTTGAGCATCCATTACTTCTTGCTGAGTTTGGTTCTGTTGTGTTTGTTTTTGCATTAGCTCGGTTGCTTTGGCCCACTAAGTCTCAATCACGGAAGTTAGTGCTTATGGGCATTACTTCTGCTTTGATTTGTGTTGTATTGAGCTATTCACGTAGTGCATTAATTTGTACTGCTATTGGTTCGGCATGGGTGGTTGCACTATGGTTTTTAAGGCCTAAAGTACCTACAGATTCCTCTAGGGCGTTATTCCGTCTTGTGATTCTTGGTATGTCGATACTTTTTTTGGCATTCTTATCTTGGGGAGTCGTCCAAGATATTGCTCAAGGGCGATCTCAAGCTGAGTCAGAGAGTACGGCTTCTCGCTCTATTATGATGAATAAAGGTATAGACTTGATGTCGGAAAAGCCAATCCTGGGGTTTGGTGTGGGTACAGCAGTGGCCCTTGCTGGCGTTATTAGTCGAGGTATCCCTACATTGGATAATTATTTCATTATGATCGGAGTTGAGTCTGGGCTTCCTTACTTATCTCTTTTCATGCTTTTTTTCATCATCCCCGCTATGAAAAGTGCCTTTCAGGTACTCAGAGGCGATGCTGAAAGTGCTTTCCTCTCGGCGGCTTCTGCTGCTCTAATTTCTTTATTTATAATGCGCTCAGTATTGGGTATTACTTATAACATACCTATTGCATTCTTTCTTGTTGGCGCTTTAATTGCGATGCAAGCGGGTACTAGGAAGGTGGGTTGATTGATGCCAAAAGTTGCAATCGTCATTCTTAACTGGCATGGTGGGGCTGATACCGCAGCCTGTATAGAGAGCTTAGAGCATCTGAAATACACTAACTTTAACGTGATTGTTGTAGACAATGCGTCTACAGATAACTCGCTCGAATTGATCACCAATGCGATTCATAAGCAGTCAAAGTCAGATTCTGCAATTCTTTCTCAAGTAATTGATCCGGACACGATTGGATCTAAGACACAACCATCATGCGTTGACGCTAAATTTAACTTAATTAAAGCTCCAATTAATGGCGGTTTTGCATATGGAAATAATCTTGGTATCAAGGCTGCTATGTCAGATACCGATTTTGATTATGTATGGATACTAAATAATGATGTTGTTGTCGATCCTGACGCACTCACTGAATTAGTTAATAAAGCAGAACTGTCTAGCTCGCCAATGGTTGGGTCAGTACTAGTTTATTTTGATGATAGACAAACGATCCAATGTATTGGAGGGGTCCGTTTTAATATTTTTAAAGCCGTTGGAAACCAAGTAGGGCATGGCCTTACTTGGACGAAAGGCTCGAGTTTACCAGAGCCAGATAAGTTATCATATATTGCAGGTGCATCCATGCTTGTTAATATGGCGACGATCAGGCGATTTGGAATAATGGATGAGCGTTATTTCTTGTACTATGAAGAAATTGATTGGGCACTGCAGCTTGCAAAGGCTGGGAAAATGGTTGTGGCCACCAAAAGTATTGTATTCCATAAGGAGGGGGCCTCAATTGGCACATCCTCAAGATCTAAACGATCATTACTTTCTTACTATTATCTTGCTCGAAACTTGGTTATTTTTTACCGCAAAAATTATCCTTTTTTACTCATTTTTGCAGTTTCGAGAAATATAAGAGAAGCTTTGCGAGAAGTTAATTTTGGCGACTTAAGTATTTGTCGAACTATTCTAAAAGCGACATGGCATGGCCTTTTAGGGAAAGTTGGAAAGTAATATGGCAGTTACTCGAAGAGAATTTATTTTAGGAGCTGTCGCATCTTTGGTTATACCAAAAACAGTGTTAGCGGGGAGTAAAGTATTCAAGTCAGCTGGAATAGGTGTCAATTGTTTTGATTTATTTTATGGCACCTTAGTTGATGAAAGAGGTGTGAGGTCAGCAAGAGATCGACTTTGGGAGTTGTCGGATGCTGGAATCCCTTTTGTAAGATTTGCTGCCTCTCCTTTTTGGCCAAAAGAATGGAGTCTTTATCCTAAAGAGCGTTACTATAGATTGCTAGATGAAGTTTTTCTAAACGCTGAAAAATTCGGTATAGGTCTAGTTCCCTCTCTCTTTTGGAGCCCAACTTCAGTTTCAGATTTGTTCGGCGAGTCAATCACTTCTTGGGGGTTTTCTGCATCAAAAACCTCAAAATTTGCAAGGCGATACGTTCAAGATATTATTGGCCGGTATGGAAAGTACAATAGTGTTCTGCATTGGGAGTTTGGTAATGAGTTCAACCTTAATCTTGATTACTTCAATAGAGACTTCCCGTGGCCTAAAGTAAATGTTGCAATGGGTACACCTGAAAGACGTATTCCAACTGATGTTTTATCCACAGATGATTACGCGCGATTAATGACCAACTTTGCTTCTTGGGTACAGGAGATTAAACCAAGCACTCTAATATCCTCAGGATCAGATATCCCTCGGTTTGATGCTTTTAACCTCCAACAAGGAAAGAGCTCTGCTGATACAGTTGAACAATTTAGGCAAGCTGTCTGCAATGCTAATCCAGTTAAAAACTCAATAGCATCTATTCATTTTTATCCCGATAAAATTAGAAAATATTCAAAGTGGGATGCGACAGCTTCTAAATTACTGATTGAGGCTAAAGCTGCTGCAGCAAGTAATGATCAACATTTATTTGTCGGTGAGTTTGGCGTGAGGGCACAAGGTAATCCTAAAGAGGAATATGCAACCTTTGACATGATGCTGAACGCACTGGATATTGCAGGTATTGAAAGTGCAGCATTATGGGTTTATGACTTCGGTAAGTGGCAACCGGACTGGAGTGTAACACTCTCAAACGCTAGATCATGGCAGCTTAAAAATGTGCTTGAGTTCAACAATAGGCGAGCAAAACAAGCATCTTAAACAATCAAATAAAACTCGATATGGATTGATTATTGTGGAACAACAAAAGCAAGTAGTTAAATCTTTTTTTCCAAGAGTTACTGTTGGTGGCATAGAAATTGATGTTTGTTCAGAGATTGAACTCACAAAATTGATATGTGATCAGGCTATTCTTGATAGAAGTGGCGACAAGCATTGCCGCTTAGTGTTTGATGCAAATGGTCATGGCATCGCTCTTGCAGCCTTTGATCAGTCATATCGAGAGGCGTTGCAGCAAGCAGAAATTGTTCATGCTGATGGACAGGCATTAATTTGGGCCTCCCAATTTTTTTGCGATCAAAAAATCACAGAAAGAACTGCTACTACCGACTTGATTCACTCTGTTGGCAGAGTCGCAAGTGATAGTGAAGTTAAGATTTTTTTTCTTGGTGCGAAGCCCGCAGTAATTTCTAGTGCAGCTGATAGATTTCGTTCTTTGTATCCGAAAGCTAACTTGGTTGGATTCCGTGATGGTTATTTTGCAGGAGATCAAGTTTCCGAAGTTGTCTCTCAGATTAACGCCTCGCAAGCTGATATTCTGTTTATTGGTCTTGGAAAACCTCGTGAGCAGTTATTTTCTCAGCAAATCAAGAACCAGCTTCAGGTCTCTTGGGTGATTACCGCTGGCGGTTGTTTTGATTTTTTAGCTGGGAATGCACCGCGCGCTCCTGGTTGGATGCAGAGCATGGGTCTTGAATGGCTTTACAGGTTATTGCAAGACCCCAAAAGGTTGTTTTGGCGCTATCTATGGACGAATAGTGTAGCCATTTTTTTATTAATTTTTAAGTCAGGCAAAAAGGTTAACAATAAATGACTTTTAAATATCAAGCGCATTCATCTCATTATGGAGAGGTTATATTTGTTTTATCGCACGATGAACCTGGTGGGGCAAGAAATTTATGGGAGCAAATAGCAGGAGCGATTAACAAACGGGGACATGCAATTTCGTTGTGCGCTATTTATAGAAAGGATAAGGAAGAAAAAAGTGAGTGGCGCCCCATTATTAAAGGCAAATTTAGTTTACTAGATATTTTTAAAGCCATATACCTAATGTGTCGGCAGTTGAAGGCAAATAAGGATTTTATAACGCTCTCCGCGCAGCCATTGGCGAATATTATAGGCTCTATAGCTGGTTTTTTTTCTGGTGCCAAACTTAGGGTTATCTCCCATCATACTCCAGTCCAAACTTATGGAAAATTACAACAGTTATTAGATTTTTGTGTGGGTTGTACACCAGTAGTTACGAATATCATATGTGTTTCAGATGGGGTTCGTCAGTCGTTCAATAATTATCCATCTGTATACAAGCGAAAAATTATTGTTATTCGAAATGCATTATCCCCTGATGTTGCTGAGCTAATTAAATCGATTTTAGCTAACAAAGTTCCATCCTCTAATCATGAAAAATTACACATTGTTGCAGCAGGCCGTCTTGCTGAACAAAAAAATTATCCACAGTTGATTGACTCTATGAGGCATGTTAATGGTGCTTATCTCTCGATTTTAGGTGATGGCCCGGAGCGTAAAAAACTAGAGGAGCAAGTCGTGAGATTAGGCGTCCAAGATATTGTCCACTTAAAAGGGCATATGTCACACAAAGATACCTTGAATTTTATGGCTAATTGTGACGTTTTCGTTCAACCCAGTTTATTTGAGGGGCATAGTGTGGCGTTGCTGGAAGCCGCTGCTCTTGGTTTACCCATGATTGTTAGCGATGTACCTACGCAAGTCGAAGCTGTTCGGTTGGAAAATGGTGAGCTTTGTGCGGCATTAGTTCCGATTGGCGATTCGGGTGTTCTTGCAAAAACTTTGAATCAAGTAGTAAATGATCCAGTATTCTTTGAGAGCTTGAAGAAAGGATCTGCATTGATAACTGCCAATTCTGGATTTGATCGTTTGGTGGCAGATTATGAAAAGCTCTTTTCTTTGAATGCGACAGGGCATTGATGTTATGAAGTCGATTTGTTTTTATTCTACCTCTTGGCGAGGCGGTGATGGCTGGTATACACATGGTTTCGCAGAAGGGTTAGCAAATGCACTAGAGTCTAAACACTATTCATTAATTTTTCTTGCTTCTCCAATGCAGCCCCAAGAACGGGAGGCTAAATCTCAGAACTTAGTTCGATATAAGTTTAGAGCTGGTCATAATAGTGAATGGTCTCGTATTCATAAATTATTTCACACGTTGATGCGTATTGCCGAAGCGACTTTTAGTTTAATCAAGATCAGATTTAAAACCTCAGTTTTTGTCGTTACATTCCCACATTGGCTGTCTGTAACGATGTTTCAATTTATTCTTTTAAAGCTAACTGGTGCAAAGATTATTTATATTGTCCATGATCCTTTACCTCATGCTTGGAGTCTCCCTAAGTTATTTAGACGTTTTGAAAAGGCTTGTTTAGCTTCGACTTATTATTTAGCAGACCAATTAGTTACGCTGACAAAATCTGGGAATACAGTCCTTGAGGAGCAATTTGGAGTAAAAAACAATAGACTTTCTGTAGTCCCTCATGGCGTATTTGATAGTGGTAAAGCTGAACCACTTAAAAATAATCGGAAATTTTTAATCTTTGGAATGCTTAGAAGTAATAAATCTATTTTAGAGTCTATAAATGCATTCAAAAGTCTTTTAAAGACTGTACCAGATGCAAAATTGGTTGTGGCTGGTGCACCTTATTCCGCTGAGCCTGAATATTGGGCAGAGTGTGAAAAAGCCTTGAATGAGCTAGGTGGTAGTGTCGCAACTGAAATTGGTTTTGTTGAGGAGGCTCGGTTAGAAACTCTTTTTGCGGAGTGTGATGCGGTATTGTTACCCTATAAGAACTTTAACTCACAGTCTGGTGTTGCAGTATTAGCAGCCCTCTCAATGAGGCCGGTAATTGGAACAGCAATCGGCGGAATAGCTGAGTTGTTTGAAATTGGTATGTGCGGTATTCCTTTAATCGATCCTCCAGATGAAACGAGCATACAAAGTGCAATGGTGGATTTTTGTAATGTGTCAGTTTCTGAGTGGAAAAATAAGTCTGTCGAATCAAGGCAGCAGCTTTTAAACACTCTTTCTTGGCAAGCTATCGGCAAAACATTTATTCATGAACTTAAGGTTGAGTGAATATGATAGCTCTCATTAGTAAATCTGGTTTTACATTTTGAGATAATAAGATATTTAGATTTTTTAATTATTAAGACCAAAAATTTCTTTTGGTATCACTTTATTTAAATTAATTTTGGGTGTTTTTATGATATTGGTAACTGGTGGGGCCGGTTTTATTGGTAGTAATTTTGTGTTGGATTGGCTTGAGAAGCTAGAAGAGCCTGTTATTAATATTGATAAATTAACTTATGCTGGCAATTTAGATAATTTGAAAAGCCTTGCGGAAAATAAGAACCATATTTTTGTTAAAGGTGATATTGGCGATTTTGAGCTTGTAAGCAAGCTGCTTGTAGAGCACAAACCCAGAGCTGTCTTAAATTTTGCAGCAGAATCGCATGTGGATAGATCAATTCATGGCCCTGAAGACTTTATTCAAACGAATGTAGTAGGTACCTTTCATTTGCTTGAGGCTGTTCGGGCTTATTGGAATGGTCTGGATGAGGATGCGAAGCTTAACTTTAAGTTTTTACATGTGTCTACCGATGAAGTTTATGGTACCTTGGAAAAAACAGACCCTCCATTTAATGAGCGTAATCGCTACGAGCCTAATAGTCCATATTCGGCCTCTAAAGCGGCTTCTGATCATCTTGTGCGTGCCTATCACCATACCTATGGTTTGCCGGTATTAACCACTAACTGCTCAAACAACTATGGGCCCTATCACTTCCCTGAGAAGTTAATTCCATTGGTGATTCATAATGCTTTAAAAGGTAAGCCATTGCCAATTTATGGTGATGGACAGCAAATTCGTGATTGGTTGTTTGTCAAAGACCACTGTACGGCGATTCGTCGTGTATTGGCCGCTGGCCGCTTGGGTGAGACCTATAATGTTGGTGGTTGGAACGAAAAAGCCAACATCGAGGTAGTGAACACGATTTGTGCAATTTTGGATGAGCTTAAACCACGTGCGGATGGTGTGTCTTATGCAACACAAATCACTTACGTGAAAGATCGCCCAGGGCATGATAGGCGTTATGCGATTGATGCGACCAAGCTTGAAAGAGAGTTAGGCTGGAAACCCGCTGAAACGTTTGAGACCGGTATCCGTAAAACCGTGCAGTGGTACTTGGACAACCAGGCCTGGGTGGAAAATATTACCAGTGGTCAATATCTCAAGTGGGTGGAGAAACAATATCAATGAAACTCTTATTGACAGGCGGCAATGGTCAGCTTGGCTTTGAGTTACAACGCAGCCTAGCCCCGTTGGCTGATGTAGTGGTGGCGGGCTCGGCTGAGTGTGATGTGTCTGATGAGGCCGCATTAAGAGCGATGATTCAGCAGGTGCGGCCAGATGGGATCATTAATCCGGCGGCTTATACCGGTGTTGACAGAGCAGAATCTGATCAGGCTATGGCCCGAAAGGTAAATGCTGATGCGCCTCGTATCATGGGTGAAGAGGCGACTAAGCTGGGTGCGTTTGTTATCCATTATTCTACAGACTATGTGTTTGAGGGGGTGGGTGAGTCGTTTTATAAAGAGACCGATGCCACCATGCCGCAAAACGTATATGGTTTAACTAAGCGGGATGGCGAGTTGGCGTTGCAGGCGGCTTGCGCTAATAGCCTAGTGATGCGTACCAGTTGGGTGGTGGGGGCGCATGGCGGTAATTTTGCAAAAACCATGTTGCGATTGGCGACAGAGCGTGACGCATTGAGTGTTGTCGCTGATCAATATGGCGCCCCGACTTCAGCAGCATTATTGGCCGATGTGACTGCGCAATTGGTGGGACGCATTAAACAGCAAGGTCTACAAGGCTTTCCATTTGGGTTATATCATGTGGTGGCGTCAGGCGTGACTAATTGGCATACCTATGCAAAGTTTGTGATTGCTCATGCTATTAAGGCGGGCAAAACGATGAAGATTCAACCTGAAGCAATCAAACCCATAGCTAGCAGTGATTATCCTGTCCCAGCTAAGCGTCCATTGAATTCGCGCTTGGATACCCGCTTGTTTCAAGACACTTTTAAGCTCAAGTTGCCACACTGGGAGCAGGGCGTCTCTCATGTGTTAAAACAAATTTTATAGAGGATACATGATGGCAGTGAACAGAAAAGGGATTATTTTGGCGGGCGGCTCAGGTACTCGCTTATATCCTGCCACACAGGCGGTTTCTAAACAATTGATTCCAGTATATGACAAGCCGATGGTGTATTACCCATTGTCTACGCTGATGCTTTCTGGGATTAAGGATGTATTGTTGATTTCTACGCCACAAGATACACCACGCTTTGAGCAGTTGCTCGGCGATGGCTCGCAGTGGGGGATGAATATTCAATATGCGGTGCAACCATCGCCCGATGGCTTGGCACAGGCGTTTATTATTGGCAAAGACTTTATTAATGGTGACCCGAGTGCATTGGTGTTAGGCGATAATATTTTTTATGGGCATGACCTGCAAAATGCGTTGCAAAATGCATCTGCGCAAACTGAAGGCGCAACGGTTTTTGCTTATCCAGTGCATGACCCTGAGCGTTATGGTGTGGTGGAGTTTGATCAAGACGCTCGCGCGATCAGTTTGGAAGAAAAACCGACCAAGCCTAAATCACGCTATGCAGTGACAGGTTTGTATTTTTATGACAACCAAGTGTGTGATATCGCCGCCAACATGAAGCCCTCACCTAGAGGCGAGTTAGAAATTACCGATGTGAACAAACAATATTTGTCACAAAATCAACTCAATGTGAAGGTGATGGGGCGTGGCCATGCGTGGCTGGATACGGGCACGCATGAGTCCTTGCTTGAGGCCTCGTTGTTTATTCAAACCATTGAAAACCGTCAAGGGCTCAAGGTGGCTTGCCCTGAAGAGATCGCTTACCGCATGGGCTATATTTCTGCCGAGGCACTGCTTAAACAAGCCGAGCTTTATAAGAAAAATGGCTATGGTCAATATTTGATGCAAATTGTGAATGAGAGGGTGTTTTAATGCAGGCGATTAAAACAGCCATTGCTGATGTAATTGTATTTGAACCCAAAGTATTTGGGGATGCCCGTGGCTTTTTTTATGAAAGCTTTAACGAGAATGTATTTGCAGAAGCCACGGGCTTGCGCCCACGCTTTGTGCAGGATAATCACTCTAAATCCGCTAAAAACGTGCTGAGAGGGTTGCATTATCAAATTCAGCAACCACAGGGTAAGTTGGTGCGTGTGACGCAGGGTGAGGTATATGACGTGGCTGTGGATATGCGCCAGGACTCACCCACATTTGGGCAATGGGTTGGTGAAATTTTGAGTGCCGATAATAAAAAAATGATGTGGATTCCTGAAGGCTTTGCGCATGGTTTTTTGGTGATGTCTGAATCTGCTGAGTTTTTATATAAAACAACAGACTTTTATGCACCACAGCATGAGCGCGCGGTGCTTTGGAATGATCCCCAGTTGGCCATTGCATGGCCATTAAGCGAACAACCAGCACTCTCGGCAAAAGATGCTCAGGCGAAGTTTTTTGCAGAGGCAGATAAGTTTGTTTAAATGAAGATTGCCGTTGCCGGAACAGGGTATGTTGGACTTTCTTTGAGCATGTTACTTGCTCAAAGAAGTCAAGTTGTTGCCCTGGATATTATTCCTGAGAGAGTTGCGCTGCTAAACCAAAAAAAGTCACCAATTGTAGACCACGAGATTGAGGATTTTTTGGCAAACAAGCAGCTTAATTTTAAAGCGACTACAGACAAGCAAGAGGCTTACACTGGGGCTGAGTTTGTTATCATTGCCACGCCAACCGATTATGACCCTGAGACCAACTACTTTAATACACGCTCTGTTGAGGCCGTGATTAAAGATGTGATGGCCATTAACCCTAATGCGGTGATGGTGATCAAATCCACTATTCCAGTAGGTTACACAGAAAAAATAAGTGCTGAGCTCAATTGTAAAAACCTGATTTTCTCACCTGAATTTTTGCGTGAAGGTAAAGCCTTGTATGACAACCTATATCCTTCACGGATTGTAGTGGGTGAGGTTTCTGAGCGTGCGCAAACTTTTGCCAATTTGCTTAAAGATAACTGCCTGAAGCCAGATGTGTCGGTGTTGTTAACGAATAGCTCTGAAGCTGAGGCGATCAAGCTATTTGCGAATACCTTTTTGGCGATGCGAGTGGCTTATTTCAATGAGCTGGATACGTATGCGCTGTCTCATGGACTGGATTCACGCCAAATTATTAATGGCGTGTGTATGGACCCGCGCATTGGCAATCATTACAATAACCCTTCGTTTGGTTATGGTGGCTACTGCTTGCCTAAGGACACCAAACAGCTGCTGGCTAACTATTCGCAAGTACCTCAAAACCTGATTAATGCGATTGTGGAAGCGAACACGACGCGTAAAGACTTTATTGCCGATAGCATTATCAAGAAAAAACCAAAAGTGGTTGGCATTTACCGCTTGATCATGAAGGCGGGGTCTGACAACTTTAGAGCGTCTTCGATTCAGGGCATCATGAAGCGCATTAAAGGTAAGGGGATTGAGGTGGTTGTCTATGAGCCCGTGCTAGAGGAATCGGAGTTTTTTAACTCGAAAGTAGTGAATGATTTAAACCAGTTTAAGCAGATTTCGGATGTGATTATTGCCAACCGCCACGCGAAAGAGCTGGAAGATGTGGTAGGTAAAGTTTACACACGTGACCTTTTTGGTAATGACTAAATCAACCTCTGTCATGGTCAGCGTTGCTGGAGTGGTGACGCAAAAACTTAAACTTTAAAGAGTAAATATTAGTTCAGACCTCTTCACTCAATAATTAAAGATATAAGGATACTTACAATGCGTGTGTTAGTGGTGGGTGGTGCCGGCTATATTGGCTCACACATGGTTAAAATGCTTCTGGACTCTGGTCACGACGTGATTACGTTGGATAACTTGTCTAGCGGGCATCGCGATGCTGTGCTCGGTGGTGTGTTTGTTGAGGGGGATCTGGCTGATATCAATTGTTTGGATAAAGTATTTACTGAGCATCACCCAGAGGCGGTGATGCACTTTGCTTCCTTTATTCAGGTGGGTGAGTCCGTCCGCAAGCCAGATATCTACTACCGCAACAATGTCACAAACACTTTAAATTTGCTGGATACCATGCTCAAGTTTGATGTGAAAAAATTTATTTTCTCATCCACGGCAGCGGTATTTGGTGAGCCAGACTATGTGCCGATTGATGAGGCGCATCCTAATCGCCCCTTAAACCCTTATGGCCGATCAAAACTGATGATTGAGCATGTTTTGGCGGATTATGCCAAGGCTTTTGATTTCAGGTCTGTTTGCTTACGCTATTTTAATGCTGCGGGCGCAGACCCAGAGGGTCAGCTGGGTGAGCGCCACGACCCTGAGACACATTTAATCCCGTTGATTTTACAGGCCGCCTCTGGGCGTCGTGAAAACATTCAGGTGTTTGGCCGTGACTATGATACGCCGGATGGCACATGTATCCGGGACTATATTCACATTGTAGATTTATGCGCTGCACATCTTGCTGCGTTAGATTATTTGGAAAGTGGTGGCGAGAGTGACCGCTTTAATTTGGGCAATGGTTCTGGCTTCTCTGTGCAGGAAGTGCTCGATGCAGTGCAAAAAGTCTCTGGCAGATCGGTTAAGGTGATTGATGGCCCGCGTAGAGAGGGAGATCCGGCAAGACTGGTCGCTGACGCCAAGCGCGCAAGGAGTATTTTGAACTGGAAGCCGGTATTTACCGACCTTGAAACGATTGTTCAACATGCCTGGCAGTGGGAGTTGAAGTGTTCGGATCGCGTAGCTAAAGAGTAATTCATTACTTGTTCATGGTAAGTGATGCGAGAGCCTTTAGTTTTATGTATTTAATTTTTGGATGTCTTTCATGAAAATTGTTCCAGTGATTTTGTCCGGTGGTTCGGGCACCAGGTTGTGGCCGTTGTCGCGTGCGGTGTTACCTAAACAGTTGTTGCCTCTGGTCACCGATAACACCATGTTGCAAGAGACCTTGCTGCGTTTATCTAGCTGGGCCCAGGTGGCTTCCCCGGTGGTAGTTTGCGGCAACGACCACCGCTTTTTGGTAGCCGAGCAGTTGCGGCAGGTGAATTTGACGCCACAGGCAATTGTGTTGGAGCCAGTGGCGAAAAATACCGCACCTGCGATTGCGGCGGCGGCGATGGCGTTGAAGGATCAGGACGTATTGATGCTGGTGTTGCCAGCAGACCATGTGATTACCGATGTTGCGGCGTTTGAAGCGGCCGTTCGCCGTGCCTGTGTGGCAGCCACGCAAGGCAAGCTGGTGACCTTTGGCATTGAGCCGACGCATCCCGAGACTGGCTATGGCTATATTCAATCGGGGGCGGCACTGGCAGCTGATGGTTGTTTTGAAGTGGCACGGTTTGTGGAAAAGCCGGATGCGGCGACTGCAAAGCAATACCTGGATGCTGGCAATTTTTACTGGAACAGTGGCATGTTTTTGTTTAAGCCCTCTGTATTTTTGAGTGAGTTGCAGCAATATGCGCCTGCCATGGTTAACGCAGTAAGCAGTGCGGTTGCGCAGAGCTATCAGGATCTGGATTTTGTGCGGTTGCATGAGGCCTCGTTTGCGGAATCTCCATCGGACTCCATTGATTATGCGGTGATGGAAAAAACCAAACTGGCCGCCGTGGTGCCTGCCAGCATGGGTTGGAACGATGTCGGTTCGTGGACGGCACTCAAAGAGGTGCAGCCTAACGACGAGGCAGGTAATGCCACGCGTGGTGATGTGTACTTGAAAAACGTGAAGAACACCTTGGTGCGCGCAGAAAGCCGATTTGTGGCGGCGGTGGGGGTTGAAGACTTGCTGATTGTGGAAACCAGCGATGCAGTATTGGTGGCTCATCGGGATTGCGCACAAGATGTGAAAAATATTGTTGATCATTTAAAGGCCAGCGGCCGCAATGAGCATCAGGTGCATCCCCGTGTGTACCGTCCATGGGGCTGGTATGAGGGCATTGATGTGGGAGAGAGATTTCAGGTCAAACGCATCATGGTCAAGCCTGGTGAAAAGCTGTCACTGCAAATGCATCACCACCGTGCAGAACATTGGGTAGTGGTCAGTGGCTCTGCCATGATTACGGTGGATAATGTGACTAAGCTGTATACCGAAAATGAGTCTACCTATATTCCGATTGGCTCTACGCACCGGCTTGAAAATCCCGGCAAATTGCCATTGCATCTGATTGAAGTGCAGTCTGGCAGCTATTTGGGCGAGGACGATATTGTGCGCTATGAGGATACTTATGGTCGCGCTTGAATGCGATGGCCTTAACTGAGAGATGGCAGTGACTCAATTAAAAGATGTAATTCAGCAGAGTGGGGTAGCGTTTGGCACCAGTGGCGCACGCGGCTTGGTCTCTGCGCTGACTGATGAGGTGTGTGCCGCCTATACACAGGCCTTTGCGTGCACCATGCAGGCGAATTTTCGCTTTGACAAGGTGGCGATTGCGGTAGATTTGCGCCCTAGTAGTTTGCGTATTGCGCAGGCTTGCGCCAGCATGTTGCGTCAACTAGGGATTGAGGCTGTATTTTGCGGTGCAATCCCAACGCCTGCGTTGGCTTTATATGCGCAGACACGACAAATTCCAGGCATTATGGTGACAGGCAGTCATATTCCGTTTGACCGTAATGGTCTCAAGTTTTACCGCCCGGATGGTGAGATCAGTAAATCGGATGAAGCGGCCATGCTTGACTGTGAGTTGACGGAGAAGGCGGTAGATGAAACGGTACTGTCGCCCATCAATCCTGACGCCTATCAGGAATATATGCAACGTTATATTGCTGTTGCAGGGGTGAATGGGCTCGCAGGTTTGAAGCTTGCGCTTTACCAGCATTCTAGCGTTGGGCGCGATTTGATGCAGGCGTTGTTGACAAGCTTGGGCGCTGAGGTGATTTGTTTAGAGCGCTCGGAGTCGTTTGTGCCTATTGATACAGAAGCAGTCTCGGCAGAAGATGTACAGCGTGGTTTGGCATGGGCTAGACAATATGAGGTGGATGCTATTATCTCTACTGATGGTGATGGTGATCGTCCACTGATTAGTGATGAGTGCGGGCAATGGTTACGTGGCGATATTGTGGGTCTGTTGACGGCAAGAGCTTTGAAGATTGATCATTTGGCAGTCCCTGTCAGTTGTAATACAGCGATAGAAAATAGTGGTTTCTTTAAGCAAGTGATTCGCACCAGGATTGGTTCTCCATTTGTCATTGCAGGGATGGAACAACTTGCTGCAGGTGGGGCAAGCGGTGTGGCGGGATTTGAAGCGAATGGCGGTTTTTTATTGGGTAGCCCATCACCACAGTTTCCTGCATTGGCCGCATTGCCAACTAGGGATGCAGTTTTGCCAGTTGTAATTCTGCTGACCCAAGTTAAACAGCTCGGTCAAGCACTGTCACAACAGGTAGCGATGTTACCGCAAAGGTTTACTGCCAGTGACCGACTGCAAAATTTTGCCACCAGTAAAAGTCAGGCCTTGTTAGCTGAATGGTCTGTCAATATTGATGTGCTGGTAGATGCTTTAAAATTGCCGTTTGAGGTGAGTCAGGTGGATACCACTGATGGTTTGAGATTAACCTTGACGTCAAATCAGATTGTTCATTTACGCCCTTCAGGAAATGCGCCAGAGTTCCGCTGTTATGTCGAAGACGTATCTGTAGCTGCTGCCATGACACTGCTTGAGACAACGCTGACACAACTTTCCAAGTTTGCTTGATCTGTTCCTTTCCGGAATGTTTTAGTTTCATTTGAATGATGAACTTTAGACAGGTAGCGCAATTAGGTTTGAGCATTTTGCATGCATTCAAATCTCATTTGCATGAACCTGCTTATTTACTAGTCACTGCTGCAGTGTCTGGCGCACTCACCGTTTTGGGGTTTGCGCCTTTTTATTTTTATCTTGTTCCATTTGCGACGCTTTTAGTTTTGTATTGGTTGCTTGACCAGAGTAGCACGCCTGGTCAAGCTGGATGGGTTGGTTTGTCCTTTGGCTTGGGAATGTACGCGGCAGGTCTCTCGTGGATGGTGGGTACGTTGCACGACTTTGGCGAAATGCCGTCATGGCTAGCTTATATTTCTACGATCATGTTATGCCTGTATTTGGCCAGTTTTACTGCTGCGGCTACGTGGTTGGTAGTTTATACCCGGTCCTTATGGTTTTTACCTTTGGCCTGGGGGATGGCAGACTGGCTGCGCAGCTGGATATGTTCGGGATTCCCATGGTTGACAATGGGCTACAGTCAGGTGCCTTCGAGTGTCTTGAGTAGTTACTTGCCAGTGATGGGCGTGTATGGATTAAGCATCATCGTGGTGGCGATGGCAGCACTGATTTTTTACATGCTTAGGTTTCGAGGCCATAGACGCTGGATCAATGCTCTGTCAGCGTTAGTCATTGCTGGTACCGCAATGACTCTTCAGCACATCACCTGGACAACCAAAATAGGCGCTCCTGTCAGTGTTGCTTTACTACAGGGAAATATCAGCCAGCAGACTAAATGGTCTGTTGAGCAGAGCAAGCAAATTATATTGAGCTACCTTGATTTGGTTGACCAAGCGGATGCGCGCGTTGTTGTTTTGCCCGAAACGGCATTCCCGATTTATCGCTCGCAAGCGATGGGCAAAACACGTGGCAAGCTACTGGGATTGGCCTCAGAAAAACAGGCTGATATCCTTATCGGGATGCTTGATTGGCAAAACGGTGCAGAGGGCCGAAAAAAATTTAATGCTGTTGTAAATTACGGAATCTCTGGATTACAGATACAACATAAAGTACATCTGGTACCGTTTGGAGAGTTCATCCCTCTGCCGCTTTTGTTTGCACCCATGTACGCGTATTGGTTTCATATGCCGCATAATGATTTTTCAGTAGGCAAAAGGCAACCGCTGTTCTCACTTGGTCAAGCTGAGGTCGCAATTTCAATTTGTTATGACGAACTATTTGGTGGTGATTTGGCTGAATATGCCAGAAATGCAGACTACTTGGTGAGTGTCAGTAACGGGGCTTGGTTTGGTAAGAGTGCTGGTCTCGAACAGTACCTGCAATTTAGCCAGGCTCGTGCCATTGAGAATCAAAAAATCATTGTGAGAGCGAGCAATAATGGTGTAACGGCCTTTATTGATAAAACAGGTGAAGTTATAAAACGAGCGCCCAAGGACGAACGTTATATCCTCAGGCACATGGTTCAGCCCTACCATGGAAGTACGCTTTATAATCTCTGGCAAGACACGCCGTTCTGGGGACTGCAACTCATTGGTTTCATTACTCTGATCGCAAGACTATGGATTGTCAAAAAAAATTCACAAAACCATTCCACTTGTGTGTAAAATGGTGTATGTATAAGTGCACTCTAATAGTGCATCAGAATTGAAAAGCTGGTTTATTTGGAGCATAACTGGTGGCTAAAAGCACTTTTTAGCCAATATTTTAAAAATAAAATGTTTAAAATCAACATTTTAATATTTTTGTAATATTGGTATATTTCTTGCTGCGATAATAAATAATAAATGGCAGTAAGTGCTTTGAGTTTGATTAGAGTAAGTATTAGCCCAAATGGGTAGTTTTACGAATAAAAGAATTTATATATTGTATTAATAACATTGAGGAGAATTAAAGTGAGTAAATTGACAGGTTTTGCATTAGCAACATTGCTTGTATCTGGTTTTGCTACCAATGCAAGCGCCGCAACTGCAACGTTGGGTGCAGGGAGTACCAATTTGATTATTACTGCGCCATCCGGTACGAATGGTGCGAGTGTTACTTTTAATGATCTCTTTAACTTTACTTTGACTGGTCCAGGTAAAGTGAGCTATCAAGTGACTGAGAAAGAGTTCCAGTTTGGTGTTCCAACCCCTAGCGGATTTTTAACTTATCAACTGTATGATATTGATGACAGTTCTCTAACATATGGCTTATACAACTCAGCCAATCAACTAGTAACCAACTTAAACAGCCTGACGAGTGGTGCTTATTCCTTTAAGGTGTCTGGTTTGACCACAGGTCTGCTCGGCGGTCAATACTCCCTTAAAATGAACATTACGGCGCTTCCAGTGCCTGAGCCAGAAACCAATCTGATGATGTTGTTAGGCTTGGCGGCTATTGGCCGCATCGCATATCGCAAGAAAACTTCAGCTTAATTTGTTGATTAGCTGATTTTTTATATTGCGTACATGGGAGAGCTCAAATGAAATTAACAACATCTTTAGTCCTGGCTGGATTATTAACTGTAAACGGCTTTGCATATGCTGGAACACCTTCTTCCAGCATACCCTCAACAACGTCTACCAACATTTCATCTGATTTGTTTGCAGATGGAGACTTTAACGTTAGCAAGTCTTATGCAGGCAACAAGACTTTCACTGATAATTACACCTTTAATTTGAATTCTCAGCGTCTGCAAGAATTCAACTCGCTGTCCGCATCTTTGAACTATACCAACTCTAAATCTGTTGGTTGTGCACTATTGATTTTTTGTGGTGTATCAAATACCGGCTTTAGTAACTTGAATGTGACACTGACAGCTCCTTCTGGTAGCACAACGAGTGGAACGACGACAACTGGCTCCACTAACAGCAGCGTATTTGTGATTCCTATTCTGGTTTGGAGTGCAACGACATCCACCCAAAACACAGTATCTACTGACTGGATTAGTTTGCTGTCGACAGGAAACTACACACTGTCAGTTTCTGGTACGACACTGAAAAACGGTGGTGGCTACAGCCTGGGTGTGACTGCTGTTCCTGAACCACAGACGGCAGCCCTGGCAGCATTGGGTTTGGGCCTGATGGGTTTCATTGCACGTAGGAAAAGATTTGAATAAGTCTTTGCTGGATTTATTTTGCTAATTTGAGTGGTTTTTACGTTTTACAATTTATTTTATATCTTGAGGAGTAGTTCATGACTACAGTGTTTTCCACTAAAAAAGTGATCGCTGCGTTGTTTTTGAGCGCTGGTTTGATCTCTAATGCTGGTGCAGCTGCTTACAGCCTGAATACCAGTGTGGCTGCAGGCAATTTCACCAACACCTATTCTTTCAGTGTCGGCAATGGTTACACTGCAAGCTTGTTTGGTAATTTGACCAGTTCGTATGACCTTTTTACCGACACAGGCTCTCTTATCGGAACAAATGTGTCATCAATCACTCTGAGTAGCGGTGCTTTCACATCCAGCTACACGTTAACTGATGATGATGTAGCGGGTGACTCAAGCTGGTTGGCCTACACCAAAACGTTTAACTTCTCTGCACTGAATTTGACTGCAGGTAATTATATTCTGACTGTAAAAGGTAAAGCATTCTCGAGTGATACTTATGCTGGTAGCTTTGCAGTTTCAACCACAGCCTTACCTGTTCCTGAACCAGAAGCATACGGCATGATGATGCTGGGCTTGGGTTTGTTTGGTCTAGTTGGTTACCGTCGTAAATCCGCATAATCAAGGATCAACTAAGGAGATTTAGTATGTTAACCCGTCATCTGAAAACGGTTTTGCTCGCAGCAGTCGCTTCTACTTTGAGTGTGAGTGCAAATGCTGCAGTATATGGTTTAAATCAAAGCAACATTGCCCCAGGTTCTTTTTCATATACTGTTAATTTTAGTATTTTGTCAGGGAATGTTGGTTCTTTGACAGGTCAAGTTGACTCAGTATTTAGAAGCATTGGATCGACTAAGGCCGCTGGTTTTGATATTACAGACATCTTGTTATCCACAGGTAGCTTGATTAAAGCTGACAATGAAGTGATAACGTCATTGGGTTCACCACGTACTAAGACGACAGATTCCTTCTCGTTTTCTAACAATGCACTGGCAGCAGGTAACTACACTTTGACTGTTTTTGGTAACTCCTACAGCTCAAATGCAAGTTTTTCTGGTGGATTCGAGGTAGTCACTTCCCCAGTGCCTGAGGCAGAAACCACAGCAATGATTGGTCTCGGCTTGGGTTTAATGGGATTGATCTCACGTCGTAAAAAACAGTAATTTGTTTTAAATTAGAAAAGGCCATGTTTTACATGGCCTTTTTTTATTGGATTAGCCCATGTGGGTCATATCGCACGGTCTGGTTTTACCGCATTATTCACCTGTCAAGTTTATTTTTATTTGGGAGATGGATTGTGAAAAAAATTATCTACAGCTTCGTTGCCGCGAGTGCTTTAATGTTTACAGGCGCGGCGTCTGCGACCTCAACTACTACGAATATTTCAAATACTGGCTCGCAAACATTTTCTATCAATGTGGTTGACACATTATTCAATGCCTCTTTTGATGGTTTGGGGATTTCTGCAGTCACCTTGTCAGGTCCTGCCAATTACTCTTTCACACAGAACTTTATTACTGATACGTGGGAATTTAATACCACTAACTTTGCGCCAGGTTTATATAACTTGAATGTGACTGCGTTGGGCGCATGGACTGGCCAATATACGACCACACTGGGCACCTTCATCCCAGCAGCGCCAGTGCCAGAGCCTGAGACCAATATGATGATGTTGTTTGGCTTGCTAGCAGTTGCTGTTGCTTTTGGCAAAACAAAATCAGCCTAATTCTATTTCCTTTTTGGAGTGATCATCATGCGTCAATTATTTAAAAACAGTATTATCGGCCTGGCGTTTCTTGGAATGTCTACAGGCGCTTTTGCAGCCACCTATTCATTTAATCAAACCAAAGGGATTGCCATTCCAGCGATTAATGAAACTGGAAGCTTTGTGTTAAGTGGCTATGCTATGTCAAGCTCGGCAACAGTTCTGGATATTAAAAATGCTGCTGGCGATGTGGTCTTGAGTTTAAACAAAAACACTGCAACCAACCAGTTTGCATTGGGTTATACCTCCTTTATTTCAGGCAGTTACACTTTGTCTTTTAACTCGGCGGTATTGGATGCAAAAGGCTCTTTTAGTTCAGCCTTGGGGTCTATTAGTGGTCAAACTGCAATCGGCGCATCTCCAGTGCCAGAACCAGAGTCTAATGCATTAATGTTGATGGGTTTGGGTATGCTCGGTCTGATCGTCCGCAGAAAACTTGCTTGATTTTTTCGCGCATGAAAAAGCCAGTTGCATGATTGCAACTGGCTTTTTTGTTTACACCTAGCGTTGATTGTAAAAGTGAGCAATCCGTTGCGCTGCGGCAATTGTTTCTTCGTTGGACGCTACTAGAGCCATTCGAATAAAACTTTGTCCAGGATTGACGCCATGCGCTTCACGGGCAAGGAATGAGCCCGGCAGCACGGTGATATTCAGGTCTTGATAGAGCTGTTTGGCTACAGCAGTATCATCTTGCTCGGTATTGATCCACAGGTAAAATGCGGCATCAGGTAGTTGCGTTTGTGGCCAGACAGTTTGCAACCGTGGTGTGACGGCCGCAAATTTTTCACTGTAAAGTGCGCGGTTGTGTTGAACGTGCGCTTCGTCATTCCAGGCCACGATACTTGCAGCTTGTACGGCGGGATTCATGGCGCAGCCATGGTAAGTGCGGTATACCGCAAACTTTTCTACAATCTCTTCATCCCCTGCGACAAAGCCAGAGCGCATGCCAGGCACATTTGACCGTTTGGACAGTGAGCTGAACATGACAATTCGTTTAAAGTCGCGACCAAGTTGATGCGCGGCTTGCAAGGCACCAACGGGCGGCTGCGCTTCATCAAAATAGATTTCCGAATAGCATTCGTCTGAGGCAATCACAAATCCGTATTGATCAGAGAGTTCAAACAGTGTTTTCCAGGCCGCAATGTCCATGACTTTACCGGAAGGATTACCGGGACTGCAGACAAATACCAATTGCGTGCGCTTCAGCACATCACTAGGGACTTGCGTGAGGTCCATCACAAAGTCGTTCTCGAGGGTGGTATTGATAAAGTAGGGCTGGGCGCCTGCCAGAAATGCAGCACCTTCGTAAATCTGGTAAAACGGATTGGGCGAGATGACCACTGGCACTTGTGAGCCCGTGTTGTCTATCACCGCTTGCGCAAAGGCGAATAATGCTTCGCGGCTGCCATTAACCGGCAAGATGGCTTTATCGATATTGAGTGCCGGGATCTGGTAGCGGCGCTGTAGCCATTGATTGATGGCTTCACGCAAGGCCGCTACGCCGATTGTGGTAGGATAGCTGGCCAGTCCACTCAGGTTGTTCGCCAGTGCTTCAGAAATGATGGCTGGCGTGGTGTGCTTGGGCTCACCGATAGACAGGTTAACGTGGCAATACTCAGGATTCGGCGTCAGTCCTTGAAACAAGTCGCGCAGACGTTGAAAAGGGTAGGGCTGGAGAAGATTTAAATGTGGATTCATAGGTGTGTATTATAAGTGACGCTTTCGCATAAACAAAAAGCTTCGCAGCAAAAAAAGTGGGCATCTTTGGCGCTGGTGTATGGCGCCTTGTGCTGGGGCGTGATTTGGTACCCTTACCGCCTGCTGAATGAGGTCGGTCTGTCTGGCGTGCAATCCAGCGTACTGAGTTATTTCGTGGCCTTGGTAATTGGTATGCTGCTGTTCTGGCGGCGGTCAGCGTATATCTCGCAGATTCCTTTTTCAGCTTATGGCTTAAGTCTGGTGGCGGGCTGGACCAATCTCGCCTATGTGCTGGCGGTGATTGATGGGGAGGTCATGCGGGTTATGTTGCTGTTTTATCTTTCGCCATTGTGGACGCTGCTGTTGGCCAGAATCTGGTTGCATGAGCCCTGGCATCTGCCGCAACTGGCGGCGATAGGCTTGTCTTTGCTTGGTGCGACCTTGATGCTGACAGACGGCCTATGGATTTGGCCGTGGCCACAATCCACCTCAGATTGGTTAGCGTTATCCGCCGGCATTGGTTTTTCGCTGACCAATGTGATTACCCGTTACTCCACCCACCTCTCAGTTGCGGCAAAAGGCATGCTGGTGTGGCTGGGCGTATTTGGCTTATCTATGTTGGTACTACTCTGGCTCAATGGGGTGAATGGCTTTGCATTTGTCACGGATGTGACACCCATGATGGGGCTTTGGTTGGTGTTGATCGCATTGCTACTGGTTTCTGCCACCTTGCTTGTCCAGTATGGCGTCACCAAAATCCCGGCCATTCAAGCCTCAGTGTTATTTATGACCGAGTTGATTGTCGCCGCCATCGCCGCCTACTTTTTGGCACATGAAACGATGTCTGTGACAGAAATGATGGGCGGCCTCTGTATTATTGCCGCTGGCGTATTGTCAGTCAGCACCGCTGAGACGGAAGATTCAGCCGCCGGATAAAAGCAATTGCTGATACGCCTGCTCAAGCTGGCGGCAGAAGTTGTCCGGGCTAAACAGGCGATTGGCATGCTGTTGCAAGCGCGCTTTGATGGCGGCTAATGCTGCTGGCGTTTGTGCCAGCATGACCGCACGTTGCTCCAAAGCCTGCCAATCCTGGCAAATACACTCCTCCAAGCCGAGTTGTTTGAGCAAACTTGCGCTGACGCGTGCCGGGAAGGTGCTGCCTTGCACGGTGAGCAAAGGAATGCCTTGCCACAGCGCGTCACTAGCAGTGGTATGGGCATTGTAGGGTGCGGTGTCCAGCATTAAATCTGCATGCTGCTGCCTGGCGATGTGTTGCTCGATACTGGTGCGCGGCGCGAAAATCAAACGATCAGCAGCGACGCCCAGTGCCATGGCGGCATTTGTCAAATGCTTGGCTGCCCAGACATTACCTTCGAGCAGCCACAATACGCTACCTGGGACCTGTTTTAAAATCCGCATCCAGCAGGCAAACACCTCAGGCGTAATCTTGAAACTCTGGTTAAAGCAGCAGAACACAAAGCCTTGCGCTGGCAAACCATGTGAGTGGCGGCTACCTGCGTCTGTAGTGGGTCGACGTGCATTATTCGGTTGATAGCAGGGCAATATGATCGCTTTCTCCGCCAAGGCCACTTCTGCCAAGATTTCATCCACGATAATCGCATCGTATAGCGGTACCCCATTAAGCATGCCCATGCTGCCGGGATACCCCAACCAGTTGACGTGCTTGCGCGCCGGTTTATAAGCGGCGACGCCACTGCGACTGCGTTGAGTAAAGCCGGTTAAGTCTACCAGCAGGTCAATCTCCGCTGCGCGCATATGCTGCGCCACCGCTTCGTCTGTCATGTTGCTGATTTCCAGCCACTGATCTGCGGCCGCATGAAAAGCGTGCCATTCGGCAGACTGATCATTGTGGCTATTACTATATAACAGTATTTCAAACTGCTCGCGATGGTGTGCAGCGATGACCTCAGTGACCAAATAAGCCAGGGGGTGTTTACGAAAATCCGAGGATAGATAAGCCACTTTGATGCGCGCACCTGCTGATTTGGCCGCTGGCGCAGCCAGTGGTTGGATGTGCGCGTAATGTTGTTGCGCCCAACGGCTGGCACAGGCTAACTGCTCCTGATCCGTGGTGCCTGGCATGGCCAGAAAGGCAAATGGCGGGATTTGTGCCTGAGGCAGCGCCTGTAACGCGTGACGCACCTCTTCAATGGCTTGCTCAAGCCCTTGCCAGTCAGCCATATGCTGTTTTTGATGGATCCAATGCACCTTTGCGTGCAGCAGTTTGGGATTTAATTGCAGGGCACGCGCATAGGAAGCCACTGCCAAGTCCAGCTGGCCTTGCTCACGGTAGGCATTGCCCAAATTGTTATGGCATTCCGCATCTTGCGGATCCAGTTGCAATGATTGCTGGTAGTGCTGGATGGCGAGCGCGGTTTGCCCAAGTTTGCGCAGGCTATTGGCCAGATTAAAATGCACATCGGCCTGCTGCTTGTCTTGTGCCAGTGAACGCCTGAAAAAGGTGGCTGCCAAAGTTTCATCTCCGCGCAGGCTAGCCACATTACCGAGTTGCATCAATATCTGCGGATGTTCTGGCACCAGTTGCAGGGCGTGCTGAAAAGCGCTTTCCGCCGCATTGGCTTGCTTGGTTTGCAAGTAATACCGTCCCAGCTCGTAATGCAGTTCCGGGTCATATGGCGTGCGGCTGAGCTGCTGCTGAAGTTTGGCTAGCTGATCAGTCATATTTTCTCTTGCTCACTAAACGGCTGTAGCAATGGCTTCCAGCCGGCCTGTTTAAACAATAACCGCTGCGGATGCAGACCTAGCCAAAAAGTATCCTCAGAGAGTTGTGGCAAGGTATGGCCAAAGTCTTGCAGCATGCGTCTGGCTAGTAAGGCTGCACAATAAGGGGCTGTCATCAGGCCTTTGCTACCGTGCGCTGCATGCACATACAACCCTTGTGCAGCGGGCAAGTCAGCGAAGCTGTTGACGGACGCATGACTGTCCATCAAGTGTTGTAACGGCAAAAGCGGACCCACATAGGGTAAATAATCCGGCGAGCCACAGCGTAGCGAAGCCCGTGCCGAGATCACGGCCGTGTGCGCCACTGGACCAAATTGTGGGCTGAGCGTGCTCACCATATGCAGATTTTGCTCGCTATCTTCAGCACGCACGCTGGTATCCGTCTCGCCTGGCGCAAAGGTGGCCCCCATGGCATGCGTTCCTTGATACGCTGGGGTTAGATAGCCATCCCCACACAAGATGGTACGCAAGGGTTGCATCGCCGGTTGCGCGGCAATCACCCCCATTTGTCCACGTACCGGATTGACCCACATCCCACTCTCAGGAATTAAAGCTGCCGCTTCAGCCGCATTACACACCACCACGGCATCAAACATGCCCAAGGGGCTGCTATCACTGAATAGCTGCCAGCCGGAAGAAATGCGTGAAAGCTTGTCGACCGCCTGCGCTAAATGCAGCCTAATTTTTGGCTGCTTCACCATCTGCTGGCAAGCCCGCACCGGATTGACCCAAGCCCCGTGCGGGAAATATAAGCACTCATGGCCAATCTGAACGCCCGCGCATTCGCTGGCTGCTGCTGCCGTCATTTTGTGGAGCAGTGGCGTATCGACGCCTAGCTGTTCATAGCGGGCGGCAACTTTTTGCACGCGTTTATGTTCACGTGGGCTGCCACCGAGTTGTAATAACCCGACGCTCTGGAAGCCGTCGTCGCCCAGATTGAGCTGCGCATAATGCCGCAGGCTATAACTATAGCTACGCCAGGCGAGCTGGTCATTCATCGGTTTTTCGGCATTGAGCCTGGGATAGAGCATGCCTCTGGGATTGCCAGAGGCCCCCGTAGCGACTTGCTCCGAACGCTCAAACATATGCACTTCACAGCCGAGCGACGTCAATTGATTGGCTGTGCTGCAGCCCGCAATGCCTGCACCTATGATGGCCACTTTAGGCAGCGGGTTGATCGCTGGTGCCGTCGTCGTGGGCCAATTTCCACATAACATTTCACGCTTGTTGCCAAAGCCTTTAGTTTTTTGGACTGCAAATCCGGCCGCTTGCAAGCCGCGCTTGACCACGCCCGCACTGGTAAAGGTGGCGAACGTAGTGCCTGCGTGCGCACAGGTGGCCATGCTTGCAAATAAATAAGGTTGCCACATTTGCGGGTTTTTGGCCGGCGCAAAGCCATCGAGAAACCAGGCATCTGCCTTCAAGGAGAGCTGTGGCAAATAATGCGCACTGTCCCCGATAAACAAGGTCAGGCTGGCCGAGAAGGAAGGTAGCTCAAGCTGGTTAATGCCTGGTTGTAACAAGTGATATTGTGCGCAGAGTGCCGCGCTTGCTTCGGCCAGTTCTGGAAAATGCGCATGCGCGGTTCGCAAATCCTGCAAGGTGAAGGGCGCAATTTCGACGCTGACAAAATGCAGGTGGGCGTGAGCAGGGGCGGTGTCACGCCAGAGCTTGAGAGTCGCCAGAAAATTGAGGCCGCTGCCAAAGCCCGTCTCTACAATGACAAAATGACTCGCTGTGTCGGCCGGGAGCTGCTGCCAGCGTTCAGCCAAATGGTTATGCTGCAAAAACACATAACGGGTTTCTGCCAGCCCATGCTGCGGATGCTCGGGACTGACAGAAAAATAAACATCATCGAATTGGGGGGAGTAGGGCAGGCCATTGCGCCACTCCAAGACTGCATGTGTACTCATGCCGCCAAGTTTATCATGGCCGGAGCATGCGCTGCTTTAGGCCACGCGCTTAAGCTGACGATAACCAGGTTTGGCCAAAAGCAAATGCACGTCGCCCAGCGCGCATTCTGCAAAGCCACCCTCGCAGTAACTCAGGTAAAAATCCCACATGCGAATAAAGGTCTCGCTATAGCCCAGCCGCTGTATGGCATCGATATTGGCAAAAAAGTTTTCCCGCCATAGACGCAAGGTGGTGGCATAGTCCAGGCCAATATCCTGCAAGTCCACCAGCCGCAAGTCGCTGGCGCGGGTCATGCTTGCCAGCATGGCAGTGTTCGATGGAATATTCGAGCCTGGAAAAATATAGCGCTGGATAAAATCCACGGAGCGGATGGCACTGTCATAACGCTGATCCGCAATTGTAATAGCCTGAATCAATGCAACACCGTTGGGCTTCAATAACTGGCTGACTTTGTTGAAATACGTGTCGTAGTATTGATGACCGACCGCTTCTATCATTTCGATTGAAACCAGTTTGTCGTATTGCCCATGCAGATGACGGTAATCCTGCTTGAGCAGCGTGATGCGGTCTTGCAGTCCTGCTTCCGCGATTCTGCTTTGAGCCAACGCATATTGTTGCTGCGAAATGGTGGTGGTGGTCACATGGCAACCATAGTGCTTGGCCGCATAGATGGCGAAGCCGCCCCATCCCGTACCAATCTCAATCACGCGATCGTTTGCGCTAAGCTGTAATTTCTCACAAATAACCTGTAACTTACGCTCAGAAGCCGCTTGTAAACTAGCGGGTTCCGTGTCAAACATGGCAGAGGAATACATCATGGTCGGGTCCAGAAATAACTGGAACAAGTCATTACCGAGATCATAGTGCGCGGCAATATTCTTTTTGCTGCCTGCCTCGCTGTTGCTATTGAGCCAGTGAAACAGTTTGAGCACGGGCTTGCTTAGCCATTGATAGCCGCCTTCCAGTGTGTCCATGACAGATTGGTTAAGCACCATCAGGCGGATCACATCTGTTAATGTGTCTGCTTGCCAGTAGCCCAGCATATACGCCTCCCCCGCACCAATGCTGCCGCCAAATGCAATTTCTCCATAAAAACGCGCATCAAGCACGGTAATGCTGGCTTGAATCTGGTCTGGTTGTGCCTGGCCAAACACATGCGTTTCTGTACCATCCACAAGCGTAAGTTGGCCAATCTGCAGTCCTGACAAGCGTTTGAGCACCTGCGATTTGGCCAGTTGCGCTACCCATTTGGCGCGGCTTTTGGCCTTGAGCGGTTTGGTCAGGGTGTCCGTTGGCAAGGATGAAGGGCTGGGAAGGGTATTCATAGTATTCAATTCACCGTCAGGTATTTTGATCAGGATGGGGATAGAACGGCACTTTTTTGAGCCAAAGCCGCAAGGCTTGCCAATAAATCGCGGCAATCACTTTCAGTGTCATCCACGGGTACTGCCATAACAGGCGATTCAAAGTAGCCGCCTGCCAGGGCTGTCTGTGTAATTTCAAGGTGGCAAAAAACATGGACTGTTGATCTCGCCAGTTTTGCATATGCACGTTGAGGACTTTCGCCGGCAATGAAAATTGCCATTGATACTGGATATCCATAGGCATAAATGGCGAAACATGAAAGTCTTTTTTGAGACTGAATACACCATTCTCGGCCGTATTCATGGCATGCACATAAGCAAACCGTTCTTTCCATGGAGTATTGGTAATGTGGCTCACAATCGCTTGTAACTGGCCTTGCTCATCGTGGCAGTAATAAAAACTCACGGGATTAAAGCAAATGCCCCAGTAACGGCAATGCGTCAGCAAGCCGATGCGACCTAATGGACGCTGCCCGGTTTCCTGTTCAACCAGGTTACGCACGCTGACATCCAGCGGCTCGTGGCTGGGCCCCAGATAGTCCTGGCGCCGAAAATAAGCCAGATTTGGTTTAAGATAAGACCATAAGCGATTGTTTTTAAAAAGCTTTGGCAATTCATCCAGATCCAGATACAACATAAACAGCCGGTAGCGAAAACCATGCAGGGTTGGCTGTAGCCGTTGATGGCTCACCCAACCTGTATAAATGGCACTTTGCAAGCAGTCTGTTTGCAATGCGGCGGGGGGACTCATAAATGCATCGCCTGAAAATGTTGTATGGCCGCCAGTGCACTGACCACGCCGTCCTCGTGAAAACCGTTGCGCCAGTAGGCGCCGGCATAGCCAGTCCGGTGTTTGCCACTGATCTCGGCATGGCGGGCTTGTGCCTGGGCGCCTGCCAGCGTGTACAAAGGATGGCGGTAGTGCAGCTTTTTAATCACCTTGTCTGGCGCGATGGCATCGGTGTAGTTCAAGGTGACCAGTAAAGGCTCGCTGGACTGGATGCCTTGCAGGATGTTCATGTTATAGGTGACCTGCACCTTGTCTGTCGCTTGCGCCGTAACGTGGTAGTTCCACGCCGCCCAGGCTAGCTTGCGTTGCGGCATCAGACGGGCATCCGTATGCAGATATACCGTGTTATCCTGATAGGGAATGGCGCCTAGGATGTCGCGCTCGGCCGTTGTGGCCTCAGCGCCCAATATCTGCAAGGCTTCATCACTGTGGCAGGCAAAAAAGACAAAATCAAACCGCTGTGATTGCCCGTTTTGCGTGGTCACGCTGACGCCCTGTGCATCGCGTTGCACAGCCTGCACTGCTGCATTAAGCTGGATGCGGTCACGATAGCCGGCAGTGATTTTTTCCAGATAGCGCGCAGATCCGCCGACGATGGTGCGCCACTGCGGCCGCTGGTCTACCGTGAGCATGCCGTGATGGTGAAAAAAGCGCACAAAGAAGCGGGCAGGGAACTGCAACATCTGTTCGGCATCAGTTGACCAGATCGCGGCCCCCATAGGCACGATGTAGTCGCGGATGAATTGGCTTGAATATCCCTGCTGTTTTAAATAGTCACCCAGCGGAATTTCATCGCCTGCAGCGAGCAGGGCCAGTGAGGTTTTGTTAAAGCGCAAGATATCCAGAATCATGCGGTAAAACGCTGGAGACAGTAAGTTGCGGCGCTGGGCAAACAGACTGTTTAACGTCGTACCGTTATATTCCAGCCCGCTGACTTCGTTGCGCACGCTAAAGCTCATATTGCTGTCACGCCAGACGACACCCGTTTCACGCAAAATGCGCTCAAACTCAGGATAGGTTTTATCGTTAAATACAATAAAGCCAGTATCTACCGCATGCTTCTGGCCACCAACCGTCACCTCATGTGTGTGCGTATGGCCACCGATGTAGTCGTTAGCTTCAAACAGGGTGATGTCATGCTGCTGATGCAAATAATAGGCAAGGGTATTACCAGCGATACCGCCGCCGATAATGGCAATCTTTAATCCCATTACAGCGGCCTTTCCTGATGATGCTGATCGCGCACCTCAACTGGCACTTGCTTTAAATTCCAGATTAACCCCAATGCAGCCATTATTCTCAGTCCGTAATAGGTCAAATCAATCTCCCACCAGTAAAAACCTTGTTTGACCGAACCCGGAAAATGATGATGATTGTTGTGCCAGCCTTCCCCCAGCGTCAGCAGGGCAATCAGCCAGTTATTGCGACTGTGGTCGCGCGTGGCATAACGGCGGCTACCCCAGACATGCGCCAAGGAGTTGACACAAAAAGTGGCGTGATAAAGCGCCACGGTGGACACCACAAAGCCCCACACCAGTAACTGCCAGCCGTTGGTTTGTAATTGTGGCGCATAATGTGCCAGCGTAGTCCCCAGTAAAAAGATGCCTAAAGCCAGTGCGAGCGGCACCAGGCTGTCAAAACGGTCCAACCAGCAGAGTTCACGAAAACGCGTCAATTCACGCACACGCTCTAATTGCGTCTTGAAATTGGCATGGCTCAGAAACCAGCCTAAATGACTCCACAGCAAGCCATGCTGGTGTGGGGAATGGATATCTTGCGGCTGATCTGCATGCACATGATGACTGCGGTGGTGGGCGGCCCACCACAAAGGACCGCGCTGTACTGCAGTGGCTCCAATCAAGGCAAATAAGAACTGTCCAGCGCGCGAGGTTTGAAAGGTCTTGTGGGCAAAATAGCGGTGATAAAAGCCGGTAATCGCAAACATGCGGATCAAATAAAGCCCGATGGCAAAGGCCACCGCAAAAGGACTCCAGCCCACCCAATATATAGCAATCAGGGCAAGATGCAGGCCAACAAACGGCAGCACCCGCCACCAGTCTATGCTCTCCGCATGCGCACTGGCTGGCGGCTGGTAGCGCTGGTTATCCAGCCAGCCAATGAGCCGCCATAGCAGCCCGGTGATTCTGTGTTGCATGATTCGTCCTCTCTCAAATACGCGTCGCCTGTTGCGCGTATGGTGATGTTTGTTTGATCAACAACTCACCCTTTTATTGTGGTTGATGCTTGAAAACCTCTAGCTTGCTGGTGTCGTAGCCCATGGCCCGGATTCTAGCGACCAATTGTTCATAACTGGCATGATCCAGTGTTGGTTTCCTCGACATCAGCCAGACATAATCCCGTTTGTTACGCGCAATAATCGTATGCTGGTAATCCTGGTCCAGGTAAGCAATCAGGTATTCTGATTTGAACGGCCACACAAACTGCATGTGCCACTCGGCATTGCCAGTGCCCGGCACAATAAAACCCGTCGGGTGATAGACTTTAAGTGGGCCTGTGAAGCTGCCCTGATTAAAGGTGAAAGTAGTGGCAATACTGCCATCCGAAGTCTTTTCATAGCGCTCAACCGGATTGTAAGGATCCTTTTCAATGAAAGTCGGGATCGCTGCAATCACATACCAGTCACCCATAAAACGGTCCAAATCCACTTGCTCAACGGTTTTAATCGGAGGCAAGTTTTGGCAAGCGGTCAGAGAAAAAATACCCATTATACAAATCACTTTAAATAATTTATTCAACATATTGATTAAATAAGTTTATATTTAATTTTATAGCCTTCTGGCGTAATCGACTCCAACGCCACCCACTGCTGTTGCTGATCGTACCAAAGCGTAATTTTCAGTTTGTCTTTACCCTTTAAGCGGCCATTGAGCCGGTATTGATGGGTGAGGGTGGTCTGACCTTTCACCTCTATAGTTTTGCTGCCTTCATCCGTGACAGTCACATCCAGATATTCTGCATTTTGTGGGTTAAGTAAACGGGATTGCTTGAGTATTTCGGGATTCCAGTAAGCAAAGGTCATGATACAGCCTGGCAGGGTTTGCGCACTGCCATTTTTCTCAAGTACAAACTGATTATTTTGTATCGCCCCTTTGACGTCGGTGATTTCTTTATTTTCCTCGGTGTGTGCCGTCAGTTGAGACAGGCAGTTGCCTTGCCACTGTTCATCGGCCTGGTGCTGGTAGCGATAGGCATTAATAAACAGCACTTTGACCTTGAAATTGGCGCGGCTTTGCAATTGGTTCTGATCCAGGCTAAAGGTGTGCGTCCCAATTTTTTGCTGGTCCAGGTAGACCTCAAATGACCACTCCTGCGCCTGTAGGGGAATAGCGAATAACAGCGCTAGGCCAGTTAAAGTGTGTCGCGTGGTAACCTTAGTTTTCATTTTTCAGCTCGCTTGGGGATCCCGGGAATAAATGCATTGGTATTTTTGACATATTCGGCATACCCGGGACGACGGCTGTGGATAGTCTGCTCCATCAAACTCACACCACTGACTTTTAACAGCAAGAACGTCATCAAAAGCGGAGACACCCAAACCCAATAGCTCGCTGATGACGCCGCCAACAGTGCAAATCCCCACCAGATCAGACACTCGCCAAAGTAGTTTGGGTGGCGGCTGTAGCGCCATAAACCAGTATTCAGTACCTGGGTTTGATGTCCGGCGGAAGCCCTGAATCGTGTGAGCTGCAAGTCCGCCACCACCTCCCAATATAGACCGAGCACAAATAACAATACACCGGCCAGGTCCAGCCAATTCAAGGCAGCAGTGCTTGAGATGGCCGCGAACAGTGGATAAGAAATGATCCAGGCCAGCAGCGCCTGAAAAGCGAACACAATGTAAAGGCTTTTCAACCAGAAATAAGGCTCATTGTTTTTGCGTATCGTGTCATATCGATGATCTTCTTTGCCCCAGTTGCGCCAGGTTAAAAAAATACTCAACCTTAGCGACCATAAGGTCACTGCGAACAGCACCAGGCAGGCGCGGAATGAAAGGTCTTGCATGAATATGGCGGTGACATAGGCCGTGATGGCAAAGAACAGGCTCCACATGCTATCCACATGGCTGTAGTGTTTGGTGATAAAACTTAAGAACCAGCCGCAAAGTGCAAACAACACAATCGCGATCAGCGCGTAGTAATAAATCATGTTTGCTCCAAAGCGAGAGACTGGTTAAAGCGATGACGTAACCACAGCATGAGTGGTAACAGAGTGGCCCATTCAAAGGCAAACCAGGCCAGGCTGTAAAGGCCTGGTAATTGAATGGCCCCCACACTTTCAGCCCCTAAATAAGCAAGGGGGCCGAACACTGCCCCCAGCATGAACGCCAAGGCATATTTATGTTGTAACCAGCGCATACTGACGTTCAGCGTGGTGGCAAAGGCAAGCCATAAGGCCAACATCCAGAGCGGGATGTAGGCCAACCACTGCGTATGGTTTTCAAATAGGATCCATTGCAACTTATATGCAAATTGGTCTGCCACTGCGCCAATGACTGCCGTCAATAAGAGCGGCAACGTTTGCGCCCAACCCTCGACCAGCGATAAATGCAGCAGGGTATAGAGCAGCACTGCAGCGAAAACGGCTGTACTCAAGCCGGGTTTAGCGGACAATATGCACAGCCACCAGATCACTTGAAAAGAAATAAAATTAAATATAATCAATTTCTTATTGGTCATATTTAATCTTTCAGATTATCGTTTGGCAAATAAATAGTGGCTGACCCACCAGGTCTGGCCATGGTTGTAACCGAACAGTTCTGCGCAGGCCATGAAAAAAATCCGCCAACGTTGACGCCACATTTCTGCATCGGCCTGGCCATAGATAGACGCCAGGACAGGGGTCAGTGCTTGATGGTTTTGGTCCATCAGTTGCAGCCAGGCGTTCGCCGTTTTTTCATAATGCGTACCATCCCAGCGCCATTTGTCTAACAGTTTCAAATCATCCTGAAAATACAGCGGCAAATCATCACTAGGCATCATGCCACCACTAAAGAAATACTGGCTCATCCAATCATCTTCCGCTTTGACATCAAAAGCATAAGGGGTGTAGCGGTGGACAAAAATATGCTTGAAAAACAAACCACCCGGCTTCAGCCAGCGCGCTACTTTGCCATAGAGCACTTGGTAGTTGCGCATATGTTCAAACATTTCAACCGAAACAATGCGGTCGTAAGTTTGCTCGGTATCAAACACATTCATGTCTGCAGTGAGGATATGAATGTTTGACAGACCACGCGCTTTTGCCTGACCCATAATATATTCACGCTGCGAAGCGGAGTTTGAGACCCCCGTAATCTGCGCCTGCGGATAATGGCTGGCCATCCATAGCGTCAGCGAACCCCAGCCGCAACCCAACTCTAAGATATGTTGACCATCATGCAACTGGGCATGTGCACAGGTTTGCGTAAGCGCAAGTTGCTCGGCTTCATCAAGCGTACGTGTGTCCGGCAACCAGAAACAGCTACTGTATTTGCGATTGCTGCCTAAACAATATTGATAAAAATTGGCAGGTACTTCGTAATGCTGTGCATTGGCTTTTTCAGGCAGTGGCGCGATCTCTGCCTGAGCCATTGCCTGCACAAATTGGACCAGACTAGACTGCGCATGCTCACAATCCTGTTCAGAAATTTCTTCCAGCCTTGATTTGCACAAGCGCTGAATGCCTTTACGGATCAAAGCATCAGAGAGGTAGCCTTTTTCAGCCAATTTTAAGGCAAATGTTACAGGTGAAGTCATGATGATAATTATTGTATTAACTAAATGATCCTAGTATAAGTCCATTCGTTCTCCAGATTAGTTTCATGGATAGAAAACTTTTTATCACATCCAAAATTTAGGTGAATGTTGCTGGAGTTTACAGAGGGATATGCTGAACTCGTTGCCGGATAAGTTTTAGGTGTATACTAATCTGTATAGTTAAAAATATAGCCGGGGTTATCATCATGCAAAACAACACTTCGACGGTATGTGCTGTAGTGACACTTTCTGTCATGCTTATGGCTTGTACGCATGCCAGCAAGCCAGAAAAATCAGCATCCTCAAATGTCGATTGGCCTAACTATGGCTTGAATCTGAAGGCGCAGCGTTACTCTGCTTTGTCTCAAATCAACCAGAAAAACGTTCACCAGCTTGCGCTCGCCTGGAAGGTCGAAACCGGCGTAAAAGCCACGTTTCAAGCCACTCCGATTGTGGTCAATGGCGTCATGTATGTCAGTTTGCCCTACAACCATGTGTTGGCGCTGGATGCGGCGACGGGTCAACAGCTATGGAAATACACGCACGACCGCAAACCAGACTGGCCGATGTGCTGCGGTCCAGCTAACCGTGGCGTAGCCGTGGCAGAAGGCAAAGTGTTTATTGGTACAGTGGATGCCAGGCTGATTGCATTGGATGCCAAAACGGGCGCAAAGCAGTGGGATATTGATGTCGCCGCTAATCAGGTGAGCACCGAGCACCAGGACGCCTTAAGTGGTGATGACCCCAATAAAACCCGCAAAGTGACAGGGGGCACCGGGGTAGGCATTGCGATGGCCCCGGTTGTTTATAATCATAAGGTCATGATAGGCATTACCGGTGTCGGCTATGGCTTGCATATTGACAATCCACGCAGTGATGCGCCTTTGGGCGCGGTGATCGGCGTCACAGGCCGTTATGGCCGTCCAGGCTTTTTAGCGGCTTATGACGTGAATGATGGTCATCAGGTCTGGCAGTTTGATACGATCCCCAAGCAGGGTTGGGAAGGGCAGTTTGTGACTAAAACGGCCGATGGCAATCAGTTTCACAGAGACACCGCCGCTGAACGGACAGCACTTAAAGACTACCCTGACGCCGCAAAATTTGGCGGGGGCTCAGCCTGGAGTACACCAGCCATTGATACCGCAACCAATACCCTATACTTTGGCACAGGCAATCCCTCTCCACAAATGAACGATATTTCGCGCCCAGGCGATAACTTATATACAGTTTCTTTAGTGGCGCTCGATACCGAAACCGGTCAATACAAATGGCATTATCAACAAGTCCCTCACGATCTTTGGGGCTATGATCTCGCAAGCCCACCAGTCCTGTTTGACTATCAATTTCATGGCAAGACTATTCCTGCCGTGGGGCAGGCCAGTAAAACGGGCTGGTTTTACATTCACGACCGCAACACGGGTCAGTTCTTGACCAAGTCAGCCCCATTTGTGCCACAACACAATTTATTTGCCAAGCCAAGTCAAGAAGGTACTGTCATCTATCCAGGCATTTTAGGCGGTGCCAACTGGTCACCTGTCAGCCTCGATGAAAAACATCAGAAAGTTTATGTGGCTGCAATGCATAGCCCGATCAAATATACCGTTCACGAAACCACAGTGAATCCGGGCGAAAAACCTATTCGCTATGCGGCCAGTGAACCCACAGACGACCCTAGATGGGGCGTACTCAGTGCAATTAACCTTACTGATGGCAATATTTTATGGCAGCGAAAAACGAATCAACCATTGGTTGGCGGTGTTCTGAGCACTGAAGGCGGTCTACTTTTTTGCGGTGAGGGTACTGGTGCATTTGCTGCATACAACAGTAAAAATGGTGATGTGTTATGGCAATATCACTCGCAATATGGTGTGAATGCGCCACCAATTACATATATGGCTAAACAGATTCAATATATTGCAGTGGTGAGTGGCGGTAATTCATTGTTCGGTTTTAATCAAGGCGATGCAATCTTGGTATTTAAGCTTTTGCAGTAATGCTAAGTATCTATTTAATCTATTTTATAGATTAACAATCCCAACATAATTATTAAGACATATCTAAGGCGAATAAACTTTGTTTTTCGCCTTCTGATAAATGGCGAAGCTTCGTCCTTTTTTGTTCGCATAATGTATATTATGTTAAATTAATAAAATTCAATAAGTTATCATTTTCACAGAAATTTAGTTCTTTACTATCAGAAAGCATCACATACTCCGCCAGAAGATTACTTAAAGAGAGTGTTTACTGGTGCTTTACTAAATGAAAACTTAAGACATTTTAAATGATTGCAAATAAATCAATATTTACATTACCTTACAAAGTGCTAGTATTAGCTTTCAAACAAGAAAAAGGGAAGAAAATGAGGGAAGAAAAACAAATTGCAAAAGTACAAACGCAACTCACCCTGCTCTGGTGCTTAAAAATTGGGGAATTCCTAGGGACCATAGATCAGCAGAAACTTATCCATCAGTTAAACTTGAAGCCTATTGTCCTCAGAAGATGGTTATTGGGTAAGATGGTGGTCCCTAGCACTATCATTTATCAAGTAAAACAACTGGCCTATGCACCACCACGTTCACGCAAGTGTAGAAAATTACGCATGACTGCGTGTGGTGAACAAAATTTAGCTTCACTGAAGGTAAGGTGTGAATGGAAGATCCGTTTTTTTGATGAGATGAATAAGCGAGCAAAGTACAAGTTTTGTAAGAAATTAAAGCGGATCATTTAATTCACCGCGTAAATCCAATGAATGGCAATTGAAAAATTTACCTGCTTTTTACACCATTTATTCAGCCTTCAATCCTTTTTAAGCTGCGTTAGCATCAATATCCTATTGTTGGAGATGCTACATGCAGCTTTTGCCTACACAGGAAATGGTGAAAAAAATATCTGACTCCTGGTCGTTTGTAAGCGGTTCCGCTTTCAACTTCAAGGAAAGTCAGCGCTATACATTTCACAATCATGACAACCTCATGGCGGTTGTTCTTCCACTTTATATTGACCAATTACCGCAACATGAGTCGATTGCGATTGGTTTGATATTAGATGATGCTGAGGCACACAAAATCGCATCTCATATGTTTGGCTTATCTTCTGACGAATTATCCGATGAGGATGTCAAAGATGCCAAAAAGGAGACATGCAATATCATGGGGGGCGGCTTGATTGTAGATGAGCACAGTGAATTGGGCCTACCCAAAGAGATTCCTTTAGAAGAGTTCTTTGAACTCCAAAAAACGGCAACATTTAGCCGTTTATTTGTAAGCGATAAACCAAACGAAGACCTGGTGAATCTGGTGATCTTCGATGTAAATAATCATAAGTTTTCAGGGGTATTTTCATTATGAGCACAATGACGGGTGAAGCAGCCAAATTCTTGATTGTGGATGATAGTCGTGCAATACAAAGTATTATCAAACGTGCGATTGAAGGATGTAATTATCCAAAGCTCGAAATTCAAACTGCGACAGATGCTGAAGCTGCGATGAATATTCTCGAGGGCTATCGCCCTGATTTGATTATTACTGACTGGCACATGCATAAAATCAGTGGCCTTGAATTTTGTCAGCATGTCTGCCAAACATACGGAAAAAAAATCCCAATTGGCTTTGTGACCACGGAATCTGCCGCCGAAAAAATCGATCAGGCTTATCAAAGTGGTGCAAGATTTGTAATTAACAAACCCTTTCAAGACATTGATTTAAGATCAAAAATATTGGAGATCATTCCAGTGGGCGGAATCACTGAGCAGCCTGCGGCTATCCCAGAGAATCTCGCGACTAGCCATCAAATGCTCTCAAGCATGCTGAAGGGTCAGGCTTTTACGCTAGAGCCCTGCCCTCCACTGGGCTTAACGGATTTGACTGAAAACAATTTCATTGGATTGTTTGGCGAAAACGGGAAAACACCCCCCGTCAATGCGCTTGCCATCATGGAAATGAACGCTGTAGGCCTGTTGTGGGCGTTGAATAATGAAAAACCCGAAATGCTTAAAACCATACTCGCCAGTGGTGGCGCCAGTAACGACCAACTAGATGAAGCGAGAAGGTTCATGGATGAGTTTGGTGCGGGTATGTCAATTGGACATAAAAATGGTCCATTGAAACTGGCTAGATCAAGTATAGTCAGTCGGCAATTTCCCCGCCTTGAGATGTCGTTGAAGAGCAATGCTGGCCGTATGGACTATCGAATCCATGTACCAGAAATCGGGACAGGATTTATTACTTATATCAAACTCCTGTAAGGAGAATAGGATGCCATTTTCTTGGGGTGAATTACTGAGCGGTGCCGGGATTATCGTTAGCTTGGGTGCCGCCTTTTTATTAGTCAAGTTGCTCATCAGCAATACATTACAGCAGGAAAAGTTTTTTAACGCACTGGGTAAGTGCTATACAGAGCTCGAGTCATCCAGCGATCGACTAGACACGCTCTGTACTATTCTGGATAGAAGATTTTCCAATTATGAGGAAAATCATAAACAATCAGATCCATTGTTAATCAATAGCATACAGCGTTTTGATAAAGTAGCACAGGAGATCAGGGATCGTCTGGATGATTTATTGCTATCGGAAGCCTCGGATAACATTATTGCTGAGCGATTGAGTGAGCCCGTGCTGCAAGAGCTGAATAAATTGCAAACACATCTAGAGCAAATGGCTGGTCAACTCCGGCGCAATAACAATTTGTCTGCTGACGAAAATGTCGAAATGGCTGCCATGAGAAAGCGGATTGAAAGCTATCAATCCATGATGATGAAAGCAAGATCAGAAGCCAAAGAGGCTGAAAACACCATGGCGGAATTGCGCCAGGAAATACAGCAACTACAGGTCATGAACAATCGCCCACTGCAATCAGCCAATGATGCATTCACAAAAGAGCTACAATTCCAACTGAATGAAATGGAACAACAAAAACGCAGACTTGAGGAACAGCTTGCGGCATTAAGCACAGAGAAACAGCGCAATGAAATCGAGAAACAATTCATTGAAGACCGATTTATGGAGTTATCCTAACGCAGATGCAAAACAAAAAAGCCACCCAAAGGTGGCTTTTTGTTTTACGCTCATTGTTCAATCAAATCAATGCATTGAACATTTCAAATGGTGGAGCTGGGGGGAATTGAACCCTTATCTAAACACTTGAGTGCAATTTTTGCACTAAACCTAGACCAGGCCTGAAGAATAAATGTGCACAACTGTGCACATTTAAAATTAAGTTATTCTGATTGTTTCAGAGAGTACTTACGCCAGAAAGTAAAAAACCCAACTGAATATTCAGTTGGGTTTGATGTGGTGGAGGTGGCGGGTTTCGAACCCGCGTCCAAAAGCACTCTACAGACAGTTCTACATACTTAGCTGTGTTGTTTAATTTAACCGTACACTCACCAACGAGCAAGCAAGGGTAAAGCGAGTCACCTTAGATTTAATGATGTATTAAGTAACCCAACACACCACGATCTTCTCTTAATGACGCTGCTGCCAGTTACCTGGCCCGACCGAGAAGCCCTTCGGTGCAGCGTTCAGCCGGTATTAAGCGGCTAAAGCGTAAGTTTCGTCGTTTGCGACTATACTTGTTCAGATGGATTTACGAGGGAACCTGAATCCTCGGTATGCCCTGCACCGCTTCGCAACCTCTGTCGAATCCAAGTCACCCCCAGAGGCATAAGTTACGTATTTGCAATTTGCAACTTTGTTCCTTATGACCCAATTATATCATTTTTGATCCTAATGTTCCTGTTCATCTAATTTATGCAAATAGGTGATAAATGGTTTCAGAATACTGCCCTTCGCAACTACATTGTTATTAGGTGATGCGGACAAGTCTATAATTTGCCCTAGATTAGGGTCTATTATCAAGATTTCTCCAAGCTGATTAATTCTGTCAATTACACTTTTTAATACTTTAGCTGTATCCGCATACGCTAAATACCAATCCTCATTTAGGGTTAACCTATCTTCGGATTTAGCAACTTCGAAATTAGATGATAATTTAATAGAAAGTGATTTCTTCAGTAAAGAAACCTGATTTTTTAAATTACTGTTTTCCAACTGAAGATTTATTGAAAGAGCCTTGAGCATTACATTGTCGAGTTTCTCTATTTTGATAGATTGGTATTCCAAAGATAACAATGACCAATAATTCAGCAGCAATTTATAATAACTTTTATTCCTTTTAAGAGTAGTCCTATGAATCGTAGTCTGCTGAGATATATATGCGATTAAGTCTTTCAAATTAACAAACACCATTTTTTGATTAGACATAGACTGCAATATAAATTTGATTAAATTAGCTTTTGCTTCCACAGACTGAATCTTTGCCGGTCCAAAATTATTAGATCCTTTTCTTGCCCCCATCGTTATCTTTTGTCCATCAAGTGATTGCTGATGAGCTTAGGTCTAGTTTTAGCCAAATTCTGAGCTCGTGAGCTTTGCAAAAGCTTTGATATGTCTTCAAAACCTAGATTGTGCGCTTCTGCAAAAGGTTTTATGAGGCTCATGAATACTTTGATCTCATCTCCGGGATCAATTTCAAGCTCGAGCGCTAATTCCTTCTGATTATTCATAGCTAATAGCTTACGTACAAGCATAGAAGACTTAGCTCTTATTTCACTGGTCTCAAGGGTGGGATATGCATTAGAGTCTGAAATTCTTTGTAACAGAAACTCGTTAGCATTAGACTTTCTTGAAACTAGCTTTAGGTGTTTTTTAACAATTTCTGGAGAGTCAACATGGTAAAGATTGCCGTTGCTATCGAGCTTTTTTAAGTCTTCAAGCTTGTGACTAAGTATATCTTCAGACAAAGTCCATCCTGTGTATTCTCTGGCGTCAAGTTCTTGCTCACGATATAAACGTTCAACAATGTTGATAGACTCTTGAGTTTGTAAATCCTTGAGTGTGTTTATTCTTTTGGTAATAGACTGAATTCTCTCTACTAGCTCATTTTTCTTAGCTGCAATCCCGGGTAAATGGTCCACACATTTTGCAGCTAAATTGCAAAGACCGCATCTTTGATTACCTCCAATTTTTTGAACTATATCTGAAGGACACTGATTTCCAACAGGACATACATGTGTCGAATGCCATTTGAGTGAACTCGCAGGACTGTCGATCAGCAAATCTAATGCATCATCATTATCTTGACTTTGATCTGAAGACCAAAAGCTAATTCCGGGAATAAAACCGAAGTTATTAAGAGTGGCTTCTTTACTTCCATTAAAGGCCTTTCTGAGAGCGCTGGAGCGCTCTTCAGGATGAATGTATACGTCACCAGCGCCCAATGGTTTAGAGATGTCGAGTTTCTTTTCAAACTTCTCTAGTTTTGAACGAATACTTTCTTGAGATGGCACTTGATAGTAATTCGTCACAACCGTACTAGCATGGCCTATTTGGGCACAAATTTCTGAAACCTCAAAATCACCATCTTTCAGAGTTGCATATGTAGATCTACAAGAATGCGGAGTGAAGGGCGTGGATGTTTTAATCTTTGAAAAATTTTTATCTTTACTAATATGTCCATTAAGGCTGCCAAATCCAGGAGTTTGGGGGCTCAGATGAATTAATTTTAGAAAGTTATTATTCGGATTCAATGAATTGTAGTAAGTTTGGAATCCATATAAAAATTCCAACCATCTTTTGGAATACGCACTGTCACTGCAAGGGCCTACTGAATTGCATGATCTAAACAAAGGTAGGATTGGATCAAACCGAGAGTTGTCTCTGGATTCATAATTACATAAGGTATCTTTATCAAGTTCCTCCAAAGATTCCTGAAAATATTGTTCAGCTAATATTGAACGCCTATTACGCCAAGATATAAGTGTGGTCCAGGGTTTGTCCTTAGTTTTGTCTGTATTGACTAATAAGTCAGTGTATTTTTCGGGAGGTTCATTAGTGTATAGTTTGTCAATTGGAGTTTTAACGGTATTGACGCTATCCCAAGTATTTCGATCAAGCCACTGTACACTTTGACCTCTTAACCCAGTCTCAAGCATACACATAATTATTCTATGAATGCTTAAAACAGGTAGATGTAAAAATCGAACTCCATTCTTACCACGATTGATTTTAGAACCATTGACATAAATTCCTGCCTTACCTGCAGGGTGTGTTGCGATGGTTCTTTGAGCAAAAGGATATAAATTTGGAATCCACTTCAAAGGATAAACTTTGCCCCTAAAAAAAATTATGGGCATAAATCCATAAGCTGCTGTATCGAAACCATATTTTTCACCGTAAGGTTTATCTCTAAAAGCATTCCTTTCATAACCGATATACATGAGATACTCACCAAAGGCCTCTACTCCTTGTGAGTACAGAACCATGTGCGCAAATACATTCTCTGAGAAAGCTGGTTTGTTAGTTTTACTCCTTGCTTTCGATTTTCTAAGATCAAACAACAATCTGAAGGGATTAACCATTGCTGAGCCTACGACGTTGTCATGGCTTTCGAATTTCGTAATTACGTAAGCAAAGAAGGTCTCCAGAGTTCGAACAACATTATTAATCCCATCAATACTTTCTCTTCTTAGGGCAATCAGATCTATTAATGTAATCGGTTTTTTAACGGACAGAGGATTTTGCTTAATTTCTTCATCTTTGTCCACAAAGACTGTTCTTAAAAAATCTTTGGGTGCAAAAGGCAAAATAACATCAGAATCGGAGTTTAATTCTAGCCACCAAGGTAAATACAGGAAAAGGTAATCAGAAAGGATATGAAGTGCAGCTCGTGGTTCACTATCAGTCTCAAAACCTTGTACAACTTTGCGATAATGTAACCAACTGCACATAGTAGGAAACCATATCTCACCCAACTTCTGAATGTCGATGTGCTCTCTCCCTATGTAGTTGGTCGGGTTTTGCAGCCAGCCTTCAGGTCTGAGTTTACCTGTCCTACTTCCTTGATATAGTGATACGTATTGAACAAGTGATTCCTGAGTATTTTCTATGGCCAGATTCAATATAAATTGAACCTCTGGGGATACATAGCCTTCTATATCCGTCACTCGGCGTCTTTTAGAGTTTAATCGAATTTGTTCTTGTTGTTTTGGCGTAACAACTCGCACTCTAGAACCTGTTCTAGAAATTTTAGAGCCTTTGGGAAAATCTTCTAAATTTGGTTCCATCTTACTTTTCCTTGTTTGGTAGAATATTTTGGGCATTCCCAAAAGTTCTAGCGTCGTACAATTCGAGCTTCCGCTTGATATTTTTGAGTTTGGGCCTGGCGTATTTCCGGGTAGTTAATATACTTTTATGGCCCATGAGCATCTGAACTTCAACTTCCGTCAGTCCTGGGTTTGGCTGATCTGGAATAACTATGTCATTCAACATAAATACCCCATAAGCATGTCTGAATGAGTGCTGAGTCCAAACATACTTTTCATTCAACGGCGGCCCTTTTATTCCTGCTCTCTTGACAGCCCTTTTAAATGAGGAATTTAAGGTCGCATCTGAGGCACTTCTATATGGTTGCCCTACTTTCTGGCAATTTATGTATTGAAAAACAAAGTCATTTCCATCTTTAGGAAGCACATATTCTTGTTTTCGATATTCCATCAATGCTTCGAAAAAAAAGTCTTTGTATGGTTGAATCAGATATGTCCAAGATGCATCTCTACCTTTAAATCTGTTTGCTTTTTCATTTTTACAAAGATCTCGCCCATGTCTAGTAAGGTGCGGATCAAGCACGTAGACCGCTCGGTCTTCAAAATCTATGTGTGCCCACTCAAGGTTTAGAGCCTCCGACCTTCTGATTCCGCTTGCCGCAGTTAATAACCACAACGCTTTATCTCTCCAACAGCTAGCTGCTTTTAATAGATTTGGAAGTTGTTCCATTGGAAAATCATAGATACCACCATTTTGAATATATCTAATAGATTTCGAAGCCAAGCCGGCAGGCCGTGATAATCCTTTGGCTTTAACTCGCATCACTGAACCAAGTACTGAGTTCTGCTTTATTTTTTTAATTTCATAAGGACTCAACGTCTTGGAGTCTGTAACTGCAGAAAATAGAGGGCGAGGATCTATAAATGCATTCTCAACAAATGACGGGTCGAGCTTCCCTTTGAGAATTGCTATTTCCTTCATATCCATTTCTAGTTGAGAATTCATATAAATGAATCCATTAAGAGCGGCTAATGTATTACTCCAGCTGGCTGGCTGAATTGAAGTGATGCCCAAATTAAGAGCCACTTGGCGAAGTTTCTGCTCAAGTTCAAGATATCCATCTTCATACTCTATTAGGTCCCCTCTTCTTAGACCAAAATTAAGTGCTGGGCCATCTCTTAATAAGACAAGGTAATAATCAATAGCATCATCGATTTCCTTACGTGAAACACTGCCTTTTCCAAGAACTCCAACTTCATAAAAATAATCAATCAGATTCGATACAACTTCGCCATAACGTTTCTTCGTTGGATAAGCATTTTCATTGATTACTTTCATATACATATCAAAGGAAGAAATTGGATCCCCCTCTGAATCAATCAATCTCCATGATGCACGTCCTAACAATTGTGTTTCGATTTTTGAAACATTCTTCATGTCTAACCCTTATCTGATCCGAATTTGAATAACTTCGTCTATGGATAACAAATATAATGATCTGCTTATCTAAACAAAAGGGTGGTGCAAAAGGCTACTTTCACCCGACTACGGCTATGACAAAAGAAAAAAAAGGTAGAAATTCAAGAGATCAATTTTTAAAATTTAGAACTCTAGTGTGGTATTGGGGGGTACGTTTCAAGACGGGCTTAAAGAATGGGAAATTAGATGTTCTATTCACACCCAAGGCTGAAGGTAGGAGTTACATAACTCGCATCAAAATGTTTGAAGAAATTGAGAAGTTTGGTAGTTCACTATCCGATGGATCTCATCATCGGCGATCGTTTGACTTATTGAAGCTGGTAAATGATGATGACCGGTTAAAAGGATCTAAAAATCTTTATGAATCAGCTTTCTGGGAATACCTCATTGAAAGTGAATCCTCGGTTGAATCTGCGATGATTCAAATCGAAAAAATGGTTGTGAAATTGGAACTTCAAAATGCTCCCTTGAAGAATCCAGAGGATATTAAGAATGAAGAACTACATCACATTTACGACCATATCCATTATGAGTATGCTTACATGGCCGTCGCGGAGTTAATAAAAATAAGAAATATAAAAGATGCTCCAACAAGAGAGTACGCAGATATTCTTTTTAGCTTCGGTAGTTCTCTCGAGTTTCTCAAGCTAGTTAAGGACTTAGATTTTCAACTTCTTGCCCGCTATTTCAACACTCTCTGTTTATTCATAGCGATTTATAGATATTCAATGCTAACAGGGAATTTTGAGACTTTGATTTCATCAGCAGATGCGATCAAGGACTTACTAAATATTTTAGACAGGCCTGTGAAATGGTTGGGCCCGAATAAATTCAAGTCGAATTTAATCGAAACCATCTACTCGAAAATTTTTCATCCATCTCGAAGTTTGACTAGGCCTTTAACAGTAAATCTTAAAGAGCCTAGTTATGAGGATCACAATCCACTTGCTTTGAATGCTTTTATTGGCAAAATTAACCAAGTCCACAGAAAATATCGACCATCGAATCCAACTTGAAAGTATTACAAAATGACTGAGACAGAGTGGAATGAAGCAATGCCTATTGTCACAAGGCAAATGAGGGATTTCATAAGGGAATATCGCACCCCGTTGGTTGAACACAAAATTGAAGAAGAAGGCGATTATGGCGAGCTATTAGGTAGTGGAGCATTCGTTGATCTTCTAGGGCAAATTTACATACTTACTAATGAACATAATGCTAGAAAAAGAGAGAAAGGCGCAATTTTGGGATTTTCGCTCTTAGAGGATGACAGGATTGTGCAAGTTATTGGCAACCATCTCTCAGATCCACATCCTAAAGATTTAGCTGTACTTCCAGTTAGTTTAGCTGCTTGGAGTGTCTCAGAAAATAAATCTAAGGCGATAGTGGATCATCAACTGAACCCTACATTCGCCGGTTTCCGGAGAGTTATTAGCATTTACAGGTTTTTCAATGGATAACTCTAGGTTTAGTTTCGGGGGAATGGTTTCTGAAGGCACTTGTTACATTGGGCGTGAAACCCCCTGCCCTATGCACAAAGATGTGGACCCTTCCTTCCATTTTGCAATTGAATATTTGCCTGACCGAATGGAAATATTGGATTCTGATAGGCCGGCGCCCAGGCCAAATGGATTTAGTGGTTCAATTGTGTGGGATACAGGATTTGTGCGATGCCATCAGGAAGGTTTAGAGTGGAATCCAAACATGGCTAAAGTTACTGGAGTCGTGTGGGGCTGGCCTTCATCTCATGGTGTGATTGTGGCCACAAAAATCGAACATATCCATCCTTTCCTAGAGGTGGCAAAAAGCCAAATTCTGGCTCAATTGTAATCCCAGTAGGTTATTAAAAATGAGCCTCTATTGCTGGCCATCTAAAATGTATTCATGCATACAAGTAAAAAGTTCATCCGGCACCCACTCAATATCAATTACGTCACCGGGTTGTAAACCACTTAAATTTGCATCAAATTTGGGAAATATATTTAGGAAAGTCATTCTTAAAATAGGTAAGGTAACTTCCTTGTCAAAGAGTTTAATAATCTCAGGTTCCTCCTGAATAGTTTGAATTCCCGTTGGCTTATCACTATTTTGCATAGCAATTAAATGATTGCTGTTTTCGTCTATGATCATCTGGCAAGTGATTTTTGAGGTTAATTGATCTCTGGTGTAACTCACTTTACCTAAGAAGGTGTCGGCTACATCCCATAATTTCTTGATTTCATCTCTAGTGAATTTCACTGCTGGGTTATATTGGACATTGACGCTCAATTTTGAAGCTATTGTTCTGCAATAACTTGTGTAATCCAGAAAGTTCCTAGACAAATAAACGAACTCAAACTTACTTAAGTCCTGGCCAACCGATTGCACTGCAATCTCGCCATTTCTTTCTATTGAAGTATAAAACTTCCAACCCTCATTCAACTTTGTAAAAAATGAATGAATTCTTTCAAAATATGGAAGAGTATTAATTTCTAATCCAATCCATTTTTCATGATTGATGGCTAGCGAAAATTTAGATTCAACAGAACTTGCAGGATCAAATATTTTGAGTGTGAATTTAAGAATGCCATCGCAAGCATAACCTTCAAAGGTTAATGCTTTGGTACCTACAGAAAATTCTCCATTTATATCGTAGAAGTTTTCTATTTCATCTGTGTCAGCATTCTTGAGCCAAACTTTTTGAAGAACTTTTGTTTTTGGAGATGTAAAAGATAGCTGTCCACCAGCCTGCTTGGATAATTCTATTAATAATTTTGATCCCTCTATTTGGGCTGAACTTGAGTCCATGGTTAGATCAGTACCCTCTTCCACAAATTTCAGAAAAGCTTCACTTTCTTTGGCACTAATATGCATCGACAGTGATACATCTTGTTTGGCTTCAAATGAAAATGTAGTCAAACCATCTATGTAGTTAGACTTAACATCAAATCTAGGATCTAAAGCTTCCAGGGAGCTACTTGTGGCTTTATGTATATTTGATATAGCTTGAGGGAAGAAGCCGGTAGGCATTCCAGTGAATGCACTCTTTAGGCTACTATCAACAGACTTTTGATCTGGTATTTTGTTTCCCAGTTCATCCTTCGCTAATTGCTCGGCTGAAAGCTTCCATTCATTGAGAAGTCGTACCGTGTAAAAGTCGACATCCGAGTCGATTTTTCCAGCACAGTTCCGACATAACCAAATTCCATTTTCAAAGGCGATTCTTTCTTCAACTGAGAGAGAAGGATCATGTCTTGGCCCACCTACAGCTGCCGCAGTAATATGAGCAGCTATACCAATGTTATTCACCTTTCTTTTGCTTGAAGGGCCCACCGTGGGAACTCTGCAATCTGGATTTGAACAGCGTGCAGAAACTCTAGATTTGAGTAGTTGAATTACTGGTTTCTTGAAATCATCTCTGGCCATAAAACTACCTTTTATTTTTTTAATCAATTCAACATCAAACCACTACGAAATTTTATAATCATGTTAAAAGATTTTAGTGCTAGGAATCAATCCGGTTGAGATTGAAACTCAAGGCCTATTTCATTACTAATAAATATTCGAAGCTTATACAAATTTACAAGGGGCTAATTGTGCTTGGGGATATAGCTGTAATATTGAATGTATGGGACAGGTACAAAAAATGGAGAAATTCAAAAAACTCCACTATATCTTCCAGATTTATTGAGGTTTTTGAAGCTCATGGAATACATCGCAATCAGATTCCTCGATTCTTGGATGGTCTATTAACGATAAAAGATATCCAAGATGATTCTGCACTGCTTGAAAAATTGAACAATGAATTATTAGACAAAGTTTCCACACTATTTTCCATTAGACGTGAGTGGTTAGAAGGTGCAGACTCACAAATTCATTGTGAAAATGATTTCTACAAATATCCCCTAGAATTCTCTAATTTCATCGACCAAATAAAAAAAGAGAATCCACATCATAACTTGAGGGGCTATCTCTACATATCCGACAGAAAATTCAAACAAAATGACCAAGCGATTTTAATCCTGGAAGAGACGATCGGCGAAATTGGTACCAAGGCTATATACCGCTACCATCTATGCAACAATTGGGATTTTACGTATTGGAAATCACGAGCATACCTGACTGCATGCATTGCAATTGCATCTAAAAAAGGGGTATTTATACATGGTAAATATGCTCCTCGGAAATCAATTATGGAATTAGCATTTGGTCAAAAATTCCTAGGAATTATTGATGGACCAGGTTTTCATTCCATGCAAAAAGGAAATTGGTTTCCAGAAGATATGGTTTTAGACCCAGATGCTTTCCTAAATGGGGTGGACGCAGAAATTGAGAATTATGGAATCAAGAGCGGGTTGAAACTGTGGTTGTCTTTGGAAGAGAAAGGGCTTATGCCCACAGAAAGTAGAGATAATGTGCGATCACAATTCGAGAATTTCTTGAAGAAATTAAATTAACTTGAAGTTTTAGGAGTAATAGTATTAATCATTCGACAAAATAGAAAATCGTCTGGATGATCGAAATAAAGCTCTCCATCGGGTTTTATATGTGCTTGTGCTATTCGCTCATGATCGAATATTCTTGGTGAAAGCGGGTGTTTAGCATAAGGATTATGGAATATGCATAACCCATCTAATAAATCTTCGTTATATTCTGCTTTGCTTGCATTTTTAACGATTGGCTCCAATCCATTCGGATTAGGATGAAATGTGGTGTAAAAAGACATGGCATCTGGATTATTAGCCATAGCCCTAATTTTCCCCCAAGTGGCCACATCACTATAAATTACCGCACTGATATCGGAATATTCTGGAGTGCAGAAATAGCCTAACGGTAGGAATACATTCTCTTTTTTGAATACCCCTGCAACGTTATAACTCACCATTTTGGTAGCGCCCGATGCGATAGTCTCATCCTCATCATGATACAGACCATACAATGCACTGATAATTGGCCTCATAGCCGCGAAATGAGAGAAAGGTGCATGGAATAACGCAATTGCCAATACGAATGGTTTATTTTGAGCGTGAGATAGTTTTGAGTAATTATTTCTGAATTTTGTTACTTTTGAGATAAAACTATTACATACTCGAATGGTGGCTTCAGAATTGAATTCATTAAACCCTTTAGGCATGTCACTAATATCAAATCCAATGGGCCCCTGCCCTCCTTTAGCTGGAGCTGATATCGTTGCCTCAATATTGAAACCCTCTTTACCATTCACTACAAAATCCGGAGCGTGATGCGAGAAGTCTATCTCCGCTCCCAATTTTTTAAGACAGGCATGAAGGTATAGCTCCCACATGCTTGACTCGAAACTTAACTGAAACTCATGGCAGAACTTTCCATCTCTATCCACCATTCCTTCAGACCATTCCAACAGCAATGCACGCTCCGGTTCAAATGACTCTCCCAACAGTTTTTTGTAAATTGGATGAAGTTTATAGGCTTCAGCTACAGTTTTGAAAAGAGGTAATGTAGCCATATTTATAAAAGCTCGCTTATAGTGAATTGGTAATTCAATTAGACCAGTACATCTTCCGTAAAATACTCATTCCCACATTTTCTGTGGATAACTCAGTGGAATAGATATTAGTAGTTTTAGTAACTACATGATTCTCATGCGGATTCAGATAGTGACTAAATTTTGACCTCAAAGTTAGTTGTTGTTGAGAACCAAGCTAGAACTCACCCTGCTAGATATAATTTCACAGGTTTACAGAAGCCTGCAGCTTGAGGAAGCTCCTCGCATTATGAGCTCTTGCGAGTTAACTCAAAAGTTCTGAAATCATTGTCTAAAAAAGCAAATTTATGAGCAAATAGCCCTGCAATTTTTTCGTCAGCGGTTGCAAAAAATAGTTGCCTATCTGAGTTGATTACAAGATTTCGTAAGTAATCCAGAAAAGACAAAGCATTCAAGTCGTCAACGTGTGAAATAGGATCATCCAACAAAACCAATCTTGGGCCCACATCAACTTGAGCATTCATTGCCAAAAACATCGATAAAGCATATGCGGCGCGTTGACCGGTGCTAACTTGATTGAGTTTAAAACGTACACTGTCAGATCTGCGAACCAATGGCTCCTCGACAGAATTAGAAATCATGTATTCTGATGGGGTGTGAATTCTTCTGAAAATATTATCTGCAACTTCATGTGTATCTTCAACAATCGTCGCACTTGCAGCTTCAATAGAGTGGTTTTTAATAATATCGTCTAGTACAGTCTGTACATCCCTCAATTGCTTTAAGGAGCCTTCGTACTGATTGATTCGAGTTTCAAGTTTTTGGACTTCCAACTTCTTATCATTAACGTTGCTAGAGTGATTTTCTTCGCTTTCAATAAATTGATGAAGCCGTTTGACTTCCAAATGTACATTTTCCAAAGCTGAATAAATGGATAACAAATCTTGATCTGGATCTAATATAATCAATTCATTTTCAACAACTTCGACGGACAATGCTCGAATTAGAATCATGATTTTATGAGCTAATTGCTGCCGAACTTCGTCAATAGATTGGCTGGTATCAGCTCGAAGTGAAATAAGTTTCTTTTCTATTTTTAAATCAATATCCTGTATATCAGATTCAATGGCTTCAATTTGCGTTTGAAGGCCACCTAGAATCTTGCTTGCATTCTCTTTTGCAATCAGAGTATTTTTCAGGTCGTTTTTAATCGACTCATTTTCTAACAGTACCTGGCAAGCCTCGTGAATATCCTCTAAATGAATACCAACGGCCTGGTAATCTTGCAAGCTCTTTTCCAGTGTCTGCTTCATGCTTTGAGATTTAGTCTTAGAGTCCGCCCAATACTGAATACCTTTTTGAACGTTTGAAACAGTAATTGAATCCATGTCACTTGTCAGGAATAGACTGCACTCCTGCATGGACATCAACCAATCTAAGTCTTTAGAAAGTGAGTCAGTCAGTTCAATTTTTCTGTCGATTTCTGCACTAAGCTCCAAAATTAATGAATCCATTGGAGAGTTTGAGAGAGCATTTATACGACTAATTAAAATCTCTGGTTCAAAGGGAGTTTTGCATGTCGGACAGAACGATTCTGAATGGTCATGCTCCATGACTTGGAATGCCCAGTTTTTTAACTCTCTTTTTGCTGTTTCAATTTGAGAATGTGTACTTAATAACTCTGCATAGCGCGTTGTATCGCTTACGGTTTGATTTGATATCTGATCAATCTGATATCTGCAAGCACTAATTGCTGAAGGTAACGTTATATTTCCCCATCTACTTTCCCATCCCTCCGGAGATTCAGCGTCAGGCAATAAAGCAAATAATTTCGAATTTTTGATCAGAAAATCAGTGACTGTATGCAATTCATCAGATATTCTAAAAATATCAGTCAGTACATCATTGGGTATCTTAGAAATAACTGAATAACTTTCCTCAATTTCAGATTTTCGGGATACAGCCGCATAGTGCAAATTTTCAGTGAGTGCTTTGCTATTAAGGGACTCATTCAAATCTTCAGTGAGTTCTACAAGGCTCTCGTACTCCCTACGAATCGTAACCAAGCTCAGAGGGACATTTACCCAATTTATTCTGTTAAGAATGCTCAACTGAGTAGTTAACTCTAGCAACCTATCAGCTAAGCCAACATTTACCTGATTTTTAGAAGTAGGTAAATCCTTCCATCTTAAAAGCTCAAGACTCTTAACTACAATATCGAAAGTTGAATCAGATTGCTGAGGGAATACTTGCAATTTTTCAAGCTCAGAATCTTTGATGCTTTTATCTGATACTGCTTTAACTCGTTCAGATCTAATTGATTTTATTTTTGATTTGATTTCTTCTGAAACATCGTGAATTCGTTTCCACATTGACGTGGCTTCAGAACCATTAAGTATGGTTGATAAACTTTTTGCGTTATCTGTTGCCTTGCCTTCTGTCAACAAAGTAAATTCTGCGGCGGCATCAGTGTTTAGAAAATTAAAACGAGCAAATTGGTTCGGCAACCGATTCTGTGTTGCTGTGTCGTCAGCGCCATACCATAAGCGTTGACGTGTTTTGAAATCAGAGATAGCTTGATCAACTGAAGTTTTAACTGTTAATCCTGAATCGAGCCTCCCCTCAACAGTTGCATGCGTCAGCAGTCCTGAACGTTTAGATGCGCCACAATAAAGGAATTCGATACCTTCCATGAGAGAGGTTTTCCCTACTCCATTAACACCGAAAATAAGATTTGCTTTACCAAATCCTTCAAAGCACTTTTGCCCTGCATGAGATCTAAATCCTTCTAGATTGATACTAGATAGGTGCGATCCAGCTAATGATTTACTTGTTTCTTCCCCAGAAGTCTTTTTATTTCTAATCGTGTTTTTTGTGTTTCCTGTGGCTATTCCTCTAACGACATCAGCAATTGGTCGATTCACATCCAAAATATCATCTTGGTTGATCAAGTTAAGTTTTTTTGACCATACCTCTATGACATCAGCCGATACCTCTGGCTTGCTGGATGACTCTACAGAATCTATTTCTTTTAATACTCGGTCAATTTCATCTTCGTAAACCACGAATTTTCTGGCGTAATTTTTATCAGCTTCTAAATTTCGTTTATATGTACGAAATTCCGAGTTGTTCTTGAGATCGTTGCCAACTACAAAGTAAAGATAGCTGTTCCACCGTAAGTCATTTGAGAAATCCCTATCAAAGTATATTGGCCCCATAATCGAATCAAGATATTCATTTAGTTCTCCAGCGGTATCTGGCAACTTACTGTTTAGATCAAATACATAGGCTGCAACATCCCGTTCGCCATTTCTCCGGATACCCTTCAAAATGCCTGAAGACACCTCGGTGACATTCGCAAACTTGTTCCAAAGCTTACTTCTAACTAGTTCAAGGTTCATTCGGTCTTTCCTCCCAACGAATCGTTTTGAGTCATCCTAGAGGGTTGACTAATATCTACCGGTGAATATCCCGCAGGTTTAATATAAGAAACGCCATCCGTATTTATATAATTTTGTGTGCCCTTAGAATCCACATAAAGAATGCAATATCGTGGCGGACTGCTGTTGTCATAATGGCTTTTTTCAAACATTTTATATTCATTTGCAGACAGTAATCGTTCTGGTTCTGGCGGGGGGCCTGCGAGGGCTTTTCTAATTTGCGAATCGTATAACTTGATATTCACAAGATCAGAAATCATTCCTAAATGTACAACAGTGGCAAAAGTACCGTCTTTCGCCACCACATTGCGGTTGGGATTTGTACTTGACCAATTAAAGTTGAATCCCTGATTGAGTGCGCTCACTGCAGATGGCCATGTATAGTCTTCACTACGCAGTTCAGCTATTGCTCTAATAGAGGAAAATCTTGCGGAGCGAAAACTTGTGACATCTTTAGCCGTATCTTGGAGCACTGTCATGCGATGGACAAATTCTTGCTCGGAAAGCTGCATGGAATCAATTTTGTTGGGGGCAAACCAATCTTGCCTTATACCAAAGCCCCCGGCACTAATGGCCAATACACGCTCTGCGGAAACGGGGCAAGCTTGATATACAGTCTGTAGATCATCTAAATCTACCCCTTCAGACTTGATCACGCTCAGACGATCAGTAAATCCATCATTTGGCCAATCGTGCTTTGCTTTTGGTTCCACCCATTTTGCTGATTGGTCTTGCCATATGAAAGTTTTTATCGCTTTGGGCCCAGTTCTTGTCGATAAAGGTTTAGCTAAAGCATGGTGGTGTACTTTCGTCGATTGGAACAAAAATGCTCTGGGTTTGTAATCGAATATGAATGAATGAGCGTGAATATGAGCGTTGTAAGTATAGTAAATACCATGCTCATGATTGCTTTTTAAGGAGACCTCTTTTAGGTCAACTTCAGGCGATTGGAGATACCATGCAGATCCACCAATATTGCCCCATGGAATCACCTTATCATTAATTACAGCATTGATATGCTCTGCCCAATTCAAACAGATTAATTCAGTTTTACCAGCTGCTTGGAATAGTTCTAGGCGATATTTTTTATATACTGGATGCCGTGGGTTATTGTTTAGCTGGATATGAACTAAAAGAAGTCCATCATAGTATGCATCAATTTGTGACTTTTTAAATTCAAACACATCTGAACATATCAAAGTAATTAGACGCACCTCTTGTGGATAGTCGCCGAAGACATATACGAATTTACCGGGCAACATTCCTTTAGCCTCAGTATTATCTTTGTCTCCAGAAGGACATGTTTTGTATTGGACTAGTAAAACGAGTTTTAAGGACTCGTCAACTAATGACTTTGTCTCAAAAATATATACAACTGGATTTCGATATCGTTGAGTTGTAGTTTCAACTGGAGATGTGTCGTCATCCAAGACTACTGCTATGTCTCGTAGATTATCGCGAATATTTGCTAACTCACCCAGTTTCAAGCTTTCGCAACCAAGTATCCAAAGCTTTCCTGCATCTGGACGACTGCCACTAAGAAGTAACTCACTCAAAGCTTGCCATGGGATGCTATATTCAGGGCTAATGACTAGATCGGGCTGGACATCTAATTCATTGATCAAATTGAGAAAAGATCGTGCACGTACACGTGCCTTTTCATCAGCATTCCCAATAAAGTCGTCTTGTATGAGAATGTGCCCAGAAGGTTGGTAAGCTAGCGTAGTATAGAGAGTTTCTGTAGCTTGCAAAGCATTGAGAATTGGATGATCCAAGTTGGAACTTTTAAGCTTCTCCCTGGCCGAAATAATTTCCAATTCAATTGCCTCTCAAATGCATTTTGTTTTTCCTTTTCGAAGGATATTCTTAATTCTTCTTATAATTTTAAAGCATCTCTTAATCTTACCAATTTTCCAGTGTGTCTTCCATTAACTTTAGTCGTTGTTAAATAAAGATTGCGTGTCACAAGTATGATTTTTTATTTGGATAGACTAAATCTGATATCAAATAAACCCTTAAAAAATAGAGCTGCCGATATCCGATTTCGATTAGTTGTAAAAAATATTCTAACTACAATCATTCCAATCTAATAATAATGAACTTTATTAAATATAATCAATTGGTTATGTAAATATCGCCTGCACTGTAGTACACTAAATTATATTTTTTTTGCATTTAAGAAATGAGCCCAGCCGCTACACTTTTACGGCACTTCAGAATTAACCGGGGATACCAACAAAAATACGCAGCATACCTATTAGGGCATGATCAAAGTTATTTAAGTGGTATTGAAAATGGTTACACAAGTGTCAATTGGAACAAGTTCAAAACAAAGGTTACTTCTGGTTACCAACTAACGGATGCAGAAATTGTAGAGCTAGACGAAGCTATTAAACTTTCAAATCACAAGATCACTCTACCTCTTACAATGTCCGAGGAAAACTTCAAGGTTGCCCACGAACTTATAAATACAGTTGAGTTTTTGAATCCAGTCGAATTGGAGCTATTTCGAACGAACCTGTCACTCCTCTCCCAGAAGAGTCAGGAAAATTCGATGCATTGGATTTCTCGGGCAGCACTCATGAAGTTGGCTCGAAATTCCGCTCATCGACTCAAAACATCTCTGTAGTTTTTGCAAAAGCAGACATGCTAAAAGACGCAACTGTCGCTGGAGCAACTCCAAACCACTCAAAATACATCTCATTACTACCTATCTATTATTAGATAATAATTTTTCAATGGATAAAATGCGGTATAAATAAGCAGACTCTGGTACAGAACACCAAAGTGTGCCCTATATGTTGTAGTCATTTCGGGCACATAATGGCTTTATATAATCCTTTATGAGGACTATATAAATGGATTTTGACAAAGCCTTTGGTAAAGCTGTTAAGGATATAAGAATTAGCCGTGGCTTAACTCAAGAGTTTTTTACTGACATTTCGAGTAGAACTCATATTTCGAGACTGGAGCTAGGGCAAAGTGGAGCAACTTTGAACTTTATCAATAAAATTGCTGCTGCACTCAATGTGCATCCTCTGACCATCATTTCACTTGCTTACTTGAATACCGGGAATATCACAGATTTGAGCGAGCTTCAAAATGTAGTAAAGAAAGACATTCAAACACTAGGCTCAAAAGAATTACAGGCTTTAATCAAAGATTGATTTGAACTGCGTAACGATCGAACACCATTAGGTCACATCAGAGGATCAACAGATTTATGTCAGCAAAATGGTCTTTGGGTTTGCAGACTGCAACTACTTCCTACCACCCTTCTCAACCGCACCACACTACATACTTACTCGAATAGCCTCCGATATTAGTAAATTTTACTAATTAGTTTTCTATAGCAACAAATTCGTCATATAGGGCACAATTCAGCAATCCCAATTCCGGAGTTGTGTCATGCAAACATTAAGTAAATCCAACTTTCTATCAAACCTTATGACTTCCGAAGATGGGCCAACACCCTTTGAGGTGTACTTCCCTATCTGCATTTTCACCAACGCTAGGCCATGGTTCGTGTGCGAAATAATTGAGTCAGAAAATTACCAAGATAACTCCATAGTATTTATTTCGAATGCGGATGCACTAAAGAGCCTTCAGGATGAGTGCTCATTCAAATCTTTATGGTGCGGTATCCCTGGGACCCTTTCCGATAGTGGCGCAATAGAATTTCATGAACTAAGCGAAGTTGAAAGATCAGAAATTGAACTTGATGGTAGGGCTACAACTATCTACAGGCTTAAATTCAAAAGTGGAAAACTGATTACTTATGATCTTTCTGAAACTGAGTTTCCGGCCGAGGTATTACTTTTTGAACCACTTCTGTCACAGCCTCCTCAAGAGAAATCACATTAATACGTGAGTTGTCCGAACAACTTCACACACTCCAAATATCCAAGTTAATTAGTCGGTTGCTTTTCATAGCAACCGTTTGGAGTTGCTATGTCAAAAAAAACCGTACCAATCGTAAACCACGATAAGCTTGTTGAACTTGTTAAATCACACGATAGAAGAGCAAGTGATATCAAGAGCAGGCTTGCACCAGCTCTCAAAGGTCTGTGGAAGTCTAGAAGGCCAAATAAAGTCATCAGTACAGAAATTGACTTTGAAGCATTGAGGGTTTCGTTTCCTCAATTCAAAGAGGTCATCAATTACATTCAGTTGCAAGCGAATGTCTCCAGGAAATTCAATAGGCCTTTCAAGCTGTCGCCAATCCTGCTTCTCGGGGATGCAGGTCTCGGCAAAACACTATTCGTAAGTGAGACTGCCAAGCTTCTAAAGCTTCCATATTTTGAAATGTCCCTGGCAACAGTCACTGCAGGTTTCGCTTTGTCAGGAACCAGCCTGCAATGGGGAGAAGGCAGCCCAGGCTTCATTATCAAAGCATTGGCTGAATCTAAAACTGCCAATCCAATTATCCTGATCGATGAAATTGATAAAGCCGGAGGAGATACCAGGTATAGCGTGATCTCGTCATTCTATACATTGCTGGAACCTCACACTGCCAGCAGGTTTAAAGATGAAGCTATTCCACTGGAGCTAGATGCGAGCAATGTCTCTTGGATTGCAACTGCTAATGAGTCCAGCACCATCAATCGCCCCATTCTGTCCAGGATGAAGCTCTTCCAAATCAAGCAACCTCTGCCCACCGAAATGCTGGGGGTTATCGATAGCATTTACTCAATGCTGTTAAAACATAACTCCTTGGAGTCATTTCTGACCGCATCACTTGAAGAGGAGGTTAAACAGCATTTGGCTTATCTATCTCCTAGAGAGGTAAGGCTCTCTCTTGAAGAAGCGATGATGAAGGCATTTCTCGATCAGCGTGATCGAGTTTGTGTAGACGATCTTCCAAGCATTAAACAGGAGGTACAGCGTGTCGGATTCCTCTAGTAAAACTACCAAAGGATTTGATCCTGTTGCTTTCGTTGAGAAGCTGGAGATTGGCAAGAAACTCTTTGTTGCCCACCATCAATTGAAGTTCGAGGAAGGTTGGGCTGACATTTTTGCTGACTTTGTCAGTGCGATCAAAAATCTTCAAGTCATCATCAGAAGTGCTGATGATCGACATGACTTCCTGGACATCGAAGTGGACCTATCAAAAACCAGTCATGCGAAAGAGGTCTATTCAGCAATCCTTAAAGCCAAGCATGACTCACTCGCTATTTGTGCCAGGTGCGGAGTGGCTAAAAAGAAAGGTAACGGAATTAAGTACTGCCAGTATTGCAACTCGAAAGTTAATCGGTCCAATAAGACCGGCACTTGGTTAGATGAATATTAAGGAGAAATTTATGGAAAAAGATAATTTAAACGACACCCTCGAAGCTTTATTGCCCAAGGAGCTCGACGACATCATCACTCAGAATCGACACATCATGCAATTGGAATATGCGAGTGCAGAGGATTTAGCCAAAATGCATAAGGACATCCCTGTGACAAATCTGCGTGGAGTTCTAACTCAGGCATTTGTCTATAAACGCATCGTTCCAAGCAAGAATGCTGAAGTTTTTTGTCTTGTTGGATTCAACAGCGATCAGGAGGCCTTCCACACCTCACAAGTTGTTGCATACGATAACGTTAACAATGTAGCTTTGACCGCTTCTGGATCACATTACGTGGTTGAGAGCTTCAAGACTGGTGCACCAGATCTGTTATTGCTACTTCATATTTGCTACATGTTTCACCGAGATGGCATTGGTAACTATTTTGGCGCTAGGCCAGTTACCTATTGAGAAACTCGGGCTTGAAGTTCATCGAATATGAGTCAGTCTAGCTATGACAGCTTGTTAAGGAAGTTGCATGAGGATTATGGTGAGCATATCCCCAAGAATATTGATGACATCATTAGACTTAATAGAGAGTTCCTAAGCCTTGAGTTGGCCTCACCTGAGGACATGCTAACGCTTCAGATGCCATTCATCATTAGTAATCTGAGAGGCCATATTGAAGGTGGATTCATCTATAAAAGGATTTATCCAGTTTTCAATAAATATACGTACTTTCTGATCGGGCGTCGGGTAGGCAAACCCTTATCGAGTGCAGTGCATACCTCACCGGTGATTGGCTACGATCCGGAGAACCAAGTCGCACTCACTGCGACTGGTTCTCACTATTTAGTCCATGAGCTCATTGCTCCAGACCCGTTCTTGCTGGTCAATTTGTGCGGTTTTCTGCACCGGGAAGGCATAGGAAGTTATTTTGGTGTGCCCGGCTATTCATAGATGAAGACACTGCCTTCGCATAGCCATTATCAGTGGCTGGCTAGGTCAAGGATTAGGAGGAGATTTTGAAGATATTAGTGTTAAGTGACTTACACCTAGAGTTTGCACCTTTTTACCCTGCAAAAGATAAGGCGGATGTAGTTGTACTAGCCGGAGACATCTGGACTGGCGATCAAGCTATACCATGGGCAAGAAATGCTTGGCCAGATACTCGAATTGTTTATGTCGCCGGCAATCATGAGTTCTATAAACGCGATCGGTTAAAGGTTCTCGACGATCTGAGGTCATCTGGTGAGCAATATGGTGTGGATTTTCTGGAGAACGATGAAGTCATTATTAATGGCGTTCGTTTCCTGGGATGCACGCTTTGGACAGACTTTCAGCTGTTTGGAGAGTCAAAATACCAAGATTCTTTACGAGAGGCCAATAGAGGACTCAATGACTTTCGATTAATCATGCAGAACAACTCAAGATTCACTGCTGAAGACTCGGAAGCGTTACATCATGAATCCAGGGCCTGGCTGAAGGAAAAGCTATTTGATCAGCCCTTCAATGGGCAGACTGTGGTTGTCACGCATCACTGCCCGAGTTGGTACTCTGTTGCTGAGAGATTCCAAAATGTCCCATTGGCACCTTGCTTCGCATCGAGACTAGAGAATTTATTTGGCGCCAGTACGCTTTGGATACATGGGCATACTCATGACAGTTTTGATTATGTACTCAGTGAAACGAGAGTGGTCTGTAATCCCAGGGGATATGTTTTGGGTAGGAATGAGAATGAGGATTTCAATCCAGATTTAATTATAAGATTCGAAGGTAGATGATGATAAATAGGCTGGTCATATTTCGAGGCACTTGGAGCCAATCAGCCGCCTATCTCAATTAAGAATATATCCGGTCAGATATATTCATCTATTTTATTGGGGAATTACAGTAAAATATATCAGCTCGAATATATTTTGATGAGATGTAATGAAAATCCAAATCAACACGATGGCAGAATTGGGTGAGGTCATTCGCGCAACACGAAAGGCTAACAAGATCCGGCTAGATGACTTAGCTGGCATGGCTGGAGTAGGTCCCGTTTTTGTTGGTGATGTTGAGTACGGTAAGGAAACAGCTCAGATGGGCCGAGTCATTAAGCTTATGAGTGAGCTTGGTCTAAAATTTACGGTTGATGTGCCAACGTCGGCAGAACCTTACCTAGAAAAGATTCGCAAAGGAAAGGGTCTTATTCGCCCAAGTAAACGTAAAGCACACAAGACCACAAGTACATGACACGCTCACTATTGGCTTACATCAATGATGAAATGTAAGCTCCCTACCTGCCACAGGCAATTAAGTTAATGAAACCTGTCCATATGTTTTCGAAATAGTGATTAATAATCATGAAATTACTGAGCGATAGATGAATATCGGAAAACATTAGACTGAATAATTTGAACACACATATAGCCAGTGAAATACCAGCTAAAGTAACAGGGATTATTAAATCGAAGTTGGATTTAGTCAGGGTACAAAGTCTAAATATAGATTTTAAAAGCAGAAGATGTCCCTGTCTTGTAGGGATTGTGTAGGCTATGGAGTTGCCACCATTTAAACTGTAATGGTCAATGTCAGCCCATAAAACTTGATAGTTGATACTGACCAGCCCATTTGATCGGCTGAATGAGTATCCACCAGCTTGATTGACCTGCTCCCCGTTTGCCGTACCAGTTTATTCAGGCATTATAGTCTGTAGAGATGCTATTCGATTTAAGATTTAAGAGTATCACCGACAGGTATGGACGACGCAACTTTTGGGGTTTTGGCTTTCCTTGCCATGGCTCTTGCTTGTGCGGCCCCCTTGGCTTCTACAACACCTGCAGGGTTTCCATCCAAATCAACGCGTACGGCACCTTCTTTGGAAGCGCTCCAATACCGAGAGGATTTGCACCATGTTTTAATCGCTAACTGGATATCCTCTTTTGAAATGCCAATCTCTTCTGATCGAGCATAAAGATCGTCCAGGATACCAACTTTTAGGGGGACCTTAGGGTTTGGATTCTTAGGGAAAGTCTTGGGAAACAGCTTTTGTAACTTACCTATGATTAATACGACTGGATCTACGGAGGCAGTCTTTGGTGATTTGATTGGTTTTGCAGATTTGACCTCTGCAGCAAGTTGCTTTTTGAGGTCGGCAAGTTTTTCTAGGCCCATACTATTCTTTTTCCCTAATATATTGATCATTATCCATTAGATTAGGAGGTATTACTATCGGCTAGGCAAAGATATGAAGTTGGAGGCTATTGCAAACATCTTGTAACTGTTGATGATTAAAAAGTGGCTTTCAAATCATGGGAGAATTTTTTGCCAAAATTATCTTCAGCAATGACACCAAGCTCTCCTTGCTGTTTAGGTATAAAGGTAAAACGAAGGTACGGATTTTCGCTGGTCGATACTCCCAAATCGGCCTCAAATAATAACTCACCATTAAACCTAAAAACTGTTTTATTAATGTAGTTAGCTGGGATTTTCTCTTTCGTTTTGGAGTCATGCTGAAGCCCGCTGAGCATTGGATGCTTGATCATAAAGGCAACGTGAGAGTTGCCCCCAGGAACTCCGGAAAGGTTTAATCTTATTCGACCAATATCTGGATTTAATGCCAGATCCTCGACATTAACATTGCCACCGCACCCTCCCCCGGCCTCTACATTAGTTGTGGCCATGTAAAGTTTGCCTTCAGCAGTCTCACCGATAATGCGGATATTTGACTGCTTATCCATCCGGATGCGAGTTTCTAATTTCAGATTGCCTAGCAACCCACCAAGTTTGTAAGTAGCCGCCAATGGAATTGGATTCCCATCCAAAATCAAATAGAGCTTCTCTATCCTTGAAGGCGTCTTATCATTATCAATAGTAATTATTAAGGGAACCTGACTACCATTTTCAGATATCCGAGGGCCAGCAATCTGCATAAACTCAGATACCTCTATGTGGCGACTATCAAAATATTTACTTTGAGCCTTTTGCCATAACTCTTCTGCGGTTTCTGCCATGGCAGTAGTGCTAAAGAATAATCCGGCAAAAAGAACAGCCCAAACTTTAAACTCGTCTGACATTAATATCATTCCCCACCCCCCCAAAAAAACATACCATCTGGTTGGTATTCTATATGGATGATATTATTTGTAAATGGAATGATGAATAAATTTCAGACTTGATAGCCACACCAACTGGAGACTTGAATTGCCCTACTCTTCTCATAAAAAAATTCAAAGAAATCATCATGGACATCTCGGTGCTACGATACATATTCAAATCCAAATCCAGATCTAATCCTCTTTGCACAATCTTATGTCAGAAGTTCCGAAAGCTTAAATGATTCAATTGGCGCACCGTGTGATGGTTTGCACTCAACTAGTATGTCTTGATCCAAGCCCATATCGCCAGCGTTAGCTCGCTGTAGAAGCATTCGCAACCTATCTGATTCGATATTTATACAATGGAATATCCCAAGATCGTATAGATAATTTTGGCGAAGCTCAGTGAGTTTCTTTAAATCGTCTATTAGATCGGCAGCTGACAAGTTGGGTGAAACTTTGACTTCGATTGCTGCAATTTGATTATCGAAGTTTCCGGGCGTATGAAAAAGAAAGTCAGGCATTCTCTGCGCGCTCAAAGGCCAAACCTCGTACCGCTGTGCTATATCTGTTGAAATAACAGCTTTAACCAACTCGCTATGAAGATAGATATTTCCAATGGGACCATTTACTCGCTCATGATGATGCATTGCAACTCTTAAAAAATGATATAGCTCGTAACAATAAACACGTTCAGCATAGCCAAAATAACCCGACCCTACACGGTTAACAGCATAACGAAACCACTCTAAGAAAATTGCAGAGTCCATGAATACACTCACTAATCACATTTTGTAAAAATTTAAGAGAAAAATAAGGAGGCCAGAGGAAGTACTCTAGAAATACCTTTCATCCGTTGCTAGATATAGCAGAAAAGCCAGTTGCACGATCACATTACCCAATGTTTAATGAATTTTAGACGGTAAGGTAGGGTATTATTCGTCAAAAGTTAAATAATGATAATTGCTGCCTCATTTTACAAACCAGGGAAAAAATAATTGAGTTCAAAAGACCCTAAAGGCTACTACAAAATATTAGGCATAGATTTTAGCGCCACTGAATCCGATATCAAATCGGCATTTAAAAAGAAGGCGATGGAGTTACATCCGGATAGAAATAAAGCCAAAGACGCTACACAACGTTTTCAGTTGTTAAACGAAGCACTCAGTGTACTCAGTGACCCTGACCTAAGAGCTGAATACGATACCTCACTTGTTGAAACTGTTCATCACACACCTGAGGAGGATGAAGATCCACCAGAGCCCGCTGTTTGCTCTGTATGCGATAAAGTATCAGCCCAACCAAGGTATTCAATTTTCTATGACGTAAGAAGCTTCCTCTTTTATACGTCCAAAAGAGCTCACCAAGGCATTTACTGCAGCGTATGTGCCGAAAAACAAATATTGAAGGCCTCCTTGACTACATGGCTGTTTGGATGGTGGGGCTTACCGTGGGGTCCAATTTACTCGATTCAAACACTATTAGTTAATATGTTTGGAGGAAAACGCCCTAACGATATGAATGCTCGTCTGACTTTCTATCAGGCATGGGTATTTGCATACAACAACAAACTGGATGTCGCATATGCCGTGGCACAAGATGCATTGAAGTTTGCCAATAAACTCCCAAGGAGAAATGCATCACAAGAAACTCTTACTTTAAAAAATGACATTGATAATTTAATTAACACCCTTACAAAAAATGGTGTTAATACGGTAAAACTAATCAACTCATGGGCACTTTTCAATAAAGCTTTTTATATACAAGCCTCAGTCATGCTTTTGGTTTTTGGGGTTGTGGCAGATGCTCTTTACAATGAAAGTAAACGAAACATCAATAACTCCAATGGAAGTAGCTACTCGGCTTCAGAGCAAATTGCGGAGCCAATACAGCACAAGCCAGCCTACACTCGCCCATTAGAAGATCCGAATGGAAACGAATGGCCTGACTTTCCAACATATGTCGATGGGTATCCGCAGCTTAGGACGAACGGTAAGTCCAAGGTAACAGTAGATAACAATAGAAACGATTCTGATGTATTCGTTAAACTCTATGCTCTTCAAAACAATGGCGCTGCTCCTGTACGGGTATTTTTCATCCCAGCACATAGCGACTTCACAGTCGAAAATATTACGGCAGGTGAGTATGACCTAAGATATCAAAATCTGGATAGTGGAAAACTGTCCCGCTCAGAATCATTTGTAGCTAAAGAGAGACAAACAGATGAAGGCATTGAGTTTAGTGTCTTTACGATGACACTATATAAAGTCGCAAATGGCAACATGCATACATATGCCCTTGATGAAGATGAGTTTTAGGAAGCAAATCTCATCGATTTATTGTAAGCGTTGTAGCTGTCATCACTTGTTGAGGAGCAGTTGGTACTGAAGCGTTAGCAATTAATATTGCTCTTGAATTTCATTAATCCTTGCTACATTCGCTTCTTGATGGCAATTAATGATATGAATTTGCTCTCTATTGAAGTTGATATGTGAAACATTTGAGTTTATGTTACTTGCATGATCACTCAATATACTCCCGCATTTCTTATTTTTATTATCCACAAAAGTTAGATAATCTGACCTCCTACCATCCAAATCGCTCTGGCTTGCAGATGAATCGTTGAGTAAAGACATGTAACGAGCCCGTAGTTGTTTCTCAGACTCAGACCATCTGTAAAAATCCTCACGAAATGAAGGTTGTTCATCAGCTGGGATAGTAGCATGCGCCTTAGTATCTGAAGTGCCGTCAGATGTCTCATGTTGATGCCCTGCAGCTTCCGATATGAAATCGATGGGATTGGTTTGTTCGGTGCCCATCTCAGGTGGGACCTCTGCCCCTGACTCAACTTCTTCAACTTCACTGCGGTCTATAAACGTACCTTCATCCAACTGAACAGTCTCCGTTAGATTATTTTGTTCCTGCTCTGTATTTTTATTGTCACCATATAGGCCGACTATTATCAAAATCGCAAAGAATAGAACGCCAACTAGCAAACCCTCCCGGCTAATCTCTATATTTTCGCTGCCGCAATTTGGACATTTATTTGATAGATTTCTACCACGGGGATACCAGGTGTCTCCGCAATCTTTGCACTTATTCTTCGGTCTTTTTGTTTGTGCCATTTCAGAGGCTCTTGGATTATTTGAAATTGATAAAAGTTAGCTAGGTCTCTAAGAGCTGTTGAGAGTAACTTTGTATACGCTCTTGCTCGTCTTTCATTTGAACCAAACCAACAATTGCAAAAATGAATGCCGCCAGTGCTCCAATAGTTTGTTGAATTGCATTTATCATGGAGTTTGAGCTTAAATACCAAGATGCTACGATACTAAAAATCGTAAAAATCCCGAGAATTGTCGTCATCACTACCCCAGCAATCACTTTTCCCTTTGGCGCTACTCTGAAGGTAATGTATATGTATAGCCAACCAAAAACTCCAGAAGAAATCGTTGGCAAGATATATCTAAACCACCAGCCATCCTCGTGGAAGTCACCCTGAAACTTCATTAAAAGCCAATGTAGAAATACAAATAGCATGGAACCTAGCAAGCCGCCTAATATTGAAGCAAATGGTAATAATGGCCAACGCCACCATTGTGATGATTGTTGTTTTTCCATTTACAGTCCTCTTCCTTTTATTATCAGCTCGTTTCTTAGTGAGTATTTTAACTCAGTGCTCACTCTTCTTTTTTCTCCAATCCCAAGGCGGTATCGGATTAACTTCACTCCACAAGCCCAATTTGGAAGCGTGAGCTTTTAGCTCTTCATCTGAGTAAAGCTCTCGGTCTGAAGGTAATTGCTCATTTTGATATTTCTTATAGTGCCAAGCTAACCCCTTCTTAATTTGCTCCAAGTTCACATCTAGCTTATTAAAGCTGATTTTCCCTATTACCCTGCCATATCGATCATATTTAGAATATTCGACAAATACATCTTTATCGTAAATCAAATCAGAAAGTGATTTCTTCGAGACTTGGCCAAATGGCTGTGCTTTCTCAGGAGCGTCAATTCCTGAAAGCCTAATTTTGTATTGCTTGTGCGAGTCTACAAGCAAAGTGATTGTATCGCCGTCAACGACACCTACTACATGCCCCCTCAATGAATCAGCACTTGCTGAAGAGCACAACAGCAGGACAGCGCTAACTAATATAAGGTTTAGATTTATTTTTCTCATTTTCATCACTCTGGTTACGCCTGTTCTTACTCTTGATTTTCAATTTCGGAAGTCGTGAATTTTCTTGACCTCATCACACGCTCAGCTTGAATAAATCGATTCTCTGTATGCGTTCCTTGGAAATTTACCCTGTAGTAATCTTTGAAAATACCGTTGTCGGCAAGCGAGATTTGATTCTGGAACTCGACCTTGAACTCATACACCCCTTTAACCCAAAGCATCCTTAAAAAGATGGGCACGATGTAAAGATGAATCGCGACTACAAAAATCAAGAGAGTCAGTAGTGGATTCTGGTTATAGATCTTGTCAAGCAACCCCATAAAGCTTTGTGAACTCTGTATTAAAAGCTCCTCCTGATTGTCATTGAGCTCTTTGAAGACCTGACTCTCGCTGACTGCCATCTGATCATTAGAAGTTTCATCCATGTGTGCTTCAATGAGCATTTGCGCCTTTGACTTGATTTGGCTCTCTTCATTCTGCATTAATCTGTCAATATCTGAAGCAGTTACAACATGATTTACTTCACGGTGTAATAACAAAATATTGAGCGGTGCCCCTAAAGATAGAGCTAATACCAATGCCATGATTATTTGTGGAATTGCGTTTTTGATTTCATCAGAAGTAATTCGTGAGGTGCCATCTCCAATTCCAGAAATTGTTAAACACGCACGGTAAATATTGAATACGACTAAGAACCAAATAAAGCCTGTGACCAATGCAATTGAAAAATTCACATAGTCGCTGTATTTACTATCAATTACGGATGCTTCCAATATGTTGTAAACGGTATAAATAACACTTATGAAGCTCAAAAGGCTGACCATTAAAACCAATAAGCCAATGTATAGATTTCTTCGGCGTTCATGTAATGGGCAGTCATATATCAACTGGGTGTCCACGCCTGCGGAGGCATACACAAAGCCCTTTAGCGCATGAAACAGTTTCTTCACAATGAACTCCGCTTATTATTTTTAATAGCTTCTCTAAGAGACCTATAAAGATCATCGCCAGTAGAGTTTGGCTTCCTCTTGCGCTCTTTCACATTAGACTTGTACAGTGGGTGTTGTATTGCTGTCTCATCAAACGGCTCCCCTTCTTTGATAAATCTGTTTCTTATGTTTCTGATAACTGTTCTAAATATCCGAAACTGCTTATGAAGGCTCACACGGTTAAATTGAATGCTTTTTAATTCATACCTCAATATCACACCCGTATTTATATAATCTCTGTAGATATAAGGCCCACCTACAAATAAGATTACAAACAAACTTAGAATAATCGCCAAGAAGACGTGTTTGACAAACCAACCCGTATAGTTAAATAGAATTGACGGATTTTGAAGTTTTTTTGTTTTCACTTCTTCAATACTTTGTACATTCTTGGCTAGCATTTCATCGATGAACTGCAATTCTGATTTAACGATACCCTCTTCTGCCTCCAAGCATTTAGCAAAAGTACTTTGTTCAAATCCTGAGTAAGTTTTACAGTAATCACCCGCAGGGAGCATACCGTCCATATCTACCCTGCTCATTTCTTTATAAAACTGGCCTTGACCCCAAGTCAGCAAAATAGGAAATTGCAATTGCAACGATTGATATAACCTAGGATTTTCCTCATCACTTGCGAACTCAGAGGCAGTAGTTCTAAAGGTATTGTTAAGCTCGACTGATTCATTCAAGTTTTTCAAGAAAGATTCTACTAGCTCGCCACGCTCATCATTACTCAAAGACATAACATAGCTACTTTCCTGGTTCTCCCAGTTGATCGTTTTACTGATCTTCGCACTATCAGAACTTGCCGATAAGCTAAACAAGAAATACGACGCCAACGGTTTTTTATTAGCTACGATTGAAATTAAGCTATCAGTATCAACCGAATGAGAAAACATCCCGGCATTGGGTGGGGTTAGTTCGAGCGAATGATCAGATGTGACTTTGGAAGGCCCTCTGTAAACAAAAAGACTTATGTCCCCTGCACTTATGTTGTCGTAATAGCTTTTGATTTTGGCATCTAAATCGACACCATAAACCTTTGAGAGGGAAGTAACATCGAAACCCAAGCCGACTAGTTTATTCTTCAGTTGTTCTAAAGTGTCTTTGGAATCACCATCATCAATCAACATTGCTTTTTTCACGTATTTGGCCGTGACATTTGGTGCATTCTTATCAGCGAGATTCCGATAGGTTTCTAACTGAATAAGCCTCAAGTTTTTTTGTGCAGAATAGTTTTTGTATTGATTGGATATCGATTCAATCTGGGTATCCAGATGGCGAATAGAAACATTCGACTCCAATTGATCAGTCAGAGATAACCACGCCAGCAAAATTGGCTGCGAAAACAGCAAACCAACCATGAAATAGCTTAATGGTCGAAATTTAGAGGGTTGCCATTTCTTACGCTCTAGTGGCTTAAGATTGGACTCCATACCACTTGTCGTAACAAGCAAAACATTTAGAGAGACTAGTACAAAAAATGCGATAAAAAAACTAATCACCCCTGAAAGAACACTAACTGCTGCATAGCTGACGATATACCCTATCGACAAAGCGCAAAGTAGTGTTCCGGCCAAAGCCCATATACTGAGTGCAACCAGTTTGAATTGGTCTTCTCCCCTGAGTCGTTCAATCACCTCAGGGTTGAAGCCATTGAATTCAAAAAGCACTCTTGAAATAAATGCCTTCATAATTCGTATTTACTAACTGTTTTCAGTAAAGTACTTTTCAGGATTTGCCTGAATGTCGCGTTTCATCTTTCTTAAGTATGCTTCTTGTGCAGTTTTAGATAACTCACGTTCGGCGGCCAAAGTGGCTACCTCATACTCCTCAATAATTTTCGCTTGATGGAAGTTGGGCGATACCGCACCAATCGGTGAGAGATTCTGGCCTGCTTGAATCAATGGGTACTCTTCAATGCCAAACTTAGCCGTCACAATCCTATTTTGGTTTTCACTTAGCAGGTCATATGGACCTCTAATAAACATCATCTTGATGAAGATTGGAGTGACCTCAATAATAATCAGTAAAAGCATTAGCAGCTTCGAAGATGTTGGAAACAGCTCATGAGCAATATTGATCCTATTTCCCAGACCATCAATATTCACTGCACGGCGCGTATTCTCCATATGCGCCTTGGTCTTTTCTTCTGACAGTTGCGTAAGTTCAGTCTGCAGTTGAGCAATATCTGTCTTTAAGTGACTAATGTCTTGCTCTAATCTCGGTTTCTCTTCTTGAAGTTCAGCTTCCATTTTCTCTAGGTTGGCCATTTTGTCACGCCACGCCGGACCACGGCCTGCCGTTCCAGTTTTAGTATTACCACCAGCCTCATCTTCTAAGGTTTTCCGTTGATTTTTGATATCCAGAAGGCCGCCATTTAATCTGGACTCTTTCTTCTGAAGCTCTTCACGTTTTTCTTGTTTCCGCCCGTTTAGATCAGCTTCTCTCATTGCAAAACCGGCATTTGAGCCTTCATCATATTTTTTTGTTTGTTCCGTCTGTCTAACTTCTAACTCAGCATTGATTTCAGATTGAAAGACTCTAATTTCCAATGGCGCAGAGATACATATCCCGATGAATACTGCCATCACGATACGAGGAAGACCATTGATCAGTTCATCCCACGTAATCTTCTCAGTACCATCACCATGCCCTGTGGAAGTAACGATGAAACGATCCAGGTTGAAAATCACCAACGCCCAAGCAATGCCACATACAATCGCCCACAAGACACTCATGGGATCCGATACCTGTTGCTCAGGAGTTAGTGCATAACTGATCTTAGGGCCAAATACTGTGTAAAAGGCATATGAGCCAGACAAGAAAGCAAGAACAGAGGTGGCTAAGATCACTCCTCCGATACCTTCTGCTTTGACGCGCTCTGAATGTGGGCATCTTCTGATGAGTTGTTCATCAATACCGGCGCAGAACCACAGGAACTGCCTGATTCTCCCTGCTTCACATTTATAATCGTATTTATCCAAATCCTTTGGATCAGAAGTTTCAACTGCAGCCATTCTCACTCCCCTTGGTTTTCAAGTGTTTACTAACTCTTGCTAATACATTAATGAACCAAAGGCTCATTGGTTGATGCTTCATTGCTAAACTTAGCCTTTGATACTCGCATATTGATAAATCTTGGCGTCATTGATACTTTGCGAATGTTTCTTAGAGCTTTGTTCGACCTAGCTCTGTTTAATTTGTACACAAATGCTCGCCAATCCAACAATATTTGCTTTGCCTCTTCGATTGGCTTTAAAGCCACTTTTGGCATATTTGGCGGTGTGAGCTTCCAATCAGCTTTAGCCACGTCGAAATATGTCTTACTACTACTGAATAATGTGCTGGTTTTAATTACCAATTGCGCACCAATAGGTACCGCTATCATCACGGCGTTAACTGCAGGTGATTTGATCTTTACAGATTTCCATTGAGGATGACTTTTCGAACTAATAACGACCTTACATTTGCCTCGAATATAAACGTTCACCCAAGTGAGTTGCCGACCAAAGGTCAGTTTAGGATGAGCAAGCTTTAATTCCACTGTAGATTTAGTCTTAAGAAATAGCATTTACTGTTCACCTTTGGTATCGGCTTCACAATTGCCTTTAAGCTCAACCCTAATATTCATTTTCTGAGTTTCAGGATCTGGATCTGTTGTTAGTGGTTCAGAGCTACCAACACCTCTAACTATTAACTGCTCAGAGTTAATGTTTTCGTTATCCAATATCCATTCGGCAACAGCATTTGCTCGCTGCTTACTCAATCTCATGTTTCTGGCATAACCAGCGGGGTTTGGCATTCCGTTTTCAAATGTCTCCCCAGTTTGATCTGCATGACCAGTGATAATGAATTTTTTCGACTTGTCCTGCTCTGCCATCCAGGAGGCTAGTTGTTCAAGTTTAGTAATTGCCGTTTCTTTGATAACGAAACTATTTCTTTCGAATAAGCCCAACTCACCGAGGTAAACACTGGTATTACAGTCATCTAAAACATTTGGATTTGATTTTAAGTCGCCAGCAGTAACTTTCTTATTTGAGGCGTTTGACCCAGTTAAAGATTTGACTTTATTTTCACTATACTTTGCGGTCTGCTCTACGACAGTATTCTCAACCACTTTCTTAGTATTCATGAGCTGAGAAGCAACAGAATGCTTTTTAGCACTATGGCTTGAACTTTCAGGATGACTAATGTCGCATTTGGGTTTTATGCAATTCATAGTCAACATGACCGCCAATGCAAAGGCAATGGCTAATACAGTTTTTGCAAAACAATCTCTAATGAATGCTGAAAGAATAAAACTGACGAGAATTATTGCTTCCCAAATTCCAAATGACGAAAGGTCATAACAAGCATGCTGCTTAGCATTTGAGAATGCCACCAATAAACTAAACAGCGACACTCCAATTAGAAAACTTCTGAATTTTTTCTTCTGTACTGCATCCCGAATGGTCAAACCTCGCTCTTGGACTATATCTCCAAGTACGCAAACTGCTTTGGTCGAGAAAAAGAAAAATAAAGCCTGTACAAGATGGCACCAGAAAAAGTCCTTCCAGCCTCCATCTGACCTAAAATAAAAGAAAAGACAAAAGGTCAGTATCGATAGCAATATGTTATTGCATAGCCAACACTCGTCAACCCGGCTCTTCGCCAATATATCGCGAACTCCCCCGCCTCCAGTTTTAGGTGTATCAGTCTCAAATTCATTTTTATCTGAACGGGGTGCTAATGGTGGAGTGGGGCCTTTACCTGATATTCCTGGGGTATTAGTCGAGGGTGCAGAACCATCTGTCAGTGTCTGCTCTTGCGGCACTGATGTTTGAGTCGCTGATGCAGCCGCAATTGCAGGGATATTTTGTACTTCTGGCGGAGAATTTACCGCGTTTTCAAACTCTTCTTCTTTAACCAAGCAAGCGCACAACGTACCTTTGATATGCCCAGCGATTTTATTTTGATCTAAAAATTCTTTTTCAGAAATTCGTTGCCAATCATAGATGACTAAATCGGCAAGATTTGCCGGCAAATAGTCTTCCGAATTCAAATCTTTTACTAATATAGAATTGCTGAAGTCTTGTCTGATTGGCTTGGGATCGGCCTTGATTGGCAGATTTGGACGCCTATCAGTGAATTTGTAATTGATTAGATGGCCACGGGCTATCTTTATGTCGTAGTCTCGATGGTAATTTTCTTTTACAGCCAGGACATTTGGAATCCCTGTGTTTGAAAGTGTACCGACGAAATCGCCTTCAAACTCTCCGATAAGCCAGATTCCCTTAATGTCTCTTTTCAGGGTTAAATTAGGAGCTAACCAGTTACTACCATCATAGTCCCACCAGTCATACGCTAATGACCCACATTGAATACAATGTTGAGGTACGTGACTATGAATTATTGAGTTATTACATGTTTTGCAGATGTAGGAAATCTCTGAATCGATTTCGCGTTTGATAATGTAGGCAGGGGCTATTCCACATTTTTTGCAAATAGATTGAGGCGCTGTCAGATTCCATTGACACCGCTTGCACCTCATCACTAATCGGAAGCTTTGAATAGCCACCCTGTCGCTCCCCTTTTATTTTTATTTCAGCTTTTAATTTTTTATGACACTTGGAAGCTTATTTTAGACTTCTACGCTTCGCAAACTCAGCTACAGTTATAGAGCCTTTTATAATCTAGTTTTTCTTTCTTCTGTTTTAAACTTCTTTATTGTTAGTGGCAGTGGTAAGTACCAGCTTTTTTATCATGGTGACAACCTTGCTTATTAGTTCTGCCAGAATGCGCATTAGCTACTAAACAGCTAAATGTAAAAATCAAAAATACCATCAAAGTAAATCGATTCATATCCCCTCCCATATGGGTCTTTCATTCTTTTTAGGTACGTCAAAAAATATACCTAACGCCGATGAACCTATTTTGATAGGTAAGTATGATTATGATAAATGTTAATCAATGTATTTGCACCCATATAATTACTAGTCTGCTTATATTGCATCCCAGCCTTCAGGAAAAGTAAAAACGGTGATCGCCGTTTTGCTTTAAGCCTATTTTTCCAATAACGATGACATTCAGGTCATAGGTATCGATTTGACTCAAAGCAACAAACCAATTAACGCTCCTGCATCCTGAAGGCCACCACGACTCCTGAAATCAAACTCACAACGCCTATGACAGTAATCGCTAAACTGAATCCAAAGCGGTCAGCCATGATACCGGCTGAAAGAGCACCGATGGCATATCCTAGATCACGCCAAAACCGATAGACACTCAGAGACTTAGCCCTCCAGGTTGGATGTGAAGCATCTGACACCGCCGCGATTAGGCTTGGATAAACCATTGCAGTACCAATACCCATCATCATGGCTGCAAGAAACCAGTATTCAAACTTATCTGTCATTGCGGTCAGGATTAGCGCAATGCCCTGTATCCACATGCCAACCACAATCAGGCCTTTTCTACCCCATCGGTCGCTAAGAGGTCCGGTGACAAGCTGGCCTATACCCCAGACCATTGGGTGTATTGACCTGAGTAAACCGGTATTAGCCACGCTCAAACCAAAAGTATTGAAAAACAGTGGCAAGATTCCCCAACTCATTCCATCATTTAGGTTATTGATCATTCCCGCTTGAGATGCGGCAAAGAGATTACTATCCTTAAAAGAAGTGAGTAGAAACACCTCCTTGAATGTCATAGATGAGGTCTGTTTTGGGTTAATGCTGGCTTCAAGCTTCACGTGTTCACTTGTATCTCGTACCAACAACAAAGTTAACAACGAGCCGGCCACAGCATAAAAAACACCTAGCAAAATTGGAGCAGGACGCAACCCATAACTACTTGCAAGATATCCTGTTACAAGTGCAGTTACTCCGACTGAAAAGTAACCTGCGAACTCATTTAAGCCGACAGCTGTTCCCCTACCCTTTGGGCCAACCAAATCTACCTTCATAATGACAGTCATAGACCAAGCGAAGCCCTGGCTTAAACCTAGCAAGATATTTGCACCAATGATCCAATTCCAGGATGGCGCAGCAATGATTAGAAATGGGACAGGCAAACCAAATATCCATCCCAAGATTAATACTTGCTTACGCCCCCAATAATCTGCCAGTTGCCCAGAGATTAAATTTGCAAAAGCTTTGACCAATCCAAAACTGATAATAAATGAAGTGATTAGGGTCGTTGACTCAATATGAAACTCCACTTTACCTATCAAAGGAACAACAGTTCGTTCAACACCAACCATGCCCCCCACGAAGGCATTGATGAGTATTAAAAGTGAGAATTGTTTCCAATTCTCTTTGAGGCCAAGTTGAATTCTCATGGTTGATGCTCAAGTATTAACCAGCTTCTTGGACATTCTTACTCCAGCCTCCACCCAAAGCTCTTATCAAATCAACACTAGCTCTTAACTGCTCTGTGTTCAAGATGAGTAGTGCTCGCTGGGAATTTAATGATGCAGTTTGAGCAGAAGTCACCTCCAGATAGTTCGCAGCTCCCTGCTGATATCTGTTCATCGCAAAACTCAGACTCTTCTTTGCGGCTTCTGCGGAAGCTTTCTCTGACTGTGCAGCAGTATGATAGTAATTTAGCTTGGCTAGATTATCTTCGACCTGCTGGAAGGCCTCTAATACCACTACCCTATATCTCGCCCCGTTTTCATTCAGAATGGCTTCTGCTTCTGCAACTTTAGCTTTGCGTAATCCACCATCAAATAACTGCAAGAGCATCCCCGGCCCAATAGACCAAAAGTTGCTAGGGGCAGTTAACCAATTACCGGCCGAAATGCTCTGATAACCGTAAGTCGCACTCAGATTGACAGAAGGATATAAGGCGGCCTTCGCGACCCCTATCGAGGCATTTGCGGCCTCTACCCTTCTTTGTGCTGCCGCAATGTCTGGCCTTCTCTGCAGTAATTCAGAAGGAACACTGATTGGTATTTTTGGAAGATCAATGATATCGTCCCGACTTACAAGCGAGAAACTGGATGGGGATTGGCCGGTCAGCACAGCTATAGCATGCTCTGAAATAGCGCGCTGCGCTTTAGCCTGCTCTAGTTGAGACTTGGCCGACTCAAGCTGCGCCTCAGCTCGGGACACATCTAAGCCTGGGGCTATACCATTGTCATAGCGAATTTGAATCAACTTCAAGGCTTTGGCGTTTGCGTCCACAGTTTCCTGTAATAGGTGTAATTGCTGATCAATCCCTCTTAACACAATAAATTGATCTACAAGCTTAGTCTGTAGGCTTAGTTTTACAGATTCTAAATCTGCAGTAACTGCAGCTGCCCCTGCTTCACTAGCTTTGACACTGCTACTTACCCTTCCCCATAGATCAACTTCATATCCGGCTTGCAGACCAACAGAATACAGAGAGTAGGTTGGCGGCAAATTGAATGTAGATGGTACTAATGGCCGATTCTCAGAAGCTCTATTCCGGCTTGGACTGCCATTCAAGGAAAGCCCAGGGTACCTGCTGGCTCCCGCTTGATCGACATAAGCTTGTGCCCGTTGGTAAGTTGCATAAGCTGCAGCAAGGTTCGAGTTTCTCTTAAGTAGCAACTCCTGAAGCTTATTGAGCTCGTCATCCTTGTAATAGGTCCACCAAGATCCTCTAGGAATTTGATCAGAGGGCTCTGCTTTAATCCAAGGTGCTGTTTCTTTGTATTCTGGGGCAACTTGCACCGTAGGCATCTTGAGATCAGGTATTAGTGAGCAACCAGCAAGAACCACCACTAACTTCAAAGCTAATAGTTTCCGCCAAAAACTCATACTTTATCACCTTTGACGCGTACCTTCAGTCCATTGGAAATATCATCAGGTGGACTATCGATCAGGCGATCGCTAACACTAAGTCCCTGTTGAACTTCAATTGTTTTCCCCAGATCACGTGCAACCTGAATGCTCTTGAGTACCACTTTGTTGTCTGGGCCCAGAGTGGCTACGAGAACACCGTCCTGGCGAATAATTAATGCACTAGATGGGATTGTCAGTGTTTTAGCATCGCTCCCAAGTTCCAATTTTGTTCTCGCAAAACCACCTGCAGTTAATTCAGCGTTAGGATTTGGCACCATGAATTGAAATAAAGTACTTCCAGAATTCGGATCCACTGACTGAGATGAAGCTACATAAGTAGCCTTATATGTTTTACCAGGCTTACCAGGAATACTTACGTTGGCAACAACTTCTTTACCAATACTGGAGACGTAATTTTCTGGAACACTAATGTACAACCGAAGCTTGGTTGTATCTGATACAACAAATAGTGGCTTTGCTGATCCACCTCCCAATTCAATCAATGCTCCAACATCTGTATTCCTGGAAGTCACTATCCCATTAAATGGGGCAATTAACTTTGTGAACCCTTTCAAAGCTTGGATACGATCAAGGTTAGCTTGAGCAGCATTTACCCTGGCTTGTTTTGCTGCTTGATCGCCAACGCGCTCATCTACCTCCTGTTTGGAAACTGAATCAGTTCCTTGCATGGCAACCCATCGCTTTGCAGTTGAATTGGCAAGATCAGCACCTACTTTTGCACTGGCAAGATCAGCTTTAGCTTGTAACAGCTGTTGATCTAGGTCTGGCGTTTCAATTTCACCTAATACTTGACCATCCTTTACCTGAGCTCCAATGTCAGCATTCCATTTTTTAAGGTATCCACTGACCCTGGCGTAAATCGGAGCTTGGGCGAACGGTTGAAGTCTGCCAGGCAACTCAATCGTTTGTATACCATTATCATTGGTTGGACTGACCAGTATGACTGATGGGACCGCTTGCTCCTTGGTCCATCCATCTAGTTTCTTGCTTTCAGTGGCTCTTATAACCGTTCCGTAGCTTACGATACCAATACCCACTAGTGCCAATATGAGACAGCTATTTAGAACGATACGATGTGAATCTTTATGCTTGGATGGCATTTACTTCTCCATTGCTGAATTGCTTATTCGATGACTCTTTCGATTTGGAATGCACCATACTGAAAACAATAGGTACCAATAGCAGTGTAGTGACGGTAGCAAATAACAACCCGCCAATCACAGCTCGACCAAGTGGAGCATTCTGCTCCCCGCCTTCACCAAGCCCTAAAGCCATAGGCGCCATACCGATGATCATGGCTAATGCCGTCATTAGAACTGGTCGGAACCTGACGAATCCGGCCTCAAGGGCTGCCTGAGTCGCATCACCTAACTCAGCAAGACGTTCCCTTGCAAAGCTGATGACCAGCACACTGTTGGAAGTTGCGACGCCCATACACATGATTGCGCCAGTCAGGGCGGGTACTGATAATGGTGTGAAGGTTGCAAATAGCATCCAGATAATGCCTGCAATTGCCACTGGAAGAGCACTGATGATGACGAATGAATCGCTCCACGACTGGAAATTGATCACAATCAACAGGTAGATCAGAACAATGGCCCCTAGCAATCCAAATAACAGACCTGAGAAAGCACTTTCCATAGTTTGAACCTGGCCCAATAGATAAACAGTCGACCCTTTTGGAACCGAGTCACCGTTTTCAGCCAATATGCGCCTTATATCATCGGCAACAGCACCAAGGTCCCTTCCTTGAGTTGCCGCATGAATTTGAACCATAGGCTGGATGTCATACTGACTAACCAGTGCATTTGAAGTTGAACGAGAGAAATCTGCAATGCCACCCAGAATCTGGGGAGCAAACCCTGGACGGGAGCCACTGATCGGCATATTTTCCAGATCAGACATTTCTCCCATACGATACTGCGGGGTCTGCATGACAATAGGATAAGAAACACCATTCGCAGGGTTTAACCAGAAAGTTGGCGCAACTTGACTGCTACCTGCTAATGAGACCACTAAACTATTGGTCACATCACGTGCATTAAGACCAACCTCTTGAGCTCTAGACCTATCGAAGTCCACCTTGATGACTGGATTCTGTCTGGACTGCTGAACTCGTACATCTGCAATCCCAGAGACCTGTTTAATCTTAGCTACCAACTTGTTGGCGTAATCGAAGTTTCCGTTAAGGTTATTTCCTCGGATTTGGATATCGATTGGAGCAGGAGTACCAAAATTTAAAATTTGGCTAACAATATCTGCAGGCGGAAAGGTGAATACAGTATCTGGAAATTTGCGAGGTAATAACTCTCTCAACTGTTTCACATATTCAGCAGTCGGCCTATGCTCTTTGGTTAATGCGATCTGAATATCACCATCCTGAACACCCATAACTCCAGTATTGTTGTAAGTCAGGTTAATCGCACTTGATGAAATACCAATGTTATCTACGAACGTGACTATTTCGTCAGAAGGAATAAGTCTTCTGATTTCTGCCTGAATTTGAGCAAATCTTGCAGAAGTCTCTTCAATTCTAGTTCCAACAGGTACTCGAACGTGCATCAGTATTTGACCACCGTCCACTGCAGGGAAAAAATTCTTCCCAAGAAACGGAATCAACGTTGAACTCAGAATGACAAGGGCCATAAACCCAAATACAAACATCTTCCGGTTATCAAGGGCCAACTCAAGCACACCACGATAGTTTGTTCTGAATGCTTCAAAGCGTTTTTCAAATCCCCTTTGGAACATGACCAACACATTCTTGGAGACTGGTTGTTCCTCATGCTCACTTTCTGAATGAGGCTTAAGGAGGTACTTGGCCATAGTTGGCACTAGTGTTCGAGAAAGAACAAATGAACTAACCATGGCAAACATTACAGACTCAGCCATTGGCACAAATAAGAATCTAGATACACCCTCCAAGAAAAACATTGGAACGAATACGATACAGATACACAGTAGGGAAACGAATGCGGGTGTTACAATCTGACGTGCGCCATCCAAGATCGATGTTTCTACATCCTTACCATGCTCTAAATGCCAGTTGATATTCTCAATGGTCACTGTTGCATCATCGACCAAAATGCCCACTGCCAACGCCAATCCACCAAGAGTCATAATATTCAAGGTCTCGCCCATGTAAGCTAAACCAGCTACGGCACCTAAAATGGATAATGGAATTGAGATGGCAATGATAACCGTGGATCTCCAGCTCCCCAAAAATAGCAGGATCATCACGCTGGTTAAGGCAGCAGCAATACAACCTTCAAGCACCACTCCTTTGATAGCATCACTAACAAAGATTGACTGGTCATTGATTGGTCGGACTTCCAACTCATCTGGCAAGGTTGGTTTGATTTCCAAAACCTTACTTTTGATTCCCGAAACGATAGAAATGGTAGAAGTAGCACCACTCTTCAATACTGAGAGTAATACTGACCGTGATCCGTCTACATGAACCACGTTTGTCTGGGGCGGATTTCCATCACGCACATGTGCAACATCACGAATGTATACCATTGCTCCATTGACGGATTTGATAGGCAACCTACCAAGCTCCTCAAGAGCGGAAGGAGCGTTGTTCAATTGGATTGTGTATTCCTTGCTGCCAATTTTCTGTGTACCTGTTGGCAGTACTAGATTTTGGTTTGCCAGTGCATTTGCAACATCCTGAGCAGAGAGTCCTCTTGATTGCATTGCCTCAGGATCCAGGTCAATTTGTACCTGGCGAGTTTTACCACCTGATGGATAAGGGATGGCTGCGCCAGGCACCGAGACCAACCTCTGCCTCACAGCATTAAGGCCTAAATCGGCGAGGTTCTGTTCAGTTAGCCCCTTCCCAGCCAAGGCAAGTTGGAGAATAGGTACAGTTGAAGCACTGTAGTTAAGAATGATAGGAGGTTGTGTACCAGCTGGCATCAAACGCAACATGGCCTGTGATATAGAGGTTACCTGAGCGTTGGCCGTTGCGATATTTACGTTTGGATGGAAAAATATCTTCACGATACCGAAGCCAGTATATGAGTTAGCCTCAATGTGTTCGATATCATTTACGGTCGTAGTAAGCGCCCTTTCAAATGGCGTCAACATACGACCTGACATCTGATCTGGGGACATGCCGGTATATTGGAATGCAACCGCAATTACCGGGATGCGAATCTCAGGAAAAATATCTGTTGGCATCCTTAGTGCAGACAAAACTCCACCAATCAAAATTAGAATTGCCATTACGATAAATGTGTAAGGGCGACTCAGTGCAATCTGTACTATCTTGACCAACTCAGGCATCCTCCTTTCAAGTGATGGGGTTTTGGAATTGAAGAGTTAAGAAACTCAGTTAAAAGTTGAAGGGGCCGAACTTGTGCTGACTTTGGGGAATTGAATCAGCATATGGCGGGTAAGGACTATCTTTTGGCTTTTTGGTTAAGTCAGGGTAATCATTTTCTTTATTGAGCTTTTCTGGTCGAGGATGATTATTGATAAAGGCTGCAACGTCATAAGCCTCATCGTCTGTTAACAGTGGCTCATTTGCATGAATACCAAATGGCATGTTGCCTTTAATGTATTTGGCAGCGGTTAGAATCCTTGCCATGCCGGCACCATCATTGAATGAGTCAGGCCCCCATAATGGAGGGAAGATGTAGCCACCCTCACGCAATCCATTTGCCCCCAGCTTGCCTTGACCATCAGCACCATGGCAGCTGATACAATGTTTCCCATAAATAACTGCGCCATTGGTAGGACTTGCAGCCCTTGCAGGTATCTCAAACTTTGTGAAACCCTGTCCGATGATACGTTTGCCTACAGGCGTGCCTTGGCTTAGATGTTTCATGTAGGCCACGATGGCATGCATCTCTTCGCTTTCAAGTTTCAATGGTTTGCCATTGAGACTTCTTTCAAAGCATCCGTTAATCCGCTCTTCAAGTGTTGCTAAACGCCCTTCACGGCCAAGGAAGATAGGAAATACATTCGTCAGACCCACATAAGGTGCTGCAAATGGTTTAGTGCCGCTGTTCAGATGGCAGTTTGCGCACGCAAGACGATTGCCACTGGTTGGATTATTTGAATATGGTCCGAGCAGAGCATAGGTCTCGGATATCAGTGTTTTTCCATACGCAGCTAACTTCCCTTGTTCAGTCTCAGGGAAAGGCGCTGCCTGAAAGTCTTCAGGAATTGACTCTAGACCTCCTGCGTACACTATTCGTGCAAACAAAAGAAACATAAAAATACAGCCATAAACTATGGAATGAGGGGCTTCTCTTGATGACAAGTCGAAATTCCTTGTGAATCCAATACAGTTAACCGATAACACTATACATATTGATTATTAATAAATAAAATTAATAAAAATTGTTAATATTACAAATTAATTTTGTATACATAAAAATGCAAATTACACTTAGACAGCTACAAATTTTTGTTCAAACGTCCAAGAGCGGCAGCACTATTGCTGCAGGTAAAAAAATCGGCCTAACGCAGTCGGCCATTAGTGCGTCCATATCAGAACTAGAAAAAACCCTGGGCATGCCTCTGTTTGATCGAATATCAAAAAGAATCTTCATCAATGACCACGGTAGAGCATTTCTTCCTAAAGCACTTGAGCTGCTTAACTCAGCAAATCACTTACAAACCACATTTCAAAGTAACCAACCTTCACTTTTGGAGATTGGCGCAAGTTTCAGTATTGGCAATTATTTACTCCCCCAATACTTGTCAAAATTGTGGAAGGCACAAAATGTGAACCTTGGAATTGAAGCCTCTCCACTCAAAATCACTGTGGCAAACACAACGGAAATTGCCAACAAGGTCGCGAACTTTGAAATTGATTTAGGCCTCATTGAAGGCACTGCTCAACATCCAGACATTCGAGTTGATCGATGGATTGAAGATGAGTTAGTCATTGTCGGCTCTGCTCAGCATCCATTAGTACGAGCTTTAGCTGGTAAATCCGCAACTTATACGCAGCTCAGTAAAGTGAATTGGCTACAAAGAGAGCCTGGCTCAGGTACCCGTGAAATTCTTGAACAGGAACTGCTAATTAACTTACCCTTCATCAAATCGAGTCTAGAATTTAATGATCATCAAGCTATTAAACAAAGTGCCGCTGAAGGCTTAGGAATTGGCTGCCTATCAAAATTCGTAGTCAATGATTATCTTGAAAACGGAAAGCTCGTTCAGATCAAAACGCCAAAATGCCCAATCATCAGACACTTCAGCATTTTGATGCACAAGCAAAAACAAGTGACTCCTGGAATGCGAGTGATACTTGATCAACTTGGAGCATAGCAAAGTCAGTTTTCTGTTCAATATAAGAATGTCACGGCCACATTTGCTGAGCGGCCCATGCCTGGAACATTAATCCCCCATGGAATAATCCCTGACGTCATAGAAAACCCTTGGCCAAGATAAGCTCCCCCTAACGGCGAGTAATAAAGCTTATTCAGAGCATTCTCCAGACTCAAATCCACTTTCATGAATTTATTGCTGTAGCTAGTCCTTAGATTAAGCAAACCATAGCCATCTGTTTCTGTCTCATTTCTAATTGCTGATACATGAGTCTTGGCAGACACCATTTGAACCTCAGCCTGAGAAGTCCAACCTCCTAGTTTATGCTCCAGTGTGAATCGGCCATTCAACGGCATGATGTGGTACAAGTTGTCTCCGGTACTCGTATCCTCTCCTCTCACGTAACCCGCCATTGACTTTGCAGTCCACTGCCCGAATTGGCCATCTGTCACCAATACTCGATACGCAGAAAAATCCATCCCATATAACCTCGCAGATTGATTCGCATATTGGAGTGTCACGAAACCGTCAGTTCTGGTTGTATTTGCTGTTCCGCAACTAGCTAAAGTGCATCGCACTGCATTAATATAATCTTGGACATAAGTTAGATATACGCTAGCCTTCGTTCCCCACATGGAGCGATTTTCATCATGCCAATCCAAGGAGAAACTGGCTGTGTGAGCTACTTCAGGTTCAAGCGACGAATTACCTATGTATGCATTACCATCACCTGCAAAGTTGTTCATCAATGCAGCCATGGTGAAGGAAGACCATGGGTAGAGCTCATAAACGCTAGGAGATCTGCTTTTTCTAGCCAGGCCAAACTCATACGATTGAGTACGATCAGGCGTGTAGCGGGCTAATGCAGTCCAATCGTAATTTTGATCTCGTCTTCCCTGAGCCTTCGCATTGAACGCATTTGCATCCGTTTGATATACCCCAGGGCTGTAGCCCTGAACCTTCCCTGCATCAGCATTGATGATATCCGTTCGTAAGCCAAGCGAAGTCACCCAAGTCTCAGTCCAGTTACTATCAACCTCAGCAAATACACCAACTCTATCGCGCTTTCCATTTCTGACATTCCAAAAATTATCGCAACACATTGATCCCGGCCCCATGCCCTGTACAGGAGGCCACCAATCATCCAATTCATAGAGTTTGAAATCCCCCCCTACTTTGAACAAATGATCATTCCAGAATGGAAGTGATGCAGTAAGACTACCCCCTTCGGTCTGTGACTCAGAGAGCATGGGCATAGCGGGCATTGCATAACTTCGCTCGTATGACATATCCATGGCATGCTTAACTCGCTGCCGGAACAATTTGAGATTCAAGTCACCCCAATCAAACAAACCTGTATATCTGAAATTGAAGGACGTGTTTTCATTATTGGTCATGTCCATACGCTGGTTCGGAAATCCTTCGAACCCTACGCTTTGCTGACTAATCCCTAATTGGAATAAATGACCATCACGTTTGAAAGCCATATCCAGAGACTTGTTAACCGAGCCTGATATCGAACTAGATCCGACCTCATCTAAATCTGTTTTCTCCAAACCATTACGTAAAACTGGCGCCCATGTACTTGCATCTTTGAAATTCTTCGCTGCCCTATAATTTGAGGAGCTCAGATGAGACTCTGAGTACTGGAAGCTCAGTTGATCGGTAGCAAAGCCTGCGGAAGCGTTCCAACCATGTGCATACCCATTGCTTCTATAGAAGGTACCAACACTCCCATTTATAAGCTGCTTTCCCACCTCAGCAAAGACTGGACTTAACGAGGACACTTGTATCGTCCCACCAATACTATCCCCTCCCTCGCTCACCGGTGTGATTCCAGTAAAGGCTTTGACACTCCCAACTTTTACGGGATTAATATATGAAAGAATAGAATTCATGTGATTTGGACATGCTGCAGATAGGTCCATACCATCTACTTGAATCTTCAACCTTTCATCTGCCAACCCATGTATGGCTGGTAAAGCGGAGATCGCACCGGCCTCATTCACAGTCAGCCCAGGAATATCCTCTAACAAACGCGTAGTGTCCAAGGTGGTGGAGCTACGCGTCTTGATATCTCGCTCACTTATTTCTTTACCTGACAACGGAACAGAGTGCGCCCTTACGCCCTCGACTTCGACGACAGGAATATCCAACGCTGCAGATACTTCAGCAGTATCTGCATATGAGGGGGATGAAGCTAATGTAAGAAATATGACACTAAGCTGCACCGAAGCACTTAGTTTGACCGGTTGATATTTTGAGTGTGTCTTCATATGTGTCACCGCGCCTGAGCTCAGGCGCGGCATTCCTCCTTAATTTATCTACTGAGGGTTTTTTGTCTGGAAGACAGACCCATAAAAGCTAAACCCAGTAATAACATTGCATATGTCTCTGGCTCAGGTACTGGAACAGTCGTCATACTGATAACTTGTGAAAGTGGATAGCCACTCATGGTGCCAACTGAACCATAACCACTTGCTGAAGTACCTGTCATACATGAAGCACCCATGATTCCACCTGCTGAGCAATCTGCATAAGCCAGTTTGTTGATCTGAGCCTGAGTCAGTACCGTTAATGGATTATCAGGAACGAAAATTAAGGCGTAGGCATTACCTGGATTAGCACCTGCTGATGGAAAGCCATAGTAGATACCGCCAGCGGCTACTCCGGATGCTGGGCTCCATCCATTTCCACCGGCTCCTGTCCAAAAGGTATTTGTACTGTTATTTTTGAAAGTTGCTGCAAAAGTACCTCCCAAGGAGGCGTCATACCAAGAAACCAATTGGTAGTTCAAACTCAACCAAGTCATATTGTCGGCACCATTGATACCTGTACTTGCGTTGTAATTGACTGATCCAGTCATAGCCTCACTTAACTTTCCTGCTAAGCTAGTGATGGTTTTTGTAGTACTGTCATAGTTAAATGAACCCACAAAATATGTGTTTTTAGGCTGGGTGTCTGGCTCAAACCAAGTGGTTGTAATGTTGTAAGTTGCAACCGTGGCGAAGGCTGAATTGCTCAGTGCTAAAAAGGCTGTAGTGGCCAATAATTTATTAATAGTATTCATATCGATTCTCCAAATTTTGTAAGTGATTTAATGTGCTGTTGCCTTGCTGGAACGCCTAACCTGCCAAGCCAAGAACGAAAGACCTGCCAACATCAATGCATAACTAGTTGGCTCTGGAACTGCAGCAACAGATAACGTGGCGGAAAGTCCGTAATTGCGGACTGAGTTCAAAACATCGGATTTATTGGCAATGTCATTACCACCTACAAAGATGCTGTAGTCTCCTGCTGATAGGAAAAAGGTGCCTGTGACAGAGTGTGTAGTTGAGGACACTGAGCCTTGATATGTAAAACTCGTTAATGCACTTTCAACACCTGAAGGATCCCCATCTCCACCAATCTTCCAACTGCCTATGGCATTCCAAGAGCCATTAGTTGCACTGAAGTCAGAACCAGGCCCAATATTTGCCTGAGCCCATTCACTACGCCATGCCAACGATGCGGCAGAAGTGTCATAGTCCGCGCTAGTTTGAGGTGCAGGAAAAGGAGTTAAGGCCGCAAGACCAGAGTAAATAGAAAACCCTGGGATCAATCCGTCTACGGAGCTAGCTGTAGCGGATGGGTTTGCTATCACCGAGAAAGTTACCCATGCATCATTTAATAAGCTGAAACTAAAAGCTTTTGATTTGTGACTGTCACCCAAATTACCGTCAGCCGCATCGGCCCACGCATAATTGCCAGAAACAGCCTGATTACTGATAGTCGCACTAGCATTCTCAAGCCCCGAGAATGTCCCAAAGGCTCTACCGGTGTAACTTAAATGCGCAAACGCGCTCTGTGACATCGTAAAAAATGCCACCAAAACTAATGATTTTTTCATCTAACCTATCCTCTTGTTTGCTTCATTTAGGCGGATCAAATGAACTGAATAATTTCCTGTAAATTAGGAGTAAATATTCAGCCAAAAATAATCCGGTCAGCACGAAATGTGTGCTTTAAGGTTGAGTTAACAAGCGGTTTCGCCTGCAGATACGCATGACACGCCAATGGAAGGAGTGACCTGATCTCGCTTATCTGAAGAACGACTGCTTGAAAACTAGCTGAAGAATCGAGGGGGAGCGCGGGTTGTATGCGCTGTAGGTTTGAAGTTTGATACGACAGGAGCTTTATAGCTACTTAATGCAATCTTGGTCTGTGCAAGTTGAAATAATACAAATGAAGGATTTTGTGAAGGCACAACCACTTGATCGGCCGAGATATGGCAAAACGGACAATGGTTTAAGTGATGATCTAGTGAAATTGGTTTTTCAGATGGCTTGTATTTAATAAAAGTGGAAATTTGTTTACCTTGGGTAGTAATCACCTGTATTACTTTAGTGCCTTGAGTAGAAGAGCAAACTTGTTGGATGAAACTTGTTTGGTTATGCATTGGAAATGCGATACTCAAAGTAGGCACGAGGCTGATCAAAAGCATTGCCATCATGGCAATCCTTGCAATCATTCGTTGTACTTTTTGATTTCCCATATCCAATTTTAGCTTCTACTAGATTTTCAGATTATTATAATTCACCAGTCACCATTGGTGCCTGGTGATCACTCTCTTACTTGGTTACACTTTTCACAGCGTCTAAAGCACGCGCTGAGTATACCAATGCTGCACCTGCGTTCATCGCTACTGCTACTCCCAATGCCTCAGCGATTTCCGCCTCAGTTGCACCTGCTTTTACGGCAGCTTCCGCGTGAACAGTAATACAACCATCACAGCGCGTTGTTACGGCCACGGCCATTGAGATCAATTGACGTATTTTCTCATCCAGATTATTTGTTTTAGAGCCAGCTTTGCTAGCCATCATGTATCCGCCAACCGTATCTGGAGATAACTTACCCAAATCACCAATACGGCCCATTAGTTCGGTTCTATAATTTTCCCAGTTCATCATTTTTGTTTCTCCTGTTTCATTTATCGGAATCTCTGTTAACAGAGGTTATTTCAATAGATACTTCCATATCTATTGGAATGCGCCCCAATCATTCAATCACAGCCATTTAGGCCACATACTTGTGCACGTTCCTGGCTGGAGAGCTGCTGAGAGATCTTTAATGAATTTAGCGACTCCAGAATAGTTTCTGCAGGATGAGCACCAGACACAACGACTCGTCCATCAAACACAAACAGCGGAACACTACTTCCATATCTTGAAGATGCTGCTTCATCTTGATATACAAGTGCTTCCAGCCTTTTGTTTTGCCAGGCGTCGTCAATCACCACTGTTGAAATACCAGCTTTGATTGCAATTGACTTCAAAGAGTCTTTATCAAAAATAGACTTTCCATTTGATGTTGACTCCTCATAAAGCAGCTCAACTAGTGCGGCCTTACGTTTTGGATCAATGATTGCTTTCACCAATGCATGTGCTTGCAACGTATCCCCAAAAAGCATACTTTCGAAGTCATAAACCAAACCTTCAACTGCCGCCTGCTCTGCCACCATCCCCATAAGCTTGTTTGCTCTAGCTTCACTTCCAAACTTTTGGGCCACAGCGCTAGTAAATGATTCTGGCGCAGCATTAACAGACAGCCTAAACGCTCTATAAATGATCTCGACTGCATTTTTGTGCTCAAACTTTTCAAGTGCTTGTTCAAGGCGCCGCTTGGCAATCCAACACCATGGACAAATGAAATCAGACCAAATCTCGATCGTTATCACTTGTTGCGTCGTCATTAAAGTTTACCTCTCATCAGATTGAATAATTAGCCTGCATCGTTAACATACCATCCGGTTGGTATTTATGCAACTGAAGTATTACGATTGCTTAGATCCAACAACATTCATTCCTACGCCATGCAATCTGCCATTAGTATCAAGCTGGTATACAAGGGTCTGCCCTGTCATCGCTATTGAGGTGAAGTTCAAACCCAGCATTTCTGCAGCTAATGAAAGGTAACCTTGTATAACGTGGGTGTCTCTCCAAACCTGATTCTCTCCACCACTGATATACGAAGAGGTTTTACCAGGCTCAGCTACAAGCATAATTAACTCACCTTCCTGAATGTCAACCGCTCTATATAAGCTTCTCAGAGGTTTGGGGCTTAATCGCGTCACCGCCTCAAGGGTATGGTTGAAAGGGTTATATCTGCGTAAAACCTGCTCTCGTTGGTTCCAAGTCAGCATCTGTATCGGATAAACACTAGACTCTTCAAAGCATGGTCTCAAGCGCTGGTAATGGCGCATAGTGTGTTTCTCTGAAAACTGTTGCCTGGAGGTTAACCAAAATAATGCTCCAAGCGTCTCCAACGAAACCAATTTGAAGGCCTGTTTGGAATTTGCCCCAAATGGAATGTGGTCTACGGTATACGCCTGATAGTTTTCCGGGACTGGCAAGTGGATAGTGTCAGAGGATGCCCAATCAAAAGCTTGATATTGCTCATTTACCATACCCCTTCCCCCAGAACTTAAGACAACTGGTTTACTATTCATAATGACATCGACTCAGAGTTGGATGGCATCCGACGACGAATGCCATCTCAAGTGGTTAGGCGGCCTTATTCTGCTTTTTAACGTACAGGTCAGTAATCGTGCCCAAATTCATTTCCGCTGCGAAACAAATGGTTTCAGACAGCGTTGGATGCGGATGGATTGTTTGGCCAATCTCCCAAGCTTTAATAGAAGATTCGATTGCCAACACTGCTTCGGTAATGAGCTCACCGGCATTGGTACCTACAATTGCAGCACCTAGTAACTGATTGGTGTATTTATCAAAGATCAGTTTGGTCATGCCTTCTGTGCGATTGATAGACATCGCCCGCCCACTCGCAGCCCAAGGGAAAGAAGCAACCTCAACACCGATACCGCGTTCTTTGGCTTCATTTTCAGTGATACCTGCCCAAGCAATCTCGGGGTCTGTATATGCAACTGATGGAATAACAGATGCAGTGAACTCAGTGGTGTAGCCTGCAATAACCTCGGCAGCAATCTTGCCTTCATGGGTGGCTTTATGTGCAAGCATTGGATTGCCCACGACGTCACCGATAGCAAAGATGTGAGGCACATTGGTACGCATACTTTTATCTACCGGTATAAATCCTCTTTCATCGATATAGACACCGGCATGTTCCGCTCCAACTAAATGACCATTTGGCTTACGGCCAATGGCAACAAGCACTTTATCAAAGACTTCATCCTCAATATTATTGTCGCCAGAGAAACCAACATGGATGCCATCCTCTTTAGGGGTGACGTGATCTACTACGGTATTCACCATGATTTTTTCAAAACGTTTGGACATGCGACGATGTAGTGGCCGAATGACATCTTTGTCACTTCCCTTCATCAAAGTAGGAGAGCGTTCAGCGATGGTGATACGTGAACCAAGTGCATCGTATACTGTGCCGAGCTCAAGACCGATAATCCCACCACCCACGACAAGCAACCGCTCTGGAATGTCTTCTAATGCTAATGCCTTTGTCGAATTCATAATGCGAGGATCGTTTGGAACACCCGGCAAAATTGCGGGTGAAGAACCTACAGCAATAATCGCATTCGTAAATTTGATGATTTGAGTAGCTGAATCAGAGGTTTGGACTTTCAATTCATGAGAAGAGATGAAAGTGCCTTTACCTTGAATGACCTGAACTGAACGTTGCTTGGCCAATTGATTTAAACCTCCAGTCAATTGATCTACAACATTGTTAGACTTCCAATTCCTGAGAGCATCCAGATCAATAGTTGGCTTCGTAAACTTGATTCCGTGTGCACTCATTTCTTCTGCTTCTGTCAGTACCTTCGCAGCATGAAGTAATGCCTTGGACGGAATGCAACCAACATTCAAACACGTGCCGCCCAGAGCATCCCCTTTATCAACTAACACAACTCGGAGTCCTAAGTCTGCCGCACGAAAAGCTGCCGTATAGCCACCCGGTCCAGCGCCAAGAACCAATACATCTGCTTGGATTGCATCCGGTGTGTGATTTGTTTCTACTTTATGCATTTATTTTCCTCTGATCATTTTGTTTATAAATCCGCTGTTGCCTTTTGATTACCTATTAATGGTGAGGCTTGTTTATCAGCGTGGTAAGACGAACGAACCATGGGCCCACAAGCCGCATGCAAGAAACCAAACTCTTTGGCTTTCTCTGTATAAAATTCAAACTTTTCAGGAGTTATATATTCTTTCACTGGCAAATGGTGCTCACTGGGTTGGAGATATTGCCCAATCGTCAACATGTCGACTTCATGGTCTCTCAGGTCCTTCATCACATCCAGGACCTCTCTTTCGGTCTCCCCTAAACCAACCATTAATCCAGACTTGGTTAATACTTGCGGATTGTCTGCCTTGTAACTTTCCAGCAAACTTAGCGAGTGAAGATAGTCTGCCCCAGGCCTAACTTGCTTGTATAAGCGAGGTACCGTTTCAAGATTGTGGTTAAGCACTTCAGGAGGATGTTGACTCAAATTCTCTATAGCCACTCCTAACCGACCTCTGAAATCCGGGACCAGTAACTCAATGGTTATTTGTGGGTTTAACTGCCTTACAGATTTCACGCACTCCATAAAGTGCTGCGACCCGCCATCTAGTAGATCGTCTCTATCCACGCTAGTAATAACAACATACTTCAGCTTCAGGGCTTGAATAGCTTCCGCAAGATGTAATGGCTCTAGCTGATCTGGAGGTTTTGGCCTTCCGTGAGGGACATCACAAAAGGGGCAGCGCCGGGTACAAAGATCTCCCAGAATCATGAATGTAGCAGTACCCTTGCTAAAACACTCAGCAATATTGGGGCATGATGCCTGTTCGCAAACAGTCACTAGACTCTGCTCTCGGAGCAGATTTTTAACCTCCATAAACTTAGGCCCGTGGACTGGATGCATCTTTATCCAATTCGGCTTCTTAAGTCGGGGTTCGGGAACAATCTTAATTGGAATCCGAGCAGTTTTGGATTCGCCAGTCTCCCTGATTTCTGTCATTGGTCTCATTATTTCCAACCATTTAAAAAGCCCATTATTCAGTAGGAAATAATGGGCTTTGTATTAGTTAAACTCCAACGGCTGCCTTATAGCCGTCAACATCGATCAGAAGATCAAGCTCGCCTGGATTAGACATTTTGACTTTAACAATCCAGCCTTTGCCATGAGGATCATCGTTGATCAAAAATGGCTCTGAAGTGAGTGTTTTATTGACCTCCATTACCACGCCACTAACAGGCGCAATAAGGTCGGAAACTGTCTTTCGAGATTCCAGTGACCCAAATGGGACACCAAGAGAAATAGTGCTACCAACTGTTGGAGGGTATACCTCCACAATGTCACCTAATGTATCTTGTGCAAAATCGGATACACCGATTAACACGTCATCACCCTCGATTTTTTTCACCCATGCGTGCTCGATGTGATACAAACAATCATTAGCTAAACTCATACAAACCCTCCTGTTATTATTTATGTAGTTATTATTTACAGGTCGCTGGCAAGCCGTCTTTATTCCATTGCTCCATTCCACCAATCATGGAAACGGCCAGGCTGTAACCTAGCTTTTGGATGGACTGAACTGCAAGAGCGCTACGTGACCCGGATCTGCAATACACAAGCATTGGCAAATCTTTCTTCTGTAAATGTTCAAGCTCCTTGGAATTCTCAGGATCCAGTTTGAATTCCAGAACGCCACGAGGGACATTAACTGCACCAGCAATGTGCCCTTCAGCAAACTCACCTGGTTCACGAACATCCACTATCAAAGTCTTAGAATCTTTGATCATTTCATTCGCTTTATTGACATCAACTTCTTGAATGTCTTGTTTTGCCAATGCCACCATTTGTTTAGAGGTTAGAGTTTCCATATTTCATTCCATGTAGATACGAGAAGCTCACTGTTGCCAGTGAGCTCTATGGGGTTTATTGATTTAAAGCAAGAGAATGAATGGGATTACCATTCAGAGTCGTTTGGCCAGTTACCTTTTGAGCACGGGCTAAAATGTCCATAACAGGACAATGACCTTCAACAACCTCAATCAACTGCTCAATTGCTTTAGGGTCTGCTGAGCTACGGAGCGTAGTTGTATAAGAGATTTGTTGATAACCAGCACTGATTGACTGATCAATGCTCAGCAGGCCTCGCAGGTCCAGGTATCCTTTGACCTCTACTTTGCACTCATCCAGCTGGATACCCATGAATGCAGAGTACGCTGAGTACATGATTTCCTGGCAGGTGCCTAGTGCAACAAGAACCAGTTCTACTGGGTTCATGCCTTGATCACCACCACCCAGATCTGGCGGCTCATCAATGGTTAATGGAGGGAAGTTACGAACCGTTGCAGAACAACGAACATCCTCTTCTAATTTTGTTGAAGCACGGAAAACTACCCGTGATGCAGCTGGATTTGTTTTAATGTTTTCGATCAAACTACCTAAAGCGTGTTTTACTGACTCCTGAGACATTCTTAAACCCTCCTTGGTCGATTCATTTAGATTTTTAATTTGTACTTCGCTTACAACATTTGCGGATTTGTACCTCTTCCCGGTAAATCGGCGTTCCTTTTCAGCAAGACTGATGCCAAGCTAGATAAATGCTTGTTTTGTAGAGAGTTAATCGTTTTACGTTTGATTTAGTGCGTTCTGAACTGCGGTTAGCAGTGCCAAAAACGACATGCATATGTCGGATATGGCATGCAGATTGTCAAATTTGGCAAACGCTTGAAGGCCTAATAAAATGCTGAGAAGAGAGAGTGTTTTGCCCATTGTTAGACACGTTATGTCTCCCAGAAATGAGACAAAGTAGAACTGCTAACCCTTACAAAGCTGAGACTAGGCCTTGTAAGCTGTTAGGCCTGACTATTGAGATGTTATTCGACGAATTTACCGGCAGGATGTGTTTGATAGTATGGACATGCACGAGACTTTTGCGCAAAGTAAGCCGCCAACTGAACAACTTCCTCTTCAGTGACATCTTTGGCATGCGGCACTCTTAACTCAGCTGGTTGATTTTGTTGTCGGTACTCGGTCATTTTGGAAATGAAATATCGTTGATCCAACCCTGCAATACCAGGCACTAGTGAGTCACTTAGAGTATTAACCCCATGGCACGAGGTGCATGAATTCGCTATGGACTTGATCTGGAGGTTTACAGCGCCTGCATCCCCAGCTTGAAGGGTAGAAGAAATTACTGAAGCAATCAAAAGTGAGAACAAACGACTTGAATACAATTTGATTTCCTCAGTCAGCAGACGCCGTAAACTCTATTTTAGTACGCTATTTTTTACCTAGTTGACACTTACATCCGTCGAAGAAGTAAAAGTACCTCCTTCGTTATCTTTAATCACCACGGTAAGCTTGCCTGGCTCATTTGTTTTCAGGGGGAATTGAATATTTGGGTCTTCGCTCATCCCAATAAACGTGTCGGCATCCATGACAATCTTGTCATTGAATTTCGCAATAATTTTATTGATGAAAAATGCTGGTCTGAAACCTTGCGACACCAGATCGCGTTGAAGACCTGTATACATTGGGTGTTTGATCAATAAACGCGCCATTGCGATGTTCTGATCATTAGCGTCTGGTGAAACAGATAACCGCATTTTTCCAGCTGCTTGCTTAGCCGCTGCTTCGTCATCACCAATTGAACCTCCACAACCACCTGTCGCACGAATCGCAATTTTGTTCATCAAGTACTGCCCATCACTCGTTTCCGCGACCACATGGACAAATGAATCAACTTCAAGACGAATTCTTGTATTTATTTCGGCGCTTCCCGATTCAGGAGTGAAATGATAAACCGCCACCAATGGCACTGGATTTGCATCGGCAATAACAGAAACTGCCTTGATGTAGTTTCCATTTGTCATTGGGTGATTAATTTTGAAAGAGAATGGCACCTGTGCACCACTCTCAGCGCGACGAGGCGCCGTTAATTGAACTGAATCAGACTCTTGTAGCTGCTTATTAGGGAAATAATCGTTCTGCATTTGTCCCCAGTATTTATCGACAGCTTCAGCACTGGCTCCGAAAGATAGAGTTAGTGCAAAAATTGAACTGCAAATCAATGATATTTGTTTTACATGCATTTAAATTCTCCTGATTAACATACCTTCTGGTTGGTATGTTATTATTATGGTATTATTTGTCAATACCCAAAAGAACTAATTCTGGAGAACCTACGATGGCTACAACTAAAGCAGAAGCAGCTGCAGCATCCAAGGCTCGCATCCTCGAAGGTGCGCAAGATTTAATAATGAATCGCGGCTACGCAGCTATGACAGTTGATGCCATTTGCCAATCTGCTGGCATTACTAAAGGTGGCTTCTTCCATCACTTTGCCAATAAGGAGGCCTTAGGCGAGGCGGTATTAACAAAGTTCTGGGCGGATGTGGAAGAGCGTCAGGCTGCAGCTCCATATCATGCTAAGGCAAATGCGGTTGAATTCCTGGAAGGTTATATTGATCACGCAATCCTTTCGTACCAGGATCCAAAACTACAACAAGGTTGCATGCTTGCCATCTTCACTATGGAGCTGGCTGAAAGTAATCAAGCGCTGTTTGAGATTGCTTCAACGCATTTTGCTACTTGGCGCAAAGAACTCATTGAGATGTTCAATAAGGTTGCTGAACAAACGGGTCAAAGCATCGACGCTCAGACCTGGAGTGATTTTTACATTTCCACCTTGGAAGGCGCTTTGCTGTTAGCTAAAGCTAGTGGCGACCCCAAGTCTATTACTCGTTCACTAACCCTCTATAAGAAGCTGTTGATCGATTCAATTCGCAAATCGTAATCTTTCAACGAGTTTTACATTGCCCAAGGTTACGTTCACCTCGGCAATGATGGAGTGTTTGTATCATGGCTTTTTCGCTTCTAAGCTTTCTATTTTTCATATTCTTTTTTGCTGCGTCTGCCATTTCCCCAGCATATGTAATGCTGCAACATGAATGGCATTTCAATAACTTCCAGATGACGGTAGCTACTGCGGGTTATAGCCTCCCCTTACTTGGAAGTTTGCTCTTATTCGGACCGATGTCTGATTACATAGGAAGGAAGCCATTACTACTAGCGGGATTGATCATACAAACCGCTGCCATGCTGCAATACTGCAACATGGACGGCATTGATGACCTGATTATGGCTCGTGTTGTTCAAGGAGTAGGTACTGGAATTATCAATGGAGCTCTTGCGGCCGCCATTATTGATCACTCCCCTATTAATCGAAAAGAGTGGGGGCCTTTTGTAACAGGGCTTTCACCACTACTTGGACTCTCCGCAGGGGCGATCCTATCTGGACTTGCATTGCATTACTCCAATAGCCCAATCCAAATCCTCTTTGGAACATTGGCATGCACTACATTGATAGGTTGCATGCTCACTCCATTTTTGAAAGAAACTGTAACGCCGAGGCCGGGAGCATTACGCTCAATGATTCCTAGCGTAAAGCTTTCAAAAGCCTCAAGAGAGGTTGTTATTCGAAGTACTCCGATATTAATCATGACCTGGGCTACTGGATGTCTTTACCTGGCTTTCGTGCCGTCCATATTCAGCCGACTGTTCGATATTCAAAACGAGACAGTTATGGGACTAACAATCGGAATGCTATACGGGACTGCAGCACTTTCAACGATCTACTATCGCTCGATGGAAATGCGCAAAATAAACCTTTATGCATTGTCCATGCTGATGGGCGGCATTACTCTTATGCTGACTTCAGAGTTAATGCAATATCCTCCCCTGTTTTATCTCAGCACGGTGATTACGGGATTCGGGTTCGGAGGAGGCTTTTCCACATCTTTGCGAGACATTGGCACAAGAGTATTGCCACACGAAAGAGCGGCAGCTTACGCCGTAGTTTTCATCATAAGTTATTTCTCCTTTGCCCTACCCGCTTTAATCGCAGGATACACAGCAGACCTTATTGGCCTGATAAATACCACCATGCTATTCGACTGCTTTTTAATGGTTGTAGCTCTTTTGGGCGTTTATTTACAAACGAAATCCAGCGCAATCCCCACTATCTAACGACTCCACAAACTGAGAGGGACAAAAATGTCCCTTTCCATCCCTCTCACAAAAAAATCTATGCCAGATTTGGCATTTTTCTTCCTTTACTTCAAACGGGCGTTTTAACGATTTTTGTTAATTAGTTGCTTAATTTCAATTGCTTGCGCCGGTTGGCCTATCAATTGCTATGTAAGCCCAGCTGCTTACAGCTAGTTACATATTTGTAAGGTAACGATTAACAATTAACCAATGGCCATTTGACTCTATGTAGTTGAGCCAATTCCAGGAGGGAAGAAAGTATGCGTACGTTAAGTACAATTAAAAAAATAGCTTCACCAATTAAATTTGCGGTTGCGGGTCTCTTTGTATCAACTTCTGCATTTTCAGCAAACTATGGTACTGATCTGAACAATACAATGCTGCCAGCTGCAGGGGGTGTAGCAGGCGTTTCAATTGCTCACTCAATCGAACCAGCTGCTGCAGTTTTCGGCAACCCTGCAACTCTTACCCAATACAATGAAGGTACCAAATTCAGCTTCGGAGCGACCTTCTACAAGCCAGATGTTAAAGCAAGCCATAACGGCGGTAATACAGGCGTGCCTTGGAGCGGTAAGTCCAAAGCAACCAATTACTTGGTTCCAACGATCGCGGTAACACAAGCCTTCAGTGACAAAATGGTAGCTGGCCTGGGCTTAACAGTTCAATCAGGCATCGGCTCAGATTTCCGTGATAAACCTGGCAGCCTCAATCCAGACTCAGAATTACTGGTATTCACTGCCAATGTAGGCTTAGGCTACAAGTTGACTGACAACCTTTCTTTAGGTGGTGCAGTTACTATCGGGAATGGTTATCTGCAAATGGGCCTGTCTTCAAATACAGCCTCAAGCCATGGTTTTGGCGTAAGAGGTACTTTTGGTGCTAAATACGATGTCACAGACTCCACAAGCTTGGGCGCGTACTACAGAAGCCCTTTGAAAATCAAATACGACAATGTCGTTGATAATGGTGTTGCTATCGCTCCAGGCAAAGGTAATTTCTGGGACGTCAATGTTGAACAACCACAGGAGTTTGCAATCGGTATATCGAACAACTCTCTGTTGGATGGCAACCTGCGCATCGGCGCCGATGTGATTTATAAAGACTGGTCTTCAGCAGATTTGTACAAAGACATCTTCCGCGATCAAACAATTTTTGCCCTGGGTGGCGAACTGAAAACTGGTGCGGCGAAATGGCGTCTTGGTTATACCCACGCTCGTGATCCAATTAAGAGAAATGTTGGCTCCTCAATCGCAGGGGTCACATCTATGGGTTCACCAGTAGGTACCTTAACGCTGAATCCATCATTAGTGCAGTACTTCCAGGCAACCAATGCTGAACCAATCTGGGAAGATCAAGTGACTGCAGGCTTTGGCTATGCGCTTACAGAGTCTCTCGCCTTGGATACACATGTCGCATTCGCACTCAAAAACCGCGAAACAATCGGCTTCACTTCTGTATCAGCGAGCACTTGGCAAGCAGGTTTGGGTCTGACTTGGTCCTTTAAGTAATATCATCATTGAATCTCCAAGTTGCATAGAGCCCATGTTGGTGGGTTCTATGCTTTTTTAAATTACCCCTCTGAAACTAATTGAGCTTCCTCAATTTTTCGCATCAACATACTTGCAAACACCAGATATTGAGCTGCTGTTACCTCTGTCATATCATGATCTAAAGTATGTGCCTGTGGATTCCTAATCCCCTGATAAGCCCCTCTTAATATCTGCATAAAACCTTTTTGATCGCTCTTTCCGGATTCTGTGTTTATATCGCTGAAAACTAAACAAGGTTTATCTATTGAGAATGCTTCGTTAATTAAGGTACTTCCGTCCTCCTGTAGACCGCTCCTTTCGCGAATAAAATCAAATAGAGCAATCATTGAATTCAGCACAGCCTCTCGCAAATAACCGTCATGATAGAGTTTTAGTGGTATTTGAGCGATCCTTGCATGAAGTAGAAATGAAAAGTCGCCCAGTATTGGTTGAATACGATAGTAATCCTCGACGCTTTGCTTTTTGAGAGGCTCTCTCCGACTTTTCACCTTCTCAATAGCATCAACCAAAGTGCGGTATTTGAGTATAGACTCAGAAGGCATCACATATGCGTCTTCCAAAGAAAGATCCGTAGATCTGCCCCCAAAAAATGGCAAGTCATACAAGAATTCAGCAAAACGGTTAATGAGCACTCTAGGATAATGAAGCTCTTGCTCTATATCTCGCAGATACAGAATTGAGTCTGGCTCGTCGCGGTATGTGTGAACCAACATGTTAAATATCGGTTTCATATTGTTCAATATAGTGAGCTGCCGCTGGCTCCATGTCACAGATCAAACTCAAGGATTCAATTTTGAGATGGTAAACATCACCCTGATTTGTAATATATGTATTGGTCTCAAGATAATCCAAAACCTCTAGATAGTCAGAATTGCCGACTCTGAATTTTTTAACTACAAAAGGTGTGTCACTGATTTCGTTTCGAAATACCTTTACTAAAAGGTCAATGTGAACTTCTTCCAAAAGAGTGTTTTTCATTTTCTAAAGTTAATTTATAAAGGCAGTTTTATCATTCAAAATAACGATAGATTTATACTACGAAAGCATCATCTTCGGTTAAATCTAGAACGGTTTGCGGCTATGCAATTAGATTTAGATTTGGGCATCTATGGAAAAAAGTGCCCAAACCTCCTGAATCAGAAGAAATGGGCATAGCAAGGATGCACGCAAGTCAAAATGACAAGCATCCTTTGGCACGACTCCAGAGAAGAATCAAAATTGAGTCAAAGTAAAATTACTAGCCTACTCTACAACCTGGCTCTTAATCTCTTTGAGTTTGCGATAAAGTGTCCGTGGGGTTAGACCAAGCTTATCTGCCAAATCTCTTTTGGAATCATTACTTTCGCTCACTGCCCACTGTAAATACATAGACTCCAACTCATCAAGAGGGAGAATATCACCTCTGAAATACTTATTAGATGATGGGTGGTGGCTCTGATCTGGAAATACTTCATCAGGGGTTAAATGATGCTTAGAAATCACCTGGGAGTCGCAAAGCAGTATTGCTCTATCGATCATATTGCGAAGCTCTCTGATATTGCCTGGGAAAGAATAGCTCTGCAGAAACTGCTTAGCACTGTCCTCGAAAGTCATCTCTTTGTTTGGAGAGAGTTTTTTCTGAAAGTACTCAGCTAAGATCAGAATATCCTCTGGCCGGTCCCTAAGAGAAGGGATTTGAATTGGGAAAGCGTTGATTCGATAATACAAATCCTGCCTAAAGGTGCCCTCTTGGACCATTTTTTTCAGGTCTCGGTGAGTAGCTGAAATTAAACGGAAGTTAGTGCGCTTAACCTCCAAGCCGCCAACTTTTCGATATGTGCTGGACTCAAGCAATCGTAAAAGTTTCACCTGCTGACTCAGTGGAATATCACCCACTTCATCAAGGAACAACGTACCGCCATTGGCCATTTCGACCAATCCTTTTTTTTCATGATAAGCGCCGGTAAATGACCCTTTCTCATGTCCAAACATTTCACTTTCAAAAAGCGTCTCAGTCAGGCCTGAACAGTCAACGATAATAAAACTATCTGCACTCCGCGTGCTCTTCTTGTGCAGCAGATGAGCTATAACCTCTTTGCCAGTACCCGACTCACCCAATAAAACTACTGGCGTATCACTACTTGAGGCTCGCTCAACCAATCCCAAAACACGCGTAAACCATGGACTTTTACCAGCAACACAGTCGGGGCTATGTTGTTTGAGATGATGATTTTGATTTCTCAATGTCTCGATATAAAAAGCCGGCTGACCTTGCTCATCCAGGATCGGAGTTAGCTCAACATCCACGTGTTCTCGGCCTCTAGGAGTGTGATGGATGTGAAATACACGGTGCGTTGATTTCGTCTCTTTTGCGACTTTTAGTGGACAAGATTCACCTTGTTGATCGCATGGTTTGAGGTAATGGTGCGAAACCTCGTAACAGTGTTTTCCTTTAAGCGGCTTCCCCTCCCCAAATATCTTCTGATATGCGTGGTTTGAAGCAATAATCTTGTAGTCTGTCCCAAGCACAAGCCTTGGCTCAGGTAGTGAATTTAAGAAATCAAGTAGGTCTTTGCTTACTGTTATTTCAGTAGTCATGACTGCCCCCAGTCCTTCCCAGAACATTATTAGAGTGATTTTTTATTGTGAAGTCTGTAACAATTGTTACATCTAAATACAATATATACATTTATAAATTGTACTGTCAAGAAAATGACATACTGGTGTTCATTTTTGGCGTACTTGTATTTTTGATACTCTAAATATAGAGTTAGTTCATTGATAAATAAGATTTTTTTTCAACTAAGCTGATCACAACAACTAGTGCCATTTATGACATAAAGTTCATAAAGCTGTTGATTTATGTGCCATTACTGTCCGTTATTTTGACGGTTGTTACCGCGCCCTTTAGTAACAATTTGAAATATCTACTTACAAATCAGACGATTAGCTGAACTGGCACAAGAGTTGCCTTAAAAGGTCACGCAAGTAACTTATTTGTTATGCGTTATTCACTCAATTTTTTAAGAAGTAAATTCTAAAAAGTTTGTATTAGATAGGAGAAAAAAATGTATCTTAAGAAAAAGTTTTTAAAACTGAAGACGGTTACACAAGCCGTAAGTATGGCTGTTGTGATGGGTGTTGCTGTTCAAATGCCGAGCGCGATTGCTGATGAAACCAGCTGCTCTCCGTTCACCCCACTCGTCAAAGGTCAAGAAGACTTTGTCTACGTCTGGACTCTCGGTGTAAAAGGTCTGGGCGACGAATCCGACAAGTTGGTAACTGTGGATGCCAATCCAGCATCTAAAACATACGGTAAAGTAATTAGCAAACTGTCCGTAGGTGGCCGTGGTGAAGCGCACCACATGGGCTTTACGGATGACCGCAAATACATGTGGGCAGGCGCTCTGGATAGCAACAAAATCTTCATTTTCGATGTTGCTACAGATCCTTCCAAACCAAAACTGGTTAAAACACTCAACAATTTCGTTGCTAAATCTGGCTTAGTTGGCCCACATACATTCTATGCAATTCCTGGCCGTATGATTGTTGCAGCATTGTCAAATGCTAAAGATCACGGTGGTCAAACTGGCATGGCGATCTACACAAATGCTGGTGAGTATGTATCAACAACCATGATGCCAACCACAAACGGTGGCGATGGCTTCGGCTATGATGCTGCGATCAACCCAAACAAAAATGCAATGTTAACCACTGCATTTACTGGTTGGAACAACTACATGATGGACTTGGGTAAGTTGATCAAGGATAAAGATGCAATGAAACAGTTTGGTAATACCACTGTGATGTGGGATTACAAAACTATGAAGCCAATGAAGATCTTCAATACACCAGGTGCGGCATTGGAAGCACGCTGGTCATATGCTCCAGGTGACAACTGGGCTGTGACAACAACAGCACTGACTTCAGAAATCTATGTTTACAAACAAGATGACCACGGTGAATGGCAACAACATAAAGTTGGTACTATTGGTGACCCAGCTAAAATCCCTCTGCCAGTTGACATTAGTTTGGTTTCAAGCGGTAAAGGCTTGTGGATCAATACGTTCATGGATGGTACGACCCGCTATTGGGATATGACTGACCCTCTCCATCCAAAAGAAACTTACACCAAGAAAATTGGTGAACAAGTAAACATGGTTTCACCTAGCTTCGATGGCCAGCGTGTTTACTTCACAACATCACTTCTTTCCAACTGGGATATGAAGGGCAAGTCCGACGACCAATTCCTGAAGGCTTACAACTGGGATGGTAAAGAGTTGAAGTTGGCTTTCGAAATTGACTTCTACAAAGAAAAACTGGGCCGTGCTCACCATATGAAGTTCCAAGCTCGTGATCTGAAGACATTGCAGCCGTTGCAAGCCTCTACAGCGAACAAGCTGAACTTCGCATCGAACCCTTAATCTCCACCCCTTCAACCTTGCTTTAGATGGTTTAAATATGATCTACAACTTGCAGTTTAAATTTCTAATAGCAGGGTTGATTTTTATAGCATCTGTCGTGATTGGATATTTCCTCCGCTCGGATATTCAAAATTATGCATTGGCAGATGCTCTTTCTAACACCACTATTGGCCAGAAGATCTCTGGGCCAATCGAAAATAAATTCAACAAAGAGCTCCAGACAAGAATTGCAAAACAAGGTTTGGCGGCCGCAGGGACATACGAGTTAAGCAAAATTTTCAAAGCACCTGATGCAGAAGTACTGAACGGCAAAGGTGAAACAGTCAAACTCAAAAAATTCACCGAGGGTAAATATACCCTTCTTACTTTCTTCTATGAGTTCTGCTCTGATGCTAAAGGCTGCCCTTTTGCAATGAGCACAATGCAAATTGTGAAACAGTACCTAGAGAAGACTCCATCGCTCTCAAAACAAGTTCGTATGGTGCACATTAGCTTTGACCCTGAACGTGACACTCCGGTCATGATGGCTGGTTTGGAGAAGAAGACTAACCGTGAAAACAAACCATACAGTGTCGAATGGAAATTTCTTACCACTAAAAATTACGATGTATTGATTCCACTAATTGATGGTTATGGTCAAAACGTGGACATAGCGATTGATCCGAAAACCGGGAAGCGGACTCTAGACTTCCCTCATGTACTGAAAATATTCCTGATTGACCCGAATGGATATGTGCGCGAAATTTATTCAACAACATTTCTGAACCCAGAAATGTTGTTGAATGATATTGAAACATTAATGATAGAAACAGAAAAAGGAGTTAATAAATGAGTGGGGTTAGAGCAGCAATCGCAACTGTTGTATTACTGGCCGCTGCCATCGCAGCAGTGTTAGGTATCACAACAGATATTCATCCACCTGACGATTTAGGCTTGCCTAAAATTATCGAACCGGAAGACAACCCAACAACGGACGACAAGGTTGTTTTGGGGCGGAAGTTATTTATGGATCGTCGTCTTTCACATAACAACACCATCTCATGTGCCATGTGCCATGTGCCAGAACAAGCCTTTGCTTCAAATGAACTAGCAATGGCAGTTGGGATTGAGGGTAGAACAAATAAACGAAATACACCTACCATTCTCAATGCAGTCTATTACACCAGATTCTTCCATGATGGCAGAGAACATAGTTTAGAAAATCAGGTTATTGGCCCACTTGTAGCGTTCAACGAAATGGGCAATCCCTCGGTTGGTTATGTTGTGGAAAAAATCAAATCCACGAGTGACTATGATGGGATGTTTGAGAAAGCATTCGGCAAACCGGTCAATCTCGACAATATCAACAAAGCAATTGCTGCCTACGAACGCACGCTAGTTTCTGCAAACTCAAAATTCGACCGTTATCAGTATAGCAACGAAGCAAAAGCTATGAATGCCTCTGAGATTAATGGCTTCAAGCTTTTTATGGGTAAGGCTCGCTGCGTGACTTGCCACGCAATACAAGAAAAATCAGCGATCTTCACAGATCAGGGGTTCCACAATACTGGAATTGGTTACACCAGGAATAACACTGTATACCACCGGGAAGCAACAATGCCTATTACATTGGCACCGGGCATTACTGTTCAGACGCCTTCAGATCATTTTGACCATGCAAGTGAACGTCCACCAAATGATGTAGGCAGATTTGAGGTTACAGAGAACCCGAAAGATCGCTGGGCATACAAAACACCATCATTACGTAACGTGGCTTTGACCGCACCGTACATGCACGATGGTTCATTGCTGACCCTGGAGGCTGTCGTGGACTTCTACGACAAGGGTGGAGAAGACAACCCACTCAAAGATCCACTACTCACACCTCTTAATCTAACTAAACAGGAGAAGGCTGAACTAGTGGCATTCATGAAGGCGCTTACAGGGGCCAATGTAGCTAAACTGGAGAAAGAAGCTCGTGCTGCTTATTACGTAACGCCAGTTGAAATGCCGGCTGCCTCAGTTAAGGATAACTAATATGAAATCAACATACTTATTAATTGGTCTTTTAACACTCTCGATGAGTGCAATTGCTGAGGTAAAGATTGAAGCTCCATGGATCAGGTCAACTCAACCAGGGCAGCAGGTTGCGGGTGGCTACATGACTATAACCTCCGATACAGAGAAACAACTAGTCGGTGGCGTTTCCGCACTTGCCGAGGCGGTCGAGGTTCATGAGATGCGCATGCAAGGTGACATCATGAAAATGCGTAGATTGGATAAAATCACCATCAAACCGGGTGAGCCGCTGGTTTTAAAACCCGGTGGCTATCACTTGATGCTGACTAATATTAGAAAGCAAATGAAGGATGGTGACCATGTCCCAATTACTCTCAAATTTGCAAATACTGACGGTACAGAGTCTCAGATTTATGTTGTGGTCCCTGTAAAAGATCCAGGAAGTGATAGTCACCAAAACCACAATCACTAAAGCCTAAAAATAACAAAGCCCTTTTAATAAGGGCTTTGTTATATGTGAAGATCCTATCTCCCTCAATGTCCACAAGCGGTACGTCATATTCAAGCGCTTTTTGAAAGCAAAAAAGTTTCTGGACTGATAAAACTGTTTTGTAACACACCCATGATTCAAAATGGCCTTGAACCTTTCGCTACAGCTCGGCATAGACTTGTTGTTTAGGAGGGTAGAAAAGAAATCGGCCTTTTGGGCCGATCTTAATTGCTTATTGTAGCTAAGGATCAAATCAAACTTCAGAACACTTTGTAATCCACTCCTTACCCTTGAGCATCCCTGCCCAATAAAATCTTGGCAGGAATGAAGCTTTCAAAGCCCAAGCGGATTTTCTCGGTTTCGTTGGGTCCAATGGGAATGTGGGTAACAGCTTTCCACCATAGCCAAATTCAGCCAGGATAATTTTTCCCTTCTGAACAGTGAGTGGGCAAGAACCGTAGCCATCATATTTGGAAGATAGTTGTTTGTGATTACGCAGAGCTAATAGGTTTTTTGCCACAACTACCACTTGCTTACGTACTGCAGCAGCGGTCTTGGCATTTGGCGTGGAAGCGATATCTCCTAGAGAGAATACGTTAGGGAACGCGGGAGACTGCAGCGTTGCATTATCAACCAGACACCAGCCTGCGGCATCGGCTAGTGGGCTCTCTTTAACAAAGTCATGAGGTACTTGTGGTGGTACAACATGAATCATGCTGAACTTACGCTCTACGCGCATCACGCTTCCATCCTCAGCCTTTACATCAAACCAGGCTGTTTTACTCGGGCCGTGCACTTTGACTAGCGTTGAACTGAAATTCAGTTTTGCGTTGTATTTTTTAACATACTCCATGAGTGGGCCAACAAACTCTTTAACACCAAACAACACAGCACCTGCATTATGAAATTCAACATTGATGGATTTCAAGACTTTGTTTCTCAGCCAATAGTCACATGACAGATACATGGCTTTCTGAGGCGCACCTGCGCATTTGATTGGCATTGGTGGCTGTGTAAAGAGCGCCGTCCCACTTCGAACCTTTTCTATGAGCTCTCTCGTATATGGGGCAAGTTCAAATTTGTAGTTTGATGTAACTCCGTTTTGACCCAACGTATCCTGCAAACCTTCAATTTTTTCCCATGCCAACCGCAAACCAGGGCAAACAATTAACTGACCATAAAATACTGTTGAGTCATCTGACAGCTGCACGGCATTTCTATCAGGATGTAATTTGCTCACTGCAGCTTTAATCCAGGTCGCATTAGATGGGATCACATCGGCCATAGGGCGCCTTGTTTTCTCAATCGGATAATCACCACTACCTACCAGAGTCCACGCTGGTTGATAAAAGTGAAAGTTACTGGGTTCGATAATCGCAATTCTTAAATCAGAATCACGTTTCAAAAGACTTGCTGTAACACTGATGCCTGCTGAACCACCCCCTACAACCACCACATCAAATTTTTGATTTCCTAATACTTTCTGGCTGAATTTCGCCATGCCTCTTTCTCCATTTTTAATTTGATATTTACTACTTGGTCGTTCCTTGAAAGCAAGACCTTTGCCATAGCTTTCAAACACCTGATTAATATCAATTTATTGAGAATATAAGACCAGCCAACGCAGGATTTAAGTTTATTGATTGCAATAAATGGCACTAAATTATTGAATATTCAGAGTTTTGTGCCAGTTATGACACCACCTATTTGAAACAAAAAATAAATACTCGAATTGATCTGCAAATACCTTTTGGAGCAAATGCAAATACATATAATGAATTTCAGAAGTATGGAAATTCTGCATTTTTTTGGTAAACCGTATGTTTAAAGATGAATCAAACCAAGCTAGCTCATTCAGTAAAATGGCTCCTGAATGGCTTAAATCCTACAAGAGAGCGTATCTTCAAGGGGATATGTCTGCAGGTATTATTGTCACAATTATGCTCATTCCACAGAGTTTGGCATATGCATTACTAGCAGGCCTACCTCCCCAAATTGGACTTTATGCCAGCATTTTGCCCTTAATAGCTTATGCCGTTTTTGGCACAAGTATGACATTAGCGGTAGGTCCAGTCGCTGTGGCTTCACTTATGACAGCAACAGCACTTACGCCTTTAGCAACCCCGGGGTCAAGTGAATACACTTTTCTGGCTATGCAGTTGGCAATGTTTACAGGCGTGATTTATTTGCTTTGCGGTGTATTCAGATTAGGATTTCTTTCTCACCTTTTAAGCCATCCGGTCATTAATGGTTTTATTACTGGCTCTGCAATCCTCATTGCGATTAGCCAGCTTAAAGGCATTTTAGGGGTAAGTATTCCAAACGGAAGTGTCGTTGACACCCTATCCAGTCTTTATGCTTCTCTGGGACTTATAAATTACCCAACGCTATATATTGGCATCGCATCCATAGCCTTCCTTTTTTATGCAAGAAATGGCCTAGCCAACTTATTGAGTAAGTTGGGGCTAAGTAAAGAACAGGCAGGGTTGTTAACAAAACTCGCCCCGATGGTAGTAGTCATCATTTCAACCTTGCTCGTAGCCACTAATGATTGGGCAGAAACGCTTGGCGTCAAGATTGTAGGAAGCATTCCAGAAGGGCTGCCTAGTTTGAGCTACTCGCTTCCAACAGTCGCTCAAAGTAAATCATTACTGATGCCAGCTTTGCTCATTTTTATCGTTGGCTTTATTGAAAGCGTATCTGTAGCCCAGTCTCTAGCCCTACGTAGACAACAAAAAATAAAGCCTAATAAGGAGTTATTTGGCTTAGGGGCAGCAAATGCTGCCAGTGCACTATCTGGTGGATATCCAGTCGTCGGCGGTTTCGCACGATCCGTTGTTAACTATGCGGCCGGTGCCAACACTCCCCTAGCGAGCATCTTTTCTGCAGTATTGATGCTAATTGTATTATTAGGGTTCACAGGCTACTTTTTCTATCTTCCGCATGCCGTATTGGCTGCCACCATTATCGTTGCGGTTCTCGGAATGGTCGACTTCAGTACAGTTAGACATACTTGGAAGTACAGCAAGGCTGATGGCCTATCACTCCTAGGAACAACGTTAACAGTGATATTAGTTGGTGTTGAGCCCGGGATTCTGGTAGGCGTTTCCATATCAATACTCTCCTACCTATGGAATGCCAGCCACCCCCATATTGCCATCGTTGGACGTGTGGACGGCACGGAGCATTTCAGAAATATTGAGCGCTACAGCGTCCAAACCCTACCCAATGCCGTGTTTATCAGAATTGACGAGAACTTGTTCTTCGGAAATATTCAGGCAGTTGAGGAAACAATTCACAGCGTCCTGCATCAACATCCCGAAGTACAAAACATTGTCATTCTTGGGCCTGCAATCAACAGCATTGACTCCACGGCTCTTGAAGTTCTATGTGCCTTAAACACACAGATTGGTGCCATGAAGAAGAAATTACACCTGGCAGAGATAAAAGGGCCTGTGATGGATCGCCTACGCGGAAGTGACCTGATTTCAGAATTAACCGGCAACAATTTCTTGCATGCTTACGAGGCTTTTGAAGCACTGGCAAGAAGAGCTTGAGACCTCGTGCAAGCATTTTTAAACAACCACATACAGAGAATTGAGTAATAGCGAAGGAACAATCCCCATGAAACCTACAGTTGAATCTTTTTTTGATGATGTAACCTACACCATCACCCATGTAATCAGCGATGAGGTCACTAAATCTTGCGCCGTAGTGGATGCAGTTTTGGATTACGACGCCAAGTCAGGGCGTACCTCTACCAAGATGGCAGACAAAGTGATTGAATATATCTTGTCTAACGATCTACGCCTTGATTGGATTCTTGAAACTCACGCCCATGCAGACCATGTCACCGCTGCCCCCTATTTACAGAAAAAGCTGGGAGGCAAGATCGGCATTGGTGAAAACATTCTGAAAGTACAAACAGTCTTCAACGTTGTATTTAACTATGACAAGTTAGAAGCTTCAGATGGCACAGCATTTGACCATCTATTTGCGGACGGAGAAAATTTCAATATTGGGAATCTTCGTGTTCAAGCAATTAATGTCCCTGGCCATACCCCGGCTGACATGGCTTACATAGTAGAGGACCAGATGGTATTTGTGGGTGACACAATCTTCATGCCTGACGTGGGGACCGCTAGGTGCGACTTCCCAGGCGGGGATGCCCACATTCTCTTTAAATCAATCAAGCGCATATTCTCCATGGCGCCTGAGACAGCGCTTTACATGTGCCATGACTACCCTCCTTCCGGTCGTGAACCCCAATATAAAACCACTGTTGCTGAGCAGCGCAAAAGTAATATCCACGTAAAGGACTCAATTAGTGAAGATGAGTTTGTACAGATGCGAACAGCGAGAGATAAAACGCTAGCCTTCCCTACTCTCATTCTCCCATCTATCCAGTTGAATATTAGAGCTGGGAAAATGCCTGGAGCAGAAGAAAATGGCGTTAGCTACCTGAAAATTCCAATCAATGGCATTTAGGATATCTGTATGAAAAATATTACTCGTGTGGCTGTTGTTATAGCAGCTATGGCCTTCATTGCTGGTGTCATCTACACTGAAGGTCTGGGCTTATTCCCAACTGCAAACAAAGCTGAGTCGAACAACCCAGTCTATGCTCTTTCATATCCCGACAAGGATAAGAATGCTTATGACTTTAGTCAGCTTCGTGGGAAAGTTGCAGTTGTGAATTTCTGGGCAACTTGGTGCGGGCCTTGCAGGGATGAGATGCCAGATCTAAATCAATTAAGCCAAAGCTACAAAGACAGCGATGTCGTATTCATAGGGATTGCCGCTGATGATGCTGAGCAGGTAGGTGAGTTCTTGGAGTCCACTAAAGTGGACTACAAAATTGTGACTGCAGAGTTTGATGCTATTCCGCTAAGTCAAAGCCTGGGTAATAACAACAGCGTCTTACCCTTTACCTTGATAATAGACCAGACAGGGAAAATACTGGATCGACATGTAGGTAGAATTAAATCTGATGAGATACGTTCGATTGTTGATGCTGCACTAACATCAAAACAAAACTAATCGAATATCCAATCACTTTTCACTTCATATTTCTCGACTATTAATCCTTGGGGAATGAATTCTAATTCCCCAAGGATTAATGTAACTTCCTTTTCAGCTGGGACTTTTGGATTAGCGAGGGTTATCGCAACTACTCCAAACTCCCCCAACCTTTCAGCGTTAATAACATAAATGAAACCATCCGTCGTATTTCCTGCAGTTGCAAAATTTTTCGCAATGGCTGCGGAGGTTGATGTGGAAATAGCTCGTGGACTATAAGGCTTGGTATCCATTTGCTGCGCTCTTACAGTATTTTCAAAACATGGGCCGTACTTAAAGTTATCGCCATAAGTAATTAAACCATCATGTTTAGCGACCACCATGCTGTTTGTTCCCTTGGCTACAAGTCTCCCATCATTTTCATGGTCCAGTTCTTTACTAACACCGCGATAAAGTAGTTTATTCATGAATAACCCTTGCAAGGAATGAATTCAAATAATCCAACCTCGCTCGTGATAAACGTATACCGTGGATGAGGTTAGAATAGAAATGGGGATTGCCTCAAGGTTTAATGATAACCCACCCTTCCGAGCCTCTAATTACCAATTCACCATTGGCTGAAGGTACAAATCCAATGAAGTCATAGAACTGCGACTTTTCTAGCTTCTTTTCTTTTAAAGTGTTTAAGCATTGAACAACAATTACGCCTTTAGAAACCAGGTCTCTTAGGACTGCCTCATAGCCACTTGATTTCATCATAACCTCAGACCCTCCTGAATAGGCAACCAACTCGACCTGCACTTTTCCTTTTAACCGAGGATCCTCAAGTAGATTGTTGACGTTACGAAAAGCCTTTTTGATTATCTCAGGATTATTACTATCCAACTGATAGATTGCACGATAGGTTTCCTTACTTGCTTCAGCTCCCACATACAATCGGTTATGCTCAAATGGATCTTCGGCGGCAATCGAAGACTGAGCAAAGAGCAGTGCAAATATTGAAATCAAAATATTCTTTTTCATGAGTTTCCTTTATCGATTTGTTTCTTTGAAGACAAACTTAGCGAGAATTTCGTTCAAGAACAGTCTGCATGCAACTCTTTGCACATTATTAAAACCATCCGGTAATTAACCTTGCCGGCTCTCAACTTTGCTAGAGCCTCATTGGCTAGGTACATGGGAGTGGTCTCAACTCTAGGTATCACCTCGAATAAAACGCTGAAATCTAACGCTCGCTCACTTTCATACGGTGTGCCTGTGAAAGACCCCTCGACACATCTTTCCCCACCAACAAGTCCTCCGGGTGATATTTCTAATGTGGCTTTTCCTGCTCCCAATAGAATTACTTTCCCCTGAGGGGATAATGCACTTAGAAATGGAGCAACATCCGAAGCGGTTGGGACCGTCGAAATGATTGCCTGAACTCCTCCAGCACTTTTTAGCTGATCAATTGAATCCGCTCTACTGGCATCAATGAATAAATGAGCCCCTAAATGCCTAAGATCCTTAACATCATGTTCTCCTCTGCCGATTGCAATGACCTTAAACCCCATCTTGCGAGCATATTGGATTGCCATGTGACCCAAACCACCAATCCCGAGAATCGCTACGCTATCACCAGCTTGGGCTGAGCTTTTTTTAAGTGCATTAAAGGTGGCCAAACCTGCACAAAGAATTGGAGCGGCTTCTTCAGAAGACAATTCGTCAGGAATAGCGATTAGCCCGGTATGTAACACCAACATCATCTCAGCATACCCACCCTCACAAGTGGCTCCGACGTAGAGTTGGTTAGTACAGAGATGAAACTGCCCTTTCCGACATTGCATGCACTCATGACAATACCCAGCCAAACGGCCAACTCCAACCCGTTGACCAATTTTCCAGCAGTTGGGAACATCCTCTCCCTTTGCAGTAATTCGACCAACAACCTCATGACCTGGCACCCTCGGAACTTCACTCGACGCGGCGCTATCAATATCTGATATATCAGCACCACACATCCCACATACCTCAACTTCAATAAGCACCTGCTTACTGCTTGGCAGCTGCACCTTCTTTTCAAGAATTTCAAGCTCTCCAGATGCAGAAACTTGCAATGCTTTGTAAGTCTTCCTCATATTTACCCCTTTAACTCTCAGCCTTAGCAAGCTTCTGTTGTAACAGTTGATTCACCCCATTGAATGAAGCATCCACGGCTCCTGCGATATAGCCAGGATATTGGGTTGACCACTCTGTCGCGATACCGATTAGCCTCTGTCTCCAGGGCTCTGAAGCAATGCAAGGCGGCGGTATCGGATGTGCATCCATATGATCTAAATCTGAAAGTGTTGAAGTGTATTTATCTGCACTCCAATCCTTTATGAAATCAAACTTGGGATTGGCGGCTTCAGGCCCGAACAATCTTTTCAGTTGCTTGCGACAGCGCTCCTTCAACTCCGACTCGGAAAAGGTACTGCGAACGGAGGCTGGCAACTCAAAAAAGCCAAAAAGAGCTGGCACACCTATATCTGAGGAGGCATCGTGAATTTCCCCAAGCGGTCCATAATCACTACGTGCATATCCAGATAAATGATCTGTCTTCCAGAATGGTTCATCATAAATCGCTAGATATTTGGCGTGAGTTGCCATCCAAGTATCAACCCCCATCCATGCTTGATAAGTCTCTTCGGGCAATTGAGGAGAAAAGTCGATTGTTGATGCAGCTAGCCTTGGGGGAATTGCCAGCAAGACATGATCTGCAATCCATCGTGTACCGTTTGCAGTTATACAAACCTTGTTGCTACTGCATTCAACCCCAGTGACGGTATGATCTGTTAAGACTTTGGCAGGCTGGATTGCTTGCTTGATGGCATTGATCAATGCGTGCATGCCGCCCGAAACCCTCATCATTGGTGGATAAGAGGCGTACCCACTGACACGAATTGGTCTTCCCAAATCAGCTCGATCAATGAGCATTTCCCCGACTTCGTGTTGCGGGTAAGCTTGCAAACCCATTCGCTTGATGACAGCGTCTAAACGAGTTTGAATCTTGGGCCAGTACCATGTTCCCCCGAGATCGAAATGCTTAAGCTGCTCGTTAAACTGCACATGCTCATCACCGACAGTGGGTGAACTCAACCTACCTCCCAAGGAGTCTTTGGCTTCAAACAGAATGTAATCAGTGATACCACTTTGTTCGAGGAGGTATGCAGCATAAAGCCCACTCAAGCCCCCCCCTATAATTGCAACTTGCACTTCGTTCATACAGACACACCTTGATTAACAGCCAGGGCAAGATGGCCAGTCTTGATGTATATACAAGCTTTGCTATCACTAGCATGAATATCTGGGATATCACCAATAGGCAATCTCACCCAGCTTCCCACGGGGTAATGCAAGCCATCAATGGTTACCTCACCCTCTAAGACTAAAATTTCGCAACCATCAAATTCTTTCGTAGAGAGTTTTGTTTTGGGTCTAATTCGCTCTAACCACACACACTCGGTTTCGCTTGAATACAGGGGACAAACTTCATGCGTCCCCCAGTTGATCCACTCTGATGGATCTTTAGTATTAATACGGACCCTGCCAGTGTCGTTTTCGCCCATCTGCCAAAGCTTCACAAAAATAACGGTGCCAGATGAACTTGATGGTTGATGTTTAGAGCCAGGAGGATTACGGAGGTACCAACCTTCAGGATATTGTTGGTCCCCTTCGCAAAATGTGCCATTCAACACCAGAATTTCCTCTCCCCCCGGATGTAGATGGGTAGGAAAATGTGATCCCTCCGCATATTTCACGATGCTAGTTGCTCGGCAGCATTCACCGCCGAAACGGTCAAGCATTACTCGCTCGACACCTGGTTGAGGTGATTCAACCCATTGATATAAATCCGGGGTTAATGAAGCTCTGAGAAGAAAGTCTGAATTAATTAGCATTTGATTAAATCTTTACTATGGGACGGCCGGCCATTACGCCTCCATCAACAGGAATCACTGTGCCTGTAATCCAACCAGCTTGCTCTGAGGCTAAGAACAAAATTGCCTCAGCAACATCAGCAGGTTGGCCATTACGGCCCAGTGGATGAAAGGTATTAAATGTTGAAAGAACCTTCTCGACCTGCTCTTGGCTCATAAAGGTGTTATAAACAGGTGTTTCAACTACTGCAGGGGCGACTGTGTTGACCCGAATGTTTTCGGGAGCTAATTCAATAGCCAGATTTCTCGTTAACGCATGCACGCCAGCATTAGCTGCCGAATAAGCGGCAGACGGCGTTGCGCCGATTGCTTGTAGTGCCCAAAGTGAACCTGTTTGTACGATGGCACCGCCCCCACGGAGCTTCATGGCTTTCGCTGCAGCTTGGGCCATGAAAAACTTACCTTTAAGAATAGTGTCCAGGAACCACGAATATTCAGTCTCTGTTAGTTCTAAAAATGGCTTTGGGTGAAACACCCCTGCATTGTTGAACAGTACGTCAACACCACCAAAAGCTTGAGTTGCCATCTCTACGAGTGAGTTACTAGTCTCAAGTTTTGCAATATCCCCAGAAACAATGCGTACATTCTGCCCCGAAGTATCAATCTCGCTTGCTGCCTGCTGTAACTTAACTGCATCTCTGCCACCAATAACGACTTGGCCGCCAAGCTGTACGAATCTAATAGCCACCTCTTTTCCAATACCCGATCCACCTCCGGTAACAATGGCAACCTTAGAAGAAAAACTACTACTCATAATAAACTCCCTAATAAAAAGTAATGAATAGTCCACCGCTAAGCATCTTCCGCATGATCCTTAGTGATGAGCATTCTTTTACTTTTGATCCACATTCACAAATGAGATATTCTGTCGACAATTGAAAGAAAATCTATCTCACATGAAACTACCTGCTCATTTGAACGCCCTCAGGGCATTTGAAGCCAGTGCAAGACATCAAAGCTTCTCTGCTGCCGCAAACGAGTTGAACGTCACTCCTGCAGCCGTTGGCCAGTTAGTACGTGGTTTAGAGGATTGGTTAGGAGCGCCCCTGTTCCACCGGAACACCACAGGAAAGGCCAGGCTTGTTGTTACTGACCAAGCAAAACAAGCCCTACCTATCATTCATGAGGGGCTTGAAAAGTTAAGTCTCGGATTGAAAACATTGAAAGACGGTAGCCGCAGTGGAATTCTGACCGTGACTGTTAGTCCAGCCTTCGCGGCGAAGTGGCTATTACCTCGAATAGAGCATTTTCAGGCACTGAACCCTGAGACGGATGTGCGATTGGATATGAGTCTTAAACCGATCGACTTCGTGAAGAATAATATTGATGTTGGGGTTAGATATGGTGCTGGCGAATGGGCAGGCCTAGTTTCTGAAAAGTTAATGGATGAAGAGATTTATCCTGTTTGCTCGCCCAGCTATTTAAGCAACCATCCAGAACTAACGGCAGATCCTTTAAGCTTGATCAATCAAACTTTGATTCATGACTTATCCATAGGTGAAAAGCTGGAGTTTGTAAATTGGACCAAGTGGTTCAACAAACTTGGTTTGTCTTTATCCAGTGGGAACCGAGGCATGCAAATAAACAACTCCGCCGCGGTATTGCAAACTGCAATAGATGGCCACGGAGTTGCCTTAGCCAGGAGTGTGATGGCTAGAGAAGATATCGTCAGTGGAAGATTGATTCGCCTCTATCCTGAGATTACCTACATCTCAGAACTTGCTTATTACGTAGTTTACAGACCTGAATGGTCTAGCTTGCCCAGAATGGTGGCATTCAGGAATTGGCTTGTGGAAGAGTCATCGAGACAAACCCAGTAAATAATCCAAAAAGTGAAAAGTGAGTTCTCAATTTTTAGGTTTGGGAGGTATTGGAAATTCACTTTCTCCAGTTAAGTGATCTAGAGAGAAAAGAAATTAAATGTGCACAACTTGAAACAAACTAAAAACCCTATATATATAAGGAATAATAGTTGAATAAATGTGCACAATTGAAGTGTTTAGATAAGAACCCCCGTCCGCAAGCCCTCCACAGACAGTTCTACATACTTAGCTGTGTTGTTTATATTTAACCAGGCACCCACCAACGAGCAAGCAGATGACAAGCGAGTTGCCTTGGATTTAATGCCTTACCAAGCAACCCGGTAAAGCACGATCCTCTCTAAATGACGCTGCTGCCGGTTACCCGGCCCGACCGAGAGGCTCTTCGGTGCAGCGTTCAGCCGGGATTAAGCGGCTAAAGCGTAAGTTTCGTCGTTTGCGACTATACTTTTTCAGATGGATTTACGAGGGAACCTGAATCCTCGGTATGCCCTGCACTGCTTTGCAACCCACGTCGAAACCGGGTCAGCCCCAATACAGAATTTGGATTATACGCCTTAAACGGTGGTGAGCCAAACTTAAAGGCGCATTGCTTCGACATGGTACAATTTATAAATGTTCAAGAAAATTGTGATTTTTGGGGTAGGTTTAATAGGGGGCTCCATTGCGCTGGCCCTTAAAAAACACCCTGGGGCTCCTCACATTGTTGGTGTGGGCCGCGCTCAACAAAGCTTGCAGGAAGCACTGGATTTGGGTTTGATTGACAGTGCGGAAACGGATATTGCTTCTGCACTTCACGCGGCGGATCTGGTTATCATTGCCACTCCAGTGGCACAGACGCCGGCGATTTTAAAGGCCATCCGCCCCTATTTGGACGAGTCGACCATTATCACAGATGCCGGCAGCACCAAGTCGGACGTGATGGCGTACGCGAGGGCCGAACTTGGGGACCAGGTTAATCAATTTGTGGGCGGTCATCCGATTGCTGGGGCGGAAAAAAGTGGCCCTGCTGCTGCCATGGCTGATTTGTATCTCGGTAAGAATGTCATTCTGACGCCTGATGCGCAAACCTCTAACTCAGCGCTCGATCAAGTCAGCAGACTTTGGCAGCAATGTGGTGCAGTGGTTTCGCACATGAGTGCGCAAGAACATGACAGCGTATTTGCAGCCGTCAGCCATTTGCCCCACCTGCTTGCCTTCGCACTGGTGGAGGATCTGGCCAAGCGTAGCAATGCGGAATTGTTGTTCAAATTTGCCGCCAGCGGTTTCCGCGACTTTACGCGCATTGCAGGCAGTCATCCTGAGATGTGGCGGGATATTGCACTGGCTAACAAAACCGCCTTATTAAGTGAACTTAGGCTCTATCAACAAGCGCTCAGCGACATGACGGCACTCTTGGAGGCTGATGACAGTCGTGCTTTGCACGATTTGTTTGAACATGCCAGCCGTGCACGTAATGACTGGGCCAAGTCAAAAATTCAATAATTACCAATCGCTATGGAACAACTGCATTTACCCGCTGCCCACCAAGCCCAAGGCGCAATTACCTTGCCTGGCTCAAAAAGTATCTCAAACCGTACGCTATTGCTCGCAGCACTTGCTGACGGTGTCACTGTCATTCGCGACTTACTCGCCTCAGACGATACCGCCAGAATGCTGGAGGCCTTATCAGCGTTAGGCGTCAAGCTGGAAAATATCTCTGAAAATGCCTGGCAAGTCATGGGCTGTGGCGGCAACTTTCCCAATAAGCAAGCGGATTTGTTTCTGGGCAATGCGGGGACGGCCTTTAGGCCCTTGACTGCCGCACTGGCATTCTCAGGCGGTGACTACCATCTGCATGGGATTGCGCGCATGCATGAGCGCCCGATTGGCGATTTGGTGGATGCCTTGCAACAGGTGGGCGCGCAAGTCAGCTACCTGGGGAATGCGGGCTACCCTCCCCTGCAAATTTCGCCAGCGCAGCTGGATGTCAGTCAAGCGATCAAAATACGAGGTGATGTTTCAAGCCAGTTTTTGACAGCCTTGTTGATGGCCTTGCCGCTAACAGGCCAGGCGGCCAGTATTGAAGTGGTAGGCGAACTGATCTCCAAGCCTTATATCGAAATCACGCTCAACCTGATGCAACGCTTTGGCGTGACCGTGCAACGGGATGGCTGGCAGCATTTTTACATTGCTGCAGATGCGCGTTATCACGCGCCAGGAGAAATATATGTAGAAGGTGACGCGTCAAGTGCCTCTTATTTTATTGGTGCGGGTATTGTTGCGGGGGACGTCACCGTCAACGGCGTCGGCGCGCAAAGCATACAAGGCGACATCCGCTTTGCTGAAGCGGCCAACCTCATGGGCGGACGGATCAGCTATGGCGACAACCACGTGCGTGCTGAAAACACAGGCACATTGAAGGCGATTGACCTTGATTGTAATCACATCCCCGATGCGGCCATGACTTTAGCCGTGATGGCCATGTTTGTGCGTGGTGATTCGGATCAGCACCGTACAACCACCCTACGCAATATCGCCAGCTGGCGCGTAAAAGAGACCGACCGCATTGCAGCCATGGCAACAGAACTGCGCAAAGTCGGGGCCACAGTGGTCGAAGGCCCGGACTACATTCAGGTCACTGCCCCCTTGCAACTGACACCTAACGCAGTAATTGATACCTATGATGACCACCGCATGGCCATGTGCTTTTCATTGCTCAGCCTGGCCGGCGTGCCCATTACCATTAATGACCCAAAATGTGTGGGTAAAACCTTTCCAGAGTACTTTAAGGTATTCGCCAGCATTGTTCGCTAGCCATTCTCAAGCCGCATACGCCCACTCATGCTCGTCAGGCTCTGCGGCAGGCGCCGCGTCGTGAGAATGCTGATGCTGTTGCCAGGCACGCTCGTGAAAATAAAACACCACGGTGTTGCAGGCCGGTTCAACCAGCGCCATCAGCCCTCCCACCAGCAGGCTGCCTGTGAAAAGATAGGCAATGGTGAACGCGACGCTAAAATGCAGCATGGCAAAAGACATGGTTTTAATCATGGTGTGCTCCTTATTAACGATGCAGCCATGATATAAAAGCCAAAAGTCAAAATCCAATTCATTGTTTTTAACTGATCGATAAGTAAAATTTATTATGAATAATCCTCTCCCTCCAGTCATTGCCATTGACGGCCCTTCTGCTTCTGGCAAGGGCAGCGTCGCTGAACGCGTGGCTACCCATTTTGGATTTCATTACCTGGACTCGGGTGCGATTTATCGTCTATTGGCTTATGCCGCTGTTCAACAAGCCGTGGCCTGGTCAAATGCAGATGCACTGGCTGATATCGCGACACAGATGCAGATCAAGTTTGAGCATGGCCAAGCTTATTTAAACGGCGAACAAGTCAGCCACCATATTCGTACAGAACAGATGGGCAAAGGGGCCTCTGAAGTCGCTGTCCACCCTGCCGTACGTACCGCGCTGTTGCAAACGCAACGCAATTTCAGGCAAGCCCCTGGGCTGGTTGGTGATGGCCGCGATATTGGCTCTGTCATTTTCCCGGATGCCGGATTGAAAATATTTTTGACAGCCGCGGTCGAAACGCGCGCAAAAAGACGCTACGATCAGTTAATTCAACGCGGCGATCACGCAGATTACGCTTTGATTCTAGCTGATTTGCAGCAGCGCGATTTACGCGATAGCCAGCGCGCAGTCGCGCCACTCAAGCAATTGCCAGATGCGGTTTTGCTGGACACCACCGACATCAATATTGAGCAAGCGGTGAATATCATTATCGAAGCATTTAAAAAAGCGGCGCAAACTAAATAAAAACACACATAAGTCATTGAACCCAATAATTTTTTTGTGTATAGTCTTGGATTCGGGTTGCTCAAGTCACGCTTGGGCAATATTTTTTAAACCTTTTCCATTGTTGGCGCTTTTGCCTTGCAATGGCTCGCTGCAAGATGCCTGTCTTCATGCGAGTAAAAATTGGACAATTTTTTAATGGCTTCTATTTCTAATACATCCTCTTCCATGGAATCTTTTGCAGCCCTCTTCGAAGAAAGCCTGGCCCGCCAGGAAATGCGCGCTGGTGAAGTAATCACCGCCGAAGTAGTTTCTGTAGACAATGATTTCGTTATCGTGAACGCCGGCTTGAAATCCGAGAGCGTAATTAACGCCAGTGAATTCAAAAACGCACAAGGCGAACTGGAAGTTGCCGTTGGCGACTTCGTTAAAGTAGCGATCGAAAAACTGGAAGATGGTTTTGGTTCTACACAACTTTCTCGCGAAAAAGCGAAGAAAATGCAAGCATGGCTGGATCTGGAAGAAGCCATGAACGAAGGCCGTGTAGTTAAAGGTTTTGTCAGCAGCCGTGTTAAAGGCGGTCTGCGCGTTTCTGTCAGCGGCATCATGGCTTTCTTGCCAGGCTCACTGGTAGACATTCGTCCAGTTAAAGACACCACTCCTTACGAAAACAAAGAGTGGGACTTCAAAGTCATCAAGCTGGATCGCAAGCGTAACAATATCGTGGTTTCCCGCCGTGCTGTGATGGAAGACACCTTGGGTGCCGACCGTGAAGCATTGCTGGGCAGCCTGACAGAAGGTGCAGTGATCAAAGGGATCGTTAAAAACATCACTGACTACGGCGCGTTCGTGGATCTGGGTGGTATCGATGGCCTGTTGCACATCACTGATTTGGCATGGCGCCGTGTGAAGCACCCATCTGAAGTGCTGACCGTTGGTGAAGAAGTTGAAGCCAAGATCCTGAAATTCGATCAAGAGAAAAACCGTGTTTCTCTGGGGATCAAACAATTGGGCGACGACCCATGGGTGGCATTGAGCCGCCGTTACCCAGTCGGTACACGCCTGTTCGGTAAAGTGTCTAACCTGACTGACTACGGTGCGTTCGTTGAAGTAGAACCAGGCATTGAAGGTTTGGTACACGTGTCTGAAATGGACTGGACCAACAAGAACATCCACCCGGGCAAAATCGCTCAACTGGGCGACGAAGTTGAAGTGATGATTTTGGAAATCGACGAAGACCGTCGTCGTCTGTCACTGGGCATGAAACAGTGCAAACCAAACCCATGGGATGATTTCGCTGCAACCCACGCTAAAGGCGACAAAGTTTCAGGCCAGATCAAGTCTATCACTGACTTTGGTGTGTTCATTGGCTTGCCAGGCGGTATTGATGGCTTGGTACACTTGTCTGACCTGTCCTGGACTCAGTCTGGCGAAGAAGCGATCCGCAACTTCAAGAAAGGTGATGAGCTGCAAGCTGTTATCTTGGGCATTGATGTTGAGAAAGAGCGTATCTCTCTGGGCGTTAAACAGTTGACTGAAGATCCAAGCGGCAACAGCGCACCAATTGGCGAAGACAAAGGTGGTAAACCAAAAGCCAAAAAAGCAAAAGTGGATGATGTCATGATTGATGAAGCTTCTGCCGGGACAACTAACCTGGGTGCTTTGCTGAAAGCCAAACTGGATAGCAAAAAATAAGAAGGCTTTAGATCATGACAAGATCTGAACTAATAGACCTGCTTGCCCAGCGCTTTCCGCAACTTGTGCTGAAAGACGCAGAGTTATCCGTCAAGACCATCCTTGATGCAATGACGGAAAACCTGGCAACAGGTGAGCGTATCGAAATACGCGGTTTTGGCAGCTTTAGCTTGAACTACCGCCCGCCTCGTTTGGGACGTAACCCGAAAACTGGTACCAAAGTACAGGTGCCAGCGAAATACGTGCCGCACTTTAAGGCTGGTAAAGAGTTGCGTGACCGCGTAGACGCGATCGAATCTTAATTTTTGTGATTCAGCAGTAAAAAACGGTATCTTCGGATACCGTTTTTTTTTGGCCGCTCAGACCGCTATTGATGGCGCATTGAGGAGCGCTTGGGTAAAATGTCATGTGATCAAACAAGAGAGCTTTTATGCTGGTTGAATTCGAGTATTGGTGGTTATTGATTCTGCCTCTGTTTTTTACATTGGGCTGGATTGCAGCCCGCGTGGATATCAAGCAACTGATTGCTGAATCCACCTCATTGCCAGCCACCTATTTTAAAGGTCTGAATCTGCTCATTGCTGACCAGTACCACAAAGCGGTGGATGCGTTCAGTGAGGCGCTTTACATGAACAAAGACTCCCTGGAACTGCATTTTGTATTGGGGAGCCTGTTTCGCCGCACAGGTGAGACAGACCGCGCGATTCACTTGCACTTAAATCTCCTAGAAAACTACGAACTCACCGAGCAGCAATCGACATCAATCAAAGTTGAATTGGCGCAGGATTACTTCAAGGCAGGCCTATATGATCGTGCCGAAGAAATTTTTCAAACACTGCGCCATACTCGCTATGAACAAGCGGCCTTACGTCACCTGCTTGAGATTTATGTCAAGGAACGCGAATGGTCACTCGCCATTGGCATTGCCACCGAATTAGAGCGTTCGTCAGGCGTCTCTTATCGCAAAGAGGTCGCTCAGTATTATTGTGAATTGGCTGCCAATGCCATGATCAAGCAGGATTGGTCCTCTGCAAAAGTCCAACTCGAACAAGCGCTGGACGCCAATAAGAACTGTGTACGCGCAAATGTCTTATTGGGCGATATCGCTGCACATCAAGGCCACCATTCTGATGCGATTGCACTTTGGAAACGCATAGAAATGCAGCATCCAGAACATCTGGGCCTGGTCGCGCAAAAAATGCTTAAAAGCTATGCTGCGCTGTATGGTGAAGAGGAAAGCGAAGGCGACCTCAAACTGTCCAGAGGCTTAAAGGAAGGCCTGAGCCAACTCCATTACTATCTGGAGTTGTATCAACTCAGTAGCATTATGTCGGTGTTGTATGAGGCCACCCTGCAGGCTGAAGGTGCGGATAAAGCGGCAAAACTTGCCCGTAACGAGTTGATCCGCAAACCCAGCCTCAAATCGCTGGATCAATTGCTCCAAGCGCGCGCCATGCTCCAGGATGAACAACATGATTTACAGTTGATGCAGCAAACCGTTCGCAATGCCATTGGTGACCGTGCCGCCTATTATTGCGACCAATGTGGTTTCCGGGCCAAACAATATCATTGGCAATGCCCAGCCTGTAATGCCTGGGAGTCGCTGCCGCCCGAACCCACTGAAGCGACCATTCGAGATATCAAGTTACTTAAACGAAAATAAAACCGTTTGGCGCCCTTCCCCAACCCGTTTCATTCCTAAGACAATTCCTTTATGACCGACAGTAAAATTGTTGTTGCCCTGGATTATGCAGATGCCAAATCGGCAATCGCGCTAGTAGATCGGCTTGACCCAAGCCTGTGTAAACTCAAGGTGGGTAAGGAACTGTTTACCGCCGCCGGGCCTCAGCTTGTCGAACAACTGGTTGCGCGGCAATACGATGTGTTCCTCGATCTCAAATTTCACGATATCCCGAATACTGTGGCAAAAGCCTGTCAGGCCGCCGCAAATTTAGGCGTATGGATGGTCAATGTTCACGCCAGTGGTGGGCAACCCATGATGCAGGCTGCACGTGAAGGCTTGGATAAAGCCTTTGGTGATCAAGCGCCGCTGCTAATCGCTGTCACGGTATTAACCAGTATGGATGCGCCAACGTTGCATAGTTTGGGGATCCAGCGCGCCCTGCCTGAACAGGTACTCGCATTGGCCACACTGACACAACAATCTGGCTTAGATGGTGTAGTTTGTTCAGCACAAGAGGCCAGCATGCTCAGAAAAGCATTGGGGCCTGACTTTTGTCTGGTCACCCCGGGCATTCGCCCGAAGGACTCTGCAAAGGACGATCAAACCAGAATTGTGACGCCTGCAGATGCCATCGCATTAGGCGCCAGCTACTTGGTGATAGGCAGGCCAATTACACAAGCAGATGACCCGATTGTTGCATTAAATACAATTATTAAAAATATTTAACATTTTTAAATTAATTTAAGGACGTTAACCTTCCGATCAGGAACGGCCTCAGTAGAATTAAAAACAGGCGCAATGCCTGTTTTTTTATACTTAACGATTCTGGAGGTCATATGATGAAAACGCTTATGGGTTACCTGATGTATTTCCTTTTATTGCCAGCCGCTTATGCGGTGGTTGATATCAATACAGCCAGCCAGGCTGAACTTGAAAGCCTGAATGGTATCGGTCCGGCCAAGGCGCAAGCTATCATTGAATATCGAAAAAAGAGTGGTGGCTTTAAGTCAGTGGAAGAGCTGGATCAAGTGCCAGGCATAGGCCAGGCAACGTTGGCAAACCTGAAGAAAGATGTGAGCGTCGGCGCCAAGAAAGCAACTGCGGCTGAGGCTAATAAAACCGAAAAAGTAGCAGAGAAAAAGAAATAACGGTCTACATTAAACAAAAAGCACCCTATTGGGTGCTTTTTTTATTTGGCGGAGAGAAAGGAGTAAAGGCTTCAACAGATACATAAGCGACTGCCGGAACTATTGAAAATATATACAACCGTATGAGGAGTCTATAGCTGACCTTGAGCCATTCCGAGACATCCTCTCACATAAGCGCAAGAAAAAAGACAAAGCTGACGCTAAGGACGCATGGACGAAAGAGGAAGTATTACTTCTATGGAATACGGCCAACCTCAAAGGCAAACAAGACCTTGTAGACCTGATGTCCCTTGCGGCTTACACTGGAGAGCACGCATTGAAGAGATATGTAGCCTGAAGGTTGAAGATGTCTCAGATAACGCCTTTAACATTACAGATGCCAAAACTAAAGCTGGGATAAGGTCTATCCCTATCCACAGCAAGATTGAACCTGTAGTGAAGCGTCTTAAGGAAAACTCTAAGGATCGTTACTTACTATCCGGTCTGACCTTTAATAAATACGGCGAGAGGTCTAATGCCACAGGTAAGCGATTCGGGACGCTTAAGACTTGTTTGGGCTTCAATAAAGACAAATCCACTCACAGTTTCAGACATTCGCTTATTACCTTCTTGGATGATGCTGGGGTGCAGACAACACACATACAGGATTTTGTCGGCCATGAGAAATATGGCACTACGGGCAAGGTGTACAACAAGCCTGCACCTGTGAGTGTACTTAAGGTGGACATTGAGAAGCTGGCGTACCCTCTTCCTGACCTTAGTTGATTTGTTTTTTTATGCACGCTAAAGTGGGGAGGTTATAAATCTTTATCAGAAAAACTAATTATGACGATGTCTTTCAGTGAGCGGAAAGGCTTAAAACCCAGACCTGAAGTTATCCAGATTGAAACAATGAATAATGCTTTACGTAATAGTTTATGGAACGTATTAGACATGATGTTATGGTCTACCAAAAACTTTACTTCCGCCGATAGTTACAGAGTTGCAGGCATTAAACCTTTTAGCAGATTTCTGTGGGCAAATTATTTCAAGCTGCCTGTTGATAAAAGGCCTCAACATGGTTATGAAATTCTTGAGGCGATTAGAAACTATTATTTCAAGGCATCATGGAATGAGGTTTATGACTTTATAGAGTTTGTTGCGAATTTCACTGTCAGGTTAAACAGTCACATTTATGAAGCGCTGAATGGTATTTTAGAAAGGGAACTATCCGCTTATCGTTTCGTTAATGGTCAATTGACAGATATTACGAGCGAGCAAGAGGTGCGATTGCTAGATGAAGCATTAGCCGATACTCAATTCACTGGCGTGACTATGCATTTACAACGAGCTTTAGAGTTATACGCGGATAGAGTTAATCCTGACTATCGCAATTCAATTAAAGAATCAATTTCGGCTGTTGAGAGCATGGCGAAGATACTAACAGGAAATAATAAAGCGATGCTCAGTGACGCTCTTAAGGCTCTCGAAAAGAATGGTCAGCTTCACAGGGCGCTAAAAGATGGCTTTGAGAAGCTTTACGCATATACAAGTGACGCTGATGGCATTAGACATGCGATGCTAGCTGAAGACAATCTTACTCAGGCAGATGCTCGCTATTTCTTATTGTCCTGTACATCGTTTGTGAATTATCTGAAGTCGAAAATGTAACTTGATGAAGATAATTATCCTCCTCCTTCTCCTTGTTTCCTTTGAAACTAGTGCCTCTGAAGACTTCAGCATCGAAGAACACTTTACAAAGCCGGTTAAGATTCCTGCGCCAATTAGCACCTATCTGAATAAAGAGATGAGAGAGGACATAGCGCTTTGCGAAGGTGTAAAACCAGAAGATATGTTTGAGGTTAAGACTATTCACCTGAATAAATCTTCAAAGACTTATTTGGTAAAGCCTGCCAGTACATGTTTATGTGGTGTTTACTATTGCCCAATGTGGATTTTCCAAATGAAACATAACACCGCGCATCTCATTTGGGATGTATCAGGAACTGGATTCTTAGAAGTATTAAATAAAAAAACAAATGGTTTTAAACAGCTTAAAGAGTTAGGTGGAGCTGCCATGCATGGGCATATGTCTATTTGGTCTTGGGATGGTAAGAAATATATAGAAATTCATAGGCAGCTTTACTCTAGAAATAATGCTAAAAATTGCTTTGATATAGAGACCTTTCACTTAAAAAACGGGAAGTTGATACGTGCAACAAATAAATGTCTAGACGAATTACCTTAGAGAAACTCTTAGCGCCACAGCAGTAGAAACGATAATAGGTAGTGAAAGCAGACCCTTAAAGGGACTCTTTCGCTACCTATTTTCTGAATAGTTGACTAAAGTACAAGGGTATTAATGTCTGTATCTATGTAAGCTAATCAATCAGACAACAGACCGCCCTGAATCATCAAAGGAATATTGTCTGAGGATATCGCTAAGTCCAACATCGGACACTTCAAGCCAGCTAGAGCCAGACCTGCTGACATACCTATAGCCATCTTGAGGAGTTCTTCAGGGGTGTGCTTGAACACGCTGGTGACTGTCTTCAGTTCATTGATGATGGATTGTTCTAGTTGTTTTGAAGCGTGTTGCATTGTCTATTACTTATATATACGTTGAAAATAAATATCAACGAGCTAGGAACATCACGCAAACGTAAGGTAAAAGCGTAAGGTAAAAATAAAAAACCTGTTATCCGTAACTTATTGATTAGTAACAGAAAACAGGCCTTATTTTACTGCTGGCGGAGAGAGAGGGATTCGAACCCTCGATAGAGTTGCCCCTATGCCACCTTTCCAGGGTGGTGACTTAAACCGCTCATCCATCTCTCCGAAATAAGGCGGGATTATACCCATAAAAGTTAAAGACGCCAAATCATTTTATGGTGTAATCAGTGGCGACTTTCACACTTCATATGGCCTGTTTTAGGGCTAGCAAGATGTCAGGTCTGCTATCTTATAAAACAGTATAAAGTTGGCTAAAAAGCTTGCTTTTGTTATTTTTAAGGTTTAATGTTTAGCACACAAACACACGGCTAAGCCTTATAAAATAAGGTGTTAACGTATGTTTATCGCGATACATAGTTGCGATTTGATGTAGGCGGTTTGGAGAGCAGTTCTGCTACGATATTAATAGAAAAAACACAGGAGTTACTATGAGTTTGGATCTTCTCAAGGCGATGGGCGTTAAAGTGCCCTATAAAGCCAAGTATGATAACTTTATCGGTGGAAAATGGGTTGCACCGGTCAAAGGTGAATATTTTGATGTCATCTCGCCTATTACTGGCAAGCCCTACACACAAGCTGCACGCTCTAGCGCCGAGGATGTTGAATTAGCATTGGATGCAGCGCATGCAGCAGCCGATAAATGGGGCAAGACTTCTGTCGTTGATCGCTCCAACTTGTTGCTGAAAATTGCTGATCGCATCGAGCAAAACCTTGAGTTGATCGCGACTGCGGAAACCGTCGATAACGGTAAGCCTATCCGCGAAACCATGAATGCCGATATTCCATTGGCAGCAGATCATTTCCGCTATTTTGCCGGGGCGTTGCGTGCGCAAGAAGGCAGCATTAGTGAACTGGATGAACATACCGTTGCCTACCACTTTCACGAGCCACTAGGCGTGGTCGGCCAGATTATTCCGTGGAACTTCCCTATTCTGATGGCCGCCTGGAAACTGGCGCCAGCTGTGGCCGCGGGTAACGTGGTGGTAATGAAGCCTGCAGAGTTCACGCCGATTAGCCTGCTGATCCTGATGGAAGTGATTGCTGATTTGATTCCGCCTGGCGTCATCAACATCGTCAACGGCTTTGGCCGTGAGGTAGGTGCCCCACTCTCTACCAGCAAGCGTATTGCGAAAATCGCCTTTACTGGTTCGACAGCCACCGGTCGTTATATTGCCCAGGCTGCAGCCAGCAACCTGATTCCAGCAACCCTCGAACTGGGTGGCAAATCGCCTAACATCTTCTTTGAAGATATCATGTCTGCCGATGATGATTTCCTGGATAAAGCCGTAGAAGGCTTGGTGCTGTTTGCATTTAACCAGGGTGAAGTCTGTACCTGCCCTTCCCGTGCGTTAATCCAGGAATCCATTTACGACAAGTTTATGGAGCGTGTATTGCCACGTGTTGCCGCCATCAAACAAGGTAACCCACTTGACCCCAACACCATGATTGGTGCGCAGGCATCCCAAGACCAAGTGAACAAAATCCTCTCCTACATGGATATTGGTCGTCAGGAAGGTGCGCAGTTATTGTGCGGAGGTGAGCGTAATGTACTCAGCGGTGATCTGGCTGAAGGCTATTACATCAAGCCGACCTTGTTCAAAGGTCATAATAAAATGCGCATCTTCCAGGAAGAAATTTTTGGACCTGTGCTGGCAGTGACCACCTTTAAAGATGAAGCTGAAGCACTGAGCATTGCCAACGATACCATTTTCGGCCTGGGTTCAGGCGTCTGGTCGCGTGACGGCAGCCGCGCTTACCGTATGGGCCGTGGCATCAAGGCTGGCCGCGTTTGGACTAACTGCTACCACGCTTATCCTGCGCATGCCGCATTCGGTGGCTACAAAGAGTCTGGCATTGGCCGTGAAACGCATAAAATGATGCTGGACCACTACCAGCAAACCAAAAACCTGCTGGTCAGCTACAGCCCGAAAAAACTGGGATTCTTCTAAATCTTGGCGGGAATGCTAAAACAGACATTTGTTTGATCTAAAGGAGCGAATTTTTCGCTCCTTTTTTTATCTATCTATCACAATATAAACAGGGGAAGAGCATGACTGAACGTGTTTCTGCAACGCCAGCGGCCATCGCGCTCATTGAGCAATTAACCGCCCAGCATGGCCCAATTGTATTTTTTCAATCAGGCGGATGTTGTGAAGGCAGTGGCCCGATGTGCCTACCAGCTGCCGAATACATCGCCAGTCCGATGGATGTCAAACTGGGAACCTTGCCCGGTGGTGCTATTTTTTACATGAGTGACAGTCATTTCAGTTTTATGCACAGTACGCACACCATCCTCGATGCGATGCCGGGCTCGAGTGGCTCATTTTCACTCGATTGTGGCAGTGGCATGGCCTTTATCACCCGAGGCCGCTTATATTCGGATGAGGAACTCGCTGCGCTAAAACCCGAAGAGCGCGTCGGGCTTTAATAAGTAGAAGTCTGCCTGATCAATAAAAAAGGCATCCTAAGATGCCTTTGCCAGGATGACACTGGATAAATGCTGAGAATTAAAAGCCCAGGCTTTCGAGCAGATCATCCACCTGTTCCTGATTGGCGACCACATCCACGGTGTTATGTGGATCAATTTGTGGACCATTCATCAAGGAGTCCTCGTCTTTTTTGGCCGCAGGAGAAAAATCTACCAACACTTGCACCAATTGTCTCTCCAGGTCTTGTGCCAGTGAGGTCACTTTCTTGATCACCTGGCCGGTCAGATCCTGAAAGTCCTGCGCCATCATGATATCCATCAGTAACGATTTGGTCGTCGATGTGTGTTGACTGACCAGTGACATATATTCCAGTGTTTCATGGACAACAGCATCGTATTCCGATTTGAGCGAAGCACGCTGCATGACCTCTTCCCAACGTTGCTTCAACACTGCAGCCCGATCAGATAACTCTGACTGTAAAGGCGTGGCCAGATCAGTGGCGTTCAGCACACGCTCAGCCGCCTGTTCAGTCATTTTTGCCACATAACTTAAACGGTCTCTGGCATCAGGAATTTCCTGCGCAACTTGTTCCAGCACCTTGTCATAGCCCAGCGCACTCAGATTATCGTGCAAGGAGCGGGTCATGTGTCCAATCCGGCTGATCATTTCCTCTTGCTGATTGGGACTCATCGTGGAAATCAGGTTAGAGGCAAGATCCATCGCCGCATGATCCTGATTCGGATTGATCGCTTCGGTCATGGTTACACCTCGCCTTTTTCCAATTTTTCAAAGATTTTGGATAACTTCTCTTCAAGTGTGGCAGCAGTGAAAGGCTTCACCACATAGCCACTCGCTTTGGCCTGGGCCGCAGCAATAATGTTTTCTTTTTTTGCCTCGGCAGTGACCATCAATACAGGCAATTTGGATAATTTGCTGTCTGCACGGATATTCTGCAACATGGTCAAACCGTCCATGTTGGGCATATTCCAGTCGGAAACCACGAATTCAAAGTCACCATTGCGCAACTTGTTGAGGGCATCTGCACCATCTTCTGCTTCTTCAACATTGTTATAACCAAGTTCTTTGAGCAGGTTGCGAACAATTCTACGCATCGTAGAAAAATCATCCACTACCAGAAATTTAGTATTTGGGTTGCCCATTTGTTACTCCGCTATCATTTAATTACTAATCCCGTAGCCTGTATTATGGAACGAACCATGGTCAATGCTAATCAGGATAAAGCTGGGATTTACCGGTTTATTCCTCACAGTACTATACGCGAATGGCGCGTTCACTGTTAGTTGCAAGATGTTGTAGCACCAGACGTGGCAAGTCTTTTAAATGCCCGACTTCGTGAACACCACCATGCGCAACCGCTTCGCGTGGCATACCATACACCACACAGCTTTCTTCGTTTTGGGCAAAATTGAAAGAGCCGGCATTCTTCATGCGCAACATGCCCGCGGCGCCATCTTTGCCCATGCCCGTTAAAATGATCCCGACGGCGTTTTTACCTGCGTTTGTAGCCGCTGAATCAAACAATACATCGACTGATGGCTTATGTCTATTCACCGGCTCGGCGTCAGATAAACGGGTGACATAGTTGGCGCCACTTCTGGCGAGCAGTAAATGCTGATCCCCTGGCGCGATATAGGCATGGCCAGGCAATACGCGCTCACCATCTTCGGCTTCCTTGACGGCAATTTTGCACAGACTGTCCAGACGACTAGCAAAGGACTTGGTGAAGCCTGCAGGCATGTGTTGGGTAATTAAAATGCCGGGGCAATCAGAAGGCATCTGCATTAAAAAGGACTTGATCGCTTCGGTGCCGCCAGTAGAGGCGCCAATAATCAGCAGTTTTTCACTACTGATGAGCGGATTGCGGATGGGACTTTGTTGTATCTGCGTATTAGACGCTTTGGCAATACTTTGCAAGGTGCTGATTTTCGCTCTGGCAGCAACACGGATCTTGTCAGTAATCTCGGCGGCATACTGCTGCATGCCCTGGGTAATGCCCATTTTGGGTTTGGTGACAAAGTCGGTGGCACCCAGCTCCAGTGCACGCAAAGTGATTTCAGAGCCTTTTTCTGTCAGCGTGGATACCATAAGCACGGGCATCGGACGCAAACGCATGAGTTTTTCTAAAAAATCCAGACCGTCCATGCGTGGCATTTCTACATCCAGCGTGAGTACATCCGGATTCAACTGCTTGATCATCTCGCGCGCGACCAGCGGATCCGGTGCGGTTCCAACCACTTCCAGATCCTTGGTGTCGTTAATGATTTCGCTCAACAAACTGCGTATCAATGCCGAGTCGTCAATCACCAGCACTTTTGTTTTCATGGCATAACCCCTTGTTTTAATTATTATTAGAACAAATCGATATCTCCACCCACATCGTTGGTTTGCAGCTTGCTGGAGTAAGCTTGCTCGCGCTTGACCAAGGTGTAGTTGTTCAATTGTTTCAGCTTTTTAACCAGTACTTTACCGGTTTTGGGAAAGAAATAAACCTTGCGGGGATAAATATCCAGCAAATCTTCGCCGGTGACTTTAATCCCTTCTTCTTTCAGATACTTTTTGACAAACGCAGCATTACGATCACCCACGTTATTGGTGGTAAAGCTGCGCAAGACGTTGCCGCCCCCAAAAATTTTAGCTTCGAGGTTTTCGCGCTTGGCGCCGTTACGCAACAGCTGGTTGATCAAGACTTCCATGGCATAAGTGCCATAGCGCATCGACTCAGAGATCGGGCTGTCCTTGTCTGCACTGCCCCCCTCGGGCAACATGAAATGGTTCATGCCACCAATGCCGGTACGGCTGTCACGGATACAGGCAGAAACACAGGACCCAAGCACGGTGACAATCAACATGTCCTTGTCTGTGTAGTAATACTCCCCTGGTGAAATTTTGGCAGCATTGCAATTAAATGTTCTGTCAAAATACAGGGTGTTAGAAATTTCTTCTTGCATGACACTCATAGCGATTTCCGATGCGTAAAGAGGCTGGAACGTGCCGCGCCACTGGTTTTTAATTTATAGACGGTTTTTCCCAACAGTTGCAGGTGGTCGGACACATACAAAAAGTTTTCTGAATGGCCTGCCAATAACAAACTGTCTTCATGCATGAGGTTGACAAATTTTTCAATGATTTTGCCTTGTGTCGGCTTGTCAAAATAGATCATGACATTGCGGCAAAAAATCACATCAAAGCCATCATGAAATGGCCATTGTGCATCCAGTAAATTCAATTGGTGAAAATGAATCAGGTCACGGGCGGCTTTTTTGACACGGACCAGGCCGTCATGCTTGCCTGTGCCACGTTCAAAAAATTTGCGTACACGACCGTCATCCATTTTCTTGACCCGGTCTAGCGGGTACACGCCTGCACTCGCCGTCGCCAGCACATTGGTATCAATGTCTGTGGCAACAATTTCTACAGGCGGTTTCAAGCTATTAAACGCTTCGCAAGCGGTGATCGCAATCGAATAAGGCTCTTCGCCCGTCGATGCCGCAGAACACCAGATGCGTAGCGGTTTTCCTCGCCGGTTGGCTGACAGCTTCACCAGATGTTCGGCCAAAATCGGAAAATGATGTTCTTCCCGAAAAAACGAGGTCAAATTAGTGGTTAGCGCATTGGTAAATGCCTGCCACTCATCCGCATTGTTCTGCTGCTCGAGCGTGTCCAGATAGTGTTTGAAACTATTCATGTCCAGCGCGCGCAAACGCCTTCCGATTCGGCTGTAGACCATATCGGTCTTTGCATCGGATAATGAAATGCCTGCATGGCGATAAATCAGACTTTTAATTCTGACGAAATCATCGCGCGTAAACAAAAACTCGCGATCTTCTTGCTCTTGTTTTTTTAATGCACTCACTTCGTTATCCTATGCAAATCCGCGGGCATACACTGCCAGAATTAAGCGCGTGTCGTGTTGATACGCTCTCTCATTTGTGAAATGGCCAAATCAACTTGCTGATCATCTTTAACTTGGGTTTCATAGCTGTTTTTTGCATGCTTGCTGCGCTCTTGCATTTGAGAAATTGCTAAGGCAGCAGCTTTGTCTTCAGCACGACGGTTTTGTGCTTCCGGAGTTTGTGCAGCAAATGGATGCAGCGCTTCCTTGTACTGCTTCACAACGTCAGCAGCTTTAGGCTCACGCGCAACGGCGGCTTTAATCGCCATTTTTGTTGCACGGTAGTTCCAGTCCTGGATACGGTCATCCATGTCAGCTTTACTGTCGATGAATACACCAACACAGATAAATACATCATCTGCTTCTTCCAGCGGGATCGTACCGTCAGCGACGCAATCCATTACAGCCATCGCTACACCACGTTGTGCCGGGCCAAACATTTGTGTTGCCTGACGTCCATCTTTGATGGTCACCTTGTTAAACATTACGGTGTTTGGTTTTACCATCATGTTTGGCGCTGCAATCGCCAACAAACCGTTTACGCCTTGTTTTTGGTCGGTGAGCGTACGACAAAATGCGTCTTCTGCAGCGCTACCGCGTGGACCCATAATCAAGTCAATGTGGGCCACATTTTTCAAATCCAAACCACCTTCTGGACGCTCTTCGATGACTAAACCTTCGCCAATCAATACTCGATCAATCACTGCCATTTTTAACTCCTGATATAAAAAGTACTACTTTATTAAAGGGCATTCGCTACCCTGCCCTAACCGTTGCTGACCTGACGATAATCGTCGTCCCAGTCTGCATTTCCTGCGCGATGGCTGGACGCTTTTGCCTGTCCATCCACAATAAATACCCCTACTGCACTAGCCAGCTCGTTGGCGTGATCCATCAGGGATTCTGCAGCCGCAGCAGCCTCTTCAACCAAAGCTGTGTTTTGCTGCGTCACATCATCCATGCGGATCACCGCATCGTTGACCATGGCGATGCCGGCACTTTGCTCATTCGATGCCGATGCAATTTCACCAATAATCACACTGACCCGTTTCACGGAATCCACGATTTCATGCATCGTGTTTCCAGCTTCCTGCACCTGACGGCTACCTTCTGCTGTTTTGTTCACGGAGTCAGTAATCAATTCTTTAATTTCACGTGCGGCTACGGATGAGCGTTGCGCCAGGCTACCCACCTCGGCCGCCACCACTGCAAAACCACGACCTTGCTCACCGGCCCGGGCTGCTTCTACCGCTGCATTTAGCGCCAGAATGTTGGTCTGGAAGGCAATGCCGTCAATCACGGAAATAATGTCTTCAATCTTGCGGGCACTCTCATTGATATCACTCATGGTGGCCACCACCGCACCGACAACCTCGCCACCTTTGACGGCAACTTGTGAGGCCTGTGCAGCTAAATTATTCGCCTGCTTGGCGTTTTCGGCATTCTGTTTCACGGTCGATGCGAGCTCGTCCATACTGGAGGCTGTTTTTTCCAGGTTGGCTGCTTGGTCCTCAGTACGGCGACTCAAGTCAGCATTGCCCTGGGCAATTTCCTTGGCAGCAATATTGATAGATTCCGCTGCGGTCTTCACCGTCAACACTGGCTCTACAATCATGTCCAGCGTATTGTTCATGCCTTGCACAATCTTGCGATAATCGCCTGGGTGTCTGTCTGCATTGGCGCGGACGGTGACACGACCCTCTTTGGCGGCTTCAGCAAGCATTTGGGCGTCTGCATTCAAGGCTTTCAGGTTGCTGCGCACTTGCTCTATGGTTTGATTGATTTTTGCCTTGAGGCCTGGGAACTGCTCCAGCGGTGCATCAAAATTACCATCACCAAACGCTTGTACGCAGGCCATGGCTTTTTGATTCAACTCGATATGTCCAGCCACGATATTGTTGATACTTTCAGCCAATAATGAGAACTGGCCTTTGAACATGTCTGCACGCAGGGTCATATCAATATTGCCTTTTTCGTGCTCGGCATTGACCCAGTTTACAGAGTCTACAATCCCTTTCAGGTTGCCGCGGATACGATCTACGCTCTTGTTCATGGCGGCTTTCTTGCCTGGCATGGCTTCCAGTTGCGCCGTCAGGTCACCCCGGCCAATACTGTCCATGACTGCAATAAAGCGCTCGGTTTCGGTCACATAGCCATGAATCATGCGATTCACAACGTCAGCCACCACTTTAAAATCACCCTGTAATTGACCGCTATTCAAACGCGCATCCGTTTCACCTTCGGCATGGTTTTTAGACATTGCTGTCAGGTCCTGAATCAATGCCTGTACGTTAGATTTGAGGCCATCGAAGCCTTGATTGAAGGCATGCAAATGTTCTGGCAAGCGTTCAAGCTGCGTATTCAGCTCACCACGACCCAGCGCCTCAACGGCGCGGCCGGCTTTTTCCATACTGGCCACATGCATGTTTAACAGATGGTTCACGCTTGCGGCAGACTGGCTCAGCTCCCCTGCAAACGCAGTCACATCCAGCTGCGCGTTAAGGTTGCCTTTGGCATGCTCGGCTTCTATCAGCGCCAATTGCTGTTTGAAGTTTGCAAAACCGGCTTTTGACTGATTGATTGCATCTGCCACCGAGGCTGTGGCTGCGCTTGTCTGCACAGCAAAGTCACCCTGCGCCAGAGATTGTGCGGCTTGCAGTGTTTGCAAGGGCTCGCCACCTACCACGTGCTTCACTGAAGCGGTCAGACCGCATGCCATGAATATGGCCAACAGCGTTAATCCTGCATGAAGCATGAAACCCATACCTGAGCCGGTATTTAAAACCAGTGGTGCCAACAGACTGCATACCAGCACGCCCAGTATCATCGTCAGTTGTAATGAAAGCTTAGTACGAGAAAGTCTTCCCGCAAGCGCACCCCATTGATCAGCGAACATGCGTTTCACTCCTTTTTTCCAGATCCAGATAATTTATTATTTGGTCTATTTATCGACCTATGTCAGCGATTATTCAGCATGCAAGCCACTTTTGAATTGCATGTAAAAAGGGGAAATTTGGTTCTTTTGCGGTAATTGCCCCCCTAAAGAAATTCTTATCGTCGTAATTACTTACCTGGCAGGGTGGTTTTGATCATGGGGATTATTCGAGCCATTTAGCTTTTGCAGCAGCAAACAGGGGGATTTAAGCCCTATGAGCTGCTACAGAAGGCAATTTGGCGCTTAAAAACTTTCCCAGCTATGATCGTGCGTGCCCGTTTTGAGCAACTTGCCCGGATCACCAGCGCCACGGCTTGGGCTGCCTTTGTGTTTATGCATAGCAGTCAGGTTGACTGCACGTTTTTTCTCAGACACGCGGTGCGTGTTTGCGTGCGCACTGGAAAACCCGCCAGCGGCCACGCCCTCCAGTTTAAACTGACTAATAGCATCGGCTAATTGATTGGCCTGATCGACCAGGGATTCAGCCGCAGCAGCGGCCTCTTCAACCAGTGCAGCGTTCTGCTGGGTGGTTTCATC